>CAWHAD010000016.1:0-327145 GCA_963827265.1 uncultured beta proteobacterium | reverse complement strand
AATGTCGCAGTTGCCATTCAATTTAATTCACGTCACGCTGCAGAAAAGTTAGAAAAATGGAGTGATGTCCCCTGACTCTCCGTGTGGTGCAAGCATAATCCGCAAAAAAGCTTTGGGGTCGGTTTGCTGCTGGTAATGCTTGTAGGACTTTATTGCAAATCTGTGCGTATCAAATTCGTAGTAGGTTTCGGTAATATCATCTTTACGACACCAAAGCCGCTTCCTGTAAAGATAAAGATTTGTTTAGACAGCCGCGTATTGTTAAGTGTTGATAAGTGAAAATCTGAGTCCTCGAATAATTTGGTAACGTGACGTGCCGTTGTATGCCAATAGAAGATGTTCAGAACAGTCTTAATCATTACGTGTCTTAGTTATTTGGCATAGATATTTGTGCCTAAAACCAAGATAAGCAGTGAATAGCCGTAGACGAAATGTCCATGCCGACCGAGCTTCTGACCAATGACCGATACAGATTTGAAAAGCGCGTTTAAAGGAACGCATCCCGTCGCAAAACAGCGTACGCTGCGCGCAATAGCCGTCTTTGAGGCTATCAAGGGCATTGCTGCGTTTGCTGCCATAGTCGGTGTGCTTGACCTGATGCATCACGATGTCCGACATCTCGCGATTGAGTTGATCGGTCGGTTTGGTTTGAATCCCAATACTCACTATCCGTCGATCCTTTTGCATTATGCCGAACTCGTCCCAAATGCCAATATGCATTCGCTGGTGATCCTTGCTTTTGCCTACATTCTTGTGCGCCTGTCAGAAAGCTACGGGCTCTGGAACGATCTTGCATGGGGCGAATGGCTGGGAGCACTATCAGGCGGACTCTATATACCCTTTGAGACTGGCCATCTTATTCATCGACCGTCGGCTATAAACGGCATAGTGCTCGCGGGCAATCTCTTCATGGTCTGTTTTCTTGCGATTCAGTTATGGAGTAGGCGCGCGAATGACTCAACTCACAAATAATGGCTTCGCAACCGGATTCCAGCACTACACTCAACTGTGAACGTCCGCTATTCTCAACCCTTAATGTCTCTTATGTGTCGAGGCTGTGTGAAAACGCATCCATGCTGTAATCGCGGAAAGCCCATCATGCGTTAATACCACCATGAATGCTTGGTGGAGGCGAAGCGATGAAGCGATTCATCGAGGGCGAAAGCCGGAGCCAGATCACGTTGCTGCCGGAGTGTCTCGACGACTACATCGGCGAAGACAACCCGGTTCGGGTCGTCGATGTGTTTGTCGATGAACTGGATCTGGCCGAGCTGGGCTTCGACGGTGCAGAGCCCGCGACCACCGGACGGCCCGGCTACCATCCGGCGGTGCTGCTGAAGATCTACATCTACGGCTACCTGAATCGCATCCAGTCGAGTCGGCGCCTGGAGCGTGAAGCGCAGCGCAACGTCGAGCTGATGTGGCTCACCGGGCGACTGGCGCCGACTTCAAGACCATCGCCGACTTCCGCCGCGACAACGGCAAAGGCATCCGCAATGTCTGTCGCCCGTTCGTCTTGATGTGCCGTCAGCTGAAGCTGTTCACCCAGGCCATCGTGGCCATCGACGGCAGCAAGTTCAAGGCGGTCAATAACCGCGACAAGAACTTCACCCCGCACAAGCTTGAACAGCGGATGCAGCAGATCGACGAGAGCATCGAGCGCTACCTGAACGCGCTGGACACTGCAGACCGGACGCAGCCGGCTGAGCCTGAAGCGAAGAACGGCCGGCATCTGCAGGAGAAGCTGGCCAAGCTCAAGAAGCAGATGCAAGAGCTTCGAGGCAATCGAGCAACGGCTGCAGCAGCAACCCGATGAGCAACTGTCCCTGACCGATCCGGATGCGCGCTCGATGGCGACCAGCGGCCGTGGCACGGGCATGGTCGGCTACAACGTGCAGACGGCGGTCGATACCAAGCATCACCTGATCGTCGCGCACGAAGTGACCAACGTCGGACATGACCGGACGCAGCTGTCCAACATGGCCATTGCAAGCCGAGAAGCGGTCGGCAGCGAGGAGTTGGAAGTGATCGCTGACCGAGGCTACTTCAAGGGCCCGGAAATACTGGCGTGCGAAGCAGGCTGGCATCAAGACCTTTGTGCCGAAGACCATGACATCGAACAACAAGGCTCAGGGGCGATATGACAAACGTGATTTCATCTACATCGCGCAGGACAACGAATACCGAAGCGGACGGTTAGGCAAGTGAAATAGTTGTTTCGCCGCGCCGAGAATTATCGCTTCGGGCGCATCATTTAACAGCTATGCAAAAATCAAAATGCTGGCTGTTCGTTATCATCATTAATCAATGGAGTGACCAACCATGAACAAATTACTACGCAAACTCTTCGTCCTGTCGCTGTTGCTACTGCCGTTCGGCCAAGCGCTCGCCGAGGATTACACGGATACGATCAAAGTGTTCCAGACAGCAGGTGAAAGTGGGAAGTTCTTCAGTACGAGTTACGGCTATGCGGTGTTTCCGACGATCGGCAAAGGTGGCATCGGAATCGGCGGGGCGTATGGCACGGGGCGGGTGTACGTCAGTGACAGGTATGTAGGCGATACTTCGATGGCGCAGGTTACCGTGGGATTTCAGTTAGGCGGCCAGGCTTTCAGCCAGATCATCTTTTTCAAGGACAAGCGCGCGTTCGACGAATTTACCGGTGGAAATTTCGAGTTCGGCGCGGAGGCGTCGGCGGTAGCGATTACCGCCGGTGTCTCAGCACAAGCGACGACCACCGGTTCCTCAGCCGGCGCGAGCGGCGGCCAGCATGACGCCAAGACCAGGGGCAACTACTACCACGGCATGGCGATTTTCACGGTCGCGAAGGGCGGGTTGATGTACGAGGCCAGCATCGGCGGCCAGAAGTTCAGCTACAAGCCGAAGAAATAGTCTCGACAGGGCGGCTTGCTGACAACCAAATCGGAAAACGACACCGCGAGGGTCGTAGGGCGGGAATTGGCCTTGCAGGCCGCGCATTCGCCTGCATGCGAATGCCGCTCCGGGCTACAAACAGCACGCAGGTGCTGTTTGTTTTACGCCCTCCGCCCCGCGTCCGTTCCGGACGCGGATTCAATTCCCGCACAGCGTCGACGCAACAAATAAAAACGACCACCGCAGGGGTGACCGTTTTTATTTGTTGGTGGAGACGGCGGGAATTGAACCCGCGTCCGCAAGTCCTCTACAGGCAGTTCTACATACTTAGCCATGCTATTTGATTTGATCCCGTACACGCCAACCGGCGGGCTGGTAAAGGACGAGTCACCTTGTTTCTAGCTCCGATCAAAGTGACCCTGACCGGCACGATTCTGTGTAAATTACCTCACTCATCTCAGCCTTGCGGCTTTGAGCCCCTCCACAGACAGCAGGGTGTGAGGTCTAGCAGACTAAGCTGCTAAAGCGTACTTTTCGTCGTTTGCGACTAGTTTTTTCCAGCTGATTTACGAGGTGGCGGGTCCTCGGTATGCCCTACGCTGCTTTGTAACCCACGTCGAAGCCAAGTCGTCCCCGGTTCGAAATGCTTTGATAACCTACTAGCGGTGCAGATTGTAGCAGGTTCAGAGTGGGATTAGGCCGAGAAGTTCCGCGGGCTTGTTTACGCTGCCGTGCGCATTCCAGTTTTCGACGGATGCGTCGTCGCTGACATAGCCGTAGTTGGCGATGATGCCGCGCATCCCGGCGGCGTTGGCGGCCTGCATGTCGCGCAGGTCGTCGCCGAGATAGAGGCATTCGGCAGCGGTCACGCCGATAATCTGGCAGGCTTTGAGCAGCGGTTCCGGATGCGGTTTGGCGTGGGCACAGGTGTCGCCGCTGATCAGGCAGGCGGCGCGCTCGGCATAACCCAGCGCCTGCATCAGCGGCACGGTGAAGCGGTGCGGTTTGTTGGTGACGATGCCCCATTTGATGCCGCGCTGTTCCAGTGTGTCGACCAGTTCTGCCGTGTCGCCGAACAGCTGGCTATGCACGCAGATGTTGCTTGCGTAGTAGTCGAGAAAGATATCGCGCAGCGTGTCGTAATCGGGGTGATCCGGTTCGATGCCGAAACCGGTCTTGAGCAGGCCGCGCGAACCGTGCGAGGCTTGCGGGCGCAATGCCGCCAAGGGCAGCGGCGGCAGATGGCGCGTTGCGCGGGTATGGTTGAGTGCGGCGGCGAGATCGGGCGCGGTGTCGGCGAAAGTGCCGTCGAGGTCGAACAGAACGGCTTTAATCACGACAAATCCTTTGAAGAACCGTCGCGAGCAGATCAAATCGCAAGGCGCCGCGCAGCGAGCGGCGAGACATACCGTGCTGGTAGGCGAGGTGCGAGCGAGCACGCAACACAGCGAATTGATCGCGCAGCAGGTTATTCAATCCCTGCGGCAGGCGATCATGTAGTTCACGTCCGTATCCTTGCCCAATGAATACACCTTGGTGAGCGGGTTGTAGCTCATGCCGGTCAGGTCGACCAGGTTCAGCCCGGCATTGCGGCAGGACTGCGCCAGTTCGGACGGCTTGATGAACTTGGCGTAATCATGCGTGCCGCGCGGCAGCAGGTTCAGCATATATTCCGCGCCGACCACGGCGAACAGATAGGACTTCGGATTGCGGTTCAGCGTGGAGAAGAATATCCAGCCGCCCGGCTTGACCAGCTTGGCGCAGGCCGCGATCACGCTTTGCGGGTCGGGCACGTGTTCGAGCATTTCCAGGCAGGTGACCACATCGTAATGGGCGGGCTGTTCGGCAGCCAATTCTTCCACGGCGATCTTGCGGTAGTCGACCTGTTTGCCGCTTTCCAGCAGATGCAGTCTGGCGACCTGCAGGGCTTTGTCGGACAGGTCGATGCCGGTGACGTTCGCGCCCAGTCCCGCCATGCTTTCCGACAGGATGCCGCCGCCGCAGCCGACATCCAGCACGGTCTTCCCGGCCAGGCCGGCGTGGCGGTCGATGTAATCCAGGCGCAGCGGGTTGATGTCGTGCAGCGGCTTGAATTCGCTGTTCGGATCCCACCATTTGTGGGCCAGTTGCGAGAATTTTTCCAGTTCGATGGGGTCGGCGTTGGTCATGGCCTGGGATGCCTGATATCGGTTGATGAGGGTGCGACTTTAACAAAACTCGGGGCTTTAGCCAAATAGGCGGGACCTGTCGGCCGGGTGGCTCAGGGCTGCTCCGCTGTGCTAAAATGTTCGCTTTGATTATCGCGCCGGCAACCAGCCGGGCTGATCGTTCTTGCAACAACAATCGGGTCATCCATGGAACAACAATTCGCCAAAGAAACACTCCCCGTCAGCCTTGAAGAAGAAATGCGCAAGTCCTATCTGGACTACGCCATGAGCGTCATCGTCGGGCGCGCGCTGCCGGATGTGCGCGACGGCCTGAAGCCGGTGCACCGCCGCGTGCTGTTCGCCATGCACGAGCTGTCCAACGACTGGAACAAGGCCTACAAGAAGTCGGCGCGTATCGTCGGCGACGTGATCGGTAAATACCATCCGCACGGCGACACCGCGGTGTACGACACCATCGTGCGCATGGCGCAGGACTTTTCGCTGCGCTACCCGCTGGTGGACGGCCAGGGCAACTTCGGTTCGGTGGACGGCGACAACGCGGCGGCGATGCGTTACACCGAAATCCGCATGGCGAGGATCGCCCACGAACTGCTGGCCGACCTGGACAAGGAAACGGTCGATTTCGGGCCGAACTACGACGGCTCCGAGCACGAGCCGCTGGTGTTCCCGTCGCGCTTCCCCAACCTGCTGGTCAACGGCTCTTCCGGTATCGCGGTGGGCATGGCGACCAACATCCCGCCGCACAATCTGAACGAGGTGGTGGATGCCTGCCTCGCGCTGCTGAAGAATCCGGATCTGGATATCGAGCAGCTGATCGAATACGTGCCGGCGCCGGATTTCCCGACCGCCGGTTTCATCTACGGCACTGGCCGGCGTCAAGGAAGGCTACCGCACCGGGCGCGGCCGCGTGGTGATGCGCGCGCGCACCCATTTCGAGGATATCGGCAAGGGCGAGCGCCAGGCCATCATCATCGACGAGCTGCCCTACCAGGTGAACAAGGCCAACCTGCTGATCAAGATCGGCGAACTGGTGCGCGAGAAGCGCCTCGAAGGCATTTCCGAGATGCGCGACGAATCGGACAAGTCCGGGATGCGCGCGGTGATCGAGCTGAAGCGCGGCGAGAATGCCGATGTGATCCTCAACAAGCTGTACAAAGACACCCAGATGCAGGACAGCTTCGGCATCAACATGGTGGCGATCGTCGACGGCCAGCCCAGGCTGCTCAACCTCAAGCAGGTGATCGACGCGTTCCTGCGCCATCGCCGCGAAGTGGTCACGCGCCGCACCATGTTCGAATTGCGCAAGGCGCGCGAACGCGGCCATATCCTGGAAGGCCTGGCGGTGGCGCTGTCCAATGTGGACGAGATCATCGCGCTGATCAAGGCCGCGGCGACCCCGGCCGATGCCAAGCGCGAACTGATGGCGCGCGGCTGGCGTTCGTCGCTGGTGGAAGACATGCTGCAGCCGCGTCAGCGACGCGTCGCGCCCGGAAGGACTGCTGCCCGAGTTCGGTCTGGTCGGCAAGGGCAAGACGGCCGGCTACCACCTCTCCGATGCGCAGGCGCAGGCGATCCTGGAACTGCGCCTGCAACGCCTGACCGGGCTGGAGCAGGACAAGATCGTCGGCGAATACCGCGAAGTGATGGACAAGATCGCCGACCTGCTCGACATCCTCGCCAAGCCGGAGCGCGTGACGCAGATCATCCACGACGAACTGGTCGCGGTGAAAGCGCAGTTCGGCGACAAGCGCCGCAGCGAGATCATCACCCACACCCAGGACATGAGCATGGAAGACCTGATCGCGCCGGAAGACGTGGTGGTCACGCTGTCGCATGGCGGCTACATGAAGTCGCAGCCGCTGGACGAATACAAGGCGCAGAAGCGCGGCGGACGCGGCAAGCAGGCGACCGCGACCAAGGAAGACGATTTCATCGACAACCTGTTCATCGCCAACACCCACGACTACATCCTGTGCTTCTCCAACCGCGGCCGCGTGTACTGGCTCAAGGTCTACGAAGTGCCGCAGGGCAGCCGCATCTCGCGCGGCAAGCCGATCGTCAACCTGCTGCCGCTGGAAGAGGGCGAGAAGATCAACGCCGTCCTGCCGGTCAAGGAATTCGGCGAGGACAAGTATCATCTTCTTCGCCACCTCCAACGGCACCGTGAAGAAGACCCCGCTGACCGATTTCTCGCGCCCGATGAAGCGCGGCATCATCGCGATCAATCTGGACGAAGACGACTACCTGATCGGCGTCGCGCTCACCGACGGCAAGCATGACGTGATGCTGTTCTCCGAACGGCGGCAAGGCGGTGCGCTTCGACGAGAACGATGTGCGCGCCACCGGCCGCGCGTCGCGCGGCGTGCGCGGCATGAAGCTGGCAACCGGGCAGCAGGTGATCTCGCTGCTGGTGGCCGAGAACGAACAGCAGAGCGTGCTGACCGCGACCGAAAACGGCTACGGCAAGCGCACCCCGATCGCCGAATACACCCGCCACGGGCGCGGCACACAGGGCATGATCGCGATCCAGACCTCCGAGCGCAACGGCAAGGTGGTCGCCGCGACGCTGGTGAACACGAAGACGAGATCATGCTGATCGGCACCAGCGGCGTGCTGATCCGCACCCGCGTCAAGGAAATCCGCGAGATGGGCCGCACCACCCAGGGCGTCACGCTGATGAATGTGGAGAAGGGCGAGAAACTGGCCGGCCTGAGCCGCATCGCCGAAGCCGGAAGAAGAAGCTAGCAGTAATGGAGCAAGGTGCAAGGGTCAAGGGGCGAAGGCGCGAGAACTGCCGGTTTTATCCCTTGCTCCCTTGAACCTTGTTCCTGCTTTACAGGATTTTTAATAACTTGGAGTAGACACGACATGACGATATACAACTTCAGCGCGGGTCCGGCAGTGTTGCCGAAAGAAGTGTTGCAGCAGGCGCAGGCGGAATTGCTCGACTGGCACGGCAGCGGCATGTCGGTGATGGAGATGTCGCATCGCGGCAAGGAATACATGGGCATCCAGGCGCAGGCCGAAGCCGATCTGCGCGAGTTGATGGGCATCCCGGCCAACTACAAGGTGCTGTTCCTGCAGGGCGGCGCCAGCCAGCAGTTCGCCATGGTCCCGATGAACCTGTTGCGCGGCAAGCTATCCGCAGACTACGTGAACACCGGCGAGTGGTCGAAGAAGGCGATCAGCGAAGCGAAGAAATTCAGCTATGTGAACGTGGTGGCGAGCAACGCGGACAAGAATTCAGCTACGTGCCCGCATTCGATACCTGGAAGCTGGACAAGGATGCGGCCTATGTGCATTACACGCCGAACGAAACCATAGGCGGCGTCGAGTTCAACTGGATGCCGGATACGGGCGATGTGCCGCTGGTGGCGGACATGTCGTCCAACATCCTGTCGCGTCCCGATGGATGTGTCGAAGTTCGGCCTGATCTATGCCGGCGCGCAGAAGAACATCGGCCCGGCGGGACTGACCATCGTGATCGTGCGCGACGACCTGATCGGGCATGCCCCGTCCGGGCTGCCGACCATGCTGGATTACAAGACCCATGCCGACAACGACTCGATGTACAACACGCCGCCGACCTATGGCATCTACATCGCCGGTCTGGTGTTCCAGATGGCTGAAGAGCAAGGGCGGCATCGGCGCGATGGAAAGGGCCAACATCGCCAAGGCCAAACTGCTGTATGCGGCGATCGATGCCAGCAACGGTTTCTACAATTGCCCGGTGGCGACGGCGGACCGTTCGCGCATGAACGTGCCGTTCACGCTGAAGGATGCGAACCTGGATGGCGATTTCCTCAAGCAGGCCGATGCGCGCGGCTTGCTGCAACTCAAGGGACATCGTTCGGTGGGCGGCATGCGCGCCTCGATCTACAACGCGATGCCGCTGGAAGGCGTGCAGGCACTGGTCGACTTCATGAACGAGTTCGCCAAACAGCCATGGCTAAGACATTTCAGATACTCACGCTGAACAAGATCGCCGCGGTCGGCCTGAGCCGTTTCCCTGCCGCACGTTATGTCACCGGCACCGAGATCGCCGAGCCGGATGCGATCCTGGTGCGTTCGCACAACATGCTGGAGATGCACATCCCCAAGACGGTGCTGGCCATTGCGCGCGCCGGTGCGGGCACCAACAACGTGCCGGTGAAGAAGATGAGCGAGCGCGGCGTGCCGGTGTTCAATGCGCCGGGCGCGAATGCCAATGCGGTGAAGGAACTGGTCATCACCGGCATGCTGCTGGCCTCGCGCAACATCGTGCCCGCGCTGCATTTCACCGCGAGCCTGCACGGCGACGATGCGACGCTGCACAAGCTGGTCGAGGAAGGCAAGAAGCATTATGCGGGCACCGAACTGCGCGGACGCACGCTGGGCATCGTCGGTCTGGGCGCGATCGGCCGGCTGGTGGCGGATGCCGCGATCGGCCTCGGCATGAACGTGATCGGTTTCGATCCGGAGATCACCGTGGATGCGGCGTGGAGCCTGCCTTCGCAGGTGAAGAAGGCGAACAGCGTGGAAGACCTGCTCAAGCACAGCGATTTCGTTTCGCTGCACGTGCCGCTGCTGGATGCGACGCGCGACCTGATCAACGAGAAGCGTGTCGCGGCGATGAAGGCGGGCAGCGTGCTGCTGAATTTTTCGCGCGATGCGATCGTCGATGAGGATGCGATACTGGCCGGGCTGGCGAGCAAGCATGTGCGCTGCTATGTGTGCGATTTCCCGACCAGCAAGAACGCAGAACAATCCCGGCGTGATCGCGCTGCCGCATCTGGGCGCTTCCACGCAGGAAGCCGAAGACAACTGCGCGGTGATGGTGGCGGACCAGCTGCGCGATTACCTGGAGCACGGCAACGTGGTCAACACGGTGAATTTCCCGAATGTCAGCATGCCGCGCGAATCGGCTTTCCGCCTGGCGATCGCCAACAGCCAACGTGCCGAACATGCTGGGGCAGATTTCCACCACGCTGGCGGCCGCGGGCATCAACATCCACAACATGATGAACAAGTCGCGCGGCGAGATGGCTTACACGCTGGTGGATACAGACAGCGCGATTCCGGCTAAACTGATCGCGCAGATCGCCGCCATTCCGGGCGTGCTGATGGTGCGCGATCTGCCTTTGCTGAAAGAGATGTAATCGGGAACCTGAACCACCAGGCAATCATGAGCGAGAAATTGAAACAGCTCCGCGAGCAGATCGACAAGCTGGATGACGAGTTGCTGAAACTCGCCAACCAGCGTGCCGCGCTGGCGCAACAGATCGGCCATCTCAAGGAAGATGGCGTGGTGCTGCGCCCCGAGCGCGAGGCGCAGGTGCTGCTGCGCTTGCAGCGAGCAGAACAGCGGTCCGTTGAGCAATGCCGCCGTGGTCCGGCTGTTCACCGAAATGATGTCGCAATGCCGCGCGCTGGAAGCCCCGCTGACGATCGCGTTATCTCGGCCCGGAAGGGACTTTCACCGAGGCGGCGGCACTGAAGCGTTTCGGCGGCGCGATACAGGAGCAGTCCTGTGCGACCATAGACGAAGTGTTTCGCGCGGTGGCAAGCGGCAGCGGTCCATTACGGCGTGGTGCCGGTGGAGAATTCTTCCGAAGGCGCGGTCGGTCGCACGCTGGACCTGCTGATGCAAAGCACGCTGCAGATCTGCGGCGAAGTGATAATGCCGATCCATCAATGTTTGCTTGGCCAGTGCCTGCCCGGCCAGCAAAGCGAACTGAGCGCGATCAACTCGGTGTATTCGCACCCGCAATCGTTTGGTCAATGCCAGGGCTGGCTGAATACCCATCTGCCCCATGCGGAGCGGATACCGGTCGCCAGCAACGCCGAGGCGGCGCGGCTCGCCGCGGAAAATCCGCACAGTGCGGCGATCGCCGGCAGTCCAGGCGGCGGCGCTGTACGGTTTGCAGGTGCTGGTCGAGAACATCGAGGACGATGCCAGCAACACCACGCGTTTCCTGGTGCTGGGCAACCAGCAGGTGGCGCCCTCGGGCAAGGACAAGACCTCGCTGGTGATGTCTACCGCGAACCGTCCGGGCGCGGTGCATGACCTGCTGGTGCCGCTGGCGAAGCATGGTGTCAGCATGACCAAGCTTGAATCGCGTCCGGCACGCTCCGGCCTCTGGGAATATGTGTTCTTCATGGATGTCGAGGGCCATCAGGACGACGCAAAGGTTGCCGCCGCACTGGTCGAGCTCAGGCAGGTCGCTGCTTTTGTCAAGGTGCTGGGTTCATATCCGGTCGCGATTTGATAAGTCGCTAGCCGACATCCGCCGAGTCTGTTCTGCGGAACGTTTGTTTGAAATTTATGAATTACAGTGAGCTGGCTCCGGCCTATATCCGCGCCATCGCGCCATACCAGCCCGGCAAACCGATTGCCGAACTGGAGCGTGAACTCGGCATCACCGGCATCGTAAAGCTGGCCTCGAACGAAAACCCGCTCGGTTGCAGCCCGCGCGCCGTCGCCGCGATGCACGAAGCGATCAGGACGATCGCGCTGTATCCGGACGGTAACGGATTCGAACTGAAGGACGCGCTGTCGCGGCGCTATGGCGTCGAACAGGCCGGCATCGTGCTGGGCAACGGCTCCAACGATATGCTGGAACTTGCCGCACGCGCCTTTCTGACGGTCGGCGACAAGGCGGTGTATTCGGCCCATGCGTTTGCGGTGTATCCGCTGGCGACGCAGTCGGTCGGTGCGACCGGGATCAGCGTGCCGGCAATCGAATTTCGGCCACGACCTGAAAGCGATATTGAAGGCCGCCGTGGACCAGCAGGCCAAACTGATATTTATCGCGAATCCGAACAATCCGACCGGGACATGCCTTTCCGGCGCAGCGTTGCTTGAATTCATGCGCGCGCTGCCCGCCAACATACTGGTGGTGCTGGATGAGGCGTACAACGAATACCTGCCGGACGAAAAGCGCTACGATTCGGTGGCATGGCTGGCCGGGTTTCCCAACCTGATCATCTCGCGCACGTTCTCGAAAGCCTACGGCCTGGCGGGCTTGCGCGTCGGTTATGCGTTCGCGAATGCGCAGGTTGCCGACATGATGAATCGGGTGCGCCAGCCGTTCAATGTGAACAGCATGGCGCAGGCCGCCGCGGTGGCGGCATTGCAGGATACGGAATTCGTGCAGCAAACCCATGCGCTGAACCTGCGCGGCATGAATCAGATTACCGGCGGCTTGACCGGGCTGGGGCTGGACTACATTCCGTCATTTGGCAATTTCGTCAGCTTCAGGATCAAGGATGCGATGCGCATTTATCGCCGTCTGCTGGAATCGGGCGTGATCGTGCGCCCGATCGCGAATTATGCGATGCCGGAATATTTGCGCGTGAGCATCGGGCTGGAAGCGGAAAACGAAAAATTTTTGTCTGCGTTAAAGCAGATTCTTGGAGAGAAGCAATGATTATCGTAATGGGCAAGGATGTCACCGACGAACAGGTCGGTGCAGTGGTAAAAAGGCTTGAGGCCGCGGGGCTGAAGGCAAACATTTCGCGCGGCATCGAGCGAACCGTGATCGGCGCGATCGGCGACGAGCGGCCGCTGACCGTGGAAATGTTCACGCCGCTGCCCGGCGTGGAGTCGGCGATGCACATCGCCAAGCAGTACAAGATCGTGTCGCGCGAATCGCACCGGGAGAATACCGTCATCGACATCGGCGGCATCAAACTGGGCGGCAACCAGATCCAGGTGATTGCGGGCCCGTGCTCGGTGGAAACGCAGGAACAGATGGATCTGTCCGCAAAATTCGTCAACGAGGCGGGTTGCCGTTTGATGCGCGGCGGCGCGTTCAAGCCGCGCACCAGCCCCTACACCTTCCAGGGCAAGGGCAAGGAAGGTCTGGACATATTCCGCAAGGCGGCAGGCAAATACAAGCTGCCCATCGTGACCGAACTGATGGATATCCGCATGCTGGACACCTTCATGGAAAACGACGTCGACGTGATCCAGATCGGCACGCGCAACATGCAGAACTTCGACCTGCTCAAGGAAGTCGGGCGCATCAACAAGCCGGTGATCCTGAAGCGCGGCATGTCGGCAACCATTTCCGAATGGCTGATGGCGGCGGAATATATCGCGGCAGGCGGCAACCACAACATCATCTTCTGCGAACGCGGCATCCGCACCTTCGAGACCTATTACCGCAACGTGCTGGACGTGACTGCGATTCCGGTGCTGAAAAAGGAAACCCACCTGCCGGTGATCGTCGATCCCTCGCATGCCGGCGGCAAGGCGTGGATGGTTGCCTCGCTGTCGCAGGCCGCGATCGCCGCGGGCGCGGACGGCCTGCTGGTCGAGATGCACCCGAATCCGTGCGAGGCCTGGTGCGACGCAGATCAGGCGCTGACCCCTCAGGAACTGAAGGACCTGATGGTAACGCTGGGCAAAATCGCCAACGCGATCGGCCGCACAATCTAGAGGTAGCACAATGGCAGACATGGAATTCACGCTGACGCTGAGCAGGCAACAGGACTACCGGTTCAATGTGCAATTCGATCTTGCCGGCGTGCCCGATCTGCAACTGGACGAGCCGCCTCCGCTGGGGGCGGGCGCGGGACCGAATGCCTCCAGGCTGCTGGCAGCCGCGGTGGCGAACTGCCTTTCCGCGAGCCTGCTGTTCTGCCTGGGCAAGTTCAAACAGGACCCGGAAGGCCTGACTGCGCATGTGACCGGCAAGATGGTGCGCAACGAGCAGGGACGACTGCGCGTAGGCGGTATTGCGGTTGATATCCGGCTGGAGCAGACGGTGGACCGCCTGGCGCATTGCGCCGACCAGTTCGAGGAATTCTGCGTGGTGACCGACAGCGTCCGCAACGGAATTCCGGTCAGCGTGCAGGTGCGGGATGCCGCGGGGCAACTGATACACCAGAGTGAATCATGACAGCAAAGCTATTCAAAAAAATCGTTGTATTCGGCGTCGGGTCTGATCGGCGGATCGTTCGCGCTGGCATTGCGCAAAGCCAATGCGGTGGAATCGGTGGTTGGCTTCGGGCGCAGCGAACAGACCCTGGTCCATGCGAAACAACTCGGCATCATCGACCGCATCGGCAAGGATATCGCAGCAGAAGTCGCGGATGCCGACCTGGTCATGCTGGCGACGCCGGTCGGGCAGATGGCGGAGCTGATGGCGCGCATCGCACCGCACCTCGGTCCGCAAACCATCGTCACCGATGCCGGCAGCACCAAGAGCGAAGTGGTGCGCGAGGCCTATGCGCAACTCGGCAGCAGGGCGGCCCAGTTCGTGCCGGCGCATCCGATCGCCGGAGCAGAGCAGAGTGGCGCGATGGCGGCGCGCTCCGACCTGTTTCAGTGGAAGAAGGTGGTGCTGACCCCGCTGCCGGAAAACAGCGCGGTGGCGGTTGATCGCGTGCGCCGTGCCTGGGAACAGTGCGGCGCGATGGTGAGCACGATGACACCGAAGCAACACGATGAGGTATTCGCGGTCGTCAGCCATTTGCCGCATCTGCTGTCGTTCGCGCTGGTGCACGATATCGCGCAGCGCGACAACCGCGATCTGCTGCTTTCCTTTGCGGCAAGCGGTTTCCGCGATTTCACCCGCATCGCAGCCAGCAGCCCGGAAATGTGGCGCGACATCTGCATGGGGAATCGCGATGCGCTGCTGGTCGAATTGCAAACCTACATCGCGGAATTGAACCGGATGAGCGCCGCACTGGCGGCGGGCGATGCGGAGCAGCTTGAGCAGACCTTCCTCGCCGCGCGCACATTGCGCGCCGGCTGGAAGCATAAATAACCATGACAATGGTCTCTGGCAAGCGAATCTGGTGGCTGGTGCTTGCGCTCGCGCTGATCTGGTTTTCCAATCTCGAATACCGCAAGCTGATCAAGCCCGACGAAGGCCGTTATGCGGAGATTCCGCGCGAAATGGTGGTCAGCGGCGACTGGGTCACACCGCGCCTGAACGACCTCAAGTATTTCGAGAAGCCGCCGCTGCAATACTGGACGACCGCGATTGCCTACGAGGTGTTCGGACGAGCATCAATGGACTTCACGGCTGTGGACCGGGCTGACCGGATTCGCCGGTATCCTGCTGGTGTGGTTTGCCGGCCTGCGCCTGTTCGGGCGCGAGGCGGCAGGGTATGCCGCGATGCTGCTGGGCAGCAGTCTGCTGTATGTGCTGATGGGCCACATCAACACGCTGGACATGGGTGTCACGTTCTTCATCACGCTGGGCATTGTTGCATTGCTGATCGCCCAGCAGGAAGGAGAAATTCATCGCGGCCGCTGGATGGTGCTGGCATGGGCTGCGCTTGGATTGGCGGTGCTGAGCAAGGGCCTGATGGGGATCGTGCTGCCCGGAGCGGCGCTGTTTCTGTATGCATTGGTGCAGCGCGATTTCACGGTGTTCAAGCGCATGCACTGGCTGGCCGGCCTGGCGGTGTTCCTGCTGGTCACCGCGCCGTGGTTCTATCTGGTGATGAAAGCCAACCCGGAATTCTTCCAGAAGTTTTTCATCTACGAACACTACACGCGCTTCACCACCAAGGAACTCGGGCGCTACCAGCCCTGGTACTACTTCGTCCCGATCCTGCTGCTCGGCGCGCTGCCGTGGACGGTGCTGATGTTCGATACCCTGATCAGGACATGGCGCGACAGCAGGTTGCCGGGCGGTGATTCCAGGGGCAGGACATTCAATGCCGCGCGCTTCCTGCTGGTGTGGGCGGTGTTCATCTACCTGTTCTTTTCCGTTTCGGATTCCAAGCTGCCGTCCTACCTGCTGCCGATGTTCCCGGCGCTGGCGCTGCTGATGGGCAGGCAACTGGCGGCAATGAATGTGCGCAGATTGTTCTGGCAGGTCGCACCGGTGTTGCCGCTGACCCTGCTGGCGCTGGGATTTGCGCCATTTGCCTCGCGGCTGGCCGACACGCCGCTGCAGCAGCAGGGATACAGCGCATATTCCCCGTGGCTGGTGGCAGCGTCGCTGTTCTGGTCGCTTGGCGTGATCGCTGCACTGCTGATGCTGCGCCGCCCGAATGCGGCGGATAGACACAAATTTGCCGCGGTGCTGGTGCTGTCGCTGAGCACGCTGGTGGCGGCGCTGACTCGGCACGTCGGGTTACAACACCATCGCGAAGGAACGCTCCGGTTACTACATCGCCGAAGCGATTCGTCCCTATCTCAAGGCGGAAGAACCGTTCTATTCGGTGGATATGTATGAACAGACCCTGCCGTTCTACCTGAAGCACACCTTCACGCTGGTGCAGTATCAGGATGAGATGGCATTCGGTATCATGCAGGAACCCTGGCGCTATATACCCGACTACGCCAGTTTCGCGAAGGTCTGGCAGGCACAAGAAGGACGCGCTCGCGATCATGCCGGTGGCAACTTATGCGCGACTCAAGCAACTCGGTCTGGAGATGAAAATTATCTACGAAGATCCGCAATATATAGTGGTGAGCAGGCAATGAAGATTTTTGGGAGCCTTAAATGAACCTGGTCAGTTTCGCCCTGATCTTCACCGGCGTGATGCTGAACGCCGCCGCGCAGATACTGATGAAGGCGGGCACCAATGCGATCGGCCATTTCGAATTCAGCGTGGCGAATATTGTGCCGATCGGCTGGAAACTGGCGACCGAGTGGCACATCCTCGTCGCGCTGTTCTGCTATGCGCTCAGCGTGGTGATCTGGATACTCGCGCTGTCGCGCGTGCCGGTCAGCATCGCGTTCCCGATGCTGTCGATGGCTTATGTCGTGAATGCCATCGCGGCCTGGTACCTGCTGGGCGAAGCCTTCAATCCGACCAAGCTGGTCGGCATGGGGGTGATCATTCTGGGCGTCATCATCATTTCGAGGGCTTGAACATTCTGGAAAACAGTTAGCCACAGAGAGCACAGAGATCACAGAGGAAAATCAAAAAGGCCGCCGATTTCTCTGTGTTCTCTGTGCTCTCTGTGGCTAGAATTGAGGTTCTTATGAATAATTTTCTACCCTTCTCCAAACCCACGATAGACGAAGCCACCATCGCCTGCCGTCGGCGAGGTGCTGCGCTCCGGCTGGATCACCAGCGGCCCCAAGGTGCAGGAATTCGAGAAACAACTTGTCCGCCTATTTCGGCGGGCGTCCGGTGCGCACTTTCAACTCCGGCACCTGCACGATGGAGATCGC
Source organism: uncultured beta proteobacterium (assembly GCA_963827265.1). GTDB lineage: Bacteria > Pseudomonadota > Gammaproteobacteria > Burkholderiales > Gallionellaceae > Gallionella. The sequence goes on along the minus strand of CAWHAD010000016.1, from coordinate 309,975 downwards.
GCTGCGCATTGCGGGCATCGGCGCGGGCGACGAAGTCATCACCACGCCGATCTCCTGGGTCGCGACCGCGAGCGTGATCCTCGAAGTCGGCGCGACGCCGGTGTTCGCCGACATCGATCCGGTCACGCGCAACATCGATCTGGACAAGGTCGAAGCCGCGATCACGCCGAGAACCCGCGCGATCATTCCGGTGTATCTGGCCGGCAAGCCGGTGGACATGGACAGGCTGTATGCGATCGCGGCCAAGCACAAGCTGCGCGTGATCGAAGATGCCGCGCAGGCGATCGGCTCGTCGTGGAAGGGCAAACCCATCGGCTCGTTCGGCGATTTCGTCTCGTTCAGTTTTCAGGCCAACAAGAACATCACCACCTCCGAAGGCGGCTGTCTGGTGCTGAACAATGAGGATGAAGCCGCGCTCGCGGAAAAATACCGGCTGCAGGGCGTCACGCGCAGCGGCTGGGACGGCATCGAGGTGGATGTGCTGGGCGGCAAGTTCAACATGACCGACATCGCCGCTGCGATCGGCCTGGGTCAGTTTGCGAAACTGGACGCGATCACCGCGCAGCGGCGCAAGCTGGCGAAGCATTATTTCGCGACGCTGGGCAAGGATTTCGAGAAGCAGACGGGCGCGCAACTGCCACCTGCCGAGATTTCGAGATGACCAACTGGCATTTGTTCCAGATCGTGCTGCCGGAGCGCATCACCCGTCCCGAGTTCATGGAAAAAATGAAAGCGCACAACATCGGCATCGGCTTCCACTATGCGCCGATACACCTGTTCAAGCTGTATCGCGCGCGCGGCTTCAAGGAAGGCATGTTCCCGGTCGCCGAGCGCGTCGGCAAGCAGATCGTCTCGCTGCCGATGTTCTATGCGATGAACGAGGCGGATGTGGAGCGCACGTGTGCGGCGATGAGTGAAGTGCTGGCTGTGTCGTCTAATTCGCGTTAGAGCGAATATCATTCACATCGAAAGACTACAGCAAGAGTCAATGCTTGAAGATGAAGCGGAAGGTGTATAAGCTCACAGTAGAACAAACGTGTCTTCGGTCAGCCACTAATTAACAATCCTTTGGGCGCTTCGTCAGGCGCTACAGTCGCGGGTTTGGAACCGCAGCGTTTATGAAGGCTTCTGACGCAGAGTTACTCGGGCAGATGGTCGAGCTTGCAACAGGTGTTAAAGGAAGCGAACACCAAGCGAAAAGACCATGCATACAAATTTCCTGTTTCTGGAGACACTATGTATTCGCACGATTTGGCACTTGGAAGAAGGCGCTACTAATAGCTTACGAACGGTCCAAGAAAACTCTATTAACCAGACGAGCCGATTCAAATTCAATCAATAAATCGGGTTTAAGGCGCCGCTCTTCAAACGTTCTGGTATGAAGCGCGACGGCTTTGCTTGTGCCCGATGTGGGCAGTGGCCCGCATTAAGCTTGAAGTCCATCGATCATCCCGTTCGCGAAGTGGTTCCGATACCTGGATAACCTTCAAACATTGTGCTTTGAGTGTAACCGAGGGCAGCGCGATGATACGCCAACCATCGGTAGGTCGGTAGCCAAGTAGGGTGGGCACGCTTCTGTGCCCACGCGGAAAATAAATGGCAAACGGAGTCCAGCGTGGGCAAACGAAATGCGTGTTTGCCCACCCTACATTTCTCTCGATTTCGCTATCCGTGCCCCATGCGGTAAAATGCCGCCCATATGAGCGCTCCTCAATTATCCGTCGTCATCCCCGTCTACAACGAAGAGCAGTCGGTAGGATGGGTTGAGCGCAGCGATACCCATCGTTTTGATTTCCCCGTCACTCATTGTTGGGTATCGCTGCGCTCCACCAACCTACATAACACCTGATTTCGTTATCCGCGCTCCATGCGGTAAAATGCCGCCCCTATGAGTACTATCCAACTTTCCGTCGTCATCCCCGTCTATAACGAAGAGCAGGGCTTGCAGGCCTTGTTCGACCGTCTGTATCCGGCGCTGGACAAGCTCGGCATCGCGTACGAGATCCTGTTCGTCAACGACGGCAGCCGCGACCGTTCCGCCGCGATCCTGCGCGAGCAGTTCCAGAAGCGTCCCGATGTGACGCGGGTGATCCTGTTCAACGGCAATTTCGGCCAGCACATGGCGATCATGGCGGCTTTCGAGCATTGCCGCGGGCAGCGCGTCGTCACGCTGGATGCCGATCTGCAGAATCCGCCGGAGGACACCGGCCTGCTGCTGGCGAAGATGGACGAGGGCCACGATTACGTCGGCTCGATCCGCCGCCAGCGCAGCGACAGCTTGTGGCGGCATGTCGCCTCGCGCGCGATGAACGGTCTGCGCGAGACGCATCACCCGCATCAAGATGACCGACCAGGGCTGCATGTTCCGCGCCTACGACCGCGACATCATCGACGCGATCAACAGCTGCAAGGAAGTGAGCACCTTCATTCCGGCGCTGGCCTACAGCTTTGCGCGCAATCCCGCCGAGGTGGTGGTGGGGCACGAAGAACGCGCGGCCGGGGAATCCAAGTATTCGCTGTACAGCCTGATCCGTCTGAATTTCGACCTGATGACCAGCTTCTCGCTGGTGCCGCTGCAGATGTTCTCGATGCTGGGCATGGCGATCTCGGTGCTGTCCGGCATTCTTCGTGGTATTCCTGTTCGTGCGCCGCCTGATCATCGGTCCCGGAAGCGGAAGGGCTGTTCACGCTGTTCGCGATCGCTGTTCTTCCTGATCGGCATCACGCTGTTCGGCATCGGCCTGCTCGGCGAATACATCGGCCGCATCTACCAGCAAGTGCGCCACCGGCCGCGTTATCTGGTCGAGGCGGTGCTGGAAACCCAAAATGACGTGAAGGTGAAAAAGCCCAGAGCGCCGCGTGCCGCCAAAGTTGCCGGGGAGGCGGATCCGTTTGCCCCGCCTGTGAGCAACCTGAATCCGGAGAAGGTCGCGAAGGACAAAGAGCAGCAAACCCTTCCTTGTTTTCGGACGAGCAGGAATGAGCCGGGCAGTGGTCTTTGCGTACCATAATGGAGGAGTGTCGTCGTGCCACGGTGGGCGCAGCCGCGGTGCGGGCACGACGAACAGGACGCCGATGCACTTGTAGTACGAGAGCTAAGTTGTGAGTAGAGCAGTCGTTTTTGCGTACCACAATGTCGGCGTCCGCTGTCTGAACGTTCTGCTAGCGCATGGCGTGGATGTCGCGCTGGTGGTCACGCATCGCGACAATCCCGAAGGAAACCATCTGGTTCGACAGCGTCGCCGAACTGGCCGCATTGCATGATATCCCGACCATCACGCCGGACAACCCGAATACGCCGGAAGTCGTCGCGCAGATACGCGCGCTGCAGCCGGATTTCTATTTTTTCATTCTACTACCGCGAGATGCTCAAAGCGCGAGTTGCTGGAGATACCCAAGCAGGGTGCGCTGAACATGCACGGTTCGCTGCTGCCGAAATACCGCGGCCGCGTGCCGGTGAATTGGGCGATAATCCACGGCGAGACGGAAACCGGCGCACCCTGCATTACATGACCGAGAAGCCGGACAACGGCGATATCGTGGCGCAGCAGGCCGTGCCGATACTGCCCAACGATACGGCGCTTGCAGGTGTTCCAGAAAGTGACGGTGGCGGCGGAGATGGCGTTGAACGCCGTGCCTGCCGGATCTGCTGGCAGGGCGGCGCAAGCGGTGAAGCAGGATTTGAGCAAGGGCGCATATTTCGGCGGACGCAAGGCGGAAGACGGCATCATCGACTGGTCGCAGTCGGCGCAGGCAGATACACAATCTGGTGCGCGCGGTGGCGCCGCCGTATCCGGGTGCGACGACGCAGCTGATGGGCAAGCCGATGCGTATCCTGCAGACGCTGGTGACGAAAGATGGCAGCCACCGACGACAAGCAGACTTTCTATGTCAGGGAAGGCAAGGCTTATGCGATCTGCGGCCAGGGGGTGTTGCGCGTGGTGCGCTTCGAACTGGATGGCGTCGAAATGAACGCGGCGGAATTTGCGGCGCGGTTCGGCACGCAACGATTTGAATTTAATTGTTAAGGAAATAGAAATGAAAAAAGTACTGATACTCGGCGTGAACGGCTTCATCGGTCACCATCTGTCCAACCGCATCCTGGCCACCACCGACTGGGAAGTGTACGGCATGGACATGAGCACCGACCGCATCACCGACCTGATCGGCAAGCCGCGCTTCCATTTCTTCGAGGGCGACATCACCATCAACAAGGAATGGGTCGAGTATCACGTCAAGAAATGCGACGTGATCCTGCCGCTGGTCGCGATTGCCACGCCGGCTACCTACGTCAAACAGCCGCTGCGCGTGTTCGAGCTGGACTTCGAGGCCAACCTGCCCATCGTGCGTGCGTCGGTGAAGTACGGCAAGCACCTGGTGTTCCCGTCGACCTCCGAAGTGTACGGCATGTGCCACGACGAGGAATTCGACCCGGAAAACTCCGAACTGATCTGCGGCCCGATCAACAAGCCGCGCTGGATCTATTCCAGCTCCAAGCAGCTGATGGATCGCGTGATCTGGGGCTACGGCATGCAGGACAACCTGAACTTCACGCTGTTCCGCCCGTTCAACTGGATCGGTGCCGGGCTGGATTCCATCCATACGCCGAAGGAAGGCAGCTCGCGCGTGGTGACGCAGTTCCTCGGCCACATCGTGCGCGGCGAGAACATCAGCCTGGTTGACGGCGGTCATCAGAAACGCGCCTTCACCTATATCGACGACGGCATCGACGCGCTGATGAAGATCATCGACAACAAGAATGGCATCGCCACCGGCAAGATCTACAACATCGGCAACCCGACCAACAATTATCGCGATCCGCGACCTGGCCGACATGATGCTGAAACTGGCGAAGGAATATCCCGAGTACCGCGATTCCGCTGCCAAGGTGAAGATCGTCGAAACGACTTCTGCCGCCTATTACGGCAAGGGTTATCAGGACGTGCAGAACCGCGTGCCGAAGATCACCAACACCTGCGAAGAACTGGGCTGGAAGCCGACCATCAACATGGCCGACACGTTGCGCAAGTATTTTCGATGCGTACCGCGGACAGATCGCCGAAGCGCGCGGCCTGGTCGATTAATACAGGACCCTGGATCCCGGCGCTGACGCAGCACCCCTCTCCCGCAAGCGGGAGAGGGGCTGGGGGCAGAGGGATGACTGAATGACAAACAACTCGCCCTCAAAATCGATGTGGACACCTATCGCGGCACCCGCGAAGGTGTGCCGCGTCTGGTGGAAGCGCTGCAGCGGCATCATGCGCAGGCCACGTTTCTTTTTTTCGCTCGGTCCCGACCACACCGGGCGCGCGATCAAGCGCGTATTTCGTCCCGGCTTCATCGGCAAGGTATCGCGCACCTCGGTGGTGGAGCACTACGGTATCAAGACGCTGCTGTATGGCACGCTGCTGCCTGGGCCGGACATCGGCAAGAGCTGCGCGGACATCATGCGCATGGTGCAGGTTGCCGGATTTGAAGTCGGCATCCATTGCTACGACCATATCCGCTGGCAGGACCATGTGGCGAACAAGGATGCCGAATGGACCCGGAAGGAACTGCAGCGCGCGGTGGATCGCTATACCGAAATTTTCGGCGAGGCCCCACACGCCCATGCCGCCGCCGGCTGGCAGATGAATCGCCATGCATTGCGGCATGATGCAGCACCTGGGTTTCGAATACAGCTCGGATACGCGCGGCACGCATCCGTTTATCCCGACCTGGCGATGCGGAGATCATTGCCTGTCCGCAACTGCCCACCACCTTGCCGACGCTGGACGAACTGATGAACCGCGACGGTATCACGCTGGACAACATTGCGGAACATATCCTGAAGCTGACCGAAGCAGCCTTCACCAACCGGGCATGTGTATACGCTGCACGCCGAACTGGAAGGCGGCAAATGGCTGCCGATATTCGAGCAATTGCTGCAGGGCTGGCAGGCGCAGGGCTATGAACTGGTGTCGATGCAGCAATATCTGCAAGGACTGGATGTGGCTGCACTCCCGCACCACGAGGTGGTGATGCGCGAGGTGGAAGGGCGCGTCGGCACGCTTGCCGTGCAGGGGGTTTAATCAGGCTGCCAGTGCCGTGATATTCAACGTCTCCCCGAGGCGCTAGTCCTTGCCAAACAAATCGCGGCTGTAAATCTTTTCAGACACATCCCGGATGTCGTCGGTGATCCGGTTGGCCACGATGATGTCGGACTCCTTCTTGAATTGCGCCAGATCATTTACCACCCGGGAATGGAAAAATTCCGTGTCCTTGAGCGCAGGTTCATATACGATCACCTCGATACCCTTGGCCTTGATGCGCTTCATGATGCCCTGGATGCTGGAAGAACGGAAGTTGTCGGACCCGCTCTTCATGACCAGGCGAGTCACGCGATGAATCCCGACTATCTTCGGGCTGCGCTTGACGATGCTTGCGGCAATAAAATCCTTGCGCGTGGTGTTTGAATCGACGATCGCGTTGATCAGGTTCTGCGGGACATCCTGATAGTTGGCGAGCAATTGTTTGGTGTCCTTGGGCAGGCAGTAGCCGCCGTAACCGAACGAGGGATTGTTGTAGTGGTCGCCGATGCGCGGGTCCAGGCATACCCCCTGGATGATCTGCTTGGTATCGAGCCCGTGGGTGGCCGCATAAGTATCGAGTTCGTTGAAGTAGGCGACGCGCATGGCGAGGTAGGTATTGGCGAATAGCTTGATCGCCTCGGCCTCGGTCGAGTCGGTAAACAGGGTGGGGATGTCCTGCTTGATCGCGCCCTGCCTGAGCAGATCGGCAAAAATCTCGGCGCGCTTGGAGCGTTCGCCGACGACGATGCGCGAGGGATGCAGGTTGTCATACAGCGCACGGCCCTCGCGCAGAAACTCCGGCGAGAAGATCAGGTTGCCGCAATTGAACCTTTGCCCGGGCTTTTACAGTGTATCCGACCGGAATGGTGGATTTGATCACCATCACGGCCTGCGGGTTGATGCCCATCACATCCTGAATAACCGACTCGATGGACTTGGTATTGAAGTAGTTGGTCTCCGGGTCGTAGTCTGTCGGCGTCGCGATGATGACATAGTCCGCTCCGCGTGTAGGCTTCCTGTTTGTCCAGGGTGGCTTTCAGGTTGAGCGCTTTGTGTTTCAGGTAATCTTCGATCTCGGCATCTTCAATGGTCGACTGCTTGCGGTTGAGCATTTCGACCTTTTCGGGAACGATGTCGATTGCGACCACCTCATTGTGCTGGGCAAGCAGGACGGCGTTGGACAGGCCGACGTAACCGGTACCGGCAATGGCAATTTTCATGGAAACTGGCTTTCAATAATTTGGCAAAAAACAGGCGTGCATTATGCCGCAGAATGAACCTGAGGTCAGCCGCCTTCCGTGTCTCCGAGGCGTGATTGATAAAGCGCCAAGTCGCTCGCCGAATAGCAGCAGAAGATCACCTCGCGCAGCGAACACGGCGCTGCGCAGGAAATCGCGCACCGCCGCAATCGCCACATCCGCCGCCTGTTCCGGCGGATAGCCAAAGATACCGGTGCTGATGCAGGGGAAGGCGATGCTGGTCAGTTGCTGCGCGGCGGCGATGGACAGGCTTTCGCGGTAGCACGAGGCCAGCAGCTTCGCTTCGTTCTGTGTCCCGCCATGCCACACCGGCCCCACGGTATGGATCACGAACTTCGCGGGCAGGCGGTAACCGCGCGTGAGCCGTGCCTGCCCGGTCGGGCAGCCGCCCAGCGTGCGGCATTCCTGCAACAACTCAGGCCCTGCCGCGCGATGGATCGCGCCATTCACGCCGCTCCCATCCAGCAGCGAAGAGTTTGCCGCGTTGACGATCGCGTCCACGTTTAATTGGGTGATGTCGGCCTGGATGGCGCGGAGGGTGGTCATGGTGTGCAGCCGAGATTTTCGGTGAGTTTATCGAACACACTTTTTATCAGGTCAGGCGCAAGGCAATCCAGTTCGATATTTTCCGGCATCGACCGCAGCCAGGTGAGCTGGCGTTTCGCCAGTTGCCGCGTTGCGGCGATGCCGGTTTCCAGCAGTTGCACATTCGTCGATGTCGCCCTCCAGGAATTGCCAGGCCTGGCGGTAGCCGACGCAGCGCATCGAGGTCATGTTCGGATGCAGCGGATATTTTTCGCGCAGGGTGCGCAGTTCATCGACCAGCCCCTGTTCGAGCATCGCCTTGAAACGCGTCGCGATGCGTGCATGAAGTTGCGCGCGGTCGGATGGGACAAGCGCGATGGGGATGATGTGATAGGGCAGTTCGCCCTCTCCCAACCCCTCTCCCGCTCGCGGGAGAGGACTTTGGCCCGATCAGCGCGGACATAGTCTTTCCGGTGATGCGGTAGATTTCCATCGCGCGCTGGATGCGTTGCGTGTCGGTCGGATGCAGGCGCGCGGCGGTTTCGGCATCGACCTTGGCGAGTTGTTGTGCAGATGTTCGATGCCGTGCTGTGCGATCTCGGCATCGAGTGCGGCGCGTATCTGCGGGATCGGATTGCGGCAGGTCGCTGAGTCCTTCCCGCAGCGCCTTGAAATACAGCATGGTGCCGCCGACCAGCAACGGAATCCTGCCGCGCTGCGGTGATGTCGGCCATCAGGTGCAGCGCGTCATGGCGGAACGCGGCGGCGGAATAAGCTTCGGTGGGGTTGATGATGTCGATCAGATGGTGCGGCGCGCGGGCGAGGGTGGCCTGCGTCCGGCTTGGCGGTGCCGATGTCCATGTCGCGAAACACCAGCGCGGAATCCACGCTGATGAGTTCCACCGGCAGGCGTTGCGCCAGTTCCACCGCAACGCCGGTCTTGCCGCTCGCGGTCGGCCCCATCAGGAAGATTGCCGGGGGTAACGGATTCACGCTGTTATTGTCCGCGCATGAACATTGCATCCAGTTCCTTCATCGTTACCTGGAACCAGGTCGGGCGGCCGTGGTTGCACTGCCCCGAGCGTTCGGTCTGTTCCATCTCGCGCAGCAGCGCATTCATCTCGGTGACACTCAGGATGCGGTTGGCGCGCACCGCGCCGTGGCAGGCGAGGCTGGCAAGCAGTTCGTCGCGCCGTTCGGTCAGCGCGCGGCTTGCGCCGTACTCGCGCAGTTCGCCGATCACGTCGTGGGCTGCGGCTTCCGCTTCGGATTGGCTGAGCATCACCGGCATGGCCCGCACCGCCAGCGTATTCGGCGCAAGCACTGCAATATCGAAACCGAGTTTTGCCAGCGCGTCCTGTTCGGACTCAACGGTCGCGACCTCCAGCGCATCGGCATAAAAGCTCGCCGGGATCAGCAGCGGCTGCGCGGCAATTCGTTCCGCATCCAGCGATGCCTTGAGCTTTTCATACACGATACGCTCGTGGGCGGCATGCATGTCCACCACGATCAGGCCCTGCACGTTCTGCGCGAGGATATAGACGCCCGAGAGTTGGGCCAGCGCGAAGCCGAGGGGGGCTTCGCTTTCGGAAAGCGGGAAGGGGGAAGAGGGAAGGGAAACGTCAAAAGCGGGCGCAGTATTACCCTTCTCCCTTCTCTCTTCTCCCTTCTCTGTTTGGGCTTCCCACAGCCGATAAGCGGCATCTCGTTCCGCAACACCCAGTCGCATGTTTTGCTGTGTCGGGATGAAAGACGAAGGCCGTTGCTGTTCTGGCCTGCGGGTCTCCTGTCCGCTTGCCGGAACGGCGAGCGCCTGTTGCAGCGTGTGGAAGATGAATTGATGTATTCCCTGGCTTTCGCGGAAGCGCACTTCGCTCTTCGCGGGATGCACGTTCACGTCGACCTGTCCGGGCGGCAATTCCAGAAACAGCACATAGGCGGGATGGCGCTGGTGGTGCAGGATATCCTGGTAGGCCTGTCTCAGCGCGTGGCTGGCAACCTTGTCGCGCACGAAGCGGCCGTTCACGAAAAAATACTGCGCATCGCGGTTTGCTCTGGAATAGGCCGGCAGCGCCGCCAGGCCTTGCAAGGTCAGATTCTCCGCGCTGCGCGAGACGGTCACCGCGGCGTGCCCGAATTCCGCGCCAAGCACGGCGGCAATCCTTTTAAGATTGTTTTTCTCGTTTGTTCCCTCTCCCGCTTGCGGGAGAGGGTTAGGGAGAGGGGATGCCGGTAGCTGCCAGACGATGCGTCCGTTGTGCTGCAGCGAGAACGCGATATCGGGGCGGGACAACGCGATGCGCTTGAAGGCTTCCTCGCACCAGGCAAACTCGGTGGCCTCGGATTTAAGGAATTTGCGCCGTGCCGGCGTATTGAAATACATCTCCCGTATTTCCACCGTGGTGCCCTGGTCATGGCTGGCCGGCACGGGTTCGCTGTGACGTCCGTCGATCGCTTCGATTTTCCAGCCGTGCGCCTCCGAACCGGTTCGGCCGGGGGTGTTGGTACGGCTAATCAGCACAAGCCGGGAGACGGCCGCCATGCTCGCCAGCGCTTCGCCGCGAAAGCCCATGCTGGCGACCTGCTGCAGATCGTCCAGCGTTGCGATCTTGCTGGTTGCGTGTCGCATCAGTGCCAGCGGCAGTTCGCCCCTGGCAATGCCCCTGCCGTTGTCGCGCACCCGCAACAGCTTGATGCCGCCACCCTCCAGTTGCACCGAGATGTCGGTTGCACCGGCATCGAGGCTGTTCTCCAGCAGTTCCTTCAATGCGGCGGCAGGACGCTCGATGACCTCGCCGGCCGCGATTTGATTGATGAGCAGTTCGGGTAACAGGCTGATGCCAGGCATGGATTTGAACAACGAGATGATGACTGCGGATTATAACGGAGAAGCGCTTTCGATTTGCCGGGACGCGTTAGCTGCGAACGGTATCCGGCATAACCGGAACTGAATATACGGGCAGTTGTCCGTCTGTATGCCGTCTTGACATTTGGCTGAATCGGGTGCTGAATTCGCAACCGTAGTTGACCATATTACTCGTGTTTAACCCAGTCCCCGTGTTTAACCCAGTTATTAGGAGAACATCATGAAAGCACTGAAAAGTTTGGCTGCCGGTTTGGCGCTGGTCGCATTGGCAAGTCCCGTTTTTGCTGCAGATTCAGCAGGTTCGATCAGCATCACCGCCCCGGCAAACGGCGCAATGCTGCAGAGCGGTAATGGAAACAAGCTTGAATTCAATGTCCATCTGAGCCCGAACGGCAACCATGTGCATATCTATGTCGACGACCAGAGTCCGATCATCGATCGGGATATCCACAATTGCCCGTGCAGCATCGACTTGCCGACGCTGTCGCCCGGCAAACATACCATCGCGATCAAGGAGGCTACAGTCAGCCATGCCCTGACCGGGGTCGAGGGAACAACCACGGTTACGGTAAAATAACCGGCAAACCCGGCAGTGCAGAATCTGCTCTATGCGCTGATTCAGGTCATTCATAACTTCGGTGCCGCAACGGTGGTCGGTACGGCCACAGCGGCTATCTGGCTTGCGCACGGCAATGCCGGGGTTCGGCACCGTCTCTCCTTCCTGATGGCTTCAGCCTGGGCCATCCAGGCGGCGAGCGGCGCGATGTTTGGCGCTACCACCTATTATTTCGAGAAGAGTCTGCCTGATATTCACGGCGTCGCGGTGGATGCACTGCTGGTCAAAACGGCTTGTGCCGCCGCCGGTTTTGTTCTGGCGATCGTCTTTATCAGGCACGAGCGGGACTGGAGTTCAGCTAAACAGCTTCTAGCATGGCGCACGTTGCTGGCGCTCGGCGCGATTGCACTGGCCTCTGCCGCGTTCCTGCGCTGGTTTTCATGAAGACATAATCCTGTGCTACAGCTTGACGTCGGTTTTCCATACTCACTGTCAACATAGTGCAGGTATAATCGCACCGCGCTAAGAATTGTTCGCGGCAATAATTTCTGTCCGGGCACAAAACAACAGTAAAAATACAGGAGAGGAATATGCGCATAGGCATACCTGCGGAGACAGCCGCGGGGGAAAAGCGGGTTGCGACGGTGCCGGAAGTTGTAGAGAAGCTCATCAAGCTGGGTTTCAAAGTCGCAGTTGAATCGGGTGCCGGAGAAGGGGCGAATTGCAGTGACGATACCTACCGCGCTGCCGGGGCCGAGATCATCGTTGGTGCCCCCCAGTTGTGGGCTGAGTCCGATATCGTGTTGAAGGTGGCCGTCCCGACGAGTGAAGAGGTTGAGTTGATGCGCGAAGGCGGCACCTTGATCGGCTTCATCTGGCCCGCGCAAAATCCGGAGTTGATGAAACAACTGGCTGTGAAGAAGGCGACCGTGCTGGCCATCGACTGTCTGCCACGACAGCTTTCCCGTGCACAGAAGATGGATGCCCTGACATCGCAGGCTGGCGTTGCCGGCTACCGGGCGGTCATTGAGGCCGCCAACGTGTTTGGCCGCTTCTTCAATGGCCAGATCACGGCTGCGGGCAAGGTTCCGCCGGCCAAGGTATTCATCGCCGGTGCTGGCGTGGCCGGTCTGGCGGCGATCGGTACCGCAGCCGGTCTGGGCGCCATCGTGCGTGCCAACGACACCCGTGCCGAAGTGGCCGACCAGGTCAAGTCGCTGGGCGGCGAATTCGTGAAAGTCGAATATGAGGAAGAAGGATCAGGTGGCGGCGGCTACGCCAAAGTGATGAGCGAGGGCTTCCAGCAGGCACAGCGCGATATGTACGCCAAACAGGCCAGGGAAGTGGACATCATCATCACGACCGCGCTTATTCCCGGCAAACCCGCACCCAGACTGATCACCGCCGAGATGGTGCAGAGCATGAAGCCGGGCAGTGTCATCGTCGACATGGCGGCAGAGCGGGGCGGTAATTGTGAACTGACCGAGCCCGGCAAGGCAGTGGTAAAGCACGGCGTGACCATCGTCGGTTATACCGACCTGAATAGTCGTTTGGCCAAGCAATCTTCAACGCTGTATTCAACCAACCTGTTCCGTCTGACAGAGGAGTTGTGCAAGGCCAGGGACGGCAACATCAACGTCAACATGGAAGACGATGCGATCCGCGGCCTTACTGTGATCAAGGACGGCGAAATCACCTGGCCGGCTCCTGCACCGAAGTTACCCGCGGCAGCGGCCAAACCGGCTGCTGCCGTCAAAGCTGTGTCGGCTCCGGCGCATGGTCATGGAGGCGCTCCGGCATCGGCCGGAAAGACGGCAGTCCTGTTCGGGGTCGCTGCGCTGTTGTTCCTGCTCATCGGTGCCTATGCGCCGGCAGCGTTCCTTGGGCACTTCACTGTGTTTGTGCTCGCGTGTTTCGTCGGTTACATGGTGGTGTGGAATGTCACCCCGGCGCTGCACACTCCCTTGATGAGCGTGACCAATGCGATCAGCAGCATCATTGCCATCGGTGCACTGGTGCAGATCGCGCCGCCACTGGCGTTCGGACTTGATCGTCCGGAGGGATGGATACGCTGGTTGGCGGTGGTGGGTATCGCGCTCACTGCGATCAATATGTTCGGTGGCTTCGCCGTTACACGACGCATGCTGTCGATGTTTCGCAAATAAGGGTAAATAAAAATGTCTGCAACTTTGGCAACGGTTTCATATATTGGTGCGACCATTCTCTTTATCCTGAGCCTGGGTGGACTGTCCAACCCCGAATCTTCGCGGCGCGGCAATCTCTACGGCATAATAGGTATGGCTATTGCGGTGCTGGCGACGGTATTCGGCCCGCGTGTTTCGATGGCTGGCATTCCGTGGATCATTGCCGCAATGGTGGTGGGAGGCAGCGTCGGAATCTATGCCGCGCGCAAGGTCCAAATGACGCAGATGCCGGAACTGGTCGCCCTGATGCATAGCCTGGTCGGTCTCTCCGCCTGTCTGATTGGCTACGCCAATTACATCGACCCGATGGCGGCACTGAATTTGTCCAGTGCTGAAAAGGCAATCCACGAGATCGAAGTCTATGTTGGCATCCTGATCGGCGCAGTGACTTTCTCCGGTTCACTCATTGCTTTCGGAAAATTGTCTGGCAAGATCGGCGGCAAGCCGCTTCTACTGCCGGGACGTCACTTCATGAATCTGCTTGGACTGCTGGTCGTCGTCGCGTTCGGCTGGCAGTTCCTGCATGCCGAAACGATCAGTGCGGGAATGACAGGCCTGATCGTGATGACGGTGATCGCCTTGCTGTTCGGCGTTCATATGGTGATGGCCATCGGCGGTGCCGACATGCCGGTGGTGATCTCGATGCTGAACTCCTATTCCGGCTGGGCGGCAGCGGCAACCGGCTTTATGTTGAACAACGACCTGCTGATCGTCACCGGTGCGTTGGTGGGGTCCAGCGGTGCGATCCTTTCCTACATCATGTGCCGCGCGATGAACCGTAACTTTATCAGCGTCATTGCGGGCGGATTCGGTTCCGGAGGCGGCAAGCCAGTCAAAGCCGGTGATGCGCAACCGGCGGGCGAAGTGGTCGCCATCAGTGCAACAGAGACGGCAGAGCTGTTGCGCGATGCCAAGAATGTGATCATCGTGCCCGGGTATGGCATGGCAGTGGCCCAGGCGCAGCACGCGGTCAATGAGATCACGCAGTTTTTGCGCGAAAAAGGCGTCAACGTGCGTTTCGGCATCCATCCGGTTGCCGGCCGCATGCCCGGTCACATGAACGTGTTGCTTGCCGAAGCCAAGGTGCCATACGACATCGTGATGGAGATGGATGAAATCAATGCGGACTTTCCGGATACCGATGTCGCTATGGTGATCGGTGCAAACGACATCGTTAATCCGGCTGCGCAGGAAGTACCGGGCAGTCCCATCGCCGGCATGCCGGTATTGGAAGTCTGGAAGGCCAAGACCTCTATCATGATGAAGCGCAGCATGGCTACCGGCTATGCGGGTGTGGAGAATCCGCTGTTCTACAAGGAGAACAACCGCATGTTGTTCGGCGATGCCAAGAAAATGCTGGAAGAAGTTCTGGTTGCGCTGAAAGCATAACCGGGTGGGAAAAGGAAATAAGAATATGAGCCGCTGAAGCGGCTCTTATTCTATCTGTTATCCGGCTTGGTGAACCTTATAACCAGAAACATCCCAAGAAGGCTTTGGATCAGGTAGAAAATACTGGACATGCCATGCAACATCTTGAACTGACCTGCGAATGTGCTGTGCATCACATCCAGGGGCAGCGCCTTCAGCTTGAGGCCGGCCATGACCGGCTGGAAGCCGAACTGCAGCACCACCGTGATCAGCAGCATCGCCGCAACGATCCGGAACAGCGCCTGCCGGAACGATGCGCGTCCGACGGTGCCGAACTGCCAGGCCAGCAGGTATGCTCCGCAGGCCAGGCCGAGGTAATTCACCAGCGTGAACATCTGTCCGGCCAGCATGCCTGCCAGCTGCCGGTCCGGCTGTCCGTAGAACAGCACCGGCACGGCGAGGTAGCCGACAGCCCATATTCCACCGACCCACGCAGGAACCAGGAGCGAAGCAAGTTTTGCGGCAAGATTTTTCATGGGGCTAGGGTAGCACAGCCGTATCATGCGACAAGTGTGAAAATGTAAGCGCTGGACAATGCTGTTGCGCTGGCCTACCCTGATAATCATATTTTGCATATCAACCGGGAGATATCTGTGTATTACACCGTAACCAGCGACAAGACATTCGAACAGGCAGCAAGCGACCTTGAGGCGGCAGTCAAGCGCCATGAATTCGGCGTGCTGCATATCCACGATCTCGGCAACACGCTGCGCAGCAAGGGCGTTGAGTTTGCCGAAAACTGCCGGGTGTTCGAAGTGTGCAATCCGAAACAGGCAGCCAAGGTGCTCGGCACCGACATGCGTTTGAATATGGCGCTGCCATGCCGTATCTCGGTTTATACCGAACGGGGCAAAACCATGATCGGGATGATACAGCCGGTGCCCATGCTTGCGGCTTTGTCGCAGGAAGCTTCGCTGCTCAAGGTCGCGCAGGAAGTTGAGGCCAAAACCCGGCAAATGATCGATGAAGCCAGGTAGTTCTATCCGGGAATGCAGATGACACTGATGCCTGTCTGGTCTGAACAACTGAAATATCTGGTGGGTCTGTTTGCGATCCTGAATCCGTTCGGTGCGATTCCGATCTATCTCAGCATGATGTCGGATCGCCGGCCGGAGGTGATGCACCGCACCGCTTTCAAGGCGTCCGTTGCGATGGCGGTGATACTGATCCTTGCGGTCTGGACGGGCGATAGCCTGCTGTCGTTTTTCGGCATCGGCGTACCGGCGTTCCGTATCGGCGGAGGATTGCTGTTGCTGCTGATTGCGGTCGCGATGTTCGGCGCCAAAACCAGTCCGGCACAGCATACCGAAGCGGAGCAGGCCGAGGGGGAATCAAAAGATGACATTGCGGTGGTTCCGCTGGCGATCCCGTTACTGGCCGGTCCGGGTGCAATCAGCCTGGTCATCGTCGACGCGCATCAGGCAGGCAGCCTGTCGCACAGGGTCCTGTTCAGTGCCGGGATTGTCGGCGTCACGGTGATTGTCTGGCTGGTGTTGCGCCTGGCCGAACCGATCGGCAAGCGTCTGGGTACGGGCGGGCTGAATATCGCGACGCGGGTAATGGGGTTGATACTCGCTGCGATGGCGGTGCAATTCATGGCGGATGGGATGCTGGCGTTATTTCCGGGGCTTTCTCACTGACAGAGTTGCCAGTCGCTGTTGCGAATCAAGGCTGGTCCTGGCTGGCCGCCTTCTGCAATTCGGTCAGGCCACCCGGAACCTGGGCCACCGCCTGGGGGTCTTCGATCTTGCTCTGAGCCCAGTCCACCGTCCACCCCACTCCCCATGACATCAGGGACGCGAGCACCACGACCATCACGCCGCGCGTCATGCCTTTCGGTATTCCCTGGGCATCCAGGTAATTGTTCAGGAACCAGGCAGCCGCAAAAAATACGATCGTCGATATGGTCAGGTTGAGCATGGCGGGATCGATATCATCATGGGATTATTCCGTGCAGGAAACGATGCTCAATTTGATCTCGTAATCATCAGTTCGTCAATGTGTCAGAAGGCGTATGCGGTCTGGCCGGCATCTCCTGCGGCAACATAGCCGAATCCGCTGCTGATCAGGGGGTTCATGCAAGATGTGCCTGTGGTGCAAGCCGATACGCCGGTAGTGGCCGATGCGGTCCAGTCGTGCCCGTTGATGCTGGTATAGGTATTGCCATTACTGTCCATGGCCACGAACTGGGCCGCCGAGATGAATCCCAGCCATGGGTCCACTGCCGGCGCGGTGGTATACGCGGTGGCAGTCTCGACACCGCGTGGCTCGACGGTCACGCCGACAAAATTAGGCAGTAGTCCAGTTGTTATATCTAAAGGTACTGTGTTTCCAGAGATATCATCGGTCGATCCCACTAGAGTCCATCTACCGTTATGGTTGTAGCTGTCAGTGGTCACGATGGTACCGTTGTCACCGACCGCGACATAAATGGAGCCGTATGCTGTCGCAATGGCCGCAACCTGGCGCAGGTTTTGGGTAGTTGGGGATGTTGATACTGGCTGAGGATAAGAGGTTGGTAGTGAATAAGGTAACGAAACCCAGCTACCGCCATTAGTTATGATCGTGCCTTGATCACCCACCGCGACCCAGTAGCCGGCATGGGCGATACCGTTCAGGTTATTTGGAGTAAGTGGTGAAGTCAGTGAAGTTTGAGCAGACCAAGTATTGCCGTCTCCGCTCGAGATAATCGTCCCAGAATTGCCAACTGCATAGAAACTGCCGCCAACCTGTATGATCGAGCGCAAAGTCGGTGTTCCGGCTGGGACGCCGGTTGCAGCGGACCAGTTGATACCATCGGTGCTGTAAACCGCTTTTCCGCCATCACCGACGGCTACCCAGCGCAGCCCGGGCGTGGTTGCATTGTTCTGGTTCGTCGCATAACCGGCCACCGCATTAAGGTTGGTGGATGTGATTGGAGATGATTGTCGGGTCCAGCTTATCCCGTCGGGACTGGTAAAGATCGCGCCGCCCGCGCCGACCGCGGCGAAATGTCCCGGTGGCGCTGAGCGCGGCGTTGTTCGCGCAGGTCGTCAGGCTGGTGTATCCCAAGCCGTATATATTCGAACTGAAGTTAGTGCCATTGAGCTGCCAGCTTGGTAATGGCGTTATAAGGCGTCACGCTGATCGTAGAGCTGCTCGCTCCCGCCGGGACCGCCGTTGATCCGGCCGTTGGTTGCAAAATAATAAGGCAAGTTGTTAACCAGGCCGCACATGTATGTAGGCGTCGGTGCTGCAACCGACAGCCTGACGCATTGGGCAAGCCGGTCCAGTTGAAGGCGGTCAGCGCCGGGTCAGTCGCAGTAAAAACCCAGTATTCGACACCGGCGGCTGGAGTCCATTCGAGCTTGACGCGGCCATCTCCGGCCGCGTGGTGGGAGCCACGGAGGAGGAGGGGCTGAGGATCCGGTTTCAAAACACCCGCCAAGGAGAGGCGTTACGATTGCTGCGGTCAACACATAAAACAATTTTTTCACTGTTCGAATTCCTTGAAGGGGGTTTATTCCACTGCTGAATACGGGATACGGACATCAAACGATGCAACCGGGTTTCAAAACTTGCTGACACATGGAAATCGGCACCTGCAAATCTCGTTTTAAAGACGTTCAATGATACTGCAAAACCGCTGTTCGGAGCGGCCGGAACAATACATCAGCGCAACCATAAATAAAAGCGACATTGTTACCGGATGTTACTTGCGCGCACTCCTATCGACCGGCGGTTAGACAGCAGTAGGCCTTCCCGCATCCCGGAGTAGCGGCGCTCCTCGCTGCAGTTTAATGTCGGATTTATTGGGCCGGCATGGCACCGGTTACCGGGGAATCCACCGGCTTTGTCACCGTGACCGTCGCTGATGCGATCGCCTGGTTGCCCGAGGCGTCGGTGGCCGAATAGGTCACCGTGTAAACCCGCCCGCCCATGCTCCGGCTTTCCGCGAGGAGTTTGAAATACCGGTCATCAAGACCATAGCTTGCGTCGCGAATATCGCCGGGTTCCAGAAATTCGTTGGCGATGATGGATTCCAGCCTGATTTCCGGAAAACGGTCGTAGTCGTCGTTCAGGATGAATGATGCCTTGATGGGTACAAGCTTGCCGGCTTGCGGGATGATCGTGTCCGGATTCAGGATCACGGTAAGGCTGGGCGGGGTGATGTCGAGCTGATTGATCGGAACGGTCAAGGTGGCGGGTTTGCCTTCGTTGTCGAAGGTGACCATGGCATGGCCGCTCAGATAACTGCTGTCTGCCTTGTCCAGGGAGATGCTCATCTTGTTCAGGGTCTGGCCGGTATGTATCTGGGGGGAGTGATCGCTCAGGGGTTCCCACGCGATTGCATGAGCGGCATTGTCCTCCGGTGCAATCACGCTGTCGCGCCATCCGGTCGGGCCGTTGGAACTGGTCGAGGGTATGCCCAGCTTTGCGGTCCACCCTGACGGGAGGCTGGCCAGTTCGTTGACGTCGTTATTGGGATTCCCGTCATTCTGGTCATTGTGGCCTATCGTAACCGCGGTGATGTTCTGCTGGCTGTAATTGGTCACCCTATAGTGGTATACGATCTTGTCGCCTACGTGCCGCGCATATACACCCACGACGGCAAGCGGCTTGTTGTTGCTCGCAGGAAAGTTGCTGTCTGCAGCGCAAACCTGGAATGCTGAAGCCAAACTGGCTGCGACAAACAGCCCGATCGCGATACTTTGTTTCATCATTATTGGATTCCTTCGGTATTTTCTGGGGAGTATTTTCTGGGGACTTGTCTGGTTCAATCATTGCCGCATCCGGCAAAAGGTTCAGGGTTACTGCTGGCCGGCCGCCTTGAGCAGCTGTGACAGATTGGCAGTGGGTTGTTGTGCTGCCGCCTGCGGCCCCTCGATTTTGACCTGTATCCAGTCCACCGCATCACCGGCGCCCCAGGACACCATGGAGGCGAGCAAAAATACAATCACGCTGCGTGTCATGCCCTTGGGTATGCCCTGTTCATTCAGATAACGGTTCGCAAACCAGGCAACGATGAAGAACACGATCGTGGAGAAGATCAGGTTGGACATGGAAGGCATTTGAAAATTTATTCCCTGAAATTGAATTCGGGCGACATGATAACGGGTGGATCACCCGGATGCCAAATCGCGTATTTTGTCATTACGGCCGCAAAACGTGCCGAACCGAGAAAATCATTCAGCCAGCGCTGCAGATTCGGGCAGGGGAACTGCGCAAACCAGTCCTTGTCGACCTCGGCAAACTGTCGGATAAACGGGAACAGCGCAACATCGGCAACCGAACGTTCATCGCCCAGCAGGAAACGCGACGTACTCAACCGGCTTTCCAGTTTCAGCAGGAATTGCCCGGCCATGACCCGGTAATGGGTTTGAGGATGCTCCGGATAGCGGTCAGGGTATTTGTAGCGGTCCAGCCAGTATTTGAACGCAGTGTCGTTCTCGCTGACCAGCGGCTCGGCGGCATCGACGTGGCGATGGCCCTGCCCCAGCCAGCATTCGGGGTCATTCCGCTGCAGCGCCCAGCGCATGATGTCCCAGCTTTCATCGATCACCTGTCCCTGCGGCACTAGCAGCACCGGTACGCTGCCTTTCGGGGACGCGGCCAGCATGCTTTCCGGTTTGTCGCGCAATGACACCTCGCGCAGCTCGACTGCGGTACCGCTCGAATGAAGTGCAAGGCGCGCGCGCATCGCATAGGGGCAGCGCCGGAAGGAATAGAGTACAGGCAGCATGGTTCGATTGTCGCAGAAAGAAACCGGTCTGGGCAGGGGTGGGCGTTGCGGACAGACCGCATGATCCGGCTGATGACCCGGACGGATTGAAGCTTCCGGATGTCTCAGGGCAGGGCGGAGTGCGTCCAGTAGCGTCGATGCGTAACGCGGTAGCGTTCGATCCGCAATCGGTCAGCATCCATGTCGACCAGGATCGCGCCGTCCTGATCCGAACGCAACAGCGCCGCGCCGCTGTCGGCGTAGCGCTGCACGATGTCCTGTTTCGGATGGCCGAAGCGGTTCCGGTAACCTGCGGTGAACACCGCATAACGCGGCCTGACCGCGGAGATGAATTTGACCGTGGAGGATGTCCTGCTGCCGTGATGCGGCACCACCAGCAATGCCGCCGGCAGTTTGTCGGGATGCCTGTCGAGCAGTTCCGCCTCGGAAGCCGCCTCGATATCGGCAGTCAGCAGAATATGCTGGTTTGCGATGCTGATGCGCAGCACGCAGCCGCGGTCGTTGTCGCTGATGTTCTGCGCATAACTGGCTTTGTCCGGATGCAGTATCTCGAACAGCACGCCGTCCCATTGCCAGCTTTGCCCGTCCATGCAACGCCGTTTTTCCGCCGATGTCTGCAATAGCGGATGTCCCTCCGGCAGCGAGGAGGACAGCCAGTCTATCGGCATCGCCTGCATGATGGAGGCCGCGCCGCCGGTGTGGTCGGTATCGTCGTGGGTAAGTACCAGGCCGTCCAGTTTGCGGATGCCCATCGCGCGCAGCGACGGTATCAGGATGCGGTTGCCGCTGTCCGCGCCGCCGCTGAAATCCGGCCCCGCATCGTAGAGCAGCGCGTGATGCCGGGTTTGCGCGGCAACCGCCAGGCCTTGCCCGACATCGAAGATGGTCAGGCGCAGGCTGTGTTCCGCAGGTTGCGGCGGACCGTTCAGGAACATCGGCAGCATCAGTACCACACCCAGCCAGCGGGCCGGGAAACCGCGCGGCAACAGGATCACCAGTGCGCCCAGCATTCCGGCGGCGATGCTCCAGGGCGGCGGTGCATGCTGCGTCCATACCGCCTGCGGCAGGCTGTTCAGCCATTCCAGCAATGACATCGTCAAGGCCATGATCTGGTGCGCCAGCCACAGCGGTGTCCCGCCGAATTGCAGTGGCAGCGCCGCACCGAGCAGGGTAAGCGGCACCACGACCAGGCTCACCAGCGGTATCGCGAACGCATTGGCGATCGGCGATACCAGCGAGACCTGCTGGAACAACGCAAGCAGCATCGGAATCAGACCTATGGTCATCGCCCATTGCACCCTGGCGTATTCGACCAGCATATGCGAAGGCTTCAGTCGAAATGCAGTTATATACAGGATCAGCGCCACCGCGCCGAACGACAGCCAGAATCCGGGCGACAGGATGGACCATGGATCGGGAATCAGCACGCCGAGCAGCGCGATGCCGAGTATCTGGGCCGGCGAAAAATTGCGGTTCAGCCAGAGCGCAACGGCCACCGCGCCGGCCATATAAACGGTGCGCTGAGCCGGCACCGCGAAGCCGGACAGCAACGCGTAGGCCAGCGCCACCAGCAACGCAACCAGCGCAGCCGCCTTGCGTGCCGGCAGCAGCAGGGTGAGCCGCACGCTGCGCCGCCACAACCAGTAGGCGAGCGCGAATCCCAGGCCGGCGAGCATGGTGATATGCAGGCCGGAAATGCTCATCAGGTGGTTTACGCCGGTGCGCGTGAAAACCTGCCATTGCTCCTGAGGGATGCTGCTCTGGTCTCCGATCGCCAGCGCAGTCAGCACGCCTGCATAGGGCGCAGCGGGCAGTGCATCAGCCAGTTTGTCGCGCAGGTATTCGCGCCAGTGCTGGATGCGGTAGTTGAATCCGCCGGCCAGCGCGGCCAGGCGCTGGTTGTCGGCCTTGCTGTTCACATAGCCGACCGCGCGCACATTGTTTTCCAGCGCCCATAATTCGAAGTCGAAACCGTGCGGGTTGCTGCTGCCATGCGGCTGTTTCAGGCGTACGGTGAGTCGCCAGCGTTCCCCCGCATGCAGCACAGGCGCCTCGGTCTGTCGCGAATAAAAGGTGCTGAGGTACAGGTGTCCCGGCACGCTGGCCTGCGGGGTCAGGATTTTTTCCACGTCGAACCTGAAACGCTGGCCCTGCTCGAACCGGCGCGGCAAATCGGCGACCACGCCGGTCACTGCGATATCGCGGCCCTGCCATTCGCCGGGCAGCGCAATGGCCAGCCGCTGTTCGGCTTGCCATGCGGCATGATAGAAACCGAGCCCCAGCGCAAACGCAGCGAACAGCAGGATTCTGGCCGCGCGCAGCGCGCAAGGCCGGTTCGGTATCAGCAATGCGACAGGAAAGCCGAGCAGCAGCCACGCCCAGCCGAATGCGGGCAGTGAGGTCTGCTGTTGCAGCAGCCACACGCCAAGCGCAAAGCAGGCGGTAAAGAGAACCATGCGCGTAGATTAGCGCATGAGGATAGAATTGCGCATGCGTAATTTTTTCCGGAAATTCCTGCCCTCCCACGATGCGGTGAAAGGCCAGCGCTGGCTGAAACCGTTCGGCAACTGGCTGCATCATCCCAATCTGTGGCATCTGCATCGACGCTCGGTGGCGGGCGGTGTTGCGGTCGGCATGTTTTGCGGCCTGATTCCGGGTCCGCTGCAAATGATTTCTGCCGCGCTGCTGGCAGTTTTGCTGCGCGTCAATCTGCCGGTTGCGGCATTCACCACGCTCTACACCAACCCGTTTACCATCCTGCCGCTGTACGTGGTCGCGTATGAACTGGGTGCATGGTTGAGCGGGGTGCGCAGCAATGCACCGCTTAAGCATCTTGCCTTTCCGGAAATGCACTGGCAGAGCTGGCCGTCGGAATTGTGGGCATGGATGCAGATGCTCGGCAAACCATTGCTGATCGGCCTGCCCATGCTCGCGCTGATTCTGGCGATCGCGGGATATTTTTCGGTGCGCGTGGCGTGGCGTGTGGGCGTGCTGCTCAGATGGCGGGCCAGAAAACGACGCAGGGCTGCATGATATGATTTCGCCCGAAATTTTCCGGGAACGAATGCTGCCGACGCATGGACAAGATCGTTTCAGTGTTGGCGAACACAGCCGGCCCGGTCGAATCGCACGACAATTACAGGAATCTGCCCATGTCCCGACTTGACGTAACGATTAAGACCCGCGATGGCGTCTGCCCGGCTTCGGTGTTTACCCCAGGCGACACGGCAGGTCCGTGGCCCGCGGTGATATTCTTCATGGATGGTTTCGGCATCCGTCCTGTGATGCGGGAAATGGCGCAGCGACTGGCCGACGGCGGATACCTGGTGTTGCTGCCCGATCTCTATTACCGCATCGGGAGCTATCCGCCGATGGACCCGCCCCGGATCGTGGCCGATCCGGCATTGCGGGAAGAATTCATGAAGCTCGTGACCAGCCTGAATCGCGACCAGAAGGTCAGCGACGCGGGCGCGTTCATCGAATTCCTGCTGTCCCGGCCCGAGGTTAGGGCCGAAGTCAGGGGTGAGCGAATCGCTGCGACCGGCTACTGCATGGGCGGGAATGTTTCATTGACCGCAGCCGGCGCGTTTCCCGGCCGCTTTGCGGCGGTGGCTTCCTTCCATGGCAGTAATCTCGCGACCGACCAGCCGGACAGCCCGCATCGCTTCGTGAAGAATATTTCCGGCCGCGTCTATGTCGCCGGCGCGGTCGAGGACAAGTCATTTACCGACGAGCAGAAGGACAGGCTGGAGCAGGCATTGAGCGATGCCGGGGTGGAACATCTGATCGAGACCTATCCGGGCGCCCGGCATGGTTTCGCGGTTCCGGATCATCCCATGTCCGACCCGGCGTCAGCAGAACGCCACTGGAACGCGTTGTTCGGACTGCTCAAGGAGGCTTACCCGTATCATCCCTGATTATCCTAACCCTGCGACCTATCCCGGAGCTCGAACCGGGCTGCTTCCCAATCAGTGATATAGTTTTGCCGGGCTGAAGCCTGCATGGCATCCGCTCTGCCGTTCTGCTGTTCCACAAGACTTCATCGACATAACTATAAAGGGAGGAAGAAAGCATGTCCATATCGCGTATTGCATTATCCGTGCTGGTCGTTGTTGGGTTGCTCGCCAACCCGGCCTATGCGGAAGACGTTACCGGAAAAGCTGCCGCGGCATCCGCGTTCGTGGCCGTTCCATCGAACAAGGACAACGACCTGCGCATATTCTATTCAGACGGGAAGATCGCGACGGGTAGCGATGCACTGGGCAAGATGAATAGCGATGCCAATCTTGTCATGTGGCTCGCCGGAAACCAGTTTTTCGCGATGGAGGATGTGATACACACATTCCAGAAGACGCATCCCGAGGTCGGCAACATCGCGGTCATCACGCTGCCTCCCGGTATCCTGCTCAAGGCGATTATCGCCGGCGGCTGGAGCTATGAGGGCATGGACTACGCAATGGAGCCGGACATCTATGCTTCGGTAAACATGGGGCACTTGAACACCCTCAAGACCAAGGGCAGGATGGACAAGTACATGATCTACACCCACAACGCGCTTGAACTGATGGTGGCGAAGGGCAATCCCAAGCACATCAAGGGCATCGACGACCTGGGCCGGAATGACCTCAGGATCATGCTTCCCAATCCCATCACCGAGGGCATCATGACCTTCTATGCGAAAAAGGTGCTGCAGAACCACAAACTATGGGACAAGCTGTCGGGCGGCAAGGAATGCAAGTCCTGCGATCCGACACCCAATGTGCACTTCACCTCGGTGCATCACCGTGAAATTCCCGACGGCCTGACTGCCGGCACGGTGGATGTCGGGATCAACTGGGCAACTGAAGTCAAGAACGGCCTGACTGCCGGCCGTCCGATTGAAGGTGTGGAGTTACCGCCCGAAGACAGCCTGATCAATGAAGTGTCTTATGCGATCGGCACGCTGACCGCCGCCAGGCATCAGGAAGCCGCGAACAAGTACATGGCTTTCCTGCAGTCCGGCAGCGGGCAGGATGTGTATGCGAAGTTCGGCTTCATCAAGGCTTCAAGGGAAGATCTGGAAATCAGACCGATTCCCTGATTCGGAATAGCAAGCTTCATGCAACGGACGGCTGCGGCCGTCCGTTTTCATTTGCAGTGAAGCGGAATATCAGGTCTTTCGGGCAGCGCAGCAGATCAAGGCCTGCATTTGTACATTTCATAGGTGCGCTGGCCGAATTCTTTCGAATCGCCCTTTACCAGCGTATCCGCACCGGCATCGACAGCATTGTTTCGCGCCAATTGATACAAATCGGCTTCCACGGCTTCTGGAAGCCGTTTGATAAATCCGACTTTGGCGACCACGCTGACGATGGTTTTACCCTTGGACTGGCAGCCGCCAACCTGGGTTGCATCGGCCAGCGACACCCGGTCCGAACCAGCGCGTTCTCCGATCATCAAGCTCGTGCATCCGCCCATTCCGGCCAATAACGGCAATACCACGGTAGATACCAGTAATATTTTTGATAGTTGCATCGTCATTCTCCTTATCGTTCAAGAAACGTTTCATTCGTCCGCCCGCATGGTAAAACCACCCGCTAGCCGGGCTGCAACACGCCGTCCACCAGACGCATCATACGCTGCATGCGCTTTGCCAGTTCGATATCGTGGGTGACCACGATGAAGCTGGTGTTGAGCTTCTCGTTGAGCTGCTGCATCAGGTCGAACAGCGCCTGTGCGCTGTTGCGATCCAGGTTGCCGGTGGGCTCGTCGGCCAGCACGCAGGCGGGTTCGGTGACCAGCGCGCGCGCCACCGCCGTGCGCTGGCGCTCGCCGCCGGACAGTTCGGACGGGATGATGATTCAGCCGTTGTGCCAGC
Organism: uncultured beta proteobacterium; assembly: GCA_963827265.1. GTDB lineage: Bacteria > Pseudomonadota > Gammaproteobacteria > Burkholderiales > Gallionellaceae > Gallionella. The sequence continues at coordinate 283,487 of CAWHAD010000016.1, read as the reverse complement.
CCGACCTGTTCCAGCATTGCGGCGGCGAGCGGCGCGGCTTCCGCGCGCTTCATCCCGCGTATCAGCAGCGGCATCGCGACATTTTCCAGCGCGGTGAATTCCGGCAGCAGGTGATGGAACTGGTAGACGAAGCCGAGCGAACGGTTGCGCACTTCGCCGCGCTGCGTTTCGTCCATCTTCTGCACATCCTGCCCGAGTATCTGCACGCTGCCGCTGCTGGCATTGTCCAGTCCGCCGAGCAGATGCAGCAGCGTGCTCTTGCCCGAACCGGATGCGCCGACGATCGCGATACGCTCGCCGCGCTGCAGGTCGAGGTTGACACCCTTCAGCACCGGCACATCCACCATGCCCAGCGTGAATGTCTTGCTCAGATCGCGGCAGGAAATCACAGTTCCCGCATTGCTGTTTCCCCGCAAGGGGGAGGCCGACGGGTGCCCAAAGCCTGTGCCTTTACCCTCTCGCTCACTCATAGCGCAGCGCCTCCGCCGGTTGCGTTTGCGACGCCCGGTAGCTCGGGTAGAGGGTGGCGAGCAGGCTGATCAGGAAGGACATGACGGTGACCACCAATACTTCGTGGTAGCGCAGGTCGGAGGGCAATTCGCTGATGTAGTACACATCCTTGGCAAGGAAATGCACGCCGAACAGGTGCTCGATGAACGGCATGATCACATCCAGGTTCAGCGCAATGACGACTCCGCTGACGGCGCCGAGCAATGTGCCGAACACGCCGATCACGATACCCTGCACGATGAATATCTTCATGATGCTGCGCGGCGAAGCGCCCAGCGTGCGCAGGATCGCGATATCGGCCTGCTTGTCGGTGACTGCCATCACCAGCGTTGACACGATGTTGAATGCGGCCACCGCGACGATCAGCGACAGGATGATGAACATCATCCGCTTTTCCATGGCGACGGCGCGGAAGTAGTTGCTGTTCTGGTGCGTCCAGTCGTTGGCATAAAGATTGTCGGGCAGCTGGCGCTGGATCTCGCTCGCGACCTGCGGCGCAAGATCGACGTCGCGCAGCTTCGCGCTGATGCCGGTCACCGCATCGCCCATCTGGAAAAGTTTCTGCGCGTCGCTGATGTTGATCAGCGCGAGGTTGTCGTCGTAGGGCGCCATGCCGATTTCGAAGATGCCGACCACGCGGAACTGCTTGAGGCGGGGCATCATCCCGGCAGGCGTGATCTGACCTTGCGGCGCGATCAGCATGATTTTCTGGCCGAGCTGCACGCCGAGCGCGCGCGCCAGATCGACGCCGAGCACGATGCCGAATTCGCCGCTGCGCAGATCGGCCAATGCGCCTGACTTTATCTTGTTGGACAGCTCGGTGACAGCCATTTCCTTTTGCCGGATCGATGCCGCGCACCATCACGCCCTGCACGTTCTGCCCGAATGACAACATGCCCTGTCCGCCCACATAGGGTGCAGCCGCTGCGACCTGCGGATTACTGATTACCTTGTCGAATACCGCGCGCCAGTTATCCAGCCGTCCGCCGTCTGCGACCACCTCCAGATGCGGAGTCGCGCCCAGCATGCGGCTGCGGATCTCCTTCTGGAATCCGTTCATCACCGACAGCACGACGATCAATGCCATTACGCCCAGCGCCATGCCCAGCACCGAGATCAGCGAAATGAAGGAGATGAAATGGTTGCGCCGCTTGGCTCGGGTGTAGCGCAGGCCGATGAACAATTCGTATGGTTGCAAGGCAGACGGTTGAATATGTTTTGAAGGCCGCTAGTTTGCCACAAAGCAGCGGGCCCATGGCGGAAAACCTGATGCCAGGCAGGCAGCATCCTCTGCGGGCATTTAGCCATTTCACGATTTTCCGAATTGGGTTCAGAATGCGGCAACGGAAGCCTCGATTTCGCCGGCAGTGACCGATACACTGCGATATGATAAATCCTTTGCGGCAAAATTATCCTGACAGACACCCATGATTTCAATCGCAGATATCCAGCCCAAGCCAGTCTGGCGGCAGTTGTTGAAGATGGCCGAAGGGCGCATCTTGATGCTTGGCATTGCCAGCGCACTTGCCGGTCTCGTCGTCATGGGGTTGACCGCTTTCTGGTCGCCGCAAACCTCACGCATGATGGGCGCGATGATCTTTACCGACTTGGCCTTTGGCATGATCGTGTCGATGTCCGTGGGCTATACCAACGGATTCAGCCACGCCTTCGTGATACCGGTGGTCATGTGGGTGGAAACGGTGATGGTGTTGCTGTTTTACCCGGTGTTTGTTTTCAGCATGCGCAAGCTGGTGGAGTTTCCAAGACTGAAACGCTTGATCGAACGCACCCAGGCTGCCGCGGAACGCCACCATGGCAGGGTGCGCCGTTACGGCGCCGCCGGGCTGTTCATCTTCGTCTGGTTCCCTTTCTGGATGACGGGGCCGGTAGTGGGCAGTGCGATCGGATACCTGCTTGGCCTGCCTGCCTGGTTGACGCTGTCGGTCGTGCTTGCCGGTACCTTGGCCGCGATAGTCGGGTGGGCTTATGTGTTGTTTGTCCTGTATAGCCGCGCAGCGGTCTTCGCCCCCTGGGCACCCGTATTCATCGTCAGTCTTGTCATCCTGGTTATTCTGGCTGTTTACTTTCTCGACTGGCGCGGAAAAAGACGCAGATGAACGAACCGAACTACTGGCTGCTTCGATGCGAAAACCAATTGCTTACTGCAATTGACAGGACCGGCGGAAATATTTTTCCGTGCGGTCGGGCATCGGAATTCGGCAATCCGGAAAACGCTTTGCTGGTCGGGGAATGGCAGGGGATGCAATGCTATGCGGCCGATCTGGACAAATTGCCTGAGAATATTTCCGGCGAGCTGATGCCGGTGCGCACGCTGTTCAGCCTGGCTGGCGCGGAGTCAATCTATCTGGCCGGTCGCGCGATCCAGCTCCTGGACTGGCAGAGAAACCACCACTACTGCGGCAGGTGCGGCACGCTTACGACCGTCAGGGCAGGGCAGTTCGCGATGGTGTGTCCGGCATGCGGGCTGGTTGTGTACCCGAGAATCTCGCCGGCCGTGATGGTGCTGATCAGCCGCGGCGATCAATTGTTGCTGGCGCGCAGCCCGCGCTTCCGGCCCGGTGTGTATAGCGCGCTGGCCGGATTTGTCGAAGCCGGCGAAACACTGGAACAATGCGCAAACCGCGAAGTACGTGAGGAAGTCGGAATCGAGATCGCCAATCTCCGGTATTTCAAAAGCCAGTCATGGCCGTTTCCGGATTCGCTGATGGCGGCTTTTTTTGCCGATTATGCGGGAGGGGAGATCAAGCCCGATCTGCTGGAAATAGAGGATGCCAAATGGTTTTCGTGCAGTGCGTTGCCTGCGCTTCCCGAATCGGTGAGCATTGCCCGGCAATTGATCGATGCGGCATGCCGGCAGGCATAGATCAAACGGCATGCTGGATATAGGGTGTCCATCCGCTGCCGGCTGTTCCGGTTCCGGAACCGCCTGAATTTCACCACCTGGGGAAACCTGCGATGCGCTATCCGCGCTTGATCTTCCTGACCTCGCTGGCGATGATCGCATTCGCCGGCAACTCCCTGCTGTGCCGCGCCGCACTGAAACATACCGGCATCGATGCGGCCAGCTTTACCGCGATACGGCTGGTCTCCGGCGCGATCATGCTGTGGCTGCTGGTCAACATCGGGCGCGGCAACAGCACAGGCCGCGGCAACTGGCTTTCGGCATTTGCGCTGTTTGTGTATGCAGCCGGTTTTTCCTATGCCTATGTCAGCCTGCCTGCGTCGACGGGTGCGCTGCTGCTGTTCGGTGCGGTGCAGGCAACGATGATCGGCCATGGCATCCGTGCGGGGGAACGCCTGCTGAAACTGCAGATGATGGGCCTGGTGATCGCGCTTGCCGGACTGGTCGGACTGTTGTTGCCGGGTCTTTCCGCCCCGCCGATGTTCGGCTCCGCAATGATGCTGGCTTCGGGGATCGCTTGGGGCGTGTATTCCCTGCGCGGCAAGGGTGCGGGCGATCCGCTCAGGGTGACCGCCGGAAATTTCATGCGCGCAGTTCCCTTCGCGGCCGCATTGAGTGTCGTGATGGCAGGACGTTCCTCGCTGGATAGCGCCGGTTTCTGCTACGCGTTAGCGTCGGGGGCGTTGACCTCGGGTGTCGGCTACTCGATCTGGTATACCGTACTGCCAGCGCTGAAGGCGTCCAAGGCGGCGACCGTGCAGCTCAGTGTTCCGGTGATCGCGGCGCTGGGTGGTGTACTCCTGCTCGGTGAACCGATTACTTTGCGATTGCTGCTGTCGTCGCTGGCTATTCTTGGCGGAATCGCGCTGGTGATTCTGGAGAAACAACAGACCGAACGTGTGTAGTTTGCCCATCGCGAAGCGGTGGCAAACCGGAATCGGTTGCCGGATAATCGTCCTGCCGATAAACAACGCCTGCAAAATACCGGGTCCGTTAACATGATCCTTGTGAATTGTTAGATCCCTGACGCCGTGAACCCGTCCAGCCCATCAGATTGCGATGTCAGCGCCCGTATTGCGCGCCTGTTCGTGTATCCCGTCAAATCGTGTGCGGGCATAGAAGTTCAGGATTTCCTGCTGACCGATACGGGTCCGGAATACGATCGGGCCTGGATGGTGGTGGATGCGCGGGGCGCATTTGTCACGCAGCGCGAGCACCCATCCCTGGCGCTGGTTCACCCGCGATTGTCCCCCGACGAACTGGTGCTGAGTGCGCCGGGGATGCGTGAGTTGCACGTCGCACTTGATCGGATGATGCCACCTGCTTCGGTAAGGGTCTGGGATGACCAGGTTCCCGCCTTCGATACGGGTAACGAGGCCGCGCAATGGTTCACCGATTTCCTGGCCAGGTCAGAAAACCCGGGCCCGGGACTGGATCAGAACAATTATCGACTGGTGCGATTCGATCCGTTGTACCAGCGTGCCTCCAGTCTGAAGTGGACAGAAGGTGTTACGGCGCTCAACCAGTTCAACGACGGATTTCCGATTTTGCTGCTCAGTGCTGCATCTCATGCGCAATTGAATGAGCGGCTGGTTGCTGCCGGACATTCCAGTGTGGGCATCGAACGATTCAGGCCCAATGTGGTGCTGTCGGGACTGCAGCCCCACGAAGAGGACCTGCTGGGTGTGATCCGCGTCGACGCAGGCGGCGAACAGGTATTGCTGAAGCCGGTCAAACCCTGTCCGCGCTGTCCCATCCCGAATGTCGATCCCCAGACGGCCAGGAGCAGCCCTGAAGTCGGGGACATCCTGCAAGGCTATCGGCGGGATGCCCGGCTGAATGGCGCGGTGACATTCGGCATGAATGCCATCATGCTGCGCGGAATCGGCGCCACTTTGAGAGTCGGGCAGAACGTATCGGCAGACTTTGATTTCGAGTGACTGCAGTGCAGCAGCCGTCCGATCCTGCCATTTTGCAGCCCGAACAAAAAACCGGGCAACCTGGCACCTCAGCACAAATCTGCCGGCCGTAAAAATTTCATTGTAAACTGCCGCCGTGTCCCGCAAGTGGAGCCGGAAAAATGCGAATAATGTTTCTCATTATGATATTGCTGCCATCAACCGCGTCTGCATCCGACTGGGTTGAGTTGGTCAATACGCCGGAAGCGCGCGTAATGCTCGATAAGGCCAGTATCGAAAACGTCGATGGCGGTGCCAAAGCCTGGCTGAAGTTCATCTACCGTAAAGAGCAGCCCGGCCAGACCATTACCCAGGCCAGACCGTTCGATAATTCAGTCAACCATTATTATCTGGTTTGCAGCACCCGGCAGTTCCAGGTACTGCAATTGACGGTATTCCACAAAAAGGACAAGGTCGGCTCCTTTCAAGCGAGCCTGGATTTGAATAATCTTATTGACGCCAGCCCGGGGACGGGCGTGATGTATCTTCTCGACAGGCTGTGCCCGGGCAAACCGCCTGCGACCCGTTAGCATCATCCATCAATTGTTGTTTACCATTTGCCGTAATCGTCAACATTGATCGAACAAGCTGATGACTAATGCCGAGGCGAATGCCTTCTTTGCGCGCACCTGGCCTGTGTATGACCAGATCGCCGAACACAATTACATGTCTCACCGCGAGATATATGCAAACGTTGCCCAACTGTTGAAACAGCGCAAGGATCGCAACAAATACCGGCTGCTGGATCTGGGTTGCGGCAATGCCCGCTACCTTGCGCCCTGCCTGGTGCAATCACCGCCCGCGCACTACCAGGGCGTGGATATGTCGGACACTGCGCTTGGCGAAGCAGAAAATTGCCTCGGCGAGCTTCGTTGCCCGGTTGAACTGACGCATGGCGATCTGCTGGAAGCCCTGGAAGCGACAGATCAGCAATGGGATGTCATCTTCACCGGATTCGCGCTTCACCACCTGTCTCGCGATCAGAAATCGCGTTTATTCGGAGCCGCCGGACAATGTCTGACGGACAACGGCTGGCTGCTGATGGTCGATGTCGCGCGGGAAGAAGGCCAGAGCAGGGAAGATTACCTGCAGGAATATTTGCGGAACATGCGCGAGCGCTGGACGCTAATCCCGCCGGATCAACTCGAAGCGGCCTGCGAACACGTGGCTGCCTACGATTATCCCGAGTGCCTTGCCACCTTGCAGGAAATGGCAAAGACATCCGGATTGATTCACAGTCGAGTGATCTGTCGATACGGGCAGCACCATGCAGTTTTGTTTTCGCGCGAAGTTCCGCATTAATCAGATGTGCTTTCGGCAGTGGATTCAACCGGTCGAAGCTGGCGTCCTCGAAATCAGTTAAATGCGAGATTTCTATCGTTTAATTAATCGTCATCGCCTGAGTCAATCAGGCTATTTGGAAAAATCAAGCGTGGCCAATACGGTCGAGAGCATGCTTTAAATTTGCAATGGTTTGATCAACATGCTGCAATTTTTCAAGACCGAACAAACCCAACCTGAATGTCCGGAAGTCGGGTCTTTCATCGCATTGAAGCGGTACTCCCGCGGCAATTTGCATGCCCTTCTGAAGAAATTTTTTCCCGTTCTGGATGTCGGGGTCGGAGGTGTAGCTCACCACCACCCCGGGTGATTGAAATCCCGGCGCTGCGACGGACATGAAGTTTTTCGATTCAAGCAGGGAACGCACTTTCTTGCCCAGATCGATCTGTCTTGCCTTGGCTGTCGAGAAACCGAGCGTTTGCGTTTCCTTCATGTTGTTGCGCAGGATCTTCAAACCATCAGTCGGCATGGTCGCGTGATAAAGATGGCCGCCATTTTCATAAGCCTCGATGATCTGCAGCCACTTTTTCAAGTCCAAAGCAAAGCTGCTGCTTTGCGTATGGTCTATTTTCTCGCGCGCGCGTTCTCCCAGCGCAATCATTGCGCAGCACGGCGTACTGCTCCATCCTTTTTGCGGGGCTGAAATCAGCACGTCGACTTTGCATCTTTTCATGTCTACCCACATTGCGCCCGAAGCGATGCAGTCCAGGACAAATATCCCGTTGACCGATTCAACCGCTGCGCCGATTGCCTGCACATAGTCGTCCGGCAAGATGATCCCGGAGGATGTTTCGACATGGGGAACAAACACAACCGCCGGCTTTTCCTTTTTTATGAAGGCGACGACATCCTCGATCGGTGGCGGTGCAAAGCAGCCTGTTGTGGTGTCGTCGATTTGCGTTGCCTTGAATACACGGACATCCTGTGTGATGTTTCCCATTTCCAGGATTTGCGTCCAGCGATAACTGAACCAGCCATTGCGAACGATCAGGCATTTCTGGTTTTGCGCGAATTGGCGCGCGACCGACTCCATGCCAAATGTACCGCTGCCGGGAACAATAATCGCCGAGCGGGCGTTGTATGCCTCTTTGAGAACAGAAGATATGTCTTTAACAATTTGCTGAAATTGTTTCGACATGTGGTTCAGGGATCGATCGGTATAAACAACCGAAAACTCAAGCAATCCATCGGGATCTACGTCGGGGAGCAAACCTGGCATGTCATTTCCTCTGCTAGTTATCGTTGCGTTTCAAATTTACAAATGGTTAAACCCCAATCGGGCGCGTAACGTGCCAATTATTACATATACTTATAATTTGGAAATCGCTACCTGTTAAGTGAATGTTTGAATTGAGTTGTTCTCAAATTGAATTTTTGATGTTATTCAAAAAAACGGTCATCCAGGGGAATGATTGGCAACTTTGCTGCTCAAATGATCTTCTTGGAGCCAGGAAGGGAACAGCCGTCATGCATTTGCTTGACAGGGTACAGATGGCAAACAAATTTTGTGACGGGGATTTGTGACGGGGATTTGTGACGGGGAATAGCTTGCTTCTGGCGTTCCATGTACTTCCGTTTTAATGGTGTAAGATGAAAGCATCCGCACCAATACACTGTCCTGATAAAAGCGAGAAATAAATTATGGCTACTACGTTGATCGTCATTCTGGTTATTGCCGCACTGGTCGTTTTTTATGTGATCGGGATATTCAACAAACTGGTCATGCTGAAAAACCGCTACAAGAACGCCTTTGCGCAAATCGAGGTGCAATTGAAGCGGCGTTACGACCTGATACCGAATCTTGTCGAGACCGCGAAGGGTTATATCAAGCATGAACGTGAAACCCTGGAGGCCGTGGTTCAGGCGCGCAACACGGCGCAAAAGATGCTGTCTGCAGCGGCAGCCGATCCGGGCAATGCCGAGGCGATGAAAGGCTTGAGCGGTGCGGAAGGAAAACTGGCCGGCGCGATGATGAACATGAACATGGTGATGGAGGCCTATCCGGATCTCAAGGCCAGCCAGAACATGATGCAATTGAGCGAGGAAATCACTTCCACCGAGAACAAGGTCTCTTTCGCGCGGCAGGCCTTTAACGATGCGGTGATGGCCTACAACATCTACAAGCAGACGTTCCCGCCGGTATTCTTTGCGGCAATGTTCGGCCATGCCCAGAATGCGACGCTGCTGGAATTTGAAGACACTGCTGCCATACAGGCCGCACCGAAAGTCTCGTTCTGAGCGCTGCTGTGTCGTATTCCGGCGCTTAAATGAATTTCTTCGAATCACAGGACCGTGCCCGCAAAAACACCTTCACGCTTGTCTTCCTGTTTGCACTGGCAGTAATCACCCTGATCATCATGACCAATCTCCTGGTCATGCTGGTGTTCGGTCTTATCGGCAACGATCAATTGCATAGCGGCGTGACGCTGATCCGGAAAATGGATTGGCAGATGTTTGCGCTGGTCAGCGCAGCCGTGGTTACCGTGGTGCTGACGGGCAGCCTCTACAAGATCATGGCCTTGTCGGGCGGCGGCAAGACGGTTGCGGATGGGCTGGGCGGACGGTTGATCCCGCAAAACACCGATGACCTGAAGCAGCGCAGGTTGTTGAACGTGGTGGAGGAGATGGCCATCGCGTCCGGCATACCGGCGCCGCCGGTTTACATCCTTGCGGGTGAACCGGGCATCAATGCCTTTGCCGCCGGTTTCACACCGCGCGATGCCGTCATCGGCGTCACCCAGGGGCTGATCGACCATTTGAGTCGCGAACAGCTGCAGGGCGTCATCGCCCATGAGTTCAGCCATATCTTTAACGGCGATATGCGGCTCAACATCCGCCTGATGGGCGTGCTGAACGGCATCCTGATCATCGGCCTGGCGGGCTACTACATTTTGCGCTCCGGCGCCTATTCGGGGCGCAGCAGGAACAACAAAGATTCTGGTGGAATACTGGGGCTGGCTATCGGGCTGATGGTCATCGGCTTTGCCGGCACCTTTTTCGGCAGCCTGATCAAGGCCGCCGTGAGCCGGCAGCGGGAATATCTGGCGGATGCCTCGGCAGTACAGTTCACCCGCAACCCGGACGGGATCGCAGGCGCATTGAAGCGAATCGGCGGGCTCGAATACGGTTCGCTGGTGGATAACCCCGGCGCGCCCGAAATCAGCCATGCCTTTTTTGCCCAGGGCGTTTCGGGTTTCATGCAATCGCTGTCCGCCACGCATCCGCCGCTGGAAAAGCGCATCCGGCTCATCGACCCGCATTGGGACGGACAATTCGACACGGACGACATGACCGACCCGAACGAGGAGCAGGCCGGTAAAAAAGCCACCCTGTCGCGCGAGGCGTTGGCTCGAAATGCCGCTACCGTTGCGGTCGGCGCCACGATGGCCACGGTCGCGAGTGCGATCGGCCAGATCGGCAACCCCAATCAGGAAACCATCGCGCACGCCCGCACGCTGATCGCCGGGTTGCCCGTGGCCGTTACCGATGCGGTTCGCGAGCCCTATGGCGCACGCGCGGTTATTTATTCCTTTGTGCTCGATCCGGGCCGGGAGGTTCGCGGCAGGCAATTGCAGCATTTGCAGGCGTATGCCGATCCGCAAGTCTTCGCGCTGACGCAAAAGCTGACACCGGACATGGATGGGCTGGATATCAAATACCGGCTGCCGCTGATCGACATGGCTATCCCTGCGCTGAAGCAGTTATCCATCGGCCAGTACCAATCCTTCAAGAAGAACCTGACCGCATTGATTGAAATGGATACCAGAATCGACCTGCTGGAATGGTCGTTGCAGAAAATCCTGATCGGCCATCTGGACGGGCATTTTTTCAAGCCGGCACAACCGAAAGTCCTTTATTCGAATGTCCGGGATCTCAGGCAGGAAGTCAGGGTGCTTCTTTCGGTGATGGCCTATGCCGGCCAACAGGAGCAAAGCGAGATCGAAGGCGCTTTTGCCGCGGCAAGCAAAGCACTGGATTTCAGCGAACTGCAATTACGGGAAAAAAGCAGGATCAGTGTTGCCGATCTGGATATGGCCATGGAAAAACTGGAAATGCTGGACCCGTTAGCCAAGCCGAAATTATTGCAGGCCTGCGCCACCAGCGTCATGCACGACCAGAAGATATCTGCTGTCGAAGCCCAATTGTTGCGCGCTATCGCGAATGTGCTCGGTTGCCCCATGCCGCCGATCATCCCGTAGCCTGTGCTGAAATGCCGGCAACACCAGGCAGTTTTATTTTCGCGGGAATCGCCGTTGACCAGGTAGATATCCTTATAATGCAGAAGCTATTTTCAACTTGACCCGCTTTGTTTTTTCGTAATTTAACTTTAAGGATATGCAAATAATGTCTATTAAGCCTCGCATCATGCTGGTAAGCGCAGTTTCCCTGTTATTGATCCTGGGCGCCTGTAACAGCAAAACCGGCAATAATCTTGCGGCGGGAGATATCGCCGCCACCGTAAACGGCAGCCCCATCAGCAAATTTACCGTCGACCAGATAGTCGGGCAGCGCTTGTCGATGGGCCAGCCGGATAGCCCCGAAACACGCAAAGCCATCATCAACCAGCTGGCCATGACGATGCTGGCAGCCCAGGAAGCGATCAAGAAGAACCTGGACAAGTCGCCGGAAGTCAGCGACCAGATCAAGATGGCCCAGCAGTCGATCCTGGCCAATGCCTTCGTTGAGGATTACATAAAGAATAATCCGGTCAGCGACGACATGTTGAAAGCCGAGTACGACAAGGTCAAGGCGCAGATGTCGGGTACCGAATACAAGGCGCGCCACATCCTGGTGGATAAGGAAACGTTAGCCAAGGACATCATCGCCAAACTGAAAAAGAACCCCAAGCTGTTCGACAGTCTTGCCAAGCAATATTCAAAAGATCCGGGCTCCAAGATTCATGGCGGCGAACTGGGCTGGTTCGACCCGCGCGGCATGGTGCCGGAGTTCAGTGCTGCCGTCGCCAAGCTTCAAAAAGGCAAATTCACGCTCGAACCGGTCAAGACGCAATTTGGCTACCATGTGATCCTGCTGGAAGATACCCGCACCAAGCAGGTACCCACCTTCGAGCAAGTCAAACCTCAACTGGCCAAGCAGGTGCAACAGCAAAATATAAAGAAACTGCTCGACGACATGATGGCAAAAGCCAAGATCGAAATCACCGCCTCACCGGCAACAGCTCCGGCAGCAGCACCGGAGGCAGTACCGGCTAAGAAACCCGAATAAGCCGGGACGTAGCCGGGAGTGACGAGGGGCTGGGGTCGAATTTTATGCGGAATAGAAATTCGAACCTGACCCCTTTAACTTGGGGTGTTTTTTGATGCAGAAAAGTATTTCGAACACGACCCCTTTAATTGCGAACTTGGTCCCTCTTAATTTTTGAGAGGAATGATACATTTTGAAAGATAGATTTATCGGAATAACATTCAAGAATTACAAAGCACTGAAACGTTTTTCAGTGACTTTGAATGAGTTCAACGTATTGGTTGGACCAAATAATGCTGGAAAGTCAACAATCGTTGGGGCATTTAGAATTCTTTCTGAGGGAATGAGAAAGGCTGCTTCAAAAAAGGCGCAGCATATTTCAAGTCTCACCTTTAATGGTATGGGTTATCACGTTCCACTTGAAGATCTTCCTATTGCGACAGAGAATATTTTCACAAATTACGATGACTCTGAACCTGCAAGCATTGAGTTCAAATTATCATCTGGGAATAAGTTAAATTTGATCTTCCCTGGGAATAATCTCTGCTATATGGTTTGCGAGCCTAAGGGTAAATCTGTTTCAACACCAAGCGAATTTAAAAAGGCCTATAACGCATCAGTAGGTTTCGTACCTGTTTTAGGGCCAGTCGAACACAATGAACAGCTATATCAAAAGGAAGCGGCTAGGCTTGCTTTATTGACTCACAGAGCATCAAGAAATTTCAGAAATATTTGGTACCACTACCCAGATCAGTTTGATCAATTTAGAGACTTAATTAAATCAACTTGGCCTGGCATGGATATACAAATGCCAGAAATGGATTCGTCGTATGACAAACCCGTTTTGCATATGTTTTGTCCAGAGGAAAGATATCCACGAGAAATCTACTGGGCGGGCTTTGGATTTCAAGTTTGGTGTCAAATGTTAACTTATATCGTTAGAGCAAAAGATGACTCTCTCTTGATAATTGATGAGCCAGATATATATCTTCATTCTGACTTGCAAAGGCAGTTGGTTGAAATACTCAGACAAATCCCACCGGATATATTAATTGCTACTCATTCTACTGAGATAATTTCGGAGGCTGATCCTGGTGATTTGCTCGTTGTTAACAAAAAAGGTCAAAGTGCTAAACGAATTAAGAATCCGTCACAATTACAATCAATATTTGGTGTCCTTGGCTCAAATTTAAATCCAACATTAACTCAATTGGCAAAATCGAGAAGGGCGGTTTTTGTGGAAGGAAAGGACTTCCAGGTCTTGTCTGCATTTTCACGGAAGATAGGTAACCAGTCGCTTGCTAATCGCTCAGATTTTGCAGTGATACCTGTAGAAGGTTTTAATCCTGTAAAAGTGCAAAACTTTTCCGAAGGGATAGAGCTTACATTAGGTACGAAAATTCTCAAGGCAATAATATTTGACAGAGATTATCGAGCACCAGAAGAGATAGCAAACCTTTTGAAGAGTTTTAATAAATTTGCTTCCTTAGCGCACATACATCACAGAAAGGAAATCGAAAATTATCTTTTAGAAACTGATGTTATTCAAAGGGCAATAGAAAATCGCGTTGCTGAGAGGGCGGCAAGGTCAGGCGCGACTGATATATTCACAGGTAATGCAGAAAATATTCTGCGCGAATTAAGTGACAAGATGAGAAGTAGGGTTAACGCCCAATTCATGTCAAAGAGAGAAAAATATTTGAGGTCAGCAAATCCAAATTTAGATCCAGCGACAATCAATGAGCAGATGTTGAATGATTTTGATGTGCTTTGGTCGAGTATGAAAACTAGGCTTGAAATTGTTCCTGGCAAGGAATTACTTTCCTCTCTAAATGAGTATCTTCAAGACAATCACTCAATTTCGCTTACGCATTTACATATTATCAATGTCATGAAAAAGGATGAAATTCCTGCAGATATGATAAAGCTTTTGGATAAACTCGAGTCATTCAGAAAAGAGCATGTATAAGTGTCTTCCTGGGGGAATTAAATAGCTTTGAATAAATATGAACGGGTGTCCATAAAGTAATTTATAAAACTCAAGTTCATATTACTAATATGTCCAAACTATTCGAAAAAATCTGGGATCACGAACGCCAGCGACGCAACCGCAAGCTGGAGCGCGCATGCATCGGCGCTGGGCGGCTCGTTGCGCGACAAGGTGGTTACTGCCGATAAAGCGGTCCAACTGCTCGAAGCCGTGATCGAACCGGGCGACCGCGTGTGCCTGGAGGGCAACAACCAGAAGCAGGCGGATTTTCTGGCGCAGGCTTTGACGAAAGTCGATCCCACGAAGGTCAATAAATTGCACATGCTGCAATCGGTGCTGGCGCTGCCCGAGCATCTCGACCTGTATGAGCTCGGCATCGCGGAGCAGGTCGACTTTTCGTTCTCCGGCCCGCAGGCCGCGCGGCTGGCGCGCATGGTGGGCAAGAAGCAGATCCGCATCGGCGCGATCCACACCTATCTGGAATTGTTCAGCCGCTATTTCATCGACCTGACGCCGCACGTCGCGCTGGTGGCCGCGCAATCCGCCGATGCGCAGGGCAATCTGTACACCGGCCCGAACACCGAGGATACGCCCGCGATCATCGAGGCCACCGCGTTCAAGAACGGCATCGTGATCGCGCAGGTGAACGAGCTGGTGGACAAGGTGCCGCGCGTGGACATTCCCGGCGACTGGGTGAACTTCGTGATTCCCAGCCCGCGTCCGCATTACATCGAGCCGCTGTTCACCCGCGATCCGGCGCAGATCTCCGAGATACAGGTGCTGATGGCGATGATGGCGATCAAGGGCATCTACGCCGAGTATGGCGTGCAGCGCCTGAACCACGGCATCGGTTTCGACACCGCCGCGATCGAATTGCTGCTGCCGACCTACGCGGAGAGCCTCGGGCTGAAGGGCAAGATCTGCAGCCACTGGGCGCTCAATCCCCATCCCGCGATGATCCCCGCGATCGAAGCCGGTTTCGTGAAGTCGATCCACTCGTTCGGTTCCGAGCTCGGCATGGAGGATTACATCGCCGCGCGTCCCGACGTGTTCTTCACCGGGCCGGATGGATCGATGCGCTCGAACCGCGCGTTCTCGCAGGCGGCCGGACACTATGCGTGCGACATGTTCATCGGCTCGACGCTTCAAATTGATTTAGCTGGCAACAGCTCGACCGCGACGCTGGATCGCATCTCGGGTTTCGGCGGCGCATCGAACATGGGTGCGGATGCCGCGGGGCGGCGTCATGCCAGCCCGGCCTGGTTGAAAGCCGGCGAGCAGCGGCGCAGCAGTCGTTCTAATATCTCGGAACCCGGCATTCCGCGCGGCCGCAAGCTGGTGGTGCAAATGGTCGAGACGTTCCGCGAGCACATGCAGCCTGCTTTCGTCGCCGAACTCGATGCGTGGAAGCTGGCCGAATTCGCCAACATGCCGATCCCGCCGGTGATGATCTACGGCGATGACGTTACCCACATCCTCACCGAGGAGGGCATCGCCAACCTGCTGCTGTGCGCGAATGCCGAGGAACGCGAACAGGCGATACGCGGTGTGGCGGGCTACACCGAGATCGGCCTGGGACGCGACCAGCGCATGGTGGAGAAACTGCGCGACCGCGGCGTGATCCAGCGCGCCGAAGATCTCGGCATCGACAAGCGCGACGCGACGCGCGACCTGCTCGCGGCACGCTCGGTCAAGGATCTGGTAAGAGCATCGGGCGGGCTGTACCAGCCGCCGGTGCGGTTCAGGAATTGGTGATTTTGTGAACACATCTACGAATCGGTTTTGTAGGAGTGGGCCATGCCCGCGAACCATTATTTGATCGCGGGCCGCTTCGACAGACTCAGGACAGGCACGCCCCGCTCCTACACTAAAGCTCGATAACTGGATTCAAGATTGGAGCAAACAACATGACTATCGAAAATCTCAAGTATCGTTTTGACGGCGGCAAGCCGACCAAAGGGTCGACCGCGATCGTCGGCGTGCTGGGCTCGGGCAATCTCGAAGTGCTGGTCGAACCGGCCAAACTGGGTGGCGCGTGCGAGATCGAGGTGAAGACCGCGGCGAACGGATTCGGCAATATCTGGCAGGCGGTGATGAAGGATTTCTTTGCACGGCATCATGCCGGCGACATCCGCATCTCGGTGAACGATGCGGGCGCGACGCCGGCCATCGTCAGCCTGCGCCTCGATCAGGCGATCGAGAACTACAAAGGTAAACAGCCAAGGGAAGATCAGCAATGATACGCAGCTATTACGAAAGCACTGCGCGTGCGCGCATCGCCGGTCTGCTGGACGAGGGCAGTTTCCATGAATGGCTGCCTGCCGCCGAACGCGTGACCAGCCCGCATCTGGCGACGCTGGAGCAGCCGGCCGCGTTCGACGATGGCGTGGTCATCGGTCAGGGCAGCATCGCGGGGAAACAGATCTTCATCGCCGCGCAGGAAGGCGGCTTCATGGGCGGGGCGGTGGGCGAGGTGCACGGTGCGAAGATCGTCGGCATGCTGGAACGCGCGGTGCGCGACCATCCGGCGGCGGTGTTGCTGCTGCTCGAGACCGGCGGGGTGCGATTGCAGGAAGCCAATGCCGGGCTGATCGCGGTGTCGGAAGTGATGCGCGCGATACTGTCCGCGCGTGCGGCTGGTGTGTCAGTCATTGTTGTAATCGGTGGGCAGTACGGCTGCTTCGGCGGCATGGGCATCGCCGCGCGTTGCGCCACGCCGATCATCATCAGCGAGGAAGGACGGCTCGGCCTGTCCGGCCCGGAAGTGATCGAGACTGCACGCGGCGTCGAGGAATACGACTCGCGCGACCGTGCGCTGGTGTGGCGCACCGCCGGCGGCAAGCACCGTTATCTGCTCGGCGAGTGCGATCAGATCGTGCCGGACAGCATGGACGCGTTCCGGCAGGCGATCATCGCATCCATCCATAACGGTGAAGACTGGTCGCTGGAATCTTTGGAGATTGAACACCAGTTGCTCGGCGAGCGGGTCAAGCGTTTTGGCGAGTGCAAGGATGGCCGCGACATCTGGCGCGAGACTGGGCTGGCCCGACCCGGATGCGATTGCAATGATGGAAAACGACGAATTCATGGCTGCTGCGCAGGGACGCAGGACTAAACAAACTGCAAAGGTGTCTTGATATGGAGTGGAAAAAGGTCGTCGAGCAACTGTTCCCGGCGGGCCATGACGTCAAGCAGGACGGCGATCTGCTGTCGGGCGAGGGGCATTGTGGCAAGCACACCGTTGCCGTGATCGGCACCACCAACCACACCGAAGTCGGCGTCGAGCTCGCCCTCGCGATGGCGGCTGCGGTACTTGCGGTGATGCGCGACCATCCCGGGCGTCCCATCGTGTTCCTGGTCGATACCAGCGGGCAGCGCCTGCGCCATCGCGACGAGATGCTCGGTCTGAACGGCTACATGGCGCACCTCGCGAAATGCGTGGAGATGGCGCGCCGGCGCGGCCACACGATCATCAGCCTGGTTTACGAACAGGCACTGTCCGGCGGATTCCTTGCCAACGGCATGATGGCCGATGTGTGCGCCGCGCTTCCCGCGGCAGAGATACGGGTGATGGGCCTGCCGGCGATGGCCCGGGTGACGCGCATCAGCGAGGAAAGGCTGACGCAACTCAGCAAGTCTTCGCCGGTGTTCGCGCCGGGCGCAACGAATTATCTGAAGATGGGCGGGCTGGATGAATTGTGGGAGGGCGATCTGTCGGCCTGCTTAACGAAAGCACTGGAACATGCCGATGCGACGGATCATCGCCGCAAACTAGGATTGGAGCGCGGCGGGCGCAAGCTGGCTGAACCGGTCGTACAGCGCGTGTTGGCCAGTGGCTGATTCAATGTCCCGATTCGGTCAAAATTTCAATCGACATACCCTGGTCTGGATACGTCCGGAATCCCGCGTACTGGTGGACGCTCAGATCGCCTATGAAGCAATGCACGCGCATGTCTCAGCATGGTTGGCGGCGGACCGGCCTTTGGTGGTTGCGCGTCAACCTGTTACTGGCAAAGATTTCGTTAGTGTAGGAGCGGGCCATGCCCGCGAACAAAGAAACGATCGCGGGCATGGCCCGCTCCTACATTCACAGCCAGTTTCTATAAGGAACGAAATTTCCGACACCATCGCAGTCGGTCTGGCTTTACCGCCCGCGCATGGCAAGCGACGCATCGCGCTCTGCGTGGCTGCCCATGACATTGTTCGACGCACATCGCCATTGCTGCTCGCCGATGCGCTGGCCCATGCGCCTGCCCAATGGCGGCCCGCATTAGCCCAACTGGATGCGGCGGCAAAAGACATCGATATCGAATTGCGCGTATTCGGTTCGCTGGCCTGGCAGGCGCTGAGCGGCCTGACCTACCTGACCCCGCAATCGGATATCGACCTGCTCTGGCATCCGCAGTCGCACATGCAGTTGCAGCAGGGCATTGCGCTGCTGGAGAGCTGGGAACGGGATCACGGTTTGCGCGCCGACGGTGAAGTGCTGTTCGGCGCAGGCAGCGCCGTGTCATGGCGCGAATGGGCCACATTGAAGTCCGGCGACGATAAACGCGTGCTGGTGAAACGCATATCCAGCGCGGAACTGGTCGATGCCCGCAAACTGCTGGAGATGCTGGCATGAATCGCTTGTCCATTAAAACATTCACTGCCGCTGAGCCGGAATATGGGCATATCGCGCGCCATATTGCCCTCTTGGCGGTGCGCAGCCTGTATCGGGAACTTGCGCTGTATCCCAAGCCCGGGCTGGTCAGTTTTCGCGACAACGGCGCGCACCACGACATGGATGCCGCAACCTTTATGCGCAGTCTGTTCTCGCTGCGCGGCTATTTCGTCGCCATCGCGGCAGCAGGGATGCGCGATGCCGGATTCGCCGAGTTGCAGCAGCTTGGCATTGCCGCCGAGTCGCACATGCTGCGCGCCACGCGCGGCATCAACACGCACCGGGGCGCGATCTTCACGCACGGCCTGCTCGCCGCCGTCGCAGGATGCGCGTTTGTGCGCAACATCGAACCTTCCGATGAAAACCTGCGCGCGATCGTGACGGCCAACTGGAGCCGCGATCTGCGCGCCGTCGCGGTTGCGCGGGCCGCGACACCTTCGCACGGACAACTGATGGCGGCGCGACACGGCGCCACCGGCGCGCGCGGCGAAGCGATGCAAGGTTTTCCATCGGTCTTCGAGATCGCGCTGCCCGCATTGCGCGGCGCGCTGGCTGGCGGCGCACCGCGCGACGATGCGCTGCTGCACACCTTGTTTGTTTTGCTCGCCGAAACCGCGGATACGAATGTGCTGTATCGCGGCGGTGCCGCAGGGTTGCGCTTCATCCAGACGCGGGCCGCAGAATTCCTGCAGCGCGGCAGCGTGTTCCAGGCCGGATGGCAGGCGCAAGCGGTATCGTTGCACCGCGATTGTTCGGCACGGTACCTGTCGCCGGGCGGCTGCGCCGACCTGCTCGCGGCGGCGTGGTTCGTGCACCAGTTGCAAACCCAACCGTTATGAGAGTCCGTTCATGAAAGCCGGGCAATGAGTTTGGCGATCCTGTGTTCCGGCCAGGGCGCACAGCATCCGGCGATGCTGGACCTGCTTGCGGACCATCCGGCGGCAGCGGAAATCATCGGGGCCGGTGAAGCCAGACTCGGTTTCAGGTTACGCGATATGCTCGCGCAACCCGACGCGATGTTCCGCAATGCGGTCGCGCAACCGCTGATCTGCCTGTCCCAGCTGGCGTTGTGGACTGCGCTGCAGCCGGATGCGCCCAGGCCCGTCGCGTTCTGCGGATACAGCGTCGGCGAACTGGGCGCCTATGCCTGTGCGGGCGCGCTCGATGCCGCAGAACTTGCGCGTCTCGCCGCCGCGCGCGCCGCGCTGATGGATCAGGCGTCTGCCGCCCATCCCGGCGGGATGCTGGCGGTGCAGGGCATCAGCCGCGACCAGGTGGAACATCTGTGCAAAGGCAAACGAGCCTGGATCGCGATCGCGATCGGCAACGAAGAATTCGTGATCGGCGGCGAGGACGATGCATTGCAACTGCTGGATGCCGATTTGTCTGCGCGCGGCGCCGGCTGACCCGGCTCAGGGTGGATCTGGCATCGCATACGCCGCTGCTCAGCGATGCGGTGGAACCGTTTCGAACGATTCTTGGCGCTTCTTCGCTGACAGCACCCGCCACGCCGGTGGTCGCCGGCATCGATGCCGCATGGGTGGTGCGCCGCGAGACCGCGATCGACAAGCTCGCGCAGCAACTGGACCGCACCATCGCGTGGGGAGAGTGCCTGCACATGCTGTACGAACGCGGTTGCCGGGTTTTCCTGGAACTCGGACCGGGTCGCGCGCTGGCGCGCATGACACAGGCGCGTTTCAATGATGTCGATGCCAGATCAGTGGAAGATTTTCGCTCGCTGGAGGGCATATCTGCGTGGCTGGCAAAATGCGCATCCAGTATTTGACCAGGCTTTCCATTAATGATGACATCCTTTATCTTGGAAGGGCACAAGGTAGACAATCAGCAGATGATAGACGGTGAGTCCGCTTCAATAGGTGAAGCAGTCAATTTATAGGGCATTTGAACTTTAGAACATTCTATGGAGCTGTACATGAAGATTTCTGCAGGCATTCTGTTCTTACTTCTTTTTGCAACTCAAAGCATCTATGCTGATGAAGGGTACAACCGCGTTGATTTCAAGGCGGTAGCCAGCCGGGAAGTTTCTAACGATCTGTTGAATGCGCAGATGAGCGTTGAGTTCCAGGCCAAGGAAGCTTCCGATGTTGCAAATCATATCAACAGTGTAATGAATGAGGCTTTGAAGTTTGCAAAGTCATACGAAGACGTAAAAGTAAGTAGTGGTTGGCAAAGTACCTATCCGGTATACGGAAAGAACGCAACGCTGGAAGGATGGCGCGGCTCCGCCCAACTGAAACTGGAGAGCAGGAATTTCAAGGAAGCAAGCGCACTGATTGGCAAACTTCAGGAATCGCTTCATTTATCAGGCATCTCGTTCTCGATATCGTCAGACACGATGCAGCGCACGGAGAATGAATTGATTGCTGAGGGAATAGACGCATTCAAATCTCGTGCGGCCAAAGTTAGCGCGGCACTTGGCGGCACAAGTTACAAAATCGTACACATCAGCATCAACGAAGGTAACCAGTACCCCCGTCCAGTATATTCCGCACGCATGGCCATTGCCGGAGCGACAGTGCAGCAGCCTGACTTCGCTGCCGGGGAAAATACGGTGACGGTACAGGTGCAGGGGACCATAGAGGTCGAACACTGATAGGCGAAACCCGGACCAAGCAGTCATCAGCTATAAACAGATAAAGGAGGGTGAACATTGAACTTCCTGGCTCATGCTTTGCTGGCAGGTGAACACCCGGCCTTGATTGTAGGTGGAGTCATCGGGGACTGGGTCAAAGGGCCTTTGCCCGGTTCATTGCCGGACGATCTGGCAAGGGGAGCGGCCTTGCATCGTGCCATCGACAGCTTTGCGGAGTCGCAGCCCGCTTTCCGGCGCAGCCGTTCACGAATATCTGCGGATCGCAGGCGCTATGCCGGTGTACTGGTCGATGTGATTTACGATCATTTGCTGGCGCATCACTGGTCCGCGATCCATCATCAGCCACTCGATGAATATTGTGCATATGTCTACAGCTTGATCAAAGATAGACTGAACGATCTTCCCATCTCGTCGCATCCGGCATTGACGATGATGCAACGGGAGAACTGGCTCTGCAGCTATGCGCAGATCGACGGAATCGCCGACGTATTGGCCCGCATGTCGCGCCGGGCGCGCCAACCTAATCCGCTGGCGAACGGAGAGCAGGAGTTTCTTGCCGATGTGGAAGGATTTACCAGTGATTTTCATGATTGGCTGGCCGACACAAAAGCATATTGTCAGCACTGGCGGGCAAGCTGATCTGGACGGGTGCATGTTGATCTTCCAGTTAATGATAGCCCGCAGATGATCTGACCGGATTGTCAGGTAAACTCCACCAACTATGAGCTTTGTCCACCTGGTCATCCCCGACCTGTTCCTGCCCGGCGATATCGCCGCCGGAATTTGCGCGGACCTGCGTTTGCCCTACCTGGAAAGGCTGCTCGGCCGGGGACGCGGCGAAAACCTGGCACCGGCCGCGCTGGAAGATTTGCTATGCAATTTGTTCGGAATGTCATCCAGCGAAACTGCGCCGGTCGCGGCGGTTTCCGCGCAATTCGACGGTCTCGGCGCGGGATGCTGGCTGCGGGCCGACCCGGTGCATCTGCGCCTGCAGCGCGATCGGGTGCTGATGCTTGAGACCCCGGACATCGGCGCGGACGAGGCAAAAGCAATGTGCGCGAGCCTGAATCAGCACTTTGCCGGACAGGGCATGGAATTTTTCGCACCGCACCCGCAGCGCTGGTATGTGCGGCTGGATGCGCTGCCGGCTATCCGGACCCGGCCGGTTTCGTCGCTCGTCGGCGGGGATGTGCGCGGTTCGTTGCCTGAAGGCGCAGATGCGCCGCGCTGGCATCAGCTGCTCAACGAGATGCAGATGCTGCTGTACTCGCATCCGCTCAACGACATCCGTTCCGCGCGCGGCGCGCTGGAAATCAACAGCCTGTGCCTGTGGGGGGCGGGAGACAGCAGCGATCTGAAGTTTAAACAGATCTGCGACGCTGCGAGTTCGGACGATGTGCTGGTCGAGATGTTCGCGGCGGCGGCGGGAATACCATTTTCTGCCTGGTCCGGGCATTGGACAGCGTCGCCACGTGATGGCACGCAATTGCTGGTCTGGACCGGGCTGCGATCCGCATTGCAGAACGGCGACCTTGAAGCCTGGCGCAATGCGCTGCTGGCATTCGAAACCGGCTATGCGAAGCCGCTGTGGGATGCGCTGCGTTCGGGAAAGATTGCGGATCTGCGGATCGATATTCCGGGCAGGGAGGGTATGCGGCGCGTCGAGCTCTCGCGTCGAGATACATTGAAATTCTGGCGCAGAAACAGCCGCTTGGCAAAATATTCACCCGTTTGAACGTCGTGCGGCGGTGCCACAACCGCGATCCCGAATTATTGCCGACTTTCAAACGATTCTTCGGTTTGTAGTATGATTGCGGCGCGCTCAACGAGGAAAAAAACAACATGAAAATATCATTTCTGGATTTTGAAGGTTCGATCGCCGAACTGGAAGAAAAGATCGAGCAACTGCGCTATATGCAGGACGATTCTGCGCTGGACATCGCGGACGAAATTTCGCGCCTGTCGAAAAAAAGCGAAGCGCTGACCAAGGATGTCTACAGCAAGCTTTCCCCCTGGCAGATATCGCAGGTATCGCGCCATCCCCAGCGCCCCTACACCATGGATTACATCCAGGCGCTGTTCACCGATTTCGAGGAGCTGCACGGCGACCGGACCTTTGCCGACGACAAGGCGATCGTGGGCGGCCTGGCCCGGTTCAACGGTCAGAGCGTGATGGTGATCGGGCACCAGAAGGGCCGCGACACCAAGGAGAAGATCATCCGCAATTTCGGCATGCCGCGTCCGGAAGGCTATCGCAAGGCGATGCGGTTGATGCGGCTGGCGGAAAAATTCGGCATTCCGATCATGACCTTCATCGATACGCCGGGCGCGTATCCCGGCGTGAATGCCGAAGAGCGCGGCCAGTCCGAGGCGATCGGGCGCAACCTTTATGAAATGAGCGAGCTGCGCGTGCCCATCATCTGTACCGTGATCGGCGAGGGCGGTTCGGGCGGCGCGCTGGCGATTGCGGTCGGCGACGCGCTGCTGATGCTGCAATACAGCACCTATTCGGTGATTTCCCCGGAAGGCTGCGCGTCCATCCTGTGGAAAAGCGCGGAAAAAGCTGCCGATGCCGCAGAGACCCTGGGCATTACCGCGACGCGCCTGAAGGCGCTGGGGCTGGTGGACAAGATCATCAGCGAACCGCTGGGCGGGGCGCATCGCGATTACCCGGCAACCATGCAGAACGTGAAGAAGGCCCTGCAGGATGCGCTCAGGACCGCACAGGCCAAACCGACGGTCAACCTGATCCAGGACCGCTTCAACCGCCTGATGAGTTATGGCAAGTTCAAGGAAGTCGCAGTCCAGTAATGCAGCAGTTCTCCGTCATTCCGTACCGGAATGACATCCATCGGGCCTGATCGTGGTTACCGGTAATTCCCTGGTCGAACGCGTCGAGGCGCAGATCGCGCCGCTCGTTCCGGCGCACAGCGCCATCCTGGTCGGCCTGAGCGGCGGTGCGGATTCGGTCGTGCTGCTGCATCTGCTGCACAGTCTCGCCGCGCGCTACGCATGGCAACTTTCCGCATTGCATGTCCATCACGGCATCAGCCGCAATGCCGATGCCTGGGCGGAATTCTGTGCCGGCCTGTGCGAACGCCTGCGCATCCCGTTCCATCTCGAACGGGTGGATATTGCGCCGTTGCGGGGACACGGCATCGAAGCGGCGGCGCGCAAGCTGCGCATTGCCGCGTTTTCCAGGCACAGCTGCGACTACGTGGCGCTTGCGCACCATGCCGACGATCAGGCGGAAACGCTGCTGCTGCAGATGCTGCGTGGCGCCGGGGTACGCGGTGCCGGCGCAATGCCGGTGCTTGCCAGGCGCGCCGCTTCCAAGGCCTTGTTGCGTCCGCTGCTGCAGTGCGCCCGCAGCGAGATACTCGACTACGCCATCGCACAGGGTTTGCAGTGGGTCGAGGACGAAAGCAACGCGGACGACAGCTATCCGCGCAACTATCTGCGCCATCGCGTGATGCCGCTGCTGACCCAGCATTTTCCGGCCTATCGCGAAACGCTGGGGCGCAGTGCCCGGCATTTTGCCGAAGCGGGCCAGTTGCTCGACGAACTGGCCAGTCTGGATGCGGGGCAGGAACTGGACGGCAATGCGATGCGGGTCGAGGCACTGCGCGGGCTGTCCCCGGCCCGTGGGAGGAACCTGCTGCGCCACTTTCTGCATAAACAGGGCGCGCCCATGCCGCAAAGCAACCATCTCGATGAAATGCTGCGACAGCTTTGCGATGCGCGGCAGGATGCAGCCGTGGAAGTTCGCGTTGGCGGTTTCCGGCTGCGCCGTTACCGGGACACCGTGTATCTGTTGCCCGCTGCGGCGGAATTTGACCACACCCTGACATTGCCGTGGCAGGGCGAAGCAATGCTGGACTGGGCTCCGCTCGCAACACGGCTGCATTTTTCACGAACCAGCGGCGCGGGGATCAGTGTCCGGAAGCTGCAGCGCGCCCCGGTCACGCTGCGACTGCGCAACGGTGCCGAAGTCCTCAGGCCGCATCCGGCCGCGGCGAAGCGGACGCTCAAAAACTTGCTGCAGCAGCATCGCATTCCGCCCTGGGAGCGGGCGCGTTTGCCGCTGCTGTATTGCGGCGATGATCTGGCATGCGTGGTGGGTGTGGCGATCGATGCGGATTACCTTGCCGATGAAAACGAAGACGGAATGTTGGTATCCTGCGAATAGTTGGCCTATGATGCCATCCATAAACGAGAAAAGCAGATTACCTCGCATGTACGGGATTACATTGCAGCGAGCTGCGCGGCCAGATTAAACAAGCCAAGTTTGTTTGTGATGATGTTCTGTTTAACACTATTCGTGGCTGTGCGTTTATGCGCCTTGGGTGTAAAAGAAACTCACCTCTCTCGAACCGGGTAATCTCGTCCTTAAGCAAAGATTGCTGTCAGATCAAGTCTGAATTACTACATCAAAGCAGTCAAATTCCCCAATAAGCCTGTTGGACCGCCGGATCATCGATCAAAACCTTTGCGTCTCCCTGGTGAACGATACTGCCGGTCTCGATAACGTATGCACGGTCTGCAGAGGATAATGCCAGTTGCACATCCTGCTCGACCAGCAACACGGTCACGCCGTCACGCCGGATCGCGGCAAGCACCTCCATCAACTGCTCGACCACGACGGGTGCCAGCCCCAGGCTCATTTCATCGACCATCATCAGCACCGGTGCGGCCATCAGCGCGCGCGCCATCGCACACATCTGTTGCTCGCCGCCCGACATGCTCCCCGCCAGTTGGCGCCGCCGTTCCGTCAGGCGGGGGAACATGGCGTAAATCCTGTCCAGGTCGCGCGCGACCGCTGCCTTGTCCTTGCGCCGGTAGCTCCCCATCAGCAAATTGTCCTGCACGGTCATCCGGTCGAACAGCTGGCGCCCTTCCGGTACTTGCACCAGGCCCAGCCCGAAGGCCTGGTCCGGCGTCATGCCGGCCAGATCATGGCCGTTCATGACGATGCTGCCGGTACAGGACAGCATACGCGACAGCGCCCGCAGCAGGGTCGTCTTGCCGGCGCCATTGCTGCCGACCAGCGCCACCATTTCGGCCGGGTAGACTTCCAGCGTCACGTCATGCAGCACATGCATACCGCCGTAGCCGGCGCTCAGATTCTCGACTTTGAGTAAGGGGGTGCGATCTGCCTGGCCGTTCATGCGCGCTTCTTTCCCAGATAAGCCTCGATCACGATGGGGTCCGCCAGCACCGCGTCGGGTGTGCCGTCGGCGATCTTTTCTCCATGGTGCAGCACCAGCAGGCGGTCGGAAAGGCTTTTGATCGCCTTGATGACGTGTTCGATCACCAGGATGCTGATGCCCCGATCGCGCACCTTGCGGATCACGTCGATGACCTCGTCGATCTCGACGTGGTTCAAGCCGGCCATGACCTCGTCGCAGAGCAGCACCTGCGGTTGCATCGCCAGCGCCTTGGCCAGCTCCAGGCGTTTGCGGTCCGGGCCACCGAGTTCATCGGCCCGCTTGTCGATGATCTTGCCCAGACCCACGAACTCGAGACATTCGCGCGCCTGTTCGCGCGCCACGGCCAGTTTTGGCTGGCCGCCGCCGCGCCCGAACAGCGCGCCGACGGCCACGTTATCCAGCACCGACATGACGGGAAACGGCCGCATGATCTGGAAAGTGCGGCCTATGCCCAGCCTGGCGCGGCGGAATGCCGGCAGGTGGTTGATGGATTCACCCTGGAAAAATATCTCACCTGCGCTGAGGTCGTGCGTGCCGCTGATCAGGCTGATCAGCGTGGTCTTGCCTGCACCGTTGGGACCGATCAGCCCGAGTATCTCTCCCGGGGCGAGCGTGAAACTGACATCGTCAACGGCAACCAGTCCGGCGAAACGCCGCGTCGCATTACGAACTTCCAGGACGGGTTTCATAGCCGGTGAGCGCGGATGTTTTCGATGAAATAGCTCCAGCCCATTTTGCGCATACGTCTAAACAGGTCGGCCAGGCCGCGCGGCATGAGCACCACCGCGACGACGATGACGACACCGAAGAACAGTCCGGCGATGCGCGTCACTTCGCTCGACAGGAATTCGGAGACAGCCGACAGCGTGAACGCGCCGACGATGGGGCCGAGCACGGTGCCCGGGCCGCCGAACACGGCCATGATGATCATCTTGACGTTGAGGCTGATATCGAACGCGCTTGCCGGGTCGAGAAAGGTGATCCAGTAGGCATGGATACCGCCCGCCAGGGCGCTGAAGATTCCCGATAGCGCAAATGCCAGCACCTTGTACAGCGTGGTGTTCACGCCCATCACGGCCGCGCCTTCCTCGTTTTCCCGGATCGCGATCAGCCCGAAGCCGAAGCGGCTGCGGGTCAGGCCCCAGATCGTCAGCGTCGCGAGCGTCAGCAAGCCCAGCGACAATTCGTAGAACAGCGGATCGTTGTTCAGCGGCGGCAGCACCAGGCCGATGTTCTGGCCGGCGATGCCCACGTTGGAGACGATGGCCGTCATGACCTGTGACAGCGCCAGCGTGGCGATGGCGAAGTAGTGGCCCTTGAGCCGCAGCACGGGGATGCCCAGCAGGACGGCAAAGACGACCGCCAGCACCACCCCGAATGCCATGCCGACCGCGAACGGCAAATGCCACTGCACCATGGCGATGGCCACGCCGTAGCTCCCCAGCCCGTAAAATACCGAGTTGCCGAACGAGGCATAACCGGTATAACCGCCGATGATGTTCCAGCCTTGTGCCAATACGGCCATCAGCAGCGCGTTGATGCCGAACTGGATGAGCACGTCCGAACCGTACCAGGGTACTCCGGCGAGCACCAATAGTGCAGCCAGAACCAGCCCGATTTGCCACGCCTTCATGCGGTCTTCCCAAGCAAGCCACCGGGCCGCACGATCAGCACCAGCACCAGGATGCCGAAGCTGGCAACATCCGCATAGGTTTGGCCGATATACAGGGTGGTCAGCGACTCCACGATCCCGAGGAACAGTCCCCCGACGATCACGCCCAGGGGATTTTCCAGTCCGCCAATGATCGAGATGGCAAACGATTTGGCGGTAAGCGACGCACCGATATACGGATTGATCTGCGACACCGTTCCGTAGAGAGTGCCGGCCATCCCCGCCAGCGCGATGCCCAGGCCGAATGTCATCGCGTAAAGGTGACGCGGTTCGACACCGTGCAGGCGCGCTGCCACCAGGTTCTGGGCCGTGGCGCGAATCGCGCGGCCAAGCCGGGTGTGCAGCAGAAACAGCCACATGCTGACAGTCAGAATGATTGCCACGGAGAAAGCGGCCAGCCGCGCCACGGGCAGGACCAGCGGACCCAGCGCGAAACTGTTGCCGGCATAGGGAGGATTGATGGTGCGAAAGTCGGCGGAAAACACCAGTTGGGCCACGTCGGTCAGGACCACCTCCAGGCCGAAGGTGATCAGCAGCGTGTTGAACATCGGCGCGCGGATCACCAGGTTGAGCAGGCCTCGCTGCAGCGCGTAGCCGAACGCGAACATCACGACGGCGGTGATCGGCAGTCCCAGGAACGGGTCAATATGCAGGTAGGTGTACAGGTACCATGACGCGTAGCCGCCCAGCATGATGAACGCACCATGCGCCAGATTGACGATATTGAGCACGCCCCAGACCAGGGCCAGTCCAAGTGCCATGACCGCATACAGTCCGCCCTGGAGCACGCCATTGACGAGAATTTGCGCTAGCAGATCCACCTGAAGACCTGTTGGGCCGGCGGCTTATCGCTTGTTCCAGGCGGGCATCGGATACTTCGGTTGATTGACCATGCCTTTCAGTCCGTATTCTTTTACAACCTTATCCCCCTGAACCTGGATCACCATCTGCGGCAATTCGATCTGCCCATGTGCATTGAACGCGATCGGTCCGTACAGGCTGTTGAACTTGATCTTGGCCAGCGCATCACGCACTTTCTGCGGATCGAGACTGTTGGCATCTTCCATGGCCTGCACCAGTGTTTCCACATCGGCGGCACCCGAGGCAGCGTGATAGTCGGGGTCATAACCGAACTTCGCCTTGTACACCTTGGCAAATTGCTCGGCATCGCCGAACCAGCGGTCTTTCAGTTCAGCAGACGGCAGCCATGGCGTCATGCCAAACGCGTAATTGGCATCCTTGCCCAGGGCTTTACGGAAGTCTTCACTCGGCACGCCCACGGTGAACGAATACATCTTCGGGGCCACCTCCAGACTCTTGGCCTGGCGCACAAAATTAAGGATCTCGGTTTCATGGCCGGCCACCAGTACGACGTCGGCCTGCTTGCTCTTGATCTGGGACAGCAGCGAGTTGAAGTCCGTGGCATTGGTGCTGTAACGCTCATCCATCACGACATTCAATCCTGCCTGCTTCAACATCGGCCGCGTGCCATCAGCGACGGACACGTCAAAGGCGTCGTCTGCATACAGCAGGGCGACGGTTTGCGGCGCCGGCTTGAGCAGCTTCAGCATGTCGATGGTGCTGCCAAAGTAATTGCTCGCCGGAGCCAGCGTGCCGAAGATGTACTGGAAATTGCGCGCGAATATCTGGTCGGATGCGCCGCCGCCCTGGACCATGGGTATCTTGTACTTTTCCGAAATAGCGGAGTCGGCAAGCGCGAAATTGCTGGCGAACGGGCCAAGCAAAAGATTGACCTTGTCGTCGGTCACCAGTTGCGTGTACTGGCGCATGCTCAGATTCACATCGGACTGGTTGTCGTAGAGTTTGAGTGCCAGCTTGTGAGACTGGCCCGCAATTTTGACGCCGCCGGCAGCATTGATTTTATCGATCGCGAATTGATAGGAATCGCGGTAATAGCGGCCGGTGTTGGCAACCGGGCCGGTCAATTGCACCGATGCGCCCAAAACCACATCCTCGGCGGCTACCGCGGCCATCGGAGCGCAAATCGACAGAACTATGAAAAGACGGGACAGGAAACGTATATGGCTGGATGACATGATGTATTTTCTCCCTTGTTGTATGTTGTAATAGGATCTGCATGTTGCAATAATCAAAATGTGATGTCAATCACCTGACCTTAAGGGGAAGCCACTGCGCATGCCATAAATTAATCTTTGCGCGATACCCTGACAATTCGTGGATATATCATTGTGTGCAGTTTGGTCTGGGGTTGGTGACATCTCTGGTCGCACATGCACCTCTTGGTTGGTGGCCTTGATTTACCTTTCCGAAGCTCATCTTCGTGAGGTACGACTAACGCAACAATTTGCCGCTTGACCGAAAATCGTGAAGTTTCGCCTGCACCTTCGGGAGTCCAAACCCGTGTATCCACGCCAATGGCGAATATCAATAAGAAGGAAGAATATGAAGATCAACAGGATTGCGGTCATTCCGGGAGACGGAATCGGAAAGGAAGTCATGCCCGAAGGACTCCGTGTCCTCGATGCGGTCTCCCGCAAGTTCGGTATCTCCTTCCAATGGCAGGAATTCGACTGGAGCTGTGACTACTATGTCAGGCACGGCAAGATGATGCCTGATAACTGGAAGGAGACACTCGAAGGAAAAGCGGCCATTTTCTTCGGGGCGGTCGGCTGGCCCGCCACCGTTCCCGATCATGTCTCGCTGTGGGGATCGCTGGTCAAGTTCAGGCAGGAATTCGACCAATACGTCAACCTGCGTCCGGCCCGGCTCATGCCCGGCATCAACTCCCCGTTGGCGAATCGAAAAATAGGGGACATCGATTTTTACATCGTCCGCGAAAATACCGAGGGTGAATACTCATCGGTCGGCGGCCGCATGTTCCCCGGCACCGAGCGCGAATTCGTCGTTCAGCAAAGTGTCTTCACCCGAAAGGGCATCGACCGGGTCATGAAGTATGCGTTTGAGCTGGCAGCGACCCGTGCAAAGAAGCATGTCACCTCGGCGACCAAATCAAACGGCATTTCGATTTCGATGCCTTACTGGGATGAGCGGTTTGCAGTGATGGCGGCGGCTTACCCGGATATCCGGGCTGACAAATACCACATCGATATATTGACCGCGAACTTTGTGCTGCACCCGGACTGGTTTGATGTCGTGGTGGCATCAAATCTGTTCGGCGACATACTTTCGGATTTGGGTCCGGCATGTACCGGCACCATCGGCATCGCCCCGTCGGCAAACCTGAACCCGGAAAGGACATTCCCGTCACTGTTCGAACCGGTCCATGGTTCAGCGCCCGATATATACGGCAAAGGCATCGCAAATCCGATCGGCCAAATATGGGCGGGTGCAATGATGCTCGAGCACCTGGGTTATCGGGACGCCGCCGCGGCGGTCGTTCACGCCATCGAGATCGTTCTAGCGGAAGGTCCCCGCACGCCTGACATGGACGGCAAGGCGAGCACATCTGACGTCGGCAAGGCGGTCGCTGGCGTGATCGAATTATCCAGAGTACCCAGTCCAGCCCTATAGCCCAGTTGGTCTCGTCGTACCGATCAGATCGACTCCACTGTTTGCGGCCAGCACCGAATTAGCCAGATTCGGTCTATCGATCGCCCGGGCAACCGCGCAACCATCCGCCGTATGTAAAGGGCGTAGGAGCCGCTGATTTTCCTTGCGATTGTCACCAACATACCAAAGATTACGCTGCTTCTACCCAATCTGATATTCAAGTGGGTCCATCACCGGTATTCATCGGCCGGGAATGGAACCGTTGAGAATACTATCGAAACTGCCGCCTTTACCGTCCCGGGATCGCTTGTGCAGGCTGCGACAGCACGCACAAAGCCTGCTAGAATCACGCCCTTGAAAATTTTGATCAACTTTTGATAATTATCTGGAGAATGAAGCATGGCTGTAGAACGTACCCTGTCGATCATCAAACCCGATGCAGTCGCCAAGAATGTCATCGGCCAGATCTACACCCGTTTTGAAAATGCCGGGTTGAAGATTGTCGCTGCGCAGATGCGCCACCTGACCCGTACCGAAGCGGAAGGTTTTTATGACGTGCATCGCGCACGCCCGTTCTTCAAGGACCTGGTGGATTTCATGATCTCCGGTCCGGTGATGATACAGGTGCTGGAAGGCGAAAATGCGGTGCTGAAAAACCGCGAGCTGATGGGCGCAACCGACCCGAAGAAGGCCGACAAAGGCACGATCCGCGCCGACTTCGCTGACAGCATCGACGCCAACGCAGTGCACGGTTCGGATTCCGCGGAAAATGCGGCGATCGAGATCGCCTATTTCTTCCCGAAGAAGAATATTCATTCACGATAAGATCAAGAGATGCAGCAAAACCTCCTCGACTTTGATGCGCATGCGCTGGCCGGCTATTTCACGGAAATGGGCGAAAAGCCGTTTCGCGCCCGCCAG
The DNA here is from genome assembly GCA_963827265.1 of uncultured beta proteobacterium. Classification (GTDB taxonomy): domain Bacteria; phylum Pseudomonadota; class Gammaproteobacteria; order Burkholderiales; family Gallionellaceae; genus Gallionella. The sequence continues at coordinate 250,988 of CAWHAD010000016.1, read as the reverse complement.
CTGATGCGCTGGATCTACCGGGCCGGGGAGTCCGATTTCGCCGCGATGACCGACATTGCGGCCTCGTTGCGCGACAAGCTCGCGCAAAGCGCCTGCATCACTGCGCCGGAAGTGATGCGCGAAGAACTGTCCGACGACGGCACGCGCAAGTGGCTGCTGAACGTCGGTACCGGAAATGCGGTGGAAGCCGTGTACATACCCGAGGCGAAAGGGGCACGTTGTGCATATCCAGCCAGGCGGGCTGCGCGCTGGACTGCTCGTTCTGCTCGACCGGCAAGCAGGGTTTCAACCGCAACCTCGGCGTCGCGGAGATCATCGGCCAGTTGTGGTGGGCAAACCACCAGCTCGGCAAGGATGCGGATGGCAACTGGAAAATCAGCAACGTGGTGATGATGGGCATGGGCGAACCGCTGCTGAATTTCGACAACACCGTGAGCGCGCTGCGCCTGATGCTGGACGACCATGCCTATGGATTGTCGCGCCGGCGCGTGACGGTATCCACTTCCGGCATCGTGCCGGCGATGGACAGATTGCGCGAGGAGTGCCCGGTCGCGCTGGCGGTGTCGCTGCATGCGCCGAACGACAAGTTGCGCGACGAGCTGGTGCCGATCAACCGGAAATACCCGCTCAAGGAATTGCTTGCCGCCTGCCGGCGTTATCTTGAACGCGCACCGCGCGATTTCATCACGTTCGAGTATGTGATGCTGGAAGGCGTGAATGACTCGGTGCAGCATGCCCGCGAACTGGTGGACCTGGTGCGCGAAGTGCCGTGCAAGTTCAACCTGATACCGTTCAACCCGTTTCCGCAGACCCGGTACCGGCGTTCGCATCCCGAAACTATCCAGCGTTTCCGCGATGTGCTGATGCAGGCCGATATCGTGACGACCACGCGCAGGACGCGCGGCGACGATATTGCCGCGGCCTGCGGCCAACTGGCCGGCCAGGTCATGGATAGAACCAAAAGGACACAGCAACGCTCTATTGGTGCTGCATAAATGAACAGGCGAGGTGCACTGTGAACAGATTCATCGTGATATTTCTTTCCCTGGCGCTGCTGGCGGCCTGCAGCACACCTTCGGAAGACTCTCACCCCTACAAGAGTGCCAAGGTCCACACCGAACTGGCAGGCTTGTACTATCAGCGCGGACAGTACGGCATCGCGCTGGATGAATTGACCCAGGCTTTGAATGCCGACAGCGAATATGCCCCGGCATACAACGTGCGCGCGCTGGTGCACATGGCGCTGCGCGAAAACCAGGACGCCGATGCTGACTTCAGGCACAGCCTGTCCCTCGATAATTCGAACTCCGATGCCCATAACAACTATGGCTGGTTCCTGTGCCAGCAGGATCGCGCGAAGGAAGCCATCCCGCAGTTCATTGAGGCGATCAAGAATCCGTTGTATACGACTCCCGGTCTTGCCTACCTGAATGCCGGCCTGTGTTCCAGGAAAGCGGGCAACAACAAGGATGCCGAATTTTTCCTGCAGAAATCGCTGCAGGTCCAGCCCGATTCAACGCAAACCCTGTTTGCGCTGGCCGATTTCAACTATGCCAACGCCCGCTACTATATTGCCAAGAAATATTTTGCCGATTTTGCACAAAAGTCTGACAATCTCACCGCGGAGCAACTCTGGCTGGGAATAAGGATCAATCGCAAGGTCGGGGATCACAATACGGCGAGCAGCTATGCCACGCAATTGCGCAATCGTTTCCCCGATGCGAGTGAAACTCAAATGCTGATAAACGGTAAATGATGGAACAGATTCCGGAAAACAATTCAGAGCAGGAAACGCCCGGCCCTGTGTCGCCTTCGCTGGGTACGATGCTGCGCGAAGCGCGCAAACAACACGGTATGAGCATCGCGGATGTCTCCGCGCAGACAAAGTTTGCATCACGCCAGATCGAGGCGCTGGAAGCGGAAGACTTCGAGAACCTTCCCGAGTCGGCATTCCTGCGCGGATTTGTGCGCAGTTATGCCAAGATACTGAACCTGGATGCGGATACCTTGCTGGCGGCGCTGCCGCAAGTAAAATCGCCGGCTCCGGAACTGGTTCCGGCTTCGGTCGATGTGCCGTTTCCCGAAGATCATTCCTCGCAAAAGAACCTGATTCTGCTTTTTGCTGCATTGCTGATGGCCGTGATCGTCGCGGGATTCGCGGTGTGGCATTTTACGTCCCCGATCAAGCATGCCGCAGTCCAGAAGATCGAAACCCCCGTCTCCCTGCCCGCCGAGACAGAGGTGATCCATGCTCCCCCTGCCGAGGTGCACAGAAAGGCGGAGCCTGCCCCTGCAGAGACCAGCCATCAGTCAAACTCGGAGAAACCTGCTCCCCGAAAACAGAAAGCTGTTCCGGCGGAAGCCGTGCCGCTGGCAAAATCGGCCGTTGCGGCAACGCATAAACGCACCGTGATAAAAACCGGCGCTGCCAGCGGTACGGCGGCCACGACACCGGTGCACCTTGCAACCGGAAGGACATCCTCCCTGCATCTGGTGTTCGATGAAGAGTCGTGGACCGAAATCACCGACGGAACCGGGAAATTGATTTCGTCGCAGATCAATCCGCCCGGCAGCGAATTGAATATCAAGGGTCAACTGCCGCTTTCGCTGGTAATCGGCCATGCCGCAGCAACACGTTTGTACCAGGACGGCAAGCCGGTCGATCTGGCGCCCCATACCAATTCTTCAAGCGAAGTGGCGCGGCTGACACTGGAGTGAATGTGAGCATGCCCATTATCAAACGCCGTCCATCGCAGCGGGTACTGGTCGGCAAGGTGGCGCTGGGAGGCGGCGCGCCGGTCGTGGTCCAGTCCATGACCAATACCGATACCGCCGATGCCGAATCGACTGCGCGCAGGTCTTCGAATTGGCACAGGCCGGTTCCGAACTGGTGCGCATCACGGTCAACACTCCCGAAGCGGCGGCGCAGGTCGCAAACATACGCGCCCGCCTGGACGGCATGGGTTGCGATGTGCCGCTGGTCGGCGACTTTCACTACAACGGACATCGCCTGCTCACCGAGTTTCCCGATTGCGCGCAGGCGCTGGCGAAATACCGCATCAATCCGGGCAACGTCGGGCGCAGCCGCAAGGAAGACGATCCGTTCACGATGATGATCGAAACCGCGATCCGCTATGACAAGCCGGTGCGCATCGGGGTGAACTGGGGCAGCCTGGACCAGAATCTGGTGGTGCGCATGATGGACGAGAATTCCCGCCTGGACCAGCCCAAAGAAGCCGGTGAAGTGACCCGTGCCGCACTGATCGCGTCCGCACTGGAGAGCGCGCAGCGTGCCGAGCAACTGGGCATGGCGCATAACCGCATCGTGCTGTCCTGCAAGGTCAGCGAAGTGCAGGACCTGATCGCGGTATACCGCGCGCTTTCGCAGCAATGCGACTATGCGCTGCATCTGGGCCTGACCGAAGCGGGCATGGGATCCAAGGGTATCGTCGCGTCGACCGCCGCGCTGTCGGTGCTGCTGCAGGAAGGCATAGGTGACACCATCCGTATTTCGCTGACGCCGGAACCGGGCGGGGACCGCACCCAGGAAGTGCTGGTCGGTCAGGAGATATTGCAGACCTTGGGAATGCGCGCATTTGCGCCCATGGTGACCGCGTGCCCGGGTTGCGGTCGCACCACCAGCAGTTTTTTCCAGGAACTGGCGCAAACCATCCAGGGTCATTTGCGTACCCAGATGCCGCTGTGGCGTGAGCGCTATGATGGCGTCGAGAACATGACCGTGGCAGTGATGGGCTGTGTGGTGAACGGGCCGGGCGAAAGCAAACTGGCGAACATCGGTATCAGCCTGCCGGGAACCGGAGAAAGCCCGGCGGCGCCGGTGTATATCGACGGGGAAAAGGCCCTCACGCTGCGCGGCGACAACATCGCAGCGGATTTCACCCGTATCGTCGATGAATATGTGGTGACCAAATACGAGAAGAGGGAAGGGTAGAGCGGGAAGGGTGAAGGGGGAGGGAAAAGGGTGGAATGCACGCAGGTTCTACCTTTTCCACTTCCCACTTCACCCTTCTCCAGAAATATAATGAGTCAACGAAACCCTGCAAGCCGTGCGCGGCATGAACGACATCCTGCCTGACGAGGCCGGTCTGTGGCTATGGTTCGAGGAAGTGGTGCGCGACTGGCTGCACAGCTACGGCTACCGCAACATCCGCATGCCGCTGGTCGAGCCCACCGACCTGTTCAAGCGCGCGATCGGCGAAGTGACCGACATCGTCGAAAAGGAAATGTACAGCTTCGACCGATGCACTCAACGGCGACCAGCTGACGCTGCGCCCGGAGGGGACAGCGTCATGCGTGCGCGCCGTGCTGCAGCACAATTTGCTGTATAACGCGCCGCAGCGCCTGTACTACAGCGGTCAGATGTACCGCCACGAGCGTCCCGCAGAAGGGGCGCTACCGCCAGTTCCACCAGTTCGGCGTCGAAGCGCTGGGCTTTGCCGGCCCCGACATCGATGCCGAACAGATATTGATGTGCGCGCGGCTGTGGCACAAGCTCGGCCTGCGCGATGTGACGCTGCAGCTGAACACCCTGGGCGATGCGGTTTCCCGTCACCGCCATCGTGCCAGGCTGATCGCCTATTTCGAGCAGCACCGCGACATGCTCGATGCCGACGCGACGCGCCGCCTGCACAGCAATCCGCTGCGCATCCTGGACAGCAAGAATCCGGCGATGCAGGAATTGATCGCGGGCGCGCCCAGGCTGATGGAAGAACTGGAAGAAGATGCGCTGCGCCACTTTGACGAGGTCCAGGCGATACTCAGGCATCACGACGTGCCGTTCGAGATCAACCCGCGGCTGGTGCGCGGACTGGACTACTACAACCGCACCGTGTTCGAATGGGTGACCGCGCAACTCGGCGCGCAGGGCACGATCTGCGCGGGCGGCCGCTATGACGGACTGGTCAGTCAGATTGGTGGCGGGCAGATCGGCGGCAAGCCGGTACCAGCAACCGGTTTTGCGATGGGTGTCGAGCGGCTGCTGGCGTTGCTGCAGGAAGATGGCATGATGCTGCCCAGACAGTCGGTCGATGTGTACGTGGTGCATCAGGGTGAACTGGCCGGCCGTCTCGCAAGCACCGTCGCGGAGCAATTGCGCGACAGCAGCCTGAGCGTGTTGCTGCATTGCGGCGGCGGCAGTTTCAAGTCGCAGATGAAGAAGGCCGACGCCAGCGCAGCGCAGGTGGCAGTGGTGATCGGCGACGACGAGGCGCAGGCGAACGAGGTCAGCGTCAAGCCGATGCAGGGTGGCGAACAGCAGCGGGTTGCCGTACAGGACCTGACCGCGACGGTGGTGCGGCTGCTGAAACGATAGCTGCATTTCCCGCGTACCGGCGCTGCCGGGCGCACATCTGCAGTGTTTCAGCGCAGCATATATATTTATCAAGTGGAGTGGACGATATGGCAACATTGGATTTGCAGGAACAGGAACAACTCGAAGCCCTCAAGGCGTGGTGGAAGGATAACCGCAACCAGATACTCTGGGTGCTGCTGATCGTCGCGATCGCGACCGGCGGATGGCGGGGCTGGCAGTATTACCAGCGCCAGCAGGCATATGGCGCGGCGACCCTGTACCAGCAAATGATCGAGCAGCTTGCCAGCAACGATGCCAAGCGCGTCAACGATGCCGCTGCCGCTGTGGTCGGCAAATTCGGTTCCAGCGCCTATGCGGCGCGTGCAGAATTGCTGGCGGCCCGGATCAATGAGGAGGTCAACGACCCGGCGCGTGCCAAGGTCCAATTGCAATGGGTGATCGATAATGCGCGGGAAGACACCCTGAAGGACGTCGCGAGATTGCGCCTGGCGGCATTGCTGCTTGATGATAAAAATTATTCCGGGGCGCTCGCCCTGCTCGATGCAAAACATCCCGAATCATTTGATGGCCTGTATTCCGACCTGAAAGGCGATGTGCTGAGTGCGCAGGGCAAGACCGATGAAGCGAGGAGTTCATACAAGCTGGCCTATGAAAAAATCGATCCGCAAAGCATCTATCGCAACCTGATCCAGATGAAACTCGACGCGCTTGGACCCGCAAAATGATAGTACGCACAGGCAGCACCCCGCAGACAGGTGCGGACCACAGGATTAAATTCCGGTTAATGCCGGCACTGTTGCTGGGCATGCTGGTCGCGCTGGGCGGCTGTGCTTCCAGCGACTCCAGGCCCGACTGGGCTGGCGTGAAAAAAGATGCCGAGCCGGCCACGCTAATCGACATCAAGCCGACGGCCAGGTTTGAGGTGCGCTGGCATACCGGCATCGGCGATCTGGGGACAGATGTGCTGCAGACCGCGCTGACCCCGGATGCGATCTATTGTGCGACCGACGATGGAAATCTGCTGCGCCTGGACTCCGCCACCGGCGACAAAATATGGCGCATCAAGACCGGGGTGGTGATCAGCGGTGGCGTGTCCAGCGGGAACGGTATGGTGTTCGTCGGCAGCAACAAGGGTGATGTGCTGGCTTACGGCGAGGACGGCAAGCTCAAATGGAGAAGCCTGGTGTCCAGCGAAGTGCTGAATGTGTCGAAAGCCGTCGATGGAATCGTGATGGTGCGCAGCGGCGATGGCCGGATTAACGGATTGAACGCGACTGACGGCAAACGCGTGTGGATGTACGAGCGCAGCACACCAGCCCTGGTTGTGCGCAGCCATGCGGGTGTGGCGATACAACGGGGCGTGGCCTACGCCGGATTTGCGGCCGGCAAGCTGGCCGCGATCCGTATCAGCGACGGTGAAGTGCTGTGGGAGTCACAGGTGTCGGAACCGCGCGGCAATACCGAGCTGGAACGCATCAGCGATGTGACCAGCGACCCGGTCGTCGATGACGAACAGGTTTGCGCGGTTTCCTTCCAGGGACGCACAGCGTGCTTCGACACCGCGCAGGGCAACCAGTTATGGAGCCGCGACATTTCCAGTTTCACTGGCCTGACGGTGTTCAGCAAATATATTTACCTCAGCGATTCCAGCGGATCCGTGATTTCCCTGGACAAAACCAATGGCGAGATGATCTGGAAAAATGGCGACCTGCTGTATCGCCAGCTCACCGTGCCTTACGCATTGGGAAAATTCGTCGTGGTCGGCGACCTGGAAGGCTATCTGCATGCATTGAATATCGATGACGGCAGTTTTTCCGCACGCATCAGGCTGGACGGAGGCGCGATCGTGGGGACGCCTGTCGGGCTGAATGGCGGTTTGCTGGTGCAGACGCGCGGCGGTGAATTGTATTCGCTGACGCTGAAATAAGGAAAGTATCCCGAATGTTGCCCACAGTTGTTCTGGTCGGTCGTCCGAATGTGGGCAAATCTACCCTGTTCAATCGTCTCACGCGCAGCCGCGATGCACTGGTCGCCGATCTGCCGGGGCTGACCCGCGATCGCCATTACGGGCGAGGCCGGGTAGGGGACAGGCCATATCTGGTGGTGGACACCGGCGGTCTGGAGCCGGTCGCCAAGGAAGGCATCCTGTTCGAGATGGCCAAGGCAAAGCCGCCAGGCTGTGGACGAAGCCGACGTGGTGATGTTCCTGGTCGATGGCCGTGCCGGCTGCACGCCGCAGGACGCGATCATCGCCGAACAGCTGCGCAAGACCGGCAAGCCTATCCTGTTGCTGGTCAACAAGGCCGAAGGCATGGCGCGCGCGAAGGTGACCGCGGAATTTTTCGAACTGGGCCTGGGCGAACCGCTGCCGATCTCTTCGGCGCACGGCGACAATGTCAACGAAGTGATCGAGATCGCGCTGGAGAATTTTCCTCCCGAGAAAGAGCAGGAAGAAGACAACAATCACGAGCACCCGCCCAAGATCGCGATCGTCGGCCGCCCAAATGTCGGCAAATCGACGCTGGTCAATGCGATCCTCGGCGAGCAGCGCGTGATTGCATTCGACCAGCCGGGCACCACGCGCGACAGCATCTACATCGACTTCGAGCGCGGCGGCAAGCAATACACCATCATCGACACCGCCGGCGTGCGCCGGCGCGGCAAGGTCGAAGAGGCGGTCGAAAAATTTTCCGTGATCAAGACCATGCAGGCGATCGAGGATGCCAACGTGGTGGTGCTGGTGGTGGATGCGCGCGACCAGATCACCGAGCAGGATGCGCACGTTGCCGATTATGTGCTGCAGGCGGGGCGCGCGCTGGTGCTGGCGGTCAACAAATGGGACGGGCTGGACGAACACCACCGGGACCAGGTCAAGCGCGACATCGAGCGCAAACTGCATTTCCTGAGTTTTGCCAAACTGCATTTCATTTCCGCGCTGCACGGCAACGGCATACCGGGCGTGCTGAAATCGGTCGACGAGGCGTATGCGGCGGCGATGGCGAAGCTGTCCACGCCGAAACTCACCCGCGCGCTGATCGGTGCGCTGGAAAAGCAGGCAGCCGCCAAGGGGCGGCCGCTTCATGCCCAAGATGCGCTACGCCCACCAGGGCGGCAGCAACCCGCCGCTGATCGTGATACACGGCAGCGGCCTGGACGATGTGCCGGCCAGTTATACCCGATATCTGGAACGCACCTTTTGCGAGATATTCAAGCTGAAAGGCACGCCGCTGAGAATCCAGTACAACTCCAGCAAGAATCCGTTCGAGGGTTCCAAACCCAAACCGCTTACCGAGGGCGAACAGCGCAGGGCGCATCGCGCGCGTATCCGCGGACGCAAGCTGTACGGTTGAACCAGCGCGCCTGGTATCCGCCGCGTGTTGGCTCGGATTGATCATTCAGGCTATTTCGGTTCCATCCAGCGTTCTGATTTTCCCCGGACTCCAGTTCGGGATACAATTCCTGCATCGTTTGTTCGGCTCATACGATTGTCGCAGAGGATTCGTCGTGGCCGGCAGCGCCGGTTGTACGTGAGATGAACCATAATTGATTTACTAAGCCGACCGATACGATTTTACGGCCATAGAGGGTGCGGACTGAACCCGGCATATTCGATGATGGGAGATGCCTGTTTCTACCCACAGGAGGCGGCAAGAGGCACATGAACAAGAAGCCGAGCCAGACCAGTAAGCTGAAAGAAAGCGTCTCGCTGCGCACACGCGCCGAGGCAAAACTTCGGCAAAATAAATCGGCACCAGCTTCGCAACGGCCCGCCGAAGAACTGCTGCATGAGCTCAGGATATATCAGATCGAACTGGAGATGCAGAACGAGGCCTTGCGTGAATCGCAGGCCATGCTGGAAAAATCCCGCGAGCGTTATCTGGATCTGTATGAATTCGCCCCGATCGGCTACCTCACGCTCACGCACGATGATCAAATCAGCGAAATCAACCTGACCGGGGCCGCACTGCTGGGGCTGGAGCGCAGTAAACTTATCCGCCGGCGATTCTCTGCCTTCATTGCCCCCGAGTGGCAAGACCACTGGCAACAGATTTTCATGCGTACCGTGCAGTACAGCGACCAGCAGAGTTGCGATTTAATGCTGCTGCACGGCGACGGTTCCCGAATACATGTTCAGATGGACGGCATCCATCTGTTCAAGGAGGGTGAAGCACCGGTGGTGCGCCTGACATTTACCGACATCACCCGCCGCGACAAGGCCCAGGAAACAGAACTCCGCCTGAACTATCTGCTCGACAATGCGCTGGACATGATATTCATCTTCGATCCGGATACCTTGCGCTTTGTGTATGCAAACAAGGGGGCGGAAACCGGTACGGGCTTCAGCCGTGAAGAACTGCTGAAATTGACTCCGCCCGATCTGTTGCCGCTGATACCGGAGGCGGAATGCCGGGCTTTCATCGCCCCGCTGGGCAGCGGAAAACGGAAAAGGCGGCGTTTCGAGACGATAGCCAGCCGCAGGGATGGAAGGGATATGCCTATTGAGACGCAACTGCAATTCATCAGCCAGAATGGTGATACCGGCCTGTACATGGCTATCGCGCGGGACATTACCGAACGCAAGTACGCCGAGAAAGAATTGCGCGAACAGAAAAACCTGCTTTGGCAGGTGATCGACGCTGACCCCAACATGATTTTCGTCAAGGATGACCAGGAAAGATTCATGCTGGTCAATCAGGCGATGGCCGATTTCTACGGCGTGACGATTCAAAGCATGATCGGAAAAAATAATAGTGAGTTCAATTTGAATCCCCGTGAAGTGGAGCGTTTTGCAGCGGCCGATCGGGAGGTAATCGAATTCAAGCATGATGTGGTATTAACCGATTTGGTGAGCAAAGATGGCGAGGAGCATTGGATTTACACAATCAAGCGGCCTTTGCTGCATGCCGATGGATCAATCAATGTGCTGGGCATCGGGGTGGACGTTACCGGACTCAAAATGGCCGAAGCGGAGCTTGCCGATTCCTATCGTGAACTGCAGCGGCTCTCATTGCATCTGGAAAATGTAAGGGCAGAGGAACGGGCGCGTATTGCACGCAATCTGCATGATGAAATGGGGGCAACACTGGCCGCGCTGAAAATGCGCACCGCCTGGCTAGCATCCAGGCTTCCCGCTACTGCACCAGATCTGCTCGACGAGTTGGCACACATATCGGAACTGGTTACATCAGGAATCCAGACGGTGCGCCAGGTTGTTTCCGATCTGCGGCCGAACCTGCTGGATGATGTCGGGCTGTCAGCCGCCGTCAAGGACTACGTGAAAAAATTCCAGCACGATAGCGGCATCGAATGCAAGCTTGTTCTGCCCCGGATAGGTGTAGCACTCAACGAGAATCAATCCGTGACCGTGTTCCGCATCATCCAGGAATCGTTGAACAACGTATCCAAGCATGCCCGGGCAAGCAGGGTGGAAATCCGGTTTTCCCGGCAGGGCGACTTGCTGCTGCTGGAAATAAGGGACAATGGCATCGGCTTTGAGCAGACTCGAAAGATGCATAGCTTCGGCTTGCTCGGTATCAAGGAGCGCGCAATGATGATAGGAGGAAACGCCACGATTGAAGGCGCACCAGGAGAGGGTACGCTGGTGACGCTCAGGATTCCCGTCGTGCAGCAGGCTACGACTGCCGACCCGGATTGAACGCTGCTGTCGGCAGAAACAATATTCATACAGAAAGAGGTGAACTGTGATCCGGGTATTTATCGTTGATGACCACGTGATTGTGCGGCAGGGATTGCGCAGGATACTCGAGGAAGCCGGTGGCATCGAGGTTACGGGAGAGGCGTCCAACGGGGTCGAAGCACTGAAAATGATCAACAACCTGAATTGGGATGTGATGCTGCTCGATATTTCCATGCCCGAAAAAGGCGGTAATGATACGTTGAGGCAGCTGCTGAGCGAAAAAAAGGATGCCAAGGTATTGATATTGAGCATGTACTCGGAGGATCAATATGCGGTCCGGTTGATGAAGGCCGGTGCGTGGGGCTACCTGACCAAGGATGTCGCGCCGGAACAGCTGGTCGTTGCAATCAGGCAGGTTACCGGCGGAAAAAAATATTTCAGCCCCACGCTTGCCGAATTGATGCTGATGGAAATCAATTCTGACCATGAAAAGCAGTTGCACGAACATCTTAGCGACAGGGAATACCAGGTATTGAAGCTGCTCGGTTCCGGGAAAAAAGTGTCCGAAATCGCAGCCGCGCTGTCATTGAGCGTGAAAACGGTCAGCACCTATCGCGCGCATATCCTCGAAAAAATGAAATTGAAAAATAACGCCGAACTGATTTATTACGTGATTCAGAACGGATTGATGCAGTAACGATCTGACCAGGTTTTCTGTTGTCTGCCCGCTGGTTCGATGACCGGAATTCACCCGGTTTTCAACACCCGTGCCACCGGCGTCTTGCCCTTGTACTGACCCGGCGTGACGCCCATGATGCGCTTGAAATGGCGGATGTAATGGCTCTGGTCATTGAACCCCATCGTCTCGGCCACCTGGGTCAGCGACATCCCCTGGCGCAGCAGCGGCAGCGAACGCTCGATGCGCATGTGGATCTGGTAGGCATGCGGGGTCAGGCCGAACTGCGCGGTAAACGCCTTCAGGAAATGGAACCGGCTCAGCCCGGCGATCGCGGCAATCTCGTCCAGCGACACCGCATGGGCGTACTGCTCGAACAGGAAATCCCGCGCCCGCAATAACGGCTGCCGCCCCGGGCTGACCATCTCCGGCATCGGCTGTTCCGCATGGTGGGTCAACAACGTCCAGACGCACTCCGCCATGCGGCTTTGCACCTCGATGTCGGTCGTCTCCTCCAGGATTGCCGCATGCAACCGCTTGCAGGATTGAAACACCGCTTCGTCGATGTTCGGTGCAGGCTTGAAATGCAGCTGCCCGGCAATCTCCATCTCCTTGCCGTATTCCTGCATCGTCTCCGGAGTCATGAACAGCACCTGGAAATCCTGCGGTTTGCTGACACGGAGGGTTTCGTGCGTTTCACCCGGTTCGAACAGCGTGGTGCTGGAGTCGACGACCCGGTTCGTGCGCTGCCGGTAGCGCTTTTCGGCGGCTACGGCCTCATTGGTGCAGAACGCATACTGCTCGTGGAAAACCCGCCAATGACGGGTGCTGCCGCGCGCCATCATCAGTTCGACGCCGGGCAGTGCAGCGGTTCGAGCAAACTCGATGAGTTCATTCTCATTATCGCTTTTATTGCTCAACAAATTTTCTCCCTGATACCGACACTGCTGCTTTAAGACCGCAAGCAACAATCGGTCCAGATTCTACTTTGCGCATGCAATCCGCGGGACAGCAATAACGTACAACTAGCGCAATAAAGTTCCGCAATTACGTTCTATACCCAAACTTAATCAACTGAGAAAATTATAATTTAATTTTTTGCATCGGCATGGGGGATATTTCCTGTTTCAGCATATTGTGGATTGATTGATGGTTTAACCAACTGCTACCGGATGGCCTTACGTCCGGACACCGAAATCATCCAACTATCAGCTTTTAAATTGAATTTTCTCAGGAATGGACTTGAGTATAGGACAAACTCCGATGAAACATTTCGTGAATTGGCAATGTCAAGTTGAGCGTTGCACCTATTTTTTTACGTCCTCGCTGAATGCACAATCCGATTGCCAGTCAAATATCTGCAATATCGAAATCGAGCAACAGAAGAAATGATCAAGTCAGCCACCTTGAATTCAGCACAGGATAACCGGCCAGAACAACCGCGAACCGTCAACGGTGCGGGGTTCCCAGCTCCATCATCGATATTAAATTCAACCGGGAGCATATCATGAAGATCGAAGAGATACGCAGCATCGCCAAGGCACACCATATCAAGACGGCTCATCTTTCCAAAAGCGAACTGATCAAGTCGATCCAGAGCGGCGAAGGTAATTTCGATTGCTTCGGAAGCGCCGTGGGCGGCCAATGCGACCAGGTCAAATGCATCTGGCGCGAGGACTGCTTCGGCGCAGCGCTTGAAAAGATGCTGTCATAATTCTGCAGGAACATGGCGAACGAAACAGGAGATGAATGAGTAACACGATGCGGAACCAGCGATGCAGCTAACCAGCATCGACAGGCAAGCGCAGCAAAGCTCACGGGGGCGATTACCGGTATTTATGTACGAAAGGGAGAAAGAAATGCCAACAGGAACAGTCAAGTGGTTCAATGATTCCAGGGGTTTCGGTTTCATCGCGCCGGACGGCGGGGGTGAAGATCTGTTCGCCCATTATTCCGCGATCAATATGAGCGGCTTCAAGACGCTCAAGGAAGGGCAGAAGATCAGTTTCGAAATCACCCATGGACCGAAGGGCAGGCAGGCGTCGAATATCCAGGACCTCAAAGGATAGTACCGCTGAAGCCGTGTTGATGCTGGCCATCCAGATGTTCATTAACTTTATGCAAGGAGATATATCATGGCAAATATCACCCGTTTCAATCCATTCAACGAACTCGCCCGTATCGATCCGCTGCTGACGCGCTTCGATCCGTTCCGGGACATCGACGACATGTTCGGCAACCTGATGATGCGTCCGATGCTTCGCGAGTTAACCAAGGCCGAACCGCAGATCAAGATGGACGTGAAGGAGTCCGATGGCAATTACATGGTCCATGCCGAAATCCCCGGTGTGAAGAAGGAAGACATCCACGTGACGATAGAAGGCAACCGCGTGTCCATCAGTGCCGAAGTCAAACAGGAAAAGGAAGTGAAGGAAGGCGAGCGCGTGATACGCAGCGAGCGCAGCTACGGCATGGCCTCGCGCAGTTTCAGCCTGGCCGAAGAGGTTGACCAAGGCAAGGCCCAGGCCAAATATGCCGACGGCGTGCTGGAACTGACATTGCCGAAAAAACCCGGTTCGTCGCGCAAGGAAATTTCCGTTTCATAACGATTCAACCAACCCTGCAGGTGTTAATCATGCTTAAAAAATCACTATTGATCTCTGTCATAAGCGGCGCGGTGCTTTCGATGGGCCTGGCCATGGCGGCCGACCAGGATCGCGACCAGCTCCAGGACCAGACCCGCGACCAGATCAAGGATCAGACCCCGGATCAACTGAAGGATCGCGACCGCGACCAGGACCGCGACCGGCTCCAGGACCAGGACAGGATATACGGCAGCCAGCTGATGACCCGGCAGGAGCGCAACGAATTTCGTGCGCGGATGCGCGCAGCGAAAACCGTCCAGGAACGCGAGCAGATTCGCAACCAGCACCACGAGCAGATGCAAATCCGTGCGAAGGAACGCGGCGTCACGCTGCCCGATGAGCCGCCGGCAAGGGGAGGTGGCATGGGGCCTGGAGCGGGAGCCGGGATGGGCGGCGGCATGGGCCCCGGGGGCGGTGGTATGGGCGGCGGCATGGGCCGCTGATCGTTGCAGTGGAAGTACCGGCCGTGAAATTCAGTGACGGGGAAGCGATCGTCACTCGTGAGCAAATCATCGCCGTGCGGTAAGCGATAAACAAAGCCGCACGGCATGGATACTGGAGCATCGCATGTCGGCAAAACAGGTTTTGTTTCATGATGCAGCCCGCGCCCGGATCGTCGAGGGCGTGAATGTGCTCGCGGACGCCGTCAAGGTCACGCTCGGCCCGAAGGGACGCAACGTGGTGCTGAACCGGGCTTACGGCCCGCCGCTGGTCGCGAATTCCGGCGTGATCGTCGCGAAGGAAATCGAGCTCCAGGACAGGTTCCAGAACATGGGCGCGCAGATGGTCAGGGAAGTTGCAAGCAAGACTTCCGATGTAGCCGGCGACGGCACCACCACCGCGATCGTGCTGGCTCAGGCCATCGTGCGCGAAGGGATGAAGTTCGTCGCGGCCGGGATGAATCCGATGGATATCAAGCGCGGCATCGACAAGGCGGTCGAACAAACCGTCGAGCAGTTGTGCAAGATTTCCAGGCCCTGCACCACGAACCGCGAAATCACGCAGGTCGGGGCGATCTCGGCCAACTCAGATACCGCCATCGGCGAGATCATCGCGCAGGCGATGGAGAAGGTCGGCAAGGAAGGCGTGATCACGATTGAGGACGGCAAGAGTCTGCAGAACGAGCTGGAAGTCGTGGAAGGCATGCAGTTCGATCGCGGTTTCCTGTCGCCTTATTTCATCAACAATCCCGAGAAGCAGATCGTCGCGCTGGAAGACGCATCCATCCTGCTGCACGACAAGAAGATCGGCAGCATCCACGATCTGCTGCCGCTGCTGGAACAGGTCACCAAGGCCGGTCGGCCGCTGCTGATCGTCGCCGAGGATGTCGAGGGCGAGGCGCTCGCGACGTTGGTGATCAACAACATCCGCGGTATATTGAAGACCGTCGCGGTCAAGTCGCCGGGTTTCGGCGACCGCCGCCGCGCGATGCTGGATGACATCGCGATCCTGACCGGCGGCACGGTGGTTGCCGAAGAAGTCGGCCTTGCCCTGGACAAGGTCACGCTGAACGACTTGGGCCGGGTCAAGCGCGTGGAAGTGGACAAGGAACATACCACGCTGATCAGCGGGGCAGGCGATCCGGAGAAAATCCAGGCCCGCATCAAACATATCCGCCAGCAGGCGGATGAAGCGGAGAGCAGTTACGACAAGGAACAACTGCTGGAGCGCGCCGCAAAACTTTCCGGTGGGGTCGCGGTCATCAAGGTGGGTGCGGCGACCGAAACCGGGATGAAGGAGAAGAAGATCCGCATCGAGGATGCGATGCATGCGACCCGGGCCGCAGTCGAGGAGGGCATCCTGCCCGGCGGCGGTGTCGCACTGTTGCGCGCCCGGTCGGCGATCAGCGCGCTGACAGGCGCAAACACCGACCAGGCTGCGGGCATTCAGATCGTGTTTCGCGCGCTGGAAGAACCGCTGCGCCAGATCGTTTCGAACGCAGGCGGCGAGCCATCGGTCGTGCTGGACAAGATACTGGAGGGCAAAGACAGCTTCGGCTACAACGCCGCTACCGAGGAATACGGCGACCTGATCGAGATGGGCATACTCGATCCGGCCAAGGTCACGCGCACCGCGCTGCAGAATGCTGCCTCGATTGCGAGCCTGATCCTGACCACCGATGCAATGGTGGCCGAACTGCCCGAACAGGAAGTACCCGAAGCGATTGAGGGGATGGGATTGCCGTGAAGACGGATGTCAAATTTAAAACGCCGGGTGTGCCCTGAAGATCGTAAAAAGCAAACGGCATTACGGCTTAACGGAGGCAAATGTCATGAACAAGATTGTGTCTGCAGGGTTTCGCCAAATCAGTCGTGACGACGGAATTTTCCAGGAATTTGAACACGACCCCTACAAGGCCAAGGGCAAGTTGCGCGAGCCGTCGGTTTGTTCGCAATGCGGTGCGGTATATCACAAGGGCCGCTGGCAATGGCTGAAGGCGCCGGAAAACGCGCATCGAGCGGTCTGCCCTGCGTGCAACCGCACCCACGATCACTATCCGGCCGGATTTCTGACCTTGCAGGGCGAGTTCTTCAGCACGCATCACGACGAGATCATCAATCTGCTGAAAAACCTGGAAAAGCGCGAACGGGCCGATCATCCGCTGAAGCGCATCATGGCGGTCGAGGAAAAGGACGGCACCGCGCTGGTGACCACCACGGATATCCACCTGGCCCGCAGCCTCGGCGATGCGCTGCATCATGCCTACCAGGGCGAGCTGGAATACCACTACAACGTCGAGCAGAACCTGCTGCGCCTGAAATGGACACACTGATCAAGTCGCCGCGCGCAGGCAAGCCGGTGTTTCAAAATGTTTTCGTAACGAACCGGTGCAGGTAACGCATGTCTGATCGCAGGCCTGACCGGCCCACAGCCCGGAATTGGGAGATCGAAATTGGTAGCGTGAACTTGGTTGCATGAAATTGGGAGAGTGAACTTGGAAATAAAATCCATAGAGAATGCATACCGGCGCTACGCCTCGATCTACGACCTTCTGTTCGGTGCGGTCTTCCAGCCCGGGCGCAGGACGATCGTCGAACGGATGAATTGCAGGCCGGGGCAGCGGATACTCGAAGTCGGGGTCGGCACCGGGCTATCCCTGCCGCTGTATCCGAATGATGTGCAGTTATACGGGATCGATATTTCGTCCGAGATGCTGGCACGGGCGCAGGCCAGGAAGGCACGCAGCAGGCTGGAGAACGTGATGCAGCTGTCGGTGATGGATGCCGAGCACATGGAATTCGAGGACAGCAGTTTCGACAAGGTCGTCGCAATGCATGTCGCATCCGTGGTCGCCGATCCGGAGCGGCTCGTTGATGAGATGCGCAGGGTATGCAAGCCAGATGGGCAGATCGTCTTCGTGAATCACTTCCATAGCCGCAATCCGCTGCTCGGCCGCTTCGAGAACCTGATCGCGCCGCTGTCCGGGCAACTCGGCTTTCGTCCGGATTTCTCGCTGGACCAGTTCATGGACGAGACCGGACTGGATGCAACCGCGGTCGGGCGCGTGAACCTGTTCCGGTTCTGCACGATGCTGGAGGCAAGGAATAACAAGCTGTTCGAACCTGAAGCGATGGCGCAGGCAGGCGTCATGTAATAGAGGAGCGGCACCGCGGTTGGGTTGCCGCAATGTTATACGATTCAAGGAGCACAGGCATGAGTCATGAGCAGACAGAACCGTCATCCGAATCGATCAGCGGCAGGCACGAGTACCAGCCGGCCGGCACAACCCGCAGCAGAGAAAGGCGCCGCACCAACGGGGTGGTGTTCCCGCTGGAAAGGTTCCTGGTCGCCAAGATGCTGCACGCATTCGGCGATCCGCCGATCGATGTCTTGCTGTGGAACAGGCAGACGATACCGAGCCGCCGCGGGAATGCGGTTGCGCGCGTGCTGATCCGCGACCGCGGTGCGCTGTTCAGGCTGGTTGCCGATCCGGAGCTGAACTTCGGCGAGCTGTATTCGGCCGAGCGCATCGAGGTGCGCGGCAACCTGGTGGATTTCCTGGAGGCCGTCTACAAGGTCTGGCCGCTGCCGGGCCAGAACCGGATCGATTCGCTGCTGGCCCCGCTCAACGATGCGCGGCGTAATTCGCTGAGCGGGTCGCGCCGCAACATCCACCACCACTACGATATCGGCAACGATTTTTACAAGCTCTGGCTGGACGAACGGATGCTGTATACCTGCGCCTATTTCCCGACTCCGGACAGCAGCCTCGAGGAAGCGCAGCTCGCCAAGATGGATCACGTATGCCGGAAAATGCGGCTGCAGCCCGGCGAGAAAGTGGTCGAAGCGGGCTGCGGCTGGGGATCGCTGGCGATGCACATGGCGAAGCACTACGGCGTGACCGTGTCTGCCTACAATATTTCCAGCGAGCAGATTGCGTATGCGCGGGAGCGCGCGAAAGCCGAGGATCTGGGCGACCGGGTCGAGTTCATCGAGGACGATTACCGCAACGTGCGCGGCGACTACGACGCGTTTGTGTCGGTCGGCATGCTCGAACATGTCGGTACGAGTCATTACCGGGAACTGGGCGGCGTCATCGACCGCAGCCTGAAGGACACTGGCCGCGGGCTGATCCACAGCATCGGGCTGAATTACCCGAGGCCGATGGACCCATGGACCGAGCGGCATATATTTCCCGGCGCATGCCCGCCCAGCCTCGCGCAGATGATGCAGATCTTCGAGCCCTACGATTTCTCGGTGCTGGATGTCGAAAACCTGCGGCTGCACTACGCGAAGACGCTGGAACACTGGCTGCAGCGCTACGAAGCGAACGCCGATCGCGTCATGGACATGTTCGATCCGCAGTTCGTCAGAGCCTGGCGCCTGTACCTGGCCGGCTCGATGACATCGTTCAAGACCGGGTTGATGCAACTGTTCCAGGTCAGCTTCGCGCGCGCCGACAACAACCAGGTTCCGTGGACGCGCGATCACCTGTATGAAACGAACCGCACCGGGATTTCCCGGTGATTATAACGGAGCCGCTGCCGCATGCGGCGGCCCGGACAACCGCACGCAGACAAGGAGGAAAACATCATGGCGATCGGTGAAATTTGCAACCGCGAAGTGGTGGTCGCGAACCGCGACTGCACCATACTCGAAGCAGCACAGTTGATGCGCCAGCACCACGTCGGCGATGTGGTGATAGTCGAAGAACGCGGCGGGATTAACGTGCCGGTCGGTCTGGTCACCGACCGCGACCTGGTCGTGGAAATCATGGCACCGGCGATCGACCAGGCGGTGATCACCGTCGGCGACATCATGATGTCCGATCTGGTCACGATCAGGGAAAGCGCCGGGGTATCCGAAACCATCGAGTACATGCGCGTGAAGGGGGTGCGCCGCGTTCCGGTGGTCGGCGAGAACGGCGGGCTGGTGGGCATACTTGCGCTCGACGATTTGCTGGAACTGCTCTCGGAGGAATTGCTGTCGCTTTCCAGGCTGGTCAGGCACGAGCAGAAACGGGAAATGATGAGCCGCCGCTAGGGCGGGATGACAATCAACAGGAGAAGGACATGCAACTACCTTTACAAATCACCATACGCGACGTCGAACATTCGGACGCGCTGGAAGCGCACATCCGCGACAAGGCGGGCAAGCTCGATGAATTTTTCGATCACATCATGTCATGCAGGGTGGTGGTCGAGATGCCGCACAAGCACCACCTGCAGGGCAAGAACTTCACGGTGCGCATCGACATCGGCGTGCCGGGCAGCGAGATCGTGGTAAACCGCGACCATGCCGAGGATGTGTACGTCGCGCTGCGCGATGCGTTCGATGCCGCGAAACGGCAGCTCGAGGACTATGCGCGCAAGATACGCGGCGACGTGAAGATGCACCAGCCCAAGAACTGGAAGCGTATCGATGGAAGCGGGGAAGAAGAAGCGGAAATTCCGGAAGATGACGATACATACCAACCGGTCGTCGACGACCGCTGAACGGCGGGAAACCGATGCGCGCTGCCGGGGCAAACAGGAGGATATTCAAATGCCGCTGAATATTGCATCGCCAGCGTTCATGCAGAACGGCAAGATTCCGTCTCGCCACACCTGCGACGGCGCAAATATCTCCCCCACGCTGGTATGGTCCGGCGTGCCGGCCGGCACGAAAAGCCTCGCATTGATCGTCGACGATCCGGATGCGCCTGATCCGGCCGCACCGAAAATGACTTGGGTCCACTGGGTGCTTTACAACATCCCCCCCGGTGAAAAGGGACTGAAGGAGGGAATTGCCGAACTGCCCGGCGGAACGCTGCAGGGCTGCAACGACTGGAAACGCGCCGGCTATGGCGGGCCGTGTCCGCCGATCGGCAGGCACCGGTATTTTTTCAGGCTGTATGCGCTGGATGCCGTGCTGGACGATCTCGGTAGTCCGACCAGGGGAAAGCTGGAGAAGTCGCTGCAGGGACATGTGATTGGGCATGCCGAACTGGTCGGGCTTTACCAGCGCGGCCGCTGACGCGCAGGGGATGCATGAATTTATTTTCGGATTGATCGCACAGCAAGGACAGGCGACGGATATCAGCATCACGCAAACATTCATTCCCGGTCGGCATGATGCGCATCAGATCAGTTCAGGCCGCAAAATATGGAGGAAATAACATGGCCATCATCGGTATCGACCTCGGCACGTCAAATTCCGCAGCCGCGGTATTGCGCGGCGGACGCCCGGTCATCATCCCCAGCGCGGAAGGCATCAGCATCGGCGGCAAGGCATTTCCCAGTTATGTCGCGCTGACTGCAGACGGCCAGATGCTGGTCGGCGAACCGGCGCGGCGCCAGGCAACCTCAAATCCCGAGGGCACTGCCAGCGCATTCAAGCGCAAGATGGGCCGGCGCGAAAACGTCCGGCTGCGCGACAAGGATTATTCGCCCGAGCAGCTGTCCGCGTTCCTGCTGCAGAAGATCAAGCGCGATGCCGAAGCGTTCCTCGGCGAACCGGTGGAAAAGGCCGTCGTCACGGTGCCCGCCTATTTCGACGACAACCAGCGATCCGCGACCAAGGACGCGTGCCGCATTGCCGGTCTGGAAGTGGTGCGGCTGGTCAACGAACCGACCGCTGCTTCGCTCGCCTACGGCCTGGACCGGCTCGGGCAGGAACTGCGCATCGTAGTGATCGACTTCGGCGGCGGCACGCTGGACGTGACCATCATGGAATTCGGCAAGGGCGTGTTCGAGGTCAAGGCCACCAGCGGTGACACCCAGCTCGGCGGCACCGACATGAACGAGCGCGTGTTCGAGCATCTCGCCGAGCGCTTCCTGATGTCGACCGGCGTGGATGTGCGCGGCGACAGGAAGGCCGCGGCGCGGCTGATCGAGGCTGCGGAGAACGCGAAGATCGAGCTGACCGCCAGCGTGAACACGCATATCAGCCTGCCCTACCTGGCAGCGGTCAACGGTGAGCCGCGCCACCTCGAACTGGACCTGAACCGCACCGAGCTGGAGCGGCTGGTGCGTCCGGTGATCGACCGCTGCAGCGGACCGGTCGAACAGGCGCTGCACGACGCGGGCATCGCGCCGAAGGATATCGACCGCATCGTGTTCGTCGGCGGGCCGACGCGGATGCCGGTGGTGCGCAGCTATTTCGAGGACCTGTTCGGGCGCAAGGCCGAGATGGGCGTCGACCCGATGGAATGCGTCGCCGCCGGTGCGGCGATCCAGGCCGGCGTGCTGGCCGGCGAAGTCGGCGGCATCGTGCTGGTCGACGTGACGCCGCTGACGCTCGGCGTCGAAACGCTGGGCGGCATCGCGACGCCGCTGATCGCGCGCAACACGCCGATCCCGGTCAAGCGCACCGAGACTTTCACGACCGCCGCCGACATGCAGACCAGCGTCACGGTCCACGTGTTCCAGGGCGAGCGGCCGATGTCGGGCGACAACACCAGCCTCGGCGAATTCAACCTGGACGGGCTGCCGCCGGCGCCGCGCGGCATTCCGAAGATCGAGGTCACCTTCGACATCGATTCCAACGGCATCCTCAGCGTGTCCGCGAAGGACACCGCGAGCGGCAAGTCGCAGTCGATCCGCATCACCGGTTCGACCCGGCTGTCCGAGGAGGACAAGAGGCGCATGGTCGAAGATGCCGGAAAATATGCGGATGCCGACAAGAAGCGCCGCGAACTGGCCGAGAAACTCAATGCCGCGGATGCCGGCTGCTACGAAGCCGAAAAGATGCTCGCGAACTTTGCGGACAAGCTCACCGACGAATTGAAGAAGCGCATCGAGAGCGCACTGCGCGAAACCAAGGAAGCGCTGATGAAGAAGGATGCAACGCTCGCGACCGAGCGCGCCGAGGCCTTGCGCAAGATTCTGCAGGAGGCCGGCGCGGTGCTGTATTCGCAATCGGGTCAGGCAGGCAAGGGCAAGCCTTACGCGGAAACGCGCTGGGAAGGCCCGGAGCCGCCGCCTGACGTCGGCGCACCCGGCGGCGAAGCGCGTCCGAGCGGATCGGGCCCGCGCGGGAAGGTGGTGGATGCGGAGTACAAGGAAAACAAGTAAACCATTCAGCCAGCAAACTGCAATTCGGGCCACAGAGAACACAGAGAGAGTTCAGGTAGCCATGATTGATATTCTACTGACCAATGTTATGTGATTCTGTTGATTCATCGGAATTTCTCTGTGGTCTCCGTGATTTCTGTGGCTAATTGATTTTTGTAGGAATATAAATAATGTCCATCATTCCATCGCTGCAACCGCAACAGCTTTATCATCCCCTGCGATCCCGAGCAATTCAAATTCGAGACCACAGCGGATCTCGCGGATATGACCGAGATCATCGGCCAGATGCGCGCGATGGATGCTCTGCACTTCGGCGCGGGCATTCGCCATGACGGCTACAATCTTTTCGTGCTCGGTCCGCCCGGCATTGGCAAGCGCAGCATGGTGCGGCAGTTCCTCGAAAAGAAGGCCAGGACGGAACAGGAGCCGCCCGACTGGTGCTACCTCAACAATTTCGAAGAGCCGCACAAACCGCACGCGCTCACGCTGCCGTGCGGCAGGGGCGCGGAACTGCGCGAGCGGATGCAGCAGCTGGTCGACTATCTGCGCACCGCGATACCGCTGCTGTTCGAGAGCGACGAATACCGCGCCAAGGCGAACGCGATCCACGAGGAATTCACCAAGCGGCAGGAACAGGTGTTCAAGGAACTGGCCGAAGATGCGAGAAGCAGGACATCGTGCTGCTGCGCACCCAGGAAGGATTCGCGTTCGCGCCGACCCGCAACCACGAGGTGATACCGCCGGACGAATACGAAAAGCTGCCGGAAGAAGACAAAAAGCGCTTCGAAGCCGCGATCGCGGCATTGCAGGAGCGCCTGGAAAAAATCCTCAGCCACATGCCGCAGTGGCAGCGGGAACGCAGCGAGCGGATCAAGCAGCTCAACCGCGAAACCACGCTGTCCACCGTCGAACACATGATGAACGAATTGCGCGCGGCCTACGCCGACCTGCCCGAGGTGCTGGAATATCTCGACCTGGTGCAGCAGGACATGGTCGAGAACGGCGACGACTTCCGCAAGCAGAAGGAGTCGTTACTCGCTGGCGGCATGACCATCGTCACCCACGAGACCTTCCACCGCTACCAGGTGAACGTGCTGGTGACGAACGGCAAGGAAGCCGGCGCGCCCATCGTCAGCGAAGACAATCCGACCTACAGCAACCTGATCGGGCGCGTCGAGCATATCTCCCAGCTCGGCGCGCTGGTCACCGATTTCACGCTGATCAAGCCGGGCGCGCTGCACCGCGCGAACGGCGGCTACCTGCTGCTGGACATCCGCAAGGTGCTGCTGCAGCCGTTTGCCTGGGAAGGGCTGAAACGCGCGCTGCAGTCGCGCGAGATCCGCATCGAATCGCTGGGGCAGATGTACAGCCTGGTCAGCACCGTGTCGCTGGAGCCCGAACCGATCCCGCTGGACGTCAAAGTCGTCCTGTTCGGCGACCGGCTGCTCTATTACCTGCTGCAGGAATACGATCCGGAGTTCGGCGAGCTGTTCAAGGTGGCGGCGGATTTCGAGGAGCGCATCGAGCGCAATGCCGACACCCACCAGCTCTATGCCCGGCTGATTGCGACGCTGGCGCGCAAGGAAGTCATTGCTGCCGTTCGACCGCGGTGCGGTGGCCCGGGTGATCGAACACAGCGCGCGCCTGGTCGACGATGCGGAAAGCGCTTGTCCACGCACATGCGCAGCATCGCGGACCTGCTGCGCGAGACCGATTACTGGGCGCGCGAAGCGGGCCGCAGCGTGTCGGAAGCCGCCGATGTGCAGCGCGCGATCGATACCCAGATCACGGCGCCAGGACCGCTTGCGCGACCAGCTGTACGAAGCGATCCTGCGCGACACGCTGGTGATCGCGACGCAGGGCGCGGTGACGGGCCAGATCAACGGCCTGTCCGTGATCGAACTGGGCAATTTCGCCTTTGCGCAGCCGACCCGGATCACCGCGACCACCCGGCTGGGCGATGGCGAACTGGTCAACATCGAGCGCGAAGTCAAGCTCTCCGGCGCGATCCATTCCAAGGGCGTGCTGATCCTCTCCTCCTTCCTCGCCGCGCGTTATGCGCAGCAACCAGCCGCTGGCGCTGTCCGCCAGCCTGGTGTTCGAACAATCCTACGGCTTGGTCGAGGGCGACAGCGCTTCGATGGCCGAATTGTGCGCGCTGCTGTCCAACCTGGCGGATGTGCCGATCAGGCAGTCGCTGGCGATCACCGGCTCGGTGAACCAGCTCGGCCAGGCGCAGGCGATCGGCGCGGTCAACGAAAAGATCGAGGGTTTCTTCGATATCTGCGCGGCGCGCGGGTTGAGCGGCGAACAGGGCGTGCTGATTCCCGCCGCCAACATCAAGCACCTGATGCTGCGCCGCGATGTGGTGGCAGCCGCCGAAGCCGGGAAATTCAGTATCTATGCGGTGGAAAATGTCGATCAGGCGATCGCGCTCCTGACCGGCATGCCGGCCGGCGAAGCCGATGCCAACGGCAACTATCCGGATGGCAGCGTCAATCGCCAGGGTTGCGGCGCGGCTGGCCGAGTTGACCGAGATCAGGGAAATCGTTTGCAAAGCGCGCCGGCGGCAAGGGCGGTGCGAAGGAAGACGCGGATTGAAATCATTCAGCGCCGCAACTGAGCAGAGCCAGCAACCGGCAACCAGGAGTGAACGATCATCGCTGCCCAAAACGATTACTACGAGGTGCTCGGCGTCGCCAGGATGCCGACCAGAAAGCGATCAAGGATGCGTTTCGCACGCTCGCGATGAAATATCACCCCGACCGCAACAAGGAGCCGGGCGCCGAAGAACGCTTCAAGGAAATCGCCGAGGCCTATGCAATCCTGTCCGATCCGAAGAAGCGCGCGGAATACGATACCCGCGGGTTTGCCGGCGTGGAAGGCTTCAGCCAGGAAGACCTGTTCGGCGGCATCGATTTCGAGGATATTTTCGGCGGCCTGAATTTCGATTTCGGCCTGGGCGGCGGCAGTCCGTTCGAGGGATTTTTCCATCGCCGCAGCCGGGGTCCGGTGCGCGGCGCGAATATCGAAGTGGAGCTGTCCATCCCGCTGGAGACAGGTGGCCAGCGGCGGCGAGGAAAAAGTCCGGCTGGATCGTCCGTCCACCTGCCCCGCCTGCCATGGCACCGGCGCCGAGGGCGGTGCCGAACCGAAGCCCTGCGAGACTTGCAACGGAACCGGACGCATCACGCGCAGCAGCCGCAGCAGCCGCAAGGAAACGGAACAGATCCTGATCCAGCAGATCAGCATCTGTCCGTCCTGCCACGGGCGCGGCAGCATCATCGATCATCCCTGCAGCAAATGCCTCGGCAGCGGACAGGTGGAGCAGGACGAAGACCTGACGGTGAAGATACCCGTCGGGGTCGAGGAGGGCATGGCGCTGCGCATACCCGGCAAGGGCATGCCAAGCCGGGATGCGGGCGGCGCGACCGGCGACCTGTTCGTCGTGGTGCGTTCAAAGTACGACCCGCGCTTCGAACGCTCGGGAGCCGATCTGCTGCGCCAGGAGACCATAGCGCTGACCGATGCGGTGCTCGGCGCAACACTGGAGGTGCCGACCCTGGATGGCACGGCCACCGTGACGATACCGCCGGGCACCCAGCCCGATGCGGTGCTGCGGCTGAAGGGGAAAGGGCTGCCGGAATTCGGCGGCGGGCGCCATGGCGAAATGTATCTGCGTATCGCGGTGCATGTGCCGGAAAAGCTGTCGCACGAAGAGCGGCAGCTTTACGAGCAGCTGCGTGCGATCGGTGCAAAGGAAGGCTGGAGTTTCAAGCATGTGTGGAAGTGATTAATATCGGTATGGAACAGGAGAGAACGATGAAATGCAATTCTGTTTTAGTGACTGGCGGCAGGTATCTGAAGGCGCGTTACACTGCGCGGGGAGCGTGTGATGGAAAGCTGTGATGTGCTGATCGTCGGGGGCGGACCCGCGGGTTCGAGCTGCGCGTGGCAGTTGCGCCGGCACGGGCTGGATGTGGTGGTGCTGGACAAGGCGAATTTCCCCCGCGACAAGGTCTGCGCCGGATGGATCACGCCAGAGGTGGTCGAGGAACTGCAGCTGGATACCGTGGATTATTCCCGCGACAATGTGCTGCAGCCGATCACCGCGTTTCATACCGGGATGATCGACGGCAAAGGCGTGGAGACCCGCTACCCGGAGATCGCCAGCTTCGGGATACGCCGCCGCGAACTGGACAACTACCTGCTGCAGCGCAGTGGTGCGCGGCTGCGTCTCGGCGAGCCGCTGGAATCGCTGCGGCGCGACGGCGCGAACTGGATCGTGAACGATGCAATCACGGCGCCGCTGGTGATCGGCGCGGGCGGGCATTTCTGCCCGGTCGCGCGCTACATGGGCGCGAAACTCGGTGCTAACGAGCCGGCGGTTGCCGCGAAGGAGATCGAGTTCGAAATGGATGAACTGCAGCGCGGCAAATGCCAGGTGCGCGGCGATACGCCGGAGCTGTATTTCTGCCGCGACCTGATGGGTTACGGCTGGTGTTTCCGCAAGGGCAACCACCTGAATATCGGGCTGGGCCGGCAGGACAATCACCGGCTGACGGAGCACCTGAAATATTTTTGTGATTTCCTGAAGCAGCGCGGCAGGATTCCGCAGGACATCCCGGATCATTTTCACGGGCATGCCTACCTGCTGCATGGACATGCGGCGCGCAAGCAGGTCGACGACGGCATGCTGTTGATCGGCGATGCGGCCGGGCTGGCCTACCCGCAAAGCGGCGAAGGAATCAGGCCGGCAGTCGAGTCCGGCCTGATCGCCGCCGCGACAATCCTGGAAGCGAACCGCGACTATTCCATCGCACGGCTGCAGCCCTATGCCGAACGGCTGATCGAGCGCTTCGGCGACGAACCGCCACCGGGCACGGCTGAGCCCGGATTCCTGCGCAACCTGCTTGCCGGCAGGCTGCTCGACAACAAATGGTTCACCCGCCATGTGGTGCTGGACCGCTGGTTCCTGCATGCCGACCAGCAGGCGCTGTATGCTGCAGGGGACTGATGCCGGATATAAAGCCGCGCGGACAACAATGAATGCCCGCTGCAATCAGCGCTAGAATACCCATCCGTGTTGCGGGCCTCGAACAAGAACCTTTAACCAGGACACGATCATGCCCTACGAATTCATCCACGAACCGCGCGTCGCCTATTTCTCGATGGAGATCGCATTGCGCAACGAAATACCGACCTACGCGGGCGGACTCGGCATACTCGCCGGCGATACGATGCGTTCCGCGACCGATCTCGGTTTGCAGATGGTGGGCGTCAGCCTGGTCAGCCGCGCCGGCTACTTCCGCCAGGAGATCGACAGCCGGGGCAGGCAAATCGAACATCCGGCAACCTGGGATCCGAAGCAATGGGCGAAACCGCTCGATGCGAAGATCGCGATGCCGATCGATGGCCGCATCGTCTGGATAGGCGCATGGCTGTATGTGCTGGAAGGCAGCATGGGCGGCCGCCAGCCGGTGCTGCTGCTCGATACCGACCTGAACGAAAACAGCAAGGAGGACCGCGAGATCACCCACTATCTTTACGGCGGCGACAATACCTACCGGCTGAAGCAGGAGATCGTGCTCGGCGTCGGCGGCGTGCGCCTGCTGCAGGCGATCGGTTTCACGATACGGCATTACCACATGAACGAGGGCCACTCGGCGCTGCTGTCGGTGGAGCTGATGCGGCGCTTTACCTACCCCAGCGATGAGGTGCGGTCCGGCGAATCACATTACGACCTGCCGCGCGTGCGCGATCTTTGCAGTTTCACCACCCACACCCCGGTCGAAGCCGGGCATGACCGTTTTCCGTATGACATGGTAGAGCGCGTGCTCGACAACGATTTCGATGCCAACGAGATCAAGAACCTGGCGGGCGTCGAGAATCTGAACATGACGCGGCTCGCGCTGAACATGAGCGAATATGTGAACGGCGTCGCGAAGAAACATGCCGAGGTGTCGCATGCGATGTTCCCCGGCTACATGGTACATGCGATCACCAACGGCGTGCACCCGTTCATCTGGACGCACGAGAATTTCCGCCAGCTGTACGACCATTACCTGCCGGGCTGGTGCCACGAACCGCAGCTGCTGGTTCGCGCCGATTGCTGCATTCCGGACGAGGTGATCTGGGAGGCCCATATCCTGGCCAAGCAGCACCTGATCGACAAGGTGAAAGCGCTGACCGGGATTGAGCTGAAGCCCGATATACCCATCCTCGGCTTCGCGCGGCGCATGACCGCGTACAAGCGGCCGGACCTGATGTTCACCGACCTGGAACGGCTGAAGTCGATCGCGCGCAAGCAGCCGTTCCAGATCGTGCTCGCCGGCAAGGCGCATCCGCACGACGAAAACGGCAAACACCTGATCGAGCTGCTGTGTGCGCATGCGCGCGACCTCGCCGGCACGATCACGGTGGTTTATCTGCCCGATTACGACATGAACATCGCGCAGGCGCTGACGTCAGGCGTGGACGTATGGCTGAACACGCCGCTGCCGCCGCTCGAGGCTTCCGGCACCAGCGGCATGAAAGCCGCATTCAACGGCGTGCCGAATCTTTCGGTGCTGGACGGCTGGTGGATGGAAGGCTGCATCGAGGGCGTGACCGGCTGGGCGATCGGCGATACCGCGGGGATGCCGGACCACAACGCGCTGGAACTCTACGACAAGCTCGAGCAGCTCGTGCTGCCGCTGTATTACAACGCCGACCACGGCGGATGGATCACGCGTGATGAAGGGCGCGATCAGCAAGAATGCGTCATACTTCAACAGTCACCGCATGATGCGCCGCTACGCGACCGAGGCATACGCGCGCTGACCGCATCATTTACAAAGGAAATACCGTGAATACCACCACCGCCGCGAACCCCGACTCGAATCACAATCCCGACCCGAATCACAATCCCGATACGAATGGCAATATAGACCCGGTGTGCGGGATGACCGTGAAGCCGGATACGAAACTGCGCCACGATCACAACGGCAAGACTTATCTGTTCTGCAGCCCGAAATGCCAGGCGAAGTTTACCGCAGCACCGGAAAAATATATTTTCGGCGGCGTCACCGATACGGGAGAAATCAAGGACCCGGTGTGCGGGATGACCGTGAAGCCGGATAGCACGTTGCGCCATGACTACAAGGGCAAGACCTGGCTGTTCTGCAATCCCAAGTGCCAGGCGAAATTCTCCGCCGATCCCGAGCATTATCTGCACCCGGCTGCGGCGGAACCGGAGGTCGCGATACCGGGCGCGGTATACATCTGCCCGATGGATCCCGAAGTGCGCGAGTCAAAGCCGGGCAGTTGCCCGATCTGCGGCATGGCGCTGGAACCCGAGAATGCGCTGCCGCAGCCGGACATCACCGAATATTTCTGCCCCATGCATCCCGAGATTGTTCAGGACGAACCCGGTGTCTGCCCCAAATGCGGGATGGCGCTGGAAACCAGGACAGTGGCCGCGAAGGAGGACAATCCGGAACTGGACGACATGACGCGGCGCTTCTGGATCGGGCTGGTGCTGGCGGTGCCGGTGTTCGTGCTGGCGATGGCAGGGGACATGTGGAGCGGGCTGGTGCCGGGGCTGATTTCGCATGCGCATTTGCAGCTGATCGAATTCTGGCTGGCGACCCCGGTCGTGCTGTGGTGCGGCAGGCCGTTCTTCCAGCGCGGCTGGGCCTCGATCGTGAGCTGGCACCTGAACATGTTCACGCTGATCGCACTCGGCGTCGGCGTTGCCTGGTCGTACAGCGTGGTCGGCATCTTCATGCCGGAAATCTTTCCGGAGACGCTGCGCCGCGCGGACGGCACGCTGCCGATCTATTTCGAGGCGGCCGCGATGATCACCGTGCTGGTGCTGATGGGGCAGGTGCTGGAACTGAAGGCGCGCAGCCGTACCAACACCGCGATCAAGCTGCTGCTGGGCCTCGCGCCGAAGACCGCGCGCATCGTGCGCGAGGATGGCCAGGGAAAAATCATTGGCGAAGAGGATATCAAGCTGGAACAGGTGCAAGTGGGCGACATGCTGCGCGTGCGTCCGGGTGAAAAGATACCGGTGGACGGAAAAGTGGTGGAAGGCAGCAGCGCGGTTGACGAAGCGATGGTGACCGGCGAACCGATCCCGGTCGAGAAGAGTGCCGGTGAGCGCCTGATCGGCGCGACGATCAACGGCACCGGCGGCCTGCTGATGCGCGCGGAAAAAGTCGGCACGCATACCTTGCTCGCGCAGATCGTCCGCATGGTCAGCGAAGCGCAGCGCAGCCGCGCGCCTATCCAGCGCCTCGCCGATACGGTTTCCGGGTATTTCGTTCCTATCGTCGTGTTTGTTGCGCTGCTGGCCTTCGGCATCTGGATGATTTTGGGACCCGAACCCAGGTTCGCCCATGCCATCGTCGCGGCGGTGTCGGTGCTGATCATTGCGTGCCCCTGTGCTTTGGGTCTGGCGACGCCGATCTCGATCATGGTCGGCACCGGGCGCGGCGCAACCGCTGGCGTGCTGATCAAGAACGCCGAGGCGCTGGAGATCATGGAAAAAGTCGACACGCTGGTGACCGACAAGACCGGCACGTTGACCGAGGGCAAACCGAAGCTGACTTCAGTCGTGGCGCTGTCAGGTTTTCAGGAAAACGATATCTTGCAACTGGGCGCCAGCCTGGAACGCGCCAGCGAACATCCGCTGGCGGATGCTATCGTCAAGGGCGCCAAAGCGCGCGGCCTGGCATTATCCGAAGTGAAGGAATTTCAATCCGTCAGCGGCAAGGGTATCAACGGATTGGTGGCGGGTCGCAAAGTGTCGATTGGCAACCAGAAACTGTTTGTCGATCTGGGCTTAGAGATGAGCGAGTTGCTGGCACGCGCCGATGCGCTGCGCGCAGAAGGGCAGACCGTGATGTTCGTCGCCGTCGACGGCAAGCCTGCCGGGTTGATCGGTGTCGCCGACCCGATCAAGGCATCCACACTGGAAGCGGTACGCGCCTTGCAGGATGCAGGGCTGGAACTGGTGATGATTACCGGCGACAGCCATGCCACCGCAGATGTGGTCGCGAAAAAATTGGGCATCAAGCGCGTGGTGGCCGAAGTGTTGCCGGAACAGAAGGCCGAGATCGTCAAGCAACTGCAAGCCGAAGGACGCATCGTCGCAATGGCGGGCGACGGCATCAACGATGCGCCGGCATTGGCACAGGCACAGGTCGGCATCGCGATGGGAACCGGCACCGATGTCGCGATGCAGAGCGCCGGCGTGACGCTGGTCAAGGGCGACCTGAACGGCATCGTCCGCGCGCGCCACCTGAGCCGCGCGACAATGCGCAACATCAGGCAGAACCTGTTCTTCGCCTTCTTCTACAATATGCTGGGCGTGCCAATCGCGGCGGGGTTGCTGTATCCCTTCTTCGGCTTGTTGTTATCGCCCATCATCGCGGCGGCGGCGATGAGCTTCAGTTCGGTGTCGGTGATCACCAATGCGCTGCGTCTGGGCCGGGTCAAACTTTGAATGTCCCCGAGCCTATATCCTGGATGAGCATGGCTGAGCCGCAGTTGTAGCCTGAAATGTCGATTGCGCGATGCGCACGCGCCTGGGTGGCAGCATGGAGATGGTTACTCCGCCCAGCACCAGCAGGCCGCCTGCCAATTGGGCCGCAGAGGGTAGCGTACCAACGAATGCATTGACCAGCATCGCAAAAACCGGGACGAGGTTGATGAATATTGCCGTGCGTGCCGCACCCAGGCGCGCGATGCCTATCCCCCAGAACAGATATGCCAGAACCGTGCCTCCGACAACCATGATGGTCATGGCGAGGGTGGCTTCGGTGCCGAGCGTGTGGATATGGCTATCGCTCCCCAAAGCGAAAGCCAATAGCAGGGTGGCTCCCACGGCCATGATCCAGCTGGTATTCGCGATGGCCGAGCCTTGCGGCATGAAGCGCCGCGTCAGCACGTTGTACATCGCCCAGGATAGGGTTGCGGCCAGCATCAGCAGGTCGCCATGGGAAAAGTTCAGGGATGCAAGCTTGCCCATGTCGCCGTGCGAGATGACCACCAGCACGCCCAGTAACGCGACCGGCAAAGCCAGCAGATGCCTTGCCGTCGGTTTTTCACCCAGGAATGCTGCGGCCAGCAACGCAGTCAGCAACGGGTTGATCGCCATGATGAGCGCGGCACTGTTTGCCGAAGTCGATTGCAGCGCAAAAAAGAACAGCAGGTTGAAGGCGGTTATACCGACAATTCCCAGCAGCAGATAAGCGGCAGCATGCCGTTGGAGCAGGCCGAACAACTGTTCCTTGCGCACCCCGGCGATGATGAACATCAATGCGGCACCCAGCAGGAATCTTACTGCTGCTGCCCACAGCGGCGGCAGGGCGGCTAAAACAGGTCCGGCCAATACGAAATTGGCGCCCCAGAAAAACGCCGATGCGGTGACCATAAGATAGACAGTCATGTTTCCCATAGTTGCTCCAGTTAAGATAAAGTCATGAGTCGCCACTCTACGGGCCGGGAATATCGGCCGCAAGCTAGACTTTGTTGTGACGCAATTAAGGAAAACTAATGGCACGCCGCCTCCCTCCGCTCAATGCACTGAGATTCTTTGAAACCGTTGCCCGGCACCGCTCGTTTGTGCGTGCGGCGGAAGAACTGCACGTCACTCCTGCGGCTGTCAGCCAGCAGATCAAGCTTCTTGAAGATCATCTCGGGGTTACCTTGTTCAAGCGCGGCAAGACCCTGGTCATGAACGACACTGCCAGCGATGTGCTGCATCTCGTGTCGGAAGCTTTCGATCAGCTGGAGCGTGCCGTGCTGAGAATCCGCTCCGGCAGCAAGACGGGACCGTTGATTGTATCGACGCCGCCCGCCTTCGCGACGCGCTGGCTGATTCCGCGCCTTGACGATTTCCATGCGCGTCATCCGGATATCGAGATTCATTTGCTGGCAACGCGGCGCCGGGTGGATTTTTCGATGGAAGAAGTTGATGTGGCGATACGTTTTGGTAACGGCGAATATTCCGGACTCGATGTCGAGCGGTTGATTCCGGAAAAGATCGTGGCGGTGGCATCGCCGGCATTGGCGACTTCCATCAAGACGCCGGCGGATCTTGCCCGCTTCAATCTGATCGAGGATGACTGGCACATCATGCGCGGTGCGTTTCCGGAATGGGAATCCTTGCTTGCCACATGGGAAGTCGTTGAACCTCCATTGCGTATCCGCCGTTTCAGCGATACGGAATTGGCAATTCAGGCTGCCCTCAGCGGACTGGGTGTCACGCTGGCATGGCATAGCCTGGTATCGAACGACCTGAAATCGGGAAAGTTGATCCAGATACTGGACCACGTGATTCCGACCGACCTCGGCTATCATGTGGTGATTCCGAAGAATCGCGCCATGCTGGCCAAGGTCACGGCTTTTCGCTCCTGGTTGTTTGAACAGGCGGCGAACGACTGACAAATTCAACATCCGGTTATTGTCAGGCCGTGTCGTATCGGAGTGCAGTGGCTTGTTGGAAGCGGATTTCAACATACAATCAACTTGGCACTTGAAATAGCCAGTTTCAACTCCATTTCCCGCAGGGGTTATTTGTAAATGTACTGATAGGGGTTCATATGACTGAGAATATTGCCGCCAACCGCGAAACGATGGGATTTCAGACGGAAGTCAAACAGCTTCTGCAACTGATGATCCACTCGCTGTATTCCAACCGCGAGATCTTCCTGCGGGAACTGGTCTCCAACGCGTCGGATGCCTGCGACAAATTGCGCTTCGAGGCGCTGCACAACGACAGCCTGTTCGAAAACGATTCCGACCTGCAAATACGTGTCAGCTACGACAAGGATTCCCGGACCCTGACGATCAGCGACAACGGTATCGGGATGAGCCGTGACGAGGTGGTCAACAACCTCGGCACGATTGCAAAATCGGGCACGCGCGAATTCTTTACCAGACTGAGCGGCGACCAGCAGAAGGATGCCAGCCTGATCGGCCAGTTCGGCGTCGGTTTCTATTCCTCATTCATTGTCGCGGACAGGGTCACGGTCACGACGCGCCGTGCCGGCGAAAAGGCGGATCAAGGCGTGCGCTGGGAGTCGGACGGCGGCGGCGAGTTCACCATCGAGATGCTGGACAAACCGGCACGCGGCACGGACATCACGCTGCACCTGCGCGAAGACCAGGACGATCTGCTCAACGGCCACCGGATCCGTTCCATCATCCACAAATATTCCGATCACATTGTCCAGCCCATCGTGATGAAGAAGGAAGAGTGGAAGGACGGCAACCAGGTCGTCACCGACGAGGATGAAACCGTCAACCAGGCTTCCGCACTGTGGGCACGTTCCAGGAACGAGATCAGCGAGGACGAATACAAGGCGTTCTACAAGCATGTCGGCCATGATTTCGAAGACCCGCTGGCCTGGACCCATGCGCGCGTGGAAGGCCGCCAGGAATATACCCAGCTGCTGTATATCCCGGCGCGTGCGCCGTTCGATATGTGGGACCGCAAGGTTCGCCATGGCGTGAAACTGTATGTGCGCCGCGTGTTCATCATGGACGATGCCGAGCAACTGTTGCCAAGCTACCTGCGCTTCGTGCGCGGCGTCGTCGATTCCAGCGACCTGCCGCTCAACGTGTCGCGCGAGATCCTGCAGGAATCGAAGGACATCGATGCGATACGCAAGGGCTGCACCAACAAGGTGCTGGGCCTGCTGGAAGAACTGGCGGCCAACGAAAAGGAAAAATACGCGAAGTTCTGGGAAGAGTTCGGCCAGGTGCTGAAGGAAGGTGCGGCGGAAGATTTCGCGAACAAGGACCGGATCGCCGGCCTGCTGCGTTTCGCGTCCACCCATGCCGACACCGATGCGGCGACCGTGTCGCTGGCCGATTACATCGCGCGCATGAAGGATGGCCAGGACAAGATTTACTACATCACCGCCGAAACGTTCAATGCGGCGAAGAACAGCCCGCACCTGGAGGTGTTCCGCAAGAAAGGCATCGAGGTGCTGCTGCTTTCCGACCGAGTGGACGAATGGGTTGCCGGTTCGCTGACCGAGTTCGAAGGCAAGCAACTGGTGTCGGTCGCGAAGGGCGGGCTGGATCTGGGCAAACTGGAAGACGAGGCCGAGAAACAGGAACAGGAAAAGCAGGCCAGCGAGCACAAGGATCTGATCGAGAAGATCAGGAAGACGCTGGACAAGCGCGTCAAGGAAGTCCGCGTCACGCACCGCCTGACCGATTCGCCTGCCTGCCTGGTTTCCGACGAGCATGACATCAGCGGCAACATGGCGCGCATGCTCAAGGCCGCCGGCCAGAAGATGCCGACAACGCTGCCGATTCTGGAGATCAATCCGACCCACCCGGTGGTGATGCGCCTGAAAGACGAGGAGAAGTATTTCGACGACTGGGCTGCTGTGCTGTTCGACCAGGCGATGCTCGCCGAAGGCGGGCAGCTGGATGATCCGGCCGGTTTCGTGAAGCGGGTCAACCAGTTGATGCTGGAGATGCGCGTCGGCTGAGATTGAAGCCGGAATTTAATTGCCAATTTCAGGGCCGGGGAAATCCGGCCCTGTTGCATTCAGGCCGTGAATCAGTCGGGATAGTGAACCTGACAGGAAAGGCGGCGCTAAAGCTCGTCGGGCCGCATCCGGTACGGCTCCATCGTGACCGACTCGACCCGGTCGCCTAGCATGACCAGCTGGCCTTCGAGCCGGGTATTGCCGGTTTCGCTGAATTCGAAACGGTAAGTGCGGCGCAATACCCGGCGTCCCGTTTTGTCGCGCGCCAGACTCAGCGCGATACCGGCGACCGTATCGTCGAGAAACTGCAACTGCGCGTCGTCGCAGATGCGCCTGCCAGCGTTGCGGGCGATTTCGAGCGCATGCATGCTGTCGAACCAGAACCACGCCAACGCGGCAAGCAGCAGAAGGAAAAGCAGACTGATTATGTCCATTGTTGGCGGAAAAGCTAGGGGCTGATTTTTAAAGCTTAACTGATTCTCGCAGATGTATTGATAATTTACCTTGCCATACCCGCCAAACCAGCGTACAAGGCAGTCTGGTATTTGATTCAAAGTTTTTGCAGTACTGGTTTTCCATGTGCAATCTTCGATTCAAATAGTTTTGCGGGGGCTTTCCCCGTTTTTTATGAGTAGGAGCCGTTTTTTTAAGCAGGAGATAGGCACATGGCAACAGGTACAGTTAAATGGTTCAACGATTCAAAGGGTTTTGGTTTTGTCACTCCCGATGATGGCAGCGATGATCTTTTCGCGCACTTTTCCGCAATCAACATGAGCGGTTTCAAAACACTCAAGGAAGGCCAGAAGGTCAGCTTTGAAGTGACACAGGGCCCTAAAGGCAAACAAGCTTCAAACATCCAGGAAGCTTCCTGATCGATTCTTGAGTTTGTAAGAAGCCCGGCACGAAAGTGCCGGGCTTTTTTGTTTGGTGAGACTGTAATTGGTGGGAGGTACTGGTGTCGAACCAGCGACCTTCCGCGTGTGAGGCGGACGCTCTACCGCTGAGCTAACCTCCCTGAAGAGGGCGCGAATTAGAGCACAATGCGCCAACCACGGTCAATGCCGCACGACAACTTTGTGCATATACGGCAAAGCCCGTAAAATGCGCGCCTCATTTCGTTTTGATTGTTCAAGTCATGACCATCCGTACCCGATTCGCTCCCAGCCCGACCGGCTACCTCCACATCGGCGGCGCACGCACCGCCCTGTTCTCCTGGGCGTATGCGCGCAAGTTCGGCGGCACCTTCGTGCTTCGTATCGAAGACACCGATCTGGAACGTTCCACACAGGAATCGGAACAGGCCATCCTGGACGCGATGTCCTGGCTGAATCTGGACTACGACGAAGGGCCGTTCTACCAGATGCAGCGCATGGACCGTTACCGGGAAGTGCTGCAGCAGTTGCTGGAACAGGGCAGTGCATATTTTTGCTATACCATCCCGGCAGAACTGGATGCATTGCGCGAGGCGCAGCGCGCACGCGGCGAGAAGCCCCGCTACGACGGTCGGTGGCGACCGGAGCCTGGCAAGGTACTGCCCGCACCGCCGGCGGAAATCAAGCCAGTGATCCGTTTCAGGAACCCGGCACACGGCGTAACTGCCTGGGAGGACCTGGTCAAAGGCAAGATCGTGTTCGAGAACAGCGAACTGGACGACCTGGTGATCGCGCGTCCCGACGGCACACCGACCTACAATTTCTGCGTGGTGGTGGACGATATGGATATGGGCATTACCCAAGTCATCCGCGGCGACGATCACGTCAACAACACGCCGCGCCAGATCAATATCCTCAAGGCGCTGGGGGCTGCGCTGCCCGAATATGCACATGTGCCGATGATACTGGGCAGCGATGGCGAGCGGCTGTCGAAACGGCATGGCGCGGTGAGCGTGATGCAGTATGACGAGGACGGATTCCTGCCGGAAGCGCTGCTCAATTACCTGGCGCGCCTGGGCTGGTCGCACGGCGACGAGGAGGTATTTTCGATGCAGCAATTCGTCGAGTGGTTCGATCTGCGCCACATCAGCAAATCGGCGGCGCAGTTCAATCCGGAGAAATTGCGCTGGCTGAACCAGCATTACATCAAGCTGGCCGATAACGCGCGGCTCGGCGGTCTGGTGCGCGAGTACCTGGCCGAACGCGGCGTGCAGGTCAGCGATGTTCCCCAACTCGAGGCGGTGATCGCGCTGTACAAGGAGAGGACCGCCACGCTGCTGGAACTGGCGGACGAGGCCGAGGTGTTCTATATCGAGATACATCCATCGCAGGAATTGCTGGATGCGCACCTGGTTCCCGAAGTACTGCCCGCGTTGCGCGAACTTGCCGAACGCTTTGTTGATATTGCCTGGGAAGCGCCCGCATTGGCCGCGCTGGTCAAGGAATTGCTGGCAAAGCACAATTTGAAGATGCCCAAACTGGCAATGCCAATGCGCGTAATGCTGGTCGGCCAGACACACACACCATCGGTGGATGCCGTTCTCGCATTGTTCCCTCGTGAAACAGTACTGGAGCGCATGAAAAAATACATCTGATTTTTTGAAGGTGAAAAGAAAAAGCACGCCCTTGGGCGTGCTTTTTCTTTTACATCATTTTGATTTGCCTCAGCGCATCAACTTAGCGTGTATTGCCATTGTTGCCGCGCCCGAGTGTATAGCCGGGGCGATCGCCGTTGCGGCGCGGTGCATTGTTGCCGCCGCGGTTGTTGCCGAAGCTGCGTTCCGGGCTGCGCGGCTGGCCGGCACCATTACCGCCAAAACCCTGGCCTCCGCCTACACCCGGTGTATTGCCGTTAGCCTGGCCGTGCCATTGGCCCTGTCCTTCTTTGCGACCGGTATGGTTATGACGGCTGTCCGGTGAGCTGTGGTGAAAACCGTTGCCGGTCTTTCCGGGAAAACCGCCGCTGCGGTTTCCGCCAAAGCCGGCATTGTTGCCACTACCATATCCACCACTGCCGCTGCGGCGCGGACCGTTGCTGCTGCGCGGGCGGTCCGAAGACGGGCCGGTGCGCAGTTTGTACTTGGGTTCCAGTCCTTCGATGGTGTGCATCTTGATGGTTTGTTCGGTGTAGCGTTCGATGCGCTTCAGCAACTGAGCATCGCGGTTCGATGCGAATGAGATTGCAATACCCGACGAGCCGCCGCGACCGGTGCGACCGATACGGTGCACGTAGTCTTCGGCGAACTTGGGCAGGTCGAAATTGATCACATGCGAAATGCCGCGCACGTCGAGACCGCGTGCGGCCACATCGGTCGCGACCAGAATGCGCACGTTGCCGTTGCGCATGTTGAGCAGAGTGCGATTGCGTTCGCGCTGGTTCATGTCGCCGTGCAATGCCGCAACGGAATGACCCTGTGCGGAAAGTTGATCCGCTATGGTATCCGCATCGCGTTTGGTGGCAGTGAACACCAAAGCCTGGTTCATTTCCACATCGGTCAACAGGTGGCTGAGCATCTTGTTCTTGTGCGCGACGTCATCGGCGAACATCATGCGTTGTTCGATGTTTTCGTGCTTGTCCCTGGCTGCCGAGACGGAAATTTTCTTCGGTGTCTTGAGCAGGCGCGAGGCCAGGTTGCCGACCACGCCATCGAGGGTCGCGGAGAACAACAGGGTCTGGCGCGTAGTGGGAGTCGCTTTGGCGATGCGTTCCACATCGTCGACAAATCCCATGTCCAGCATGCGATCCGCTTCGTCGAGGATCAGCACTTCCAGGCGTGAGAAGTCGATACGGCCGCGTTCCAGATGGTCGATCAAGCGACCCGGCGTGGCGACCAGAATGTCCACATGGCTGGACAGCAAACGGTTCTGCACCGGGTAAGGCATGCCGCCCAGGATGCTGATGATCTTGAAGCGCATGTTCTTGCCGTACTTGGTTGCGGCATCGCAGACTTGCTGTGCCAGTTCGCGGGTCGGGGTCAACACCAGCACGCGCGGGCCTTTGCCGGGCAGGGCGGATGGCGTGGCCAAACGGTTCAGCGCGGGCAGAATGAATGCGGCAGTCTTGCCGCTGCCGGTTTGCGATGAAGCCATCAGGTCGTGGCCGGCCATGATTTCGGGAATGGCCTGCGCCTGGATCGGCGTAGGTTCGGTGTAGCCGGTATCGGCAATCGCCTTCAGTATGGCGGTGTTCAAATTCAGATTTTCAAATGACATCTTGTTCCTTTAATTATTATCAAAGGGAATCCATTTCGTTATTCGGATGCAAGCCGGCATCCGGTTAAACATAACCGAATGCCGAATCAAATCCGGCATGACGAACTTATAAAGTTCCCTGGTGTGAGCGCAGGTAGTAAAACAGCCCGTTAAACGGGGAGGAGGTTAACCGGCGCATAAAACATCGTTGCTAACCGGAAAACCCGAGAGAATCCCCAATCGGAGAATCTGGGAGGGCTTATAGACAGGCGCGATTTGCAAACGCGCGAGAGATAGGTCAGAAAACGATGAACCAATGCCGCCTTAGTGGCGACAAGGCGCGCATTATACGGATGGAAAAAATAAAAGCCAGTAAAAGTTTGCCGCTATCAGCCATGTGCTAGAATGCGCGCCCTTTTCAATAGCAAGGCTGTATCCATGTCCCGCCAACTCCGTAACATCGCCATTATTGCCCACGTCGACCACGGCAAGACCACCCTGGTCGACAAACTGCTGGCCCAGGCGGGTTCTTTTTCTGCCCATCAACATGTCGCTGAACGCGTCATGGATAGCAATGATCTGGAAAAGGAGCGCGGCATCACTATTCTGGCAAAGAACTGTGCGGTGTTCTATGAGGGTGTGCACATCAATATTGTCGATACGCCGGGTCACGCCGATTTCGGCGGAGAAGTGGAGCGCGTGCTGGGCATGGTTGACGGTGTGCTGTTGCTGGTGGATGCAGTAGATGGGCCGATGCCACAAACCCGGTTTGTCACCAAGAAAGCGCTTGCCCTCGGCCTGCGTCCGATCGTGGTGATCAACAAAGTGGACCGCGACGGAGCGCGCCCGGACTGGGTGATCAACCAGACTTTCGATCTGTTCGACAAACTGGGTGCGACGGAAGAGCAACTGGATTTCCCGGTGGTGTATGCATCGGCATTGAACGGCTACGCGATGTTGGAGCTGGATAAACCGAGCACGAACATGTTCCCGTTGCTGGATGCCGTGCTCAAGCACGTTCCTGCGCCTGAAGCCGATCTGGATGCGCCGCTGCAAATGCAAATTTCAGCACTGGATTACTCCAGCTTTGTGGGCCGCATCGGCGTGGGCCGCATTCGTCGCGGCAAGATCAAGCCAGGCCAGGATGTGATGGTCATGAATGGCGACAAGCCGATGAAACGCGCGCGCATCAACCAGGTCATGGGTTTTCGCGGTATCGAACGCGTGTTGCTGGATGAGGCGGGCGCAGGCGACATCGTTCTGGTCAACGGCATCGACGAGATCGGCATCGGTGTGACGCTGGCCGATGTGAACAAGCCGGAAGCCTTGCCGATGCCCAAGGTTGATGAGCCAACCCTGACCATGAACCTGATGGTCAACACCTCCCCGTTGTGTGGTCAGGAAGGCAAGTTCATCACCAGCCGTCAGATTCGTGACCGCCTGAACAAGGAGTTGCTGGTGAACGTGGCGTTGCGTGTTGAAGAAACGGACAACACCGATGTATTCCTGCTGGCCGGACGCGGAGAATTGCACCTGACCATATTGCTTGAAAACATGCGCCGTGAAGGTTTTGAAATGGGCGTCGGCAAGCCGCGTGTCGTCTACCGTGAGATCAACGGCGAAAAATGCGAGCCGTTCGAAGTGCTGACCGTGGACGTTGAAGACACCAACCAGGGCGCAGTGATGGAAGAACTGGGCCGCCGCCGCGGCGATTTGCAGGACATGCAACCGGACGGGCATGGCCGGGTGCGTATGGAATACCGCATTCCTGCACGCGGTTTGATCGGCTTTCAATCCGAGTTCATGACCATGACGCGCGGCACCGGCATCATGGCGCACGTTTTCGATGATTACGCGCCGGTTAAGGGCGACATGCCGGGCCGCCGCAACGGCGTGCTGATTTCTGCCGAATCCGGGGAAGCGGTGGCTTACGCGTTGTGGAAACTTGAAGATCGCGGTCGCATGATTGTCGTTCCCGGCGACAAATTGTATGAGGGTATGATCATCGGCATCCATAGCCGCGACAATGATCTGGTGGTCAACCCGATCAAGGGCAAGCAACTGACCAACGTGCGCGCATCCGGCACCGACGAAGCGGTGCGCCTGACCCCGCCGGTGCGGCTGACGCTGGAATCTGCAGTCGAGTTCATCGATGATGACGAACTGGTGGAGATCACGCCGCTATCGATCCGGATACGCAAGCGTTATCTGACGGAAAACGAGCGCAAAAGAGCTTCACGCTTATAACCAAAACGAGCGCAAACGGCAGGCCCGCGGCCTGTAGTTAACCGGACGCGAAACTGGCGGACAAGGGGTGCTCGGGCACCCCTTTTTCATTCAGCATGCCGATTGGTTTATACTCATACGCAGTCATATCCGGTAGCGATATTCATGGAATCTCAAGTCGGCAACCTCGTTTCTCTTCTGGCTGGCCTGGTAATCGGCGCTGCAGCGATCTGGCTGATACTGCGCGAACGCATTAAATCTGCCGAAGCGCACGCAAATGGCGAAAGCCGGATCGAGGTTGCTCGGCTGGGCGAAAGGCTGTCTGCATTGCAGGAGGAAGCCAACCGCCTGGCCAGGGAAAAGGATCTGCTTGCGGCACTGCGCGATCAACTCACCGCGGAGCAGCAACGACTGAGCAATCAGGTTGCCGAGCTGACCACGATACTGGAAGCGGAACGCAACCAGAATACCGAAAAGATAGCCCTGCTGAAGAATGCAGAGGAACAGCTGTCGAACCGCTTCAAGACGCTGGCCAACGAGATTCTGGAAGAGAAATCCCAGCGTTTTACTGCACAGAACCAGACCAACCTCAATCAATTGCTGGAGCCGCTCAAGGCCAAGATCACCGAATTCCAGGGCAAGGTGCAGGAGGTCTACGTGCAGGAAGGAAAGGATCGTTCTGCGCTGGCCGAGCAGGTCAGGCATCTGATGTCGCTTAACAAACAGTTGTCAGAGGATGCCCACAACCTGACCAGCGCGCTGAAAGGCCAAACCAAGACCCAGGGCAACTGGGGCGAATTGATACTGGAACGGGTGCTGGAAGCTTCCGGTTTGCGCAAGGGTCATGAATATGACGTGCAGGAAAGCCATACCCGGTTAGACGGTTCGCGCGCGCAACCGGATGTGGTTGTGCATCTTCCGGAAGGCAGGAATCTGATCATCGATGCCAAGGTATCGCTGACTGCTTACGAGGAACATGCCAATGCAGAAACTGATCTTCGGCGTGACGCTGCCCTGAAGCTTCATCTGGACTCGGTACGCTCCCACATCAAGGAGTTGTCCGAAAAAAACTACCAGCAGCTTTATGGATTGCAGTCGCTCGATTTTGTGATGATGTTCATCCCGGTTGAACCGGCGTTCATGCTGGCGATCTCGCATGACAGCGATTTATGGCAGGACGCATGGAAAAGGAATGTGCTCCTGGTCAGCCCCAGCACCCTGTTGTTCGTGGTCCGGACGGTGGCGCATTTGTGGCGGCAGGAGCAGCAGACCCGGAATGCGCAGGAAATCGCCAGCCGTGGCGGGGAATTGTATGACAAGCTGGTCGGCTTCGTGGAAGACCTGGAAAACCTTGGCACCCGTCTGAAGCAGGCGCAGACGGCCTATGACGGCGCCTATAGCAAGTTTTCCGGGGGGCGGGGC
Organism: uncultured beta proteobacterium; assembly: GCA_963827265.1. GTDB lineage: Bacteria > Pseudomonadota > Gammaproteobacteria > Burkholderiales > Gallionellaceae > Gallionella. The sequence continues at coordinate 206,934 of CAWHAD010000016.1, read as the reverse complement.
AATGTGATTCGCCAGGCAGAAATGCTCAAGGAACTCGGCGTGAAGCCGACCCGGCATTTGCCGAAGAAATTGACGGATTCCGCTATTGATGGACTGCCCGATGATGCCATGGATTGACCATGGAAGGAGGCCTTTCCCCGGCCCGTTTTTTGTGCAGATCAGTATTGTTCGCAATGATAAGATACGCGCCAAATATATTTGTTCAAACCCACGATGAAACTTGCAATCGCTCAAATCAACTGCGTATTAGGCGATCTGGCGGGTAATGCCGCAAAAATTCTGCAATTTGCCGAGCAGGGCAGACAACGGGGCGCACAGCTGCTGCTGACACCGGAACTCGGCCTGAGCGGTTACCCTCCCGAAGACTTGCTGCTGCGCGATGGTTTCTACGATGCCTGTGCCCGGACGCTGCACGATCTGGCCGGCAAAATTTCAGGCATCACCGTCGTGGTGGGCCATCCCCACGAACACAACGGGAAGCGCTACAACGCCGCTTCGCTGCTAAGGGACGGGATCGTTGCTGCGACCTATCTGAAACGGGAACTGCCGAACTATTCGGTGTTCGACGAGGAGCGCTATTTTGATCACGGCAACGAACCCTGTCTTTTCCAAATGGAAGGCATCCGTTTTGCGTTGAATATCTGCGCGGATGTATGGGAGCCCGAGACCGCGCGGCAGGCGCGCGATGCCGGCGCGCAGGTGCTGCTGGTGCTGAATGCGTCGCCGTACGCGATCGGCAAACTGGAATGGCGTCACCGCGTGATCCGCGAACGGATCGCGGAAACCGGCATGGCTGTGGTCTATGCCAACATGGTCGGCGGACAGGACGAACTGATTTTCGACGGCGGCTCATTCGCAATGGACCGCAATGGCGAACTGACCGCGCAGAGCACCGTAATGGGAGAAGCACTGGCGATACTGCAAATTCGCGACGACTTGAGGCCTGCAGGCGAGATCGTTGCCGGCTCGGGCGAACACGCCGAGGTCTACCGCGCGCTGTGTCTTGGCGTGCGCGACTATATCGGCAAGAACCGCTTTCCGGGAGTATTGCTGGGTCTGTCGGGCGGAATCGATTCCGCATTGACGCTGGCGATCGCGGTCGATGCGCTTGGGGCGGACAAGGTCCATGCAGTGATGATGCCGTCGCCCTATACCGCGCAGATCAGCCTGGACGACTCGCGCGAGATGGTGAAAATCCTGGGTGTGCGTTATCACGAAATTCCCATCGAGGCGATGTTCCAGAGCTATCTGGCCGCGCTGAAATCCATTTTCGCCGGGATGCCGGAGGATACCACCGAAGAAAATCTGCAGGCGCGCATACGCGGCAACCTGCTGATGGCGCTGTCGAACAAATTCGGCTCGCTGGTGCTGACCACCGGCAACAAGTCCGAAATGACGGTCGGCTATGCAACGCTCTACGGCGACATGGCCGGCGGCTTTGCGGTGCTGAAGGATGTCAGCAAAACGCTGGTGTACCGCCTGGCGCGCTACCGCAACTCGCTGGGGCGGGTGATCCCCGAGCGCATCATCACGCGTCCGCCCAGTGCCGAATTGCGCGCCGACCAGACCGATCAGGACAGCTTGCCGCCTTATGATGTGCTTGACGCCATCATGGCTTGCTACGTCGAACAGAATCTCCCGATTCCGGAAATTATCGCGCGTGGCTTTTCCGAAGCCGACGTGCGCCGGGTGGTGCACCTGATCCGCATCAGCGAATACAAGCGCCGCCAGTCTGCGGTGGGTATACGCATGACCGAACGCAGTTACGGAAAGGACTGGCGCTACCCGATCACCGTGCGTTACCAGGATAGTTATTAAGATATCCCGCTAATCTGATTTCTTTTCCCCGCCAGCTTTGGTACAATACCCCGCGTTTTGAGATGGGCTTCGAGCCCGTTTTTCTTTTGTGGACCGTAAATTTATGGATGTGGTGAAGCTGGTCGAGACAACGGTGGCCGGTCTCGGCTATGAATTGGTGGATATTGAACGTTCCGGCCGCGGCCTGTTGCGGGTGTTCATCGACAAGCCTGAAGGCATTTCGGTGGACGACTGCCAGGTTGTCAGCAACCAGTTGACGCGCCTGTTCATGGTGGAGAACGTCGACTATGAACGCCTGGAAGTGTCTTCGCCGGGATTGGACAGGCCGCTGAAGAAGGAAGCGGATTTTTCCAGGTTTGCCGGCGAAAAGGTTCAGCTCAGGCTGCGCTTGCCGTTGGAAGGACGCAAGAATTTTACCGGCATGATAGCCGGGGTAAACGAGGGAATTTTGCAATTGGATGTGGATGGCAAACAGATAGCAATCGAGTTGTCGAATCTGGACAAGGCGCGTTTGGTGCCGACCTTTTAGTTTTTTGAGATTGCCGACTCGAAGCGGATTTCGGGAAAGCAAGCTGATAGCCGGAGAATGGTATGAGTCGTGAAATTTTGTTGTTGGTGGATGCTTTGTCCCGCGAGAAGAACGTGGACAAGGAAGTGGTGTTCGAGTCGCTTGAATCGGCTCTGGCTTCTGCTACGAAAAAACGTTTTGCAGACGAAGCGGACGTGCGCGTTGAGATCGATCGGGATACCGGCGATTTTGATTCGTTCCGCCGCTGGGAAGTGATGGACGACGAAACCTTCGAGACGCCCGACCTGCACATCAAGCTGGAAGAGGCGCAAAAGCGCAAGCCGGATATTCAGATCGGCGAATTCATCGAGGAACCGCTGGAATCAATCGATTTCGGCCGCATCGGCGCACAGGCTGCGAAGCAGGTCATCTTCCAGAAGATCCGTGATGCCGAACGCGAGCAGGTGCTGGCCGACTTCATGGAACGCAAAGAGCATCTGGTATCGGGTACCGTGAAGCGGCTCGAGCGCGGCAACGCGATCATCGAGTTCGGCAAGATCGAAGCCCTGCTGCCGCGCGACCAGATGATCGCCAAGGAAAACCTGCGTGTCGGCGATCGCATCAAGGCGCATCTGCTGCGCGTCGATCGCAGTGCGCGCGGCCCGCAGGTCATCCTGTCGCGCACCTCGCCGGAATTGCTGGTCAAGCTGTTCGAGCTGGAAGTGCCGGAGATCGAGGAAAAGCTGCTGGAAATCGTCAGTGCCGCACGCGATCCCGGGTCGCGTGCGAAGATCGCGGTGCTTGTCGCATGATCCGCGCATCGACCCGATCGGTACCTGCGTCGGGATGCGCGGTTCGCGTGTCCAGGGTGTGACCAACGAACTTGCCGGCGAACGCGTCGACATCATCCTCTGGTCGGAAGATCCGGCCACCTATGTGATCAACGCGCTGGCTCCGGCGGAGGTCAGCAGCATCGTCGTGGATGAAGATCGGCACAGCATGGATGTGGTGGTCGAGGAAGAAAACCTGGCCCAGGCGATCGGGCGGGGCGGCCAGAACGTGCGCCTGGCCAGCGAATTGACCGGCTGGGAACTGAATATCATGACAGTGGAACAGTCCAGCGAAAAGCACAACGAAGAGTTTTCCAATACCCGTGCGATATTCATGGACAAGCTGGATGTAGATGAAGAAGTTGCCGACATCCTGGTTCAGGAAGGTTTCAACACGCTGGAAGAAGTTGCGTATGTGCCGCTGGAAGAAATGCTGGAAATCGAATCGTTCGACGAGGCGACCGTAAACGAATTGCGCAGCCGTGCGCGCAATGCGCTGCTGACAGCAGCGATTGTCAGCGAGGAGAAGGTCGAACACGGTATCGAGGATCTGCTCAAACTGGAAGGCATGGATGAGGAAACCGCACGCACCCTGGTGGCCAAGGGCGTAGCGACACAGGAACAATTGGCGGATCTGGATGTGGATGAGTTGGTGGAGCTGTCAGGTATGGATAGCGAACGTGCCAACACATTGATTATGACGGCACGTGCGCCCTGGTTTGCCTGACAGGGTGATTAGAGGATAGTAATGGGAAAATTGAATGTAGCGCAGTTTGCGACCGAACTGGGATTGCCGGTTGCTTTGCTGCTTGAGCAGTTGAAGGCGGCTGGGATAGCCAAGGAGCAGGAGTCCGACCCGATGTCGGAAAAGGACAAGGCAAAATTGCTGGATCACTTGCGCCAGGCGCATGGCGGCGAAAAGCCGGCGAAGAAGATCACGCTGATACGCCGCGAAACCACCGAAATCAAGAAGGCTGACAGTTCGGGGCGCGCGCGCACCATTCAGGTAGAGGTGCGCAAACGCCGCGTGGTCGCTCCGACCGCGGCCGCTGAAGCGGCTGCGCCAGTAGTACCCGTTGAAGCCGTGGCGGTGCCCAAGAAAGGCAAGGCTGCCAAGGTCGTGAATGAGCAGGAACTGGCAACGCGTAAAGAAGAAGCGCGCTTGCAGGCAGAATTGGCGACGCGCCAGGCTGCCGAAGTACAAGCCAAACAGGAACGCAGCAAACGCAAGACCACCAAGAAGGTGGCTGAGCCTGAGCCCGTCGTTGCAGAAGTGAAAAAAGTGGAAGAAGTCGCGCCTGTTGCGGCAGCCCCGGCGGTCAATCTGGCTGAAGGTACCCTGCACAAGCCGGTACCCAAGCCCGGTGACAAGATTTCCAAGCCGAGCAAAAAGCCCAAACCCGAATCCAAGACCAGCCCGTGGGACGAAAAGGGGCACAAGAAGCGTACCCCGGTCAAGACCGGCGAGAAACCCGGTGTCTGGACCACGCCGGTGCGCGCGCCGCGCCACGACAGGCATGTCAAACACACGGCCGAACCTGAACACGCATTCTCCATGCCGACCGAACCGATCGTGCATGAAGTGGCCGTTCCCGAGACGATCACCGTCGCTGAATTGGCGCAAAAGATGTCGATCAAGGCTTCCGAGATCATCAAGGTATTGATGAAAATGGGTTCGATGGTGACCATCAACCAGGTGCTCGATCAGGAAACCGCGATGATCGTGGTGGAAGAAATGGGGCACATCGCCAAGGCGGCCAAACTGGACGATCCGGATGCCTATTTGATGGATGCGGAGGAGTATCACGATGTGGTGCTGGAGCCACGTGCGCCGGTCGTCACCGTGATGGGTCACGTGGACCACGGCAAGACCTCGCTGCTCGATTACATACGCCGCACCCGTGTTGCTTCAGGCGAGGCGGGCGGCATTACACAGCATATCGGTGCATATCACGTCGATACACCGCGCGGCATGGTTACCTTCCTCGATACGCCCGGCCACGAGGCATTTACCGCGATGCGCGCACGCGGCGCCAAAGCGACCGACATCGTGATCCTGGTGGTGGCAGCAGACGACGGCGTGATGCCGCAAACCAAGGAAGCCATCGCGCATGCGAGGGCGGCCGAAGTTCCGCTGGTGGTGGCCTTGACCAAGGTCGACAAACCCGATGCGAATGTCGAGAAAGTTAAACAGGAACTGGCTGCAGAGGGCGTCACGCCGGAAGACTGGGGCGGCGATTCGATGTTCGTCGAGGTTTCGTCAAAAACCGGCCAGGGAATCGACCAGTTGCTCGAGGGCGTATTGTTGCAGGCTGAAGTGCTGGAACTTAAGGCACCGCGCAGCTACACATGCCAAGGGGTTGGTTATCGAAGCGCGCCTGGACAAGGGCAAGGGGCCGGTCGCAACCGTACTGATACAGTCCGGTACGATGAAGCGCGGCGATGCGGTGCTGGTCGGCTCGGTGTTCGGCCGAGTACGCGCAATGCTGGATGAAAACGGCAAGGCGATCAACGAGGCGGGGCCGTCCATTCCGGTAGAGATACAAGGCTTGTCCGAAGTGCCTGTCGCGGGTGAAGAATTGATGGTATTGGCCGACGAAAAGCGCGCACGTGAAATTGCCCAGTTCCGTCAGGGAAAGTATCGCGGCGTAAAACTCGCCAAACAGCAGGCTGCCAAGCTGGAGAACATGTTCGAGCAGATGGCCGAAGGCGAAGTCAGAGTCTTGTCGCTGATCGTGAAGTCGGACGTGCAGGGCTCGGCAGAGGCGATCGCGCAATCGCTGCAAAAACTCTCCACCAATGAGGTCAAAGTCAATCTGATCCACGGTGGCGTCGGAGCGATTACCGAATCAGATGTCAATCTGGCGTTGGCCTCCAAGGCCATCATTATCGGCTTCAACACCCGCGCCGATGCGGCTGCGCGCAAGCTTGCCGAAGCCACTGGCGTGGACATCCGCTACTACAACATCATCTATGCGATGGTGGACGAAATCAAGGCGGCGCTGTCCGGCATGCTGGCCCCCGAGAAACGCGAAAGCATCATGGGCACGGTCGAAGTGCGGCAGGTATTCACCGTTTCCAAGATAGGTACGATCGCCGGCTGTATGGTGCTGGACGGCGTGATCAAACGCGGAGCAAAAGTGCGCGTGTTGCGCGACAACGTGGTGATACACGATGGAGAACTCGATTCGCTGAAACGCTTCAAGGATGACGTGAAGGAAGTCAAAGCCAATTTCGAATGCGGATTGTCGGTAAAGAATTTCAACGATCTGATCGTTGGCGACAAGCTCGAAGCCTACGAGATCGTCGAGATCGCGCGCGCACTCTGATGGCCAATTTCTCCCGAACCGATCGCATTGCCCAGCAAATCCAGCGCGAAATCGCCGAACTGGTACGCCTGCATATCAACGATCCGCGCGTGCGCCTGGTGACCATCACCGGTGTCGAAGTCGCCCGGGATTATTCGCATGCGAAGATTTTTTTCACCCGCCTGGATGGCAAACATGAAGAAGCGCAGCATGGTCTTGATCATGCCAGCGGCTTTCTGCGCAGCCAGCTGGCGCACAGCCTCAAGCTGCGCGTGATGCCGCAGCTGCATTTCGTCTACGACGCATCCGTGGAGCGCGGCAGCCATTTGTCGCAATTGATCGACCAGGCGGTTGCCGCCGATCATCACCACGACGACAAGCAGTAACCGTGGTTGCACTGATGGCACGAAATTATCGCCCGCTGGATGGCGTGCTGTTGTTCGACAAGCCGCTCGAATTGAGCTCGAATACCGCACTGCAAAAAGTCCGCCGCCTGTTTCAGGCTGAAAAGGCCGGGCATACCGGCACGCTCGATCCCCTGGCCACCGGCCTGCTGCCGATCTGCTTCGGCGAAGCCACCAAATTCTCCAATGCCTTGCTTGATGCCGACAAAACCTATCGGGCGGTGATGCTGCTGGGTCAGACCACCACGACCGGCGATGCCGAGGGTGCGATAACGGCACAGCACCCGGTCAATGTCGGACAGGCTGAAGTCGATGCCGTGCTGGCCCGGTTCCGCGGTGAAATCCGGCAGCTTCCGCCGATGCACAGCGCGCTCAAACACCATGGCAAGCCGCTTTACGAATATATCCGCAGCGGCGAAACCATAGAACGCGAACCGCGCAGCGTGACGATACATGAGTTGCAGCTGAATTCCTTTTCCGGCAGTGAAATGGACATTACCGTACGCTGCAGCAAGGGTACCTATATCCGCACGCTCGCCGAAGACATCGGCGCAGCGCTTGGCTGCGGCGCACACCTGATCGGGCTGCGCCGCACCGCGATCGCGCATTTTGACCTGAAGGATGCCCATACCATGATGCAACTTGAGGCGATGACCGATGCCGAACGCGACGCCTCCATTCTGCCTATGCAAAGCCTGATGCCCGATATGCCCAGGCTGGAACTGGATGCGGTGCAGGTCCAGCGCCTGGCGCAGGGACAGAGGCTGGGGCTGGACACCGGACTGCCAGATGGCAGGGTCAGCTTGCTCGGTCCGGCGGGATTCATCGGAGTGGGACAGCTGCAGGGCCGCCGCCTTGCCCCGGAAAGGCTGCTGTCCGATGTGGCAAAGCAGGCCGCGATAGCCGTTTCAAGCGGAAATATTGGGGTTGAGTAACAACCCCGTTAAGGGGTAGAATGCTGCACTTTTTTCAGGAGAACTAATGCAATGGCAATTACCGCCGCGCAAAAAGCGCAAATCGTAACCGACTATCAACGCGCCAAGAGCGACACCGGTTCCCCGGAGGTACAGGTGGCGCTGATCACGGCGCGTATCAGCTATCTGACCGAGCATTTCAAGGAAAATGTCAAAGACCACCACTCACGCCGTGGATTGCTGCGCCTGGTAAGCCGCCGCCGCAAACTGCTCGATTACCTGAAGCGCACCAACGACGAGAGCTATCGCAAATTGATTCAGCGCCTGGAAATCCGTAAATAAGAATTTGTATCCAGCGGGTCGCATCAGCGACCCGCGTTGTTTTGTATTGTCACAACGAGTGCCGTGACAGATCGGCATGCCACGTTTAGAGAGGTTTATCTTGAGTCATTATAAAAAAACATTTGCATACGGAAATCATCAGCTCACGCTGGAAACCGGCGAAATCGCGCGTCAGGCCAGCGGTGCCGTGATGGTCAGTCTGGATGACACGGTGGTGCTGGTCACCGTGGTCGGTAAAAAGGATGCCAAGCCGGAGCAGGACTTTTTCCCGCTGACCGTGGATTACCAGGAACGCACTTATGCCGCAGGCAAGATACCCGGCGGATTTTTCAAGCGCGAAGGCCGTCCAAGTGAAAAGGAAATCCTGACCTCTCGGCTGATCGACCGTCCGTTGCGCCCGCTGTTCCCGGAAAGTTTTTACAACGAAGTGCAAATCGTCGCGACGGTGATGTCCTCCGATGAGGAGATCGACTCGGATATCCCTTCGATGATAGGTGCCTCCGCCGCGCTGGCACTGTCCGGGATTCCGTTCGACGGCCCGATCGGCGCAGCGCGGGTCGGCTATGACAATGGACAGTACCTGCTCAATCCGACTGCCACCGAACTGCTGACTTCGCAACTGGATCTGGTGGTCGCGGGCACCGAGCGCGCCGTGTTGATGGTCGAATCCGAGGCTCAACAGTTGCCGGAGGATGTGATGCTGGGTGCGGTGATGTTCGGCCATGAGCAGATGCAAGTCGTGATCCAGGCGATCAACGAAATGGCCGATGCAGTGGGTGCCGATGCATGGGATTGGACTGCGCCGGCCAAGGACGAAGCCCTGATCGCGCAGATTGCCAGCCTTGCAGAGGCAGATCTGGGCAAGGCCTACGCAATACGCTCCAAGCAGGCCCGTACTGTTGCGGTTGATGCGATACGCGAAAAGGTGATGGCCGCGATGTCGCCGGAAGTCATGGCAACCCAGAAGAATCACGTCAATGATCTGTTCAGTTCGCTGGAAGCCAAGATCGTGCGCGGGCAGATACTCAGCGGTGAACCGCGCATCGATGGCCGCGACACGCGCACCGTGCGCCCGATCACGATCCGCAACGGTGTGCTGCCGCGCACCCATGGCTCAACCCTGTTCACCCGCGGCGAAACGCAGGCGATCGTCGTTGCAACCCTGGGCAGCATGCGCGATTCGCAGAAAATCGATGCGCTGCAAGGCGAATACAGCGACCGCTTCATGCTGCATTACAACTTCCCGCCGTATTCCACCGGCGAGACAGGGCGCGTGGGAACCCCAAAACGCCGCGAGATCGGCCATGGCCGTCTGGCCAAGCGTGCGCTGATTGCGGTATTGCCGAGCGAGGAAGATTTCGGCTATGCGATGCGCGTGGTATCGGAAATCACCGAGTCCAACGGCTCCAGCTCGATGGCTTCGGTATGCGGCGGGTGCCTGTCCCTGCTGGATGCGGGTGTGCCGCTGAAGGCCCATGTGGCGGGTATTGCGATGGGTCTGATCAAGGAAGGCAACCGCTTCGCGGTGCTGACCGATATTCTCGGCGATGAAGATCATCTGGGCGATATGGATTTCAAGGTCGCCGGCACCGAAACCGGCGTGACTGCTTTGCAGATGGACATCAAGATCAACGGTATCACGCGCGACATCATGCATGCTGCGCTGACCCAGGCCCGCGAAGGCCGCATGCACATTCTGGGCTTGATGAAGCAGGCCATGCCGAATGCGCGTACCGAGGTTTCCGAATTCGCACCGCGCATGATCAAGATGAAGATCAATCCGGAAAAAATACGCGACGTGATCGGCAAGGGTGGTGCGGTGATCCGCGCCTTGACCGAAGAAACCGGCACCACGATCGATATCGATGATGCCGGCAACGTGACGATCTCCTGCGTAAGCGGCGAGGCGGGTGAACTGGCCAGAAAACGCATTGAAGACATCGTGGCCGATGTGGAGGTGGGCAAGGTGTATGAAGGACCGGTGGTCAAGCTGCTTGATTTTGGCGCACTGGTAAACGTGTTGCCTGGCAAGGACGGTTTGCTGCATATTTCTCAGATCGCGCACGAACGGGTGGCCAGCGTTACCGACCATCTCAAGGAAGGCCAGGTCGTGCGTGTGAAAGTGCTTGAAGTTGACGACAAGGGGCGCATGAAGCTGAGCATGAAGGCGCTGCTGGATGCGCCGGCAGCTGCTTCTACGGCCGAGTAAACAGCCGGTACAACAAAAAAGCCCCGCCGATTCGGCGGGGCTTTTTTTCTTCTGGTACAGACATGACCCAGAAGGTCGGCCTGCAACGGAACAAGCGGCGAAAACGCTATTTCGCTACTTGTTTTTCGCGTATTTCATCGAGGGTCTTGCAGTCGATGCAGAGCGTGGCGGTCGGCCTGGCTTCAAGCCGACTAAGTCCGATTTCGACGCCGCAATTCTCGCAATAGCCATATTCACCGCTATCGATCTTTGCAAGCATCTCGTTGATCTTTTTTATCAATTTCCTTTCCCGGTCACGGTTCCGCAATTCCAGGCCCATATCGGATTCCTGCGTGGCGCGGTCATTCGGGTCGGCAAAAACGGTTGCCTCGTCCTGCATGGTATGCACGGTGCGATCAATGTCCTTGCCAAGACCAGCCTTGATTTCATTCATGATCTGGCGGAAATGCTCAAGCTGCTTCGGATTCATATAAGCCTCGCCTTTCTTGGGTTTGTAAGGCGCGACGGGTTTTTGTGGCTGTACCTGCATTGCACTTCTCCATACGGGATAAAACAAAAGGCGATTAAATACCAGAAAGCGGGTTGTTGAGCAACTAAATTAGTGTTTCCCGAGCAGCAGGAACAAACTGGGTCGCTTGTTCAGTTGCGGTAAGGGCTGTGATTTCCACTGTGCGATCGTGTGCATCCGGATTTGTTCCCCGGGCAGCGTGATGTCGGTCGCGACGCATAGCTGCGTTTCCGGACGGCACTGCGCGAGCAAGGCACCCAGCAACCTGCCGTTTCGGTAGGGTGTTTCGATGAATATCTGGGTCTGGTTGCGCCTTATGGACTCGGCTTCCAGCGTTGTAATCGAGTTTTTCCTGTCCGATTCAGCAATCGGCAGGTAACCGTGGAAGGCGAAGCATTGTCCATTCAGGCCGGAAGCCATCAGCGCCAGCAATATGGAGGAAGGGCCGACCAGCGGCACGACGCGGATGCCGTTACGGTGCGCCAGATTGACCAGATCCGCGCCCGGATCGGCTATGCCCGGGCAGCCGGCCTCGGAAATGACCCCGACATCCTGCCCGGCCAGCAACGGAACCAGCATCCTGGATAATTCGTCGGCGCCGGTGTGTTCGTTCAGCGTGGCAAAGTGCAATGCCTGAATCGGCTGTTCGGTTTTGAGCGCTGCAAGGAAGCGCCGGGCGGTTTTGGGTTGTTCCACGACAAAATGCTGCAGCCTGCGTGCTACGCCGATAACGTGCTGCGGCAACACCTGTTCGGTCGGAGTATCACCCAGTGTGCAGGGAATCAGGTACAGCGTGCCCGGCTTGTTTGCCATCTCAGAACAATCGCACTTTTTCGCGTTGCAGCATTTCAACCAGCAGGATCAGCGGCAGACCGATCAACGCATTCGGGTCATCGCCACTCATCCGGCTGATCAGTGCAATGCCCAGCCCTTCGGTCTTTGCGCTGCCGGCGCAATGGTAGGGCTGTTCCCTGAGCAGGTAGCTTTCGATTTCTTTGTTGCTAAGCTCGCGCAGGGTGACGAAATTTTCCGCCACTTCGGTCTGCATATGGCCGGTTCTGCTGTTCAGCAGCGTCAGCGCGGTATAAAAGTGCGTGGTCTTGCCGCGCATCGCGCGTAGCTGTTTGACCGCATTGTCATGGGTGAGCGGTTTGCCGAGCTGGTTGCCTTCCAGCAGGGCAACCTGGTCGGAACCGATGATAAGGGCATCGGGGTATTTGCCGGCCACTGCCCGGGCTTTGACCTGCGCGAGCCGAACCGAGGTTGCGCGGGCGGATTCATACGGCAACGGCGTTTCATCCACATCCGGTGCAATGGTCTCGAACGGAAGATTCAGCCGTTTGAGCAGTTCGTTGCGGTAGACGGAACTTGAGGCAAGGACAAGCAACTGAGAATTCAAAGATATTCCTTGGGATTTTTGACAGGAAGCGGCGAAAAATATATCATGCGCGCCTCATGTATGCACGGCCTTTAATCGACAGCCTGGATTTTGCCGCCAATCGGCGAGAAATCAGCGGCGAAATACCGATAGCCGAATTGCAGCGATTGCAGGATGTGCTGGAAACGACCCAAGGGGTCTTGCAATACACAGTGCAAGGCGGCGTGGACAAGCAAGGCATACACTTCCTGAATGTGGGTGTTGCAGGCCAATGCCGGTTGCGTTGCCAGCGCTGTCTGGAAGGGTTCGATTTTCCGGTGCGGCTTGATACGCGCTTGCTGCTGCGCGATCAGGCCGGCCTGGATGAGCTGGACAGCGACGCTGCCGGCGCTGCTGAAGAGGAGTTCGACAGCATTCTGGCGGATAAGCATCTCGATGTGCTTGATTTGCTGGAAGATGAGATTTTGTTAAGCCTGCCGATTGCACCCAAACATGCGTCGGGAACCTGTCAGGCGACAGATCGCGAAAATTTGCAGGGGGCCGTAAAAAATCCTTTTGCGGTTTTGGCGGAATTGAAGCGTAATTAAACAGTTTAATAGGAGTCGTTATCATGGCAGTTCAGCAGAACAAGAAATCCCCGTCCAAGCGCGGCATGCACCGTGCACATGACTTTTTGACCGGCCCTGCGACCGCGATCGAGCCAACCACGGGTGAGACCCACTTGCGCCACCACGTCAGCCCGACCGGTTTTTACCGCGGCAAGAAAGTAGTCAAGACCAAGGGCGAATAAACCTTCAAGTAGCGCAGCCGATCTTGCATGATCGGCTGCGTTTTCTTTTTGTCAGCCTTGTCGAGGATCGTTTAGTGGATGTCACATTAGCTATTGATGCGATGGGAGGCGACCACGGCACGACGGTCACCATCCCCGCTGCAGTCGAGTATCTGAAGCAGTTCCCCGACGATACCATTATCCTGGTCGGTATCCCCGATGCCATCGAAGCCGAATTGCGCACGCTGGGCATGAATTCCGGGGTGCACCTGCGCATTCATCCGGCCAGCGAAGTGGTGGGCATGGATGAACAGCCGCAATCCGCATTGCGCGGCAAGAAAGATTCGTCGATGCGCGTCAGCATCGACCTGGTCAAAAGCGGCGAAGCGCTGGCGTGCGTCAGCGCAGGCAATACCGGCGCACTGATGGCGACAGCCCGCTATGTGCTGAAAACCATCCAGGGCATCGATCGTCCGGCAATCGCGTCCTATTTGCCGACCGTGAACGGCCAGGTCTGCGTGCTCGACCTCGGCGCCAACACCGATTGCAACGCCGATCACCTGCTTCAGTTCGCGTTGATGGGTTCCACACTGGTGACCGCATTGCAGCACAAGCCCAACCCGACCGTCGGTCTGCTTAATATCGGCAGCGAAGACATCAAGGGCAACGAAGTGGTCAAGCAGGCGGCCGAGTTGCTGGGTGCCAGCGACCTGAATTTCTACGGTAACGTCGAAGGCAACGACATCTTCAAGGGCACGACCGATGTGGTGGTGTGCGATGGTTTCGTCGGCAACGTCGCGTTGAAGACCACCGAGGGACTGGCGCAGATGCTGGGCGGATTCCTGCGCGAGGAATTCGGCAGGAATCTGTTTTCAAAACTGGCCGCGCTGGTCGCGTTGCCGGTGCTCAATGCGTTCAAGCGCAGGGTGGATCCTCGCCGTTACAACGGCGCAAGCCTGCTTGGTCTCAAGGGTATCGTCGTAAAGAGTCACGGCTCGGCAGACATTTTCGCTTTTCGCTGCGCCATCGAGCGCGCCGCCGAAGAAGTGCGCGGAGGCATGCTCCAGCATATCAGCGAGCATATTGAAGCCTGGCATCACACAAATCAGCAAAAAGCTGCGGAGGATTCCTGATGTATTCGAAAATCATCGGCACCGGAAGTTATTTGCCGGCGAAGGTACTGACCAATTTCGATCTCGAAAAGATCGTGGATACATCGCATGACTGGATCGTTTCACGCAGCGGCATCGTCGAGCGGCATATTGCGGCAGACAACGAACTGACCAGCGACCTCGCCGTGCAGGCCAGCCTGAAAGCTATCGAAGCAGCGGGAATCAGCAGTGACCAGATCGACCTGATCGTCGTCGCGACCACCACGCCCGACCAGGTTTTCCCGAGCACCGCCTGCATTCTGCAGGACAAACTTGGAATCAGGAATGACTGCGCGGCGTTTGACATGCAAGCCGTTTGCGGCGGATTTGTCTATGCGATGAACACGGCCGATCTGTACATACGTAGCGGGCAAGCCAAAACGGCACTGGTGGTCGGGGCAGAGGTGCTGTCGCGCATTCTGGACTGGAACGACCGCACCACCTGCGTACTGTTCGGTGACGGGGCCGGAGCGGTCGTGCTGCAGGTCACCGAGTCGCCCGGCATCGTTGCGAGCAAGCTGCACGCCGATGGCAGACATCGTGCAATGCTGAAGGCAGAAGGAAACATACGCGAAGGCGTGGTGCAGGGTGATCCATTCATCAAGATGGAAGGCCAGGCAGTATTCAAGTTTGCGGTTAAGGTGCTGAGCGCAGTGGTTGATGAGGTGCTTGAGGAGAATCACTTGCGGGGCTCCGATGTCGACTGGCTGGTGCCGCACCAGGCCAACATCCGCATCATGGAAGCGACCGCAAAGAAGCTTGGCCTGAGCATGGATAACGTGATCGTCACGGTCGCCACGCACGGGAATACTTCTGCCGCTTCGATACCATTGGCGCTGGATACCGCGGTCCGTGACGGGCGCATCAAGGCCGGGCAAAATATCATACTGGAAGCAGTGGGTGGCGGATTTACCTGGGGCGCAGTGCTGATCAAGTGGTAATGGCCCGCGCACCATATTAAAGGATGCATTCCGTTATGCCGCAGCTCATCTCCGTTTGACCAACGCCAGGCGCGTTGCGCAAGGTACTTAAGTTAAAATCAACCAAGAAATCAGATTATATAGACATGACAAAATTTGCATTCGTATTTCCGGGCCAGGGATCGCAGTCGCGCGGCATGATGAACGGTTATGCCGATTTTCCGGAGGTGCGCAACACGTTCGACGAAGCCTCGGATGTGCTGAAACAGGACATGTGGCAGCTGGTCGAGGAAGGAAGCGATGCAGACCTGAGCGCGACCGTGAATACCCAGCCCGTGATGATGACCGCAGGGATTGCGGTTTTCCGTGCCTGGCAAGCCCGCCATGGCGCAGTTCCCGCCATCCTGGCAGGGCATAGTCTGGGCGAATACACTGCGATGGTCGCATCGGGTGCGCTGAGTTTTGCGGATGCATTGCCGCTGGTGCGCTATCGTGCGCAGTGCATGCAGCAGGCCGTTCCGGAAGGAGTCGGCGGAATTGCCGCGATACTCGGGCTGGATGACGATGCGGTGCGCGCCGTTTGCGCAGAGGGAGCGCAGGGCGAAGTACTCGAAGCCGTGAATTACAATTCACCCGGACAGGTGGTTATCGCCGGGAATCGTTCCGCAGTCGAACGCGGTATGGAACTGGCGAAGGCCAGGGGAGCAAAGCGCGCGATCATGCTGCCGATGAGCGTGCCGTCGCATTGCGATTTGATGAAAGGTGCGGCTCGGCAATTGGGCGAATATCTTAAAAATATCAAATTCCAGAGCCCTGTCATTCCGGTGCTGCACGATGCCGATGTAAAAAGCTATACGGATGAGGCCGCGATCAAGGACGCACTGGTGCGCCAGCTTTATTCCCCGGTGCGCTGGGTTGAAATCGTGCTGGAATTCGGCAAACTGGGCATCACCCACAATGTCGAATGCGCGCCGGGCAAGGTACTTGCCGGATTGAACAAACGCATCACCCGCGACCAGCAGGCCCTGTCCATGCATGACGGTGCGGCGCTGCTTCAGACTTTGGCCACACTCGCATAAGGAAGCTGATATGACACTGTCAGGACAAATCGCACTCGTCACCGGAGCCAGTCGGGGTATCGGCCAGGCCATCGCGCTGGAACTGGGCAATCAGGGCGCGACCGTAATAGGCACGGCCACCAGCAATGCCGGCGCACTGGCGATCAGTGCCTACCTGGATGCTGCCGGAATCAAGGGAGCAGGCATGGCATTGAACGTCAATGACCAGGCCCAGACCGAACAAGTCCTCACTGAATTGCGCAAGCAGTTCGGCGAAATCACGATATTGGTGAACAACGCAGGCATTACCCGCGACAATCTGCTGGCACGCATGACTGACGAAGAATGGGACGATGTGCTGGCGACCAATCTCAAATCAGTATTCAGGCTAAGCCGCGCCGTGCTGCGTGCGATGATGAAGGCCAGAGGCGGGCGCATCATCAGCATTTCCTCGGTGGTCGGCAGCATGGGCAATGCAGGGCAGGCCAATTATGCAGCCTCCAAGGCGGGCATGGTCGGCTTCACCAAGTCACTTGCGCAAGAGATAGGCAGCCGGAATATCACCGTGAATTGCGTCGCACCGGGATTCATCGATACCGACATGACACATGCACTGGGTGAAGAACAACGCAGCAAACTGGTTGAACAGGTGCCGCTGAAGCGGCTCGGCCAGCCGGCCGATATTGCGTCCGCCGTGGCGTTCCTGGCAGGTCCGGGAGCGGCTTATATCACCGGTGTGACCCTGCATGTGAATGGCGGGATGTATATGGAATAGGCCGTTGCCGACAGAACATTCATGGAATTCCGTCGGGGATGCAGAAACAAAACCAGGGTAGCTGTTATCATGGCATGCCCAGACCTTAACTAACAGGATTGAATATGGCCAAAACAAATTACTCATACGAAAAACGCCAGAAAGAACTCGCCAAGAAAAAGAAGCAGGAAGAGAAACGGCTACGGAAAATTGCCCCGCAGGGCGAGCAGCCTGAGAATGGCCAATCCCGGCCTGTAGAAAACGAAGTATCGGGCAGCTGATAAGTGGAATCGCGAGCGATCAAGGTGTCTTATGCATGATCTCCGGTTAACCCGGGAATGAACATAAGTTGTTTGGATTTTTTTGCAAATTTGATACAATGCCGCTGTTTTTTTGAACTTTAATCAGGGTGGGAGAGTTAAGATGTCTATTGAACAACGCGTTAAAAAGATCGTCGCCGAGCAACTGGGCGTAAACGAATCTGAAGTCAAGAATGAGTCTTCTTTTGTCAACGATCTGGGGGCCGATTCCCTGGATACCGTCGAACTGGTAATGGCTCTAGAAGAAGAGTTCGAGTGCGACATACCTGACGAAGACGCAGAAAAAATCACCACCGTGCAACAGGCCATCGACTACGTCCTGGCGCATCAGAAGTAACCGCCTCATTTCATATCCTCTTTCCTGTTGGTCCATCCTTTCTGTCTGGCGGAGTCAATTTGTTGTCTAAGCGTAGAGTCGTCATTACCGGATTGGGAATCATTTCCCCAGTAGGGATAGGGATTCCCGCCGTTTGGCAGAATATCCTCGCGGGGAAATCCGGCATTACCAGAATCACCCACTTTGATGCCAGCGCAATGGCGGCACAGATTGCAGGCGAAGTAAAGGATTTCGATGTCACGCAATTTCTTTCCGCCAAAGATGCACGACGCATGGACAGGTTTATCCATTTCGGACTGGTTGCCGGAATGGAGGCGTTGAAGGATTCCGGACTGGAAGTATCCGAGCAGAATGCCGAGCGTATCGGCGTAAACATCGGTTCCGGGATCGGCGGGCTGCCGATGATCGAGGATACTCACAACGATTACCTCGCCGCAGGGCCGCGAAAAATATCGCCGTTCTTCATCCCGGGCACGATCATCAACATGATTTCCGGCAACCTGTCCGTGATGTACGGATTGAAAGGCCCGAATCTGGCGATGGTTTCCGCCTGCACCACCGGTACCCACTGTATCGGCGAATCGGCACGCATCATCGAATATGGCGATGCCGATGTGATGATTGCCGGCGGTTCTGAAGCAACCGTCAGCGCATTGGCGGTGGGCGGTTTTTCTTCAGCACGTGCGCTCAGCACCCGCAACGACGATCCGGCCACAGCCAGTCGTCCCTGGGACAAGGACAGGGACGGGTTTGTGATCGGCGAAGGCGCGGGGGTGATGGTGCTGGAGGAATACGAGCACGCCAAGGCGCGCGGAGCCAGGATCTACGCGGAACTGGCCGGCTACGGCATGAGCGGCGATGCCTACCATATCACTGCCCCGAATACGGATGGACCCAAGCGCAGCATGCTGAATGCGCTTGCGCAATGCGGGCTTGAATCCGGAAGCTGTGCAGTACGTCAATGCGCATGGCACCTCGACCCCGCTGGGCGACAAGAACGAAACCGAAGCGATCAAACTCGCGTTTGGCGATCATGCCAAGAAGCTGGTCGTCAATTCGACCAAGTCGATGACGGGTCACCTGCTGGGCGGAGCGGGCGGGGTCGAGTCGGTATTTTGTGCGCTGGCGGTGCACCATCAGATTTCGCCCCCGACGATCAACATTTTCGAACAAGACCCGGAATGTGATCTGGACTACTGCGCGAATGTTGCGCGCGACATGAAGATCGATGTCGCGATGAACAATAATTTCGGTTTTGGTGGAACCAACGGCACACTGGTGTTCCGCAAGGTCTAGTTTGCAGGCGCGATGCTGGTCAATGGCAAGCCTGGCAGTCTGATCAGCATACGTGATCGCGGCCTGCTCTACGGCGACGGGGTGTTTCGCACGCTACGGCGATCCGCGGCAAAGCGCTAGCACTGGCCCCTGCACTATCACAAACTCCGGCACGACTGCAGCGTTCTGCGCATTGCCTGTCCCGGATGCCGGGCTAGCTATCCGCCGAATTGGACAGCCTGCTCGCGCAATACCCCGATGGTGTGGTGAAACTGATTGTCACGCGCGGTCAGGGAAGCCGTGGCTATGCGCCCCGGCTCGATGCGGAAATCACCCATTTCTGGGATATCTCCCCTTTGCCCGATTATCCGACCGACCTGGCGACACGCGGAATCCGTGCAAAACTTTGCCAGTTACGCCTGAGTCGGCAACCCGGCCTGGCTGGGATAAAGCATCTGAACCGCCTGGAAAACGTTCTGGCCGCTGCAGAATGCGGATTGCTTGACCCTGAAATTGTCGAAGGACTGATGCAGGATACAGATGGCAATGTGATAGAAGGCACGCGCAGCAATCTGTTTGTCGTGTCCGGGGGTAAACTGATTACACCCGAGTTGTCGCACAGTGGCGTGGCAGGCGTGCAGCGTGACCGGGTGATCGAATGGTCAAAACAGAACAATATGCCCATGGAAATTCGCAACATCGGCCTGGACGAGGTGATGCAAGCCGACGAGTTGTTTGTGGTAAACAGCATTATCGGATTATGGCCGATACGGGAACTCGAACAGCGGCACTGGATGAAATTCCCGGTTGCAATGCAGATCCGGCAAGCCTGGTCAAACGAGACTGAAATTTGATGAAAAAGCTATTTAATTTGTTTTTGCTGGTTCTGATGCTGGGTATCGCGAGTGTCGGCTATTACGCACTCAAACCGTTGGCGCTGCCTGCCAGCCCGTTCGAATTCACGCTGAAACAGGGAAGCAGCCTGAAAAGTGCTGCACGGGTATTGCAGCAATCGGGTCTGCTGGCTCATGGCTGGCAATTCGCCTGGCTTGCACGCTTACTCGGAAAATCAGGGCAACTCAAGGCGGGTAACTACGCGCTGGAACATCCCGTTTCTCCGCTTCAGTTGTTGAAAATCATCAGTTCCGGAGAGGTCAGCCTGAGCCAGATCAGTGTAATAGAGGGCTGGACATTCAAACAAATGCGCGAAGCGCTGAATGCCAACCCGGATATCACCCATGATTCGGCCAATCTGAGCGACGAACAAATATTGCAGGTTATTGGTGCGACTGAAACCCATCCGGAGGGGCTGTTTTTTCCGAACACCTACTACTTCGCTGCGGGCAGCAGTGACCTGAAAATATTAAAGCGCGCCTATCAGACCATGCAAAAACACCTGCAACAGCTCTGGCTGGAGCGCGAGCCGGATCTGCCGCTTCAAAGCCCATACCAGGCACTGATACTGGCGTCCATCATCGAGAAGGAAACCGGGACTCCGAGCGACCGGGACATGATTGCCGGCGTATTTGTGAATCGGCTGCGAAAGGGCATGCTATTGCAATCCGATCCAACGGTGATTTACGGCCTGGGCGACAAGTTCGACGGCAACCTGCGCAAGCGCGATTTGCTTGCCGATAGCGCTTACAATACCTACAGGCGCAAAGGCCTGACGCCAACGCCGATTTCCCTGCCCGGTGCGGCGTCTTTGCAGGCAGCGCTGCACCCAGCCAAGACAGACGCACTATACTTCGTCGCGCGCGGCGATGGCAGTTCGCAATTTTCCAGCAGTTTGAGCAAACACAATCGTGCGGTCGATCTATTCCAGAAATGAGCGCCGGAAATGAGCGTATGCGCCGGTAGTCAGTCTGTCTCTCAGGAGAGACTCGATGGGCGAGCCGCAACCGGTAGCAGAAAATCTGATTCCGACGGGCAAGGAATTTATGAGCAAATTCATCACATTTGAAGGCATGGACGGCGCGGGGAAAAGCACCCATATTGCATGGTTTGCCGAAACTCTCAGACAACGCGGCCTGGATGTGGTGGTCACCCGTGAGCCGGGTGGCACTTTGCTGGGCGAGCAATTGCGCGAAATCCTGCTGAACCGGCCGATGAACATCGGCACCGAGGCATTGCTGATGTTTGCTGCCCGACTGGAACACATCGAACAGGTGATCAGGCCGGGACTGCTCTCAGGCAAGTGGGTGATTTCGGACCGGTTCAGCGATGCCAGCTTCGCCTATCAGGGTGGCGGCAGAGGCCTTAGCTGGGAAAAGTTGAGCGAGCTTGAACAATGGGTGCATCCCGACTTGCAGCCCGACCTGACGCTGTACTTCGATGTCCCGGTCGATGTCGCCCGGCATCGCCTGGCGAAGAATGTCTCGCTGGACCGCTTCGAACAGGAACAGGCAGATTTTTTCGAACGGGTGAGGGCGGGTTACCGCAAGCGCATCCAGCAACACCCGCAAAGATTTGCGGTGATCGATGCGGCACAGAATCTGGAAAAGGTTAAAAATCAACTTGAGGATATCATCGCATCAATTTGATATGAAAGATATTTATCCATGGCAAAAAAATGACTGGGCGCGCTTGCAAGACACTGCGCAACGGTCCGGTACACGGGCTGCTGTTCAGGGGTAGCGCAGGGCATAGGCAAGCTTGATCTTGCTATCAATTACGCCCAGAGTCTGCTCTGCCAGAATCCCGGCGCAGCAAATTCTGCATGCGGTATATGCCCTTCCTGTCACTGGTTCGAGCAGGGTACGCATCCTGACTTCCGCATATTGCAGCCGGAATCCCTGAGTCTGGATGGCGAGGAAACCGAGTCCGGAAAAAAGCCCAGCAAGCAAATCTCTGTCGCACAAGTTCGCGGATTGGCAGATTTTTTCGGGATGACCGCGCATCAGGGCGGCAGGCGCGTGATCGTGATACACCCTGCTGAAAGTATGAACGCGAATGCTGCCAATGCGCTGCTGAAAAGCCTCGAAGAGCCCCCGCCGGGACTGTTGTTCATCCTGGTATCAAACAGGCCGCAACAATTATTGCCGACCATCCTGAGCCGCTGCGTTGCAATCGCATTGCCGGCGCCGGATACGACCAGTGCAACGCGCTGGCTGGCCGGACAGGGTGTCAAAAATCCCGCTGAAGTTCTCGCCGCTTCGGGATTCGCACCATTGCAGGCGCTCCTTCTGGATGAACAGCTGGGCGGCGCAGAACGTTCCATGATGCTGCGCGCTGTGCGCCAACCCACCGTGCTCGATGCGTTTGCACTGGCAGAGGCATTGCAGAAAACCGAACAGACCATGGTTGTACAGTGGCTGCAGCAATGGAGCTACGATCTGGCTTCGATGAAGCTGGCAGGCCGGCTGCGCTATCACCCCGGCGAGGAATCCGTGATTAGAAATCTGGTAGCTCCGGTAACATCATTGAACCTGGCCCGCCTGCAGAAACACCTGCAAGCAGCAAAACGGGAAGCAAGACATACGCTGAACCCGAAGCTGTTTTATGAATCGCTGCTGCTAGCGTATCGCCAACTCCTGCTCGAATAATCATGCCGTTCGTCGATTCCCACTGCCATATCAATTTTCCGGAACTCGCCACGAATATCGGCGAAGTGCTGGCGCATATGCGCGACAGCGAAGTGATCAGCGCACTGTGTGTGTCGGTCAACCTGGCGGATTTTCCGCAGGTGCTGGCCCTTGCCGAGCAGCATCCGCACATCTATGCCTCGGTGGGTGTGCATCCGGATTACGAAGGTGTCACTGACAACGAAAATGGGGAACCCGATGTCGCCCGCCTGGTCGCGTTGGCGCGGCATCCGCAGGATCATTGCGATCGGCGAAACCGGCCTGGATTATTTTCGCCTGAAGGGCGATCTGGAATGGCAACGCGCCCGGTTTCGCACCCATATCCGTGCCGCACGAGAAATCGACAAACCGCTGATCATTCATACCCGCGCGGCGGCAGACGATACCTTGCGCATCATGAAAGAAGAAAATGCGGCCGAGGCGGGCGGGGTGATGCATTGCTTCACCGAAACATGGGAGGTCGCCGAAGCCGCGATGGCGATGGGTTTCTATATTTCCTTTTCCGGCATCGTCACCTTCAAGAATGCGGCACAATTGAAGGATATCGCTCGGCGTATACCGCTGGAGCAAATGCTGATCGAGACCGACTCGCCGTATCTTGCGCCCGTTCCGCATCGCGGCAAGCTCAACGAACCCGCCTATGTCAAGCATGTTGCCGCAGAGATCGCGATGCTGCGCGGCATCAGCATTGACGAAGTGGCACGCCGCACCACCGAGAACTTTGCGCGACTTTTCAAGCTGGAAGATGCTTTTCGCTGATTGTTCCGAGTGAAATTATTGACAGGAATTTGAATATCCCTATAATGCGCAACTCGTTTTGCGGGAGTAGCTCAGTTGGTAGAGCGATACCTTGCCAAGGTATAGGTCGAGAGTTCGAGACTCTTCTCCCGCTCCAAATCTGAGGGAAAGCATTCTGGCTTTCCCTCACTCATTTCCAAAGCGTGGTTTTGCACGACGGCGAGATAGCAAAATGGTTATGCAGCGGATTGCAAATCCGCCTATCCCGGTTCGATTCCGGGTCTCGCCTCCAGTATCCGCCCGGGTGGTGAAATTGGTAGACACAACGGACTTAAAATCCGTCGAGGCTTAACCCCTCGTACCGGTTCGATTCCGGTTCCGGGCACCATAAGCACCGTTTCATCCCCTTACCAGTCCATTGTCCCCAAGATTTGGCGGTGAAGGTTCGATTAAGTAATATAATTTGTACGGCGACATTCTTTTTCAACCACGATGCGGATTTGCGCCAGTCTATACAGATCGAATCGCTGGAACTGATTCCCGGGGGGCATATGCAGTCGGCGCTGGACAATCGGGACAAACTGGGCGGAGCCTTCCGCGATACCCGGTACACCATCCGTACAGCCCGGCGCAGCAGTCATTCCCGGCAACCCTGCTCAGGATACATCCTGACGCGTTTGAGATCGCTGAAACGCCGAACATGCCGGTGCCTGCTGATCGTATGCTGCGCTTGTGTTGCTCCGGGGCTGGCGCTGGCTAAAGGCAGCAATATCCCCGCGGTCAATCTGATCTCGCCCGAAACGGTGCGCGGGGTACTCGCAAAGTATTTCGTCCTTCCCGACAATCTGCTGGTGAATGATAGCGATCGCGCCATCTTCATGCGCCGCGCGCAGCGCGAAATTCCGGAATTGCTTGCGACCGAAGGTTATTTCTCGAGCAAGGTGGTTTTGCGTTCTGTCACACCGGCCGGCGTGCTCGAACTGGAAGTGATCCCCGGGCGGAGAACGGTTGTCACCGAAGTCAGCATCGAATTCCGCGGCGATCTGTCGCTTGCACAGAATGACTCGCGGATGAAACAGTTGCGCGCGGACTGGTCATTGCGGCCGGGAATGCCATTCCGGGCGTCTGACTGGGATGAGGCGAAAGCCGGCCTTCTGGCACAGGTGGCGAGCCGGGATTATGCGGCCGCACGCCTGGTCGAAAGTACCGCCCGGGTGGATCCCGCCAAAACCAGCGCAAGCCTGCATGTGGTCGTGGATTCCGGTCCGCGTTTCCTGTTCGGCGAATTGCAGGTAAGCGGGCTGGAACGCTACAAACCATCACTGATAAACCGGTTCGCATCCTTCAAGCCGGGTCAACCCTATGATCGCAAACTGTTGCTCGCATTTCAGAACCAGTTGCAGAACATGCCGCAATTCAGTTCGGTGCTGGTCAATTTTGATACCAGCATCTCGGGAAAGCAGGCAGGGCCGCTGACGGTTCCGGTACGGGTAAAGATCGTCGAAGCGCAATCGCGCAAGATATCGCTGGGTATCGGCTATAGCACCAATAACGGAGTGCGAAATCAGGTTGGTTACCAGAGCTACAATTTTCTGAACCAGGCCTGGACACTGAACAGTTCCTGGGTATTCGAACAGAATCGCCAGACCCTGTCGGCGCTGCTCGGCACACAACCTAACCCGCTGGGTTACCGTTTGACCTGGAATGCCAGCGGCGAAAAGACCCAGATCCAGGGCCTGGAAACACGGACTTACAAGATAGGGGTGACACGCAGCCGCACCTTGTTCGACATCGAAACCGGCATCGGCCTGAATGGGCAGAGGGAACAGCAAATGCCGCTCGGCGGTATTCCCGAATCCGTAAAGGCATTGGTGCTCGATTGGCACTGGAACCGGCGTGCGGTGGACAACCCGCTGTTCCCGATGTCGGGATCGATGACACAATTGCTGATCGGCGGGGGGAGCAAGGCGGTACTGTCCGACCAGAATTTTGTGCGCAGCTATTTTCGCGAGCAGATATGGCTGCCGTTGAGTGGCCGCGACGTGGCCACACTTCGCGTCGAAGGCGGATATACGGCGGCCACTTCAGCCATCGGCATACCGCAGGACTACCTGTTCCGCGTCGGCGGTACGCAGACCGTGCGCGGTTTTGCGTACCAGAGCCTGGGTGTTATCGAAGGCAATGCGGTGGTTGGCGGGCGGGTGATGGCGACCGGCAGCGCCGAATACACTCACTGGTTCGGCAATCTCGGCGCGGCATTGTTCTACGATGTCGGCGGCGTGGCGGATGTGCTGCATGAGCTGCGCCTGTCCCAGGGTTACGGCATCGGCGCCCGCTGGCGCAGTCCGGTTGGCCCGCTGGCGCTGGATTTTGCGCGCGGCAAGGGCCAGCCTGGCGTGCGCATGCATTTTTCCATCCAGGTTGCATTCTGATGGTGACCACGCTGACAACCATTGTGCGCCGCAAATGGCTGGTGATCCTGCTGTCGGCCTGTCTGGCAATTGCCGGAGCAGGCGCATGGCTGCTTGCATCCGGTTCTGGCCTGCGCTGGCTGGTCAATGTGGCCGAGCGTCAAAGCGCGGGCAGGTTTGCCGCAAACGATGTCAGCGGCTCGTTGCTGGATACCATCGGCATGCAACAGCTGGTGCTGCGCGGCGATGGATGGCGTGTCACCGCGCATGAAGTACAAATCGAATGGCAGCCTGCAGCTTTGCTGCAGGGTGAACTGAGGCTGACCAGGCTGAATGCCGGCCGGGTCGAGATTTTGTCTGTGCCGTCCGGAAAATCTCCCGCCATGCCGGACAGCCTGGGCTTGTCCTTCGCGGTGAGCGTGCTGGACATCAAGGCAGGTTTGATCAGCGTAAGCAGCAGGGAAGGCGCCAAGCCCGAATTTATCGCAAAGGATGCCGAAGCCCGCTACTCGGGCAACGCCAGGCAGCACCGCGTGCTGATGCTGCACGCCCGGCTGCCGTTCGGAGAATTTTCCGGCTCGGGCGAGATCGCGACCGCAAAACCCTATGCACTGAAAGTCCAGGCTGAACTGGATACCGCAATGGAACTTGCCGGCCGGCCGCACACGATGCATTTCGCAGCCGAAGCCGGCGGTGATCTGCAGCACATTGCAGTCAGCCTCGACGGCAAGGCTGCGGCAGGAAACATGAATGGCTCGGCCCAGCTCGCGCCATTCTCCACAGTACCGGTAAGCAGTCTGCAACTCGCCTTCAACGGAATCGACGCCGAACAGCTGTTCAGCGGCGCACCGCCGGCAATTTTCAGCGGCAGCGCCGACCTGCATGGCACGCAGGACCGTGTTCTGGAGGGATCGCTGCAGGCGCGCAACACCGCTGCCGCTGCGCTGGACCGGAACGGTCTTCCCGTGCGCGGCATCACGGCGCGGGTGCGCCTGTCCGCTTCGCGCTGGCAGCTGCAGCAGCTGGACGCGCATCTGCTCGAACACAGCCATCTGACCGGAACAATCTCATGGGAAAGGCTGAGCGGCAAACTGGGCGCGCAACTGCAGGTGCGCGATCTGGATGCTGCGGCGCTCGATACACGTCTACCGCCCACTTCTTTTCAGGGCGACATCACGCTCGACAATCAGCATGCGATCATCGCGCTCCACGACGCGGCGGTCGATATGCGTGGCGAACTTGATCTGCACCGCGACCAGATCGATCTTTCCAGCTTGCATGTGGCGCGCGGCGAGACGGTGCTGACCGGAAATGGGCAATTGGCGCTGGACCGGCGTCGCACTTTCCGCTTCTCCAGCCGGATGCACAGGCTGGACCTGTCCCGGTTTGCTGCGACCCCTGCGACCGATCTGAATGCAGGACTGGAAATTTCGGGTTACCTTGCTCCGCGACCTGAAGGCACCCTGCAATTCGATATCACGAACAGTCGATATGCGAGATACGACATCAACGGCCATGGCCGTGTCGAATTTTCCGGTATCGACAACACCAAGGGGATGCTGGCCCTCAATATTGGCGACAATCACCTCGATCTGGACTTTGCTCGCAGTCCGCAAATCAACCGGGTCAAGCTGACTGTCGAAGCGGCCAACCTCGCGCAAATCGGGAATGGCTTGAATGGACAGCTGGCTGGAAGCGCCGAATTGTCCGGCAGCCTGGCGAATCCCAGACTGCAGTTCAGCGCTCGCGCAAAAAATCTCGCATTACCCGGCGGACAGCGCTTTGCAACACTGGATGGCAGCGGCGATCTGGCTGCATCCTCGATGCAGATGAATCTGGGCATCACGGGATATCAGGGTGGCGGCGCGATGAATATTCCTGAAGCCAGCCTCGAATTGAACGGTAACAGGGAACATCATAATCTGCTTGCATCGGCCCGCATCGACCAGGGCCAGGAAACATCCGGGGAAGTGACGCTGAAGATGGACGGCGGCTTCAGCGATCCGGCGCAGGGCTGGAAAAACATGCAATGGCGCGGAAAAATCGATGAACTGTCCGCGCAAGGCATACTGCCGTTCCGCTTGTTGCAGGCGGTGCCGCTGACGCTTGCCAGGAATTCAGTCGAACTGGGCAGCGCAGATGCGGCTTTCGCGGGCGGCCGGATACGGATTTCCGCGCTGCAATGGACACCACAGCGCTGGCATACCGCCGGACACTTCAGCGGCCTCAACGTGCGCGCGGTAAACATGCAGAGTCTCAAATCCGTCCCCGATCAGCCCGATTATGTGCAGGCACTCGATACCATACGCATTGGCGGTGCATGGGACGTGGCAGCCGATGCGCATCTCCATGGCCAGTTCGAGGTACATCGCGAAAGCGGGGACTGGGTAGTGAATCGCGATACCGGCAAACAGCTGGGATTGAGCGACCTGCAACTGTCCTTGCGTGCTGAGCAGGATAAGTTGCATGTGCAGCTGATGGCCAACGGATCTCATCTCGGTGATATAAAGGCCCAGGCCAGCATGCCGATCACGCGCAGCCCGTCCGGCTGGACGATCCTGCCGGATGCACCGCTTGCCGGACACCTGCATCTGATTTCGGACGATCTATCCTGGATCGGGCCGATCGTGGACAGCAATCTGCAAAGCGGGGGACGATTGAAGCTGGAAGCCGACCTGATCGGGACTCCCGGAAATCCGCGCCTGAAAGGCGAAGCAGACGGGAAAGCATTGAGTCTGGCCTTTTTGAACCAGGGTGTCCGGCTGGAGCAGGGCGAATTGAAAGCGCGTTTCGACTCCGATGCGGTGCATGTCGATCGTCTGGTCTTTTTGGCTCCCCATCAGCCTGCACCGGGCGACAAGCTGTTCTCTGGTTACAGTCTGCCGGCCGGCAACGGGCGGATCAGCGCAAGCGGGCGCATCGACCTGATCGGTGACAACAGCGATCTGCTGATTACTGCGGATCACCTGCCGCTGGCACAACGTGCCGACCGATGGATACTCGCTTCAGGCAGCGGGCATGCGCGCTATGCCAGCAAGACATTATTGCTGGATGGCAACATACGTGCGGATGCAGGCCTGATCGACCAGCCGGTCAGCGATCGCCCGGTTCTTTCCGACGACGTGCAGATCATCGGTAAGGAAGCGGCAGGCCGTTCGGGCCCGCCCACCAGGGTGAACGCGACACTGGATCTGGGCGACCATTTTTACATCCGTGCGTCGGGATTCGAAGGGCGCCTGGCCGGCAGCCTGATCATGCACGGCGAACCCGGCGAACTGATGCACGTGACCGGGAGCATCGCGGCGCAGGATGCGGTATTCGATGCCTATGGCCAGCGTTTGCAGGTCGAGCGCGGCATCATCAATTTCCAGGGGCCGCTGGACGACCCGGGCCTGAATATTCTCGCGCTGCGCAAGGGTCTGGAAGTCGAAGCGGGGGTAGAGGTCACCGGTACGGTGCGCCACCCGCTGGTGCGACTGGTATCCACACCCGATGTGCCGGATGCGGAAAAACTATCCTGGATCGTGCTTGGGCGTGTGCCGGATACCAGCGGGGTCGATTCGTCCTTGCTGCTTGCCGCCGCCGGCAGCATCCTGGGCGGACAATCCAGCAGCCAACTGGGCAAGACTCTAGGCATCGACCAGCTTTCACTGAGCCAGCAAACCGGTGCGGATTCACAGCAGGTCCAGAAAGTCACGGTTGGCAAACAACTTTCGTCGCGTGCCCGCATCAGCTACGAACAAAGCCTGAATGAGCCAGGCAGCGTTACCATATTCAGCTATACGTTGACCCCGCGTATCACCTTTGTTACCCGCACCGGCACCGAAGACGCACTCGACCTGTTCTATACATTCCGTTTTTATTGAACAGGATTCTCATCGCAGGAAAGGCTGCCGGTGATAGCGCTGCAAGTCTGGCCTTGACGACCTCGATAAGGGTTGCGCTTGCGCTATAATCCCCGCATTCCCGGATCAGGTTCGGAATATAGTCGCGAGCATTTAAACCCATGGAAAAAAGCACCACCTATATCTTGCAGGTTCGCCCGAAGATTCCGGCACGTCTGGCGCGCCTGGAAGAACTCGCGAACAATCTATGGTATAGCTGGGATCGTCCCACC
Source organism: uncultured beta proteobacterium (assembly GCA_963827265.1). Classification (GTDB taxonomy): domain Bacteria; phylum Pseudomonadota; class Gammaproteobacteria; order Burkholderiales; family Gallionellaceae; genus Gallionella. Next base: position 177,281 of record CAWHAD010000016.1, on the reverse strand, counting down.
CGCGCGTTATTTGCGCGGCTGCATCCCGGGCTGTGGAAGGCCACCGGACACAGCCCCAAGGCCTTTCTGAAACGGGTGGACGAACAGCGTCTGGTGGATGCATCCGTAGACCAGATATTCATCGGCAATCTGAACCGCGTGCTGGCGGCTTACGATACCTACCATGACGACCATTTGTCGGCCGGCGGCGCGGACTGGCTGCACCCGGATGACCTGGTCGCCTACTTCTGTGCCGAATTCGGTTTTCACGAAAGTTTCCCGATTTACTCGGGCGGCCTGGGCATTCTTGCCGGAGACCACTGCAAGGCCGCCAGCGATTTGCGCCTGCCGTTCATCGGAGTCGGGTTGCTGTATCGCCAGGGTTATTTTCATCAGGCCATAGACAGCGACGGCAACCAGATCGCAACCAACAGCGATTCCCATTTTGAAGACCTGCCCATCGTCCCGTCAAGACTCCCGGACGGAACGGAGGCCGGCACATCGGTGGACCTGCCGGGCCGAACGGTCAATGTCAAGATATGGGAAGCCAGGATAGGACACATCAAGCTGTATCTGCTGGACACCGACCTGCCCAGCAACAGTCCACATGACCGCGACATCACGCACCGGCTGTACGGCGGAGACAAGGCGATGCGCATGGAGCAGGAAATCGTGCTGGGCATCGGCGGGGTGCGCGCGCTCAAAGTGCTGGGGCTGGAACCGACCGTCTGGCACATCAACGAAGGCCACGCGGCATTCCTGGTCCTGGAGAGGATACGCCAGAAGATCAGGGATAATGGCCTGGACTTTGCCTCCGCGCTGGAATACGTCGCAGTCAACACCATCTTTACCACGCATACCCCGGTACCGGCCGGGCATGACCATTTCAGCGATACCATGGTGCAGGATTATTTTGAGCACTACTACCCGGAATTCAAACTGAACCGGGAAGAATTCCTGTCCCTGGGCCGCACCAGGGACAGCGCCGACTTCAACATGACCGCGCTGGCGATACGCGGATCCCGCTATGCAAATGGTGTGTCGCGCGTCCACGGCCAAGTTTCCTCGAATATCTGCGGGGACATGTGGCCGGAAATCCAGCCCAGCGAAAATCCGATGACCTATGTCACCAATGGGGTGCATGCGCCGACGTTCCTGGCCTCGGAATGGATAGAGGTGCTTGAACGCCATCTCGGGCTGGAATGGAGTGCGCGCATGAACGACGTGGAATTCTGGGAACGCCTGCAGAATATCCCGGACCACCTGTTCTGGAGCGTGCGCCAGTCGCTCAAGGCCAAAATGCTGAACCTGGTCAGCGAACGCATCAGTGCCCAGCATTTCCGCAATCACGGCTCCGAGGCGCACCTGGACCGGCTGCTCAAATATGTCAACCCGGAGAACCCGAACATCCTGACGATCGGCTTTGCGCGCAGATTCGCAACCTACAAACGGGCAACGATGCTGTTTGGCGACCTCAATTGGCTGCGTGCAATTGTTGACGGTGCCGAGCGTCCGGTGGTGTTCATTTTTGCCGGCAAAGCGCATCCAGCCGACATTCCCGGCCAGGAACTGATACGGCGCGTCACGAATATCTCCAAGATGCCGGAATTCATCGGCAAGATCCTGATGGTGGAAGGGTATGACCTGGAACTGTCGCGCAAACTGGTGTCGGGCGTGGACGTCTGGCTTAACACCCCGCTTTATCCGCTGGAGGCAAGCGGCACTTCAGGCATGAAGGCGGGCATGAACGGCACGATCAACCTGTCGGTGCTGGATGGCTGGTGGGGCGAAAGTTACGACGGCAGGAACGGCTGGGCGATCAAACCGGTTTCGGAAACGTTGAGCGAGGAGATTCGCACGCGCGAAGAGACGCGCACGCTCTATGAACTGTTGCAGGACCAGGTTGTGCCGCTCTACTATGACCACGGCAAGATGGGTTTCTCGCCCAACTGGGTGAAAATGGCCAAGCACTCGATGGCGACCATCATGCCGCGCTTCAATTCCAAACGAATGGTGGGGGAATATCTTGCCAAGTGCTACCTGCCGGCCAGCCAGCAACACCGTCTGTACAAGCAAAGCCAGCACGAAAACGCGCATCACGTCGCCGAATGGAAGGCGCGCATACGCAAGGCCTGGTCCGGTGTTGAACTGCATCGCCTGGATACCGAGCGCATGGAAATCGTTTTCGGCGAAAGTCTGCTCTTTGAAGTCGGTGTCAGGCTGAACGGCCTCAAGCCTGAAGATGTGGTGGTTGAATTGCTGATTGGCCTGTTTACAAAACATGAAAAGCAACAGAGCTTGCGCCATTACCGCTTCGAAGCAACAGGCACGATGACCGGATCCGGCGAAAACGTATTCGCGCTGAAAGTCGATCCGGAACAATGCGGCAAACTGGAATACCATATCCGCGCGTATCCCTACCATGAGATGCTGACTCATCCGTTCGAGATGGGCATGATGCGCTGGCTGTAAGGACAACAACAGCCGAGAAATTCACCGCGTGCAAATTAACAGATGTTCTGATGTTGCCGATTATTTCCGGCATCATGGATTAAACCCTTCCCACACATTTGTATGAGTATTCCCGAAAGAAAAATTGAGATGGCCGAATTAAGCGTCCTGTTTGCGACATCCGAAATTGCCCCGTTGATCAAGACTGGCGGACTGGCCGATGTCAGCGGTGCGCTGCCTGCCGCGCTGCGTGCGATAGGGGTGGATGTGCACGTGCTGGTGCCGGGCTATAGCCAGGTAATCGAGAAACTGGCTCAGCCCCAGGTGGTCGCAAATTTCGACGATTTGCCGGGGTTCCCGATGGCCAGACTCCTGTCTGTCAGGATGACCAATGATGTTCCGCTGCTGGTGCTGGATTGCCCGGTTCTATACCAGCGCGAGGGTGGCCCTTATCAATCGCCGGGGGGCCAGGACTGGTCCGACAATGCAATGCGTTTCGGGCTGCTTTCCAAGGTGGCCGCAGTGCTGAGCAGCGACGCGACACCGCTGGACTGGCAACCGGATCTGGTGCATTGCAATGACTGGCAAACCGGCCTGACACCCGCTTATCTGCATTTCGCGCCGGACGGAGCGCCGAGTGTGATCGCGATCCACAACCTTGCATTCCAAGGCAATTTCCCGCCCGAAGCCGTTCAACTGCTGCATTTGCCGCCGTCCTGTTATGGCATCGAAGGCCTGGAGTTTTACGGAAAAATGTCGTTTCTGAAGGCGGGCCTGTTCTACGCCGATCAGATCATCACCGTCAGCCCGAATTACGCGGCTGAAATCCAGCAGGAGGCGCTCGGTTTCGGCCTGCAGGGCTTGCTGAGCAAGCGCCGCGACAGCCTGACCGGGATACTCAACGGTATCGATACGGAAGAGTGGAATCCGGCGACCGACCCCTATCTCGCCAAGTCCTATAGCAGCGCAAATATCGCTGGCAAGGCCGCGAACAAGAAAGCACTGCAGCACAAACTGGCGCTGGATATCGAGCCTGATGTGCCGCTGCTCGGCGTGATCAGCCGTTTCACCGAGCAGAAGGGGCTGGATGTGCTGCTGGAAATCGTACCGTTGTTGTGCGAATTGCCTGTACAACTGGCCATGCTCGGCAGTGGAGATCCCGGAATGCAGAACGCCGCGCGCGAACTGGCGCATCGCTTTCCCGGCAGGATAGGCGTCCATATCGGGTTCAGCGAGGAACTATCGCACCAGATCGAGGCCGGAGCGGATATGTTTGTGATGCCTTCCCGGTTCGAACCCTGCGGGCTGAACCAGTTGTACAGCCAGCGGTACGGTACGCCGCCCATCGTGCATGCAACCGGCGGCCTGGCGGATTCGGTGGTGGATTGCACGGCAGCATCACTCAGGGACGGCAGCGCCAGCGGTTTCGTGTTCAACGGCATGACGGCGGTAAACCTGTATGCCGCGATATTGCGCGCGATTGATGCATATCATGACCGGCCCAAGTGGAACACGCTTTGCGCCAACTGCATGAGCAAGGACTTTAGTTGGGAAACCAGTGCGAAGGCTTATCGAGCGATGTACCTCAAGGTTCTGGGACGGTGAGCCGGCTGGTTTGCTGGCATCAATATTGCAGTAATATTGCTTTGCTCCATTTTTGACTGTGTGAAACAGTCGCAGTCAGACAAATCATCTTGACTGGATTCAACTCATGGCACTCATCATGGAACTCAAACAAGCAACCAGAAGCACTCCGACAGACAAACTCACCGAACTGCCCGCGCTGGGCATGGATCCGGACAGCATCAAGCTGGATTTCCGGCGTTATTTCAGCCATACACTCGGACGGGGAAAAAACTGCAAGTCCATCCATTTTCTGTATACCGCGCTGGCCTATACGCAACGCGACCGGCTGATGGAACGCTGGAAAAATACCCAATATGCCTACGATGAAAGCGACAGCAAACGGGCTTATTACCTGTCGCTGGAATTCCTGATGGGCAGGGCGCTTGGCAATGCAATGCTGAATCTCGGTATTCAGGAAGCGGCCGCGCGTGCGATGTACGATCTCGGAATTGAACTCGAAGAAATTGCGGATCGCGAACAGGATGCAGGTCTGGGCAACGGCGGCCTGGGCCGTCTTGCAGCCTGTTTTCTGGATAGCTGTGCGACCCTGCAACTGCCTGTAACGGGCTATGGCATCCGCTACGAATACGGGATGTTTCGCCAGCATATCGAAGGTGGAAACCAGGTCGAAGAACCCGATCATTGGCTAAGGGACGGCAACCCATGGGAACTGGAACGTCCGGAATACACCCGGCGGGTGCGCTACGGCGGCTACACCGAGCACTACCACAACCCTGACGGAGAATTATGCGTACGATGGGTGGGTACTCATGATGTGCTTGCCGTACCCTATGATGTTCCCGTGCCAGGCTACCGCAACGGAACCGTTAATACGTTGCGGCTATGGCATGCAGCCGCAACGGACGAATTCGACCTTGGCGAATTCAATGCCGGCAGCTATACCGAATCGGTTGCCGCAAAGAACGATGCCGAGCACATCACCATGGTGCTATACCCGAACGATGCCAGCGAAAACGGCAAGGAATTGCGGCTGCGCCAGCAGTATTTCCTTGCCTCGGCGAGCCTGCAGGATATTCTGCGCGACTGGATAGACCGTCACGGCAATGATTTCACGCTCTTCGCGGCCAAGAACCATTTCCAGCTAAACGACACCCATCCCACCTGCGTGGTGCCGGAATTGATGCGGCTGCTGATGGATGAACATGGCATGTCCTGGAACCGTGCCTGGGCGATCACCAGCAGCACGGTTGCCTACACCAATCACACCCTGTTGCCGGAAGCGCTGGAAAAGTGGCCGGTGCGGATGTTCAGGAACCTGTTGCCGCGACTGCTCGAAATCATCATGGAAATCAATACCCGCTATCTGGCCCAGGTATTGCTGAAATGGCCCGGAGACATGGACAGACAGAATCGCATGTCCATCATCGAGGAAGGCGCTGATCCACAGATCAGAATGGCTTACCTGGCTATCGTCGCAAGCTTTTCGGTGAACGGTGTCGCAGCGCTGCATTCTCAGTTACTGGAACAAACACTGTTCCGCGATTTTTATGAATTGTGGCCGGACCGGTTCAACAACAAAACCAATGGCGTCACCCAGCGCCGCTGGCTGGCTTGGGCCAATCCGTCGCTCGGAAAACTGATCACCGAAAAGATCGGCGACGGGTGGGTCACCGATCTGTCCCTGTTGAAACGGCTCGCTCCCCTTGCCGACGATCCGGTATTCAGGGAGAAATGGCGCGAAGCGCATCAGACCAACAAGGCGCGCCTTGCCGCACTGGTACAGCAGGATTGCGGCATCATTTTTCACACCAGCGCGCTGTTCGACGTACAGGTCAAACGCATCCACGAATACAAGCGCCAACTGTTGAATGTGCTGCATGTAATCCATCTCTATGACCGGATAAAACGCGGCGACTCCGACAACTGGACGCCGCGTTGCGTGCTGATCGGCGGCAAGGCGGCTCCAGGCTACGTGATGGCAAAGAACATCATCAAGCTGGTGTGCAATGTCGCGCAGATCGTCAATAACGATCCCGCAGTCGGCGATCTGCTCAAGGTCGCGTTCATCCCCAACTACCGCGTGACCGCAATGGAAATCATCTGTCCGGGAACCGACCTGTCCGAGCAGATTTCCACGGCAGGCAAGGAAGCGTCAGGCACCGGAAACATGAAATTCATGATGAACGGTGCGCTCACCATAGGCACGCTGGATGGCGCAAACATCGAGATGCGCGAAGAGGTGGGAGATGACAATTTCTTCCTGTTCGGACTGACTGCAGAAGAGGTTGAAGCGAAAAGAATGCAACATAATCCCCACGAGATTATCGGTGCAGATGAAGACCTGCGCCGCGTAATGCAGTTGCTGGGATCGGGACATTTCAACCAGTTCGAGCCGCACATCTTCGACCCCATTATCCATTCGCTGACTTCGCACGGCGATTACTGGATGACGACTGCCGACTTCCGCAGCTTTGTCGACGCGCAGCAGCGCGCGGCAGAAGCGTTCCGCGACCAGGAACACTGGACGCGCATGAGCATTCTGAATTCTGCTGCCAGCGGCAAATTTTCCAGCGACCGCACCATCCGGGAATACAACGAGGAAATCTGGGAATTGACACCGGTCAACGCGCTGTCTGTGGGCTGAGTATTAGCGAATATCATTCCATCCCGGCGACACGGAATGGTTGATGTGACTGCCTTCAATCTCGAAATCTACGCTACCAATCAATCCGCATCATATTGAAGCGAATTCGGCTAGCCATGCCCGTTTCGAGTGCAAACATGCACTTGTTTGGCAGGATTTTTTTCTAATGGAATGAATTGACTAGAAATCTCTAGTTGGCACAACCATTGCTGCTACTTCATCTATGAAGATGAATATCAGCAACGCCTACGATGAAATGCGCGAACCCGGCGGAAATGTCCGGGACGTATATCAGACATTTGCGCATTGGCTGCAATGCACCAACATTGGAAAACTGAACCTGAAATCCCGTGAAGCCGAACTGCTGTTCAGGCGGGTTGGCATTACCTTCAACGTCTACGGCGAAGATGCGGGAGCAGAGCGCCTGATACCTTTCGACATCGTTCCACGCATCATTTCCGCGGCCGAATGGGAACTGCTTTCAGCCGGGGCGATCCAGCGCGTGCGCGCACTGAACGCATTTTTGAACGATCTTTACCACGGACAGGAGATCATCAAGGCCGGCATTCTGCCGGCCGACTTTCTGAACAATGGAATGTACCGCCCGGAAATGCAGGGTATCGATGTGCCGGGCGGAATTTATGCACACATTGCCGGCATCGACATCGTGCGTACCGGCGAGAGTCAGTTCTACGTGCTTGAAGACAATTTGCGCACGCCTTCCGGCGTTTCCTACATGCTGGAAGACCGCAAGATGATGATGCGGCTGTTCCCGGAGCTGTTCCGCCGTTATTCGGTTGCCCCCGTCGAGCATTTTCCGCAGGTGCTGCTGAACAACCTGCGTGCTACGGCACAACCCGGGGTAAGCAACCCCACCGTCGTGCTGCTGACGCCCGGGGCATACAACAGCGCCTATTTCGAGCATGCATTCCTTGCGCAGCAAATGGGCGTCGAACTGGTCGAGGGCCAGGACCTGTTCGTCAAGGGCAATGCGGTGTTCATGCGCACCACTGAAGGACCGCAGCGGGTGGACGTCATTTACCGCCGCATCGACGACGATTTTCTCGATCCGCAGGCATTCCGGAAAGATTCCATGCTGGGCGTACCGGGACTGGTATCGGTATACCGCAACGGCGGCGTGACTTTGGCGAATGCGATCGGCACCGGTGTCGCCGATGACAAGTCAACCTACACCTATGTGCCCGACATGGTGCGCTTCTACCTCGGCGAAGAACCGATACTGTCCAACGTGCCGACCTACAAGGCATCCATCGCGGCGGACCGCAAGTACATACTGGAGCACCTTGCAGAACTGGTCGTCAAGGAAGTCCACGGCTCTGGCGGCTACGGCATGCTGGTCGGTCCGGCTGCCGGCAAGTCCCAGATCGAGGAGTTTCGCTCGCGCATCACAGCCGATCCCGGCAATTACATCGCCCAGCCCACGCTGGCACTGTCCACCTGCCCGACACTGGTGGAGCAGGGCATCGCCCCGCGACATGTCGATCTGCGCCCCTTCGTGCTGTCGGGCAAAACAGTCACGCTGATCCCGGGTGCACTGTGCAGGGTGGCGCTGAATGAAGGTTCCCTTGTCGTCAATTCCTCGCAAGGCGGCGGCACCAAGGACACCTGGGTATTGAACGATGCTCAGTAGAACCGCAGATCATCTTTACTGGATGGCCAGGTATATCGAACGGGCCGAGAATATCGCGCGTGTTCTGGATGTCACCAACCACATGTCGCTGATGCCAAACGCATACCACAACGAGGCAAGCCAGTGGCGGCCGGCAGTGTTGATCGCAGATACCACCACTGCATTCGAGGATTATTACGGAGAGTACAGTACCGCCAATGTGATCAGGTTCCTGGCTCTGGATGAGCGAAATCCATCGAGCATCGTCAGCGCGCTGAACAGGGCACGGGAAAACGCCCGTGCGGTGCGCGCGGCAATGTCCACGGAAATGTGGGAAAACATCAATGCGATGTGGATCGAATTTCACAACATTGCCAGCGAAAATTCGGTGCTGGACAAGCCCGAGGAGTTTTGCGACTGGGTGAAATCCAGTTCGCACCTGTTTCGCGGGGTAACCTACGGCACCATGCTGCGCGACGATGCTTTCAATTTCGTGCGCCTTGGCACTTTCATGGAGCGCGCAGACAATACTGCCAGGCTGCTGGACGTAAAGTATCACCTGCTGCTTCCGTCTGCAGCCGATGTGGGCGGGGCGATGGACTACTACGAATGGAGCGCAATATTGCGATCGGTCAGTGCGCTGGTGTCCTACCAGAAAATATTCAGCGACACGATAGAATCATGGCGCGTGGCCGAGTTGCTGGTGCTGCGCCAAGATATGCCGCGCTCGCTGCACGCCTGTCTCGATGAAGTCACGCCGATACTCGAGCAACTGTGCTTGACCCGCGGCTGGGAATGTCTGCGGCTCGCCGGCGAACTTCATGCGAGCCTGCATTACGGTCGCATGGAAGATATATTCCAGCAGGGCTTGCACGAATTCCTGCAGGAATTTATTGAACGCAACTACGCGCTCGGCAGTGAAATCCAGAACACCTTTCTTAATGTGTCGTCGAGCACGGTCTGACATGCGAATTTCACATCGCCGGCCATCAGCAGGGTTGGATGGTCGGCAATCCGGGTTAACCCGATAAGATACAATGGCGGCACTATCTGCCATCATGGCGTAATGTCAAACAGCGCAGTGCACTCCCAACGATTTACCTTTCGAGAACCTGATGATTTCACTTACTCACCACAAGCAAGGCAACAAGGTCAATTCCAGAAAATTCCAGTGGCTTATACGGCTGTTGCAAGCGGAAAGCGCTTCGTGAAATGACCATACGCGTTGCAATCAGTCACAAAACCACCTACCACTACGACCACCCGGTTCAACTGACGCCACACATATTCCGGCTGCGCCCGGCGGTGCATTCGCGCACGCCGATTTCCGCCTATTCGCTCAAAATTCTGCCGGAAGAGCATTTCATGAACTGGCAGCAGGATCCGGTCGGCAATTATCTGGCACGGGTGGTATTCCCGAAAAAATGCGAAATGCTTTCCATAGCGGTCGATTTGATTGCCGAAATGACGGTCATCAACCCCTTTGATTTCTTCCTGGAAGAATACGCTGAAAAATATCCGTTCAAATATCCCGAACAACTGCTCAAGGAACTCTCCCCTTATCTGGAAATTGTCGAACGCGGTCCGTTGCTGCAGGAATTTCTTGATCAAACCAACTTGAATCCGCAGGGCATCGTCGATTTCCTGGTCGCGATCAACCAGCGTGTGCAACGAGCCGTGAATTATTCCGTGCGCATGGAGCCAGGCGTGCAAACCTGCGAGCACACATTGGAGAATAAACTCGGCTCCTGCCGCGACTCCGGCTGGTTGCTGGTGCAGATTCTGCGCCACCTCGGACTGGCGGCGCGCTTCGTGTCGGGATACCTGGTGCAACTGGTGGCAGATGTGAAGTCACTGGACGGTCCTTCAGGTACCGACAAGGATTTTACCGACCTGCATGCGTGGACTGAAGTTTATATTCCCGGTGCCGGCTGGATCGGTCTCGATCCGACCTCGGGACTGTTTGCGGGGGAGGGGCATATCCCGCTCGCCTGTTCCGCCGATTACACCAGTGCCGCCCCTGTCACGGGTGGATTCAGCGGCCAGGCCAACACGACTTTTACCTTCAGCAACAGCGTCACCCGCATCCATGAAGACCCGCGCGTTACCAAGCCCTATTCCGACAAGCAGTGGTCAGACATTAATGCGCTCGGCGAAAAGGTGGATGATTTGCTGAAACAAGGTGACGTGCGCCTCACCATGGGTGGAGAGCCGACCTTTGTTTCCATCGATGACATGGATGCGCCGGAATGGAACACCGATGCCGACGGCAAACAGAAGCGCAAGCTTGCCGGAGAGCTGATGCGGCGGCTGCGCGACAATTTTGCACCCGGCGGCCTGCTGTATCTGGGCCAGGGCAAATGGTATCCGGGCGAACCGCTGCCGCGCTGGCAACTCGCCGCGTTCTGGCGCAAGGACGGCAAGCCGGTCTGGAAGAATCCCGCCTTGCAGGCGGACGAGAACAAGGATTACGGATTTACGCGCGAACATGCCGAGCGCTTCATCCGCGAACTGGCGAAACGGCTCGGGCTGAAAGGCAAGCATATCCTGCCCGGCTACGAAGACCCGCTCTATTATTTATTGCAGGAAGGTCTGGTGCCCAAGAATCTCGATCCACTCAAGGTGGGTTTGAAAGATGATCTCGAGCGCAAGCGACTCAGCAAAGTGCTGAGTGAAGATCTGGGCGAGCCGGTCGGTTACGTGCTGCCGCTGCACTGGAGCCACAAAATAAATACCTGGAGCAGCAGCGCGTGGGAATTCCGACGCGGCGAGATGTTTCTGGTGCCCGGCGATTCGGCGATGGGTTTGCGCCTGCCGTTGAACAGCCTGCCATGGATGGCCTACGAAGATCGCGACCATGAGCACGAGCGCAGCCTGTTCGAAAACGTGGAACCCCTCGGTGACATCGATTCCGAAGTCAGCCGCAGATATAGCACGACCAGCAAGAACGCGGCGCATCCTACCGAAATGGAAGCAGCCGACGACGAAGTTGCACCGACCAACCCGAAATACACGCCGCATACCGCATTGACGGTGGAAAGCCGCGATGGTCGTTTACATGTGTTCCTGCCGCCCACTACCGCGCTGGAACATTACCTGGACATCATCGCGTCCATCGAGGCGACCGCCAGCGAATTAAAGCTGCCTGTCATTATCGAAGGCTATCAGCCGCCGCACGACCTGCGTCTCACGCGCTTGCCGGTCACACCCGATCCGGGCGTGATCGAGGTCAACATCCATCCCGCAACGAGCTGGAAAGAGCTGGTGCACAACACCACCACCCTTTATGAACTGGCCCGAGTGACGCGGCTGGGCACCGAAAAATTCATGCTGGACGGTCGTCACACGGGCACCGGTGGTGGAAACCACGTTACGCTGGGCGGCATTACGCCAGCCGACAGCCCGATGCTGCGCCGCCCCGATCTGCTGCGCAGCCTGATCACATACTGGCAGCACCATCCGGCGCTTTCCTATCTGTTCTCCGGCCTGTTCATCGGCCCCACCAGCCAGGCACCGCGCGTGGACGAAGCGCGCAATGACAACTTGTACGAACTGGAGATCGCCTTTCAGCAGATGCCGGAGGGGGAAGTCCCCAGCCCGTGGCTGGTGGACAGGCTATTGCGCAACCTGCTGGTGGACATGACCGGCAATACCCATCGCAGCGAATTCTGCATCGACAAGCTCTATGCGCCCGGCTCGGAAACCGGCCGCCTCGGCCTGCTGGAACTGCGCGCCTTCGAAATGCCGCCGCACGCCCGGATGAGCCTGATGCAGATGCTGCTGTTGCGCTCGCTGGTAGCGTGGTTCTGGAAAACGCCATACAAAAAGCCGCTGGTGCGCTGGGGAACACAATTGCACGACCGCTTCATGCTGCCACATTTCATTGCCAGCGATATTCACGATGTCGCGCGCGACCTGCAGGACGCGGGCTTCGATTTCAAACCCGAATGGATCGCTCCGTTCCTGGAGTTTCGCTTTCCACACATGGGAACATTGCAGGTCGATGACCTGCAACTCGAATTGCACCAGGCCATCGAACCGTGGCATGTGCTGGGCGAGGAAATTACCAGCACCGGCATGGCGCGCTACGTCGATTCGTCCGTCGAACGCCTGCAGGTCAAACTGATCGGCGCGATGGGGGAGCGCTATGCGTTGACCTGCAACGGGCGGCGTGTACCATTGCGCGCCACCTCGACTCCGGGCGAAATGATCGCAGGTGTGCGGTACCGCGCCTGGAACCCGCCTTCTGCACTGCATCCAACCATAGGGGTGCAGGCACCGCTGGTTTTCGACATCATAGACACCTGGAGCGGTCGCGCGGTCGGCGGCTGCACCTACCACGTCAGCCATCCCGGCGGGCGCAGTTACGATACGCTGCCGGTCAACGCCTACGAGGCCGAAGCCCGCCGCGTGAGCCGCTTCTGGGATCATGGTCACATGCCCGAACATAAATCTGCCGAATGGCCGCCGGAAACACTTAACCCGGATTTTCCGTATACGCTGGATCTGCGCTGGCAGGCCCGAAAACGGCAAGAAGATTAACAAATATAGAGCAGAGCACGCCAGCATCGTTCGTCAAATCCTGGCATCGGCGCGGTCCGAGTCAATTCATAATTGAAACGGGCTGAATTCATGAATGTAAGGGAATCACGTTGACCGCAACACAATACCTTCAAGTCGCATCCTGTTGCGTGACCGTTGTTTGCGTGGCAGGGTGTGCCGCAAACAATAATATGCTGCGCTTTGAGCAAGCGCATATGAACGAGCCGATCAGGACGCTGGTCATGGAATCCCCGGTTACGATCGACAAGGAAAGGCTTCAGGCAGTTTTCACGCCGGATAAAATCAAACCGGGTTCGCCAGATTCGGCAGAACGAATTAACCTGGGAGAGCAGCATTCCCGGGAATACGCTCTGGCTTCAATGAATGACGCCCTGGACAAGCAGCCCAGGCTCGACATCATCAATCCGCCGGCAGAACAGAGCCCGATTATCAGCGAAATCGGCAGAATGAATTTTGATAGTCCGATAACGCAGGACCAGGCTGATCGGCTCAGGGCTGTCACAGGTGCGGATGCGCTATTCAGATTTGGCATTAGCGATTATGGTCTGACCCCGAAATCATGGCGGGATGGCTATATCACCTTTGAAATAACATCAACACTGGCAATTGCAGGGGCCATCGCCTACACCGGTTCATCAGCGGCCAGGGCTGCGGCGGGCGCTTATCTGGTCCAGGAGGGCGTTGAGGAGTCGGCAGAATCATATGCCGGATTCTGGGCTCTGGACGTGGTCAGCCGACCGGTCAGAATCGAGGCCCAGCTTGTCCGCCTGAATCCGGTCACAACAGTCTGGGAAGCGAGTGACACGGGTTTGTCTGACGTCAGGCTTTCCCGCCTGACCCGGAAAGTCGATTCCATCGAACGAAACAATCAACTGGATCAGTCAACCGATTACGCAGTAAATGACCTGGTGTCCAGCTTTTCTGCTGCAATGAGAAAATTCGACTTATCCGGAAGCGATCGACTCGTCCGGTAATACAAGGATGGGGGTGAATGGCGCTCGGCAATATTCGCGTTTCGGCCTTCCTTACTGATCCAGCCTTGCCACATCCACCGATACCTTGAGTTCGTGGTTCTGTCCGCCGAAAACCACGCCCTTGAGCGGGGTGACATCGCCATAACCACGACCCCATGCAACGGTGATGTGTTGATCACCGGGGATTTGATTATTGGTCGGGTCAAAGTCCATCCAGCCTGCATCGGGCAGGTAGACCGAGATCCACGCGTGCGAGGCATCTGAGCCAACCAGTTTTTCCTGGCCGGGAGGCGGCAGGGTTTCGATATAGCCGCTGACATAGCGGGCAGCCAGGCCATAGGAGCGGATGCAGCCTATGGCGAGGTGGGCAAAATCCTGACATACGCCGCGCCGGTGCTCCAGCACTGTTTGCACCGGAGTGGACAGGGTGGTGAATTCCGGATCAAAAGTGAAATCCCGGTGGATGCGTTGCATCAGGTCATAGACTGCTTCAAACAGTGGCCTGCCTTGCGTGAAGGATGGTTGTGCATAAGCTGCCAGATCGGGACTGGTAATGATATAGGGCGAATCCAGTGTGTACTGGCGCGCATCCAGCACTTCAGTGTGTTTGTCCTGCTGCAGTATTTCCTTGACGTCCTCCCACGAAGTACTCCGGGAAAGATCGAGTTGCCTGACATTGCCAAGCACCTCCACTTCGCTGATGGCAGTAATGGTGAATATGTTGTGTGGTTCGGTAATCGCAAAATAAGCGATCGTGTTACCGAAAAAATCTTTCCTGACGCGAAAGTCACTTTCCTTGGGTGTGATCTCAAGGCGAGCGGAAATCAGGTTCTGGTGTTGACACTCGCGCGGTAACAAGCGGGCTTCGTTGTAAGAATGCCCGACCAGGCCGGAATATTCATAAGAAGTGGTGTGGATGATGCGGTAGCGCACAAGTTCACCTTTAAGATTTGAATAATGGCTGCTGCTTGTAGGCGTGCAGATACGAGCAGATACGATTTGTGCAAACTGACAATAATTTTAAAGCGGTTGGGGACTGCTGTCGTGGCGGAAATACTCGGCAGTGATGGCTTCAGACAATGTAGACAGCAGATAGTAGAGCCGACTCAACTGCTGGTCCAGATTCTCGCGGATACCATCTCCGGAAACCACCAGCAGATCACTCAGGTTAAGCAGATCAAGCATGGAGCTTGCCTCCAGCATCAGACGCCGTTCTGTGCTCAAGCGCTGCCCCTTGTGGGTGCCTGGTAATTTTGCGACATGACTTTTCAGGCAATCGATCTGGAAAGCAAGCGAGCGGGGATTGTTGGTGTCGAGCAGCAGCAATTCAAGAAAGGCAGACAACTCAAAATAGCTGCGATATTGCTGACGGTAGCAGATTGTGTTGTCACTGGTGTCCAACAGGGATTCGATGAGTTGAGCTTCCACGACATGGGGATGATGCGCAGACAGAACGTTGCGCAGTATCGAGATTGTCAACATGCCGCGTTCCAGCCGGCGACCAATATCGAGGAACAGCCAGCCGTTGCCGCGCGTCATGTTTTCCATGGACAAGCCGCTGAAAGCACTTAACGTGGTGATTTGGCGATCCATGAGTTCCTGCAATTTCCATAGCGCATTTTCGCCGAGTTGCTGGGGCTGGGTGAGATATTCATCCATGTCGTCCATTACCCGCCAGATATCAGTGGACCAGAGATCTCGAACTGAGTACCCGGTGCGCACCAGATTACGCAGCAAATTGGCAATACTTCCGCTACGCTGTTCATCCAGCGCAACGGAAATGAGTTCGGACTCCGGCGATTTCAGCAAGGCTGCATGATCTTCATCCAGAAAGCCCGGCCAGGTGCCGGTCAGGTTGGTTACCGCACGTACCAGACATTGCAGACTCTCCTGGTAATCCTGGTCATCATTGTTCGGATTGACGTACAATTTTTTTACGGTTGCGCGCAGCAAGCGGATACTGCCTTCCGCGCGCTCGGCATAACGTCCGACCCAGTAGATGTTATCCGCAGCCCTGCTGGGTAGTGCATGTTCATTTCCACTTGTCGTCGATGCGCCGATGTTTCTCGCGGTTTCGTACTTCTCCGGCCCGGTGGCAATCACCCAGGTATCTTTGCTGATACTTCCAGTCCGCCCCGAGATCAACATGTCGCCTTTTTCAGGCGCGCTGCTGCTCAATCCTCCCGGCATGACCTCGTAGCCATTTCGGCCGGCTACGGCAAAACAACGCAGCATTACCTTGCGTGGCTCAAAGCCCTGCGGGATGACACAAGGTGCAGTAGAAAAACTGACATGTTCCTGTCCGACATAAAAAGCAGGATTGGCAAGAATGCGTTCACGTAATTCAGCAAGTTGTGCCTGGCTGAGCAGGTGGCCCAACACCGGACTGGTTCCGTGGGCGCGATAAATCGGTTTGATGACCAGCTTGTCAAGGTTGGCCAGCACATAATCCATCTCCAGCGGCTGGCCACACCACCAGGTGGCTGCGGATTGCAATTTAAGTGTCTCACCCAGGAAGTGCTTGGCGATCCCGGGGAGGAAAGGCTGGATGCCTGGATTTTCCAGTATGCCGCTCCCCAAGGGGTTGGCGATTGCGACATTGCCGCGCCTCGCAACTTCCAGTAAACCGGTTACTCCCAACCGGGAATCTGCACGCAGCTCCAGCGGGTCACAGTAAGTGTCATCCACGCGACGAATGATCACGTCCACACGCTTCAATCCGGTCAGTGATTTCATCCAGACATAACCGTCACGTACCGTGAGGTCGTCGCCCTGTACCAGCGGATAGCCAAGAAAGGCGGCCAGATAAGCGTGTTCGAAGTAAGTCTCGTTAAATGGCCCCGGAGTGAGGATCACGATGCGAGGCGATTCTGCATGAGGCGGCGCAATGGAAGTCAGCCCGGAATGCATCGACTTGAAGAAGCTTGCAAGCCGGCGCGTCTTGGAGTGGCGGAATATATTAGGCATCACACGTGATACAGCTACGCGGTTCTCCAGTGCATAACCTGCGCCAGACGGCGCTTGGGTGCGATCGCTGACCACCCACATCTTTTGGTCTGGCCCACGCGCGAGGTCTGCCGCGTAAAGTATCAGCTGGTGTTGACCGATCAGCTTGACCTGATCACAGGCGCGCAGAAATCCTCCGTGGTTGTATATCAGTTCATGCGGCAGCAGATTTTTTTTGGTGAGTTCCCGGGGGCCATATAGATCGGCCAGGATCATGTTCAGCAATTCGGCACGCTGCAACAGGCCAGCTTCAATCTCGCGCCATTCTTCTCCGGAGATCATCAGCGGCACCGGATCCAGTTTCCAGGGATGGCTTGAACCTCCTGAATCCCCGTAGACATTGTAAGTAACGCCATTCTCGTGAAGCAGCTTGAGGGCTTCCTTGCGCCGCAGTTCCATCTCTGCGCTGCCAAGCTTATCCATCTCGTGCATTAGAGCGGACCAATGGGGTCGTACCTTCCCCTGACTATCGAGCATTTCGTCATAGTCATCCTCTCCCAGAGAATAGGATCCGGGGGCTGTGGCCTGTGATACTTGAGTGTTCATGGGGCGAAGTTTACCTTCAGTTCGGCCAAATTGTGCAAATTCCGGGCAATTGAACGAGCGATCTTGAACGGCTGAAATGCGGAATTGCGGGTTACCGGTCCCTGTTTGATGGATCCGAAGGCAGGTCTCCCTGCAGAACCCTGTCGGTCAGCCCGTCTGCCGGCCAAAAAAACGCACTGCATTGCGGCCTGCATTCTTGGCCAGATACATCGCACGGTCAGCTTGCTTCAGGATGATCTCCGGTGTCTGTTGATGGCCGCTGAACAGGGTTGCCCCGATGCTGGAAGTGCTATGGTATTCGTGGTCGGCAAGCAGGTATGGTTTGTTGAGCGCCGCAAGAATCTTTTCGCAGACAGTTTCAGTCTGTGCCTCCGATTGGACGGGATCCTCGCTAAGGTTTTCCAGCAGGACAACGAACTCATCCCCGCCGAATCGGGATACGGTGTCGCCTTCGCGCACGCAGGTCTCCAGTCGTTGCGCAACCTGTTGCAGAAGCAAATCGCCGACGCTGTGGCCCAGGGTGTCGTTGAGTGTCTTGAAATTGTCCAGGTCGATGAACAGCAGCGCGCCTTCCTTTCCGTTGCGCGCACTGGAAGACAGTGCATGTTTGAGCCGGTCCATCAGCAGCTGACGATTGGGCAGAAGCGTGAGATGGTCGTAAAACGCCATCTTCTTGATTTTTTCTTCCGACGCCTTGTTCATCGTGAAGTCGACGATGGTGGCCACGTAATTCGTTACAACGCCTTTTGGGTCCTTCACCGCCGTGATGGTTAGCCGTTCCGGATAGACTTCGCCGTTCTTGCGCCGGTTCCAGATTTCACCGTCCCAGCAGCCGATAGACCGGATGTCACGCCACATGGCCGCGAAAAAGTCGGCATCATGGCGACCGGACGCGAGTATCCTCGGATTATGCCCGGTGACTTCTTCGGCCGTGTAACCGGTGATATTGGTGAACGAACGGTTCACCCGGAGGATCACATTATCGGCGTCGGTGATCATGATGCCTTCCTGCGCTTCGAACGCGATCGCTGCAATGTGGAGCTGGTTTTCGGCCAG
The DNA here is from genome assembly GCA_963827265.1 of uncultured beta proteobacterium. GTDB lineage: Bacteria > Pseudomonadota > Gammaproteobacteria > Burkholderiales > Gallionellaceae > Gallionella. The sequence continues at coordinate 158,845 of CAWHAD010000016.1, read as the reverse complement.
TTTGCGTTCGCTGATATCGGTGTGTGTCCCGATTATCCGCAATGGATTTCCATCCGCATCGCGACTGACCAGTTTTCCCCTGGCCAATATCCATTTCCATGAACCGTCCTTGCAGCGCATGCGGAACTCGACGACATAATAGAGTTGGTTTCCCGTCATATAATCCCTAAGAACGGACAACACGCGGTCCTTGTCATCGGGATGCAGATGATCTGCCCAAGCAGCGCCCTTATCCGGAAATTCATCCTCGGCATAGCCGATGATTTCCTTCCATCGCCTGGAGAACGAGGCGACATCAGTTTGCGGATTCCAGTCCCACACGCCTTCCCCCGCGCCTTCCAAAGCAAATTTCCAGCGTTCTTCGCTCTCGCGCAACTGCCGCGTCGAAATAAAAACGCTAAGCGTGTCCGAAACCCGATGTGCCAGCGAGGTAAAAAGTCGCAGATCATCATCGTCGTGGATGACCCCCCGTTCGCAGTGGTGCAGGCCGAATACCCAGGGTTTGCCGATCTTCGGCCGCAGCGCGACCATCAATTGTGACTTGACCGAGAAATGCTCCGAAATCGGTGGCGGGACGGGGTGATCCGAATTGGGATAATACTGGATCGTCCCGTCTGCACCGAGCAACTCGCTGAATATTGCGGATATTAAGCTGTCCATCGGAATGTCAGCGCCTTGCGTGAACAGCCCGGGCCATTGCGGCCGCGTGCGTTCCAGCGGAATCGTCCAGGTTGGGGCAGTCGGATCGCAGGTAAACAGGAACCAGGCCCGGTCCGCTTCGAAAACATCGAGGACCAGATCCAGCAAGCCGCGCATCACTTCATCCATGCTCTCGCTGGTTAGGCTGACTTGCGTGACCTGATCCAGCACATCCAGGAGGCGCAGTCGGTATGCAACATTGTGCGGGAGTTCTTGCTCGATATTCAAATTGGAAGAAGATGGCACGCCGACCCCGATTCTCATTCTTATGAGTCGAGGATAATCGATAAAGCGTGAAACATACAATAACCCTTAGGCATCATCAGTCATTGATGTTTTCTGAATGTCCGCAGTTATGCATGACAACTCCAACTGAAACATATCATGCCAGCACACTCAGGAATGCTTCCCCGTAGCGCGCCAGTTTGGCCTGTCCGACACCGCTGACCTTGGCCATTTCGTCCAGCGTCGCGGGACGGCACCTGAGCATATCCAGCAGGGTGCTGTCGTGAAAGATCACGTAGGGAGGCACCCCCTGTTGGCGGGCGAGTTCCATGCGCTTGGCCTTGAGGGCGAGCCACAGCGGATCATCGTTTGCTCCGGCAAAGGGTTGCCTGTACCTGCGTTGCGCACCGCGTTTGGCCGGTTTGATGTCGCGGCGCAGCGACAGGGATTGCTCGCCGCGCAGAACCGGGCGAGCGGCTGGGGTGAGTTTAAGTCCACCGTAAGCGGCACTGTCTGCTTCCAGCAGGCCGCCCGCCACCAGTTGGCGAAACACGCTGCGCCATTGCGCTGCGCTTATTTCCTTGCCGATGCCGAAAGTGGAAATTGCTTCATGACCGAATTTCCCGACCCGTTCGGTGATGTTGCCGGCCAGCACGTCGATAAGGTGACCGGTGCCGAAGCGCTGTCCGGTGCGGTATGCGCAGGACAATGCCATTTGCGCCGCTTCTGTCGCATCCCAGGTTTCTGCCGGTTCCAGGCAGTTGTCGCACGCGCCGCAGTTGCCCGGATGGGCTTCCCCGAAATAGCGCAGCATGGACTGGTGGCGGCAGGCAGTGGATTCGCAGTATCCGAGCAGCGCGTCGAGTTTCTGCCGTTCCAGGCGCTTGCGTTCTTCGCCGGCCTCGCCGTTGTCTATCATCTGGCGCATCGTCACCACATCGCCCAGACCATAGGCCAGCCATGCATTTGCCGGCAACCCGTCGCGCCCGGCACGGCCGGTTTCCTGGTAATAGCCTTCCATGCTTTTGGGCAGGTCGAGATGTGCCACGAAGCGCACATTGGGTTTGTCGATTCCCATACCGAACGCGACGGTCGCCACCATCACAATGCCTTCCTCGCGCAGGAAGCGGCTCTGATTGTTGCTGCGTGTCGCGGCGTCCATCCCGGCGTGATAGGGCAGCGCTACCCGACCGCGCTGTTGCAGCCATGCGGCGGTTTCCTCGACTTTCTTGCGCGAAAGGCAATAAACAATACCCGCATCATCATGATGTTCTTCTTCAATAAACTTCTGTAACTGATTGCGTGGATTATTCTTTTGTGTGACGACGTAGCGAATATTGGGGCGGTCGAAGCTGGAAACGAATTGGCGTGCCTGTTCCAGTGCCAGCCGTTCGACAATCTCCCCGCGTGTCGGCATATCGGCAGTTGCAGTCAGCGCGATGCGGGGTACAGAGGGGAAACGCTCGTGCAATACCGTCAGTGCACGGTATTCGGGACGGAAATCATGGCCCCATTGCGAGACGCAATGCGCCTCATCGATCGCAAACAGCGCGATCCCCGGTGCTTCCCGGACCTGTTCCATCAGCGCCAGAAAGCCTGGCATCAGCAATCGTTCCGGGGCAACATAGAGCAGTTCGAGTTCGCCCAGGCGCAGCCGGCTTTGCACTTCGCGCGCGGCATCTGCGCTGATGCTTGAATTGAGAAAAGCGGCTTTCACACCGAGCTGGCACAATGCATCGACCTGATCCTGCATTAGCGCGATCAGTGGCGAAATGACAATGGCAACCCCCGGACGCAATAGGGCGGGAATCTGGAAACACAGCGATTTTCCGGCGCCAGTCGGCATCAATACCAGCGCATCGCCGCCAGCAAGGACATGTTCTATGATTGCCTGCTGCTCGCCACGGAATTCGTGATACCCGAATACATCCCGGAGTATCTGCCGGGCTGTGAGTGTCTGCTGGGCTGAACGGGATGTCATCGAAATAGGGGTGGCCTGGTTGATATGAGGAGGATTACAATTCTGCAACGCACCGGCATGTAGCCTGGTGCCGGCAGTTTATCGTACGAAGTGCCACAACAGGAGTGAAAGATAATGCGCCAGTTGCCGGAAAACATTGTCGAGGTCAGCGACCTGCATTTTGCCTATGGAAAGCGGGAGGTGCTCAAAGGCATCAACATGACCATTCCGCGCGGCAAGATTGTCGGCATCCTCGGCATCAGCGGATGCGGCAAGACCACATTGTTGCGCCATTTCGGCGGCCAGTTGCGTCCGTCGCGCGGTTCCGTGAAATTCATGGGCAAGGTTGTACACGAACTCGGGAACGACGAACTCTACAAGATGCGACTGGAAATGGGGATGATGTTCCAGGTGAGCGGCTTGTTCACCGACATGTCGGTCTACGACAATCTGGCCTTTCCGATGCGCGAGCACACGGCTCTTCCGGAAGAGCTGATCCACGATCTGGTTCTGATGAAGCTGCATGCGGTCGGTTTGCGCAATGCGCGCGACCTGATGCCGGGTGAACTGTCAGGCGGCATGGAACGGCGTGTCGCGCTGGCGCGGGCGATCGCAACCGATCCTGCACTGATCATCTATGACGAGCCGTTTGCCGGACTCGACCCGATCTCTCTGAACACCATCGCGAACCTGATCCGCAAGCTGAATGACGCGCTGGGTGTGACCTCGGTCGTCGTGACTTACGATCTGTCAGAATCACTCAAGATCGTCGACTATGTGTACTTCATTCATGACGGGGTTGTCGTCGCTGCTGGCGATGTTGCGGATATGATCGGATCGGAAGACCCGTTTGTCAGGCAACTCGTCCATGCCGAACCGGACGGTCCGATCGCATTCCAGTATCCCAGCAAACCCTATGCCGAGGATCTGGAATTCACCGGGACCGCGATCTGACCGAAATAGACTCTGGCTGGCTAGCGGTGGTCGCGGTAATACCGGATCAGCCCGCTGGTCGAGGCGTCATGTCCGGTTGATGAAGCCCCTTCGTGCAATTCCGGAAGGATCTTTCCCGCCAGCTGCTTGCCCAGTTCCACACCCCACTGGTCGAACGGGTTGATGTTCCACACCAGGCTTTGCACGAATACCTTGTGCTCGTACAGCGCGATCAGCATACCCAGCGTGTGCGGATCGAGCCGGTCGAACAGCAGGGTATTGGTTGGCTTGTTGCCGGGAAATACCTTGTGCGGCAGCAGGGCTTCAAGCGCTTCGCCACGCAGGCCCTGCGCTTCCAGTTCGGCGCGCGCTTCGGCGGCAGTCTTGCCGACCATCAGCGCTTCGGTCTGCGCAAAACAATTGGCTAGCAGGATTTTGTGGTGTTCGCCGAGCGGATTCTGGCTTTGCAGCGGGGCGAGGAAATCCGCCGGTATCATCCGCGTGCCCTGATGGATGAGCTGGTAGAAGGCGTGTTGGCCGTTGGTGCCGGGTTCGCCCCAGATCACCATTCCGGTGTCGTAATCCACCGCATTGCCATCTCGATCCACGCGCTTGCCGTTGCTTTCCATCTCCAGTTGCTGCAGGTAGGCCGGGAATCGGTGCAGGTACTGGTCGTAGGGAAGCACCGCGTTGGATCCCGCGCCGAAAAAATTGCCGTACCAGATGCCCAGCATTCCCATCAGCACGGGGATATTCCTGTCCGGAGCGGCAGTTCGGAAATGTTCATCCATCGCATACGCCCCGTCCAGCAATTCCTCGAACCTGTCCATGCCGAGATACAGTGCGATGGGCAGGCCGATCGCCGACCACAGGGAATAACGCCCGCCGACCCAGTCCCAGAATTCGAACACGTTCTGAGGGTTAATGCCGAACTTGGCGGTCGCCTCAAGGTTGGTTGATACGGCGGCAAAATGTCTGGCCACGGCCTGCTCATCGCCCAGTTTCGAGACCAGCCATGCCCGTGCTGAATGGGCATTGGTCAGGGTTTCCTGGGTCGTAAAGGTTTTCGAACTGACGATGAACAGCGTGGTTTCCGCATCCAGTTGTTCAAGAGTCTCGACCAGCTGTGTGCCGTCCACATTGGAAACAAAGTGTGCGCGCAGATGCTGCTTCGCATAAGGTTTGAGCGCCTCGCACACCATCAGCGGGCCGAGATCGGAGCCGCCGATGCCGATGTTGACGATGTCACGGATGGCCTTCCCGGTATGGCCGGTATGCTCCCCGCTTCGCACCGCATCGGAGAAGCGGCGCATCAGCCCGAGTACACGCCGTATATCCGGCATCACGTCCTTTTCGTCTACCTGGACCGGTCGTCCGGAGCGGTTGCGCAGCGCGGTATGCAGCGCTGCGCGGTGTTCGGTGGAATTTATTTTTTCACCGCGGAACATGCTTTCGATGCCGGACTGCAACCTGGCTTGTTCAGCCAGCGCAACCAGCAACCTGATCGTTTCGCTGTTAATCCGGTTCTTGGAGTAATCAAATAGAAGTTTGTCTATCCGCAGCGAAAACCTGTCGAAGCGTGAGGGGTCATCGAGAAACATCTGGCGCATCTGGAGAGGCTGGATGTCAGTGTAATGCGCTCGGAGCGCCTGCCAGGCGGCAGATTTGGTAAGTTTTGACATTTCGATCAGTTTAAATCAACGGCCAGGGATCATGCCTCGGGTATCAGAATGACACCGGCCAGCGGGGGCAGGGCAATCTCGGCAGAGTAGGGCAATCCCATCCACGGGATCGTTTCCCCATTGATCGATCCGGCATTGCCGATGTTGCTACCCGAATAATATTGCGAGTCACTGTTCAGCACTTCACGATACTTGGCTTGCGTGGGCAAACCGATGCGATAGCGGTTGCGCGGCACGGGAGTCAGATTCAGCGCGATGATGGCACTGGAGCCGTCGCGTGCGCGGCGCTGGTAGGAAAGTACGGATTTTTCCGCATCGTTGCAGTCTATCCATGAAAAGCCTTCATGCTGAAAATCCTGGTCGTGCAATGCCGTCAGCTTGCTGTAGAGCTGATTCAGGTCGTGAGCCAGGTTTTGCACGCCGTGGTGCAGCTCCTGGCCCAGCTGCCACCATTCCAGTTCCCAGCGGGATTGCCACTCTCGTCCCTGCGCGATTTCGTTACCCATGAAGTTGAGTTTTTTGCCCGGACTGGTCATCTGGTAAGTCAACAGCAAACGCAGGTTTGCGAATTTCTGCCAGGCATCGCCAGGCATTTTAGACAACAGCGAACCCTTTCCATGCACGACTTCATCATGGGAAAACGGGAGCACGAAGTTTTCGGTGTAGGCATAAAGCTGGCCGAACGTCAGTTCGTTGTGGTGGTAGCGTCGATGTATCGGGTCATGGGAAAAATAACTCAGCGTATCGTTCATCCAGCCCATGTTCCATTTGATCGAGAACCCCAGGCCGCCCAGATAGACCGGACGCGACACCCCCGGCCAGGCGGTGGATTCTTCAGCCATGGTCAACGCGCCGGGAAACTCGTCATGCACCATGATGTTCATCTCGCGCAGGAATTCAACCGCTTCGAGGTTTTCGCGACCACCGTACTTGTTGGGTATCCATTCGCCCGCCTTGCGGGAATAATCCAGATACAGCATGGAGGCGACTGCATCCACGCGCAGGCCGTCGAAGTGAAATTCCGACAGCCAGAAATGGGCGCTGGACATCAGGAAAGACCTGACTTCGTTGCGCCCGAAGTTGAATATATAGGTACCCCAGTCCTCATGAAAACCGAGACGCGGGTCTTCGTGTTCATACAGCGCTGTGCCGTCGAAGCGCGCCAGCGCCCAACTGTCCTGAGGGAAATGGGCCGGTACCCAATCGAGGATCACGCCGATTCCAGCCTGATGACAGGTGTCGACGAGATTGCGCAGCTCGTCGGGTGAACCAAAGCGGCTGGTCGCTGCGAAATAACCGGTCGCCTGGTAACCCCACGATTCATCATAAGGGTGTTCGGAAATCGGCATTAACTCGATATGGGTATAGCCCATGCCCTTTACGTAGGGCACCAGATCGGTCGCCAACTCATTGTAGGTGTAGAAATCGGCCGTCCGGGTGGCGTTTCCACGAACCGGCATGAACCTCGTAAATATTGATCGCGCCATGCAGCCAGTCCCATTGGCCGCGCTGCCGCAACCATTCCGCATCGTTCCATTCATGCCGGTTGGCGGTGGCGGCAAGTGCTGCCGTCCCCGGGCGCAATTCATAACCCTGTGAATACGGGTCGGTTTTGGTCAGCACCTGCCCGGTTTCACGATTGCGTATCTCATACCGGTATAGCGCATCTTCTTTTATTTCCGGTAAGAATAATTCCCAGACACCGCTCGAACCCAGCGAACGCATCGGATGCAACCGGCCATCCCACTGGTTGAATTCACCCACCACGCTGACCCGTTCCGCGTTCGGCGCCCAAACAGCAAACCTGACGCCCTTTACCCCTTTGATTTCAATGGAATGCGAGCCGAGCATGCGATAGCCCTGGCGCAGTTTTCCTTCGCTGAACAAATACAAATCCTGCTGTGAAATACTGGATGGAAATTGGTAGGGATCGAATAGATCGTGGGTCACGCTGCCATAATGAATGCGCAAACGATAGGGAAGAGACGGTTCAGCCTTGCCGCGCCATTCAAATATCCCGGTCGGATGCACGCGCTTGAGCGTATCGCTATCTTTGCTGGTTATCAGGACGACCTGGGTTGCATGAGGTTCGTAATATCGGATGACCCAATCTGCCCCTTCCTTGTGCAGGCCGAGCAAACCGAAAGGGTCGTAAAGACGTGTCTGCAACAGCGACTCGATCAGCTTGTCCACAAATTACCTCATATATCTTGTCTAGTAGGGCAATTGTAAACGATAATGATTGGACGCTATAGAGTTTATCCGGAGCAAGCAATAATGAATGCCGAGTTGGGTTATCTGCAAAAAAAATATCACGTTGCTGTAGATAGCCCTGCACCGCGTTTTGTCAGTCGCATCACCAAAAACACCTATGCAATGGTGCTGGCAGGAGGCCGCGGCAGCCGTCTTCACCAGCTCACCGATTGGCGTGCCAAGCCTGCCGTTCCTTTTGGCGGAAAATTCCGCATCATTGATTTCGTGCTATCCAATTGCGTGAATTCCGGTATCCGCCACATCGGCGTAGCTACGCAGTACAAATCACACAGCCTGATCCAGCACCTTCAACGCGGCTGGTCTTTCCTGAACGGACAGTTCGGGGAATTCATCGACCTGTTGCCAGCCCAGCAAAGGGTCGACGAAAGTCACTGGTATCAAGGTACCGCAGACGCGGTATTCCAGAATCTCGATATTCTGCGTTCGACCAATCCCGACTTCATATTGGTATTGGGCGGCGATCACGTATACAAAATGGATTACGGCAAGTTGCTCGCTTTTCATGTGGAGAGCAAGGCGGACATGACCGTGGCGTGTCTGGAGGTACCGGTCGCAGAAGCAGTTGCTTTCGGCGTGATGCAAGTTGATGATCATTCCCGTGTCGTCGAATTCTCCGAAAAATCCCAGAATCCTGCAACCATCCCCGGCAAACCCGGCATGTGTCTGGCCAGCATGGGCATCTATGTGTTCAATGCCAAGTTCCTCTATGAACAATTGATACGCGATGCCGATGACAAGCGCTCCAGCCATGATTTCGGCAAGGATCTGATACCCCATATGATCAAAAAATATCATGTGTTCGCGCAAAGCTTCGAGCAAAGCTGTGTCGGGATAGAGGAAGGCAAAGCTCCCTATTGGCGCGACGTCGGAACCGTCGACTCCTACTGGGAAGCCAACATGGAATTGACCAAGGTGATTCCGGACCTGAACATGTACGATCAGGATTGGCCGATCTGGACGCACCAGGAGCAATTGCCACCGGCAAAATTCGTGTTTGACGAAGACGGTCGTCGGGGCATGGCTATCGACTCGCTGGTTTCAGGCGGCTGTATTGTGAGCGGATCCGTCGTGCGGCGCTCGCTGCTGTTTTCCGACGTGCGGGTGAATGGGTACTGCACCATCGAAGATTCGGTACTATTGCCCAACGTGGATGTTTGCCGCGATGTCACCCTGAAACGGGTCATCGTGGACAAGAACTGCAAGATTCCGGACGGACTCGTCGTCGGCGTCAACCCGGAAGAAGACCGCAAGCGTTTCCATGTCACCCCCAACGGTGTAGCGCTGATCACCCCTGAAATGCTGGGGCAAAAGACACATCAATTCCGCTAATTTTTTAAATCCGCCTTCAATTGGCGTTGTTTCAATCTGATGAATAAATCCGTCGATCTGGTTTTTCTCTGGCACATGCACCAGCCGGATTACCGCGATTATGCAAGCGGCGATTTCGTGTTGCCATGGACTTATTTGCACGCCATCAAGGATTACACCGACATGGCCTACCATCTGGAACGGCATCCCAAAGTCCACGCGGTGGTGAATTTCGTGCCGATCCTGCTCGACCAGCTGGATGATTATTCGGATCAGTTCGCCACCGGACAACTGCGAGATCCGCTGTTGCGCCTGCTGATACATGATCATTCCGCCGGTTTTTCCTCACAAGAACGGCAGTTGGCTTTCGATGCTTGTTTCCGCAGCAATCACACCAAAATGATTGCTCCCTATCCAAACTACAAGCGCCTTTGGGATTTGTACAACCTGCTGCAGGCCGAGAGCGAATCTGCGTTGTCCTATTTGTCTGATCAATATCTCGCTGATCTGCTCACCTGGTATCACCTGGCCTGGTGCGGCGAAAGCGTGCGCCGAGAACATGCGCTGGTGGCACAATTGATGAGCAAGGGCCAGGATTTCAGTTTCGAAGATCGGAAAAAATTGTTCGACCTGATCGGTGAGTTGATCCGCGGCATCATTCCACGCTATCGCAAACTCGCCGAATCGGGACAGATCGAGATATCCGCCACCCCGCACTACCATCCGCTTGCCCCGCTGCTGATCGATTTCTCCAGCAGCAAGGAAGCGATGCCGGAGGCACCTTTGCCCATATCGCCGCATTACCCCAAGGGAAAGCAGCGCGTCGCGGCACACATTGAGTCTGCCAAAAGCAGCCATCTCGCGCGCTTCGGCTCTGTGCCACAGGGTATGTGGCCAGCGGAGGGGGCGATATCGACGGAAACACTGGAAGTTTTTGCCACCGAAGGTTGCCGCTGGGTAGCCAGCGGGGAGGGCGTTTTGGTCAATAGCCTGCACCGGATGGAGCAACCCATTCCAGAAAGCAATAAATATCTGTATCGCCCCTATCAACTGGAATCGGGCGCGGACGGCTTGAAGTGCTTTTTCCGTGATGACCGATTGTCCGATTTAATCGGTTTCGAGTATTCACGCTGGAGCGGCAATGATGCGGCGGCGCATTTTGTTGCTCAGATAGAAGCGATCGCACAACACGCTCCGGCCGAAGAAAAACCAGTGGTAAGCGTGATTCTGGATGGCGAAAATGCATGGGAATATTATCCGTACAATGGCTATTATTTCCTTGACCAACTCTATACGGAGCTCGAAAAGGCAACAAATATCAATACCGGTACCTTCAGCGGCTATCTGGGAACCAGCATGGCCAACCCGTCTAGCGCAAAGACGGGTTTATTGCCCGGCATCGTTGCGGGAAGCTGGGTTTATGGCAATTTTTCAACCTGGATAGGTTCCAAGGACAAGAATCACGCATGGGATCTGCTGTGTGTCGCAAAGCAGAGTTATGACCTGGTCATGTCCAGCGGCAGGCTCAGCGAGGCTGAGCAGAAAGCAGCTGAAAAGCAGCTATGTTCCTGTGAAAGTTCGGACTGGTTCTGGTGGTTCGGTGACTATAACCCCTCGCACTCGGTAGCCAGCTTCGACCACCTGTTTCGCCACAATTTGACCGAGTTGTATCGCTTGCTGAAATTGCCCGCCCCGTTGAACCTGTCCGAGCCAATCAGCCAGGGCAGCGGATCACCTGAAGCCGGTGGAACGATGCGGCGTGCTTCTGAATAATTCGTGCAGGTGAATCCTTTTTCTATATCTATATGTTGACGGATCGTGCCAGCGGCATATTGTTGCACCCGACATCGTTGCCGGGTTCGTTCGGCGCCGGCGATTTCGGACCGGAAGCATACCGGTTTATCGACTGGCTGGTCAGTTCGGGGCAGCGCTATTGGCAGGTTCTGCCGCTCGGTGAAATCTGGCATGGCAACTCGCCATACATGAGCATGTCTGCTTTTGCCGGCAATATCCTGCTTATCGACCTGATCGAATTGTCAAAGCATGGCTGGCTCGAACCGGCTGACCTTGTGCCGCATCCCGGTTTCAGGCCGGACAGGGTGGATTACAACTTGTTGCGCCCATACCGAATTGAGCGACTGCGCCACGCCGCACTGCGCTTTTTTGCAAGTTCTCATGACGACATGCACCGTTCATATACGGAATTTTGTATTGCTGAAAGTGCATGGCTCGAAGACTATTCGCTGTTCATGACCATTGCTGAACAGGAAAACGGGCGTGATTGGAGTCTCTGGCCCGTGGAACTGGTGAAAAGGGATACTAGGACACTTCGTCAATTTGAAATGGCAAATGCAGATGAGATAGCATTCTGGAAATTCTGCCAATGGTGCTTCGCACGACAATGGTCCGAATTGCGTCTATATGCGAACGAGCGCGGAGTCAGAATCATCGGCGATATCCCTATATTCGTATCCTACCAAAGCGCGGATGTATGGTCGCATCAGGAACTGTTCGAACTTGATGAAAATGGCAGGCCGATTTTTGTGGCCGGAGTGCCGCCCGATTACTTCAGCGCAACCGGGCAATTCTGGGGAAATCCGCAATATCTTTGGGAAAACCACGAAAAAACTGGATATGCATGGTGGGTCGCACGTCTCGGTCATGCGCTTCAACTGGCGGACATGGTTCGCATCGATCATTTTCGTGGCTTTGTGGCGTACTGGGAAATACCGGCGAATGCGCCCAATGCAATCAGCGGCCAGTGGGTGACCGGCCCGGGTGAAAAGCTGTTTGAAACCTTTGCAAAGGTATTCCCGTTTCTTCCCGTCATTGCAGAAGACCTTGGGCTGATCACTCCTGATGTAATCGAACTTCGCGACAAGTTCAATCTCCCGGGCATGCGCGTCCTTCAATTTGCTTTTGGAGAAGGAGAGGGCAACATCTTCCTTCCACACCATTATGTGCCCAATACAGTCGCCTACACCGGCACCCATGACAATGACACCATTCTAGGCTGGTGGGATACAGTTTCAGCGCATGAAAAGGGATTCGCACAACATTATCTGCATACTGACGGGAAAGACATTCAGTGGGTAATGATGAAGGCCATTTCCAGTTCGCAGGCCAATCTGGTTATTTTTACGATGCAGGATGTACTAGGGTTATCCGGCGAGCATCGCATGAACACACCAGGCTATTCTTCCGGAAGCTGGGAGTGGCGCTTTACTTGGGACCAGCTTCAACCCCATTATTCTGAGACGTTGTTACAAATGACCCGGGATAATTCCCGCATTCCGCTTCATCCCGAACAAGAAACCTGAATAAACAAGTCCAGATGAGCAGGGGGCACGCTCAAATGTTGGCCGAGAACAAGAGCAAATATTGCCGCTTACCTGGAACGCTTTCATTATGTTTATTTGACATAATATACATTATGCGTATTTCAGGGGGCGCAAAGGTGGAATAGTTTCCGGAACGATTTCACCCTGTTTCACTGGATTGAAAGCGTGGCCGCGCGCGCAGCGCGGCCCGCTTTCGCTTACTTGTTAATATGTTTCTATTTCACATCTATTTTTTATACGCAAATTTTCCACACTGCGGGGGTGTGTCATGACGCGTTCTGACCGCTTCCGTGCTCGCTACATCGATCCCGAGGCTTTCCGCGATCTGCGCCGGTCTGCCGATCTCACCCGCAAGCAGGCTGCCGACCTGCTCGATGTGGCCGTGCGTACCGTGCAGAACTGGGAGACTGGCGGCGCTCGTATCCCGTGGATGGCGTACCGGATGTTGCGCATCCTGACCGGCTACGCTTTGCCCGGCAAGGCTTGGGATGGCTGGTCGGTTCACGGTGACCGGCTCTATGCTCCCAATGGCCGCTGGTACGAAGCCAACACCCTGGAGCAGATCGAGCACGTGTTCGGCATGGCGCGGCTGTGGCGCAAGGATTATCTCGCGCGGGTCGCTGACCCCCGGCACCCCGCTTTTGGCACTAGCCCGCATGGGCTGTCAGCCGATCACCCCGGACGGATCAGGAAACACGCGGAACGGGGCAGTTCCCCCCTTCCTGCAAAGCCGGTTTTGGTTTTGAGTGCCGGGGGTCGGCGATGATCGCGCGGTTCGTCCCGGTCGCGCTGGCGGCGAAGGACTGGAACGTTTCCCCGCGCCGCATCCGCTTCCTGCTCGCCTCGAAGCGTTTAGAGGGGCTACAAGGGGCTAACGGCTACTGGATGGTGTCCTACCCTTACCGCTACACCTTCGGTGCAAGGGGGACGTGTTTAAAGCGATTTAAGCGGCATTTGCCGGATCGGGGGGCGGAATGATTACGCAAAGTTGTTTGACAGGGGGTCGGCAATTCATGAACATGGGGCAATTCCTGCGTTTTGGACAGTCCGATTGTTCTCCGGAAAAGCTCGTAGCTTATTGTATAGAAAGGGGAAATAGCTTGATGCGCTATACATTATGCGTATTTCAGGGGGCGCAAAGGTGGAATAGTTTCCGGAACGATTTCACCCTGTTTCACTGGATTCTATAGATGAGCCAGAGGTTGCTGTTCCCGTGGCCACGGGAACGATAAGCCTCGGGATCGATGTAGCGAGCACGGAAGCGGTCAGAACGCGTCATGACGCACCCCCACAGTGGAAAAATCGCGTATAAAAAAATAGGTAAAATCAACACATATTAACAAGTAAGCGAAAGCGGGCCGCGCTGCGCGCGCGGCCATCCGGTCAATGATATCGAGGCAGCGACTGGCATTTTGCGCAATGACCTTGCGAAACTAGCTTCGAGGTGCCTGGAGCCAGCTTTTGACGGCAGGATCATGGGATTCCGGGCATTGATCCCAAACCTACCGATGGGGGAGTATTGTCGCGTGGCCGAGGTTAAGCGCAAATTGCCGGAAGCGCAAGGCGGCATGGCAGGTGCCTTTCGGCAATTACTGGATCGCTATTCATCCGGCTTTTGTCTTTGAGAGCGTGGATAAATATCCATCCCAAGACGCCTATACAGTCAGTGCCAAGACCGCCTTAGAAAGGCTACAAAAGATTGGCGCCCTTGAGTTCTCAAAGGAAGATATAAGCGCCATTAAGTCCGCTCGTGATAAGCGAAACCAGATTGAGCACTACGAGTTCGAAATATCTAATAATGAGGCCGAGGCCCTAGTTGGCCAGTCAATCTCATTCATATTCAAGTTTTGCGAGGAGCATCTGTCGCTAGATTGGAGGCACGAACACCTCAAGAACAAGAGCTGGTGGATTCTTCGTCAGTACACCGAGCTTTATAGCGAGCTTCTACGCAAGGCATACGAACAAATCGAGCGCGAAGAAATATACGCAATAGAGTGCACGTCTTGTCACAACAATACTTTCGACGTCGACGAGGAGCGGTGCTTGGTTTGTGGTCATAGAGAGGAGGTCCTCGACTGCAAGTGGTGTAAAGAACCCTACATATTCTCGGCTTGTGAATATGGGGAGGAAGCAGGTCTTTGTCCAAGTTGCGAGCGTAAGGATGGATATGCCTCGGCCAACTTTGAGAAGTATTAAGAGGCATTTGGTTATGGCAGGCCCAACAATTCGCTGCAAGCGCGACGCGCCCTGACGGGCAGCGGCCTGAGATCAAACATTGATGTCTGCTTTGGTCGGGCCAAGCTGCCAGATTTCCGCGATCTGCGCCGGTCTGCCGATCTCACCCGCAAGCAAGCTGCCGACCTGCTCGATGTGGCCGTGCGTACCGTGCAGAACTGGGAGACTGGCGGCGCTCGTATCCCGTGGATGGCCTACCGGATGTTGCGCATCCTGACCGGCTACGCTTTACCGGGCAAGGCTTGGGATGGATGGAGCATGTGTTCGGCATGGCGCGGCTGTGGCGCAAGGATTATCTCGCGCGGGTCGCTGACCCCCGGCACCCCGCTTTTGGCACTAGCCCGCATGGGCTATCAGCCGTCCTAACGAGTCGCGTCAGAAAAGCGGTATGCAGCTGCGGACACCCGCCCCCCCTGTAGACCGGTTTTGATTTTGAGTGCCGGGGGTCAGCGATGATCGCGCGGTTCGTCCCGGTTGCGATGGCGGCGAAGGACTGGAACGTTTCCCCGCGCCGCATCCGCTTCCTGCTCGCCACGAAGCGTTTGGAGGGGCTACAAGGGGCTAACGGCCTACCCCCCTTATACATTATGCGTATAACAAAGAAATGCGATAGCAATCAAAACAACTAAATCCCAATGATTCAACCCCTTCAGCCTGGCCTTGCTTGGCGATGATTGCCCAAGCCGCATTCGACCCAGCCCTGGTTCGACATTCGCATCAATTGAACCTCAATCTGCCTCATAGCCGCCTGAGCCTTTGGCAAACTCTCTATAGCCAACAAGTCCTAGAAAACAAACTGATTGCAAACAATCGTTCGTTCATGATCGTAGTCGTCTCGCGTTCGTAGTACCCAAGATCAGCTTTCAAGTCCTGTACTGCTTTCAATAACATTAATCATTAATAACGTAAAGACGTAAATGCTATTTCGCCCGGGTGTAAGGCTGGTGATTACCACATACCCTGCTTGAATGCCTTACTCAGGTTTGGCATAAAGGCTTGTCATAGACACCTTGCCATACAAACCGGGCGATACATGTCGAAATCATTTTTACACAGGATCACTGTTTCCCAGGAATTTGATGAGATCTAAAGGGTTTGAAATGGATGCAGTTGGACAGTTCAACCATATTAACATGGACAGTCCAACTCAATAATTAATCGAACTGTCTAAAGTAATTCAGCAGAATCTGGATATAAATTATTTTAATATTTTTATATATAATAATCTAGTAAATATACTTAGAATAAAAATCACTTGACATGGACTGTCCAATTATTACAATATGGACAGTCCAATTTCAAATGAGGCTGTCCAGATCATGTTAACGAGCTTAGAAGTCATGCAGGCTGCGAATATTTCCAGGGCGACTTTGAATAACTATATCTCGCTCGGACTGTTGCCTCGCCCACTGGTAAAAAATCCTGAACCGGGTGATTCCACCACAGCAAGGCAAATTGGATATTTCTCCGAAGCAATCCTGAACCGCCTTGATCGCATCAGCCAATTGAAAAAAGAAGGTTATGCGATGTCGGATATCCCCGGGCAGCTTGAGCTGGAAGGATTTCCGTCGCCCGAAAAAATTGCCGAAGATATCGCTGCAGAAGAAATCACCTCGGCGTCTTCGTCGTCGATAGCGGAACAATCTGTACAGTCAAAATCATCCGGTACAAAAAATCTGCCAACCGTGATGGGCGCCAAATCGAATCAGCTCCGGCTCACGATCGACCACATCCCCTACCCGGCCTACATGGTCAACTACAATTTCGAGATCACCTGGTTCAATGAAGAAGCGCGCACCGAATTGCTGGGTTCACTTGAACAACTGCCGGCCGACATCAAGGACCGAAACGCGCTTTCTTATCTGCTCAAGGGCAAACTCGGACGCAACGGCGCGAATCGCGAAGAACTGCTTCAGTTTTACATGTTGCTGGGCAAGGGCCGATATTCGCGCAATGACCTAATGAACATACTGACCGGCCAGGCAGATGTCTCAAAAATCAAGAAGGATGAGACCCTCGCAGAATTTCGCCCCAACGGCACCTTGATGCAACTGCCGCTGTCGCTGTGCATGGAAAACGGCGAGATCGCCCACTACAACGTCTATGCCTCCTATTATCGCGAAGGCATTCTGTTCATCCATCTCCCCAGTCATGCCGAAAGTGACAGCCTGCTCGGGCTCCTGGAGCGGCGCGATGAAGTGATCTGCAACCTGCTGAAAAAACACCTGCCCGTGCTGACCGATGTCGCGGTGCTGGTCACGGACCTGCAAAGTTCGGTGCGCATCTGCACCGAATTGCCGCCGGAGGAATATTTCGAGCTGATTAACCAGATCTGGGCCGAGATGGAACCGATCTTCCGCAAATATTACGGGACACATGGCAAGCATGTCGGGGACGGCATGGTCTACTATTTTTTCCCGCAACCGGACTGCAACTACATTTTCAATGCACTAATGTGCGCGCAGGAAATGAAATCCATTATGCGCAAGATCAGCAAGCAATGGCAGTTGCGCAAAAACTGGATGAACGAGCTGTATCTGAACACCGGCCTGAACGAAGGACATGAATGGCTGGGTATCTTCCACATCGAAACCAAGGTCGAATTCACGGTGCTGGGCGACACGATAAACCACGCGGCGCGGCTGTCCGACTTCGCGCGTGGCGGGGCCATCTGGGCCACCAAAAACCTGCTTGGCAAATTGCCCGCAAGTGATCGGCAACGGGTGAAATTTGGTATACGCCGGAAGGATGCCGAGGGGCGCGAAGTATTCGTCAACACATTTTATTCCCGAGTCTCGGAACTGGGTTACCTGAATGACGCGGGACGCAACGAAAAACTGAACGACATCTCGGCGTTGCCGGTCACCGAAATCATCGAAGTGGAGGCATGAGCATGGATTCCGAAGCCAACAATACTGCCGGCAACAACATGCTGCTACCCCCCGAAATCGAACAGGCGCTGCGCATCTCGGAAGTTGCGTTTGAAACCAGCGATGCGATCATGATAACCGATGCCGATTGTTATATCGTCCGGGTAAATCGGGCTTTTCTGGATATCACCGGTTACAGCCCGGATGAAGTAATCGGCAAGAATGCGCGCATGATGAATTCGGGGCGGCACGACAAGATATTCCATGCCGGTATCGAGATGTGGCAGCAGTTATTTCAAAACGGTTCATGGACGGGTGAGATATTCGACATGCGCAAGAACGGCGAGGCGTATCCGAAGTGGATGAAGATCTCCGCGGTAGCCAACCGTGACCGGCAAACCACACATTTTGTGGCCATATTCAACGACCTCAGCGAACGAAATAATCGAGAAGAAGAAATCCGCAATCTGGCTTCCTATGACAAGCTCACCCGGCTGCCCAACCGGCATTTGTTTCTCGACCGCTTCTCCGAGAAGTTGATCAATTCCACCCGCCTGAGCAGCTATGGCGCGATATTGCTGATCGACCTGGATCGATTCAAGATACTCAACGATGCAATGGGTCATGACTGCGGAGACCTGCTGCTCATCGAAGTGGCTGCCCGGCTCAAGGACAGCGTGCGCGAAATGGATACCGTAGCCAGACTGGGTGCCGATGAGTTCATCGTGCATATTGAGGACATCAGCAGCGACCTGGATGATACTTCGCGCAAAGTCGGGCTGGTTGCCGAGAAGATCCGCGAGTGTCTGTCCCGGCCCTACTTCTGCAATGGCCATCCGCTGCTCAGCTCATCCAGTATCGGCGTCAGCCTGTATTGCGGCAACGGAATTCCGGGTGACGTGCTGGTTCAGCATGCCGAAATGGCGATGTACCAGGCCAAGAGCGCCGGGCGCAATTCGATCCGCTTCTTCGATCCGGTCATGCAGGACAAGGTGACTGCGCATGCTGCGCTGGAGAACGATCTGCGCCAGGCGATCGGCCGCAATCAATTTCATTTGCATTACCAGATGCAGGTGGACAACAACCATCGCCCGGTAGGTGCGGAAGCCCTGCTGCGCTGGGATCATCCGGATCGCGGCCTGGTGCTGCCCGGCGTGTTTATCCCGATCGCCGAAGAAAGCATGCTGATACTCGAGATCGGCGACTGGGTGATGGATAACGCCTGCAGACAGCTGGCATTATGGGCGCTAAGCCCTGAAACACGCAAATTGACGCTCGCAGTCAATGTCAGCGCAAAACAATTTGCGATTGCCGGTTTTGTGGATAGCGTGGCGAATGTACTGAAAGCGCATCAGGTCGATCCGTCCCGCCTGAAACTGGAGCTGACCGAGAGCGTGATGCTGGAAGACATGGACAGCACCATCGAAAAAATGCACGCGCTGAAAGCATTGGGTGTCGGGCTGTCGATCGACGACTTCGGCATCGGCTATTCGTCTCTTTCCTATCTGAAGCAGCTGCCGCTGGATCAACTCAAGATCGACCAGAGTTTTGTGCAGGGCATCACCAACGATGGCAGCGATGCGATGCTGGTGCAGACCATCATCGATCTGGCGGCCAATTTCCGGATGAATGTGATCGCCGAAGGCGTCGAAACACAGGCACAACTAACTTTTCTGAAACACCATGAATGCATGGCATTCCAGGGGTTCCTGTTCGGGATGGCATTGCCCGTTCATGAATTCGAAAACTTGCTGAATCGAATCGCGGGCGGATTAACCGGCGCCTTTCGCGCATTCAAGCCCGCGTGTTGATCGGAGCATCTCTCCTGGCGTTCGGCTGAATATCACGGCCGCGATCACACCAACCAGCCTGCGGTCCATCCACAGGTTGTCCAATAGTTCACCCAGATTGATTTCGTCTTCTTTCATTGCACGTCAATTCGGGGATTAATGATCAAGGGATTGATTGTCGGGCTGGCGTCCTGTCAGATTGCTGATAGTTTTGATGCGCGCAACCCACGCGTGAACGCCCTCCTCGATCAGCTCGGCCGCCTCGCGAAACGCATCCAAGCCCTGGCGGTACGGATCGGCGATGTCATATTTGCCGTTTTCGATCAGCCGATAGGTCTTGCTGCGGTAAAGCGGGTATTGCATCACCAGATGGTCTTTCTGTTCGGTATCCATCACAAGCATCAGGTCGGCTGTCGCGACCATCCAGCTTTCCATCTGTCTCGCTCGGTGGGCGGTGATGTCGATGCCTTTCTCATGCATCAGCGCAATTGAGTTCGGGTCTGCCGGCTGGCCGACCAGCGCGGCCAGCCCGGCTGATGAAATCTCCAAATCGGGCAAAGCTCGTTTCATCAGGCCTTCCGCCATCGGGCTGCGGCAGATGTTGCCGATGCAAATGATCAGGATGCGCTTGATCAATTGATCACGCTGGGATGTTTGCTATCCAAGGCCGGTTGCTGCAGGGAAGTCTGCAACTGGCCAACGTAGTCCCGCATCATAGGGGTTTCACGAACACTAGCTGCGAACAACTTTCGCAAATGATAATCTGTGTCCACCTCCACTCCTCTGAATGATTGAATTTGCGGCATGGGACCGACTGGCCGACCCATAAAACCACTGACGTGCGCCGTATCAAATTATATTCGCATACCCGATTTCTTAGCCATTGAATTGGACAGCAATATTGTGCAACTCGAGGTTTGGCGGGCATTTCGCACGATTCACGCGACTGTAACATTCCGGTCATAAGATCGCGGGCATGACACGATACAAAAACACGGAGCGGCTGGTGATCTTCGACGCGGATGGCACAACCATCGATGCGTTTCATGCAATCCAGCTGACCTTCCTGCGTCACGGCATGGACATCGGCGACCTCGAACGCTTCCAGAAGCGGCGCAAGCTGTTCAAGTACCTGGGTGGGTTGCGCGAATTCCCGACCAACCTGCGCCGCCAGTTCGGCAAGCAGAGCCGCAAGCAGCTGCTGCTCACCCTGACAGATGTCTACCGCAACGAGGCGCGCCTGTATCCGGGCATCGCCGAGATGCTGCGCACCCTGCTCGCGACACCCGGGATCCGCGTCGGGTTTGTGACCCGGAATGTGACGATAGATCCTAAGGAAACGCTGGGGCAGCTGTTCCAGCGCCACGACATCGATGCCCGCGAGTTCGATTACTTTGCCTGCATCCCGCTGGGCGAGGGCAAGGCCGGATACCTGAAGGATGCGCGAGACTCCTTTGCGATCAACCCGGCGCGCAGCTATTCCTGCGGCGACGAGTACAGCGATTATGTCGCGGCGGTCAGGGCCGGCACCCATCCTTTCGTGGTGGCCTACGGTTTCGAGGACAGCATACGCCTCAGCGAAAAGTTCGGTGTGCCGGCCGAGCTGATCTCGACCTCGCCGGACGAATTCACCGGCCGCTTGCTGCATGCGCTGGATCTTTACCGCGAAGCAACTGTCCCAAGGTTGCCAAGGCTTAAGGAAACCATATAAACAACAACCGGATAAACAACTAGCGGAAAATATTATCCATGACCGAACTCACAGCGCTGTATCAAAGTGTCCATATCTCCTGCATCATCTGCGCCTACAACGAAGCACCGCGTATCGCCGCCGTGCTTGCGGTCGCCGCCGCACATCCGCTGCTGCACGAGGTGATCGTGGTCGACGATGGCTCGACCGACGACACCGCCGAGATCGTCAGGCAATTCCCGTCGGTAAAGCTGATCTCGCAACCGGTGAACCGCGGCAAGAGCATCGCGATGGCAACCGGTGTCGCGGCCGCGCAGAACGAATTGCTGATGCTGCTCGATGCGGACCTGACCGGACTGGCGATCGAACATATCAATGCGCTGGCCTTCCCGGTACTGGCCGGCAAGGCAGATGTCAGCCTGAGCCTGCGCAAGAACAGCCTGATGATATTCCGCGCGATCGGGCTGGATTTCGTTTCCGGCGAGCGGGTGATCCGGAAGGATCTGCTCAGCGATGTGCTGGAGGAAATGCACGGGCTGCCGCGCTTCGGGATAGAGGTGTTCATGAACCGCCGCATCATCGCGCAGCGGTTGTCGATCGCGGTCACGCACTGGCCGGCCGTCACGCAGTCGCGCAAGACCGAGAAGCTCGGCTACTGGAGAGGGATACGCGCCGAATGGCGGATGCTCGCCGACCTGTTCCAGCTCGACTACCCGCTCGCGCTGATTTCACAGACCTACCGGCTGCTGCTGTTGCGGATCAACCGCCCTGCCCCGATCGCGTTTGCGGTGTGGATTCTGAAGCTGCGCGACAGCCTGCTTTAAGCGGCGCAGTTCATTTCGTCCTGTAGTTTATTTAGCAGGTGCACCGTTTCCGAGCAGCTGCCACAGCGCTTTGCCGACGAACAGGAAAAACACCGGTGCGCATGCGATCAGGTACCAGTAATAGAGCGCGAAGCGCCACATCAGCAGCACCGCGCCCAGCGTCGCGTGATCGAGCACCGGCGCGAGCAGCGCGGTGAAGCTCAGCTCGACGCCGCCGCTGCCGCCAGGAAGCATCGTGAAATGGCCCGCGGTCTGCGCCAGCATCTGGACCAGGAAGCTGTAGGCCGGGTCGACATGGCGATCCATGCCGGTGATGATCACGTACAGCACGCTGTAGCGCAGCACCCAGTGGCCGAGGCAGCACAGGAAGATACCGAACAGCCTGGCGCGCGAAAATCCCAGCACCAGATGCAGCGCTTCGCGGAAGCGCAGCACGGTGCGGGTCAGCCTGCGCCGGTTTGCCGCCGACACGCGCCGGATCAGTTTGCGCCGGCCTATCCAGAGCAGCACGGTGCGGTAGTTTCTTGCGCCGGCCCAGCCCAGCACGACCATGGCCACCAGCAAGCCGGCCAGCATCCCGATCTCCCAGCCGATATGCAACTGTGCCGGATGAAACAACAGGGCCAGCGTGACGATGACCAGCGCGCTGCTGAACACCAGCATGTCCATCATGATGTCGGTCGCATACATCGCGGCCGCGGATGTCGCGGGCGCGCCGTGCCGCTTCAGCAGATATACGTAGCTGAGCAGTCCGCCGCTACCGGCCGGCGTCGCGTTGATCGCGAACTCGGTGGCCATCATCGTTGCCAACGCACGGCCGTGGCCCATCGGCTTGGCAATTCCGCCCAGCATCAGTCGCAAACGGCCGGCGTTGCAATTCCAGCCAGCAAATATCATCGCCAATGACATGCCCAGCAGGTATAGCGGAAACGCGGCGATGCGCTCGAACAGCCCGCTGCCGCCATAGGCCAGCGCGATGCCGAAGCCGAGCAGCAGCCCGAAGGCACCCAGCGCGAGGGTGCGTTTCATCGGATGTTGCGCTGAACAGCCCGGCAGTCGGCAGGATTCTGCGCATGCATCGTCCGTTGCTGAGAGTGGTTTATAAGGAAGGATTGATAGTCCGGCATGGTTACCTCGGTCAGGGCGATTGCAGGAAACGTTGCCGGGTAAAAAAAATCCCGCCAGGGGGCGGGTATTCAACCGGAGAAGACGCCATGTGCAAACTGGAATTTTTGAGTTGTTCAATTATAACAATTGTTTGTTGCAACTATCTTGCATCGCACAAATCGATAGCAGAAAGGCTGCAATCGGCACACCCATGGTGCAGAATTTTCACCTGAATTTAATATGTAAAAATCGCAAATCTGCATTGACAAACTTGCAAAGTTATCAACCCGAGCAAATTTGCGGGTTTTCATCGACATATCCGGTAACAAAACCTTCAACTTACAGTATGTAATTGTTTATATTATAAATTAACGAATTCAAAAAATAGGCAATCTAATCGATGTCGTTGTATTACGGTCGTTTGGAACAGTTGTTTACGTATCTATCCACAAAGTTATCAACAGTTTTTGTTGATAAAAAATAATACTCTTTAAAAATTGTCGTGTTAGAAAAAAATGCATTTTTGAAGCAGCAAATTTCCCGGATCGAATTCAGCAATAACTTGCAAAAAATGAATCTATATCAGCCATGAATAATATATATGTCTGCGCTGGACGACGAATTCAGGGTCGCAATCCCTATTCGAAACATGAAATGAAATTTATTTTTGATACGCGATACCCTGTAATGAAACTGCAACATTCTGGATCGATAATGCGATCTCCTTATTAACTGAATTCAGGAGAACTCGAGATGATATTAAACATGAAAAAGGCAATCGGAATGGGAGCAGCAGCCATGCTATTCTGCGCCAGCGCAATGGCGGTTGAAATAACCGGTGCGGGCAGCACCGCGATTTATCCCGTGCTGTCGCAATGGGCAACCACCTACAAGGAAAAGACCGGCAATTCGGTTAACTACCAGTCTATCGGCTCCGGTGGCGGCATCAAGCAGATCAATGCCAAGACTGTGCATTTCGGCGACAGCGACATGCCCCTGACTCCGGATGAGCTGAAAGCATCCAATCTGGTGCAATTCCCCGTCGTAATTATCGGCATCACCCCTGTTGTAAACATCCCAGGCGTGAAGCCCGGCGAAATGGTGCTGGACGGCAACACACTCGCCGACATCTACATGGGCAAGATCACCAACTGGAACGACAAGGCCATCAAGGAAACGAATCCGAAACTGAACCTGCCTGACCTGGCGATCACGGTTGTGCATCGCGCCGACGGTTCGGGTACCACCTTCTACTATACAGACTACCTGTCCAAGGTCAGCCCTGAATGGAAGAAAAGCGTCGGTTCCAACACTGCAGTTTCCTGGCCGGCCGGTGTGGGCGGCAAAGGCAACGAAGGCGTTGCATCCTATGTGCACCAGGTCAAGGGCGCAATCGGCTACGTCGAATATGCCTATGCAATGCAGACTCACCTGACCTGGACACGCATGGTCAACAAAGACGGTAAGACCGTTTCTCCGACACCGAAGTTTTTCCAGGCGGCATCGGCCAAGACTGACTTCGCCCATGCGAATGACTTCTATGTGATCATGACGGATGCGCCTGGCGCGGACAGCTGGCCCCTGACAGGCACAACCTACTTCCTGCTGCGTACCGATGCCGACAAGGCTGACAATGAGCAAGTCGTGAAGTTTGCGAAGTGGTTCCTGCATAACGGCCAGTCGCAAGCTGCCAAGCTCGACTACGTGCCGCTGCCGAAGGCTACTGTAAAGCTGATCGAAGAGTACACCAAGAGCAAGCTGGGCGTTTAATAACCCGCTAGCTTTATCGAAGTAAAAGGGCCGCAATGCGGCCCTTTTTCATTTCCGGCTGATCATGCTGCCGGATGATGGAAAGCGGTGACTACCATTTCCTGTACGGCAGGAATTTGCCGTTCATCGTTACGACGACCCGGTCGCCCTTGGGATCGCTTTCCTTGTCTATGCTCAGTGTGAAATCGATCGCGCTCATGATGCCGTCGCCGAATTTTTCGTGGATGACCGACTTGATCGGCATCCCGTATACCTGCATGATTTCATAGAAGCGATAAATCAGCGGATCGGTCGGAACCACGGGGCCAAGGCCCTTGTCAGGAAAGTCGGTCAGCTTGTCGCAACTGTCCTTACCCAAGCCGAGTTCGGATCCCAGCTTTGCAGCCTCTTCTTCGGAGGCGCGCGCCTGGCCGTAGAACAGCGCGGCGACCCATACCTCGTCCCTGCCGATGAGCTTGCCGAGATCAGAAAAGGATTTGCCCTTTTTCTTTTTTGCCGCGAACAGCTGCTGCGTAACTTCATCTGCTTTCATACCTGCCTCCGATTTGCGAGTTGAAAATCTATTACGTAGCAAAAATAAGGCCAGACTTTGCGGCGGATCGCGGTCGATTGCGCGATCACGGTCATTTACGCCGGTTCTGTCCGGTCCAGGTATTTTGCTTCGAAGATATCGGCCGGCAACGGCTTGCTGAACAGATATCCCTGCATCTCGTCGCAGCTCAGCAGGCGCAGCAGGCTCGCCTGCTCATCGGTTTCGACGCCTTCCGCGACCACTTTCAGTTTCAGCGCATGGGCCAGCGTGATGATCGTGGACACCAGCGCCAGCCCGCGCGGATCGGCAGTCATTTCGATCACAAAGGAACGGTCGATCTTCATCGTGTCCACCGGCAGCTTGGACAGATAGCCGAGCGAGGAAAAACCGGTTCCGAAATCGTCAATCGCAATGCGCACACCCTTGTCGCGGATTGCCTGCAGGTTGGCGGTATTCAGCGCGAAATTTTCCATGATCATGCTTTCGGTGATCTCCAGTTCGATACCGGCCGCCGCATGCGGATCGACCGCGATTTTGCTCTCGATTTCGGCGACAAATCCGGGATTGCGCAGTTGCAGCGGCGACACGTTTACCGCGATCGGTATCGCTGCGTAGCCTGAATTGCGCCAGCGCAGGAAATCCGCTATCGCCTGACTCAACGCCCAGCGTCCGACTTCGTAGATCAGGCCGGTTTCTTCCAGAAGGGGGATGAACTTGCCCGGCGGCACCAGGCCGGTATCGGGCTTGTTCCAGCGGATCAGCGCTTCGGCGCCGGTGACTTCGCCGCTCAACAGGTTCACCTTGGGCTGGTAATGGAGCACGAATTCGTGGTTGTCGATCGCCTGGCGTAGCTGGTTTTCCAGGACCAGCTTGTCCGCGACCGCTTCGGTCATCTTCTGCGTATGGAACAGGTAGCGGCTGCCGCTACGCTTGGCCATCTTGAGCGCGGCTTCGGCGTTCCTGAACAGCACGTCGACATCCGTTCCGTCGTCCGGGTATATTGCCACGCCCGCCTTTGCGGCGATGCGCAGTTCGTGGGTGTCGTTAAGCCGGAAGGTGTGGCCCAGGAATGCTTCCGAGGTGCGATCGAACAGGCCGGGCAGATCGTCTTCCTCCCTGATTCCCGGCAGCACGATGGCAAAGTGATCCGCTTCCAGCCGCGCCACCAGATTTTCACCTCCCAAATTGTGCGACAGCCACTGCGCCACCTGCTTCAGCAGCGTGTCGCCTGTCGCCCGGCCCAGGCTGTCGTTGATGTTCTTGAACCGCTCCAGATCAATGATCAGCAGCGCGAGCTTGTGACCGGTGTTGTTCGCGACGCTGATTAATTGCGTGACGCGTTCCAGGAACAGCGTGCGGTTCGCCAGGCCGGTGAGCTCATCGTAGTAGGCAAGGAAACTGAGCTTTTCCTGTTTTTCAATGTGGTCGATCGCGAACGAGATGTCTTCGGTCAGTTCGTTCAGCAGAACGATTTCTTCCTGGTGGAAGAAATCGATTTCGCCTGCGTACAGCGCGAGCACGCCTGACGCAACACCCGACACGATCAGCGGAAACACCGCCATCGAGTGCACGCCGGATGCGGCGTATTTGTCACCGAGCAGGACCTGAGGATCATTTTGCGAATCGTTGGACACGATCGCACGTTTTTCCGAGACCGCACGCGCGACCATGCTGTTTGGGGCGTGGTCCGATGACAGCAGGCCTTTGACCGCGGCAATGAGTTCCTCGCTCTTGCCCGCATGGGCGCACGGCACCATTTTCATGGTGCCGGTATCCGTGGTGCACAGCATGGCCATGCGGAAACCGCCCTCATCGACCGCGATCCGGCATGCCTCGCAGAACAGCTCGTTGTGGTCGCGCACGCGCACGATCAGCGTGTTGATGCCGCTCAGCACCGCATAGACCCGGTTCAGGTAGGTGATCCTGGCTTCCGCTTCCTTGCGCTCGGTGATGTCCTGGATGACCGCAACGAAATTTTTCACCTTGCCTTCCGCATCGCGGATCACCGCGGCCGAGAGATCCACCCACAGGATACGGCCGTGATTCGCGATATAGCGCTTGGTGATGCGATAGTGGTTGCGCTTGCCGGCGAGGATCTCGTCGAAATACACGCGCTCCAGTTTCAGGTCGTCCGGATGGGTGAAATCGGCGAAGTTCATCGATTTCAGCGCGTCGGCATCGTAACCCATCATGGTGCTGAAAGCCTCGTTCAACCTGACCACCCGCCCGACGCTGTCGGTCGACGCGATGGCGGTGTTCACGTTCTCGAATATGCTGCGGAACCAGGATTCGCTGTCCTGCAGTTCGAGCAGTGCCTGTCTGCTTTCGGTGATGTCGCGGAAATACCAGACACGCCCGTAGTACTTCCCGCTCGCGTCTGTGATCGGGGCGGAAAAACGATCGATCACCCTGCCGTCTTTCAGCTGTATTTCGTCGCGGCTCTTCTCGTTGCGGTGCTGGTACAGGTATTTTACCCTGTCGACAAACGCCTCATGGTTCACCATCTTGTCAGTGACATACTTGAGCAGCGGCGCGTCCAGCCCTTCCATTGCGATCTTCGCGGGTATGCTCCAGAGTTCGACGAATTTCTGGTTGAAGGACAGGATATGGTCATCCGAGCCAACCACGAGGATCGCGTCCGGCGAAGTTTCCTGCTGGGTCTTGAGTATCGTGTTCTTGAAATTGATTTGATCTTCGATCAATTTGCGCTCGGAAATGTCGATACCCATGCCGATCAGGCAGGGCATGCCATTGAACTCGACGCGCCTGCCGGTGAAAAAATACGGCGTGGCTTTGCCGTCCTTCGCGACCAGCGATGCTTCGATGGACGACTCGCCGGTCTCGAACACTTCGGCAATTCTGCGTTCCAGCGACGGTTTCTCTTCGCCGATAAATAAATCCAGCGGATGGATGCGCGCGATCTCTGCGGTGGAATAACCGGAAACGGTTTCGAAATTTTTGTTCCAGCGCAGGAACTGCCCCCGCTCGTTGTAGAAATACACGATGCCAGGCATGCTTTCGATCATCGTGTCGGAGAACAGCTTTTCGTTCTGCACCTCGATTTCTGCCCGCCGGCGCAGTTCTTCGCGGGCGAGGTTGTCGAGCGCGAATGAGACATCACCGGCTACTTCCTCGAGCAGCGCAATTTCCTCCTGCTGGAAGAAATCAGGATGATCCTCGTATACAGTGAGCGATCCGCTCACTTGGTTGTTTTCACGGATCGGGAACGCCGCTGACGCGCGGAAACCGCGCCGCACGATCTCTTCGCGCCACGGCAGCGTGGCCGGGTCATTCAGCATGTCGTTGCAGATGTAAGGACGGCCGGTGCGGAACGAAACGCCGGTCGGACCGCCGCCTTCAGGCCGGTCGTCGCCGTATACCTTGATACTCCTGATATAACCGGAATCGTCGCCGCATACCGCCATCGGAACGATCTGGTGCGTTACCGGATTGTGCCCGCCAATCCAAGCCATCAGGAACCCGCCATGGTTGATCAGTGCACTGCAGATTTGTTCGAGCAGCTCGTCACGATTCCTGTTCATCACGATGGCCTGGTTGATCTGGCTCAGCGCGGCATACAGCCGGCTCAGCCGCGCGACTTCGCGCTCGCGCGATTTCAGCGCGGTGATGTCGCGAATTATCCTGAGCTGGTTGTCATCAGGCAGCTTCGTCACGGACACTTCGGCGCTGAAAACCGAATCGTCCTTGCGCCGGAATTGCCATTCCTGGATGAAGTCGGATTGGAGTGTAATCCGGTCCAGGACCGGATCGTTATGCTGAACCCCGTTTTGCACAACAATATCCGGAGCGTGCAGGCCGACCAGTTCGCCGCGGCGATAACCCAGCATCCGGCACAGCTCCGGATTGGCATCCAGATGGCGACCTGCCGCATCGGCAATCAGAATTCCGGCCGGTGCATACTCAAAGAGCATCCGGTATCGCGCATCTGCCGCCTGCTGTTGCGCTGACTTCGTGTCAGCCCAACATGGTCCACATGGAATTTTTGCTTTCATAGTTCAGCATAAGTATTCCAGCGCATCGCTGTCAAGTTAAAGTCAGTGATAATTCAAGCCGTTAAATGGCAGCACTGGCGGTCTGCAATTTTGCGGAACAGCAAGGCTGTTTTGAGGGTGCAGTGCGATTCCGGATTGCGGTCATGCAAGCCTGGGGCGATCATACAAAAATCAAAATCGAACTACGATACGTGACCTATTCCGGGCTGGTTCGCCGACGCCAGAGGAAGTAAAGCAGCGGGATCACCAGCAGGGTCAGCGCGGTGGAGGCGAATGTGCCGAAAATAAGCGACACGGCCAGACCACCAAACACCGGATCGGTAACCATGATCGCAGAGCCCAGGATAATTGCCAGTGCCGTCAGCAGTATCGGCCTGAAACGGATCGCTCCAGCCTCGATCACCGCTTCCTTCACGCTGCAACCGCGCGCTTCATGCTCGATAATGAAATCGATCAGGAGCAATGAGTTCCGCACCACGATCCCTGCCAGCGCGATGACACCGATCATCGATGTTGCCGTGAAGGCCTGGTGTGTCAGCCAATGGCCGGGAAACACGCCGACCAGTGTCAGCGGTATCGCACCCATCACGATCATCGGGATCATGAATGATTTGTAGTAGCCGACCAGCACCAGATAAATCAGAACCAGCGCGACAATGAAGGCACTCCCCAGATCGCGGAACACAT
The DNA here is from genome assembly GCA_963827265.1 of uncultured beta proteobacterium. Taxonomy (GTDB): domain Bacteria; phylum Pseudomonadota; class Gammaproteobacteria; order Burkholderiales; family Gallionellaceae; genus Gallionella. The sequence continues at coordinate 128,905 of CAWHAD010000016.1, read as the reverse complement.
CCAGGGTAAGCCGCATCTCGCCACCCCACAGGATTTGGTATTTGGTCACGTCACTGGGCTGGGCTTCGTTGAATCTCAGGTTGCCGGTCGTGAAATGTTCGCCAGCCAAAACTTTGTTATCCAGCATCTTGTCGAGCGCGAGTACGGCATAGACCGGACTGGAACGCAGCAATTCGCCGCCGACCATGACTTCCTGATGCTGATCGCGGTCATAGATTGGTTTGGCGGCTACCACACGGTTCAGCGTGGCGATTGATGACAATGGAACTTGCTGACCCATCGCATTGACGACCGCAAGCGATAATATCTGGCCCGGCGATTGGCGTTCCGAGCGGGGCAGACGCACGGTCAGGTTGATCGGCTCCCTGGCATCTTCGATATGCAGCGCGCCAAGCGAAAAACCGCTGACATAATCATGTATCAGCTTGGCTACCTGTGCCGGTGCAACACCGGCAAGCGCAGCCTTTTCCGCATCAACGTGAATCTCGTAGCTTTCCACATCTGCCGTTACCGAATCGTCCGCATTGATGATACCGTAGATATTGTTGAAATCTTCCCTGACGACTGCAGCTGCTGCGCGCAGCTTGTTGTAATCGGGGCCATATAATTCGGCCAGGATCTGAGATTGTACCGGTGGTCCCGGCGGCGTTTCGTACAGTTTGATCTGGGTATCCGGATAACGCTTCCTGACTTGCATCAGTTTTTCATTCAGCTCGGATACGATCTCGTGCGAGCTTGCCGAGCGATCATGTTTATCGATGAGATTGACACGAATCTGGGCAAGATTTGTTCCCCGCTTCAGGATGTCGCCGCGCACCAGCGCTGCAAAGTCCACTGTCGCCGTGACACCGAGGAATGTCTGGTAATTGACAACATATTGCGTATGCGCGAGTACATCGCCCACCGCCCGGGCAACCTCGTCCGTGCGTGCCAGCGCAGTTCCCGCCGGGGTGTCAACTTCGAGCAGGAAAGTGTTGGTGTTGTCGTTGGGCAGCATTTTCAGTTCGACGCCAAGCGCACTAAGCGGCCCGTTCATGCCCGAAGGGCGAATGAATTGCCATAGCGGCTGCAACATCGCGAGCGTCAGGAGTCCCGCCACGATCAGGAAAAGCCAGTTGCGCCGTTTGCGATCGTTGAGGAACGGCGTGATTACATTGACATAGGCGCGGTGCAAGCGGATCTTGCGGTTGCGCGTCCTGTTCTTCCATCGTGGGTGTTGTCGCAAGTTCAGCCAATGCCTTGCCCTTGAGCATGCGGAATGCTGCCCATGGCACCACCATATAGGCGATCAGCAACGATGCAATCATTGCGACCGGCACGTTGAACGGGATAGGTTGCATGAACGGCCCCATCATGCCGGTGACGAAAGCCATCGGGATGAAAGCCAGGATTACGGCGATCGTCGCGACGTTGGTGGGGTTGCCGATCTCATTGGTCGCGAGCACAAGCGCTTCCTTGAAATTCGCGGCACCGCCATGATGCAGATGGCGATGGATGTTTTCAATGACCACAATCGCGGCGTCGACCAACAGACCCAGTGACAGGATCAAAGCGAACAGCGTGATGCGGTTTATGGTCTGGCCGGCAACCAGGCCAATTGTCAGCACGACGAACAGGATCAACGGCACGGTCAGGGTCACGATGGCGGCTTCGCGCCAGCCCAGGAAGAACAGCAACACAACGACAACCGAGGCGATGGCGATTCCCAGATGCTCGACCAGCGTATTGACGGCGCTGTTCGCCTTCGCGCCGTCATCGCGAGTGACAGAAACGCTGACGCCTTCCGGGATGGCTTCACGTTTGAGCTTTTCAAGTTTGGCGAGTACCGCGTTTGCAACAACTACGGCATTGGTGCCCGCCTTTTTCGCTATCGCGATGGTGACAGCGGGAGCATCGCCCTTGAAAGCAGGATGCTGTTTGCCGGGTCCGAAGGCGAAGTGCGATGACGAATCCACTTCAGCGGGTCCATCAACGATGCGGGCAACGTCCTTCAGGAATACAGGGCGTCCCCTGGGGGCACCCAGCACAATGTCGCCGACTTCGCGGGCATTTTTGAGGAAACCATTGAAGCGCAGCGGGGTATCCTTGTTGTTGTCGACCAATTCACCCGCGGGCATCGAAATGTTGGTGGCATTCAGCATGCGATCAACCTGGTCCAGCGATAGACCCGCGGCGGAGAGCTTCTGTGCATCGATGTAGATGCTGACCGCACGTGGACGTCCCCCGACAATTTCGGTAAAGGAAACACCCGGAATGTTGCGCAATTGCTCCAGAACATGCAGCGCCACATCACGCAATTCGTAGTCGCTTTGTTTTGGCGAAGCGAGCGTCAGCGTCATGATGGGAACATCATCGACATTGATCGGTTTGACCATGGGTTGCATTGCACCGGAGGGCATGCGATCCATGTTTTGCATTAACTGGTTATACAACTTGACCAGACTTTTTTCCTGGTCCTGGCCGACATCGAACTGCACTGTTACGACGCCATAGTCGTTGACTGCGTAGCCAAAGGTGTGTTTCACACCTGCCTGCGCGTTCATGATCGCCTCGAGCGGCTTGACGATGGTGTTCTCGATTTCGTCAGCTGTTGCACCCGGCTTGGCAACGATGATATTTGCAGCCGGCACGACGATCTGAGGGTTGTATTCACGCGGCGTCACCATCACCGCCACCAGGCCGACCAGCGTGATGGCCAGCAATATCATCGCGGTGATTTTTGATTCCATGAAGGTCTTCGCAAGTCGCCCCGCAAAGTTCATGGGCCGATCGTTTTCGCTCATGGGTGGTTGCTTCCAGTCAGATTGATCCTGTCACCCGAATCGAATTCGGACGTGTTGCTTACCACGATTTTTTCTCCGGGATTGAGTCCGGCTTCGATTTCGATCACGCCATCCTGCTCTCTGCCCGTCCTGACCATGCGATAGTGGGCTATGCCGTCAGCATCCACCACGAACACGCCGGTAATGCCCGCGCGTTCAAGCACAGCTGCCTTGGGCACGCTGATACCTTGCCTGCTGCCGACAGTGAAGCGCACACGCGCGAAAGTTCCGCTGCTGAATCCCTTGATGCCGGGCACATCAAGCTTCACCAAATGAGTATGTGACATCGCATCCGCGGCTGAAACCAGTCGCACGATCTTGCCCGGCAGTGTATTGCCCGCGATTTCAACCGTTGCGCTGCCACCCATTTTGAGATGCGAATAGGTTTCGTCGCTCACCGAGGTCTGGACCATCAGCTTGGCGGGATTTTCGACGACCAGTACCGGTCTGCCCGGCGCGGCAAGGTCGCCTTTGCTGGCCATCTTTTGCGTCACGACGCCATTGATTGGGGAGCGCACTTCTGCATAGCGCAATTGCGACTCGGCAGTATTCAAACCTGCCTGGGCGGCATTAGCCTGACTTTGTGCGATGCTGTACTGCAATTTGACTTTGTCGTATTGCATCTTGGGTATGGATTCATCCTTGTACAGCCTGGAAAAACGCTCATAGTCCGCTTTGGCATCATTCATTGCCGCGTTTGCCTGGGCGAGCCCGGCGCGTGCCTGTTCAACCTGTCCCCTGATGTCTGTCGGATCGATGGAGAACAGCAATTGACCTGCTTTGACAGCATCGCCTTCATGCACCGGGATGTCGCGAATATAGCCCATCAGCCTCGATGCAACCTGTACTTGCTGCTCCGAAATGACTGCGCCTGGTGAGGAGTCCGAGACGGGGATTTCAGTCAGGCTGAGCGTGATTGCCTGGGCGTTCACGGTTTTCAACTGATCCGCCGCCGTTTGATCATGAGGCTGGCAACCTGCCAGCGCAATCAGCAGCGTTGCGGCTATAGTTGGTATTGACATGTCTTGCACCCTCATCATTTCTCTCCTTAATCCTGCGTGCATCACAATTGATCGCTATCGAGTTTCCCAACTGCGAGACGCAGTGCGGAACGCTGTAAAGTCAGCTGGTAATGCGCTGCTACTTCCTCAGCACGCGCCTTGTCGAGTTGAGCCTGTGCGGCCAGCACTTCTACCATGGTGGTGACGCCATTCTCGTAGCGCTTTGCCACCAGCCGTTGTGCCTCTTCTGCATGCGCGACCGCATCAGTCCGTGCACTGACTCTTGATTCTGCCTCCGCCGATCCACGCCAGGCATCCGCCACCTGTGCTCGCAAGCCCTCTTCAGCCTGTTTGAGCCTTGCCTGCAATTCCGCACGGGATGCCTTGGCACGCCCCACGGCGCCGCGGGTAACGCCCATATCGAATATATTCCAGGAGAGAACCCCTGCAATGGTGTACGAGGATGCCATCTGATGGAATGTCGGTGCATTCCAGTCTTTTCTGACAATCGCATTGAAATGCGGATAGTAGTCGGCACCCGCCACTTTGACACCGGCACCCGCCGCGTCCAATTGATTGCGCATTGCCAATAATCCGGGGTTGAATGCGACGGCCTCGTCCTGCAGACTGGCTATATTCCCGCTCAATGCCGCAGGCGTAAAATCAGGTCCGATTTCGAGTTTTTCAGCCAGAGGCATGCCCAGCAACAAATGCAATTGATCGATCGCGGAGGCTTCTCTGCGCCGCGCTTCTTCCAGATTGACCCTGACGTTGGCAAGATTCACCTGAGCGAACAACAAATCGCTCCTGACGACCACGCCCTCGTTCAGCAGGTTCTGAGTGGTCTTGACGTAAGCCTCGGCAGCTGCTTCTGCCTGTTGCGCCACGTTGACGTAGGCCTGAGCGGTATGTACACCTTGATAGGCTTGTATGACATGGAAGATGATCTGCTGGCGCGCAGCCAGATTTCCCTCCTGAGCCGCTTTGACATAGGCATGCGCCTGATCAACATAGCCCGAGATCATTCCCCCGTTATACAGCGGTATCTGCAACTCCAGGCGGGGGTTGTAATTGTTTACCGGATCAGGGTAATTAAGGGCTGTTGGCGCAACGGTTCCATCTCCTTGATACTGGCTTATCCCGAAGTCATCGAAGGTGGCATTACGCTGCGAGAGTTTGAGACCAAATGCATTCAGCGCATCATTGGTGCGAGTGCCAGTCACTGAAGCGGTGAGCTTGGGCAGCCGCTGACCTTGAGCCTGGCTCAATGCCGATTCCGCCTGTGCCAATTGTGACTGGCTGACCACAATGTCCGGGTTCTGTTTCAGTGCAATATCCACACATTGTTGCAGGTCTGCACCAAATGCAATGCCTGCGGTGCACCACAAGAGTACCCCGCCTGCCAGCCTGCCCAAGTGCGTTTTACCAATTAAAAACATCAGCACATCTCCAGTCCATCATCCAATTTCTGACTTGACCCTACATGATCATTATATAATTATATGCTAATATAGGTCCAGCAGTATCTTGCTATCATTATAATTGCCTGTTATCAATATAATTCCCTGTTACTAATTGTGTATTGGCGCGGCTTGCCGGGCAATTTGATCAGGTGCCACAGCTGCTGTAGTCAACAGCGTAAGCAGGAATGGACAATTACAATCCATTTCCAGCCATTTCACACCAATATCAAGCTTGGCTCAAACGAAATCAAGGCCTGGATCGCTGCAAGCCTTGATTTTACTGGGTGACTGTCTTTGGGAACAGTTGACAACCAAGTTCTGTATGGGTTCTACTTCAAAAACCAATCGTATAGTGCAATGCAGCTTGGCTATTAATCGCAATATCTCACTTAACAACAGCAAGTTCTGTCCAGGCAAATTATCGCTACTGGATTCAACAGTCACCTGATTACTAATAATTAAATCCGGCTCAAAATGGAAATAAAGAATTTGCCAATCCGTTTTGTATGTGCAACCAGATTGCCTCCACAGCAATTTTTCACGCAATCATTAACCGGTATTACTGTAAATGCTTTTCGTAGGGTCTCCAAAGTGGAAATTATGTTGTTCGCTGAAAATACAATCGGCTTGGGTGAACTTTATAACCGCGCTATTGATGGGGCAAGAAATAATCCGGCAATATTGGTTTTTATCCACGATGACATAATAATTTGTGATTACCATTGGGAACAAAGGATTAGAGACGGTTTGAACTCCCGGTTTGATATAGTCGGTTTGGCGGGAAATAAAAGAAGAATTGCATATCAAGTTGGATGGAGAACAATTGATATGCAAGGCACGTTTGATGCTGATGAAAACCTGAGCGGGGTCGTGGGGTGTGGATCAAGCTTTCCACCGCAAAGTCTTTGTGTATTTGGTCCGACAGGCGCTGAATGCAAACTTTTGGATGGCCTTTTTCTTTCAGCGGATAGCAGAACTCTCTGGGAATCCGGTTTAAGATTTGATCCACAGTTTCGGTTTCATTTTTATGATTTGGATTTTTGTCGTAGCGCAGAACAATTGAATTTAAAAATGGGAACGATACCGTTATCGGTAGTTCATGCAAGTGATGGAGATATGTCGGATGCTTGGCGTTCGGCTTATGATGACTACAAGGCAAAGTGGAAAGATTAAATTTCAATTCTATGCAATAGTTGAATCGCTTGATGAAAATTATCAAGGCAATAAAATAGGCCTGCATCGCTGCAGGCCTTGATTTTACTGGGGTGACTGATGGGACTCGAACCCACGACAACCGGAATCACAATCCGGGACTCTACCAACTGAGCTACAGTCACCATCGATCGAACGACTGGCCAAGAAGCCATCCCTGAAGATAGTTTCTTGCACCCGACAGGCACTGGTGTGCCCGACAGGAATCGAACCTGTAACCCCCAGCTTAGAAGGCTGGTGCTCTATCCGGTTGAGCTACGGGCACAATTCTTTTCTTGGGCAATTTTACTCTATCTGGTCGGGGTGGAGAGATTCGAACTCCCGACATCCTGCTCCCAAAGCAGGCGCGCTACCAGGCTACGCTACACCCCGAAGGCTGCGCATTATACAGACCCGGACCCATAAATCAATTTAGTTTGCGATGTTTTCTGAGCCGCGGCGTAGCAAGCATCAGGTAGTAGCCCATCGACCATATCGTCAGCAGTGCAGCGAGATACAGCAGCCACGATCCGAGCGCCTGGCAATTTATCCCGAACAGCCTGTCGTGATACAGCAACAGCACAATTGCCAGCATCTGCACGGTGGTTTTGAGTTTGCCCAGCATCGAAACCGCGACGCTTCTGCTTTCGCCGAGTTGAGCCATCCATTCGCGCAATGCGGAGATCGTGATCTCGCGGCCGATGATGATGAACGCGATGATCGCATCCGCGCGCTCCAGCTTGACCAGCACGATCAGCGCGGCCGCAACCATCAGTTTGTCGGCGACCGGGTCGAGGAACGCGCCGAACGCGGAAAACTGATCCAGTTTGCGCGCAAGGTATCCGTCCAGCCAGTCGGTGAATGCGGCCAGCATGAATACGCCGGTGCTGATTACGTTCTGCAAATGCGGCCGGAGCGTATCGTTGGACAGATAAAAAAACGAGACGAACACGGGGATAAGCAGGATTCTTAACCAGGTGAGCAGATTGGGAATATTGATCGGCATTGTCCTAGTTTAGCCGCTGACAAATCCTTTCAGCAACAATTTAGTGAATATTTCTCAGTGGAGTTGCCGGTATATCTTCTCGGCCAGCGATTTGCTGATTCCTTCCACCTGGCAGAGCTGTTCGACGCTGGCCTGTTTCACTTCGCGTAATCCGCCGAAGTGGGTCAACAGGCTGCGCCGCCGCTTGTCCCCTACCCCGCTGATTTCCTCCAGCGACGAGGTGGTGCGCGCCTTGCCGCGTTTGGCGCGGTGACCGGTGATCGCGAATCGATGTGCCTCGTCGCGAATCTGCTGGATCAGGTGCAGCGCAGGGTCGTCGCTGCGCAGCTGTCGCGCGCTCCCGTCCGGGTAGATCAGTCGTTCCAGACCGGCTTTGCGCTCCTCGCCCTTGGCCACGCCGACCAGCGCCAGTTCGTTCAAACCCAGTTCATGCATCACGTCCATCGCGATATGCAGTTGCCCGAGGCCGCCGTCGATCAGGATCAGGTCGGGTCGCGTACGCTCTTCCCTGCTGCCGTCTTCGGCAAGCTTCTGGTAGCGGCGTATCAGAGCCTGGCGCATCGCCGCATAGTCGTCGCCGGGCGTGATGCCGGTGATGTTGTAGCGGCGGTATTGCGATGAACGCATGTCGAGGTTTTCGTACACCACGCAGGATGCCTGGGTCGCCTCGCCCATGGTGTGGCTGATGTCGAAACATTCGATGCGCTGCAGTTCCGGCATGTCGAGCAGTTCGCGCAGCTTGTCCAGGCGCAGCTTCTGCCCACCCTGCTGCGCTTCGCGCTGCTGCAGGGCCAGCAGCGCATTGCGCTGCGCCATCTCCAGCCACTGCTTGCGCTCCCCGCCCGTGGCGAGGCTGATCTTCACCGCATGCCCGGCCTGTTCGCCGAGCAGCTGCGCCAGCGTTTCGTCATCGCATTCGGCATCCAGCACTAGCAGCGCGGGCACGCTTCGGTTCAGGTAATGCTGCGCGATGAATGCCTGCACGATCTCGTTCGCTGCCAGGTCCTCGGCGTGCTCGGGAAAAAAACTCTTGTCGCCCAAGTGCCGGCCACCGCGCACCATCGCGAGGTTGACGCAGACCAGGCCGTCATGCATCGCCAGCGCGATGATGTCGGCATCGGTCGCGCCGCCGGTGGACTCGACGAACTGCTTCTGCTGCACGGTGTGCAGCGCGCGCAGCTGGTCGCGCAAAACGGCGGCCTGTTCGTAATGCTGCGCATCGGCAGCACGCTCCATCGCCGCAGTCAGGACCTGCTCGACTTCCTGGTGGCGGCCCTGCAACAACAGCACCGCATTGCGGATGTCGGTCCGGTATTCCTCGGCCGAAATCAGTTTGACACACGGTGCGGTGCAGCGGTTGATCTGGTGCAGCAGGCAGGGACGGGTGCGATTATTGAACACGCTGTTCTCGCAGGTGCGGATGCGGAATATGCGCTGCAGCAGCTGCATGCTTTCCTTGGCCGCATACACGTTCGGATAAGGTCCGAAGAACTGGTTGCGGCGATCCGGGGTGCCGCGGTAATAGGTCAGGCGCGGGAACTCATCCCCGCTCAACACGATATACGGATACGACTTGTCGTCGCGGAACAGGATGTTGTAACGCGGCCTTAACGACTTGATCACGTTGTTTTCCAGCAGCAGCGCTTCGGCTTCCGAACGCGTGACCGTGGTTTCGATGCGCGCGATGTGCGACACCATCATCCGGATGCGCGGCGAGACGCTGGTTTTCTGGAAATAGGATGCGACACGCTTCTTCAGCTGGTTGGCCTTGCCGACATACAGCACCTCTCCCCTGGCATCGAAGAAACGGTATACGCCCGGCAGCATGGGCAGGTTTTCCAGTACCGGTTTCGGGTCGAATTCGCGGGACGCGCCGCTCACATCAGGTCCTTCAGTCCGGACGCAAATTCGGTTGCGCCGCCGTTGGCCGGGTGACGCACCGAACCGGCAACCGGAATGCCCATTTCGCGCAGCAGCGCTTCTGATTTCTTGCCCACCGCCACGATCCGGGCTGCCGGAAATTCCGCAATCAGCATCCGCAGCGCGGGCTCGCCCAGCCTGATCTCGTCCGGCGTCGGCGTCCGGTTCGACCAGAGGTTGCCCCGGCGGTATGGATGCAGTTGCATTGCATTCCAGAGTATCGTGCGCTCCGCAATGCCGAGACGGTAGAGCGTCTTCCAGACGATGGTGGCGGAAGGCTCGGAGAACGGCAAGCGCCGGTTCGACAAGCGGCCGGCAGGAGCAGGAATGCGCGGTATGGCCCCCTCGCCCAGCAGACGTTCGCTGGTAAACGCGATTCCGCTGTAACGGCAGCCCTGGTATCCGGGCGCTTCCCCGGCGAGAATGAACTCTGGATGACAGTCCAGATGCAGCGCCATCCGTTCCAGCTTCTCGGCAGGGCCATTGCCGGCCGCATCATGAGGACACCGATCGCGCCACGGATTAAACAGCCCGTCGATGCCGAATGGCAGCGTTTCAACCAAGCGTTTGGCCAGCGACAATGTGGAAGTTTTCATGTTACGAAGTATAGACTACCGATGTGAAATTCGCCTGTTATCAAGCCTTGCGGCCTATGTAAAATCAGGCGGAGCTGATCGTTTCATGAAATCTCTTGGTGTTCCAGCACGAAGCTGCCCTCCCCGTTCCGGCCCAACACCTTGACCAGATACGGCATCACTTCCTGTAGCTCGGCATGCAATGTCCAGGGAGGATTGAGGATGAACATGCCGCTGCCATGCATGCCAAAACCATCTGCACTGGGCGCTTGCACGCTGAGCGCGACATGCAGCCAGCTTTTCACTGGCAGTTTCTTCATTTGTTCGGGCAGCTGGCGCGACTCGGCGCGCTGCAGCTGCGGATACCAGACCGCATACATCCCGCCGGCAAAGCGCTTCAGCCCTTCGCGTAATGCGCTGACCACGCGCTGGTAATCCTGCTTGTCTTCATAGGGCGGATCGATCAGCACCAGCGCGCGACGCGGCGGAGGCGGCAACAGGGCTTTCAACGCAGCGAAACCGTCGGACTGCTGGATCAACGTCTGAGTGCCAAGGCCGGCAAAATTCTGCAGCAGGATTTCGTAATCGGTGGAGTGCAGTTCGAACAGCCGCATCCGGTCCTGCTCGCGCAACAGGTGGAGCGCGAGCAGCGGCGAACCGGGATAGAGTTTCATCTGCCCGTCAGGATTGAAGCGCTTCACCAGCGCCAGGTAATCGGCCAGGTTTGCGGGCAGGTCGTCGCGTTTCCACAGCAGCGCGATGCCGCTGCGGTATTCGGCATTCTGCGCGGCATAGCCGCTATCCAGTGTATAGCAGCCCGCGCCGGCATGAGTATCGATGTACCAGAACGGTTTGTCTTTTTGTGCCAGGTAGCGCAGCAGTTGAACTTCGATGCAGTGTTTCAGCACATCGGCATGATTGCCGGCATGAAAGGCGTGGCGGTAACTCAGCATTAAATCGGATCGGAAAATGCGCGGGACACGATTGTGCCACGTCCGCAAGGTGCGGAATAATATTCAGCACAACCGGATTTGCAGCGACGTGTCAGCACGGGAAGACCGGCCAACCCGTGTACGGAACGGCTGTTACAGCGCAGATTCGTCTGTCTCGCCGGTGCGTATGCGCACCACCTGTTCCACCGGAAAAACGAAGATCTTGCCGTCGCCGATCTTTCCGGTGTGCGCGGACTTGAGAATAGCGTCGATTGCGGTTTCAAGCAGTTCGGTCGGGATCACCGCCTCGATTTTGATCTTGGGGAGGAAATCGACCACATATTCCGCACCGCGGTAAAGTTCGGTATGGCCCTTTTGCCGGCCGAATCCCTTCACCTCGGTGACCGTCAATCCGTTGATGCCCACCTCGGAAAGCGCTTCGCGCACATCATCCAGCTTGAATGGTTTGATTACGGCTTCTATTTTTTTCATGGTAGTTTCCTGAAGGTGTAGTGCTGTTTTCGAAATCGACGGGAATGGCCTTGATGTATCGCCATCATGCCTGGTCATCCCTCAATACCTTTGCCCAGCTATAGTTGTCAGCCGATGCGGCGTTGCGTTCGTGGAGCATGATCAGATAGATGATGTCGGACGCCACTTCCCGGGGAAATCCTTCGCGGTTGGTGCGCGTCGTGGTCATCAGGTCGACCATATAGTGTTCGAAGTCCGGCGTGTTCCACAGCGCCATGATCTTTTCGAACACGCGCGGAAACTGCCCCTCCAGTGCATGCGGGTAGTTTTGCTCGTTGCCGTTCAGCAGCTTTAATAATCCCGTATCCATCGATCGGTAAGATTCAGAAAATCAGGAATAACAACCGGAATTCCCGGAGCCGTTTTGCAGCCTGAGTTTTGCATCCATTCAGGGAAGCAACATAGCAAACTTCCGATGAAGCGTAAAGCTTCAACCGGCACCTTGCCGGCGAGTCTTCTGCAATACTCAATCAAGAATACAGTATTCGACAGCAACCACTTCAAGTTCGTTGATGCCAGCCGGCGTGAGCAACGTCGCGACCTCGCCCTCCCTCAATTTCAGCAGCGACCGCGCCAGCGGGGAAATCCAGCTGATCCGCCCGCCGGACGCGTCCGCTTCGTCGACACCGACGATGCTGTAGGTGCTTTCGCATCCGCTGGAATCGCACACCGTGACCGTTGCGCCGAAAAACACCTGATCGCAATCACCGCGTTGCGCCGGATCGACCACTTCCGCCAGTTCCAGGCGTTTGCGCAGGAAACGCACGCGGCGATCGATTTCGCGCAGCCGCTTTTTCCCGTAGATATAGTCGCCGTTCTCCGAACGGTCGCCGTTGGAAGCCGCCCAGGAGACGGTCCTGACCAGTTCGGGGCGCTCGATTTTCCACAGATGGTCGAGTTCTTCCTGTAGCTTGCGGTAACCGCCAGGCGTGATGTAGTTTTTCGCGCCGGCCGGCAATTGCGGCGCAGGCGCCAGTTCCTCGTCATCCGTATCGGTTTCACGTGTGAATGCTTTGCTCATGATGTAATTTTACATCATAGGGGCAACTTAAAACGGGTCCCGCGAAGCGGAAAATGGAAAGGGGCAAGATATGGGCCGGATCTGCCAGTCGCGTCCTTCGTTGGAATCAGCCAGCGTCGAATATTTGACTGCCGAACGAAAACCCATGTTGCAAAGCTTCGTCTGGTTGGCCAGCAAACAAGTTTTGATGTTGCGCGGGCTCTTGCGGTAGGTAATTTGCGCAAAGGCCATGGCGCGAAATTGTTCCGGGGAACTCAAGGTGCGCACTCCGGAATCGCCGCCATAGCGGTCTAAGATGCGCGCATAGCGGTCCAAGAAACGAACTCCATCATCTGCGCGACCCGGGTCTTGCCAAAGTACATAGCTCACCCCAAAGCATTCAGACTCAGCACGTTTCTTGAACCGGAATATGGGTACATTGTCTTAAATCCGAACAAACATAAATCGCTTCGTAACCCGCACCAATGCTTAGCATTGGTGCGGGATTTTGGAATTCAACCGGGCACTAATGCAGTTTTATAACAGTCAAAAAGTAGACTGACGCTCGACTGTATCCGGGCAACGCTCAACCATGTGGATCAGAACCGCAGCTTGGGCATTCGCGCTTGCTCGCTATGGTTTCCACTATTCTAGTGTGCGTTCGTTGGTGCGGAGGTATCTCGCCAATGCGGTTCGCGACAAGTGTAACTTCTCACAACAAAGAAATGTCGTCTTATCTACTTGAAGTGAAATGCAAATTACTTCACTCTATGCCGTACTTTGATATAGATTTGTCGGTCCACACCCCCACCGAAAATCACACGGGCAACTGCCAAGACACCATGGCGTCGCTATGGAAACGATTAGTATCTAATGCTTTATTAAAGTGAGACACTTCCCCAACTCCCAGCCGGTATCTTCCCCCCCATAATATCCCTTAGGGTTGCTCAATACGCGGGTGTGACCCTCGGTATAGTCCACTGCGATATGCGTATGCCCGTGTATCCACAGGACGGGTGCATCTTCCCCATCCATCAGATGATCCAGATAACTGGCGTAGGCCGAGTCAACGGGTTGAAACAAATGTTCACCAACCCAATCCGAGCCGAACATCATCGATCGGGCACAGGGTGCGTGGTGCGTCACGACAACCAATAGTTTTCCATCAGCCCGTGCTTGCCTCATCGCGGCCTTAATGTTTTCGGCGTGAAGCATATGTAGTGCACGCAGATCCGACGCTCGGATGTATTCCGGGTTGTCTGCCGAGCGCAGCCCGATACCTTCTTCATGCCTGATGCGGATCTTGGTAAAGTCATTCATCATTTCTTCGGCATCCCTCATCGATTCATGGCTACTCACCTGCGGCTCCAACAAGGAAAAATCCGTCCACAAGGTGGCTGCCACGAACCTGATGCCTTCCATTTCCATGGTCCCGCCATCGTGGAAGAAATGGATGTTGCTATCCTTCGCCTCGGCGGCCATCTCTGCATGGTTTGCATGTAATTCACGAGCATAGTGCTCGTGGTTGCCGGGCACATAAATAACAGGCTTAACCGGAAACGCGAGTCTCAGAAACCGGATGGCATCAACACCAACGCCGATGTCTCCGGCGGCGATGATCAGGTCGGCATCCCTGTATGACTTGGCAAGTTTTCTGGCGAACGTCTCACGGCTAATGCCACGAGCGTTATTTGCAGCGGGTTTCATGAACTCCACATGCAGGTCGCTGAAATAGCCGATTTTAAATCTCACACATCCACCACGTATGTCGGGTTGTAATAAACGGCGACTTAGCCTTTCCAATGCCGGCTATATCCATGCGGTCTGCATACGATACGCGTACCGTTAAAAATGATTTGCTTTTAATACTACCAATCAAGCAGACAACAATAAGCTATCTAGTTGAATTAACTGCTTCTAGTCAAAAACAGAGGCCTCTATTTCTCAACTACTCAGAAGTTACTGTCAGTGACGCTAGATCTACCCTATGTTTGGGTTGAGCAGGCTACCGCTTAATGTATAGAGTTTTCCAAATTTGTGAGTCCATTTCTACTATCCGCTGACATGAATAGAGCCAGATTAAGTCGATCAGTAACCCCTATTTTTTGAAAAATTTCTGTCAAGTGCGCCTTTACCGTTCTTTCTGTAATAGAACATGCTTCGGCAATCTTCTTATTACTTTCTCCTTTGCATACACGCAGTGCAATATCAAATTCGCGCTGAGTGAGATGGTTAAGTATTCTGAACTGGGTACGATAGGCCTTATGTTTTGAAGTAATTTTGCCCAATTCATCTACCAGTCGGCTAGTAAGCCTTCGGCGTATCCACAATTCACCCTGTTGAACAGCCAAAACAACTTGTTTGATGTCTTGCTGCTTTGTATCGCTTGGGCAACAGCCTCGCACACCCGCTTTCAACAAAGCCCATTCAAAATCTTCAGAAATGTCAGTCACCAAGACAATCACTTTGGTTTCCGCACATATTTTGTTTAGTTCTCTCGTCTGAAGAGTATCATTTAACATTAGCAAATCGGAGTCAAGCAGGAGAACATCCGGCCTGATCCGTACAACGTCATTCCAGAATGTTTCCAACGTGTCGATGGAAATGGTAAAAGTCGTCGTGGCAAAACCGGTCAGTCCTTGTTTCCAAGAAGCAGTTCTACTTTTATCCGAGCTTGCAAGTATCAAATTGTTCATTATAGTTTTTCAATAGTATCCGGTTAACTTATATAACAGAGAGCCAACGTTAAGCATTGGCACAGGTTACAGAGCAATAAAATTTGGTGCCGATATTGACTTAGTTTACTCTCACTCCGCTTAAAGTAACTTTCAGAGGTTGATGACTCTTGAAGTGAACTTTGAACCTGGGATAGACGTTGTTCACATGATTTAATATTGGAATATATTCCATTGAGTGTCAAACAACTTCCAATCTTTTCCACTTTTTCCTGATCCCTGAGAGCTAGTTTTACAATGCTAAGCGGCAAGAATCGTTACCTGTTTCCAAGATGTCGCAATGAGTCGAGCTCTGGAGATTGCCATCCAGTGTGTAAAACAGAACATACAAGACAGTGCCGCCGCAAGTCCAGTAAACAGGCGTTTGGCATAACCAATTCCAAAAATATTCCCCCTATTTTCCGCCTGCTCGCTTGTTCGCACGACAGCGTTACCAGCAACGTTATAGACACCTCCATTCGGTGGTGAGTAACGAGGGGATCAATAAGTAAAGGCAGCAAAAACCCACCCCTCGCGAGAATACCAAAATCATCAAATCACTCCGCATTGTCGGAAGATTCAGTGGAGAGTATAAATGGCGGATGCATCAGATTTCGCTTGGGACTCGCTGTCAATTATCGTCATCTGACTCAAGGTATGCGTGTAATTGCGCATACCGTAGCAATAGGCTGTCAGCAGCACCATGAAGCTCCAGAACACCACATAGGCGGGTGCATGAACCACATAAAAATAGACACCGATCGAGACCAGTACCAGCTGCACCAGGCTGAGTGCCATGACCGAAAGGTTAATGGAAAGCCCCTGGTTCTGGAACACGTGATGGATATGGGTGAGGTCCGGATCAAACGGCGAGCGTTTCTGTTTCACCCGCCGTACCATCACTGCCAGCGTGTCGATCAGGGGAATGCCGAACAACCACAGCACCAGCGCCGGTTCTGCCGAAATACTCCCCCGCGTGATCTGTGCCATGAACCAACCCAGCACCAGCCCCAGCCACATGCTGCCGGCATTGCCCATGAACACCCAGGCACGCTTGACAAAAAATCGCGAGTTGAACAGCAGGAATCCGGACAGCGTCCCGAGCATGGCGATGCCCATCGGCAGCTCCGGCGCACCGGCAAAATAGAAGATCGATACCACGCCCAGCATGGTGATCAACGCCATCTTGCCCGCCATGCCGTCCGCCCCGTCGATCATGTTGATCGCATTGATCCCGCCGACGTATGCCACCACGCTGAACGGCACAGCAAACATGCCCAGCACAACATCCCGGCCAAACATGGCGCCCAGATGCGTGACCGCACCCCCCGCACCCATGATCACCACCGTCGCCAGGAATACCTGGATCATCATACGCAGTGAAACCGGCAGGCCATGCTGGTCGTCCAGCACGCCAAGGCTTAACAGCGCAGCGGCACACGCCAGCAATACGGCAATATTGCCGTGCAGTGAATGATTGACGGCCATTGCGGCCAGCACCGCGGCCAACATGGCCACGCCACCCACCGTCGGAGTGGGTTGCTCATGCTGCTTGCGTCCGCCGGGATGATCGACAATACCGTAACGATGGGCAATGCCGCGCAACACATAAATCAATGCGACGCAACTTGCCAGTGAAATGATGAAAACCAGCATAATCCTTGATCCCTCTAATAATTCAGCCTTGCGGAGCAAGATCAGATAACGTGTAAAAAAGGTGGGGAAAGTCAGATCTTCAAAATTCATTCAACAAATTAGAAATTAAACCAATTGTCTCAGTAAGGATAAATACCGTATAGAACACTATTGCTATATATTCAATTGTACGTTGGTACAATATTATTGAATTTGTCCAGCGTTTATATACGCCAATTCAAATTTGAAGTGCAAATCCTGCGATCTGCCCCCTATTTCAGTGTCAGTCTATACTTAGTAAAGTCCGTCTTTGAGAAGGGAAACGGACTTGAAGATGCGGTTTACAGGAGTCTGTCGATAATGTGGCCGACCATGGCATATGCGGGCACTATGTGGTTCGGGTGCTGAACCAGGCGGTACGCTTCAGTGGTTTGCCGGTGGCGATTCGAACCCACCAAGGACCTGAATTTACAGGGTATGCGCTGGCTCAATGGGCATATCGCAACGTTGTGCAGCTCAAGTTCATCGAACCGGGCAAGCCGACCCAGAAGGCGTACGTCGAATGCTTCAACGGCAAGTTTCGGGATGAGTGCCTGCGATCATTGATTTACAAGCCTGGCTGAGGCGCGCATCCTGATTTCAGCATGGCGTCACGACTATAGTGAAAACCGACCGCATCGAAAATTGAGTTGCCAGACGCCAGCGGAATTCGCAGCACGCAGCCGATCAAGAGAATTGGTCGGCGTTGACGGCGTGGGAGTCGCAGATTTTTAACTTGAACTTTACCAGTATGGCCTTGGCACTAAGATTGGTGGCAGGTCACAAGGAACAAGGTAGGAACGGAAAGCTCTCGCACCGGTTGCGAGGAAACGCAATCCATGCTTGGTCAGACTGAGGTAAGTCGTTTGGGTGTTAACACTCCTGCGCCTTGGTCGTTTAACCAAGAAGAACCTCCACTACAACGCGTTTACGCGCTTAGTGGCGGGAGACCACATTCAAGATTTGGTTTCAAAAAAATGAACCTGGTTGCGTCCGGCATCTTTGGCTTTGTACATAGCTGTATCCGCATAGGTGAAAATGTCCTTGTGGTCGATTTTGTGATTCAGGAACATCATCACCCCGATGCTGGATGTGCAGGAATATTCGATGGTGGTCTCTGCCATTCCCTCGCGTGAAATTTTCAGCTGGTAAGGTGCGCCCAAGGAGGCGCGAATTTTTTCGGCGACTATGCCGGCCTGCTTGATCGATTCGTCCTTGTTTGAATTCAACTCACCCAGCACGACCACAAACTCATCACCGCCAAAACGCGCGACCGTGTCAATCTCGCGCAAGCAGGCAGCAATGCGGCGCGCCACATCCATCAGCAACATGTCACCAACATCATGACCATGTGCGTCATTTAGCGACTTGAAGTTATCAATATCCAGGAAAATCAGCGCGCCATATCGTCCATTGCGTTTGCTGGCGGCCATGGCCTTGATCAAGCGATCGTTCAACAGGCGGCGATTGGGCAGGTTGGTGAGTTCGTCATAGAACGCCAGATGATGAATTTCCTCCTCGTTCATTTTGCGGGCTGTGATGTCATGGGACACCACAACCACATACAAAGGCTCACCCTGGCTATTTTTGATTAGTCCGCCGGAAGACTCCATGTGGTGGATGCTAGCATCCTTCATCATGATCCGGAATTCAGCCCTCTGCCCGACCCCGGACTTTATGGTTTCCTTGAATATCCGCATAATGCGCTCTCGATCATCCGGATGGATTTCGGCGAATGAATCTGAACCCCTCATTGATTCCGTGTTGCCGAAAACCCGGGAGTATGAAATGTTGTTATAAAGTCGCCGGCCATCCAGATCGATCACTGCAATAAAGTCATCAACGCTTTCCGCAATCATGCGGAAAAATTCTTCCTGCTCGCGCAGCGCTTCCTCTACCCGCTTGTTCTCGGTGATGTCCTGAACGGTGCCAATGATGCGCAGCGGAGTGCCGTCCGATGCATGCTGCAGATCCCCATTGCCGCGGATGATTCTCATGTTTCCGTCTTGCCTGCGGAGGCGAAACTCCAGCTCAGAGGGCTGTTCGCCAGCAAGGCATGCACGCATCCAATCCCGCATAGCCGGCTGATCCTTGGAATAGACCAGGCTGATCATGTTTTCCTTGGTTGGTACGAAGACTTCCGGCTGAACGCCATAAATCCGGTAAGTTTCATCGGTCCATCGGACATTATTCTTGTCGATTTCCATACTCCAGCTGCCAATACGCGCAAGCCGCTGGGATTCGGACAGTAGATGTTCCTTTTCACGCAAGGCTCTCTGCATCACCAGGCGTTCGGAAATGTCGAACACCACCAAATGACACTCATTTCCGGACTCAACTGAGTTCGCATTGATATGCACGTGGATCGGTATGGAACCAATTCTCTTCTGCAACTCCGTATCGCACTCCTGTCTGCTCTTGCTTTCAAATACTCGAGCCAGGAAGGTGTCGAAATCAGGCCGGTGCTCGACGGTAACGAAGTTTTTGAAGGGGCGCCCCAGCATCTTTGTCCGGTCCAGACCGATCAGTGTCGCCGCGGCAATATTCACTTCGCTGATGGCGCCATCCTTCGCCAGCGTGAAATAACCAAGCGGAGCGAATTGATAAAACTCGGCATAGCGTCCCATGGAAGTTTCTGGTGGTGAGTCTGGTATATTTTTCATTATTGATCTATGAACAGCTGTGGCGTTTCATATTGATAACCTCGCTTTTGATTTTCACATCAATAATCATGTTCCGTATTGGATATTATTGCTGAAGGTATTTGGTAATTTCCAGAAATCATTATCCACCTTTTCGAAGCATATATGAATCTCGTTAGGATGGGTATGAATTGGACTACTGTTTGTTGCAAACAGCCGAACTTTTTTAGTCCAACGGCATTCCATATATCAGCATCCAACAGATGGCAGAAAGTGGCCAACAAGGTAACAAGCGATGCCATAATTCTGGTACATACATTGCTTAGGATACGGCTACAAATAAGATTATAATTAAATCTGATTCTTCATTGAGCAACCACGCAAGGCCTGTCTTAACTTCGATCATCTCTTGACCAAAATGGAGATGTTAAGTTAGCTTTTGCCCATGCAATTGTCAGATGAACTTTAAACGTTAATAAAAACCTGGTTAGGGCTATATGAAGACGCTCAATGTAAATGAATTGATTGGCATAAACCAAGTCAATTCTCTCGATTTCGTTAAATCCGTTTTTCAAGTGTATGCCAGTGGCAATGTGCTTGTCATACTCAAGCAGGCAAACTCTGAACTCAACCTCAAGGAAGAAATTACACCCGAACCGGGTGGTGGTTGGCTGAACCTCAACCAAGAAGTGATTCGCGAAAATCGCCCGGCCCAGATTGTTTATTCTTCGGGCACCGAGGGTACTCCCAAGGCAATACTATTGTCACATCAAGCGCTTGCCGATGTGGTCACCCGACTAAACAATTTAATGAAAGTAGATGAAACTATTAGCGAGTATGTAGGAATCCCTGTTACATACTCTTTCGGATTTGGGCGGTGCCGTGCCGTTGCCGCAGCTGGTGGCCGATGCTACTTACCTGAAAACGGATTCAATCCTGCTGAGATTGCTCGTATGTTAGCTGCTGATGAGATTAATGCCATTTCAGCAGTCCCCACCCTCTGGCGAACCCTATTTGCTCAGCAAGAGATAATCGGTAAGCTTGGAAGCAAAGTTAAATGGATTGAAATTGGCAGCCAGTATATGAGCAGAGCAGAAAAGGAGAAAATGAAGGCTCTATTTCCGAATGCCATTATTGTTCAGCATTATGGCCTTACTGAAGCATCAAGGACGACCTTTTTGAATATTAGTGATGTTGAGGGCGACATTCTAGAATCGGTTGGACAAGCAACTGGGGGTGTTGAAGTAAAAATATCTCCTGAAGGTCTGATCATGATACGTGGCCAACATGTTGCCACCGGAAAGATTATCGGAAACGAGATAACGGGCATAGTCGATGAAGACGGTTGGTATACGACAGGTGATCTTGGACGACTGGAAAATAATTTTCTGTATTATCACGGAAGATCTGATGATCTGATTAATTGTGCGGGAGTCAAAATTAACCCAGACCGCTTACAGGAACAGATCAACAGACGACTAAACGTCGAAAATAGGATTGCGGTAAGCAGAATTGATGACGAACTTCGCGGAGAGGGCTTCTTTGTAGCAATTGAAAATGGTTCAGGAATCAGTATTGACGAGGTGCGCAAGGTATCAGCTGATGAATTGCTTGCATTGGGCGTAAATGCCCAATCATCCATCAAAGTACAGGAAGTAAAAAAAATACCACGTACTGACACCGGGAAGGTGAAGAGAAAGGAATTATCCAAGCTCTATGCCAACGTCAAGGTCGCACATAGCAGTCCATCTCTTCCAGAGGACGGAAGACCCATTATCGAGTTATATGCCGAAGTATTCCCAGGCGTACAAATAAAACCCGAAGACACTTTTCGATCCTTGGGTGGCGATTCTTTGAACTATATCCAAATGCTGATGTTGCTTGAAATGCGTTTGGGCTTCGCTCCAAACGATTGGGACAAAATGTCAGTGAAACAATTGGAAAGAATTGAAACAAAAAATAGCGTATCGATATTCAGTTGGCTCGATACAACTGTTTTTTTGCGTGTGATTGCCATATTAGGCGTGGTCGCAACTCATAGTGGAGGGGATGCGCTAGGAGGCGGAACGCTGTTATTGTTTGTCTTGATTGGCTACAACATGGCCCGGTTCAAGTCGACTGAATTTATTCAAGGGAGCGTATGGCCCTGGATAAGAACCTATTCGACAATTATTTTAATACCCTATTTTATAGCCACAGCATTATATCTTGGATGGAACAGGTCCTTTGAAATTGATGAGCTATTACTCTACGCAAATCTGGTTCATGCCAAAATTACAATGTTCTTTCCATTTTGGTTTGTTCAGGTTTTGCTTCAGTGCCTGATTTTATTTGGGTTGATTTTTTCAGTACCGTCTTTGCGTCGGCATGCCGCAACTTCTCCAGTAACCTTTTCCTTTACGGTACTGGCTTGTCTGATTGCCATTCGAACCATATATCCCGCATTCTGGGATACAGCACACCTGAACGACTTGGTACCGTTGAGATTCATGGCGTTCTTGTGGTTCGGCTGGAGCTTCTTCTATGTTGAAAGTTTCCGACAAAGGCTACTATTGTGTGCCATCGGCGTCGGATTTGCATTCCTTGACACGGGGTTGCTATGGGGTTTCAGTTTTGCATCTCCCGAGTCGGGTTTGTCAGGAAATACAAAATGGTTGGTGATTGGAAGCATATTTCTTGCATTTGTCCCTCGTGTTCCTGTTCCCTCAATTACAAAGAAGATATTTAATGATATTGGCGCCGCAACATTTTACATTTTCATTTTCAATGGACTGATAGTAAAACTACTTGAACATACAGTACATACCAAATCTGTATTGACCGTGTTCCTACTTTGCATGGTCGGCTCCATGTCGCTTTGGTGGGGAATCGAACGTTTTAACCTGATCGCATGGTTGAAGGCCTTAATGAACATTAAATCAAAATATCAAACGTGAATCTGCTAACTAATAATTGGATATTTCCGATACAGCAACATCTCAACGACATACCAGAGTTCATGCGTATGACGCAAACGGTATATATTGTGTCTGCATTTTTTTCAGTCCAAGTGAGTAAATGAAAGAATCCATATTCAACTTGATGCGTGATCTTGTTTCACCATCTGTGAGATACGAGGTGAGAAAAGTAACAAATTGGTTAAAAGAGCAGCTTAACCGGGCGTGCCTTTGGAATTGGGAGATAGCTCGACTTCCCCTGCCTGAACACAGTCCATATGGGATCACCTATATAGGCAGAAAGTCGCAGCTGGAACTAGTCAAATCGCTCCTGGCAGTCAATCGGGCAATCGATATCACCTCCTCCAGTCGGTATGAATCAGATCGAACTGTCCTTGTCAGTGAAATTCCATTTCCTGGAGCGATGTGCGTGCCGGCTTATCTTGGTTCAATTGTTCCGCTTGGGAGATCTATCGAAGAGATCACGGCCAATTACCACAGTCAATTACGTCGGGAACTTAAAAAAAATCGGCCACGTTATCGTCTGCAACAAGTGCTGGACAGCGCCGAGATCGAGTATGTAGATCATGAAATGCTGCGACCCTATGCAACGGCTAGACACGGCGCCGGTGCTGCTCACATTGGGCTAAGTGAAGTCAAAAGGATGGCGCAGAAATATGGACGTCTAGATCTTCTCCTATTGGAGGATGTAGAAGTGGGATGTCAACTAGGACACGTCATTACGCGTGAAGGGAAGAGTTACTGGAGTACCAATCGCTGCGGATATTCAGCGGCGGTATATTCCGACCCTAAACGGTTGCGTGAAAACAACTCCATGAATATTCACCTCGCGCTTGAATGGTCGATCGAGAATGGCTTTGACTATTATGACCTCGGTGTTGCCTTGGGTAGACCGGGTGATGGTCTGCTTGAGTGGAAAAGACGCCTAGGAGGCGAACTGGATACGATGGATCACAGAGTCTATTTCCATATCCGGTTGCCGAAAGTCGGTGCTGAGCAGTTTCTCTGGGATGCCCCGCTTTTTGCCGTTGAACGGCGTAAACTGACGCTTCATCTCGGAGTACCGGACGGACCGAACGATGACGAAGTTTCTAAGCGTTATCGTGAAATGGGTTTCGGAGGATTATTCAAAGTTTACTTGCACTGTGCCAAGCCACCCGGAGAAGGTCTACTCGAAACACTGCGTGGTTACTACGCGCATCTAAAATCGCCTCCGATGATGGAAATCATCTCAGCCTGATGATGTGTTCTGCTTTACAAAACACTGCAGGTATATGCCATCTTGAATATGTTTTCCAAAATTAATCTAAGGATGCAGTGACATCCATGAAAAAATTCGCAGCAGCCATTTATCGAAAAATTCTCTCGCCTTCCATGCGCTTCGAGTTAAGAGAGATTGCCGCTTGGCTAGGTGAAAAGCTTGACTTGGCGCGTATTTGGCGCTGGGAGATCGCCAGGCTTCCACGACGAGTTGATTGTCGATATGACATCCTCTATTTGGGTCGAAAAGCGCACCTGAAATTGGCCAAGATACTCCTCGGTTTGGAGGATGAAATAGATGAGCAAAAATCTAACAGGGACTATCCCGGACAGAAAGTACTTGTCAGCGAGATCCCAATCCCGGGAGCACTGTGTGTGCCCCATTATGTGCGTGCCATTGTGCCACTCGGGAGACCTATCGAAGAAATAATGACAGAATACGACAGCGAATTACGCAGAAGTCTTCGCAAACACCGGTCAAGTTATCGCATGCGGCAGGCAGTGAGCGATATCGAGATCGAACACGCAGATCGGGAGATGCTTCAGCCTTATGCAAGTGCGAGGCACGGCAGCTCCGCTAATCAAATGCCATCAGAAATGGTTCGAAGGTTTGCTCTTGAATTCGGGCGGCTCGACCTGGTGATGTTGGGTGACGAGCTGGTAGCCTGCCTTCTAGGGATGGAGAGCATCCGTGCGGGAAAGCGGTACTGGCTGATAGACCGCTTCGGATATACCGAGGCAGTGTTTTCCGACCCTAAGCGATTGCGTGAGACCAACTCGATGAACACCCAACTCGCACTTGAATGGGCAACCGAACATGGCTTTGACTACTATGACATCGGACTTTGTTTTGCTCGACCGGACGATGGACTACTTAAGTGGAAGAGACGCCGGGGGGCCGTACCCGAAACAATCGGTCTGCGAGGTTATGGACATTTCCATGTCCGGCTGCCTAAATTGGGGGCAGCGCAGTTTCTCTGGGATTCCCCACTGTTCGCCATTGAACGGCACAAACTGACACTTCACCTCGGACTGCCGGATGGACCGAACGACGACGAAGTTTCAAAACGCTATCGTGAAATGGGCTTTGGAGGATTATTCAAAGTCTACCTGCATTGCGTCAGGCCACCCGGAGAAGCCCTGCTCAAAACACTGCGCGGCTACTACGCGCACCAGAAATCCCCTCCAATTGTGGAACTAACTTCATCCTCATAAACTAAATTCGATTTGCAGATATTGCAATAGTTCTATTGCTAATCTTGTGTTGAATAGCGCCCTTTATAGACTTGCGGTTATGCCATTGAATACATTTTTCAAACCGCGCAAACACTAGCGATGAATTCTTTGCTTGTTTTCAACAACCTGGCAAGTTAGTTCATAAGCGCAAATCAATAATTAACTGCCAATGTAACTCAGATGAAAGACCATTTTAGAACGTTAATTCGCAAACTGATTTCACCTTCCATGCGCTTCGAGTTAAGAGAGACTTCCGCTTGGATAAGGGAACAGCTTGACCGGGCGTGCATTTGGCGTTGGGAAATTGCCAGACTCCCGCAACGTGATGACAGTATATATAACATCCACTACGTCGGACGAAAAGTGCACCGAGTGTGGGCCAACAATATACTTTTTGATGCCAAGAATGACGGCGATGTCACTCAGGCCAGTGCTAACCTATCAAGTACTGTGGTTGTCAGCGAAATGCCAATTCCGGGCGCGCTTCGCGTGCCCAAATATCTTCGTGCCATTGTGCCGCTCCGGAGGCCTGTCGAAGAGATAACAGCAGGATACGACAGTGAGTTGCGCCGAAGTCTTCGCAAGCACCGATCGAGCTATCGGATGCAGCATATAACGGACGATGCAGAAATCGAGCGCGCAGATCGGGAGATGCTCCAACCTTTTGCAGTAGCAAGGCACGGTAGCCTTGCATTACAGCTTCCTTTTGAGAGAGTTCGACGAATTGCAATGGAGTATGGGAGGTTTGATCTGTTGCTCAAAGGGAATGAGGAGGCTGGATGCTTACTTGCATATGGATATGTTTGCGCAGGAAAACATTACTGGCTTATCGACAGTTTCGGTTATACCGAGGCAGTGTTTTCCGACCCTAAGCGATTGCGTGAGACCAACTCGATGAATACCCAGTTCGGACTTGAATGGGCAATTGAGAATGGCTATGACTACTATGATATGGGACTTTGTTTTGCACGTCCGGACGATGGAATACTCAAGTGGAAGCGACGCCGGGGGGCAGTCCCGGAAATAATCGGTCTGCGAGGCTATAGCCACTTTCATGTCCGGCTGCCTAAATTGGGGGCAGCGCAGTTTCTCTGGGATTCCCCACTGTTCGCCATTGAACGGCACAAACTGACACTTCACCTCGGACTGCCGGATGGACCGAACGACGACGAAGTTTCAAAGCGCTATCGTGAAATGGGCTTTGGAGGATTATTCAAAGTCTACCTGCATTGCGTCAGGCCACCCGGAGAAGCCCTGCTCAAAACACTGCGCGGCTACTTCGCGCATCAGAAATCGCCCCCCATCGTGGAGATAATGTCATCCACATAGAGATGCAAAGTTCTCTATTCGATTGATCGCGATCGATCCTGCGTACACAGCAAGACCTGTGACCTAAACCAACAAATCTTTAGGCTACTCGCATTCCTTGACCTTGAGGCTCGCACCAATAATGTTCATAAGAGCTACGTCATTTTGTCAGACCATCGGAGAATGGCTTCGGCCAGACCGAATTGCTGGGCCAGGCGTCGAGGACAATGTTGGTGATGTAATATCAATGCAAACTCTGAAAAAATTTCCAAACCCGCGGTGGCGCAAATTTTCCACGAATATTGTGGCCGATCCCGCTTGATTCGCACCAGACGACTGGATCGGCTTCGCATTCCTGATAACGCACACAGCCATCTCCCACATCGTCAGTATTTGTAGAACAACCATTCATGGCAAGTGCACGATCTCGTGCGGCTCTTCCTTCAGCTATCGGCACTGCGTCGTCATTTTCATCGTGCAGGAACCAAGCAGCTACCTTACCCTTACACTTCTCGCCTGCCAGACCTCCAGCAACTGCAGCGCTCGCACGCAATACGTTACCGCGCTCGCATGCAAGCAGGTTGGTAAAATACCCCCCCACACTGAAGCCATAGCTGAAAATACGATCACGATCAATACAATATCCCTTTTCGATGGTCTCGAGCATACGATCGAAAAATACTAAATCTGGGGAATCCGTATCAGAGTTCCAATTGTTATTCAAACCATCTGCGGCGACGACGATGGCATCATTCCTGGATTTTGATTTGATGTCGAGTCCGCCGCTAAGGCCGTTGCCCCCAGAGCCATGCCAGGTGAAGATTAACGGGTATGCGCGATTTGGGTCGTACCAAATCGGAACGAAAAGGTGGTATGTCCGCTCTTGATCCAGCACGCGAATTTCCATAGGCATGAAGTTTCTATGGCCCTTTTCGGGTATTCCGCAACCAACACTTCGATTACGCTGAGGTGCGTAACCATACTCACGCTCGTTTGGTGATATTGGCGCAGTACAACCATACAAAAGAACGAGCATCAATACAAGCAAGATTGGTGATGAAACTCGTATCATTGCCTCCCCCCTCTGTTCCGTATTGCTTGTTCGTTGCGTGCACCGCTAAACAATTGGGCTTCCATTAATTATTAGCAACAATTAATACCCATCTCTATTATTAGACACCTGTTTGCAAATTTGTCCGATCCAATTTCAGGCTCTAATGCTTGTGAGCTTTATATCGCGCATTGTATTCAAAGTGTTGAAACAACTGCTTATTAAGGATACCCAACGCTAAATCCGAGGTGGCTTAATCAACATGGACATTTATAGAGTTAAGATCACAATGATCAAGCACGACATGACGACCAAGCTTTGGTAGATGTGCGGCGATTGTTCAATAACAGGAACCATTCTGGCCCCGCTTATCGGTAATATCCTGGCATGCCTGAGCAGGACATCCTAATTTGAAGAGAATGCACGTGATTTCAAAATCATTCTATTTATTTCTGCTTCAGGCATCCCAGATATTCGGTTTGCAGAAATCCAGACGGCATTAAATACAAAAATCCTGCGATTTTTCTTATTTGTATAGAAGTTATCCAGTTCAGCAGCCAATTGATTATTGGTCACATTTGAAAATAGTAAATTATCGTATTCCTCATACGATTTATCTGTCAATTTAATGCAATCTGAGTAATTCTTAGAATTGATTTCATACTTCTGGCAGGAAAATATATTTCCTAGCTTCATTCCATCAATGTATCCGGTAATGTAGGAATTCTTTGAGGACTTGTTCATGCTCATCCACCAGTCTCCATCTCTCCTTTCGATACCAGACCAAGACAACGATGATGTGGTTAACATAATAACGGTTAGCAATATTTTGATAATTCTCATAATCATTATCCTGTGTCGATTTAGAATTCTATAAACCACCTATTATCAGTGTGTATCCTCTTTCAACACAAAGCAACTCGCCGTTCCATACACAACGGCACCGGTCGCTGAATTGCAACTGCAATGAATGAACAGCATGGCGACACTAATGCTACTGAGAGTCATACATTGTTTATGGGTGGCTCAGATTTTTGCGCTGGCAATCACGGGTTATAGCGTGAAATTGTTCCAACTATTAGGTGGAAGCCATGCGGTTAATAATTTGCATTTTTAAGTTTCTTCACTTCCCACTGCCAAGCATGTTCGATAATCTGCTCCAACTTGGCGAACCTGGGCGACCAACCCCAATCTTTGTGAATGTTGCTCGCGTTGGCAACTAGCCTAGGTGGATCGCCAGCACGGCGAGGTCCGTATTTAACGGGTATTCTCTTACCGGAAATTCTTTCGGCAACTTGGATCACCTCTTTCACGGAATAACCTTGGCCATTGCCCAAGTTGTAGGCACGACTTTCGCCACCGTTAGTGAGGTGCTGCAAGGCGAGCATATGCGCATCGCATAAATCCACAATATGTACGTAATCGCGGATGCATGTACCATCCGGCGTATCGTAATCCGTGCCGAACACGGTCAACTCCGGTACCTCACCCGTAGCAGCACGCAATGCCAATGGAATCAAATGCGTCTCGGGGTCATGGCGCTCTCCCAGCACCGAATCGGGCGACGCACCTGCGGCGTTAAAATAGCGCAACGCTATCGATCGCAATCCATAGGCAACATCATAATCCCGCAAAATCTGCTCCGTCACCCACTTGGTCATGCCATATGGATTGATCGGTGCCTGCGGATGCGCCTCATCGATCGGCACATACTGGGGTGCACCAAAAATCGCCGCAGTGGAAGAGAAGACAAGATTTTGCACTCCATGCATACGCATCGCGTCGAACAGGTTCAAAGCGCCGACAAGATTATTCTGATAATACTTAGCAGGCTCGCGCACCGACTCACTCACAACAATAGACCCGGCGAAATGCACTACAGCGTCGAACTGATGTGCACCGAACAACGCACCTAGCGCAGCTTTGTCATGCAGGCTTCCTTGCAGAAATTCACCGTGCAGGACGGCATCGTGAAATCCTGACGACAAATCATCGAACGTCACCACCGCATGGTTTAACTCGGCCAGCATCCGCACCATGTGTGACCCAATAAAACCTGCACCACCTGTAACTAAAATGTTCATCGATCAGTCCATGCTCCTAGTCGCCAAGTTCTTAATCCTTGCCTCTGACGTTTGAAGTCATTCTCAACAGTCTGGCACCACTTCATTCTCAAGCCGCTACCCGCTTATGAATCCAGACATACTTTGCATTCATTGTCCTGCCATAATCGCCGCAGCAAGCGCAATACCATCTTATGCCTTACCTGGATCACCGGACATTATAATATTTCAGGAAAATTGGGAATTCCGATCAACGTATTTCGTATTAACTCGCTAGGCGCCTACGGACCAAAGATCGGGCCTAAAGGCCGATTAGATACTCGACCCACTGAAAGATCACTTCCCCCGATAATAGAGTTGGTAATACCAGGCCCACACGGTCTCGATCTGTGCCTGGATACGGGGCGAGATGTCATGTCTCTTAGGTTTGGTGATCCGTTCCATTTGCTTGTGTGTGTACTTCATGTGGTAATGGCTGTCGCTTTCCTGAACACCGACACCGAGCTGTTCCGGATTGATCTCGAATGACGAAATGCCTAGCCAGGCGTAAATGTGCGACATGCATGCAGCTGGTTGTTCCATCATATCCTCGAACCTGACGAAATACAGGCGCTCCTTAACCTGCTTTGGCAAATCCGTTACGGCATGCAACGAAATCAGCGGTGCGCCGATAGCCTTGTCCTTGGCGAACAGCATGTCAGCACGTCCGAATCGGTCGAAATCGGCCAGATGGTCGATGAAATCCACCAGGATGGTACGTTGATGCTGAGCCTCGATGGAACCGTATATCTGTCCCAGCTCCCTCAAGCAAACGATCAAACGGGCCTCAGGTTCAATGTGTAGAAGAAGTTCGATGGCATGAAGCCAGGCCCGGTTCTTGTCCACAACAACTTGTTTCTGGCAGTCCTGATTCCACCCCCGCAAAAACCCCTGCATTGCGGAAGTCAGATGGGCATAGCTCCTCTCGAATGAGTTGTCGAGTTGGGAAAGGAAGAAGGCGTCGTCGCTGATCATGCGGCGGATACCCAGCAACGTGTTGCACAGTGGAGAACTGTGCCCTTCGCTTTGAATCTCGGGATGCTGAGCAAGCAATTGACATAGTAATGTCGAACCCGCTCTCGGCAGTCCAGTTACACCGACAAATTTTGGAACCATAAAATGATTTCTCCCTTTTGTCTTCGATAATCACCCTTACAAACCGGCCGCGCTTATTATCAGAATCCCTTGCCAATCTCGAACCATGCGCGTACAGAAGCTGGGCTTGCCACCAGTTCGGGAATGGTACCAAACGGGGCTGCGATGTAGGCTCTTCCACTCCATTGACTAGACCATATGCAATTAAGCCCTACTCCGGCACCGTTCAGGGTAGCTTCGTTCGTCCCGCCAACCCAGACATACTTGTTGACCGTTACATGCTCGGTGTCGATGAAGCCAACGACCTGAAATCGTCCGTGCCAAAGCATACCTAGATTATGCCGAATTTCGGCCGTACCCAGATAACCAATATCACCCGATACGACGCCCATATCGTAGGCACGCACCGTGTATGGGCCGCCCGCGACCATCTTTTCAGACGCATCCAGGTTGGTGTTGGCCCATTGTCCGGAGAAGGCGAGATACAGCGAATTGTGCGGGCTCAGGTATTGCAGGCGAACCAGGTTCGCCGTCCATTTGGAGAAGCTCCCATGAGTATTCGCAGTGCCCGCATCAGATAGTTGTGCGTTTGCATCATCGAAGCCTACTTGTCCCGACATCCAACCGATGTTCCAGGAACTGATGCCGCCGGACATAAACATGTCTCTTCGATCTCCGGAAAGGCTTGCTGTCCAATTATCCATGTGCCGATCGGTCCTGATGCTGGCAACGTCAATATGGTCGCGCAGTTCCTTGTGGTCATATTGGAATTGCCCGTAGAGATTCATATTTCGGCTGCGCAGCATCGGATGCTTCATCCACAGGCTGCCCACCTGTGCGGTGCCGTGCCCGTCAAGGGAGGCGAACATATCACCGAGAATGTAATGCAGTGCCGAAAATGAGCCACCCATGCGGGTTCCATATCCGTTCAACACCGATTCGTAATCAATGCGCCCATAGTTCATCCCGCTGCCAGAGCTCGTTGCATTCACGCTCAAGACATCGCCGTGATGCAAGGGATTGATGAAGTTCACCGTACCGCCCAAGTGCGCCCTGCCGGTGTAGGCATTGCCATAGTTATCCAGCGAGACGTTCCCGGTGACAGCCGGAGCAGATCCTACTTCCACTAAAAGGTCTGATGTTCCCACCTCTTCTCCCGGCTTTAAAGTGGTGCTGAGCACCACACCGGGAATATCCGAGAGCAACAGCAGACTGTGATCCAATGGTGCTTGTTCGATGACTTGCCCGCTTTGAACCTTTGCGATTGTCGACTGCAGCAGAGCATCGCTCACCCGGCTATGATTTTCTAGGTCAACCTTGCCATAATGTGCTTCAATGACTTCGATTTTCACCCGACCATCCTGTATCGTTTGCGCCGGGATGATGGCCCGCGCCAACGGGTAGCCGTGATCACGGTAATAATTCGTGATGCGGGCGGTCAGTTCATTCAGCTGGGTTAATGTGAGGCTTTGCCCTTCTGCATCCATGACCAAAGCGTGCAAGGTCAGGTTATCAAACCGGGTGTTGCCGGTGATCTGGATGGTTTTCACGAGGAAAGGTACTGAAGGCGGCAGCTTGGCAGCGCCTTCCTGTTCGATCTTCAGTCCCGTTCCGCCGGACGATGGAGCGGGAGGAGCAGCCGGATTGACCTGCTGCAGGATAGTGCCCGCCCCGGGTGTCACCGGTACGGCCGCCTCGGCAAGCAGCGAATTAGCCAGTAGCAAGATTGCAAGAATCGGCGTTACGATTTTTAATTGCTTGGAATCACTTTTCAAGAACGCTAATCCAATTTTTTAGTCGATTTGGCGCACGGATGAACCTCACCGGTATCCATGGATGCACATCCGCAGGTCGATTGCGCGGTCAGTTTTATGGGCCAGTGGAAAACGACCACGTTTTGTTGACTGATGACTGACCTAGTATATTTGCACTGAACGACACTGTATAAGTCGTAGCTGGCGTAAGTGGCGATGTCGGTACCAGAACTACAAAGCCTGCACCCGGTATATTGCCATCATTTATCACATTCGGCCCAGAAGCTGTAGCTTTCACTCCGGTATACGCCAAGACTTGTGCTGGAAGCGACACACCGCTTGCGGGAGTAATGGAGAATGTGCTAATAGCAATATCACTGCCGCTCAACAAAGGAGTTGCCAACGTGTATAGCGATACCACCACCGGGTGTCCAGCCTGCGACAATGTTGGAAGAGAGGGAGGAGTGGGAACTTCGGTCTGGGGGTTGTAAGCCGGCTGAACACCCGACTGCCCAATATAAGGATAGAACATCTGATTGCCAGCTGCCGGCAGTTGACCCTTAGTATTGCTTGACAAGCCCAGTTCGATGGCACAGACAGAGCCGCTACCTTTACCCGGATTGAAATTGATACCGACGTCAACAATGGGCGAAAGGAGGTCAATCAGGTGGTACACCGAGTCTTCAAGATAGTTCACGCAATCCGTTCCGGTAGCCGCGCCAAATATCATCAACTCGGTGACCGTGCCAGTGTAGCCGGCTTTTGTTGCCCTCTCTTGGGGTGATGCACCAGTATAGCCTAGCAGCTGCAAGGTGGGGTCTTCGTAATGACCGCCATAAATTCCATTATGTAATGAAGTCAAATAGTCAGGTTGGGACAACAGGCCGTTGATGACCAGATAATGCGCATGGTTGTTGG
This sequence comes from uncultured beta proteobacterium, assembly GCA_963827265.1. Lineage (GTDB taxonomy): Bacteria > Pseudomonadota > Gammaproteobacteria > Burkholderiales > Gallionellaceae > Gallionella. Next base: position 95,753 of record CAWHAD010000016.1, on the reverse strand, counting down.
CCACCGTGTCCAAAGAGGTATTTTGAGCAATTAGACCGGACCTACTGTATTTTCGGATCGCCGTCACCTGGCTCGACACCAGAAAATTGTCAGAAACATAATTGACTGTGGGGACGCTACTGACGAGGCCTTCATAGGTCACTGCAGGAGCGATGCCACTTCCTCCTCCGCCACCACCGCCACCGCAAGAGACCAGTGGTGCCGCCGCCAACACAACGAGTGCGAGGATGGTGATCCTTTCGAAAAGGCATTTCATTGGCGATCCCTCCTGTCATCGGGCATCCGCACACCACCATCAATCATGGTGATGGCGGGTCCATTGCCAGAACCCCATTGTTCGGCGATCACGCCAGGCATTTCCTCGCTGCCCGTATATCTCGTCTTTGCCTGAAATTGTTGACTATCTATTTCTGCAATCTGGCTAGGGAGCGATACTGCTATTGTTGAACCGGTATTTATGGATTGGCTTGTGGATTGGGCTGGTTCAACCAGCGGTAATATGCGGACGGGTGCCAGGGTCGGTTGGGTCAGGATGTAATTGCTGGCCAAACCGGTGCCGCCGGCAATGGTCACCGCTGTCGTCACACCTTCGCTTCCGGCATTCGCACTCGCCAAGGTGCCGCTGGACGTGCCGCCCAGCGTCAACGTTTCACTTCCCACCAGGCCGTTCAACACGGCTGTGCCGGTCAGCGCATCTACCGTGGTGCCATTAAAGACGCGATCCGTGCCGGACAGGCCGGTCACCGTCAGCGGTGCCGGCGAGATGGTGACGTTCGCCAGGGTCGGTTGGGTCAGGATGTAGTTGCTGGCCAGGCCAGTGCCGTCGGCAATGGTCACCGCTGTCGTCACACCTTCGCTTCCGGCATTCGCACTCGCCAAGGTGCCGCTGGACGTGCCGCCCAAGGTCAGGGTTTCTCCAGTGACCAGACCTGATAACGATGCCGTGCCACTCAAGGCATCAATCAGACTGCCGTCATAGACGCGGTTCGTGCCGGACAGGCCGGTCACCGTCAAAGTGGCCGGCGTGATGTTGCCACTAAGCCCAGTCGGCTGGACAAGAATAGTGTAGTTACCAGCCGAACTTCCGCCTACGCTATCGGATGCAGTAACTGCAATGCCATTCCCGACGTTCTGCGACGCGAACGTACCTGCCTGGGTCAGCGTCACATTATCGCCGCCAAAGACTGTGCCGCTTAGTGTCCCGCCAGTTAGCGTTGCTGCTGTCGTTCCGTCATACACCTTGTTGTTCACCACCGTGGTACCAGTCACCGTCAGCGGTGCCGGTGTAATGTTTCCGGTAACACCAGTAACTCCATTCTGGGTGTAATTACCGGAATCTGTGCCGGTTAATGTCACCCCTGACAAATTCACGGCTATATTATTTCCAACATCCTTGCTCGCAAAGCTACCGCTTATGCTGCCGGAAGAAATACTAACAGTATCGCCCGAAACTATGCCGCCAAAAGAAACGGATCCAAGATTTAAAATTGCATTAGTGGTTCCGTCATAAGTTTTTGTGTTTACCGTGATGCCACTCACAGTGATTCCAAGCTGGTTGACCGTGTAGTTGCTGGTCGCCGTGGTGAACGGGGTCAGGCTGTAGTTGCCCGCATCAATGCCGCTGATCGCGCCGGTCGTCTGCGTGTAGGTTCCAGCATTCAGGTGGCTGCTGCTGCTCAAGTTCGCCGGCAAGCTGGCTGTGTCGGTCACGGTATCGCCGCTCAGGACGTTGGTGAAGCTCACCGCGCCCGGGGTCAGGACATCGCCGTAGGTCGAGCTGCTGGCCGCTATCGCCGCACCGGCCAGTGCAAGTTTAGAGACCGTGTAGTTGGCTGTCGGAGTCGTGAAGCCTGCAAAGCTGTAGTTGCCCGCATCAGTGCCGCTGATCGCGCCGGTCGTCTGTGTGTAGCTTCCAACAATGGGTTTGCCAGCACCGCTCAGCGTCGTGGTATTGACGCTGGCCGTGTCGGTCACGGTATCGCCGCTCAGGACGTTGGTGAAGCTCGCCGCGCCCGGGGTCAGGACATCGCCGTAGGTCGAGCTGCTGGCCGCTATCGCCGCACCGGTCAGTGCAAGTTTAGAGACCGTGTAGTTGGCTGTCGGAGTCGTGAAGCCTGCAAAGCTGTAGTTGCCCGCATCAGTGCCGCTGATCGCGCCGGTCGTCTGTGTGTAGCTTCCAACAATGGGTTTGCCAGCACCGCTCAGCGTCGTGGTATTGACGCTGGCCGTGTCGGTCACGGTATCGCCGCTCAGGACGTTGGTGAAGCTCGCCGCGCCCGGGGTCAGGACATCGCCGTAGGTCGAGCTGCTGGCCGCTATCGCCGCACCGGTCAAGGCCAGTGGGGTGATCGTGTAGTTGCTGGTCGCCGTGGTGAACGGGGTCAGGCTGTAGTTGCCCGCATCAGTGCCGCTGATCGCGCCGGTCGTCTGCGTGTAGCTTCCAACAATGGGTTTGCCAGCACCGCTCAGCGTCGTGGTGTTGACGCTGGCCGTGTCGGTCACGGTATCGCCGCTCAAGACGTTGGTGAAGCTCGCCGCGCCCGGGGTCAGGACATCGCCGTAGGTCGAGCTGCTGGCCGCTATCGCCGCACCGGCCAGTGCAAGTTTAGAGACCGTGTAGTTGGCTGTCGGAGTTGTGAAGCCTGCAAAGCTGTAGTTGCCCGCATCTGCTCCACCGAGCGTGGTGGCGATCTGCTGGTAATTGCCGAAATTGAGATGGCCGCTGGTACTGTTCACCGGGCTGACGATGCTGGCCGTCGAGGTGACAACATCACCGCTGATGACATTACCGAAACTCACCGCGCCGGGTATCACCGTGGCGCCATAGATCGAACTCGCGGCGGCGATCGACGCACCCGTCAAGGCCAGTGGGGTAATAGCAACCACGCCGGTCAGACCCACCCCCGTGAGGGTGTAGTTGGTCGCCAATCCTCCTGTCCCATTCGCCAAGGCAAGTGTTCCACCATTAAGCAAATTGATGTTGTTGCCGACGTTTTTGTTTGCCGTCGAGGCAGTGCCTGTTAGCAAGAGTGTTTGTGTGCCTACGCCGGTGATGACAGACAAGTTTGTCCCACCCGTGAAGGTGGCGGTGCCGTCGTAAATTTTGCTACCAGTCAGCGTGACCACTTTCGGATTTATGGTCAGCGTGCCGCCCGAATAGCTGATGATGTAGCCCTGTTGATTCGAATACAAGCCACTCTTGGCACTTGGCAGGTAAATGCCGGCATTTGTTGCGCCTCCCCAATTGAATGTGCCAAGCAGGTTGCTGTTGGGTGTGCTGGAATAAGTTACGCCGGTTGCCGTGGCAGCCGCCAGCCCGTCGTAAGTCTTGCTGGCATTGTTCGCCGTTACCGTGAGCGGCGTCATGAAAGAGCGCAACAGGGGGTAGGTGTATCCGTCATACATCACCCAGGTAGTGGCGAAATCCCATCCGGGGTTCACGTTACCATTGGCGGGAGTTGCTGTGGTGAAATTGGCCTGCGTCTGCATGTCCGCAGTGGTCATGCCCGTACCGCCTGCCGATGTTGCTTTTCCTGAGGTCGTGATGTTCCAGAAGCTGTTGTTGACCGTGCCGCCATTGACCCCCGCCAGTCCACCCGCGTTAGTGCCCACGCTCACGGCACCTGTGGCGTAACTGTTGCTGATCGTGCTGCCGCTATCGTTCAATCCTACCAATCCGCCGACATCGGTGGTTCCGCCCACGGTGCCCGTGGCGTAACTATTACTGATGATTCCGTAGTACGTAGAGGTAGGGGAAATAACAATGGTACTGTTGAGCCCGACCAGTCCGCCAGCGTAAGCGCCTCCGCTCACGATCCCCGTGGCGTAACTGTTCTGGATGGTTGCCGCGTTTTTCCCCACCAGTCCGCCAATGTTACCCGAGCTTGTGGTCCCGGTGACGTTCCCCGTGGCGTAGCTGTTGCTGATGAGTCCTGCTGTACCATAGCTGTAGCCCACCAGCCCGCCAACCCCTTGTCCGCCAGGAGAAATATTAAACCCAGCTCCGCTCACTGCGCCGGTGGCGTAACTGGATGCAATTGTGCCGAATTTGTTGCGCCCCACCAGCCCGCCAACGTCATAAGATTCAATGCCCCCGATCACGGCACCCGTTGCGTAGCTGTTACTGATGATTCCTCCGCCATTGACGACGAAGTAGTTGGCCCCCACCAGTCCGCCAATGCGTTTATTATCTTGATTGCCTGCAGTGCCTATGCCGCTCACAATGCCGGTGGCGTAGCTGTTGCTGACGACTCCATAGTTGAACCCCACCAGTCCGCCGATGTTTCCGTAGATGCCGTTCACGTTAGCCGTGGCGTGGCTGTTAGTGACGGTTCCTCCGTTAGTGTTAGTTCCTCCATAGTTGAACCCCACCAGTCCGCCAACGGAATCGTCTCCGGTTACTGTGCCAGCCGTAGTGTAGCTGTTGCTGACGGTTCCATAGTTTGCCCCCACCAGTCCGCCAACTGCGTAGAATCCGGTAATGCTAACGTTGGACATATTCACGTTACTGATTGAGGAACCACTTTTCGTGACGCCAAACAGGCCAACACCCCATGCCAACGGGTCAGTTGACAATGGGTGGTTGATCTTCAGGCCGCTGATGGTGAAGGTCTTCCCGTCAAAGGTGCCTGTAAAGCAACTGATACAGAGATCGGTGATGTTGTAGTTGACGGGGTCGAAAGCAGCTTGGCCGATCGGCTTAAAACCCGCGCCTGCGTTCCATCCAGACGTTATCGAGGCATTGATGTTATTGTTGAGGACGTAGCTAGCCGCAAGATTGCCATTCATGCCCTGCACACCATAGATGTCGGTCAACTGATAGGGATTACCACTACTCCCGTCTCCGCCTTGCACGCGGAGAAAGGTACCACCCGTGATACGGAAATCGGTCGCTGCAAATGCCGGCAAAGATGCTGCATTTTGAAACCAGTTGCCACCGCTCAGAATAAAGGTACCGACATTGACTGCCGCCGCCGGTGCGGTGATGCCATTCACCGCAGACAGCGTAAGCCCGCCGCTGGCGGCCGTGATGCTGCTGTTGATGTTGATGTTGTTATCGGCTGTCAGAGTCAGAGTATTACTACCGCTCCAGCTCAAGGGATCATTGACGTTGATGTTGCCGCTGCCAGCAGTGCCTGCTCCGCACGTGGCATTGATACAGGATACCGACCCGCCTACTGTGGAGATGGTGACTGAATTGGAAGCCAGGTAACCGTCAAGATTCGCACCGGTGATGTCACCCCCGCTGGCTGCGATGGTGAAATCAACCGGGTCGATCAACCAGCTACCGGTGAGCCCCATGGATGACGCGGTGGTGACCTGCGCATCTGGGGCAACATTGACATGAGCGGCAGAAGTTTCAATGAACCCTCCATTGCCGCCATTCGGCGCACTCGCATCCAGCGTGCCGCCGACATTGGCGGTTCCCGCTGTCATTCCGCCCTGCAGCGTGATGGTGCCGTTTATGTTCTGTACCGTGCGTGCTTCGATTACGCCGGTGTTGTTCACCGCGCTGGCGAGCAGCGCGTCTTTCGCCCCTGCGGTCATGATGACCAATCCGCCATCGGCTTGGATCAGCGCTTTGTTCTCAACGAGGTTGTCGAGCGTGTTCTGGTCTACCTGTATGTGCACCAGGGTGTTGCCGCTGAAGGTAAGCGTAGCTGCACTGCCTGCGCCGAGTGCTACCGTGCCCAACAGTGCAGTGATCGTGCCCTGGTTGCTGACGGTATTGCCGAGCAGCGCCACATAGCCGCCACTGGCGGCGTTGATGGTTCCCTGGTTGACGACGCTGCCCGTGCCTGCGCCGCTGAAGGTTCGGGTGGTGCCGTTCAGGCTGGCATCGTTGAAATCCAGGGTGGAGGCGACCAGGCCGCCGACGTTGACCTGTGCGCCCTGGCCGAACAAGATACCGTTCGGGTTGATCAGGTACACTTGTCCGTTCGCGTTCAGGTTGCCGAGGATCTGTGTACCGTTGTTATCGAGGATGTGATTGACCGCGATAGCGCTGGATGAGGGTTGCAGGAAATTCACTGTTTCCTGCGATGCGATGTTGAAGCTTTGCCAGTTAAGTGAGAGATTCTGGCTCGACTGCTGGATGCTGGTGGTGGTTCCTGCCTGAGTGATACTGCCCGTACCTGAAACGACTTGTCCGCCAATGGGTGCGGCTTGTGCCAGCGGTGCGAAGGCCAGCAAGATGGCGGTGGCCAACATATTGCGTTTGAATGCCGGCCTCCCAAGTGTATTGGCGGCGTTTCGTTTGTGGCGTTTCCCCGGAACCGTGACCCCAGTATTCTGTGCTGGGCTATTCTGTGCTGGGCTCAGAATTGGTCGACCGATACTGATCTTCGAGTCTTTGCGTTCCATACACATTCACCCCTTTGCTTGTGTTTAGTAGGCTCCACCTTAAATTTGCTAATTTTATCAACTGAAATCCCTGTCTTTGGATTTGCAGTTGAAACTGCAACTAGGCTTGACGTGTTACGACATCAAATCGGCTAATGGGTGTTAAACGAAATTATTAAATGATTTATGACGAAGCCTAACTACATTGGCTGAGAACATACCAGAGGTCGAAGGATACGAATATTGTACAAAGGTACAGGTAAATACATATTTCCCATTTGTGGCCAGGGCTACATAATTTCTCTCAGTGAGATCTGCCGAGAGCTGATTGACCTGCTCACCCTAAACCGTACTATTTAAATAATTTGAAATTTCCGCTTTTGAAGAGAGACGAAAACAAAGAAGAGTCGATTCAGCGAAGAAGAGATCATTGGCTTTTTTCAAAGATGCCGAAGCCGACATGCCGGTAGCGCTATTTGCAGCACTGCACCATAGTGAAACACGACCGAGCAGTGAAATGACTTAAGCTCGCAACCCAAGGACTTTGCTACTGATCGATGGCAGGGCTACAGGAGGCGGGGCAATAGCAGCCTTATTGCATTCACCGATACGACCTGAACACATTTCGTATAAGTCTGAATCGATTGGCGCGTTGTAGCCTTACAGCGGAGCCATTGCATTTACAGTCGGGATCGCCTTTCCCCTAAGCATACGTTGCATCGGAATCTCAAAATAATGGTGGCTGGCCAAAGAGATCAGGATGAGTACAAAGAAAAACACAGCCATGAACCAAGGGGAATAGTAAAACGTTTGCCCAATAGCCAGTTTCGTCGCGACTGCAGCAACTGCCAATTGCAATGGAAAATGAAGGAGGTACGAAGAATACGAAATATCGCCTACAAATGACAATCTTTTTCCCAATGTGCCTCTTTTTGTTTCCATTAATGCCAACGACAAAATGGTCATGGGGAACAATACAAAATCCAACCAGGCGGATTCAATTTTTTGATAAATCCACGGAAGTTCGCCGTGAGAGATGACGTGGTTAGGACTAACATATTCTATCGTCACCAACCAAGCCAAGACTGCCAATAGGGGCAACCAAATCGAAGCGTTCCACGCATCCCCCCTCTTGACAACCTGCATGTAAACTATAAAAACGATTGCACCAAGGAAAAAGCATTCAATGCCACTTGCAATAAATCGGTTAAGACTATAAACAAAGAAATGTCCGAAGATAATGGCGAAAATTACCGCAATTATGTTTTGATAAAAAAATCTGCTGAATACAAAGAAAATTGCGTACAGCAGAATCTCAACAGAAACAGACCATATCGGATAATTGAATGAGTATCCTTTTTGAAACCCCCAAGAAGATACAAAAATCAAATTTAGAAAAAAATGATAGGCATCATTGAATGGATAAACAAAATATGTATGGGTCATATCTGTATAGATAAGTTGAACGACCGCAACAAAAATTAGTGTTATGAAATGAAGCGGGTAAAGCCTTGATAATCTCAGAATTGAAAAGGACCTAAATGAAATCGATCTCTCTGCAATGCGTTTTGAATACAACCAGAAGAAAATGAACCCCGACAGGCAGAAGAATAATTGGACAGCATTGTCTCCATAATTATAAAAAACAGATAGCGACTCAAACCAAGGTTGATTATTAGCAGAAAACACCACACCTTGTTTGTTGAGCGGGAGGAAAAAGTGTTGCCAATGCCACAGTACAACGACAAGCGCGGCAACTCCCCTAAGAACATCAAGCGAGTAGAATCTTTTTGGCAGAGGTATGCCAGAATCTGATGGTAATGACATGTGATTGCTCTACTCTAAAATTGTCTTTCTACCTATTTAGATTTGTGATCGGGCGGAATTTGACAATATATAATTCAAGCTTAAAATCAGAATAATAAATAGTCGCCAGATCGAACCATGCAACTGCGCATGGTCAAGCTAACGAAAGATTCAATAATTAGATACTGTACTAAAGTACAACAAGGAACGGTCCCTCCATAGCTGGCATGGTGTTGCTTGCTCAACATCATTGAATATCAGCCAATTCCTGTTGCAGTTACGGAACAGAATGAGGGGGTACCTTATTGTTAGCGGGAAAGTAGCCCTCCAGCAGGACCTTGCGAAACATTGTGGACAGTCGATTTTCTCGAAATATGCTTCTCAACAGTGATCTTTGCAGATGGTGAAGTGATGTACGAGTAATGGAGCCCTGCAACTATTGTTAATGTGGATTATTCTTAGTTTTCATTGCATTGATGTCTCTATGGCTTTTTAATCCCATGCGTGCGCCTGCAATGATGACGGATATACAATCCGTCTCCAAGATTGAACTCCTTCTGATACCGGAAAAAACACTGCTGATAATAAATAGAGCGGCGTGATGGGACAGACGTCATGCGAAGCCAATTTCATTCCGGATTCCCCAATGAAATTGGTACACCAGCGTGCAAAGGAAATCAAAAATACCGTTAATTTCTCAACGGCTCAACATATCACTAAGGAATGTTTAAGTACACTGCATGGTTTTCCCAAGTGAAGCAGTCGCACTTAGTGTTGAGTGGTGGACGATGAGTGGCCGGCTGCTAAGCCAATAGCACCCGCAACCACTAAACCGGTAACGATCGCTGCTGTGGAAATCCCACCTGATGAAGAATCTGCGCCTGAGGAATTACATGGGCACCATTTAATTGAACCATCCGGTTGTTTTCCACATGGGCACAATGCCGGCTCAGCTTTCGGCACATCGCCAACACTAGCTCCACCCGCGCTCGATGCTGGAGTCGCTGCGAACGAGCTTCCTGAAAACATCATTGCGAATGACAAAATTAACGCATTAAAGTTTTTCATTACTGACCCCTAAATGTAAAATTGTGACCCTGTCGCTCTGATTCTCTCGAGTGATTATCTCCAAAATCAGATTAATTGCAAGATATTATTCAAAGCAGGCGCGCAACTTCGATTCCAACTCAAGTTGCCCATACGGCTGAATTTGCCCATGGTGCAACTAATCATAGCTGTCATCCAGATCGCCGAAATATTGCAGACCATCCCGGTCATGCATGTTGTTGTTTGCCGGTTCAAGAATGTCGTAAAGATCATCCGGTGAAACCACCATTTGACCGACGTCACGCGTCCAGGGGGCAATCGACAAGGTAGGCGCAGTCTGCGTGTCCCTGGTCAGCATCGAGTTCAACGGGATGGTCATGAATACCCCCTTGTCATGGTATGGACTGGACGGGGACCCCGGTGTGGTGATGTCGTTGCCGTTGGTCAACGTATACCAGGCGCCAAGTTCAATGCCGGAACGGAATCGACGTTTCAGCTCGAACCGTGCACCCTCATCCTTTGCCAGAAATCGCCCGGCACGGACCGTGGCTGTCAACCCGTTGATTGGCAAACGATAGTGCAAAGCCGCCAATGCCGTCACGGTCGAATAACTGCGGAAGGTAAACCAGCCCTGAACATCGCGCTGCTTGAGTGCATCCACGCTGATATCGAAAGCCCAGGGTGCAGTTTCCGGAAAATACAATATTTGCCCACCCGCCCCGCCGAACATTTCCTCATACAGACCCGCCGAGGAACGGGCATAGAAACGTTGCCAGGGATGATAGAACTTGTTCAGAACCGCCTCCGTCAGCTTGAAATTACCATTTTTCATGTAATCAGCGATATCGCTGCGCACATGAGGTAACAAGCTGTTGGAAGGTTCTTGCACCGTGCTCACATTTTGTACCAAGGTCAGTTGTGTGTCCCCCTTGAAAAAAAGACCTTCCGTTAACTGCTTTGTAAAGGAAGCATCAATGAACGTCTGATAGTGTAATACCCCGCTCGGATCGTTAAAATACAATGCCAAACCGGGCGCAACATGGATCTTGTCCAATTTTGCATTTTCGCTGTGCAAACTGATGATATCCCCTTCATTGCCATCCAAGCTCGTAACGGAATATTCCTCCTGAGGATGCGCTCTTTGTCGATTCATTCCGTGCTTTGGCCTGAAGCGGTGCGTGTTGCGGCATCGCATAATCGATCGCGACAGAAGGTGCGAGCTGCTTGCGGCTTTCCAGCCCGTTGAAATAACGCTGCAACTGGTCTGTATCGGTAAAGGTATAAGTCGCAAACGGCATGTCTCTAACCGTGTAGTTGATCGTGAGTTCGCGCACGTCTGTCGGGGTGCACAGCAAAATACTGCGAGCGGCACGTCCCACGGCGCGGCTCGGCAGCGAAATTCGGGTATTGGTCAGGGTTGCCTCAGCCACCGACCCTGAAACATTGACATGGATGTTCTTAAAATCCTGCTTGAGCAAACGATCGTTCAGGTCTTGCCGATATTTCGGGTCCGTGTTCCATTGCGCTGAGTTGGGGCGAGGCACGATCTCGGTATCAGGAGGCGGCTCGTCTATCTTGGGAATGAATTCTTTCTTGTTCAGCGGAACAGAGAAATAAATGTTGATGCCGGGCTTGCCTGCGCGATAGGATAGTTGCGAGCCGATCCAACCACGGTGATATTCCAAGGCCATTCCGACTCCTTTGTTGCGTTGATCTACGCCGGTATGCCCAGAATACAAATCTTGCTTGTAATTATTTGCATCGTATTCCGCTACCAGCGCGAATCCGTTCCACGCCTCAGGCGCGTAACGGCCTCCGACGAAAGCGCCGTTGATGCGCCCTTCCCCAACGCCCAACGTGGTGTCCAACGCACCGAATTGCTTGCTGGCCGCCAGATATCTGGACTTGAACAACCCGGTGCCCACAATATCGTTGATTCCGAACGCAATGGATGGCGTGTTCCTGTCTTCCTCTAGCAACAACACTTTGCCACTGGCGACCTTGTCCCTGTAGTCACCGAATCCTTGCCAGAGTGGATCACTTGGGCCGATCGCTCCGCTCATGATGCGCGTATAGCGCGCACTCAATTCGACCCGGGGCAGGAACGTGATACTGGACCAAAGCGAGCTATAAGGCTTGGCAAAACTGTCACCGATGCGGAATGTCCCGTCCGGATCGATGCGCCCGTTGGGCATATTGATATAGCCGGTCTCTCCATTGAGATTGGGTTCGGCACGGGCGGAAAGGACTGTGCCTGCACACAGTACAGCAAGCAACGCTATAGTGAGTCTTAATGTTTGCTGCATGGTCAGTTTGGACTGCAAAGCTGCCAATGTGCGACTTCGTCTACAAGCAGCCCGCCTTTTATCAATGCAACGTCTTTGCTGTCAGCGATACCGCCCTCGATCGCAATGACCCGAACCTGCACCGTCTTGTCCTTGACGCTTTCGATGATTCCGCGGATACGCAGACGACTGCTATTGTCCGAGCGATCTTCATGACATACCATTGCGCCGGCCTTGATCGACCTGGCGACCGCCTCGGCCGCCTGTGCGCGGCGTTGCTCCATCACGCTGAGGCCCATGCGCAAGTCGTTTTGCCAGGCTCCCTCATAGCGATCACCGCTGGCCCATTGGTAAATCCCCCAACCATCCCGCAAATCGTGATGATAGTCACCCTCATAACGATCACCTGCCCAAGGTGTATTGGCGCCCCATACATAGATACCCCGGCCATCCCGATAATCGTCGCGAAATTCGCCCGTGTAGCGATCGCCATTGGGCATGATCTTGGTGCCCTTGCCCTGCTTCTTGCCGTCAACAAAATCGCCACGATAACTGCTGATTACCGCGCTCATTTTGGATACAACGATCTCACCATATCCATTCGCCCAGCCATCTTTACAGCCGCCGTGGTATATGCCTTGAGCCAGATCGGGATCGCGTACCTTGCAGGATTCCGCTGCGACGCCGAACACCGAACACCCCGATAGCGTTAGCGCGACAAGAATCGGCAGCAACCTCATAAGATTAGATATATAGCAACGTGGATCATCCCTGGGTGAATCATACTGTGTGTCTGGACAACATGTAATCACGCAGCCAATAGAGACTTACTGCCCGCAACAGCAGCGGCATCGTCAATGTCAACGGCTCATCTTCACCCGCAACATGAATTAGCGCCACACGGGGCAAATGGAGAATCAGAATTGAACAACCCAGCATTGATACCAGAAAAGTCAGCATAACAACCCAAACAAGATAGCCAAGCAAATATTCACGGAACAGGCTCATTTCTTAAAGTTCACGTAACAAGATGGTAACGCCAGTTCATTGTTATTGACTTGTCCAAATGTGTATCAACAAATTTATGCTGCCTCCAGTCTGCGGGCCCCGCAGCAAATCCACAATTCATTTTTACCAGCGGAATTATACCCAGAGCCACTGTCGATTTGGTTGCTATTCGATAGTATTGATTGCTGACACCCAATCTCTGACCCCGCTTTCTATCATCAAGAATACAGCGCGGAACACTTCGTGATTTTGTCGATAAGGATCAGGAATATCCTGACTGCTGGCTTCTCCGAGCTTAAACACCTTCCCCATAACAAAAGGATATTGCCTTGCCACATGCAATTTCTGCAGGTCATCCATGACCAATATCAGGTCAGCGTCACGCGCAAGTTCATCAGTCAGCATGCATGCCCTATGCGTGGAAATATCAATTCCGACGTCGGCCATGATCTGCACGGCGATCGGGTCGGCTCCATGGCCGACTAATGCCGCCAAACCCGCCGAACTGACCTGCACTTCAGGCAATGCTTGCCTGATCAACCCCTCGGCCATCGGGCTGCGACAGACATTTCCGATGCATACGACCAGCACCCGGTAGATCATGGGAACCCGCGCTTTTTGATGATGGATCTTATGGTCAGCAATTCCAAACCAATGCCGCGGTCGAATTGCAACATTGGCATAGTAGCGAAATACACCGCGTACAGTGATTTTAGCTGGACACCTTCTACCGGCGATAACATGACCGTTGAGCAAGTATCGAGAATCAATATTCGCAATATCCTGCCCCACATGTTCTTAAGACGCATGTTCTTAAGACGTTGCTATCAAGACATGCCTTCATCAACGTCAGGTGTTTCACCTTTTTGCAAACGACCGTTGTCCGGGCCTTCCTGTGCAGATATTTGTTCTTCAATTATTTCCGTGCGCTTATTAATCTGTTCTGCAGCATTATTCTTGATCAGCCGAGCGAGATTGCCATTTGCATTGCTTCCAGAATTTTCGAGTGAATTTGTATTAATTAGTGACAATACCAAAGCCAGATTAATTCGATTATCGACTTCCAGCTTACGAAAAGCTTCTGCTAAATGGAACTTCACGGTGCTTTCTGAAATTGAACACAATTTTGCAATCTCTTTATTGCAATGCCCATTGCAAACGTGTACAGCAATATCAAATTCACGTTGTGTAAGCTTGTTTAACAAGCCAAGCGAAGCTCGATAGGCCTTATTTTTTGATGTTGTCTTGCCTAGTTCATCTACGAGTCTGGCAGTCAGTGAACGACGAGCCCATAATTCACCAGATTCAACAGCCGTGACAATTTGTTTGAGCATTTTCGAATCTGAACCGCGTAGATAAAAGCCACGCGCACCATTCTTTATCAGCTCCCACTCCTCAGCTTCAGACATAGCGCTACACACAATAATAGTCCAGGTTTCAGCGCATAACTTTCTTAAGAAAGCAACACTATTTGAGCTTTGCAATTGAATCAGATCCATGTCAAGCAACAGCCCACCCGGTTTGATGCGCTCAACGCTTTCCCAGACTTCATCCAAACTGTCGGTTGCTACCGTTGTAATGACGAAATCGTCTACCAGTTCCTTCTTCCACGAGACGGCTCTTAACTCATCAATACTGGCAATAACCAAATTATTCATACATTGCTACCTACTTGAATTTTAACTTTGGTTTTAAATGTTAGACTAACCTATTAAATATAATCAATTTAGTCAATGATTCATCGAATGATTAACAGTCTACTACAAGTAAGCAATTGCGTGTCGTAACGTTTATGATACTCGCCTGAAAAAGCTTGATTGATTGTCCGAAAACTCTTTGATAAATATTGATTTCAAGGATGACACTATCATGACCGACAAAAGAGCCAGTTCAATAGCTATGTTGAGCAATATTATAGCGACGCTGTTAGCGATTTTTTGTATTGCGGCTTGCAGTGGCGGAGGAAGTTCAAATTCCTCGGTCGGTTCTAATATCTCGACTTACACTCTCACCACTTCAACATCAGGCACAGGTATCGGGACGGTCGTTTCTGCTCCAGCAGCGATTTCTTGCGGCATCTACTGTACCGGAAGCTTTACTTCAGGCGACACGGTCACCCTTTGGGCCATACCCAGTGCCGGCTCCACTTTTAACGGTTGGAGTGGCGGCGGATGTTCCGGGACAGCTTCAACATGCATAGTTGCCATGTCTCAAGCGCTCACGGTAACCGCAGGCTTCACACTCATCCCTGGACAAAACACACTCACGATAACCAACGTCAATGGTGTGGGGAGCGCAGTTATAGACAGTGCGGCAGGTGCGGTGACTTCAGACACTGGAGGCATTTCCTGCGGCAATACTGGTACCGCTTGTTCTGCAAGCTTCGCGTCTACCAGTACAGTCACACTTACTGCAACGCCCGCCACCGGTTACACATTCGCTGGTTGGGGTGGGGCATGCTGGGGGATCGGTTCAACCTGCACCCTGATGATGTCGAATTCGATGAGTGTGACCGCCACATTTTCGGTTTTCCCGGCCAACAACAGCAATCTTAACCAAATAGGCTTCAATATCGACGCACCGTTGGATTACATGGAGAACAGGACGTTTGCTGATGTGGTAAAAGCCTCCCGTACGTTCTATGCCGGTACCGCACAGAAGACACTGGCGACAACCGATGCTGTCGGGTGGCCTTCACAGGATTTTAACTTTTATCCGTTCGCGGGTATTGCTAACATGAATGGTACTTATGCAGTTTCATTCACAGGACAAGCTACGGTTAAGGCGTTGGCAGGCCAACTTTCGCTTAGTTACAACTCAGGCACTAATATGACTTCGGGAACCATGATTGAGAACGCTACGGGTTCCTTCAATGAAATGCTGACATTTTCAGGTAGCAAACGTCAACCGGGAGATTCATCTGGCACTGGAATTACCAACCTTTCCATCATGCGTCCGACAGTGCCTGGATCATCTACACCCTTGCCAGCAGGAACCGTGTGGAATCCTTCGTTTATAAGTTACATTAATAATGTTGGAACGCTTCGGTTCATGGACTTCACGGCGACCAACTGGAACCAGCAGGTAAACTGGTCTGACAGGATTCTCCCCAGCAGCCCGTCCTTTCAGCGGCACCCAAATACATCTTACGGATGGGAGGGCATCGGCGCAGCGTGGGAGTATGTCGTTCTATTGGCCAACGCATCCGGGAAGGATGCGTGGATCAACATGCCACAGATGGCAACCGATGCCTACAACATAGACGTTGCCAACCTGTTCAAATATGGAAGCGATGGCACAAATCCCTATACAGGAACATTTGGAAGCGGTGGTGCAAACCCTCAACCGAGCACTGGCCCTGTGTACCCTCCTCTAAATCCAAATCTCCATGTCTATGTTGAATATGGAAATGAAGTCTGGAATGGCAGCTTTCCAAGTCTGGCGCTTAGTTTGAAAAATGCAGGAATTGAACTTTACACCTACGGTCCTGCTGCTCCGATAGATTGGGATGGAAGATGGAATAGCAGTACCGATCCAGTGGGCCCATCAGGATTTACAGGTGCAGCAAGTTCCTTGGTCTACACGATGGCCTTCCGAAACTATGTAGAGCATGTCGTAGACATGAGCAATGATTGGCGCACAGTTTGGGGTAGTGCGTTGGGCACGACCATCAGGCCGGTCTTGATGGGACAGTTAAGCGGGAGTCAGACTTTTGATGGGGCGAATATGCTGATGAGCTATTACAATAATTTGTCTGGTGTATATGGTGGGACTGCTCACCCGCCTAGCTACTATATCTATGGACTTGGGAACGCACCATACTACAATCCATCTACAATTAATCCCTCAACTGGCGTGCCGGGAACAGCGGCGGCAGTTGAGGCTGATCCGGGCATGCTACCTACTGGCCCCATGCTTGCATATGCTCAGAATGCAACATATCTGTCCTCCGAGTTGGGTGTTCATCACATAGATTATGAAGGTGGGCCGAACTTGGTTACTACATCAAACTCGACAATCAATGCGGCTTATGCCGATGCCGTGGCTGACCCCAACATGACCACCCTCTTTGAAAACATGCACAATATGTTTACTGCCAATGGTGTTGAGAACATCATGTACTTCACTGCCACAGGAAATTATGAATGGGGATTTTCTACCAGTCTGTACGACCAGACTCAACCGAAAATATCTGCAATAGAACAACTGGTCACAGCAAATCAATCAGCTCTTACGATAGGCACATTGATACCTGGTACGGTTACGGTTTCATCGACTTCTAACGGTATGGCTTGCTCCAGAAATTATTCTTGCAATGCAACAAGTTTCACCTCATCAATTTCTGGATTGTATTGGGCCAGTTATTTGTTCAGGGAACCTACCGGAGCGTCGAGGACGATAACACTGACATTTTCAGCCGCAAGCAACGCACAGGTAGCCGTGTATGTTGACGGGGTGCAGGTAGGAATCCAGCCCCAGTCAGGTAGTGGTACGCTGACTTATCATCCGGCAGGCCTGGGGGTCGGGCTGCATGGCATAACAATGGCCTTGGCGGCCGGGTCAGTTACGATTACTTCTGTAGCGGTGAATTAATTAGATACATGGATGAAGTACGAAGAGCATGTGTCAGTTTGACGCATACTCTTCGTGCTTTGGTTTTCGGACCAACCGACACTACTTATTGGTGGCGAAAAATATCATGGAGAAGTCTTAATTTTTCTATATGCTGGCAAGAAATCCAAATCGGTAATTGTTCTATCACATCACCTTAATGCCAAATTTTGCATCATACGCATACAATCTTGTAACAGTTAACATGGAACAACAATTTTGGGACAGTCAATAAAAGGGCAACTTTCAATAGAAAATCTGAGTCGATGGCTGGATGCCCCTCTGTCAGATGCACTCGGCTTTCAATATGGAAGACTCCAGTTTTCCTTGCTGTCAGCGGGCAACAAGGTTGCGGACGGCACGACGGTGCTGCTGCTTCGCAACTCGGTAGATAAATCGCTCGCGGTGGTAATGTGTTCACCACCGGTTTCACCATACATGGTTAAGCGAGCAATGGACCGGGAGCATCAAGCAAAGTTGAGCTTGGGTAAGTCCACGGGGAGTACTATCTTGGATCCATTGGCTCAAGGCAGTGTGCAGGGTCTCAGTTATGCAGTTCTCCCCTACTGCCATAGTCTAAGTGAGTCTCGATCTGTATGGTGGATTCAGCGTGCTTTGCTACGCCCGTCAATTTTTGACTGGTTAAGGCGGGCAACGCAATGTACCTTGCGTGATGTGGAGCCAGCTGCGATCGAACGCAGTTTTGCCGCCCCGCTGAAATATATGGAATCGCTAAAACCGGTCAACGAACATTTGCGGCAAGCCGCTTCTGTTGCCATCGGGCGCCTGAAAGACCGGGCATGGGTGCCCAAGCACGTACTGATGCATGGCGACCTATGGAAAGGCAATATTCTTATTCGCCCGGAGGACAAAATCCTGCGGTGGCTGAACATATCCGATCGTTTCGTCATAACCGACTGGGCAGGTTCTGAAATCCTAGGTTATGCAATTTATGACTTGATACGTTTGGCGGAATCCATGCATCTAAATATAACGAAACTTCGACAAGAAGTGGATCAGCATTGCCGCCTGCTCGACTGCGAACCAGTGGACGCGAAATCGCATCTTCTGACCGCGCTGGGACATATCGCCATGAACCTCGAGCACTTTCCCATAGATAGATACGCGCATCTGGCAGATTCTTGCTACGCGACTCTTGAGCGTACGTTGGAATCACGCTAGGTTATTGTAACAAAATGAAAACCTTTGCTCAGAAGATGATTCGAAAGCTAACATCTCCCTCCACGCGTTTCGCGCTAAAGGAGAAAGCCGCATGGCTACGAGAACAGTTCAAACGCGCGTACCTTTGGAAATGGAAAATTGCCAGATTCGCGCTTCGGGACGACAGTCCATTTGACATCCTATTCGTAGGCCGAAAAGCGTGCATAGAGGATGCCCGAATAGTCTTAGGGATTGAAGGTGACCTCAATGCCGGCTCGGCGGATATGAATCGATCACGTCAGGCAGTATTGGTTAGCGAGTTTCCAGTCCCGGGAGCATTGTTTGTACCAGTGCATCTGGGTTCCGTTATACCGCTCGGGAGGCCGATAGAAGAATTGTTTTCCAAGTATGACAAGAGTTTGCGACATGTTCTTAACAAAAATATAGAGCGATATCGACTGCGTCAGGTGACAACCGATGCCGAGATCGAACGCGCGGATCGGGAGATGCTCCGACCCTACGCAACAGCAAGGCATGGCAGTTCTGCCATAAATTATCGTCCGGAGTTGGTTCGGAAATATGCGCGTGAATTCGGGCAACTTGACTACATTATGCATGGGGAAGAGGCAGTAGGCTGCACAATTGGGTTCGGGAGCATCCGTGAAGGCAAGCGTTATTGGGTAACAGACCGATGGGGATGCCCTGAGGAAGTGTTTTCCGACCCAAAACGAGTGAGTGAAATCAACACCGTCTGTACTCACCTTGAGCTGGAAAGGGCGATAAATAATGGTTTCGATTTTTTCGACGTAGGTGCTTCATACGCGCGCCCGAGCGAGGGAACGCTTCAATGGAAAAAACGTCGGGGGTGCGAACTCAGTACCAGGGCCTTCCATAAGTATCTATATGTTCGATTACCCAAAATAGGCGCGGCGCAGTTTCTCTGGGAGGCTCCGCTCTTCACCATAGAGCGCAATAAACTCGCACTTCATCTCGGGCTACCGGCCGAGCCAAACGATGAAGAAATTTTGAAACAATATCGTGAAATGGGCTTCAGAGGGTTGTTTAAAGTTTACCTGCATTGCGCCAGATTGCCTGGTGAGCAAATTCTTAACAAGCTTCACAGACTATACGCAGACCAGAAGCATCCCCCTGAAGTGGAGATCATCAACACTACCTGAGAATGTATTTCGGACTAACTGCTTCATTTAAGTATGTTTTAAATCGATATTGAAGGCGTGCAAAGCAAGCGGAATGGCGGAGTGCAGATGGCAAAGCGTGTTACGGTATTCGTCTATTTGTGTAGCTCCTTCGGGATCCCTTCGGAGCAACAGTGTCTGTCGGTTGAATAATCATGCAAGAATTTGCCAGGGCCCTTTATGCAAAATACACCCCCCTCTCTTGGCGCTTCACCCTAAGGAATAGATACACTTGGCTACAAGATCTGCTTAGACTTGCACGCCTGTGGAATTGGGAGATCACCAGACTCCCTCATCGGCACGGCTGCCCCTATGACATTCTTTTCATAGGCCGCAAAGCGAAGCGTGACTCGGCCGGGGTTATATTGAGGGCCGATGTCGACTTCAATAGCAGCCAGCCGATCGTTGCTTTACCCACTCAAAGAATCTTCGCCACCGAAATGCCGATGCCGGGAGCATTGCGAGTGCCTTGGTATCTGAGCTGTGTTGTGCCGCTCGGAAGACCTATCGAAGAGATAACGGCAGGATACGATAGTGAATTGCGCCGTACGCTTCGCAAGCAGCGGCCCCAATATCGCCTGCAACAGGCACTGGGCGAAGCCGAGATCGAGCGTGCAAACCGGGAGATGCTCCAACCCTACGCAAGCGCAAGGCATGGAATCAAAGCCGGGCAATTTCCCCTCAGTTCGGTTCGGAGGATTGCAAAGACGGTAGGACGGCTCGACTTCGTACTATTGGGGGACGAGATAGTGGGGTGCCATCTCGGCAAGGAAATCATCCATGCCAACAAGCGCTACTGGAGCACGCTCCGCTTCGGTTATCCAGAGCCCGTGTTTTCTGACCCGAAGCGGCTGCGCGAAATCAACTCGATCAATGCCCATCTGGCGCTCGAGTGGGCGATAAACAATGGCTTCGACTACTACGACATCGGTGATTCGATTGGACAACCTGATAACGGCCTGCTTCAGTGGAAAAGACGACGGGGGGGAGAGCTAATTACGATGAGTGCTACCGAATACAGCGGCTATTTCCACATCCGACCACCCCGCCAAGGCGTAGCGAAGTTCTTCTGGAACGCTCCGCTCTTCGCCCTCGAGCGCCGTAATCTGACACTTCACATGGGTCTGCCCGATGGTCCGAGCGACGACGAGGTGTCAAAGCGTTACCGTGAGATGGGCTTCGGGGGATTATTCAAGGTTTATCTGCATTGCGCCAGAACGCCCGGCGAGACTCTCATCAATTACCTGCGCAGTTTATACGCGCACCAGAAATCACCACCTGCCGTTGAAGTTATCTCATCTACCTGATGAGGTCGAGCAAGCCATTCCATTTCATCAATTTTTGAATCTTTGGTTGAACACCAACAACCTTGAACTGAGTCCCTTTCATGTCAAGATGCTTTTTAAGCAACAACAACAATGCGAAAAATCCCGGGCTAAAATATTCCGCATCTGTCAGATCAACGTCCACCACTCCAGTTTGTTGGCTTGCCCGTCTCATCAGCGAGCGAATTTCAGCGGAAACCGGATCCAGGATGATCCCAGCTATCTGTAAACGGCATGACCCCCCATCACTTTCAAGATGAACATTATTTTTGTCTCGGGATGTAAACAGAGCTCGATGGTTGAACCTCAACCACAGCGCATATGGGAGTATGGTTGAACTCAATATGTGCAGCAATCCAAGTCCGTCATGCCAGTACCTTCGCCACAATTCTGGTTCTTCCTTGATGCGCCATAGCCATTCCAAGCCCAGATTCTGCATCAGAACTGGTGCTCGCTTTAGAATTTTCGCCTCAAAGTTTACGACAGCACCAAGATGGCTGATGATAGGTACCTGAATCCTTGAGAGATTGTTATATATGAATGATTGGCCCTTTTTAGCCCCAAGTGACACCACCAGAAATTCAGCATGGCTGGCGTTAATTTGATCGATTCGGGAGGCCGTGCTCATTTCTTCAACCGATACAAACCCCGGTGATTGATAGCCAACGCACGTGAGCCCGTCATGGGCTTGATTAATCCTTTGTGCTGCCATTTCAGCGACCCCGTCGGGTCCTCCAAACAGGTAAACAGAAATCGGTTTGGATGAATCCAATTCATGCATCGCTTCAAAAAGAGATGATCCAGCCACTCTTACTCTTATTGGAATTCGTAACAACTTGGCGAGCCATACCAACGGCATGCCATCTGCAACAACAAGGTCGCTGTAAATAACTGAATTGCGAAATTCAGGATCCTTGCGCGAGGCAATCAAGAAATTCAGGTTTGGAGTGGAAAAAAAGCAGCGGGTACGATTCCTGGCAGCAACTGTAAGAATGCCAAGTGCACTAGATATATCCACCGCATCAAATGGCAAACCCGCCAGACAATATACATCCCGATCAAAATCATCCATCAGGCAGCCCTATTTTCTTCTACCAGTTCTTACCCACTGCTTCTGCCTATTGAACAGAAATCTTAGGTAATGAGGAATTTTAGAAATCACGTACACTGGTATTAACAAAAATGTGAACAATGGAACAATATGTCGTCCCCAGCCCCACCAAGCCAGCCAAATTGCCAGCAACAAGATCGCAATCGAACATTCGGCAATCAGGAGAGGGAAATATGACATGCCTGCCATGTAAGAGAAACCGGCAAGCATCAAGAATCCGATCTGCATTAACACAAGGAGTGCGAGTGGCGGAACACACAGATCAAATGTTATCGCCAGCAAATCCTTATTTCCATTAACGATGCCTTGCACGAATAAACGCGGCACTTGTGACAGGATCATGCTCAGGTGCCCATGTTCCCACCGGGTTCGTTGTGACGATCTGGCTTCCGATGCATCTGGAAAATAACTTGTGACAAGAGCATCTTCATAAAATAATGGGGCACTGCCAGATTTTGATAAGTCGACGCCCAACTTCATATCTTCGACAAGATTTCCATTAGCCAGATTGATGTTGCTGATTGCCGGCCACGGAAAAGCCATCCCGGTGCCCATGAGTTGACAAGGCAAGCCCAATCTAGCAAAGCCAAGCGGCCTGACCAGATTTTTGACCGTCCATGCAAACTCGGCAATTTTTTCTTTAAGTCCTGCTCCATCCGGAGAGTGCATCAAATATAGGGATTGCACTGGCCTGTTGCGCTGTACCGAATATGCCACGAGTTTGCGTAGTGCATTATCTTCAACCGTGCAATCAGCATCAACAATCACAACAACTTCAGGAGGATTCCGCGCAAGAAAGTGAATGCCATAATCAAGAGCAAATCCTTTTCCACGAGTTTCCAGGTCCTGTCTTTCTATGACTTCAGCGCCATTTTCAGAGGCAATGCGAGCGGTGTCATCTGAGCAATTATCCGCGACGACAAGCAGCCGATCACTTGGGCCGAGCTGTGGCAAAATTGAATTAATAGTAGCGGCAATGCCGCCTGCCTCATCATGCGCGGGGACCAATACCGCAATTCTGGCACTCGTCGTCATCGATATAGGCTCACGCCGACTTTGCAGGTGCGCACTAATGACTTGGACAAATATGACGACAACAGGAATTAACAATAAAATCGCAACTACATTGAGCACAATCTCGAACACCATCATGATGGCAAGCCCTGAAGCAAATTCAGATTGAAGCGTTCTGCTGTAGCGACGATGGGTCGCTGAATTGTCCGCTTATATGCATCATTGCTCATTAATTTAGTCATTCCGCCAAATGTTGAAAGAATATTTTCAATTCACAAGCACGAGTTAAGTGATCAGGCCTCATGCATCAAGTCTCGGAAAGCCCACAAGGATATCACTAATTTTGCGTAACACCGACCTTGCTGAGCGAGAATTTTCCTGTAACCGCTCGTACAATCAATCCGTGGAGGCCAGCATTGATGGGCCCCGATTTGAAACTGACTATTCCGCCAGTCGACTTTTGCGTGCCAACAAGCACCCCATCAACATAGACGCCGACTGTTGCATTGTTTGTATTGGAAACCGAAAGATTCAAGGTCCAAATCCCTGGGACATTTGAGGTAAATGTATAACTGGCCCACGCAACGCGGCTGCCGTCTGCTGTGAAATAATCATAATTTGGAATCGGGCTGCATTTCCATCCGCGCGAGCAAGTGTCAGCCGCATTGCCAGCGACGCTCCCTGGCACAATCGTTCCCAAGGTCAATGGAGCGCGATTTGAGGTATCGAGGATGTCAACGGCATGCAATTTTGGTGTTGCAAGGTTGTACACATCCGGAGTAAACCCCCATTGATAATCACCCGTCGAAATATAGTAAACGAACAGATCGCCGCCATTGTTACTCCATGCATTATGCATATCCACCATGGCGCTGGTCATTCGCTTGTCGTTGACAGCTTGCTCCGCGATAGTGTCCCTTGCACTGCCGCGTCTACCCAGATCCGGGCCTCCCTCATAAGCAACACGCTTTAGACCCATGGCTGCGACGAGATTTGCATCATCCTGCAGGTTGCGCGCAAAACCCGAAGGCTTCATCCTTATATCGCCGAAGAATTCATCCAGTGTAGAAACCTTAGGTGACGGGCTGTAATAACCGCTTCCGCCCGCCCCATAAAAATAATAATTTGGAGGATGCGGAGTAGCTACAAGGTCTCCAGCCATGTTGTCATAGTAGTCGAGCATCATTTTCGTTTCGTTGAACAAGGTACCGCCCGCATAGCCGAGCTGGCTCATCAGAACTGGGCGAATACGCTTGATCATCTCTGCATCACCAAACACAGAGCGGAAGATATTGCTGATCTCGACGCTGCGCTTGGTTGTGTGTCTGCTACACATCTTCCAGGTCCAGTTGTCTGATGCTTCACGGTTGTAAGCAACACCATTCCATATTCCATCCCAATTTAAAGGTGATTTTCCTGAGGTCCTGACGAGTTCATCGCTTGCCGCCGTGCAATTGTCATGGAACTGGGGAAATGGGCCTGCAGAGTTCCAAAGTTCATTACTGTATTCAACATAGAGCTTAAGGTTTGGATCCAGCGGCGGATACACCGGATTCTTTCTAGGTCCTGTATAGGGATTTAGACCGTCACTACCGAATGCAAACAAGCGAGCGACATTAAGAACATAATCGTCATCGGCCAAAGCAGGTATGTTGATCCATGCGTCTTTCCCCGTCTCGTTCGACAACAGGATGACATGCTCCCAAGGTCCGCCAATTCCCTGCCATCCGTAAGCTTTGCCTGGATTGCGATTGAATGATGCCCATGACGGTTGCGAGCGATCGGCCCACCGCGTCTGAACGTTCCCGTTGCTAGAGAGAAAATCCATGAAGCGGATCACACTGAATTTCGATACTAGCTTTTTAATCGGATTGGAAAATAGTGTTGAAGGTGGGTAACTTTTCGAGGAACCCGGCGAAAGTGGGCGCATGAGTCTGATCGAAGTTACACCGGAACCTGAAGTGCTCGAACTATTTCGCTTTGTATTCGTAAAACTCAGCGCAAGCGAACTGGAAGAAGAATCTATTACGTGTATCGTCCCCGTGCTTGTATTGGTGTCGCGATTGTAGGATACGGACATTCTTCCGCCGTTTCTCGCAACATCAGCCTGTCCTTTGAATGACAGTACATAGGTTCCGTCCATATGGTCCATACCTGCCCACACATAGAACGAAAAGTCTGACTTCGGCCATCCGTCCGTGTCAACAGGTGCCGGTATTTTGCTATTAACATTTGGGCCACTAATGAAAACCCTGGAAGTGCGAATTACGTCCGCATAAAGACGATCTTCCTCGTAGTCAAGCGGTGCGCGTATATTGATCCCCAATAAGTTAGGAAGCGCAGTTGATTGCACTGGAGAGACAGCTATTTCTGCCCCTTCACAAGATACGATGCTGAATATGTAAATCAGCAACGCGACAGCAAATGCTGACAATACTTTCAATTCAATTTTTTCTCCTATTGCCGTCGCTGTTTTCATTCAGTTTCTCTAATTGACAGTATCATGTGATTTATGTTGTGCAGCTGCCTGATATGTGCAACTTCGTTAGCGCTATGATTCCGGCGGTACAAAGATGTCCACAATTCAAACTCAAACTGTAATAGGGTCAAATCCTCAATTGATCAATTTCATCTTGGTAAGCCGTAAAATATTTTGTGATGATAAATAAATTCCAAAAGTTTAGATGATATAACTCCTCAGGTTATTGCAAAGACACTCAAAGCCAACATATTCAACCTTAAATAGTCTTTTTAATGATCTGATGTCATATTGGTACAATTTTCTCCGAGATTTTTGCATCATACTTTAGTGCAACACAGGGTGTAAATCTTGTTTGGTACCATTCCGTTGTGATTAATCCTTATCTTGATGACAAATTTATCTTGTCATGTTGTGGTATTGAACCCATCGGTCTGCCGGTCTATGAGTTCACTCAGCTTCAAGAGAGACAAATCCGAAAGCAGGAGGCTGTCTTGAATATGATTGCGGAGAATATAATTTGTAAATTACAAAGAATCACCGAAAATGAAGTACAGTAATGACCCATGGAAGTAAAATACCACTCAATTACATTAAATTAAAGTTCAAGGTTGTGAATCAGTTTCGTATTGCATATTTTGTAAATCAATACCCCAAGGTGAGCCACAGCTTTATCCGCAGGGAGATCCTCGCTTTGGAGCGTCAGGGGTTTGAAGTCCTGCGCATCGCATTACGCGGTTGGGACGCCGAGTTGGTGGATGCAGAGGATGTGCGAGAACAAGAACAAACACGTTATGTTTTGCAGGCCGGAATAGCGAGCTTGGTACTGGCCATGTTAATGTTTTTTGTTACCCGGCCATTTCGTTTTTTTGTGGCATTAAAGCTGGCGATAAAAATGGGCATGAGAGCGGATCGCCCTTTGCCCGTTCATCTGGTATATCTTGCGGAAGCCTGCTGTATGATTCCCTGGTTGAAGGACTTCGGTGCGCACCATGTCCACGCCCATTTTGGCACGAATTCTGCTGAAATCGTAATGCTGGCCAATGCTCTTGGCGGACCCGTATACAGTTTCACCGTGCACGGTCCAGAGGAGTTCGACAAGCCGAAATTTCTTGGCATTGGTGAAAAGGTCCGCCGTTCTGCCTTCGTGGTGGCGATCAGTTCGTATGGGCGCAGCCAGCTTTATCGCTGGGTCGAACATGCCCACTGGTCCAAAGTCAGAGTGGTTCATTGCGGACTCGAAAAAGCGTTTTACGACATCAAACCTGTCCCATTGACGACTGCCCCACGGCTTGTCTGCGTTGGCCGACTTATGGAGGCAAAGGGACAGCTTCTTTTGATCGAGGCGGTTCACCGATTAAACCAGAAAGGCGTCAGGATCGAATTGGTGCTAGCGGGCGATGGGGAAATGCGGTCTGAGTTGGAAATACTAATCAAGAAATATGCATTGGACGGGCAAGTCAGGATTACCGGCTGGATCAGCAGCGTTCAGGTTCGCGAAGAAATGCTGGCCGCCCGCGCAATGGTATTGCCAAGCTTTGCAGAGGGATTGCCAGTCGTGATCATGGAGGCTATGGCGCTACGCAGACCGGTGTTGACGACCTATGTGGCAGGGATTCCGGAATTGGTCCGGCCGGGACTTGATGGCTGGTTGTTTCCTGCGGGGTCCATTGAAGCGCTGATGGCTGCGATGGAAGATTTTCTGGCAAAATCTGATGATGAATTGAACAAAATGGGCGACGCTGCTTATATGCGCGTAATCGAACGACATTCAATCGACACCGAAGCAGAAAAGCTTGCAAAGCTGTTCGAACAACCAGCAAACCCTATGAGCTAATTTGAAGGGACGTTTGTCGCCACTCAGAACTCGATAAGGCACCGGATTCAGACTTATCCCTTAGAACCTCATCAACCAGATCCAGGCCGATAAACTCAGACTCGGCAGCGAACCCATAAACCAGAGCGGTATTACATAGTATGTTGATTCGCCTGGGAATACATTGGCTTGCTTCCGCAATTCTGGCGCATGCCTCGGAAGTAAACAGGGGAGTTTCCCGGCCAGCAATTGCCAACCGATGTTCAATGTATTTCCTCACATCATCTACTGCAAAAGGCTTGATATGGAAATCAAGCTCAACGCGTTGGGTGAGTTGTCTAAGCTCAGGTTGCATAAGCAAGTCCTTCAGTTGCGGTTGTCCAACCAACATGATCTGGAGCAACTGGTGCTTGTCTGCATTGATATTTGAAAGCATGCGCAAGGATTCCAAAGCTGACGGGCTTAGATTCTGAGCCTCATCAATTATTAATAGCACCCCTTTCGCCAATCCATACTGTTCGATCAGAAATTTCTGGAAGTCTTCATAAAGGCCCACTGTGGACATACCTTCGTAGGGAAGACCAAAAGAGAGCATGATCCATTCCAATAGATTTGCTATATCACGGTGGGTGTTATAAACCAAGCCAACATTTATTTCAGGTGGTAGCTTGTTGAGCAGATGCCTGATTAGAGTGGTCTTACCGCAGCCAATCTCGCCAGTAAGAACGATAAACCCGGCTTTGTTGGTGACACCATACTCCATCATTGCATAAGCTTGGGAATGCTTAGCACTGAAATACAGGAAGTCCGGGTCGGGTTGAATGGAAAAAGGATTTTCCTTCAAATTGTAGTAATCTTCGTACATAACCTTTAGACTTATATCGTTGACAAGAGTTTATACCATTTAAATTGCATTGAACATTGCGGAACACTGCGAACCTGCATATTTTGCACAACTGGACCTAATTTCCGCTGCCAGCCTGTCCAGCATCAAATATCGACGCCTATAATTTGCACGTTTCCGCGTCGGAATCTCATTCATGTCCTTATACCGGACCACTGCCGGAATCTCAAAAAAACCGTTGTCCAGTTCAATACCGCCATGCTCTAGCCAAACCTCGTTATAAGCGACCAGAATCTTTTCCTTATGGGTATTGCCGAAATACGGACTATTGTGTTGACGATTGTCTCCGCTAACCGCCCAGATCCTGTTGATACCCAATTCCACGCATAACAGCTTTAGCGACACCATCAGCAAATCACGTGGTCTTATGCCATGCAGCGCGTGAGTGATGTCGCGATAAATGCCTTGAGCCGCATTCACATTGGACCCTTGCAAAGCTCCGACATAAATGAGTGGCTGCCCGGCATCAATGCCCAGGGTGAACGCAATGGAATAATAACGCTGGTCATGGATAAAAAGATTAAGGACGATTTCGCCTTCGCGCAAAAACCAACTGGCCTTGTCCAAAACCAGGCGCAGCCCTGCATATTCTTCAACGAAACGGGCCAATTCGACTTCCTCAAATGTCGCGCGAGCAATGATTGCTGCTGGTCCGCCAAGCATGCGGAAATGCTGGTCAATTGTCTTCAGTCGGCGCTGCATTGGCCAGGTGTGATTGATGTATGGCCAGTACATTGCCCCAGCTATCAAGGGGAAACGCTTCAAAGCTTGCGATAGCAAAGGATTGTCCGAAATCTCATACCAATTGCGGATTTCCTGAATAGACATCAAGGCCATACCCAGGAGCTTAACCTGGTGCTTAAGGCTGTTTGCAGACAAGGTGGGATGCATAGCCCTGCCCAAGCGATGCACCCGACTCAACATGTCGATTACCCCGATTTCCATTCAATTTCCTTCGGCTAACGCCTGTGGCCGCTAGTTGCTGTTATTCGAGGGGAAATTCCTCAAGGAAGGGTTATTTGATTGGCGAAGATACGATACCTTTGCTATATACCTTGGTCAATAAGCGTTGAACTGATGCAGGGACTCGAATAGATAGTAACCTACTTATACTCTATCAGTCTTGCCGTCTTTCCGGCCATCCTATTATAAAGATATTTCAGCTGGCCTATCGATTCGGGAAATTTCCCGATAACCAAATAAAAGGCTCGCCACCAGTTTTCCTTCATGGATCGGTTACCGAGCAAAGCCAGGCGAAGGATCTGTAGCGGGTAAACCAATAACAACACCATACCCCATACCCCCAGCAAGAAAATCAAGCCGAGTGCAAACATCGGTATCGCCAAGCCCCAAAACAAGGCCCGCCTCGCCTCTCTCACAAAATGTCGCTCAGGTGGTGAACCATGCAAATGCACTCCCTCAGCAAAGGCATAACCAGCACGCACCGTACGTTTCCACCACTGACTAAAGCGCAACATAGCCGCATCGTGAAGCGTCATATCTTGGTCCAACCGCCATATCTTCCAACCTGCAGAACGCAGGCGCACACAGAGTTCAGGCTCTTCCCCGGCGATCAAGTCAGGACGAAATCCGTTAACAAATTCAAATGATGCAACTCGCATCAGCACATCGCCTCCGCAAGCCTTGGTTTCACCTAGGGGGGTATCCCATTCTACATCGCACAGCAGGTTGTAAATACTCTTCTCCGGATAACGCTCACGCCTCCGTCCGCACACAGCTGCGACAACCGGGTGTGTATCGAGGAACTTCACAGAACTTTTCAGCCAGCCTGAAAAAACTTCACAATCACCGTCAACAAACATGACATATTCACTTTGCGGATCAAGCATTTTCATCCGCTCAAATCCAGCATTCCTGGCACGTGCAGCCGTAAAGGGGACAGTCATATCTAGCGTTACCACATCAGCCCCCATACTACGCGCCATATTCTGAGAGTTATCAGTCGAACCTGAATCCACATAGATTAGCCTGGCATCTTGAATGGACAAAGATTGAAGACAACGCAGGAGCCGATTCCCTTCATTGCGGCCAATAATGACAACCCACATATGCATATTTTAAGCAATCAATGAATTAGGTCTATGGCTTTTATAACAGCAGGGACACCGACAGCAATCGAATTGTCCGGCACATCCGATATGACCACCGCGTTGGCACCAATCCTAACGTTATTGCCTATTTTTATCTTGCCAAGCACTTTAGCTCCTGCACCAATATCGACGTTGTTGCCAATTTGCGGCGCTCCTGGTTCATCCAAATTCTTTAGCCCGACTACGACGCCATTTCTAATACGGCAATTATCACCAAATTTGGCATAACCACTTACTACAATTCCACCAAAATGATCAATGATGAAATTCTTGCCAATTTCGGTCTCGCACGGTAGTTCAATGCCGGTAACAACCTGGATGAATTTAAAGAGTACCTTGTAGATCAATGAAAACAATTTTCGTAAGATCGTGGGGCGTACACCATAACGCCACCGCCCAAAGCGGTATACAAGCATCACCCAGAAGCCCTGCGCCCCAATATTTGATTGGTAAGTTATGAAGTCTTCCTTGACGTTTTGGAACAATTGCCTACCTCAATTCTTTCCTTCATATTTCTTGGAATCCCGGCATACATATTTGTATGATGGGAATTCCAAAACAAAAATTGCTATAGAAATTCCACTTCCTTACGTTAAACCATGTTATGGCCAACAATAATCTATATGCCTAACGTGTAGGTTGTTGGCCCAGACCAGTATCTAAAAACAATTTCCAAAGCAAACGCAAATGACGCAAATACTCACCGCGATGTTTTGTGTGTATTGGCTTAAATATTCCTCTTATGGCCTGTATCACGTCGAAAATCGAAGTCAGAAGCACATCGGCCATCACTGTGACAAATCCATGATTTTTGCGGAAGTAAAGCAATTCACTTTCAAGTTGCAACGACTCAATCTGCCGACCACTCAAAGTGATTTCCCCTTCTGATTTCGCGCTCTCTCCCCCAATATGCACTACCGAACTAAAGGGGAAATAAGTTACAAGCCAACCTGCCTTTTTTGCTGCATAACATTGATCTACTTCTTCATAGTATAGAAAATATCTCGGGTCAAAAAGACCAACTTGATCAATTACTTCCTTGCGGACAAGGTAATAGCAGCCAGGGACCCAGTCGCAGTCTCTAACCGAGTCATGGTCCCAAGTCAAATCATCTACCATTTTTGTATGTTTAAAATATCGGTTCAATCCTGTCCGGCTGAGGAAGATATTCCAAGGCGTTGGAAAATAGCGACAAGAAGGCTGCAGCACACCATCGCGGCCCAATAATCTGACTCCCAGAATTCCGCAACGGGAATTTGCTTCCATATACTGAATTGTTTTTGAGATGGTATCCGGCTTCACAAAAGCATCGGTATTTAACAATAAAACATACCGGCCTTTAATATATGGCAATGCTTGATTGTTGGCTCGTCCAAATCCGACATTTTTATTATTCTCGATGATGGAGATATTTGGGTATAGCTTGCGAAGAATAGTAGCCGAATGGTCTTTGGAATCGTTATCAACAATAAATACTTCCATTTCATAGCTATGTATGGAGGCGTAAAGGTGACTGAGCGCTACTTTTGTCATCTCTATCGTGTTGTAACTTACAAAGATTACCGAAATATCCAATGTACCATTCCCAATACACGGCTAACTCGAAATAAGAGCATAGGAAATGCGCCATTCATTTCGCGCTATCCTTCATGCAATTACGCTAAGGTGATGCCAGGCTGCCATTATTACCAGTGCCGAAGCAGCAACCATAATCATATCTAGTTTTTTATGCCAAAGCCCGATCCTTGACATAACATATGCATAAACCGGATACATTATCCAATTGACCGCAGCTACTCCGATTACTATCCCTTCGACCCCTCGGTAATGAAATCCGACAAATATCGCACTGATTTGAAGTATGACCAGGATTGCGGTTAGGCTCGTATTGGTAGCGGCCTTACCCATTGCCAGCAAAGAACCTGAATACGAAGTCCAAAGACAGCCAACCATCGATCCCGCGGCAAGGA
Source organism: uncultured beta proteobacterium (assembly GCA_963827265.1). Lineage (GTDB taxonomy): Bacteria > Pseudomonadota > Gammaproteobacteria > Burkholderiales > Gallionellaceae > Gallionella. The sequence continues at coordinate 63,567 of CAWHAD010000016.1, read as the reverse complement.
ACTCCAGCATCGAACCCGAACCGTGATAACGCACATCGTAAAGCAACCCCATAATTTGGGTACCGAAAAATACGAATAACACCGCCAAGCCCCAACTGGGCAATATTATCGTCAAGCGAACTTTATATAGGATCTTGTTCAAGTTCTTAGGGGCGGTGCGGTGAACCTCCGAATAGGTTGGAAAAAATACCCGCCCTGTCACCTGCTCCATAGCTTTGGAAAACATTAGATTCAAGGTGCTTGCCAGGGTATACAAAGCAACTTGCTGCATATTGAGCATGGCACCAATCATCAGCCGCGCGCCTTCCACGGACAAAAATGTCAGGGACGAGCCAAGCATTATCCATCGTCCCATGCCTTTCAAATGTGTCAGTGCGTCCAGATCCCATGCGAATTTATTCTTTGTGCCTTGCAACACATAATGACTAGCAATCAAAGATAGGCAAGAACCGATAACATTGCCCCATACTAACGCCCAAACCGAGTGCATAAGCCATGCAAGATAGGCTGTGAAGATCAATCCAAGTCCATTGACGCCAATTTCAATCAACGTAATCCTCTTTGCATCAAGGTTACGTTGTACGGAATACATCTTCGTTGAATTGAACCCGCCAATGATTGCACAGAGACCAACGACAGGAAGCATTGCGGCAAGTACTGGTTCGCCATATAAATTGGCCACTGGAAACGCCAGAGCACAAAGTACGGCCCATACCACAATGCCGCGCAGTATTTGAACAGTCCAAGCAGTATTCAGAAAATTCTGGTCATCTCCGCGCTCCTTCTGGACAATGGAAGTGCCTATCCCGACATCGGTAATCATATGCACGCCATAAACAATCGCCGCATAGATCCCCATCAATCCAAATGCTTCTGGAAACAAGAGGCGGGTGAGAATCAGGTTCCCCCCTAAACGCAGGAACTGGTTTACGCCATAGCCAACCAATACCCATGAGCTGGACTTCAGAACACGCTGCCTGAGGGTTGGTGTACTATTAAAAAAGGCTGTCAACTTTGGGATACCGGATTGGCGCGAAGAAATGTACCATATACATGAGCGCTAAAAACACTCATGCATTGCTTACGCAAACTAGAATTCCAGTTATAAGAATGTGAATGAGGCTTATAAAACATAGAAACTCATCATTCAGATACGCTTTCTAGGAAAGAAAATGTGCAACTTCTAATTTTCTAACTTGTACATTAAGTTCCGGACAGAGCAACATTACATCGTTACGAATCATGACATGCCAGAATATCTTAGATCACTAATTGTAATCCTCATACTTGCAACGACAATTTTTGCTCTTGCACGCCCAACCATCAGTACTTTTGCAGATGTCAATGATTTTACACGAAGGCGAAACCTTTGGTACTACCTTACGCTGGCCGCCTTTCTGGCAACCAATTTTTGGATATACACAATCGTGTCCATAATGCTACTGATCCACGCAATCAAGCGTGAATCCAACCTTCCCGCACTGTTCTTTTTCCTCTTGTTTATCCTGCCAGTGGCCACCATCCAGATTCCTGGAATGGGCGTGATGAATTTCCTTTTCGAATTATCCAATATCAGGATATTGGAACTTTTTATTTTGTTCCCGGCGTACTTACATCTGATTCGTCAAAATGATGCTCATTTCTTCAGTAATAAAGGGCCCGACGTGGCTATAGCAGCCTATCTCTTATTAAATGCTATCCTCCATCTACGTGACGCATCCCTGACGGAAACCCTGCGCCAGACCTTTTATCTGTTCATTGACGCTTACCTTCCCTATTTTGTTATCAGCCGCTCTTTGAAAAATATCCAGGCATTTCGTGATGCCCTGCTGAGCTTTGTAATGGCAATCATGATACTTGCGCCGCTTGCCGCTTTCGAGTCCTTGAAACATTGGCATCTTTACTCAGCATTGACCAATGTTCTTCAATTATCCGGTGGGGGAGCCACTAATTACCTTGAACGGGATAGTATGCTTAGATCGGTCGTCACTGCGGGCCAACCCATCGCATTGGGTTATTTGATGGTTGTGGGGATAGGCTTATATCTTTTTGTGCAACAACCCATCAAGCAGAAACTGGTACGCTGGTTAGGCATGGCGTTGCTGGCTGCAGGCTTACTCTTCTCTTTTTCACGCGGCCCATGGGTCGGAGCCGCCGTGCTATTTGTCGCTTTCATCGCAACTGGCCGTTATGCGGTACGCCGCTTGATAACCTTGGCCTTTGTATTGATGATTGCATCCCCTGTGATACCGAAACTCCCGGGAGGCCAAGCATTCATAAATTTGTTACCGATCATCGGGACGACGGATAATGAAAATATAACGTACCGTCAGGAATTACTTAAAAATTCAATGATCGTTATTGATCGCTACCCATGGTTCGGTTCTAACGATTATCTCAATACGCCCGAGATGCAATCATTGATTCAGGGCGAGGGGATCATCGATATCGTCAACTCCTATATCAGGGTAGCTTTGGATTCAGGTTTGATAGGTCTTGGTCTGTTTGTAGCGTTCTTTGCCCTGACACTCTTGGGAATCGTTCGTGGTTTGCGTTCCTCTTCAGACAGAAATAGTGATGAATACCTGCTCGGCCGAACCTTGCTGGTAACTCAACTATCAATCCTGGTAATTATATTTACGGTAAGTAGCATAACCTTCATTCCGATTGTGTATTGGTCAGTGGCTGGGCTTGGGGTGGCTTATAGTCAGATGATGCGGAAATATGCGGGTCTTTCCACCGCACCATGAGCATCGATAATAATGAAACAATACCTATTAATGAAGGCGATACTTTATTGGTCCTTTACAACAATATTTATTCTAATCTGAACTCGGCAGAGCCCACTATCGCATGCGCTCTGCATTCTTTCCTGAAACTTGAATCGCGCCTGCCCGCATGTGATCCTTCAGACTGATCGTTGGTCTTGTCAAAGTAGCCGAAGCCGGGCATGCCGGTTGCGCTACTAGCAGCACTGCACCGTCGCAACAAAGATGGTGAAACACAACGGGGGCAGAGAATTGGCTTAAGCTCGAAACCCAAGGGCTTTGCTACTGATCGATGGCAGGGTTAAGGGGGTAGGTCACCTGAAGACTATTTATGAACTGGTTGCACATCCTCAATATCTGGTTTCATCACTCTTCAATCGATGAGTAATAATACTTAGGAATGGGGTCAGTATCTGCCTTGTTGAGCACAGTACCTATAAGGTTTGATGATGACAGGTAACGAACGCTATCTTCGATTTCCCGCTTGGTACAAATTCCATTGGCGACTACCATGAGGACGCAATCGATATGTGGCAATATCGCCATGGCATCATCGATAATGAGTAAGGGGGGGAGGTCAAATATCACGATGCGCGATTTGTAGCGCTCGCGCAGATCTTTTACCAGATCAGAGATTTTTCTTGAGGAAAGGATTTCCGATGAATTTCTTACTGCATTTTTCGGTGCCAGCACCACCAGCCTGGGCATATCCGGATTGACGAGCACTTCTGACAGTCCAGCCGTCCCATCCAAAAGATCATTTAATGATTTCTCCATCGAAATTCCCAAGTATTTCGCTATTTTTGGGCGACGCAGGTCAAAGTCCACAAGCATGGCTGTCTTGTCAAGCTGCTGGGAAATGCTTATGGCCAAATTGATGGCGACCACGCTCTTTCCAGATTCGGGAGTTGGTGAGGTAATGGCCAATGTACGCCAGTTATTCTCTTCCATCTTTTGCAGGACCTGGGTGCGTAGGAGATCAAACACCAAGCTGTTTGGGTCAGTTTTGTTGAGAGCAACGATGCGATTATTTTCCAAGTGTTCCGTCCGTACATCAACCACACGGGTATGCGTATAGTTGATGTTCTCTGAACCACCATTTGATTGTTGGGATAATGGCTTATCCCGGCCAGCACTCCTCGATTTCTGAGCGACCTTTTCAATAGCCTGCTTGATGCGTTCCACTTCAACCCCTAAACAAATTTAGCCAACACTTCAATAACAAACTTCACAATCAATAGCCCGGATTCGGAAAGCTTATCCCCACAATTTCCGCTTCAGTTCCCCAACCCACCACAATTTCCGCTTCAGTGTACCGACCCACCACAATTTTCGTTTCAGTGTACCGACCCACCACAATTTTCGTTTCAGTGTACCAACCCACCACAATTTTCGTTTCAGTGTACCAACCCACCACAATTTCTGCTTCAATGACGCAACGGCAACACTGGTTGCCATTATGTATTTATTACGTTCCCTGTCCTCTTGGATAGTAATATAAGGAATTACAACCAGTGGCCGATGACCTAATACATGAGTAAGCTCTTCGGCTCCTTGTACCCGTTTGTTAATCGATTCCAAAGCAATAACTCCGCCCATTGAGGAAGCTATAGCCAGGAAGAAACCCAGCGCAAGAATTTTCATACGTTTGGATTTGGGTGTATCGGGCAATACAGGCCGTTCAAGTACTGAGAAGTGGCCCCCCTTGTCATCGCTTACCAGATTCTGGGCGATCTGGGCATTCATCTGGTGACTTCTGATTTCCTCATACTTTTTCTGGGCAGTATCACGATCATGAAGGAGATCGGCCAGACCCTGCTCAACATTGGGGGTCTGTTCCATCTCCGCCTCATATCCGGCGATTTTTCTTTGCAGAGTTTCCTTTTGCTTTGCTAGGGTGCTAAGTCTGGCTTTATCTGAAGCAATTTTGGCCTGCAACCTGAACGCCGCTGGACTAGCAGGAGTTTGGATCGCGGCTACTCCGGACGCTGGTGCTTGACCACGTCTTTCCAACACCTCAATCTTGCGCTTAATTTCCCTGACGTCCGGGTATGATTCATTATATATAGCCAAAAGCCTTGCATATTCTGCCTTGAGTGCCGGGAGCGTCTGTGGCTGATTCGAATCATCCAACATACCCTGATTGGCAGCATCAAGATCAACTTCCAAAGAACGAAGGTCATCTTGGGTGCTTGCAAAATCCCGATCAACCTGAACCAGATCATTCTGCGCGCGATCGAGCATACTCATTCGCATAGTCAACAATTCCGGCAATGCACTACTATGCTGACGCTTGTATACAGCAATCTTTTTTTCCAGTTGGTCCAGGTTGGCTTTCAGTTGCTTAGACTGTGAGTCTAGAAATTCCGTGGTTTGAGCAGCTCCTTCGGTTCGTAACTTGACGCTCAAATCCAGGAAAAGAGCAATCAGATCATTGGTGGCATTAAGTGCAACCTGTGGGTTCTGATCCTCGAATGAGAGGGTAAAGGAAATAGCATTTGAGTTTCGATACTTGTTCGCACTGATGGCAAAATCATCCCCTCCTTTCTCGATATCAATACGGCTCCGCATCCTGTCTAATATTTCCGAAGTAGTCAGAGCGTCGATATTTCCCGGAAATAGATTGTATTTGTGGGCAATAACCAATAAATTTTCTCTGGTCATCATCCTCTGGATAATGACATTGATCTGATCATCGAGTTGGCCTTTTATTGCCTCTATATTGTCAGAAACTTGCTGCGATTCACCAATGATGGTTCCGGTAGCCTGATAAATCGGTTTGACAGTAATCGCGTAAATAACGGTAATTAAACATACCGTAGCAAAAATGCCGGCCAAGTATGGCGCACGGCGACGCATGATCGACAGGTAATCAAAGATGGTTGGAGCGTATTCGGTAGCCATTGTCACTTACTTTAGAAATCGGTTTGGGTGTATACGAGGGTAATCCCCACTTCGTTTGAGTATGCGGTGCCAAACCCAACCCCACCAACCTGTTCACTTATCCTATGCAAATAGTAGGTTCTAGACTTCCACCCGGCATTGAAGTCATGTTCCAGCCACACGCTCGCCATACTATTGGTAATCGGGTTTACATAGTTATTTCTTCGCCAACTCAAATCGATGCCAGATTTATTGGACTCACTCAAGAGATAATTCCAACTACCCGTCGATTGATCAACAACAATAAATCCATACAGGCCAATCAGCGTAGTCAGGCGACTAGCACTCAAGTCAAGCCCGGTTACATCACCCTTGTAATGCAAAGCTGCCTCATATTGCGCTTCCGTTGGAACATTGACACCATTAGATCCGCCAACCTGGAAATCGCCTTGCCAATTCTCAGATGCAATCCAGTTCCAGCCCAACATCACGGTATTCATGTGACTCAATTGAGAAGTATTTACTGGCAAATAGTCAATGTAGGATAACTTGACAAATGGTGCGTTAAATTCGCTTAATTCATATTTCAACATCATGTCAGCGCTTCGCGAAACATAATTGGTGTAGATGGCGCCACCATAAGTAACATTTTCATACGAGGTATCTGCAGCGAGTGTACTTCGTTGATTCAGCGTCCTGTTCCAGGTGCCTGTAAATGTGCGATAAAATGCATTGGTGTCAGTAAAGCTTGGCCCTATGTTATTAATCTCGGCAATGCGTGTAGAACTTTCACGATATTGTGTAAATATGCCGAATTGATTCAATTCACTTTGACGCTTCCAGTCGAGGGTTGCGGTTGGATCGTGGCGATCTGAGCTAACAGCTGTATTTGACGATTGCTGTATCAGATACGCAAGCCCTGCTTTATATTGATTTTGTCCAAACATACCGTTTAACGAATAGCTAGGCGTTATCGATCCGATCCATGCCCCCCCCGGATACGCTGGAGACAAGGATGGATTGGATGCATAGGCGGTAAAAATAGTCACTGACCCATCTTGTAGCCAACCGTCAGCTCTGGATTGAGCCGAGCAGAAAAAAAACGCAGTTAAAATTAACAACAATTTGACGCGCATATAGTTCAACCAATCTCTCCGTTACTATGGATAAGCAATTTCCTCCAGACAGCAAACACATATTTCTCGCAAAGGCTAGCGCAACTGGTATTGATGGATGAAAATACGCTCATGTTTCAGGTCATACTTTCACGGCACTACCAGGGTGTCGCCTGCCTGAAGTTCGATATTCGTGGACACGTCAGAGCCTGAAATAATATCGTGGTAATGTACAGGGAATATTTTGGTGTTGTCTGGACCCACATTGCGAATCACTTTGATACCACTTTCGTTGGCAAATTTATCAAATCCACCTACGATGCTGATTGCCTGTAATACTGAAACAGGTCCGGTGATGGTTATTGGGCCGGGGCGGATGACCTTTCCGATGACGTAAGCACGATTACCATCTATTCCAACAACCACAGCCGTGACTACAGGATCCGGAATGTATACCTTTAATTTATTGGTTATTAATTGCTCAACTTCCGGAGCAGTAAGTCCTGCCACCATTACCCTGCCGACCAGAGGAAAAGTAATACTTCCGTCAGGAAGAACCACAACTTGTTTCTGCAAAGCAGTTTCCTTCCAGACAGATATTGTCATTGTATCGCCCTCGTGAAGGCGGTAGATGCTCAGATTAACGTTTGTTAGATCGGCACCTGCAGCGACAACCACATTGAATGGCAGAATCAATAACAAAAGTAATAAGTACAATTTCTTAGTCATTGTGGATCCTTCCCTAATCATACGAAATGGCGAAGATTTTACGCTTCATATCTGTTCTGTAGAATGTATTTTAAACCTCTTTATGAACAAGTTTTCACGAATTTCATTTGTAACCACCTGCAATTCCGTACCGGTTAAAAGTAAAGGATTGAGATATTGTCACATAAGATTTGACTTTATCCGATAGAATCTTTTCCAATGATTCATTGTGGATACTCGTGGCGGTAGCGATATGACCAATTTTCTATCAGCCGCATGACTTCATGTAAAGACTCGAACACGTAACAATCCAGAACTTCCGCGCGGCAGGATCGATAAATCGTTCGATATAGGCGTTCGGTGTTGTTCAGCCAATGGCTTACCACCTTTGATAGCTGCAATGACCATGGTGGCCTCAAATCCAGTTGAATGATTCATTTTTTTCCTGCTCATGCACATGCGCCCCTGCCTGTCAGGCCGAGTAAACATCAACTCAACTACATGATTCGATGTCAAAATGGCCTATAACTCGCCTGCCTGGTACCCTGTACTAAAGTAGTATGTACTAGTACCTAGTACTTTAGTACAGGGATACTTTAGTACAGTAGTATTTGGCATCCTAATGCGTAGAATTCCTCTTCAATAGAGCATATGGCCCGGATTGTTTTCCTGGGCCGATATTGATGAGGATTATTAATTAGGGGAACGGCTGTGAGTGTCGAATATAAGCCTTATAACTTTCACAAGGCCAGTATTTTGTACTCGTCTGTAGGTAGATTTCTTGTCTTTGCAGGTTTCCTTGCTACGAGCAGTTTTTCCTACGCTGGGGTCTATTTTTTCGATGGATTGCATACCGTATCGCAAGGATATACTTCCGAAAGCTCGATAGAATCTATTTCATTTGCGCAGCTGGAAGCAATTAAAGGCGACCACGCATGGAATCTTACTCAGAGCAAAAATAATAATTTATTTAGAGAATTTGGAGATGCCCAATATATCGGCTCAATGAGTTTTGATTTAACTCCTCCTCCTAAATTTCGGACAGAAGGTCTTTCCGTTATCGACAATAGACAACAAATTGACGTGGCATCGCCGTCAGTGATGAGCGGAACTGGACAGAGCGTCTTGGTCGCAGCGGATATCCCGACTCAATTTCCGCAATTGAATCGTATTAGACTTTCCAATAATGATTGGGCCAAATGGAGTAATTCAGGATTTTCCCCTTCTAGCAGCCTGACGAGTGAGTACCTTGATTTGCCAGAAATCATTGAAAAATATCCTGGCAAAGCCGAGCCCGTCATAGCATATCCTGTCCCTGAACCGGATTCTTACGCCATGATTCTGGCCGGTTTAGCTCTGATTGCCTTCACCGCCCGTCGTAGGATTTATAGCTATGGCGATTAGTCCGGTTTAGCCTTTGCTTGTCAGACACCTTCAGCCCCACTCCCAGAGCTTCTGCTTTATGTAATTCAGGCTGCAATGTTTGATGAACCAATTTGATCGCCATTCGATATGGATGACCGCTCTAATTCATGTCGCTTCTGAAATTTTCGCAATAAGGATTCGTTTGACAAAGTGGCAATAATTAATCAGCCATCCGACCAACCAGCCAATGCCGATCCCCACTCCTCATTGACTGCAACAAAGACGTCAGAAAGGCTTGCTGAATCTCATAGGAAGACTGTTCATCGTTGGATATGGTAGAAGTTCTAAATAAAAGAGCATCCGGCATCGTTCCGGTCAAACCATATTTGAGAGTTGTAAATGTCTGCCCGAACCAACCGCCCGTTATCGTATCGCCTACCCTGATCCAGTATGTTATCGGTTCATTGCGAGTACCTTGTCTTGCAACAAGGCGAATTACCGGTATCGGCCCGATATTCGTATTTACGGTGGTCTTTGTTAATTTGCTGATATCAAAACCACTTGCCAGATAACAGACTTCGGGCCTGTGTACATGCAAAGCAGCCCTCTGATTTCTGTTATATGCGATCGATAGCATGACGCGCTCACCCTGTTGATTAACGTAAGTGCGTAAAAGCATCTGGGTGTATATTTTGTTAACCAGACCTACCTCATCCGGGTTCGCCATGAGAGGCACAATCGACGAATCAATCTTCCAACCGTCAAATTCACTCGGAATGATTGTTACCAGATTAACTTTATCCTGCTTGTCATCGAACTGGTTGGTTGGCGTTATCACCATCGCTACCACGCCTGAAGAGACCATCAGTAGGCCCAACAGGAGGTTAACAGTTAATGATTTTGCCATTGGCTTCACATGCAGTTATATTGCGGATTTGACATGGCGGTCCGAATAGACTTTCGCAATTATCCTCAATAGATTATCTACGGCGATAATCAATATCAATGCACTCAGGAATAATACCATTCCAGAAAATCCGTGCAAAAACCCTTGACCGGCTGCATCACCAAAATAGAAAGTGATAAGTATCAGGGAGATGACTCTAATTACGTTGGCGACAAAGGAAATGGGGATAATCAAAACTGCCAATACCACGCTTCTGAACACCGATCGATGACGCACGATATTCAAATACAGCAAACCCAACGCTTCAAGCGACAGAAGTGTTTGCAGCCCGGCGCAAGCATCTGCGATGAGGAGTTGATATTGTCCGATCTGCAAAATAACGCCATTACGCGCAATGGGATAACCTGCCCAATATAAAACATGTTCACTCATATAGGACACCGCCATCTTCATTGGCATCGTAAGCAAAATTACCAATGTTCCTGGCAACGGGATCATAAACAACATAAAGAACAGCGGAAACGACATGACCTTAATGGCCGTGAATCCCAGCTTTATCAACAGAATTGCAGCCAGCATCAAGACAAACGAACCGACTTCAAATAAATACAACTGCTGTGAACGCCCAATGACATAAAGCGTAAGGGCCAATAAAAAAACTATCCCCCCACTTACATATGCTGGCTCGCCTCCCCTTGTTTTCATAATGGAAGGCCATTTTCGATATATAAGCCATATTGCAAGAGCAAATATAATTGGCTGATGCATCTGTTCCTCTGTGGACCAGATGCCGTTGAATAGGGAATAAAAAGTAGGGACATACATAACCAGCATCCCCAGCAATATAGGCCACCATTCTGGCATGTTGGCTTTTTTGCCGGGAAACCTGATCGTAAAAGCAGTCATGTTCAATATATTCTCTTTGCATCCATCAGACTAACAACTCTTTACCCTATTATTCCCGATGCTAAAAGTTAAGTCTGGTGCTGTTCTGCTGAATTGACTAATTTGCGGTGCGCGCAGGCGCATTGAGATATTCAATTTTCGCCAATGAACGCAAGCGCGCAAGTTCTGCAACCACTGCATCCTTGGATTTGCTATTTATCAAATACTGCTTTATCTGTGGCGCAGCATCCTGAGCTGAAACAGGACTGTCCTTGACATTGGTTAACGAGCTTAACAAGCTATTCTCCCCCTGATTAACAATGAATACCTGACCCTTCTTCATCACCTTCAGTTTCGCAACCACCGGCTCAGTCAAATCAGCAGAGCTCCTGGATAATTGGCCGCGGGCGTAGTGGACGTTATGCATATCAAGCCATGCTGCAACTTCGTTCAGGCTCTTTGAATCGCTTATAAACTTCATGAATTCTTCATTCAAGTCCTTGGTGGCGACTATTAATTGATCCATATCAAATTGCTTACGCTGTACAAAATACTCTGGGTGCGCCTGATAATATTCGCTAATCTCATCTTGTGTAGGAGGACTGATTTTGTTGACGATAAATTCCAGATACGCATCCGCGATAATTTGTGCTTTGGCTCGTTGGATTGACTGAAGAACTTCGGGAGTACGGTCGATATTGATGTTTTCCCCTTCTTCTGTAAGCAACTGGCGATCAATAAGTGATTCTAATAACTTCTTATTATCGACCTCGGTTGTACCGTTCATCATGCCGGCACGCCTTAGCTCATCATTTAACTGGAGAATAGTAATTTCTTCACCATTGACTCTAACTAATGCCTGTCCAGCGATTTTGTCCTTGCTTCCGCAAGCGGACAGGCCAATAGCAACAAACATAAACAAAAATACTGCACATAACGCACGTAAAATAGACACAGAACTATTGAGGTGCTTATGCGACAACGAATAAAAGTAAGTCAAGTCCGCTCCCCTTATATTTTCACATTACACGATATGCATATTTAGTTGGATTGTCAGCATGAGTTAAAGATACTATAAACAGTTGAGTAGTAAATTCAAGCTCGCGTAGCTTATTCCGATCTATCACATCAATTTTTGGGTGATTTGCCATATCAGCCACATGCCCTTGAGTCCTAGTATGCGTTTTGTTTTTTCAACACCACAAATAAGGTGCGCACAATAATCGATAGGTCGAACCAAAGAGACCAGTTTTGCAAGTAGTACAGATCATAATCAATTCGTGCCTGCATTTTCTCTAGCACTTCCGTCTCCCCCCGAAAACCGTTTACTTGTGCCCAACCAGTAATCCCTGGTTTTACCTTGTGGCGCAACATATATCCCTTGATAAGTTTGCGGTAGAGTTCATTATGGGCCACGGCGTGTGGGCGCGGGCCAACTATGCTCATCCGCCCCTGCAATACATTAATGAACTGTGGCAGTTCATCCAGTGAGGTTTTGCGAAGAAAACTTCCAATCTTGGTGAACCTCGAGTCATTCTTTTGTGCCTGCACAATGTTTGCACCATCCTCCCGGACAGTCATTGAACGGAACTTGTAGACGAAGATTTCTTCGCCGTTAAGGCCATATCGCCGCTGTTTAAATAGAACCGGTCCAATTGAAGTGACCTTCACCGCAATCGCGATACCCAGCATCAGCGGTGAGAGCAACAACAGAATAAGAGAGGCCAGTACAAAGTCACTGACATTTTTGACTACGATATCCACACCCGAAAATGCTGAATCACAAATCGCCACCACGGGAATCCCACCGACATTATCAAAGTGCGCCTGCATTAGGTCGAAGATGTAGACATCAGGCAGGAAGTAGATTGAGGCAGTGGTATCATGCAAATCATCCAGAAGCGTTCTAATTCGTGGCTGGGCGGACATTGGCAGACTAATAAAGATCATCTGGATATTGTTTTCCCGCACATAACCTGCGACATCCGACATGCCGCCGAGCAACTCGTTTGCATGCTCCGTGTCTCGTGATTCATTCCGGTTGTCAAAGAAGCCGCACACCTCCATGAGCAGATAGGGATATTCTTTGATCCTGTTGGCTATACTCTGACCAATTTCATTGTCTCCAACGATTATTACGGAGCGTACTTCACCACTATCGCGTAGATTATTTGCAATCAAGCGCACGACCAAATGGCTAGTGATTAATGCAATCGGAGTGACGATAAACCACGTCAGGATTACCTTATCAGCATAATGGTAGGATAGTTTGGTGGCGCTACCGAGAAAGAGCAGTACCGAAATAATGATACCCCATCCGAAAAGTGTATCGCGGATGTATGCGAGCAAATTGCCGTTACGCCAAGCACGATATATATGAGTTTGTTCGTAAACATAGGATGAAATGAAAAAAGTGATAATCATCAGCACCATATAATAACCAGTGAAATGCACATGGTATAAGTGTGTGATCAGAATCAACAATCCCCAGATCATGAATGGGTCAAGTATTCGCTTGAAAAACGCCACTACAGGAATGTCATTAGCATTCATAGGCAATCATATTTGTAACTCATGTTCATCATGACATTCTTGAATTTGACTTAACAGAGCCTTGCGATGAAATCGCTTTCACTCAACCTCAGATTGAGTGAAAGCGCCGGAATACCGTCAATATAACCGTTGATTAGCATTTTAATAACAAAATCTGGTTGCCATCAACAACAATAGCCACAGTTGTTTTGCAATTTAATCTACGGTAGAAGCGCGTCAAGCATACAGAACCCGTTTTCGTAGATGTACATGGAGGATAGCTTAAGGTGTCTCACCACGTGACTTGCGCGGTTTCTCTGGCTCAGCAAGTAGTTCTTTAATCGACACCCCAAGCACATATGAAATGCGCTTGATGTTACCGATCGAAATATTACTCTCCTCGGTTCAACATAGCTGAGTTAGTGGGGTTGCATGCTTGCTGTTTCTGCCACCTTTTCCTGCATCAGCTTCTTGTATAAAGGTATCCGTTTCATATTCCTGGAAATGAGCTGTGAGCGCCACTCTTTTGAGTTTGTATTTGCATGCAGCCATTGTTGACCACTAAACCACCCTAACACATGCACTTTGAGTATGAATTGTTGAGCTTGATTTCCAGGATAACACTTTGAATTTGGATCGGTCAGTATTGCTGGGTCAATGAATTGAGAATATTAATGCTTTTCTGGGAATTGAGAATATTAATGCTTTTCTGGCGGCAGTGGCCATGACCGCATGGATGTGCTGCGGAAAAATATAGTTGATGGAACGAACATCAATTTCTACTGAAGAAATGGTTCTTTCATTTAAGGCAAGACCACCGAAGAATATTTGCATCACCAGTTCGGCGAGCAAATATACATTAGAGTTGCAAGATATCGTTGGGGCGTGTAAAAAGCAATTGTCTACAAGACTGATCCAATCAAATTTTGTTTATTTTTTTGGAAGCGCGGCCGGAAAGTGTTCCTAACTCACTTCTATCATGCCAAAACAGAAAATTTCATACTATAGCCATGTACTGCTTATTTTGGCAGAAGTTTTCATAATCAGTTTTTTGAACTATGCTGTTGTAAGTCATTTCCCAGTCGAGTTTAGTCGATATATTTCTCTGGATGTGCTGTTCTGCTTGCCCGTTATCGAGGCTGCACATTTAACCTCGATTCGAGCCAATCGCCGCAATGATTCCAAAATCCCGACCTATGTCGGCATAGCGCTTGCGTTAATCTGGAGCGCGACAGAAGTCGCCATCTCCTGGCCGTACTTCCCGATTATCGTGTTTGCATTGAATACGTTTACTCGCAGCGTGATCTTCACCGTGATTGGACGTGTGTTGATCAAGTTGTGGCGGGAGCGGGAATATTCTCGCAAGGACATGCTGACAGGCTTGGCAAATCGCGTTGAGTTACTGGACAGGCTGGAAATCGTGCAGGGGCACAGCGAAAGGTCCGGCATGCCTTATTCCGTGTTGTTCATCGATATTGATCATTTCAAGGCATTGAATGATACCAATGGGCATCAGGTCGGGGATGATGCGCTTAGAGAATTGGCGTCCATTTTAAGAAATACCTCCAGAAAAGTGGATGTTGCTGCGCGTCTTGGTGGCGATGAGTTCGTGTTGTTGCTACCTGAGACCGACGAGCAAAATTGCGAAATTATGATCAAGCGGATTGAAGCGGCCACGAAGCAGTCCTTTCAGGAGAATTTCTGGCGCATATCGGTATCAATTGGAAAGTCTACGAGAATCGGAAAAACAAAAGATGTGGATTGGGTTATCCGCCTGGCGGATGAGAATATGTATGAGACCAAAAGGAATAAACAAAGGATGACTCAAGACGCTACCACCTGATGAATGGCTGTTATTTTTCAAGTTATCCACATCGCCAGTAATTGCGATGTGGATAACCGAATAATAAATCCGAACCCTCCCTACCTGACGTTAGACCAACGGAACCATTACTTATTCACCCCGTTCACAGCCACCTTAAGAGCCGTCCCCGCCTTGAATGCGGGCGTCCTGGATGCCTTGATCTTGATCGCCTCCCCTGTGCTTGTGAATGCGGCCAGCGTGATCAGCGCGTTTCCTGACTTCGAAAGTACCAAAACCAACCAAGGCAACGTTGTCACCCTGCTTCAGTGTATTCGTGATGAAGTCAATCAGTGCTGCGATGTTGCGGTCAGTATCAACTTTGGTACTGCCGATCGTTGTTGCCAATACGTGAATCAGTTCTTTGCGGTTCATGTGAGTAATCCATTGTAGTTAGTTACTGCCTGTACGAAATTGCGGTTGAAAATATATCGATAAATGTAGGCGCAGCATCTACAGAAATTGTTGAGCAATTGATCGCACAATTGATCCTATCGCATAAATTACCCTCCGAATTGAGATGGTTCTTATGGGAAAGCATAAATTTGTATGACCGACCATAAAATTAAATAGCAATAAAATGATCAAAATTGCATTCAATTATTCGTAAAGTGATATATCTTTTTTTGTCAGGGCCTGATTGTTTCACTTATGGATTCGGTTTCACCAGCGAACCGTGTTTTTTGTTCGATATATTTCCTAACCTCTCCAGTGCGTAACCGATCGAGGTATTTGTCGAATGCCCGGTAAGGATGACACTTTGACCGGAAGGCAGCTGGTGTTACGATAACCGCAATTTTATGCACATTGGATGCTTTCCGAGCAGGCATAAAGTTGCTGTCCCGATTAACCACTACATCCATGGAAGAAGCAAATTGGCAAACATTGCATCCGTACTGAAGGAAGAAATTACACGTCTGGCGCGCAAAGAGCTGCGCATCGAAACTGAGCGCCTGAAAAAGGCGTTGGCACAATACCGTTCAGAAATTGCCGTACTGAAACGGCGTACAAAGTCTCTCGAACAACAACTGACGCGTCCTGAAAAAGCGGCCTCCAAAAATACAGTGCCCCAGGTCAATGCGGAAGTGACGACCAAAGCCCGGTTTACTGCTAAGGGATTTAAAACACTAAGGCAGCGGCTCGGTTTGACTGCTGATGCAATAAGTACACTTCTTGGCGTGTCAGCACAAACGATCTACAACTGGGAAGCTGGAAATACCCGACCGCGTGAACAGCAATTGGTCAGGATTGTAATGCTGCGAGGAATGGGTAAGCGAGACGTCGATGCCATAATACAAAATCTTGGCGGGTAATCTGTTTTTTGCAGCACTGACCGGAACTGATGAAATTGCATAGCGACCACCAGAACAGAATGTTGAATAACGCTTGCAAACATACAAGATCTTTTCGGGGAGTGTTTCGCAAGCCATTTTGCCAAAATCTTGATAAGCGTGAAAATATGGAGCTTGCATTTCTGCAGGCTCTTTATTTTTTTGCGTCCCCATCGGAGTCCGCGCCGTCAGTATTGGCGCGTGGTTACGCGCGCGTCAGATACTTGGTACCCCCAGAGATACCCCCAATTAACTTGTATTGACTTGTGTAGCGTGAGCACGCTCGCTATCTAGTTTCCCAGAGACCGGCTAAACGTCACGCTGCCACGGATGTCGGTGGTCCTGTTCACCCCGATCGATATGCCATGCGCCAGATGCGTATAAGCCAGTTCCGGGGTAACGGTCCAGGCGCACCACTGGAAACTCTGTTGTGCATCCACACCCACCAGGCTGCCGTGCGGGCCGACCAGGTTACCGGTGGCCGTGGTGTTCGGGTCATACGCGCCCAGCGCAGTGCTGCTTTCGCCGGTATAAAACCTCAGCAGTCGCGAGACTTCCGCATCCAGCCAGCCGATGGTCAGGATGCGGGCATCGCCGCCGAAGCTGGAACCGATCCAGCGAGCGCCATTAGTAAATCCCTGTGGAAAGGACCCATTGCGATATCCGCTGCCCACATAGTGATAGTCATTCCAGGGGAAACTATGCGTATAGGTTTGCATGAACTCGGTGAACACCCGGTGACGACCCGATGCACTCCACCATTCCACCCCGCCCAGCGTCATGAACTGATTGGGCAGATGGCTTTGACCGGAGGCATCTTCACCCATCCATTGAAAGTAGGATGCGCAGCGCATGCCCCGTGGACAGTTGAGCCTGACATCGTAGCCGGCCACCCCGTTGCTCTGGCCGTTTACATCTTGTTGGGAACCTTGCGTGTTTCCCACCGCAAGTGTAGTGAGCAGCATTTGATGCATCGTGCCCGCCATCTGTTCGTCTCTGGTCAGTCCAATTTCCATCCATGACCAGGGTTTCAGGGTCAATCTGGAGCCCATCAAATAGGTGCTGCCAGGCAGATTCGCGGCCGGCACCGGGTCCTGGGTCTGGGCAATAAACATCTCAAACGTCCACGGCCCCATCCACGACAGCCACCTGGATTTCGACGGTGTCACTTCGCTGCGTTGTATGCCGGCGCCCATCCAGGGCGGGACATTGTTGCCATTGATCAGGCTCGATTGCCAGCCCGGCCCCCACCAGTTCTGGTGCGCGAAGGCCTGCACATTCAGCCCGAAAATCTGCGTGACCAGCGCCGTATCATCCAGCTTGGCCTGAACCCGCCCGTCCTTGCCCCAACCGCTAAACGAAGTTTGCAGTGAATTCGGACTTTCCTCAACGCGGATACCCGCCTTGGCTGCGACCGAAAATTTTCCAGAACCGAAATCTGTGGCCGCACTCGACAGCCTGATGGAGCTGCCCGGCGTATAGTTTTCGCCAAAGCCGACCGGCGCCTCGGCCCTGTTGCGCAACTGTGCCTCGACGCTGCCCTGCCCCTGTACTCTCTGCAAGTTCGTTCGCGATGTATTGTTTGGATGCCATTAATGAAGGCGACAGATTGTTGGGCAGATCGTCCAGCGCGTGTTGCACCGCCGCCGACGGCAGAGGCCAATGCGTGGTGGTGATCTGCAGCCCCGCTTCATCAACCAGCCGCTCCAGATGATTGCGCGCCTGCCAGCTCGGCATGTAGGGTACGGAAGGATCTGCGTAGATCGTTGTTGAAAATGTACCCGATAATCCCAACAGGAAAATCGTGAGCCAGGTGTTTGTTGTTGGGACAGCCCGTTGCAGAATAGCGCGCATTGCTTAACCCTGGGAAAAGTACGATAGGTAAAAAAGCAGATTGAATGAGGTGTATCAGGGAGTTGATCCACCACTCCTGTTCGTTAATCAAACCGCCAATTCACTGCAATCCGGTTCGGCGCAATCAGCCATTGCGCCCCGCCCTGTTCCCCTTGATGCGATGTCCAGATGAAATTGCCGATCGCGTAGCCCAGCAGCGAGCCGGCGACCGTGTCGGAAAGCCAGTGAGCGCGGCCGGTGACGCGCGCCGCGTTGGTCACTGCGGCCACGCCATACAGCCAGGGCGCATCATAGGCCTTGGCATACGGCGTGATCACCGCCCACATCACTGTGGTATGCATGGAAGGCCAGGACGTGTCGCCGTTGTGGACGTTGACTGGCGTAAAGCTCGCCGCCCCCTGCTCCGCGCTGGGCCGGGCACGCCCGACCATGTATTTCAAACCCAGCGCCGTCATTGCCCCCAGCCCGCCCGCCGCCAGGGAACTGTAAGCGGTGCGGGCCGGTTTGCTGTCCGGGTCGCTGGCCAGAAACATCGTCGCCGAATAGGCGATCGCGACAAACGGCAGTGCATTGCCCACGTTTTTCACGTCACGCATGATCCCGCTCTGGCCATGGTTGAGGGCATACCGGTCGAGCGGCTTGTCCGCAACCGCAGATACCAGACTGATCCCACCGACCAGCAGCATGGAGCGCCAGAAATCCGGCGTGGTCGTAGCGTGGCCAAAGCTGGTCAGGTCCTTGCCGGCGGACCTGAATACCGAATCGGGAGTCTTGTCCGGCGCGGACCAGGCCGGTGTTGCAGACTGTGCCTGCACGCTGTACAGCAGCATCGCGCCACAAAGCGGCGCGAACAACGCGTGCCGACGGCAAACCCCGGGCCGCTTCAACGCTTACTGTCTTTCCACGGGAGTATCAAACTGAGGCGCAGCAGATTCCGCTTGGGACTCGCTGTCAATTATCGTCATCTGACTCAAGGTATGCGTGTAATTGCGCATGCCGTAGCAATAGGCTGTCAGCAGCACCATGAAGCTCCAGAACACCACATAGGCGGGTGCATGAACCACATAAAAATAGACACCGATCGAGACCAGTACCAGCTGCACCAGGCTGAGTGCCATGACCGAAAGGTTAATGGAAAGCCCCTGGTTCTGGAACACGTGATGGATATGGGTGAGGTCCGGATCAAACGGCGAGCGTTTCTGTTTCACCCGCCGTACCATCACTGCCAGCGTGTCGATCAGGGGAATGCCGAACAACCACAGCACCAGCGCCGGTTCTGCCGAAATACTCCCCCGCGTGATCTGTGCCATGAACCAACCCAGCACCAGCCCCAGCCACATGCTGCCGGCATTGCCCATGAACACCCAGGCACGCTTGACAAAAAATCGCGAGTTGAACAGCAGGAATCCGGACAGCGTCCCGAGCATGGCGATGGCCATCGGCAGCTCCGGCGCACCGGCAAAATAGAAGATCGATACCACGCCCAGCATGGTGATCAACGCCATCTTGCCCGCCATGCCGTCCGCCCCGTCGATCATGTTGATCGCATTGATCCCGCCGACGTATGCCACCACGCTGAACGGCACAGCAAACATGCCCAGCACAACGTCCCGGCCAAACATGGCGCCCAGATGCGTGACCGCACCCCCCGCACCCATGATCACCACCGTCGCCAGGAATACCTGGATCATCATACGCAGTGAAACCGGCAGGCCATGCTGGTCGTCCAGCACGCCAAGGCTTAACAGCGCAGCGGCACACGCCAGCAATACGGCAATATTGCCGTGCAGTGAATGATTGACGGCCATTGCGGCCAGCACCGCGGCCAACATGGCCACACCACCCACCGTCGGAGTGGGTTGCTCATGCTGCTTGCGTCCGCCGGGATGATCGACAATACCGTAACGATGGGCAATGCCGCGCAACACATAAATCAATGCGACGCAACTTGCCAGTGAAATGATGAAAACCAGCATAATCCTTGATCCCTCTAATAATTCAGCCTTGCGGAGCAAGATCAGATAACGTGCAAAAAGGTGGGGAAAGTCAGATCGTCCAAACCAACCAATACGAAACAAGCTGATTTTTACAGTAAAATCGAATGCCGTATAGAACGCTATTGCTGTACGTAATTTCGGCTGTACGGTGTTGCTGAATTTGTCTTGTGTTTGTATTGAAAATCAAGATTTTTTCGCAAAACTATTCAAGGCGTAAGCTTTAATCGGGTTTCAGGGGATACACAAGTTGACGAAGAAGCATCACAAGGAAAGTATTGACTTCGTTCGACCCGCAGCCTTGCCCGGCGTCGAGTTGATGATGGCACGCGGCAGTAGCCGCCATTGGCGGGTATTTCACGAGCAGTATGCATTCTGCACCAATGATGTGGTGGCCGCCGATATCCGCTACCGTCGCCGTTCAAACCGGATCGCCAATGGCAGCACGCTGTTGTTCGAGCCGGGGGAAACCCACGAGACCCACCGCGTGGACAGACCGCAGGATTTCCAGGTGCTGTTCTTCACCCCGGAGACGATGCAGCAATATTGCGAGGAGATGGAGATCGCCGGGCAGCTTCATTTCAAGCCCGCGCCAAACGTCGACGAAGCGGTGTTCGTGTCCTGCAAGCGGCTGCATGAGGCGATTCTGGAGGAGGCGTCCGTCATCGAACTGCAAAGCCGCATGGCCGAGTGCGTCGGGACGCTACTGACTTCCCATGCGGAACAGCAGGTACCGGAGATGGTAAGTCCGGGGCGGCAAACGCTATTGCGGGTGCGGGACTTCCTGTTCGAGGAGTACGCCCATGCGATCTCGCTGGACGAGATTGCCGCGATCGCCGGGCTGAGCCGGTTTCATTTCCTGAAGGCGTTTACTGCCCAGTTCGGCCTGACGCCGCATGCCTACCAGATACACCTGCGCATCGAGCGCTCGCTGCCGCTGCTGCGCCAGGGGATGTCGCTGACCCAGGTTGCCGAGACGATGGGGTTCAATGACCAGAGCCATTACATCCGCCATTTCAAACGCATCATGGGCGTTACGCCGGGCCAGTACAAGGGCAAGACGCCGGTTGGGCGGGCGGTGAAGACGGGGTGAGTGGATTGCAGAGGTAATGCGTTCCGGTCATATGCGCCTTCAGCCATTCAAAGCCGCAACGATTTGCTTCACCGCCGTCTGAGGTGAAAAGAGTTTAACTGCCAATGCCTGACACGCTGTTGATACGTTTATCCCGGAAACAATTTCATCCGCCAAATCCATAGCCAGCTGCTGCAACGTATCGACCGAATGATCGGTACAGACACGCCCGACCCCTTCCTGTTCTATCAACTTCGCCAGATCGTTGCCCGGATTGATGCTCGCCAGCACAGGCAAACCGGCCTGCATATAGGAAAGGAACTTGCCGGGAATGTTGTGGGTTTTGTGGCGCGGATCAAGTGCTACGATGCCGACGTGGCATTGGCTGTATAGACCGGGAATTTCGGTTGGATCGATCTCGTCATGAAAAACCACATTATCCAAGCCACGTGTTTTTGCATCCTCACGCAGGCGCATCGCATCACTGCCGCGTCCCACAAACAGAAAACCGATATCACGTCGACCAATCAAGCGTTCGGCCAAGTCGATCAACACATCCATGCCTTGCGCAACACCCATGTTGCCGGCGTAAACAAAGATAGTCCGGCCTGCCAATGGACCATCCGCTACCGAAACACTGGAACCAACATCAGGTGCATCAGCCAGCCAGTTTTTCAACACCTCGACCCGTCGCCCAGCCTGCTTGGCCCAGGCATCGAAGTAAGCTAAGTTACCCTGCGTCTGCACTCCGATCACATCGGCCACAGAATATTGATACCGCTCAATGGCTTTGAAAAATCGATAAGGCAACCCGCGTCCCATCAACCCCATATCCACTGCCCATTCCGGGAAAATATCCCGGACGATCAGATAACTCCGGCAAGCACTGGATTTCTTCAAGGAATTTGCGAGTGGACCAAGGAAAATTGTCGGCGAATACCACACCACGCCATCCCAGCGCACCTTGGCCAGTGGGCTTTTGCGTAAGCTGCGCAGCATCATGAAAGGCAGAAGAAACTCGTTGATGGTGCGTTGCACGTAACCTATATCTTTGGTGCGCGGCGCTTTCAGCCTCATGACCTGAACTCCGCTCATCTTCCTCCAGCAACCAGGGTTGCTCGAGATCAAACGATGGTATCAAGACCGTAAGTTGATGACCTTGCCGAACCATCTCCTGGGACAGATCACGCAATTGCACCGCTGCAGAGGTTCGCATGGGCGGATAGGCATCCGCAATTAAAACGATACGCATCGACTTCGCCACCGCTCAATACTTTTTCCAGACCACGCGATTCACGTAATCGGTATAGCTGTGAATGATGCGAACTACCTTGTCTGATACATTCGGCATACTGTAATCAGCGACTAACCTGAGGCCCCGCTCAGCACCTCGCGGCTGCGTTGCCAAAATGGCCAGCGCCTGTCTCACTCGCTCGACTTCAAGGCCAACCATCATTACCGCAGCCTCCTCCATGCCTTCTGGCCGTTCATGAGCTTCGCGCAGATTCAATGCCGGGAAATTGAGAATCGAAGACTCTTCATTGATCGTACCGCTATCGGAAAGAACGGCTCGTGCCGACAGCTGCAACTTGATGTAGTCGTTGAAGCCAAGCGGTTTCAACAAACGTACCTGAGCATGAAATTTCGAATTGGTATCGTCGATACGCTTTTGGGTGCGTGGATGTGTGGATACGATCACCGGCAGGTCATGGTCTTCTGCGAGAGCGTTTAGCACAGCAACCAACTTGGTGAAGGCCTGCGGCGACTCGATATTTTCCTCGCGATGCGCGCTGACAACAAAATAGCCGTTTTCTTTAAGACCCAAGCGAGTCAAGATATCAGAGGCGTCGATACGTGGACGGTAGTGCGTCAGTACCTCAAACATCGGACTGCCGGTCTTGATCACCAGATCAGGCGGCAGGCCTTCCCTGAGCAAATAATCCCGGGCAATGGTGCTATAGGTCAAATTCACATCTGCCGTATGATCGACAATGCGCCGGTTCGTCTCTTCCGGCACCCGCATATCAAAGCAGCGATTCCCCGCTTCCATATGAAATATCGGAATCTTGCGGCGTTTGGCGGGAATCACTGAAAGGCAACTATTGGTGTCACCCAAAACCAGCATCGCTTCCGGCTGCACATCTGCCAATACCTTATCCACGGCGATAATCAAATTCCCAATGGTATGGGCTGCACCCGTGCTCTCGGACGCACTATTCAAAAAATAATCCGGCTTGCGTATGCCCAGATCATCAAAGAAGACCTGGTTCAACTCGTAATCGTAGTTTTGGCCGGTGTGCACCAAAATGTGCTCGCAATGTTCATCAAGGCGTGCCAGTACGCGTGAAAGCCGGATGATCTCTGGCCGCGTGCCGACAACTGAAACCACTTTCAATTTTTTCATCATCAGACCTTATAGGTGACCGTATCGGGATGGCTGCGATCAAAAATCTCATTCGCCCAGAGCATAACAATCATTTCGTTACTGCCTACATTGGTAATGTCATGTGACCAGCCCGGGACCGTTTCAACCACTTCCGGCTTTTCACCATCGGTAAATAATTCGTAAGTTTCACCCGTTACGATATGTCGAAACCCAAACCTGGCCTTACCCTGGATCACCAGAAACTTTTCGTTCTTGGTATGGTGATAATGCCCGCCGCGCGTAATTCCCGGATGCGCGGTGAAAAATGAAAACTGGCCCGGAATCTTTGGTCTTCAGCATTTCGACAAATCGACCACGCTTATCCGCATGAGCAGTCAGCGAGTATGAAAACTGCTCTGGACGCAGAAAGCTCAGATAAGTCGCATACAGCGCCCTTGTCAGACCCGTGCCGACTGCTTCTGTGACCATCGATTCACGCCCGCCCTTGAACATCCTGATTTGCTCGGCCAGTTCACCCACTGTGATGGTATACACGGGTGACACTTCAGGCCGTACCACCCCGGCAGGCCGCTCATTCAGTAAACGCAAAAAATCGTTGATCACATCATCGACGTAGACCAAACGAACCAGCGCAGCATGGATCATTAATTTGAATGGGCAAATCGTTGGCAATGTTGTGGCAAAACGTGGCAACGGCCGAGTTGTAGTTCGGCCGGCTCCACTTGCCAAACACATTAGGCAAACGATACAGATAAACAGGTGAACGAGTGTCTCTCTCCAGCGCAATCAGCGCCTCTTCAGCAGCGAGTTTGCTTGATCCGTAAGGGTTGTCAGCCTCTGCCTGGATCGATGAGGTATACAACACCGGAACCGAGCGACCACTGGTGCGTATCAACTCGCAAAGCTGTCTCGGTCAGCCCTGTATTCCCTTCAGCGAACTCTGCAGCATCCTTGGGGCGATTGACACCAGCCAAGTGAAATACAAAATCCACCTCTTTTAGCGCGGCAGCCAGGTTACCCAGCGTCATGTCACGCGTAAACGAAACAACCCCTACGTTTTGCTCGTTTAGATGCACGATCAGGTTCTTGCCAATAAACCCATTTGCACCGGTGACGAGTACCCGCATTTAGTCCTCCGCCTGGGCTGCTTCGCCGCGTGCGATCGCCTGCATGAAAGGCAGTTTCAGCAACAATGCTTTCATACTTTCCACATCCAGGCGTGTTGTGTTGTGCGAGTTATAGTCCACTGCCTCAGAAATCTGCACCTCGCCCTGCTCTACAAACTTGCCGTAGTTCAGGTCGCGTAAATCGGGCGGGATGCGAAAGTAGTCACCCAAGTCTTGTGCCGCCACGCGTTCTTCTCGGCTCAATAAAGCCTCATACAGCTTTTCTCCGTGCCGCGTGCCGATGATGCGAATCTCATGATCTGGCTTGTTCATCAACTGAGTTAAGGCCTTTGCCAACACTTCAATTGTTGCCGCTGGTGCTTTCTGTACGAAAATATCGCCATTGCTGCCATGTTCGAAGGCATACAACACCAAATCCACCGCATCGTCCAAAGTCATCATGAAGCGCGTCATGGCAGGGTCGGTTATCGAAATAGGTTTGCCAGTCAAAACTTGATCAACGAAAAGCGGAATCACCGAACCGCGAGATGCCATCACGTTGCCATAACGTGTACCGCAAATCACCGTTTTGGATTGCTCCAAATTGCGTGATGCCGCAACCATCACTTTTTCCATCATCGCCTTGGAGATACCCATGGCATTGATCGGATAAACCGCCTTGTCGGTACTAAGACAGACAACGCGTTGCACACCATTTGCGATTGCAGCCTCCAGCACATTCTCGGTGCCCATTACATTGGTACGAACTGCTTCCATCGGGTAAAACTCGCAGGAAGGAACCTGCTTAAGGGCTGCGGCATGGAAACAATAATCCACACCGCGAAAAGCCTGCATCAAGCTACGTTGATCTCTCACATCACCGATGTAAAATTTCAACTTGGGATTGTTATACCGCTTGCGCATGTCGTCTTGCTTCTTTTCATCACGACTGAAGATGCGTATTTCGGCAATATCGGTATGCAGAAAACGGTTTAACACGGCGTTGCCAAACGAGCCGGTACCGCCTGTAATGATTAATTTCTTATTTGCAAACATAGAGCCATTTCTTTAAATATTAATAAGCAGTTGCTCATAAAACATTGCAGTCAGTATCTCAACCGGTAGTAAACATAAGCCAGTGGTTCTCGAAACCAAAATTCAACTACCCCAAACAGGTAATCCGGATCAAAACGCCCGCCCAGCCGACTTTGGCGAAAAAATACCTGTCCGTTCAATTCAAGTCTATTGCGCAAATAACGCAATCTAGGCATGTGCAGCGCATCGCTTACCACAATCGCATGCTTGCCAGGCATGGTTGCCAAGAACTGCCCCACCGCCGACATTTCCTCGTAAGTGTTGGCGGGAGCTGACCAATACTTCAGAAGGGTACCGGGTATGCCGCAACGCTTTAAAAATGCGGCTCTGTCAGGCACAGAAGCTTCCACGTTTCCGCCAGTCAACACAACCCCTAGTCTTCCATGACCTTGCGAAAACAACTGGCACGCCAATTGATCTCGCTCACCAGCTACACCACCACCCAGCACCACCAGATACGGTACGGTTTGATCCAGCTCATCTTCGCCACCCATGAAGCACCCGGCGAGCGTCCATGTAATCAATATCGGTCCGACAATACAACTCACCCATATCCGAGCTCGTGGACCCAGTGTTGTCGCATTGCTCACCAATAGATCAAACTATTCGTTTTGCAAGAAATGTGGTTGTTCCATCCGGACCCGTCTGAACAGGCCCAATAATAAAACCGCACGATTTAATATCATCCATAAACTTTGTGACATCGCCAGCAAACGCATGCACCTCTACAGCTAAAGATTTTGTCATGGCAAGTAATTTACTGCTTGTGGTTAGCAACCCAAATTCACCACCCTCAATATCACACTTCAGGAAGTCAATAGATTGAATATTCGCGCGTTCAATCAACTGATCTTCGGTTAGCCATTCAGCATCTGCATAGTTTTCATCACCAACGACTGCCGTCTCAATTATTTCATTGGCTTGACCTAGAAATGCACGAATGAGTGTTGTTCTAGTTACACCACTGTTTATTCCTACCGACTTGGATAATACTGTGTTTAAATTTTTGCTAGGCTCTACTGCAATCACTCTGACAGTTGGATCAATAGCCAATGCCATGTTGGTGAAATTTCCCATATTTGCGCCAAGATCCAAGACTATATCGCCTGGGTTTATATTCAACCAACCATCTCTAAGATACACGTCCCTCACATACATTTCGCGAATACCGGACAATGCTCCTGCTCCCAATATGCTGAATTGACAGTTGTAACGCTTCAAAGTGACTAAGAAAGGACCTATACCCATCGCTTTGTCAGCTGGCTGCAAATTTCCATTTTTCATGATTGAAGAAAAATGGAACAAAACCTGAAAAAGCCACTTTAATGCGATGGCTAAGCCGCATACTCGTATAAGCCCCAAAAAATCACCAACTAACTTTGTCAATTTATTCATTTTCTTCTTTTCAATTCGAGGTATTTGATGTCAATCAACATCGGATACCACAGTGCCTGGAGAAAATGGTAAATGAAAGCTTCTCTCCCGTCTAAAAATCCGCCGGTGAGTATGTATCGGTAGAAGAAATAAAAAAGTGGCCTAATCAAAGGCGGAAGATTATTCCAAATCTTGTAACGAAACCAGCGCTTACGTTGAGCTTGGGTACCGAACAAACTGGCATCGATCTCCTGATAGGGCTGCGTGGATCGCATATTCAGCAATTCCTGAGCCTCACGCGTAGCGTAGCCGTTGTGTTTAGTTATCCAGTCAGTCACACCCTTCCTGTTTTCATCAGTAAAGTCATTGCGCAAATGACCAGTTATCCCTTCCACGATCAGATGTTCGTTCACCGCCCGATCCTCGCATCTTCCCTTACCGTGCCGAAATAGCCTTAGCTGCCATGAAGGATAATAACCTCGGTGTATCCAACGTCCCATCCAGATTAGGCGCCGCTTAATATAAAAGCCGTTTTCCTCTGGCGAACCTGCGATGAGTGCCTTTATCTCTTTCTTGAGCTCTTCTGACAACCACTCGTCAGCATCCAGGAAAAACACCCATTCGTTACTTATAGGCAATTGATCAAGTGCGTAATTACGTTGCTTCGCGTAATTTTCAAACTTGTTCTGCGCAATGTGGCATCCGTACTCACCAGCAATCTCCAACGTTCGATCTGTGCTTTGTGAATCAAGAACGAAAATTTGATTAGCCCAACCGGCAATCGATTCCAGAGCTTGCGCAATATTGGCCTCCTCGTTGTATGTGAGAATGATGACAGAAACATCAGCCATCAGCGCACCCAAAATATTATTGTGAAGTGGATCATTTTATGTATGTTTCAGATTCATCCATCGGTAAGACAGGTTTTATAGCTTCTAAAATCAAAGTATGAGTAGCATTAGGGGTTGGCTCATGCTCATTACTCAATACGCGCTCGTCAATCAAACTTGGATGATTTGTCTCAATTACAGGCGCACAAAAAGCGATATTCTCAAATTTTGCATCACTCGCTAATTCCGTAAGATACGACCGTGTGAGCATCGTAACGTGTTCCCCTCGACAAAAAATGAAATTTGCGAAACGCCCACCAATGCTTTCCCGTTTATCCGGCCAATCACCAAACCATGCTTTATCATTCTCCAGAAATTTTCGGATTGCTGTGTCTCCGTCTGGCCCGCCGATTCTGATCATTCCACCGAGCTTTAGACAGCGGAACATTTCATTAAATAAGGAAACAATAACATGGTCCGGCAGATGCTCAATTACATGATGTGAATAAAATGCATCGACGGTGGCATCTCTAAATGGCAGTGGATTTCTCAAATCCGCCCAAACATCAATCCGGGCCGAAATAAAATTCGCATCTAAATTAATCCAGCCATCAATATAATTTTTCTGCCCCGGACCAAGGTGAATTTTTATCTGGCCGGCCCTCGGTGCCCTGAATGACTTATAGAATGCCGCGTTCAACCTCATCGGCAAACGCATTGCCGTATAGAACAAGTTTTTAAGTTCGTGTGAAATCACATACTCCTCCGATTAAATTCACTCCAAGCTTACACACGCCGGCATTTCGCCCCCTTTAAGCAACCAATAATAAACCGACGAAAGCTGTTCACCGATTCGCTCCCAAGAATAATCTCTCAGCATCCATTCGTGCCCGGCTCGACCCATTTCCGCGAGATGTGTTGGTGTTGTCGCAAGTGCTTGTTCGAGACACGCCACCAGCGGGGCAACACCAATATCGATCCACCAACCGGCTCCCTCCTGTTCAAGTCCGCCCCACGGTGCGCCCTTGGTCACGATGGACGGCGTACCTGCCGCCAAGGATTCCGCAACCGTCATACCGAAATTTTCGGAATGCGTTGGCAACACGAACAAGTTGGCAGACCGATAAGCTTGCAGTTTTTCTTCACCAAAAAAAGGCCCAACAAAAACAACGCGCTTCAAGCCCAGTTCTTTTGCCAGTGCCTGTAACTGTGGCAAATACCCTCCGTTGTCAGGCCCTGCGATACGCAAATCCCAATCCGGGAACTTGTGCTCCACTGCCTGCCAAGCATGCAGCAGGTTATCGATACCCTTTTTGGGATGGATGCGCCCCAAAAATAATAACTGACGGCGACTGCTCTTCGATGTTTGTTTCAGTGGCGACACATCGATCCCGTTCGGAAGGATGCAAACCGGCTGTTTGAAACCAAGCCGGCGAATATCTTCATACTCACTTTCTGCTGTAGCATGGAAACAAGCTGCCGCTCGCAGCGCCGGTGCTTGCAAGACATGCCAGAAAATCTTTTTTTGCAGTGCGTTCAATCCCAACGCATATGGCGACAGTGTCCCTCGTGGAGAGACCACTAATCGGCACCGCGAATTGCGAACCACATAGCCCGGGTACACATTGGGCATCATCCACAGACTGTGGTTGTGAATGATCTCTACTCGACCCGTCGTCACTTCCTGTTTCAGCCAGCGCCGCATTTGCGGCGACACGCCCAGACGACGGGGACCTAGCCCCAATGGAAAGGTCTTAAGATATGGAAAACGGTCTGGCATAACCGCCCAGTCCAAGGCGGCCAACTGGACATCCACCCCCTTACCGATGAGCGACTCACACAATCGCGGCACGGAATAGGATGGTCCCGCTGCCTCTTCGTTGATTGTAGGGACAACGTGAATTACTCGCATGCCGTCATCCTCTCGACGACCACCCTCATCCATTTCCGCGCCAAAGGCGGGCCCAGCGGGACCAGATTTGCCCCAAGGAATATCTTCGAGCTGTAGATTGCAGGAATGAGGAAGAAATGGTTCATTTGGCCACCTCAGAATCCCGCAGAAAAAATCTCGGCGCGCAACCTCACGGCATTTTCACCAAACGTGAAGTCAGGAAAGAGCCCATCCCGCAGGTGTTGGTCATGAAGCGCGTAAGATAGTTGGGAACCACCGCCATGAGCGCCGATTTCATCCTCCCACCCGGAATGGGGAAGATCTCCGGCTTTCCGCCCTTGATGAGGATGTAGTCCACACGGAAAAGTTCGCCTACCATGCGCCTCCAGCTACGCGCACTGTAGCAACGGGCTAGCGCGCCGTCAGTGTTGGATTGTATAGTCTTATGGAGAGAGCCAGTTCTGAAAAGACCGCCTTGGATCATCCCGTGGACCAGTCCACCTAGAAGGTAGTAGTTCCACCAGCCCCGGTGATAAACCATAATGATAGCCTCTCCTCCCGGCTTGAGGACGCGGTGCATCTCCCTAACGATCCGCTGCGTATTTGACGAATGGTGGATGACCCCCCAACTCCAGATGATATCGAATGTTGCATCGGGGAATGTCATTTCTTCAGCGTCCATCTGGAGGACCTCCCCATTCAGACCGAATAGCTTCAAGCGCTCGGATGTAGCCTTGACAGCATACTCTGTGATGTCTATTCCCGTGTATGAAGCCGCATGCGCGGCGATAAGTTGCGCGTGGCTGCCCATTCCTACGCCGATTTCGAGCACCTTTTTGCCATGGAGGGCTTCGAAGTCAATGATGGTGTCAAAGGGGATCTTTCCCCAAGGCATGTATTCCCACACATTGGAGAAGAATCGGGTATCTATTTCTTTGAAAAATGGCTGGGAGAAAGGCTCAACCTCCACAGCCTGCTTCCAGTCGTAGTGCATGGGATTTGATTCCCAAAACGAGCGGTTCGCCACCTGCCAAATCTTGGCTTCTTCATCACAGCCCGGCAGTTGCTCGGGTGAGGTGAAGCCCGTGGGTTCATTTTGATTAAAGATATCAGTCATAATTATTATGTCTCCACAATGGTTAAAGTTATAAACTAAATCCGCAATCTCACCACAGGGATGGTTCACTCGCTTCTTCGGTGACAGCAGGGACGACGTGTATTACTCTCATCACATCATTCTCTCGATCACCAATCTTGGCCCAGCGCCGTGCCCAAGACGTACCTGGTGCCGCCAGCATCGACAGATCACCCCAAGCTTTCTGGTCAGTCGCTTCGGACAACCATTGCGCCATCGGCAAGCTGAAACCCGTTTTGGGGCGGTTAATAATCGATTCCGGCAATGGCGTCGTTGGCGACCGCGCCAGCATCGCTTTGCCGGCACCGCCTGCGAAACCGGACACATACGGCCCCAATGCTTCCAGCAATGCGGCATCCACCAGCGGGGTACGCAATTCCAGCGAATGCCCCATGCTGGCCCAATCGCTGTCGCGCAGCAGTTGGTTGCGCAGGTAATGTGTCGATTCCAGCAAGCCAACAGCCGCAGCGCCATCTCTTGCATCGGCTTGGGTCATGCCGGGCGGCGAGCCACCGAGGCGTGCCAAACCCTTCCGCGCCATATCCGCCCCCATCAAGGCGGGCAGCTCCTCGGGCAGAAACAGGCAGCGCCTTAGAAAATACGCACCCTCCAAAGAGTCCATATAGGTAGGCAGCGCAGCTAATTTTGGCTTAGAAAGGCGCTTCGCAAGATAAGCACAAGGCGCACCCATCAGGGCACGAGCACCGGGTATGGCTGTAATCATTTTCCCTATACTAGCTGTGTGCGGTATCTGTCGGAAGGAAGGATAGCCGCAAAAGAGTTCATCCCCACCCACGCCCGACAGCACCACCTTGTAGCCACGTTCAGCTGCCGCTTTACTGGCAAACCATGTGTTGACGCCGTCGATGGAAGGCTGATCCATTGCATCAAGAATGTGCGGGATGTCCTGCTCAAACTCGGCGCGGGATAACCGGCG
The DNA here is from genome assembly GCA_963827265.1 of uncultured beta proteobacterium. Classification (GTDB taxonomy): domain Bacteria; phylum Pseudomonadota; class Gammaproteobacteria; order Burkholderiales; family Gallionellaceae; genus Gallionella. Next base: position 31,538 of record CAWHAD010000016.1, on the reverse strand, counting down.
AACAAAATGCGGCAAACCATAGTGTGCAGCGATGGCAGCTGCCACAGGCACTTCGTCACCGTGCTGGCCGACGAATTCATCAAAACCAATGGTAATGCCCTCGACCTTCGCGCCCATCCCGGAAGCCAAGCCCGCAAGTGCCGCCGAATCGATGCCACCCGATAGAAAAGCACTCACCGGTACATCCGCAACCAAATGGGCGCGCACGGAATCTGTCACCGCCTGCCGTAAATGTTCCTCTAATTCCTGTGCGGATGGCTGCTTACCTGGCCCCCGCAAATGTTGTCGAATGTCATGCCAACAGACAGGTGCATCTGGCACACCGTCGCGCACCCGCAGCCAGTGCCCAGCGGGCAGTGCGAACACATCGCAGTAAATCGTCCACGGTTCCGGCACACTACCCCAGAGATAGAAACCCGCCAACCCGGCAGGCTCCCGTTCCTTTGAAACCAGACCAGAAGCAAGCAACGCCTTTACCTGCGATGCAAAGAGCATACCGTCTTTCGTCTTAGAATAATAAAGCGGCTTTATGCCGTAGGGATCTCGCGCTAGAAACAGTTCGCGAGATTGGGTATCCCAGATCGCGAAGGCAAACATGCCACGCAGGCGGTGCAACATGCGCTCACCCTCGCGGGCGAACAGCGCAAGCAGCACTTCAGTATCGGATGTGGTGCGGAAGGATATACCCTCCGACTTCAACTCGCCGCGCAATTCACGAAAATTATAAATCTCGCCATTGAACACAATGGTGTAGCGACCGTCTGCGGACAGCATCGGCTGGTTGGCTCGGGCGTCGAGGTCGAGAATCGCCAGGCGGCGATGGCCCAGCACAACGCCTTCGCCAGACCACAACCCCTCTGCATCAGGGCCTCGTGCTTGCATTCGAGCAGACATCTGCTGTACGGCATCAAGTGCTGCTTCAGTCCCTCGCGATGTTGGGATAAACCCTGCTATACCGCACATTTTCGACGTGATCTACGTAGCAACACATATTGCAAGACAACTAAAATCGGCAGGAATCTGATGATGCTAATAAAAAAACTGTTGAATGCGCTGTCGATATTGACCAATGTGCCAAGCAGACCGAAGAGCACAATCAACCCGCCACCGCCGAAGTGTCGTAGCCCATCGAATAGCCCCCGTTGAAGAACCCCCACCACCAAAAACCCAAAAATCACTGCGAAAGGGCCACCTGCAAAATTGAGATAAGTAAATGGTGACATGCCAGTGGAACTATAAATATTTAGCCCCATAACTTGATTCGTGTACCAAAGCCCAATATTTTGCAGCGGCTTGCTCTCCCACAAAAATCTCGGTACAAGTGCATGTGCAGGCGCAAGCATGATATCGCCCAGAAACGCCGGGCTACCCGTTGGTAATTCTTTATTATTTGTGGCGTACTCAATCCCCAACGAGGCGATGTAAGTCAAATTGAACCGAGCTAGAATACTGAGTGCAGTAGAAGCACGTTCTCCGCCATCGTCCGCATTAACACTGCTTGCACTGGTCATTGTTGACACGATGCTGCTAAGACTTGTATCCACAAACCCTGCATCCTCGTTACGGGCAGCACGAAAAGGTTCAATCACCGCATAAGCCGCCATCACGCTAACTAAAACGGCGGGTATCAACCAGCGTGGAAACCGATTGTGCTGGCTGTAATATACAAGCCCGACAATGATGATAGGCATGCCCACGGCACTCTTCATGCCAGAGAGAAAGCCAAAGGCGACTTCATAACCAAGCACAAGCCATAAAAGTCGCCGATCCGCGCGTGATGTGCGTGGCGTAGCAAAGCACTGTAGCGCCACACCCACCAAAGCAAGCATACCTAAAGAATCTGCCATGTAGAAATACTGCGTATAGTTTGCCGCAGCGATTAGCTGGTCATAAGTTGAAGAATAACCATATACACCCAGTTTGATGGCCCACAGTTTCGCTATCAAACTAATCGCCAGGAAAGCATAGAGCACAGGTTTATTAATTCGCAAAGAGGGCGATATCCATTGGCGCAGCACACGGCTCTGCTGCAGTAACCGTCCCATACCGCGACCTATGCCGGAGCTGTAACCTACCCACATTGAGATGGCACCTAGTACCACCAGCAACATCAACTGATTCATCCAAGCCGTTGCAATCGGCTCTAGCCCCACCAAAGCCACAATCTTTTCAGGCATGAAATAAATTACGTTGGTGACACCAAAGGCCAGCACAAAAGTGAATATTGACGCCAACACCACCGGGTTGATCCAGAAAAGATGAGGCTCACGCGCCACCAAAATTTTAGCTTCTGCATAGAGATAACCCAGCAGTAGCAACGTATAGGCTACCAGTCCATGGGCATTTGTGATCAAGTCCATCGATAGTGCTGCATAAATCAACAAGGCTAAACATAAAGCCAGCACCCTCATTGTGGCGGGGAGCATACCATTCCGAGTGTGTGCCAGAGGGCGTATGTAGGAATTATTAGCGTGGTACCTATTCATGTCATTATTCTCAGACAACATCACATCGAATCTGTGGCGCTGGATAACCATGCCTTGTTCCAGCCAATGTATCAAGCAGCAAACTCAACCGTAGGGCATAAGTATGTTCGGCATGCGCCCGGCGCATCCCCGCCTCGGCAATGGCGCGACGCTCTGCCTCGCGAGGGAGCCAGTAGTCGATCTTCTGCTTCAGGTCAGCCATGCTCCGAAACGTGATCAGCTCTTTGCCATCCTCGAACAAATGGCTCAAACCAGGCCGCCAATCCACTATCTGAAAAGCCCCCGCCCCAGCCGCTTCGAAGCTACGGACATTCACCCCCCAAACCTCGCTGTAATACAAATTATTGACAACGATCTTTGAGCCGCGGAATGCCCTAACCTTGTCGTGGTTGTGTACAGGCCGACCTTGGTACATTTTGGCCACAGGTCCAGTAGGCATCCAGAGCGGCGCCGGGTTGCCCCACAGTTTTACGTTGTAATCAGCCAAGTGCTTGAAAAACGCCACCCGCCAGGAATGCTGGCTAGCAGCCGTAGCGATGTCGCATTGATAAGACGGGTCATGTCCTATGGCATCTTCTGGAAGCCAATGCTTCTCTGGATTGAAACATTCCGGCAGGTAATAAGCAGGGCTTCCAAGCACATCACCCAAAGCATAAACGATGTAGGGATCCTTGAAAAAGAGACCATCGTAAGAGGCATTCATGAAGTAACCACGTCCCATCGTACCGAAATGATCAGGGAACCACATCGCCACTTGGGCGTTGGTGCGTTGCTTGAGTTCAGCCACCTCGTTTGGCCAAAGAAAATCGTGGCAGACGATCACTACATCGATCGACCCTTGTTCAGCCACCTGCCAGAGCGCCTTCATCCGATGAGCACGTACAGCAGGTAAACTGTCCGTGGCCGAATGGATCACCCCTCGAACCTGATCCATGCGGTGGCCCAAACGCCCGCCGATGCGCCCAGAACAAAAACCCGGTTCGAAACGCCTCACGCTATGGCCCATGATGGCCAGCGTTTCCGCAATGTGTAGGGCAAACCCTTCAATGTAGAACTTGCCGATGACAAGGATGTTCATCCCTCTCCCTTTTTGCATATAACCAAATCAATCCTTGCCCAGTCCGCTGGTAACCATGGGCAGATCAGCGTATCGATTAAACGCGTGAGGGCAGTATAGGGATAGAAAAAAGGCTGTTGGCCCAGTCGCGATGCCCATGCGAGCAAACGGTTCCCGACAGTGCCGAACTGCGCTAGTTTGGTGTAGGCTGAAGGCGACTGTAGCCAAGTCTTTTCCATGCCCTGATGCTCGACCACTCGAAAACCTGCTTCTTCAAATGTCGCCAAGTTTACTTTCGGGCGCTGATACCCAAGATGACCATCAGCTTCAATGAAGAGTTTGTCATAAAGCGGGCGGTTGTTATATTTGTAGCGACAAATCAGAGGATTTTCTGTTTCTACGTCATACAGGAAAATAATCTTTCCTCCCGGCCTTAATATCCGCTGGCATTCTCTGAGGATATTGGGTTTCACCGATGGCGGAATGTGTTCCCAGAAATACGAACTCACCACCGCATCAACGGAGTTATCCGGCAGAGGAATGCAAACCGCCGCATCCGCTTGAACCCTGCGCTCATAGAAATCCAATTTATTCAGCGCGGAGAATGAGAGATCGCAGCCCACCATGTGATAGCGTTGGCCGAAATACCGCACGCCTCCCGCACATCCGAGTTCCACAACCGTTGCGCCCGGCGGGATAAATCGGCGCACAGACCACAGGTAACCGCTATTGATTAGCCATAATGGCCACGTATGCCATGACTTTTCACTACGAGGCAGAAAATGCGTTTGGTTTTCATAGGCCCCTTCGTAGAAGACATCGGCGTGGTCGAGTGTGCATACCACGCCATCCTGAATAGGATATTGCCGCCCGCACCCTGCGCAGAAAAGGCCAGATTCGTTTTCTGAGAGGGCATGACGATCATGCGGGCAAATAAGTGAAAAATTCATGCAATATCCTTGTTAACAAATGAGCGCAATACCTTACCCACGACTAGCTCACCGTGTTCGGGCCAATAATCTGGAAGTACAGCCACGAAATTCAGAATATCCAAAATATTCACCATAAACCTCGTATTCAAATGTATAAAGGCCTTTGCGCAGTAGAAGATAAACCAAGTATCCGTTTGTGCGAAATAGATTTATGGCATCAGCAAGGGTACTACCAACTAATGCCCAAGGAGCATTGTATTCAAACTGAACAATTCCGATTTTGTGACCCTTTATAGAGTTCATTGCCCCCATCATTACCCGCAAATCATATCCTTCAGCATCAATTTTTAAAAAATCTACAAAATCAATTTTACGTTTTAGGAGCTCTTCATCAATTGTCGTCACGGGTACTTCGATCTCTTGGGCACCTGATTGACTATGCCCCATAACTAGAGACGAGGTCTCGCCAGCTTCCGCCTCCATAAAAAATCGAGCCTTACCACTCATATCACCTACAGCCGCTTGTACAATCTCAACTGCATTTTTAGTCTGTCCAAAATTATCTTTCAGCATCTTTGCGGCAATTGGTGAGGGCTCGAAAAGAAGTCCTTTCCCCCTAGACTTCATTCGGCTTAAAAAAGGCATTGCCCAAAAGCCTGTATTTGCTCCGACATCTATAAATAAGGTTGCCTTGTGCGCGACACTGTCCATAAGCAATAGCTCACCATTGCAGGACATATCGATTCCATCATTGAGGCTTTGCCGAATTACGGCATCCATTTGATTTTTTATTTTGATTGCCAATTTAACTCCAATAGTGGAGCTACCAATCAGTCTTTGAAGTTTTCCGAGAAGCACTTTGTGCGGAGATACCCATGCCATTAGCATTTACCTCCAAGTATCCAGATAAAAGCATGAGTAAATTTTGCTTTAATCATTAAACGTTCCTCTATGGTTAAAATAAACCGGCCGATAACTAAGACAGTAATTGCGAATAGCAGAACTGCACCCATCGTCCGGTAGTCTTTAACGGCTGGGGAAGAAAGAAGCAATAGCCCTAAACCATCCATAACGCTTAGCAGCACCCCAGGAAACAACCATGAAATAATAATGGCATGCCTTTTCTTCCAAGGGAGTGCTATGTAATAAATAAATAAAATGGCAGCAAGAAATCCGCTCAATTCTGCCGCCAAATATCCTCTTAAACCCATCTTTGGAATCAACATAGATGCGACGCCCGCGAATACGGCAAATTGGCATATGGTCTGGGCGAGTAATAGACCCACGCGCCTTCTCGCGAAAATTATGTTGCCAACAAACCCGAGTACACATGAAAAAATAGTGGACATAATCGCATACGACATCGGCGCCATCACCCCCATGTACGCTCCACCAAACAGCAACTTGACAATCAGGGGCAGCACCAGAAATACACCCAGTCCTGAAAACACCGCGAATATCCAGATGTACTTGATGTGGAGCAAGGACTGTTGAATAAACGATAAATAATTACTAGTGGAGCTTCTGGTGAGGAGTGAGACCATGGCGGAGGAAGCGGCGGCCGGAATGAAAGAAATCAGAGACAAGATCGCTGTGATGACCCGTAATTCCCCCAATGCTTCGAGACCAGAATGTCTGCTCAGCATGCCTTGCAGATACAAAACGACGGGCACAGAGAGCAATCCGGCTGCGTAGAACGGAAACCCAAATCGCAAATGTCTATACGCCCACTTTTTGACAGCCCCGAAATGCAAAAGAATGTCCTGAGCATGCAATGCGCCTCGCGCTAATCGTGCCAGCAAAAACACGGTGACAGCCTGAGCCACTAGCATGCCTGCCAGCGCACCGCTTGTACCAAGAAAGTAAGCACCGATAGACACAGCCAGTGTTGAGATGACCGCTGAAAAAAACATGACCCAAGAGTACGTCACAAATTGATGAAGGCCGACAAGACTAGCGTAACAAAATTGAGACACGCATTGCAGTAGAACCAGCCCTGCAGCGAAGGCCATCCAATGCGACAATTCAGGCTGACCATAAACTGTCTTTGCAAGCCAGTCGCTTAACAACAAACATACCGCTGCGCCAACCGCCCCAGATACGAGCAGGAGAAGCAGGCCAGCACCAAGCATATCGCCCTTATCTTGACGCGAATTTTCGCCCTGATCAGCCTCTGCTGTATGCACATGTATTGATGCATCCACCCCCAGGCGTACCATCCCATAAGCACTGTTTGCCGTATTAATGATTGCGCTATAGGCGCCAAAACTGGCTACACCCAACACTCTGGCGAGTACCACAGTGGTCAACATACCTAACATCCGTTGCACGGTCGACTGACCTATTAATGCTGCGATATTGCGCACATATTGGCGAAGTGGGCTCACTTATGCATCCATCTAGCGCGTGCTGCGAGCAGTCGGTTGTTCATGGCATTGGGAGTAAATGGTAGTCGAGCATTAAGCCACCGCCCCCACCCCTTGAGTAAATTTCGCATGACATTCTGGCTAAGCCCATATTGCCGAATAACATCTGGGATGCGCTTAGGTAAACGTAATGCTACGAAAATTGCGGAGTAAAGATTTCCTAATGCATTTTTCGAATAGGTTCGCGCTGGTGCTTGCCCGAACTTGCCTTGTGACAATCTAATAATTGCTTCCCAGCGGTGCAGATAAGTATGTTGCGCTAATGCGACCCGCTGACCATCAAGTGCAATATTCTCGCGTTCGACAGGATTTTTCAGGTAGTAGTCTATTTTCTCGATAGCCTCTTCGACCGTGGAATAGCCAACGTAATGCTCCCCTTCGCGGAACAAGTCGGGCAGGCCATTCTCGATACGGTCAGTAACGAGCAAGGCACCTGAGGCGAGTGCTTCGAAGAAACGCATATTCAAGTCTTTATTGATGCTCGCATTGAATACAATCTTTGATTGGCCATACACCCCAGCCATCGCACGTGGGGGATAAAACGCTTTGTAGTCATTGGTCAGATAATGGGTCAGAACGGTTGTCAATACATCATGGCGCCAAGTGCCAGGCAGGCCGAGCTTGCCCACGAATCCCACATCGAAAGGCCGCACTTCCTGTGGCAAGCAATGCACCTCTGGGTCGCAGCCCAGAGGAAGCCAATGTGCATTACTGTGCCCGATGTTAACGAAAGCAGGAACGTAATCTTTTTGCGCAACGAACACAGTATCGAAGAAAAGTGAAAGATCAAGCCTAGACATCAAATCCTGGTGAACATCGATGAAATAAGCCACTGTCTGGCAGGATAGCCGTTCAAGGTCCAAAGGCCAGTCCGTCGCAGGGTCAACAAAGAAGAAGAAGTCTTCGAAATTAATCGCCGCAAGATCCGGGCATTTGTCCCAGTAGACAACATCCCGGCCTTGTGCGCGAGCTGCCCGTTCGAAATAACGGGCAGTGGTTTGTTCCGCACCAACGCTGAAAATATGAACGCAACCATTCATCTCATTGAGCCCTTGTAACTCTGAATACCTGATTAAGCAGGACCCGGTACAACCGAAGTGGCCACAGGTCATAACGGGTTGCCGACTCGCCGCTCGATGAAAGCATCTCGCGCTTCTTCCTGACGACGGCGTAGGTCAGCCACTTTGTAGTTTCGACGCTCAATTTCAGCCTGAATCCCCACCATTGCAGTCGCCCTCCGAGCGTATTTAAGTTCAAGTAATCCAGCCTGTTCGTGGCGTGGATTTCGTACAGAAATCGCTGTCGCCGCCAGGACCAGGAGCTGCCTGTATAAATGTCGGGGTAGTAATTCGGTCGCTGGTGTCGCACCGTAATAACTGGTTCCGGCACGTAGCCCACGGCCCAACGCATGGCAAGCCGCATCCACATATCGATGTCCGCCAGCAGGCCGAACTGCTCACGCATGCCGCCCACTTGCTCCCATGCCTCGCGCCGGATCATGGCGGTTCCCCGCACGACGCAACCCCATCGGGCAAAAAGGTACTTCTTCAGCAACCAATTGCCATCGATGCACTCACCTGGCATGGGTTCTTGGTAGATGATAATCGCTCTCGAAGACTCCATAGGGATTGAAGACAAACGCCGCATCCGCATGGCGATCAAGCACACCGGCCCATTTTTCCAGCAAGTCCTTGCGATAAAGATCATCGTGGTGCAACAAGGCAATGTAGGGCCGGTCAGATTGCGCCACGGCGAAGTTGGCGTTGCCGGGCATGCCCATGTTGTGAGGGGTGCGAACGGGTTTGATCCGTGCATCCGTTGCTGCAAGCGCAAGAATTTGTTCCCAAGTACCGTCGGTAGAGCAATCATCGCTGACGATGACTTCGTAGCCTGTGATGGTCTGATCGAGTATCGTTCTCAAGCTTGATTCAATGACATCGACGTGATTGTATGTAAGCAGACAGACAGAAATTTTTGCGCCTATGTTATTAATCATCATCAGTAGCGGAATATAGGGCAAGTTTACAGAAATGGGTTTGGCGGTCTTGAGTAAACTATGCGCCTGTATAGATCATGATATTGACCACTGATGGTGCCCGGTGAAAAGCGGACTGCATTTAGCAGGCCACGCTCCACAAGCTGGTCACGATAATCTGGATCGGCAATGATCCTTAGGATGCCCGCGCGAATTTGCGACACGTCCAGCGGGTCAACCAAACAAGCACCATCACCTGCTACTTCACTCATGGGTGACAGGTTGGATGTGATGAGCGGCCGTCCACTCGCTTGGGCTTCGATAATCGGCATGCCGAAGCCTTCTGCAAGCGAAACGAACGACACGATGTCGCAATCGACATACTGCTGGCAAATTTCCTCGTGTGTCAGGTTCTCGCGGCTCATGTAATTGATATCGCATTCGATTAATTTATTTTTCAGTGCGTTATCCAGAGGCCCAATCAACACTAACTGACACCTTATTCCCTTCAAAGCTTCAATCAGCCTAGGTACGTTTTTATGTGGTGCGGTGCCCAGATGCAGAACTACCGGGCATGCACTATTAAAAGAACGGGCAATCGGTTTAAGCGATGCACCGTGGCAATTTTCAATTATTTCAATGCGGCGACTCAAAGAACCGATATGTTGCTCAAGATGATCGATGATATTGACTTTTGTTTGACCGGATATCGCAGTAACAAAAGTCGCAGATCGAATTGGCCACGCCAACCACAGCCATTTGTAAATCCAACGTTTGAGGCCAAGCAAATCATGCAGGTAATGATTAATATCATGAACTGTCAATACGGTTTTCCCATGCGGAAGAAGTGGTATAAAGTAATGAATGTCACCGACCACATGGTAAATATCAGCGTTTAATTTTCTCAGCCGCCAAACATCCTTGAAGATATTCCAGCGAGTTCCGGATTCATATTCGACAACCTCGACATGCTTGCGCAGCTCACCCGCAATCGTGTGAAATAGTTCTTCGATGCTATGAGTTCCTTTTCTACGTTTGCGATGGATCAGAGCGACTTTCAACGCCGCGACCATTTTCAACCACCATCAAATCGAAAAAAAAGTCTCATTATGACGCCGCGAGCAGTTCGTCGAAATAAGCAATAGTATGTCGCAACCCTTCCTTTAACTGCACCTTTGGTTCCCAGACAAGCTTTTGTTGGGCCAAGGAGATGTCTGGTTGACGCTGCGCTGGGTCGTCGGCAGGTAGCGGATGGAAAACTAGTTTCGAGGGCGAACCAATCAACTCAATCACCTCTTCAGCCAGTTCACATATGGTGAACTCGCTGGAGTTTCCCAGGTTAACAGGGCCGGTAAAGCCAGCCTCGGTGCCCATCAAGCGCAAGAAACCTTCGATCATGTCGTCCATGTAGCAGAAGGATCTGGTTTGTTTGCCTTCTCCGTAGATGGTGATCGGTTCGCCCTTCAGCGCCTGCACGATGAAGTTGGATACAACGCGACCATCATTGGGGTGCATGCGTGGTCCGTAGGTATTGAAGATGCGCGCTACCTTGATTTCCAATTTGTGCTGGCGGTGGTAGTCGAAGAACAGCGTCTCGGCACAACGCTTGCCCTCGTCATAGCAGGAACGCGGTCCGATAGGGTTGACGTTACCCCAATAACTTTCCGTTTGCGGATGGATAATCGGGTCACCATAGACCTCGCTGGTGGAGGCTTGGAAAATCTTTGCCTTTACTCTCTTGGCCAAACCCAGCATGTTGATCGCACCATGCACGCTGGTTTTTGTGGTCTGCACGGGGTCATGCTGATAATGGATAGGGGACGCTGGGCATGCCAGATTGTAAATTTCGTCCACTTCCACATAAAGCGGAAACGTCACGTCGTGGCGCATGACCTCGAAACAGGGGTTCCCTAGGAGGTGGGCAATGTTGTCTTTGGTGCCGGTAAAGAAGTTATCCACGCATAGAACATCATGCCCATCCTGCAACAATCTCTCACACAGGTGCGAACCCAGGAAACCCGCTCCGCCAGTCACCAAGACTCTTTTTCTGTAACCTTTAGTCATTATCCACCACTTCAATATTTGATTTCGCGGCTAAAAGCCGCTTTAATACTTTTTGACTTTGGTTCGTTAACATGAAGACACCAGCCATCCGGTCAAGGTGACGTCTACAGATGGAGCATCTTTTCCAGTACGCTTCACTCAATTTGCGTGCTCTTTGTGTATTGCTCATAAGCATGGCCGGAATACCGATACTTCCCATACCCATAACCATACTTGCCCGGGCGCGGTCGCACCGCATTGAACACCACACCGCTGACCTTGGCACCAATCTGGGTGAAGCGCTTCACGGTTTCGTTCAACTCGCCCAGTGTGGTGATGCCCTCTCTGGTCACCAGTATGCTGGTTCCGACATGCTCGCTCAGCATGGTCGCATCGGTCACCGCCAGCACCGGTGGGGTATCCAGCAGCACCAGATCATATTCCGCAGAAACTTTTTCCAGAAATTGTTTCAGGTTGCCATGCTGCAGCAATAGATGCAGTGCGGAGTAACATTCCGGTTGGAATGAGTACCAGTTCAATCTTTACTCCGCAGTTTCAAGGCACTACGCAACGTCTTCAACCGCTCTGCCTGCTCCGGCTGTTCCTCGGCTCTGTTTGATCGATTCGCGGATGAAAGCCCAAAATATCGAAACAAGGAAGGCCACCAGCGTCGCCATGATCACGATCACCGAACGCTTCGGCTTGGATTTTCTTTCCGGGGGAATTGCCTTGTCCAATACTTGTACCAGCGGGAAGTCCTTGGCCTCATCCAACTTGGCCATTTCGAATTGCTTGGCCAGAATCTCCCAGACTGCTTCCTGATATTTCACGTTGCGCACTGCATCCATGTACTGCAGGCTGGTATTCGGTGTTTTGTCCAGACGGACTTCAGCATCGGTCAGCTTATCTTTGGCTTGTTTCATCTGCTGCTCGAAGAACACCCGCTTCTGCGAGGCATCGGTAAGGGCGAAGTTTTGCATCAACTGGGCAAGCTCTTCAACGAACGCATTCGCCATATCGGCGGCACGCTTCGGATCGTGGTCACTGACCTCGACGGTAATCATCCCGCTCTTCCTATCTGACGAAAACCTGGATTGGCCCTGAAGTACATTTAAAGTGTCAGTCAGCGTTTTGGTCTTATATACTTGCTGCAGGTCAAAACGCTTGATGATTTTTTCCATCAGTGTGCGGCTTTCAAGCATGGCAATATACAGATCGGCTTGATTTTTGATGCCGATCGAGCCACCCGCCACCCCGGCCAGTCCGCCAAGCTGACCCAGCAACGCGCTGGCAGAAGACTCGCTTTTTTGCGGTGGCAATATCCGGACTGTGCCGGTATACACATTGGTCATGAGCAAGGTCACGATGACGGCCAAAAGGGCTGCGCCAAGGGTGACCATCAGTATCATTGCCTTGTGTTTCGCCAGGACGATCAGCAAGTCGAGCAAATTAATCTCGTCTTCGTCCGGATACGCTTGTTGGAGGGGATTGGTGGCTTGGTTATCAGGCATTATGTATTCAAGGTGACAGGTTGTGTTTTATTAGCATCATGTAAATTTGTTGATGGCGACGTCTAAATGCTGAACGCGCCATCCGACTAGAATATACCCAGGATTTTCAGGCCGGCTACGCCCAATGCAAACTGATAAAATATTTGCGATGAGTCTTTAAGTGTTTTGGTGAAATAAAATTTATCCAGCATTTCAGGCACAACCACGGTGTCACCCGGTATCAACTTCTGATTGTTGAAACTGTTGAACATTGAGTCTGAACTTTGTTCGCTCAGGACTGAACCGTCTGCACGCAATAAATAAATGCGTGACGCATCCGCATCACGGGTCGGGCCACCCGCTTTGGCCAGATAGTCAGACACCCGTGCACCCGGCTTGAATATGAAGGTGTTTTCGTTGTAGACCATGCCCATCACACTTGCCGTGGAGGGCTTGCTGGGAACAACGAACCGGTCTCCGTCTTCCAGCGCGAGGTCAGGTAAATCCGTAACTTTTGAATCATCCGGCCGAATGCCCAGCACGATACGTCCGGTGGCATGAACTTGCTTCAGGTTGTTGACCAATTCAGCCTGAGCTTGAGCCTGCAACTTGGCACTATTGACGTCTTCGGCAGACGTTGCACTATTCTGCTTGTTGGCCAGGTTGCGCTGGATTTCCGCCTGCATCCGGTCCGCCATCTCCTGGAGATGCTTCTGTTGCATGGCGCGAACCGATTCGCGGTCCAGCTCTGCGCCAAACAGATAGGCCTGGGGTGTCAGGCCGCCCACTCGAACAACCAATTGGCGCAGGGTTTCACCGGGTAATGCTTTGTAAACCCCGGCATATTTCACTTCGCCTTCCAGGCGGACAAACACGCTCTGCTGGGCAACCGGAACTTTAATGTCGTTCTTGGAGAAGATGGTGATGATATCGCCCTCCTCCAGCTTTTGATTGTCGGGACTGTCTTTATTCTCCAATGCATCACCCAAATTGAACGGGATGAGATTGGTGGTCAAATCGGTTTTGTTCAGGCGTTCGATAACCGCATAGTCCCAGTTAACCTCCGCACGTGCCCTCCCCAGCAATTCGGATTGCAAACCCGCATCATTTTTACCTTGGCCACCATCCTGATTTTGTCTTGCCCAATAAGCCCGGGTGATCAAGAAGTCTTTGCTCGGAATCAAATCGCTGATTCGCATGCCATCTGTCCACGGGTAACGTCCGGGACTTGCGACATTGCCGCTTAGGGTAACCGCATTATCAAAGCGGCCCTTGATGGAATCCACTTCAACCAGATCGCCATCCTTGAGTGTTCTGGCCAATCCGGCTTTATCCAGGGGAAACTCGTCCACCTGGCGCATATCATGATCGGTGATCCGCTCAACCCTGACCTTGTCGCCTGCCGCCACACTGGTCAACCCGCCGGCCAGGCTCAACATATCTGCCAAGGTAGTGTTGTCGTCCTTTAACTCATAGATAGCCGGATTATTCACGCTGCCGGCTATCGCAACCAGATGGCCGACGGGCGGGATGTAGATCACATCTCCGGGCAGCAAGGGGATGTCTTTTGATTTGTCGCCCTTGAGCAACAGATCATACATATCGAGTTCGGTTATGATCTGGCCGTTGCGCTTGACTTGAATATGCCGCAATGAACCCTTGGTAGATGGGCCACCGGATGCAAAAAGGGTGTTAACCAGGGTGCTCAACGAGCTGACGGTATACACCCCCGGCTGTCTTGCTTGTCCGACCACAAATACCTGGACAGAGCGCAATTTACCCAGGGTCACATCAAGGTTGAAATTCCTGAAAACATGCCCGATGGCCTTCTTCAGGTAACCTTGAAGTTCCTGATATCGAATGCCGGTCACGTTGATCGCACCTACCTTGGGCAGGTTGATTTCTCCATTGCGGTCAACAACGGCGTGAATATTGATATCGACTTGCCCCCAACCCCTGATGACGATCTCATCGCCCGGGCCGATCAGGTAGTCTGGCGTTACCGGAATATTCTCGACGGGTGCAAAGGTGTCCGGAACATCATTGAACAGGTTATAGCCATACATGGGCAGCGTCTTGCCCAACGAGTTCGAGATAAAATCCTGAAACTCGCTATGCCCGGGCGTCGCGGTTACTTTGGGTGACCTGTTTTGTTTAGAAGAAGGTATCTCGGCGTAAGGCGTTTGCTGAAAGGTATGCTGGCCCTTGGCAGCGTAACAAGCCGCTTTATCAAGCGAATTGGCGCAAGCATCGTCCCCTAATCCAGTTGATAGTCCATCGCCGGCTCCAAACTCATTGTTGCCGAAAGACAATGATTGCGAAAGCGCCTGGGCTGGCAGGCTCATCATGAAGAAAGACAGCAGCACGCTGCAGACAATGGTTCTACCCAAGACAACCGGCTTGTTCAAATGCATTCCCCCTGACCGTTCAATTCACGCCTAAGAGCGGCGAACCGGTGAAAAACTACCACGACGTATTCTGTATTTCAATGCAATGGAAACAAGCAAATCTCATTCCCTGTGCCATGAGGTTGAATAATCCCCCAGTCGCCTCATTGAGACGGGTTCGCAATATTACAGCAAACGAGAATTTTCTATAGAACCAAATTGCGGTATTCACCTCGACTTCCCGGATAAAAAATCGGCGTCCGTGCCAGTTTGGGCATTGGTTTCCGCCCGCACTCAATGGGGGGCTTCCTGCCCAATGTTGAATCTTTCAATAATCCAATGTTGAATCTTTCAATAATAAAGATTGCTTTGATCTCTTTGGCATTCCCGCAACGAACAATGCTTCGAACCGCGGCTTGCAGTTGCACTACAGGCATTACAAGCTTTGTATTTTAACGGCCGCAATTCCGCCAATTACCGCCGGTGACGACTGTCTGCTTTCCAGCTTGCAATATTGCAGCATGCAGTTCCGATTCGTGCCAAAAGCTGGCGATCAGTGACCCAACAATGATTTTGGCGTTTATTACACTGTACCAAAGTCCAATTTGATTATTTTCATATTTCGGTAGGATATGCTTTGCCTACCCGTAAATTACGGTTTGGCAGCTGTACGTAGCAATGCGGTACAAACGTTAAAGAGGTGTGTCATGAAAACCAAAATGGACATGAGCAGTCTCGAAATCGAGCCCGATTCGATGGAGGAATACGGCGATGATATCCTGTACGCTGGTTGGAATCCCGAAGTTGGCTCGGTAAATCAACAGTTAAAGCTCGCTAAAGCTGCAGAACAGCAAGACATGTCAGCCGCGTCCAGGCCGAAAGTAGCGGAATCACTTCCGGGAAGGATTTATTCTTCCCAACAACAAATTCATTATGACGGCTTGGACACAGGACTGGCTGGAGACTTCACCCAACCCGACACTGGCGACGAGAACGTCTGATGATTGCATCAAATGTGCTTATTGCGCCCGCACCTGAACCCGATCCTTACGCGATGCTGCTGCCTGGATTAGGCTTGATCGGTTTTATAGCGCGTCGCTGACGAGGTTGCAACTTCTGCAGGAGGCAATGATATGGATGGGCTATGCTTAAATTATATGGACGAGCTATGTTTAGATGTTAATTTAAGAGTTCGGGGTGATCGCCGAAAATCACACCCCTTCGGAGCACATGGGCCATGGTTGACCACTGGCAAAATGGGTGGCCTGATCGTCACCGATCGCAGAAAAGCCGATAGACGAGCGGCAGACAAGCAAGATAGCAGCAAATAATCTGGAAATTATTTTTAAATTTAGAGCGGGTTTGGGCTTCCGTTTATCTTTAACCGCGAAGTTCTGCGCTGTGTCGTTAGTTACCTGTCGTGTACTGCTGTTAACCGGCTATCTAAATCACCGAAGGGGGAAAGACCGCTTTCTGGCTGATAATATCGCGACAAGACATGCGGGAGTGTGCCATATGCGGAACAGCGACCTGCTGTAGCAATCCGCCATCCTTTTTGATCAGCAAACAAAATCACTACAAATCCAGTCGGGTCATTGCAGGAATATACCCAGGAAGTGCAGTTGGAAATTGTCCGTATGATTTACCATGCAATCAATGGGAAAATTGCATAACCTGTGTCCCATCAAAAAGTTGGGAGATATTTTCCGTTTCCGCATTATCAAAACATGCTCGGACGAAACTGTCATATCAATAACGGTTAGACCTGAAAGGACAGAAAATGGGAATAATCACGCCGATATTGTTTTTGTTGCTTGCTTCTCTGAACGTGAGTGCTGCAGCTAACGGACAGAAAGATGAACATGCTCCCGTTTCCACCTATTCCGAGCCTATCAACGAAAATGCCAATGACAAAGTAACTTGTGCAAGGAAATGGGACCGATTCTATAAGAGCCAAGAGTGCTTTGCTCCCTATCGTAATAAGAACGGCACTATGAAACCGGGTGCCTTAGAAAACTGTACTGACATCCAACCTCCTAACCAGTGCCCACCTGATAGTCGAACTTTCTAGTCGTTCTTTCTTCCCAAACGCGCATCTCAACTGAGTATGAGGTCTAAACCTTCCTCAGGCAGGACTGCGCGAATCGCAGCCGCTTAGCCCCACGTTGACTGTCCGTTATCGGGAATTCTGACTGTCTCTTATGGGTTGCGGATTCAACCGCAAACTTAAGCGGACGTTATATGGTAAATTCCACCAGGACCTGGATGCCCGCTTTGTGGTGCATTGGCTAATCGGTCACGCTGTGCCAAAAGAAGATATTCGATGGTAGCCTACAATGCAATCTAAAAACTTCTCGGATAATAGGATGAATGTTCTGCTGGTTGAAAATGAATCTGAAATACGATCCATTCTCACGACAATCCTCGAAATTCGTGGCCATCAGTTTGCAAATTATCATGATGCCGAGAGTGGCTGGTCAGCTTATCAAGCTCAAAACTATCCTCTTGTTATTGTGGGTTGTTCTTTGCCGGAAGGCAGCGGCCTGGAACTGTGCCAGAAGATTCGGAGAGCACAGAAAGGCTATAAAAGCTTGATTCTGGCGATTACTCCCCGCACCGGAAACCTTTGGCAGGTTTTTGCTGCTGGTGCCGATGACTATCTGGAAACACCCATTGACACGCACCACCTGAGTATCCGGCTTGCAATTATAGAACAGCGCGTCAATGCGCTGCAGCAACAGGCTACCAATATCGAAGCGCTGCGAGAGAGTGAACAGCGCTTGAGCCTTGCTTTGGAAGGCGGCAGATATGGCGTGTGGGACTGGAACCTTCGGAAAGGCGAGGTGATTCCTTCCAAAGCTCGCAACGCAATGTTCGGTTTTGCAGATGACGAGATTGATAACAACATTACCGATTGGGAAGCACGGGTTCATCCGGACGACAAGCCACGTTGGACGGACGTTCTGCGCAAGCTTATTCATAAAGAGGTCGACAAGTTTTCCATTGAATATCGTGTGCGCTGCGAGGATGGAAGCTGGAAATGGCTACTTACTCGTGGCATCGTGGCAAGCAACGCTGACAACGGCTTGGTGTTGCGCATGATCGGCATGCACACTGACATCACCGCACAAAAAAACACCGAGCATGAATTGCAATTCGCAGCCTCGGTATATCAGGCTTTCGGCAATGCGGTCATGATTACGGATAGTAGCGAACGTATCATTGCCGTCAATCAGGGATTTACGCAGCTGACTGGGTTCGGATCCGACGAAGCGATCGGAAGAACTCCGCATTTCATGTACTCCGCACGCCATGACGAGGCGTTCAAGCAATTAATTTGGCATAAGCTTAACTCCACCGGAATTTGGGAAGGGGAAATATGGAACCAGCACAAAAATGGCACGGAATATGATGTCTGGCAGTTGATTCACACCATCTATGACGACAATGGCAATGTGCTAAGGCGAGTTACGCTATTCTCCGACGTTACCGATCAGAAGCGGGCAGAGGAAACGATCAGGCGGACTGCCTACTACGATCTCCTCACGGGAATACCCAACCGTCGACTTTTTCAGGATCGCCTTGGAATGGAAATCAAGAAGGCGAATCGCACCAACCTTCTGATCGCTCTGATGATTATTGATCTCGATGGCTTCAAAGAGGTGAATGATAGGTTTGGACATGATGTGGGTGACATCTTGTTGCAGGAAGCAGCGCACCGCATCAGCGCCTGTGTTCGCGAATCTGATACCGTGGCTCGCCTGGGAGGCGATGAATTCACGGTCATGCTGCCTGAGGTTCCCGATATCCGCCACATCGACGATGTAGCTCAGAAAATCGTTACCAGGCTATCAGATTCTTATCACATTAACGGCGAAACCCTTCAAATAGCGGCAAGCATCGGCATCTCCCTGTACCCAAACGACGCCAATAACATCAGTGCCTTGATGAAAGCTGCAGACCAGGCGATGTATATTGCCAAGAGCAGAGGCGGTAACCGATTCAGCCATTCCCACCCTGCGTTGCAGCAAGCGGAACAGACCCGCTTACACCTCATTGACGACTTGCGTGGTGCCCTGGCAGCCAAGCAGTTCAGAGTATATTTCCAGCCGATTGTTGATCTGTCGACTGGCCGCATTCATAAGGCTGAGGCGCTGCTCAGATGGCAGCACCCCACGCATGGAATCATCAGCCCGATGGAATTTATTCCAATAGCAGAGGATTCGGGTCTGATTAACCAGATCGGAAACTGGGTATTTAATGAGTCCGCACGCTTTGCCAAGAACTGGAGCAAGCAATTTGCTGGTGATTTTCAAGTGAGTGTAAACATGTCGCCCGTTCAGTTTAAGGACGAACTCAGGAATATTGCAGCGGAATGGATACGTCATTTGCAGGAAGTTGGACTTCCCGGGAAAAATATGGCGGTTGAGATTTGCGAAAAACTGTTGCTGGATGCAGAGCCTGGCATCATGGACAAACTGCTTGAATTTCGCGATGCAGGCATTCAAGTTGCGATTGATGATTTCGGCACTGACTATTCGTCACTTGCCAAATATAAGGAATTTGGTATCGATTATCTCAAAATCGATCGGTCATTTATACTCAACTATGTAGCCGATCTCAACGACTTGGCGCTATCTGAAGTTATCGTGATGGCGCATAAGTTCGGCCTTAAGGTGATTGCCGAAGGGGTGGAAACGGAATGGCAGCGCGACCTGCTGGCCGCTGCCAAATGTGATTATGCCCAAGGTAACATTTTCTCCAAACCAGTTCTGCCGGCGGAGTTTGAAGCATCGTTGCAGCATGAATTTGAAGCGCAATCTCAAGCAGAGGGTTGCCTGATGAGCGAAACATCTGGTCAATACCTTCTGTCAGAAGAGGAGGCTGCCGCTTTTCTGCAACCACACATGCCCAATAAATCCGTCAAAGCCTGGCTCGCTCATGATCGTCAGCGTGATCCCATTATTTCATTTTTTATCGTGCAGGGACATCCTTACTACCTCGAGTCCGATTTGGAAAAGTTTGTTACCCGCACACTGAACACTTCGGCGCGATTTGTCCGGCTCAACAATCGCCTCTCCCCCGAACGTCGAAATTCACAAGATCGACGCAGATCTGGCGATCATGGACTGATGAATGTGGGCACTTTGAAACATGGCATCAAACGCCGTAGGCGGGACGATCTTGAGCTGCGCGTGCCCGCGGATCTTGAGTGCCCGGCAGGGGTTGGCCTGGATCGCCGCGCTCGATCCAAACAGACTGTCCACTAAATAGTTCAGGGTAAGTTCTACCTATCCCCCTGGTCATTTTCATTTCATCGAACTGCTTCTGTTTGCTCTCAAGCAGCAACTGGAAGATACTTTACTATTATCGCCACCCACGAAGCTGTGGCCGTTGTGCCGGAGCGTGCGATCGGCGGCCAAGCACTGACGCGTATTCTGGACCGGCTGGCTATACAGCGCGGCTTGCCACAAGCGATACGCACCGACAACGGCAAGGAGTTCTGTGGCCGGGCGATGCTGACATGGGCGCATGCCCGTGGTGTGAGGCTGTTCCTGATCCAGCCGGGTAAGCCCAATCAGAACGCCTATGTCGAATCGTTCAACGGGCGGTTGCGGGACGAATGCCTGAACGAACACTGGTTCGTCAGCTTGGCGCATGCATCAGCGGTCATTGAGGCATGGCGGCGGGAGTACAACGGGGAGCGGCCGAAGAAATCGCTGGGCGGTCTGACTCCCCCGGCCTACGCAAAGCAACTGGCCGGAAAATCGGTTACATTAACCTCGGACTCTAAAGCCGTGTGCTACTGAAAAACGGGGAGACGTCGCCTGTCTTTTTTTGACAGAGTACGCCCTGACTGCAGTACTTCAGGAAGTACTCGGAAAATCGCTGGGGAAGAAATGCTTTTGGCGTGCCATCGTCAGTATCGGCTCAATATCCTCAGAGTACTCGCCCGCACGCTGCTGAATGAGAGAATACCAGGGCCACGATTCATTTTTAATTCTGAGCATGTCAATCGACATGTCAAAACGATTGACGACTTTGGCGGGAGAGCCAACGACAATCTCGCCTTCCTTGACGTTTCTCATCACGACAGACCCGGCTCCAACGATTGCATTCGGACCGATGCTTACGCCCGGGCAAATAATTGCGCCGTGACCGATAAATACATTGTCTTTGATAGTTACCGGGCCGACACTATCCAGCTTTGTTCCTACTGCCTTGTTGATCATGTTGACTGAGCCATCATGTCCGAAAATTGAGCAATCCGAAATCCGAACGTTATTGCCTAATCGCAATAATGCTGGATCCGTGATGTTGGAACGGGTACTGATATAGCAGTCATCCCCCATCTTGAAGATCACGCGTTTTTCTTTCAAATAAGCGGCCCAGGCATGACCGTCACCTGCACAGGCTTTGCGAAAGAGACGCATATAAATAGGCTTGCCAGACGGCAACCACATCAGAAAGCGCATTGTTAGTTTTCGCATAAGCGCCTAACCCACAACTTTACGAGCCACGAAATCCAGGACCAAATTCATGGTATCTAGATTATTGAGCCGCACTTCGGATGCGTCTACCTGAATTCCGGCAGACTTGCTTATAAACTCAACAAAATCGATTACACCCAGTGAATCGATAATTCCACTCGAAATTAGAGGGGTGTTGCCATCGACTTTCTTCGAGTCGATGTCAAATTCCCTGCTAAGGAACTGAAGGATGGATTGTTCTGATATTGGCATCTCGGCTCCATAAATGATTCGTATGATCAAGTCCCCTGTACTCCAGAAATTGTCCTATTCCGCTCCGATTAAGCTTTCCATTTGGAGTAAGGGGGAAATCCTCTTTCGGCCAGAACGTAATTTCCCTTGGCAACATGTAGCTTGGCATATTTCGCCGCAAGACTTTCAGGAGATCCTGGGAATTGTCTGGTCCGCCGGGCTTGGCAATCACCACAAGATGGATATCTTCCCCAAGGCCCGGGTCAGAATGGTGGGTCGTTACGCACGATTTGACCACACCCAACTTACTCACCCACTCTTCAACTTCGGCAAACGATATTCTGAAACCATTCTTCTTGATCATCCAACTGGCCCGACCGACAAACCATAGACAACCATCCGCATCAATTCTCACCATATCTTCCGTGCAGCACAACAAGGTTTCATCACCCGTCAGGGCCGGGTAAGGCTTCAACTTTTCGGCTGTGGCTCCCGGATCATTCCAATAGCCAAGCATCGTGTGCGCTCCACGGTGCAACAGCACGCCTCTATCTCCAGGGCCGCCAAGTCGACCATCTTCGGTCAGCACGAATAACTGAACTCCAGGCACGGCACTTCCGATTGCTCCTTTTTTCTCCTGCAGATGCTCGGGCGCGAGGTAGGTTGATCGAAGTGTTTCTGTGGTACCGTAAAACAAAACCAAATCGACACCGGGAAAACAAATCCCGATTTCGTTGATAACCTGCCCGCCCGGTGCATCTCCCGCGTTGGTGAAATACCGCAGACTTGCATATTTTGCAATGCGGTTCTTTTGCACCTCGACAATTTGCTTCCATATCGATGGGACAGCTGCGAGTCCGGTAATGGAATGCAGTTGAATTGCATCCAACACATCAGCAGCAAGAGCAGACTTTTGCAAAACCAATGTTGCTCCAACATGTGCCACTGTCAGCAATTGACTCAGGCCGTACCCAAAACTCAGCGGCAATACGCTAAGAATACGATCGTTTTGCACGTTCTTTAGGCACGTTGCGACATTTCTTCCAAATTCAACAAGATTGCGCTGGGAATGCATGACCCCTTTGGGCTTGCCGGTAGAGCCCGATGTGTAAATGATGATAGCAAGGGCGTCGGGGTCTTCCATTGCAGGAGGCAGATCGCCACTGCTTTCCCTGCCGATTCTGTCGAATAGTGCGTCTTGGTCAGCTTGCGTCTCACCGCCTACGACAGCCATTACGCCGTTGAATCCAAGCAGTGCCTGCATTCTATTTTCTTCAACAAACGCAATCTTCGCACCAGAAGATTCGACCACATGCTGCAATTGAGCATCTGACCATAGTGGATGCACATTGACAGACACGGCACCAAGACGGGCCGCCGCATACAAAAGAAATATTTCGTTGGCACACTTGCGCAGCTGAATTACCACCCGATCACCCGGCCCGACACCCTGCTTGACAAGCCATTTCGAAAGAGATTCGACGCGATTTATCACTTCGCGATAACTTATGCTGACCTCGCCGTCCACGAGCATAATATTCTCTGGGACAGACGTGGATAACACCGAAAAAATAGTATTTGGTAGACTCAAGTGGCACCATAAAGGGAGAATGCTACAATCCACGCAGCAGACATTGAACTTGCACACGTGCATGCCAATCATGCGCCTAAATTATGACGGATTTATGTCAATACTCATGACGGTCGATTTGTCAATTCCCAGTGGAGAGATGGTTCATGTATTCCCGAAAGCTGTTTGCATTCAAAAGTCTCCGGCTCGACCGGGACCTTTTGCACGTTATGAGTACCCGTTCTCGAGCAACAAAATTGATCCTATGTGTTTACGCTTAGTGTCGTTCAGCCATACTTTTCCAACCTCCGCTTTCGGGTGAACGGATCTTACGATTCAATTACAAACCTCCAGGCGCAGCTTTCGGGTAAGCTAATACATCGACTGAAGGGTTGCCTCAAGTCGGGAACAGCCGCCCGATATTCAAAGAGGCGGTCGCTCGCAGCCGATGAAATCAGATTATCTGCGAGCCTCCGTTACGGCCGAGAAGCGGGCGAATCGGGCAGGCGGCAGCTCGAGGAACTGATCTTTATGCAGTAAACTCCTTATTGATTTGGTACTAAATTTGCAGCAGGTCATACGACGTGCCAGACTTAACATTAACGTTGCTACAGGAGTTCAGGATGAGTATCAGTCGCTGCACCTGTGGGGCCGAGGCAGAAGTCCGCCGCTGTACCCGCCGCACAGCGGATGGGGCTGAAGAGATCGTTTACCGTGTGATCTGTCCCGTCTGCGGACAACTCGGTCCGGCGGTCCCTCAGGCGGACAACACCGAGGACGCCGTCATCGCCGAAGCGACTCGGGCATGGAACGAGATGATCGCAAAACTTCGTCCGATTTAGGCCTTGAGCTGCTTCAGCAAGATAGGCTGCCGCTTTTCTGCAACCACACATGCCCAATAAATCCGTCAAAGCCTGGCTCGCTCATGATCGTCAGCGTGATCCCATTATTTCATTTTTTATCGTGCAGGGACATCCTTACTACCTCGAGTCCGATTTGGAAAAGTTTGTTACCCGCACACTGAACACTTCGGCGCGATTTGTCCGGCTCAACAATCGCCTCTCCCCCGAACGTCGAAATTCACAAGATCGCCGCAGATCTGGCGATCATGGACTGATGAATGTGGGCACTTTGAAACATGGCATCAAACGCCGTAGGCGGGACGATCTTGAGCTGCGCGTGCCCGCGGATCTCGAGTGCCCGGCGGGGGTTGGCCTGGATCGCCGCGCTCGATCCAAACAGACTGTCCACTAAATAGTTCAGGGTAAGTTCTACCTATCCCCCTGGTCATTTTCATTTCATCGAACTGCTTCTGTTTGCTCTCAAGCAGCAACTGGAAGATTCTTCACTATTATCGCCACCTCATTGAAGCGTGGCGGCAATGTGTCTTTAGTTACCCGTCGTCAAGGGCTGCTAAGCGGCAATCTAAATCACTGAAGCGAAACTGACTGCTTTCCGGTCCGCAATATGGCAACATGTAGTTCCGCAACGTGCCAAAGCGGAATTTCAACTTGATATTTCATTTGGTACAGGGCCGGATGCACCGATAAGAGCAGTCTTTGCGGTTATGTTGATAATGCATGGAGAACATAGACGACTCTTTCAACAACCGTGGCTAAATTCCTGGTGATGCTGTTTGCTGCAGTTGCGCTTCTGATCGGCCAGCCGCATGCACAGACAAGCGTCGAGGCAATGAAGGATTATGAAGACACCGTGCGTCAGGCCGATGCGCTGGTTGCCTCAGGCAATGCTTTCGAAGCGGTACGTCTTTATGAACGCGCCGCTCGCGTCACCTATAACAACAAGCCCGCGACCGACACGGCGGCTCTGAATGCCAAACTCACCGCGGCGCGAAGTGCGCGCGATGCCAGGAAGGCGGCCTCGACCAGCGCCCCTCCCCCTTCAGCCGCCGGTGCCAACCAATATGCGGGTGCACCAACAACGTCGATCTCAAGTAACGGCACCACCAGCGCCGAGGACGCGATCGCGTGGATTCAGTACGGCGATGGTCTGGTGGCGGTCAGCGAATATGGTGACGCGGTACGTGCCTGGCCCCGGCCTCGATCTTTGCGATGATGGCGGCGCGCTGTTCCTGGCTCAAGTCACTGATGGCTTCTTTTGGAAACGGCAATTGTCCGTACCCTTGCGTATGGACCGTCATTTCCCATAAGCCGGGCTCGACATCGAGCGGCTCGCCCAATGCGTTCGTCATCGTGCAACACAGTGAGATACTTGTTATGGTTACACCAGCATGGAAACATTTCCGGTTCAGAGTCATCTGGATATTCATCACGTTCATTCCTTTTTGTGTGATCGATGTATCAGTGGCTTCTATCACCTTGCATGCCTATGATCCCTTGATTGTGTTACGTGCTTTGGCAAGCTGTTTGCGCAATTTTGGAAGCGCGTTAGCTGCAGCAGGATTTCCCGAAAGCTCGAGCATTGCCCGATCAACTGTGTCCAATCCAAGCGAAAGACCAAAATTTGTCGCAACCCGCTTGAGTGCACTTTGAAAACCTGGGTCGGATTTTAATTCGGTTTCTCCAAGTACTTGCGCCTTTGTCACCAAATCGCTGAGAACAAGGATTGCCCGGCGTACATTCTCCGGAGAGTTCAGATTTCCTGGCTTTGTGAATTGTTCAACTTCCGGCAGACTGGTTGCAAAGCGACGCAGCGCCTCAGCTTGCTCCTGGTTGCGAGGATGGTCCTGATGCATCACCGCCTGTGCGGCTCCCATAATTGCAAAAGGCGCGAGCGCCGCGTGCGTCGACAATGTCCCTCCCGATATTACCCCCCCAAGCGCAAGGCCGCACAGCCCCAGACCGCCGAGGCCATGCACAAGATGCAGAATCTTGCCTTCAATAAAAAGCAACTCACTCACCAGCGCTCGTACCGGCGCAAAGCCAAAACCTGCAGCCGCGATAAGGCTGGCGATCGATTGTGTTGATTGGCCTTGAAGCTTGAAGTGCTCATAGGCTACAAATGCCACAACAGCGATTAAGATAAACCCGCCGTGAATAAGAGCTTTGGTGGCAATCGAGCGTAACAGGGCATTGGGCCGGATACGATCTGCTTCAAAAGGACTTTTTGCGGAATCCGCTTCAACTTGTTCGCAATTACTCATTGAACCCCTCCCCAGCTTAAAACTGAAAGCCACAGAGCCAGCTTATATTTTTTGTTTAATTTGATAGTTCCTCTGCCGATTGTCAAGTGAAATTGAGGCGAACATTTGTTCTGTAGTTTGTCAATTTGCTGAGCAATGAAACTGGTCAAAACAATAAGAAATAGAAAATGAAGGGTCTTAGTAGAAGGTCACCAAATTCCGTTATGTGTCTGGAGAAGAAAGAATGGATTTGATCAGTAGATAAAAAATACAAGGGGAACTTCGATTTTCCCAAACGCTAAAGTTCAACTCAATGGTTGGCGTTTTCCAGTTTAAAATCTTATTGCGCACTGCATTCGCTGCATCCGCGGCAGGATTTTCTATCTGAATACGATGGTCTTGTTGCCACAGACCAATACCCGATCTTCGGCGTGGTAGCGCAGTCCGCGAGACAGGACGGTTTTCTCAATGTCACGCCCATAGCGAATCAGATCATCGACCGTGTCGCCGTGATCGATTCGAACCGTATCCTGCTCAATGATCGGTCCCGCATCCAGTTCGTCGGTCACATAATGGCAGGTCGCACCAATCAATTTGACGCCACGAAAATAAGCCTGGTGATAAGGCCTCGCGCCAACGAAGGATGGCAGGAAACTGTGATGGATATTGATTATTCGCCCCGGATATCGCTGGCACAGCGACGAAGGCAGTATTTGCATGAAGCGCGCTAGTACCATGCAATCGCCGCGGTGCTGCTCGAACAGGGCATCAACCTGCTCAAACGCGCCCTGCTTGTCATTTTGCATATCAACCTGGGCGAATGGTATGCCATGCCACTCAACGAAGCTGCGCAAGTCCTCGTGGTTGGAGATCACGCAGGGTATGTCCACTAGCAACTCGCCACTGCGCCAGCGATGCAGTAAATCGTTCAGACAATGATCTTGTTTGCTTACCAGGATCACCAACCGCTTTTTCCGAGCCGAGTCGGACAACTGCCAGTTCATGCCGAATTCCTGCGCCAAACCGGCAAATCGATCACGGAACTCTTCGGCATCGAAGGGCAAGGAATCCGCGCGAATCTCCTGCCGCATGAAAAAAAGTTGCGCCTCCTGCTCGGTGTGATAACTCGCTTCGACGATGAAGCCACCGTGCTTTGCGATGAAGCCGCTCACCGCTGCGATGATGCCCGCTCGATCCGAGCAGGAGATGGTAAGTATGTAACGCCGAGAGCTGCTCATAATAATTCCTTCTTTAACTTGGGAGGTGAGCAACTCAATGTATTGCGTTTGCCGCGCTATATAATAAGCGCAAATATTCTACTCACGTACCGTCGGGGGGGGGTTGGCTCAGTTGGGAGAGCGTCTGGTTCGTTATCACCAATACATCCGTCCAGCTTTCCAAATGTCTCAGTCAATCACACAGTAAGTAATTCCAACTGGTCACAATTCTAGCTGCAATACCCATTTTGAATTTGCACTAACCATACATGTTAGAGCATATCCAGCTGCGACTTTTAAGATGGATAAATCTATATTCTAAGATCGGCCATGTGCCATAAGCGGTACTTCGAGTTGATATTCCTTTTCATTCAAGGCAGGACCCGCCGATGCTATATTTCCTTAATCATTCATTAGAGCTTGAGAGATGTTTTGCTGTAACGGACCAATTGCTGTCGGTCGAATGTTTTCCCATTAACTGCCTCATCAGTTCCAAGAGGTTAGCCACGCCAAAACACAGCGCGCCAATTCCAAAAAAAACAATAAGGAGAAATAGTCCGGTGGCAATAAACAAACAAGCTAGAAAGTATTTCATGCTCCCCCCTGTTATTGAGACAGGCGAAAACTATAGCTAAATCCCTTGTTATATTTTCCGAACAAACATATCTTTTAGTAATAACTTAACGTGTGATGTTCGATATCTGGTCGCATCTCTGAAAGTATCTGTGTACTATATTCATTATCGTGGTGGACAATGGCATCATGCCCTCCATTGACTTCAAATGATGTGGGTGAGCGCCACCCGCCCAATCCTAACCCTTGACCTGGAGCATCCTGAACCTGGACATTAAACCCGATGTTCCGCAATTCTTGCACCTTGTCCCAATTCCCTACAATGGTATAACGCAGGACATCGTGGTAATAGACTCTGATCTCAAACATGAGACTCTCCATCATTAACATGCATTCGAATGATGCATCGATTTCTTGTCTGCTGACTCGAATTTGCCTCTAACTTTTCCTTTGCAATTCCGGCTTTTCCTTTGCAATTCCGGTTTCATTTGAGCAGCTTTAAACAATAAATACAATTGTACTTAGGTACAAATTCGGGACATTTATGTTCTACTCCATATAAGCGCTCGATCTACTCATGGCGATCAATCCAACGTTAGAAATGATGGATGCCGAACATCGCCAGTGACAGCTGGCGTTCGGCATGAGTTATCTACCTGAACGCACAGCTACGATGACTGCTTTCTGGATAGCTATTACATAAGCTCGAAGGACAAGTCGATGCGAGGCAGACGATCATTGAACAGTCCTTGAGGCGAGTTATTAATTACTTGTACTTAAGTACACTATTTTTATAATGCCAACTCCTGTAGGTTTCGCCGTTAGCAATGTAATTTTTGACTTTTTTTGCGGGAGTAGCTCAGTTGGTAGAGCATAACCTTTCCAAGGTTAAGGCCAGGAGTTCGAGACTCTTCTCCCGCTCCAAATCTGAGGGGAAGCATTCTGGCTTCTCATTAATTATTTCAAGTCATTGTCTTGCAGCAGGGCGAGATAGCAAAATGGTTATGCAGTGGATTGCAAATCCACCTATCTTGGTTCGAATCCAGGTCTCGCCTCCAAATTATACAAGTGCTTACGGTGAGTTAAGCAAGAGCAAAAATCACCATGTAAGCAGATCACATAAAGTATTGCCAAGTTACCAGAATCAATAACCGCCTTAAGGCGGTCGTATTATTGAATGCTGGGGAGCGGTTAAGTTGGATATTCTGAAATATGATTGCTTCCACCTAAGCAAATACATATTTCATTGCAAGACGTTGTTGGAGCGTGTAAAAAGCATCTGTCTGCAACCAATTCACCAATTGAAATTGTTTCTTAACGAGACTTTCGGACGACTTCCCAAACTTACTTCAATCATGCCAATACGAAATATTCCATACTATGGCCGCATAGTACTTATCGTGGCGGAAGTATTTGTAATCGTTTTATTGAACTATGCTGTTGTAAGTAATTTCCCAATCGAGTTTAGTCGATATATTTCTCTGGATGTGCTGTTCTGCTTGCCGGTTATCGAAATGGCGCATTTAACTTCGATTCGAGACAATCGACGCTACAATTCAATAATCCCAATCTTTGTCGGAATATCTCTAGCACTTTTATGGAGTGCAACAGAGGTAGCCATCTCATGGCCACGCTTCCCGGTGATCGTGTTTTGGTTGAATACATTAACTCGTAGCGTAATCTTCTCTGTGGTTGGACGAGTTTTGATCAGGTTGTGGCGGGAGAGGGAATATGCGCGCAAAGATATGCTGACAGGCTTGGCAAATCGCGTTGAATTTCTGGAAAGGCTGGAAATCGAGCAGGGTCAAAGTGAGCGTTCCGGCAGGCCCTATTCAGTGTTGTTCATTGATATTGATCATTTCAAGGCATTGAATGATACCCATGGGCATCAAGTCGGTGATGATGCACTTGGGATATTAGCTTCCATATTAAGGAACAACTCAAGAAAGATTGATGTTGCAGCTCGTCTAGGTGGCGATGAGTTTGTGTTGTTGTTACTTGATACCGATGAGCAAACTTGCGAAGTTATGATCAAGCGGATCGAGGAGGCCACGAAGCAGGCCTTTGAGGAGAAAAACTGGCAAATATCGGTTTCAATTGGAAAGATCACCAAAATTGGCAAGACAAAAGATGTCGGTTTTATAATCCACTTGGCCGATGAGAATATGTATGAGGCCAAAAAGGCAAAACAACGTATGACGCAAGATGCGGCTACGCAATGAATGACTGTTAGGAGTCGTTAACTGCACCTGGCAAAGGACTGCTTTAGGGTACTTGTTAAGTATGCATGAAGTTCGGCTGTGTGCCATTAGCAGTCGTTGGAAAGCTCCAGCAAACACTTACCTTGACCGGAGATTGACGTACACATATACTTTTCACGCAGATTCATGCGCAGTAGAGGGGGGCCTTGTTCTGTCAAGAACCTTGCCAAAAATAATTATTTCCAATGAGAGGTAAACCGTGAAACTAATGAAATGGGTAGGAGCAAGTGTTATCACCATCGCTGCAGCGCATGCCGCTGGTGCTGTAACTTTGCCGGGGCCTTTGGTCACCGCGCAATGGCTGAAGGATCATCAAAACGAAGTGATCGTTGTTGATATTCGCGATGACCTGAAGACTTTCACCGCTGAACCCAAGTTCGATGTCAACAAAGAAACCGGCAAGAAAACCCTGGTTGAAACCGGCGGCCACATCGCTGGCGCCATTTCGGTGGACTTCGGCAAAATCCGCGAAGAACGCACGGTGGACGGAGTCAAGATCAAGGCTCAGCTCCCGACCGCGGAGCATTTTCAGAAGGTCATGGACGACTTCGGTCTGAACAAGACTGGCAAGCCGCTGGTCATTGTTTCCACCGGCGAGACCGTCGATTCGATGGATATGGCCACCCGCCTGTATTTCCAATTGCGCTATTTCGGCGAGGCGCATGACAAGCTGGCCATTCTGAACGGTGGTGTCAACGCGTGGATTCAGGACGGTTACCCGGTGAGTACAGATAAAGCCACTGCGGCTAAGGGAGACTGGGCCGCCACTGGCGAAGACAAAAATATTCTAGCTTCGATGGAACAGGTTAAGGAAGGGCTTCGCAATAGTTCCGACGAGTTCATCGACGCCCGTCCGACTGCGCAGTTCCTGAGTATTGTAAAAAGTCCGGTCGACAAGACGGCTGGCCATCTGGCCGGCGCACGTTCTTTTCCGACCGATGCGATAGTCAAGCCCGTGGGTGCAGCCCGTGAATTCATGAGTGCCGAGGAATACAAGAAAATTTACGCGCAATTAAACATCAACCCCAGCGCACACAACGTCTCCTACTGCAACACGGGTCATCTGGCTTCCGGTGCCTGGTTCGTGTCGAACGAAATCATGGGTAACAAAAACTCCAAGCTTTACGCCGGTTCGATGACAGAGTGGACCAACCTGGGCAACCCTACCGTGGGGCAATAATTTCTCTGCTGCCTTGCCGCAGACAGTTTGTGGCAGTATTCAAAAGCGCTTGGATGTCCAGGCGCTTTTTATTTATACATGAACATGCATTGCGTGCTTTGGATGAAGCCGAAGGG
>CAWHAD010000015.1:0-25356 GCA_963827265.1 uncultured beta proteobacterium | reverse complement strand
ACACATAAGAGACATTAAGGGTTGAGAATAGCGGACGTTCACAGTTGAGTGTAGTGCTGGAATCCGGTTGCGAAGCCATTATTTGTGAGTTGAGTCATTCGCGCGCCTACTCCATAACTGAATCGCAAGAAAACAGACCATGAAGAGATTGCCCGCGAGCACTATGCCGTTTATAGCCGACGGTCGATGAATAAGATGGCCAGTCTCAAAGGGTATATAGAGTCCGCCTGATAGTGCTCCCAGCCATTCGCCCCATGCAAGATCGTTCCAGAGCCCGTAGCTTTCTGACAGGCGCACAAGAATGTAGGCAAAAGCAAGGATCACCAGCGAATGCATATTGGCATTTGGGACGAGTTCGGCATAATGCAAAAGGATCGACGGATAGTGAGTATTGGGATTCAAACCAAACCGACCGATCAACTCAATCGCGAGATGTCGGACATCGTGATGCATCAGGTCAAGCACACCGACTATGGCAGCAAACGCAGCAATGCCCTTGATAGCCTCAAAGACGGCTATTGCGCGCAGCGTACGCTGTTTTGCGACGGGATGCGTTCCTTTAAACGCGCTTTTCAAATCTGTATCGGTCATTGGTCAGAAGCTCGGTCGGCATGGACATTTCGTCTACGGCTATTCACTGCTTATCTTGGTTTTAGGCACAAATATCTATGCCAAATAACTAAGACACGTAATGATTAAGACTGTTCTGAACATCTTCTATTGGCATACAACGGCACGTCACGTTACCAAATTATTCGAGGA
The DNA here is from genome assembly GCA_963827265.1 of uncultured beta proteobacterium. GTDB lineage: Bacteria > Pseudomonadota > Gammaproteobacteria > Burkholderiales > Gallionellaceae > Gallionella. Next base: position 24,594 of record CAWHAD010000015.1, on the reverse strand, counting down.
CTCAGATTTTCACTTATCAACACTTAACAATACGCGGCTGTCTAAACAAATCTTTATCTTTACAGGAAGCGGCTTTGGTGTCGTAAAGATGATATTACCGAAACCTACTACGAATTTGATACGCACAGATTTGCAATAAAGTCCTACAAGCATTACCAGCAGCAAACCGACCCCAAAGCTTTTTTGCGGATTATGCTTGCACCACACGGAGAGTCAGGGGACATCACTCCATTTTTCTAACTTTTCTGCAGCGTGACGTGAATTAAATTGAATGGCAACTGCGACATTCTGCTTTTGGCACATTGAAGACATTGATCTTGCCGCTTATCCCCGACCATATAACACGGGAGCTATAAATACTTCAGCCCATAACTTATCAGCAAAATCCCCAATCAATATAGAACGATATTGTCACCAATTGTCTCAACCTGACACGCTTGTCCGGAATTTGCCAATCCAAATCCATTCCAACCCTGCCCCCGACTTTATGTAGAATACGCCCCCGCAATCAGCGGCACCCGACTTACAAACGCTTTAATCAGCCTTATCCCGGACATAAATGGCAAAAAATACCTACGACGAATCCAGTTTCAAAGTCCTGCGCGGTCTCGAACCGGTGCGCCAGCGGCCGGGGATGTACACCAATCTCGAATCTCCGAATCACCTGATCGCCGAAGTGGTGGACAACGCCTGCGACGAGGCGCTGGCCGGCTACGCGAAGCACATCGCGGTCACCGCGCACACCGACGGTTCGGTAACCGTCGTCGACGACGGGCGCGGCATCCCGGTCGGCATCCATCCCGAAGAAAAAGTATCGGTGGTCGAAGTGGCGTTCACGGTGCTGCATTCAGGCGGCAAGTTCGACAAGGAATCGGGCGGTGCGTACAAATTTGCCGGTGGCCTGCACGGCGTCGGTGTGGCCGTGACCAATGCACTGTCCACCAAAGTGGAGGTCACGGTATTCCGCGACGGCGGAGAGCATTTCGTGCGCTTCAGGAACGGCGCCGCCGAGGCACCGCTCAAACGCATCGGCGATTGCCCGAAGAAGCAGACCGGCACGATGGTGCGCGCCTGGCCGAATGCAAAGTATTTCGACGCACCCAATGTGATCCTGGCGCAACTGGAACGCTCGCTGCGATCCAAGGCGGTGCTGCTGCCCGGCGTCAGCATCTCGCTGCTTACCGAGAAAACCGGCGAGACGAAATCGTGGTCCTACCCGGACGGCCTGCGCGGCTACCTGGCCGAGGCGACCGCCGAGCAGGAACTGGCGGTGCCGATCTTCGCAATGGAAAAGTTCGTGCCGGCCGGCAGCGACAGCGGCTATGCCGAGGGCGAAGGCGCGGCCTGGGCGATCGTGTGGTCCGCGGAAGGCGCAGTGGTGCGCGAATCCTACGTGAACCTGATACCGACCTGGTCGGGCGGCACGCACGACTCGGGACTGAAGGACGGCGTGTTCAACGCGGTCAAGAATTTTGCCGAGCTGCACGGCATGCTGCCCAAGGGCGTGAAGCTGGTGTCTGACGACGTGTTCTCGCGCGCCAGTTTTGTGCTCTCCACCAGGGTGCTCGACCCGCAGTTCCAGGGCCAGACCAAGGACAAACTGGTGTCGCGCGACGCGCTGCGGCTGGTGTCGCTAATCGTGAAGGACCCGCTCGACCTGTGGCTGAACGAGCACGTCGATTACGGCAAGCGCATCACCGAGCTGGCGATCCAGCAGGCGCAGACGCGGATGCGCTCGGCACAGAAGGTCGAAAAGAAAAAGGGTTCGTCGGTCGCGGTGCTGCCGGGCAAGCTGACCGACTGCAGCTCCAGCGATGCGAGCCGCACCGAGCTGTTCCTGGTCGAAGGCGACTCCGCCGGCGGCTCGGCCAAGCAGGGACGCAACAAGGAATTCCAGGCCGTTCTGCCGTTGCGCGGCAAAGTGCTGAACACCTTCGAGGTCGAGAAGGACCGGCTGTTCGCGAACAACGAGATTCACGATATCGCGGTCGCGATCGGCGTGGACCCGCACGAACCCAACGAAGACGCGGACCTGTCCGGCCTGCGCTACAACGGCATCTACATCATGGCCGATGCCGACGTGGATGGCGCGCACATCTCGACGCTGCTGCTGACGCTGTTTTTCCGCCACTTCTACCAGGTGGTGCTGGCCGGCAAGGTCTATCTTGCGCAGCCGCCGCTGTTCCGGGTGGACGTGCCCGCGCAGGGCAAGAAGCCGATCCGCAAAATTTACGCGCTCAACGAGGGCGAGCTTGAAGCCATCGAGGACCGCCTGCGCCAGGAAAAAATCCGCGAGGGTTCCTGGTCGATCTCGCGCTTCAAGGGACTGGGCGAGATGAATGCCGAGCAGCTTTGGGATACCACGCTGAACCCCGACACGCGCCGCGCGCTGCGCGTGGATGTTTCCGCGCTGTCGTACAGGGAAAACATGGAGATGTTCAATATGCTGATGGGCAAGCAGGAAGCCGCGACGCGGCGCGCCTGGCTGGAATATCACGGCAATGAAGTGACGGGGGATGTGTGAGCATGAGTAGCGATCCGAATAATACCAACCATGAAGACCAGACCGACATGCTCCCTGATGATCAAAATAGCGCGCCGGAAGTCGCTGAAGAAACGGTAGCGGAAGAACAGGCCGCAGCATCGGGCGGCAGGGGTGGCGCACGGCAGTTCGCCCCGCTCCCCGCATTGCCGGAAGGCGACGAGGTGCCGATCGCCATGTATGCCGAGCGCGCCTACCTGGAATACGCGGTATCGGTGGTAAAGGGCCGCGCGCTGCCGGACGTGTGCGACGGACAGAAGCCGGTGCAGCGCCGCATCCTCTACGCGATGCACCAGATGGGGCTGGCACACAACAGCAAGCACGTGAAGTCGGCGCGCGTGGTCGGCGACGTGCTGGGCAAATATCACCCGCACGGCGACTCGTCCGCCTACGAGGCGATGGTGCGGCTGGCCCAGGATTTCTCGCTGCGCTACCCCCTGGTCGACGGCCAGGGGAATTTCGGCACGCGCGACGGCGACAATGCGGCAGCAATGCGCTACACCGAAACGCGGCTCACGCCATTGGCCGATTTGCTGTTGTCCGAGATCGACATGGGCACGGTGGATTTCGTGCCCAACTACGACGGCGCGTTCAAGGAACCGGCAATGCTGCCGGCCCGGCTGCCAATGGTGCTGCTCAATGGTGCGTCGGGCATCGCGGTCGGCATGGCGACGGAAATCCCCCCGCACAACCTGCGCGAAGTTTCGGCGACCGCGGTGCAACTGGTGCGTTATCCTGACCGCAGCGACAAGGCACTGCTCGCTTCGATACAGGGGCCGGATTTCCCCGGCGGCGGGCAGATCATTTCGTCGCCAGGCGATATCCGCGACTGCTACCTGTCCGGGCGCGGCTCGCTGAAGATGCGCGCGCGCTGGACGATCGAGGAACTGGCGCGCGGCCAGTGGCAGGTCGTCGTTTACGAACTGCCGCACGGCGTGTCGACGCGCAAGGTGCTGGAAGAGATCGGCGAACTGACCAACCCCAAGGTCAAGGCCAACAAGAAGAGCCTGACGCAGGAGCAGGTGCAGACCAAGCAGCTGATCCTGTCGGTGCTGGACGCGGTCGCCGACGAATCGGACAAGTCGCAGGCGATCCGGCTGGTATTTCAGCCCAAGTCGTCGCGCCAGTCGCAGGACGAACTGATGAACGTGCTGCTCGCGCACACCAGCCTGGAAGCATCCGCGCCGGTCAACATGACGATGATCGGCCTGGATGGACGCCCGCAGCAGAAGCCGCTGACAAAGATCATCCGCGAATGGGTGGAATTTCGCCTGCACACCGTGCGCCGCCGCTGCGAATTCCGCCTGGGCCAGGTCAACGACCGCCTGCACATCCTTGAAGGCCGCATGGTGGTATTCCTGAACCTCGACGAGGTGATCGCATTGATCCGAGAATCGGACGATCCGAAGTCCGCCTTGATCGAACGCTTCGAACTTTCCGATCGCCAGGCAGAGGACATCCTGGAAATCCGCCTGCGCCAGCTGGCGAAGATGGAAGGCATACGCATCGAAAAGGAAATCAAGGTACTTGAGAAGGAGCGCAAGGAACTGAATCGCCTGCTCGGCAAGGAAGCCGCGCTGCGCGAACTGGTCGCGACCGAGATCGAAGCGGATGCGAAAATTTTTGGTGACGAACGCCGCACCCTGATCAAGGAAGAGACGAAATCGGCAGTGATGGTGCCGGTGTTGGACGAGCCCGTGACCGTGATCATCTCGAACAAACACTGGGTACGCACCCGCCAGGGGCATGGACTGGACTTGTCCACACTCGCCTTCAAGGAAGGCGACAGTCTGCTCGGCAAGTACGAATGCCGCACCACCGACCATTGCGTCGTGATCTGCGACAACGGCCGCGTGTGCAGCATCCCGGTCGCGCAACTGCCCTCGGGTCGCGGCGACGGCGCGCCGCTCGCGACCTTCATCGAACTGGCGCCCGGCGCGAAGATCGCACATGCGCTGTGCGGCAAGTCGGAGCAGCAATTGCTGATTGCGACTTCCGCCGGATACGGCTTCACCTGTACGCTCGGCGACATGGTGGGCCGGAACAAGGCGGGCAAGCAGTTCATCACGGTGGACAAGGAAGCCATCCTGCCCCCCGCCCCGTTCACCGCCAACGAACATTCGCTGGTCGCCGCGGTATCGGCCGGCGGCAAGCTGCTGCTGTTCCTGCTCGACGAAATGAAACAGCTGCCGGGCGGCGGCAAGGGCGTGATCCTGATGGGGTTGGCCGACAAGGACGAACTCGCGGCGGCTGCGGTAATCAACCAGCCGGAAGTGAAGATAATCGGAAAAAGCGGTGCAAAAGATCAGGTGCTCAAACTGTCGGGCAACACGCTGCAGGACTGCTTCGGCAAACGTGCCCGCGCCGGTCAACGTCTGCAGTCAAGAATCAAACCGATCCGGATTGAGTAGCAAGATCCGGATAGCGACGCGCGGTAAATGCGGATATTACTTGACAAAATTACTTGGTTATGTTTAGTATGTTCGTACATTTTGCGGGACCGCATGCAAAGTGCAGCGCAGATCGAATGATCATTAATCGCTTCAGGTTTTTCTACAGGAGGGTCCTGCCATGTCCCTGAAACCAGATCAAAAAATGGAATACGATGAAATAAGATTCCTCGGCGAACTGGGATGGTTTGCCACGTTGTCCGTCGTTGTGGCATCCTTTGCCCCATACATTGTCGACGTATTCGGTTGAACCCGGATTTCAGTATCTAGCCGGATTTCAGTATCTAGATTGAAGCAAAAAGTAATTGGCGCAACACTTGTTGCCAGCGTTACGTTGTCCCCGAAACAAAAAGGCCAACCTCTCAGTTGGCCTTTTTGTTTATGGTGTTGCGCTGATCAGGCGCGCTTTTTGAACTCGTTGGTCCGGGTATCGATCTCGATCTTGTCGCCGATCTCGATGAATGCCGCAACCGGCAATTCAAAACCGGTGTTGATCTTGGCGGGTTTCATCACCTTGCCGGAAGTGTCGCCGCGCACCGCGGGTTCGGTATAGATCACTTCGCGCACGATGGTGTTGGGCAACTCGACCGAGATGGCCTTTTCGTTGTAGAACACCACTTCGCACGGCATGCCGTCTTCGACGTAGTTGATCGCGTCGCCCATGCTTTCGGCCTCGATCTCGTACTGGTTGTATTCGTCGTCCATGAACACGTACATCGGATCGGAAAAATAGGAATAGGTGCATTCCTTGCGATCCAGGATGATCTGGTCGAATTTGTCGTCCGCGCTGTACACGGTTTCCTTTGCGGTTTCGGTCAGCAGATTCTTCATCTTCATCTTGACCACGGAGCCGTTGCGGCCCGAGCGGCTGTACTCTGCCTTGAGTATCACCATCGGATCGTTGCCCACCATGATGACGTTGCCTGCGCGTAATTCCTGTGCTGTTTTCATATTTTACTGCCCTTCAATTTTCAAGGCGCGCATTCTACCGATTTCCCGGTAAAAATCCAGCAAATTCAAAGCCAGATTGTTTTCGGCCAATTGCTTTGCCCAGCCTGTTGCGCGCCGGTTTATTTCGTCGATTTCCGCTGCAAAAGCCGGCCACGCCTTCGCTGCACCGCTTCCAATGTTCCACGCCTGCCACAGGTCCTGCATTGCCTTGCTTGCCGGTTCTGCGAGCGCTGTGCGGTACAAGATGAGGAAGGCGTCGAGCTTTTTCAAGTGCACCGCATCGTGCTGGGGGTATATTTGCCAGACGAAAGGCTTGCCGGCCCATTGCGCGCGCACGAAAGAATCCTCTCCGCGCACGAAATTCACATCACACGCCCACAACAGTTCAGGTCGTAGCGCTGCTGTTCGACGAACGGCACTACCCGCACTTGCAAATGGCCGCGGCGGTAATCGCTGCCGGGTTGCGGTATCGGATCGCCAAAGTACCGGCCTATCCCGGGCAGGATGCGCCCTTCCGGCACCAGGCAAAGCACGGGCTGCGGTCCACCCGCCCATGCGTCGAGCAATCCGGGCAAGGCGCCGTTCTCGTAAGCAAACATCGATACCTTCAGTGTCTCTGCAGCCGGTGTTTCCATCCCGATGGACTGCCAGAATGCCTGTTGCTGCTTCGCATCGCGCTGGAACGCATCGCGCCGCGCGAACAGATCGTGTTCCAGCAGCAGCCCGCCGGTTTTCGGCGTAAAACCCGGAAAGAAAAAATAGCGGGTCAGCGGCACGCCCGGCTGTGGTGAAGGCAGCTTGTGGTGGCTCTCGACCCAGTCTTCCGCACTCAGGTATTCGAGATTGATCCAGACCGGTTGTTGCGCCTGAGCCGCCATCGCCTCGATGTAATTTTTCGGCAATTTGCAGGAAAATGCCTCGATTACCAGTTCGGCGGGCTGCACCTCGGGGAAAGGCTTGCGCCACAATTCAACCTCGACTCCCCTGCACTGCTGCTGCACGGCGGCGGCATCCGCCTCGGGGAACAATTTCGCCAGGCTGGCCAGATCGTCCAGCCATAACCGTACCGCAAGACCATGCTCGCGTGCAAGCAACTGCGCCAGCCGCCAGCACACGCCGATGTCGCCGTAGTTGTCGACGACATTGCAGAAAATGTCGCAGCTGCCAGGTTTGCTCATTCGATGCGTACTGTTCATTCCGTGCGCCCTGTTCATTCAGTACGCGGCAGGGCTTCGATGGGATCGAGGCGCGCTGCACGGCGCGCGGGCATCACCCCTGCGACCAGCCCGATCACCACCGCGCTGGCTTCCGCGAGCACCGCGAAAAATACCGGCGTGTATACCGGCAACGCCGGGAACAGGATATGCAATCCCTGGGCAATGCCGATACCCAGCACCAGGCCGGCCAGCCCGCCAGCGGCGGACAACAGAATCGCTTCGCCGAGGAACAGCGTCAGGACCTGGCGTTCTTTCGCCCCCAGTGCGCGCAGCAAACCGATCTCGCCGGTGCGTTCGCTGACCGCCATGGTCATGATCGTGAGTATGCCGACTCCGCCGACCAGCAGCGAAATCCCGCCCAGCGCACCGACTGCGAAGGTGATCACATTCAGCACTGAGTCGAGCACTTCCATCGCCTTTTCCTGGGAAATCACGGTGTAGTCATCCTGGCCGTGGCGTGCAGTCAATATGCGGCGCACCCCCCGCTCCACGCTGTCGGCGGAGACGTTGTCGGGATAAGTGACATCGATTTCCATCACGCCGGTACGATTGAACAATTCCAGCCCGCGCGCAACCGGAATAAAAACCGTGTCGTCGAGATCGAAACCCAGCACCTGACCCTTGGGTTCCATCACGCCGATCACGCGATAACGCACGCCGCCGATATGCAGATAGCCACCCAACGGATTTCCCGTGCCGAACAGCTCGTTTCTGACCTTGGCACCCAGCACCACAAACGGGCGCGAATGGGCCGGGTCTTCTACCGGCAGCGAATTGCCGACCTGGATACCCAGATTGAAGGCCTTGGGAAACTCGGCACCCACACCGTACACCGTGACGCGACGGCTTTTGCCGTTGGCGCGGATTTCCGCATTGCCCTGCACCACCGCGGTGACATACTCCACGCCCGGCACGCCGCGCAACGCTTCGCCATCCTCGATCGACAACGGCCGCACCGATCCGAAAACGCCGACACTCGCGCCATGGGTCTGCGTCTTGCCCGGCTGGATGCCGATGATGTTGGTGCCGAACTGGTTGAACTCGGATAACACGAACTGGTGCAGACCCTCGCCGATCGAGGTTAGCAGTATCACCGCCGCGATGCCGATCGCGATGCCGAGCCCGGTCAAAAAACTGCGCATGCGGTATGCCAGCAGGCTCGAGGTGGTAAGGCGAATCAGATCGCTGAGCAACATGGGTGCTACCTTTTCGCCAATGCCAGGACCGGGTCCAGCCGTGCGGCCCGGCGCGCCGGCATCACGCTGAACAGGATACCGGTGACCAGCGCAGTGCCGAAGGCAGCCATCACCGCCCACCATGGCGCAGCCACAGGCAACGTGGGATAGACCTGGCCGATTACCCTGCTGCCGATTTCGCCTATCACCAATCCGAATACGCCGCTGATTGCGGAGAGCAGTGCAGCTTCGGCAAAGAACAGGTAGCGGATCTGTCCCGGCGGGGCGCCCAGCGCCTTGAGCAGGCCGATCTCCTGGGTGCGCTGCGCCACTGCGATCAGCATCACATTCATGATCAGCACACCCGCCACCGACAGGCTGATCGCGGCGATGCCGCCGACCGCCAGCGTCAGCGCGCGCAGGATGCGGTCGAACGTCGCCAGCACCGCATCCTGCGTGATCACCGTCACATCGCGCTCTCCGCTGTGCTGCTGCATCAGGATTTGCTCGGCATCGTGCTTCGCAGCCTCGATCATGTCGCGGTTTTTGGCCTCGATCAGGATACGGAACAGTGCCTGCGTGTTGAACAGCATATGAGCCGATGCGACCGGGATGATGACCAGGTCATCGGTGTTCATGCCCATCGATTCACCCTGCTCGGCCAGCACGCCGATCACGCGGTAGCGACGATCGCCCAGACGCAGCCATGCACCGACCACCTGCTCCGAACCGAACAGCTCATTTTTGATGGTGGCGCCCAGCACGCAAACCGACAAGGCCGAGCGCGGATCGATCTGCGGCAGGAATTGTCCCTGCGCGAGATCCATGTGGCGGATCAGCAGCATATTTGCAGTTGTGCCCATTACCACCACTTCGCGGTTCAGCGAACCGTGCGAAGCCTGGGCCGCGCCGACGGCCAGCGGCGCGATGCGGCGTATCGCCGGGCTGCGCAGCAAAGCCTGCGCATCGTCCAGCACCAGGTCGCGCGCTGTCTGCCCAAGCAGCATGCCCGGATTCACGCCGGCCGTTTCGGAACGACCGGGCAGCACGATCACCAGGTTGGTGCCCAGCGAGGAGAATTGCCCGATCACATACCGCCGCGCGCCTTCGCCCAGCGCGGTGAGTATCACCACAGCGGCGACACCGATCGACATCGCGAGCATCATCAGCAGCGTGCGCGTGCGCGCACCCATCAAACTGCCGGAAGCAAAACGCAAGGTGTCGGAAAGGTTCATGACTGGATTTTAAAAATCGAAAACCAGGCCACAGAGAGCGCAGAGGGCACAGAGAGAATGGTGCGAAAATCCGGAGCAGCGTTTCGACCAGAACGTGCTAATTGTTTTTCTCTGTGATCTCTGTGTTCTCTGATGTAACAACTAGCCATTCGACTAGACTGCCAAAAGAAGCCAGCCAAGTCGCTGGTTATGTGGCAAATATTTTTCATTTGGATGACCGCGTATCCGAAACGATCTGCCCGTCGACCATGCGCAACTGGCGCTTCGCGCGTTTGCCGAGTTCCGGATCGTGCGTGACCAGTATCAGCGCAACGCCCTGGCTGACCAGTTGCTCGAGCAGATTCATCACTTCCTTGCCGGTGGCCTGGTCAAGATTGCCGGTTGGTTCATCCGCAAGCAGCACCAGCGGGTGCATGCTGGTCGCACGGGCGATCGCCACGCGCTGGCTCTGTCCGCCGGAAAGCTGGTCGGGCCGGTGGTCGGCGCGCTCGGTCAGCCCGTAACTTTGCAACAGTTGCGTGACCCGCTGTTTGCGCTCTTCCGGCGGTATCCCGGCGAGCAGCAGCGGCAGTTCGATGTTCATCGCCGCCGAAAGCCGCGGTACCAGGTGAAAAAACTGGAACACGAAGCCGATCTTTTCGCTCCTGATCCGCGCTTGCGCTTGATCGTCCAGGGTGGTCACGTCCTGCCCGTCCAGACGGTAGATTCCTGAAGTCGGCCTGTCCAGCAGGCCGATCAGATTGAGCAGCGTGGATTTGCCGGAACCGGAAGGTCCCATGATCGAAACATATTCGCCGGCGAGCAGTTCAAGGTTGATGTCGCGCAATGCGGCCACCTCCTGATCGCCCACCTTGAACGTGCGCCATACCCCGGTGAACTCTATCATTTGTCTGATGTGTTATCGGATTTGATTCCCTCGGGCCGCACCCGCGCCCCGGCTTTCACGCCGGCGCGATCCAGCGACAACACGATCCGGTCGCCCGCTTTCAGCCCGGAGGTGATTTCGGTCTGGTCCCAGTTGGCCAGTCCCGTCGTCACGGTGCGTTCCTCGATCGTGCCGTTGTTGTACAGCAGCACGCGCTTGCCTTCCAGTAATGCCTGTGTGGGAATGCGCAGCACGTTGCGGTGGGAGTCATACACGATCTCGACATCGGCGCTGTAGCCGACCAGCAGATTCTGTTCTTCCGGATGCTGGTCAAATTCGACTTCCACCTCGACGGTGCGCGCCTGCTTCTCGATTTCCAGCACGTAGGGCGCGATGCGCCTGACCTTGCCCGCAAAGGTTTTCCCCTTGATCGCATCCAGCGTGATGCGCGCCTGCTGACCGATCTTGACATTGGCGGCATCCACCTCGTCGATCGGCGCGCTGACATACATGCAGCTGTCGTCGATCAGGTCGATCACGGGCAGTGTCGGGATGCCGGGCGGCGACGGGGTCGCATATTCTCCGAGTTCGCCGCTGATGTCGGCGACGATGCCGGCGAACGGCGCGCGCAGCACCATGCGCTGCAAACTGGCGCGAGCTACCGCGATGCGCGAACGGCTCTGTTCGATCTGGCTGTTTGCCGCCTTGCACCCGGCGCGGGCAACCTTGGCGGCGGACACCTTCTGGTCCAGCCCCTCTGCGGAGATGAAACCGCTCTCCATCAATTGACGCGCGCGATCGGCTTCCGTTTCCGCCAGATCGGCCTGTACGCAGGCCTGATGCGCCTGGGTCTGAGCGGTGGCAAGCTGTTCCTGTGCCAGCTGCTCCTGCGCCTGCAGGTCCTTGTCCCACAATTCCAGCAATACCTGATTGGCTTTGACGCGCTGACCCTTCTTCACCAGCAGGTGCGATATCTGTCCGCCCGATGGAGCAGACAGCTTGGCACGGCGACAAGGCTTGACCGTTCCCGCACGGGTGTTGCTGACAGTGGCCTCCACCGTTCCCGGCTCCGCCGTGACCAGTTCGACGTCAATCGGTTTGGGGCGGGTGAAATACCAGACCGCAATCGCAACCACCACCAGCCCGGCAAGCCAGGGCAGGTAGCGTATGAGGCGGTTGCGTTTGTGCTGGTTAGAGACTGTCATGGTTACACCTCAAAGGAATGCCAGGCTGCACGGTTCCTGACCGCAACAATAACGACTAACCGCCACCCTGGTTGATCTCGATACTGATATGCACCAATTCGTCATGGATGCTTAACTGCTGCTTGAAATAATCCGGCGACACATCATTATCCGTCGCAAGACTGAGAATGCAAGCGTACTTGCCCTTGCCCACACGCCATACATGCAGGTCATTCAATTGCGCGCTGATCGGCGAAGCGGCGATGACCTCGCGAATTTCTTCAACCACCGGCGCATTCATCTCGGCATCCAGCAGCACCCGGCCGGTATCGCGCAGCAGGCCGTAAGCCCATACCGAAACCATCGCTGCGCCGACCAGGCCCATCACCGGATCCAGCCACGATGCCCCCCACAGCTTGCCGCCGAACAGCGCAATGATCGCCAGCACCGAAGTTGCCGCATCGGCCAGCACATGCATGTAGGCCGAGCGCAAGTTCAGGTCGTGATGGCCATGTTGGGCTCCGCCGTGCGCATGTTCGTGATGCGTATGCGTGTGGTGATGCCCGTCGTTGAGCAGCCACGCTGAAACCAGGTTGACCAGCAGACCGACGATCGCAATCGCGATCGCCTGATCGTAGTGGATCGGACTGGGCGATACCAGTCTTTCGACCGACTGGAATACCATCAACCCCGCCACCATCACCAGAAAGATCGCACTGGTATAGCCGCCCAGCACCTCGATCTTCCAGGTGCCAAACGAAAAACGCGGATCGTGGGCGTACTTTCTGGCGTAGACATACGCGAAGACAGACAGGCCAAGCGCAACCGTATGCGAACTCATATGCCAGCCGTCCGCCAGCAGCGCCATCGAGTTGTAATACCAGCCGCCGGCGATCTCAACCACCATCATCAACGCGGTCAGAATGGCAACGCGCAAGGTGCTTTTCTCGGCGAGCGGGTTTCCTTCGTCAAACTGGTGGGAATGCGTCAGAAATGCTCCAGTATCGGTTTTTTTCATCGGGTATATCTGTTGATTATCTTCGGAGGTTGCTACACCCGGCATTTTACAGCCTCAATCAATCTGCACCGGGATATCGCAAGAAGCACGTTCAGCCAGTCATGTTCGGACAGTAAAATCTTCGGACAAAAAAATGGCTTGCAAGGAGATAGCAAGCCAAGAGGGGGTATTACAAGGGAGAGAATCTTCAATTACCGTAAATAATGATACGCTAATATTTACCCAAGTCAATACATGATTGGATTCGCATCACTCGAGCGTTCTATTCCCCGCCTGCCGCCTGCGTCAAAGCCTGTTGGCGCACGCTGCTGCGCCGCCGCAGACGGTCGCTCAGGTGTTCCATCGCCACATAAAATGCCGGCGTAATGTAGAGCGTGAGCATCTGTGAAAACAGCAAACCGCCCACGACGGCGATGCCCAGCGGCCGGCGGGCCTCGGAACCCATGCCGGTGCCCAGCGCGATGGGCAGTGTGCCGAAGATGGCGGCGAGCGTGGTCATCATGATGGGACGGAAGCGCACCAGGCAGGCCTGAATGATGGCGTCGCGTGCGGTGGCAGCCTGTTCGCGGCGGATCTGCACCGCAAAGTCCACCATGATGATGCCGTTCTTCTTCACCAGGCCCACCAGCAGGATCAGGCCGACGAAGCTGAAGATGTTGAGCTCCTGGCCGAAGATGATCAGCGTCAGCAGCGCGCCGAACATCGCGAGCGGCAACGCGGTCAGGATGGTGACCGGATGGATGAAATGCTCGTAAAGTATCGCCAGCACCATGTAGATCACCAGCACGGTGATCAGCATCAGCATCGGCATGCCCACCAGCGAATCGCGGAAGGTCTGGGCGTTGCCGGTGAAACTGGCGGTGATGTCCGCCGGCAGGCTGCTGCGCGCCAGTGCGTCGACGCGGTCGGTGATGTCGCCCAGCGAAGTCCCCGGCGCCAGGTTGAAGGATAGAGTCACCGCCGGCAACTGGCCGAAATGGCTCACCGACAGCGGGCCGACACCGGGGGTAATCTCGGCCACCGCGCGCAGCGGCACCAGCTTGCCGTTGTTCGCCGGCACGTACAGCGCGTTGAGCGCATCCATGTTCACCTGGTATTCCGGCGCAAGCTCCATGATCACCTGGTATTCGTCGGTGGCGCCGTAGATGGTGCTGACCTGGCCGCCGCCGTAGGCGCCATACAGGGTGGACTGTATCTGCTCGGCGCTGACCCCCAGCGCCGCGGCAGTGTCGCGCTGGATATTGATGTTGACCTGGGGATTGCTCAGCTCCAGGCTGCTGCTGACATCCTGTATGCCGGGCACTTCGGCAAGTTTGGGCTCGAACGCCGCCGCCGCATGATCCAGCGTATCCACGTCCGGTCCCTGCAATACGTATTGATATTGGCCGCTGCCGCCCAGGCTGCCGATGCGTATCGCCGGCGGATTCTGGAAATACACCTGCATCTCGCGCACCTGGGCCACCGCCTTGCGCAGTTGCTGCAATACCGCCTCGGCGTTGTCGCGGCGTTCGTCCTGTGGTTTGAGGCGGATGAACAAACGTCCGATGTTGCCGCCGCTGGTGCCGCCTCCGCCCTGCCCGGCGCTGGACATGGCGGCGGCGATGTTGGGATTCTGCATCACGATATGCGCGACCCGCGCCTGCAGTGCCTGCAACTGATCGAAGGTGACACCCTCCGGCGCCTTGGTATCGGCAATGATCTGTCCGGTATCCTCGCTGGGGATGAAGCCCTTGGGGATCACGCCGAACAGCCAGGCGCTCAACACCAGGATCAGCGCCGCGATGCTCAGCATGGTGCGCCAGTGGTCCACCGACCAGGTCAGGGTGCGGCCGTAGGCATCGCGCACGCTGTCGAAGCCGTATTCCAGCCAGTTGTAAAGGCGGCCGTGGCGTTCGCTCTCTTTCAGAAAGCGGCTGCTCAGCATCGGCGTCAGCGTCAGCGACACCACGCCGGAGATCAGAATCGCGATCGTCACGGTCAGCGCGAATTCGCGGAACAATCGGCCCACCAGTCCGCTCATGAAAATGATCGGGATGAACACCGCCACCAGCGACAGGGTCATCGACACCACGGTAAATCCGATTTCGCGGGTGCCGATCAACGCGGCCTGCATCGGCGTCTCGCCCTTCTCGCGGTAGCGCACGATGTTTTCCAGCACCACGATGGCGTCATCCACCACGAAACCCACGGCGAGCGTGATCGCCATCAGCGACAGATTGTCCAGGCTGAAACCGAACACCTTCATCAGCGCAAAGGTCCCGATCAGCGATGTGGGCAGCGCCAGCGCGCTGATCAGGGTGGCGCGCGGGTTGCGCAGGAACAGGAAAATAACGCCCACCACCAGCGTGATCGCCAGCGCCAGCGTGAACTTCACCTCGTGGATCGAACCGTTGATGAAATCGGCGCGGTCGTAGAGCATCCGCAGCGTGGCGTCGCCCGGTGCCTGGCGGGTAAGTTCGGCAAGGCGCTCGCGCACCGCGCGCGACACTTCGACAGTGTTCGCGCCGGGCTGGCGCTTCACCGCCAGCACGATCGCCGGACGCAGCCCCTTTTCCTCCGCGGTGTTATCAAAGAACGTGGTGATCTGTTTGTCCTGCTCGGTACTGTCCTTGGCCATGCCGACATCGGAAAGGTGCACCGGCGCGCTGTTGCGATAGGCGATCACCAGCCGGTTGTACGCGGCGGCATCCAGCAACTGGCCCGCGGCCTGAACGGTGTAGCTGCGCTCGCTGCCGTTCAGCGTGCCGGTCGGCAGGTTGGTGTTGCCGCCCTGGATGGCCTGCTGCACCTGGTCCAGCGACAGATTGCGCGCGGCCAGCGCATATGGGTTCATCTGCAGGCGCACCGCGTACTTCTGCGAACCGAACACCAGCACCTGGGCCACGCCGGGTATCGTGGAGATCTGCTGCGCGACGCGCGTCTCCGCGAAATCGTCGAGCCGGGTCAGCGGCAGTTGCCTGGCGGACAGCGCGAGATAAATGATCGCGAAATCGGACGGATTGACCTTGCGCAGGCTGGGCGGTGCGGGCATGTTATTGGGCAGGAGGCGCGCGCTCTGCGAAATCGCGGTCTGCACGTCCTGCGCCGCCGCGTCGATGTTGCGATCCAGATCGAATTGCAGCGTGATGCGGGTGCTGCCGGTGGTGCTCGTCGAATCCATGGAAGTCACGCCGGGGATGGCGCTGAACTGCCGTTCCAGCGGTGTCGCAACCGCTGCCGCCATGGTCTGCGGATCGGCGCCGGGCAGATCGGCGGAGACGCTGATGGTGGGGAAATCCACGTTGGGCAGTTCGCTCACCGGCAGGCTGAAATAGGCGGCGATGCCGAACGCAACCAGCGCCGACATGACCATCGTGGTCATCACCGGACGGTGGATAAAGGGTGCGGATATGTTCACGGCTGCTGTGCGGGCTTGATATTCCCGGACGGTTCGACGGATACCACCTTCACGCCCGGGCGAAGATTGCGCGGCGCGCGAGTCACCACTGTCTCACCCGCCTTGAGGCCGGACGCGATCACCGCGAGGTCGTTCACCTGGCGATCAACCTGGACATCGCGGATCGCCGCCTTGCCCTGCTCCACCAGATAAACGAAGTTGCCGCTCTGGCCGGTCTGTATCGCAGTCTGCGGCACCACCAGCGCATCGGGCTGTATCGCCAAGCGGGTGCGCACCCCGACATACTGGCCGGGCCACAATTGCTCGTGCGCATTGCCGACCCGCGCCTTGAGCATCACCGTGCCGGTGTCGGTGTTCACCGCATTGTCGACAAACACCAGTTCGCCCTGCCCAAGGTCGCCGCTGCCGTCCTCTTGGGTGATGAAGATATGTATGCTGTACTGTGCCTGGTAGCGGCGCAGCTCGGACAGGCTCTGCTGCGGAATGCTGAATTGCACCAGGATGGGCTGCATCTGGTTGATGACCACCAGCGGCGTACTGTCTCCGGGAGCGACCACGTTGCCGGATTTGGCGCCGATGCTGCCGGTGCGGCCGGCGATCGGCGCGCGGATATCGGTATAGGCTAAATTGATCTCGGCCTGATTCAGCGCTGCCTGCGCCTGGTCGGCAGCAGCACGGGCAGAGTCGTATTCCTGGGTGGTCACATATTCCTTGCCGGCCAGCGGTGCGAGCCGCTGCGCCTGCGCCTGCGCGTACTCCCACGTGGCTCGTGCACCGGTCAATGCGGATTGGTAAGGGGCGGGATCGATGCGGAACAGCTGCTGGCCTTTTTGCACCGACTGGCCTTCCCTGAAATAGACTTCCCGCAATATGCCGCTGACCTGCGGACGGATCTGCACACTGTGCTCCGACTGAACCTGTCCGACCGACTGCAGCGAAATGGGCATCGGCTGCACCTTCACTGCAGCCGTCTCGACGACCAGAGCCTGGTCGGGACGCTTGCTCTTGGATTTTGCGGCGTTCCCGGCAGTACGCCACGCCACCAGCGCTGCCAGTACCGCAATGAGAAAGACCACGATGAACAGGGGAAGAATTTTTCGTTTCACGGTTGCTCCATAGTTATTCCTGGTGTCTTTTCCGGCGTCGTTGCGGACACAGTCGAATTCATCTGCAGGCCGCCGACCGCATGACCCAGCGCGGTGCGCGCAGCCGCCCAGTCGAGCCGCGCCTGCACCTGCTGCACGCGCGCATTTGCCAGGATGGTCTGCGCGCTCAGCAGATCCAGTATCGTGTCGAGGCCGTTCTTGTAACGCGCATTCGAGACCTCTGCCGCGAGCGCTGCGCTCTTCAGCTGCGCGGCACTGCTGTCCAGCGTCGCCGCGGCAGTGCGCAAATTCTGGTATGCCTGCCAGACCTGCAGTTCCACCTGGCCGCGCAAATCATCGTTGCTGGCGCGGGCGCTGTCCAGTTGCGCCTCGGCCTGATGTATCGCGGCGCGGTCGCCAAACCCGGCGAACAGCGGAATCTTGAGCGTGATCAGCGAGCTGAATTGCGAGCTGTCGCCGACATCGCGCACCCGGGTGCGGCCGGCATTCGCATCTAAGCTGAGCGTGGGCAGGCCGCTGCCCCGGGTCGTGGTCAGTTTCGCGGCTGCGGCCTGCTCCTGCGCCTTGGCGGCGAGCAATTCGGGGCGGGCATTGCGCGCTTCATCGATCAGGCTCGACACGCTCTGCGCCGGCATTTCGTGCGCCGGCCGGTCTTCCCATGCGGCGAGCGTCAGCATCATATCGGGCGGGTCGCCGATCGCGGTCGCCAGTGCGCCGCGCGCCGATGCCAGTTGTCCCTCGGACTGCTGCAGCGCAAGCCTGCTGCCGGCCAGTGCGGCCTCTGCCTTGTAAACATCGCCCACGGTGGCCTGT
Organism: uncultured beta proteobacterium; assembly: GCA_963827265.1. Lineage (GTDB taxonomy): Bacteria > Pseudomonadota > Gammaproteobacteria > Burkholderiales > Gallionellaceae > Gallionella. Next base: position 6,641 of record CAWHAD010000015.1, on the reverse strand, counting down.
CCCGATGTCCTGCGATCCTGCGCCGCTGCCAGATTGGTCCGCGCATCCTGCAAGCTCTGCCGGTTCACCTCCACCACCGCCTGCAGGCCGAGCACCTGGTAATAAGCCTGCTCAACCTGCAGAATCACATCCTGCAAAGTCTGATCCTGAGTCAGGCGCGCGGAGGCGAGCTCGAACTTGCCCTGGTCCAGCGTCCCGCTGCGCACGCCGAAATCCCACAACAGATAACTCAGACTGACGCTGGCCCCGTAACGTGTCTGGATATCTGCCGGCTGGCCGGAAAAATTCAGCGCGCGGTAGCGCTGCCCGGTCAGCGTCGCATCGATCTGGGGCCAGTAACCCGCGCGCGCCAGTTCCACACCGGCTTCGGAAGCGCGGATCGCGGCCCAGCCCAGACGGGTTTTTGGATTGCGCTGCAGCGCCAGGTCGGTGAGCTGCATCAGCGTCATCGGCTGGGAAGAAACCGGGCCGTGATTATCAGTCGCGATGCTGTCCGCTCCGGCGTCCGCGGCCACGACCACCAGCGCAGCAATCAGCAAGGGGGTGAGTATGGACGTATTCAATTTTTTAAAGGTCATTCAAAAGCATTCAATACGAAGAATCAGGACAGGTTGACCACTGTGGGCAAAACCGCGCCATCATACGCCGGGCATGCTCGGCCGAACAGATAAAAAAGGATCGCACAATGTGCAACCCTTGTCGTGGTGCTGGAGAGAGGAATCGAACCTCCGACCTACGCGTTACGTGGGCTCGACACCAGCGTATTCCCTCGCATATTCAGCAGCGTGTAGCACAGTCAATTTATAGTGATATCAATTTTGATGGCACTCTCTATCGAAAAGTTGATACCACTCTGAAGCCGCAATTATACAGGCCATGTTGACCGGCAGCTTTCGGGCACCGAGTTTGATACTATGGGGTTCCGCTCAGTGCCATGAGCGGACGCTGACTGGAAGTCGTCATTAAATCGTTTGAGTCCAATATCGCCATGATTGGCTATACCAATCCCCTCACTTGCTATTTTGATTGACGGAGCATCGATGAAAGAACTGTTCATGCTGATGTTCCTCTTCTTGATTTCAGCACATGCATATGCCGTGGATGGTGTCTTCATTGAATATGGACTAGGTGACGCATCAGTAATATCCTCCTTGTCAATGATAAACATGTATCGTGTTGGGGCGCTGTGGAAATGGCATAAGAGTTGGCTGAATGATGGTGATTGGCATGTAAGCGGCTTCTGGGAGGCGTCACTGAGCAGCTGGCGCGGCTTCAAACCAGACGCCAATAACCAGACCATTACCGATATTGGGATTACTCCTGTGTTCCGCTTGGCACAAAAAGAGGGTTCAGGCATGACGCCATATCTGGAGGCAGGGGTTGGTATACATCTGATCTCCCCGACTTCTATATACTCAGGCCGCAATTTCAGCACGGCTTTCCAGTTCGGGGACGCTCTGGGTTTCGGGATAAGCCTTGGTGATCGTCGCCAGTTTGATCTGGGTTATCGTTTTCAGCATCTGTCAAACGGCGACATCAAGAAGCCGAATAATGGTGTTGATTTTAACCAGATTCATTTTGCGTACCGTTTCTGATCAAGCGTATGTCGAGGCAATCTTTCGCCAAAAAAATTTTCATTCTTCGGCACATTGACTTGGCCTAGTAGGGTAACAAGTGATTGTTACTGTCTGCTTTTCACACCATTGAGCAGGCGTGCTGAACTCCATCGGGACCAGGTTCTTTACCCACGTCTAGGCTTTGGGATTTTTTTACGCTAAATCTCAGCTTCCGCCTTTTTATTATGACGACCATTTGCTGAGTTCTTGGCTGTCATCGTTCTCTGGATTTCGATACCCGTAGCTAATCCTTTTAGGATTTGCTCCTTTGCTTCACCATTCATTTGTGCGATGCGATTCTTCATGTCGGATATTATTTCATCCCACGGCAACGCCGCGAGTTGTGCTGCTTTAACTTCATAGTCGTCAATAATTTTTCCTAACACGCTAACAGTTAGTTCGTTTCTATCGTCATTAATTTCAGTATAAGCCATACTGTATGCCGCTACGTCCAGCAATTCATCATCGGTGACATTGCGCCCAATTAACTCTGCTTTGTACTCTGTAAAAAGAAGCTTGGTATCCTTTGTTCCAATCCCAAATGCCAAGTCGGGTTTAAACGCCCTGTCAACAATGTCGATATTCATTTCACTCCTTTCAGTGTTACAAAATGGGAATCACGCCAGCAGGATTGAGACCTCCCGTTAGAACTACGTTCTTTCCACAGGTCCAGGCTGTTGATACCACTCTGATGCCGCTATTATACGGTCTATGGTGACCGGCAGCTCTTTGGCTATTTCATGTTATGACCTGCCGGTTTGTGCCAAGGGATACTCACGAACCCTGCAAATTGCCGATGTTTAATGCGGTTATTTGATTTACCGTGTTTCAAAGTGTCATAGATTGCTCGGCACGCTTGTGGCCAGTAATGTCGAATATCATGAAGCGGCTCATCACGAAGCGGCCAGCCGCGTCCTTGATTGCGGTGGCGTTCAACAACACGGATAGGCTCGTGCCATCCGCGCGCGCGATTTCGAATTGGACATCACGCAGCCAGCCGCATTCCTTGAAGCGTTGGTAGCTTTCCAGGAAGGTCTTGCCGCTCGCGGGCGTGAGCAAATCGCTGAACCTCATCCTGCCCACGACCTCTTCGCATGTGCGGCCAAGCCACTTGAGCCCGATGTCGTTGATCTGGATGAACACGCCGTCCGGGTCGAGCGAGTAGTAACCGCAGGGGGCATTGTGGTAGAGGTCCGCGAACTGATCGGCGTATTTCTTGAGCGCGCTCCCGGCCTGTGTGCATGCGTCAAGCTTGTTGGCGAGATTGGCGTTGGCCGACTCGAGTATCGCGGTTTGTTTCTCGAACTGCATCGTGCGATTGGCGACCAGTTCCTCGAGTCGCCTGCGATGCAGATGCAGTTCCTTTTCGGTCTCCTTGTCCTTGGTGATATCGACCAGAACGCCCTGCAGAAATAACGGCTCGCCCGATTCGTGGCGCACCAGGCTCGCCTCGTTCAGGAACCAGCGCACCTCGCCTCCACGGATGAACAGGCGGTATTCGCAACGCATTGGCTCACCGCTCTCATAAACGTGCAAGATCGCTTTAAGCACAGGCTGTCGGTCTTCCGGGTGAATCTGCTTTAGCAGCCCTTCCGGATCGGCCAGCCATTCCTCGGGGGGAAAACCAAGCTGGCTAATCTGAGGGCTGATATACAGCAACTTAACAGGCGCATCCAGCGCGGTGGTGTAGGTGATGGCGGGAATCTGCTCCACCAGGATACGGTATTTCGCTTCGGCCTGGGCCAGATTTTCTTCCGCCCGTTTCTTTTCAATCAGCGACCGCCGCTCGCGCAGCACGCGCTGAATGACAGCGGGCAGCAGTTCCAGATATTGGCGGTTCACATCCTTGACCAGGTAGTCCTGCGCGCCGCGCTTCATTGCCTCGACCGCGACCGCAGCGTTGTCGGAGCCGGTCAGCATCATGACCGGCACCGGGATTTCGCCCAGATCATTTCTCAGCTCGGCCAGAAACTCCAGACCATTCAGGTCGGGCAAATGGTAGTCGAGCAAAACGCAGTCCGGTTTTTGCGCATGGGCGAGTTGCAGCCCCTCCCGGCCGGTTTCGGCTTCGGACAGCACGAATTCGTGGTCCGGGTCCTGCGCCAGCGCGCGGCGGCAGGCCATGCGGTCGATCAGGTCGTCCTCGACGACGAGTACGCGGATCTGCGGTTTGGTCATTGCGGCACCTCGCTGATGGTCCAATAGGCGTCGATGGTGCGAATGACCTCGACGAATTGCCGGTAATCCACCGGCTTGGCCATATAGCCGGCCACCCCCAGGTTGAAGCTGTTTACCTTGTCCTGCTGTTCCTCGGACGTGGTCAGCACGACCACCGGAATGCGCTTCAGCGGAGTGTTGTGCTTCGCCACCTGCAGGAACTCGATGCCGTTCATGATCGGCATGTTGAGGTCGAGCAGGATGATGCACGGCTTCTCGCTGTCAGGATCGCGCAGGTACTTCAGGGCTTCCTCTCCATTTTCCAGATTCACCACCGGGTTGGTGACGTGGATCTCCTTTAAGGCGCGCTTGACCGTCATGACGTCCACTTGATCGTCTTCCACCAGGAGGATGGGCTTGCTGGTGATTTTCATGCTAGTGTTCCTTTGCTTGAGATTTGAGTTTTAGAGGTACGCGGCAGGGTAAAGAAAAATGTGCTTCCTCGACCGACTGTGGATTCGACCCAGATGCGTCCGCCGTACATTTCCACGATTTTCTTTACCAGCGCCAAGCCGACGCCGGTGCTTTCCACGCGGTCGCGCGGGGCGAGCGTCTGGAACAACTGGAAGATTTTTTCAAAATGTTGCTGATCAATGCCCGGGCCGTTGTCGGTGATGCTGAATTTCCATTGCCTGCCCTCGGCGACACAGGCGATGCGAATTTCGCCCTCGGGTTTATCCATGTATTTGATGGCGTTGGAGAGCAGGTTCTGGAACACCTGCTGGATGCGGGTCGGCTCTGCCATGACGGTCGGCAAGGAATTCCCGATACTGACCGTAATATTTTCTGGCGGGGCAAGCAGGTCGATCACTTCCCGCACCAGATGGTTGAGATCCACCGCGATGGCCATTTCTTTCACCCGACCCACCCGCGAATATTGCAAAATGCCGTCGATCAGGCCGTCCATGCGGTGCACCCGGCTGATCAACAGGCGCATGTGCTCCTTGCCTTCGTCGTCGAACTTGTCCGCGTAATCCGTGGAAAGCCAGTCCGCCAGCGAGCCGATGGCGCGCAGCGGGGCCTTGAGGTCGTGGGACACCACATAACCGAAATTCTTGAGTTCCTCGTTGGCGCTCTCCAGCTCCTGCAACAGACGGTCCCGCTGTTCCTCGGCCTGTTTGCGCTCGCTGATGTCGCGCACGGTTCCGGTGAACATGCGGCGTTCGCCCTGGCGCGTTTCGCCTACTGCCAGGTCCATCGGGAAGATTGTGCCGTCCTTGCGCAGCCCCACCACCTCGCGGCCGATACCGATGATTTTTTTCTCGCCGGTCTGCAGGTAGTGGGCGAGATAACCGTCGTGCGCCTCGTGGTAGGGGGATGGCATGAGCATGGATACGTTCTTTTCGACCACTTCGGCCTCGGTGTAGCCGAACATGCGCTCGGCGGCGGGGTTGAAATGTTCGATTGTGCCGTGTTCGTCGATGGTGACGATGCCGTCCACAGCGGTGTCGAAGATAGCCCGCATGCGCGCTTCGCTCTCGCGCAGCGCCTCTTCGGCTTGCTTGCGCTCGGCCATTTCGCGAACGATGAACAGAAACAGCACGCCGAAAAAAATGGCTACAGAAACCAGTGCCACAAAGAAGATGGTCAGCATCCGGTCGGCATTTGCCCGGGAAGCATCTACCCACTGCTGCAAACGGGCAGTTTCTCCTTTTTCCAACTGCAGCACCGTTTCATGGATGGCATCCATTTCCCGCTCACCGTCGCCGGCCATCAGTTTGAGGCGTGCCTGCTCGAAGCCCTGCTCGCGCCGCACGTTCAATACCTCTTCCAGCAGCGCGAGACGCGTGTCGATATGCTCGTCCAGCCGGCGCAGCAATGCCTGCTGGCCGGGATTGTCGGCGGTGGCATTGTGGACCTTGCCGAGCAGGATGCGTATGCGGTCGATGTAGGCACGCCGCGGGGCGAGATGGCGTTCATCGCCGCTGATCAGATAGATGCGCTGCCGGGTTTCCGCCTGGTTCGTCAGGGAGAAAATTTCTTCCAGGGCGGTGATGGTTTCCTGGCTGTGCGTGGCCTGGGTGGATGCGTGCATGAAGCTCACGGTCGACTGATAGGCAAGCCAGCCGATGGCGGCGAGAATAGCCAGCGCCACGGCAAAGCCAGTAAGTACCTTATGTTCGATGGACAATTTCATTGGCATATATCACCACTGTCCGGTAGATTTTAAGTCCAATTAACTAAAGCCCATTATAGTGGTGCATTTGCCGGAAGCGTTCCGGAAGCAGAATCTCCATTGATTTTCCGATCAGCTCATGGTGTGGGTAGCCGAAGAGTTGTTCGATGGTGGAATTGGCGGCGATCACCCGGCCTTCCTTATCGATGATGATCATCGCATCGGTGGCAGATTCCAAAAGCCACTCAAGGCTTTTTCCTTCGATAATATATTCTGTCACAGCAGGTTGTCGAATTTTTGTTGAATCTGTACAGCAAGTGTATATCAATTATGGTTTGATATAGATGAACATTATATTTCCACCGGCGAAGCCTGGGCTTATTGAGTGAAATCATCGAAGATGCCCAACAAACTATGAGCCGCCCAAATCGGCTACATAGGTGCTCTGAACATCAGCTATCGGGAATTTCGACAGTCCGCAGTGTCAAAATGGTACTTAGCCAACGACCACATTGGGCACTCCACTCTAATATTCATCAGGAAGCAGCAGACAAGTCGATGACCGATCTGCTTCCGTGATAATCCACAACTTGTCGCCGCGATCATTCATCACATAGCTCGACATCACTCTATTATGGTCTGCCGAACAATGAAAAAGGAGCCACACAAAGTGTAACCCCTTGATTATCTGG
>CAWHAD010000014.1:0-4996 GCA_963827265.1 uncultured beta proteobacterium | reverse complement strand
CGCTCCTACAGGAATCGGAATCTTGGCGGCGTAGCACGGTTGATTGAGAAAAGAACGATCGTTCTCTACGATGCGGGCGTCGTTCAGTATGTGGGTGATTGCGCAGAATGCCGCAAAGGGAAACGGCAATGGCGGAAAAGAAGATTATTGCGTCTGTTGAGCACATCGAATCGCGGATCTTTGTTATCCGCGGGCAGAAGGTCATGCTGGATGCCGACTTGGCAGAGCTTTATGGGGTGGAAACCAAGGTACTGAATCAGGCGGTCAAGCGGAATTTGGAACGCTTCCCGGATGATTTCATGTTTCAACTCAACAGTGACGAAAAGACCGAGGTGGTCACAAATTGTGACCACCTCGCCAAGCTGAAGTATTCGCCATCGTTGCCCTATGCATTTACCGAACATGGTGCGCTGATGCTGGGCAATGTGTTGAAGTCCGCGCGCGCGGTCGAGGTCAGCCTGATGGTGGTGCGCGCCTTCGTTCATTTGCGCGAGCTGGTTTCTACCAACAAAGAACTTTGGATTAAACAACTAGCCATTCGACTAGGCTGCAAAAGACCGCAGCCAAGTCGCTGGTTATCGCAAAAACTAAACCAGCTGGAACGCAAGGTCGGCGCTCATGATCGCGCGATAGCAGAATTGATCAATGCCATTCGCCAACTCATGACTCCGCTGGACACCGGGAAGAAGCGCCCCATCGGCTTCGCGCCGTGGGCCGTGGAAAGAGAAATGATGCCGGAATAACGAGCGGCGCGAGATTCATTCCAGGACGCCCTTCGAAAACCCCCACGCCGGCATGTTAAAATTGCGCACCATGAAAATGAAACCCCATCCCGATTCCCTGCACCGTTTCCTGTTCGAACAATCCCATGTGCGCGGCGAGCTGGTGCATCTCGATGATGCCTGGCGCGCGGTGCTGGAGCGGCACGACTATCCCGCGGCCTTGCGCGCGGTGATGGGCGAGCTGATGGCGGCGGCCGTGCTGCTGGCGGCGACGCTGAAGCTGAAAGGTTCGCTGATCCTGCAGATACAGGGAAAGGGGCCGGTGACGCTGCTGGTGGTCGAGTGCGACGGCGAGCTGAATGTGCGCGCCACCGCGAAGTGGCAGGGCGAGCTGGACGGCATCGGCTTTGCGCAGATGGTGGGCGACGGGCGTTTTGTGATCACGCTGGATCCGCGCGATGGCGGGCAGACCTATCAGGGCATCGTCGCGCTGGACGGCAGCAGCGTGGCAGAGGTGCTGCAGAACTACATGCTGCGCTCGGATCAGCTGGAAACGCGTTTGTGGCTGGCGGCGGATGCGCAGGGCGCTGCGGGGCTGTTGTTGCAGAAGATGCCGGGCGACGGCGGCCATGCTGTTGGCAAACATGATGAGTGGCTGGATGACGGCCAGGATGAGGACTGGGATACCGAGACATGGCAGCGAGTCACGATGCTGACCGATACGCTGCAGCGCGAGGAACTGCTCGGCCTGCCTGCGCTGGAATTGATCCGCAGGCTGTACGGCGAGGAGGATGTGCGCCTGTTCGATGCGCACCTTGTCGCGTTCCGGTGCACCTGCTCACGCGACCGGGTGGCGCGCATGCTGAAGATGCTCGGCTGGGACGAGGTGCAGTCGGTGCTGGCCGAGCAGGGCATGGTGGAGGTGGGCTGCGAGTTCTGCAATCAAAAATACCGTTTCGACAAGGTGGATGCCGAGCAGGTGTTCGCGGCAGAGGTGTTGCTGGACGGCAGCGGTTCGGTTCACTGAGGTATTATTTACTGAAGCTCCGGGTAGTGGGCTTCTGGGCACCGGGTTTCTGGGCACTGGGCCGGGGCGATTGGGTTTGGTTCAGGCGGCGTTATTCCAGATCGGCGGGCTTGGCGCGCATCTTGGCGGCGATGTAGTCATCATGCGGAATGTAGAGCAGGCTGGCCATCTTGCGCATTAAATGGTTTTCATGCGCGCTGATTTTCCTGTCGGCATAGGCAACCTGCCACATGTACTCGATGATGCGCAGCTTTTCGGAGCGGCCCAGTTCCCGGTTGATCAGGGACGTAAACTGGTGAAAATCGTTGGCGGCCTTTGCCGTTTTTTGTCCCCGTTCCGATAGTCGCGCCACTTCCGCATCCGACAGGTGAAACCGTTCCCTGAGGATTTTCAGTATCGTTTCCTGCTCTTCGGCGGTGCTTTCGGCATCCGAGCGCATGACCTCGATCAGCAGCACGGCAGTGGCCAGCTGCAGGGTGTGCTCCGGGCGGCTCTCGACTTCGGCGGGCGGGATGAACGCAGACAGGAAATTACCTAATTTGTTCAACATGGGTTTGCTCGGCATGGCGAGTTGTTCAGGTGTATTTCAAAAATGAAGGTCGGGGCGTGGCCAGGATATTAATAATGCGGCGGCCGTTCGTTTGCAGGCATCCCATCATTCCTTGCTTCAGACAGCGATACGACCTGTCTTGCGAGCGCTTCGCAAATCGCTTCCAGCCGTTCCAGCTTTTGTTGCTGCTGGTAGACCGTTTTGTTCAGTTCCTCGATCAGGTCCTCCTGGAAGGCGATCTTTGATTCGATATTGACCAAGCGTTCTTCGATCATGAGGTGTCCCTGGTAATTCTACAATTGAAAAATTAGGTTGGGCAGAGCCCGTTGTAACGAATTATTTGCTTATTAATTAGCTTATCATCCTTGTGTGTGGAATACTGAAATCAGTTAAACACTTTGTTGCTAATTTGATACTGTATGTTCGATATTGGTCCATCTTCAAGCAGGGAGCGCAGAACTTTGCTTTTGCTGCGCGAAGCATTACCCGAATATGAAATTAACCCGCACATGCGCCTGGCGAATGTAGTTAAAGGCAAGATTCCATACAATCGGGCATTGGGTCAATATGAACTGGACTTTGTTGTCCAAGACAGGGCAACCGGTGTGGTCATCTGTGCGATCGAACTGGATGATTCGACGCATGACACTCCAGATGGCAGGCGGCGCGATGCAAACAAAAACCGCTGGATGGCCCAGGCAAAAGTCAGGCTGATCAGAATCCGGCATCCTGAAGAAGCTGCCACAATACGCGAACGCTTTAATCAGCTTGTTGATTTCAATATTCCTGAAGAAGTTGTTTATGCTTTTGAAAAGAGGCCAAGACCGGGAAACGGCGAAAAATTTATTCATTCTGCAGTCACATTTATAATCTTTGTTGCCCTGCTCATGTGGGGTGTTCCTGCTGCGATCAAGGGCATCACAAACAACTTTGTCAATAATGTTCAAGCACAACAAAGACAATTCCAACAACGGCAACTGCAACTGAATGCTGATCGGCTTGCTGGAGATCGATTGCAGCAGCAACAGGAAATGGAACAAGCGGAGGCTAGAAGAAGAGTAGATGCACAGCAACCACATTACGAGCGCGTGTTCGTCAAAGGTAAGTCTGCGCGAGAGTGTTCAAGCGGAAACGTTATCGATAATGCATCAGTCATGTGTATGCAAGACCACTATGAAACGGTATTGGTGGGCGGCACACGGTAAAATTAACTTCCTGTAATTTGTTGTAACCTGTTTAGAGAGAAATCCACATGCAAATCGATCCATCCCAACATTCCGCCCCCGACAACTACAAGCTGCTGACCAACCTGGTGGTGCCGCGCCCGATCGCGTGGGTGACCAGCCAGAATGCCGACGGCGTGATCAACCTCGCGCCGTTCAGCTTTTTCAACGCGGTCAGCGGCAACCCGATCTACCTGATCGTCAGCGTCGGCGTGAATGACGCGGGCGAGATGAAAGACACCGCGAAGAATATCCTGGCCAGCGGGGAATTTGTGGTGAACATGGTGACCGAGGAATTGTTCGACGCGATGAATGTTTCGGCGGCAGACTTCCCATTCGGGGAGAGCGAGCTGGCCGCGGCCAATCTGCATGCCGCGCCGTCGGTCAAGGTCAAGCCGCCGCGGGTGGCGGAGTCGCAGGCGAGCATGGAGTGCAAGCTGCACAGCACGCAGCAGCTCGGCAAGAACACGCTGATCATCGGCGAGGTGGTGATGTTCCATGTCGCCGATCACCTGATGGGCCCGCGCATGCACGTCAACGGTTTCGCGCCGATCGGACGGCTGGGTTCGCCTTCGGTCTACTGCCGCAGCACCGACCGCTTCGACGTCGCGCGGATCAGCTATGCGGAGTGGCTCGGGGATTAAAGAATAAAGATGGCCTTGACGCGCGACCAGGCAAGGAAATTCTACGACCGCTTCGGCAGCAAGCAGGATGCGCAGTCCTTTTATGAAGATGCGGCGCTGGACGACCTGATCGCCCATGCGTCGTTCGGGCAGGCAAATGCGGTTTTCGAACTGGGCTGCGGCACCGGCCGCTTTGCGCTCCGGCTGCTGTCCAAGCATCTGCCGCCCAACGCGACATACCTCGGCACGGACCTGAGCCAGACCATGATCAATCTTGCAGAGCAGCGAATTTCCCCTTATCCGGACAGGGCGAAGGTGGCGTTGTCCGATGGTTCGATGCGTTTCCCATTGCCGGACCATTGTGTCGACCGTGTCGTTTCAGCCTATGTGCTCGACCTGCTGTCGGAGACCGATATCCTCGATGCAATCTCCGAAGCGCACCGGATACTGATGCCGGGCGGGAAGCTCTGCCTGGTGGGCCTGACGGAAGGCGTGACAGTCGCATCGCGCATCGTTTCCACATTGTGGTCGGCGCTATGCGCTTTGCACGCGCCGCTGGTCGGCGGCTGCCGCCCTGTCCGGCTCGATTCATTTTTCGATCAGAACGACTGGGCGATCGATTACCGCAATGTGGTCAACCAGTTCGGCATACCTTCCGCGGTGCTCATTGCCAGCCCGAAAAGCGCGCCCGGTCATTGATGGAAACAGATGGGGGGACTGACTGCGTGGCCGTTTTGTGCTGGCCGGTTTCCCGCGAATTGAACCGGGTCGGGCTGCGCGACGATGCGGGGCTGGTCGAGCGGGTCAAGTGAAGACATTCGCTTTTGCCCGTACTATCATGTGCAGCCGCG
>CAWHAD010000013.1:0-219093 GCA_963827265.1 uncultured beta proteobacterium | reverse complement strand
GCTTCCGCCGCCGCTGCGGTGAAACCGACGATGGCATAGTTGCTGGCGTGCACCTTGAGCAGCAGGGCGGTCTTGGGCGTGATGGCCGCCTCGAAATCGCGCAGGTGGGTGCGGTTGGTCGTGCCCACCTCGATCAGGCGGCAGCCGGCGCGAGCCATGATGTCCGGCACGCGGAATGCGCCGCCGATCTCGACCAGCTCGCCGCGCGAAACGATCACTTCCTTGCGCGCGGCCAGCGCATTGAGTGCCAGGAAAACTGCCGCCGCATTGTTGTTGACCACGGTCGCGGCTTCGGCGCCGGTGAGCTGGCACAGCAGATCTTCCACGTGGGCATCGCGGTCGCCGCGCTCGCCGCTGTCCAGATCGAATTCCAGGTTGCAAGGACGGGTCAGCACGTCCGTCACCGCCTGCACGGCTTCCGCCGGGAACAAGGCGCGTCCCAGATTGGTGTGCAGCACCGTGCCGGTGAGATTGAATACCGGTCGCAACGAGAGTTGCTCGCCAGCCTTCAACTGATCGGCGCAACGAGCTACCGCATCATCTTCGCTCAGCACGGTTTCCGATGCACCATTGCGCCAAACCTCGCGCGCCTCATCCAGCACGGCGCGCACCATTTCGACCGTGCGCATCCGTCCGTAACGTCCTATCACCGGCTGCATCGATGGCAGGTTGAGAACGCGATCCACGGAAGGAAATGGAGATTGGTTGCTCATGACGGGGCCCGGTTAAAACGGAGTCGGGGTTAATTATGAATGCTGGACAGAATCCAGGCAACACATGCGAATTCCCAGCTGCGTGACCACCATTTCTTATTCAAACTGACCAAGTGTTCTCGCGCATCAACCATACATCCACAATTACCACTTTCGGGTGATTCCAATTGCCCAATCACAGAATTATTTCATTGCTCAAAACCTGCAATTCACAAAGTTCCGCTCTCGACACATAGCTGCCATAGTAACCGATGTTTCTGGCTGACTGCTTTTCAATCAAAAGTAGCCGTTCAATCAGACGGAAATTGATGAAATTGACCGACCCCAAGCAGACAGTAGCGAGGGGAAGCTTAGTGGCTTCAGAAAGTTAACGAAGCAGATCCTACAAGCCTTTTGCTTTCATTAAAAAATATATCAGAAACGAACCAGATACGAAACTCAGCGCAAACACTTGTATGGCGATGTAGCTAAAGTATAAGCGCTTTAGCGCCCTTGCACGCTTTACATTGGATGAGACGTCTGCGCTTGCTTGAGCAGTTGTCAAGATGCCATCAAAGATAACGCCGAAGGACAGAGCGAGCAGAGTGCATACAAATTGAAATTTAAAGGTGGAAATTGTTAGAACGGCATAAGGTGCGTCAAACCTATAAGTGGCGTAGAGCGTTACCAAGCCGCCCAAAACAAGCCCATCCCCTTTCATGTAGAACAAACAGGAGTTGCGGATCCGATCAATCAGCGCGTCAAATGACATTTCGTTCACTTCGCCAAGCTCTTTCATTATTTGGTTTGTAACAAAGAATATTCCATAAGCGTCCTTTTGAATAGGGCGAAACTCCTGCCGTAGATAACTCATTCAGTCGCACCTGACAATGCCAGCCAAAACTGACGATCATAGTTATCATGGCAGCGTCGCAAAAAGGCCGGCCCAAGGAAAAGTGCGCAGCCTATTCTTATTAGACGTAACCATTCGGGGCCGTCCGTCTTCAGTGTTGAAATCTCAAAATGTCACTTCTTGGCCGAACTCTGCCTGTTTGATATGGATGAAACCACTGTCCGTTCCTCACCCGTTACCTGCCGTTGATCTACTGTACTTATTCTTTCGTGCTAGGGGATTTGGCGTGGGCTCCGCTATCTTGGCCAGCGTGTTTCTATCCGTGTGATGAAAGAGATCAGTCTTTCCTCGAATCATGAGCACAGTATCTTCCTCGTATGACCAGGTGCCATTCGAATTTATGACTATTGTTATCCTGAACTCTACCGTCTTGAAGGCATAGTCAAGAAATGGAGCCGAACGAATTCCGAAGTTTTCCGAATCGTGAGTTGCCTTCAACTCAAATTCCTTAGAGTCTTTACTTGCCTTTCCAACCGCCATAACAATTTCCCCACGCGGAATGGTAAGTGTATGAATGACAGTATTGGTAGCTGGCTCCCATAGCCAATAACCAACCTGATCGTGATACGCACCGATTTGATCTGGTTTCGTTACATTTGTATGGTACCGAAGACCATATAGCAGCTGGGGGCCGTTGGTTTGCGGATCAATGGGTTGAAGCTCCATTTTCTCTACGTATACCTGCTCCTTCGGCCCCTCTCTTTTGGGCTTGACGTCCGAACCGCTTTGGCCTTGCCAAATCCCCGCCATACCGCAAAGTGGACCAAGATTCCTAAGGGTCTCGACATCGACATCTGATGGCTCGGTGTAGATGTCTGAGGGGAATTGCGTCATGAAAATATCCTCTTTTCTTCCATTTACGAGTTTACTTGTTGAGTTTTAAAGCAACACAAGATCGTGCAACAACCCATCTAATTCCACTGTCTGCTATTGGCCGTTTGCTACTGTTCTGCATTCCACTCGCCACAGTCGGCTTTCCTACCAATTGCGGTCGTTTAATTTCATTTGTCTGAAGTGCAGGTCCTGGCACATCCCGTATGCCGTGTTGCAATATTTGTGGCCGCAAAGCAGCTATTCGCATCTTGCAGCCCGCGACACATTATAGTCACTCCGTCCTGTTTTCAGTGATACTAATCACAGGTGTGTTGTTTGCGCGGAGTCAAATACCCAGACTGCGCGTTCTGATTTACCCAAGACAAAAGATCGCCAACTGTTTGGTCAACATAGATGTTCCTCCCAACAGTGGTGGGTATTGCAACTCGCGAAAAATGGGTAATTTGATCCGTGTATCAACACTGCCCTTCATATCGAAGGAGCACGGTAAATGCGCGGCAATTTTGAATCATTTACTGCCGGATGAATTTCCCGATTCAATCGTGATCAGCGTGATTTCCAACGGGGGCCAGCACCCAGGCTGGCGGCGCCGCACGGCCGCCGTAGTAGACGAGGAGGCTGTAGTTGATCTAATATTGCCGAATAAGACCACTTCGTCCCGAGGTCATGATTTCCATCACGGTTAATGGCAAGGCTTATCGCGTGGCAGCCGACCCGGAGAAGCCATTGCTATGGGTGCTGCGAGACGAGCTTGGACTTAAGGGTACAAAGTACGGCTGCGGGGTAGGAGTCTGCGGCGCCTGCCTGGTGCTGCTCGACGGCGAACCCAACCATGCCTGCATGGTGCCATTGGGCAAGATTGGCAGGCGCCGGATCGTCACGATCGAAGGCCTGTCGGCTAATCACCCGGTGGTACGCGCCTGGATCGCGGAGCAAACGCCCCAGTGCGGCTATTGTCAACCCGCGCAGATTCTCGCCGCCGCGGCCCTCCTGGAAAAGCACCCAAACCCTGACGATGCGGAGATCGACGCTGCCCTGGCAGGTGTGTACTGCCGCTGCGGTACCTATGTACGCATTCGCCGTGCCGTCCACGCCGCGGCGCGGCCGGGTGACTTGCCGCCGACCGTCCTGCACCTGCCCGAACTGGTCGACGAGCTGCCCGCAGACGCGGGCGTGTCACTCAACGAATGGATATGGATAAACCGTGACAACCTGGTCACGCTCATGATCAACCATTCGGAGATGGGCCAGGGAGCGCTCACGGGGCTTGCCGTGCTGTTCGCGGAGGAACTGGACATCGATCTGTCCTGGGTGCGCACCGTCTTCGCGCCGGTCGATGCGCGCTACGGGAATGGGCTGTGGGGTGCCCAGTTCACGGGCGGATCGAGCAGCATTCGCGGCGAGTGGGAGCGTCTGCGACGCGCTGCGGCGAACACTCGGGGTCGCCTGATAGCTGCGGCGGCGAAGCAATGGGATGTCAAAGTCGACGAGTGCCACACGAAAGACGGCCGAGTTTTGCATCCGCCGAGCGGCTCCAGCTTCACCTACGGCGAATTGGCCGAAACCGCCTCGCAACTCAAGGCGTCCCACCGCGCACAGCTCAAGTCGCCAGCTGAGTTTCGCCTGATCGGCCGAGCATTGCCGCGCCTGGACATTCCGGCGATGGCGCTCGGCCGCACGCGCTACGGCATCGACGTAGCGGTGCCGGGCATGCAGGTGGCCGCTGTGGCGCGTTCCCCGATCTTTGGCGGCCGAGTGCGACGGTTTGACGCCAAGGCCGCACTGACCATTTCTGGTGTATGTGAGGTGCTGGCCATCGCCAGCGGCATCGCGGTAGCCGCAGATGATTTCTGGTCGGCACTGCGCGGGCGGGAAGCGCTATCCATCGACTGGATTCCGGGCCCTAATGCTTCGCTTGACAGCGTGAACATCGAAGGTCAGTTGCTCGCCGCCCTGAAAAAGAGCGGTACGGTCGCAGAGCAGCGGGGCAACGCCAGGCGCGCGCTGAAGCAGGCTGACCAAGTCATCGAGGCGATCTACCAGACACCATATCTCGCCCATGCGCCAATTGAGCCGATGAACTGTGTGGCTGATGTGCGCCCGGATGGCTGTGACATCTGGACGGGCACCCAGAATCAGGCGAATACGCGGGCGGTCGCGGCGGAACTCACCGGGCTAGCGGAAGAAAAGGTGGTCGTGCATACGGAGTTCCTCGGCGGCGGCTTCGGTCGGCGGCTGCAGACAGACTTCGTCGCAGAGGCAGTGGAACTGTCCGCGAAGCTCGGCACCCCAGTGCAAGTGCTCTGGACGCGCGCCGACGATCTGCAGCACGATTTCTACCGCCCGACCCATGCAGCGTTGCTGCAAGCCACGCTGGACCCCAGCGGTCGCCCGGCCGCCTGCTTGATTCGCCTCGCTGGTGCCAAGACTGCCCTGGGCGGTGTGGACATTCCCTATGCCATTCCCCATCTGTGCGAGGAGCACCTGGAGGTGGCCTCCGCGCTCCCCACCGGCGCCTGGCGCTCGGTGGGCGCCTCCAACAATGCCTTTGCGGTCGAATGCTTCGTTGACGAGTTGGCCGTTGCTGCCCGACGTGATCCAGTGGACTATCGTCTCTCGCTGCTCGAAGACGCGCCACGCCATCGCGCTGTCCTCGAACTCGCTGCAGCAAAAGCCGGCTGGGGCACTCCTTTGGGCGCCGGCCGGGGTCGCGGCGTGGCGGTCTACCGATCGTTTGACGGAGTCGTGGCTCAGGTGGTGGAGGTGGACACGACCGGCGGTTCGATCCGGGTTCTCCGCGTGACCTGTGCGATCGACTGCGGCGTCGCCGTGCTGCCGGATGCCGTGTGCGCGCAGATGGAAGGGGCTATCGCCTTCGGCCTTTCTGCTGCGCTGTATGAAGCAATCCGCGTTGAAGCGGGCCGCGTTGTGCAGGCCAGCTTCCGGGATTACCCACTGCTGACGCTACCGGAGATGCCGCAGGTGGAAGTACACATCGTTCCAAGCACGGCGTCCCCGGGCGGTGTCGGCGAGCCCGGAGTGCCGGTCATCGCACCGGCCGTGGCCAACGCAGTGTTCGCCGCCTCTGGGCAGCGCCTGCGTCGGCTGCCCCTGCGCCTTGCTTGAAGTGTTGAGCCATCATGAACTCAAAATTGGCGGACACTCTCGAACGGCTGGTATTGGCACATAGCGGTTATACGCATATTCTAACTGCCTGCCGAAAAGCGGACATCGCTACCAGCTAATGGCACTGCCGTTGTGTTGACTGGCCTGCGGGATCTTAAGAGTTAAATACGATCATCGCTATGAACCCGGCAACTATGCCTGAAAGCACAACGCCGGCCGCGATCACGAGACGGATGCGCAAGCTGAAGATGCGGCCGAGCATGGCCAGCGAAGGCAGGCTGGCAGCAGGCAGAGTCATGATGAGCGCTCCCGCAGGGCCCGCGCCCATGCCCAATGCAAACATCGCCTGCACAATGGGCACTTCGCCTGCAGTGGGTATCACAAACAGCGTGCCGGCAAGTGCCATCGCGACGATCCAGAATATCCCATCATGTGCACCAAGCACCGGGAAAAGCCAGACCCTGGCAGCGCCAAGCAGAAGAACGAGAACGAGGTATTCGGGCACGAGCCTGATCGCGAGGGTCACGAACTCCCGCACCCAGCGAGCCAGAAAGCTGCCATTTGAAGACTCAACATCAGGGGTTAAACCCTGCCCGAGTGTAACGGCTTCGTGCGGTCCGGCATAACGCTCTGCCAGATAGGCAACTCCAAGCACCATCGCAATGCCGAACACGACCCTGAACAGGGCCCAACCCCATCCCAGCACGAAGCCCATGAACACCAGCGTCGCAGGATTCAGCACCGGGTTCGACATCCACCAGGACACCACGCTGCCGACCGATGCGCGGCTTTGTCGCATGCCGACAGCCACCGGTGCGGCACAACAGGTGCACATCATGCAGGGTATCGCAAACAGGCTGCCCAGCGCGACGCTTCTGAAGCCCAGTCGGCCAAGCGCTGCGCTCACCCACTGCGCCGGCAGAAGAACCTTGATGCCGGAACCGAGAACCAGACCCAGTACAAGCGCCTGCCAGATCGCCTTGCCATAGGCTATGGCGTAGTCCACAGCCGCGCTCAATGATACGGGCGGCGCAGTAGCAGCTTTCCCCGAAAGAATCGAATCGCCTATGGCGTGATGGCTTTGCGCGAAGAACGCCTTGGCATAATAGGGCATCCATTTGACATAGGCGAATCCGGCAATAGCCACGAGGACAAAAATCATCGCACCGGCAAATGGAGACAGAAATTTTTCGTTCATACGGTTTTGCATGGACCATCCCTCCCTCAAAGGACACGGATATTATTATGACCCGGACTTGATTTTTTATCTATTGGTGGAACGCAAGGAAACGTCGTATTGAATCTGAAAGATTAAATCGGGGGAGGTGCTCCTAAAAATTCAGAGTTCGTCACACCGGCGCAGGCCGGTGTCCAGCAAATTGAAAATACTGGATTCCGGCCTTCGCCGGATAACCAGCGACTTGCCCGCTTGCGGGCTTAGTCGAATGGCTAGTAGTTCTATCAATGACGAATTTTTAGAGGTGGCCTGAATAATTGATTCAGGCGCTGCCGGGATGGAAGAACAGATTCGGGCCGCCGCGCGCCTTGCCGGTCTCGTCCATCAATACATCCAGCGCCAGGCTGGCCAGGTCGTCGGCGACCGGTTCCACCCGGTGGTCCTTTTCCATGTAGAACAACTTCAGGTACGAGTTGCACTCGTCGCAGCTCTCCGCCTTGATCGCACCATTCGAACCTTCCAGTTCGTAGTAGCTGATGCCGCGCGTGGATTCGCAACTGCTGCACTTGATGCGCACCATGTGCCACTCGGTAGCGCACAGCGAGCAGGACAGGTAACGCAATCCCTGATGCACGCCGCCGATGCGCACGATGCCGGCGACCGGATGCGAGCCGCACACCGGGCACAAGCCGCCTTGTTCCAGCTTGCCGATGGATTGCTCGCCCAATTCCCGGGCCATGTGTGTCCAGTAAACCTGCAACGCGGCAGCGACGAACGGCATGTCCTGCGCGCCGACGGTGGACAGATCGCCCGCGAGCAACTTGTTCGCGATGTCCTCCAGCTCGGCGTCGCTGAGCTTCATCAGGCGCACTATCGTCGCGCCAGCCTGGTCGGGCAGGTGGTAGGCCAGCATCTTGTGCAATATCGCCTTCAGCCCGTCCCGCCACGCGGCGTCCCGCTGCCACGCCTGCGCGCCGAGCACCGGCATGCCGTGTTCGCGGCACACTGATTGTTGTTCGGGCGAGGGCAGAGGCACGGCCGGGAAGTCTTTCAGCACCTCATGCTGTGCCTGCGCCAGTGTCGCGAGGAAGCTCAGGTAAGGCCCGAATGAATGCTGTTCGGAAAGTTGCCGCAAGCGCTCTGCGCGCTGCCTGAAAACATCAGGTTCGGCCAAACGCAGATAAGGGATGTCGCCGGCCGGGGGTTCGATCTGCCCCGGTTCGAGGATGGTGGCGGCCACTACTTGGATCCCTTGCTGACTTCCTTATACCAGGCAGGATGATGGTGCCTGGCCCAGGCCCTGGTCACGGTGCCGCGAGTCATCGCGCGTATCGAGCCTTTGGTCCAATAGGCTGCGTAGATATGCACGATGATGGTGATGATCGCGATGAAGGCGGCGAGCGCATGCAGCAGCGAAGCGATCCGGGCCGCGCCCACCGGGAAGCCGGGCGCGAAATAGGGTTGCCAGATGATGAAGCCGGAAACAAGCAGGACCGGAATCGCAACCACCAGCACCCAGAACAGCCATTTCTGGCCGATGTTGTATTTCCCGATCTCCGGCAGGTTCTTCGCCTTGTTCGCCAGAATATCGCCGAAATGTTTCTTCCACTCGCGGTCGGCGCTGGTGATCCGGTTCTGATCCCAGAATCTTGCGGCCAGCATCAGGAAGAACACGAACATGACCACGCCGATGAAGGGATGCAGTATCCTCGACCAGGTACCGCCGCCGAACAGGTTGGTCAGGAAGAAGAACGCCGGGTGGAATAACGCGAGCCCGCTGAAGGCCAGCAGCACGAAAGTGATGGCCACCACCCAGTGGGTGACGCGCTCATTGACGTTGTAGCGTTGCACCAGATTTGATTCGTTGCTCATGATCGCTCCTTAAGAATCTTTGCGTCACTGTTCCGTTTCCTCTTCTTCCACCTCGTTGGGTCCGGCCTTGATGTAGTGGAAGAAGCCGGCCAGCACCGTCAAGCCTATGCCCAGGCTTAACAGCGGCTTGGTGACACCCTTCCACAAACTGACCAGCGGGCTGATCGACGGGTTGCTCGGCAGGCCGCTGTATATTCCGGGTTTGTCGGCATGCTGCAGCACATACATCACATGCGTGCCGCCCACTCCCTGCGGGTCGTACAATCCCGCATTCATGTAGCCGCGGCTCTTGAGGTCGGTGACGCGCCCCTCTGCATGCAGGATCATGTCATCCTTGCTGCCGAACACGATCGCGCCGGTGGGGCAGGTCTTCACGCAGGCCGGTTCCATCCCCACCGCCACGCGGTCTGAGCACAGCGTGCACTTGTACGCCTTGCTGTCTTTTTTCGAGATGCGCGGAATATCGAACGGGCAGCCGGTGATGCAGTAGCCGCAACCGATGCAATTCTCCTGATGAAAATCGACGATGCCGTTGCTGTACTGCACGATCGCGCCGGGCGCCGGACAAGCCTTGAGGCAGCCCGGATCGGCGCAGTGCATGCAGCCGTCCTTGCGGATCAGCCACTCCAGCTTGTTCGCCTCCACTTCCACTTCGGAGTAGCGCATCACCGTCCAGGACTGGTCGGTCAGGTTGGGCGGGTTGTCGTACACGCCGACATTGGTGCCGATCTCGTCGCGCAGATCGTTCCACTCCATGCAGGCCACCTGGCAAGCCTTGCAGCCTATGCATTTGGAGATATCGATGAGTTTCGCCACCGGGATCGTCTCCCGCACGCTTGGGGAAGGCGTCGTCGTGGCGGAACGGGCTTTGATGTCCAATGATTGCAGTGCCATATCGCCTCCTATACTTTCTCGACGTCCACGAGGAACGCTTTGAATTCGGGCGTCTGGGTGTTAGCGTCGCCCACGAACGGGGTCAGGGTGTTGGTGATGTAGCCGTTCTTGGCCAGACCCAGAAAGCCCCAGTGGATCGGGATGCCCACGGTATGCACCGGCTGGCCTGTCACGGTGAGCGTCTTCAGACGCTTGGTGACGACCGCCACGGCGATGATGAAACCTCGATTGGACTTGACCCGCACGTGATCACCGGCCTTGATGCCCTTCGCCTTGGCCAGCTCTTCGCCGATCTCCACGAACTGTTCCGGCTGCATGATGGCATTCAACCGCGCATGCTTGGTCCAGAAGTGAAAGTGCTCGGTGAGCCGATAGGTCGTCCCCACATACGGGAACTTGTCCGCCTTGCCGAACGTCGCCCAGTCTTCCTTGAACACCCGCGCGGCAGGATTGGATCGCGCCAGCGGATTGTCCGGATGCATGGGATTGTTGGCTATCGGCGATTCCATCGGTTCATAGTGTTCCGGGAAAGGACCTTCCGCCATCTTGTCGATGGCAAAGAAACGCGCCACGCCTTCCGGGTTCATGATGAACGGATTGACGCCTTCCTCGGGCGCTGCGTCGGGCCTGATGTCGGGAATATCGGAGCCGGCCCATTTCTTCGCGGCAGCGTCCCAGGCGATCACCTTGCGTTTCGGATCGAAAGGTTTGCCGGCGACATCGCAGGATGCGCGGTTGTACAGGATGCGCCGGTTCGCCGGCCAGGCAAATGCCCAGTTGAGAGTTTGCCCCATGCCGAACGGATCGGAGTTGTCGCGCCGCGCCATCAGGTTGCCCTTCTCGGACCAGCAGCCAGAGAAGATCCAGCAACCGCACGAGGTGGAACCGTCGTCGCGCAACTCCGCGAAACCGTTCAGTTGCTCGCCGGCTTTTACCAGCACCTTGGTCTTGTCCTTGGGATCGGTCACATCCTTCAAAGCCTTGCCGGAAAATTCCTTGGCCAGTTCCTCGGGCAGAAGGCGAATCCGGCTGGCGATGTTTCCAGGTCAGGTTCAGGATGGGGTCGGGGAAAGCGCCGCCGTCCTTCTTGTACATCTCCCTCAGCTTCAGGAAGATGCCCGCGACGATCTCGGCGTCCCCTTTCGCCTCGGCCGGCGGTTCGGTCGCCTTCCAGTGCCATTGCAGCACGCGGCTGGAACTGACCAGCGAGCCGTCCTCTTCCGCGAAGCAGGTGGAAGGCAGGCGGAACACCTCGGTCTGGATCTTGGACGGATCGACGTCGTTGTACTCGCCGTGGTTCTGCCAGAACTCGGAGGTCTCGGTCGTCAGCGGATCGATGATGACCAGATACTTGAGTTTGGCGAGCGAGCCGGACACCTTCACCTTGCACGGCGCCGACGCGAGCGGGTTGAAGCCCTGGCAGACGTAGCCGTTGACCTGGCCGTTGTTCATGTTCTCGAACACCTGCAGGATGTCGTAGCCCTTGTCGAGCTTGGGCAGCCAGTCGTAGCACCAGTTGTTCTTCTCGGTCGCGGCATCGCCGAACCAGGCCTTCATGTTGCTGACGAAGAACTTGCCGTAGTTCTGCCAGTAACTCATCTGGTTCGGGCGCAGCGGCTTGAAGGCGCGCTTCCCGATATAGGTCTTGTAGTCCTGCTCGGCATCGCCGGGCAGCGTCATGTAACCCGGCAACAGATTGGACAGCAAGCCCAGATCGGTCAGGCCCTGGATGTTGGAGTGGCCGCGCAGCGCATTCATGCCGCCGCCTGCCGCGCCGATATTGCCCAGCAGCAACTGCACCATCGCACCGGTGCGGATCATCTGCGAGCCGTACGAGTGCTGCGTCCAGCCCAGCGCATACATGATGGTCATGGTCTTGTCGGGCCTGGAGGTCTCCGCGATCATCCCGCAGATTTTCAGGAAATCATCCTTGGGCGTGCCGCAGATATTGGACACCATATCCGGCGTGTAGCGCGAGTAATGCGCCTTCATCAACTGATACACGCAGCGCGGATTTTTCAGCGACGGGTCGGTGACCACGAAGCCATCCTTGCCGATCTGGTATCCCCAGGTGGATTTGTCGTAGCTGCGCTTCTCCTTGTTATAACCGGAGTAGATGCCGTTCTCGAACTTGTACTCGTTGTTCACCAGGAAACTGAAGTCGGTGTAATTCTTCACATACTCATGGTGAATCTTGTCGTTGGTCAGCAGGTAATTGATCAGCCCGCCCAGGAAGGCGATGTCGGAACCGGCGCGTATCGGCGCGTAAAAATCCGATACCGCGGCGGAGCGCGTGAAGCGCGGATCCACGACGATCAACTTGGCATTGCGGTGGGCCTTGGCTTCGGTCACCCATTTGAAGCCGCAGGGATGTGCTTCGGCGGCATTGCCGCCCATGATCAGCACCAGGTCGGTATTCTTGATATCGACCCAATGGTTGGTCATCGCGCCTCGGCCGAACGTAGGGGCAAGACTTGCCACCGTAGGTCCGTGTCAGACGCGCGCTTGATTATCGAATGCGAGCAGTCCGAGGCTGCGGGCAAATTTCTGTGTGAGGTAGCCTGATTCGTTGCTGGAAGCGGAAGCGGCCAGGAAACCGGTGGTCAACCAGCGGTTCACCGTGGCGCCGTCCTTGTTCTTCGCGATGAAATTCTTGTCCCGGTCTTCCTTCATCAGCTTGGCGATGCGGGTAAAGGCATCGTCCCAGGAGATGCGCGTCCATTCCTTGCTGCCGGCGGCGCGGTATTCGGGATACTTGAGGCGGTCGGGGCTCTCCACGAAATCCAGCAGGCCGGCGCCTTTGGGGCATAGCGTGCCGCGATTCACCGGGTGATCCGGGTCGCCTTCGATATGGATGATTTTTCCGTGGACGTTCTTGGCTTTATCGCCCAGGTTGTAGATCAGGATGCCGCAGCCTACGGAACAGTATGGACAGGTGTTGCGGGTTTCGGTCGTGCGCGTCAGCTTGAACTCGCGCACCTCCGCCAGCGCATCGTTGGGCGCGAAGCCCAGCATCGCCATGCTGGAAGCGCCAAGTCCGCCGGCGCAGACTTTGAAGAATTGCCTTCGGGTGACTTGCATTTTTTGCCTCCTTGAGTATGTAAGTGCGACATTACAAAACAAACAAGAAAAACAATTTTTTATTGGCGGCCATCAGAGCACTTTTCCGGATAGCTGTCAAATAATCATCGCAATGACCCCAATGAACGATATTATTTTGTCCTTATGCTTTGCCTTTCACCTTGTCCCTTTCCTCTTTCCTCTTGTCCTCTTTCCTCTTTCCTCTTGTATCTTGTTTCCCTTGTCCCTTGTCCCTTGTCCCTTGTCCCTTGCACCTTGCCTCTCGCTCTTGATGCTGCGCGACCAGTTCAAGAAACTGCGCGAGAGCGTGCTGATCTCGCCGTTGTGACATTCGACACTAACGCTGAAATGTTTGGTGTTGTAGGCGCTACGCACTCATCACCGCGATATCCTGCCCACCGGGATAAGGTACAAAGGCGCCTCGCCGGATGGCAGGCGCAACACGCCTGCAACCTCCGCATCGTTGAAAGCGCCCACCGGCGTCGCCCCCAGCCCCAGGGCGGTTGCCTGCAGCAGCAGGTTCTCGGCAGCGTGGCCGGCTTCCATGTGCACATAGCGTTCGGCGCGCCTGCCGTAGCGTGCAGCAGTGCGTTCGTAGACAGCGGCGATCACCACCACCATCGCCGCCCGGCCTATCCATGCCTGATCAACGGCGGCATCAGCCAGCGGCCGGCGTATATCTCCAGCGGACAACGGCTCAAGCCGGTGCTGGCCCGGAAGGTAGTGATACACACCGGCGGATAGATCCTTGACATCGCCCGCCACCAGATAGACTTCCAGCGGATAGGTCGCGCCCGCAGAAGGCGCCGTGCGCCCGGTCGGCGGGGTGGTGCCCTGGGCCGCCCACACCAGCCGTGAGACTTCATCCAGCGTCAGCGCCCCCGATGCAAATTCGCGCACCGAGCGGCGATGCGCCAGCGCTTCTTCCAGACTCATCGCGCCAGTAGCGGGTGGTGGAGGCAGGCTCACGCCCGGCGCCGACCCCGTCCCGCCCTCCGCAGTATCCTGCAAAGCTTGCCATAAGCACCGCCAGTATGGGTAAAAGTATTTTCATCATCGCACAAAATCATCGCACATTTCGGATGACGCAGCAGCAGTTAGATTGGCAGGCGCAAATTGAGCGGTGATCTCGACAAGTCGTGCCCTGAAATCTGCTAGGATTCGGTGCAATGTAACTCAGGCTTGAAGGGGAGACACAATGCAACAAGAAGAACAACAATTCCTCAACGACCTCGACAAGAAGCTCTGGACGGCGGCCAACAAGCTGCTGCCCATGCTCGACGCCGCCGTCTACAAGCACGTCGTCCTCGGCCTGATCTTCCTCAAGTACGTGTCCGACGCCTTCAAGGAACGCCGCGAAGAACTGCGAAGCCGCGTTCGCGATCCCGAAGAACGACTACTACCTCGGCGCCGGATGGCGCCGAGCTGATCGAGCAGGAACTCGAAGCGCGCGACTACTACACCGAGAAGAACGTCTTCTGGGTGCCCGCGCTGGCGCGCTGGGACTTCATCAAGGACAACGCCAAGGTCGCCATCGGCACCGTAGCTCAAGGTCAAGAACGGCAAGACCTACGAATACAAGTTCAACGGCATCGGCCGCCTGATCGACGACGCGCTCGAAGCCGTCGAGAAGGAGAACCCCAAGCTCAAGGGCGTGCTCGAAAAAGACTACGCCCGCAAGCAGATCGACACCGCGCTGCCCGAGCCTGATCGACCTCATCGCCAACATCCCCTTCAAGCACGCCACGCTCAAGGCCAAGGACATCCTCGGCCACGTCTACGAATACTTCCTCGGCCAGTTCGCCATCGCCGAGGGCAAGAAGGGCGGCCAGTACTACACGCCCAAGAGCATCGTCACCCTCATCGTCGAAATGCTGCGAGCCCTACCAGGGCCGCGTCTACGACCCCTGCTGCGGCTCGGGCGGCTTCTTCGTGCAGAGCGAGAAGTTCATCGAGGAGCACGGCGGCAAGCTCGGCCAGCATCTCCATCTACGGCCAGGAATCCAACCCCACCACCTGGCGGCTGGCCGCGATGAACATGGCCATCCGCGGCATGGACTTCGACTTCGGCAAGGAGCCGGCCAACACCTTCACCCGCGACCAGCACCCCGACCTGCGCGCCGACTTCATCATGGCCAACCCGCCCTTCAACATGAAGGAGTGGAACGCCGGCGTGAAGGACGACGACCCGCGCTGGAAGTACGGCATCCCGCCCGCAGGCAACGCCAACTTCGCCTGGATGCAGCACATGATCCACCACCTCGCGCCCAACGGCAGCATGGCGCTGCTGCTCGCCAACGGCTCGATGAGCAGCAACACCAACAACGAAGGCGAAATCCGCAAGGCCATCTTTGCAAAGATTGGTGAAGCACTTCGTCAGAATCGATTGCGACAGATCGTGCGCGAAACCATCGTGGATAACAATATGATGGGGGCAGTGCCGCGCGTGGACAAGATTGACCCACGGTTCTTCTACTACGCTTTATCTCAATTCGACTTTTCACGCATTGCACAGGGTACGGCGCTTCCTTATCTTCCCTATATGGTATCCAGATGAGGAAGACCATGATGAGTGCATACGTACCACAGCGAAAGCCAATTCACCAAACAATGCGAAGCACTTCATCTTAACTATTGAGATTTACATAATTGATGACAGTGTTAAGTCATCCTGATTGGAATGGGGAAAGCAAGAAAATTACCACGTCATTCCCGCGCAGGCGGGAATCAAGCAAGACGAAAATGCATTTTGTTTAAACTCACTGGATTCCCGCCTGCGCGGGAATGACGGTAGTTTTTTATTTCCTTGGCCCTGTTACTAATGATGCAGTGCTGTCTTCAATTATGGAAAATTCAATAACTAAGGTGGCGTAATGGGCAAGCAGCCTGCGGTTTATATTCTGGCGAGTGGATATAACGGCACTTTGTACATTGGTGTAACCAGTGATCTGATTTAGCGTATCTGGCAGCATAAGAATGATCTGGTTGAAGGATTCACGGAGAAA
This sequence comes from uncultured beta proteobacterium, assembly GCA_963827265.1. Lineage (GTDB taxonomy): Bacteria > Pseudomonadota > Gammaproteobacteria > Burkholderiales > Gallionellaceae > Gallionella. The sequence continues at coordinate 203,499 of CAWHAD010000013.1, read as the reverse complement.
TATGGGGTTCATTCTCTGGTGTATTACGAATTACATGAGCAGATGCTGACAGCGATAGAGCGAGAGAAGCAACTCAAAAAATGGAACAGGCAATGGAAAATAAATTTGATCGAGAAGGCGAATCCGATGTGGAAGGATTTATGGGAAGAGTTGGTTTGAATTTACTTTGAGGTTAAAGCATGAACGCAACCACCGCGTCATCCCCGAAGGTTTCTATCGGGGATCCATGATTGCGGCCAGTCAGAAGCTGGATTCCCGACCAGAACCGTTTCGGGAATGACGGAGCGGGAGAGTTTCGGAAATTACGGAGTGGAAAAGCTTAGGGAATGACGGGGCGCTTCGGCGATGACGGGCTCACCTTCGTCATCCCCGAAGGTTTCTATCGGGGATCCATGATTGCGGCCAGTCAGAGGCTGGATTCCCGACCAGAAACGTCTCGGGAATGACGCGCATTAATGGCTTGCATGTGCGCTGGTCAGATTCATTTTCGTCCGGGCTTAATTTCCAATTCAGAGGACGATATGGGGACGGAGTTGCCCAATTGAATTTGCGAAAAATAAACTCACTCTGTCATTGCCTTCCTTTCCGCGCAGGTTGACCAAAGAACGTTCGTTCTCTATGATGCGGTTGTCATTCTGCACGGTGATTCTCGCGATCCGAGTCGAGATTGAACGGCTGCAGGAAGGAGAAAATTATGAACGAATCTAACGGACAAATCGCTATTTACCAGACCGCGGACGGTCAAACTCAGATCGATGTGCGCTTTGAACAGGACACGTTCTGGCTGTCGCAAGCACAGATGGCAGAGGTGTTTGACAAGGACAGCGACACCATCGGGTTGCATCTGAAGAATATATACGAATCCGGCGAGCTTGATGAAGGCGCAACTACCGAGGATTCCTCGGTAGTTCGTCAGGAAGGTAAACGCCAAGTCCGGCGCAGCATCCGTTTTTACAACCTTGACGCCGTCATATCGGTAGGATATCGGGTCAATTCCATCAAGGGCACGCAATTCCGCATCTGGGCAACCCAACGCCTGCGTGAATATCTGGTGCAGGGCTACACGCTTAACCAGCAGCGGCTTGAGGCGCAGCAGGAAAAAATGGATGAGCTCAGGCAGGCGATCGCCTTGTCTGCCCGGTTGATCCACAACAAGAATTTATCTCCCGACGAGTCGCGCGGCATTCTGACGATTCTGGAGAAGTACAGCCATGCGCTGACGGTGCTGGATGATTACGATCACCAGCGCTTGCAGGTGATGGGGACGCGCACGCTGGCGCATGAAAAGATCGCTTACGATGAGGCGATGCAGCAGATATTGCTGTGGCGCAAGCAGGAGAATCTGGGCGGGCTGTTCGGCAATGAAAAGGACGATTCTTTCAAGAGCTCGCTGGAGACGATCTACCAGACCTTCGACGGCAAGGAGCTTTATCCCAGCATTGAAGAGAAGGCCGCGAATCTGCTGTACTTCATCGTCAAGAATCATTCGTTCACCGATGGCAACAAGCGTATTGCCGCCGCGATTTTTGTCTGGTTTCTGCAGCGTCACGATTTCCTGTATCAACGCGATGGGAGAAAAGCGTATCGCAGACAATGCGCTAGTCGCGTTTACCCTGCTGATCGCCGAGAGCAAGCCGGATGAGCGGGAGATCATGGTCAAGGTGATCATCAACCTGATCAACGGCAAGAACGTTTGAGCAAAAAATCTGCGATACCAGACCTGCCGTAAGACCATCTTGTGGTCTCTCAGGAAAAGGCTATCCGTCGCACTTGGCATAATGAGGCGTGTTGGTTTTCTGTTGTTGATGTGTGTGGCGTGTTTACCAGCAGCCCCGACACTGGTGCGTACTGGCGCAAGCTTAAACAGCGGCTCGGAGCCGAAGGTAGTGAAGCCGTGACATTTTGTCACGGGTTGAAGCTCGATGCGCCGGATGGAAAATAGCGGCAGCTATATACGAACAAGGAGTCATGATCATGCAACCCCAGCCAGCCATTTTTGAAGAACATGAAATCCGCCGCGTGTATGACGAGGCCACGGAAACCTGGTGGTTTTCGGTGGTGGACATCGTGCAGGTGCTGACCCAGCAGCCGGATTACCAGACTGCCAGAAAATACTGGAACAAGCTGAAAGAGCGGCTGGGCAAGGAAGGCAGTCAACTGGTGACAAATTGTCACCAGCTGAAAATGCCCGCCGAGGACGGCAAGCAACGCCTCACCGATGTTGCCACCGCCGAAACCTTGCTGCGTCTGGTGCAGTCCGTGCCCAGCCCGAAGGCCGAGCCGATCAAGCTCTGGCTGGCGAAGGTGGGCTACGAGCGGATGCAGGAGATGGCCGACCCGGCGCTGTCGCTGGAGCGCGCCCGCGAGACCTGGCAGAAGCACGGGCGCAGCGAGAAGTGGATACAGCAGCGCATGACCGGGCAGGAGACGCGCAACAAGCTGACCGATTACTGGGCGAACCACGACATCAAGGAGGGCGAGGAATTCGCCATCCTCACCAACATCATTCATCAGGAATGGGCCGGGGTGGGTGTTAAGGCGCACAAGGCGATGAAGGGCTTGAAGACGCAAAACCTGCGCGACCACATGAGCGAGGCGGAACTGATCTTTACCGCGCTGGCGGAGTTGTCCACGCGCCAGATTGCCGAGAGCGTGGATGCGACCGGCATGAACGAGAATGAGGCGGCAGCCAAAACCGGCGGCGGTATCGCGAAGAAAGCGCGGCTGGAGCTGGAAGGCAAAACGGGCAAGCGGGTGGTTTCGGCAGAAAACTATTTGCCCCCGGCCAGGAAAAAACTGGCAAAGAAATAAAATACCCATCGAGCCATGAATTCATCTGGGGCGAAGCCCAATTGAATTTGCGAAAAGAATAACGCCTGCTTTGTTTCAACTGCTAAACGCCGCTGCCAGCGCCGCAATCATGCAGGCGTGGTCATGCACCCCGGCGCTCGCGCGCGCGCTGTGCATCGCCCACATCGGCGAGCCGACGTCGACACTCGCAGCCCCCAACTGTGACGCCACGATAGGCCCGTTGGTGCTGGCGCAAAGCATTAATAGTTATGCAACGTTCGTTGTCAGTCTTGGCGCACATGGTAAGCTTTTGTAATGTTCAATATTCCCAACACTCTCACCCTGTTGCGCATTGCCCTGGTGCCTTTCATCGCGTTGCGCCTGCTGGAAGGCGCATACGGTACGGCCAGTGTGCTATTCATGATCTCAGCTCTGTCTGACTGGGCAGATGGCATGATTGCGCGGCACTGGAAACAGCGCACCCGCTTTGGCGCGATTGCCGATCCGCTGGCAGATAAATTAACGATGCTCACGGTTACTCTGCTGCTCACTTTCCAGCATGCGTTGCCTTGGTGGTTTACGCTGGCTGTTATTCTGCGAGATGTGCTGATCGTTGCGGGAGCATTGGCGTTTCACTTCCTGATTGGCCAGTTGATAATGGCGCCGAGCCGCATATCCAAGCTCAATACAGCGCTGGCGTTTATCCTGCTGGTGACTGTGCTCGCCATTGAGGCTGGCTTCCTGCCCGATGGGCCTTGGCGAGAGGCGCTGCTGTTTGCCACGTTTGCCACCACTGTGTTTTCTGGCGGGCGGTATGTTTATGACTGGGGCCGCAAAGCGATCGAGGCGCGGAAGATTGGCTGATTTGATTGAGTTCTATCGAGCGTTAAAGGGTCAGCATCGCATTACAAAAGGCTATATGAGGCCCTTAGTGATGCTCCACCATGTTGCATTCCTCAAGATAAAACGCGCCAAACTGAACTGCTCCAGTTTAAATTAAGTCCTGCATCAATAATCTATCGACACGGCTGCTTTGAATTAAATGGGTCGGGTTCGGAATGAATTTGCATCCTGTCTGTTGAGTTCTTTTCAGACTGCTTAGGGTGTAATCGTTATTACGACGACTACAACTAAAGGATCAGAAAGTTTCCGGCCACAATCTGGCGGTATGCACTACCGCCAAAATCTGTATCTCTTCCGATTCGATGCGATAAGCAAGCATGAACGGGAAGCGTCCAACGGTTAATTCGCGGGTTCCGACGATTCGACCCATTCTGCCAATATGAGGATTTTGCGGTAGCGTTTCAGCCGCTTTGCGGATGAGGAGGATGACGCGTCTTGCTGCCTGTGTATTTTCTTGTGCGATGTAATCGTGAATCTCCGCAAGGTCCAGTTTGGCTCGCGGGGTGTATCGCAGTTTCATGTGCGTGTATCAGGATGCTTGGGGGTCAGTGTATTGCGCGAAGAACGCCTCCATCTCCTCGTCCGTAACAAACTCGCCCCGTTGCGCCTGCGCCAGCCCTTCTTGAATGCGCCCAATGATGCGGTGCTGTTGCGCTAGATAAAGTGTCACCGCCTCGTTTGCCAGATCGCTTTCGCTGCGATGGATTTCTTCTGCCAAATGGTCGAGCTGCATTTTCAAATCTGGACGGATTTCAAGGGTGGTAGCGCTCATGAGATGCTCCGAATGGTTTTCACGAAAAGTAATGTTACACCAGCAAGTAAATAAAGGGGACCGATAAAAGCCGAAAAATGGAGTACGCCGGTGGGTACCCGGCATCAGAGATGCCACCCTGCCGCAGCATATTGCCAGATTTCAGAATCGCTCTTGCTTTCCAAGCCAAGCAAGGCAACTTGTGAAGAGCCGGGGAAGGCGGCTTGCAGGTAGGGGACAATGCGCCTCGACAGATTTTCGTCGAGTAGCAGTTTCATCACACAGCCACTGTGTACAGGTTGTGTTCGCGGTCTGCGGCAAAGGCGAGGCAGGCGCGAATATCTGCGGACTCAAGCTCCGGGAAGTCTTCGATGATGTCTGTTTCGCTCATACCTTCGGCAAGCATCTCCAGCACGTCATAGACGCTGATGCGCAGATTGCGGATGCAGGGACGCCCTCCGCGTTTGCTGGAATCAAGTGTAATGCGAGAGCCAGTCATGTTTCACAACCTTGCTGGTTAGCCTGTTAAGTACACTATAAGGGACAAGGCGCGATTATTCAACAGCGTTATTGGGCTTTGATGATTGCTGCGATACAAGCGGGCATGGCAAGAACCGATTCAAAGTCGGGTTCAGGTCTTGCAATCAAGCATGCGCCAGTAAATGCACATTGTTGAGCAGCTTGCCCAGGCTGGCCTCCGCTGTCTTCAGATCATAAGTCGCTTGCAGGTTAAGCCAGTATTGCGGCGACTGGTCGAAAGCTCGCCCGAACAGCAGTGCCAGTTCGGCCGTTACCGGGCGCGATCCTTTAATGACATGCGAAATTCGCATGGGCGAAACACCGATAGCGCGGGCGAACCCGGCCTGTGAGAGGTTCAACTCGCCCAGTGTCTCGCCCAGATATTCTCCCGGATGGATTGCGGGCAGTCCTTTTTTTGCCATGATGATTCTCCTTAGTGGTAGTCGACGATCTCAACGTCGTAAGCATCGCCGTTTTCAAAACGAAAGCACACTCGCCATTGCTCATTGATGCGTATGCTCCATTGACCTGCGCGGTCATGAGCCAAAGCCTCAAGCCTGTTTGATGGCGGCAATCGCAAGTCTTCGATACGTGTGGCGGCATCCAGTTGGGTCAAGCGCATTGCCGCCCGTTTGAGAATTTCCGTCGGAAATCGTCGCGATTTACCCGATACAAAGAATTGCTCTGTTTCTGCGCTGGCGAAGTTACGTATCATTGCAGAACAGTAAACAAATAGTTTATAACCGTCAAGTGCTATTTGTCCAAGAACGGATAGGCCACGAATGTTGCCCATGCAAAACCTCGCATCGCTGCGAGGTTTTTTGTTTCAACTGCCGAATGCCGCCGCCAGTGCCGCAATCAGTGCAGCGGGCTTCAAGTCTCTGCAAGAAAACCAGCGCGTAAGCTTCGACGTGGTTACCGGCCCCAAGGGCAAACTTGAGCAAACATCCAGGCTGTGAAAGCGTCCTGGCTGAACAAACAAGCCCCGGCATGCCGGAGCTTTTTATGGCTGACGCCCTTTTGCTCCTATGGTTGAAAATGCTGGTCAGCTATCGTTCGCGGGCATTTTCTTTGATCAATCTTAAAGGCAGCTTGTTGATTGCACGTCATCGCGTGTCTGTTCCAGTCCTGCCAATTTCATACTGGGACACCAGCAAAAACCACCTGTCCTTCGCCGGTCAAATATTGACCACCAGGCCGGGGTTGAATTCGTGGTTTTCCGCGCCACGGGAAGTCACATATCCCCTCGGGTTGCAGACAACACGAGTGCCGTTCGCCTCATAATCGAAATTGTCATGCGTATGGCCATGCACCCACAGGCTCATTTTGCCGAACAGGTAGTCCAGTTCTGATGCAAAGCATGCCGAGACCAAATCCGCCTTGTACCTGTCTGCGACCGAGCCCCTGGACGGCAGGTGATGCGTCACCACGACCGTCTTGCCGTCGAATGGCGTATCGAGCATGCCTTTTAGCCATGCAAGTGCGTGCTTGTGCAGTTCGATCGAGCGCTCCGGGGTAAAGCCCCCAGCCCCTTCGCGAATGATTCGGAAATCGGCCAGGGATTTCTCCCCCGCAGTCGTCGCGTCGTGCAAGCGCTCCTCTCCGAACAGGCAAAAGTCGGTCCATAGTGTGCACCCGAGAAAGCGCACGCGTTCCTGCCCGCCCCTGGTCTGGATCACGACTTCATCCTCATCGAGCAGGTGTATGCCGTATTCCCTGGCCGCGCTATGCATGGCGGCCAGCGTCTGTGGCCTGTCCGCGCGATAGAATTCGTGGTTGCCGGGCACATAGACGATGGGTTTGTCCGGAAAGGTATCGCGCGCCCACTGGATGCCTAGCGACGCGTGAGCGATGTCCCCGGCCAGGATGACCACGTCAGCATCCGCCCTGGGCGGCTCGAATGCGGAAAACTCCAAATGTATGTCGCTCAGGATATGTAACTTCATCTTGACCTGCTATCCATTTCAGCTTGTTTCGTCATTGTGCCTCGGCAGCATCGACTATGCCGGCAGCGCGGCGAGCATATTTTCTCAACTGCCGAAAGCCGCCGTCAGCGCCGCAATCATGTAGGCGTGGTCATGCACCCCGGCGCTCTCGCGCGCGCTGTGCATCGCCCACATCGGCGAGCCGACGTCCACACTCGCAACGCCCAACTGTGATGCCACGATAGGCCCGATGGTGCTGCCGCAACCCAGGTCGCTGCGGTGCGCGTACTGCTGGTACGGCACGCCGGCCTGTTCGCAAAATCCGATGAAGCGGGCGGCGGTCTCGGCGTTGGTGGTGTAGCGCTGGTTGGCGTTGGTCTTGATGACCGGCCCGCCGTTCACCTTCACCTTGTGGCCGGGTTCGTAGGCGTTCGGGAAGTTCGGGTTGTAGGCATGGGCCATGTCGGCGCTGATGAAGAAGCTGCGCGCCATCGCACGCTGCCTGTCTTCTTCGTCCAGTTTCGCATGGGAACCGATGCGGGCCAGCACGTCGGTGATGAAGCTGCTGCCGGCACCTGCGGCGCTCTCGCTGCCGACTTCCTCGTGGTCGAATAGGGCCGTCACGCAGGTGGCAGCGGGCTGCTTCGTTGCGATCAGCGCGGTCAGGGCCGCATAGCAGGAGGCCAGATTGTCCAGCTGGCGACTGGCGATGAACTCTTCGTTCGCGCCCCACAGGCAGCCCTTCTGCACGTCGTAGACAGCCAGCTCCCAGCTCAGCAGGTCTGCCGAATTTGCGCCTGTGCCATCAGCATGGACGGCATCGTCGTGGGTGGCATCGGCCAGCAGCTTGCGCAACAGCGCTTCGGCGTCGTCACTTTCGCCAAGCTGGCCCAGGGTCAGCGGCAGTTCGGTCTGCTTGTTGAGCTTCAGGCCCTGTTCGTTGACGTCGCGGTTCATGTGGATCGCGAGATTGGGCAGCCGCAGCAGCGGCCGCTCGAAGCGCACCAGCCGCGTTGTCTGACCCGACCCCGTGCGCAGCACGACACGCCCGGCCAGGCTCAGGTCGCGGTCGGTGAAGGTGGCCAGTATCGGCCCGCCATAGACTTCCACCGCGAGGCGCGCGAGACCATCACTACCGGATGCCGCCCTGGGCTTGACCCTGAATCCGGGCGAATCGGTATGGGCGCCGACGATGCGAAAGCCGGCTTCCGCGATCGGCTGGCTGCCCAGCACGAATGCGATCAGCGACGCGCCGCCGCGCACCACGTAATAGCGTCCGCCCGCCGCGAGCTGCCAGCGCGCATCCTCTTCCAGTCGGGTAAACCCGTTCTTCTGCAGGCGCGCCTCGGCGCTCGCCACCGCGTGCCAGGGGCTGGGGCTGGCGTCGATGAAGTCGATTAATTCAAGGGCGGCGGTGCGGTCTGGCGTATTTGCGGACATGGTGAAATTGGGTGAGGGTGAATGTGGGTGAAGTATACAAGAGGTAAGCTGCGAGGTAGGAGCACTAACAGTAGGCAATCTGCTATCTGCTGAAGCAGATGCAGAATTGTCACCGGGCCATGCCCGCGATTGTAATTTGTTCGCGGGCGGCACCCGCGAGGAGTCGCATTGCAGGCGACTTGTAACCAACCAAAGGCTGGACAAGATCGTCACCGCCGTGGTTGTACCAAAGGCAGGCAATCCACTGATGAAACTACTAGCCACCCACTAAGCAACAAAAAACCTTTGCCAAGTGGTTGGTTATACGCAGCAAGCTGCGTGTGGAATTGTCACTAAGGGGCTAATAACTAAGTCAGGCAATTTGCTACTCAACAAGTTGAGTGCAAAGTTGACACAGCCCCAACAACACACGCAGGGCCCGCTCCTACAGAATCAGGCGGTCAAGTGGAATTTGTAACACTTCCCGGATGATTTCATTTTTCAACTCAACAGTGACGACAAGACCGAGGTGGTCACAAATTGTGACCACCTCGGAAGGCTAAAGTGTTCGCCATCCTTGCCCTATGCCTTCACCGGACATGGTGCGCTGATGCTGCAGATACAGGGCAGGAAACAAACCGGGTAAACAGCGAAATTGTTCTTATGAAAAAAGCCCGGCAATGCCGGGCTTTCGCTTTGCAACAATTACTGCTGGTCTGTATTGATCCGGAAAAACTGCGTAGCCCTCAAGCCGCCTTGAGCATGAAATCCACGTGGATGGCATCAAACGGAAAGACGATCATGCCATCGTCTGTTTTTGACAGCAGCCCGGCGTTAAGCAGTGCGGTCACGTCACCGTGCACGGCTTTGACATCGCGCTCTACGCGCCGCGCCGCCTCGCGGATGGACATGGCTCCCGCGCCCGTCATCGCGTTCAGCAGCTCCCAGCGTTTGCCGGACAGTACCTTGAACATCAGCTCGGGCGATTCAAAGCTGATGCGCGGCGCGGTAGACTTTCCGCTCTTCCATGTCTGGGTGAAATCACCCAGCGTGTCGGCCAGGGGCCGGATATCAATCGTTACTGTTTTCATCTCGCCACCTCTTCACATCCTCAAAAAAATCCTCCACCAGCTTATCAGCCGAGACGAAGCGGTATTTCACTTCCCGGCCCCCCACATGCTTGTGGTCGCCCTTGCCCGACTCGTTGTCGTAACGTAGCACACATTTTCCCGCAGCCACGAACGCCAGCCGGTATTTGTGGCGATGCTTGCTGCCGGAAACTGGCTCGGGCACTTCCCAAAGCACCAATTCCGCAAACTCCTGTTCAGCGACAGACACGCGGCGGTTGAATAATTCGCGGGCTTTCATGTTGGAGACAATAACAACAGACTGCAGTGTTGTCAACCACTCCAACAGGCACGCGCTGATAAGAATCAGGGACGGTACCCGATTTACTCCGGGACGCCATTCGAAAGCGCCCATGCCGGCATGTTAAAATCGTGCACCATGAAAATGAAACCCCATCCCGATTCCCTGCAACGTTTCCTGTTCGAACAATCCCATGTGCGCGGCGAGCTGGTGCATCTCGATGATGCCTGGCGCGCGGTGCTGGAGCGGCACGACTATCCCGCGGCGCTGCGCGCGGTGATGGGCGAGCTGATGGCGGCGGCGGTGCTGCTGGCGGCGACGCTGAAGCTGAAAGGTTCGCTGATCCTGCAGATACAGGGGCGGGGGCCGGTGACGCTGCTGGTGGTCGAGTGCGACGGCGAGCTGAATGTGCGCGCCACCGCGAAGTGGCAGGGCGAGCTGGACGGGATCGGCTTTGCGCAGATGGTGGGCGACGGGCGTTTCGTGATCACGCTGGATCCGCGCGATGGCGGGCAGACCTATCAGGGCATCGTCGCGCTGGACGGCAGCAGCGTGGCCGAGGTGCTGCAGAACTACATGCTGCGCTCGGATCAGCTGGAGACGCGTCTGTGGCTGGCGGCGGATGCGCAGGGCGCGGCGGGGCTGTTGCTGCAGAAGATGCCGGGCGATGGCGGCCATGCCGTTGCCAAACATGATGATTGGCTGGATGACGGCCAGGATGAGGATCGGGATGCCGAGACATGGCAGCGCGTGACGATGCTGACCGATACGCTGAAGCGCGAGGAGCTGCTCGGCCTGCCGGCGCTGGAATTGATCCGCAGGCTGTACGGCGAGGAAGATGTGCGCCTGTTCGATGCGCACCTTGTCGCGTTCCGGTGCACCTGCTCACGCGACCGGGTGGCGCGCATGCTGAAGATGCTCGGCTGGGACGAGGTGCAGTCGGTGCTGGCCGAGCAGGGCATGGTGGAGGTGGGCTGCGAGTTCTGCAATCAGCAATACCGCTTCGACAAGGTGGATGCCGAGCAGGTGTTCGCGGCAGAGGTATTGCTGGACGGCAGCGGTTCGGTTCACTGAGGCACTTTTACTTAAGCTCCGGGTAGCGGGCTTCTGGCACCGGGTTTCTGGGCACTGGGCCGGGGCGATTGGGTTTGGTTCAGGCGGCGTTATTCCAGATCGGCGGGCTTGGCGCGCATCTTGGCGGCGATGTAGTCGTCATGCGGAATGTAGAGCAGGCTGGCCATCTTGCGCATTAAATGGTTTTCATGCGCGCTGATTTTCCTGTCGGCATAGGCAACCTGCCACATGTATTCGATGATGCGCACCTTTTCGGATCGATTGAGTTCCCGGTTGATCAGGGACGTAAACTGCTGAAAATCGTTGGCGGCCTTTGCCGTTTTTTGTCCCCGTTCCGATAGTCGCGCCACTTCCGCATCCGACAGGTGAAACCGTTCCCTGAGGATTTTCAGGATCGTCGCCTGCTCTTCGGCGGTGCTTTCGGCATCCGAGCGCATGACCTCGATCAGCAGCACGGCAGTGGCCAGTTGCAGGGTGTGTTCCGGATGGCCTTCGACACGATCCGGGGCAATGATCGCAGATAGGAACTCACTTAATTTGTTCAACAGGGGTTTGCTCAGCATGGCGGGTTGTTCAGGTGTATTTCAAAAATGAAGGTCGGGGCGTAGCCAGGATATTCAATAATGCGGCGGCCGTTCGTTAACGGGCTGGCCCTCGGTCCCTGCTTCGGCCCCGGATTCGGCCAAGGATTCGATGTGCCTGGCCAGCGTCCTGCAAACTTCCTCAAGCTGGTCCAGCTTTTTCTGCTGCTGGTAGACCGTTTTGTTCAGTTCCTCGAGCAGGTCTTCCTGCAGGGCGATTTTTGTTTCGATATTGACCAGGCGTTCTTCGTTCATGAGGTGGTCCTGAAAATGGGCAGCCGTGAAATTCGGCAACCGGAATGAATTTGGCGTTGGCCGGTGGATGACAGACATTTTAACGCGTGACGGGGTTCACAGGCGGCCCGATGTAAAACCGGCCCGATGTAAAACCGGCCCGATGTAAAACCGACAGATGTAAAACCGGACAGATACCCGGCAAGGCGATCCGGCGCTTGATTAATCGTACTATTCAACGTACTATACAGCGCATTACCAATAACTCCATGAGGAGATATGCCATGTCCAACCTGACTGCCAATGACCTGAAAACAAGAGGTGTCGCCGCCATTGAGGCGGTGCTGGCCGAGCGGCCTGAAGCCATCGTCTCGGTGCGCGGCAAGGAGCGCTTCGTGGTGATGGAGATTGCGCAATATCATTACCTCCGGGAATGCGAACTGGAAGCCGCGCTGGCCGAGACGCATGCCGATATCAAGGCGGGCCGTTTTGTGAAGGAATCGGCAGCGGTGCACGTGAAGCGGGTCAAAAAGTAGCAGGCATAAACAGTAACCTGCCGTGGCCTTCCAGCTGATCTTTACCGAGCAATACAACAAACGCGCTGCGCGCTTTCTCAAGCGCCATCCCGAGCTGGAAATGCAATACCTGAAGACGCTGCAACTGCTGGAGTTGAACCCGCAGCATCCCTCACTGCGATTGCATCCGTTGAGCGGCAGGCTGCAAGGGTTGTATTCGGTTTCCATCAATCTTTCTTACCGCATCACATTGGAGCTCCTGATCCGGGACCGGGAAATCATTCCGATCAATGTCGGCGATCATGATGTGGTGTATTGATGCTGGTGTGATCTGATGACAGGCAATTAATCTAACCGCGCTTCGCGCTGAATATGATTTCCGCAATCTTTGCTGCTGCAAAGTTATTTTTGTTAAGAGAAAGGCATCCACATGCAAATCGATCCATCCCAACATTCCGCCCCCGACAACTACAAGCTGCTGACCAACCTGGTGGTGCCGCGCCCGATCGCGTGGGTCACCAGCCAGAATGCCGACGGCGTGGTCAACCTCGCGCCGTTCAGTTTTTTCAACGCGGTCAGCGGCAACCCGATCTACCTGATCGTCAGCGTCGGCGTGAATGACGCGGGCGAGATGAAAGACACCGCGAAGAATATCCTGGCCAGCGGCGAATTCGTCGTGAACATGGTGACCGAGGAATTGTTCGACGCGATGAATGTGTCGGCGGCAGACTTTCCCATTCGGCGAGAGCGAGCTGGCCGCGGCCAATCTGCATGCCGCGCCGTCGGTCAAGGTCAAGCCGCCGCGGGTGGCGGAGTCGCAGGCCAGCATGGAATGCAAGCTGCACAGCTCGCAGCAGCTCGGCAAGAACACGCTGATCATCGGCGAGGTGGTGATGTTCCATGTCGCCGATCACCTGATGGGCCCGCGCATGCACGTCAACGGTTTCGCGCCGATCGGACGGCTCGGGCTCGCCTTCGGTCTACTGCCGCAGCACCGACCGCTTCGACGTCGCGCGGATCAGCTATGCGGAGTGGCTCGGGAACAAGGTGTAACCCGATCGCGGGGACATTCCGTTGCTGCATCAGCCTGACCATGTGTAACACATTGTTCGTTCGGTCATCGAATCATTGCAGTCCGCGTTATTGGGCACGTGGCAGTTGATCGGCAATTGCCATACCAACAATAATTCTGGAGACCATACAATGAATCGCACTATGCGCACCACCATTCTCATTTCGGCTGCCCTGCTGTTTGGCGGCGTGTCTGCAAGCGGCTTTGCGGAGGAAAGCCAGTTCGACAAGACTCACCCGCGCCGCGAGGAAGTCAACAATCGCCTGAACAATCAGGACAAGCGCATCCACCGGGAAGTCAAGGAAGGCGACATGTCCAGGGCGAAAGCGGCCAAGTTGCACAAGAAGGACCGCCGTATCCGCAAGGAAGAACGCGCGATGGCTTCGAAAAACGGCGGCCATATCAGCAAGAAAGAGCAGCGCAAGCTGAATCGTCGGGAAAACAAAGTCAGCAAGCAGATCGGCAAATGATCACACGCGCCGACCGGGAATTTGCCTGAGGGCTGATGAACGGTGCGGCGCCGATTGTTCACCGTTGCACCAGCCTGGTTCAGTTACTTCGCCGGAACAGCCGGCGCTGCCGAGAGCCGGATTGTTGTGTACGCGAATCAGTTGCGCAGCGTGGAAAAAGGTCTGACATGTGCGGACGTTTTGTGCTGGCCGGAACCTACCGCGAACTGGCGAAGCACTTCGATTTGTCCGGAGATATCGGGTTTTCGCCTTCCTGAAACATCGCACCCTCTTCGCGCATCATTACCATCACTTCGGATCAGGAAGGCAAACGGCATCCTGGCTCGATGAAGTGGGGACTGATTCCGTCCTGGGCGAAGGAGGCTTCCATCGGCCACTAGCTCGCGAATGCGCGCGGCGAGACGGTCGCGGAAAAGCCGTCGTTCCGGTCTGCGTTCAGGCAGCGCCGCTGCATCATCCCCGCAACCGGCTTCTATGAATGGAAATCGGAGCAGGGCGTCAAACAGCCGTGGTATGTGAGCATGAAGTCCGGCGAGCCGATGGCGTTTGCCGGGCTGTGGGAGACATGGCACGGCGCCGGCAAGGATCATGCTGAACGGGAGGACATCACCACCTGCTGCATCATCACCACTTCGGCCAACGCGCTGATGGAAACGATCCATGACCGCATGCCGGTAATTCTGGACCGGGATCAATGGCCCACCTGGCTTACACCGCAACTGCATGACGCCGACAGGCTGCTGCCGCTGATCCGTCCGCATGACCCGGCTTCGATGCAGGCATGACCGGTCAGCCGCGAATTGAACCGGGTCGGGCTGCGCGACGATGCGGGGCTGGTCGAGCGGGTCAAGTGAAGACATTCGCTTTTGCCCGTACTATCATGTGCAGCCGCGGGCCGGTGTTTTAACGCCGGCCCTTTACTGCGGCTCTTTACTCCAGGGGAGAATCATCGTGAGCGATATCAAGTGGACAAAAACGTACGAGGTCAAAGTCGATACGCGCGTGTTCCGGATTTTCATCACGCAGCATGAAGGCCATGGCTTCCAGGCAAGCTGCCTGTGGTACGAAAAGCCGCGTGTGCTCAAGACGCCGGGACAGTCGGGCGTGACACAGTTTCACCTCGAACAGCGGCATTCGCTGACCGAAGAAGCCGCGCTTTCCGATCTGATGTTGTGGGTCAACTCCAAGTTCGAGCATGACGCCGAGCTGAAGCCGGTGCAAGCCTGATAACCAGTCATCCCGGTTCGCCGGACGGCCGTTCGCATCAGGTTCCGCGCCTATGCGCATCCCGGAATCTTCATCCCGTTTTCGCCCGACAGCACGCTTGTCTGCTGCAATGCATCCTTTGTCGGCTGCGACCCCCAAGTTTCCGGCGCAAGGTTACAATCCGCACCGCACCTTTTCGGGTGTATCCATCAGGAACCAGGAATGAAGTCTTTCAAGTACGCGCTGCTCGGTTTGTATGGCGTGATCGGCATGCTGGTCTCGGCTTTGGGGCTGTTCAAGCTGCCGTTTGCCGAGTCGCTTGCGAAGGAGCATTACCGCTATGCAATCGCCGGGTTGCTGATCGTGCTGATGATCATTCCGGCGATCGTCGTGGTGTTCATCCTGTCGTTCAACGCGAACAGTTTCAAGACGCAGATCATCCAGTACGTGAAGAACCACACCCAGCGCGAGCTGGTGCTGCAGGGCGACATCAAGGTCACGTTTTTCCCGAAGCTGGGCCTGGACACCGGCAAGATGCTGCTGAGCCAGCGCAACAGCGCGCGCGAATTCGCATCGGTCAACGACGCCCGGCTGTATGTCGCGTGGCTGCCGCTGCTGAAGAAGCAGCTGGTGTTCGACCATGTCGAGGTCGACGGCGCGCGCGTGAACCTGATCCGCTACAAGAACGGCACGACCAATTACGACGACCTGCAGATACGCGATGAAAAGCTGGCGCCGTTCACGTTCGACATCGACGGCATCCGCGTGACCCATTCCGCGCTGAACTGGCAGGACGAGATGCGCTGGCAGCGGGTCGCGCTGCAGGATGTGCAGATCGAAACCGGGCGGCTGGCCGATGCGGTGCCGGGCAACCTGAAGGCGAGCTTCCATCTCAGTTCCGAAGTCGCGCGCAGCGATTCGGTGATCGACCTGAAGAGCCGTTTCTACTACGACCGCAAGGCGGGGCGCTACGAGTTCGCCGACATCGAGGGCACGCTGGGCGGCACCGCGGTCGGGTTCAGCAACATCGATATGAACTTCAAGGGCGGAATGAATTTCTTTCCCGCCCGGCAATCGCTGCAGGCCGAGAACCTTTCCGTTTCGGCAACCGGCAATTACGGGCAGCGCAGCATCGCCGCGAAGCTGAATGTGCCGAAGCTGCAATCCGCGAAGGGCGTGCTGAGCGGCAGCGATCTCGCGCTCGATGCGACGGTGGCGCAGTTCGACGAGAAGTGGACCACCGCGGTGCAGGTTCCGGCATTTGCTGCCGCCAGCGGCGTGTTGAGCACCGCGCAAGTCAAGGCCGATGTCGCGTTCAAGGGCGACGGCCGCACGCTGCAGGGCAAGCTCACCAGCCCGGCCAGTCTCGACTATAAATCCGCACCCAGGCTGCAGTTCAATCCGATCGCGCTGAATTTGTCGGCCACCGATCCGATGCTGGCGGCCGGGTTGGCCGCGACCGCGACCGGCAACCTGCAGGCCGATCTTGCCGAAGGCAATGCGAACCTCGCCTTCAACGCGAATATCGACGACAGCAGGATCACCGGCAAGGTTGCGCTGCAGGATTTCAAGGAACCCGCTTACACCTTCGATTTCGCGATTGATCGGCTGCCGCTGGAACGCTATATCTCGGCCGACTGGGCCAAACGCTACCAGAACGATGCGACGCCGGTCGACCTGGGTTTCATCAAGGACACCGAGATGCACGGCACGCTGCATGCCGGCGAAATCAGCACCGCGAAATTCCGCGCGACCAGTGTGGCGGCGAATATCAAGATCGAGCAATCCGCGCTGACGATAGCGCCGCTGACCGCGAGAATGTACGGCGGCACGCTGAGCGGCAGCATCAGCGCGACCGCGCAGGGCAAACCGCAATTTGCGCTCAGGCAGAACCTGAGCGGTTTCCGGATGAAGGCGCTGCTCGCGAACACCGCGAACGCCGGCAAGCTGGAGGGCAGGGGCAACCTGGTGACGGACCTCAGCGCGGAAGGCGGCAGCATCGGCGCGCTGCGCAAGTCGCTGAACGGCACCGTGTCGCTCGCGCTGTCGCACGGTTCGCTGGAGGGCATCGACCTGCGCAGCGCGCTGGTCAGCGGCAACGACGATCTGGGCACAAGCAATCCGCCGCGCGTGCATGAAACCCGGCTCAGCGAGAGCACCGATTTCTCGAACCTGGATGCGGTGTTCAACATTGCGGATGGCAGCGCGCACGGCAACAGTTTCGACATGCGCTCGCCGCTGTTCCGCCTCGCGGGCGAAGGCGATTATTCGCCCGATACCGGCCGCATCGATTACCGGCTCGCCGCGACGGTCAGTTCAGCGCTGAAGCGGCACAGCGCCGGCGAACTTTACGGGCTGCGCGGCGTGACCGTTCCGGTGCGGGTCAGCGGGCCGTGGGCCGCGCCCGGCATTGCGCTGAACTTTGCGGCGGCCAGCGGCGAGATCGTGACCAAAAAGATCGAGGCCAGGGTCGCGGCCGAGCAGACGGCCAAGGCGGAGGCCGAGCTGGCAAAATCGAAGCAGGCCGCAGCGGTCGACAGGAAGGCCGCGACAGCTGACAGGAAGCCAGGAAAAAAACGGCCGGTCAAAAACAAACCGGCCGGCAAGAACAAGAAAAAGGTGATCGCGCCCGGTTAACCTGAGAATCCCTGGTGGTGTTTTGTAGGAGCGGGCCATGCCCGCGATTGTTTGTTTGTTCGCGGGCATGGCCCGCTCCTACAAAGAACGAACTATTCCACGCTGCCGAACGACGGGTCGCTGGAATAAGGCGGCAGCGGCAGGCCGGCGATGCGGCTGGCCTGGCTGACCGGTCCGCCGGGGAACAGCTCGTACAGCACGCCGCGCCCGCGGCCATCGGTGAATTTTTCTTCCAGCTCGTTGACGATCTCGCGTGCGTTTTTTGCGCCGCCGTGCTCGCGGTAGCGATCGCGCAGGTGGTTGATGATCGCCCAGTGTTCGTCGGAAAGAATTACCCCTTCGGCTTCGGCCTTGCGTTTCGCAACCAGCGGCGACCAGTGCTCCAGGCCGAACATGTGGCCTTCGGGATCGTTGGGGGAAGTGGTGGCTTTGTTCACATCCAGCATGACGGTATCCTCCTTTCCTTTCGTGTTTGCGGGTAATTTGGATACGCGGCGGCGGAAAAAGTTTTGCGATGGCGGCGGATCAGGGTTAGGTCAAGGCAATGACCGACGCTAACCATGTAATTAATAAGAAATAGCCGGGTAATAAATTAAGAGATAGCTGGCGCGGATACAAATTGCTACAGCAGCGAGTGGAAACCTGGGCAAATCTCTGGGAGAATAATCGTCCGCTGGAGATGTGTTGTCCGGTACGAGGAGGGATGAATGGATAGCGTTGATCTTTCTGTACTGAAAACCCTGCACGAATGGCAGGCAACCGGCCAGTCCCTGTGGCTGGTCACGGTGGTGGAAACCTTCGGTTCCAGCCCGCGTCCCCCCGGCGCGATGCTCGCGCTGCGCGGCGACGGCCTGGCGGTCGGCTCGGTTTCCGGCGGCTGCATCGAGGATGACCTGGTGCTGCGCGCAAAGCGCGGCGAATTGCCGAACGACCGCTGCGAGGTGCTGACCTTCGGCGTCACCAGGGAAGAAGCCAGGCGATTCAGGCTGCCGTGCGGCGGCGTGATCCGCGTGGTCGTTGAACCTGTTCATATTCGGAAACCTGGGCATATCCGGGAGACTGCACAAATCCGGAGACTGGCAGTACGCGACTGGGTCGCGCAGCTGCTGCAACTGGTCCAGGCGCACCGGCTGGTCAGGCGCACATTGCACTTCGCTCGCAGCAGGTCGAACTCGACGATGCCGGCCGCACCGACAACATTTCCTTCGACGGCTCGACACTGATCACGGTGCACGGCCCGCGCTGGCGCATGCTGATCATCGGCGCCGGCCAGACTTCCGCCTATCTCGCGCGCATGGCACAGGCGCTCGACTACCAGGTGCATCGTCTGCGATCCGCGCGCGGAGATGCGCGCAGACCTGGGACGTGCCGGACACCATGCTGAGCGAGCGAGATGCCGGACGATGCGGTGATGGCGCTGCAGGCCGGACAACTCGACCGCGATCATCGCGCTGACCCACGATCCCAAGCTGGACGACATGGCGCTGCTGGAGGCGCTGAAATCGCCGGCGTTCTATGTCGGTGCGCTCGGCTCCAAAGCCAACAATGCAAAGCGCCGCGAGCGGCTCGCGTTGTTCGACCTCACCGCGCAGGAGATCGAACGGCTGCACGGGCCGGTGGGCCTGCGCATCGGCAGCCGCACGCCGCCGGAGATCGCGGTGTCCATACTCGCGCATCTGATTGCGGTTCGAAATCAAGTGGCTGGACGTAACCAGCCGGCGAAACCGGCCGGTGCCACCCAGAACAGC
Organism: uncultured beta proteobacterium; assembly: GCA_963827265.1. Taxonomy (GTDB): domain Bacteria; phylum Pseudomonadota; class Gammaproteobacteria; order Burkholderiales; family Gallionellaceae; genus Gallionella. The sequence goes on along the minus strand of CAWHAD010000013.1, from coordinate 184,287 downwards.
AATCAGACTCAATCCCCCAATCAAACTCAAACAGGCAGGCAGGAGGTGTGCTCATGATCACTTTAAATATCAACGGAACAAAGACCAAAGTCGATGCCGACCCCGGCACGCCATTGCTATGGGTGCTGCGCGACAACCTGCAGCTGACCGGCACCAAATACGGCTGCGGCATCGCGGAGTGCGGCGCATGCACCGTGCACCTGGACGGCCGCGCGGTGCGCTCCTGCGTCACGCCGGTGTCGATGGCCAGCGGCAAGCAGGTCACCACGATCGAAGGACTGGCCGAAACCGCGCTGGGCAAAACGGTGCAGGCCGCCTGGCAGGAAGTGGACGTGCCGCAATGCGGATACTGCCAGTCCGGCCAGATCATGGCGGCCACCGCGCTGCTCAAGGAGCACGCCGCATCCGAGCGAATCGCAGATCAGCGCCGCGATGGACGGCATCCTGTGCCGCTGCGGTACCTACAACCGCATCCGCTCGGCGATCCAGAATGCGGCGAAACAGGCCGCGAAGAAAGGAGGTGCCGCATGAAAACCGAAATCGAAACCACCCTGAATAATGCGGTTGCCCAGAATCGGGATGTGTCGAATCCGGCGCGCCGCAAGTTCTTCAAGGATTCCGCCGCACTGGTGGGCGGCCTGGTGATCAGCTTCTACCTGCCGGTGCAAGGGCGGCCGCGCCTATGCGGCCGATGCGCCGCCGAAGGAAGGCCAGCCTGTCAAAGAAGTCTGGCCGCCCAACGCGTTCATCCGCATCGCGCCGGACGACAGCATCACCATCGTCGTCAACAAGTCCGAGATGGGGCAGGGCGTCTACACCTCGCTGCCGATGCTGATCGCGGAGGAACTGGAAGCCGACTGGAGCCGCATCAGCGTCGAGTCCGCGCCGGTGGCCGCGGTGTACAACCACCCCGGCATGGGCATGCAGATGACCGGCGGCAGTTCCAGCATCCCGTCGTCGTGGGAGCAGCTCGGCGCGTCGGCGCGAGCGGCAGGATGATGCTGATCCGCGCCGCGGCGCAGCAATGGGGCGTGCCGGAAAGCGAATGCCATGCCGAGAACAGCCAGGTGATCCATGCCGCCAGCGGCAAGAGCGCGAGCTACGGCGCGCTGGCCGATGCGGCGAACAAGCTGCCGCTGCCGGACAAGTCGCGCTGAAGTCGCCCAAGGATTTCAAGATCATCGGCAAGCCGACCAAGCGCCTCGACACGCCGGCCAAGATCAACGGCACCGCGCAGTTCGGCCTCGACGTCTATCTGCCCGGCATGCTGACGGTGGTGATCGCGCGCAGCCCGGTGTTCGGCGGCAAGGTGAAACGCTTCGATGCAACCGAGGCGCGCAAGGTGCGCGGGCGTGCAGGGCATCTACCAGGTGCCGACCGGCATCGCGGTCGCCGCATCCGGTTTCTGGCCGGCCAAGACCGCGCGCGACCTGCTGGAGATCGAATGGGACGAAGGTCCGGGTGCGGCACTGTCCACCCCGAAGATGTTTGCGGAATATCTCGAGCTGGCAAAAACAGCCGGGTGCGGTGGCGCGCAAGGATGGCGATACCGGTGCAAGGGCTTCAAGGAGGCGCACAAGACGGTCAGCGCCGAATATGAGGTGCCGTATCTGGCGCACGCCGCGATGGAGCCGCTCAACGTGGTGGTGGACCTGAAGCCCGATCACTGCACCATCTGGACCGGCACCCAGATGCAGACCATGGACCGCAACATGGCGGCAAAGACCGCCGGGCTGAAACCGGAACAGGTGGAAATCCATACCACTTTCCTCGGCGGCGGTTTCGGCCGGCGCGCCAATCCGCGATCCGATTTCGTGATCGAGGCGGTGCAGGTGGCGATGGCGATCGGCAAGCCGATCAAGGTGGTGTGGACGCGCGAGGACGACACGCGCGGCGGCTACTACCGGCCGATGTGGGCCGACCGCATCGAGGCGGGTATCGCGAAGGACGGCAAGCCGCTGGCCTGGAAACACACCATCGTCGGCCAGTCCATCGTTGCCGATACACCGTTCGAAGGCTTTCATGATGCAAGAACGGCATCGATGCCACCTCGGTGGAGGGCGCGGCGATGTGCCCTATGTGATCCCCAACCTGCAGGTCGAACTGCACAGCCACGAAGAATGAGGTGCCGGTGCAGTGGTGGCGCTCGGTCGGCCACTCGCATACCGCGTTCGTGGTCGAAACGATGATCGACGAACTGGCGCATCTTGCCGAAGCAAAGATCCGGTCGCCTACCGGCTCGGACATCCTGCCTGCCGATTCGCGTTACCGCGGCGTGCTGAAACTGGCCGCGGAAAAAGCCGGCTGGGGCAAAAAGAAATTGCCGCGCCGGTCATGCCTACGGTGTCGCGGTGCACAAGTCGTTCGACAGCTATGTGGCAGAGATCGCCGAAGTGTCGCTGGAAAACGGCAAGATCCGCGTGCATCGCGTGGTCGCCGCGGTCGATTGCGGCCATGGTCATCAATCCGGACGGCGTGCATCAGCAGATCGAGAGCGCGATCGTCTACGGACTCTCCGCCGCGCTGCATGGCGAGATCACGCTGGAGAACGGCCGCGTGATGCAATCCAACTTCAACGACTATCCGCCGCTGCGCTATTCCGAAATGCCGCAGGTCGAGGTGCATATCGTCGCAAGCAACGAGGCACCCACCGGCATCGGCGAACCGGGCACTGCCGCCGATCGCGCCGGCGGTGGCCAACGCGGTGTTCAGGCTGACCGGCAAGCGCATGCGGCGCATGCCGTTCGACCAGGAATCGTTTGCCTGAACCGTGGCGGTTGCGGACAACATTGCCGCCATCGTGCTGGCTGCCGGCGCATCGCGCCGTTTCGGTTCGGACAAGCTGCTGCATCCGCTGACGCTGCGCGGCGTGACGCTGCCGCTCGCCGCGCACAGCCTGCTGCCCTGGCTGGAGACGTTCGGACAGATCACGGTAGTCGTTCGGGCGGGGGCCGAATCATTCTGCAGCGCCATCGAATTCGCACTGGGCGAAACCGCGCTGGGCGAGACCGGGGCGGCAGCGATAAACTGGATCGAATGTGCTGATGCCACCCAGGGTATGGCCGCCAGCCTGGTCTGCGGCGTGCGCGCAAACCATGACGCAACCGGCTGGCTGATCGGGCTGGCCGATATGCCGGCCGTTCCGGTGACCGCGATCGCGGGTGTGCGCAATGCGCTGTTCGACGGCGCCGCGCTGGCCGCGCCAAGCCATGCCGGCAGGCGCGGCCATCCGGTCGGATTCGCTTCCCGCTACTACGACCAGCTGCTGGAACTGCAGGGCGACAACGGGGCCCGGCGGCTGCTGGAACGGGACAGTGCCAGCGTGACCGAGATCGTGGTTGACGATCCCGGCATCCTCGCCGACATCGATATTCCGGGCGACCTGCGGCGTCTTTGATTTTTCGCCCCACTTGTCATCAGGGGAATTTCGCGCCGCACTCATCATCAAGGCAACCCCAGCCGCGCGCTGAACAGCATCTGACCGGCAAAACCGGTGCGCGAACCGGGTTGTTCTGAGATACTCGCAGAATCGAAACAATAAATCCGGCTTGCCAACCATGAAGCTCATCGACCCGAGAACAGCCCACGTTCTGAAAAACCCGGTCGCATTCTCGTTCGGGGTCCTGAAAGCATTCCGGGCCAATCAGGGCCTGCTGCTCGCCGGCGCGGTCGCGTATTACGCGTTGCTTTCCATCGTGCCGCTGCTGATCCTGATGGTGATCGCGCTGTCGCAGGTGATCGACCAGGACGTGTTGCTGGCGACGATCAACACCGCATTGGCGTATGTGGTGCCGGGAGAAAACAATGCGGTGGTTGCGGAGCTGGAGGCATTTCTCGCTCACCGCGAAGTGATCGGCTGGGTGCTGTTTGTCACGATGCTGTTTTTCAGCTCGCTCGGCTTCAAGGTGCTGGAGAACGCAATTTCCGTGATCTTTTTGCACCGGGTGGCGCAGCGCCGGCGGCACATCCTCGTTTCCCTGCTGTTGCCGTTCGGCTATATCTTTTTCATCGGCGCGGTGCTGTTCGTCGGCACCTTCGTGATCGTCGACCTCGCGGCAATCGGCGGCGAGCATATCGTTATCCTCGGGCATAGCTGGTCGCTGAGCGGATTCTCGCGCTGGCTGATCTACGTTGCCGGCGTGCTCGGCGAGATCCTGCTGATTTCGTCGATCTACTACTTCATGCCGGTGGGCAGGCTGTCCGCCAGTCACGCGCTGATCGGCGGCGCCACGGCAGCGCTGCTGTGGGAAATCATCCGCCATGCGCTGGGCTGGTATCTGGGCACGCTGTCGCAGGTGAGCGTGGTATACGGTTCGCTGACCACGGCCATCATCGTGCTGCTCAGCATGGAACTGGCCGCCACGCTGCTGTTGCTGGGTGCGCAGGTGATCGCCGAATACGAACGCATCGGGACCGGTGCGGAGATGAACCAGCCGGTGACGATGGATACCAATGCCGGTTGAAGCAATTACTTGGTCCGGCACCGATTTGAATTCCGGAATAGATGAATATCGCAATGAACCACGAACAACTGGAGCTGCTGCTCACCCGCGAAATGCCTTACGGCAAATACAAGGGCCGCAAGATCGCGGACCTGCCCGGAAATTACCTGAACTGGTTCGCGCGCAAGGGTTTTCCGCCCGGCGAGCTCGGACAGTTGCTGGCGCTGATGCAGGAGCTGGACCACAACGGCCTGTCGTCCCTGCTCGATCCCCTGCGTAAGGGTGCTGGGCGCAGGCGCTGAAAGCGGGTTCCGGATACAAATATAAACACTTAGAAACAATCAGTTAGGCTATTCTGGTGGTCAGCCTGAACCGGAGGCGTATAATGCGGGTCTCGAAGGGAAGCGCTGTTCCCGATCATCATGAAGAGATCAGAAAATTGACGACGACTAGTTTTTCAGATTTGAAGTTGGCTCCGGAAATCCTCAAGGCGCTGACCGAGTCCGGCTACACCACTCCCACCCCGATCCAGGCCGAAGCCATCCCGCTGGTGCTCGAAGGCAGCGACCTGATGGCCGGCGCGCAAACCGGCACCGGCAAGACGGCCGCATTCGCGTTGCCGATGCTGCAGAAATTGCTGCCGGATGCGAATCCCAGCACTTCGCCGGCGCGCCATCCGGTGCGCGCACTGATCCTGGTGCCGACCCGCGAGCTGGCGATCCAGGTCGAAGAAAGCGTGAAGACTTACGCGAAACACACCAGGCTGCGCTCGCTGGTGGTGTTCGGCGGCGTGGATATCAGGACGCAGACGCCGACGCTGAAGCGGGGCGTGGAAATCCTGGTCGCGACGCCGGGACGCCTGCTGGATCACATCGAGATGAAGTCGGTGCAGCTGGGGCAGGTGCAGATGCTGGTGCTGGACGAGGCGGACCGCATGCTGGACATGGGCTTCATGCCCGACCTGAAACGCATCCTCGCGCTGTTGCCGAAAAAACGGCAGAACCTGATGTTCTCCGCGACGTTCTCGACCGAGATCAAGAAGTTGTCCGCGGAATTCCTGACCCGGCCCAAGCTGATCGAGGTCGCCCGCAGCAATGCGACTGCCGAGAATGTCACGCAGAAGGTCTATCTGGTGGAACAGGCGGACAAGCATGTGCTGCTCGCGCAGTTGTTGCGCGGCAGCGATGCGTCGCAGGTGCTGGTGTTCACCAAGACCAAGATCACGGCGGGCCGTCTTGCCAAGCAATTGCAGAAGGAGGGCGTTGCCGCCGATGCGATCCATGGCGACAAGACCCAGCTGGAACGCATCAAGGCGCTCGAAGCATTCAAGAATGGATCGGTCACCGTGCTGATCGGCACCGATGTTGCCGCGCGCGGCCTGGATATCGACCAGCTGCCGATGGTGATCAACTACGAGATCCCGCACGCGCCGGAAGATTATGTGCACCGCATCGGCCGCACCGGCCGCGCCGGCGCATTCGGCAAGGCGATCTCGCTGGTGTCGCCGGAAGAGGAAAAATACCTGAAGGAAATCGAGAAGCTGATCAGGAAGGATATCGACAAGGAAACGGCCGTGATTCCGCATCAGGCGCGAAGCAGTTCACGCGCCGCGCCGCGCGAACCTCATGGCCATGCGCCACGGGGCGAACACACAGACCGGAGCCGTTCGCCGCGCGGCGAATATGCGGAGCGCGGCCACGCGCGCCCGGCCGCGCCGAAAAAACCCAGCCACGATCCGTGGTTCGACAAGCCCTACGAACCCAGCAGCACCGCCGCCATCCCCAAACAGCCGGAGCAGCACCCGGTCGCCAAGACCAGGAAGCCGGTCGCGGCGATCTTCCAGCGCAAGTCCGCTACCGAAAAAGCCTAGGCACGTCTCCGCACTGCCGGAAACCGCTGCCCGATTGCGCCGCCTGGCCTGACAAGCGCGGTTTCGAGCGCCGCGCATTGCGGCAACCAATTTTCGCCTTTGTATGCTAGATTGTGCGCGCTTGGCGCAAGACTGCCGTTCCGGCAGCAGATAGTTCCATCCCTCGATCGACACATTTACTGGAGCGAATAATCATGATTTTTTCCGAAGAAACCTGCAAGGTCTGGACTCCCCGCATTCTGGGCATCATGCGCATCGTGATCGGCTTCCTGTTTTTGCAGCATGGCTCCGCAAAGCTTTTTGGTTTCCCGCATATCGCGATGTTCGACGGCCTGCAGCTGGTCTCGTTGATGGGCCTGGCCGGGATACTGGAACTGGTCGGCGGAACGATGATCCTGATCGGACTGTGTACCCGTCCGGTCGCTTTCATCCTGTCCGGCGAAATGGCGGTCGCCTATTTCATGGCGCATGCACCGGGCGGGCTCCTGCCTATCCTGAACCACGGCGAACTGGCGGTGATTTACTGCTTCGTGTTCCTGTTTCTTTCGGTGGCGGGAGGCGGAGCATACAGCCTGGGCGGAATGCGCAAGAAAGGCTGACCCACCGGGATTCGGCTGCTGGTCAGGACGAGCAGCTGACTTCGATCTGCCGCGCCCAGTCCGGCGGCGCGGCAGCATAACTTTCCATTCCCGGCTGTTCGTCGAACGGTCTGGCCAGCAGCGCCAGCAGCCGGTCGATCTCCGAATAATCGCGCTGCTTTTCCGCACGTTCGATCGCATTCTGCGCGAGATAATTGCGCAGGATGTATTTCGGATTCGCCGCGTCCATGCGTACCTTGCGCTCGCGGTCGCTGCCCGATTCCTGCTGCAGCCGCGCGCGGTAGTCAGCGGCCCACGCATCGAATGCGGCGCGGTCGATGAACTGGTCGCGCAATTTTTCGTTGGCCGCGCCGGGCGATGAATCGAAATTCCCGAGGCTGCGAAACAGCCTGGTGTAATCGACCTGGCTGTTGTGCATGATCTGCAGCAGCGCGCCGATCAGCTGGATATCGTCGTCGTGGCTATTTTCCAGCCCCAGTTTGGCGCCCATCAATTCCGCATAGTGCCGGTGGTAGGCCGGCGCGTAACCGTCCAGCACCTCGTGAGCGTGCTGTTTCTCGATCAGCGGCGACAATGCCTGCGCGAGGCAGGCGAGGTTCCACAGCCCGACCTGCGGCTGCTGGTCGTAGGCGTAACGGCCGCGCGGATCGGAGTGGTTGCAGATATAGCCGGGGTTGTAGTTTTCCATGAAGCCGAACGGACCGTAGTCGAAGGTCAGTCCGAGTATCGACATGTTGTCGGTGTTCATCACGCCGTGCGAGAAGCCGACCGCCTGCCACTGCGCCATCAGTTTCGCGGTGCGCTGCGTGACCTCGTTCAGTAACATCAGGTATTTGTCGCCAGATTTATTCTCCGGGTTTTCTGCAAGATGCGGAAAATGCCGGGCGATCAGGTAGTCGGCCAGCGTAGCGATCTGCTGATGCTGGCCGCGCGAAAAGAACACTTCGAACGAGCCGAAGCGCACATGCGACGGTGCGAGCCGGGTCAGCACCGCGGCGGTTTCGATGCGCTCGCGATACACCTCTTCATCGCTGCCGACGACGCACAGCGCGCGGCTGGTCGGGATGCCCAGCCCGTGCATCGCTTCCGAGCACAGGTATTCGCGGATGCTGGAACGCAGCACCGCGCGGCCGTCGCCGTCGCGCGAATACGGCGTGATGCCGGCGCCCTTGAGCTGCACATCCCAGAGTTCGCCTGAGCGGTTGCGTACCTCGCCGAGCAGGATCGCGCGGCCGTCGCCAAGCTGCGGCACGAAATGGCCGAACTGGTGCCCCGCGTACAGCATGGACAGCGGCTCGGCACCGGGCAGCAGGCGGTTGCCGGTGAAGTGCTCGGCGAAATCGGCGCGCGCTGCTTCCGCGCTGTCGAGATCGATCAGCTGCGCCGCATTGGCATTGAAGCTGACCAGATAGGGATCGGGCAGCGGCGTCGGGATCAGCCGGCTGTGAAAGCTGTCCGGCAGGCTGGCGAAGGTATTGTCGAAATTCAGCTGTTCGAGTCGGTTCATCGGAAATGACGCAGCGCCCCGCGAAGGAGGCGCTGCCGGGTGTTTATTGCAGGGTTGTGGCTCAGACGCAGCCGGTCGGTTTCGGCAGTCCGCCGTATTTGGTGATGGGCTTCATCGGGCCGGTCATCCACAGATCGAATACTTCCTTCTGGTCCTGCTCGATGTATTTGGCGAATTTGCGGATCGGCGGCACTGCACCGAATTCTTCGTAGAACTCGCGGGCCTTCAGGATTTGCGCCCACTTCTCGTCGTTCAATTCGTAGTTGTCGGCCTCTGCCATCGCTTTCGCGATTTCCGGTGTCCAATCGTCCATGCTCTCGAGATAGCCATCTCCGTCGCGTTTCGGTATTTCCATTTGCATTTCTCCTGATTAAAATTTGGCTGGGTTCAGTGTTGAGTATTCAATGTTGACTGGGTGCGATGATAATTAATCCGAGTGAATCAGTCAAGTAATGATGCCTGGCGGTGAGCGGTTACAATGACGACGAACGCAGGCGATATGGCCGCATTAGCGCAATGTCCGGAACGAAAGAAGAAATGAAGAAAAAAATTTCGGTAGTCTTTGTCTGCATGGGCAACATTTGCAGATCGCCCACTGCTGAAGCGGTGTTCCGCCACTATGTCGAGAGTGCCGGGATGTCCGGGCAGATCGTAATCGACTCGGCGGGCACGCATGATTACCACATCGGCGACAAACCCGATGCGCGCGCGCAGCACGCGGCACGGCAGCGCGGTTATGACATGAGCAAGCTGCGCGGCCGGCAGGTCGAACAGGACGACTTCCGCCGTTTCGATTACGTGTTGGCGATGGACTCGGCCAATCTCTCCATCCTGCAGCGCATCACGCCGCCCGGCAGCGATACCCGGGCGCAGTTGTTTCTCGACTATGCGCGCTATCACCGCGAGCGCGATGTGCCCGACCCCTATTACGGCGGCGCGGATGGATTCGAACGCGTGCTGGACATGGTGGAAGACGCGGCGCAGGGACTGCTGGAGGAGATACGGCAAAAGCATTTCAGCGAATAATAGGCTTCCGGAAATGAAAAAGCCGCATGATTTTCATCATGCGGCTTTGTTTATTGCCAACCGGAATTATCGCCGGTTTATCCCTGGGGCGTATCCTGCGTTTCGATCTGCACCAGCGGTTCGTTCTCGACATAGACTTCACGCTGGCGCGGGCGGCGGCGCGGCGCGTGTCTTTCCGAGGCACCGGCCGAAGCACCGGCGGCAAATTCCGGCATGGTTTCCAGTTTGATCGGATCGGTCTCGATCTGGATCAGTCCGGACGCCGCGGCCGAGGCCGATGTCTGAACAGGGGCAGGTGGCGCAACCTTGGGACGGGTTGCAACCGGCGCCGCCGGCACGGTGGCGGGCAGGTTTTCGGGAATAACCTGGGGCAGGTTCGTTTCAACTACTGCAGGCAGTGTCGGCGCTAACTCGGCAGGCACACTGGGCGTATAGACCGTCGGCATCGCGATATATTCGCTGGGCCGTACATATCCGTCCGGGTAGGCGATATATTCCGTCGGCCCGGCGGGTGCGGTATCGACCGGCTCCAAGGACCGCTGGGCTTCACCATTCGCTGCTGCCGCTTCCCGATGCTCTCGTTCCTTGCGACCACCGCGGCGACCGCGGCGGCGTCCGCCTTCGCGCGGCGGCGTGGCGGCTTCCGTTTGCTCGAGTGCGGCTACCTGGTTTTCCAGCACCGGTTTCTCTTCGCCTGTCCTGTTGGCCTGCACTGCGCCGGGCATGCCCTTGGCTGCACCTTCGCCTGCAGCACGCTGTGGACGCGGTGGCCGGGGTTGACGCGGTTCCTGGGATTTTGCTTCAGCGGGTTTCTGGACGTTGCGCGGTTCGTTGCGGTTGCGATTTCCGCCGGCCGCCTCGCCGCGTTCACCGCGACCGCGGCGCTTGCCGCCATTGCCTTCGCTGCGTTCACTGCGTTCAGGACGCTGCGTGCGCGGTCTGCCCGGCGCGGTCCTGGCCTGCGGTTGCGCTTCCTCGCCGAACGACTTGAACCAGGCAAAGAATCTTCCGAGCATCGAGGGCTGGGCAGCCTGTTCTTGCACCGGTGCGGCCTTGATCGGGGTGACACCCTGCACCACGGCCTGGACGCGGATGGCTTTTTGCTGTTCCTGCATTGCGCCCTGCTTTTCCTCGACCGGCTTCTCCACCAGTTTATAGCTTGCCTGCAATACTTCGCTGGTCATGTCGTCCTGGCGCAGACGGTTGATACTGTAGTTGGGCGTTTCCATATGCGGGTTGGGGATCAGCGTGATGCCGACCTTCAGTCGCGATTCGATGCGGAATATTTCGGCGCGCTTCTCGTTCAGCAGGAAGGTCGCAACATCGACCGGCACCTGCACATGTATCGCCGCGCTGCTTTCCTTCATCGCTTCTTCCTGGATGATGCGCAGGATGTGCAACGCGGAAGACTCGATGCCGCGGATGTGACCGATCCCGCTGCAGCGCGGGCAGGGCATGTAGTTTCCTTCGCCGAGACTGGGTGCGAGGCGCTGGCGCGACAGCTCCAGCAGGCCGAAGCGCGAGATCTTGGCGGTTTGCACGCGGGCACGGTCATAGCGCAGCGAGTCGCGCAAACGATCCTCCACTTCGCGCTGGTTGCGGCTGCTTTCCATGTCGATGAAGTCGATCACGATCAGCCCGCCCAGGTCGCGCAGGCGCAGCTGGCGGGCGATTTCTTCCGCCGCCTCGAGGTTGGTGTTGAACGCGGTGGCTTCGATGTCGGAGCCCTTGGTCGCGCGCGCCGAGTTGATGTCGATCGCGGTCAGCGCTTCGGTATGGTCGATCACGATCACGCCGCCGGAAGGCAGGCGCACTTCTCGCGCATGCGCGGATTCGATCTGGTGCTCGATCTGGAAGCGCGAGAACAGCGGCACGTCGTCGACATAGCGCTTGATGCGGTTCACGTTGCCCGGCATCACCGTGCTCATGAACGCGAGCGCCTGCTGGTAGACCTCTTCGGTGTCGATCAGGATTTCGCTGATTTCCGGGTTGAAATAGTCGCGGATGGCGCGCACCACCAGGCTGCTTTCCAGGTAGATCAGCGACGGCGCCCTTTCCGATTCGGCCGCGCTTTCGATCGCATCCCACAATTGCTTCAGGTAATCGAGGTCCCACTGCAATTCTTCCTCGTTGCGGCCGATGCCGGCAGTGCGCGCGATGATGCTCATGCCCTGCGGAACATCGACCTGCGACAGTACCTGGCGCAGTTCGTCGCGTTCCTCGCCCTCGATGCGGCGCGATACGCCGCCGCCGCTCGGGTTGTTCGGCATCAGCACGATGTAGCGGCCGGCCAGGCTGATGTAAGTGGTCAGTGCGGCGCCTTTGTTGCCGCGCTCGTCCTTTTCAACCTGCACCAGCAATTCCTGGCCTTCACGCAGGGCTTCCTTGATCGATGGGCGGTTGCCGCTGCCGGGCTGGTAATACTGGGGAGCGACTTCCTTGAACGGCAGGAAGCCGTGGCGGGAGCCGCCGTATTCGACGAAGCAGGCTTCGAGGCTGGGTTCGAGGCGGGTGATGACGGCTTTGTAGATGTTGCTTTTGCGTTGTTCCTTGCCGACGGTTTCAATGTCCAGGTCGATGAGTTTCTGACCGTCGACAATGGCGACACGTAGCTCTTCCGGCTGCGTCGCATTGAATAACATGCGTTTCATTATATATTCTCCCGCGCTCTGACACGGGCGAGACCGGGCTATACGCGGTTAAGCGTTACGGACGAGCAAACATCGAGCAATCGTGCAAACAGTCTTGCGAAGTGCGATCGGTTGGTCAATTCAGTTCTCTATCGGTAGCCAGTCATTAACAATTGTTCTCGGGGATTTCGGCATCGGTGGCTGCGGGTGCATCGCTGCACACGCCAGGCTGACCGCTGCATAAGTCCCCTTGGGGTGTTGCAGCCCCGATCATATAGCCGGGGCTGCAACACGTAAAATCCACAGGTGCTTTGAGCGCGCAAATCTATTACTATCACTGCTGGTTCCGGTGAGTGATATTAACCGGGCTGCGGCTGGAAGGGTGGCGGCGGTGTCAACTTCTCAAGCTTGCTAGAGCTTGGAGAATTGCCTGCTTTTAGTACATTGCGCCGTCGCTTGTGCCAAATGATCTTTGGCGGGGATTAATATCCCAAACTTACCCAATCCAAAACGCGCGAGCGACGAAGTATAAGCAAAATGAATGGTTTAAGCAAAGACTCTGTGAGTTTTGTGGAAATCGACGAAAGCGGCGAATCCCAGCGCATCGACAACTTCCTGTTCAAGCATCTTAAAGGCGTGCCGAAAAGCCATGTCTACCGCATTCTGCGCGGGGAAGTGCGGGTCAACAAGAAGCGCGTCGACCAGACCTACCGGCTGAAGCTGGGCGATCTGTTGCGCATTCCGCCGATCCGCGTCGCGGAAAAGCACGAGGCCGAAGAAACCCGTATTCCGGCAGTGGAATTCCCGCTCCTGTACGAGGACGATGCGATACTGGCGGTGAACAAGCCGTCCGGTGTCGCGGTGCACGGCGGCAGCGGGGTCAGCTTCGGGGTGATCGAGCAGATGCGCCGCGCCCGCCCGCAGGCGAAATTCCTTGAGCTGGTGCACCGGCTGGACCGCGAGACTTCCGGCGTGCTGCTGCTGGCGAAAAAGCGTTCCGCGCTGACCGCGATGCACGAGATCATGCGCGAGGGCAACAGCGACAAGCGCTATTTTGCGCTGGTGCTGGGGGAATGGAAGAATGCGCGGCAACACGTCAAATTGCCGCTGCACAAATTCGACACGCCGCAGGGCGAGAAGCGCGTGACGGTCAGGGAAGACGGCCAGGCCTCGCACACCGTGTTTGCGTTGCAGAAAAACTGGCCCTCGCAAAAAAAACTGCCGGCATTTTCGTTGCTGGAGGCGCAGTTGAAGACCGGCCGCACCCACCAGATCCGCGTGCACCTCGCACACCTCGGTTTCCCGATCGCCGGCGACGACAAATACGGCGACTTTGCGGGCAACAAGGCGCTCGCGAAACAGGGGCTGAAGCGGATGTTCCTGCATGCTTACAGCATCGAGTTCGCGCATCCGCTGACCGGCGAACCGATGCGGCTGGTCGCGCCGTTGCCGAAGGAATTGGAGAGTTTTCTCGCGAAGCTGGATGCGCAATCGCACTGAAGTACGGTTAGTTCCAAACTGTTAGTGCCAAGCGTGGCGAAGGCCAGGCATGTCAGTCTGCGATGGTATTCTTTGACCGCTTTGTATCGATCATTTCCAGATATCCACCGCGACGCCCCGTTCGCGCAGCGCGTCGGCACGCGCGCGGATGAAACGCTGCAGATTGGGCTGATTTTTGTAGGCGCCCGATGCGACAAAGTCCAGAACCGACTGGAAGTGAAAACTTTTCAGGAAGGCCTCGACCCGGATCACCTCTTTTCCAGCATCGAACACAACCACGCTGGGCACGTACGCGATCCCGAGTTCGTTCGCCCAATCGCGCGCTGTGGTTTGGCGCCCAGCCGGGGTGATCAGCGGGGTGCGGTCCCAGCGGTCCAGCTGGATCACGTTGAAATTCCGGATCAGCTTCAGCGTTTCGGGGTCGTGCAGAATGTTGCTGTGCATCCTGTCGCAACCGGCACAATCCTTCTGTTCGAAGAAAACCGCCAGCGGTTTGGCGGAGGCGATCTTTATCAGGTTGTAGGGCGGTCTGGAAAAGAAAGGTTCAGGATTGAGTACGCCTTTCGAAGGTGGCGGGGCTAGCCTGGCGTAGTATTCGGGGAACGTCATTTTCCCTTCCTGTTTTTCACCCGCATATTTCAGCGCGGCGAGAAACTGGTGAGGCGGGTAATAGCCGTTGATGCGCAACACGATTTCGCCCTTTTCGTCGATCAGCAGTATGGTGGGCGTGAACCAGACCTGGAGTTTTGCGGCGAGCGCCTTTTCCGTCAGCTTGTTGCCGGAAAAATCGGTTACCTCACGATCACCCCAGATATTCAAATCGATTGCATCGAAGTGCCGGCGTGTGTATTCCACGAGGTGCGGCTGGCTGAAATTGGTATTGAACAGTTCGGCGCAGTAGGGGCAGCCATCCTGCCCGAAATAGAGCAACAGCCGTTTGCCGTTACGCGATGCGTCGGCGACATCATCGGGCATGTCCAGGAATGAGCGCTTGAACCATACAGGAACGCTGAAATGGCCCGCACCCCTGAATTCGGCCTTTTCAGCCGCTGATGCCGTTATGCTGGTCAGGCCAAGGATCGCACACAAGCCCAACAAGGCCGTGCATGCCGCAAACATTTTCTTCATGTCCTTAATCCCCCGATTGATCGAATTGAATATTGTCCGGACAAATACGGCATGCCGCCTTTGCAGCGCGCGACCGAAGCATCCTGTTTTGCGAAGCTGACGGCAGCATCGCTGACGGTGGCCGCGGGGCCGGGAAATCGTAGCAACAAGTCATCGCAAATGCCATTGATTTATGCCATTGATTTATGCCATTGATTTATCCCGGGCCGGGGAATTTGCCGGGGAATTTTTCCGATTCCCTGACTTTAAATCGGCCTGCATGCACAAGCGTATAATTCAGCGACTGCATTTAAAGCGGAGAGCTTACTCGCGAAATGGCCCAGGCACCTCACATCATCATCGTCGGCGGCGGTGCGGCAGGTCTTGAACTGGCGACCAGGCTGGGCAACCGGCTTGGCAAAAAACATCTTGCCGATATCACGCTGATCGACTCCAGCCGCACCCATATCTGGAAACCGTTGCTGCACGAGATTGCGGCGGGAACGCTGGATTCGGCCGAGGACGAACTGGAATACCTGGCACAGGCGCGCTGGAATCATTTTCGCTACCGTCTCGGGCGCGTGGTCGGCCTGGATCGCGAGCGCAAGGAGGTGCTGCTTGCGCCTACCCTGAACGACGAGGGTGAGGAAATCATACCCGGGCGCCGTTTCGGCTACGACACGCTGGTATTTGCGGTGGGCAGCCTGAGCAATGATTTCGGCATTCCCGGCGTTCAGCAGCATTGCCTGTTCCTCGACAGCACCGAACAGGCGGAGCGATTCCAGCAGAAACTGCTGAACTGCATGCTCAAGGCGCACACCCAGGGCAAGCCGATCGAACCGGGGCAACTGGACGTCGCGATCGTCGGCGCCGGCGCAACCGGGGTGGAACTCGCCGCCCAGCTGCATCACGTCACCCGCCTGGTTTCCGCTTACGGGCTGGACACGATCGATCCTGCGGAAGACATCAGGCTGCACGTGATCGAGGCCGGGCCGCGCATCCTGCCGGCGCTGCCGACGCGGTTGTCCGATGCGGCCATGCACGAGCTGGGCCGCCTGGGCGTAACCGTGCATGTCAACCAGCGGGTCGTGGAAGTCAATCAGCAGGGCATCGTTTCCGCCGCGGGCGTGACCATCCCGGCCGCGATCAAGGTCTGGGCGGCCGGCATCAAGGCGCCGGAGTTCCTGAAGGATATCGCCGGACTGGAAACCAACCGCATCAACCAGCTGGTGGTCAGACGCAACCTGCAGTGCACGCGCGACGAAAACATTTTCGCGATCGGCGACTGCGCGGCCTGCCCGATGGACGAACTGGGCAACAATGTTCCGCCGCGTGCGCAGGCTGCCCATCAGCAGGCGGCGACATTGTCCAGGACGCTGGTGCGCCGTCTTAACGGCAAGCCGCCGCTGGATTACACCTACCGGGATTATGGCTCGCTGGTCGCGATGGGCAGATACAGCACCGTCGGCAGCCTGATGGGCGGACTGGTCGGCAGCATGATGATTTCCGGCCTTGTCGCCCGCTTTGTCTATCTGATGCTGTACAAGATGCACCAGGCTGCGCTGTACGGATGGCCGCGCGCATTGCTGATCACGTTGCTGCATTTCCTGCGCAGGGGCATCGATCCCCAGGTGAAACTTCATTGACGCGCGTGCCCGGACCGGGCATGGGCAATTTTGCAGAATCAGCCGGACTTGTCCAGCCTGACCGCCAGTGTCCCGGAGCGGATATGCAAATCCCGTTGCGGGAACGGGATCTCGATGTTGCGTTTCCTGAGTTCGTCCTCGATCGCCCACAGGAATACCGCCTGGGTTTTTCCCGGTGCGGTGATCGTGCTCGGTCCGACCCACACCACCAGCTCGAAATTCAGGCTGCTGTCCCCGAATCCGACCAGCCACACGTCGGGTTCGCGTCCGGGCTCGTGCACGGTGCCGGTGATGCTGGCCGCGGCAGCGATGCCCGCTTCCCTGACCATCTCCTTGTCGGTGCCGTAGGCAACGCCGAACGGAACATGGATGCGCCGCACCCGCTCCCCGAGGGTCCAGTTGACGACACGGCCGGTGATGAATTCGGAATTGGGCACGATGATGTCGATCAGGTCGGAAGTCGTGACACGCGTATAGCGCAAGTTGATCTCGGTCACCCTGCCCATCACCCCGGACTGCAGATCCACGAAGTCGTCGACCTTCACGATCTCTTCGATCAGGATGATGATGCCGGACACGAAATTGCTGATGATGTTCTGCAGGCCGAATCCGACACCGACGCCGATTGCGCCGCCGATCACGGTGAAACTGGCCATGTCGAATCCGATGTAGCTGAGGCCGACCACAACGCCGATTATCCAGATCGCATAGCGGCTCATGCGGCTCAGCGCATACCAGCCGGGACTGACCACCTCATCCTTTTCACGTCCCAGTTTGCTAATGACCTTTTCAATGACCACACCGGTACGCCAGACGACAACCAGAATGACCAGCAGGCCGGCCACCCGGACCAGGTTGATCTGCGTGTCGGCGATGGAAAACCACGGAACGGTGGCCGCATCTTTCAGCTTGTGGTACATCTCCAGCAATATATTCATGCGTGTTGCTCCGGGTCCGGACTTCGGTTGGACATTCTGCTTTGCGGGGCCATACTATCATCCGGATGCAGACAGCGAAATCGGGAGGGCTCATGTCGGACAGGACACTCAGGTACATCATTGCACTGGCAATCGCGATGCTGCTTATCTTTCAGATCGGGACGCTGATTTCCGGTTTTTTCGGGACGGTCTGGGGTTTGGTGTCGGCCATCGTGGTCGCGGTGGTATCGTTTATTTCGGCCCGCCTGGCCAAAGCCGGCGGCAAGGGTTCGCTGTGGTTCCTGTTCCCGATCATCGTGTTCACGCTGATCCCGATTGCGCTGACGATCTGGCGCGGCATCACCCAGGATGAAACCTGGCTGGATCTGCTGGTCAGGCTCACCCCGTTCACGGTCGGCTTCGGTGCGCCGATCCTGTTGCTGCTGCTGGCCTATTACGAATTGCGCAAGCGCGACATCAGGGGCTGACTCGGCTTTCAGTCGGTTGCCTGAGCAACCGGTTCAGGCCGGTTTGGGTTGCCTGATCCGCGCGCCCAGCATCGCACCCATCGTGACTGCGCTCAGTCCCGCTACCGTGTACAGGGAAAGCGGTTCACCCAGGACAGGAACCGCTGCGACGGATGCCAGGCCGGGCACAAGGGCCATCAGCAGGGTCACGGTCTGTGCGCCGAGACTGCGGACCGCAAAGGCGTACAGCAGCATCGCGACGAATACCACCAGTATGCCCTGATAGACTGCCTGGATTGCAATTTCGGCAAGCGGCGCCTGAGCCATCGTGCTGGGCAGGAATAGCCACCAGACAGGCAGATACAGGACCGCGCTGCCCAGCGTGGTGGTGACCGCGGCGGTCAGCGGCGGCACCGGGTAACGGCGCAGCAGCAGCGTGAAAACAGCCCAGATCGCTGACCCGCAAAAATACAGCAGGTCGCCGAACAGCTGCAGGCCGGTCAGGCGCGCGCCATGGGAAAACGTGTCGGCGGCGGTGAACAAGATCCCGATGAACACCAGCATCAGCGCAATCCGCTGCGGCGGTGTCGGCCGCTGCCGCAGCCATAGCCATGCAATCACCGCGGTGCTGAAAGGCAGCGAGCCGGGCAGCAGCACCGCCGCGTGTGCGGCAGGCGCCATCCGGAAAGCGGCATACACGGTGACCGCATAACCGACACCGCCGAACAGCGAGAACAGCAGGGTCACTTTCAACGGCGGCAGGGTCACGCGCGGCAGGAAGAACACCGCGATCAGTGCGCCGACGCCGAAACGCAGCGCGGTCACGTCCCACCCGGTCAGGATCCCCTTGCCGCCGTAGCGGCTGACCAGGATGAACCCGGTCCAGATGCAAAGCGCAAAAAAGGACGCAATCAGGCCGGCGCGGGTCGAATGGGTTTCGTTCATCAGGATCGGAACCGGAATAGGTTGGTCGGGACGGCTAATGTTTGGTGCGCGACAAGTATACCGTTACTTCCTCGCGGTCGTGATACAGCTGTTTGGCCATCATGCGGTAGCTGATGCCCGCTTCGTCCAGCTGGTTGCGTATCCCGCCCAGCGCGCTGTCGAGCGCGGCGAGGCGCTGCTTCATCGGCAGCTTCAGGTTGAAGATCGCATGTTTGCACCAGCCCGAGGCGAACCAGGTGCCGATCAGGCTCGCGACCCGGGAGGGTTTTTCCACCATATCGCAGACCAGCCAGTCCACCGCCTTGCGCGGCGCATATTTGAAGCCGTCCGTCTTCAGGTGCTGCACCAGCGGATGGGCAGCCACGGCGCCCTTCATCGTACCGTTGTCCACCGCGGTTACGCGGATGCCGCGCTTCACCAGCTGCCAGGTCCAGCCGCCGGGTGCCGCGCCCAGGTCAACCGCCTGCATGCCCTGGCGCAGCAAGCGCGTCTGCTCGCTGCGATCCATGAACACCTCGATCGCCTCGGCCAGTTTCATCGTGGAGCGGCTCGGCGCCTCGGCGGGCATGGACTGGCGGACGATGCCCATGATCGCATCCGCGCTGTTGCGCGGATCGCTGCTGCCGATCAGCGCGGAATGCCGGTCGGGGAAGAAGACATGCAGGCGGGTCGAATACGGATCGTCCAGCAAACGGCCCTGCTCGCGCAGTGCGGTCTCCAGCAGCGGCTGGAAACGCCGCGTGAACGCGGACAGCAGCTTGCCCTCGTTGGTATCCGGCACTTCCAGCCACAGCGTGCCGAAGTTGCCCGGCAGCGCGGCGATCGCGTCGATTATCGGTGTCAGCCGGTCGCGTTCGGGCAGGTTTGCGATGATGTCGTGCAAACGGATCAACTGGCGCGCGAAGATCAGTTCGCGGTAATTCAATGCCTGCTCGTTGACCGCGACGACCGCATAAGCGCTGTCGGCAACGACATCGGGTTGCTCCGCGCCGACGACGGGTTTTTGCTGCTTCGCATGGCGCAGCGCTTCCTGCGCGCAATCCTGCTCGAAGCCGGCGCGGCAATACAACAGCCATTGGGTTTGTAAGGGTTTTTTCATCACGGCATTGTGGCACAGCTTGGGGGGGCGAATGGAAGATGGTAATATCCGCGCCTGCTTTTTTGCACGGCAATAATGACAAAACGTTACGATTTGATCGTGTTCGACTGGGACGGCACGGTGATGGATTCGACCGCGGTGATCGCGGGATCGATACAGGCCGCATGCCGCGACCTCGGCCTGAATGTTCCCGACGACGAAACTGCGCGCCACGTGATCGGCCTGGGCCTGGACCAGGCGTTGCGCTATGCGGTGCCCGATATGCCCGACGCGATGCGCCCGGATCTGGTGGAGCGCTATCGCCATCATTTTCTCGCCCAGGACCAGAGGATCCCGCTGTTCACGGGCGCGCGGGAAACCATCGCGGAATTGCACGTTGCGGGATACCGGCTCGGTGTGGCTACCGGAAAGAGCCGCGCCGGGCTGGACCGGGCGCTGGAAGCCACCGAGATGAAAGGCTATTTCCACGCGACGCGCACTGCAGACCAGACCCTTTCCAAGCCGGATCCGGCGATGCTTTTTGAACTGATGGACGAATTGGCGGTCAGTGCCGGGCGCACCCTGATGGTGGGCGATACCACCCACGACGTGCAAATGGCGCACAATGCCGGGGTGGACGCGGTGGCGGTCGGGCACGGCGCGCACCCGCCGGAGCAATTGCAGGAATTGAACCCGGTTGCGCTGGTGGAGAATTTTGCCGAGTTGCGCACTTGGTTCAAAGTTAACGCTTAACAAATCTATAAAGGAATCGCGATGTCTGACCAAAACAGCAACTGGGAACGTGATGTACTGGAAAAGCTGGCACTGTCGGCTTTGCAGGAGCAGCGCCGCGCGCGGCACTGGGGAATATTCTTCAAGACGATGACTTTGGGATTCATGTTCCTGCTGCTGTTCATCTTCCTCGGCTGGATCGGCAAGAGCGATGTCGATCTGGTCAAGGGCAAGCACACCGCGCTGGTGGATTTGCAGGGTGTGATTTCGTCGAACAGCGAGGCCAGTGCGGACAACATCATTTCCAGCCTGCAGGATGCGTTCAAGGACAAGAATACCAAGGGCGTGATCCTGCGCATCAACAGCCCCGGCGGCAGCCCGGTGCAGGCCGGGGAGATCAATGACGAGATCTACCGGCTGCGCGCGAAATATCCGACGATTCCGCTGTATGTGGTGGTCGACGACATCTGCGCTTCCGGCGGCTATTACGTCGCGGCGGCTGCGGACAAGATTTTTGTGGACAAGGCCAGCCTGATCGGCTCGATCGGCGTGCTGATGGACGGTTTCGGTTTCACCGGCACGATGGCGAAGCTCGGCGTCGAGCGCCGCCTGATCACGGCCGGCGTGAACAAGGGCTTCATGGATCCGTATTCGCCGCTCAATCCGGAGCAGAAAGCCTACGCGAAACAGATGGTCGAGGAAATCCACCAGCAGTTCATCGCGGTGGTCAGGAAAGGCCGCGGCAAGCGCCTGAAGGAAACGCCGGACACGTTCAGCGGGCTGGTCTGGAACGGCCAGCGCGGCATCGAGATGGGCCTGGCAGACGGCTATGGCACGGTCGATTCGGTGGCGCGCGATGTGATCAAGGCCAGCGATATCGTGGACTACACCGTCAAGCAGAATTTTGCCGACCGTCTGGCAAAACGCTTCGGTGTCGGCGTGATGAGTGCGCTCGGTTTTTCGACCCGGACCGGGCTGACCTTGCACTAGGTCCGACCGGGCACTAGGTCCGGCCGGGCGCCAGCTCGGCCAGCAGTTCGTCCGGGTCGGTGATCGGCGGCAGGCATTGCGTGCCGTGGCACAGCCAGGCGGTGACCTGTGCCCCGCTGGTTTGTTGCGGGCGCGGTTTGTCCAGCGCGTCGGGTAGATCGGCGACGTCGTCAGCCAATGAAATCGTGATCAAACCGGGCAGATAACGATTCCGCAACGCTTGCGCCAGCCGTCGGTCTCGCCGGCCGGTACCGCGCAACACCAGCAATGAAGGCGGCTGCAGATGTTCCGCGAGCGCGGTGCACAGGCTGCTGTGATAGCCGGCATGCCTGTTGCAGTGCCGGGAAGAACAGCTTCAGGCAGCGTTCGGCGGCTTCCGCATATTCCGTGTTTCCCGGTCAGCAGGGACAGGCGCAGCAAGGCCTGTGCCGCGATGCCGTTGCCGGACGGCGTGGCATTGTCCGTGCCGATCTTGTTGCGCTGGATCAGCACCTCGTGGTCATGGCTGGTGAAGAAGAAACCGCCATCCTGCTTGTCTTCGAAGCGTTCCAGCAGCGCATCGGCGAGTTGCAGCGCAAACGCCATGTCGACGCTGCGGTATTCTGCCTGCAGCAATTCCAGCAGCGCATTCAGCAGGAATGCATGATCGTCCAGATAGGCGTTCAGGTGCGCCTTGCCGTCCTTGTAGGTCGCCAGCAATTTGCCGTCGCGCCACAGCGTGGTGCGCACGAAATCCATCGCCTGCTGCGCCGAATCGCAGCCAGTCGGCGCGGTCGAACACCCGCGCCGCATGCGCCATGCCGGCGATCATCAGGCCGTTCCATGCGGCCGAGGATCTTTTCGTCGCGACCCGGGCGGATGCGCTGCGCGCGTGCCGCGAATAATTTTTTCTGCGCGATGTCCAGCAGCGCGGCTGGCTTGTTCTTGCTGAAATATCCAGTTGCTTGGCGATCTCGTTTCAGCGGTGCGCTGACGCGCAGATTCCAGGCGTGGTTTTCGAAATTGGGCGTGCGGTCCAGGCCGTAATAGGGCTCGACGAGCGCGTATTCCTCCGCGTCCAGCAGCGCGCGGATCTCGTCGCGCTGCCACACGTAGAACTTGCCTTCCTCATGTTCCGAGTCGGCATCCAGCGAGGAGTAATAGCCGCCTTCCGGGGACTGCATCTCGCGCATCACCCAGGCGGCGGTCTGTTCGACCACGCGCGCGAACAGCGGATCGCCGCTGCTCCTGCCAGGCATCGCAATACAGGCCGAGCAGCAGGCCGTTGTCGTACAGCATCTTCTCGAAATGCGGGATGTCCCAGCGTTCGTCCACGCTGTAGCGGCAGAAGCCGCCGCCGAGCTGGTCATACAGTCCGCCGTGCGCCATCTGCTGCAGCGTGAAATGCACGACGTGGCGCGCCTGCTCGTCGCCGGTCGCATGGCTGCGGCGCAGCAGCAGATCGAGTTCCGCGGGATGCAGGAACTTCGGCGCGCCGCCGAAGCCGCCATGCACGCTGTCGAAATGCTGCGACGTTTTGCTGCACCGCCAGTGCGAGCGGCGCGTCGTTCAGTACCGCTTCATCCCGGTCCGCCCGGGGCACGGTGCGGGCCAGCGCAGCGACCAGGTGTTCGCCCTGTTCTGCCAGCTCTGCACGGTTCTGCGCATACACCTGCGCGACGCGCCTCAGCAGGTCGGGAAAGGCGGGCAGGTTGTAGCGCGCCTGCTTCGGAAAATAGGTGCCGCCGTAGAACGGCGTGCCGTCCGGGCTGAGGAACATCGTCAGCGGCCAGCCGCCGTTGCGCTGCGTCAGCAGGTGATGCGCGGTCTGGTAGATCTGGTCGAGGTCGGGGCGTTCCTCGCGGTCCACCTTGATGTTGATGAAATGCTCGTTCATCACCGCGGCGACCTCCGCATCCTCGAACGACTCGTGCGCCATCACGTGGCACCAGTGGCAGGCCGAATAGCCGATCGACAGCAGGATCGGCTTGTCCTGCTCGCGCGCGAGTTGCAGCGTGTCCGGATTCCATGCATGCCAGTCCACCGGATTGTCTGCGTGCTGCTGCAGGTAAGGGCTGGTTTCGTGTGCAAGTTGGTTGGGCATAGGGTCAGTTGAGCAGGTGTTTCAGTTTCCGCATCACGTTGTCCATGATGCGCGGCTGCGCGGCGGCGACCGGGTGCAGGTTGTCGGCCTGGAACTGGTCCGCTGCGACGCCTTCCAGCAGAAATGGCAGCAGCAGGATGTGGTATTTCTTTGCGAGGCGCGGATACACATTCGCAAATTGCGTGATGTACGGCTCGCCGTAATTCGGCGGCAGCTTCATGCCGAGCAGCAGCACCCTGGCGCCGGTGCTGCGCGATTTTTCGATGATGTAGTTCGAGGTTGCGCTTCCATATCCCGGATCGGCGTGCCGCGCAGTCCGTCGTTCGCGCCGAGTTCCACGATCACGATCTTCGGGCGGAACTGCTGCAGTGCGCCTGGCGATGCGCTGCCGCCCGCCGGTGGTGGTCTCGCCGCTGATGCTGGCATTCACGACACTGATATTCCGGACTGGGTGTGCTGCAATTCCTGTTGCAACAAATTGACCCAACTTTTGTCTAGGGCTAGGCCGTATCCGGCTGATAGACTGTCGCCGAACACCAGGATGTTTTTCGCGGCATGCGCGGCAAACGGGAAACACAGTGCAGCAAGCAGTAAAATTTTTGAGGATAAAGATTTCATGGCGGCGATTGTGCAGGCAGTTGATCTTACTAAGCAAGTTTTAAGCGGCGATCAGCCGTTGACCATCCTGCACGAGGTCGAGTTTCACGGTCGAAGCCGGCGACAGCCTCGCGATCCTCGGTGCGTCCGGCTCCGGCAAGATCCACGCTGCTCGGCCTGCTGGCCGGGCTGGACGTCGCCCAGCAGCGGCACGGTGTATCTCGACGGCACCGACATCTTCTCGTTCGACGAAGACAGCCGCGCGCGATTGCGCGGACGGCTGGCGGGCTTCGTGTTCCAGTCGTTCCAGTTGCTGCCCGCGTTGACCGCGCTGGAAAACGTGATGCTGCCGCTGGAACTGCACGGTGCAGCCGATGCGCGCGAGCGCGCCACGAAGCGCTGCGGCAGGTCGGGCTTGGCGCAGCGCGCGCATCATCTGCCCAAACATCTTTCCGGCGGCGAACAGCAGCGCGTTGCGATCGCGCGCGCCTTTGTCGTCCAGCCCAAGATATTGTTCGCCGACGAACCGACCGGCAACCTCGACGCCGCCACCGGCAGCCAGATCATCGAACTGATGCTGGAACTGAACCGCGCGCAGGGCACCACGCTGATCCTGGTCACCCACGACGAAGCGCTGGCGCGGCGCTGCAACAGGCAGTTGCACTTGGCGGCGGGGCGGGTGATGTAGTGAAGTCATCCATTCGTATTCCATTGCCCGACATGGTGCGTAGTCAGGAAGCAAAGATCCATCCCTATCCCTTTCGTATAGGGATACAAACACTTGAGTTCATGCAAGGCTCGCTCTTTTATGCGTCAGTGGTGGACATAACTTCTGGGGCATATATTCGGCAACCTGACGGGATGACAAACCTTGAGCGAGTTTTTCTAGAGAAGCTTGATTCTCATAAGACCTACGACGAGGCTTGGGGGATTATAGGGAAATATCAAGCTGTCTTTGAGAAGGTGCCCTTCCAGTCTGTTTTGATTGCGATGAATAGCCATTGGGATTGGTATGCTAGAAAATTAATTGATTTTATTTTGTTTGCTCGGCAAGGCCTAAATCAACCCATGCTTGGAAAGAGCGAGGAAACACGACTAGCCCGCTTTTCATCTCTCCCGATTGGCGAGCAATTAGAAACAATTGAAATTGCTGCGGGAATAAAACTCGCGCTAAATGAGGAAGAGAAATCTGAGCTTGTAGAAATGACACTTGTGCGAAATCTTGGATTACACAATCGTTGGGAAATTGATAAGCGTTATCTTGAACGGACAATGAAGGGCGGGTATCAACTTGGTGAATTGCGGATTATTGAAGTAGGAGAATTAAACAGATGGCATCAGGCGTTTATCAATGTCATTAACGCTGTAAGTACTGAAGTGGCATTAGTTTTTGTCAGAGCAAATGATTATCCGTAGCAGCTATCGGTTACAAGCCATAATTCTACGGTGAATAAAAAATGAACCTCCTCCGCCTCTCCCTCAATCTCCTCCGCCGCGACTGGCGCGCTTGGGAATGGCGTGTACTGCGCATTTCCCCTCTCACACTTGTGGGAGAGGGGCAGGGGAGAGGGCAGGCATGAGCCTGCTGGACAATGCCAGGACTTTACGCCACAACCTGACTGATGCGGAGCAGAAGCTGTGGTATTACTTGCGCGCGCACCGTTTCATGGGAAGAAAATTCAAACGGCAGAAACCGATGGGTCGATACGTGGTGGATTTTATTTGCCTGGAAGAGAAACTGATCATCGAGCTGGATGGCGGGCAACATGCGGAGAATCTCGAATACGACCAAGAGCGCGATTCGTGGTTGCGCAGTCAGGGATATACGGTGTTGCGTTTCTGGAATAACGAATTGATGAATGAAACTGAAAGTGTGTTGGAGAGGATACGGATGGCTATCGACTCCGACAAACAGACCCTCTCCCCTGGCCCCTCTCCCACAAGTGTGAGAGGGGAAGAAGTGTGAACCTCCTCCGCCTCTCCCTCAATCTGCTCCGCCGCGACTGGCGCGCCGGGGAATGGCGCGTGCTGCTGATCGCGCTGGTGCTGGCCGTGGCCAGCATCGCCACGGTCGGCCTGTTTGCGGACCGGGTGCGGCTGGCGCTGCAGCAGGAGGCGACCAGCCTGCTCGGCGCGGATTTGCGCATCTCGTCGACCCGGCCATTGCCGCCTGCCTATCGCGATGCCGCGCTGCAGCGCGGGCTGCGCGTGATCAGGATGGAGAGCTTCCCGAGCATGGTTGCTGCCATGCAGACTGGAGCCGCCAACAGCCGCAGCGGGAAGGCTGGGTCGCAAGGCGCCGGGCAGCAGGATACGGGCGGTTCCACGAACGTGCTGGCCGAAATCCAGGCGGTGGAAGCGGGCTATCCGCTGCGCGGCAAGATCGAGATCAACGACGGAACACTCCATGTTGCGCACGGCATTCCCGCGCGCGGCACGCTGTGGGCGGATGCGCGCCTGATGCAGCGCATCGGGTGTGCAACTCGGCGACGAGGTCGGCATCGGCAAACTGCACTTGCGCCTGGCCGCTGAGGTGGTGCGCGACGTGGACCAGTCGATCGGCTTTGCCAGTTTTGCGCCGCGCGTGATGCTGAATGCGGCCGACCTGCCGGCCAGCGGGCTGGTGCAGGAGGGCAGCCGCATCCGCTACCGCCTGCTGGTGGCGGGCGACGCGAAGCAGGTGGCCGGTCTGCGCACTTGGCTGAAAGGGCGGCTGACGCTGGGCGAAAAGATGGAAGACGTGCGCGATGCGCGTCCCGAGATACGCAGCGCGCTGGAACGCGCCGAACATTTCCTCGGACTGGCCGCGCTGACCGCGGTGGTGCTGGCGGGTGTCGCACTCGCGCTGGCCGCGCGGCATTTCATCTCGCGCCACCTGGACGGCTGCGCGATGATGCGCTGCCTCGGCGCGAACCAGGCGCAGGTGCTGCGCATCTTCCTGTACCAGTTCCTGCTGCTCGGATTCTGCGCCGTGCTGCTGGGCGAGCTGCTCGGCTATCTGTCGCAGGCGGTGCTGGTGGATTCCATCGCCGTCGATGCGCGATGCCGGGTTGCCGCAGCCCGGCTGGATACCGGTGTGGCAGGCGGCCGCCAGCGGCATCGCGCTGTTGCTGGGTTTCGCGTTCCTGCCGCTGTGGCAATTGAAAAGCATTTCGCCGCTGCGCGTGATCCGCCGCGAACTGGGCGTGCCGCAAGCCGGCGCCGGCCTGTTGTATCTGTCCGGCGGCTACCGTGCTGTGCGGTCTGTTCCTGTGGCAGGCCGGTTCGCTGAAGCTCGGGCTGACCGTGCTGGGCGGATTGATCGCCGGTCTGCTGGTGTTCGGCTTGCTGGCCTGGCTGATCCTGCGCGCATTGGCCAGGCTGGGTAACGCTACTGTTATTTATCTGGCGTTCTCCAATCTGGCATTCTCCAACCTGGCGCGGCATGCGCGCAGCAATGCGGTGCAGGTCGTCGCGCTGAGCCTGGGCGGCATGGCGCTGCTGCTGCTCACCTTCGTGCGCGCCGACCTGATGGACAGCTGGCGGTCGGCAATTGCCGCCGGATGCGCCCAACCGTTTCATCGTGAACATCCAGCCCGACCAGCGCGCGGCGGTGCTGGATTTCTTCGCCAGCAGGGATTGCCGCGCGCCCGGATTGTTCCCGATGGTGCGCGGCCGGCTGGTCGCGATCAACAAGCGCGAGATCAGCGGCGACGATTATTCCGAGCCGCGCGCACGCGCGCTGGTCGAGCGCGAGACCAACCTGTCCTGGCTGGACCATGTGCCTGCCGGCAACAAGCTGGTCCAGGGGAAATGGTTTGATCCCGGTGATACAGCCGAGCTGTCGATGGAGGAGGGCATCGCCAGCACGCTGGGCATCCATCTCGGCGACACGCTGACCTACGATGTGGCGGGCAACCGCTTCAGCGCGAAGGTGGTCAACCTGCGCAAGGTGGAATGGGATTCGATGCAGGTGAATTTTTTCGTGATCGTCGCGCCCGGCATGCTGGACGGATTTCCCGGCCAGCTACATCACCAGTTTCTATCTGCCGCCGGACAGCATGCACAGGCGATGAATGGGCTGGTCAGGACCTTTCCCAACCTGCTGCTGATCGATGTCGGGGCGATGATCGCGCAGGTGCGCCACATCATGGACCAGATCGCGCAAACGATGAGCGCGGTGTTCGTGTTTACGCTGCTGAGCGGACTGGCGGTGCTGTATGCGGCACTGCTCGCGACCCAGGATGAGCGCATCCATGAGGCCGCGATCCTGCGCACGCTGGGCGCGGACAGCCGCTACCTGCGGCGGCTGCACCTGAGCGAGTTCGCCGTGCTGGGATTGTTGAGCGGACTGTTCGCGGCGCTGGGGGCGGTGCTGCTGGGCTGGGTGCTGGCAAGCCGCGTGCTGGATATCCCGTACCAGACCGGGATCGCAATCTGGCTGAGCGGCGGGCTGGGCGGGATGGGCGTGGTGACGGTGGCGGGATGGCTGGGCACGCGGCGGCTGACCAGGCTGCCGCCGCTGGTGATCCTGCGTGCATAGACATTTGGGGGGCAAGTCATGGGAAAACCGTTCGGATTATTGTTGCTGGCAACGATCGCGGTCGTATCGGGATGCAGCAGCGAAGCGGCGAAGCGGACCGCCTATGAAACGATGCAGAATGTCCGCGAGCAGGAATGCCTGAAGAATCCGGCCATGGACTGCGGCAAGCGCGGCAGCTACGAGGATTACCAGCGCCAGCGCAAGGAACTGGAGCAGTCCAGGTGATCCGGTGCAACCATATCCTTCCGGGCCGGGCGATGCAGAGCCGGGCCATGCGCTGCAGGCATTTTCACGCCAGATCAAGGTTGAGCACAGCAGCGCATTGGTGTTAGAATGCCGGCCGCTTCGGGATCGTCACATAAATTCATCCCGGGCAAATTTCCCGTTCGCGCAAGTTGGGGTGCTCTTCGGTTATATCCGCTGGGGTTATATCCGCTGGTTCAGGGGTCAAATCCGGAGGGTCAGGCTGGCGAACGGTAGTCACTAACCCTTAACGATTGGAGTAATCATGGCTGTAACTATGCGTCAAATGCTGGAAGCCGGTGTTCATTTCGGACACCAGACCCGTTTCTGGAATCCCAAGATGGCACCGTTCATCTTCGGTCATCGCAACAAAATTCATATCATCAATCTGGAAAAGACCGTCTCGATGTTCGCCGAGGCGGAAAATTTCGTGCGCAAGCTGTCCGCGAAGAAGGGCACCATCCTGTTCGTTGCGACCAAGCGCCAGGCGCGCGACATCCTGCAGGAAGAGGCGGTCCGCGCAGAATCCCCGTTCGTGAACCATCGCTGGCTGGGCGGCATGCTGACCAACTACAAGACCGTTCAGGAATCCATCAAGCGTCTGCGCGAACTGGAGCAGATGACCGCAGACGGCGCAGCCGAAAAGGTTTCCAAGAAGGAAGCGCTGATGATGAAGCGCGAACTGGAAAAGCTGGATCGCAGCCTGGGCGGTATCAAGGACATGAAGGGTCTGCCTGATGCGCTGTTCGTGATCGACGTCGGCTACCAGAAGGGTGCGATCGTCGAGGCGCAAAAACTGGGCATCCCGGTGATCGGTATCGTGGACACCAACAATTCGCCGCTGGGCGTGGATTACATCATCCCCGGCAACGACGACTCCACCCAGGCGATCCGCCTGTATGCCCGTGCCATCGCCGATGCGGTGCTGGAAGGACGCGCGCAGGCGATGAATGAACTGGTCGAACAGATTGCCGAACAACCGGCCGAGCAGCCTGCAGAACAGGCAGTCTGAGTTTCACCAAGCCGCAAAAAGGGGCGCGAGCCCCTTTTTTTATAAGTAATTTTTTAAGGCGAATATCATGTCTGACAATCTCAGAAGCAAAATCGTCACCCAGGGCGTGCAGCGTTCACCCAACCGCGCGATGCTGCGCGCGGTCGGATTCGGCGACAAGGATTTCGACAAGCCCATCGTCGGCGTGGCGAACGCGCACAGCACCATCACGCCGTGCAATATGGGTATCGGCGCATTTGGCCGCACGCGCCGAAGCCGCGCTGAAAAAGGCCGGTGCGATGCCTCAGGTGTTCGGCACGATCACGATATCGGACGGCATCTCGATGGGCACCGAAGGCATGAAATATTCGCTGGTGTCGCGCGAGGTGATCGCCGATTCCATCGAGACCGTATGCAACGGCCAGAGCATGGACGGCGTGCTCGCGATCGGCGGATGCGACAAGAACATGCCGGGCGCGATGATCGCGATCGCGCGCCTGAATATTCCCTCTATCTTCGTCTATGGCGGCACCATCAAGCCCGGCCACTACCATGGCCGCGACCTGACCATCGTGAGTTCCTTCGAGGCGGTCGGGCAGTACACCGCGCACAAGATCGACGAGAAAGAGCTGATGGAGATCGAGCGCCACGCCTGTCCCGGCGCGGGTTCCTGCGGCGGCATGTACACCGCGAACACGATGTCGTCGGCCATCGAGGCGATGGGCATGAGCCTGATGTATTCCTCCACGATGGCGGCGGAGGATCTGGAAAAGGCGGAGAGCACCGCGAAGTCCGCCGAAGTGCTGGTGAACGCGATCAGGAAGCAGATCCTGCCGCGCCAGATATTGACGCGCAAGGCGTTCGAGAACGCGATCGCGGTGACCATGGCGGTGGGCGGTTCCACCAACGCGGTGCTGCATCTGCTGTCCATCGCGCATGCCGCGCAGGTGACGCTGACGTATCGACGACTTCGAAATCATACGCGCGCGCGTGCCGGTGTTGTGCGACCTGAAGCCGTCCGGCAAATATGTTGCGACCGATCTGCACCAGGCCGGCGGCATACCGCAGGTGATGAAGATATTGCTCGCGCACGGCGCGCTGCATGGTGATGCGAAATGACCATCACCGGGCAGACCATCGCGGAAGTGTTGAAGGATGTGCCCGACGAGCCGCGCAAGGACCAGGACGTGATCCGCCCGTGGAACAACCCGATCTATGCGCAGGGACACCTTGCCATCCTGAAAGGCAATCTCGCCGAGGAAGGCGCGGTCGCCAAGATCACCGGCATCAAGCTGGCGAAGATCACCGGGCCGGCGCGTGTGTTCGAATCCGAGGAAGCCTGCATGGCAGCCATCCTCGCGCGCAAGATACATGCGGGCGATGTGGTGATCATCCGTTACGAAGGACCCAAGGGCGGCCCGGGCATGCGCGAGATGTTGTCGCCCACCTCGGCCCTCATCGGCGAAGGTCTGGGGGATTCGGTCGGCCTGATCACCGATGGCCGCTTCTCCGGCGGCACTTACGGCATGGTGGTCGGTCACGTTGCGCCCGAGGCCGCAGTCGGCGGCGTGATTGCACTGGTCAACGAGGGCGACTCGGTGACCATCGATGCGCACCAGCGTCTGCTGCAGCTCAATGTGAACGACGAGGAACTGGCACGCCGCCGCGCCGCGTGGAAACCGCCCGAGCCGCGCTACACGCGCGGCGTGCTGGCGAAGTACGCCAAACTGGTGTCGACGGCGAGCAAGGGCGCCGTAACCGATTAACAAGAAGTTGAAAAACTACTGCGCTCGGCATAACTGTGTTGCTCAAGGACAAAAAATGCGGGATCGTGAAGCGATATACTTACGTGTAAACTCCGCTTCTTTGCCCTTTCGCGCCTTGTTCTGCCAACGCTCGCGACGTTTTTTATCATTTTGTTGAGGAATTTGTTAAATAAATTTTATTGAATTTTTTATGGAGTAGATGATGTCAGAAATTACAGCAAGTATGGTCAAGGAACTGCGCGAGATGACGGGTCTCGGCATGATGGAATGCAAAAAGGCGCTGGTCGAAGCCAACGGCGACCTGAAAGCGGCCGAAGAACAGCTGCGCATCAAGAGCGGCGCCAAGGCCAGCAAGGCAGCCAGCCGCGTGACTGCGGAAGGCGTGGTCAGCACCTTCATAGCGAACGACGGCAAGACCGGCGCGGTGGTGGAAGTGAACTGCGAAACCGACTTCGTGGCGAAGAACGATGACTTCATGGCGTTTGCCAAGAATACGTGCCGAGACCGTGGCGAAGAACAATCCGGCCGATCTCGATGCGCTGTCCGGCATGGCGATCGCCAACGGTTCCGGCACTGTCGAAGAAACCCGCAAGGCGCTGGTGATGAAGCTGGGCGAGAACGTCAGCGTCCGCCGTTTCGAGCGCTATGCGACCACCACCGGCAAACTGTCCAGCTACCTGCACGGCAGCAAGATCGGTGTGCTGCTGAATTTCACCGGCGGCGACGATGCGCTGGGCCGCGATCTTTCGATGCACATCGCCGCCAGCAAGCCGAAGTCGATCGATGCTTCCGGCGTGAATCCGGAAGACATCGCGACCGAACGCCGTATCGCGATCGAGAAGGCGCGCGAAGGCGGCAAGCCGGAAGCGATGCTGGAAAAGATCGCCGAAGGTACGGTGCAGAAGTTCCTCAAGGAAGTCACGCTGCTGGGCCAGGTGTTCGTCAAGGCCGAAGACGGCAAGCAGACCATCGAGCAATTGCTGAAGAGCCAAGGGTGCATCGGTGACCGCGTTCCAGATGTTCGTGGTCGGCGAGGGCATCGAGAAGAAGGTCGAAGACTATGCGGCCGAAGTGGCTGCCGCCGCGGCTGAGGCTGCAAAAGGCTGAACCCGATGAGCGCTCCCGCCTATAAACGCATCCTGCTCAAGCTCAGCGGCGAAGCCCTGATGGGCGACGACAGCTACGGCATCAACCGCGAGGTCGATCGAGCGCATCGTGGCCGAGATCGCGGAAGTGGTCGAGCTGGGTGTGCAGGTGGCGATCGTGATCGGCGGCGGCAATATCTTCCGCGGCGTGGCGCCTGCCGCGGCGGGGATGGACAGGGCAACGGCCGATTACATGGGCATGCTGGCCACGGTGATGAACTCGATGGCGTTGCAGGATGCGATGACGCGTGCCGGCCTGGATTGCCGCGTGCAGTCCGCGTTGAATCTGGAACAGGTCGCCGAACCGTTCATTCGCGGCAAGGCGCTGCGCTATCTGGAAGACGGCAAGGTGGTGATCTTCGCGGCCGGCATCGGCAGCCCGTTCTTTACCACCGACACCGCCGCGGCTTTGCGCGGTGTGGAGATGGCCGCCGAAGTGGTGATCAAGGCGACCAAGGTGGATGGCGTCTATACCGCCGATCCGAAGAAAGATCCGCACGCGACCCGCTATCAGAAGCCTGAGCTTCGACGAGGCGATCAGCAAGAATCTGAAGGTGATGGATGCGACGGCGCTGACGCTGTGCCGCGACCAGAAGCTGCCGATCATCGTGTTCAGTATTTTCAAGCCCGGCGCGCTGAAGCGCGTGGTGATGGGCGAAGGCGAAGGAACGCTGGTACGTGTTGATTAGGGTGAGCGTTGATTGATTCAGGAGAACGAAGATGATTGCTGAAATCAAAAAAACGACTGAACAAAAAATGCAAAAGTCGCTGGATGCATTGAAAGCCGACCTGGGCAAGGTGCGCACCGGGCGCGCGCATACCGGCATGCTGGATCATGTGATGGTGGAATACTACGGCAATCCGACCCTGATCACCCAGGTGGCCAATGTCACGCTGATCGATGCGCGCACCATCGGCGTGCAGCCCTGGGAAAAGAACATGGTCGGCCCGGTCGAACAGCGCGATCCGCGATGCCGATCTGGGGCTGAACCCGGCCACCAACGGCGACCTGATCCGCGTGCCGATGCCGATGCTGACCGAAGAGCGCCGCCGCGACCTGATCAAGGTGATCAAGACCGAAGGCGAGACCGCCAAGATTGCGGTGCGCAACATACGCCGCGATGCCAACAACACCCTGAAGGATGCGCTCAAGAGACAAGGAAATCGCCGAAGACGAAGAACGCCGCACCCAGGACGACGTGCAGAAGCTGACCGATCGCTTTGTTGCGGAAATCGACAAAGCGCTGGCAGCAAAGGAAGCCGACCTGATGGCCGTCTAGCGTGGCGTGCAAAACTGCTGCGCTCGGCATAACTGTGTTGCTCAAGGACAAAATATGCGGGATGGTGAAACGATAAACTTACATGTAAACTCCGCTTTTTTGTTCTTGCGCGCCTTGTTCTGCCATCGCTCGCGACGTTTTTCCCAGCCACGCTAGTGTCCATTCCAATGTCGCCTTCACTCCCGCCCAGTTCCACCCGCACCATCCCGGACGCACGCGCGGTATCCCGCGCCATATCGCCATCATCATGGACGGCAACGGGCGCTGGGCGAAACAGCGTTTCATGCCGCGTGTGGCGGGGCACCAGCGCGGGGTGGAAGCATTGCGCGAAGTGGTGAAGGCATGCCGCCAGATGGGCGTGGAGTACCTGACCGTGTTTGCGTTCAGCAGCGAAAACTGGCGCCGTCCGGCCGATGAAGTCTCCTTCCTGATGTCGTTGTTCCTGAAGATGCTGGAACGCGAAGTGGACAAGCTGCACCAGAACAACATACGCCTGAAAGTCATCGGCGACCGCAGCCGTTTCGACGAAAAGCTCAGGCAGACCATGCAGGAAGCCGAGCAGCTTACCGCGAACAATACCGGGCTGACGCTGACCATCGCCGCGAATTATGGCGGACGCTGGGACGTGATGCGGCGGTGAAAGCGCGATGCTCAGCGCGACCATCCCGAACTGGCGCAGACTTTCGGCGAAGAAGACCTGCAGCCCTATCTTTCGATGAGCGACGCGCCCGAGCCGGATCTGTTCATACGCACCGGCGGCGAGCAGCGCATCAGCAACTTCATGCTGTGGCAACTGGCTTATACCGAATTGTATTTTACCGACACGCTGTGGCCGGCCTTTGACCGCAACGAATTTGACAAGGCAATTGCCTGGTATCGGCAGCGGGAACGGCGTTTTGGCCGGACCAGCGAACAACTGGCCGGTGAAACTGCCGGAAGTCAGGTAAACAGTAATCAGGAAAACAAGGGGGCGATGGATGGCTGACGCGGATATGAAGTTTCGAGCCTGCAGGGCCGGGGGAATGTGCTGATGCTCAAGTCGAGAGTGATCACCGCGGTCATCCTGCTGGTGCTGTTTCTGTTTGCCTTGTTCGGTTTGCCCGACGGCGGCTGGGCAGTGCTGGTAACCGTGGTCGTGCTGCAGGGTGCCGCCGAATGGTCGCGCCTGTCCAGGTTCAGCCATGCGACCGCAAACCGGTTCTGGGGGCTGACGCTCGCGGTGATGCTGGGATTGGTCTGGTTCGATATGAACTACAGCGCTGCGCAGACTTTGGCGGTGCATGTCACGGTTTACAGCCTGTCTGCGCTGCTCTGGCTGGTCGTCGTGCCGGCCTGGCTGATCGCGGGCTGGAAGCTGGAGCTGCCTGCCCCCGGCACGTTGAACGCGAATCCGGCCGATAGCGGCGGCAGGCAGGGGGAAGGCATTCCCGCCCCGGATGCTTCGCAACGCCGTGTCTCGCCGTCCGTGCTGATGGCGCTGATCGGCTGGACGGTGCTGATTCCGACCGGCCTGGCGATGATGGATCTGCGCCAGGGCCATCCGTGGTGGCTGCTGGGCATGATGAGTCTGGTCTGGGTGGCCGACATCTCCGCGTATTTTGCCGGCCGCAGGTTCGGCAAAACCAAGCTCGCTCCGAGCATCAGTCCCGGCAAGACCTGGGAAGGCGTGGCCGGCGCAATGCTGGGCGTGTCGGTCTGCGTGCTGCTCGGATGGATATTCGCGCCGTTCCAGATACATGTCGCGTTCCTGCCCACGCTGCTGATGGCTTCCTGGTGCTGGGTGGGACTGGCGGTGATCGGCGATCTGTTCGAATCGCTGATCAAGCGCCAGGCGGGCGTCAAGGACAGCGGCGCGTTGCTGCCCGGACACGGCGGATTGCTGGATCGCATCGATGCGCTGACCTCGACGCTGCCGCTCGCCGCGCTGGCGATCCTGTTGCAACATATCAGCTGACGACCCATGCATCCGGGCTCGCTTCAGCACATTACCATGCAATCTATTACGATTCTGGGTTCCACCGGCAGTATCGGCACCAGCACGCTGGACGTGGTGGCGCGCCATCCGGACAAATTCAGGATCGTTGCGCTGACCGCGAACAGCCAGGTCGAGCTGCTGTTCGAACAATGCCTGCAATTCAAGCCGCGTATGCGGTGATGCTGGATGATGCGGCCGCGATCCGGTTGCGCCAGCGGGTGCGCGAAGCCGGGCTCGGCACCGAGGTATTGAGCGGGATCGCCGCGCTGGAACAGGTTGCGGTATTGCCGGAAGTCGATGCGGTGATGGCGGCCATCGTCGGTGCGGCGGGCTTGCGCCCGACCCTGGCCGCGGCGCATGCCGGCAAGAAAATCCTGCTGGCGAACAAGGAAACGCTGGTGATGGCCGGGCAACGTGTTCATGGATGCGGTGCGCGGCAGCGGGGCGATGCTGCTGCCCGATCGACAGCGAACACAACGCGATCTTCCAGGCGCTGCCGCGCGGCTATGACGGCGATATGGCCGCCAACGGCGTGCGCCGCATCCTGCTGACCGCATCGGGCGGCCCGTTTCGCAACACTCCCGCTGGAGCGACATTGCAGAACGTCACCCCGGAACAGGCCTGCGCGCATCCGAACTGGGTGATGGGCCGCAAGATTTCGGTGGATTCGGCAAGCATGATGAACAAGGGGCTGGAAGTGATCGAGGCGCACTGGCTGTTCAATGCGGATGCCGATCGACATCCAGGTGGTGATTCATCCGCAGAGCGTGATACATTCCCTGGTCGAATATGTGGACGGATCGGTGCTGGCGCAGCTCGGCAATCCGGACATGCGCACACCGATCGCCTATGGCCTGGCCTTATCCGGAACGCATCGATGCCGGTGTCGCGCCGCTGGACCTGTTCAAGGTCGCAACGATGAATTTTGTCGCGCCGGATTTCGAGCGTTTCCCGTGCCTGGCACTGGCATACCAGGCGCTGCGCGCAGCCGGCACCGCGCCTGCGCTTCTGAATGCGGCCAATGAAGTGGCGGTGGCGGCATTTCTCGACGGACAGATTTCCTTCCTGGCGATTCCGCGCGTTATCGGAGCGGTGCTGGATACTTTGCCCGTCGCTGCGGTCGAAACCCTGGACGACGTGCTCGGCGCAGATGCCGAGGCGCGTATTGCGGCACGACAACAAATTGACAGGATGAACAAATGATTACGCTATTGGCTTTTGTCGTTGCAATTGCGCTGCTGGTGGTGTTCCACGAATACGGGCACTACTGGGTGGCGCGCCGCTGCGGTGTCAAGGTACTGCGCTTTTCGATCGGCTTCGGCAAGACTGTCTACAGCAAACGCTTTGCGAACAGCGATACCGAATGGGTGATTTCGGCGATACCGCTGGGCGGCTACGTCAAGATGCTGGACGAGCGCGAGGAGGAAGTTGCGCCGCAGGACCTGCCCTATGCGTTCAACCGCAAGCCGGTGCTGCAGCGCATGGCGATCGTGGTGGCCGGTCCGCTGGCGAATTTTCTGCTGGCGATACTGCTGTACTGGGGACTGTTCGTGCACGGGGTGCCGGGGCTGAAGCCGATGCTGGGGGAAGTGCCGCAGGGCACGCCCGCCGCGGTCGCGCAGATGCAGGCGCAGGAAACCATCGTCGCGATCAACGGCGTACCGGTACCGAGTTGGCAGGAATTGCACTGGATGCTGCTGGAGTCGGTAGTCCGGCAAAATCCGGACGAGGTGAATAACGGCAGGGTGAAGATTGAAGCGAAGACCGCCGGCGGCGAAATGGTTGAGCACCAGCTCGATGTGAGCAGCCTGAGCGCGAAGGATCTGGATGGCGATTTTCTCGGCAAGCTCGGCGTGCATCTCTACCAGCCGGTCGTGCTGCCGGTCATCGGCAAGCGTCGCCGACGGCAGTGTCGCGCAGCGAGCCGGCCTGCAACGCGGAGATCGTATTCTCTTCGCGAATGGTGCCGAAATGAAGAAATGGATGGATCTGGTCGAAGTGATACGCGCGCATCCGTCGCAGGCAGTGCTCCTCGAAGTCCGGCGCGGCGCAGCGACCCTGCGGGTCAGGGTGATTCCGCAGGCGGTCGATGAATCGGGCAAGACCATCGGCCGGATCGGCGCGGGGCCCGAAGTCGATGAAGCCGCATGGAAGGCGATGCTGATTGATGTCAGTTACAGCCCGCTTAATGCGCTGAAGCAATCGCTGCGCAAGACCTGGGAAACCTCCGCCATCAGCCTGGACATGATGGGCAAGATGGTGATGGGCGAAGTGTCGATGAAGAATATCAGCGGCCCGATCACGATCGCCGATTATGCCGGCCAGTCCGCAAAAATGGGCGCGGTCGCCTATCTGAGCTTCCTTGCGCTGATCAGCATCAGCCTCGGTGTGCTGAATTTGTTGCCGATCCCGTTATTGGATGGCGGGCACTTGCTGTATTATGTCGCCGAAATGGTAAAAGGCAGTCCGGTCTCGGAAATGTCCTGGGAGTTCGGTCAGAAGATAGGCATCGCGCTGCTGGGCACGCTGATGGTTTTTGCAATATATAACGATATAAATCGCTTTGTTTCAGGCTAAATAATGAACATAAAAAAACTGGTGGGATTGATACTCCTGCTCTGTATCACGCGCGCCTGGGCAATCGAGCCGTTCATCATCAAAGACATTCGCGTCGAGGGGATACAGCGCACCGATGCCGGGCACGGTGTTCAGCTACCTGCCCGTCAAGGTCGGCGACACGATGGACAATGAACAGGGCGCTGCGGCGATCCATGCCCTTGTATGCCACCGGATTTTTCAAGGATGTGCGGCTGAAAGTCGATCACGGCGTATTGATCGTGCAGGTCGTGGAACGGCCCACGATTGCCAGCATCGATATCAACGGCATGAAGGAATTCCCCAAGAAACAGCTCATAGAGAGCATGAAATATGCGGGGCTTGCCGAGGCAAAGATTTTCGACAAGGGGGCGCTGGAAAAGGCGACCCAGGAACTGAAGCGCCAGTATATCGCGCGCGGGAAATATGATGTCAAGGTGACGTCCACCGTGACCGAGTTGCAGCGCAACCGGGTCAGCATCGTGTTCAATGTGGTCGAAGGCGATGTTGCCAAGATCAAGGAGATCAATCTGATCGGCAATCATGTCTATCCGGAATCGCAGTTGCTCGACCTGATGAAGCTGAGCACGCCCGGATGGTTTGCCTGGTTCAGCAGCAACGACCAGTATTCCAAGCAGAAACTTTCCGCCGACCTGGAAACGCTGCGTTCGTTCTACATGGACAACGGCTATCTGGAATTCAATATCGATTCGACCCAGGTCTCGATCACGCCGGACAAGAAGGATATCTACATCACGATCAATCTGACCGAAGGCGAGAAATATACCGTTTCCAGTGTGAGCGTGTCCGGCGATATGCTGATACCGAAAGCCGAGATCGAGAAGCTCGTGCAGGTGAAGGCGGGGGATACTTTCTCGCGCAAGGCGATGAGCGAAACCAGCAAGAAAATCGGTGAACGCCTGGGCCAGGAAGGTTACGCGTTTGCGAATGTGAATGCGATACCGGAAATCGACAAGGTAAAACACCAGGTTGCATTCAATTTTGTGGTCGATCCCGGCCAGCGCGTGTATATCCGCCGCATCAACATTTCCGGGAAACAACAAGACCCGTGATGAGGTGATACGCCGCGAATTCCGGCAGACCGAAGGCGAGTGGTTCGATGTGGAGAAAATCAAGAAATCCAAACAGCGTGTGGACAAGCTGGATTTCTTTTCCGAGGTCAATATCGAAACGCCGCCGGTGCAGGGTACCGCAGACCAGGTGGATGTGAACATGTCGGTCAAGGAAAAATCGACCGGCAGCATTTCGGTGGGTGCGGGCTTTTCGAGCGGCGAAGGCCTGATCCTGACCGGGAGTGTGTCCCAGGCCAACCTGTTCGGTACCGGCAATTTCCTGTCCACCCAGATCAACACCGGGAAAATCAATCAGGTCTATTCGGTTTCGTACACCAATCCCTATTACACCGATGACGGAGTAAGCCGCGGCTTTGATGTGTACAAACGCAATCTCGATTCGCAAAGCACTGCGGTCAGCCAGTATTCATCGCATACCCTGGGAGCGGGGGTGCGCTTCGGTGTGCCGATAAGCGAAAACCAGACCATCAGTTATGGCCTGGCAGCAGAAAATACCGAACTGGGGCTGTTCTCGTCCAGTCCGACGCGCCTGATCGAGTATGTCAACGTTGCCGGGGCGAAGAGCAACAGTCTGCTCGGAACGATAGGTTGGGGAAGGGATAGCCTGGACAGTGCTATCTATACCACCTCGGGGTCGGTGCAGCGCGCGACAGCGGAAGTTTCACTGCCGGTGTTCAACCTGCGCTACTACAAGCTCGATTACCTGCAGCAATGGTTTCATCCGCTGAGCGACGATCTGACCCTGATGCTGCACGGCGAAGCCGGTATCGCGGGCGGATACGGTGGCGAGGCATTGCCGTTCTTCAAGAATTTCTATGCGGGCGGCCCGGGTTCGGTGCGCGGCTATGATTCGAATTCCCTGGGTCCGCGCGATTCGACCGATCAGGTCCTGGGCGGACCGCGCAGGGTGCTCGCCGGCGCAGAGGTGCTGATGCCGTTCCCGGGAATGGGCAAGGAACGGTCCGTGCGCCTGAGCGGTTTTATCGATGGCGGTGCGGTGTACGGTCCGGGCGACCTGCTGGGCAGCGCCGGAATGCGCTATTCTGCCGGCGTGGCCTTTACCTGGATTTCGCCGGTCGGGCCGCTCAAATTCAGTTATGCTTTGCCTATCAACAAGCAGCCGCAGGACAGACTGCAGAAGTTCCAGTTTACGCTGGGATCGGTGTTCTGATCATCCGATCGGATATCGCCGCCGGACATGGGCAGTCCCGTCCGGCAACATCCGCAACGCGTACGCGCTGTTGAAACGGCGGATGACATGGTCGGGCAACATGCTGCTTGATAGCGTGAATATGAGGATGACGCAGCCTGCTGTTGCAGGCTGGTTTACATGTTGGGGGAGATGGCTATGAAGACATTGATCAGGACGGTTATGTTGACCCTGTTGCTGAGCGCCGGTGTGGCGCTGGCCGGAGACTTCAAGGTGGGGGTGGTGGATACCGAGCGCGTGTTGCGCGAATCCGCGCCGGCAATGAAGGCGGAGAGCAAGATCGAGCAGGAATTCTCCGGACGCGACCAGGCAATCAAGAAACTGATGAAGCAGGCGAAAGATCTGCAAGCCACGCTGGACAATGACAACGGCAAACTTTCGGATGCCGATCGCCGCAACAAGGAGCGCGAGCTGACTGCGATGAATGCGGACCTGCAACGCATGCAGCGAGAATTTCGCGAGGACCTGAACCTGCGCAAGAACGAAGAACTGGCCATCGTGCTGGAACAGGCCAACAAGGCAATCCAGTCGATTGCGGAGAGCGAGAAGTACGACCTGATTCTGCAGGAGGCGGTGTACCGCAATCCGAAAATCGATATTACCGACAAGGTGATCAAGAAGCTTGCCGACACCAAACCGGACAGCAAGGATGACAACCATTCCGGAAAATAGTCCGGTTGCGCCTATGACCGTCAGCTACCGATTATCCGAGATTGCCGAACGCCTGGGCGGGCGGGTACTGGGCCGGGCCGAGACGCGCATCTGCCAGGTTGCAACACTGGAAGCCGCGAAGTCCGACCATATCAGTTTTCTGACCAACAGCAAGTATCGTGCTCAGCTGGAAAGCACCCGGGCCGGCGCGGTCATCCTTGGCGAAGCCGATGCGGAAGCGACCGGTTTGCCGCGCATTATCTCGGATAATCCGTACGCGTACTTTGCCAGGGTTTCGGCGTTGCTGAATCCGCTGCCGGAAGTCAAGCCGGGTATCGATCCCGGTGCGTTCATCGGCCCGGGCGCAAGGATAGACGCAACCGCCAGTGTCGCCGCGACTGCAGTGATTGGCGCGGGGGCAACGATAGGCGCGCACAGCGTGATCGGCGCAGGCTGCCATATCGGGGAGAATGCGGTTATCGGCAGCAATGCGCGGCTGTATCCGCGCGTGGTGGTGTATCACGACTGCGTGATCGGCGATAACCTGATCGCGCATGCCGGCGCCGTGATCGGATCGGACGGATTCGGCATCGCGCTGGACCAGGGACGCTGGGTCAAGATTCAGCAGATCGGCCGTGTGGTGATCGGCAACGATGTCGAGATCGGTGCGAACACCACGATAGACCGGGGTGCGCTGGACGATACCGTGATCGAGGATGGCGTGAAGCTGGACAACCAGATTCAGGTTGCGCATAACGTGCGCATCGGCGCGCATACCGCGATCGCCGGATGTGTCGGCATCGCGGGCAGCGCGACCATCGGGAAATATTGCCAGATTGGCGGCAGTGCCGGAATACTCGGACATTTGCAGATCGCGGACCATGTGGAGAT
Organism: uncultured beta proteobacterium; assembly: GCA_963827265.1. Taxonomy (GTDB): domain Bacteria; phylum Pseudomonadota; class Gammaproteobacteria; order Burkholderiales; family Gallionellaceae; genus Gallionella. The sequence continues at coordinate 141,788 of CAWHAD010000013.1, read as the reverse complement.
TGCGGCTTTCACGCTGATCGGGAAGTCGATCCGCGAAGCGGGCGCGTACGCGGGGATTTTCCCGTTCTCCACGGCAGGCGACTGGCGCAGGAATTCGGTGCATCTGCGCCATCTTGACGATCTGGTGAAACGTGTCAGGAAACTGGAGCAGGAAATTGAAAACATCCGACCGAAACATCCGGACGGGCAACAATAAAGGGACAGATAGATGAGCACACAGATGGACATACACGAAATACTCGGGCTATTGCCGCACCGCTACCCGTTCCTGCTGATAGACCGCGTGTTGTCGATGGAAGCCGACAAAAGCATCGTGGCGCTGAAAAACGTGACCATCAACGAACCATTCTTCCCGGGGCATTATCCCCATCATCCGGTGATGCCGGGCGTGCTGATCATCGAGGCGATGGCGCAGGCAGCCGCGTTGCTGTCGTTCAAATCGATGGGCGTGGGAGCGAACGAAAAATCGGTGTATTACTTTGCCGGGATAGACAACGCGCGCTTCAGGCAGCCGGTCGGCCCGGGCGACCAGTTGATCATCAAGTCGACGCTGGTGCGCAGCATGCGCGGCCTGTTCAAGTTCAGCGCGACTGCCGAAGTCGAGGGCCAGCTGGTGGCAGAAGCCGAACTGATGTGCACGGTCAAGTCGGTGTCATGAAGCGTCATCCCACTGCCATCATTCACCCGGATGCGAGGCTGGCCGATGATGTCGAGGTGGGCGCGTATTCCGTGATCGGCGAGCACGTCGAGATCGGCGCCGGAACCTGGATCGGACCGCATGTCGTGATCGAGGGGCACACCCGCATCGGCAAAGGCAACCGCATCTTCCAGTTCTGCTCGGTGGGCGCAATTCCGCAGGACAAGAAATATGCGGGCGAGCCGACGCGCCTCGAGATCGGCGACAACAACACGATACGCGAGTTTTGCACCCTCAATACCGGGACGGTGCAGGATGCCGGTGTCACGCGCATCGGCAGCGACAACTGGATCATGGCCTACGTGCATGTCGCGCACGATTGCGAGATCGGCAGCCATACCATCATGGCGAACGGGGCAACGCTGGGCGGCCATGTGCATGTGGGCGACTGGGTGTTCCTCGGCGGACTGTCCGGCATACACCAGTTCGTGCGCATCGGCGCACATGCGATGACCGGTTTCCAGACGCGTTTGTCGCAGGATCTGCCGCCTTATGTGACCGCTGCCGACAATCCGGCCGTGGCGCACGGCATCAACTCGGAAGGCCTGAAGCGGCGCGGGTTTTCCGGCGAGTCCATCGCCGCGATCAAGCGCGCATACAAGACACTGTATCGTTCCGGTCTGAGCCTGGAAGATGCCAGGACTGCGCTTCAGGATCAGGCAAAGGAACATCCCGAAGTCCAGTCCGATGGCTGATTTTCTTACCGCTGCAACGCGCGGCATCATTCGCTGATCCGGTTTTGTCATGACAAAAAAAATTGTGATCGGTATGGTCGCGGGCGAAGCGTCGGGCGACCTGCTCGGCAGCCACCTGATCGAGGCGCTGAAGGCAGTGCGGCCGGATTTGAAGTTTGTCGGCATCGGCGGACCGAAGATGAAGTCCGCGGGCATGGAAATCCTGTTCCCGATGGAAAAACTGGCGGTGAACGGCTACGTCGAGGTGCTGCGCCATTATTTCGAGATCGTCGGCATACGCCGCAAACTGCGCGCGTATTTGCTGGAAAATCGCCCGGATGTGTTCATTGCGATCGATGCGCCGGATTTCAATCTTGATCTGGAGCTTGCGCTGAAGCAGCACGGCATCCCCACCATCCATTACGTCAGTCCGTCGATATGGGCATGGCGCGGCGAGCGCATCCACAAGATCAAGCGCGCGGTTTCGCATATGCTCGCGCTGTTTCCGCACGAGCCCGAAATCTACCGGCAGGCAGGCGTGCCGGTGAATTATGTCGGGCATCCGCTGGCCGATTTGTTGCCAGTCCAGCCGAATCGTGCCGAGATGCGCGAGACGATGCGCATCCCGTTAAATGCGAAGGTGTTCGCATTTCTTCCCGGCAGCCGCCAGAGCGAGGTCAGAAATCTCGCGCTGACCTATATCGAGACCGCCAGGCTGATCCAGCAGAAATTGCCGGACGCGCGTTTCCTGGTGCCGCTGGCCAGCCGCCAGACCCGTACCATTTTCGAGCAGGTGCTGTATGAAAACGAGGCGCACGATTTGAGGATCACCATGCTGTTCGGGCATGCGCAGGATGCGATGATCGCCGCGGACGTTGTGCTGGTCGCATCGGGAACCGCGACGCTGGAAGCGGCCCTGCTCAAGCGGCCGATGGTGATTACCTATCGCTTGCCGGCATTTTCCTGGTGGCTGATGAAGCGCAAAGGCTACCTGCCGTATTACGGTTTGCCGAATATATTGTGCGGGCGCTTCGTCGTGCCGGAGCTGATGCAGGATGATGCGACCCCGGAGAACCTCGCCCAGGCGCTGCTCAACCTGGTCAATGACGCGAATACCGTGGCGCAGCTGGAAAAGACCTTCACCGAACTGCATCTGGCGCTGCGCCAGAACACCGCGCAGAAAGCGGCTGAGGCTATCCTGCCGTATTTGGAAGATTGACTTGAAAACCGGAATTCAAGCCGCAGAACTCACAGAGAACACAGAGAGGACTTGAGCAGTGCATTTCACGAATATTTGATGGACATGTTGAATTGCGCTGACCGGTATTTGCTCGTCGATTCTTTTGGTTTTCTCTGTGTTCTCTGTGGCTAATTGTTTTTACTGACAGAATGAAACAAACCTTGATTATTTGCGGTGTCGATGAAGCCGGGCGGGGACCGCTGGCCGGTCCGGTCTGCGCGGCTGCCGTGATACTCGACCCGGATCAACCGATTGCCGGCCTGGCGGATTCGAAAAAACTGAGCGAAGCACAGCGCGACCGGCTCGCACTGCTGATCCGGGAACGCGCGCTGGCTTGGGCCGTTGCCTATGCCGAAGTCGACGAGATCGACAAACTCAACATCCTGCAGGCCACGCTGCTCGCAATGCGCCGCGCGGTGCTGGCCTTGCCGGTCAGACCGCTGCAAGTGCTGGTGGACGGTTTGTATTGCCCGGATACCGGTATTCCCGGCACCGCCATCGTGCAGGGCGACAGCAAGATTGCCGTGATTTCCGCCGCTTCGATACTGGCGAAGACTGCCCGCGATGCGCTGATGCTGGAATTGCATATAACCTACCCGCACTACGGATTTGCCAGCCACAAAGGCTATCCCACCGCGGCACATCTGGCCGCGCTGCGCGAACATGGCGTATCGGCCGTGCATCGCAGGAGTTTCAGGCCGGTGCGTGAACTGCTGATTTCCGGCGAAGCGCAGCAGTAGGGAAAATCGCCGTTTTCGGGTATCGTAACGGCCATCCAATCAACCAACCTTGCCGGATAGATATCATGACCCTGTTCAAACTGATCCATCTGCTTGCCGTCCTGATCTGGGTGGGCGGCATGTTCTTTGCCTATGTGGTGCTCCGACCGGCTGCGGTAGAAGTGCTGGAACCCCCGCAGCGGCTGCGTTTGTGGAACACGGTATTCCGCCGCTTCTTCGCCTGGGTGTGGGGTGCGGTCGCGGCGCTGCTGGTCAGCGGTTTGTACCTGGTCGATCTGTTCGGCGGCATGGCGCACGTGGGGATGTATATCCACATCATGCTGGCGATCGGTCTGGTGATGATTGCCATCTTCGTCTATGTGTTCTTTTCCTGCTATGTGCCGTTCAGCCTGAATGTGTCGAAACAGCGCTGGAAAGAGGCGGGAGAGTTGCTGGGGAAAATACGCAAGCTGATCGCGGTCAATCTGGCGCTGGGGCTGCTGACCGTGTGCGTGGCGGTGCTCGGCATCGGGTGGGCCTGACCCGGCGCGCTGCTGCCGATACAGCATTCCGGGATGAACCGTAAAGTTCGTTCGATTCCTGATATTCTGTTTGGAGATTGAGGCTATGGATGAAATGAACCCTGTTGCACATTTCAAGGCACGTCTCAATAGTGATATCGACGATATTGATGCCGCGATTGCGCTGGGAAATTTCTACTACGACCAGGGGGATGCCGGGCAATCGATAATCTATTATCGCCATGCGCTGGATATCAATCCCGACCTGGCGAGTGTGAGGACCGATCTGGGCACGATGTACTGGCGAAATGGCGATGTCAGCCTGGCCGAGCAGGCGTTCCGCGGGGCCATCGCCTGCGACCCGGGCTTCGGCCATGCTTACCTTGATTTGGGCCTGTTATTGCACCGTGCCAGAAACAATGTCAGGGAGGCGCGTGCAGTCTGGCATAAACTGCTGGAGATTGACCCCGAAAATGAAATGGCGACCCGGGCCCGCGAATTGCTGCAGGAAACCGGCGCGCAGGTCGATCAGACCTGATCAGCTTTTCCCGGCAGGGTTACTTTCTTTCATCCAGATCCAGCCTGCGCAGATAGTGGCAGGTATAACCGCCGGGATGCTTGACCAGATACTTCTGGTGATATTCCTCGGCGCGCCAGAATTCCCGGAACGGCGCGACCTCGGTTACTACCTTGGCGCCCCATTCGCCCGAAGCGTCCACGGTGCGGATGACTTCCTCCGCAACCTGTTTCTGTTCCTCGTCCACATAAAAGATCGCCGAGCGGTAGGACGTGCCAATGTCATTTCCCTGGCGGTTCCTGCGTAGTGGGGTTGTGCATGCGGAAGAACTCGAACAGCAGGTGGCGGTAGCTGAGCTGTTGCGGGTTGAACACGACCTTCAGCGCTTCCGCGTGTCCGTTGTGCTTCTCATAAGTCGCGTTCGGCACATCTCCGCCGGTATAGCCGACCTCAGTGTCCAGCACGCCAGTGATTTGGCGCACCAGTTCTTCCATGCCCCAGAAACAGCCGCCGGCCAGATAGGCGGTTTGCGATTTGACGGGTTCATTCATGGTTGTTCCTGACGGCGTTCCTTTTTCATGGCCTGTGCGGCTTCGCGTTTGGAATCCTTTTCCTTTTCGGTAGCGCGCTTGTGGCTACGGCCGATCGCATCGCGATCTTAACATGCGCTGCGCGCATGTTAGCCTGCGCCGCAAACGGGCAATCTCTCAGCGCCGTTCCTTTTTTACTGCCTGTGCGGCTTCGCGTTTGGCGTCTTTTTCCCGCTCGGTTGCCCGTTTGTCATGCTGTTTTTTGCCTTTTGCGAGACCGATTTCCAGTTTGACGCGGCCTTTCTTGTAGTGCATGTCCAGCGGCATCAGCGTGTAACCGGCACGCTGTACCTTGCCGATGATCCTGTCAATTTCCTGTTTATGCAGCAGCAACTTGCGGGTGCGCACCGGATCGGGATGGATGTGCGTGGACGCGTTCAGCAACGGGCTGATGTGCGAACCGAACAAATACAGTTCTCCGTTCTTCACGGTGACATAGGCTTCTTTCAGCTGCGCACGCCCGGCGCGGATGGCCTTTACTTCCCAGCCTTCCAGCATGATGCCGGCCTCGTATTTATCCTCGATGAAGTATTCGTGATAGGCCTTCTTGTTCTGGATAATGCTCATATACAGGTGAGTTTTGCGGTGTGTTAGGCTATTCTACCAGCCTTTGGAATGACGGCCCTGATTGGCGATAGGGTTTGGCTATGGCTTTGGTGGAAAAAACGGTATTGGTGGCGCACAGCGCCGAGCAGATGTTCAAGCTGGTGGATCGCGTGGAGGATTACCCGGATTTCCTGCCGTGGTGCGGCGGGTCCAGCGTGAACGAACTGGATGACACGACGGTACATGCCACGGTGCACATCGATTACCACCATATCAAACAGAGCTTTACCACCGAAAATGTGCGCCGGCCGCCGCACCAGATCGACATGACCCTGCAGCATGGGCCGTTCCGGCATCTGGACGGCAACTGGCGTTTTATCCCATTGAGCGACTCTGCCTGTAAAATAGTATTTTCCCTGCACTATGAGTTTTCCAGCAAGCTTGCTGGAAAAAATGGTTGGCCCGGTGTTTCATTACATTGCAAACAGTTTCGTGGATGCTTTCATCCAGCGTGCAGAAAAGGTTTATTCGAACAGATGAGCGACGAGATCAATATTGAAGTGGTATATGCGCTGGCCGACGAGCAGGCGCTGCTCAAGACAGGCTGTGCCGCCGGGCACCACGGTGGCAGAAGCGATCCGGCTCAGCGGCATGCTGCAGAAGTATCCCGAGATCGACCTGTCGGTCAACAAGCTGGGCATATTCGGCAAGCTGACCAAGGCCGATACGGTGGTGCGCGACAGGGATCGCATCGAGATTTACCGCCCGTTGATTGCCGACCCCAAGGAAGTGCGCCGCAAACGCGCCGAAGAGGGCAAGGTCATGAAAAAGGGGGGCGGTGCTGCCGCGGAAGCCTGATGCTGGACTACGACCTGCATTGCCACTCCAACATTTCCGACGGCACTTTAGCGCCGGTGGAACTGGTGGAACGCGCAGCCGGGCGCGGCGTGAAGGTGATGGCGCTGACCGATCACGATGATGTGGATGGCCTGGATGAGGCGCGTACCACCGCGGCCCGGCTCGGCATCACCTTCGTCAACGGCGTGGAAGTGTCCGTGTCGTGGCGCACCCACACATTGCACATCGTCGGATTGAACATCGCGCCGGACTATGCTCCGCTGGTCGAGGGCTTGCGCGTTGTGCGCAGCGGGCGCGGCGAGCGTGCCCGGAAAATGTCCGAGGCGCTGGCCAGGGCGGGTATAAGCGGGGCGCTGGAAGGCGCATATCAATTTGCCAACAATCCCAACATGATCAGCCGCACCCATTTTGCGCGCTATCTGGTCGAGTCCGGTCATTGCAAGGACGTGAAAAGCGTATTCAACCGTTACCTGGTGAAAGGCAAGCCGGGTTACGTGTCGCATAAATGGGCGGAGCTGGCTGATGCGGTCGGTTGGATACGCGGCAGCGGCGGCGTGGCGGTGCTTGCCCATCCCGGCCGCTACATGTCCGGGCGCGTCGGCATGGGCAGGAAAACCATGCTTGAATTGCTGGCCGAGTTCGTCGAACTGGGCGGGCAGGGCATCGAGGTCGTGACCGGCAGTCACACCCCGGAACAGTATGCCGAGTTTGCGCGCTATGCCGACGAATTCAACCTGCTCGCCTCGTGCGGATCGGATTTCCACGGCCCGGGCGAGAGCTATCGCGACATGGGCCGGCTGCCTGACTTTCCGCTGGGCTGCCGCCCGGTCTGGCGGGTGTGGGAGAATGACGGCTTGGCGAAAGAGGCCTGATGTCCCAGTTCTTTACTATCCATCCCGACAATCCTAACCCGCGCCTGATCCGCCAGGCCGCCGAAGTGCTGCGCGACGGCGGGATTGTGGTGTATCCCACCGATTCCAGCTATGCGCTGGGCTGCCATCTCGACGACAAGAATGCGGTGATGCGCATAAGACAGATACGCGGGCTGGACGAACAGCACCACATGACCTTGATGTGCCGCGACCTGTCGGAAATATCACGCTACGCCCAGGTGGACAACGCAAAATTCCGCCTGCTGAAAAGCAACACGCCGGGCAGCTATACTTTCATCCTGAAGGCGACCAAGGAAGTGCCGAAACGCCTGCAGCATCCCAAGCGCAGCACGATCGGTATCCGGGTGCCCGATCATCGGGTGGCGCTCGCGTTGCTGGAAGAACTGGGCGAGCCGATGTGCAGTTCATCACTGATCCTGCCCGATGAAGCCGGATCGCAGAATGATGCGGTACCGCTGAATGATGCCGGACGGATACGCGAGTTGCTGGAGAAGCGGGTTGAACTGGTGATCGACGGCGGCGCGGTGGGACTTGAATTCACCACCGTGATCGATCTGACCGGCGAGGTGCCGGTGCTGCTGCGCCGCGGCAAGGGGATGGTAGAGCCGTTTGGAATCGTAGATTGATAAACTGACAGGAACCCGATGCAAATAGAACAACTGATACAAACCGTAGCCCTCGCCGCCATTCCGGTGCTGTTCGCGATCACCCTGCATGAAGCGGCGCATGGCTACGTGGCGCGGCACTTCGGCGACATGACCGCGCACCAGGCGGGGCGCATCAGCCTCAATCCGCTGCGCCATATCGATCCGGTCGGCACGGTCTTGCTGCCGCTGCTCACACTGTGGATGGGCGGAATCCTGTTCGGGTGGGCCAAGCCGGTGCCGGTCAATTTTGCCGCGCTGCGCCATCCGAAGAAGGATATGCTGTGGGTCGCGATTGCCGGACCAGCATCCAATCTGGCAATGGCGCTGGGCTGGTCGATGCTCTACAAGCTGGGCCTGGCATTTCCGGAAAACTATTTTGCAGATCCGCTGCTGGGCATGGCGATGTGGGGGATTAAAATAAACGTGGTGCTGATGGTGCTGAACCTGCTACCCCTGCCGCCGCTGGATGGCGGACGCGTCGCGGTCAGCCTGCTGCCGCATCGCCAGGCATTTTTGCTGGCCAGGGTCGAACCTTACGGTATGCTTATTCTGATCTTCCTGGCCGTTACGCCGGTGCTGAGCATGCTGCTCTCGCCGCCGATCGAGCTAATGTTCAATCTTCTTTCTTCGATATTTGGAATTTAATCATGTTTGCTGAACGTGTGTTATCGGGTATGCGACCCACCGGAAGTCTGCATCTTGGGCATTACCACGGGGTGCTGAAAAACTGGGTGGAGATGCAGAACGAATACGAATGCCTGTTCTTCGTGGCCGACTGGCATGCGCTGACCACGCATTACGATACGCCCCATGTGATCGAGCAAAACGTGTGGGACATGGTGGTCGACTGGCTGGCCGCCGGTGTCAATCCGGCGCGCGCCACGCTGTTCATCCAGTCCAGGGTGCCGGAACACGCGGAACTGCATCTGCTGCTGTCGATGATCACCCCGCTGGGCTGGCTCGAGCGCGTGCCGACCTACAAGGACCAGCAGGAAAAGCTCTCCGAAAAGGACCTGAGCACATACGGCTTCCTCGGCTATCCGCTGCTGCAAAGCGCGGACATCCTGATCTACCGCGCTACCCAGGTGCCGGTGGGCGAGGACCAGGTGCCGCATATCGAATTCACCCGCCAGATCGCGCGCCGCTTCAACCACATCTACGGCCGGGAGCCGGGTTTCGAGGAGAAAGCCGAAGCCGCAGTCAAAAAGCTCGGCAGCAAACGGGCCAAGCTGTACAACGAACTGCGCACCCGTTTCCAGGAGCACGGCGACGCCGAGGCCATCGAGTCTGCCAAGGCACTGCTGGATGAGCAGCAGAGTATGAGCCTTGGCGACCGCGAACGGCTGTTCGGCTATCTGGAAGGCGGCGGCAAGATGATCCTGTCCGAGCCGCGGGCGATGCTCACTGCCGCCGCGAAGATGCCCGGGCTGGACGGCCAGAAGATGTCCAAGTCGTATAACAACACCATCACCTTGCGCGAGGATGAGGCCAGCGTGGACAGGAAGATCCGCACCATGCCCACCGACCCGGCGCGCATCCGCCGCAGCGACGCGGGCAATCCGGACAAGTGCCCGGTGTGGCCGCTGCATCTGGTTTATTCCAACGAGCAAACCCGGGAGTGGGTGATGAAGGGCTGCAAAAGCGCTGGGATAGGCTGCATCGAGTGCAAACAGCCGCTGATTGCCGCGGTGCTGGACGAGCAACGCCCGATGCGCGAACGCGCGCAGCAGTATCTGGACGATCCGGCGCTGGTGCGCAACATCATCGCGGACGGCTGCGAGAAGGCGCGCAAGCTGGCTGCGGAGACCATGCGCGACGTGCGCGAAGCAATGGGGCTGGGTTACAGCTGAGCGAACATGACGGCCATTGAAGAACACAACATGATGACAGCTGCGCCTGCGCAACAGGTTCCTGTTGCGCATATCCACGGCGAACCGTTGCTGGAGATGCCGCAGGATTTGTATATTCCGCCGGACGCGCTGGAACTGGTGCTGGAAACCTTCCAGGGGCCGCTGGACCTGCTGCTGTACCTGATCCGCAAGCACAACCTCGATGTGCTGGATATCCCGATGGCGGAACTGACCCGCCAGTACATCGGCTACATCGAGATGATGCAGCGGCACCGGCTGGAACTGGCGGCTGATTACCTGCTGATGGCGGCGGTGCTGATCGAGATCAAGTCGCGCATGCTGCTGCCGCGTCCGCCCAGGGTCAGCGAGGAGGGCGAAGAAGACCCGCGCGCCGAACTGATGCGCCGCCTGCTCGAATACGAGCAGATGAAACTGGCCGCGCAAAAGCTGAACGAGCTGCCGCAGGCCGGACGCGATTTCGAGATCGTCCAGGTGCTGATCGAGAATACCGTGCGCGAGCGACTGCCCGAAGTCAGCGTGGAAGACCTGCGGCAGGCGTGGCTCGGCTTGCTGGCGCGCGCCAGGGCGAACACGCATCACAAGGTGCGGCGCGAGCAGCTTTCGGTGCGCGAACAGATGACGCATATCCTGCGCTGCCTGCACGGCGGCGAATTCGTCGAGTTCGGCAGCCTGTTCGATACGGAAGGCGGCGTGCCGAAACTGGTCGTCACTTTTATTGCAATCCTGGAACTGGCCAAGGAATACCTGGTTGAAATCCAGCAAAGTGAAACATTGGGGAACATCTATGTCCGAACAAGCCGAGCCATTACCGCCGAGTGAATCAGCCGTGCCGCCAGACTTTCCGCCTGACGTGCTGCCAGCCGTGCCGCCCGCCGTGCTGCCGGATTTCGAGCAGCTCAAGCGCGTGCTGGAGACCGCGCTGCTGACCGCCACCGAACCGCTGCCGGCAGCGGAGCTGAAAAAGCTCAGCGATGCACCGATCGACAACCGGCAGATCGAGACACTGCTCGAAGAGCTCGCGCGATCCTGGCAGGATCGCGGCGTCGAACTGGGCCGCGTCGCGAGCGGATGGCGGTTCAGGGCCAAGCCGGAAATGCAGCCTTATCTCGACCGGCTCAACCCGCAAAAGACGCCGCGCTATTCGCGCGCGGTGCTTGAAACGCTCGCGATCATCGCATACCACCAGCCCGTCACGCGCGGCGATATCGAGGAGATACGCGGTGTCGCGGTTTCCCCGCAGGTTCTCAAGACGCTGGAAACGCGGGGCTGGGTCGAAGTGGTCGGCACCCGCGATACGCCGGGCAAACCCGAATTGTTTGCCACCACCAGCCAGCTGCTGGACGACCTTAATCTGCGCGCATTGCAGGAACTGCCGTCGCTGCAGGAAATCGGCGCGTTGCTGGAGCAGGACAGCGCTGCCCCGGCTTGACGGCAGCATTGGAATGAAGTCGATCCAGTCCCGCGACAATCCCTTCATCAAGGAGCTTGCCAGACTTTCCGCTTCCGCCCGGCAGCGCAGGAAATCCGCGCAGACCCTGCTGGACGGCGCGCATCTGCTCGCGGCGTATCTGGATAGCGGCAAGCGGCCGCAGCACATCCTGCTGAATGCGGCGGCAATGCGCGATGCTGAAATTGCCGGATTGCTGCAATGTCTTGACAGCGTGCCGGTCACTTTGCTGGACGACGGTTTGTTCGCCGGGCTCAGCGAACTGAAAACACCCAGCGGGGTTCTGGCTTTGATCGAAATTCCCCGTCCGGACCTGACGGTCTCGCAAAGCCGGTTTGCGTTGCTGCTGGAGGATATCCAGGATCCGGGCAACCTGGGCTCGATGCTGCGTTCTGCGGCGGCAGCGGGATGCGATGCGGTATTCCTGTCGCAAGCCTGTGCGGATGCATGGTCGCCGAAGGTGCTTCGCGCGGCGATGGGCGGCCACTTCGTACTGGACATCCATGAAGATGCCGACTTGACGGATATTGCCGCGAGTTTCGACGGCGCCACGTTTGCTGCGACCCTGCAGGCATGCGACAGCCTGTATGCTCACGATCTTACCGGGAATGTCGCGTTTGTGTTCGGGAATGAGGGTGCCGGATTGTCTGCGCAACTGGTGGATGCAGTGCATCACGCGATCCTGATTCCGATGCCGGGCAAGGTGGAGTCGCTTAATGCTGCGGCCGCTGCGGCGGTTTGCCTGTTCGAGGCTGCGCGCCAGCGGCTGGCGAACAGCTAGCGCTTCAGCCCGGCCTGGAACAGGATGGTGGTCGCGATTTCTTCCACCGACATGGTGGTCACATCGAGGCAGGTTACGCCGGACTGGCGCATCAGGCTCTCCGCCTGCTGTATTTCAAAGCGGCAATTATCCAGCGAAGCGTAGCGGCTGTTCGGCGATCTTTCCGAGCGTATCTGCTGCAGCCGTTCCGGCTGGATGGTCAATCCGAAAATCTTGCTTTTAAGCGCCTTCAGCGCGGGCGGCAGGGTGTTCGAGGAAAAATCCTCGGCCACCAGCGGATAGTTTGCGGCATATACCCCGAACTGCAGCGCAAGGTACAGCGATGTCGGCGTTTTACCGCAACGCGATACGCCGACCAGAATCACATCGGCGCTGTGCAATTCTTTGGAAATCCCCCCGTCGTCATGGTTCAGCGCGTAATTCACCGCATCCATCCGGGCGCTGTAATTGGCACCCGCCGCATGCGACCGGCCAACGGCATGGGAAGATAGTTGCGCGAGTTCCGTTTCCATCGGGACGATGAACATTTCGAACAGGTCGAGGATCAGCGCATCGCTCTGTTCGATGATGTTGAGCACCGCCGGTAGCGTGAGCGTACTGAACACGATGGGGCGCTGGCCGTCCTTCATTGCCGTCTCGTTGATCCTGGCTACGGCATCGCGCGCTTTATCGACCGAATCCAGGAAGGGTATTGTGATCTTGTCGAAAACGATGCCTTCGAACTGGCTCAGGAGACTGCGCCCCAGACTTTCCGCGGTCAGGCCGGTGCGATCCGAGATGAAAAAAGCGCTGCGTCGTTTGTTCATCGCGTCACCCCAGCGAAAATTGGTTTATGATGGAAGACAAAACTAGTCGAACGGGAAGCAATATGAAGCAGTATATCGCCAGCTTTACTTCTTTGCGCATGACTGATGTGGGCAGCGTTGGCGGCAAGAATGCGTCGCTCGGTGAAATGATCAGCCAGCTTGCCGATCTCGGTGTGCGTGTTCCCGGCGGTTTCGCGACGACAGCGGATGCGTACCGCGATTTTCTCGCGCAAAGCGGACTCGATACGCGCATTCAAGATTTGCTCGGCAAGCTCGATATCGAAGACGTCACCGCGCTCGCGAAAGCCGGGCAGCAGATACGGCTATGGATAAACGAGACGCCCTTCCCGGCGCTACTCGATAAAGAGATACGCGATGCATACGAAAAGCTGCAGGCAGAAGCGGATGCCGAAGCGACCTGGGCGGTGCGCTCATCCGCCACCGCCGAGGACCTGCCCGATGCTTCCTTTGCCGGACAGCAGGAAACCTTCCTGAATATCCAGGGCGCGGACAATGTGCTGCATGCGATCAAGGAGGTGTTTGCATCGCTGTACAACGACCGCGCCATCTCTTACCGCGTGCACCAGGGTTTTGCGCATCACGACGTGGCGCTGTCGGCAGGCGTGCAGCGCATGGTGCGCAGCGATATGGGCTCCAGCGGCGTGATGTTCACGCTGGATACCGAATCCGGTTTCGACCAGGTGGTGTTCATCACGGCTTCGTATGGCCTGGGCGAGACCGTGGTGCAGGGCGCAGTGAATCCGGACGAGTTCTACGTTTACAAACCCGCGCTGAAGGCAGGCAAACGCGCGGTCATCCGCCGCAATCTCGGCGCCAAGGCGATCAAGATGGAATTCGATACCGCACGCCAGGCCGGCCGATCGGTGCGCACGGTGGAAGTGCCGTCTGCGCAGCGGAGCAGTTATTCGATCAGCGACGCCGATGCCGAAGAACTGGGGCGCTATGCGCTTACCATCGAGCAGCATTATGGCCGCGCAATGGACATCGAATGGGGCAAGGACGGAATCGACGGCAAGCTCTATATCCTGCAGGCACGGCCGGAAACGGTGCAGGCGCATGACAAGCTGGAGACTTTGCGCCGTTACCGGATCAAGCAGACGGGCACCGTGCGGGTCAGTGGACGTGCGATCGGCCAGCGCATCGGCAGCGGCCGCGTGAGCCTGATCGCCAATGCCAGCGAAATGAGCAAGGTGCAGGCGGGCGACGTGCTGGTCACCGACATGACCGATCCCGACTGGGAACCGATCATGAAGCGCGCGTCGGCAATCGTGACCAATCGCGGCGGACGCACCTGCCATGCGGCGATCATCGCGCGCGAACTGGGGATTCCGGCCGTAGTTGGCTGCGGCGATGCGACCGAGTTGCTCAAGCAGGGCGAAGAAGTCACCGTGTCGTGCGCCGAAGGCGATGTCGGAAAGGTATACGAGGGAAAGATCGATTTCGAAGTGATCGACCTTGCGCTGGACAAGATGCCTGTGCCACCGGTCAAGATTTCGATGAATGTCGGCAATCCGGAACTGGCGTTCGAGTTTTGCCGCTTGCCCAATGCCGGTATCGGACTGGCACGGCTGGAGTTCATCATCGCGCGCATGATCGGCATCCATCCCAAGGCCGTGCTGAACTATCCCAACCTGCCGGAATCCCTGAAAGCGCAAGTGGAGGCCAAATGCGCCGGCTATGCGTCGCCGGTTGATTTCTATGTCGAAAAGCTGGTTGAGGGTATTGCGACTCTGGGCGCCGCCTTCGCGCCCAAGCCGGTTATCGTGCGGCTGTCCGATTTCAAGTCGAATGAATATTCCAGCCTGATCGGCGGAAAGCAATACGAGCCCGAGGAAGAAAACCCGATGCTGGGTTTCCGCGGCGCGTCGCGTTACATCGCCGAGAGTTTCCAGGACTGCTTTGCGCTGGAGTGCCGGGCGATGAAGCGTGTTCGCGATGAAATGGGTCTGACCAATGTCGAAGTGATGATTCCGTTCGTGCGCACCGTCGATGAGGCGCGCGGCGTGATTGGCGTGCTGGAAAAGAACGGGCTGAAGCGCGGCGAGAACGGATTGCGCGTGATCATGATGTGCGAGATTCCGTCCAACGCACTGATTGCGGACCAGTTCCTCGAATATTTCGATGGATTCTCGATCGGTTCCAACGATTTGACCCAACTTACGCTCGGCCTTGACCGGGATTCCAGCATCGTCGCCGGCAGTTTCGATGAACGAAATCCCGCGGTGCAAGCCCTGCTGAGCATGGCCATTCAGGCTTGCCGCAAGGCAAACAAATACGTCGGCATCTGCGGGCAGGGCCCATCCGACCATCCCGATTTTGCGGAATGGCTGGTGGAGCAGGGCATCGAATCGATCTCCCTGAATCCGGATACGGTGGTGCAAACCTGGCTGCTGCTGAGCAAGGCGGCGAACACCTGAGTCACGGCATAAACTCCTTGACCTGTAAGCAAATTTCGCTATAATGCGCGCCCCTGTGAGTCTGTGCCTGTAAATTTGTTATGGGCAGTCCACATACCTTGCTCCACCGCACCGAACTATATTTAAATTTGGCGGGGGGCTTTAACCACAAGGAGAAGTAATGCGACATTACGAAATCGTTTTTATTGTGCATCCCGATCAAAGCGAGCAGGTGCCCGCGATGGTCGAGCGCTACCGCACGCTGGTCACCGGCAACGGTGGCCATATCCACCGTCTGGAAGACTGGGGCCGCCGCCAGCTGGCTTACCCGATCCAGAAAATCCACAAGGCACACTACGTGCTGATGAATATCGAATGCAACCAGGCAACGCTGGACGAGCTTGAGCACGCTTTCCGTTTCAACGATGCGGTGCTGCGTCACCTGACCGTGAAGACCAGGGCTGCCGTGGTTGAGCCGTCCGCAATGATGAAGGAAGAAAAGCCCCGTGCCATGCCGACTGAAGGCGGTGCTCCAGCGGTTGTTCCGGCTGCTCCCGCTGAAAGCGCGGAAGCCTGAGCGGTTGGCAATTGGCGCGTAATCAGGTTGTCATCAGCGGAGAATTGATCGCACTGGAAAGTTTGCGTTTTACCCCGGCAGGGGTGGCGAGAGTGGCACTGACTTTAAGCCACACCTCTCAGCAGTTCGAAGCAAATGGTTTACGACAGGTGCAGTGCGAAGTGAATGCGCTGGCATTTGCCGAGGTGGCCGACAGGGCTGCCGGGTTTGCAGTAGGACAGAACGTAATCCTGCGAGGATTTCTAGCCCGGCAAAGCATCCGCAGCAGACAACCGGTTTTGCATATAAACGACATAATTTTGGAATGAAGGAAATATCATGGCTCGTCCATCAGACAAAAAGAAAGATGACAAGAACAAACGCTCTTCCCGCAACAATCTGTTCAAGCGCCGCAAATTCTGCCGCTTTACAGTCGAGAAGATCGCCGAAGTAGATTACAAGGACATCAACATCCTCAAGGAATTCATTTCCGAAAACGGCAAGTTGATCCCGGCGCGCATCACCGGCACCAAGACACGCTATCAGCGCCAGCTGAGCACCGCGGTAAAACGCGCGCGCTTCCTGGCCCTGATGCCATACACTGACCTGCACTAAGGAGTCCGGACATGCAAATCATATTGATGGAAAAAGTGACCAACCTCGGTTCGTTGGGCGAAGTGGTCAAGGTCAAGAACGGATTCGCCCGCAATTACCTGATACCTCAAGGCAAGGCCAAGCGCGCAACTGCGGCGAACATGGCCGAGTTTGAAGTTCGCCGCGCCGAACTTGAAGCGGCCGACAAGGCCAAGCACGCCGAAGCGCAATCACGCGGCGAGAAGCTGGCGGGATTGACCGTGCAGATTGTTCAGAAGGCCGGCGTTGACGGCAAGCTGTTCGGCTCGGTTACCAACACCGATATCGTGTCCGCACTGGCGGCACAAGGCATTGAAATCGAAAAATCGCAAGTCCGCATGCCCGAAGGCCACCTCAAGCAGATCGGCGACCATCCCGTCAACATCGCGCTGCATACCGATGTAGTGGTGGGAATCACGGTTTCGGTGCTCGGCGAACAGTAATTAGAACAGGCATCAACGCAACACAGAAAGGACTGGCAACAGTCCTTTTTTGTTTTCGGGTTTTCCCCGTTAGCAGGGTAAAATGCCTGACGCATAACTGCACTATTCGATTTTAATCCATGCAAAACTTTGCCCAAAATAATTCTGGCGCGGACGCTCAGCTCGACCAGATCAAATTGCCGCCCCATTCGGTGGAAGCGGAGCAATCGGTGCTGGGCGGCCTGTTGCTGGAATCGAGCGCGCTGGACAAGATCACCGACCTGGTGAATGACGACGATTTCTACCGCCAGGAGCACCGCCTGATCTTCCGCCAGATCATGCGTCTGAGCGAACAGGCCAAGCCGGTTGACGTGATCACCGTGGCCGAGGCATTGGAAATCGCCGGCGAACTCGACAAGGTCGGCGGGCTGCCTTATCTCGGGGGGCTGGCGCAGAACGTTCCTTCCGCAGCCAACATCCGCCGCTACGGCGAGATCGTTCGCGAGCGATCCATCATGCGCAAACTGGCGGAAGTTGGCAGCGACATTGCCAGCAGCGCCTACAATCCGACAGGGCGTGATGCCGCTCAATTGCTCGACGAAGCGGAAAGCAAGGTGTTCGAGATCGCCGAGGCCGGCGCGAAAGGCAAGCAGGGATTCGTTGCGATGCCGCCGTTGCTGACCGAAGTGGTGGAGCGCATCGAAACGCTTTATGGGCGCGACAATCCCAGCGACATCACCGGAACCGCAACCGGATTCACCGATCTGGACCGCATGACTTCAGGCTTGCAGCCGGGCGAACTGATCATCGTTGCGGGCCGCCCGAGCATGGGCAAAACCGCGCTTGCGATCAATATCGCCGAGAATGTGGCATTGGACAGCAAACTGCCGGTGGCGATCTTCAGCATGGAAATGGGCGCGACTCAGCTGGCGATGCGCATGCTCGGTTCGGTTGGCAAACTCAACCAGCAGGATTTGCGCACCGGCCGATTGCAGGACGACGACTGGGGAAGGCTGACGCATGCGCTGGGCAAACTTAATGACGCGCCGATACACATCGACGAAAGCGCTGCGCTGTCGGCACTGGACCTGCGCGCAAGGTCGCGGCGCCTGCATCGGCAGAGCAACGGGCTCGGCCTGATCGTGGTCGACTACCTGCAGCTGATGAGTTCCAATGTCGGCAAGGCCAGCGAGAATCGCGCCACGGAGATTTCGGAAATCTCCCGCTCGCTTAAGGCGCTGGCCAAGGAGCTGCATGTGCCGGTGATCGCGCTGTCTCAGCTGAACCGCAGCCTGGAACAGCGCCCCAACAAGCGGCCGGTGATGTCCGATCTGCGCGAATCCGGTGCGATCGAACAGGATGCCGACCTGATCCTGTTCATCTACCGCGATGAAGTATACAACAGCGACTCGCCGGACAAAGGCAAGGCGGAGATCATCATCGGCAAACAGCGTAACGGCCCGATCGGAATGGTGGCGCTCGCATTCCGGGGGGAATACACGCGCTTCGACAATCTTGCACCCGGCAGTTATTGACGCGGCCTAGGACTGACCTGACTGCCATCCCGGCAAGTTTGTGCATCTGATCGATACACCATGGCCCGTCGCGATCGTTATCACGTTTATGTGGTCGAACTGTCGAAAGACGTTCTCTACAACGGTCGTTTCAGGAAAGCCAACCCCGGTTACGTCACCGGCAAACCGTGCGTTTATGTCGGCATGACGGGACTGGATCCCGATGTTCGTTTCGACAAACACAAGGCGGGAATCCAGTCCAACCGGTATGTGCAGGAGTTCGGTTTGCGTTTGCTCCCGAAACTGTACGAAGTCTATAACCCGATGCCGTATGACGGTGCGCGCGATATGGAAGTGGAACTGGCGATAGCATTGCGTGAGGCAGGGTATGGAGTTTGGCAAGCATGATCAAAGTTCCCTTGAAACATCGCAAAACTGCGTATTTCGTTTGAAGCACGACAACCTTTCCGATACAATGCGAACCCGGTAACAGGCGCGTAGCTCAGCTGGTTAGAGCACTTGGTCGACATCCAAGGGGTCGTTGGTTCGAGTCCAATCGTGCCTACCAAAAATACAATGGGTTAGATCAGAAATGGTCTAGCCCATTTTTCTTTTTATGGTTGCTTGCCGCGGTGGTGTGATGGGGACTTTTGGGTGACTTTTCTCACCAAGCTGTTCCCGCCTTTTTTATTGCCTGACGTTGAAAGTTGCCGGCACCGGAGCATAGCGCAGGGAACCAAACTACGTCGTCGTTTGGTGTCCGGTTGACTGCACTGTCAGGACTTTGAGTATACATATTCGAGTGCCGCGACAACTAGCCCCGTTGAGGACGGTTTACCACCACGTCAACACAATTCAGGGAGTATATATCCAGGCCGCCCCGGCGCGGCTGTTATCGCCATACCCTCCGACCACGGCGGTATTGCCATCGGCACTCAGCGCGGCCGAGTAGCCTTGCCAAGCATTGATAGTCGCATCGTTACCCACGAGCTTGCTGCCCTGCTGCGTCCACGTCGTGCCGCTGCGGGCGTATACCCAGGCCGCCCCGATACCGCTGTTATCGTAATATCCCCCGACCACGGCGGTATTGCCATCGGCACTCAGCGCGACCGAGGTGCCTTGTAATGAAAAGCTACCAGCCGCACCGGTACCGACGAGTTTGCTGCCTTGCTGCGTCCACGTCGTGCCGCTACGGGTATACACCCAGGCCGCCCCGGCGCTGCTGTTATCGGCTAGCCCCCCGACCACGGCGGTATTGCCATCGGCACTCAGCGCGACCGACCAGCCTTGGTAAGCTGCGCCAACCGCACCGGTGCCGACGAGCTTGCTGCCTTGCTGTGCCCATACCCCGTTGCTGAGGGCGTACACCCAAGCCGCCCCGGCGTTGCTGTTATCGGAATCCCCCCCGACCACGGCGGTATTGCCATCGGCACTCAGCGCGACCGAGTAGCCTTGTTGAGCTGCGCCAACCGCACCGCTACCGACGAGCTTGCTGCCCTGCTGCGTCCACGTCGTGCCGCTGCGGGTGTACACCCAGGCCGCCCCGATACCGCTGTTATCGTTATACCCCCCGACCACGGCGGTATTGCCATCGGCACTCAGCGCGACCGATTGGCCTTGACGAGTTGCGCCAGCCGCATCGTTAGCGACGAGCTTGCTGCCCTGCTGCGTCCACGTCGTGCCGCTGCGGGTGTACACCCAGGCTGCCCCGACGTTGCTGCTATCGCCATACCCCCCGACCACGGCGGTATTGCCATCGGCACTCAATGCGACCGAGGAACCTTGGTAAGCATTGCTAGTCGCATCAGTAGCGACGAGCTTGCCTTGCTGCGCCCATATCCCGCCGCTGCGGGTATACACCCAGGCCGCCCCGGCATTGGTGTTATCGTATGGACCCCCGACCACGGCGGTATTGCCATCTGCACTCACCGCGACCGAGGAACCTTGCCAAGCTGCGCCAACCGCATCGGTAGCGACAAGCTTGGTGCCCTGCTGCGTAGCGGGCACGCCAGTGGCGCTAACGGTGAACGTACCCGGAACGGTGGTGGCCCCCGTTGCGGTCGTGTAGTTCACCGAACCTGAAATGGCCCCCGGCATTACCATCGCGGTCAACGCACTGGCCGATTTGTTCAGCACGATGGCGGCAACTCCCCCGATACTCACCGACGAGGCCGCGGTAAAATCCGTCCCCGAGAGAGTCACCATTGTGCCCACCGCGCCGGACGTAGGTAAAAACGACAGTGGCGCCGGTGCCGGTGCTGTCGCTGTCACATCATGGTCATGGCCATGGCGTCCTCCGCAGGCAGATAGTCCGATCACCAGCAACATAGCTACAAACTGAAATATTATTTTTTTCATTTTGCTCTCCTTAAAATCCTAATATTTAATGAGAACAAATTATTTGATGGTTCTAATCAAGTCCATTTATATAGGATGAAAGGTCAAATTCTATGGATGAAAGGCATCGACACAGTATGGCAGTGCCTGGCTATGGGGATTTTCTGGTAACACGAGCGTGAAACACATGACAAAACCGTGTGAGAAGGGGAACGGACGGCACGGTTAAAGTTAATAAAAGCAATAAGTTGCAAGTAAAAAATCAGTCTATAACCAAGGGGTCGTTGGTTCGAGTCCAATCGTGCCTACCAAAAATACAACGGGTTAGATCAAAAAAGGTCTAGCCCGTTTTTTTCGAAGGAACTTTGCAGGGCTCAGTTTTTTTCTGACTAACATTTCCAGGTTCGATTGTTCCGGACAAGATCAAACTTCATCCTCTGCGCCGGAATATATCGGCGATTAGGAGAGAAGCGGGCTCAAAGGAAGATGCCAGGCAATATTCTTTAACGGACTCAGCCAAACGAGCCGAGGCGAAATTCAATCGGTTCGTCATGTTGTTCGAGATAGGGGCGATTGTCGACAGAATCGGCCCGATAGTGTCTTTCCCCGATTTCACCAGCGAACTGTTGTAGCAGATTTCCTCACCTTACATCTCGATGATCTTGGAGTAACATTTCGGAGTGGATTTGAAATGCAATTTCCTGACGTCGTATATCCAAGAAAATCTCTTTTCGAAAAGCAGGAACTGGTCGTTAATTTTGCAAGCTATTTTGGAGTAGTAGTTCTTCAAATTGCTTGTCCGCATACTGAATATGCGCGAGCACTCGGGTGAACGGCCAGTGGCTGAACCAGTCGGAAAACATTTCCGCTCCGAGGTCGGACAATTTCATTTTCAGATGCATTGCATCCTGCATCAGCTGCTTGTGCTTGTCCTTGTGAAATTCGATGTCGGTATATCCGGAGTGGACCATTAGTCGTTCTTCAGTAGCAAAGTGAAAACGGGTGTATTCGATGACTTCATCTATGATCAGGAAAATTTCATCCCGAGATTTCTTTGCTTTAACAGCATCGTTTAATTTGTTCAGCATATTCACGAGAACCTGATGTTGCTGGTCTATCTCTAACATATCGCTCATTTTCACTTCTCCATTTAATGACATTGGAAGTTGATTAAGATCTTAATAGCTGATGCAATTTTTCAAGTCAGAATGTAAATCTGGAAAAATGAATTATCTGTTTAATCAGGGAATGGGATGTGCGTCACAAGGCAAATTAGCATGTTTGGCGATTTTATCCATTTTTACAGATCCAGAATTAGTCTGGTGGCCAATAAATTACAGTATCGACGATTTCGACTGCATCTAGTATTTGGTCGTATTGGCCATCGCCCATTTTGCGAATGATGGCAGTTGAACCAAGGCGTGCAATCGAGTCTGCTAGCTGTCTTACAACGACAGGCTCATCATTGCCGGAGTAAAGAACAAGAATCTTCCGGTTTGTGTTCATATTAAATACACCACATCTGAGCGGATCAGATCACGAGACAAGTTATCGATCAGTTTGTCGCGATCATGGAGGATTTCGTATGGCACATCGGCGAAATCGAGAACTTCGAGCTGCTCCTGTATTTGTGTTGAGTTGTCAAGTTCGCCCACTACATCGAGTTTCACCATGTCATCCAGAAGCACTAGACCGACCGCTACCCTCAGTGCTTCAACCTTATTGTTTTTTGCAATTACCAGAATGTTTTTTGTCATGGCAGGTTAAGGCTAGAGAACAATAATTTTGTCACACAAATGGGCAAGTTCTGCATTTTGGTATTGGCTAGCCATGGACACATTGCTCGGAGCGGAACCGCTGCCGAAAAGCTCCCAACTATGTTCGCAAACGGCCAGGCTCAATGCGCCCGCGCTCACAAGTTCAATCAAGTCAGCCGAGTGGAGCAGTCTTACACCAAGGTCGGTAAGAAAACCGCGACACTGCCAGCCGCGTGCGCTGGCTGCGTGGACCAAGCCCACCAAATGGTGTTTGGCAGATTCGTTTGATGCGACGATACCAAGTAGCACGGGATTATCTCCTGCGAGGGAATGTATTCGCTGGTCAGAGCGGTTTGACTGCGGATGTTGCGGTCTTGCCTGCAACACCAAGATCAGTTGGTGCCAATGTATAGGCTATGATCAGTCCTAAAAATAGTATGACAACCGCTATCACAATCCAGATATGTTTTTTCATCGATACTCTTTCTGCATGTGGGCTAATTCTTGCGAATTAGCCAGTGCATGGTTGATTTTCCCGTTTCCTTTTCCTGAGAAATGATCTCGTTTCCTTCAGCCTGGCACATGGCGACGATCGATTCACCGGAAGAAGGGTTATCGAATACAACTTCGAGAATTTCTCCCTGCTTCATCTTTTCCAGGCCCTTTTTGGTATACAACTGCGGATGTGGACAAACATAGCCCTGAACATCCAGCATATAGGTGCCATCGCCATTTTTTTCGAATTTGACTGCCATGACTACATGCCTTCCTTTAGTTTCAGATTTGTTAAAGATCAAACGCAGCCATTTCCTTGGCCATTTTTCGTTCGATCCACCAGTTAAAGAATTTGACGCCAATAAAGCCGCCCACCGTCATTCCCAGACAAAACAGCCAGCCTGATGGGTCACCATTGGTGACGGTCGCAAAAAACGCTCCGATGTTGCAGCCTAGTCCAATACGCGCGCCTATCCCCATAAGGATGCCGCCAAAAATTGCCCAGGTAGCAATCTCCAGGGTTGGCATCTTGAATTTGAATTCATTATTAAGCAGGGCCATTACTGCGGAGCCACCCACCAGGGCAATGGACATCCACAGTACAGGGTTCAGCAGCGGATATGGCACGCCGTTGTCCAACCCGAAGAAGATGTTGTCCATTACATTAAAACCGAGTTTCTGGACAACCCATGCGGCACCCTGGGCTTCCTGGGTAGTGATGTAGAAATATCCCGGATCGAAGACGGTATCCTGAATGCTGAGTCCACTAAACCCCATTCCTGACAGCAACTCTCCGGCATTTGTTATGCCCAGGCGTTGCTGTAATCCTTGCATGACCCACATGTGCAGCCCTGCAGCAACTCCAAGTACAAGGCCAGCTATTGCAGTACGTTTGGAAGCGGTAACCATGTTCCAAAATCCGACAAGTTCAGTACGAATGCCAAGATATTCAGTTTCATTGTCACGCAGGTAGGCCTTGCGGTACCAATTAAAATATATTCCGGTGAGAATTAGCGTTGCCGGTATTATTGAGTTAATCAGTGAATTACCGATAAATGCTGCATATACAGTGTTGGTAAAGCCGAGTAATTCGCCAACAGTATGTGCCGTCAGGTTCCAGACATATCCAGCGAGAAATTGGTCGTACCAGCCATCGGTGGGTGTGATGACAGCGGGCAGGTTATTGGCGATGGTGGATTGGGTCCAAGCCATCGGTACCAGATGGTTTAACCAACCACCAGCATCTACCAGAAATACCTGCGAGAAGCTAAGTGATAAAACTACCAGCAGCGCTGCAACACTGCCTTCCCCGGTCTTGTAGAGGGAGCCGGAAGCGCAACCCCCCGTGTAGACCATGCCGATCCCAAAAATTAGTCCGCCAATCACGGAATAAATGCCGATTGGTGATGGGTGGAATGTGCTTTTTCCAGCTACGGTTACGAATGCGGAAACCAGGCTGAACAATACCACGGCAATCATGATTCCTACGGCCATTCGCGGGACGCCAACCGCGAACAGATCGCGGATAGCAGACGCCATGCAGAACCGGCCATATTGCAGAGACATACCGTAGATGAAACCGAACCAAAGGTAGGCAGAGTAATAAATGAATCGGTGGTCGAATGCAAAAGAACTCAGGGAAATCAGTGCGAAGATGCCAAGCACCATGAATGCACGAATAACATTTCGCGGCTCCGTCATCATTACGGTAGGAGTGTCTACGTTTACGGTATTGCATGGGAGGCTGGTCATTCGTGGTTTCCTCTTGGATAGTGACAATTATTTCTGCTGGTCATGGCTATCGTATTTCCGCGTATTTCCGTTCAGGCGGAAGTTATTGGTTTTAGCGTTTTCGAACATAAATCTTGAGGCATGTTGACTCATGAACAGTCGCAAGGTGCTCACAATTGCAATTAGGAAGCATGAAAGGAATGGTTTCCACTGCACTTAGGTTATCCGAGCTGATTTCAAAAATTGTTCCCGGGACAGCTTTGTCCAGTAATAGTTTAGTGAGCAAGTTGGTTCGTAGGCAGTTGTCCCCCACAAAATTCAGGGATTCATCTACCCGCACTTTGCCGTGTATGGGGAGATCAACCCGCTTTATCTTTAGGCTGTTGGGCCGAGACAGGCGATGTCTCACCCCAAGCCATACCAAGCCAATGGGCCTGAAAATTCGGCTAAGCACCATACTTGATAGGTCCTCAAAATTGCTACTCTAAGTAAAGCAACTTACGAGCCAATTAATTAACGGTTTGATATTGTTAAGAATACTCGTTGGATGCATCTACTGAATGCTTTTAATTTTGCAATATATCGAAGAAAGTCAGCATGCAAGTTTGAATAATGCAATGTTTTCTAGCGCTGAAATTATCTTCAATGAATATGGCTTGCAATTTGAAAGACAAAATGTATTTCGATGAATTGTGCAATTGTAGTTAATGCGCTTTAATTAATTAACTATATAAATAGTAAAGAGAAATTATTGTGGTATGAATTCTGCTTCCCTACATTTCGACGACAGGTATGATCACCGGGCAATATTTAGCCCGATCATTAAGCGGAAATGATGTCCATGACTGAGGAGGGGAATATGAATAAATATCAGGATAATGTCTGGCAAGGAAGCGGTTTCAATTATCGCCTGGTGATGCCAATGTTGCTACTTTTGACAGCGTTATTGGCGGGCTGCAATGGCGGGGTGGATACGACCAATGGAACAGGCAGTACCTCGGCCGTTTCAATTAAGTATAACTCTCCAGCGGATATCACGAATGTATCGGCGGACAACTATGACAACAATGTCAGCGGCCTGATTACCGGGGTTACGCTCAAGCGATGGAAAGATGACTGGATTAACCAGCGTCCGTCAGGAATTACCGGCAAGCTAGTGATACTCGAGGTTACACTCGGAGAAACTGGTTACCAATATATAGTACCGGCTACCACCAATGTCACGCCGCAACAAAACGTAGTCAGCTATCTGGCGGCAAGTTCGGAATGGGTAATGACCCGCTCCAACGGTGTAATCAGTACGCCCAGCCTTGTGCTCGACGGGCCCAGCATCGATGCGGAACTCAACAAGTATGGCATCGACCCGGCAAAGGATATGATCGTGATCTCGCAGGGTACGGCCAGCTCCAGCAACGTGATGAGCCAGGGCCGCGCCTGGCTTGCGCTGCTCTACTGGGGTGTGGATGCCAAGCATTTGTCCATTCTGAGCGGCAGCAACCAGTGGCAGTTCACCAGCGGTGCGATGACCGCAGTTGACTTTGCTACCTCTGGCAATACGGCGCCTGGTTTGCCTGCGGGGACATACTCGGTGAAGAATCTCCCCAATGACAATACTTCCCTGATCGCACCCATAGGCGACTTCTTGGCGGTCGTGCCGGCAACGGATAAAAGCATGAAAGGCACAGGGGTATTCCTCTGGGATGCACGCACTATCACACAGTACAGTGCCGGCTATATGCGCGAAGCCAACGACGGTTCATCTGCTGGATGCGGCACGGCGGCCTACTGCAATTCGGCACCCACCTACGACTACATGAGCTCGTTCCAGAACAACGGTTCGCGGCAAGGGCATCCGAATGGAGCGGTCGACCTTAACTTCATCAACCTCCTGGATAATTGTAACCCTGTCCCAACTGGGGGTGGGTGCAGTTATAAGACGAAGGCGCAGCTCGCGAGCTACATGAACGGCGAGGCAGATGCGGCCGGCAACGGATTGCACCGCGGCAACTTGGTGAATGGAGTCTATACGGACACGCTGGTTGGCGCGGGTAACGGCTACCAGCCGGGCGACATGGCTTATCTGTGGTGCGAAACCACCTTCCGCGCCATGATCACCGGCATGGCAAGTGCGGTGATACTGGGGCATCCGACCCGTTTCTATGATGCAGGCATGATAGAGTGGAACTCGCTGTCCAACCTGCCTGATGCTACGGGAAACAACATCCTGCCCGCTGACTCACCCTGGCGTACCGACGTGAAGTCGTTCTTCCGGCCTGCATCCAGCACGATTATGGTGGCGACGCGTCAAATTATGAATGCCTATGCTCTAAACTCCAATGTTCTTATCGCCGAGGACAGAGCATACAAAACGCCAAGTGCAAGCACCACCAGCAGTTCCGGTGGTGGCGCAGCACCTGCCAATCCATGCGGTGGTTGAGTATTAAGTAGATAAGGCGCTGGCACTTTGCGCCAGCGCAACAGAAAAATTCCCCCTGCAATGGGTGCCGGCGATATAGTGTCAGCACCCATTTTTTTTGCCAAGTGAAACCAGTATGCCGCGTTCAAGAGTGCAAGCTGCAATCCTTATTATCCTAATCATCCTCGCGGTGGCTGGAACATGGACGCTATATCGCACGCTTGCGAATGATAATCCGTCTACTGATGCGACTGCGCAGTTTCTTGCTCGATATTGGGCGCGGCCACTGGCGCCGCAGGGTGATCCACCACCGGGATTTTCAAGCCTTGAAGCCTCGCTCGCACCAGAATCTTGCGGCGCCTGCCACCCTGAACAATATGCTGATTGGAGCACCAGTCTACACAGTCACAGTATCGGCCCGGGAATACTCTGGCAGTTCCGTGTGCTGAGTCAGGATGAATCAAATGGTTGCTTGCGATGCCACGCACCGCTTGCAGAACAGAAGGCGCTGATGGCTATGCAGCAGGGATGGACAAACGCACCCAAGACGCCTGCACCCGCCTATGTGAGCAGCGATCTCCATTTGCGAGGGTTGGTTTGCGCAGCTTGTCACGTGCGCAGGCATCAGCGCTATGGACCGCCTGTTAACGGACTGGTTGAAATGAACGCACAAAATTCGGCTCAGGCGATTCAGCAGCCTCACGATGGGTTCATCGCGGTTCAGGCATTCCAGGACAGCCGTTTCTGTGCGACTTGTCATCAGTTCCCACCACAGGGCAGAAGTCTGGCGGGAAAACTGGTCGAGAATACATATGAGGAATGGCGCACAAGTCCCGCGGCCAAACAAGGTCTGGCCTGTCAAAATTGCCATATGCCCGGAAAGCGCCACCTCTGGCGCGGGATACATGATCGAGCAATGGTGGAGAAGGGAATCCGTCGCGAGTTGATCGTCAAACGCATCTCTGCAACACGAATCGCCGTGCAAGCGATCGTCACTGCACCAGGGGTGGGACATTATTTTCCAACCTATGTGGTGCCTAAGGTGACAATCAGCCTACAGTTACGCGATTCCGGAGGTACCCGGGAAATCGCGCATCATGTAATTGGAAGGACCGTCAGCGTGGATATGGATCATGAAATTTCCGATACACGCATCCCGCCCGGAGGAAAATCGGTGGTCAGTATAGAAATAAGTGTGCCATCTGGCTCAAGTTATATTGAAATGCGAATGGATATCGCCCCCGCTGAACACTATGTGCGTATGTTCGAGTCAATGACCGAACGCAATCCGAAGATGGATCCAACCACCCAGTCCTTGCTACGCGAAGCTTTGCAACAGGCTAGGGGAACCGCCTACCGGCTCGATGATCTTGTCGTGGCTGTCCCTGATCGATTTGGTATGACGCAACATTCTGTTGCAAATTGAAATTACAGATAACTTATCGATCAAATTTGCAATGTACACTGCCCCTCCAGAAATATACTAACACATTGATTTATAATAGGTTGTAACGATGGCATGCAATATGCTTCGATTGCAATGAGCAGTACTCTAAGTGTGCTTAGGATCGCTTAAATGACTAATTTAAATGGATGGCCTTATGTGCTTTTGTTATTGGTGTCTGTCGGTAGCGTAGCCGCCGTAAGTGCTGCTCCAATGAATTCCCAGGAAACTACTACACAGGCAACCCAAGATCAGTCAATAGCGAATGGGCAATTATCGTTAATTCCTGGTGGAGGGCCTTTACCGAAGGGTCGTCTCAAGTTCAAATCTGCAGGCCCGGTATGCATGTGTGGTGAAGGGATGAGTGAAAGGGATATAGAGCGATTAACTGAAAAATTAAAAGAGAACAAGGCTGCTGGTTCGGGATCAGTTACGAGCCACAGTCAAGATACAGGTAAGTAACTAAATATCAACATAGGGAGTTGCCAAATGTTCATCAGAATGATTACCAGCCAATTGCGCAAATATAAGCGAGGGATGATTGTTTTCACCGCTCTCACCGTTCTATTTACTGCTTCGACTGAAGCTTGGCTTGCGCTTGTAGCCGATCAGCAGGCCCCGATTGCATCAATTACCAATACAGACTCTGGCTGGGGGCAAGAAGCGATTGGGAATGTTCGCCAATACGTCGTGGCGCTTTCGCCAATTGCCAACGCCAACGCGTGCGGCATGGGCGCTTCTTCATGTTTCAAGTGTCACAACGGTATACGAGCTGCCGCGCCAAAAATGGATGCCAAGACAGCACCATGGCATTTTAATCACCAGTCAGTAAATGGCGATTGTGTTGGTTGTCACAAAGGAAACGAGCGACTTATCAAGAAGGAGCTTGCGCATACCGGGCTCATCAAGGATCCGCGCACGAGAGTGGCGGACACTTGTGATTCTTGCCACAAGTCGGGAAATTCGGCTGACCTAAACAAGCGCTATTTATAGAAAAACAAGGGGGAGAACGATGAATACGAAAATTTATGCAAGAAGTGGCAGTTATGTCGGACTGGGTCTGGTGCAAGCCGGAGCGCTACTCTTGGCGGGTTTGAGTACCTCGGCACAGGCGGGCCCCACCATCCCGTTCAATAGCGAAAGCTATTTGACGATTAGCTATTCTATACAGGCGTGGGGTCAGAATCGTGGTTACACCTCCGCTACGGATTCAGGCAGTACCAGTGATTTTTTCCTGCGCAGAGATCGTTTGACATTTAACGGCCAGGCTAATGATTATGTCGGATTCTACGCGCAGCTGGAAGCAGGCAACGACGGTAAGCAAGGCGTTGTAGACAAGAGCACATTTTTCCGTGATTCCTACATTACACTGGATTACTCCGATCCCATTCGCTTTATCGTTGGCCGTTTCAAAAACACGTTTTCCCGCGAAAATCTTGAGGGTTGTCTTGACCCTCTAACGCTTGATCGCGCAGAGTGGCTTGCCTACACGCCGTGGGGCGGCACCCGTGATACCGGCGTGGCGATGTGGGGAAATATTGCCGATGGGAAATTCCATTATCAATTGATGGTGGCCAACGGTCGGGACGACGAAAACGCGCCAAAGAAAACTCCGCGTTACACCGCGCGTGTCCACTGGAGCTTCATGGATCCGGAGACCGAATATGGTTATCTGGGAACTTATCTGGGAACAAAAAAAGTGCTTACGGTGGGTGTTGCGCAGGATTTCCAGAGCAGCGTGGCCTACTCTGATTTCCTGTCACGAACCAATCCACAGGACTACAAGGCTTCCACCGTGGATTTCTTCTACGAGCAACCATTTGCCAGTGGCACCTATACCTTGTCGGGTGCAGCAATGCGCTACAAGACCGGAAACGCGATCAATGGCACTTCTGTAGATCCGCTCTTGCCGCAGACTTCCGAACTGGGCGGGGGCTATCTGAAAGGTGCATACATGCTTCCGAACAAAGTCGGGATAGGGCGCCTGCAGTTTTTCGGACGCGTAGAGAAATCGGATTATCACCTTACCTCCGGCTATAGCGACAGAAAGTGGAACAGCGTAGGCGCAAACTACTACATCGACGGCCAAAAACTGAAAGTGACGGGCGAATTTGCCAAGATCAAGTTCGACAAACAAAATCCGAGCGATGCTTCGCAGCGCGACTATAACCAGGCTACGGCGGGTCTGCAGTTTGAGCTTTAACTGATTGCCGCTGACTCAAAATTCCTGAAATCATAATTGTGAGGGGGGATAAAAATGATTGAGAATAATTGCTTGAACAAAACCGGCAGGTGTTTGCTTGTTTCGATGTTTGTTACTGCTACTGTTGTATTGGCCTTGAGCGCATGTGGAAGTAATACAAGCAGCTCAACTACCGGAGCAGCAGCTGCTGGGGCGGTTCCGTTCGAGATTCTATGGATGAATGATACGCACGGTTACTTTGTGCCTACCTATCACGCCGAATACACCGAAGTTGACTCTTACGCCACCACCGCGGCGACCGAGGGAACAGTCGGCGGCTACGCGCGAATTGCCGGGATGGTCAAGGGCTTCAAGGCAAAAGCAACGGATGCGGTATTCGTTGATGGCGGTGATACCTTTGATGGTAGTCCGGTGGCACAGCTGACCCAGGGAACTGCCGTCGTCCCGGTGCTGAACAAGATGGGCATCGATGTCGCGATTCCGGGCAACCGCGACTTCGCCTGGGACAAGCAGAGCTTCCTGGCGGTGGCGGGATGCCAAATCGTCGGCGTCGACTGCACTACCCCTCAGACATTTACGACCACTGGCGTAGCGGGCGGCAACAATGGCTTTTCTGGCGATCCTGCTACTGTTGCAGCCGCCACGACCACACCGGGCCTGAACTATCCACTCATCGCCGCCAACCTGCTGGATGGAACCACCAAGTTGCCGGTATTGCGGCGCTACTACATCAAACAGACGCCTAACCTGAAAATTGCCTTCATCGGCATCACTTCTCCTCTGGCGGGCACGAAGGGCTTTCTGGTTGAGGGTGCACTGACCGGTTCGACTACGCCTAACGGTTTCAAGATCGAGAACGAAATCTCTTCGCTTGCGGCGACCATACGCCAGAATGAGAAACCCGATCTGGTGGTGGCGATCTCACACATGGGATATTTCCAGGATCGCAAGTTCGCTTCGCGTTCCACCGGCATCGACGTGATCATCGGCGCGCATACCCATCACAACGTCACCAATCCGCCGGCTATTCCCAATGCCGACGGCAGCAGGAATGTGGTGGTGGTACAGGCCGGTTCGCATGGCAAGTATCTCGGCAAGCTCGATTTGATGGTTAACGGCGGGAAGGTGGTCAGCTTTACCAATGACCTGGTGCGCGTGACTGCCGCCAACGTCGCGAAGTATGCGCTGGGCGGCGTGGTTGATCCGGATGTAGATGCGGCCGCAACTGCGGCATATGCTCCGTTCAAGGCGCAGATGGATACCGTAGTCGGTTACACGACCACGGTGATCGAGCGGCGCGGCGACACCCAAAGCACCATGAGTAGCTTGATGACCGATGCGATGGCCAGCGTTTTCGGCACGGACCTCTCGAGCTTCGGCGGAATCCGCTACGGTTCTTCCATCCCCGGTTCCGCGGCCAATCCATTCCCGATCACCTACGGTGACGTGGTCAACATGGTCTCGCCGAATATCACTTCCGGCAACGGTGTGTATGTGGCGACGACGACCGGAACTTCGATACTGTCCGGCTTGACCAGCGGCCTGGATAACGAATACGGCGCGGATATCTATACCTGGGGCGGCGGTGACGTGACACGTTACAATAAAAATTTGAAATATACCTACAATATCACTGCGGCTGCCGGAGCACAT
The DNA here is from genome assembly GCA_963827265.1 of uncultured beta proteobacterium. GTDB lineage: Bacteria > Pseudomonadota > Gammaproteobacteria > Burkholderiales > Gallionellaceae > Gallionella. Next base: position 109,403 of record CAWHAD010000013.1, on the reverse strand, counting down.
ATCGTCGATCTGAAGGTCATTAATGTTGCTGGCGGCTGTCCTGCCCCCAATGGTGCTGGTGAATGTCCTCTCGTGGAGGCCGGTGTGCAAAATGCGGCAAATCTGGCAGGGACATACACCATTGCGAATTTCAGTGGAACCGTTGCCAATATGGTTCCGGCTACGACGGCGGTCGATGAGATTGTTAAGTATATCCAGGCTCAGCCTGGCCAAACAGTGGGACCCACGCTTGACGACCGGGCGGTATGCCTGGACAAGCCGATAGATACAGGTGATGCTGCTGTTGACCTTCAGAACGGCTTCCATCAATGCTATGGAACTGGAACGAACGGCGGGCCGGCCGGAACCTGATGGTTATCTTGAATCAGCCGGTTCCAAACGGCCGATTCTGGCAAACGTCAGGAAACAAGGTGCCCGCACTTGATTTGACCGGAAAGAGGAGGCACCTGCCTCCTCTTTTTTCGACCATGATATCAGCCCATATGGAGTGATTTTCGCAGGGCACAGGTACTGGCAAGGGCCCTATCTGATTGACGATAGATTCATCTAATTTTCTCACTGCTCGCGGTAGCGTTTGAATCGCATGATGAAAGGAAGCAAGACTTTGCATTATCCATTCCGAACAAGATTGGTTTTAACTTTGCCAGCTATCCCCCTGCTGCGCTATTTGCTGTTGTTCGTTTGCAGCCTGCTGACGGTTGTGCCGGCAGAAGCACATGTCAGTATCGGCAGCGTCAGCCACTCGATCATCATCGCCAAGGGAGACACAGTCTCGTATTACATCAACATGTCGCCAGCTGCCGCCAGTCTTCTGAAGCAGGAGGTCGATCCGAATTCCCCGGATTTTCAGGATTATTTCGCTTCGGAAATAAGCGTAAAGACCTGGGACAGTGAATGCGAACTTGTCCATATCGATAAAGCGCCCCCCGAGACAAACGGAAACTGGATCGTCCACCTGCTTTATCACTGCCCGCAACAGGTCAACGACCTGACGCTCAGCACGACCCTGTTCCTCGATCTGGACGACAAGCACACGCAGTTCGTCAGGCTGTCATCACCCGATGATCCTGGGAAATCGTTGCGCGAGGCGGTGCTGAATGCGTCGAATACGACTTTTCATATTCCCGACGTTCACACCGGCGGCTCGGCTTCCAGCGACCGCGCCCTGTCGTTTTTCGAGCTCGGGGTGATGCATCTGCTCACGGGCTATGACCATATTCTTTTTCTGCTGACCGTGATCATCGCGATGAACCTGATGGACACCATCAAGGCAGTGACCGCATTCACGCTTGCACACAGCGTGACCATGGCATTGGCCTTTCTCCACATGGTTTCGCTGCCCTCCAACATCGTCGAACCCCTGATCGCACTGACCATCATCTACGTGGCCATCGAAAATATTTACGCAACCAAGGTCAGTAAAAGGTGGCTGCTGACCGGGCTGTTCGGCCTGGTGCATGGTCTCGGTTTTGTCGGCGCGCTGAAGGCCATTACCGTTTCGCCCGATGAGCTTTTGCTTTCGCTTTTTTCGTTCAATATCGGTATCGAAGTTGGGCAACTGCTGATTATCGCGATCTCGATACCGGCGTTGCATTATCTCAGAAGCCGCGCCTGGGATCGCCGGTTTTGCCGTGGTTTCTCCCAGGGCGCGGCAGCGTTGGGTATATTCTGGCTCGTCCAGAGGGTGCTGTTTTAGCCAGAGCGCAAGGGAAGCATGATTGCGAGCAACGTTATGGGCAGGTCAAGGGTGTGCATGGCGGTATGCGCGCTGGCATCTGTAACCTGCTGTTTTTCGGGTGGCGCCATCGCCGCCATGACACCGGAGCAGATGAAATCGCTCAAGGGCGCAGCACAACTTGAAATCACCGTGGATCAGCTGTTTCGGCGTTGCGGTCTTGCAGAGGCAATCGTTAATCATGGGTCAGCCGTTAATGCGAAACAGGGCATCAATTGGCGCGGCGTGGCTATGCGTTTGTCGGCGACGGATTGGGATGCCGTATACGGGACAGGGCAGCGCAAACCGGGAACTGCCGAAGGTTGGTTTAACCAAGGCAAAGCCGATGTGCGCTGTACCTCCGGGCTGACCCGATTGCTGTTCCATGCCAATGGTAATGTCGGTTTTGTCACCGTCACCAAGAAAACGCAAGGATTTGGCTACATCACCACCTATCAAGTGCCGAAAGATTTATTCAAGGCTCACAAGGTGGTGGGTGCGGAAGTGACTCTGAAGAGGAGCATCCCTGTCTCGACACTGGCGGGCTGTTATGGCCAGCCGGATGAAGTGATAAAACAACCGGGAGCCAATGAGAATTTTCGCTACTGGGTTGTTACGCTACGTGGCCAAAAGCCTGAATCGTTGTATGCGGTTGATTTCGAGATTGAAAACAGTGCCAGTAAAACTTACGTAATCCGCACCAGCGGCGTTGATTTCGTTCAGCGGCGGCTCGAATTGCTGGTGAGGGAATGGGAAAGGGATTATGTTAATGACTGATTGCAAATTACAGGGAATCCAATTACAGTGATTTCCGGTTCTAAAAGGCTATTTATCAGGCTTTTGCGAGGCACAATAATGATTGACGCCGTTGTAATGGAAATGACATTGCTGTTATGAGAACAATCCCAATCGCGCCTTCGTCAGCACTGCTGCGCTGGATATTTGTTGCAAATATTCTTGCTATAACATTGGTCGCAATTTTTTCTCTGCACCTCGAAGATAATTACCCTCTTGAAAGCTTCATACTTCCGCTCGTGCTGGCTGGCGTTCTGGTTATAGGGGGAGTCAGTTATGTGCTTACGTTTCCCCTTGGTATTGCAATCATCCACCGGGGAATTCGAAGTGCAACTGAGGGTAGTCTGAAGCCGATCAAGATACCCCGAAGAACCCGCCTGATCTTCGGACCGATAATTGAGGATTACAATACCTTGATTCGCAATATGGGCTCGCTGTTCCATGAAATGGAACGAAGCCAACTCGCGGTTATCGGTGATCGCAACCGCAATGATGCCATCCTTCGCAGCCTGCCCGGTGCGTTGCTTATAGTTGATAGCGACTATCTCGTGACACTCTCGAACAAGCACGCCGAGCAGCTGTTCGATCTATATACAGAAGAATTGCTGGGAACAAATCTTTTCGAGTTGCTCCCACTCAATGAGGATGGACGAGAGATTTTGAAAGAAGCTTTCCTTTATGAACTGCAAGTGAATAACAAGGAAATTGTACTCGTTGAAGGCAACTTGTCGAGACACTATACCCTTAACATTACGTTTTTTAGACAAACCAAGGATGCTGCCGAATACTGTGCTGCGGTTGTATTGCAGGACATTACGGATTACAAGCGTCTTCAGGAGCTGATTTATCAGTCGGAAAAATTCTTGGCCATAGGAAAGCTTGCCGGAGGCATATCCCATGAACTAAATACCCCTCTGGGAACAATTGTCGGCTATGCCCAGTTGCTCAACGAGGGGGTATCCAGCGAGGATAAGCGACAGCAATATGTGCACGCAATATACAGTGAGGCCAAGCGTTGCTCTACGATTATTGAGAACCTGCGGAAATTTGCGCAACGTGACGTTTGCCAGCCTGAGAGTTGTGAGATCAGTTCTGTTATACGAGAAGTCGTCGAGACTATACATAACTGCCCAAGCAAAAAGAATAATGTGAAAATTGAAACTCACCTGGCTGCCAATGCTCCAGTATTGGGAGCGGGAGGGCAACTTGATATCGTTCTAGTTAATTTGATAATGAACGCCGTCCAGGCAGCCGATGGTGTGGCCGCAGATCCCCTGGTTTCTGTCGTCAGTAGCGTCAAGGATGACAGTGTCACGATAAGTATCGCCGATAACGGTCCTGGTATTCCCCGAAGCCAACGCAATCATATTTTTGACCCGTTCTTTAGCACTAAAGCAGACGGTTCCGGGCTTGGACTGGGATTGGCTATAAGCCAGTCAATCGTTACTCGGATTGGGGGAACCTTGAGTTGCGATCCCGATTATGAGGCCGGTACCAGATTCATTTTGTCGTTGCCGCTTGCAATCCGGGAGGTAGCTTGTTTGTAGAAGCCATGAAAGTTGACGCCGGCCCGGAGCTTGGGGCTCGTCCAGTGATACTTGTGGTCGAGGATGACGAACCGATGCGCGTTATGATTGCGGAAGTGCTGGAGTCACTTGATGCGGACATATTGTTATCCAGGAATGCACAGCATGCCAAGGAGATTTTAAGCACACAAGAGGTTGGAGTTGTCCTGACAGATTTGCGTATGCCCCACGCCGATGGAATTGAAATTCTGAATTTCGCGAAACAGTGCAATTTGATGACACAGGTTGTGCTGATCACGGGCTACGCTACAGTCGAGACGGCGGTAGATGCGCTTAAGAATGGCGCATTTGATTACCTGCGCAAGCCGTTTGAACCCGCTGATCTCCGGCGCACAATGGAAAAGGTGCTTCAATTCTTTTTGCTAAACCGAGAGAACCTATTGTTGCGCGAGTCTAGCAACGCAAGTAGTGCAGATGATTTGATCGGAAAGAGTCAGGAAATAAGTTCTGTTCGTCGCATGGTTGGCATTGCCGCAGGCTATGATTGTTGTGTGATGATTACGGGAGAATCCGGTACGGGGAAGGAAATCGTTTCGAGATGCATACATGCTCAAAGCGCTCGCAAGGACAGCCCATTTGTCGCAATCAATTGTGCTGCAATTCCTGAAAATCTTATCGAGAGCGAACTGTTCGGATATCAACGCGGCGCATTTACCGGGGCGGATGTTGCAAAAATCGGATTGTTCGAGGCTGCGAATGGGGGAACGTTGTTTCTGGATGAGATCAACAATTCTTCCCTATCGTTGCAGGCGAAATTGTTACGCGTGCTGCAAGATGGCATATTTTACCGTATGGGAGATTCCAAGCCACGTCATATTGATGTGCGCTTATTAGTGGCCAGCAATAAGCCGCTTCAAGGACTTGTCACAACTGGCCAATTCCGTATGGATCTCTACTACCGACTAAAGATCATCGAGATCACAATTCCGCCGTTGCGGGAACGTATTGGTGATGTTCCATTGCTCGTCAATTATTTTATTGAAAAACAATCAAAACGTCTTAAGAAGAAAATAAAAGGGATCAGCACAAAGGCGCTTAATGCACTCGTTCGCCACGATTGGCCCGGTAACGGCCGCGAACTTGAAAACGTTATTCAGCGAATGATCATCTTTACCGAAACCGAACTAATTGATGTGGACGTAGTTCCTCATGAACTAAGAGAGATTAAGGAAGGGAGAGTCAAGGCATCCATTGATGTACTGCCCCAGAGTCTGGAGGAGCTTGAAATATCATTTATAACCAGGATATTGAATGAAAACAATGGAAATAGGGCGGTAACTGCGGAAATACTCGGCATTGACAAAACCACATTGTGGAGAAAAATTAAACTTTATAACATCAAATAATTGTAATTTTTGGACCTTTAGATAATGTTGAAGCAATGCAACATTAAATATTCCAATCGCAATATTACCTCCTGAAATATTATTTCAAGATAGCTGCTGACGAAGGAATAAAAAAACCCCTGTACCTTGCGGGTACAGGGGGAAAACGTCTTAACTAAAGGGGGAAGTTAAGACTTCACGCTCAGGGAGGAGAAACGTGAGATAGCTTGCGCTATCGAAACGTATGATATGAATGCGCTGGAAAAGTTCCGAAATTTTTCTGAATTTGTGCCGGCGGTGTTTTTTTCGATGATTCATGGGTAGGCAATATCGCCAAGTACCAAATCTGGCTAAACCGGGCTGTTCACCTATAACCAGTTTGCTGTCCGAAGCAAGCCAGCCCGACTAGATGGTGTAAATCGCCACATAGTGAGTGGCTTCCTTCTGCTCGTTCTTGACCGCGGAAATAACGATACCAGCCGAGATTTCATTACCCCGTTTGTCCTTGATACGAATTTCTCCGCTCCAGGCACCATAGTGCAACAACTGATGCCACATTTTATTGTAGAAATCACTGGTAAACCGTTCTGACTTGATGATGCGTGGATTCTGTCCGATCAATTCCTCCGCGGTGTAACCAGAAAGTTTCAGGAATGATTTGTTTGCCAGCAGGATGTTGGATTGCGCATCCGTGATCAGGATGGGTTCCTTGCTCTCGAAAGCGATCGATATCATTCGCAATCTATCGCCTGTCTGTTTGAGTTCGGCAATGTTCTGTGACAAAGGACGATAAACCAGAAAATAGAATATCGGGAAAATGAATGCAGCAAGCAAAGTTGCATCCAGCACCAGCACGACCGTCTTTGGCAGCGCCGGAAACATATCCAGAAATGCCAGGATCAACAGCTCTTCAATGAACGTAGTGCCGGTCAACGCGACCAGCACCCATGCCAATTTTCTTTTCTGCTTCATCTGTGTCATTGAATCGTCAGGAGATAAATCACGTTTACCGGCCCTCGCGTTGCAATTGAAACGTTGAAGCGATCGGTTATTCACCCTGCCGGGCGGCGATTCGGTTTTACATTAATCATAGCTGCGCCAGATTTGAAACCATGCAATCCGTCATGAATAACAATATCCAGCCATGCTTATCAAGCATCGACTGATGCGCTTCTGGCCGTGCATTCTATAGAAATCATAACAGTAAATGAGCAGCAGCGATGCACTGGTGTAAGACCCGGACGCAGGCTTGTTTAGCAGGTCTGGATTGATACTCTGGCCACATGAAGGGAGGGTGGAAATGATAGGAGAAGCAAGCTTTATTCGTCGTTAAGCCAGCAAGTGAAATATCAGAAAGATTTTTAAAGTTGCATCGTGAACCAACTAGTACTAAACTAGTCCTAGTTACGTGAGGTGGGCAGATGCTACGTTTAAGCAAGTTCGCGGATTATGGTACTCAGGTCATGGTCTATATGGCCAGGGACGGGGCCGTGCATAGCGCCAGCGAGGTTTCGGCGGGGCTGGGGATTTCAGCCCCCACGGTCAGCAAGATCCTGAAAATGCTGGTGCGCGAGAATCTGGTGGCTTCTTCGATGGGCGCCAAGGGCGGTTACATGCTGGCGCGCGATCCGGGCGAGATTACGATCGCCGAGATCATCAACGCGATGGACGGCCCGATATCGATCACCGAGTGCAGCAGCACCACGACTTCCTGCGAGCGCGAATCGACCTGTTCGACCCGCAGCAACTGGCAGGGCATCAACCACATCATTCACGACGCGCTGAACAAGGTGAATCTTGCCCAGATGATCGCGCCCAAGGCACATGTGGTGGACGTGAGCAGGATACGTTCACGCGGCGCTTTTGTATAAATTTTTAATTGGAGAGGCACATGGCTATTACATTGACTGAATCGGCAGCAAAACACATACGCGACCAGATCGCGCAAAGCGGCAGCGGCGTCGGGCTGCGCCTGGGCGTGAAGAAATCCGGCTGCAGCGGCTTTGCCTACACGATGGATATCGCCAAGGAAGTGCAGGGCAACGACACGGTTTTCGAGGCTTTTGGCGCAAAGGTGGTGATCGATGCGGAGAGCCTGCCGTTCCTCGAGGGAACCGAGCTCGCGTATGTAAAGGAGGGATTGGGACATGTATTCAAGTTCAACAATCCCAACGTCAAGAATGAATGCGGCTGCGGCGAGAGCTTTGCGGTTTAGGGGGTTATCATGAGTACGGCATTACAAAACCTGGTGAACCAGCCATACAAGCATGGCTTTGTGACCGACATCGAATCCGAGGTCGTTCCCAAAGGCCTGAGCGAGGATGTGATACGGCTGATCTCGGCAAAGAAGAACGAGCCGGAGTGGCTGCTCGAATTTCGCCTGAACGCATATCGGCACTGGCTGACCATGGAAGAGCCCGAGTGGGCGAACGTCAGTTACCCGAAAATCGATTTTCAGGAAATCATCTATTTTGCCCAGCCCAAGCCGAAGAAAAAGCTGGCGAGCATGGACGAAGTCGATCCGGAATTAAGGCGCACCTTCGAGAAACTCGGCGTGCCGCTGCACGAACAAAAACTGATGTCCGGCGTGGCGGTGGATGTGATCTTCGACAGCGTGTCGGTCACCACCACCTACAAGGCCAAGCTGGCCGAGGTCGGGATCATCTTCTGCTCGTTTTCGGAAGCGGTGCACGACCATCCGGAACTGGTCAAACAGTATCTGGGCAGTGTGGTACCGAGCGGCGACAATTTCTATGCGGCGCTCAATTCGGCGGTGTTCACCGACGGGTCATTCTGCTTCATTCCGAAAGGCACGAAATGTCCGATGGACCTGTCCACCTATTTCAGGATCAACACCGAGGGTTCCGGGCAGTTCGAGCGCACGCTGATCGTCGCCGAAGAGGGCGCCTCGGTATGCTACCTGGAAGGCTGTACCGCGCCGCAGTTCGACACCAACCAGCTGCATGCGGCGGTGGTCGAGCTGGTCGCGCTGGACAATGCCGACATCAAGTATTCGACGGTGCAGAACTGGTATGCCGGGCGACGAGAACGGCAAGGGCGGCATCTACAATTTCGTCACCAAGCGCGGCCTGTGCAAGGGCGTCAATTCGAAGATTTCCTGGACCCAGGTCGAGACCGGTTCGGCGATCACCTGGAAATATCCGAGCTGCGTGCTGCTGGGCGACAACTCGACCGGCGAATTCTATTCGGTCGCGCTGACCAATCATCTGCAACAGGCCGACACCGGCACCAAGATGATCCACCTCGGCAAGAACACCCGCAGCAAGATCATCTCGAAGGGCATTTCGGCGGGGCGTTCGAGCAACAGCTACCGCGGACAGGTCAAGGTCGGCAGCCGCGCGACGGGGGCAAGGAATTATTCGCAATGCGATTCGATGCTGCTCGGCGACCGCTGCGAGGCGAGCACGTTCCCGACCATCGATGTGCAGAACACCACCGCGCAGGTCGAGCACGAGGCATCGACCTCCAAGATCGGCGAAGACCAGATGTTCTTCTTTGCGCAGCGCGGCATCGGTTCGGAAGAGGCAATCTCGATGATCATCAACGGATTTTGCAAGGATGTGTTCGTGCATCTGCCGATGGAATTTGCGGTCGAGGCAACCAAGTTGCTCGGCCTGAAACTTGAAGGGAGCGTAGGATGATCAAGGAAGGAAGCAAAACATTGCTGGAAGTGAAGAACCTTCACGCGGCAGTGGAAGGTGTCGAGATACTCAAGGGCGTCGATCTGACGGTGCGCGCCGGCGAAGTGCACGCCATCATGGGCATCAACGGCTCGGGCAAGAGCACCTTTTCCAAGGTGCTGGCCGGCCATCCCGACTATACGGTCACCGGCGGCACCGCAACTTTCGAAGGCAGGGACCTGTTCTCGCTGGAGCCGGAAGCGCGCGCCAGGGGAGGGCTGTTCCTCGCATTCCAGTACCCGGTCGAGATCCCCGGCGTATCGAACAGTGCGCTGCTGCGTCTTGCGTACAACACGCTGCAGACTGAGCGCGGGCTGGAGGAACTCGACCCGCTCGAATTTGAGGACCTGCTGCAGGAAAAGATCAAGGTCGTCGAGATGGACCCCCGTTTCCTCAGCCGCAGCGTGAACGAAGGCTTTTCCGGCGGCGAGAAGAAGCGCAACGAAATTCTGCAGATGGCCGTGCTCGAACCGAAACTGGCGATACTCGACGAGACCGATTCCGGTCTCGACATTGACGCGCTGCGCATCGTCGCGAGCGGCGTGAACCAGCTGCTGACACCCGACAATGCGGTGATCATGGTCACGCACTACCAGCGTCTGCTGAATTACATCGTGCCTGATTACGTTCATGTGATGAGCGGCGGGCGCATCGTCAAGACCGGCGGCAAGGAGCTCGCGCTGGAGCTTGAGGCGCGCGGCTACGACTGGCTCAAGGCGGCTGCGTGACCATGACGCCAAAAACACAATCCAGAGAACAATGCTTCGAGCAGTTGCTGCTCGGCAAATCCATCAAATCGGAAAGCTGGCTGGCGCCTATCCGCGACAAGGCGGGAGCGCGTGCCCAGGCACTGAACTTTCCCACTGCGCGGCAGGATGACTGGCGTTTCACCGACCTGTCGCCGCTGTTCCAGCACGATTTTCATCCGGTCGATTCCTATGCGTCGGTGACGCCGGCCGACATCGATGCCTTGCTGATTCCGGGTTCGATTCGGCTGGTCTTTGTCGACGGCAGTTATGCGTCAGCGCTTTCCGACCTGAAGCTGGCCGGCGCCGGCGTGACGGTGTCTTCGCTTGTTGAGCGTTCCGGCGATGCGCAGGTCGAGGCCAATTTTGCGCGGCATGCGAACTTCGACCAGGATACCTTTGCGGCATTGAATACCCGTTTCTTCGAAGACGGCGCATTCGTTCATATAACCGGCGAGACGGACGTGCCCATCCATATCCTGAATGTCGCGACCAGGCGCGAAACGCCGTCCGCGATCTATCCCAGATGCTTGATCGTGATGGCGGCCAACAGCCGCGCGACCGTGATCGAAGACTATGCAGGGCTGAACGACGGCGTCAATTTCTCGAATGCGGTGACCGAGGTTGTGCTGGGTGAAGCCGCGCAGCTCCAGCATGTGCGGGTGCAGCGCGAGGAAAAGAGCGCATTCCATATCGGGCACTGTGCAGTCGATGCGGCCAGCGGCAGCATTTATACCTCCACTGCGCTCACATTCGGCGCGCGCGTGTCGCGCCATGATCTGCATGTCACGCTGCGCGGCGAAGGTGCCGAGGCGATGCTGAACGGGTTGGCCCTGATCGGCGGTCGCCAGATCGCCGACACGCATACCCGGATCGACCATGCATCACCGAACTGCATCAGCCGCCAGTTGCACAAGTGCATCGCCGACGGTGCTGCCCATGCGATCTTCAGCGGCAAGATCATGGTGCGCGAGGGCGCGTCGGGAACCGACTCGGCGCAAAGCAGCCGCAACCTGCTGCTGTCCGGCAAGGCGCATATCGACACCCAGCCGCAGCTCGAGATTTTCAACGACGATGTGAGCTGCAAGCACGGCGCGACGATAGGCCAGATCGATGCCGACGCGCTGTTCTTCCTGAAGAGCCGCGGGTTTAGCGAAGCGCGGGCCAGGAATCTGCTCACCCATGCCTTCGCGGCGGAAATCATCGACAAGGTTCCGGTGCCGTTCCTGGTCGAGTCGCTGGACCGCACGGTCCTGGAGCGCGTGAATGTCGATCGCGCGGACGGAGCAAACAAATGAAGATGGAAAATATTTCAGTTGCGGAAACGCAAGGCGCGATCGATCAAGCCAGGCTGGACAGGATCAGGGCCGACTTTCCGATACTCAAACTTCAGGTTTCCGGAAAACCGCTGGTCTACCTGGACAACGCGGCGAGCAGCCAGATGCCGCAGCCGGTCATCGACCGCATCGTGCGCTACCAGACGGAAGAGCACTCCAACATCCACCGCGCAGTGCATTACCTGAGCGAACTGGCCACGAGGGAATACGAAGGCGCGCGCGTCAAGGTACAGCATTTCCTGAATGCGAAGGAATCGCGCGAGATCATCTTCACGCGCGGCACCACGGAAGCCATCAACCTGGTGATGCACGGCTACGGGCGCGCATTCATCGGCAAGGGCGACGAGATCATCCTGTCCGGCCTGGAGCACCACTCGAACATCGTTCCATGGCAGATGCTGGCAGAGGAGAAGGGTGCGGTGATCCGCGTGATCCCGATGAACGATCAAGGCGAATTGCTGATCGACGAGTTCAAGGCGCTGTTCAACGGGAAGACCCGATTCCTCGGGCTGACCCATGTATCGAACGCGCTGGGCACGGTGAATCCGGTCAAGGAAATGGTCGCCTTTGCGCACAGCAAGGGCGTGCCGGTGCTGCTCGACGGCGCGCAGGCCGCGCCTCACCACGCGATCGACGTGCAGGATCTGGATTGCGACTTTTACGCGTTCTCCGGACACAAGATGTGCGGACCGACCGGTATCGGCGCGCTGTACGGCAAGGCGCATTTGCTGGAGAAGATGCAGCCCTACCAGGGCGGCGGCGACATGATACTGTCGGTGACCTTCGAGAAAACCACCTACAACGTGATCCCGGGAAAATTCGAGGCCGGCACTCCGCCGATCATGGCTGCGATCGTGCTCGGTGCCGCGATCGATTATCTGAACGGGATCGGACTGGCCAATATCGAGGCATACGAGCATGAACTGCTCGAATACGCGACTGAAAAAGTATCGGCAATTCCCGGCGTCAGGATCATCGGCACGGCGAAGCACAAGGCTGCCGTGCTGTCGTTCGAAATCGAGGGCGTGCATCCGCACGACGTCGGCACGCTGCTCAACGCCGACGGCATCGCGATCCGCACCGGCCACCATTGCGCGCAGCCGGTGATGGACCGTTTCCATGTGCCGGCCACTGCGCGCGCTTCATTTGCGTTCTACAACACCCGGGAAGAGATCGACAAACTGGTCGCCGGCATCCTGAAAGTTCAGGAGATGTTCGCATGAGCGACATGAAGCAACTCTACCAGGAAGTAATCCTCGACCACAACCGCAAGCCGAGGAACTGGGGTGCGGTCGCGGACGCGAACCGCCATGCCGACGGCCACAACCCGCTGTGCGGCGACCACATCAAGCTGTCGATGAACGTGCAGGACAACAAGATCGAGAGCATCGCATTCGAGGGCCATGGTTGTGCAATCTGCAAGGCTTCTTCCTCGATGATGACGAGCGCGGTCAAGGGTAAATCCGTGCAGGAAGCGGAGACCATGGTCGATGAGTTCCGCGGCATGACGACCGGTACGCTCGATCCGGAAAACCAGTCCAACCATCTGGGCAAGTTGAAGGTGTTTGCCGGCGTCAAGGACCTGCCGTCCCGGGTCAAATGCGCGATCCTGCCCTGGCATACGCTGCACGCCGCGCTGCATTCCGAACAATCGGCCTCGACCGAAGGCCGGAACGATCCCGTACCCGATTCGGGTACGGTCGCATAACCATCGCCCGGATGATTGAGAAAGAAAAGTAGAAAGACCATGCCAAAAATAGCAGACATAGAGGACACCCCGAACCCGAACGCAGTCAAGTTCATCCTGAAGGAAAGACTGACCTGGGGTACGGCGCGTTCGTTCGACAACGCCGAGGCGGCTGCAGCTGATCCGCTCGCCCGCGCATTGTTTGCGATTCCGCATGTCACCGATGTGTATTACATGGACAAGTGGATCACTGTCACCCAGGACGGCGGGGCGGACTGGCCGAAGCTGGTCCGGGAAATCGCGATGCCGATCAGGGAAGCCGAGCGCGGCCGAGAAACCCGAACATGAAGCGGTTGAAAGCTTCGATGACGATGACTCGCGACTTGCCGCGATCCGGAAATTGCTGGACGAGCAGGTCAGGCCCGCGCTGGTATCGGACGGCGGCGATCTGCAGATCGTCGGGCTGGACGACAATGTGCTTTTCATCCGCTATTACGGCGCATGCGGAAGCTGCCCGAGCTCGCTTGCCGGCACGCTCTCCGCGATCGGCAACCTGGCGAGAACCATAGAGCCCGATATCGAGGTGCAAGCGGTATGAGCGAATGGGTGGATGTCGCCAGGGCAGATCAAATCTCCGCAGGGGAGCCAATGCATGTTGAAGTGGACGGGACCGGCATTGCGGTGTTCAAGCTTGGCCGGGCGTTCTATGCGATCGAGGATGTCTGCACTCATGACGGTGGAATGCTGACCGGCGGGTGCGTCGAAAACGACGTAATCGTCTGCCCGCGGCACGGCGCTCGATTCTCGATCAGGACGGGCGAAGCCTTGACGGCACCGGCCTATGAGCCGACCGCGACATTCCCGGTCAGGATCGAAAACGGCATGGTCCAGGTCAGGGACGATCGCTGGGATTAATGATTTTCTACCGCGGACCGTGCGGCACGGGCTTGCCCCGCATTTTCCATTCGCATTTCAGTTCTTCCGGCGAGAATGGCCTGTCATTAGTGATGCCTGCTCTGCTATAATTCGCGTCCTCGGGGCGTAGCGCAGCCTGGTAGCGCACTTCGCTGGGGGTGAAGTGGTCGGAGGTTCGAATCCTCTCGCCCCGACCAGATCAATCCAATAATTCATGCCAGATATTCTTGCTACCTCACCATCTTCCAAGATCCAGCGCAAGGTTGCGATTGCTGCCTGTTTCGGCACGTTTCTGGAGCGGTATGATTTCCTGACCTTCGCTTCGCTCACCTGCTTCAGCACGCTGTTCTTTGCCCGGAAAAATCCGTCCGCGGACGGACTGATTGCGGGGCCGCAAACCGCAATGCTTGCGGAACGGCTCCCGGCCGGTAAACGTTACACGGCGTGGCATTGCCGCACGATCTCGGCGCCTGATGGATGGGCGGTTTGTCGCGATTCATGTTCATGCTGTTGACCGTGTTGGCGGGCACGATCATCATACATTCCCGGCTTATGGCACAATCGCATCGATCACTCATGTTCATCATCCCTGATTTCCTATGCGTATCCTGATCAGTAATGACGATGGCTATTTTTCGCCCGGTCTGGCCTGCCTTGCCGAGCATCTGGCGAAGATTGCCGAAATTGTCGTGGTCGCCCCCGAACGCGACCGCAGCGGCGCCAGCAATTCGCTGACCCTGGACCGTCCGCTCAAGTTGCGGCGTGCTGCCAACGGCTTTCATTACGTCAATGGCACGCCGACCGACTGCGTGCATCTTGCGGTCACCGGCATGCTCGATCATCAGCCCGACATGGTGGTATCCGGCATCAACGCCGGCGCCAACATGGGTGACGACACGATTTATTCCGGCACGGTCGCGGCGGCAATGGAAGGATTTCTGCTCGGCATTCCGTCGATTGCGGTTTCACTGGTCGGCAAGGAATTCGCCCACTATGAAACGGCTGCCACGAATCGCCGCCGAACTGGTGCAGCGCTTTGCCAGACAGACGCACAGCCATCCCTGGCTGCTCAATGTGAATGTGCCGGATCTGCCTCACGACCAGTTGCGGGGGATAGAAGTAACCCGGCTGGGCAAGCGGCATAAAGCCGAGCCGGTGGTCAAGGCCAGCAACCCGCATGGCGAAGCCGTGTATTGGGTCGGGGCGGCAGGCAAGGCGCAGGATGCGGGAGAGGGCACGGATTTCCATGCGGTTGCGCAACAGCACGTCTCGCTGACCCCGCTGCAGATCGATCTTACCCAATACAGCCAGCTCGATGCAGTGCGCGGTTGGCTGGCAGCAGATTAGATGACCGGGATCAGATGAATAACAGTCTCAACGGCATCGGCATGACCTCGCAGCGCACCCGCGCCCGCCTGATCGAGCGGCTGCGCGAACAGGGCATCAGGGATGAAGTCGTGCTCGCGGCGATGTTCGAAGTGCCGCGCCACCTGTTCGTCGATGAGGCACTGGCGAGCCGAGCCTATGATGACGTGTCGTTGCCGATCAACTACAACCAGACCATCTCCCGGCCCTACATCGTCGCGCGCATGATCGAAGTGCTGCGTGCCGCCGGCGACGCGGCGGATCGCCCGCTCGGCCGCGTGCTGGAAATCGGCACCGGCTGCGGCTACCAGGCGGCGGTGCTGGCGCAGGTGGCGCGCGAGGTCTACACCGTGGAGCGCATCAAGCCGCTGTACGAGCGCGCCAGGAAACAGTTGAACGATCTGAAGATACGCAACGTCAGTGTGCGATATGCGGATGGCACTGGCGGGCTGCCGGAGGCGGGGCCGTTTGACGGCATCATCATGGCAGCCGCGGCACCCGCATTGTCGGCGGTGCTGCGGGAGCAACTGGCGGTCGGTGGTAGAATGGTGCTGCCGGTCGGATTGCAGACGCAGTGTCTGTATCTGGTCGAACGCGATGCGGGCGGATTCCGCGAAACCCGGCTGGAACCGGTGAAATTCGTACCATTACTGATGGGCAAGGCATGATCGTAAGCAGGCTTTTTTCTTTTTTTATGGCAACGATACTATTGGCAGGATGCGCGTCCAGTGTTGAGCGCCCACCGGTGTTCGAGCTTGCTGCAGCCCAGAAAAATGCCGCCCAGGCAAACAAATCTCCGCGCGAAAAAGACTGGCGGCCCAGTTCCTATATCGTGCAAAAGGGCGATACGCTGTACAGCATTGCATTCAATTATGGCTTCGATTATCACGATCTTGCGGAAATGAACGGTATCAAGGATCCCGGCGTGATCTCGATAGGCCAGGAAATCCGCCTGTTCCCGAACCGGGCCGGCGCCGCCGCGGCGGTTTCCCCGGTTCCGGTCAAACCGATCAATAAACTGGTGAAGGACCAGCCCAAGGTGGTGGAATATCCGTACAGCGCGGCGGCAATGGCCCAGATCGACAAGGTTCAGGAGCAGTCCGCGCCTGCCGCGACGGTGGTTGCCAAAGCACCCCAGGCGGCGTCTGCCAGCAATGGCAGCGACGACGTTGTCGATGTCCCCGTGCCGGGATGGAGTTTGCCCGCCACCGGCAAACTGATCGGGCAATTTTCGGAATCGGACAATCGCAAAGGCATCGATATCGCCGGCAAGCTCGGTCAACCGGTGATGGCCAGCGCTGACGGCAAGGTGGTGTATAGCGGCAGCGGATTGCGCGGCTACGGCAAGCTGATCATCATCAAGCACAACAATACTTACCTCAGCGCTTACGCGCATAACGAAAAGATACTGGTGAAGGAAGGCCAGAATGTGTCGCGCGGACAAAAGATCGCGCTGATGGGCAGCACCGATGCCAGCCAGGTGGAACTGCACTTTGAAGTGCGCCGTTTCGGCAAACCGGTCGATCCGGCAAAATACCTGCCGCTCGGAAAACTCTGAGTCCCACTTGAATTCAAAAGAACTCAGCACCATCAATCACGACCGGGGCAGCGCGGATTTGCGCTATGTCTATCCGGTGGTGTCGCGCCGTGCCGGCGGTGTTTCGGTCGGCATCAATCTCAATACCAACAACGCCTGCAACTGGCGCTGCATCTACTGCCAGGTGCCCGGCCTGACCCGCGGCGCCGCGCCGGCGGTAGATATGGCCGTTCTGGAGCGCGAATTGCGCGGCTTTCTCGTCGAACTGCTGCACGGCGATTTCATGCAAAGCCGTGTGCCGGAAGACGCGCGGCGCATCAATGACATTGCGCTTTCCGGCAACGGCGAACCGACCAGTTGCGCCGAATTCGTCCAGGTCATCGAACTCATTGCGCGGGTGCGCCGCGACACAAATCTGCCGGATGCGGTGAAAACCGTGTTGATCACCAACGGCAGTCTGATGTACCGGAAATCGGTACGGCAGGGAGTGCGCGAGATGGCGAAGCTGAATGGCGAGGTCTGGTTCAAGCTCGACCGCGCCAGCGAATCGGGGATGCAGCGCGTCAACGACATCCGCATCGGCATGGACAAGGTGCGCAGTAACCTTGCCGCCGCGATCGAATGTTGTCCGACCTGGCTGCAAACCTGCTGGTTCGCGCTGGACGGCGAAGCGCCGTCGCGCCAGGATGAAGACGATTACCTGGAATTTGTCGCGACGCTGCTGCGCGACGGGCACAGACCGCAAGGTGTGCTGCTGTACAGCCTGGCACGCCCGTCGCTGCAGCCCGAAGCACCACGCCTGACCGCGCTGACCGGGGCGCAATTGCAAGGTTTCGCCGACCGCATCGCCGGACTTGGCCTGCCGGTCAAGGTCAGTCCCTGATCCATCATCAGTTTCTTGATAAAGAGGGGCATGGACGCGCCACAGCGGCAACCTTCCGATAACACACGAGCCCCCGAACCGGTCACGCTGGCTCAGGCTTTCTGGTATTGGCTGAAACTGGGCTTTATCAGCTTCGGCGGACCGGCGGGGCAGATCGCGATCATGCATCAGGATCTTGTCGAGAAGAAGCGCTGGATCTCCGAGCGGCGATTCTTGCACGCGCTCAATTACTGCATGGTGCTGCCGGGCCCGGAAGCGCAGCAGCTTGCCGTTTACATCGGCTGGCTGATGCACAAGACCTGGGGCGGCATCATCGCCGGCACGCTGTTCGTGTTGCCGTCGCTGTTCATTTTGATATTCCTGTCGTGGATATATCTCGTCTTCGGCAACGTGCCGGCAGTGGCCGGGATACTCTACGGCATCAAGCCGGCGGTTACGGCCATCGTGCTGTTCGCTGCCTATCGCATCGGTTCGCGCGCCTTGAAGCACGGCGTGTTGTGGGTGATCGCGGCCACGGCGTTTTTTGCAATCTTCGCGTTCAGTGTGCCTTTCCCGGCCATCGTATTGGCGTCCGGATTGATCGGTTATGTCGGCGGCAGAGTCGCGCCGGAAAAATTCGCCACCGGCGGCGGACACGGCAAGGCGATAGACGGTTTTGGCGCGGCACTGATCGCCGACGACACACCTACTCCCGCGCACGCGCGATTCAGTTGGGCGCGGCTGCTGTGCGTTGTGCTCGTGGGCGTGGCGATCTGGGCCGCAGCGATGCTACTGCTGGTTACGAAATTCGGTAGTCAGGGTGCATACACGCAGATGGGCTGGTTTTTCACCAAGGCCGCACTGCTGACTTTCGGCGGCGCTTACGCGGTGCTGCCCTATGTCTATCAGGGAGCTGTCGAGCATTACCATTGGCTGACGCCGCTGCAAATGATGGACGGGCTGGCATTGGGCGAAACCACGCCGGGGCCGCTGATCATGGTGGTGGCGTTCGTCGGTTTTGTCGGCGGCTGGAGCCAGGCCTTATTCGGCACGGACGCGCTGTTTCCCGCAGCTGCAAGTGCGGCGGCAGTGGTGACGTTCTTCACATTTTTGCCGTCGTTCATCTTTATCTTTCTCGGCGGGCCGCTGGTGGAAAGCACCCACGGAGACTTGAAATTCACCGCGCCGCTCACCGGCATCACGGCGGCAGTGGTTGGCGTGATTCTCAACCTGGCGGTGTTCTTCGCCTACCATGTGATGTGGCCGCAAGGTTTCAAGGGATATTTCGAGTGGTTCTCCGTGCTGCTGGTTGTAGCGGCATTGCTTGCGCTGTTACGTTACCGGGTCGGCATCATTCCGGTCATTCTGGGGTGCGGATTGGCAGGATTGGCTTATCAACTGGCGACGTGATGAAACAGACTCTCGAATGGAACAAGGCAGCATTGCTGCAATCGCCGCTGTTTGCTCCGCTGCATCCGATACTTGCCGAGCTTGAGTCCGAAGGTTTTCCCACGCTGGACGATTGCAATGCGCAGTTGGCATGGCATCCGCACATCACCGTTTGGAGCGGAGCGCCGCTGCGCTTTGTGGCGCAGCAACGCGGAAAGTTGCCGCTCGAAGCGCAATATGAGCCGCGCTGCTATCTCGCTGGCGAGGTGCAGATGCGCGCGCACAACTGGCATGACCTGCTCAATGCGCTGGTGTGGTTGACCTTCACCAAGACCAAGGCCGCCCTCAATGCGCGCCATTACCATGCGATGATTGAAGAAAAGGCATCAGGCCAAACCGGGCGCGGAGCGGTGCGCGACGTGAATACTCTGTTCGATGAATCCGGCGTGATCGTGGTGTATGCCGATGCGGAATTGGCCGAATTGTTGCGAAATTTCAAGTGGAAGGAATTGTTCTGGCAGCGGCGCGAACAGGTGAGGGCGGGGATGGGCTTTTATCTGTTCGGCCATGGTCTGTACGAGAAGGCGCTGCAACCCTATGTTGGCATGACCGGGCAAGGGCTGCTGCTGGCGGTGGAGCAGGCATTCTTTTCAGTTGGCCGTCGGCACAGCGATTGAAGCATTTGGACAGTCTGTTGGCTAACCATTTTGCCGATCCGGATTATTGCCGCAGTACCCGTGATCTTTCCCCGGTGCCGTTGCTCGGCATTCCGGGATGGACAGCGGAAAACGACAATGCAGCGTATTACGACAACGCCGCGTATTTTCGTCCAGGCAGGCGGAGATAGAAGGGTGTTGTACGGTGGGCATAGCCCACCATGTCGGGCGAGCTTTGCATAGCCATTCGACTTGGCCGCCAAAATACGGCAACCAGGCGCTGGTTAAGCCCGACCTACATTTGTTCCGGGATGTCAGTCAGCTTTGGTATCATGGCGACCTTGCGCAACACTTCTTCCATCCCCAGTATCCTCGAATATCAAGTATCTCCGAATGTTAAGCAAACTCAATTCCGTGCAACGCGAAGCCGTTACCTATCTCGACGGCCCCCTGCTGGTGCTGGCCGGTGCGGGCAGCGGCAAGACGCGCGTGATCACCCACAAGATTGCCTACCTGATCGAGCAATGCGGCTACGAGCCGCGCAACATCGCCGCGATCACGTTCACCAACAAGGCTGCCAACGAGATGCGCGTGCGTGTCGGCGACCTGCTGAAGAACCACCAACACCAAAGGCCTGGTGGTGAGCACCTTCCATTCGCTGGGCATGAACATCCTGCGCGCCGAAGCCAGACTGCTCGGTTACAAACCGCAGTTCTCGATCTTCGACAGCAGCGACACCTGGAAAATATTCAGCGAATTGGGCAACTCCGCCGACAAGCAGGAGATACGCGACATGCAGACGCAGATATCGAACTGGAAATCCGCCTTCGTTTCGCCGGAACAGGCTGCCGATGTCGGCCGGAGAATGACGACAGCCAGGGTCCATGCGCGGATCTATGCGCGCTATCAGGAAACGCTGCGCGCCTATCAGGCGGTGGACTTCGACGACCTGATCCATCTGCCGGTGGTGCTGTTCAAGCAGCATCCCGAAGCCCTGCTGCGCTGGCAACTGAAGCTGCGCTACCTGCTGGTCGACGAATACCAGGACACCAACGATTGCCAGTACCAGATGATCAAGCTGCTGGCGGATATGCGCGGCGCGCTCACCGTGGTGGGCGACGACGACCAGGCTATCTATGCCTGGCGCGGCGCAAGCATCGAGAACCTGCACAACCTGCGCGAGGACTATCCCAACCTGCGCGTCATCAAGCTGGAGCAGAACTACCGTTCCTCGCAGCGCATCCTCAAGGTTGCCAATCACCTGATCAACCACAACACCAAGGTGTTCGAGAAGAAACTGTGGAGCGAACACGGCATCGGCGATCCGATCCGCATCTATGCGGCGCGCGACGACGAACACGAGGCCGAAAGCGTGGTGATGAAACTGATCGCGCACAAGTTCGAGCATCGTACCCGCTTTGCCGATTATGCGATCCTGTACCGCAGCAATCATCTGTCGCGCGCTTTCGAGGAACAGCTGCGCGCCCAGCGTGTGCCCTACACCGTCAGCGGCGGCACCTCATTCTTCGACCGAGCCGAGATCAAGGACATCATCGCCTATCTGCGCCTGATCGCGAACCCGGACGACGACCCGGCCTTCATCCGCGCAATCACCACGCCCAAGCGCGGCATCGGCAACACCACGCTGGAGAAGCTCGGCAGCCATGCCGGAGCGCGGCACATCAGCCTGTTCGAGGCGGCCTTCGAACCGACATGTCCAGCATCAGTTGCAGCCGCGCCAGTACGAAGAGCTGATGCTGTTCTGCAATTTCATCAACCGCATCCAGGACACGCGCCGGACAAGGATCCCTGCGGCGAATTGCTGGACGAGCTGCTGCGCGCGATCAATTACGAGACCTGGCTGTACGACGCGCACGATCCGCGCAGGCCGAGAGCAAATGGAAGAATGTCGCAGGACTTCATCGGCTGGCTCAAGCGCAAGGCCGAGGCGGACGAGAAATCCCTGATCGAGATGGTGCAGACCATCGCGCTGATCAACATGCTGGAAGGCAAGGACCAGGAACCGGATGCCGTCTCGCTGTCCACGCTGCATGCCGCCAAGGGACTGGAATTCCCGCATGTGTTCATCGTCGGCGCGGAAGAGGAGATCCTGCCGTTCCGCGACAGCAACGAAAAACAGATCGAGGAAGAGCGCCGCCTGATGTACGTCGGCATCACCCGCGCCGAACGCAGCCTGCAGATCAGCTACTGCAACCGGCGCAAACGCGGCAAGGACTGGATGGCCTGCGAGCCGAGCCGTTTCCTGGAGGAGATTGCCCGGAGATGAACTGGTCTACGCGGGCGGGCATGCCGAAGCGGTGCCTACAGTGACCAGGGATCAGGGCATGGATAAACTGGCAAGAATGAAAGCCATGCTGAACCGGCAAGCAGCAGAATAGAATAATATCAGCGGAAGTCAAAAACCCGGAAAAAATGGAGTACCAAAATGCGCGCGAGTCATTGAATCGAAAACATTATATGTTGTTGCATTTTGATTGTTGCAATTTGCAGAGGCGGGTGACACTATTTCTTTGCCACAGACTTTGTAAGGTTATTTGACCCGCCAGGCTGATAGCCTGATTTCAGGGTCGGAATACCGGTTGTGGTACGAGCAATTGAGATGATTATTCTGGAGGTGCCAAATGAGTTCAATAACAGGCGTGGGCATATTAACGGTTTTCTTTGTTTTTTCACCATTTATAGTAATGAGTATGCTTATTATATTTTCGGGCAAACCCAAAAATTAACTGAGTAGCACCAACTTACCCCGATATCCGGGGTAGCCGGGTTGCCTGATATCGATTGCCCGGTAAATGTGATTTGCCCATATCGCTGCGAACTGCCAAACGAAAGGATTCGGCCCGGCAAGCGGCATTGAATGTATGGTTTACTGGCAAGTACGTAAAAGCCTGGCTGACACCAGCCAAGCTGCTGGATATGACCACACCAGATGCGTATAATGCTCGCTTTGCCGAGGGCCGTTTCATGCGCATAATCCAAAAAGCATTAACCTTTGACGACGTTCTGCTCGTCCCTGCCTACTCCAATGTGTTGCCGCGCGAAGTCAGTCTGCGCACCCAGCTTACCCGCAACATCAATCTGAACATTCCGTTACTGTCTGCGGCAATGGATACCGTCACCGAAACAAGGCTCGCGATTGCGCTGGCTCAGGAAGGCGGCATCGGCATCATCCACAAGAACATGTCTGCGCAGGCACAAGCCGAGAAGGTCGCCAGGGTGAAGCGCTTTGAAAGCGGTGTGGTCCAGGATCCCATCACCATCACCCCTGACATGACGGTGCACAGCGTGATCGGGCTGACCCGCAAACACAAGATTTCAGGATTGCCGGTCGTGCAGGGCAAGCAACTGGTCGGCATCGTGACCAATCGCGATCTGCGCTTCGAGAGCAACCTGGACCAGCCGATCAAGAACATCATGACACCGCTCAATCGCCTGATCACCGTCAAGGAAAACGCCAGCCTTGAAGAGGCGCGCAGCCTGATGCACAAGCACCGTATCGAACGCGTGATGGTGGTGAGCGACGATTTCGAATTGCGCGGCCTGATGACGGTCAAGGACATCCTGAAATCGACCGAGCACCCGAACGCCTGCAAGGACCGTTTCGGCCATCTGCGCGTCGGTGCCGCGGTCGGCGTGGGCGAGGGAACGGATGAGCGTGTCACGCTGCTGGCGGAAGCCGGTGTGGACGTGATCGTGGTGGATACCGCGCACGGCCATTCCCAGGGTGTGCTGGATCGCGTCAAGTGGGTCAAGACCCGGTTTCCGAACATCGAGGTGATCGGCGGAAATATTGCGACCGGATCTGCAGCCACCGCATTGCTGGATCACGGCGCGGACGGCGTCAAGGTCGGCATCGGTCCGGGTTCGATCTGCACCACGCGCATCGTCGCGGGTGTCGGTGTTCCGCAGATCGGTGCGATTCAGAGTGTTGCCAAAGCGTTGCAGGGCACCGGTGTGCCGCTGATTGCCGATGGCGGAATCCGCTATTCCGGCGACATCGCCAAAGCGATCGCGGCCGGTGCTCATTCGGTGATGCTCGGTGGATTGTTCGCCGGTACCGAAGAGGCGCCCGGCGAGATCGAATTGTTCCAGGGACGCTCCTACAAATCCTATCGCGGCATGGGCAGCCTGGCCGCGATGCAGCAGGGTTCCAGCGACCGGTATTTCCAGGACAACGAAGACAGCCAGGACAAGCTGGTACCTGAAGGCGTGGAAGGCCGTGTACCCTACAAGGGCAGTGTGCTGGCGGTGATACACCAGTTAATGGGCGGTCTCCGTTCGAGCATGGGCTACCTGGGATGCCCTGATATCGCCACCATGCATACCAAAGCCGAGTTCGTCGAAATCTCTTCCTCGGGTATCCGCGAATCGCATGTGCATGACGTGCAGATCACCAAGGAAGCACCGAATTATCATATTGATTAATAGCGGGAAGGGAGAAGGGGGAAGAGAGAAGGGTATAAGCCCCGAGTCTTCACCCTTGAGCACCGCAGGTGCGAACCCTTCTCCCTTGACCCTTCCCGGGTTTTAAACATGCACAAAAAAATCCTGATCCTCGATTTCGGTTCTCAATACACCCAGCTGATCGCACGGCGCGTGCGTGAGACCAGTGTCTACTGCGAACTGCATCCCTACGATGTCGATGCGGAATTCATACGCGAATTCAACCCGTCCGGGATCATCCTGTCAGGCGGGCCGAATTCGGTGACCGAGGGCGATACGCCGCGCGCGCCGCGGATCGTGTTCGAACTGGGTGTGCCGGTGCTGGGTATCTGCTACGGCATGCAGACCATGGCAGCGCAATTGGGCGGCGCGGTTGAAAACGGCCTGGTGCGTGAATTCGGTTACGCAGAAATCCGCGCGCAGGGGCATTCTGCGTTGCTGCGCGACATACAGGACAGGACCAATAACCAGGGCCACGGCCTGCTCGACGTGTGGATGAGCCATGGGGACAAGGTGACCGCGCTGCCGCCGGGATTTTCGGTGATCGCCAGCAACGCAGCGACGCCGATCGCCGGCATGGCGGACGAAACGCGGCAATTTTACGCGCTGCAATTCCATCCCGAAGTCACCCATACGCCTCAGGGCAAGGTGATGCTGAACCGCTTCGTG
Source organism: uncultured beta proteobacterium (assembly GCA_963827265.1). GTDB lineage: Bacteria > Pseudomonadota > Gammaproteobacteria > Burkholderiales > Gallionellaceae > Gallionella. The sequence goes on along the minus strand of CAWHAD010000013.1, from coordinate 84,655 downwards.
CATGACATCTGCGGCTGCGAGCAGGACTGGAACATGCCTGATTACGTTGGCGAAGCGGTGGCAAAGATCCGCGCACAGGTGGGCAAGGACGAGGTGATACTCGGACTGTCCGGCGGGGTGGATTCCTCGGTGGCGGCGGCGCTGATACATCGCGCCATCGGTAACCAGTTAACCTGCGTGTTCGTGGATAACGGCTTGTTGCGTTTGAATGAGGCCGAGCAGGTGATGGTCACCTTTGCCGAAAGTCTCGGTGTGAAAGTGATACATGTGGATGCCAGCAGCGAATTCCTGCATCACCTGACTGGCGTGTCGGAACCCGAGCAGAAACGCAAGATCATCGGCCGCGAGTTCGTCGAGGTATTCCAGCGCGAAGCGAAAAAATTGCCAAAAGCAAAGTGGCTGGCGCAGGGCACGATTTATCCCGACGTGATCGAGTCGGCCGGAGCAAAGACGAAAAAGGCACACACCATCAAGTCGCACCACAACGTCGGCGGATTGCCGGAAAGCCTGCACCTGAAACTGCTTGAGCCACTGCGTGAACTGTTCAAGGATGAGGTGCGCGAACTGGGCGTGGCGCTCGGCCTGCCGCACGACATGGTTTACCGCCATCCTTTCCCGGGTCCCGGCCTCGGAGTGCGCATCCTCGGCGAGGTCAGGCACGAGTACGCCGACCTGCTGCGGCGCGCCGATGCGATCTTCATCGAAGAACTGCATTCCACCAAGGACGATCATGGAATTTCATGGTATGCGAAAACGTCGCAAGCCTTCGCCGTCTTCCTGCCGGTAAAAAGCGTCGGCGTAATGGGTGACGGCCGCACTTACGAATGGGTGGTGGCATTGCGCGCGGTGCAGACCCAGGACTTCATGACCGCGCACTGGGCGCATTTGCCATATGAATTGCTGGGCAAGGTCTCTAACCGTATCATCAATGAAGTGCGCGGCATCAACCGTGTCGTGTACGACATCTCCGGCAAACCCCCCGCAACGATAGAATGGGAGTAGCGACCCGGACACGTTACCGGCGTAGCCGGCAGCTTGCGGGCAGGGTCGCTATCCGCGAAAAAGTGAATGGTTGAATATCACTACTCTTTCTGAGCGGATAACCGGACACGTTACCGGCGTAGCCGGCAGCTTGCGGGCAGGGTCGCTATCCGCGAAAAAGTGAATGGTTGAATATCACTACTCTTTCTGAGCGGATAACCGGACACGTTACCGGCGTAGCCGGCAGCTTGCGGGCAGGGTCGCCATCCGCGAAAAAGTGAACGTTTGAATAACACAATTCTGTCTGAGCGGATACCCGGACGGTGCGCAAGGGTCGCTGCAAAGCAGCGGGGTACCCATCTATCTTCTGATGAGCGGATGCTACAATACTGCGTACCCGGACTTTGATCCTGGTGAAAGAAGTAAAGGGCAACGCATGACTCTTTCATCCCGCGCAGCGACAGATGCCTGATCTATCCGCACCTGCCGGTGTAGCGCCCCATCGTCACATCCAGTCGATGTTTGTTTCCATGAACCGAAGCCGCATGCTCTGCGCATGCCTTCTGTTGCTGCTGCTTACCACGCTGACTGGATCTTGTCTTGCCGCCGAAAGCGCCAAAGTCGTAGCCGCTCCCGCCACGCTCAAGGTCGTGATGGACGACAATTATCCGCCCTATGTCTTCCGTGATTCGAACGGTGTATTGACCGGCTATCTGGTGGATATCTGGAAATTGTGGGAAAGCAAGACCGGTGTGCATGTCGAACTGACTGCTACCGACTGGGAAAAAGCCCAGCAAATAATGTTCGCCGGACAGGCAGAGGTTATCGACACAATATTCCGCACTCCGGAACGCGATCGGAAACTGGATTTCACCCCGCCTTATGCGGAGATTCCGGTCCCTGTCTACACTCATACCGGCATCGGCGGCATTACCGATCTCAAGACGTTGCACGGATTTCTGGTTGGCGTGAAGGAAGGCGATGCGTGCGCTGAAAAACTCGAAGCGGCCGGCATCACGACTTTGCAGCCTTACCCGAACTATGAAGCCCTGGTCCGGGCGGCGGCTTCCGGCCAGGTCAAGGTGTTCTGTCTGGATGAACCTGCAGCCAACTATCTGCTGTACCGTGATCGCGTCGAGCGCGACTTTCGCAATGCATTCACGTTATACACCGGAGCACTGCACCGTGCCGTGCACAAGGGCGATAGCAGAACCCTGGCCCTGCTTCAGCAGGGATTTTCCGCGATCACTCCCGACGAACTTGATTCGCTGCGGAATAAATGGATGGGCAAGCGTCTGCCTGATTCACTGGGCCGAACTCTGACCTATGCGTTATGGGCTGCAGTGATCGTAATTCTGTTGCTTGGCGTGTTGAGCCTTGTTCTGCGCCATCTTGTCAGACAACGCACCGCACAACTCAGGTCTGCCTATAACCGCCTTGAGCGGTTAGCAAGGATCTATGCCGCGCTGAGCCAGTGCAATCAGGCGATCGTGCGCAGCAGGAACGAGGCCGAGTTGTTTCCGCAAGTCTGCCGCGACGCGGTTCAGTTCGGCGGGATGAGGATGGCATGGATCGGGATACTGGATGAGGAAACCCAGATGATCGGGACGGTTGCTGCATTTGGCAGCGGCGTGGAATACCTCGAAGGTATAGAGATATCCGCGAGTGCAGATACCCTGATCGGGCGCGGACCAACCGGTACCGCAATACGCGAGAACCGGCCGGTCTGGTGCCAGGATTTCCAGCATGATCCGATCACTGCACCCTGGCATGAACGCGGTGCCAGCGTGGGCTGGGGCGCGTCGGCATCACTGCCGTTGCATCGGAACGGTGTCGCCGTAGGCGCATTTACCCTGTATGCAGGAGAGGCAAACGCCTTTGATGAAGCGGTGCGCAACCTGCTGGTCGAAATGGAGATGGACATCAGTTTTGCGATGGACAATTATGTTCGCGTCGCCGATGGCAAACGGGCAGCAGAAGCGTTGCAACTCAGCGAACAGCACTTCCGCGCTTACTTTGATCGCGCGATGGTCGGAATGGCTTCTACCAGCCCGGAGAAGGAATGGCTGGAAGTCAATGATGCGCTTTGCGAAATGCTCGGTTATGCGCGGGAAGAACTGATGGGTATGACCTGGGCAGATCTGACCCACCCTGACGACCTTGCCGCGAACCTCATTCAATTCGATCGCATCCTCAGTGGTGAAATCAATGAATATTCGATCGAAAACCGCTTTGTCCACAAGGATGGGAGCATCATTTATGTGAGCCGGTCGCCGCGTGCGGTTCGCAATGCCGACGGAAGCCTGGATTACATTGTCGCATGGATAGATGACATCACCCAGCGCAAGCGGGACGAGCAACAAATCCAGCATCTGGCACATTTTGATCTGCTCACTGGTTTGCCAAACCGGGCTTTGTTCACGGACCGCATCAGCCATGCGATCAATATGGCGCAACGCAGCAGCTCCCAACTGGTCGTGATGTTTCTCGATCTTGATCATTTCAAGAACGTGAATGACAACCTCGGCCACCGCGTCGGCGATGCGCTGCTGATGGAGATCGCAAATCGTCTGAAATCGGCGATGCGCGAGGAAGACACCGTGTCGCGCCTGGGCGGGGATGAGTTCATCCTGTTGTTGCCGAACACCGATGCCGACGGCGCAGCGCATGTGGCCCAAAAACTGCTCGAGCGAATCTCCCGTCTCTGCAGAATCGAACAGCATGAACTGGTGGTCACACCTTCGATCGGCATCGCGATCTTCCCTGACGACGGGAAGGATTTTGAATCGCTTTCGCAGTGTGCCGATGTTGCGATGTACCGCGCCAAGCACGATGGGCGAAACAACTACAAATTTTTCACAACTGAAATGCAGATCCATTCGGCACGGATATTGCAGCTGGAAAATGCGCTGCGCTCCGCACTTTTTCGCGACGAATTGAGTCTGCATTACCAGCCACAGGTGTCGCTTGAAAGCGGACGCATTATCGGTGTGGAAGCGCTGCTGCGCTGGAAGCATCCCGAGCTGGGGCATGTTTCACCGGCGGAATTCATTCCGATCGCGGAAAGCAGCGGACAGATTCTGCAGATCGGCGAATGGGTGCTGAGCACTGCGGCCCGCCAGATGAAGTCGTGGATGGACAGTGGTATGGCACCGATGATAATCGGGGTCAACCTCTCGGCAGTGCAGTTCCGCCATCCCAATCTGCCCGAAATGGTCACAAAGATACTCGACTCGGTGCAACTCCCGGCGCAGTATCTGGAGCTCGAACTGACCGAGGGTGTCGCGATGGATGATCCGCTTGGCGCGATCACGATGATGGATAACCTGCATGCACGCGGCGTCCGCATGTCGATAGACGATTTCGGGACCGGCTATTCCTCGCTGAGCTACCTCAAGCGATTCAAGGTCTACAAACTGAAGATCGACCAGTCCTTCGTGCGCGATATCACCGATGACCCGGAAGACAAGGCCATCGTTAATGCAATCATCCGCCTGGCGGACAGCCTCGGCTTGAAGACCTTAGCCGAAGGCGTCGAAACGGAAGGCCAACTGGCGATCCTGCGGGAACAGGGTTGCGATGAAGTGCAAGGCTATTTCTTCAGCCAACCGCTGTCCGCAACTGAATTCGAGGCCTTCATGCTGGCAAAGCACCAGACCTGAATCTCGGGCAATCTATGGAAGTGATCTGAATGATCAGTGCTTCAGCCAGGTCTTGCAGGCCAGCCACAGTTTGCGCAGCGGAGTCAGCGCGACGCGCTCCTTCAGTACATGGCAGCCGCCCGCTACGACTTCATCGAGCGTGGCACGGTAGATCGCCGCCATGATCAGCCCGGTGCGCTGCGCCTTGCGATCCACTTCGGGGAGATGCTCCAGCGCCTGCCGGTAATAGCGTTGCGCGCGTTCGACCTGGAACGCCATCAGCTTCTGGAATTTGTCCGTTTCCTTCGCGTTCAGGATTTCTGCCGCCGTCACGCCGAACTGCTGCATTTCGTCCATCGGCAGGTAGATGCGGTTGCGGCGCGCGTCTTCGCCGACATCGCGGATGATGTTGGTGAGCTGGAACGCGATGCCGAGATCGTGCGCGTATTTCAGCGTCCTGCGGTCGGTGTAGCCGAATATTTCCGCGGCAAGCAGGCCGACCACCGATGCGACCCGGTAGCAGTACAGCTGCAGCGACTTGAAATCCGGATAGCGCACCTGCTCAAGATCCATTTCCATTCCGTCGATGATCTCCAGCAGATGTTCGCGGGACATGTTGAATTGCTGCACCACCGGAACCAGCGCCTGGGCGGCGGGATGCTGCGGCTTGCCGCCATAGATTTCCGCGACCTGCATGCGCCACCAATTCAGCGTGGCACCTGCCACGCCCGGATCCGAGCATTCGTCCACGACATCGTCCACCTCGCGGCAGAATGCATACAGCGCGGTGATCGCGCGGCGCTTGTCCCCGGGCAGGAACAGGAAGCTGTAGTAGAAGCTGGAGCCGCTCGCCGCGGCTTTGTCCTGGCAATATTGATCCGGCGTCATTTTTTGCATCTCAATAAATCTGCCGCGCAGCCCGATTGCTGTGTCACGTGCTCGTTCAATCCTGTGCATGGTCGTCGCTGCAGCGACGGGGACCGCACGACCTGCCCCTTGCGGGTGCGCCTGCCAGAAGGTATGTCTCGTCTTTCACTGATGATGCTACTAGCCATTCGACTAAGTCCGCAAGCGGGCAAGTCGCTGGTTATGCGCTTCCTTGCACTCAGGCTTGCTTGTTACGATTTCCAGAGACGCAAAAGGATTGTTGCAGATGAAAATCAAAACGGGGCACTCCCGGCCAGCATGATAAGCCAGTCGAACGGCTTCAATACCGGACGGCGGCGGAACATGTCGAACTGCGCGTTCTCCAGCTTCGTGAGTATGCGCAAGCCGCCGGCAATGATCATGCGCATTTCGAGCCCGATCCGCCCGGTCAATATGCTGCCCAGCGGCTTTCCCTTAAGCATCATTTCGCGTGCGCGATCTGCCTGGAACTTCATCAGTGCCCGCCATGCGTCGTTGCAGTTGCCCTCGGCGATCTGCTGTTCATCCACGCCGTATTGCGCAAGTTCGTCCAGCGGCAGGTAGATTCGCCCGATCGCGTAATCCTTTGCGACATCCTGCCAGAAATTGATCAGCTGCAGGCTGGTGCAGATCGCATCCGAATGGGCGATGTTGACCGGCGTGGCCTCGCGATACAGGTGCAGCAGCAGGTTGCCGACCGGATTCGCAGAGCGGCGGCAGTAATCCAGCAGGTCGTCGTAGCCGGCGTAGCGTTTCTTCACGACATCCTGCGAGAATGCATCGAGCAGATCGTAGAAGGGCTGCAGCGGCAGTTCGTGCTGGTGAACCTCGGTCGCGAGGTTCTCGAACAGCGGGGTCAGCGGTGTCTCGTGGCTGGCGATGCGCGCCAGCTCGGCGCGGAATTCGTCCAGCTGCTTCAGGCGTTCTTGATTGGGCAGATCGCCTTCGTCGGCGATATCGTCGGCAGCACGGGCAAAATGGTAAATCGCAGCGACCGGCTTGCGCAGGCGGCGCGGCATCAGGATCGAAGCAACCGGAAAGTTTTCGTAATGGTTTACCGGCATGAATCAAAGAAGATCGTTGCGGTGCAGCATGAATATGAACTGATCGCCCGCGCTGACATCCAGCCAGGTGAACGGCAAATCCGGGTAGGCCGCTTCGAGCGCATCGCGGTTGTGGCCGATTTCGACGACCAGGATGCCGTTATCGGTGAGGTGCTGCGCGGCCTGTGCGAGTATTACCCGGGTCGCGTCCAGGCCGTCCTGACCGCTGCCCAGTGCGAGTTGGGGCTCATGCAGATATTCCTGCGGCAGCGCGGCAACCGATGCGGCATCGACATAAGGCGGGTTGCTGATGATCAGGTCATAGTGTTTGCCGTCAAGCTTGGCAAACATGTCCGACTCGATCAGGCTGATGCGGTCCTGCAGCTGGTAATCGGCGACGTTGCGCTCCGCGACCGCGAGTGCCGCGGGAGACAGGTCCACCGCGTCCACGCTGGCTGCGGGAAATGCATGCGCGGCAAGGATGGCGAGGCAGCCGCTGCCGGTGCACAGGTCCAGCACGCTGCGTATCGCTTCCGGTTCGGCGATCCACGGGCTGAGCTGTTCGAGCAGCAGTTCGGCGATGAACGATCGCGGCACGATGACACGTTCGTCCACGTAAAAGCTGAATTCGCCGAGAAGTGCCTGATGGGTCAGGTAGGCGGCAGGAATGCGATGTTCGACGCGACGGTGAATGATGTTCAGCACCTCGCTGCGCTCGCTGTCGGTCAGGCGCGCATCGAGAAAAGGTTCAAGCCGGTCCAGCGGAAGATGCAGCGTATGCAGGATCAGGTAGGCGGCTTCGTCGTAGGCGTCGCTGCTGCCGTGACCGAAAAAAAGCCCGGCCTGATTGAAGCGGCTTACCGCGAAACGCAGATAGTCGCGCACCGTCTTCAGGTCATGCGCGGCCTCTGAATAATAATTGCTCATTTGCTAAGCAGATTTCGCCCAGGTAAATTTTCCCCAAGCAGAATTTCCAGCGTCCGCTGGTAGGTCAGTTTGAGCGGCTCGATGTCGGCTACCCCGACGCATTCATTGAGCTTGTGTATCGTGGCGTTCAGCGGCCCGAACTCGATCACCTGCGGACAGATGTCGGCGATGAAACGCCCGTCCGACGTGCCGCCGCTGGTGGACAGTTCCGGGGTGATGCCGTACGACCGTTCGATCGCGTTGCTGATCGCGTCGACCAGGCTGCCCTTCGCGGTGATGTACGGCTTGCCTGACAGTTCCCATTCCAGGTCGTAGGTCACGCCGTGCTTGTCCAGTATCGCATGGACCCTGTCCTTCAGACCCTGCTCGGTGCTGGCGGTGGAGAAGCGGAAATTGAACAGGATCTCGACCGTGCCGGGCACGACATTGGTCGCGCCGGTGCCGCCATTCATGTTGGAGATCTGCCAGGAGGTGGGCGGAAAATATTCGTTGCCGTTGTCCCAGGTGGTCGCGGCAAGTTCGGCGATCGCCGGCGCAACCAGGTGGATCGGGTTTTTTACCAGGTGGGGATAGGCGATATGGCCCTGGATGCCCTTGACGATCAGCGTGCCGGACAGCGAGCCGCGCCGCCCGTTCTTGATCATGTCGCCGACCCGCTTGTTCGAGGTGGGTTCGCCGACGATGCAGAAATCGATCAGTTCGCCGCGCGCTTGCAATGCTTCGACCACGCGCACCGTGCCGTCCACCGCCACGCCTTCCTCGTCGGAAGTGATCAGCAGCGCGATCGATCCGTCGTGGTTCGGGTGCTGCGCAAGAAACGCCTCGATCGCGGTGATGAATGCCGCGATCGAAGTCTTCATGTCGGCCGCACCGCGTCCGTACAGCATGCCGTCGCGCATGGTCGGCTCGAACGGCGGGCTGAACCAGTTTTCCGCCGGTCCGGTCGGCACCACATCGGTATGCCCGGCAAACACCACGACCGGGGAAGCGGTGCCGCGCCTGGCCCAGAAATTGTCCACGCTGCCGAAGCGCATCCGCTCTATCCTGAAGCCGAGTTTCTCCAGGCGTTCGATCAGGATTTCCTGGCAGCCGGCATCATCCGGTGTGAGCGAGCGGCGCGCGATCAGGGTCTTGGCGAGTTGCAGGGTATCGGACATAACGGTTTCAGGCATGACAGTGTTCAGGATTTGGGATTGAAAATTTCGGAATAGGCCGCTGCGTCGAAACCGACATGCAGCAGCTTGCCGTTTTGTTCCAGCACGGGACGTTTGATCACGCTGGTTTTCTCCAGCATCAGTTCGCGAGCGCGGTTTCTGCATCCTGGATGCTTTGCTTGCGCTGCTCCGGCAGGCCTCGCCAGGTCAGGCCGCTGCGATTGAGCAATTTGGTCCAGTCGGCCTGTTGCAGCCAGTTTTGTGCGATGTCCGCCTCCAGGCCGAGCTTCTTGAAGTCGTGGAATTCGACCTCAATGCGATGCTGAGCCAGCCATTCGCGTGCCTTTTTGACCGTATTGCAGTTGGGTATGCCATACAAGCTGTATTTGCCGGCACCCTTCATTTGGGTTCGTTCAGATTAAGCTTGATACCGGCAAAGTCGGCGCCCTGTGCCGGCTTTTGAGCCTGCGGGTTGGCAAATACCGGCACTTTCTGGGTGTCGGTGCGCTCGGAAAAATCGACCAGGGTGGCCAGGTTGCTCGCCGAATCGGCATTGCGCAGCGCTTCATCCTTGGTGATCAGCTGTTTCTTGAAAAGTTTGTACAGGGCCTGCTCGAAGGTTTGCGACCCGGCGGATACGCTCTTCTCGATCGACTCGCGTATCTTGTCGAGTTCATCATTCTTGATCTGGTCGGCGATCAGCGAAGTGTTGAGCAGGATTTCCACGGCAGGGATTTGCTTGCCGTGCACGCCGCGCACCAGGCGCTGCGAAATCACCGCGCGCAGGCACATCGACAGATCGGCCAGCACGCCCCTGCGCGATTCGTAGGGGAAGAAATTCACGATGCGGTTCAGCGCGTGATAGCTGTTGTTCGCGTGCAGCGTGGTCAGGCACAGATGCCCGGTCTGGGCAAAGATCAGCGCATGCTTGAGCGTTTCGCGGTCGCGCACTTCACCGATCATCAGCACATCCGGCGCTTCGCGCATCCCGCTGTACAGCGCGCTTTCGTAGGTGAGCGTATCGGTGCCGATTTCGCGCTGGTTCACGATGGATTTGTTGTGGTTGAAGATGTATTCGATCGGCTCCTCGATGGTCAGGATATGGCCGCTGGCCGAATTGTTGCGATGCTCGATCATCGAGGCGAGGGTGGTGGATTTTCCGGAACCGGTCGCGCCGACCACCAGCACCAGGCCGCGCTTTTCCATGACCAGCTCTTTAAGCACGGGCGGCAGGTTGAGGTCTTCGGAATTTCCGATCTTTGCCTTGATAAAGCGAATCACGATGGCGATGTCGCCGCGCTGGCGGAAGACATTGACGCGGAAATTGCCGATCCCGGAGCGGAAGGAAAAATTCATCTCCAGATAGGTTTCGAAATCGGCGATCTGCTGCGGCGACATCATCTCGTAGGCGATGCGCTTGACGACATCGGCATCCAGCGCCTGCGCGTTGACCGGCATGGCGACGCCGTCGATCTTGATGTTGACCGGTGCGCCGACCGAGAAGAACAAATCCGAAGCCTGCTTGCTTGCGGCGAGTTGCAGTAATGGTGTAACGATCATTGTTTTCTCCTGAAAACAGCCTGTAGGGTGGGCACGATTCTAGTGCCCACGCGTGGGCATAAATTTGCCCACCCTACCGGCTAATAGCTAACGCCCGATAACTCAAATCCCGCGCAGCAATTCGTTGATGCCCACCTTGGACAAGGTCTTCGCATCGACTTTCTTTACGATTACCGCGCAATACAGGCTGTAGCTGCCGTCTTTGGATGGCAGGCTGCCGCTGACGACCACGGAACCGGATGGTACCCGACCATAATGGGTCTCGCCAGTTTCGCGGTCGTAGATCTTGGTGCTCTGGCCGATGAATACCCCCATCGAAACCACCACATTGTCTTCGAGTATCACGCCCTCCACGATTTCCGAGCGCGCGCCGATGAAGCAGTTGTCGCCGATGATGGTCGGGTTGGCCTGCACCGGTTCCAGCACGCCGCCGATGCCGACGCCGCCGGAGAGATGCACATTCTTGCCGATCTGTGCGCAGGAGCCGACCGTCGCCCAGGTGTCCACCATGGTGCCTTCGTCGACGTATGCCCCGATATTCACGTAAGAGGGCATCAGTACCACGTTCCTTGCAATATACGCGCCCTTGCGCGCCGCGGCCGGCGGAACCACGCGAAAGCCGCCTTCGCGAAAATCGCGGCTGTTGTAATCGGCAAACTTGGAAGGGACCTTGTCGTAGTAGTTGGTGAATCCGCCCTTGATGAACGCGTTGTCTTCCAGCCTGAAGGACAGCAGCACGGCTTTTTTCAGCCATTGGTGGGTGACCCATACACCGCCGATCTTTTCCGCAACGCGCAGCTTGCCCTGGTCGAGCTGGGTGATAACGCTGTCGACCGCTTCCTTGAGCTGTGCATCGGCATTGCGCGGGGTGATCTCGGCGCGGCGTTCGAAATTGTTTTCGATGATCTGTTGCAATTGGTCCATGATGATTCCTGTTGTAAAAGTTGGTGTTCTTCGGTCATTCGCAATTCCGCATCCGCACAGCGGACAAATCCGGGAGGATGCTATCGGCTGGAGGATGATAACTTGCGGCTGTACTCGGCTATGCGTTGTGCGGCTTCGACGGTTTCTTCGGTGCTGGCAACCAGGGCCAGCCGCACGAAATTCTCGCCGGGATTTACGCCATCCGCGCTGCGCGCCAGATAGCTTCCGGGCAAAACGGCGACATTATAGTCGCGATACAAGCCTTGCGCGTAGCGGGTATCGGCAAACGGTGTGCGCAGCCACAGGTAGAATCCGGCTTCCGGCATGGTAACCGGGAGTGCCGGTTTCAGTATCCCGACCACACGCTCGATCTTTTCCCGGTACATGCGGCGGTTTTCCGCAACGTGCGCCTCGTCATTCCAGGCGGCGATGCTGGCGGCCTGGACTGCCGGGTTCATTGCCGAACCGTGGTAGGTGCGGTATAGCGCAAATTTTTCGATAGCAGCGGCGTCGCCGGCTACGAAGCCGGAACGCATGCCCGGCACGTTGGATCGTTTCGACAGGCTGGAAAACATCATCAGGCGCCGGTAGTCGCTGCGACCCGCGCGCTGGGCGGCCTGCAGCGCGCCCAGCGGTTTTTCGGAAAAGTAAATCTCGGAATAGCACTCGTCCGATGCGATCATGAAGCCGTGCCGGTCGGACATTTCGAACAAGGTTTCCCATTCTTGCTGGGTCATCACGCTTCCGGTCGGATTGCCCGGCGTGCATACATAAATGAGCTGGGTGCGCTGCCAGATTTCGTCCGGCAATTGCGAAAAATTCAGCGCATAGTTGTTTTCCGGCAAGTTATTCAGGAATAGCGGCGTGGCGCCCGCAAGGTAGGCAGCGCCTTCATATATCTGGTAGAACGGATTGGGGCAGACCACGACCGGGTCATCCTTGCTGCGATCGACAACTGCCTGCGCGAATGAAAACAGCGCTTCGCGGCTGCCGTTCACCGGCAGGACCTGGGTCGCGGCATTCGGCGCCGGGATTCCATAGCGCGCGGCCAGCCAGTTTGCGATTGTGCTGCGCAGCGCGTCGCTGCCGGCAGTTGAGGGATAATTGGCCAGGCCGGCGAGATTGTTTGACAGTGCGTCGCGGATGAATTGCGGCGTGGCGTGTTTTGGTTCGCCGATGGACAGGCTGATCGCACGGTAGTCCGGGTTGGGATTAACTTCACGGAACAATGCGGCGAGTTTCTGGAACGGGTAGGGCTGCAGTTTCTGCAAATCGGGGTTCATCTGGTTAATCCGGGTTCGGTTGAAAAGCTTCTGTGCATAATGATTGCGCCTGCGACACGGCATCAAAAAGCGGCTCAAAATCCTCGCGCACAATCTGTACACTACGGCTTGTACACTACGGCTTGTACACTACGGACTTTGCCGCATTTTCCTTCCGTGACCTGTGCCGATATCGCTGCACACAGGCCGTTACAGGTATTTTCAGACAAAGCACATTATATATATAAGGGTCTGGCCAGTGCCATCAAAACAGAATGTTATGCCTGTCGCCGGCGCACTGAGCGGCATACTGGTATGGGGGTTGATGTGGTATCCCTACCGTGTGTTGCAGGCAGCCGGTGTGTCCGGGACGCTGGCCACACTGATCACTTTCCTGCTGGCGCTGCTGTGCGGCATGATCCTGTTTCCGCTTGATTTGCGGCAATTGCACAGGGCTGGCCGATGGGCGGTGCTGCTGGTGTTGAGCGCGGGCTGGACCAATCTCAGCTACGTGCTCGCGGTGTTGTATGGCGAAGTGATGCGGGTGCTGCTGCTGTTCTATCTGGCGCCGCTGTGGACCATCGTTTTTTCCTATTGGCTGCTGGGTGAGCGCCTCAACCGCTATGGCTACCTGGTGATGTTCCTGTCGCTTTCCGGCGCCGTCATCATGCTGTGGGAACCGCAACAGGGTCTGCCCCTGCCGGTAAACTTTGCCGAATGGATGGGCCTTTCAGCCGGCATCGCGTTTGCACTGTCGAATGTCGTGTCGCGGCGCGCCGTGCATCTGAGCCTGCAAGTGAAGTCATACAGCGTCTGGCTGGGTACGTGCCTGCTGACTGTATTGCTGTTGTGGTGGCAGGGCGGATTGGCTGACCGTCTGCTCACAATCAATGCCCAGGACTGGCTGCTGCTGGGCATACTCGGCGTGGTAATTTGCTGTTCCACGTTCGCGCTGCAATACGCGATTGCCAACCTGTCCGCGAATCGCGCGATCATCCTGTTCCTGTTCGAACTCGTGGTAGCGGCGATTTCGTCGTATTTTCTTGCCCACGAAGTCATGCAGCCGCGCGACTGGCTGGGCGCTTTGCTGATCGTTTCCGCGAGCCTGATGTCCGGGAAACTGCTGCCGGCAGAAAGGTCCTGACGGAAAACACAAAGCAGGATTTAACCGGGTACGCCCGACACAAGCGGCTTTTCCAAAATCAGGTTAATCATGTACCATGTTTATCGTATTGTTCACAATCAACAACCGGGTGCGCTGGCCTGATGTTCTGAAAATGGATAATGTTCCCACCTCCGCCGAAATCAACAGCCTGTTCGCCAACAGCGACCCTGTCGCGGTCTGGGGCAAAGCCAGCGGCTATCTTGCCCGCATCAATCCCCGCTATGACACAACCCTGATCAAATCCGTTTTCGATGATGTGATCAGCCTGTTTCGCGGCGAGTATCCGGGTTACAGTTCGATCAAGACGCTCTACCATGACATGCCACATACGCTGGACGTATTTCTGTGCGCGGTAAGGTTGATGCATGGCGTGTATCTTTCCGGCAACCACCTCTCCGACGATGAAATCACGCTGATCATGATCGCTGCCTTGATGCACGATATCGGTTATTCGCAAACGGATGGCGAGCAAGGCGGAACCGGTGCCCAATATACCCAGACCCATGTGAAACGCGGCATCGCCTTCATGAAAAAATACGCCCATGCAAGGCATCTGCCATCGCGCTATGCGGCTGCACTGGAGCCGATGATGAGCGGAACCGATCCGGCGCTGAAGCTTCCCCAGATCGAGTTTCCCGACGAGCGCACGCGCCAGCTCGGTCAGATCGTTGTCACCGCCGATCTGACCGGGCAAATGGCTGACCGTACCTACCTTGAGAAACTGCTGTTCCTGTATCTGGAGTTCAAGGAGGCGCACTTCGGGAATTACCAGAACATGTTCGACCTGCTGAAACAGACCAATTCGTTCTACAGCGTAACCCGGCAAAAGCTGGACGGCGACCTGGCCGGCATGTACCGCATGCTGAGCCTGCACTTCAGGGATGTGATGGGTGTCGAGAACAATTACTATCTCGAGTCGATCGAGAAAAACCTGGCCTACCTGTCGAAAGTGACCGAGCACGGCGAAGCGTATCTTTCCATGCTCAAGCGCGGCGGCATCGCCGAGAAATCCCAGAATCTGGACGCAGCCCTTTGAAATCCTTTGCAGGATTTCCGGCTGATTAAGCCACCGTCACCTCTTTCGCCAGATACACATCCTGAATCGCATTCAATAATGTCACGCCATCTTTCATGGGTTTCTGGAACGCCTTGCGTCCCGAAATCAGGCCCATGCCGCCGGCGCGCTTGTTGATCACCGCGGTGCGCACCGCCTGGTGCAGGTCATCCTTTCCCGACGAACCGCCCGAATTGATCATGCCCACACGCCCCATATAGCAGTTCGCAACCTGATAGCGCACCAGGTCGATCGGGTGGTCGGTGGTCAGTTCGCTGTACACCCTGGGGTGAGTCTTGCCGAACTTGAGGGCGTTGTAGCCGCCGTTGTTCTCGGCCATCTTCTGCTTCACGATGTCGGCGTTGATGGTCACCGCCAGATGGTTGGCCTGCCCGGTCAGGTCTGCGGCAACGTGGTAATCCTTGTCGGCAGTCTTGAAAGCGGGGTTGCGCAGGTAGGCCCAAAGTACCGTGGCCATGCCCAGCTCATGGGCGTGCTCGAACGCCTCGGAAACTTCCTGTATCTGCCGGCGTGAATGTTCCGAGCCGTAAAATACCGTTGCACCGACCGCAACCGCACCCATGTCGAAGGCCTGATCCACGCTGGCGAACAGCGTCTGGTCGAATTCGTTGGGGTAGGTGAGCAGCTCGTTGTGGTTGATCTTCACGATGAACGGAATCTTGTGCGCGTAGCGGCGGGCCACCGAACCCAGTACGCCAAGCGTCGAAGCCACGCCGTTGCAGCCGCCTTCGATGGCGAGCTTGACGATGTTGTCCGGATCGAAATAGATCGGGTTGGGCGCAAACGATGCGCCGCCCGAATGCTCCACGCCCTGGTCCACCGGCAGCAGCGACAGGTAACCGGTGTTCGCCAGCCGTCCATGACCGTACAGCGCCTGCAGGCTGCGCAGCACGCCGGTTTGCGATCCTTGATTGCGACCACGCGATCCACATAATCCGGGCCCGGCAGGTGCAGCGATTCCTTGCTGATGCCGGTGCAACGATGTTTCAGCAGGTGCTCTGCTTCATCCCCCAGCAATTGCACGATGTTCGTCATGATTTCGCTCCTTGTGGTTTAAATGTTAGCTTATGTTACTCCTGTTACAGCACAATGAAATCCATATCCCAGTGTGTATAATTTCGACCAGTAGTAACGCACCCAATCACAGGGAATGACACTCAAATGAAACCGCTCACCATCGGCACACCGCTCACTCCATCCGCCACCCGCGTCATGCTGCTCGGCAGCGGCGAACTGGGCAAGGAAGTCATCATCGCGCTGCAGCGCCTTGGCGTGGAAACCATCGCCGTGGACCGCTACGCCAACGCGCCGGGACAGCAGGTCGCGCACCGCGCCCATGTGATCAACATGGCAGACGGCGCGGCATTGCGCGCGCTGGTCGAACAGGAAAAGCCGCATATCATCGTGCCGGAAATCGAGGCCATCGCCACCGCCGATGCTGGAAGAGATCGAGCGCGAGGGGCTGGCCCGCGTGATTCCCACCGCGCGTGCCGCGCGCCTGACCATGAACCGCGAAGGCATACGCCGCCTGGCAGCCGAGACGCTGGGCCTGCCGACTTCACCGTATCGTTTTGCCGACAGCCTGGACGAGATGCGTGCCGCGATCGAACAGATCGGCTATCCATGCATCATCAAGCCGGTGATGTCTTCTTCCGGCAAGGGGCAATCCAAGGTGGACAATGCAGCCGAGGTCGAAGCGGCGTGGAACTACGCCGCCAGCGGCAGCCGCGTGAACCAGGGCAGGGTGATCGTCGAAGGGCTGATCGATTTCGATTACGAAATCACCCAGCTTACCGTGCGCGCGATCGGCGCGGATGGCAATATCGAGACGCATTTCTGCGAACCGATCGGCCATGTGCAGGTGCACGGCGATTACGTCGAAAGCTGGCAGCCGATGGCGATGTCGGAGCTGGCGTTGCAGCGCACGCGCGACATTGCAAAGGCAGTCACCGACGATCTCGGCGGTCTGGGCATCTTCGGCGTGGAGTTGTTCGTCAAGGGCGACCAGGTCTGGTTCAGCGAAGTCAGCCCGCGCCCGCACGACACCGGCATGGTCACGATGTGCTCGCAGGTGCAGAACGAATTCGAACTGCATGCCCGCGCCATACTCGGCCTGCCGGTGGATACCGCATTGCGCGCGCCGGGTGCGAGTGCGGTGATCTACGGTCAGCATGGACGAGAAGGGCATCGCCTTCGAAGGCGTGGCGGAAGCGCTGCGCGTGCCGGACAGCGATGTGCGCCTGTTCGGCAAGCCGGAATCTTTCAGGAAGCGCCGCATGGGCGTGGCTCTGGCGACCGGCAAGGATACCGACGAAGCGAGGGAACGCGCGAAGCTGGCGGCAAGCAAGGTCTTGCCGGTCAAGGCGTGAGTACGGGCAAGATGATCACCGGTATCCTGCACGCCTCATTTTTAACGTCTGATTTGGCGAAATCGCGTGCGTTCTACGAAGGCGTGCTCGGCTTGCGTCCCGACCCCGCCCGCCCCGAGATGAGTTATGACGGCGTTTGGTACAACGTGGCACCGAACCAGCAGATCCATTTGCTGTCGTTGCCGGATCCGGAAGCCGGCTTACAACGGCCTATTCATGGTGGCCGTGACCGCCATGTCGCGCTGGCCGTGTCCGATTTCGCGGAACTGCTCGACAGGCTGGACCGGACAGGCGTCGCTTACACGCTCAGTTCGTCGGGCCGCCGCGCGCTGTTCTGCCGCGACCCGGACGGGAATGCGCTGGAACTGATGTGACTAGAAAATGAACGGCACCATGCGCCTGGTGGCCCGGGCATAGGCAGGGTACTCCGGATAGATATCAACGATCAGGCGTTCCTCGCAAAGCATGCGAACAACGGCACCGGCAAGGAGCAGCGCACCCAGCATCGCATTGATCAAAGACCAATTTGCCAGCACGCCCGACCAGCCGAACAGGCAGGCGGCGGTGTAGATCGGATGGCGGATGTAACGATAAGGCCCGGTCGTGACCAGTCCGCCGGCCAAGGGAATCGCTGCCGCACGCAGGCTACGCAGCCCGAAGGTCAGTCTGGCCCAGACCATCAGCGCGATGGATGCAACTTCCGCGCTGATCGCAAGCGGATGCAGGGAAAAAAATGCGCCGCGCATCACAAGTCCGGCCAACGCAAGCGCCATCAGCAGCAATGCCGCAAGCGAAATATTTTTCAGCATGGCTTCATTCCCCTCGCAATCAACGACAGCAGGTTATCGTATTCAGAACCCATATGCAGCGTCCCATCCTGTCATGCACGGCAGATTTCCGAAATCTTTTTTTGAAATGCGAAATTCAACTATGTTTATAATACTTCGGCAGTTTGAGCAATGATCAGGGACATATTTTCGAGTTCATTTACACCACAAGAAAAGGAACCATCATGAAAGCAAAACTTTCTCACCGGATGTGTGGCGTAGTACTGGGGGCCGCGCTTTGTCTGCAAGCATCTGCCGCAATGGCGGGTATCGTGACGTCCGATAATTTCGCGTCGCAGAACCAGACCGCAACGGAAAAATCCAGGGTTCAGACTTTTGTTGACCGGGCCGAAGTCAGGGATAAGCTCAAGGCCCTCGGTGTCGATCAGTCCCTGGTAAAAGCGCGCGTGGCGGCAATGACCGACCAGGAAGCGCATGCGCTCGCGCAGCGTATCGATTCGATGCCGGCCGGAGGCAGTCTGAGCAATCACGATTTGACCGTGATCCTGCTCATCATCATCCTGATCCTGATTATCTGATCCTGATTACCCGATTTGGCGGTCTCCGGTCCGGAAGGCCGGAGACCGCGAGCATGCAATCACGGTGCCGGGTCAGGATATAGCCTGTGCACAGCGTCGATCTTCTCCAGCACTTCTTCCGATAACGCAACTTCGGCGCTGTCCAGATTTTCCTGCAACTGGTCCAGGTCGGTTGCGCCGATGATCACGCTGCCGGTGAACCAGCGGGTGCGTGCAAAGGCCAGCGCCATCGTCGCCGGGGTCAGCCCGGCTTCCTGCGCGATGCGCACATATTCTCTGGTGGCGGCGGGCACATTGGGTTTGGCGTAGCGCTGCCCGAAGTTGGCGAACTGCGTGACGCGTCCTTTCGCGTTCGGGTCGGCAATATATTTCCCGGTCAGATGACCGAATGCCAGCGGGCTGTAGGCCAGCAGGCCGACCCTGGCGTGATGGCAGACTTCCGCCAATCCGGTCTCGAAGCTGCGGTTCATCAGGTGATAGGCGTTCTGCACCGTGATGATTTTCGGCAGCCCCATTTTTTCCGCGCATTTCACGAACTCGCCGATTCCCCACGGGGTTTCGTTGGACAGCCCGATGCGGCGTACCTTGCCGGCCTTGACCAGATCCGCCAGCACCTGCAGCTGCTCGGCGATCGGCACGGTGTCGTGTTGCTGGGATGGTTCATAACTGGTCGCGCCGAACATCGGCACATACCGGTCAGGCCAGTGGATCTGGTAGAGGTCGAGGTAGTCGGTCTGCAGCCGTTTCAGGCTGCTGTCTATCGCCGCTTCGAGGTTCTCGCGGTCGATGCGCGGGGTATTGCGTATCCACGCGAACCCGCGCGACGGGCCGGCGATCTTGGTCGCGATGACCAATGAATCGCGGCGCTGGTGTTTAAGCCATGTGCCGATATGGCTTTCGGTGCGGCCCTGGGTTTCGGCGCGCGGCGGCACCGGATACATTTCGGCTGTGTCGATGAAGTTGACCCCGCGCGATACCGCGTAGTCGAGTTGCGCGTGGGCATCCGCCTCGCTGTTCTGCTGGCCGAAGGTCATGGTGCCGAGGCACAACGCCGAGACTCGCAAATCGCTTTCGCCCAATTGCCGGTATTCCATATTTTCTCCTTCAGGTTGTTGCGGCGATTTTATTCGATGCGCGATGTCCGGTTTCCGGCTTCAGCACGCCGGAATTGCCCGCTCCTCCAGGCTCTGCGCCAATTCCTTCAGTGCATCCGCCGACATGCTGGTCACCGGGATGCGCTGCGCCCGGTCGAGATTCGGATAGTTTCTCGCGGTCGCGCGGAAATAGCTGGGATCGTAATGCAGCGTGAGCAATTCCGCGACCATGGTTTCGAAGTCTCCCTGGCGTATCAGCGCGCTCCAGTGCTGCAGCTGTTTGGCGCCATGAAACCGCAGCAGCGACTGCAGGTGGCCGATCAATGATTCCGGGTTCTCGACATAATGGCGATAGTCGGCGAGCAGTCCGGCGACGCGCGTGGCCAGCGGTGTTTCCAGCAGCAGACATCTGCCGGCGTGCATCGCCGAGGTGAGCCCCGCAGGCAGGGAGATCAATCCGATCTTGCTGCTTTCCGCTTCAACGTAGACCGGGCGATCCGGGTCGAATCGCTGCAGGGTTTGCAGCAACGCACTGTCGAACCATTTCTGCGCGGGCTGCGGCTGTTCTGGCAAACTGCCCAGCACCGAGCCGCGATGCCGGGCCAGCATTTCAAGGTCGAGCACCTGATGACCGGTATCGGCCAGCGCCGCGAGCAGATGGCTCTTGCCCGAACCGGTCGGGCCGCAAACCACCCGGAAAGCGAAGCGCTGCGGCAATGCCTCAAGTTTTTCCAGCACGTCGCGCCGGTAGGTTTTGTAGCCGCCTTCCAGTTTGTGCGCCGCCCAGCCCACCTGTGCGAGGATGATGCTCATTGCGCCGCTGCGCTGGCCGCCGCGCCAGCAGTAGACCAGTGGCCGCCATGATTTGGGGTGGGCATGAAAGCGGGTTTCCAGGTGATGTGCGATGTTCCTCGCGATCAGGGCCGCGCCGACCTTGCGCGCCTCGAACGGCGAAACCTGCTTGTACAGCGTGCCGACGGTGATGCGTTCCTGATCGGAGAGCACCGGGCAGTTGATCGCGCCGGGAATGTGGTCCTCGGCATATTCAGACGGTGTGCGCACGTCGATAATTTCGTCAAAGTCGCCCAGCTGTGATAGGTTTGCAGTCCTGAAAAGCATGTATGCCGGAAAAGTTATTTAGTCAGAAAATTATGTAAAGGAAAGATTCGTGTCCGAAGCCCAGATAATGCCAGAAATCAAGTTAACCCAATTGTCGCACGGTGGCGGCTGCGGCTGCAAAATTGCGCCGGCCCTGCTGCAGGAAATCCTGGGTGTCGCCAAACAGAAATTGCCGTTTGCGAACCTGCTGGTCGGCACGGAGACCAGCGACGATGCGGCGGTATACCGCCTCAACGACCAGCAGGCGATCATTGCCACCACCGACTTTTTCATGCCCATCGTCGATGACCCGTTCGATTTCGGCCGCATCGCAGCGACCAATGCGCTGTCCGATGTATACGCGATGGGCGGAACGCCGATCATGGCGCTGGCCATCGTCGGCATGCCGATCAGCAAACTGCCGGTCGAGACGATACGCTCAATCCTGCAAGGCGGCGAAGCGGTGTGCGAAGCGGCGGGTATCCCGCTGGCGGGCGGCCATTCCATCGATTCGGTCGAACCGATCTACGGGCTGGTTGCGATCGGCATCGTGCATCCCGAACGCTTGAAAAAGAACAGCGGTGCGCAAGCGGGCGATATATTGGTACTCGGCAAGGGGCTCGGCGTCGGTGTGCTGGCGGCGGCACTGAAGAAGGGCGCATTGTCCGCCGCAGGCTACGCGCAGATGATCGCGACCACCACCCAGCTCAATGCGGTGGGTGCCGAACTGTCCGGCCTGCAAGCCGTGCATGCGCTGACCGATGTGACCGGATTCGGCCTGCTCGGCCATCTGCTGGAAATATGCCGCGGCTCAGGGCTTGCCGCGGAACTGAAGTTCGGACAAGTGCCGATCCTGTCCGAAGCGTTGCCGTTGGCGCAGCAGGGTATCGGTCCCGGCGCGATCGATCGCAATCTGGCGAGCTACGGGCATGAGGTGATTTTTGATCTCCGGCTGGAAAATTGGCAGCACCGGGTGCTGGCCGATGCACAGACCAGCGGAGGTTTGCTGGCAAGCGTTTCTCCTGACGGTGTGGATGCGGTCTTGTCGGCTTTCAGGAATGCCGGCTTCGCACAGGCTTGTGTGATCGGGTCGATGAATAGCGGTGCACCGAGCGTGACGGTGCTTAATAGTTAGGCTGCCGAAATTTACGATTTACAGCCGGTCGTGAACTTCTGTTATGTGCTGCGATTTCAATCGGTCATTCTGCGCCACCTCCAAATTGGGAAATTATTGCCCTGTGTGAAGTGTGCGTAATTGTGGGTATACTGCAATAAAGATCCCATTTGTCACGTTCGCTTTGGCGCAAGCCGGGTGAACATCCAAGTAAAGCAACAGGCATACACCATACAAGGTTTGGGGACCAGCGCGCAAACGAGGAAAGCGAAAAAAAATAGCAGCTAAGCTGTGAGTGACATACTCCACCACCTGCGCCTCAAGGTTGATTAGCGTGCCGCCACCGCTTGAAACTTTTGCATGAAAGGTTCCTTGACATGGAAATCAGGAAAATCACCATTCTAGGGGGCTTTGGAAGAGGCGGGGAAAAAGAGCAGGTTGACCAGGTTGACCTTAAGATGGGTGACCTGCTCAGCATAGTGGGGCCCACCGGCTCAGGGAAGACCGCGCTGATCAACGATATCGGCCTGTTCGCCAACGAAGATACTCCATCCAGAAGGCGCATCCTTATCAACAACGCTGCGCCGTCGGAAGATTTTCTGGATGACCCCTCGAAGAATCCCATCGCGCTGATTACCCAGCACACCAGCTTTCTTTCTGATATGAAGGTGTCCAATTTTCTTGATATCCATGCCAAGGTCAGAAAAAGTGGAAGTCCTGACTCTGTGGTTGCCGACATTCTGGATTTCGCCAATCAACTGACTGGCGAGCCGATTATCGTTGACAGCGCTATGACCGAATTGTCGGGCGGGCAGAGTCGCGCGCTGCTGATCGCGGATGCGGTGATCATCGGCAATTCACCGATCATTCTGCTGGACGAAATTGAAAATGCGGGCATCAACCTGATGCGCGCACTGGAGCTGTTGCGCAAGTATGAAAAAATATTCATATTCGTCACCCATGATCCAAGAATCACCCTTTCATCAGATTACCGGATCGTGATGAAAGGCGGGGCGATGCAGGATGCGATCACAACCAGCCCGGGAGAAAAGCGCATCGGCGAGACAGTCGCTCATATGGACATGATCATAGTGGGACTGCGTGACCGGATCAGCGCCGGCGAGCACATGCTGGAAAAAGATTTTCAGTCGATCATGGAGCTAAATCTGTTGGCATAGGATCTGATATGAAACTCATCATGTGCGCCGGCCCCCCTACCAGTGGTAAAACCACTGTGCTGCGGCAGGTTATGCGTAGACTTCTAAAAAAGGGACGCCGCCTTGCTTATCTCAAGGTTGATGTCCAGTTTGCGGACGAGGATAAGTTGTTCCGTAACGAATTTGGCATCCCCGCCAGGAAAATATATTCCGGTGAACTTTGCCCTGATCACGCTAGCGTGCTGGTGCTGGGAGACGCGGTGAAATGGGCGGAAAAAGAAGGTGCGGATCTGGTTGTTGAAACCGCCGGACTGTGTTTGCGTTGTGCGCCTTATATCACCGGCTCGCTCGGTATTGTAGTGCTGGAGGCGACCAGCGGCATGAATCTGCCGCACAAGATCGGGGCCATGCTCACGCTCGCAGACATTGCGGTAGTGACCAAGATTGATCTGGTATCTCAGGCGGAAAGGGAAGTCTTCCGCGCCAACATCATGGACGCCGCCCGGCTCGATGTGATGGAGGCCGATGCATTGCGCGGAATCGGCATAGACCGCTTGGTCAGGAAAATAGAGCGGGCGGAAGATATTAAAATGCCGCTGACACTCAAGGGCAGCCCGCCTGTTGCAGTCTGCACCATCTGCGCCGGCAAAAAAGATATAGGCTGGGAGCATCACTTCGGGGTGCTGCGCACGCTGGATTCCGATCTGTTCTATCGTGGTGAATAATGGAAGGCGACGTTCGCAAAATAACGGAGTCGCTGCCAGGGAAGAATTGCGGGCAATGCGGCTTCAAGACCTGCGCGGAGCTGGCGGCATTCGCTTCCTTGCATCCGTCTGCACTCGAGCGATGCATTTACCTGGTAAAACCGCAGGTGGTTCCGCCAGCCCCTGAGATCATCGCAGAGGAAATCACCTGGATCGACGGGCTGGAAAGGGAATACGATTTTATCCTGGAGCCGTTCCCGGAAGATCCGGGACCGCGTGAAACTATCGTGCCGCTTAATCCGGGCAATGTAGAAAAACTTGCGGTGAAGAAGGGAGACATCCTGTACGGGCGTCCCTCCATGGTTGGCTGCCCGGTCACCCATGTGGGGGTGGTAGTCGAAGAACCGGACTATTTCAACGGCATTATTATCTGGTGTGTGGTTGGGCTTTTGGCCGCACGTGAACGTGGCAGGGAAATTGGCGACTACAACATCATCGCTTATGAAGGCCTGATGCGGCACAGCCGGAAAGAACTCCAGATCGGCAGGCGCTATTTTTTCCTTCCGCGCACCTGTGTGTTGATGTCCAGGCACTCGGGTGTAGTCAGTGCCCTTGCAAAGAGGGCAAACGGGATGCGGGTAAGGGTGGAAGGCATCTGGATTAGTTAGAACTTAACTAATGGTCTCGACATTAATTAACTCACCAGAACTTAAATTGGCAATGGCAGGTTACGGGGGTGTAATAACAAGATGCTATAGCCGCTCGGTGCCAATAGGCGACATTTGCTCCTGCACGTACTATTTGCCAATTATGTCAAATATAAAGTCTTTCTATTAGCTTTTAGCCGCGGAAAAGTTCTACTCAATGATCTAGAGTGAGGTGAATCAGAATGGCAGCCATGAAGAAATCTAAGCCAGCAGCGAAGAAAGCCGTTGCGAAAAAGCCAGTAGCGAAGAAGCCCGTTGCGAAAAAGCCAGCAGCGAAGAAGCCCCTTGCCAAAAAGCCAGCAGCGAAGAAGCCCGTTGCCAAAAAGCCAGCAGCGAAGAAGCCCGTTGCCAAAAAGCCAGCAGCGAAGAAGCCCGTTGCCAAAAAGCCAGTAGCGAAGAAGCCCGTTACCAAAAAGCCAGCAGCGAAGAAGCCCGTTACCAAAAAGCCAGCAGCGAAGAAGCCCGTTGCCAAAAAGCCAGCAGCGAAGAAAGCCGTTGCCAAAAAACCAGCAGCGAAGGGTCGCACGAGAAGTACTGGGCCTAAGATTATTTGGCCTAAGTTGGTATAAGTAATGCAGCTTCAAGACTACAAAGATGATTACTACAGCTTTAGTTCAAGGGCGAGTGATATATCTCGCCAGCTTTCGTTTGCAGGCATAGCACTTATCTGGATATTCAAATCTGATAGAGGTGGGCCACTTTCTATCCCATTAGATCTGCTGTGGCCAGCGTTTCTATTCGCAAGTGCGCTTGCACTCGACCTCCTGCACTACATAATTGGAACGTTCATATGGGGCAGGTTTTATCATTATCATGAGAATAAAGGCATGAAGGATACTGAGGAACTTGATGCTCCTAGATATTTTATCTGGCCAATATCTTCCTGCTTTTGGGGTAAGTTGGCTGCTGTCCTTGCCGGATACACCTTGATTCTAAAATATGTTTACACACTATTTTAGTTGCAATGGCTCTGGCGAAGCTCTGATCAGAACAGGAACACAAAGCTAACTGTTAGGTCTTCGATGATCAACATCAGGGATGCCGCTGAATTCGAACAGTTGCTGAAGGCGCTGACTAACGACGTAGTCGATGCGCATATTCACTATCAGATGTATGAGGATCTAGTTGATGCCATCGACAAACATCCTCTAGTTGTCCACCAATCGAACACATTCTGGACATTTACGCTCCAAGCACATTTGAATTCCTGTGTGTATGCGCTATTCCGGGCGTACGACCAAGATACAAGGGCTTTGCACTTACGTAGTTGGCTAACGACGATTCAAGAAAATCTACATTTGTTCGATGAGGAGTCGTTTCGCGAACTATTTAAGGAAAACCCATACGTCGCAAGCCTAGCGGAAGACTCACGAAAACCAGACGCTGCGACGCTGGCAGATGATATCGCAGCATGTTCGAGTACTGATATGATTGTTAAGAAGTTGACGGTTTGCCGCAGCAGTCGAATTGCTCACCGGAATGCCAAAGCACTACTTTCCCCAGGCGATATCGGCGAAAGATATGGGCTGACTTTCGAAGATATACGTACGTTACTTGAGCGGGCGAAAACGATTGTGAATCGATATAGTTATATGTACTCGGCGTCCGTCTACTCTACTAAAGTGATTGGGCACGATGATTTTGAATACATCTTTAAGTGCGTCGAGGAAAAAGTTGAGGAAGCCCGTCGACAGTGGACGTAGCAGACCTAACCCGGCGTTGCAAGAGATGCTCGGCCTATCGGCGACGCGCCCCTGAACTTGGACTTTAGGCCAACAAATATCTGGGGTTCCAACAATACAAAGGAGGCTACAAATGGGCGAATGGAGTGAGTACTTTGAAGACTTTCCCGAGGAAAATCCGGCGAACTATCTTAATGGCCGATTTGACCCGAAGGGAGCAGAGCTTCTTAGAAAGCAGCGGGGCGAAGTTTCGGCAAAGCAGGCCACGCTTAACAAAGAGATTGCTGACATTGTGCGAAAGCATCGCCAAGCTAAGAAACCTGAATGAATTGGCGAGATATGCTGCTGCGCATCAATGCAAGTGGCCTCACTAGTTGTTCAATAGGACGTTAACCGGCTTAGCGGCTTGCCGCCAGTTAACTCAGACGTTGAACTTCCGATTTGGACAAAATCGAAGTTCCGGTTAGTGTTGCGGAAATTCGATCAATGCGAGCATGTTGTTATCAGTGATACAAATACCTCATCGCGCGACCGCCAGTTCATCCCATTCCGTGGTATAGCGTTGCGACGCATTGCCGCGCCGCATAGCCCAGCTTTTCCTGGTCCCTTCGCCGAGCAACTGCATCGTCCCGCTGCCCATGCGGCGGTTGATGCGGTCGAGCGTTTCCATCAGCACTGCGGATTTCTGCTGTGCCGCGACATCATCGAACAGCGTGCGCGGCCTTGCCGTCGCGGCGATGATCCCGGTGAGCATCACGCCGGCTTTTTGATACGCGTAGCCGCTGCGGTAGATCTGCCGCAAACCGTCCAGGGCGGCACGGCACAGCAGGCGTGTGTCATTCGTGGGCTCGAACAAGGGCAGCAGTATGGCTGGCTGATATTGTGAACCGCCTTCCTTATGGGAATCGGCCTTGTGCGGATTGGTGCGGATATAGACCTGGATGCCGCCTGCAACAGAATGCTGGACGCGCAATTTTTCGGCGGCGCGGCTGGTGTAGGCCACCACCGCCTGTTCCAGGTCTGCGAGCAGAGGAAACCGGCACACCGAACGAGCGCGAGCAGATGATCTGCTGGCGGGGCGGGGTGATCTCGTCCAGCCCGATGCAGGCCTCCCCGTTCAGTTCCGCCACGATGCGCTCCATCACCACGCCGAACTCGGCGCGGACGCGCTTGGCAGGGCTGTATTTCAGTTCCAGCACGGTGCTTATGCCCATTTTCTGCAGGCGTTCTGTGCTGCGCCTGCCCACGCCCCAGACTTCGCCAACCTCGATCCTTGCGAGCAGATTGTCCAGCATGCGTGCCGTCATCGCATTGAAATCGCACACGCCGTGATACTGCTTGTGCTTTTTGGCGACATGGTTGGCGAGTTTGGCCAGGGTCTTGCTCGGTGCGATGCCGATGCATACCGGGATGCCGAGGCATTGCCTGATCGTGCCGCGTATCGTTTGCGCATAGCTGGTCAGGTCGGATGTGTCTTCCATTCCGGTCAGATCGAGAAAGCATTCATCGATGGAATAGATTTCCTGGTTCGGGCCGTACTGCGACAACAGCCGCATCACCCGGCCGGAGATGTCGGCGTACAGCGCGTAGTTGGAAGACAGCGCGATGATGCCGTGGCGTTTGGCAAGCTGTTTCAGCTGGAACCACGGCACCGCCATTTTTATGCCGAGCTCCCTGACTTCCTGGGAGCGCGACACCACGCAGCCGTCGTTGTTGGAGAGCACCACCACCGGCTTGCCTTCCAGGCCGGGCTGGAACAGCCGTTCGCAGGAAACATAGAAATTATTGCAGTCGACTAGAGCGATCGATCGCATGGCTCATGCGCACCTAAACCTTGTGGATATTCCAGCTCACCACCCCCCAGACCGAAAAATCCTGTTCCGGTTTGATGGGCATGTCGGGATAGTCCGGATGCGCCGCGCGCAATATCCGGCCGTCAGGCGTATGCAGCAGTTGCTTCACGGTGAATTCGCCATCCAGCACCGCGATCACCACACAGCCGTGCGTGACAGGCAGCGCCCTGTCCACCACCAGCAGATCGCCGTCGAAGATGCCGCGTCCGCGCATCGAGTCGCCCGCCACGCGCATGAAGAAGGTGCTCTCGCGATGCTGGATCAGGTGCGCGTCGAGACTGAGGCGCTGTTCCACATAGTCGTCGGCAGGCGAGGGGAAGCCGGCGGGTACCGCATTGCGCAGCAACGCGCGCTGCCGATAGAAAAATTCCTTGTTGGGATGGGTCAGCGACAGCAGGCCGCGCGCGGTGCGCTGTGCCGGCCGGTCGGTAAAACCGGAATCGATGGCGGGCAGCATGGCCTACTTCCGGTATTTGCGTATCAGGCCGATCAGCACGCCGAATATTTCCAGCGTGCCTTGCGGACGAATGACCGGATAGGCCGGGTTGGCCGGGCGCAGGATGTATTTGCCGCGCTCCTTGTCCAGCGTCTTCAGCGTGAACTCGTTGTCCACGATGGCCACCACGATGTCACCCAGATTGGCAAGGTTGCGCTTTTCCACCACCGCGATATCACCGTCATGGATGCCCGCCTCGATCATCGAATCGCCCCTGACCGGGATCAGCGTGGTGCTGGATGGCTTGTCGACCAGCATCTCGTCGATCACGTAGTATTCGCCCTGGGTCTCTGTCACGGAAACCGGCATCCCCGCCTGGACCGAGGATTCGGCCAGCGGGCGGGCGAAGAACTGAGCGGGAGGGAATCCATGCGCCGTCCGGAGTGCGTTCGATGAAGCCGGCCGCGCTCAGGCGGGTCAGCACAGCCTTGACCCAGGATTTGGACGCAATGCCGAACACCTCGCACAGCTTGGCGTAGGAGGGGATGCTTTTCCAGTCGGCGTAATAGTCCTGGAGTTTGGCAAGGTACTCGGTGTCTTTCGGGTTGGCTCCGGGCGGGTTGGAGCCGGGCGGATTCGAATCGGATGAATTGAAGTCAGTCATGGCAGTGGTTGATACAGAACGAACGTGCTGCCACTGTAAAGAACGATCGTTCTCTTGTCAAGCGTGCCTTGCTAAAATCCGAACTCCGTCGCGCGGTGTAATGGTAGAACGATTTCTACCCTCTCCCTAACCCTCCCCCTGCAAGGGGGAGGGGATTCAACCTCCCCTCTCACACCTGTGGGAGAGGGGCTAGGGGAGAGGGTGCGATCAATATTCCGAATACTTCTTCGCGCTTCCGCGCACCTTATCCGCCGGATATTTCAGTGCATTCTTCTCCAGCTTGTGCAGCGCGGCTTCCAGCAGGTCCACATCCAGTTTGTCCGAAAGGCGGATCAGATACAGCAGGATATCGGCCAGTTCCTCGCTGACGGCATCCTTGCTTTTTGCGGCAAGGTCCAGCGACTGCGCCTCGGTCAGCCACTGGAAATGCTCCATCAGTTCGGCGACTTCCACCATCAGCGCCATGCTCAGGTTCTTCGGCGAATGGAACTGGTCCCAGTCGCGCGCGGCGGCGAACGCGCGCAGCTTGTCGCGCAATAACAGCAGATCGGATTGCCTGGTCATGGTGTCGCTCCGGTGAGTGGAAAAGGGCGGGCTGCTATTGTAATACGAGGGAAAGGGTGATCGCGCGTCGCAATTGCAAACCGGCATTTCCAGAACGTATTCCCGGTATAGAATGCGCGCCGTTTTCATGTCAATTTCGGGGAAATAATCATGTCAGAAGGATTTCATGTTCACGGCGCCCACGACCATGCCGTGGAACACCAGGCCCATGGCGGAGACGGTCTTGCCAGTTCGGTCGCGATCTTCACCGCGATTCTGGCTTCGGTCGGCGCGGTCGTCAGCTATCAGGGCAGCGATACCCAGAACGAGGCGATGCTGTTCAAGAACGAAGCAGTGCTGAAGAAGACCCAGGCTTCCGATCAATGGAATTATTATCAGGCCCAGAGCAACAAGGGACATCTGATGGAACTTGCCGCGGATCTCGCGCCCGCGAGCAAGCGCGGTTATTACAAGGCGCAGATCGAAAAATACGAAAACAACAAAAAGGAAATCAAGTCGAAGGCCGAAGCGCTGGAGGCCGAATCGGAACAGGCCAATCAGAAAAGCGAACATACGATGCATCCCCACCATAAGCTGGCGCAGGCCATGACGCTGATACAGATTGCGATTTCGCTGGCGTCCATCACCGTATTGACGCGCAGGAAATGGTTGTTCGTCGTGGCGGGCGTGGCGGCGGCAGGCGGTCTCGTGATGTGGGGTTTGGCGCTTGCCGCCTGATTGTGATGAAAGC
Source organism: uncultured beta proteobacterium (assembly GCA_963827265.1). Classification (GTDB taxonomy): domain Bacteria; phylum Pseudomonadota; class Gammaproteobacteria; order Burkholderiales; family Gallionellaceae; genus Gallionella. The sequence goes on along the minus strand of CAWHAD010000013.1, from coordinate 54,479 downwards.
GATTTTCTATGACTGGGGCGGGGCCAACATCTGGCTGTTTCATGCCGTCAATGACATCCGGTTTGTCTGGCTGGACAGGCTGATGCTGCTCGGTACCTTTCTTGGCGACCATAGCCTGTTCCCGTTTTACCTTGGCGTGTTGACATTGTTTGCGCTGGTCAGGGTAAACCTGTCCGGACAGGATGCCGCGCGTTACCGGCTCCAGGCCAACCGCTGGCTGACCGTGATCGCGGTATTCAGCCTCGCTTACCTGCTCGACGGGATGCTGTTGACCGTGTTGAAGTCCTATTTCGATTATCCCCGCCCGCCGCTGGCCCTGCCGCAGGAGAGCGTGCAGATCATCGGCATGCCGGAATACCACCACAGCCTGCCGAGCGGGCATGCATCGTTCGCGATGCTGATCACGGCCAGCCTGTGGCCGGTGGTGAGCCGAAGCTGGCGCGCGACAGGTGTGTTGTTTGTGTTATGGGTCGGTATTTCCAGGATCAGCCTGGGCGCGCATTTTCCGGCGGATGTCGCGGCGGGATATATATCCAGCCTGATCGTGGTGTTGCTGGTTTATGTCGCGATACGGTGGCTGATACGGTGGATCGGGAAAGGGATGGGCGGAATATTGTGGGGCGCAGACCGCATGAAACGCTAAGTGCTCATGCAAACCAGGTAGCGGTTGTTATCAATAATGCTTGTTGTCTGGACAGCGGTGCTCGGCGTAGTGGTACCGGCGTTAACTGCCCGCATGTATCCTGTAGCGGTATTGCCGTCATCCATCAGGACATCAAGTTGCTTGGCGAATTTCCCGGGTATTGCATCGGAACAGACGATGACCGAACCTTTCAACCCGATGATCGGGCTGTAACTGGACACACCGATTTGTCCGCCAACCGAGTTTCTGGGTATGTAATCGCTGCTGTCGTTTGTATCCAATGAACCATCAGCCAATCCGGCCAGGCGGATATGTTGCCAGACAACGTAACTCTCGCTCGCATCGGTCGTATCCGACCATATCCCGTCTATCAATCCATTGCCGGAAACACACTTGCCCGCTGCAGGCGGGGAACAGGGTACGGCACCCGGCAAATGATTGGACAAGTTCGCGTCATCTCCCGGAAACGCCTTGAATTTTTCCTGATATCCATAGATATACAAGGGAACATTCTTGAAATCGAGAGTGAGATGGTTAACCGTCGCGCCATTGATCAGTTCCTGGCCTTTCATCATGAAGCCCAGCAACATACCGATCACCACCAACACCATGGCGGTTTCAATCAAGGTCAAACCGGATGAATCATGTTTCATTCAGTCATCCTGGCAGGTGGGTGTTTTACATTCAAACCTGTTGGCGCAGTGGTACCAAATCCTTTCCAATTGTGAATCTTGACAATGCAACCGCCATAACACTATAGGCGCATTGCTAATTTAACCACCATTATCTTGGAAAGTACCATCGGTGTTTGTCCTATGCCATGAAATTCCCTCTCAGGACGCAGGGGGCATTGGTTTTGCCGTAAAGATTTTGGTTTGCTTGCCGGGGATAGTTGGATAAAATTGCGCCCAACGTAATACCCCTACACCGATTAAGTTCAAGTTCTACTAAAATACGGAGTAATTATGAAATCAATTATTGCAAGCATGGCCACGGTGGCTGGCCTGATGAGTACGGGTGGTGCGCTGGCTTATACGATGCCGGAGGAAGTGAAGCAGCTGCCATGTCTGAGTTGCCACGCCGTTGACCATAAGGTTATAGGCCCGGCATGGCGTGACGTGGGCAAGAAATACAAGGGAGCGAAAACTTTTGAATACAATGGCAAGCAGTATCCCTTGTTTGAAGGCTTGGTGAAGAAGGTCTCAAATGGCGGTTCCGGTCACTGGGGTACATTTCCGATGCCCGCCAATGATCCGACCGGGAAGCAAGAAGGACAAGATAGAAAAAATGGTCAAGTTCGTTCTGAGCCTGGGCTGATTCCAGTCCTCGTTTCAAAGAAAAGCCGACCTCGTGTCGGCTTTTCTTTTGGCAGTATTGCCGCGCTTTGTTGGGATCGCGCCCATACCCAATATAAGCCAAGCCATGTCATCCCGCCGGGTCAACAGTGAAGTATCATGTCGTCATGACCGTTGTTTTAATGCTGGTGGTAGTTGGATAGAATGCTTCCTGCGCGATATCCCTGCCGAATTTCCATGTACGTTCTACGAAAAAACGGAGAAGCTATGAAATTTATTATTGCAAGCCTGATCGTGGCGATAGGTTTCATGATTGCTGACAGCGCACTGGCTGCTACCATACCAGCGGAAGAGAAACAGCTGTTATGTCAGAGTTGCCACGCCGTTGACCATAAGGTTATAGGCCCGGCATGGCGTGACATTGCCAAGCGGTACAAGAACGCCAAAACTTTTGAATACGATGGCAAGCAATATCCGCTGCTGGAAGGTTTGGTGTTGAAGATATCCAAGGGCTCCAGAGCTGGTACCGGTCACTGGGGCAATATGCCCATGCCCGCTGAAGACCCAACCGGCACCAAGCAGAAAAATATAAAAATAATGATCAAGTATGTGCTGAGTTTGGGGAATTCCTAGTACAAGTTTCAATTGGAAAAGCCGACACCAGGTCGGGCTTTTCCTTTGGCAGGTAAGCGGTGCTGCTGCAAGGTCAGGATTTCAGCTTGTTGTGCACACGACAATACTTGGTGCCAGGCTGAGCCTCCTCCCGACAGCGACGCCCTTTGTCTTCCAAGATTTTCTCGTATCGGTGTACTTCTACCGTTCGAATGAATTTGTAGGTCACTGAACCAGGCTTAACCGGCTTCACCTTTTCATAGATGTCACTAGAAAAGCTGACCCAAGGTGCGTGCGGCGGCATAGGTTTGTTGATAATAGTTAACTTGCCGTCCTCGCCTTGGGCAATCCAGGCATCGCTATTCAAACCAATCCTGTCTTTGCACTCCATTGCCGACATGGTGAGAATTTCTTCTCCCTTGGGCCCTCCAGTGAATCGGCAGGTGACTTTTCCTCTCATATTTTATTGCCCTGCTTCGTTTGTTTGTCTATTGCACGTATCACCTTATGGTGACAATGGCCGTCTGATCAACCTCGTTCACTTTGTCAAAATCTATTTCGCTGTATACCGATAAGATTATTCCTTTAGGCACAATCAGGGCTACAACCTCGTCATACAAAACCCCAGGTTCAAGGTCATAACCATCTTTGTAGTTGTTCAGAATATCGGTCGAGTACCGTTCTTTTTGTTTTCCCAGGTCAACTGCACCAAGTTTTAAATCAGTAGGTAAATTCTTGACGGAAATCGTGAGGTGCTCGGGGGATACCAGTACCTTGCCGATGTTTTTTGGCCGCACGTGGATTATTAATAGCCGATCGTTGCCAGAATATTGCAACACTTCGGTTGATATTCCCAATTCAATGTTGGAATCGGTCGTGTCTGTCACCCAGAATTGATAGTATGCCCATGCACCTGCCACGATGATGGCTGCGATAGACATTACTTTCAGCACTAGGTCAGCCCAGTCTTTTGCCTTCTGGATATTCACGCTTTGCCCATTCTCTTAAACTCAGTAATTTTAAGTTTACGCCAAAAATGTAACAACCCAACAAGGAGATGGATTGATATGATTAAATCTTCTTGCCTTACCGAATCAAAATGAAAGAAATTTCCTTACCCATTACGCAGACGTTCTCAATGCCGCTAGATATAGCGGCCTTTACAAGCGCCTTTACTGAAGATGGTAAGCGACCAAGTGGACCTTTAGGAACAATTACTATAGGAGAGAAGGAATGGCTTGAAATCAATACAGCAAGAAGAAATGGCGGTACGGTGCTTTATGCAACAACCTCGATTGAACAAAAAATGGAGTTCGTGCTCCTGAACTATTTTATGGGGCTATTCACCAGGCATGATCCTAAACGGGCGATGTTTGAGCAGGAAATCTTGAAGTCCACGGCTCTATCCTATAATTCTAAGAAAGAGTTGGTTATCAAAATAATCACTGAAGGCGAATTATTGCAGGGAAAAAAGAAAAATATTGTTCAGAAGCATCTAAAAAGCATCATGGAGTGGCGGAATGCATTCGCACACGGCAAGATTCTGCACGATGCCAAATTGGGTTGTATCCTCGAATATTATTCTGGGCGTAAGCAGAAGCTGCACTTGTTGGATAAATATTGGAGCGAAGTGGAGGTGTGTTTCAAAGAATGTGATGGACTTTTAGATGAAGTGGGGAGACTGTTGGAAAATATCCCTCCCGATGCAGCTGATCAAAGTGGGTAAGCATCCAGCGAATAGCGAACCTCAATTTCTTTGCGGATTGATGGGTCGAATGAAGGGTACAAAATAAAAATGCGCCGAAAGGCGTATATTTACTTGATACTTGGCGGAGAGGGGGATTGTTCGGCTTTCGCGTTGCCTCCGCGAAAGCCTCATCCCTCATTTCATTCGGGACTGCCTTCGGCATCCTGCGCAAGCGGTGCTTGCTGGTCGAACCCAAAGGGGGTTCTCGAAGTACCCCGCCATCTCAACCAAATAAAAAACCGCCCACGGGGACGGTTTTGTATTTGGCGGAGAGGGGGGGATTCGAACCCCCGTCAGGGTATTACCCTGAACACGCTTTCCAGGCGTGCGATTATTATTTCTAAAAGCCTGTATTGACAAGGCATAGCGCGATGTATAGGATACTTAAAAGTAGTTAATGGCGTAATTTTGGCGTAGTGAGATTTTTTGGCATAATTTTGGAGAGCAGGGATGGCGTACATACGAAAGCGCGGCGAACTTCAATGGCGAGCCGAGATCAGGAAAAAAGGTTTAAAGCTGGTCTCAAAGACATTTGAGACCAAAAAAGAAGCCGATGCGTGGGCGTCCGTGGTCGAAAGCGAGATGGTGCGTGGTGTGTTTGTTGACCGATCCGAATCCGAATGTACAACAATCGGCGACATCATCGACCGATTCACTAAAGAGTTTGCGCCTTTCCATTACAGGTCGCGCGAAGACAAGAAGGAAGCATGGCGCTTCCAATGCGCAAAACTGAAAGGAAAACTGGGGCAACATTCACTTGCCGCGCTCGACCAGAAATTGGTCGCCGGGTATAGAGATGATCGGCAGGAAGTGGTGTCGGAAAGCACTGTGCGAAAAGAACTGTACATGCTTTCCAAGATATTGGGATTCGCGGAAATGGAAGCAGGTATCGCATTGCCGCGCGGCAATCCGGTAATGAAGATCAGGAGGCCGTCTGACGGGCGAGCACGCGACAGAAGACTAACTGCGAAAGAATGGGCGCGCTTCGAAAAGGAATGCCGGAAGAGTCGCAATATCTACCTCTGGCCTGCGGTCGAGCTGGCGGTCGAGACGGCGATGCGGCAGGGCGAGTTGCTTGGCTTGCAATGGGAGAACATCGACCTAAAGCGCCGTTTTGCGCTACTCAAGGAGACGAAGAACGGCGAGGTGAGGGCGGCACCACTATCGCCTCGTGCGATAAAGATACTGAAAGCCCTGCCTCGTTCAATTGACGGCTGTATCCTGCCGATAGAACGGATGACGCTTTATCATGTCTTCATCGCTGCGATAAAACGGGCAAAGATTGAAGACTTTACTTTTCACGACCTGCGTCACGAAGCGATGTCACGATTGGCGGAGCGCGGAGATTTTTCAGTGCTAGAACTGTCGGCGTTCTCCGGCCACAAGACGCTGCAGATGCTCAAGCGATACACCCATCTGCAAGCCGAGAATTTATCAAGAAAGCTGGAAGTCAGTCCGATGTCATGCAGAGAGGATATTATCGGTTAACGTATTGACAGGTCATCTGGTGTCGGTTATTGTTCCTACTTGTTTGTGCAAGTAATAATCATACACAAGGAAATCATGGAGGCCGTCAAAGTTGCAAACGTAGAACTGGAGCCGCTTTTGAATCCAGAGCAGGCCGCTCCGCATATCGGGAAGAGTTGCGCGACTATCAAGGCTGATATTTCGCGAAGACCGCAGAGCCTTCCTCCATTCTTGAAGGTCGGTCGTAAACTTTACTTTCGTCCTTCCGACATCCTTGCCTGGCGAGAAACGTGCGTAGTGCGGAGCGGTAGCACTCCCACTGAGCCGATTGCCGCAAACACCAAGACTGCTGGCAGGGTAGGACGCCCCACCAAGGTCGAGGCAGCAAAAAGACGTTCTCTTAGACATGCCGGATCTGCGTGCTTGCAAATGAAATCGTAGAAGTGCTCGGCACGTAAGAAGCGACGAAATCCCAAAGACCAAAATTATGATGACCATTCAACCAAGCGTGAACCGTCATTTTCTACAGCCGAAGTTGCGAGAATTTTGAATTTCAAAAACGAAATTGATCTACGGGATGGAACCTGACGCAAAATGGTGATGACCACAAACTCTTTGGAAGTGCCATTAAGCCTTAAAGAAGCCGCGCCGTATATTGGCAAGAAACCGGAAACCATACGCGAGGACGTGCATCGGCGACCGCACACGCTCCTGCCGTTCTTCAAGATGGGAGGCCAGATATTTTTCATGCCCAGCGAAATTGCTGCGTTCATTGAGCGCGCGAAGGGCTGCACCGCTTCGTCGCGCAAGACCAGCTCTGCCAAAGCTGGAAGAACCCTGATATGAGCGAATACACCGTAAAAACAGTACATGGATGCAAGATCATTTATTAGTCTTACTCGGAGAGCACTGGTGTGGTGAAGCCAAAATGATACATCTCAACCCCACCATTCAAACCGCATCCGGTCATTTCCTGGTTACGGATATCTGGAAGCATGTATGGCGGCACCGACTGGTGGCGATGGTGTGCTGATGGATATTGTCTCTGAACACATATTCACCATTCATCATGGCAACTGCCGCTCTGTGATGCGCGGCATGCATGATTGCAGCGTCGATGCCATTGTCACCGATCCGCCCTATGGGCTGTCGCGCGAACCCGATCCCGTTCAGGTCATGCGCGCCTGGGTGGACGGCAAGGATTACGTTCACAAATCGCGCGGGTTCATGGGGCAGAAGTGGGATGCGTTCGTTCCCTCTCCGTCTTATTTCAAGGAATCGCTACGCGTCTTGAAGCCGGGCGGTTATGCGCTGGTCTTCGCCGGCAGCCGCACTCAGGACTGGATGGCGATGTCGCTACGCTTTGCTGGTTTCGAGATCGTCGACACCATCATGTGGGTCTATTCTCAGGGGATGCCGAAGTCGCACAACATCGGCAAGGCGATCGACAAGACGCTGGGAGCTACGCGCAACGAAGTAGTTGGTCGGTATCAGCCGCCCGGCATGCATCGTCCATGGAACCTGAAAAACGCTGCCGATGAACGAGAGGTGGACGTGTTTTCATCCAGCCGCAACAATCTGGACATTCTCGCCCCAGCGACCATCGAGGCTGCTCAATGGGAAGGGTGGGGGACGCAGCTCAAACCCGCATACGAACCCATCCTGCTCGTCAGGAAGCCACTGGACGGCACCTTCGCCCGCAACGTGCTGGCGCATGGAGTGGGTGGCATCAACATTGACGCCTGTCGTGTGCATGCCGATGACGCAACCGGTGGTAAGTACACGATAAAGCGTTTCGCGGCGGGCGCATCCGTCAATAAGACCGGTGAATGGAAGCTGGATCAGCCATTCCACGGCGAGATGAAGGCCGGGCGCTGGCCGGCGAATTTCGTCCATGACGGAAGCGATGAAGTTGTAGATGCCTTTCCCTTCTCTGCCGGGCAGCAGGGCGACCTGCGCGGGCATTCGACTGCGCGAGTATCGCCCAATGGCATCTTTGGTAGGTTCGGTGCAGCGGCAGACCGTTTGGCGCGTGGCGATGAAGGATCAGCCGCCAGGTTCTTTTATTGTGCGAAGCCGTCCAAGCAGGAACGACACCTTGGTACCGGGTGTTCGCCCAAAGGTTTCGCGAAGCACGGCAGCACGTTGCGCCATGTCGAGGAAGCGGTAAAGCGTGGTGAGCGTGACGGGAATACTCACCCGACCTTAAAACCCATCACCTTGATGGAGTGGCTGTGCAAGATGATCTGTCCACCAGATGGGGTGATCCTGGATCAGTTCTGCGGCTCCGGTACCACCGGCATGGCCGCGCTCAAGAACGGCTTCCGCTTCATTGGCATCGAGCGTGATGCCAAATACGTATCCGTCGCGAATGCGCGCTGCGCGTATGCCCAGCAGAGGATGACGGGGCAGGAATCGAAGCGAGCTGAAAAGCGGCGCACTGCGAGGACAGTGATGAGGAAATACAAAAAGCACGAGCAAATGCCCCTGTTCATGGATGGCGCGGCATGAACGAGCACTAAGATATACAACGTCTTTTCGTCGAAGGCGTGGAGATGAAATTATTAAAAGACCGGAGGCCGCTGGCGGTCAGTTTACGTCGGTGATCAAGCATCTTCCGATAAGACATAGTGCGCGGCGAAGGGGTGACAAATACTCTGCATGACAAAGCAAAGTTCAATCTACATGGTAATGGCCGCGATTTCCTTTGCCGCCATGAACGTACCGCTTGTGCGCCTCGATCCAATTGGAGGCGACTTCGTTCTGCGCTTCCTTGAGCGTGATCTCTCCATCGCACACCATGCGGTATAGCGTATATTCCAGCGTGTCCTTCTTGGCCGCATTCCATTCGCTGATCCTGGGTTCCGGCCACAGGTTCCGAGGATCTTGCGGGTTGCCGCCAATACTGAGCGGAATAAGATGGTCTTCCTCGTAATGCTTGGGGTTGGTGTCGGCATAACCATACTGACGCATCTGCCGCTTCTTGAGCTTGTTGGTATAGCTGGCCGGCGGGCGAACCGTCTTGGTGTATCCCTTGACGCAAACCGTGGACTGGATGTTCTCTTGCGTGATCGACGGATCGATCGTGCCTGGCGTAAGTGATGGGTTGGGCAGGTCGGACGCGAAAGCCTGAAAGCTGGCCAACAATATGAAAGTAGCCCAATATGTTTTTCGGCTTGCCATCCGCTCACCCCTGCATGTTGACTGACTGCTCATTAAAAAATCTCCATTTTGTTTTTAACGTTATACTACTTTTCCTTGCATGAAACGTCCATCAGTCCGGTTTCACCATCCCTTCCGTCCGACGCAAAAACATTTGTGCTAGACTATAAAATATGGTGCAAGAATACGCAATACGAAAATAGCAAAAAGGGGCGCGCGATGGATGTGGCAGAAAAGCAATGCGGGCCGGGATGAAGAACGGCGATCATGTTCTTGCGGCGCTCCGGCAATCCGAGGACGCACACTGGCGCGCGCTTACACGACTCCAGCAGACGGAGCTTGCATACCGCAAGCTGATTCCGGTCGGCTTGTTGGAGCTTTGCGGCGGCAATGACGGCGCGCCGCAGGACATCCTGAATATCAGGCTGGGCGATCATGCAGAAAAGCCGATGACCATCATGTTTTCGGACATCAGGAATTTCATGTCGATTGCCGAGGGAATGACGACCACGCAAAGCCTGCGGTTCTTCAATTCTTATTTCGGACAAATGGATGCTGTCATTGCAAGCCACAGCGGGATCGTGGACAAGTTCATCGGCGATGGGATCATGGCGCTGTTTCCGGCTGGCTCGGATGACGCGTTGCGAGGATCGATCGAGATGATCAGGCGTGTCCGCCATTACAACGAGGGGCGTGTCCGCGCCGGTTACCCCCCGATCAATGTCGGGATAGGACTGAACACCGGGATTGTGATGGTCTGCATCGTGGGCGGAGAAAACCGGATAAACAGCACAGTGATCGGCGATGCCGTCAACCTTGCCTCAAGGCTCGAAGCAGAAACCAAGACGTACCGCATTCCTGTCGTCATCAGTCACAGCACGCTACGCGGGTTGTCGAACCAGAATGATTACAGTATCCGGTTCCTTGACCGGATTAAGGTCAAGGGGCGCTCCCAACCGGTATCGATCTACGAGGTATTCGATTGTGATGGCGAGGCAATGCGTGGGGCAAAACACCAGAGCCGCGACCTGTTTGAGAAGGCGGTATCCTTCTACCACATGCACGACATTGATGATGCGCACGCCCTGTTCCGGCAATGCGCAGAAATCGCTCCTGACGACGCGCCCACCCACGTTTATCTCCGTCGGTGCGAGGATTACAAGTCATCCGGCATCCATTACGGCACGAGCGAGATGACATCGAAACTGGAATGGAGCGTAAAACACCATTCTGGCATCGACGATCTGGACGTGGCGCATCACGAGGTAGTCAATAAGATCAACGAGCTGACATTAAGCGTCGCGCACGGGAATCGGGAATCGATGCTGCGCATCCTGAAATTCCTGCAATGGCACAGCGAGGGGGTGTTCCCCATCGAAGAGGCGCTGATGTCCGAACACAAATACCCGCTGGCGGAAAGTCATGTCCAGGATCACCGTCGGTTCGCCGCCGATCTTGGCAACCTGACAGGGCAGATCGAAGAGGGAGGGTCAGAGTTTCGCTATCTGGCCTTCAAAGGAAAAATGCTGATGCTCGACTGGTTTTCGTCTCACTTGTCGGGAGCGGATCATCACTTCATCCGGTTCCTGAAAGAAGATGCGAGTGGGGTTTATTTGTGACGGCAGACGGCTAGGTAATTGCCAATAGTATGTGATGAGAGTAGCCTTTTAAAATGAATAGTTATTTGTATTCGTGGCACCCTATATTATTTAGATGGGGTTTCCATCAACCACAAGGAGGACGAAATGTCAGAAGAATTCAAACCCGGAGACATGGTTATGAAGTCTGGAATCTACAAAGTTGCGTATTCCACAGCAAACCCGCCACCCGTTCCAATCACAAAACCACCATCTGTTCCGATATAAACCCGCCACCGATTCCAATCGCCACCACTTAGGATATCAAGTTGGTCAGCAATACAAATCTCAATCACTTCGATTTCGACTGGCAGCAATAAGCGTGCATAAGCGGACGCATAATCAAGGGTAAAATCACCCGCTCCATGGTCTGCTGGGTGCCATTAGCGGAAGTTGACTCCTATCACCTGTTCAAAAATTTTATGTCAAAAATTTTATTGACAATAATATCCAAAAGCGTACGATGATTTCATCGCCGATTTGTTTACCAGCTTGCGGGGCGATTCATAAATTCCAGCTAAAGCGGAGAAAAACCCGTTTTAGCCTTCAAGCTGAAACGGGTTTTTTGCTTTTCACGCCGAGTTAACGACAACTCTGCAAGGCAGGATGTTCCTCTGCACCAATAGGTGAAAACGGAACGGGGGGATTTGATCCAGATTGCGGCCCCCGCCATCATGGCAATGCCGCTAAACAGGAGAAGCGCAATGATACACGTCGCATACAATTCGTCCAATTTTCTTATCTCAAAGCAGAAATTACCTCTTTACCTCAGAGTCAGTATCTGAGGGTCATCCGGACAAAATGGCCGATCAAATATCTGACCGTATACTCGACGAATTTCTTGTCCGAGACCCCAATGCCAGGGTTGCTTGCGAGACCGTATTGGCCGACCAGTTCGTGCTTGTGGCTGGTGAGTTCAAGACGGCAGACCACGCAGTATTTGAAGCTGTCCGCGATAACGCTGAAAAGATCGTTCGCCAGGTGATACGCGAAATCGGCTATACCAGCAAAGAAGACGGTATTGACCCGGACAAGTGCGAAATCAAGATTGCCTTCAATCGCCAATCTGTTCACATCAACCAAGGCGTTGACCAGGCTGATGGCGAAATCGGTGCTGGCGACCAAGGTCTCATGTTTGGCTATGCCTGCGATGAAACACCAGAACTGATGCCGCTTGCCATTAGCTTGGCTCATAAACTGGTGCGCAAACAGGCTGAACTTCGCAAATCTGGATGCATTGCCTTGGCTGCGTCCTGATGCAAAAAGTCAGGTTACCGTTCGCTATGTGGATGGCAAACCCGTTGCAGTTGAAAAGGTGGTGCTATCCACCCAGCATGATCCGAATATCAGCACAGACAACCTGCGCGAGGTGGTGAGGCGCGAAATTGTCGAATCAGTCATCCCCGTTGAATTGCGTGGCAGCAACTTCGAGGTGCTTATAAATCCTACCGGGCGGTTTGAGGTGGGTGGCCCAAATGGTGACACCGGCCTGACAGGCCGCAAAATCATCGTTGATACATACGGTGGCAGTTGTCCTCACGGAGGCGGGGCGTTCTCAGGCAAAGACCCCAGCAAAGTGGATCGCTCAGCAGCATACATGGCGCGTTACATCGCCAAGAACATCGTGGCAGCAGGACTGGCTACGAGGTGCCTGATACAACTGGCGTATGCCATCGGTGTAGTTGAGCCTGTATCAGTGATGGTTGACACCTATGGTACAGGGAAGGTGTCTGACGAAGAGTTAGAGGCGCTGGTACGTGATAACTTCAAACTCACACCGAAAGGCATCATCGATATCATTGAATTTGAAGCGACCCATTTACGCACAAACGGCGGCATACGGCCATTTTGGCCGCGACGGGTTTTCTTGGGAAAAAACTGAAAAAGGGAGATTGATGTGAGCGATAATTTTTCAATTAAAAATCCCAAAGCCAATAGCGTTATTCGCATTATTGTCTATAACACATACAAAGCAACGATTGCGATAGGTTTGCAAGATGGGTATTCGTCGAAGAAGATTCAGGAAGCTGAAGTGATCAGCTTTTTGCAGCAGCTTCAGAATACATTGATCGCAGAAAAGCATATCTATATGAGTGCCAACTGCTACACATCTAATATGGTTCTGAGTGGTCAGATAGAACCGCATTTGAATTTGGAATTCATCAATTATCCCAGAGCCCCTTTGCATGAGGATGACAGCACCGCAGAACGCATTTTCAAAGAGGTTGTCGAGGATATGGTGGCCCGGCTCATGGTTGAGTTTAGTCAAAACAGGGTGGTCATACAGTTTCACGATAGCAATGTGATGCTGGAAAAATCCAAGGACATTGACCCTCGTATCGGTGGCATACTAACGTCCCCTGATTGACAACGCCAATGGTCGCACAATCAAACCAGTCACAAACTGGCCGCATTTTGGAAGATGAAAAAATGGACGATATCGGAACCTTACGATTTGCGGCAGAATCTACAGAGTATTGCGTGACTTGTGCCACGAGGATTCTTGCCTCTTGGCAGGGGTGGCCTCACAAAGATGTCGTGCCACTTCTTCCGAGGCTAGAGTCTGGATACTGCGAATCGTGCGGCGGATCAGCACCACTCAACAGCGAACGAATCACCTGGTACAACTATCACGGTCAGTACAACACGGGATTGCCTGACTACTGGCTCCTGAAGATTGAAGGGGAGAGAACGAAGTGGGGGCTGCCCTACTACGCGGAAGGTGCGTGCCCGAAATGCCGCAGCCGCACCATCGTTAGCGAGATGAAGTATCCGAACGGGAAACACGAGCTCATGCACAACTGCAAAGAGTGTGGTCTCCGAAAAGTGCGGGCTAACCAAGCCGCTGTCTAGAACCAATTTCTGCATGAGCTATTCGCATGGAACAGTCCACCTCATACCATGAACTAGGCCGATTCATTGTCAGCTTTCAGCACGCGGAGGCAGCACTTACAGAACTCCTTGTGCTGATGGCTAATGCCGACGATGAAGCTGTACGAATACTTGTCAACGAACTTGAGTACTCCCAACGCGTAAAGACAGCAGACGTCATGTTTGCTAGGTTTGTTGACCTGCGACGCCAGCTTGACCAGGCAGAAAAGACCGACTTTCACTCCCTCATGATTGAATTTGGAAATCTTGGGGGAAGACGGAATGAAATCGTTCACTCGAAATATACCCCATGGATTAACGTCGAAGGTGCATCTGGCCTTCTGCGCGAGAACTCAAGACTTCGTGCCTCCAAAGGTACTCGCGAAGATGAGGAAGAAGAACTCCTCCCTCAGACGTTCGCCGAGGACTTCCGGCGCCTATCGGCGGCCCTACAACAGCTGGAGCGCTTTCGCCTGAAGGTCATCGATTGGCTGTACCCGCAATGACTGCCGCCGATTCTACCCGACACGCAGGAGACGCCTATCACACGCGACTCGCGCACAGCGAGGCTGGGAGGGTCGACGACAAAAAACGTCTCGCGCAGGAAGGATACCAGTCGAAGCTTGCCCGTGAGGCTGCCGGTATGCAGCCCGATAGCAGCGAGCATTACAAGATGGGCGAGATGATCGGTGGCCGCTATGAAGTTTCTGCTATACATCACGGCGGGATGGGCGTGGTGTACGGTTGCTTTGATCATCAGACAAAACTTCCGCGTGCGCTCAAAACCGTTCGTACCCGCCACGCAGCACGACAAACAAATGCTCTCACTTTTCAAGAGCGAGGCGACCATCTGGATTTCCCTGGAAAAGCATCCGTACATCGTTCGCGCCTATCTGGTCGAGATCTTCGACAACCTTCCCTATGTTATCGCTGAGTATGTAAGCGGTCCGAAGGGATGGGGGTGGACTTGCGGGGATGGCTCGGACATCCTCGCCTGACGTTGCCGGTGGCAGTCGCGATGTCTTTGCAGATTGCGCAGGGCATGCAGCACGCGGTGCGTAAGGTGCCTAATCTCGTGCACCGCGACCTCAAGCCCGGCAACATCCTTGTCAACGGCGATGGGAAGGTGATGGTGACCGACTTCGGACTTGTGAATGTTGCGCAGTCTGGCGCGGGAACGCCAGCGTATATGTCGCCCGAGCAATGGCGTGCCGAGGCGCTCGATTCGCGAAGCGACATCTATGCCTATGGCTGCATCCTGTTCGAGATATTCACAGCGCACCGGCTGTTCCCCGCATTGACCGAGCGAGATTGGGGAATTGCACATCTTGGGAGCATACCTGTCGCATTGACTAGCCTTGTTCCTGAACTACCCGGAGAAATCGATCGATTTATACGTGGCTGTCTTGAAAAAAATCCCGAGCTGCGCCCCCAAGATTGGGATGAAGTCGTAACATTTTTTTCTGAGTGGTATTCACGATTGACCGGTAATGCAGTGCGACTGGACTTCTCTTCGCTTGAGCTCGATGCTGATGAATTGGCTACAGCGGGTTCTGCTTTTTTTAATCTTAACCGCTACGAAGAATGCTTGTCGGTGTGCAACCGAGCGCTTGCAATCGATCCAAAAAATGCTGCTGCGTGGACAAACAAGAGTATCTCGCTTTGCATGCTCGATCGATATGAAGAAAGTTTGTCAGCGTGTAACCAGTCACTGGCAATCGATCAGAATAATGCTGGGGTGTGGATGAACAAGGGCAATGTGTTTTCTGGTCTCAAAAGCTACACTGAGGCTATCCAAGCCTATGACAGGGCACTTGCGATTGCCCCGAATTATGCTGACGCATTGAACTCCAAAGGCAACGTGCTTCGCGTCCTCATGCGCTATGAGGATGCACTCAAATCGCTCAACCGGGCGCTAGAAATCGCCCCAAATCATGCTCTTGCGTGGAACAACAAGGGTCTCACCCTAAACGACCTTAATCGCTACGAAGAAGCTATTCAAGCATACGACCGGGCGTTAGCGATCAACCAGAATCTTGCCGATGCGTGGATAAACAAAGGCCTCGTTCTTGACAATATTAATCGCCTCGAAGAGGCGATCCAAGCTTACGACCGGGCTCTCGCGATCGACCAGAACCTTGCCGCTACGTGGTACAACAAGGGACTCGCGCTCCGTGACCTCGCTCGCTACGAGGAAGCAATTCAGTCACTTAACCGGGCGCTTGCACTAGACCCAAATAATGCTCTTGCGTGGAACAACAAGGGCTTAGCCCTAGACGGTCTCAGTCGCTACGAGGAGGCGACTCATGCTTACGATGAGGCGCTCGTAATCAACCAAAATTATACCTTTGCATGGAACAACAAGGGGTTAGCCCTTGATCATCTCAATCTCCACGATGAGGCCATTCAGGCTTACGACCGTGCTCTCGCAAGTAATCCAAATTACGCCGCTGCGTGGTACAACAAGGGCCTCACATTTTGCCGACTTAATCGCTACGAAGAGGCGATACAAGCATGTGACAGAGCACTTGCGATTGACCCGAATATTGTCGATGCTTGGAACGACAAGGGCAATGCGCTTTCTGCTCTCAATCGCTACGCTGAGGCGATACAGGCATATGACAGAGCACTTACGATTGCCCCAAATTATGCCGGTGCATGGTATAACAAGGGCAACGCGTTTTATGGCCTAGAGTCCTACAAGGAGGCGATAAACGCCTATGACAGGGTGCTTGCGATTGATCCGAATAATGCCCATGCGATGCACAACAAAAATATTGCCATTGAAGTCCTTAACCGCTGAGGGAATGTGATCTACGCAGGGATCAGTAGGTCATCTGATTACGTCAGACGCATTAATAAGCAGTTGACAGCGCATAAAATACGATAAGCGTTTGGTGTAAAAGAAAACAAAGTAACTCGATACGAGGGGGGAGTTATGGGTTTCAAGAAATGGTTAGCTAGGCATAAGATCAAACCATCCGACATAGTACGCCATGCCTGAATTCTCCGTCGGTCTTGACTACGCTTGGCAGATTGCAACCAACGAGGCTGTCAACACGCAGTACGAGTTCATCGAGCCTGAGCATTTGTTCGTCGGTGTTTGCAAGCTCGGCAACCTCCTGGATCTGAAGGACTGGGACGACATTGGGATCCGTCGAGACGCAGTGGCGGCCCTAAAAACCGAGGTAGAAGCGGTTGCGAACGTGTTTCAGCAAATGGGCCATGACCGGACTGCGCTATATCGAGATGTTCGCGAACGGCTCGGTGATGGGAAATGCCACAATAAGGGACGAAAGACAATCAGTCGGTCGCCTGCGAGCAGGCGGATATTCGAGCAGGCCGCAAAATACGCGGTGAACGCACAATCAGTTACTTCGCTCCACCTGCTTCTCGCGCTTCTCCAAACGCCTGAAACTCGGATCGCAGCGGCGTTGGCAGAGAAGCCACCAGGCGCGGAAGCACTGAAGAAACTGATTCAAGCCTATATCTCTCAGACTCCATCCGAACGTCAGACGCCGTCAGGCGGTTTCCTGAATCAATTTGGAAAGGACCTCACTCAGCTTGCCCGCGATCGGCAAAGTTAAACCGTGCATCGGACGTCGAGAAGAGTTGCTGCAAATCATCCGCGCGCTCAGCCGCGAGGAAAAAAACAACCCCCTCCTTTTGGGAGATGCTGGTGTCGGCAAGACTGCCATCGTTGAGGGGTTGGCGTGGCGTATCGCGCAGAACAAAGACGCCGCGCTTGCCGGCAAACGCATTGTGCAGACTCGATGTGGCCGATCTTGTGGCGGGCGCATCTTCACGCGGTGAATTTGAGGCTCGGATGCAGGGACTTCTCCGCGAAGTCGCTGCGTCACCTGACGTCATTCTGTTCATTGATGAAATCCATACGCTAGTGGGCGCTGGTGCGGGCAGCGGTCCTTTAGATGCCGCCAACATCATGAAGCCGGCGCTTGCGCGTGGCGAATTGAGGTGCATCGGTGCGACAACACATGCCGAGTATCGGAAATACATTGAGCGAGACGCCGCGCTAGAACGCCGTTTTCAGCCCATCACCGTCAGCGAGCCGACAGCCGACGAAACGGTTGAAATCCTTACCAACGGCTATTTGAAGCGGTTCGAGGAAAAGCACGGCGTCACGATTGCGCCGGAGGCGATTCAGGCAGCCGTTTCCTTGAGCATTCGCTTCATGCGTGACCGGCGACTTGCCGGACAAAGCCGTGGACGTGCTCGACGAGGCATGTGCGCGGATTGCCGTCCCCATCCTCAGCGCGCAGCCGGGTGACAAAATCGAGGCGGCTAGTCGTGACGGCTGATGTCATCCGCCAGGCGGTCGCAGAGAAGACCGGGATTCCGCTCGCGCAGATGAACGAGGGCGAGCGCGAGCGCCTTGTCGGAATGGCAGACGCAGCTCAAGCGCCGGGTTATCGGTCAGGATCAAAGCCTGTGAATCAGTCGCGCAGGCGGTCCAGCGCGCTCGTGTCGGACTGAAAGCCCCGAATCGGCCTGTGGCCGTGCTCCTTTTCATCGGACCAACCGGCGTCGGCAAGACCGAGTTGGCCAAGGCCACGGCGTCATTTTTGTTCGATAGCGAACGCGCGATGGTGCGAATTGACATGAGCGAGTTCATGGAGAAGCACACCGTCTCGCGGCTCATCGGCTCACCGCCGGGCTACGTCGGCCACGATGAGGAAGGGCAATTAACCGGGCCGCTGCGCCGTTCTCCGTATTGCGTCGTGCTCCTTGATGAAGTCGAAAAGGCGCACCCGGACGTGCTCAACTTGTTCCTCCAGGTGTTCGAAGATGGCCGACTGACCGACGCCAAAGGCCGCACCGCCGACGCATCCAACGCCCTGTTCATCCTCACGTCGAACTTGGGCCAGACGCGAGCGCGCCCGGCAATTGGTTTTGGGCAAGGCGACAAGCGACGAACCGACGCAAACCCGGAGGAAGCCGTCCGCAGCGCATTTCGCCCGGAATTCTTCAACCGATCTGGACGCTGTCATTGCCTTCAATCCGCTGTCCAACGATGACATGGCGAAGATTGCAGACTCGATGCTCGGCCAAATCAAAGAACGGCTTGGCCGCACAGGGCATTGAACTTGTGGTGACGCCGGAAGCCGTCGCCTGGATTTGCGCCCAAGAACGAGATGCATCTCTCGGCGCTCGGCCCATTGCGTCGCACGATTGAGCAGTGCTGTCGAAAATCCACTCGCGGCGATGCTGGTGCGGGCGGAAATCAAATCAGGAGACCGCGTCGTTGTCGGTGTGGAAAAGCAGGCGCTGTCGTTTTCAGTGACACAGAAAGGTGGCGGCTGAACGCGGCCATTGCGATTAATAATATGAGCGACCTCAAGCCCGGTGATTTTATTGCAGGCGAATACCGTGTCCGGCGAGTGTTCGGGGGGCAAGGCAAGTCTGGAATGGGCGTCGTGTATCTGGTCGAAGGCCGAACTTCAGAAGAGCCTTTCGTCCTCAAGACGTTTCAAAGCAAACGCGCCAATGCCGCCTCAATTGGCGCGTTTCAAGGCTGAAGCTGAAACCTGGATAAACATCGGAAAGCACCCGAACATCGTCCAGTGCCATTGGGTTCGTGAGTTCTCGGACCAGCTTTTCGTGGCGGCGGAGTATATCTGGCCAGACGACGCAGGCCGCAACACGCTCACGCAGCATCTTGCAACCGGAGGCCAGACGTTGCGGCAGCAACTCAACTGGATTGCCCACTTCTGTTTCGGCATGAAGCACGCGATGGCGCACGGAATGAGGGCACACCGCGACATCAAGCCCGACAACCTCATGGTGGATAATCGAGGACGGCTCAAGATTACCGACTTCGGATTGGCGAAGGGGCTTTCTCTCTCTGAAGCAAACGACTCGTTCTGAAGCCGAATCGAGAGCGGAGATGACAATCTGACCGTCGCAGGAACGGCATTTGGCACGCCGCCATTCATGTCCCCGGAGCAGTTTGCTGGACTCGTCGGCAGTGGATCACCGGGCAGACATCTACAGTCTTGGAGTCGTCATCTACATGATGATTTCAGGCGGCAAAATGCCAATCGTGCACGACCTGCTGAGAGCGACGACTACTTCCGGCAATGGGCACTGGCTCATCGCCAGCAACGAATAGTCAGGCTCGACCACCCGTTGATGCACTTCGCTGAAAAGTGTCTCGAAAAAGACGCTGGCCGCCGCTTCCAAACCTACGACGAGATTCTGGCGGCTGTAGGGATAGTCTGTCGCAAACACGGCTTTCCCGTTCCGCAAGACGAACAAGACGCCGACGCTGAGTTCTTGAGGCAATGGGGTATCGCCATGTCGCTGAGCAATCTCGGACCGCGCAGAAGAAGCGATTCCAAAACTGCGCCAGATGGAGGCGCGGTGGCCGGAATCCTCCGAGGTCTATACGGAACTGGGCGCGCCTACATGCAAACTCGGAAGTTGAAGGAAGCTCTTCAGGCAACAGAAAAGTCCCTTGCGTTGAATCAATACAGCACGGCGGCTTGGAACAACCTCGGCGGTATTCTGGTTCACCTTGACCGTTCTGCGGACGCCAAGAATGCTTACCTAAAATCTCTCAATATCGAACCTGAAAACACTGGTGCAATGATTAGTCTGGCTCAATTGCACATGGACGACGGGAGAATTGAAGGAAGCACGGCAACTGTGTGAATTGGCACTTTTCTGGCGACCCGAGAAGCCGGGTGTTCTGATGGTTGCATCCTCGTGTCTGATGCAATGCGGAGAAGTCAAGCGAGCGAGTGAGCTCTTAGAAAAATTGGTGCTACTCCCACTTCCTTCCGACTCAGAGGATTGGTCATGGGGTTTAAAGCTACAGCGGTCATGGTTTAATCTAGCCTATCTGCCGTAAGACTTTGGGCGATGCGAAAGGATGCATGCAGGCGTTCCAAGAGGCGCTGAAGCGCAATCCCAAGGATGCGGAGGCCCTGCAGCTCCTAGCTCAAACTCTTGTGGATATCGGCAGAGTGGATGAAGCGCTACCCTATCTCGATAAGGCGCTGGTCTTTGAACCACAGTTCGTCGCGTGCTTGGATCACCAAAGGCAATGTCCTCGACATGCTCGGGCGGAGCGAGGAGGCGATTGCTTGTTACGACAAGGCGCTGGCCATTGACTCGCGGGCCACCGGCGCTTGGGGCAACAAGTGCATTGCCCTCGGCGCAATGGGTCGGCACGAAGAAGCTGTTGTCGTGCGCCGACAAGGGGTTGCAAATCGACCCACGTGATGTGAAAGCTTGGTTCAACAAAGGTTGCGCGCTAGGCAATCTAAAGCGTCTATCAGGATGCACTCGTGTGTTTTCAGGAGGCGCAGAAGCTTGGTGATCCGACCGCCGCTAAATTCGTCGAACGGTGCCAGCGGCAGTTGAAAAGTAACGAAGATCTTGTCGTGCGTGGCTCCACTCATCAAGGGGCTGGAAACGATAAAGATGCAAAGCATGATGAAACATCTTCGATAAAAGCGGCAAAACAACGTGTAGCTAAAGAGGCATTAACCTACCCAGGTAAGTCGCCTCATATAAGTGCCTTAAACAATCTGGCCAGTGCTTATATAACTGAGAAGCAATACGATAAAGCCATATCGACATATAACGAGGCGCTTTCAATCATTGAATCAAAGTGGGGGACGCCTTCACCGGTTATCTTGTTGGCTCCGACACTCAACAATTTCGCTACTTTATATCACGGACTCGGCAAATATAAAATGGCCAAGGACCTCCTTACACGAGCGATACAGGTAGTTGAGAATGACACATCTTATGGACCTAATGATCAAAATCTTGGAGAACTTTTGACTAATCTTGCCGCGATTGAAAATGATTTAAGAGAGTATTTCGAAGCTCAATCATTATGTGAACGTGCTTTACTTATAAAAGAAAAAGCGTTCGGCCCCGATGCAATTCAACTTGTGTCAACATTAGAGCACTACGCTAATGCACTAAAAGGAAATGGACTGGAAGGCAAAGCTGTAGAGGTCAAATCACGGCTAAATCGACTTCGTAATAAGGCGAATTAACCGAGTCAAGCGGGATGTTTATCCGTTATCGGGTAAATTGACCTTCCATTATGTGTCGGTTACTGCCCTTGGTGAACGGCTGCTATCGGGTAGCGTAAAACGCGGCTGTTGATAAAACTGACTCTACTATTAACAGACGTTGGTGACGGTCAGCTAAATTCGTAACCATTTTCCTTATTTTCTCCTTAATAGCCGATGACCAAGTTTCACACAATCTGCCCATGCAAAAAAAATAACAAATCAGGCGCTTTACGCCCCCGGCTTATTTCTGGATTCTGCCTTCATAACACCTAACGGCTTAAAACCAGTGGACAGCTTCTCATTCTTGCGTTCGTTGGCATTGTAGGCTGCGACGCACAATTTGGACTGATTGACCGTCACCTCCGACTTGGCTACCTGTGAGGTAAAGATACGCTTCACGTCAATGCTGGACTTTGATTCTCCGTCCATCTGGAAGCCGCGCGGCTCGCAAAAATCCTTGACGGCGGCCTTGACGATGTCGGGAATATCTCTGTCTGGGACGAACCGTCGCCCCTTCTGGCTTGCCTCGGACAACATCTTGAGCAGGATAGCCCTGAATTCTGGGTACTCGTCGGTCACGCCGTCGAGTGCCATGATGAATTCGGCATCCGTCTCAAGATCGATCACGTTCCCCATCCGGCTGCCATCCGCGAAGTACCGGATCGCCACATGATCGCCAAGGGACAGGTCTTTCTTGTCGATATGGGCTTTCTCGATAATGGCTGTGTTCTGGATTTTGGCCGCCTTTTCGGCAGGCGTTTGGCACAAGTCCACGGATACATAGCCCTTTGCCATTGCCGAAATTTCGCCCACGATGAGTCCTGCCACTCCTTTTTTTACCCGGAACACGCGAAGCTCAAGGCCGGAAAGCAGTCTTTCCATCTTGAGTAGGCTGTGTATGTTCTTAACCTCACCGTCGGCCTCGGAGAGTTCGATGCGCGACAGGAATTCGAGCGGGTTGGGTTGGGTATGCTGGGTCATGGCTGTGTCCGTGAGGTTTTTTTAACGTGGCTTCATGTTGGATGAAACAGATGGCTTGGCTTCTGCCTCATCTTTGACAATCTTCGCATTGCCGCTCCTGACGTATTTGCGTATGTCGCTTATTTTGCAGCGATGCAATGGTTTTCCATCTTCGTCCAACGCCATTAAAATGTTGCCCGGAACATTCTCGATAATGAACAATGATGACTGCTTCCCGCCCTTGAGGTTGAACGGCTTCTCGAACTTGAGCTTCATTCCCTTGGCAAGTTTTACCTGTTTGGCAGGAACGACCACCGTGACGTGCCTGGACGTGATGTTGACCTTGAGCGTCGCACTATCAGGGAGCTTCATCGCTTCTACGAACATCGACAACGGCAATGGGATAGTCCCATCATCACCACCGAATATGTCCACCTTGGCGTCATACCAATCCTCATTGGTCTCATCGGTCGGGTCGCTTTCCTTGGCGTAAGCAATGACGTTACGGGTCTTGCCCTCTTCAGCAAGTAAGGCTGGCATGCCATTGCTCATCAAATAGATGCCCTGGTCGCCTACCAGCACGATGCAAGCCGGCACCAGCTTGGTGTCGATGTTGTTGCTGTCTGGCCACTGGCCCGGCTCGTCTTTGTAAGGGGTGCCGTCATCGCATAGAATGACGCCGCCCTTGTGATATTGGGCATCGAAAAGATGCTCATACGACGGACCGTGTTCAAGCGCAGCTCTACTGTGCTCGAATAGTCTGCGCACTGCGCCGACGTTGAAGGTTACATGACCTGCCATGAAGATTACCTCTGATCTATCTGAATAACTGAAACTATTGCATGATTTTTACTTGCAAAAAAAACGGCTGCGCTTCAACCGATCCCGAACGATCGCGCCATCCCGGGCGAACGTGGCAATGCCTCGGTTTCTGCCTCGACCGCTTCATTCATTCCGTTGGCGGATGCAAGTGCATTGATGTGTTCCCCAATCCGCTTGCCGACCGCCTCGAACGGTGCATAAACAATCCCCTGCCCCAGTTCCTGATGGGCGACGGTGTCGGACAGCCCCTCGAACAGCCTGGCAGGCACGCCCTTGATGCGGGCATGCTCACCGGGCGTCAACAACCGCGACAATGCAGGGTTTTCCGGGTGAAGAACGCGGGGGTCGGTCGAGCCGCCCTTGGCGTACCCCTTCCTGATGGTCGGGACGCTATTGGAGGACGGTTTCACGAACTGCATGGAGAACCCCTTACCCTCGGCGCGATCGCGCTCTTCCTTTGCTTTCAGATAGGCGACTTCGCGCCATGACGGATCGTTAAGCGGGATGTCGCTCAATACATCCCCTAGCAGCTTGACGATCGTGACCTTGGGTCGGAGGTCTTCAAATGAAAATGCAGTACCGCTTGTATGGGCTACCATGCACCAGCGGAC
Organism: uncultured beta proteobacterium; assembly: GCA_963827265.1. Classification (GTDB taxonomy): domain Bacteria; phylum Pseudomonadota; class Gammaproteobacteria; order Burkholderiales; family Gallionellaceae; genus Gallionella. The sequence goes on along the minus strand of CAWHAD010000013.1, from coordinate 30,598 downwards.
ACGGTTCTCAAGACAACCGAAATCGCGCCCGGACAGGATGGCTTCGCAACTGGTATAGCCCATGTCGCGGAGCTGATGGCGTAGTATCTGAGCTGATGCGCTGTGGGCATACTCGGGCACATTCTCCAGCAGGACATAGGCAGGCTGTGTGCGATCCAGAATGATGAGTGCGGCGACTACCAGGTGGCCGACATCGGGATGATCCTCCATCATTTCGAGTCCGCGCTTGGACTTGCCGGCGCGCGATGCGCCGCTGCACGGCAGCCCCATCTCCAATATCTCCAGCTTCGGCAGTTGCTTGAGCAGCCATTCGTCCTGCGCGAGCTCTTGCATCGGCAGGTTCATCATTTGCGTATCGGCAGACCATGAATCATTGTTAAGGGCAGCCTGTTCCAACAGGTCTTCCCGGATCTCGTTGGCGAACGTCAGCCTGGCCTCGATTCCAGCCTCTTTAAGCCCGGCGTGGATTGCGTGCGACAGGATGCCGCCGCCATGCGACAAGCTGCCCATGTTCATCGACTCACCGTTCTTGACCTTGCTGGTAATGCGAGCCAGCCGCTCCCTTTTACGGGATTCCGATGCAACGGGGAGGATGTAAACCTGGTCGCCTTTTACGACAACACGAACGGCCTTCATCCCCTCGAACATGGCAAGCAAATCACGGCTATTGATGTCGATGACTGGGTACTCAACCTCTCCGCGCTTCTTTTTGCTGACGACACGCGAGCCGTCCTTGTTCGCGGCCAGCACGAGCTTGTCGCCATCGATCACGATGTCGTACTTGTCGCCGGGAGAAAACCCGGCGCGAACGGCCTGTAGACCATCCAGGTAGATGCGCGGACTTCCACGGTTTTGTCCGAGCTGCTTGATCCATGCGTCGGAGCGATGGTGATCAGGCTTGTTCATGAAGGACGTGGAAGGCTTGTTTTTTCCGGCAGATTGTTCCGGTGTCTTTTCTTTGTCCATGGTCATTTTTAAGCTTTTGGTTTATCGGTACCACCACCCTCGACCGGGATGTCGTCATACGCTGCGGCCAGATCGGCAAAGTGCGCCGGGACGCGCAGATCGGCATCGCCTGCCTCGAAGTTATCGCGGTCGAAAATCGCGACATCAACACCGGCATCACCTTTATAACTCGCCACCCCGCCTTCAACCACGACCAGAACGCGCATAGGCCCTGCAAACACCTGAAGAACATTCTTAAAGTGTTCCAACATGTTGGCTTTATCCATGTCAATATGCTCACGTAGTGAGTCGTCGGATTCATTCTCAAATGGTTCCCATGCATTCATATTTTCCGGTTTGTCCACCTTACCAGTGGTGTCCCTATACCAGCGCAAGTAATCCGAACCTTCACCCAAATCATCCGGCACCTCGCACATAATCCCCCCAAGCGCCGCCCGCAATGCCATCTGTTCCAAATGAAGTTGTTCCGGTGCAACAGGCTTTTCGAGTAAGGCGATTTTTTGCAGAATCTCTGCCGCATCCCTCATGGCTTGTTGCGTTTTTTTGATCGTCTCTGCTGCTTGAGTATCCCCAAACTGCATTGCGTCAAAATAAATGTCGCCACTCTCTCCTTCAAGAAGATCGTTGGCAACCTGAACTAGCCGTGCAGCTTGCAGATTATTTTGTTGGCTCATGTTCTTCCCCCGGATTATTTGACTTTGGAAGCGTCTGCAACAACACCGGCATCATCTCCCTGCCCTTCGACTGGGATGTCATACGCTGCGGACAGATCGGCAAAGTGCGCCGGGACGCGCAGATCGGCATCGCCTGCCTCGAAGTTATCGCGGTCGAAAATCGCGACATCAACACCGGCATCACAGTTATAACTCGCTACCCCGCCTTCAACCACGACCAAAACGCGCGGCTCTTGCGCGAAATTGATGCGCTCACACAGGTCGTCGATTCCCGCATCATCCATTAGAATATCTTCATTGCCGTCCGTTGCGATGTCACGGATCTCGTTGCTCTGGTTAGCCTGATCGCCCATGCCTTGCTGCTGATAGTAGCGGAGCGCGGCCAGCACGATGTTGCGGTCTTTTTTGCCGAATGGGGCGACCGTCGCTACCAGGGCGCTTTCCGGCACGTCAAGCAATTGGTCGTCGCATGCGCAATCAGCCATGCCAAGCAGATCACCCACGCGATCAATCGCTTTTGAAATGTCGGCACTGTTGTCCTGCTCGGAACCGTCACCATCCAGGAAATAACTCGATTCGTTTGCTGCATGTTCGGAGACATTCCCGATGGCAGCTTTAATCGCATCCGGATCAATGCCGGCAAATACGGATTTCAGGCCGGCGCGGAAGAAATTGATGTATTCGTCGCGCGATTGTTCTAGTGAGTCGGCAAGCGCAAGCCCGTCGGTCAGAAGTGGTGTTCTTACTTCGTCACCAAGGAAGCCGGACGCATCGCTAAAGGTGTCATCCGATCCGCTGTTAAGACTGATAACTAGGCGGTCCAAAAAGCCAGGATCGTCAAGACTGGTACAAAATGCGCTTTCAATGCCGGGAGAAAAATGGCGCTTCAGTGCGGTAACCTTTGCGAGATTTTCGATTTGTTTGCTCAATTTCATATTGTTCTCCATCCTGTCTGAATTGTTACTTGCAAAAAAAACAGCTGACTTTCCTTACTTCATCTTCATGCTGTCACCAGACTGGGCGGCATCGCGATTAACATGCTTATCCTGCATTGCCTGTGCATCCGAATACTCAACGAACGCAGAAGAAATCGCCTCAAACTCAGCTCCGCTGGCATTCAAATCAACGATTACGCCCTCGTCTGTGCGCCTGATATAAGCGGCCACCGAGCCATCGGGAACTTCATCATTCTTGTTTGGGTTTTCAATCCCGATCCAGGCGGAGTTTTCGCCGGAAACAATTGCAGCTACGCCGCCATGCTGGTGGTCAACCATGCTGTAGTCCAGCCCGAATGGAATGGTAACGGGCGAGTTTTCCAGCAGGTTGTTGAGCGCGGCCATGTCACCCGATGCGTAGGCATCGGCAAGCTCCTGACTGGCTGGCGCGGAGGCTAGAAATTGTATTTGCGGGGACTCGCAGCAAGCCAGCAACGCGCTTTCCAGCTTTTCAAATGCGGTGTCATCGTTGATGGCCGGTATAACTACGCGCATCGTGATGACACGCAACTGTGGCTGCTTCTTTTCATCAAGAGTATTCATGCTCCAGATCCTTCATTTATTTGTTACTTCATCAAATTTTCGTTAGCAAAAACTGGCTCACGGCGCAGGTCCATTACGATTCTCATTGTGATAAGCGTCCAGATATTCGAGTATCTTGTCGGGGTGTCCGTCATACTGAAAACTTTCGTCCAGACCGAAATGCTCTGCGACCTCTTCATAGAACACCGACTCGATCTTGTTCCTCACCCATTCCCAGTAACCACCCCGATACCCGTCAGAGGCGATGAGATACGTCCAGTCCTCCACTGGGTAATGGGGGCATTCGTCGCCGTACCGCGCCTTACAGGCTTCAATCAAGTCATGCTCAGGTTGCTCGGGGGGAATTGCGGCATAGGTCGGCAGCAGCTCATACACATCGTGCCATGACCAATCTGGGTCAGACGGAACGGCTATGCTGAATGTTTGCAATTCAACACCCAATGCTTTGGCTAGGTATTTCCCGATCATTCCCGGGTCACTACCAGCTTCCGATGCGTCTAACTGCATGACTGCATCTGTGTTAACGAACAGTGCAACGTCGCCGTTAAACAACGTCACCACGATTACTTCCGGTTTCTTGATCATTTCAGTTGGCATGGCGGCGAGAGGCGCGTGCCACAACGTCGCGAGCCCGCTCGTATTTGTCGTGCAGCCCGACAGGGTCGGAGCTTTGCGGCTGCCTGGATTCCAGGAAGCCGCGTAGCGCACGGGCGTAGGATTGAGTGTCTTCATGGGTCTTGAAATCGGCGACATGAACTGCAAAAGTCTCTTCGGCTTCGTTCTCATCCGCACGCCGCAAATACACCCCAAAATAATCAGGGCTCTCGTTGTCTTCGATAACACCCCCGTCATGGGCATCGCGGCAAGCCTGTATTTCAATTCCGCGAAAATCACACACAGCGCTATCGTATGAAGGGTGAAACGTGTCTGCGCTACCGGGAGCCGGAACCGGCATGTTGGCCATGGACGTGCCCTTCTTGGCACGAGCGATGATGCGCCTAACCCCCTCTGGGTTCACATTGCCAAAAGAAGCCCTTTCCCCGCTGACTTCATCGATCATCTTGCCGCGCGCGAAGGATTCGATGAACTCCTTCCAGTTGTCGTCTTCATACTCGGTCTTCTCGAATTCGACCGCCCATGTGATGAACTGCGACATGGCATCGGCGGAGTTTGGAGTGAGATAGCCGAACCATCCTGCAAGGTGAGCGATCTCGACGGCGCTTTCCATTTCTTTTTGTGAAAAAGAGAGGGGTTGATCATCTTGCTTCAGATTTACCGGCATGCCTTTCTCCATTGGGGTTGCAATATATGTCCGTTATTATTGCATAAATCAAACTTGCATAAATATAAAATCAAGCTGCAGACCCATTTCGGTAATCGGCGATCATCTCGTCGGCCACCATTTGGATCACGTTGCCGTTGTCGTCGGATGACATCATGCGATTGCGCTGCTGCTCGATGTACGACTTGAATTGCCCGGATTTCGGGAATCGCTTGGCAAGCAGTCGTCGCGCGTGTGATGCTGGCATTGCGTCATACAAGAACTTTCGCAGCATCTTGTCTTCCGCCGTGGTCGTGAAAGCCCACATCTTGATCGGTGACAGGTGGTTATGAAACACCTGGATGTTCTGTCCGGACTTGGTATTGAAGATCACCATACCGGTACCGGGGCGCACCACTTCGGTCTTGAGTGCGTTCACGGCCGACTCGGACAGCCCGAAGGTTTCCTTGCACTTTTTCACTACACCTTCGTTCGATGCCGACAGGATGAACGTGCCGGTCATATTGTCAACGGCGTCACTATCGAAGTCTTCGAGAAGCTGACTGGCCAGCACAACCATGATGTTCCACTTGCGGCCTTCACGAATATCAATGCTCACGATGCGGCGAATACCCTCGATGCCCTTGGTGTTGTGGAATTCGTCGTAAATGATGGACTTGACCTCGGACTTCGCATCCTCGACCCGCTCCTTGTGGTAAGCGCGATACGCTTCCTTGCAAAGAGGCAACATGTCCTCATGTATGTAGTAATTGCGTGCCGCCGACTGCTGCGCAAAGGCGTACATCAGCGCGGTCTGCTTGAAGCCAGATTCGCCGTTGCCACGCACGTCGTTGAGGTCGATGCCGGTCACGCGACATGACCCGATGTCCCATTGAGTCACCCCAGCCAGTACCGGGTAGTCACGTATTGCCGAGTTGATCATAATGGACGCCGTCTCGATCAGCGCAGCACCCTGCGGATTGTTCTTGGCAAACATATCCATGACGACACCGCTCTTGAGAATGGACGGGACCGTGGACAACGTAGGAACGGCGTAACGCTGTGCACGGATGGCAGTTTTCGATCTGCCCTGCGGCAAATAGATCGTCAACTACTTCCCACCAGTCGTTTCCTGGTCGATCTTGATGCTGGCATCCTTGACGCAATCGTCAACCTGCTGATCGATGCCAAACTGGAATTTCACCGGGTTGCGGTCGTCAGCGCGCTCCTTGTAAGCCTCGTCAACCACCATACCCATCAGTTCTGAGATCATCCTGTCGGCGGTCTTTTCGCCTGCGGGTGTGGCGATCATGGTCAGGAAATTGCGCAAAAAGTCCCGGTCTCTGCGCCAGCGGAAAACGAAAGCCCAACTGCGTATCGAGCACGTTGAATGCGAATTCCGCGCTCATCTTTACCTTGAAATATCCCGCCTCGTGCTTGCGGGCTTCCGGCAGCGACGATTGCACTACGGAAATCATGCCCGCGACCGACTCGCCAATGTCGATCACGGTCATCAGCGGCAGGCGGTTCAATCCCGGAGCCAGGCACATGCCAAGCTCGATCGTGTTGAGCAGGACCGACTTGCCGGAACCCATTGTGGCGAAGATCAGGTAAACCCATGCGTTCTGCAACGACGACCCCGGCTGAAAAGGCATCATTCTGCCGTCGGGCGAAGTAAATATCACCGCGCCATCCTTCCACAGCGAAGCAGGACGGAACAAAGGAAGCATTTTTGCAATGTCGCTGCCATTGTTCAATGTGAACCGGGCTGGCGTGCTGTGTGACAGAGCGGGCAATGACGAAACGAACAGGTCGGTGGCGTCGCCCGCTTTTGGCAGGGCGTCGCACCCTCCCCAGCTCTGCATCGATCGCTGGATAAGCTGCATGTTCTGCACACAAGTCTTTTCGCTTTCCGACCATGTCGTGATCGTTAGCGCCAGACCAAGCGCCGGATCGGTCTTTTCCGAGTCAACGTCACCCTTGGCTTTCTCCATGATGGCTTCGATGGCGTTTTTGGTTGCGCGGTTTTCCGATTTCGGATTGAAGGACAGGAATTGAACCAGGGTGTGATTCAGCTTGTACCGTTCAAGTCCGCTGTTGTAAATTCGGTACGAAATCCGAAACGGGATATGGCGCAAGCGCTTCATCAGCAAGTCGAACCGCTCGGGCGTCTGCGGAGGAAGATCCATTGCTACCGTTCCGTGGCACATGCCGTCCACCAACACCTTTTCCATGCCGCCGCTGTAATACTCGGTAATCTCGGAGTTGCATGCTTGCGACCAGATGGGCGGATAGTAGATATCCTCCCACGGGCGCGCGCCATACATGGTCGTTGTCATCGGAGCGCGGTCACCAGGAAGGCATGGGCGGAAGTCCGGGCTGGTGGATAGCGGCTGTATTTCGCGCCTGATGGCCGAAACAACCTCGTGGCAATCCATGATGCGCGCAAAAGACCTGCCCGGCGTGTTGAACAGATGCTTGACTTCATTCACGAACCCTTCGTGCTTGGGCAGTAACTCCTCGACGATCTTGAGAGGATTCTGCGCCGAGCCTAACGACGGTAAATCCATCTGCTTCGCCAAGTCGGCTTTTCTCTTGGCATCCTCTTGCAGTGATTCTTTGTTTTCGATCACGGCAAGAGAGGTGGAAACGATGATCCAGATCGATTCGTCGACCACCACCTTCTTGAGCGTATCTTCCTCGGCATCCAGCACGTCCTCGATGTCCAGCCCGATCCGGTTCGCGGTAGCCCGCGTCTTTGCCAGAGCATTTCTGATCGCAACGCCGGAGCTGCCGCTGTCCTGCCGATAGATAATTTGCAAGTCGTGTCCTACGCCGCCCATTTGTCTCGCGAAGAAATTATCCACCGCATCCGACATTTGCAGGTATTCGGTACGCCCCATGATCTGCGTAGCGCCGGCATACTCGATCACGGACACCATACCCCCGTCGTTTCGCAAAAAAGTCACATCATCCACCACACTTTCCAGTGTGACGAACGCGGAAAAGTCCTGCTTGACGAACGAGGACACCCATTGCGCGATCGTCTCGACCCCGACGACGAATTGTTTGCTGAAGAACAGGATCAAAAAGAAAACCGAAACCAGTAGGAACATCCAGAACCAAGCCATTAAATCCCCTTTGATATTTTAGTTGTTGCAACGCCATTCGCGATTGACCTTCAGCGATCATGTTCGCTCGAGCGTCTTGTCAGCGACAGGATTTAGTTCGAGATTATTTTCCTTGAGGTGATCCAGCAGGATTTGTTCCTGAAAGCGCAGGTATTCGAGCGACGAGACACCGATAATTTTCAGGTGCTTCATGTTCTCGTGAAAGTGTGCGTAGACAGACGATTCGTTCTCGCTACCGGATACCGGGATAAGCTTGATGTCGCTCGGATTGATGTTGCCCATTCCGTTGAACACCACTTTCTCGATAGCCATCACCATAAAAACTTCTGACGCGCTGATTTTTGTTTGACTCACACCTGCTCCCATTTCATGTTTACAAGGTTACATATGATGCAAAATTGCATCAAGATTTTTAAATCGCGTTAATTTCCTTTTGGCGGCAATGAGCCAGACTTGGAAATCAACATCAGTTAGCGCGCGTTCATGCTGTTCCGGGGTGAGTTTGCATTGTCTGACAGCGGCAATACGAACCCGCCGATCCTGGCTTGTCAGTCTTTGTTCGCGCTGCACAGTACGGAACTTCAGCGCGCAGGTGGATTTTCCACGCGAGGCCAGATCATGTTTCTGGTAATTCGCACTCATCGCCGTCCTATATCGAATTTTTCATGGATGAAACAATGTTCGATGCCTCTATTTTCAGCCTGTCAATCATGCCGCCGGCCATGATTTTTTTGATGTTCTGCCCAAAATCCTGGTCGTTGATGCCTCCCATGAATACGCGGGCAATTCCAAGTATGGTATTGGGACTCTGTTCGTTGATATGCTTGAATGCGAGATGATCTATCTCGATCCTGGACTTCCCGGATGAAAACAGCGAGAGCCTGTTCATACAAGCTGCGAAGTAATATGAATGTTGCATGTTATTTCTGTCTGAATTTTGATGCCACAATGGCAAATCCAAGGTCTGCTGCATCCTTGACCGCCTCCACGTACAAGTCTTCCGTTACCTGAATGTTGACCACGCCCAAACCATAGCTGGACACGATGTAATTGCGATCGGACATTTGCATGGCCAGGTTGTACGACAGCATCCTGTCCACAGCTTTGAGATAGACCGCTCTGGCCGGGAAAAAATACTTATTCCTCAAATTCTTGGAATTCCAGACATATCTTTTCGATGTGAGCGCGTGCAAAAAACTTTCGGCAACCAGGCCTGCGGAATAAGAAGACCGGGTCAGCGGATCATTCGTAATCAACTCCGGCAGCTCAAAGCCGTCGCTGACTGAGCTGCCTCGAAGGATATTGCTGATTTTTATTTTTGCCCCAGCCGTTTTGAGCATGGCCGCTTCCGGCTGGGTGATCCATTCCCGCATCACTGCCGTGCCGCTCCACTGCACCCCGAATGCCAGTAAATTCGGATTGTTGGCAGCTTTAAGGTCAACCTCCGCGCAAGCGAGGGCCGGCACGTCGAGGTTGATAAATTCGTCGGCTGTCATATCGCTGCGCTCATCACGCCATGCCCCCACCGGGAAAGGATAGCTGAGTACCTCTTCTGCGAAATCGACGCGATTCATCGATAAGCGCACCGTGTCCGAGCCTTGCAGCCATGAGCCGCCAACCTGCGAGTTCTCCTGGAAGGCGGACTGAAACAGTGGCTGATACATTATCGCGGGATCGTTTTTGTAATCGTCCAGACCCAGGAATTTGTAAACGCTTTCGTGCAGCGAATCAAGAATGCGCAAGCCGGGCATGCAACGCCTGGCTATTGTGATGGTATGAGTGGCGACCCCGCTTAACGCCTCCACAATGGATGGAATTGATGAATCCTGCTGAAAACCACAATCATTGGCTATCTGTGTGAGCGACAAATGAAAGAAGGTCGCGTTGCGCAGATGCGCGGCCTTCGACAGCCCTTGCTCTAAGAACTCCATCATGGACAGATTGGTGACCCAGATGTAACCGGCATTCAGATCGGAGAACCCATTGAACCGCGTGGCGCGATTACCACCCATCGAACACCATCCTCCACCATCTTTTGCGTTGGTGGTATCGAAGAACGCGACGCCGGTACTCACGACGGGACTCATGTTTGCATCCCCGCTCTGGTTTCGATGTCGTCCGCTATCCTGCGCCAGTCGCCAACAATGTCGTCCGGTGCCTTTGGATAGAGCGACTTGGCAATAGATCCCGCGCCTTTGGATAGGGCGGCCACATCGAACAGGACGCGCACGTCCTTCATGGTCGATGTACGGTTGTTGTAACTTGAGTCAGACAGTTGCAGGAGCGCGTTGCCAAAATGGACTGGGCTGTCAGACCCGAATGTCGCCACAACCGGCTCGGTAAATGTGGCGATCAGGTAGCGAGCAAGCTGTCTTGCGTCCTCGGCATCCTTTCCTCCCCTGGCGATCACGACAATGATTGCGCGGGTAAGGTGGGAAATATCCTCTTGCGAAATGGATGGCAGATAGACGATGTGTCCAGCTTTACCCAACAGACCAACATGATTGACGGCATGACAAAGCTCATCAGTCGTCATCAGATTAGATGGCTGGTTGTTCGAGTGATCATCATCCTTGTGGTGGACGTGCATCTTCTCCAGTTTCGCATTGCAAAACCTGCAACGCCCGCCATCGCGGGAGACGATCTGCGGCCTGCGGGTTGCGAACTCTTTGTCGGCGGATTCGATCCCTCCTTTGTCGCGCCACTTGCCGCGCTTGGCGGAAATGATCAACATGCAGATCTCTCGCAACTTGTCGGACAATGCTTGATCATGCTGCACTTCCCCTATGGCTCGCCCAATCAAACGGAACGCACTTCCCATCATCCTCACGCAAGCGGTCATACACGCGTTCACCGATAAATGTGCGAACTTCCTGCAAGGTCTGGTTCGACAATAACAGACACGGCCTGCGCTTCTCGTACCGCTCGTTCAGGATGTCGAATATGGCGTTTTCCTCGAACTTCGTTCCGTACTGCACGCCGATCTCGTCGAGAATAAGCAGGTCTGGTTGCACCAGTAGGCGGACCACATCGCTTTCTGATTCTTTTGAGTCCTTACGCCATGAGTCCTTGATGCGCCGGAGTGCGCGCTGCGCCGTGGTGAACAACACCAGCTTATTCATTTCCATCAAACGCAGTCCGATGCCTGCCGCCAAATGTGTCTTACCGGTGCCAGGCTGGCCGCAAAAGATCGCGCTGCGCCCTGTTTTCTGAACCGTGTCGAAATGCTCGGCGTACTCTTGCGCGAATGCCAGAACGCGACACTGCCCTTCGTTCTCGGCAACATAGCTCCCCAGCGTCCGATTGCTAAAACGTTCCGGTATCCCAACTTCTCCAAGTTGCTTTTGCCATGCAAGAAAACGCGCTACTGCTGCCCGCTCTTCCTTTTCCCGCTGTTCTACCGCCTGCTGTTCTGCGGCACACTGGGGGCATTTAGTCCAAACGTTTTTGTACACATTACGGCTCTCAAAATCACCGTGGGTATCGCAGCGATCCGGCTTGTTTTTTATGATAGTGTTCATAGCGAAATGGTTACATTCCCGTATTGGCGTTGCCCCGAGGCGCTTGGTTTAGGTGATTTTGGTACTACGCCGGCTGACCTGTTCCGGTCGTACATCGCTGATTGAAGTAGTGCCTTATCCCACTCGGCTTGTGTGCGTTGTGTCTTGTCCTGCGTCAGCCAATGGGCGATGAACTCCGGCACTTTTTCAGGCTTGATCGTGACGCACGACTGCTTTGCTAGGACTGCAACATGCGCGGAGGGTTGCCAGCCAAGGTGCATCCGGAACTTTGTTGGGTCGTGCGTGACTTGCTGGCTGGTAGGGTTTATGTTTCCCTGTCCATGTCCCTCTCCCTCTCCCTTTCTATTGGATAGGGTTTCCCTCGGGACATCACTCGTTTCTACTAGGGACAATTCGTTACTGTCATTTGGGGCGGACTGAGGTTGTCCCTCGGGACATGTTGTTACTGTCCTTTGGGACAGAAATTCTTCAAGCGTTGGAGTTGGTACGTTAGTTTCGTGCCGCTGGTTGTGCTTCTTGATGCGCGCGCATTCAGTTTTCCAACCTTGCACATGCTTCCCCTTAAATGCTTCGTTTGCCTTTTCAGCAATCACGGGATGGTACAAACGCCCATCTGAGCACTTGATCCAGCCACGCAGCGAACCGTTCCTGATCTTCATCCACTCTTTTACGATCCGACCGAACCCGGCCAAGTTGGCAAGCACGCGATCATCATCAGGAAGGCTCGCTGCTGGTATCTGGTGCCACGAGGCACACCAGAGCAGAACTGCCGCCCAACATGATTCTGGGGTTTCCAGCGCGGCCAGATCGCTGTCACGTAATCGCACAACATCTAGCGGCATAAACGGATATTTACGCAGATCGCAATCTGGCGGCGTAAGGGGATGAGTCAGGGGTTGAGTCATACGAACAACCCCAGTTGCTTGCATGAGCAATCCAACGCAGTCCCCATTGCGGGAAACGTACTCCTGTACCGCAAAAATGCAAAGAAATGCTGCATGATAAGAAACATTTAATCTCCTAAAAGCTGGCCTGTACGGTGGTATTCCGGGCAGTCGTGACCAGGAGGTCCTGATTCGGTCGAACAAGCCAGCCTTTAGAAGACTGAATATCCGATTGCCTATGCGTCACCACAACGCAGTCATATGTTAAAACCATTTTATATTTAGTGCAATAGTTATTTATGCGTAATCTATCAGGCGGCGCGAGATTCAAACTTTTCGGCCAGCATTGCCAGTCCTTTTGCGGTGATGCGCGCCTGCTCGACAATCTTCTTCGTGCCATCAGTACGCTCAACCGTCCCGACCTTTTGCTCAACCAGTCCGCTCTGGATGCGATCCTGATACCCGATCCAGTGATTGCCGCCTGCTCGACGGTATATCCACTTGTTGACCTGTAACCACAAGAACAGCTTTTTGGGCGCGAGCTGCAAGTGCTTGGCAGCATCAGTGACGCACAATGAGCCATCGGAAAAGGTCAAAATGCGATCGAGCGCATCAACCTTGGGTTGCATCACCTCAACCTTCATTTCCAGCACCAGCCGCTCCTGCTCGGCCTGCATGGCCATCCCGATCAGTTGCATGCGGGTCAGCCTGGCCGGATTGACGACGGACACCTCCTTGAGCTTGAGGCGGCGTTCGCACTCGATGAAGTATTGCCGCGCCTGTTTGCCACGAGCATTGCGCTCGACCATCGACAGCTCTTTTGCCATGCCTAGGGAGAGGTGATATTCCTTGCGGTTGCCGCCGGGCTGAAATGAGCTAAGTCCTTGATTATTTCCGCTCTCCAAATCTGGTGAGCGCGCAACGAAATCCTGGTTCTCAACAAAACCATACTTCTGGATACGGTCTTTAATCCAACTGGAAAAGTCCTTCCTGGACTCTAGAAACTCATGCATATCTCGCGCATTGACGGTCTGCACCAGTTCGCCGCCAACCTGCTCGGCTTGAATGTGAAAGATCAGAGAGGGAGATGCTGGGCTCGATCCCAGATTGCCCGGTGTTTGCGTTGTCTTATCGTTTTGCATGTTTAATACTCCAAAATAATAGAAACCTAAGTTAATTTATTGAAGTTTTTCACCCCCGCCTCTTGCGAAGCGGGAGTATAAAACATCCTTGATTTATTGCAGATTGCCGACCGTGCTCGACGTCAGTCCGAAAGTGCTGGAAGTCAGCATGATGAAGGCGGAGAAGCCTAGCAGGCAAACCCCGGCGATGATGGGCACAACAATTTCCTTGAAGCCCATTTGATGACCGCCTTGTTCGCTGCTCGACTTCTTCCAGTTCATCACGCCGGTAAAAACAAAGTATGCGCCGACGAATCCGGCAACGATGTTCAACAGCTTCATGCCCTGAGTCAGCGTTTGGGTTGCGCCATTGATCATCTGGTCCAGTCCTGCGTATGCCGGGGATGAGAATGCCGCCGCCACCGCCATGACCAAAATTATTTGCGGAAGGGTGTAGTTCAGTTTCATGTGAGTCTCCTGGTTGTGGTCAATAAAAAAACAAATAAAAAAACAAATCAGCCGCACACTTTCAGGGTTAGATTTTCATAAGTATTGCCCCCCCAACTATGTGCCACAACGCCCCCCATGCGGGAGACTGATGTCCTCCCGCCGTGCCGTCTCCGGCGGACTTGGCCAACAGCAATCCGCGAAAAATCGCTATGACGCCAAATCCATTCAGGATGACCTTGATGGCCTGCCACATTTGCGTCAGGTATCCGGCAGGTACGGCAGGCGATAGCATGTTGCCGGTAAGTGCTAGTTGATCGGACAGTTGTGATTGCGCCTGCCAGAAGTTCAACAGCAGGATGCCAAAAAAAATCGGCATGAACGGATTTTTTTCACCACCACCGTTCCCGCTGGACATGGCGGTAGTTTTCAGCCGCCAAAACCCCTGCATCACGAAGAATGCACCAACGAACGCGGCCAGTAGAGCTACCAACCCATGCTCGCCGTTAAGCAAGACCATCGCCTTGCTGACATCGATGAGTGTCTGCGACAGGTCGGTGATTGCCATTATTCGATTACTCCGCCTGCGGTGGTCAGCACCGACCCGCCGCTTGACTGTCCATCGTTGACCTTAACGACTTCGCGGTACGGGTAGGGCAGTGGATCCCCAGCCTTGACGGAAATCAATTTGCCATCACAGTCCAGCCAGGCGCGATTGACCAACGATCCCTTGAATTCGCAGTGCGACCTTGGCAGGTCTTCCTTGGGTGGCTCGGGAGCTGGCTGAACAGGTTTTTCGACCACCTTCTCGACCACCCTCTCGACCACCGTTACTTTCGGCTTGGCGGATAACGCGGCTTTCAGCCGGGTTTTCAGGTTGGCGTTCTCGATCTTAAGCTGCTCAATCTGCGACTCCACCGATGTCGCCTTTGAAGACGCAGTAGCGGCGGCTTCCTCGGCTGCACGGCGCGCATCTTCATCTTCACGGGCTTTCTTTTTAGCCGCCGCTACTGCGTCTTCTTGCTGCTGCTTCATTTCCTCGACGGCAAGCGCGGCAGCCTTCGTTCTGTCCGCCTCTTTGCGAACCTGTTCATTATTACTGTTCAAGACGGTCATCACGATGCTGGCAACGATCAGCAACAAAAACCCGCCAACAGCAATCAGCACAATTTTTTTGCGCTTGGCGAAGAAACCTTTCTTCTTGCCCAAGTCAGCTTGTACGGGCTGGTTGGTCAAGGGGTCGGTTCTATCCGACCCGATTGCCGCACCGACCAAAATGTCGTCTGCAGATGGAGATAAATTTCCTTCGCTTGGGTGTCGGTTGGTAAGATCGCCACCACCCTCGCCTCCACTAGACAAAAAGGCAAAGGTGTCCTCGCCATCATCACCACCACTGATGTGTTCTGTGCTCATGCTTGTTCCCCGTTTTGTTTATTGATGGACGTGTCAAGCCGTTCCGCAATTTCGGATGCCGGCATCGGATAAAATCTGCGCAAGCTGCGCGCAACCTCCCCTTCCCATGATTTCCTTTCTGTCGACTCAGTTTTGACACGGATTTTTGCGACCTTTCTCCGCTGCTCGCGCTGCTGTGACAGAAGCGCTTGTTTCTGTTCTTCCAGTTTCGCCAGCTTCTTTTCGATTGGCGACAGGTTCACGTTCTCGATCAGGCTGGTCGCCGGTTGATTTGACTTACCGTTCATAACTTGTTATCTCCAATCTAAGTTGCGCAAATATTATTGCATCATTACTTCTTGCATAAAAATTACTTCAATCCCAAGATTTCTTTTTGTGCTGGTTGACGGTGTCGCTTTATCCGACTCTTTCGTTATGTTGGTGGTCACGGATTTGACGCCAGTCCCGATAGAGGCATTGCGGATCTGCGCCATGTCCATATTGTTAGAAGACGACATTGGCGCTCCGGTCAGCGGGTTCAGGGTTGTCGTCGTGCCCTGCTTGCTCATCAGGTCACCAAACGCACCCAGGCCGCCCGCCACCATCGGCAACACAAACCTGTCGAAAATTTTGTGATCTACCGTACCCTGAACGCTGGTGCGCCCGGTGTTGGGATCGATGGCCATTGCGTTGATCTTGGCCGATTTTCCGCTAGGCAGTACCAGCGTATCGAACATAATACTGACCGAGTAGTTCGGATTTTGGGTCGCCTTGCCGAAGATCATCCATCCCTTCGCTTTGCCTGACAATACCTGCCCGAATACAGTTGATGGCTCGTCGGTGTCGATGGACGTTTCGATGTTGACATAAACCTTTTCGCCGCTCTTGATGACCATCGTTTCTTCTGCCAAGGGCTTCGTCTCAGCCGGAGATGATGCTGCCTCGATCAGCGGGGCTGGGGACGAGGAAGTCTTAATCCAGGACGCGGATGGCTTGATGGGCGAATATTCATCGTTCTTTGCCAGGAATTCTGCAATCTGCCCGATGCGCGTCATTTTTACGGTAATCCTCTTCTCGTTGATTTCATCACGCTTCTTTTTCTCTTCCTGGCTGTAAATCTGATCCAGCACCGCAGACCTTTGTTCAGCCGATTGCCCCTGCCCGTTGTTGGTTGCTGCAGCCGCAGCAGCAGCCGATGTAACAGCCGGCGGTGGCGGTTGGGGTGCGTTCGGATCAGCCGGAAAGGATGGCAAGACAAAGTTCGGTTTGGGCTGCGCTCCAGCCACTTTGTCCGTCGATGAACCAAGCGCAGGCCTGTTTCCTGTGGTGGTCGTTTCTGTCGTACCAGTTACTTTTCCAGCAGTAGCAACCGTTGCGCTCGACACAAGTTTGTTTCCGTTGGTGGCGGCTATGCCGCTGGACGACACGCCAGCGTTGACACCAGTTGTAATCGGTGCCGTGTTCGCGTCCTCTTCAATGCCAGAGGATATTGGGATGTACGTCCCGCCATCCGATTTTGCTTTTTTCGCGGCATCGGCATCGACGACCTTGAGTTTGTCGTTATAGTCGGAATCAGCACCGGACAAGGGTTTGTTCTCGTCATTGCCCGCAATAGGGACGGAAGCCTTGCTGCCGGAAGAGCTCATCGAGGTCTTTATCATGGTGACGCCCACGAAAACGACAACTACCGCAGCACCGATGAGCGCTGCCATGATGCCGATAGATTTCTTTGCTCCTTTGTCGATTGTCGCCATGCTAATCCTTGTTTGTTACCCTGATCGAAGCCGTGATGCCGTTCATCAGCATTGATAAAACGGGAGAGGACGGAATGAGGTATGCCTTTGTTGAGTCGGACGCGACCAGTTTTCGGCCATTTAGCGGCGCGGGTGATAGCAGCACCCCTTTAGACCGGATGATCGATTGGCTTTTTTCACAAGCCCACACCATCACGTCCGGACTGGAGGTGTTTTGAGCCTTGCACCCTGCTGGCGTGATCGCCATAAGCGCATTGGATAGACGATCATCCCATTCGGTCTTGCTCACCGCAGCGACGGCGCCGGGATGGTCTGGCGTCGATGGTCGTATCAATGCCGGAACGCGAAAGTCGACGCGGTAATCAACATCTTTTTGCCCGCTCAACATCGTGATGATAATGGGCGTGGACAGATCCTTGAGAAACACGCCGATATTGCCGGATGCACCGTACCGCTTGATCTTCGCAAACAGCGAATTACCAGCTGATCCTTCGATGGGCTTATCCTGTGCGTCAATGGTGTCCTGGCTCATGTTGACCACATGCGCAATCGGCCATTCTTTACCGGTAGCGTCTAAAAAAGCCATGATCGAGCCGGTCTGGTTTGACACGCGCACGACCGGCGGGGTGGATCCTGGCGACAGGTCAATGCTGACGGTCGTGATAACAGGGCGAGGCTGATCGCCTATCGGTCTGCCTTTTGCATTATTTACATCCTGCCAAATCTTTTTGATTTGCAGTATTTCTTCTGGCGTTGGCTCGGACGCCTTGATTTCGTCCACGATTGGAGATTCGTCGGATGCCAGAGGAATTGGCGGGAACGAGGTCGGCGAAGAGGTGTCCGTTGCGGAGGAAAGTGGCGCTTTCCCGTTGCCACTAACGGTGGCTGCCGCCTTCCCGAGCATATCGGACGGACTGGCGGCAGCCATGTCGCAGGAAAGCAGTATGGCTGCCACCACGCAATATCGCGTGATTTGCTTCAACTGATTTCTCCGTTCGTTGCGGCGGCGATGACGATACGGCAGTGACGGACACCCTCCAGGAATTTTGATTCAAACAATTGCCCGGTTTTTTTTGTGCTATTGATGCGCCTGACCAGTTGTAGCATCGTGCAAGTGCAAGGACAAAAATCGCTTTGTTTCGCCCGCTTTGTAACCATTCTCAAAACTCCTAAATTTAAGTTAAAAAAGAACAACCTTACACCTGACACCCCGACCTTAAACCCTCCTAACCTCCTGCCCCTAAGTTGATATAGAACAACCTTGCGCCCCTTACCTTGCTGGCTTTGCTACGACACTCGAAATAGCGATACCATTGACCGACTTCGTCATGTCTGTCCGCTCTACGATGACACTGACATCCCACAACTGAGGACTGATCTTTTTGGTCTGCCCTTCAAACCCGATCAGGATTTGGGCGGTGATCTTGTATTTCATGGTTCCGTCGATGACCGCAGATTTGGCGATGATGGGAGGCTCCGCAAAACCGATAGAAGTTACATATCTGCCTTCGACAACACGAGCTTTAATCGGCTCGATTGCCTGCACAAAAGCGTTGTAGCCGTCATCCGTGTAATACTTGGCGAGGCCACCGATCTGGCTCTGCCAATTCTGGAAATCGAGAGAAAAGCTGGCGATGATCGCCTTGGATACAAAGTCAAGAATTGCCTCCGAGCCGACCCCTTGGGTCATTGGTACGAGAGGTGTGATCTTGCCGTCCGGGCTGACCGCGTAACTCTGCGGTGCGGGTCTGAAGATAATGACGGCGACCAGCCCGATGATCAGCACCATCGATACGCCGGATTGCCATATCAGGACTTTCGACATGGTCTGGTATGCGAGAGGATAAAACCTGTTCTTCGCCGCGATAAGCTGTACTCCCTCTTTGTTGAGAATGGCCGGTTTAGTTTTGTTGTTCATGTCTGTCTCTCGATGTTTTTGCTCACGGGCCTGGCGCTATCATTTAGACCTCGTTTTAGTGAGAAGGATTTGTGGCCGGACACCCGGCGGCCATAATGTGTTGCTGCTGTATCCGGCGATGCGTGACCCATCAGATCTGCGATTTCGCGCTTCGTCAGTCCGGCGGCTTTCATGTTGGCCGCGAACTGGTGTCGCGCGGTGGTAAAGGTGATGTTGCGCCCGCCACTCATTATTTTGCAGCGACGAACCACCTGCCGCATTTCTGATAACAGGTTTGCTCTCGTCCGATCATCCGAGATTGCAGACCGGATGGTGGACAACGTCTGCTCGATGACGCCGATCTTTTGACGATTTAGCATCAGCACGGGATTTGATAGGTCAATGATCCTGAATTCGCCCGTTCCGCGTCCGTTCGTTGATTTTCCGTTTTTGATGTGCAGCTTGCTGGCATCCAGGTGTGCAGCGAACCACTCCGAAGGACGCAGGCCGAGCATTACGCTGGACAGGAACAGACTTTTAGCCAGCCCCGCAACTGTCGAACGCGATGCGTCCAGCTTTTTGGATAGTCTTTCGATAGATCTTTCGCTGGCGTGCTTGGCTTTCTTTGCCGATGTTTTTTGTGCGCGGCCTTCGTGACCCTTGAAAGACTTGAGCAGGCTTACGGCATTTTCGGCACTCTTGTCGGAGATGAGCCCCAGCGCTTTTTGCTGGTCGATGTAGTGAAGGATAGCGGAGCGGTACAGTCGAACGGTTGCTCTGGATTGCTGCGGTGCGGTGCGCTCCATCAGTAGTACGATGTTTTCGATGGATGGCTCTTCGTTGTACGAGTCCAAACGAAGCATGATGCGACGGACGATCTTTCCGTACTGATATTCGGTATCGATGGTTCGCGTTGGGATATAGCCAACTTGTTCCGATCTGATTACCTGATGTTCCGATGCTTTGCCAACCAAAATTGCCATTTTTTTGCCGCTCTATCATTGTAAATTGATCTTCCCCCGTTACTACTTCACGTCAACTTGAACGCTAACACTCACGGATAACGATTTATGTTTTATTTATTCTTGCATAACAAAATATATTGTGCAAGAATAATCCCTATTAGCTATTCAATTCTGTCAACCATTATTAATTAACAAGATCCTCAAATGGCGAATCCCTTTACCAGTAAGCTCCATAATTGCGTAACCGTCGGCCTAATCGCATTAACGTTATTTTATGCAAGTAATTCTTATGCACAATTAACTATTATAACCGGCTCCTATTCTCAGGTCGATTTGGCGAAAAAGCGCCTTGACGATCCTGCGTTCAAGGCGTTGGGCGCATATCTGCTGCACTCAAGAAGTCAGCAATACGCCGCCCGTGTCGCTGTCGGATGCTTTGTGTCGCCGGAGCTTGCGAAGCAGGCACTTATCGATGTCCGGGCGGCTGGTGCCAAAGGGGTGTGGTTGCTCGATGTCGGCAGCCGGTGCAAGGCAAAAGGCGCTCAAGCGGGACGCGCGGCATCGGCTGCCGGTTTGAGCCATCCCATTCACCAAAGTCGCAACATAACGAAAAGAATTCTGATCAAAAATGCAAAGCCCGATGTTGCCGTCCAGTCAAAAAATGGCGACGGAGCCGAGGCAGATAGCGGGGCAGTCCTGATCAAACAGGAGGTCGCCGAGAGCGAAATGATGTCGCCTTCTCTTCCTGTAACGAAAACGATCTCCTCACCGGCTCCGTCCAGCGAAAACCATCAAGGACCGCCGCTGAACTTCCACCCGTCCAGGTGGCTGTACAAGAAAGGCGTGGCCGTTGCATTTACGTCCGGCATCAATCCAGCTGTATTCAAGCAAGCGAAATCGCCCTGCTACATCATCAAGAATTACCGCGTCACCTCGATTGTCGGTATCGAGCCGCCTGCATCAATCGAGAAATATGAGTTTCAGGCTGACGGGAATACTTGTTATACCGCGCACATCTATTCTGTGCCTTCTCTTCCCATAACGAAAACGATCACCGCACTAGATCCGCTTGGCGAAAACCAGACGGATAGGAAGTAAAAAATGAGCAGAATCATCATTGCTGCCGTAGTCATACTTGCCATGACCACTCAAGGATGCACCACGACCAAAAAGGACGGCGACATCGTTGTGCTTGACGGACTAAGTAGCCTGGCCGACGAGGTGCATTCGGAATTAAAACGATTGAATGACGTTTCGAACCGCCCCGCCCTGTCGCCCGTGACGCAAGTACAAGGTTGCACATCCCGGATAGTTTCGCTGGACTTCGATGGCGACATCATGCTGCTCGTGGAAGACCTGAAAAAATCGAAGCTGTGCAGCGTGCGGCTGATTGGCAAAAAACCTCAGCAAGACCTGATTCTATCCTTGCACCATAACAAAGTGCCCCTCTGGCAAGTGCTTGAGGACGCATCAGTCCAGTTAGGCAAGATGGCCTCGATCACCCTGGGGCGTGAAGTCGTTGTGTTCCAGCTCAACGGGGGCGTCCAGCAATGAGATTGTTTGAGCGCGCCCTCATCGCTTGCTGGTCACCGCCCCATCTATCTCCATCGCCTCCCCCGGCATCAACGATCTATTCGATTATTCAAATGGTGATGCCACAGAGCTTTCCGTCAGGTTGAATGCAATCCAGGAATTCGGGCTGCAAGTCGGCGCGCAGGCGGGGATGATCGATCGCGCAAAACGCATTGTTGAGCAGGTCAACCTCCGGGCGCATGATCTGGACAAGACGTTCGAGTTTCAGCCATTGCTGTCCAATGACGGACTGCTCCCGCCGGTCATCGATACTGTATCGCAGGGTGTCGAGACCAAGAATGAAGCACAGCGCATCGAATTTTTCGGTGTGTCTTACAAGATTGTGCGCCCAGCCATATTTGTGCGCGTCGTCCCGACATGGCGCGACTACATATTCGCTGGTCTTTCAGATGAAAGACTGTCGGTCGACAAGCTGCCGGACACGTTGCGCCCGGTTACGGCCAGGGAGAAGAAGGTATGGACCAAAGCCGTCGAGGACGGGTGGAGAATCGGTGGCGAACAGGCCGATGCGATCTACAAGGAAAATCTGCAACGCTTGAAGCGCGATTATCTTGGCATGATCCGGTTCAAAACACTGGAAGCACAGCGCATGGTCAAGTCGCCGGTACTTGCCATATCGCCAGAAACCAACGAAGTCCAGCCCGACCAAATCAACATTGGCGTCGGAGTTAAGACCGTCGAGTCTCCGGCAACAATGGAAGACGCGCAAGGCGACTGGGGGCTGTCACCATGAGCGAAGTCGAGCTACCCGTGCTGCCGCTTTCCGTCTTGCCGGGTGCCGGCAAAAACGAATTGGACAGCATACTATGGACGGCGGCGAGGCTTGGAGCATCGGACGTCTCCATACAGTCCGAGGATTTTGTCTATTTCATGCTGATGGGCATTCAGACGCGCTCGACCGTCCGAACATTACAACAGTTCGAGGTCGAGACCATCGCCACCCTGCTTTACGGATCAAATGCCACCGCTATGCTGTCGCAGGGCAGCCCCATCGACATGCGCTACGAGATTCGCCCCGTGCGCGGCGAGCGTATCGGCTTCCGCATCAATATGCTGCCGGCGCGCCTTGATGGCAACGATGCCGGGATAGCGATCACGTTCCGGGTACTGCCCAAGAACCCGCCTCACATCAACGACCTCAAGGTGCCGAGAGAGATCGTGGAGAACGCCCTGCCCCGTAACGGTCTGGTCGTGGTGGCCGGCGTGACCAGCTCCGGCAAGTCGACGCTTATCGCCTCGATCCTTCGCATGGCGATCGAGAACAAGGACGATCCGCGCAAGATCGCAACCTATGAAGCTCCGATCGAGTACATCTACGACGGCATTCCTTCTGCAGCACCCAAGATCAGCCAGACGCAGATCGGCGGGAATGCGGGCGGCTTGAGAAATTGGCACGAGGCCACCGAGACCGCGATGCGGCGCGCGCTATCCATCGTCCTGATCGGCGAATGCCGCGACGGGCAGACCATAGACGGCTGCATTTCGATGGCGCTGACCGGGCATTGCACGCTGACGACGGTGCATGCCAACAGGGTCGGCGTCGCGTTCCGCCGGATGGTGGCGATGGCCGCCAAGGAAGGCGGCGGCAACGAGTCTGTGGCAGAACGGCTTTTGGGATCTCTTAACATGATCGTGGTGCAGACGCTTTGCCCGAAGATCGGCGGCGGGCGCGTTGCGCTGCGCGAATGGCTGGTCATCACCCGGACGTTGCAGGACAAGATGTTTGCACTCGATTTTGCCGATATCTCTTCTGCCTTGCAGGAAGAGGTGAGCATGAACGGCACCAGCCTGGGTCACTCCGCGCTCAAGGCTTACAAGGATGGGCTGATCACGCTGCAAAACGCTTGCGCTTATAGTGGGCTGTCCGAAAAAGAACTCGGCAAGATAGAATTAAAATATTCCGTATTTAGTGCATTTATATTTAAATAACTAAACTGATTCCCGTATTGCGCCATGCCATTAAAAGACGCCTCTAAAACCCCTACCCTGCTTGGCCTCGATGCCAAGGCTTTTGCGTTCACCTTCCCGGCGTTCCTGTTTATCAATACATGGACGATGTCTTATGTAATTTTTACTTTTGCACTATTTATCATCTTGAAAATCAAGCGGCTTTCGATTGGCTACGCCTATAGAAGGTTAATTTCGTCAGCGAGATCAAAGACCGTCTCATCTCGTCCTTGGTGGGTTTTAAAAAAATGGAGAATCAGAACATGAAAAAGCAGTATTGGCTGGTTATGGCCGGCGGGACCATGCTGGTCGCATTATCGGGGCAGTCGTATGCCGGATTCATCATATCTGAAGACGCTCTTGCGCCGGACAGTCCCCCAGCGCAGCAAAGGCAAAGTCCGACGAAAACTCAGCCCCCAGCCACCGCGCCCGGCAGTATTTTTGTGCAGCAACCAGAAGCCGACACCAAGCCCGCGCCGGATGCCCAAAAAGCCGGTCAGATGGTCGCTTCCGACCAGGAGAAAAAGACTGTCAGGATCAAAAAGCAGAACGAGTACCGGACGAACTACAGCGACCGAGTTGCGGTACGGCACAAGGGGCGTAAACCAGCAGTATTTGGCAGGCAGGTACATTCCGCCGATGCAACTCTGGGAGAAATGATCGTGGTCCTGGTGCCGGAGTCCTTTCAGGTGTACAGCCCCGACGACGTTGACATGAACATGCCGGTCGATGGATCTGATTCTCCAAGCTGGGTATCCGGGTTGGATTATGCGCTGAAGGGAACGCCTTATATTGCCGAGATTGACTGGGACAAAAAAGAAATCAATCTCGGCAAGGACGAGAAGATCAAGGTGCTTGAGACCGCAAAGGCCGCCAAGCTCGCCCAGGATGCCGCAAAAAAGCAGGAAGAGGAAAAAAAGGCAGAAATGATTACCAAGTGGACTGTCTCGCGGAAGGACGGATTGCTTTCGCTGACGCTCGATAGGTGGTGCAAGAACTCTAACGGACAATGCGCTCAATTTCTCAATCAGAGCTTGCATGACGTACCGATTGATTCGGATGCAGAGTTCAACGGGACTTTTCGCCAAGCCATATCCGATTTAATGGGCTCCATTGAGCAGCAGGTTGGCCGACGATTCCGCTGGAAACTGACTTCCAATAACGTGCTGATTTTGACTGACGATTCGATTCGAGATTAAGGGTGGACAACATGAACATATACAAACAGGTTGGGTTGATTTCATTGGCGATGGTCGCAGCCATCGCGGCATCGGGTTGTTCGATAAGCTATTCGGAACGGCAAAATGAGGAACAAAAGAAGTTAACCGTGGACCAGAGAGACAATATCCGTCAAGAGAACGCCAAGAACCGGCAATCTTCATTGCCGTATGTCGGTAACCGTCTCATTACTCGCAAGCGCGATACCGACGAGAATGCGCTGCCCGAATCGCTGAACGCGCAGATTTTTCTCGGCGATACCAGCCCGCTTTCCCTGTCGCAGATCGGGCAGCGGTTGACGGCGATAACCAAGATACCGGTCAACATTGCACCGGAACTGATTACCAGTCAAAGCGCGACGCCGGTGCCATCTGCGCAACCTATGCAACCCGCGCCAAACAGCACCGGAACATCTGCATCGTCGGCAATCAATTTACCGAAGATCTCCGTGTCCTTTACTGGATCAACGACCGAGCTTCTTGACCTGGTTTCTTCCCGATTTGGCATTACATGGGAATATACCGATGGCGCTATCAATTTTGCGCGCTACATCACCCGCGTCTATACGCTCAACATCTTTCCCGGCAGCTCAACACAGAGCGCGCAAGTCGGCAAGACCGGATCAACAGCCGGTAGCGGCGCAGGCGGGGCATCTGGCGGAACAACGCCGTCCGGTGGAGGATCGTTTTCTTCGTCGTCAACCTCCAACTTTGATTTAGCCCTGGATGCGTGGTCAACCATCGACGCCCAAATCAAGGCATTGGTATCCTCTGGCGGCAAGTACAGCGTATCAAGCTCGACCGGCATAATCGTCGTGACAGACACAAAAGAGGCGCAGTCCAGGATCGCCAAGTACATCAAGAAGCTCGATAAGCTGATGAACCAGCAGATCACGCTGAAAGTGGCCGTGATCTCGGCGGATGTTGGCGTCAACGACGCCGCTGGGGTGAATTGGACTGCGGTATGGAACCGCGTGTCGCAGATTGCACCGAACTTTTCCGCAACATTTAATGGTATCCCGCTTCCTAGCTCGTTGACCACTGGCGGGGCCGCAGCCGGGGTGAGCTTCGTCGCCCCGCTGGGCGGCGGCACTCCAGGAAAATGGGACGGCTCCAACATCATGTTCCAGGCGCTTGCCGCAGAGGCGAACGCATCGATGATATCGAATAACACCGTAATGACACTCAACAAGCAGCCCGCGTCTGTTGCCATTGCAGATCAGACGGGCTATGCGCAATCCAGCACTACAATTGCCGGGACTGTAGGTGTCCCAGGTTCGACCAGCGTACAGGTGGGAACGCTGACCACCGGATTCATTCTCAACATGACTCCATCCGTCATGGACGACAACGAAATTGCGCTGCAATTCTCGCTGGACATTTCTACGCCGCCGGTGCTAGTCACGATCCAGAACATCCAGATACCTTCGTTTTCCGGTACGCAGATCGCGCAGCGCGCCAAGATCAAGGAAGGCGAAACGCTGGTGTTGAGCGGCTTTTCCCTGAAGGATGTCGGGAATAACCGGGAGGGGATGTTCAATCCCAGCGACTCGATTGGGTTGGGCGGAAACCGGAGCAGTCACCATAAGACGCGAGACCTGGTGATTCTCATTACACCTATCATGGAGTAATCGCATGGCATCGCGTGTTTCTCCAAGCAGCTCGGTCATTATTGAACAGCCGGAAGCCAAGCTGCAATTTCTTGCCGGGATTGACTGGCAACCCATTGACTCCATCGAGAAGGACGACATTGCCGACTTGGTGGAGCGACGCCGCGAAGACAAGCAGCCGAAGGCAGCCTACTCTTCCGTGTGCCAAACGCAGCTTGGTACCTATGCGATAGGATTCATTCATAAGGCGGCTGGGCGCGTCAAGAAAAACAAATGCTTTGCGCTGGCCGTTGTCTGCTCGAATTTCGCCCAGGCCAAGCGGATAAATGACGCCGTGTTTGTCTTTGCCACGAACGACAAAAAAATCTTGATCGCCATCAAGAACGGGCTGCCGTTCTTCGATGCGGTTTTCGCCGATGACGCTGCCGGTAAAGATGAATTCGATACCAGCGTCAATGCGCTACTGCCCAACTTCGATACCGGATGCACGATCTATGGCGACGAATCGCTTTTGCCCCCGCCTGTCGCTGCGTTGAATATGTCGCAGCTAACCGGTAATCGCCATCTGTTCGAGACCGGGCAGGTTGTACCGATGACCAGCATAGTGCCTGTGGTTGTTGCGGTTGCGGCGGCAGTGATCGCTGGCGTGATCGCGTTCAATTATTACAGCGACAGCGTGGCGCGGGATGCCGCAATGAAGGCCGCCCAGAAAGAAGCCCTCAGCCAGACTGCTGCGGTCGAAACACCGGCGCAAAAGCTGGAAAAGAAGCGCCGCGAGTATGTTCTGTCTCGCGGCGACTGCTCAAAGAAAGGCATGCTTGATGGCTACAAAACAGCCACCGAGATGCTTGAGAATTACGGCGGTTTTTCCATCGATTCGGTCACGATCAACTGCGCAACTGGCGCTGCCGTTGCCACGCTGTCGGCAAAAAGCGTCGGTGAACCGGACTTGTTCATCTACAAAAAAGATCCCCAATTGAAAATCGATGCAAACATAATCGATGCGCATCTTAGTCACGATTTCAATGCCGATAAGATCGTCGACATCGACCCATCACAGCTTTCTGTATGGCCTGAATTCCTGGCGAAGAACGGGACGGAGCTGCGCTCGTTTGGCGACTTGGGCATCAAGTTCAAGTTGTCCGCGCCGTCATCCATCTATGCCGTTGGTGACAGCGCGGACAAGCCCATTTTGTCGGGTGGCGCAACCATTGCTGGCAACGCCGTTTACTTGCTGCCCATGATCAACCGGATCGATGACGTCCACTGGAAATCATTTGGCATCACCCGGTTAAACGGGAACGGATCGGACGCGCAGAGTGACTTTCAGTTTCAACTTTTTGGAGATTTCTATGTTACGCAATAGCCAACGCATATTCGCCACCGCCGCACTTGTCATCGCCTCGTCCGCGTATGCCGCCAACGCGCCGCCTACCGTTGGCGACGTTATCGACCGCCAGGCAACCACACAGCGTGCCGAGAAAAACCGCGTCCTGCCCGCCTTCACCATTCCCAATGAAGACAACGAAATACCATCTGTTGCGTCCATGGCCGGCATCGGCACCGCTCTCACGGTAAAATTTTCCATCAGGGATGGTGTGGTCAGCGTTTCCGAACCGGGAGGACAGATCAACAACAACTGGGTGTTCCTGCGCAAGGGCGAGGGGCTGTCGGTGTTTGTGCAGAATATCTCGAACAAGAAGACCTACCGCGTCACGATGAAGATACCTGACGATCAGGAGTTCGGGCAGAAAGATAAGGTTCTGAGCACACCGATGGAAATGACCATGCCGCCAATGCCAATGCAATAAAAAATGGCGCTTGATTTTAATAAATTGAAAGTCCTTTCGGGCGGAGGGCAAGAATACGAATTGCCTGAATCCGTAAGGATGCAATGCGTCTTTTGCGTTGACGAGAAAGGCTCTGCTTACGAATTACAGACCCCGACCTTCAGGCCGGACGTGGCGAACAGATATTTGACAGCCAAGATGCGTTTTGCCAAGCTCAATCCGCAAAAGGGCACCGTTGAAGGGTCTGTCATCAGCAAGATATACAAGGTGGCGGAAGACAAGGGCGGCACGGTTTCGCCCGTATCCGCCGACTCAGTCCCGCTTGAGCGCGCGCGGCGCGAGTTCCTGTCGATTGTCATTGCGGCGATGGAAGAGCGCGCGGTCGATATTCACTTTATCGTCCGCGAACACAGCGTCAAGGTGTTGTTTCGCATCAACGGCAAGATGGAACGCATCGACAAGTTTGCTTATACGCGCGATGCAATTACCGGACTTTTGGGCGCAATATACGGCGAAACCAAGGATTCAAATGACCAGTCGTTTTCTCCCCGCCTGCGCTCGTCCTGCACGATCAAGTATGTCGAGCCGCCTGTATCGTTGCGCTGGCAAACCATTCCTACTGGTGATGCGCACGGACTGGATTATGACGTGGTCTTGCGCGTCACCAAGCAGGATACCGGCTCGACTGCCAAGCTCGCCACCCTTGGCGAACTTGGCTACCTCGATGATCAGGTTGAGCTGCTGACCGCTGCCTGCAACTCAAAGGGTGGTATTTTCATGTCAGGTGTCACGGGTTCCGGCAAGACCACGGCGCTGCGCTCCCTGATGCAGATTGTCCGGGGTAACGGAGAGATCAAGATATACACCGTGGAAGACCCGATCGAGCTAAAGATATTTGGTGCCACGCAGATCAACATCCGGGGCGGATCGATGGCCGAAACCATCAAGGCGCTGATGCGCGCCGACCCCGACACCATCATGGTGGGTGAGATACGGGGACGAGAAGTGGCGGAGGCGATGCAGGATGTGCTGCGATCAGGCCACCGGATGCTGACCACGATTCATGCTTCTTCGGCGCTCGGGATTGTCTCTCGCCTCGCTTCGGAATCCATCGGTGTGAGCCGCGATACCCTCGTCGAGCCGAATTTTGTGAGCTGTCTCGTCTATCAATATCTGATGCCGACGATCTGCCCTCATTGCAGGATCAGTGTAAACGATGCGCCAGACAAGGTTGCTCATCTTGCCGCTCACCTGTTCGGAGAGGATCGGTATTCCCTGAATCAGGATACCGTGTTCGTCAAGAACGAGCAGGGCTGCCCGAAATGCCGGAAAGGGATCGGGGGCATGACCATCTGCGCCGAAACGATCCGGATGACCGACGAGATAGCGGAGTTGCTGCGCGACCGCAAGGATTCCGAAGCGTTACGGCAATACCGCCTCCATCGCCACGCCCCCTTCGATCAACCCAGCATGATCGGCAAAACTTCCTATGAAACGGCGATCTATAAAGTTTCGCAAGGCATCATCGACCCTAACGACGTGAATTTGATGTGCGGGGCAATGTCGCTTGAAAATATCGTGAAAGGACATTATGCGTAAATTCGATTTTAGGATGTTTTCTGCGCGACGTGAATTCGCCAGCAATCGCGAGCACTATTATGAGTCTATCGCCAATTCGATGCTTAAAGACGGCGTGCCGCTGACGGAGTGCCTGCAAAAGATGGCCAAGCGGAACGAGGAAGAAAAACGCCCGGTCGCCAGGCTGTTCCGCCTATGGGTCAAGAAGATGGGCGATACCGCCAGCAAGGGCGAATTCAGCACGGTCATTAAAAGGGATATTCCGAACGGCGACTACATGGTGCTGCGCGGCTTTGAGCGCGCCGCTCAACTACCGGAAGGCATACTGTACCAGTCCAGGCTGATCAAGAAGATGAAGAAGATGCGCAGCGATTTCATCATGTCGATGATGAAACCGATGATCTCGCTGCTGTCGGTACTCTGCCTGTCTTCGTTTTTTGCGTCGGCATCGCGCTGCGTTTGTTGAGATAGCGCCGATGAAAAAATGGCCGGAGCTATCTCAATATATGTTCCAGTGGACAATTTTTGTGTCCGATTATTTTTTGCTGATTATCGTTTCGATGGTGGTTGTTGTGTCATGGGTGGTGTGGTCTATGCCCAAGTGGGGCAAAACAAACGTGAAGCTCCGGCATAAACCGGTCCCCAGGCTGCCGTATGTAATGTACCGGGATTTCACGGCATTCTCCATGCTGATTGTCTTGTCATCACTAATGGCATCCGGCACGCCGGTCAAGATCGCATGCCAGATGATCCTTGATTCCGGCACGCCTTGGGTGCGCAGCTACTTCAGGAAGATAGTCAAGCGACTGGGTAACGCCAACATTACATCACCCGCCAAGGCGTTTGATGTCGGGTTTTTTTCCAAGGATATCTACTACCGGATTCTCGACGCTTCAGAGCGTGGAGGTTTCGATGCTGCAATCAAACGTATCGCCGAAGACTCGTTCGAGAACATGGAGGCATCCATGAAAAAGCGCGCGTTCGCGATGGATCAGGTCACTTTGATAGTTTCCGGCGGGATCGCGTGCCTGATCGCTATCGGCCTTGTGTCTGCCATTGGTGCTGTGACCAGCCTTCTGAAATCTTGATGCGCTTTTTGAATATTGTGCATGTATATTATTTGCACTAATTATAAACAGGTGCAATAATCAAAGAGCCCGACCTTTCCAAACCAGTTTTTTAACCACCGAAGGAGCAACAATGAAACAGGCAATCCGTAAGCAAACAATGCGTCAGCGCGGCTTTACCTTGATAGAGCTATCAATCGTTCTGGTGATCATCGGCGTGCTGGCCTTAATGGGCACTCGCGGCG
>CAWHAD010000012.1:0-34134 GCA_963827265.1 uncultured beta proteobacterium | reverse complement strand
GTCGACTACGTCGATCTTGCCGCGGCGAAGGCGCGCAACATCATCGTGACCAACACACCCGATGTGCTGACCGACGCGACCGCCGAGATCGCGATGCTGCTGATGCTCGGCGCGGCGAGGCGCGCCAGCGAGGGCGAACGCCTGATACGCGCGGGGAAGTGGAAATCGTGGAGCCCGACTTTCATGATCGGAAGACAGGTCACCGGCAAACGGCTCGGCATCATCGGCATGGGGCGGGTCGGACAGGCCACCGCTGAGCGTGCCCGCGGCTTCGGCATGACCATCCTGTATTCGAACCGCAGCCGGCTGAAGCCCGAGCTGGAAAAAGGCGCAACCTGGTTCGATAGCGTCGAGGCGCTGCTGCCGCACTGCGATTACCTGGCGCTGCATTGTCCGGCCACCCCCGAAACGCACCACCTGCTCAATGCCGGACGCATTGCACTGCTGCCCGACGGCGCGATCGTGGTGAACACCGCGCGCGGCAGCGTGGTCGACGATGATGCGCTGGTTGCCGCGCTGCGCTCCGGCAAGATCGCCGCGGCCGGGCTCGATGTGTTCAACGGCGAACCGGACAACATCCATCCCGGTTACCGGGAACTGGAGAATACCTTCCTGCTGCCGCACATCGGCAGCGCGACGTTCGAGACCCGCGATGCGATGGGCTTCCGCGCGCTGGACAATCTCGATGCGATCGCTGCCGGCAGCGAACCGCACGATCGCGTTGCCTGAGCAGTCTTCTGGCGAAAGCCGGCAACGCCGGAAAATGGCTGCATGAAAATGGCTGCAAGAAAATGCACGATATAATCGCTGCAATTTATTGAGTTTGGTCGAAAGGGATCAATGTCATGTATCAGCGCATATTGGCAGCGGTAGACGATAGTCCGACATCGGATCTTGCACTACGGGAAGCTGTCGGCTTGGCAAAGGATCAGCACGCCCAACTGCGAATTGTCTATGTGGTCGACAAGATCGCGATCTACAACAGCACCCAGCTATCGCCTGAAATAGAGAAAACATGGATAGAGATCGGGCGCGGGATTTTGGACAAGGCGCAGCGATCGGCACGCGCCGGCGGGATTGATGCAGAAGTCAGGTTGCTGGAAACCGAGGTCCCCGGCGAGAGGATGGCAGAAGCCATCGTCGCGGAAGCCGGCACCTGGCCGGCAGATCTTGTTGTGGCGGGCACCCATGGCCGGAGCGGCCTGAATCATCTGCTGATGGGCAGTGTGGCAGAAGGCATCGTGCGCGGTTGCCCGGTGCCGATCCTGCTGGTCCGTAACCGGCAACTGAAATCTGCGCATCCGGGCACTTCCGCCGGCCACCCCTGATTAAAAGTCAAAGATGCCCGAAGTTATCCCACTGCAAGGGCTCACCAGCACTGAAGCGCGGCAACGGCTGATAAAGTACGGCCCCAACATGGTGGCGGAAGATCGCCCGCATCCTTGGCTGCTGTTCCTGAAAAAATTCTGGGCACCGGTTCCCTGGATGCTGGAAGCCACCATCGCATTGCAGTTCGCCATAGGCAAGGCCGAACGAAGCGGCGATCATTGCCTTGCTGCTGATATTCAATGCCGTGCTGGGTTTTGCCCAGGAGCATCGTGCCAACAAGGCGCTGGCACTACTGCAAAAGTCGTCTGGCGATCCAGGTGCGCGTGCTGCGCGACAAAGTCTGGCAGCAGATGGCCGCGCAAGAGCTGGTGCCGGGAGATGTGGTGCATCTGCGCATGGGCGATCTTGCGCCTGCCGATATACGCCTGCTCGACGGGCAGGCGCTGCTCGATCAGTCCGCGCTCACCGGCGAATCACTGCCGGTTGAGGCGGGGATGGGTGCAACGGTGCACGCCGGCACCATCGTGAAGCGCGGCGAGGCATCGGGTGAAGTCATTGCGACCGGCGCGAATACCTATTTCGGCAAGACCGCCGAACTGGTGCGCAGCGCCAGGACGACAAGCCACCTCGAGATTCTTATCCTGACCATCGTCAAGTACCTGGTGACGCTGGACGCGATACTGGTTGCCGCCTTGCTGCTCTACAGCTGGATGTACGGCATTGCGATAACCGAGGTGCTGCCCTTCGCGCTGATCCTGCTGGTGGCTTCGGTCCCCATTGCGCTTCCGGCAACCTACACCGTTGCAACGGCGCTCGGCGCGCTCGAACTGGCGCGGAACGGTGTGCTGGTGACGCGGCTGTCGGCCATCGAGGAAGCCGCTGCGATGGATGTGCTGGCCAGCGACAAGACCGGGACCATTACCCAGAACCGGTTGGCGCTGAGCGCGCTCCATTCCTGCGCACCCTATACCGACAATGACCTGCTGTACTGGGCCGCGCTTGCCTGCGACCAGGCAACGCAAGACCCGATAGACCTGGCCATACTGGATGCGGCGCAATCGCGCGGACTGCTTTCCGGCACTGCCGCAACGCTTGCGCTTCATCCCTTTCGATCCGGAGACCAAGCGCTCGGAAGCCGAATACGACCGGAACGGCGACAAGTTGCGCGTGCTCAAGGGAGCGCCGACCGTGATCGCCGCGCTGGTCGGAAATGGACACGATATCCGCGCGGATGTGGAGCGACTGGGCGCCGATGGTTCGCGCGTGCTGGCGATCGCCGCCGAGACTGCCGGCAACGGCCTGCATCTCGCCGGGCTGGTGGCGCTGCAAGACCCGCCGCGGGAGGATTCTCAAGCGCTGATCCGGGACCTGCACGACCTGGGGGTGCGGGTGCTGATGGTTTCCGGCGACGGTCCCGCGACGGCCCGCGCGGTGGCCGGACAGGTGGGCATCGGCACCCGTGTGTGTCCGCCGGAAGATCTGCAACAGGCGATACAGCGAAGTGTGCTGGACTATGACGTGTTTGCGCGGGTATTGCCGGAAGACAAGTTTCGTCTGGTCCAGGCATTGCAGCAAAGCGGGCATGTGGTCGGCATGAGCGGCGACGGCGTGAACGATGCGCCGGCGCTCAAGCAGGCGGAGGTCGGCATTGCCGTGGCCAGCGCCACCGATGTCGCCAAGGCCGCCGCCAGCCTGGTGCTGACCAACCCCGGATTGGCGGATGTGAAGGCGGCGGTGGAGACCAGCAGGCGCATCAACCAGCGCATGCTCACCTACACCATGAACAAGATCATCAAGACCCTGGAAATCGCCGTCTTCCTCAGCGTCGGCGTGATGCTGACGGGCGTGTTCGTGATCACGCCGCTGCTGATCGTGCTGCTGCTGTTCACCAATGATTTCGTCACGATGTCGATTGCCACGGATCACGTTTCCTTTGCACGCAAACCCGAGCGCTGGAATATTCCCAGGCTGATGATGACTTCGGGCATCCTGGCGGGGTTGGTGCTGGTCCTTTCGTTTTCGGTATTTTTTGCCGGG
Source organism: uncultured beta proteobacterium (assembly GCA_963827265.1). Taxonomy (GTDB): domain Bacteria; phylum Pseudomonadota; class Gammaproteobacteria; order Burkholderiales; family Gallionellaceae; genus Gallionella. The sequence goes on along the minus strand of CAWHAD010000012.1, from coordinate 30,768 downwards.
CGCGATTGGTTCCATTTGCCGCTGAGCCAGCTGCAGACGCTGATCTTCGTGATGCTGGTTTTTACCGGCCAGGGCAATGTCTACCTGGTGCGCGAGCGCAGCCACTTCTGGAAGTCGGTCCCCAGCCGGTGGCTGTTGCTGGCTTCCCTGCTGGATATCATCGTTGTGGTTGTCCTTTCCACACAGGGGATACTGATGACGGCCATTCCCCTGTGGCTGGTCTCGGGGTTGATGATCGTGGTGCTGGCTTACCTGATCGTTCTGGATTTCATCAAGATTCGCGTGTTCAGGAATTTCGGTTTCTAGACAACCGCGGCCGTTCCAAATCGTTTGCGGTTTTCAGTGCAGAGATAATCGGCGGGATTCAAGTGCCTTGATTCAACTCTTGATCCAGCGCATTGCTTTTTCCCGTTTGCTTGCGGCGATAGGGTGATCATGGGGTGCTCCCTTCAGATGAACGGCGAGCGTTGCGCAGATTTGCATGCGCTGGATTCGCTTGCCGGCCAATCCGGCCATTGACCGCTTTCACACCTTGAGCGCCCGGATCAGCAGGTACTCGTGGCGGACGATATTGTCGTGCAGGTATTCGCCGAGCATTTCGTCCATTTCGCTGCGCCAGGCTTCGAGCTTTGCCGGATCGTGCTGCAGCGCTTTCACGGTCTGGATGAACGGGCCTGTCTTGGCTTCCAGGAACAGGCGCAGATGTTTGGGGCTGAGCGCCGGGATGCCCATGATGCCGCGTTCGACATGAAGGCGTGCCACGCTGTCACCGAGCCGTTGCCGCACGATTCCGACATCGCCCCACTGCACCGGCGAAACGATGCCCGGGGGCGGCGGCACATATTTCGCATTCAGGCTGAACATGCGGCCGATCAGCTGCTCGCCGGGCCAGGTCGCGAACGCGATCGTGCCGCCCGGTTTCAGCACGCGCAGCATCTCGCTGACCACGACGTCGTGCCGCGGCGCGAACATATGGCCGAACTGGCTAAGCACCACATCGAAAGAAGCATCCGCAAAAGGCAGCGCCTCGGCATCGCCCTCGTGCCACGCAATATCGTGATGACCGATCAGTGCGGCACTCGCCCTGGCCTGTTCGAGCAGCGCAGGGGTCAGGTCGAGGCCGGTCACCTTCGCGCCCAGGTTGCGCGCGGTGATCGCAACCACACCGGTCCCGGTTCCGACATCCAGCACTGCCTGGCCGCCCTTCACCCGGGCAAAGCGGACCAGGTGGCCGGCCACCGGCGTCGTGAACACCGCCATCTCGCCGAAGTTGCCCAGTGTCCAGGTTTCACGCTGTTTGTTTTTGAATTGCGCAATCGGATCCGTTTCCATGGCGTCCTCCATTTCGTATGACAGACTAAATTGTGCGCAATTCTCGATCCGACTTCAAGCAGCCACAACAAGCGGGGTTTAATCGCGAAGCCGAACCCTGGCGCTGCGGTCAGCTTTCTTGCAACGCAGCGACCTTCTTGTACAGCCATCCTCCCAGATAGAGGCTGGCGCCAAGCACGAGCAGGCTTGCGATGCGTATCAGCGGTGCAGCGAGCGAGATGTCATATAACAGTGCCTTGAATACCGAAGCGGCAAAGATCAGCAGCGAAGACTGGCCGAGTATCTTGTCGCGCCTGTTCAGTGACAGGAACAGGCAACCGAGCGCCAGAGCGCCCCAGAACAGCGACACGACAAAGCGGCTGTCGAACATCTGTATCGCCCATCCCATGATGGCGATATGCCCGGCATACAGGGCGATCCTGCCCAGGTCGTTCATTTCGTTCGTCTTGCGCAGGAAATAGTAGCCAAGATACAGCTCGGCGGCATAACAGAGGGACAACAGGTCATGCGCCGGCACATCGCGGATATCGGGCATCAGCGTATGGCCGGCGATCAGGCGGAAATAATTCGCGGCGAAGATCAGCACAACGGCAAACCACAGTGGCGTGCCCGGCGCCTTGATGTTGCCGCGCAGGGCTGCATAAGCACCGACCAGCGGAATCACGACTAGACCCACCCAGGGTGCCCATTGTGCCGGCACCGACTCGATATAGCCCGCATGCACCAGCACCAGCGCAACATAAGAACTGATCAGCGTGCGTCCGCCTGCAAGATCCCGCTGCACCACGCGATACACGATGAAATAACTCGCCAGCAACACCGCCGCACTTGCCACGGCGATCCATGGCGCCAATCCCGGCACATGCCTGTCCAGCACGTGGTACTGCACAAAATAGAACAGCACCAGTGCCGGTACGTGCGCAACTGCCGACTGTTCGGACATCTCCCGGATGCGTGCGCTGAAGACCGATGCCGCAACGACGAAGATTCCGAAATGCACCGTCTGGAAAATCAGCGCTTCCATCCAGGCGTCCTGGAAGGAAGCGCTCCATTCCAGATCGAACAGGACCAGTGCAAGATACATCGCCAGGAGATACACGGTGCGCTTCTGCACCCAGATCGAAAAGATCGAGAACACCATGCTCCAGCAGGCAAAATAGATGATCAGGTCGGTGATTGCATGACTGCTGCCGCCCAGCAGCATCGGGGCGGTATAGGACCCGACCACCGCAAACAGCGCATACAGCTCGCTCAGGAACAGGCGGTTCAGCCACAGCGAGGCCAGGCAGATCGCGATGATTCCGCTGGTAGCGAACACGGTATCGATCAGATGGTAGTAATTGTGCGCGCCGTAGACGGACAGGAACAGCACCACGATCCCCGCGGCCGGCAACAGGCTCGCATAGTGCATATCCCGGTTGCGCAATACCAGTCCGAGCCCGATACAGAGAAAACCGCCCAGCATGGACAGCATCAACTGGCGCGCGGGCGTCAGCCAGCCCGCATCGATGGCCAGCACCACCAGATAGACCGATGCCAGTACCAGCGCAGTGGCACCCGCCCAACCGAGGATATTCGTGACGGAGGAGGATGCTTCCCTGTGATGCTCGGAAGACTGGGTGGCAGGAAGAACCTTCGCCGCAGTAGCGGGCGATGAGGGCGCGGAAGCGGCAGATGCGGATGCCGGGTTGACCGTCCCATGGGGGCTGGCCGGTGATGGAGGCGCCGTTACTGATTTCCTGAGATAAAGTTCAATCGCCGCAAGCCTTGCTTCTATCTGTGACAGACGGTCTTCCGTATTCATTGAACGCCTCCGCAAAAGCACACCGAACCCGAATCATCCCGGGTTCCCGCGGCCGGGCAAAATTATCCCGCCATCGGCCCGCATTTCAATTGTTGTGACGACACTCCATAGGCAAGTACCTGTCCTTGATATCGATACTCGTGCAGATCCAGTAAAGCTGTTTGTTTTCATCCAGTGCCGGCTGGAGCGAAAAGGACTTTCCATTAACGATGGCGGCGCCTTTCATCATGATGGTCAGCGTGCCATTCTGCGTATCCATGGTGATCCCGCCAACCGAAGGCGGCAGCGAAGCAGCAAAACCGGCCTCGCCGAGGCTGCCGGGGAGTGCCTGATTACGGTTGTAATAACTGCTGATTAATCCTTCCGCAGACTGGCCCAGCACATAGGCCTGGGCGACCCGTGCCCTGGTAGTGTAATCCTGGTAGGCCGGAATCGCGATCGCGGCAAGGACTCCCAGCGTTGCGATAAACACAAAGAACAGCAGGATGATCATCACGATGCCGCTGGTCCCGCCCTTTCCCGAAAGTTCTCCCAGTTGCCTTTGCGTATTGGGTGAGGCAGCCCGCGCTGCTGCGATCTTCTTTTTGCAATGTTTGTAATACAGCGCATTTGCGTACATCGGCGGCAGGAACAGGATACCGGCCAGATATACCAGGCTCCAGACAGTCTGCACGCCTGGACTGTGCGTCAAAGCGCCCGCTATAGCGCCCACCAGCCAGTACAGCAGCGATGGCAGAAAGAAGTAGCCCAGTGCGGCCAGCCACATCTTTCTGTACAGCAGCCAGTAAAATGTTACAAAGAATGCAGGCCAATGCCATGCGGCGCCCGTCTTTCCTTCGGCATCGAAGAGCGCAAACTGGCCCATGTAATAATCCTGGTTCTTCGGCCCCAGCACGGCCCTGTAATATTCTCCGATACCGGTTCCGTCACTCCTGTCCTGGAGCCTTCTGAAATTTACCGGACGGCAGCGGCAGCACTTCACCGCATGCCTTGCAGAATGTTGCCGCGTCTTCATTCGACGCACCGCACTTTGGACAAAACATGGATTCCCCCTGGTTCGATTTTATAATTTATCCGGCTTGCGCTTGCGCGACGTTACTTGATTCAGCGGTTTTAAACAAATTTGCGGTTGACCGGTTTAGTTTTATTCAGGGTTTATTGAACAAATCGTCGAGCGGATTCTTGCCGGCGGGGGCGCTGCCGGATACGCGCTTGGCGGAAAATTCTTCCTCGATGTTGTCGCGATAGAAACTCCAGGCCGCGCCCGAGCTGCTGAAGCGGCGCCAGGTATCCTCGCCGACACCGCTGTACTGCAGCGTGCTGCCGTCGTCGAGCTGGACCTGCAGCAAGCGGTCGCGTTTGTCGTAGCCGATCGCGCGCAGCTTGCCCGAATTGATCTTCTTCATTTCCATTGCGCGCTTATGGCAGGCTGAATCCGGGAAGCTGCGCCGCCTTGTCCTGTTGTGCAAAATCCGCAGCGCGTTTGAACGCGTCCTCGGCACCGGCCGGGTCGCCCAGTGCGACGCGCGCCTGGCCGACCACCTGCCAGTTTGCGGCCAGCACGCCGTTCTGGTTCCCGGCAAAGCTGTTCGATTTGCGGGCCAGCGTGATTGCCTGAGCATACTGTCCCTGGTTCAGGCGCAGCTGTGCAAGCTGGTGCCACAGCCAGGGATTGCGCGGCTCGATGCGCAGCGCGCGTTCCAGCGCCGAGTCGGCCGATGCGCGATGCCCGGCCCCGTTGTCGGTCTGCGCCTGGTCCAGCAGCGCGATCACCGCCTTGTTGCCCGACATCGACGAGTTCGGTACGGGTTTCACGGGCACCGCGGCTGGGCCTGGCGGCTGAACCGGCGCGGCCCCGGTCGCCGGCACGGATGGCGGCGGCGTTACGGCGGCGCATCCGGCAAGCAGCGCTGCCGAAACGAAAATCAGAGCGTATCTATTGTTCAATCAAGTGACCTCTGGTGTTCAATCAAGTGACCTCTGGTGTTCAATCAAGTGACCTCTGGTGTTCAATCAAGTGACCTCTGGTGTTCAATCGAATAACCTCTGGAACCAGTTTTTCTTGCCCTTGTCCTGCTTGTCCGCCGCGGCTTTCGCATCGGCCTTGGCGGCCGTCACGTCGGCAGTCGAGGTGTCGCAGGGCGAAATCGCTGCCGGTGCGGAGCCCTTGATGAACGGCAGCATCATGCCCGACTTGCATCCCGTATCATAACGCAGACCGCTGACCGGGCCGACATTCACCATCTCGACATTGTCCGGCATCACGGGTTCCAGCGGTTCGGACTGGATGTTCTTCATCATCTCGCCCCACACGGTCATCGCGCCCGAGGAACCGGTCAGGCCGGTGGACGTGTTGTCGTCGCGGCCGACCCAGACCACCGCGACGCGGTCGCCGGTGAATCCGGCGAACCAGCTGTCGCGCAGGTCGTCGGTGGTGCCGGTTTTGCCCGCCACATTCAGGTCAGCCGGCAGCCAGTTGCTCAGCGATTGCGCGGTGCCCTCGCGCACCACACCCTGCAGCGCCGCAGTCAGCAGGTACACCGGTCCCGGCGGCGCGACCGGCTCGACATTCAGCGGAAAACGCTGCAGCGGCTTGCCGTCGGCGGTCACGATGGTGCGGATCGCGCGCAGCGGCGTGCGGAAACCGCCGTCGGCAAAGGTCTGGTAGAGCTGCGACACTTCGACCGGCGATAAGCCGAATGCACCGAGCAGCGACGACGCGAACGGCGGAGGCTGCTGCCGGATGCCGAACAGCGGCAGCTTGTCGAGGATGCCCTGTACGCCGAGCGCTATGCCGAGGCGTGCGGTCGCGACGTTGTAGGATTCGGCCAGCGCGGTGCGCAACTGCACCTGGCCGTGGAACTTGCGGTCGTAGTTGTTCGGCTTCCAGTCCGGGGTGCCCGGCTGGCTCCACACCAGCGGGCTGTCGTCCAGCGGCGTGATCAGCGTGTAGTGCTGCGGGTCTTCCAGCGCGGTCAGGTAGATGATGGGCTTGATCAGCGAACCGATCTGGCGCTGCGCATCGATCGCGCGGTTGAATCCGGCGTAGCGCGCATCGCGCCCGCCGACCATCGCCTGGATCTCGCCGGTCTGCGTGCTGCTGACCACGGCTGCGCCCTCCAGCGAATTGGCAGGCAGCCGGTGCGACTTCTCGAGCGCGGTGAGGCGCGTCGCCAGGGCCTGCTCTGCCTCATGCTGCACGAACGGGTCCAGCGTGGTGAAGATGCGCAACCCTTCGCTGCGCAGATCCTCTTCGCGATAGTCGCGCTGCAGCTGCAGATGCACGAACTGCAGGAAGGCCGGATACGGCGAGGTGCCGGACGGCGCGCGCGTCACCACGCCCAGCGGTTTGCGGCGCGCCACGACGAATTGCGCCTGCGTGATCACGTTCTGGCCGGCCATTTCCTGCAGTACCACGTTGCGCCGCTTCAGCGCCAGTTCCGGGTGCCTGCGCGGGTCATACACTGTCGGCCCCTTGACCATGCCCACCAGGGTGGCGATCTCCTGCGGCTCCAGCCGGTCCAGCGGGCGGTCGAAATAGAAATAGCTGGCCAGCCCGAAGCCGTGGATCGCGCGGTTGGCATCCTGGCCGAGGAACACCTCGTTCAGATAGGTTTCGAGTATCTCGTCCTTGCTGTAATGCAATTCGAGCAGCAGCGCCATCAGCACCTCGTTCGCCTTGCGCGTCAGCGTGCGTTCCGGGGTCAGGAAAAAATTCTTGACCAGCTGCTGGGTCAGCGTGCTGCCGCCCTCGATGCGCTGACCGGTCACGGTCTTGTACAGCGCGCGCGCGATGCCGCGCGGATCGATGCCCCAGTGCGTATAGAACTTGCGGTCTTCGGTCGCGATCAGCGCGGCGGTCAGCATCTTCGGCACCTGGTTCAGCCTGACCAGCTCGCGGTCCTCGTTATGGCCGGGATAGATGCCGCCGATCAGCGGCGGCTCCATGCGCAGCAGCGGCACGTCGGTGTCGGTGCCGCCGAGCACCTGCAGCAGCGACACCTTTCCGTCGATGAACTCGACGCGCAGGTGCTGCGAAGGCTGCGGGCCATCGCCGAACACGAAGTCGCGCGTGGTGAAGTCGAAGCCGTTCAGCGTGTTCTTGTAGGTTGCCGGCCGGTCCGGCTGCGGGTTCTCGTGATAACCGAGGGTCCTGATCTCGCCGAGGAACTGCGCGCGCGTCAGCTTCAGCCCCGGGTACAGTTCCAGATCCCGTCCGTAGACGCGCGCCGGCAACGCGAACTTGCGGCCGTCGAACGCATCGCGGATGGTCACGTCGAGATAATAGATGTAGCCGGAGAACACCAGCAACAGCAGCAACCCGACCAGGCGCAGCGGCCGGCTGAACCTGGACGGGGTGCGCGATTTATTCCGGAACAAGGATGGCAGCTTCATTGAATATGGCGTGCGAGGAAATCGGTCACGATGGATTATATATTGGCCGGTGTGCCGTATCGGCAATCTTGCGATTCTTGCATGAATTGTGTTTCAGCCGTGCGACAAGCGCTTTCAGCGATCCGTTCCAGTACCGCCTGCCAGGGTGTCGATTTTCCACGGCCTTGCCAGTTCATCGAGGATGATGGACATGGCGAACATCCAGCGGAACGGATATCCATCCGGTCAACCTTCGCTCTGCGCGGACAACGTGTTGGCATCCTGCCCGGCTGCGGCAAGGTGGGGGGTCATGTAGACGATATAGAGCGAGAGCGCCGCGGCGAAGAAGCACCAGACCGACACATAGGCATAACCGTAGATATCGGATGCGAACACCATCGAGAACACGAGCAGCACCCCGAAGATCCGGATCAGCAGGTGGCTGGAGATGAACAGCGGCACCAGGATGGTCAGCGCATACAGCACAGCCGGCGTGACCGGCAGGTGGAAGGGGCTGGGGAAGGGGACGGAAATATCGTAGACGATGGAATGCAGCTTCACCGAAACCGACATCCATTCGGGATTGAGCACCAACGCCGAATAGACCATCGAGCCGGCGAAAGCGCCGAACATCGCGCAGCCGGCCATCACCCGCCTGCGAATCTTTGCCAGTGTACCGGTCGGTCGCGGTTCGGCCAGGTAGCTGCACAGCGGGATCCACCACAGCCACAGGAAATGCGAGAAGAAATGGAACCCGATCGCGTAGGGCACCGCTGCGCCGGCGTGACCCGCATCGAGTTCCTGCCAGACCCGTCCCTCGAATGCCTGCTGCAATCCGAACAACACAGGCACCAGCGCCCACATCAGGTATGCGGGCGGCATGCGCCTGGCCTGCCGGACGGCATACACGCCGGTGGTCACCAGCACGGCGGCTGCGCTATAGCTGACTGTTGCTGAAAAGCACATGAGTCGTTGGAACCGCAGTGGTTAATCGATATTCGATCCACGCCCATTCTACCGGGATTCAATGCGCCCGCTGCCAGATCAGTGTGCCATCCTTCCACACCTCCTTGACGCGATGGTAGGGCACGCTGTGCACGATACCCTCTTCGTCGGTTACATCGAAACAGAAGTGGCTGTCCGGATCGTGCCGCACTTCCTTCAGCGGCACATGCACCAGTTCGCCGCGCGCATGGTCGAGATAGCCTATGCTGAATTCGCCGCGCCCGAACCCGGTGTCCCACTGGATGCGGCTCAACAATTCGTGCAGCGGGATCATGTTTCCCTCCCGAGAGCGATACTGGCCGATGCATTACCTGGCCGTTAGCCCTGCGCAGCGCTCAGCAAGCGATAGTCGCGCGGTGCCCGGTTTTGCAGCCCAGCCGGTGCGATTCTATTTCCAGCGATATCCCATGCTCAGGCGGAACGCGGTAAATTTGACATCCGGCAGACCGGAATATCTTATCGTTGCGGAATCAAACTGCCCCATGAAATACATTCCGCCATCCGGCTTTTCCCAGCCTGCGACCAGCCCCGCGCCACCGCCGTTCCCGGTCAGCGATACGCTTCCGTTCGTGAGCACCTCCGAATAGGCGCCCAGCTGACCGCCAAAGAACGCATCGCCGACCCAATACCTGAGCTGTGCGCCCACGATGCCGTGATTGACCGTGGTTCCGGAGACATTGCTGCTGGTTTCTCCCGAGGTCATCAGGAACGGGCTGATCGATAATTTATCCGACAGGGCGAACTGGTAATCCAGTCCGATACTCACGCCGCTGGTGCTCGATCCGAGACAACCCCCGCAGTCCCGGCTGTGGCTGACCAGGCCCGCATTCAGGCCAAACCCGTTCCTTGGTTCCGCCAACGCGGTACCGGTAAGCAACAGGAACAGCGCGGCTGCACTCAAAAGCAAGTTTCCTGTCTTCATGGTTTTCCCCTTTGTAAATAATCAGGCATTAACCAATGCAACCTCGGTCGCCGCGGTAGTCTTGTCGATGTCCAGCTGCACTTCGCAGTATTCATTATTCTCGCTGGCGGGCGTTGGATCGTCTGCGCAACTGCAGCCGGCGACGATCCCCTGGTAGAAAATGCCGGCCTTGATGCGGATCACATTTTCCGTTTCGGCAACGCGGTGAATCATCATGGTGATCGGGCTCCCGGCGACGTGGCTGCTGACGGACAATCCCTGTTGCAAAGGCAAATGTTCCGCGCCCAGTTCCTCGACCTCACGCTTGAGGACGGCAACGAAATCGGTGCTTCCCCACGCGCGCAACGATTTATCGAGCCGGATCATGCCGCCGGGAACATCATGTCGAACCCGACCCGATCAGCCCGGTTGATCGAATTCCTCGTCGCGCAGGCCACGAGTGTTGCCCGACTGCCGCTGCTCATCGCGCCGCCTACATCCCGCTCAATCGCTTGGAAAACGAGATCGCATAGGCCGGGGATCGGAACTGCAGGATCGGGTCGTCGGTCGCCTCAATGCCGTCGCTCATCACCAGCGGGTCGTAGTTGATTTTTTCGCAAGCCGCGCCGTGCTGCGGCATCGCCGAGGATATCGTCAACGTTCCGACCTTCACTTCCTTGCGATCGGCAGGCCATGCCACTGTCGGGTCGGTGACCGGATCGCCCGGCCTGCCGATAGAGACCACCATGTCCCAGCGCACCGTGCCCTTTTTGGTCCGGTCGATCAAAGCCTGCTCGAGAAAATTCGGCGGCATCGATTTCATTTCGGCATCCGTCAAACGCTTCACGCCGTCATGCGGAACAAAGCGCCAGCGCACCAGCGTGGTTTTGTTGGCGCGATTGACGAACTTGAAGGTATGGATGCCGTAAAAATCGCTGTTGGCAAAGCTTACCGGGGGATTGTTCTTCGCCAGGAAATCCGCCTGCGCGAGACTGTCGGGATGGGTTGCCTTGAATTCCTTCATTTTTTCCGGGTCCGGTTTGCCGGTTGCCGGATCGGGTTTCATCGCAACCATCTGGTCGTAAAAAGTGCTCGGCTGCGCAGCGCCGAATACCGGTGTATTCAGCATGGTCATGTGCTGGAGCTCATTGTTCGGCAGGCTGAATTCCAGCGCCATGCCGCGCGGGCTTCTCGCGGTATCGGGCGCCTTCGGGTTGCCGCCCGCCAGCGAAAAGCGCGCGGTTACCGGTACCGGTTTTCCGGAGAACAGCGTCGAGCGGGTATATCGGGCAGCGGCCTTGTGTATCCCGACAAACTCGCCCGTCGCGCAAGTACCCTTGATATGGTTGCGGCGCTGGCCGGGTGTCACGCCAAAGACATTTTCGATTGCAGTCACCACCTGGTCCGGTGTGACTTCCGGCTCGGCCGCAATGGCGAGCGGTGTTGCCAGCGGCGTCCCGAGTGCCAGCGCGAATGCCAGCATCCCGTAATGCAAGCGATGCCGGCGGGCAAAATCCCTTACTGTCGTATAGAAAATCATGGCGATGCTCCTTGATGGAAATGCAAGGGCGATACATTACACTTTCTGAAAAAACTAGAACAGCCTTTATGATCGCTCGCTGCAAGCGCGAAAAACCCGGTTGAAAGGAGGGGTACGCGGGAACGGTGCCAGGGAAGCGTCCGGCGCCGCCGGACTGATTGCATTTCGTAATGGGCTATTGCTGCGTTGGCTTGATCAGCCAGGCTTCATTTGAATCGATCTGTTCCAGCGATTCAATAACGGCCCTGGGTCTTGTGGATGTAATTGGAAAGCTGCTGGGTTTCCTGGTTCATCCGCATCAGGTTTGCGTGGGTGACGCGGAACAGTGCGCGCATCACTTTATAGGCCAGGCGCGGGTGGGCATCCACCACGGTGTCGAAGGCTTCCGGGGTGAGCATGTAAACCGTGGCATTGCCGATCGAACGCAGGGTTGCCCTGCGCGGCGAGTGGTCGACAAACGCGCGGGTGCCGGCGCATTCGCCCGCCGTCATGGTGTGAACCAGGTTTTGCTTGCCGTCAGCGGTGGCGCTGATCACGCCGAGTTTGCCGGCGGCGAGTATGTACAGTGTGTGATCGGCTTCGCCCTCGCTGACGAGCAGCTCGCCATCTTTCAAGTCGCGCACTGCCATTGCCGACGCCAGAATCCTGGCCTCGTCCTCGGTAATTTCCGAACACACCGATGACCTGCCGATCAACCTGTAGTCTGCCTTGTTGCCCATTTCAGATGCTCCTTTCCATGTAAGCCATCGAACCATGTATGCAATCGATGAAGAGAAGTAACCTTGCCCATTATAGGTTAAGGGCATCATCCTGGCGCGATATCGGAAAAAAGTCCGCAGGCGATCACATGTAATCCGGCAACAACGCACCGCCTGCCATAAACAATCAGCTCAAACGTTTGCCACGCGGCCCAGCACTTCCTTGTGGCAATCAGGGTTGTCCAGAAAGCGCCACAAATACCAGGCAGCAACGGCCCTGTAAGGGCGCCATTTTTGCGAAGTTACCTCAAGACTTTTTGAATTCGGGTAAAGGATCTTGTGGGCACGGATCAATCCGCCATCACCCAGTGCAAGCGTATCCAGCCTGTTCAGTCCGTACATCATGAAAATCTCGGCTGTCCAGGTTCCGATACCCCAATATGAAGTCAGCCTCTGCAATACCTCGCCATCATCAAGCTGGGCAAACACCTTGTGCGAAATGTCCCCGGCGATGCAGGCTTCTGCGATGCCCGTTACGGTCTTGATCTTGCTGTTCGAGAATCCGCAGGCTTTTAGCCGATCTGCGCCGAGAGCAAGAAACCGGGCCGGTTTGAAGGGCCGTTTGCCATGAATGGACTCGATTCTTTTAGTGATGCTGCCGGCCGCAGCGGTTGAAAGTTGCTGGCCGATTACGGCCCTGGCCAGTCCATCGAACGGCTCCATTTTGTCCTTGCCGATATTGGCATTGCCAAAGATAGCGATCAGCTTTGCCAGTTTTTTATCTTGCTGCATCAGGAATGTTTCGGGGCTTGAAGGTTTGCTGGCCATGTTATTCACGCAATCGCAGTCTGCCCGAATTGATCTTTTTCAGTTTGGTGTGCGGCCCCGCCATTCCACAGGTATGGATGTCCTGGTTTGAATAACGGGCAACACTTGTAATTCCATTCCGGTAATACAGAACGGACGATATATTGTAAATCAAACCAGTCTCCATAAACCAAATAAGCCAAATGCCGTAAGGTCTGTCTCAGGGGCGCCAACTCACTGCTGAAATAACAGATATGCAAGGCAAGCTGACGGAGACAGCATTGCGTACCAGCCACAACCCGTCTTGGAAAGTGCGGATCAATTAAGCCATAATACAAACCATTTCCCGATAATGAAAAATGGGCGGCGCAATCATGAAGACTATCGTTACTACCCTGGTGATCGGTTTATGCATCGGGACATTTTCCGGATATTTGTTCACGACGAACCGTGACGACGGCAAGATGAAGCAACTGGAAAGCAAAATAGACACCCTGACGAAAGACCTGGCTGCGGAACAGCAAAAATCCCTCGATTCTCTTTCCAGGTTGCAAGCCATAGCAGACCGGAAGAAAATAATCGACCAGAAAATAAAGGGGGATTTTGATGAACTCCAGAAAACAAACACCGAGATCAAGGATGTCGTCAAAAGATTCAAGGCCCAGGTTCAAATCCTGCGCAATGCGCTTTGCGATTACAGCAGCGATTTTTGCGCTCAACCCGTACGCGATAACACAGGCCAGCGCTGATTCGGGTCAATCGCCGGCAACTGTTGCCGGCGCGAAAGAAGAAAGTGCCAATGCAGTAAAGCAGGGCATGACCAATGTCGAAAATACCGCCGACGATGTGGAAACATTGATCAACGAACAGAAGAAGCAAATCCAGGACCTGCAGGAACAGATGCGGCAGAATCAGGTCCTGCAGAACCAGTCCGACGCGGAGAGAAAATTCCTCGCCGATTCGCTCAAGACCCAGATGCAGTATCTCAATGTGTTCAACGAGAACTGGAAGGACTACAAAGGCAACGTGCATGCGTTGCAAGCCGAAGTGAATGCGAAGAAATACCTTCCCTGGGGTTATGCGCTCGTGGCGTTAATCCTGTTCAAGAAAAACACCGTTCAGGACAATGCCCTGATCGGGCTGGCCGGATACGGCACGGGTGCCCTTATCGAACAAACGGACCATGGAATTGCGCATTACGGAACCAGGATGCTGTTCAAAATGGGCTATTCCTTTTGAACCGCACCGGCTGAACCGCACCGGTCAGGCCGGCGACTTTTCCGGCACACCGAACATCAGCCGCGCCTTTTCACAAAATCAATCTGGCTCAGTCCCCGCAGCACTTTGGAATGCAGACTGGCGGCAATGCGCGCAGGCTGAGGCTGCAATTTGCACGTAAGTGCTGCCCGGTGCTGAACATTCTGGCGTGAATTTGGATCGGCTTAATACCTGGATTGAATTAATCGTGGGCCGTACACAATAAATCTCAATGTTTACTGTGCTGCAAAACCATAAGGTGGAGCACTGACCGCATAACTGAAATTGCTGCCGGTCGCCGCATTGGCGATCTGGGGGGCTATTCGGATAGCCTCTAACGTTGCGCTATAACTTCCGGCAACCAATTTATACGACGGGACTGTGATGCTCGTGGCACTAGTCGGTGGAGTCGAATACACAATTGCATTTGATGGGCCGTCTATGCATTCTTGTTCATCCCGGCCGTCCCTTGCGTGAAATAATTTTCAGAAATAATACGATTCAGTACCCAGGAATCGCGGCCTGCCCCCGATTGTTATACCGAGTTTCAACCTGCTATCATCCGGCGAAAGCGATCATACCGTGAAACCGGGCAACCAAATCCACTGACGACCTCCATAAATTTAATTCAGGCAATCACATGACCGAACAAATCATCAACGTAGGCTCGCTGGTCAAGGACGCGAAAGACGGCCTTACCGCCGAAGAGAAACTCGGGCTGAAAATACAGCTGTCGGAAAAAATCCAGCAGCTCACCGCGCTGGAGGAATCCGATCCTTTGCTGCGCGCCCGGCTGCAGATGGATATTGCCGAGTTACTGAATGCGCTGGAACGCAGGAAAGAAGCGTGGGAAATTGCCCGCGAGGCATTTGCATTATCCATGCAACATTCATCCTGGCAGGATGCAGTCGAGGCGTGCAACGTGCTTTACCAGGCCGGCCAGGAAGATTCCATCGCGGTGCTGGGCATGGGCATCTGGCTTGCCATCACCTTTCCGGTCGATCCTGAGCTGACGGTGGCCATGCTGGTCCATGCGATCGACGAAATGCCGGATGACTCGGACGGCGCCGCGGTGGCGGCGATCACCGGGCGCTACGTGGTCGACCTGCGCGCCGGGGACGACAAGCATGAGAGCCTGGTCTTCCTTGTCGACAACCTCATCGCGATGGTCGCCAAGCGCCATGGCCAGGTGCACGACCAGGAGGCGATGGACCTGTGGCTGGACAAGCTGGAGCTGCGTGATCCGCAGGTGTTCCTGCCGCGCATGGCCATGGTTGTGGATGCCATCGCCGGCGACAAATGGTGGTTTGATAGAGACGTATTGCGCGGCAGATTGCCTGATTAGTATTGGCCCGATTTTGAGCCGACACATCTTCGGACGCTGCCGAATTGCGCTGCTGATCCCGCAATTAGTGTACGATTTGCATGCAGCTTGCATGACCTGTGCCGCGTCTGAATAACGAGGGGTGAAGGCAAAAGTGGTTTATCACCGAGCAGCGCTGTCTGAATGCATACCGGGGTTGCGGCACGCCGGACGATCGACCAACCGGGCAATTCAGTCATGACGCTGGAATTGATCAAGGCAGCCTCGATGCTGCTCGCCCTCAGTCTTCTGCAGGGCCTGATTGCCCGGTACTGCCGCAGCAATCCGGCACTGGGGAAAGTGTTATCCGGTGTATTGTTCGGCGGAATTTGCGTGGTCGGCATGATGACGCCTATCGAACCCGTTCGGGGCGTGATCTTCGATCCACGCTCCGTGGTCCTGAGCATGTCCGGGCTGTTCGGTGGTACGGTGGTGGGCGGTATCGCCGCATTGATCGCCGGCAGCTACCGTGCGTGGCTGGGGGGCGGCGGAACCGATGTGGGTGTCTCTGTGGTCGTCGCCAGCACCAGCCTGGGACTGTTCTACCGTTACGCCTGCCATCGTGACTGGGTGAGGATCGATTTGATCTACCTGCTGGGATTCGGTCTGCTCGTGCATCTGGTTGAAGTTGCACTGTTCACCCAGCTTCCGGCTGCAGCCGTGCCGAAAGTCATGGATAACGTGGCGCTGCCGCTGATCCTCACCTTCACTCCGGCCACCGCTTTTCTCGGGCTGTTGCTGCAGGACATCAATAACCGGCTCAAAATCGAATCAGACCTGCGAAAACAGTGAGGCGCGGCTGTCGCTGCACCTGCAAAACACCCCGCTGGCCGCCATTTCATGGGACAGGGACTTCCACTGCGTGCAATGGAACAAGGCGGCGGAAAAGATCTTTGGCTACAGCCATGACGATGCCGTTGGTCGACATGTCACCGAGCTGATCGTGCATGCCGACATCAAAAAAGAGCTCGATCAGGTGATGCAGTCTTTGCTGGAGCGCAAGGGTGGGGAACATTGGATCAATGAAAATCTCAGCAAAGACGGCAGCAAACTTGTTTGCGAGTGGTACAACACCCCGATCAGCAATGAACAGGGTGAAACCATTGGCGTGGTCTCGCTTGCCGAGGACATCACCGCGCGAAAACGCGCCGAGGATGAACTCAAGTTCAAGAATACTTTGCTCAGCACCCAGCAGGAGGCCTCCACCGACGGGATTCTTTCGGTGAATGCGAGCGGCGAGATCATCTCGGTCAATCAGCGTTGCATCGATATGTGGGGCCTCGACCGCGACATCGTCAACAGCCGATCCGATCAACACCTGCTCGACTCCATTCTGCACCAGCTGGTCGACCCGCAGCAGTTCCTCAGCCGGGTCCAGTACCTGTATGAACACAGAAACGAGACCAGCGAAGATGAATTCGAACTGAAAGACGGGCGCATCTTCGAGCGACACTCCGCACCCATGTTCGGCCCCGATAATACATATTACGGACGGGTGTGGATGTACCGCGACGTCACCCAGCGCAAGCGGGCAGAGGAGACGATCTGGAAACAGGCGAACTTCGATACGCTGACCGGCCTGGCTAACAGGCAGTTGCTGCGTGATCGGCTGGAACAGGAAATCAAGAAGGCCAACCGCGCCGGGCTGCAGGTTGCCCTTTTATATCTGGATCTCGATCAATTCAAGGATGTGAACGATACGCTCGGCCACGACATCGGCGACATCCTGCTGATCGAAGCGTCCAGGCGTCTCGCTTCCTGTGTGCGCGAGGCAGACACGGTGGCACGCCTGGGCGGCGATGAATTCATCGTGGTGATGGGCGAATTGGAACAGACGCACAGCGTGGAACGTGTTGCCGGCGATATTCTGCGCCGCTTGACGCAACCCTTCCAATTGGGGGAAGAGACCACCTACATCTCGGCCAGCATCGGAATCACCTTCTATCCACAGGACGCGTCCAACATCGAGGAAATGCTGAGGAATGCAGATCATGCGATGTACGCGGCCAAGAATCGCGGCCGCAACTGCTATCAGTATTTCACTGCATCCATGCAACTGCTGGCCGCATCCCGCATGCTGATAGCCAAGGACCTTCACATCGCGTTGCAGAACCAGGAGTTCCAATTGTGCTATCAGCCCATCGTCGCTTTGGGCTCCCGTTTAATTCATAAAGCAGAAGCCCTGCTGCGCTGGAAACACCCGGAGCGCGGCTGGATCGCGCCGGGCGAATTTATTCCGGTTGCCGAAGAGACACGCTTGATTGTCGAAATCGGCGACTGGGTGTTTCGCGAAGCGGTGCGCC
Organism: uncultured beta proteobacterium; assembly: GCA_963827265.1. Taxonomy (GTDB): domain Bacteria; phylum Pseudomonadota; class Gammaproteobacteria; order Burkholderiales; family Gallionellaceae; genus Gallionella. The sequence continues at coordinate 13,384 of CAWHAD010000012.1, read as the reverse complement.
AATGTGGTGAATGGCGCGCCGGGTTCCACGAAAACTTCCAGATCAGCATCAACACATCCCCCGTGCAATATCGAAGCGACAACTTCGATATTGCAGCCTGGATCACACACCTGCGCGCCAGCAACCTGCCGGGCCAGGCAATCGTGGTGGAAATCACCGAAGGACTGTTGATGGACAGCAGCGACCAGGCCACCAACAAGCTGCTGACGTTCCGGGATGCGGGTATCCAGGTGTCGCTGGACGACTTCGGCACCGGCTACTCGTCGCTCTCTTACCTGAAAAAGTTCGACATCGACTACCTCAAGATCGACCAGTCTTTCGTGTGCAACCTGAATCCTGAATCCGACGACCTGGCCTTGTGCGAGGCGATCATCGTCATGGCACACAAACTGGGATTGCAGGTGGTTGCCGAGGGAATCGAAACCGAACAACAGTGCGAACTTCTTGCCAGTGCTGGCTGTGACTATGGCCAGGGCTATTACTTTTCACGACCGCTCTCGGCCGACGCGTTCGAGAAGTTATTGGCAATACCAGCGCAAGTCGCCCGTTAGATGTTCCCGGTTCGCCGGCGACAAATGGTGGTTCGATCGCGACGTATTGCGCAGCAGATTGCCTGAATGACTTTTTTTCATGAATTGGCCATATAATTTCACCATTATCACTTCGAATTGGTCGCCGGACGGATATGCAAGCTGCACTCAAACAGGCCTCAAACGTTTTTTTCCTCGCCGCAGCGATCGGCTTTGGCTCGATGGCTTATGCGTCGGGTCTGCCGGTCGTGAAGGACTTCACGGCGGAAGCGAAGGATGCAAAAAGCAAGCGGGTTCCCATCCTGGTCCTGTTCATGGACGAGACCTGCAGCTATTGCAAAACCGTGTCGGAAGATTTTTTGCAACCCATGCAGCGCGATGCGGAATTCGACAGCAAGGTGATCATTCGCCAGATCGAAAGCAGCAGCGAAGGCACGCTGATTGATTTTGACGGCACGCCCACGACCTACCGCAAATTTTCCGGCAAGCATAATGTCCGTGGCGTACCCAATGTGATGCTGTTCGACAGCCAAGGGCAGGTGCTGACCTTCCTGGAAGGACTGACAACCGTCGATTTTTATTATGCTTTCCTGCTGGACGCGATCGAAGAATCACTTGCAAAGGTCAAGGCAGCCAGCCATTAAAGTCGGCTCTTTTGTGCCGAAGCCGGTTACTTTTTCACTCGTCGCACGCAAGCACAATTCGATGCCGGCTCCCTAAGCGCTCCCGTTCAGGCCACAATATCGCATGCCGAAAATTCCAACCCGGTTCATCCTGCTGATCGCCGCGCTTGCGCTGCTCGTCACGGCGATCCAGTTCGGCGTGCTGACCGTGGCATTCGAAAAGCTCGACCTTTCCTCCGATTCTGCCTATCTGCTGTTCATCACCATATTGGGCGGCAGCATGATCAACCTGCCGCTGTTCAGCATGAAAAGCGAACGGCCGAATCTGGAGGAAATGCCGCCGCAATTGCGCGAGCTGTATCGCGAAATGCCGTATACCGGCAAGACCGTGATCATGGCCAACGTCGGCGGCTGCGTGGTGCCGGCGGCATTCTGCCTTTACCTGCTGGCGCACCATCCGCTGAACATCTTTTACGTGGCGCTCGCGGTTGGCGCCGTCACCCTGCTGAGTTTCAAGACCAGCCGCAGCGTGCCCGGCATCGGCATGGGCATGCCGATACTCTTCGCCCCGGTGCTGGCAGCGCTGGTTTCCGTCGCGCTCGATCCGGCCAATGCCGCACCGATGGCCTTCATCAGCGGCACGATGGGCGTGCTGATCGGCGCCGACCTGCTGCACCTCAAGGACATCAGCAAGATGGGCACGCCGTCCGCCTCGATCGGCGGCGCGGGCAGCTTCGACGGGATATTCATCAGCGGGATCGTGGCGGTGTTGCTGGCTTAGGCTGGCGGCGGATCGGTGAAGGCGGAGGGAATACATATTGTGAGGCTGAGCTGCCCCGGGTTTCGCGCAGCCAGCAATCGGCAAACACAAAGCCATCGCGCGTCACCAACTCGCCCATCTCGATATCGAGCGGCTGTGCGAACATCGGCCCGTCGAACACAAAAGTGTGGAACTCGCCGTTCTCGCCGCAGGGATCGATGCCGTCAGGCATGCGCTTCAGCAGCGCGGCAGTCAATTCGCGCCCGGCAAATTCCGCGGGCAGCACGCGCGGATCGACGCAGGTGAGGCAGGAGCGCAGCCCATTGGCGAGCATCTCCTCCAGCAACGCGCGCGTCGGCTTGCCCCACAACGGAAACACCGGCGCGATGCCGGTGCCCTGCATGCGCTCCTCGCGGTAGCGGCGCACATCTTCCAAATAAAGATCGCCGAACGCCATGCATTGCACGCCCTCGTTACGCGCACGCGCCATGAAGTCCGACATCGCCGCGGCATATTCCTCATTGGAACACGGGTAGGGGATCTCGATCAGGTGCAGCGGCAGGCCCACCGCCAGCGCCTGATGGCGCAGCAACTCCACGCGCACCGCATGCATCGCCACGCGGTCGAAAGCCGAGTTGATCGTGGTGAACAGCCCGGTCACCTCGTGTTCATCAGACTGTCGCAATACTTGCAGCGCCCATGCGCTGTCCTTGCCGCTGCTCCAACTGAGCCAGGTCTTTTTATGCATGAGGATCGATTGAATTAATGTTCAAGTAAGGAGATATACCGAAAGTGAGCTCTTATCAACACGACTTTACAGCAAATTCATCCTACACCTTTTGTTTTGGGAAACGATTGCCTTGTCTATTTCCATTTATTTTCTGGTCGCTTTTCGCTAATACAAATAAATATTCTGGGGTAGACCACACCATAACCGGCTAATCGGCTTATGCCGAATTCGCTTCGTATAATTCAATCACAGCAACCTGTCCGTCCTGCGCAGCCGCGACGCAATCACGCGCATCACGTGGATTGCGAAGTTGGGCGTCTGCTGGATCAGGAAATTGAAGCGCTTGTGATCGATCGGCAACAGTTTGCAATCGCTCTTCGCGATTATGGTCGCCGAACGCGTGCCTTCGTCGATCATCGCCATCTCGCCGATGATCGCGCCCGGCCCGACGGTCTCGACCACCTGGTTGTGCACGATGATGTCGGCAGAGCCGGACATCAGAACAAACATCAGGTTGCCCGGATCGCCTTCCTTGAACAGAGTCTCGCATGAGGGAAGGTCCTGTAAACCGGTTTCATGTTGGAACAATTCAGCAAGATTCATGGTGCGGCCCTCCTGACGATTTGGATTAGCGCAATTCTAGCCTGTTGTTTGTGTTGATCGCCCGATTGCGGATGGCGATTGGAATAACTACGCGCCCGCGGCGCCGAAACAGACCACCTTGTTGCGGCCGCTATGCTTCGCATCATAAAGCGCGGCATCGGCTTCCGCCAGCATGTCTTTCAGTTCGCGTTTGGCAGCGGCGGCGCAATTCGATATGCCGATGCTCACCGAGATCGGGATTAACCCTTTCGCCGTGGCAAACGGATTGGACGCGATGATCTTGCGCAGCGATTCGGCCAGTGCCAGCGCGCCTTCGGTGCCGGTTTCCGGCGCGATCACCATGAACTCTTCGCCGCCGAAGCGTCCCAGCAGGTCATGTCCGCGCAGCCTTGCCGAAAGCAGCGAGGCAAGTTTGCACAATACCTCGTCGCCGATCTGGTGGCCGTGGGTATCGTTGACCTGTTTGAAGTGGTCCGCGTCGATCATCAGCAACGCCATCGGCAAACCGGTGCGCCGGGCCAGGGATCGCTCGGCATAGTCCGTCAGCGCGCGCCGGTTGGGGATCTGGGTCAGGCTGTCGGTCATCGCCAGGTGCATGAATTCCCGGTCGGTGCGCTCCTTGACCAATAACAGGAAGCCGAATGAACCGAGCAGCGCGGTCGACATGGTTGCGATAAAGGCGATGAACTGGATCGGCTGGAGCGTCAGGGTGTTTTGCGGCTGGGCAAAATCGCCGTGACCGGACAGCGCGAAACCGGCCCGAAGTACCAGCACCAGCAGGAGTATCACGACGCCGCCAAACAGCAGCCGCCAGGCACTTCCGGAGCGGGTATCCGTATCGGATATCAGCGCGCGACCGATCAGTGCGATCTGGAAGCCGTAGATGATGCCGTCCCAGACGAAGCGGCTGCGGATGTGTTCCTGCAGTATGGCCGCCATCAACACCGTCAGCGCGACCGGCACCAGGTACTGCCAGCGCGGCAATCGCCGTTGCTGGAATTCATAAACCGCGATGAGTATCAATGCGAACGCAGCGGACAGCAAGCCGTTGGCGACAACGACCGAGAAGAAATCGGGAATCCTGCCGCGGGCCGCAATCAGCCCCCAGGTCAGCGATTCCAGGAACATCGCGACTGCCCATTTCCTCATCCCGTCCGGTTTGCTGCTCTTGCGACCGGCTGTGGCGACGAACATGCCCAGCATCGACAAGCCGTAGGTCAGGATCAGCGAGAACAGCAGGGTGCGGGGGTCCAGGCTCATGGTGTCATGCCGGTCCAGCAGATACAGGTCTTATTTAATGGCATCTACGGGCGATCGTTTATAGCGTACGTTAAGGGGATCATCACTTATCGTGCTTGGGCAGTACTGCTTTTTGCAACACTGCGTTTGGTGGTCGTTCTGCTTGCAGGCCGCATTTTTGTCACGGCCGAACGCGCAACACCTGCCAGAGATTCAAGTGCCGGGTTCACTGCCTCGCTGGCCGGGAATATTTTCGCCAATCCGGGAGTAAGCAACACCAGGTTGCTGCCTTTCCGGAAGGCCGCGTCGTGTTTTCCCCGGACACCTTTACCGAGGTCTTCGCGCCGATATTCGGCACGCATATCTGCAGTGTTCTTCATAGCCATAAAGGAGCTCGGAAATACACTACATTTGCTTTGCAGCAGCGCTTGCGGATTTCCGCACAACCAATCGCGTACCGGTTTGTTCCGCCAGTTGACGCGCTTTTTCTGCAGCACGCAGCAAGGCTTGCGGCGCATATTTCAAACTCGAGTCTTTCAGGTGGGAAACGGGTGCCTTCATTTATTTTGCCCTTCCTCTATCAGAACAGCGGGGATGCCGGAATTATCGTACAGTTGCCAGCTATCCACCAGCGCCTTGTAGCGCTCGAAATTTGCGATGCCATGCGCGAAGCGGCGGCGGATGACATCTTCGGGAACATTGTGCCCGCCTTGTTTGACGCGGTTGGCGACACGCTCTATCGCCATCTCGACATCCGGCAATGACAGGAAAGCCAGCTCCACCGCATAACCGGATGAACGCCAGGCGGGGATCATCTGGGCATAGGTCAATCCGGAAAGCGTCGTCTCGAATGCAAAACTTTCGCCACGCTTTGCATGACCGACTATCTCTTCCAGCATCAACCGGCCTGCTTTGAAGGCCGCCAAATCGGGTGCGAATGGTGATAGCCCGGCAGCGATCAGGTCGGCATTTACGAAGTTGGGGCAATGAGCCTCGTTGGGCAGGAACTCGCGCGCGAACGTGGTTTTCCCAGCGCCGTTCGGTCCGGCGATGATGACGATACGTTTATTGCTTGAGGATGATGTCATGGTCACTCAGAAAACGCGGTCTGTCCCTGATTGTTATTGTGTTCATGGAGCGACGTCCAATTGATTTATTGTAATGAATTGGGCTCCGTCCCTATATCACCATGATCCTATCAAATGTCGATGTTGTCTTGGCCGGTTATACGCCGAAGTGCTTGCGCTTGCCTGCTTCGCATTTTTTCTGCATGAATCAAATTCGAACCCGGTCACTAATAATAATTATTGGTCAATCAGTGAACCAGTACCTGATATGCCCTTCAATACCTTTTTCGAGATTGCCCAGCGCGCGCGCGTATATCCTGGCTGACCGGCCTGATTAATGGAAAGCAGTTTCCTGTAATAGTCGATGGCTTTAAATCAGGCTCAGATAATCACTTGAGAAGCCGTAATCTGATTTCTGTTGTTATATTGTTTCAAATGTCTTAATGCTTGAATGAAGCAGTTCAGTCTGCGAATTTCAATATTTGCTTCAACAAACCGGGGAAACGCGCGTCGATGTCGGCTATGCGCAACACATTCCGGTTCTCCACTCCGATCTTGCTGGTATGGATGATACCCGCCTCGCGCAATATGCGGAAATGATGGGACAGCGTGGACTTTGCCATATTGGGGCATGGCGCGGCTTCGGAGCAGGACATGCAATCATTCTTCCTGAGCATGTTTTTGACGATGCTCAGCCGCATGGGGTCAGCCAGCGCGCCAAGCACGCCAGGGAGGCTAATGTCTTCTCTGGATGGGTGAACGAACTGAACCATGCGCATCACTATAGCTCATCGATTGACATGGTTCAATAGTTCAATTATATTGAACTAACGAACTAACCAGATGGCAGTTCGTCAGCAAACATCGAAAGTGAAGATGGATAAACCTGTAATTGCATACTCAACTTGAACGATTCTCAACAGGAGACAAACATGAGCAAGAAACTCGCAGGTAAGGTTGCGCTGGTAACCGGCGCATCCAAGGGCATCGGAGCAGCAATTGCGCTGCGTCTGGCAGATGAAGGCGCAGCGGTAGCGGTAAATTACAGTTCCAGCAAAGAAGGCGCGGATCGCATTGTTGCCGAAATCACCGGCAAGGGCGGCAAGGCCGTAGCAGTACACGGCAATCTATCGATGCCGGAAGAGATCAAAAATGTTGTGGCGGAAACCAGGAAGGCGCTGGGTCCGATCGATATCCTCGTCAACAACGCGGGTGTCTATGAATTCGCACCGCTTGATGCCATCACTCCGGACCACTTTCACAAACAGTTCAATCTGAATGTATTGGGTATGTTGCTGACGACACAGGAAGCCGTGCGCGCGTTCAACGACAAGGGCGGCAGTATCGTTAATATCAGCTCCGGCGTTTCTACCATCACTCCGCCCAACAGTGCGGTTTATACCGCAACCAAGAGTTCGGTCGACGCGATCACGATGGTTCTGTCCAAGGAATTGGCGGCGAAGAATATCCGCGTCAATGCCGTCAATCCCGGCATGATCCCCACCGAGGGCGTGGTGGCAGCGGGTTTCCACGAAGGCGATATGCGCAAATGGATCGAATCGGCTACCCCGATGGGGCGCATCGGCACGGTGGATGATATCTCTTCGGTGGTGTCGTTCCTCGCTTCCAATGATGCAGGCTATGTTACGGGTGAAACGTTGCATGCCACGGGCGGTTTGCGTTAAAGCACGACAAGGTTGAGGAATGGACCGGCTGGCAGCAATCCTGGCGAGCATGAAAATTTGGAACTGAACGTCACTGACAATGCTGTCAAGCTGGTTCGATTGAGATGTGTGTTGCAGCCTGTAAACAGTCGGAGGTAAAAGTCATGCGAATTGCGATCATGGGGTCGGGCGGTCTGGGCGGTTATTTTGGCGCCCGACTTTGCAAAGGCGGTGCAGATGTGCATTTCATCGCCCGCGGCAAGCACCTGCAGGCCATGCGAAACGAAGGCCTGCGAGTGGAGGGCCCCGAACCTATCCACATTGCTCGTGTTAACGCGACCGATGATCCGGCAGATATCGGTGCCGTCGATTTCGTCCTGGTATGCGTCAAGTTGTGGGACACCGAAGCGGCGCTGCAGCAGATCCGCCCGATGGTTGGCAATGGGACGACAATCATCTCGTTTCAAAACGGTGTTTTGAAGGACAAGTACCTGCGAACCGCCTATGACGAATCGCAGATCATGGGCGGTGTCGGCTACATCGCAGCGACAATCGACAGGCCGGGTGTCATACGCCAAACAGGGCCGATGCAGAGACTGTTGTTCGGCGAGTTTGACGGCAGTCGGTCGCCTCGGGCGCAGGCGCTACTCGAGGCTTGCTTCGCGGGCGGCATCGATGCGGAGTTGTCGGAAAATATCCTGCGCGAGATTTGGCAGAAGTATGTATTTCTGGTGGGGTTGTCAGGCACCACAACGACGATACGCAAGCCCATAGGACCGATTCGCGATAACCCGCAGACACGCGCCTTTCTGCTCGATGTGATGCGCGAGGTTGTTGCGGTTGGCAGGGCTCATGGCGTGGACTTGTCCGAAGACTATGCCGGAACGCGTCTCCAGCTGGCGGACGATGTACCCAATGACATGACTTCCTCGATGTATCACGATCTGGAGCGAGGCAATCCATTGGAAGTCCGCTGGCTCTCCGGAGGCGTCGTGGAACTGGGTCAGCAAAAAGGTATACAGACGCCGCTAAACCGTGCGATTTCTGACATTCTGGCGCTGCACGCTGCTGGAAAATGAGCGCAAGGTGACATCCAGGCACGTGGTCGCGGTACCCGCTGCCGCTGCGACCGCATTGGCTTTCATTTATTCCGGCACGCCCTGCCAGAGCATGTCATATCCCAGCTCCTTGCTGTCCGTGCACAGCTTGCCGAGGGCTTCGAACTTGTCCTTGAATGCCTTGTCGGCATGGGATTTCTCGTGCTGCTCAAAAGAATGCCAGAAAGTGACGATTGCAACATGGCTTTCCGCCTTCTTCGAGTCGCTCAACGAACCTTCGTCAGAAATGAACCCCGAAAACTGGTACACCTGTCCGGCAATGAAGCCACCCTTTTCGTCACCGTAATGATCCTTCACAACATTGCACATTTCGCCCAAAGCCATTTCAACTTCTTCCATCTGCACACCGGGTTTGAGTTTCACGGTGTTGAAAAGCATCTTCGCACCAAAAGGAATCGTGATGGGTGTAAACATGATCAGCCTCCGTATCTATTCAAATGGATTTGCCAGTGCAGAACCAGCGCACTTGAACATTTAGGTCAACTTTTGCCGATCAGGTTCAATTGCGCGGCCCGACTCATGCAGCGCGAGTTGACGCGTAATTGATGTTAATAAGCGACCTCTCCTGAAACGCACCGGCATTCACAGCCCCGACGGAGCCTTCGGCGAGGAAGGGTGCGGTTTGTCAGAGGTGTGTAGCGGGTGGACTGATTCTTTGCGCGATGTGATACGCGTAGGGAAAACAACCGAACGAACAGTTTGATTTGAAAACGTGAGCAATTCCTTGTTGTTTGGAAGTTATCCCTATAAAACAACCTCAAAGAGTTCGAGTTGTGGCGGGCCCATGTAAATATCTTTTCGGCTGCCGGCACTCGCATGTGCTTTCCTGAATGCTTCGGATCTTGTCCATGCTTCGAAAGCATCGCGAGATTCCCATTTGGCGTGCGAGGAGAAAAGCGTGAAGTCAGCGTTGCTTGGCCCCTGCAAAAGATGAAATTCGATGAAGCCGGGCACGGTATCGAGATAAGAATTGCGGCCTTTCCAGACATCAATAAAATCCTGTTCGTGGCCGGGTTTGATTTTGAATCTGTTCATTGCGATAAACATCGTAACCTCGATTTGTTCTGTGAATGTTGTATTTAAAGGGAAGGTACTGGAGTCGATTATATTCCCTGATCACCAAAAGCAATTCGACTCTGGCGCATTTAATTGAGTTCGGCATCTTATTCAGCATTCCGCCGCGATAACGTGTGCCTGGATCTTGCCGTCTACTTGCCCGCGTCCGAATTTTTTGATGATGGCGTGCTCCGCGAAGTCGGTCGCTTCGTCCAGCCTGGACTTGTCCCGCGCTTCGATCTCATTGCGCAGCGGTGATCCCTGGCAGTACGCCATCGCGGGTATCCTGGCCGACGCGGCGATACTTCTCGCAGCAAGGGTATCCACGGACGGCGTCTTGACGAAGCCGCCGCCCCGCAGATCTTGCCTGATGGTTGCGATGTCATGGTAGCCATGCGGCGTACGCGCCATGAAGCGCGGGGGATCGTCGGGAAAGACCGACTCGAGCGCAGTCGTGATGACGTCGGCAAATTCATTCTCCTCGATCCGGTCCCAGACGTTGAACAAAATACGCCACCAGGCCTCAGCACACGGCGGGCTTCGGCGAACGCCTTGGCCTTGTCGGGAAAGAACATCACCCCGAACTGGCATACCACCGCGTCGAACGAACCGTCTTCGAAGGGCAGTTGCATCGCGTCTGCCTGCCGCCACTCGACCGGGCGAGCTGTCCCTACCTCGGCGGCCAGGTCCAGCATGGGTTGATTCAGGTCTGTGGCAACGATGGAAACGTCTTCGGGTAGCAGGGATGCAAGGCAACGCGTGACGACGCCGGTGCCGGCGGCAATCTCGAGTACCCGGGCAAGTCTGCGAGTAGCCAGGCGCCTTGCGATATCTTCAGCGTACGGCGCAAAGATCAGGGGAACAAAATATTCATCGTAAAACTTGGCAACTGAACTGCCGAAGTTCTTGTCGGATTGGGGGCTACTCATTGCACGCTCCTTTCAGATCAAACAATTCCGAAGCTGGCTATATTATCTTCTTGGAATTATTGCGAGCTTGGTCCCTTTAATTACATTGGTTCTGGAAATAACCGTGGTCTGTCCCAGATTGTTCTTCTCGTAGAGATCTTTAAAGGACTTCGTTGGTATTGCCATGTGGACCTAATGAGTAACTATGGGGCGTTTCTGGTGAGTGATTAATGGCGGCGTATCCCTTCGATTTCTTTTTGAATACCTGTCGGCCATAATTCTAATATCTCATTCCAATTGACCATCAAATCGCAATACCTATTGTTGTCATACACGCCCTTCGCTCCCCAGGAATATGCAGTTTCAGGGTTTGTATGGGTAGATTTTAGGTAAGCAGGACTGGTTGCCATAGCACCTATAGTTGAATTTACCCAATACTCTTTTGGAATGTCCGTATGAATGTCACTAAAGCGTGTTTCGCTTTTAATATCTAATTGTTTACAACCTCGCATTCGCACTTTCCCATCTGATGCTATCTGTCTTAGCGTAGTCAGCGTAGATGGATAGCATTGACTTTCGTTTGTGTCACCGATGCGCTCGGCAATGTAGGCTACAGCCTTGTGAATTGGTACCCATTGCTCTATATGTCTAGGCCATGTTCTGTAAACATCATCTGCTTCAATTTTTAAATGTGAGTAGATTAGTAGATTTCTAGGTCGTTCAGAAATCGTTGGCCATGTGTGACATTCGTCATAGGGAGATTTAAATAATGTTTCAAAATAGAAACCATATGTCATCCAATATGTTTTCTCTATCAATTCATGCGTTGAGCTTAATGCATTTATTCCGTAGACCCGAATTTTGCCTTCGGCGGCTCGTTTTTGAAATTCAAGAGGGGCCTCAAGCAAGACGTTCTTTCTCAATCCTTCTGGGGTACGTTCAGCCTCCTTTAAAGCCCCCCATTGTGATTCATCGGCCAAATAATGTACGGTTTCATAGGGGGTAAGGTATATAGGCGTATTTGAGGTTTGAGAGCTGTCTGGAGGCGCAACAATTGTTGATGTTTGGTGGGTACTGCTGCGCGAAAATTTGAACAAATGTGGCCATTGCAAAAATACTAAAAACATGGTTCCTATCACCATGACAAACCACGGAGCAATTTGATAGCCAATTTCTTGATGTTCTAGTATGAACCCCTGAACATGTTGGAGTGTTTCTGGGAGTTTGAACAAAACATCCCCTCGGCCAATAATGTCGAGTAACTGCCAAGCAAGCCCTCCCATAATTCCGATAGATGAGAAGGTTGCAATAAGAATACGCCGCATGATCTATGTTTCCGAAAGAGGAAATAATTAGGGACAGACCCCTGATTATCGGCTAATCGGCTTATACCGAATCCGCTTCGGCTTCGCGCCTTCCTCGCCCAGACGCTTCCTCTTGTCCGCCTCGTATTCCTGGTAGTTGCCGTCGAAGAAGGTCCACTGCGAATCGCCTTCCGCCGCGAGGATGTGGGTGGCGATGCGGTCGAGGAACCAGCGGTCGTGCGAGATCACCAGCACGCAGCCGGCGAATTCGAGCAGCGCATCTTCCAGCGCGCGCAGGGTTTCCACGTCGAGGTCGTTGGACGGTTCGTCGAGCAGCAGCACGTTGCCGCCGGAGATCAGCGTCTGCGCCAGGTGCAGGCGGCCGCGCTCGCCGCCGGAGAGCTGGCCGACGATCTTCTGCCTGGTCGCCGCCCTTGAAGTTGAAGCGGCCGATGTAGGCGCGCGCCGGGGTTTCGTATTTGCCGACGGTGAGGATGTCGTTGCCGCCGGAGATCGCGTCGAACACGGTCTTGTCGTTCTGCAGCGAGTCGCGCGCCTGGTCGACGTGCGCGATCTTGACGGTTGTGCCGATCTTCACCTCGCCGGAATCCGGCTTTTCCTTGCCGGTGATCAGCTTGAACAGCGTGGATTTGCCGGCGCCGTTCGGGCCGATGATGCCGACGATGGCGCCGGGCGGCACCTTGAAGCTGAGGTTGTCGATCAGCAGGCGGTCGCCGTAGGCTTTGCTGACGCCGTTGAATTCGATGACTTCGTTGCCGAGGCGCTCGCCGACCGGGATGAAGATCTCCTGCGTCTCGTTGCGCTTCTGGTATTCCTGCGAATTGAGTTCCTCGAAGCGGGCGAGACGCGCCTTGGACTTGGCCTGGCGCGCCTTCGGGTTCTGCCGCACCCATTCCAGTTCCTGCTTCATCGCCTTCATGTGCGCGTCGATCTGCTTGTTCTCCGTCTCCAGGCGCGCTTCCTTCTGCTCCAGCCAGCTCGAGTAGTTGCCCTTCCACGGGATGCCGTGGCCGCGGTCGAGTTCGAGTATCCACTCGGCGGCGTTGTCGAGGAAGTAGCGGTCGTGGGTGACCGCGACCACGGTGCCGGGGAAGCGCACCAGGAACTGCTCCAGCCATTCCACCGATTCGGCGTCGAGGTGGTTGGTCGGCTCGTCGAGCAGCAGCATGTCGGGCTTTTACAGCAGCAGCTTGCACAGCGCGACGCGGCGCTTCTCGCCGCCGGAGAGGTTCTTGATCACCGCGTCCCACGGCGGCAGGCGCAGCGCATCGGCGGCGATCTCCAGCTGGTGTTCGGTATCGCGCCCGCCGGCGGCGATGATCGCCTTCCAGGCGCGCCTGTTCGTCGGCCAGCTTGTCGAAGTCGGCATCCGGCTTCGGCATAGGCGGCGTACACTTCGTCGAGCTTCTTCTGCGCCTGCATCACTTCGCCCATGCCGGATTCGACTTCCTGGCGCACGGTCTTGTCCGGGTCGAGCTGCGGCTCCTGCGGCAGGTAGCCGATGGTGATGTTCGGCATGGTGCTGCACCTCGCCGTCGTATTCCTTGTCCACGCCGGCCATGATGCGCAGCACGGTGGACTTGCCCGAGCCGTTCAGGCCGAGCAGGCCGATCTTGGCGCCGGGGAAGAAGCTGAGGGAGATGTCCTTGATGATCTGGCGCTTGGGCGGGACGATCTTGCTCACGCGGAGCATCGACATTACGTATTGGGCCATGGCTATATATCTGGAGTTGCGGTTAATAGATGCGCGAGTTTAACCCA
>CAWHAD010000011.1:0-17010 GCA_963827265.1 uncultured beta proteobacterium | reverse complement strand
CCCCAAGACCGGCGATGCACGCATATCGGGATCACTGGCATCGCTGGTCGGGCTGGAAACCGCGCTGGAAAGCCGGAACGAAGAAGCCGTCGATGCCGCGATCAAAACCATCCTGCTGCTGCACAGCATGATCCTGTCGTTCGGCGGGATACCACTGCTCTATTACGGCGATGCGATCGGCACGCTCAACAGCCTGGAATACCTGGCCGACCCGGACGAGCGCGACGACAATCGCTGGATGAACCGCTCGCACTTCGACTGGGAAAAGGCGGAGAAACGCCACCAGCCGGGCACGGTCGAATTCCGCATTTTCAATGCGCTGAAAAAGATGATTGCGCTGCGCAAGGAAACCACCGCGTTTGCGGACTTCGACAATCGCCAGTTGCTGGCGGTCGGATAATCCCAACCTGCTGATATTTTCCAGAACCGACCGGCAAAACAGCGGCAACCGGGTGCTGGTGGCCGCAAATTTCAACGTCGCGCCGCAGACGCTGCATGATCGGCGAACTGAAGCCGCACGGGTTTTTCCAGCACGAAGGGATGAAAGACCTGTGTTCGGGCACGCCGGTCCCGGTCGATGACGACAGCGTCGTGATCCCTGCGCTTACCTGTTACTGGCTGACCGACTGGCGCGAAAGAAAATCGCGATGACCGGCGAGGCGTTGCGGGATAAAATCCATGGGCGCGATTTCGATCCGGCCGCCGGCAATCCGATTTCGGCAACTCAAAGTTATTTCAATCACCCGGATTCGTCGATATGCGCCTGGCCACCTGGAACGTCAATTCGCTGAAAGTGCGCCTGCCGCATGTGCTGGACTGGCTGGCCGCGAATCCGGTCGATGTGCTGTGCCTGCAGGAAACCAAACAGCAGGACAGCGATTTTCCGCAGGCCGAATTGCAGGCGGCGGGTTATCACAGCCTGTTCAGCGGGCAGAAGACCTATAACGGCGTCGCGATCCTGAGCCGCGCACCGGGCAGCGATGTGCAGCACGGCATTCCGGATCATGGCGACGACCAGAAGCGTGTGATCGCCGCCACCTACGGCGATATCCGGGTGGTCGATGTTTACATCCCGAACGGACAGAGCATCGATTCCGACAAGTACCAGTACAAGCTGGACTGGCTCGACGCGCTGCGCGACTGGCTGAAGGAGGAACTGACGCGCTATCCGAAGCTGGTCCTGCTCGGCGACTACAACATCGCGCCGGAAGACCGCGACGTGCACGATCCGGTAGCTGGCAGGGCAATGTGCTGGTCAGCGAACCGGAACGCGCAGCAGTTCCGCAACCTGGTCCAGCTCGGCCTGCACGACAGCTTCCGCCTGTTCGAGCAGGCGGAGAAATCATTCACCTGGTGGGACTACCGGATGATGGCGATTCCGCCGCAACCATGGTCTGCGCATCGACCATATCCTGATCAGCGAACCGCTGGTGGCGCAATGCAAGAGTTGTGTGATCGACAAGGCGCCGAGGAAGCTGGAGCGGCCGTCGGATCATACGCCGGTGGTGGTGGAGTTGTCTTAGGCCGTTCGTCTTGAGTGCCGCAGCGCAGTGTATCGAAGGATGGACGACAAAACAAAGCAACTTCGCCGGGGGTTGCCCGGCAGCAAGTTACTTTCTTTTGCGTCGCCAAAAGAAAGTAACCAAAGAAAAGGCGACCCCGGTTTGCCGCCGCTTCGCGGTACCCTGCGTTGCTCGACTGGTCAGGCGGCTGCGGAACTCGCACGATCCGCTACGCGTCCACGTGCTCAGACAGTCCTCGCCGAAATCCCCTGACCAGCCTCCGCTACTCGGCGGCGCACAGGGGAATTGCCGTGTGAGCATATAAATCGCGCTTGGAATCAGGGGGTAGTAATAATGCAACAATATATACTGCAAATCGTATCAAAATATGCGGCATTCTTGCCAATTACTACACCTTAGATTTCAATGGACCGAACCGAATCGCAGGCACTTGAGTTTCTGTTGTCCCGAGGATTGAGTGATGCTGTTTACGAGCCAGACGGAAACGTTCCGCCGGACTTTGCGTGTGGTGGCATAGCAATAGAGGTACGGCGCCTAAACCAACACGATATATCCGGGAAAGGCCTGGAGGTAAGCGCAGTTCCGTTAGTAATGAAGTTTCGCAACTTGTTAACGTCTCTTGGTCCAACTCAAGACTCATGCTGGTTCGTCACGTTCCGATACCGACGGCCGGTCGAGGAATGGTCGACGTTAAGTATCAAAATCAAAACAGCGCTTTCGGCTTTTCGAGACAACCATACCGAAGATGTGGTCCGAATTTCAATATCTGATTGGTTCTCAATCGGACTTGTAAAGTCGTCGAAGCTTTATCAAACACGCTTTGTTCTTGGTGGTTATACGGATCACGACTCAGGTGGTTTTATTACCTCGGAGACGATAAAGAATCTTGCGATAGTCATCCCGGAAAAGTCAAAGAAGGTCGAGCGCTTCCATTCCAAGTATTCCGAATGGTGGCTGGTCTTGCTTGACCATATTGGATATGCACGCCTAGATGTGCATGAGTTGGACGAACTTCGCGAACACGTCATTCGCCCGCCAGAATGGAACAAGATATTCCTTGTTGACCCGCTCGCACCTCAGCATGCAATTGAAATTTAACCATTCGCCCCGAACATCATCCGCTTCGCGACAAACTTTTTCACAAACGGCAAACAGTCCAGCGCGGTGAGTGCGGCGGCGCGGCCCGCGCTGATCAGTGGCAGGTCGTTGGAGAACAGCCGCACCAGCCCGTCGGTAAAGCGTATCCCGGCTTCGCGGTCAGCGCGGCGGTCTGAGCGATAGGCGGCTAGCATCTTCTCGGTGCCCAGTTCTTCCGGCCTGGCATCGAGTATTTCCTGGGCCAGTTCCCACGCGTCGCGCAGTCCCATGTTGAAGCCCTGTCCGGCAACCGGGTGCAGGGTTTGCGCGGCATTGCCGAGCAGCACGACATGCGGCATCGGCGTCTGTTGCGGCGCGCGCCTCAACCCGAGCGGGAAGCAGCTGCGTTTGCTCACGGTCAGGAATTCACCGACCCGGTCACCGAAGTGCTGGTACAGCTCATGCAGGAACTTCGCATCGTCCCAGGCCAGCATTTCCTGCGCAGTCTGGTGCGGCGCGGTCCAAACCAACTCGTAGCCGTTTTTGAACGGCAGCAATGCCAGCGGTCCCTGAGGGGTGAAGCGCTCGAATGCAGTGCTGGTTTTTGGTGCTGAGCAGGTGATGTGGGTTATCAGCGCGCTTTGTCCGTAGTCGCGCACTTGCGGCGGGAATTGCTGCGCCAGCAGCTTGCCGCCGTCGGCGACCACCGCGAGGCGGGTTTGCAGCGTGTGATCAGTGCCGTCCTGCTGATAGCCGATCGCGGCGTGACCGGTTTCGCTGGTGAGTTGCGTGACGCTGGCGCCGGTGATGTATTCAAATTTCCGGCTGCCCTCTCCCGCGCTGCTGCGCTTCCCTCTCCCGCTTGCGGGAGAGGGGTCAGGGGAGGGGGTATGTTGCAGCGCGGCGGTCAATGCGTCCTGCAGCGCCGGATAGGGCAGCACATAGCCGAGTTCCGGCACGTTCAATTCCTCGGCCTGCAACACCACGCGGCCGAAGCTTTGTTTTTGCGAAATGTGGATGGTACGGATTGCCGTTACATCGCGCAGCGCATTCCAGACGCCGAGCCGGTTCAGCACCAGCCGGCTGCCATAGGACAGGGCCAGCGCGCGCGCATCCTGGCTCGCGGAACCGGCCGGGCGCGCTTCCAGCACGCAGACCTTCAGCCTGCTGTCGCGCAACGCCAGCGCCAGCGCGGCGCCGACCGGGCCGCCACCGATGATGGCGATGTCAAAGTTTGTGCTGTTCACGTTACCTCCAAAAACCTTTGCCACAGAGTGCACAGAGATCACAGAGAAACCCAAGGTGCGACTCCGATTCTCTCTGTGAACGCTGATGAAACTACTAGCCATTCCACTAAGTCACCAAACTACGGTGACCAAGTGGCTGGTTATGTGTACTCTGTGGCTAGATTCTGCTTTTCATCAGCGCTTCGATATCCGCCACCGTTTTCGGCGCGGCATCGGTCAGCACTTCATTTCCCTGGTCGGTGATCACCACATCGTCCTCGATGCGGATGCCGATGTTCCACAGCGACATCGGCACATTATCGGCGGGGCGGATGTAGCAGCCCGGCTCGACGGTCAGCACCATGCCGGGCTGCAGCGGGCGCCAGTCGTCGCCGATCTTGTAGTCGCCGACATCGTGCACGTCCATGCCCAGCCAGTGGCCGGTGCGGTGCATGTAGAACTGCTTGTAGCTTTCGCTTTCCAGCACGGCGTCCACGCTGCCGTGGCACAGTTTCAGGTCGATGAAGCCCTGGGCCAGCACGCGCAGCGCGGCATCGTGCGGCGCGTTCCAGGTCTGGTCCGGGTTTGCGGCGGCGATCGCGGCTGCCTGCGCTGCCAGCACGATTTCGTACACGTCCTTCTGCTCGGCGCTGAATTTTCCGCCGACCGGGAAGGTGCGCGTGATGTCGGAGGCATAGCCGTCCAGTTCGCAGCCGGCATCGATCAGCAGCAGGTCGACGTCGCGGAGCCGGGCGTTGTTGCCCACATAGTGCAGCACGCAGGCGTTCGCGCCGCCCGCGACGATGGAGGTGTAAGCGGGATGGCGCGCGCCGTGGCTGCAGAACTCGTGCAGCAGTTCCGCTTCGACCTGGTACTCGAACATGTCGGGGCGGGTAAAGCGCATCGCGCGCCTGTGGGCTGCCGTGGAAATCGCGGCAGCGCGGCGCATGATGTCCAGTTCGTGGCTATCCTTGAACAGCCGCATTTCGTTGAGCAGCGCACGCACGTCCCGAATCTGGTCCGGCGCGCGGATGCCGCTGCGGACTTTTTCCTGCACCGCGCCGCGTAACCGGAGTATGCGCTGGTCCCACACGGCATCGAGGCCGAGCGGATAAAACAGCGCGGGCTGGTTGCCGATCAGCTCGGTCAATTTCTCGTCCAGTTGTTCGACCGGATAGGCCGCGTCGAAGCCGAACTGTTCCTGCGCTGCATCAGGGCCGTAGCGGTGGCCGTCCCAGATTTCGCGCTCGAGATTCTTTTCACGGCAGAACAGGATAGCTTGCGGTTCGTCGCTTTCACCCGTGCCGGCGATCAGCACCAGCACTGCTTCAGGCTCGGTGAAACCGCTCAGGTAATAGAAATTGCTGTCGTGCCGGTAGTCATAATGCGTGTCGGCATTGCGCGCCACTTCCGGCGCGGTGGGGATGATCGCGATGCCGCGCTGCATGCTCTTCAGCAAACGTGCGCGGCGTTCGGCAAATATTGTCGTATCCATCGTCATGGCGCATTTTGCAGCGTCGCAACCTGCCTGTCGAGTTCGGCGAGTCGCTGCGGCGTGCCGACATCCACCCACAGACCCGTATGGTGTTCGCCGCTTACCTTGCCGAGTGCGATCTGTGCGCGCAACAACGGGGCCAGCGGCACGATGCTGCCGCGCGGGATGCCGGCGAACAGCGTTGGCTGGTAAATGCCGATCCCGCTGAAAGTAAGCTTGGGACTGCCATCGATGACGCGGCCATCACGCAAAGCGAAATCGCCGCCGGGATGCTGCGGCGGATTGTCCACCAGCACCAGGTGCGCGGTATCGCCACCCGGCCTCAGCGCGGCAGCGTGCAGGTGCAGGCCGGCAAAATCGTAATCGCAGAAGATATCGCCGTTGATCACCGCGAAAGGCCCGTCGCCCAGCATAGGCAACGCGTTCGCGATGCCGCCCGCGGTTTCCAGCGCATGGGCTTCGGGGGAATACTGTATGCGCGCGCCGAAGCGGCTGCCGTCGCCCAGTGCCTGTTCGATTTGCGCGCCGAGGTGGGCATGGTTGATCACCAGATCGGATATGCCGGCTTTGACCAGTTTCTCGATATGCCAGACGATCAGCGGCTTGCCGGCGACTTCCAGCAAGGGTTTGGGTGTGTGGTCGGTGAGCGGGCGCATGCGCTCGCCGCGGCCGGCGGCCAACAGCATTGCCTTCAAAATGTGTAACCCTCCTTGCTGATTTTCGGCTCCAGCGCGTCGAGCAGGTTCAGCAGCGGCTTCAGGTCGATGTAGCGCGCGCAGGCAGCGCGCAGATACGACATGACCAGCGGCAGGTCCTTCAGGTAACCGTCCTTGCCGTCGCGGTGGTAAAGCCGCGCGAAGATGCCCAGCACCTTGAGGTGGCGCTGCACGCCCATCCATTCGTAGTCGCGGTAAAACGCGGAAAAGTCGCTGTGCACCGGCAGGCCGGCCTTTCTGGCCTTTTCCCAGTAGCGTATCAGCCAGTCGATGATCTCGGCTTCCTCCCAGCGGATATAGGCATCCTTGAACAGCGATACCAGGTCGTAGGTGATCGGGCCGTACACCGCATCCTGGAAATCCAGTATGCCCGGGTTGTTCTGTTCCAGCCTCATCAGGTTGCGCGAGTGATAGTCGCGGTGCACATAGACGCGCGGCTGGGCGAGGTTGTTCGCGATGATGCGCGCGAACACGGTTTCCAGCCTGGCCTTCTGTTCATCGCTGAGCGTGGCGTTGAGATGCCTGGCGATATACCAGTCGGGAAACAGGCGCATCTCGCGCATCAGCAATGCTTCGTCGTAGGGCGGCAACTCGTTGTCGCGCGAGGCAAGCTGGATATTGATCAGCGCGTCGGTGGCATCGCCGTATAGTATTCGCGCCGAACCAGCTTCCCCGCCAGACATTGCCTGCAGGTAGGTGGTGTTGCCGAGGTCGGACAACAGCAGGAAACCCTGTTCCAGATCCTGTGCATACACGTGCGGAACATGCGTTCCGGCATCCTCGAACAGTTTGCCGATGTGCAGGAAGGGGCGGCAGTCCTCGTGCTGCGGCGGGGCATCCATCACGATGCGTGTCTGGCCGTCGGCAAATGTTGCGCGGAAATAGCGGCGGAAGCTGGCGTCGGCCGAAGCGGGGGCAAGCGTGAATTGTTCGCCGGGGAACAGGCTGTGCAGCCACTCGGTAAGTTGTTGCTGGCGTTGCATAACGGGTTCTCAGGGGGCCTTGATGGTAAACTTGCAGGAGTTTAACACCTTACTATTTGCTGCGCGTTATGCGGTTTCGATTTACATACCCTTTCATTGTGCTGATGTTTTGCGTTGCGCAGCATTGCTACGCGGGTACCGACCTGCCTGATGCAAAAAAGGACACGCAACCCGCTGCGCCGGC
This sequence comes from uncultured beta proteobacterium, assembly GCA_963827265.1. Classification (GTDB taxonomy): domain Bacteria; phylum Pseudomonadota; class Gammaproteobacteria; order Burkholderiales; family Gallionellaceae; genus Gallionella. Next base: position 9,806 of record CAWHAD010000011.1, on the reverse strand, counting down.
GAAAAACGGCAAGGAAGGACCGGCCGTGATCGAAGCCGACAAACTGGTCGGGAAAGCAAACGACCAGATCGAGGCGACCGGAAACGCGACGATAAGCCAGGACGGGAAATCGATCCGAGCCGATACCCTGCTGTTCAACCAGCACACCCATGAACTCGATGCGCGCGGGTCGGTGATGCTGAAGCAGGATGGCACAACCATGAGCGGGCCGCATCTGATGTTCAATCTGGACGAGAGCAGCGGAACCATGGAGCAGCCGCAATACTATCTGAAGGAAAACAATGCGCGCGGTTCGGCGGAAAAGCTCCAGATACAGGATCGCCTGCATTACACCCTGGACGATGCCAGCTATACCACCTGCCCGGCCGGCAACCAGGACTGGGAACTGAGCATGGGGCTGCTGAAGATAGACCGCGACCGGCAGGTCGGCGTAGCCCACAACGCGCTGGTCGAGTTCAAGGGCGTTCCGATCCTCTATTCGCCATGGATGGATTTCCCGCTGAACAACCAGCGCAAGTCGGGATTCCTGGCCCCGATATTTGGCGGAACGAGCACCGGCGGCAGCGAGATCACGCTGCCGTTCTACTGGAATATTGCGCCCAACTTTGACGCGACGATTGCGCCGCGGGAAATGTCCAAGCGCGGCCTGATGCTGAACAACGAATTTCGCTATCTCGAGCCCGGTTATCACGGCAAACTGGAAGTTGACGTGTTGCCCAACGATAAGATTACGCAAAGCAGCCGTTCCTTTTTCAGCCTCAAACACGACCAGACGCTGGGAAAGAACCTGAATGGATTCCTGAATTATTCACGTGTCGGGGACGACAATTATTTCCGCGATCTGGGCAATGCGATCAGCACCACCTCGCAGGTTAACCTGTTGCAGGAAGGCGGGGTCAGCTACAGCGGGGACTGGTGGGACGGGATGGCTCGTGTGCAGCATTACCAGACCCTGCAGGACCCGGCTGCGCCGATTGTCGTTCCCTATGCACGCGCGCCGCAATTGACCCTGGATGCACAGAGAAACTACGCCGGCACAAACATCGGTTTTACCGGCGAGATCGTGAATTTCACCCATCCGACCCTGGTGAATGCGACGCGCCTGGTGGTTAACCCCAGCGTCAGCTATCCGCTGGTCAGCACCCCGGCATACTACGTGACACCGAAGGTGTCGCTGCATAGCGCGTATTACGCGATGGGCGCGAACAATACCGGAACGGTGACGGACATCTCGAGCACGCTGCCCATTTTCAGTCTGGACAGCGGCATCGCGTTCGAGCGCGAGGGAAAAATGTTCGATAGCGGCTATATCCAGACGCTGGAGCCGCGTGCATTCTATGTATACATACCCTACAAGGACCAGTCCCAGCTGCCGAATTTCGACACGGTGCAGGCCGATTTCAGTTTTGCCCAGATGTTCATGGAGAACCGCTTCTTTGGCAACGACCGGGTCGGGGATGCGAACCAGCTCACGCTGGCGCTGACCTCGCGCCTGCTGGAACAGCAGAGCGGAGCGGAACGCCTGAAAATGCTGATAGGGGAACGGGTCAGCTTCACCGCACCCCAGGTCAATCTGGTTGCGCCGGCGACCACCACCAACAAGTCGGATATTTTGCTGGCGCTTTCCGGGCGCATCAGCCAGCCGCTGGTCACTGGACAGCGAGCTGCAGTTCGATCCCAATCAATCCCAGGTTCAGCATTACAATGCCGCGGCGCATTATCGTCCGGAGCCCGGCAAGGTGCTGAATTTTGGCTACCGCTTTTCACGCGGAACCTATGGTGCGCTGATTCCGGGGGGCGTGCCGGTCACCCCCACCGGTTACACCACGCTGAACGGAATCACTTACCCCACCATAGGCGGCGTACCCTATACCCTGATCGGCGGGGTACCTTACGCGGTCGATACCGGCGGGCTGCGCCAGGTCGATATATCCACGCAATGGCCGATATACGGCCGCTGGTTCGGCGTGGGCCGCTGGAACTATTCGCTGCAGGATTCCAGAATTCTGGAGGCGATTGGCGGGCTTGAGTATAATCAGGATTGCTGGTTGCTGCGTCTGGTGGCGCAACGCTTTGCGACTGCAACACAACAATCCAATACCGGATTCTTCGTGCAACTGGAGCTGAACGACTTTGTCAAAGTCGGTTCGGATCCGCTGGATCTGCTCAAGCAGAGCGTGCCCGGCTATACCAAATTGAATGACAAGGCGGCCATTCAATCCCCGCAATAAATGCCCTGATGACTGAAAGAAACGAATGCAAATAAGAATCCTGATGATATGTTGTGTATTGTTTGCAAGTTGCCCATGCCGCCGATATACCTGCCGGCAAGCCGTAAGGCCGCAACAAACAAGACGTTGCTTTGGCAGCCCCGAAGCAGGATCGGCACCTCCCGCGGGAAATCCATTCAGCATCCCAGGATCCGCAACAGCAGGTGGCGGATATCGATTCGATGGTCGCGGTGGTCAACGATGACGTGATTACCCGCAATGAACTGGATGATCGCGTTCGTGACGTGGTTCGCCAATTGCAAAGACAGAACACGCCGTTGCCCGCAGAGGATGTGCTGCAAAAGCAGATCCTGGAGCGCATGATCACCGACATGCTGCAGCGGCAATATGCCAAGGAAACCGGCGTGCGGGTCGACGATTCACAGCTGGATCAGGCGATTACCCGCATCGCGCAACAGAACAAATTTCCCTTCCCTGGCCGCATTTCGCGCCAAGCTCGAAGCGGACGGGGTGAACTACAAAAAATTCCGCGAAGAAATTCGCAGCGAAATCATTTCCACGCGGCTGCGCAAACGCGAAGTGGAAAGCAAGCTCATGATCAGCGACAAGGAAGTGGACGATTATCTCGCCAACAAGGCCAGGCTCGGCAGCGAGGGAGAGGAGTTCCATCTTGCCCATATCCTGGTGGTGGTGCCCGAGCAGGCCAGCGCCGAGAAAATCCAGGCCGCGCGCGCGCGGGCCGAGCAGGCGCTGGCCAGAATTAATGCCGGTGCGGATTTTGCGCAGGTGGCGGCAAGTGTTTCGGATGCCAAGGACGCGCTGAAAGGCGGCGATCTGGGTTGGCGTTCCGGCGACACCATTCCCCGCTGTTCATGGACCAGCTGCAAAAAATGAAGCCGGGCGATACTTCTGCGATGCTGCGCAGCTCAAGCGGCTTCCATATTCTGAAACTCCTCGGCAAGCGCAGCGCGAATGCACCGGTCGTGATCACGCAAACCCATGTCCGGCATATCCTGATCAAGACCAGCGAGATCATGCCGGATGCGGAAGCCAAAAAGCGCATCATGGAAATCAGGCAGCGCATCGAAGCCGGTGCGGATTTTGCCGAGCAGGCCAGAAGATATTCGCAGGACGGCAGCGCGCAGCAGGGCGGCGACCTGGGGTGGATTTCCCCCGGTGAGACTGTTCCCGAATTCGAGGCGGAAATGAACAAGCTGAAACCGGGCCAGATGGGCGTTGTGCAGTCGCAATTCGGCTGGCATCTGATCCAGGTGCTGGCGCGCCGCAATGCCGACGTCAGCGAGAAACAGAAGCGCGAACAGGCACGCATTGCGATCGGCACGTTCAAATCGGACGAGTTGTTCCAGGACTGGTTGCGCCAGCTGCGTGACCGGGCGTTCATCGAATACCATCTGGGTCCGAACAAGTAAGCAGTGAATCCCGCTTCGCATCAGGCGCCACTGGTTGTTACCCCGGGTGAACCGGCAGGAATCGGCCCGGATCTGTGCGTGCAGCTTGCTGCCACACCGCCGGAAATTCCGCTGATTGTCATCGCCGACAAATATCTGCTGCAGCAGCGCGCTGCCCAGCTTTACGTTCCGCTGCAAATACTGGATTATCCGGAGCCGCGGCAAAGGGATATCCTGCCCAATACCCTGACGGTGATCCATGTGCCGCTTGCTGCGGCTTGCCGGCCGGGGGTTCTGGATGCGGCGAACAGCGAATATGTGCTGGCGACGCTGCGCCGCGCGGCGCAGGGCTGCATGGCAGGTGAATTTTCCGGCATGGTCACCGCGCCGGTGCACAAGGGCATCATCAACGATGCGGGGTTCAGTTTCTCCGGCCACACCGAATTTCTCGCCGAACTGACCGGGACGAGGCAAGTCGTGATGATGCTGGTCGGCGGCGGTCTGCGCGTCGCGCTGGCAACCACGCATCTTCCGCTGAAAGACGTGCCTGCGGCGATTACCGCCCCATTGCTGGAGGATGTGCTGACTATCCTCCAGCACGATTTGCAGCAGCGCTTCGGCATCGCCCGGCCGCGCATACTGGTGGCAGGCCTGAACCCCCATGCCGGCGAAGGCGGATACCTGGGCCGTGAAGAGATCGAGGTGATGATCCCTGTGCTGGACAAATTGCGCGCCGGGGGGATGAACGTCAGCGCGCCACTACCCGCCGACACCCTGTTCACACCGCACAAACTGGCGCAATGCGACTGCGTGCTGGCGATGTATCACGATCAGGGCCTGCCGGTATTGAAGCATGTCAGCTTCGGGCAAGGCGTGAACGTGACGCTCGGCATGCCCATCATACGCACGTCGGTGGATCACGGCACGGCACTCGACCTCGCGGGAACCGGGAATGCGGACGGCGGCAGCCTGCTCGAAGCGATCAGGCTCGCCGACCAGATGTCGAAAATCGAGATGTCGGGAAACCAGAACACTGAAAATGAGCGCGCCTAGGAGCGGCGGAAACGCCAGCGGTGTCAAACGCGATCCGCATCGGCCCGCACACGGTTACAGGCATTCGCGATGAGCCATCAGGCCAAGAAACGTTTCGGCCAGAATTTTCTCGTCGATGAAAAAATCATCAGCGACATCATTGCGGCGATCCGTCCCGAGCCGGGCGACAACATGGTCGAGATCGGGCCCGGTCTCGGCGCGCTGACCCGGCCGTTGCTGAAGATCCTGAATCACCTGCATGTAGTGGAGATCGACCGCGACATCGTCGCGCGGCTGGAACGCGATTACCCGCAGGACGACCCGGAAGCGAAACTGATCATCCATGCGGGGGACGTGCTGGAATTCGATCTTGCGACCCTGCCCGCCCCGCTGCGTATCGTCGGCAACCTTCCCTACAACATCTCGTCGCCATTGCTGTTCCACTTTGCTGCCAGTGCCGGGCGCATACGCGACATGCATTTCATGCTGCAGAACGAAGTGGTCGAGCGCATGGTGGCCGGGCCATCCACGCCGGCATACGGAAGGCTGTCGGTGATGCTGCAATACCGCTTCCGGATGGAAAAGTTGTTTGACGTGCCGCCCGATTCCTTTCGTCCCGCACCCAAGGTGGATTCTGCGATCGTGCGGATGATTCCGTTGCCGGCCGGCGAGGTTGAAGTGTGCAACGAAAAATTGTTTGCCGCGATCGTCAGGACCGCCTTCGGGCAGCGGCGCAAGACCCTCAGGAATACGCTGCGCGGCTATCTGGACGAGGCGGATTTTGAAAGGCTGGGGATCGATCCGCAATTGCGCGCCGAAAATCTGGCGGTGGCGGATTTTGTCTGGGTGGCGAATGACCTCGATGCAAAGCCGCGCGATTCCTGACTGCTCTAATGATCCGGCCTGAACAGAATCCGGACGTCAACCCTTCTTCTGGATAAGTTCGATCTTGTAGCCGTCCGGGTCTTCCACAAAGGCAATCACCGTGCTGCCGTGTTTCATCGGTCCCGCTTCGCGCACCACCTTGCCGCCGAGTTCCCTGATGTTTTTGCACGCGGCGCAGGCATCTTCGACCGCAATGGCGATATGGCCGAAGGCATTGCCAAGATCGTATTTTTCGACGCCCCAGTTGTGAGTCAGCTCGATCACCGCGCCGCTGGCTTCATCGGTGTAGCCTACGAACGCAAGGGTGAATTTCCCGTCCGGGTAGTCGTTGCGGCGCAGCAATTTCATGCCGAGCACGCCGGTATAGAAAGCGAGCGATTTATCCAGGTCGACCACGCGCAGCATGGCGTGAAGTATCCGCATCCCATGTTCTCCTTGTTGAATGCCTGATTGTATTCGGTAGTTGCCGTCATATGGGGTAAAATGTGCATACGTCGCGCATATTAACCCTACCCAAGATCATGTCCGAATCGTTCCCTTTAGTAATGACTTTTTCCGCATCCGACCCGAGCGGCGGCGCGGGCCTGCAGGCCGACCTGCTGACGATTTCCAGCATGGGTTGCCACCCGCTGTCGGTAGTCACTGCAATCACCGTGCAGGACACCAGCGGGGTGGACGATGTGCTGCCCATCGAACCGGAATGGGTGGTGGATCAGGCGCGCGCAATGCTGGAAGATGTGCCGGTATCGGCATTCAAGATCGGCCTGCTCGGCAGCGTGGAAAATATTGCGGCGATTGCCGAGATCCTGGCCGACTATCCCGATATTCCGCTGGTGCTCGATCCGGTGCTGTCTTCCGGACGAGGCGACGAACTGGCGAATGAGGACATGCTCGATGCAATGCGCGAGCTGCTGATCCCGCAGACGACCATCATCACGCCGAACAGCATGGAGGCGCGGCGACTCGCGCTGGACGAAGACAATGATGAGGACGATCCGTCGCTGGAGGAATGCGCCAAACGGATATTGCGCATGGGTTGCGAGTATGTGCTGATCACTGGCACCCATGAACAGACGGCCAAGGTCGTCAACACCCTGTACAGCGAGCGCGGCATCGTAAGCGCAGACAGCTGGGCGCGCCTGCCGGGGATCTACCACGGCTCCGGCTGCACACTCGCATCGGCAATTGCGGCACTGATGGCTCAGGGTGTTGCCGCGCCTGAGGCGGTCAAGGAAGCACAGGAATACACCTGGCAAACCCTGAACGCCGGCTTCCGCCCCGGAATGGGGCAGCACATTCCGGATCGATTGTTCTGGGCACGCGGTGAAGAAGATGAGCGGCAGGAACGGCCCAATTAAGGGACTGTATGCAATCACCCCGGACGAAGCGGATACCGCCGAGCTGGTGCGCAAGGTCAGGCTGGCGTTATCCGGCGGGTCGCAGGTATTGCAGTACCGTAACAAGGCCGCAAGCGCAGAACTTAAGATCAAACAGGCCGGCGCACTGCGTGAGCTGACCCGGGAATTTTCCGTTCCGCTGATCATCAACGACGATGCATTGCTCGCCCGGCAGGTCGATGCAGACGGCGTTCATCTGGGCGAGGCTGACGGCGGCCTGATCGCGGCTCGTGTATTGCTGGGCAGCGACAGGCTGATCGGCTTATCTTGCTATAATCGTCCGGAGCTCGCGTATCAGGCGGCTCGGCAAGGCGCGGATTACGTCGCGTTCGGCAGTTTCTTTGCTTCCACCGTGAAGCCCGGTGCAGTGGCGGCTACACCCGATTTATTGAGGAAAATGCGCCGAGAGATTGCGATTCCGCTGGTCGCGATAGGGGGAATTACCGCCGAAAACGGCGCGCAATTGCTGCAAGCCGGCGCAGATGCGCTGGCCGTGATTTCCGCGATTTTCAGTTCGGGCGATATACAGTATGCCGCCCGGCAGCTTGCAAATTTGAATTATTCTGAAACCAGTCCGACAGACAGAACGACACAACATGACCTCGCATAACCAGCAGCTTTTCGATGAATCAAAGAAATTTATCCCGGGCGGCGTGAATTCGCCGGTCCGCGCCTTCCGCTCGGTCGGCGGCACGCCGCTGTTTTTCCAGCGCGGCCAAGGCGCTTATGTATGGGATGCGGATGGCAAGCGCTATACCGATTACGTCGGTTCATGGGGTCCGATGATCGTCGGTCACTGTCATCCCGATGTGGTCAAGGCGGTGCAGGATGCGGCAGCCCAGGGTCTGGGTTTCGGCGCGCCGACTGCGTCCGAACTGGAAATGGCGGAACTGCTGTGCAAACTGTTGCCCAGCCTGGAAATGGTCCGACTGGTGAGTTCCGGCACCGAGGCCACGATGTCTGCGATACGCCTGGCACGCGGATTTACCGGACGCAGCCGCATCGTCAAATTCGAAGGTTGCTATCACGGCCATTCCGACGGCCTGCTGGTGAAAGCCGGCTCCGGGGCGCTGACCTTCGGACAGCCGAGTTCCTCGGGTGTGCCGGCAGAGATCGCCGCGCTCACCACGGTCCTTGACTATAACGACGCGCCAGGTCTGGAACGCGCATTCGCCGAAATGGGCAAGGAGGTCGCCGCGGTGATCGTCGAGCCGGTTGCCGGCAACATGAATCTGGTCGCGCCGAAACCGGAATTCCTGCAGGCTTTGCGCAAGCTGTGCACTGATTATGGTGCGGTGCTGATTATCGATGAAGTGATGACCGGTTTCCGCGTAGGCTTGCAGGGTGCGCAAGGCCATTACGACATCAAGCCGGATCTGGTCACGCTGGGCAAGGTGATGGGCGGCGGCTTGCCGGCTGCCGCTTTCGGCGGACGGCGCGACATCATGCAGTATCTGGCCCCGCTCGGACCGGTATATCAGGCGGGTACGCTATCCGGCAACCCGGTCGCGGTTGCGGCGGGAATGGCCACCTTGAAGCTGGTTCAAGCCAAAGGTTTTTACGAAAACCTTTCAGGGCTGGCCAGACAGCTGACAGAGGGATTGTCGGCCAGCGCCCGTCAGCACGGCATCCCGTTCTGTGCGCAATCCATAGGCGGCATGTTTGGCCTTTATTTCAGCAAGACTCTGCCAACCAGTTATGCCGAGGTGATGGGCTGCGACAAGGACGCCTTCAATCGTTTCTTCCATGCGATGCTGGAGGCCGGCGTGTATCTCGCGCCATCGGCATTCGAGGCTGGATTCGTCTCGGCCGCGCATACCGAATCCGATATCGCCGCGACCATAGATGCAGCCGACAAGATTTTCAAGTTCTGGAAGTAATGGGTCTTTTTTCGCAAGCGGCATTTTATACCACCGTCAATCACATCAGGGACCTGCCGCAGCATGGCGGCAGGGAGGTCGCGTTCGTTGGACGTTCCAATGCCGGAAAGTCGAGTGCGATCAATACGCTGGCCAACCATGTGCGGCTGGCCTATACCAGCAAAACGCCGGGGCGCACTCAGCATCTGAATTATTTTTCGCTGGGAAACGATGGGAGGGGGAACAATAATTTCCTGGTGGATTTGCCCGGCTACGGCTACGCCAAGGTGCCGCCTGAAAGCAAACGTCATTGGGAAGACCTGCTCGGTGAATATTTGCAAACGCGCGTCGAGTTAAGCGGCTTGGTGGTGATCATGGATTCCCGTCATCCGTTGACCGAACTTGACGAGAACTTGCTGGAATGGTTTGCGCCGACCGGCAAACCGGTGCATATCCTGCTTACCAAGGCTGACAAACTCAGCAGGCAGCAAGCCACGCTGACATTGAATCGGGTAAAATCGTACCTGGCCGAGCACTTTCCGCACTGTACCGTGCAACTGTTTTCCAGCCTGAAAAAACAGGGTGTGGAAGAGGCGGAAAGGGTGATCGCAGGCTGGCTTGCAGGAAAATCCAATATGCCTAAGCCAGACTAGGCGCACGAAAATAATCGTAGCGCCGCATACATGGCGGTATGCAAGCAAGATTATTTGAGTGCAACAACGTATGGCGACGGCATATTGGATTTTGGGCAAAAAAATGCCCCCTGCCAAAGGGGGAGGCAGGGGGCAAAGTCTCAACAGAGTTAAGACACACGCTCAGGGAGGAGAAACGTGGAATGACTCACATCATTCAGGCAATAAGATAAGCAATATCTGAATTAGTTCCCAAAAAATTACATTCGTAGGAAAAATCATGCAAACACTAGGGCATTATCCCCACAAACGCATGCGGCGTATAGCAATACGTAAATCGTCGAAGTAGGTTACATAAACG
>CAWHAD010000010.1:0-8269 GCA_963827265.1 uncultured beta proteobacterium | reverse complement strand
TGGTGTCGCAATAAGCGGGCATTGGAAAACCGACTGGCGAATAGAAGTAAATGCCCGATGTGTCCCAGTTGCTGCCGTTCTCGACTGGCAGCTTTGCGACAATAAATATCGGAAAGTAGACTTCCGCTTCGTGCCAGAAGCGGCCGTTCAAAATGGCGATGTGGTGTGGTTTGCAACACTGCAGCTCACCGTCATATTTCCTAACAATATATGCGCAATATACTCAGTTGATTTATTCCATTAAGAGCATATATTCCTGCCCGTGAATGAGGATATTTTCACTGCAAAAGTTATATATCCAAGCCTAATTTAACAGCAGGGAGGTATGTCATGAAACTGATTACAATCATTATTCTACTGTCCTCATTTGTCGCTGCTCCAGCGATCGCCGCTGACAAAGTTGCGCCGTCGCCGGCTGGTATCTCCGGTAAACTTAATTGCTTCGATGTTGGCGTCAGGTCGATGGAACCTGTCGGTGATCGAGATGGACACACAATACAAACAGGTGGATACATCTGTTACGCCGAAGGTGGCCTACAAGACGGTGCGCTCTTGACCGCTAACAGCATCGTCGAGGATGACAAGGGCGTTGGTGTTCTGCTTAGCGACGTAGGCGTTTCGCGCAAGCCCGGCGCAATGGCTGTATGGCACTCCACTGAAGGCAAGATAATCGTGACCTTCGCTAATGGTAAATTCGTTGGGTGGACCGGTGCCGGCAAGGGAGTCTTCCAATTGGCTACCGGCAGCATGGCAACTCTAACCGGCAAAACATATAGTTGGAAAGCCCACTTCACGGGGTTCGGCCAGTATCAGGTTGAATACACATTCGACTGAGCGTTTACGCGTCCACACCTGAGTACTGCTACCCAGTTTGTAACGGCGAAGGGCAGTTTTGTGTCGATTCTTGCCGGTCACGAAGGACCGCTTTCGCGAAATTAATTAGCGAGACCCGATGACCGGTTGAGAACGCAGCACACAGCGGACATCAAGATGTGCCAGTGCAACAATTTTGCTGTTCACAGTTCCCGGTTATCGATTCGTGATTCAAACGAGAATACATTATTCTCCCTTGCTGACCTTGAATGCCGGCGCGGCATAGCCCTCCGCATTCAATATGCTCGGCACGGCCGACGAATTGCCGTCGCGCAGCGCATGGTAATGCGGCGACATGATCTCGACGCCGGCCGCATCGAACTTGTCCAGGATGTTCTTGTGCAGTTCCGAGTAGATGAACGCCATGTACTTGGGTTCCTTGGTGTAGGCATTGATCTCGTAGCTGACGTAAAAGTCGTTCAGCGCGGTCTGCAGCACGAATGGTTCCGGCTTGTCCAGTATGTTCTTGGTTTCCTTTGCCGCCTCGACCAGCAGGTCCCTCACCTGTTTCCACGGCACGTCATAACCGATCGTGACGGTGGTATGCAGTATCACGCCATCGCCGCCGTCCGCAGAGGTGCTGAAGTTGATGATCTGTGCACCCATCACCAGCGAATTCGGGATGGTCACGATCTCGCTCTTGATGGTCTCGACCCGGGTGACCAGCAATGTCTTCCCGACCACATCCCCGGTTGTCTCGCCGACCTTGATGCGGTCGCCCAGCCTGAACGCACGGGTATAGGTCAGGATCACGCCCGCCACGATGTTCGATATCGCCGATGAGGAGGCAAATGAAATGATCGCACCCAGCACCAGGCCGACACCCTGGAACGCCCGCGAACTCGAACCGGGAATATAGGGGTAGGCACTGATCAGCGCGGTCACGATGACCAGGAAGCGTACGATCTGGTAGGTCGGGCGCGCCCAGTCATCGTAAAACCATTCGAATTTCAGTTCGCCCCGCTCGATCAGTTTGAACACATACGAAATCACCTTCAGCACATAGCGTGCGATCACCGCGATCACGAAGATGTAGAAAAAGTTCGGGATGTATTTGATGATGGTTTGAAAGAACGTAACGAACGGCGAGATCAGGTAATCCAGCAGCCTGGATCCCAGTTCGCGCGTCTCGGGAAAGAAACTGAGAATAAGCGGCAGGAAGAAATACAGGAACAACAGAATCACAAGGATACGCAGCGATTTGAGCACCGTCAGCACGACGCGCTCGACCCGGAACGCGGAAAGCAGCTCGATACCCTTCACGTGTATTCCGCCCTTCCAGTGATCGTGCAGGGTCGATACCTTGTTGACCAGCCACTTGAACGCCCAGTTGTTCAGGCGCAAGGCCAGCCACAGCGCGACGATCGCGAGTATGGAATAGGCTGCCTCCAGACCATAGGTTTTCCAGTTGTGCCGGGTACGATAGGTGATCAGCTCGGTCTTCAGCTCGTCCAGTATCTGCCTGGCAAGATCGGCGGGGGTCTTGCCCGACGGCTCTGCATCCAGTCGGGTAATCACCATCAGGATGCTGTCATCGGTGCCGATTCCGTAGCCCTCAGGAAGCTTGATCACCTTGAGCCCGGTTGCATCGGCCTTGCTGTCCGCGAACGCCTGGATATTCTGCTCGATCAGCCTGGCGCGTTGTTCGGGGGTCAGCTCTCCGCTCAGGCTGGACGTAACATCCAGCAACCGGGTGCCGTCGAACGATACCGGGTATCCGGTTGGTGACTTCAAGGCCTGCGGCGCGGATTGCGCGGACGCCACCTGCGTCGCGGCAATAATTTCAGCCGGATGCGGCCTGGCGGCCTGCTGTTCCTTCGCCGCAAACGCTGCGCATGGCGCCAGCAGCCACAGCGCCACACACAAGCCCGCACCGAGTCGTTTCAGCATGTTGTCATTCTCCTGATTTCTGTTGATCGTGGGGCAAAAATCGTTCGCCGCGGCGGCGGCAATATCGCGCATCCCTGCTGGAATCGGAATCAGTCATTAACCCTTCTCCCTTCGGTGAACTGACAGCCTGGCGGAATTTTCGGCAAGCAATTTCATTTCTCCATGCTTTCCTCAACGAGGAAACGTTCCCGGTTGCTGCCGATGATGACCAGCAGCACGCCCGAATAAATAAACGTGGACAGCACCACGACCCCGATCACCACCGCCTTGAACATCTCAAGATAAGGGAACGACGCGGGAATCATGGTCAGCATCACGATCGACAGCCCGCCCTTGATGCCGGCAAAGGTCAGCACGCCCCACCAGCGCAAATTGATATCGGCCATCCTGTCGGTGCTGTTGCTCAGCCAGGCAAACAGCCCCATCATCGCGCCGCGGATCAGCGTGGTTGCGAGGAACATGACCAGGATCTCGACGCGGAATTTCCATAGCAGCGCGGGATCGATCATCTCGGCCATCGCCACGAACAAGATGGTATTGGCGACCAGCGCCAGCAACTGCACATCCTCCCGAGTGCGCAGGTGGCGATCGCGTTCCCCGATGGTTGCCTTGACGCGTTGCAGCACATTCCCGATCACCCCTGCCGAGGTGTACCGCTTGCGGGCTTCGAGATGGAGCTCTGTTTCGTCCAGATTGATCTGGCTGTTCTCTTCGGCGATGGCACGGGTCATCACATGGTGGACCGTGATGGTTGCGAAAATGCAGGACAAGATGCCGGACAGGTGCAGGTGCGACTGTTCTCCCAGCATATTCAGCAGCACAAAGAAATGCTCGGACAGCCAGAAGGCGCCGTATCCGGTGATGATCAGCACCATCATTTCGGCGATGCGGTTTTCCGTGGTTTTCATCACGACCAGTCCGATATAACCGGTTACGATTCCGACGGCCACCGAGCCGAATACCACCTCGGCGCTGATTGCGGCCACATAGCCCGCCGTCAGCTCGCTTCCACCCAGCGCATACAACCCGATGAACACAAACACGATCAGCGCGGTGGCATCGTTGAACAGGCTTTCGCCCTCGGCAAGGATTTTCAGGCGATGCGGCAAGTCGAATTTGGAGAATATGCTGACCACGGAAACCGGGTCGGTCGCCAGCACCATCGCGAACAGCACAATGACCGCTGCAGTGGAAAGGGTGAGGCCGGCGAACAGCCAGCCGGATACGAACAAAGCCACCAGCACCGACAGGATCACCGCCGCCACCGCCAGGTAAAGCAGGCTCAGGCCGTGCTCCTTGAGGTCGGCGACTTTCAACTCCAGCGAATCGGAAATGAGCAGGATGGGCAACAGGAAAACGACCAGGGTGGCAAAGTGTTGCGCGTCCCCGGTCAGCACCGGCACCTGCTGAAAGCCAAAATGCGCCAGGAACGAAAGCGCGATCAATCCGAGCGGCGATGGAATTCCAAGCTTGTCTTCGAGTTGCAGTGCCAGAAAAAGAATCCCGGCGATCATCAGCAGAGTCAGAATCATCGCTTGTTTCATCCCGGTGTTTCAGACATGCGAGCCATTATCGCAGATTCGGCCCCGGGACTCTGTACCCGATGTATTCTGCATTACGAAACGGGTATTGTCCGACAAAATACTGGTTTCCTTGCGGGCATCCTGCCGGTCTGATATTGTCGTTCCAGCTTGCCCCTTCCAGACCTTTCGACATGGTTGATATGGCTGTCATGCAGAAGACCAAAGTCAATTACCTGGTAACGCTCCCGGGCATACTCACTTTTCTGTTGGGAAGCGCGGTTCTGTTCGGCTGGGAATCCGGCTCTCACGTTCTGACGCAAATCAATCCAAACTGGAAACCGATGGTACCCGCCACCGCGTTGTGTTTCATGCTGGGCGGCCTGTCCCTGCTGGCCGGCCGGAAAACCGAAGCTCGTCCGGTCGCGCAGCGCATCCTGGTCTGGCTGTTGTTGCTGGTATCCGGCGCGAGGATGATCGAACTTGCGACCGGGCACACTTTCGGCGTCGATTACCTGTTGCACGCACTGACCTCTCCCGGCGAACAGATCGGGCACATGTCGCCGCAGACCGCGATCGGCTTCATGGCATTCGGCATCGGCATGCTATCCATCCAGCATGCAGAAAGCCGCCGGGCCCGGATATTTACCGGCATCATGGCTGGCACATTGCTGTTCATTGGGCTGGTCACCGTGATCGGCTACTGGCTCAATTTCCAACTGGTCTTCTCGGACCTGTATGTCGGGACAGGCCTGCAATGGATGGCTTTCCATACCGCGATCGGCATGTTCCTGCTGGGGCTGGGCCTGATGTGTATTACCCTGAGCTGCCGGGTCGGTTCAGCAGCCGACCCGATCGCGAAAAAATCCGCGCAGATTTATCGCACCAGCCTGCTGGTGCTGGCCGCAACAGCGGCGACCGCGGGTCTGGTCGGTATTTCGTACCTCGAAAGAACCGTAGTCCAGGAAACGTCAACAAGCCTGTCGCACCTCCTCAATGCAAGGGCATCGAATCTGGACAACAACCTGGACAACCGCATCCAGCGCGTGCTGGTGGCCGCGCTTGAGCCGGAATTCGAAACAGCAGCAGCCGCTGTACTGCGCAATCCGGGCAACAGACCTGCAATGGCTGAGCTGACTCGCGTTGCAGCACCCCTGCTCAACCACGGATTCACCGGCATCGGCCTGGACAGCGGAGCGCGGCACATCACGATCGCTGGCCGCATGGTGGACAAGACGGTTCCGTTTGCGCGGATCAATAAAAAAGATGTCGATGCCGCGCTTGGCTGGAACAACGGCTATATCCTGCACGTGCGCATCCCGCTGGCAGGTGCCGCCAGCCGTAACCATCAGGGTTTTCTGGTGTACGAACAGGCGCTGCCCCACCTGAACCGGATTTTCGCCGAGGCGAACAGTTTCGGAGAAACCGGCACGCTGCCGATGTGCGCCCGCCTCGATGCGCAGCATTTGCTGTGTTATCCGCAGCGTGAGCAAGCTGGGATGTATATTGTTCCGGACACTTTCGACGGCCAGCCGATACCGATGTATTACGCGCTGAACGGACAGACCGGCGTGTCCCACCTGGTCGACTATCGCGGCAAGGAAGTGCTGTCGGCTTATGGCCCGGTGGGCAATACCGGCCTGGGTCTGGTGATGAAAATAGATCTTGCCGAAGTTTTGTCACCGATCCGGGATGAACTGCAATCCGCGCTTCCGCTGATCGCAATCCTGGTTGGACTGGGGCTGGTGATGATCCGTTCGCGGGTCCGGCCGCTGATTGAAAGCATCACCAGCGCCTATGCTGCCGAAAACATCGTGAAGGAACGCTTCGACGCCGCGATGCAAAGCAGCCCGGACGGCTTCGTGATCTATTCATCGGTGAAGAATCCGGCCGGCAATATCGTCGATTTCCGCTGCGAATACCTGAACCAGCGAGCCGGGCAGATGGCAAAGTTTGCGGCAGAAAGTCTGCCGGAAGACCTGGAAGGTGATCTGGTCGGGCGCACCTTCCGGGAAATATTCCCGGGGCAAACAGAAGTGTTCGAGAGATTCAGGACGGTCGCGCTGACCGGTCAGATGCAGTCTGAAGAAATGTCCCTGCCCGGCATGGATGGCACCGCGCAATGGTATTTGCGCCAGGTGGTGCCCATGCATCAGGGCGTCGCCGTGACTTACCGGGATGTCACCCAGGAAAAACTTCTGGTTCAACAGCTGCAACAGTCTAACCAGTTGCGCACCGCGATCGTGGAAGGCGCCGCATACGCAATCATCTCCACCGACTTGAACGGCACGATACTTACATTCAACAATGCGGCCGAGCGCATGCTCTGGTATCGCGCCGACGAGTTGATCGGCAAGGCAACGCCGGAGCTCATCCACGTTGCGGAAGAAATCAGGGAACGCGCAATATCATTGAGCCAGGAACTCGGCCGCGAAGTGAAGCCCGGTTTCGAAGTGGTTGT
The DNA here is from genome assembly GCA_963827265.1 of uncultured beta proteobacterium. Classification (GTDB taxonomy): domain Bacteria; phylum Pseudomonadota; class Gammaproteobacteria; order Burkholderiales; family Gallionellaceae; genus Gallionella. The sequence goes on along the minus strand of CAWHAD010000010.1, from coordinate 1,525 downwards.
CGTCAAGGCCAGCATGAATTTCGCGGAAGAGCGCGAGTGGACCTACGTGCGCAAGGACGGTTCTCGCTTCCCGGTGCTGCTGTCGGTGTCCGCGTTGCACGACCAGGATAACAGGATCAGCGGCTATCTCGGCATCGCCTATGACATCTCGGAGCGCAAGCGCAGCGAGGAATACATCCGCCATATCGCGCTGCACGACGTATTGACCGGTTTGCCCAACCGCGCGCTGCTCGATGACCGGGTGATGTCCGCGATCGAACAACAGCGCAGGAACACCACGCCGTTCGCGCTGGCGATGATAGACATCGACCGCTTCAAGAATATCAACGACAGCATGGGCCACCATATCGGCGACATGATACTCAAGGAATTCGTGGAACGTGTGAAGACCTGTTTGCGACCCACCGATACGCTGGCGCGCATGGGCGGCGACGAATTCGTGCTGTTGCTGATCGAGAGCGAGGAGTCGGGTGCGGGAATCGTGATCGAGCGCATCCAGGCCGCGCTGGCTCCGCCGATCAATGTCGGCGTGCAGGAAGTTCATATCACCGCGAGCATCGGGATCAGCATCTCGCCTCGCGACGGCGACAACATGAACGAATTGATGCGCCGCGCCGACGTGGCGATGTACTGGGTCAAGGAAAACGGGCGCAACGGATTCAGGGCATTCTCACCTTCGATGGACAGCGGCGGAGCCAACCGGTTGATCCTTGAAAGGGATTTGCACATCGCCCTTGATCATGGCGGGTTTACGTTGTTCTATCAGCCCAAGGTAAACCTGGAAACCTCCGCCATTACCGGCGTGGAAGCCCTGATACGCATGAGCAAGGGGGATGGACAGTTTGTTTCGCCGGCCGATTTCATCCCGCTGGCGGAAGACCTTGGCCTGATCGTGCCGATAGGACTATGGGTACTCAAGACCGCTTGCCATGACGCAGTCCGGCTGCAGAAGTTGCTGGGTGCGCCGCTCGATGTCGCGGTCAATATCTCTCCGCGGCAATTCATGAACGGCAACCTGGCCGGTGCAGTCAGGGATATGCTCGGCCAGTCCGGACTCGATTCAGGCCTGCTCGAACTGGAGATCACCGAAGGCGTGCTGATGGACGAGCGTAACAACGTGGCCACCGCCCTGTCCGAACTGCACGCGCTGGGCGTGAAGATTGCCATCGACGATTTCGGCACCGGCTATTCAAGCCTGAGTTACCTGAAACGCTTCCCGATCGGCACGCTCAAGATCGACCAGTCCTTCGTCCGCGACATGACCAGCGATTCGGGCGATGCGCACCTGGTCAACGCGATCATCGCGATGGGGCATAGCCTGAACATCCCGGTGGTCGCGGAAGGCATCGAGACTGCCGAACAACTGGCCTTCCTCGCCGCGAGCAAGTGCGATCTGGGCCAGGGTTTTCATATCGGCCGGCCGATGCCCTTCGATGCACTGCTGGAATGGTTTGCACAGGACAACCGCTGGAAGCTTGACAAGGCGCAGCCGTAGCATTCCGCGGTGGATAGCGCTGTAGCGTTA
>CAWHAD010000009.1:0-11709 GCA_963827265.1 uncultured beta proteobacterium | reverse complement strand
TCGCCGCGTCCCGCCGCATAGTTCGCCACCACCGCGATGGTCGCATAACTCAAGTTCCAGTTCCTTGGCCAGGGCGGCTTCCGGCATGCCGGTCATGCCCACCATGTCGGCGCCGTCGCGTTCATAACGATTGATCTCGGCGATGCTGTCCAGACGCGGGCCCTGCGTGGCCGCATACACGCCGCCATCCATGCACGGCTGCTGCGCGACTTCCGCACTGCGCAGGATGTGGCTGCGCAACCGGGCGCTGTACGGCTGGGTGAAATCGATATTGGTGAACGGCTTGTCGCGCGCCTCAAAATATGTCAAGTCGCGGCCATGCGTGTAATCGATGATCTGGTCCGGCACGACGATCACGCCGGGCGTCAGATCGGCGCGGATGCCGCCCACGGTCGCCACCGAAATGATTTTGCTGGCCCCGTGTTCGCGCAGCGCCCAGAGATTGGCGCGATAGTTCACCAGATGCGGCGGAATGGTGTGGCCATATCCGTGGCGCGCCAGGAAGATCACCTCATGCTGGTTCAGCGTCCCGAACAGAAACGCGCCGGACGGTTCGCCGTAGGGTGTGCGCATCACCTGCTGATGGGTGATCTTCAGATTCGCCAATTGGGTCAGGCCGCGACCGCCTATGATTGCCAGCATACTCTTTACTCCTTTACTGCATAAATCGCGGGCAGGTTGCGCCACGCGCCCTCGATATCCATGCCATAACCGAACACGAAACGATTCGGCAATTCCATCCCGACAAAATCAGCGCGAATCGGTTTGTCGCATCCGTTCAGCTTGTCGGCAAATACCGCGCTGTAACACTTGTCCGCACCCAGCGCCAGCACCCGCTCATGCAATGCCGACAGCGTATGCCCTTCATCCAGAATATCGTCCAGCAGCAGCACCACCCGGCCGCGCACATTCTCGCGCGGCTCGACCTTCCAGTGCATTGCGCCGCCCTGCTGCGCGTCGCGATAACGCGACACATGCACGTAATCGAAATCCAGCGGGAAATCGAGCAGCGGCAGCAACTGCCCGCTGAACACCACCGCGCCGCCCATCACCGACAGCACCAGCGGATGCGCTTCAGCCAGTGCCGCATTGATCTGCCGGCGCGACCCGGTGCAGCGCAGCCTGCACCTCTTCGGCGGAATGCAGCAATTCGGCCTGCTGCAGGATCCTGCGCGCTTGCTGGTATCGAAATACTCATGAATTATCCCCGCCCCGGTTCAATCGCAGCTGCCAGTTTGCTTCTTACTTCATGCTGCCCAGATACTCGGCAAACTTCTCGCCGACCTCGGGATGCTTCAGCCCGAACGCCACCTTCGCCTTCAGATAGCCCAGCTTGGAACCGCAATCGTAGCGCGTACCGCTGAAGCGATAGGCGAGCATTTTCTCTTCCTGCATCAATGCGGCGATACCATCGGTCAACTGAATCTCGCCGCCCGCGCCGGCCTGCACGTTCTCCAGGTGATGAAAGATGCGCGGCGTCAGAATGTAGCGTCCGACCACCGCGAGCGTGGTTGGCGCCTTCTCCGGCTTGGGTTTTTCCACGATGCCATTCACTTCCTCGATATCGCTGGTCAGCGGCACGCTGCTGACGATGCCGTATTGCCGGGTCTGTTCGCGCGGCACATCCTGCACGCCGAGGATCGAGCACTGATGCCGATTGAACACATCCACCATCTGCTTGATGATGGGCGGTTCGCCATCGATCAGGTCGTCGGCCAGAATCACCGCGAACGGCTCGTCCTGCACCACCGGTTTGGCGCACAGCACGGCATGCCCCAGGCCCAGCGGTTCGGCCTGGCGGATATAGATGCAGTTGATATGCGTGGGCGTCACCTCGCGCACGATGCGCAGCAACTCGTTCTTGCCGCGCATTTCCAGTTCGGCTTCCAGTTCATAGGCCTTGTCGAAATGATCCTCGATCGCGCGCTTGTTGCGTCCGGTGATGAACACCATATCGGTGATGCCCGCCGCCACCGCCTCTTCCACCGCATACTGGATCAGCGGCTTGTCGACGATCGGCATCATCTCCTTGGGCTGGCCTTGGTGGCCGGCAGGAAGCGGCTGCCCATGCCGGCGACCGGAAACACGGCTTTGGTGATTTTTTTCATGGTTCTTCGCCTAATTCAATTGTTCCAAAAATTGCTGTTCATCCAGACCGCCACACCCAACTCCCGCGCCTTGTCCAGCTTGCTGCCCGGCTTCGCGCCTGCCACCACATAATCGGTCTTTTTCGACACGCTGCCCGCCACTTTCGCGCCCAGCGCTTCCAGTTTTTCCTTCGCCTCGTCGCGGGCGATGCCGAGTGTACCGGTAAGCACAAAAGTCTTGCCAGCCAACGGCAGCGTTTCGACCGGCAGGCCTGCGCTTTCCTGCGGTGCACACCGCCGCGCAGCAATTCCTCGATCACTTCGACGTTGTGCGGTTCGGCGAAGAAAGCAACGATGCTTTGCGCCACCACCGGCCCGACATCCGGCACCTGCTGCAGCTGCGCTTCATCGGCGTGCATCAGCTTGTCCAGCTTGCCGAAATGGCGCGCCAGATCTTTCGCCGTCGCCTCGCCCACATTGCGGATGCCCAGCGCATAGATGAAGCGCGCCAGCGTGGTCTGTTTGCTGTGTTCGATCGCATCCAGCAGGTTCTGTGCCGATTTCTCGCCCATGCGTTCCAGCCCGGCCAGCGTCTGCAAATTCAGTTTATGCCTGTCGTACAGATCGGCCGGCGTGCGGACGATGTCGCCGTCCACCAGTTGCTCGACCAGCTTGTCGCCCAGTCCTTCGATGTCCATCGCGCGGCGTCCGGCAAAATGCAGCATCGCCTGCTTGCGCTGCGCCGGACAGAACAGGCCGCCGCGTGCAGCGCGCAGTCCGCCTCGCCCTCCTCGCGCACGATCGCGCTGCCGCACACCGGACAGTGGCCGTGCAGCAGTGAAACAGATCGAACGGCTTGCCCGCATTTCGCCGGGCGGCGCTCCAGCACCACGCCGACCACTTCCGGGATCACGTCGCCGGCGCGGCGCACGATCACCGTATCGCCGATGTGCACGTCCTTGCGCCGCGTCTCGTCCTCGTTGTGCAGCGTGGCATTGCTGACCGTGGTGCCGCCGACGAATACCGGCTCCAGCTTGGCCACCGGCGTGAGCTTGCCGGTGCGCCCGACCTGGATGTCGATGTCGCGCACCACGGTCAGCTGCTCTTCCGCCGGAAATTTGTGCGCCACCGCCCAGCGCGGCTCGCGCGAGACGAAGCCGAGTTGCTGCTTGCAGCGCGAGGCTGTTGACCTTGTACACCACGCCGTCGATGTCGAACGGCAGGCTGTCGCGCTTGGCCGCGATGCGGCGGTGGAATTCCACCAGTCCCTGCGCGCCGTGCACCACCGCGCGTTCCGCACGACCGGCACGCCCATCGTGCCAGTGCATCCAGCAGGGCGCTGTGCGTCGCGGGCAATTCCCAGCCCCGCACTTCGCCCAGACCATAGGCGAAGAACGACAGCGGACGCCGCGCAGCCAGCGCCGGATCGAGCTGGCGGATGCTGCCCGCCGCGCCGTTGCGCGGATTGACCAGCGTGGGCAGCCCCTGCGCGCGCTGCTTTTCGTTGTAGCGCTCGAAATCGCGGCGCGACATGTAGACCTCGCCGCGCACTTCCAGCACCGGCGGCATCGCAGCCGCGCAGGTGCAGCGGAATCTGGTGGATGGTGCGCATATTCTGCGTCACGTCCTCGCCGGTCTCGCCGTCGCCGCGCGTGGCGGCCTGCACCAGCACGCCCTGCTCGTAGCGCAGGTTGATCGCCAGGCCGTCGAATTTCAGTTCGCAGGCATACTCGACCGCAGGATCGGTTTCGCCCAGCTCCAGTTCGCGGCGCACCCGGGCATCGAAGGCGATCGCGCCCTCGTCGCTGATGTCGGTCTCGGTGCGGATCGACAGCATCGGCACGGCATGGCGCACCGGCTGCAAAGGTATCCAGCGGTCTTGCCGCCAACGCGCTGCGTCGGTGAATCGGGCGTGACGCAGTTCGGGATGCTGGTCTTCGAGTGCCTGCAGTTCGCGGAACAGCTTGTCGTATTCCGCATCGGGAATCAGCGGCTGGATCCAGCACGTAATACTGGTAGTTGTGCTTCTCGATTTCCGCGCGCAGGGTCGCGATGCGTTGCGCGACTGATGTACTCATCTGAAATACCTCTGTACAACGTTGCGAGCTCTGGTGATGGCATGACACGGCGTTGCCCGGCATCCAGGCGGCAATGCCTGCTGGTTTGCTGCCAAGCCGTCATCAGGAAAACAGCCTGCGCGCCTGCGTGCTGCCCGGGGTCATGCCCTTGGTGCACATTTTCAGTTCGACATCGTTGATGCGCTCGCGGATCAACGCCAGGCCCTTTTCGCTGAGCGCGACGCCGTGATCGTCCACCAGGTTGACCTGCAGTTCCTTGCCCAGACCGCGGGCGACCTGCATCATCCGGTCGAAATTCGGGCCGGGATTATCCACGCGCGGCACATCCAGCAACAGCGTGACGCCCGGCGTGCTGAACGTTTCCAGCGTGAGATGCTGGAACGGCTGGTTGTCCTGGTTGATCAGGCTGAACAGGGTGCGGCCCTGCGCATCCTGCAGGTGAAACGCGCCGTCCGCTTCCAGCGTCATGCCCTGCAAATTGGCAGCCTGCGCGATCTTCCCGCCGCGCAGCTGGCGCCCGCCCGGCGGCACCAGGTTGACCCCGACCATCTGGTCCACTTCGGCGCAGAACGCATCCATTTCAAGCGCATGACGATAGGTTTCGCGGATGTCCGGCACCGTGGTATCGGCCTTGATCTGCCCGGCGACGCCGAGCACCAGGTCGCTGAAATCCGCCAGCTTGGTTTCGCTGATCGCGCCGGCCCGGTCGACCAGCTGCAGCGCAATGCGGAAACTCACATAGAGCACCTGGCTTTCGGCGATCACGCGCTCCCATTTTTTGCCGTTCAGTGCCAGCCCGCACACCTGCACCGGCTTGCGGAAATCGAACTTGCGCTGCCACAGTCCGTCCAGCACCGCCGCATGGCTGGGTTCGGACAGGCGCAGCTCGATGATGAAATCGCTGCGCGCATTCAGCAGCGCGCAGGAATCGTCCAGCGCGCCGGTTGCGGGCAGCGCATCCCCCAGTCCGACATCCCCCAGTCCGACATCCCTGAGGCCGGTATCCCCGATTCCGGCATCCCTGAGTTTATTATCTGCGCCGACCGCATCGTCGGACGCGTCATCGGCCTGCTGCACCGGGTAACCGGCCTGCCCTGCATTGCCGGTCTGATACAGTGCGTCGCTGTGGTTGGACTTGAATGCCGCGCTGAATTTATTCCGATATTGCCTTTGCTGCCACCAGCCGTAGACATACACCGTGATGATCACGCCGATACCGATTACCAGGAGCGCTTCTTGTAATTGACTCATAGGAGAACCATAGCAATTATTCGGAACATGGTGCGGATTATCTCACGCCCTGCGGACAGGCATAATACTCGCCGACACGGGACCGGTCAGGCAAGCGGCAATTCCGGGTTGCTCATGCCGATCGCGGCGACCTCGTCCAGCGCCTTCAGGAACTGCTGCTGCTCGTGCAGCCGGGCCAGCGACTCCGGATGCGGCCTGCCGCGCATCTGCGCGAGCCGGGCGATGCTTGCGGCGGGCATTTCCCAATTCAGCCCGCGCAGCAATTCGTCCGCCGATTCCGGCTTGTTGCACACCAGCACCATGTCGCAGCCGGCATTCAGCGCGGCCTCGGCGCGCTGCACGATGCCGCCCGCGACGGTCGCGCCCTCCATGCTCAGGTCGTCGCTGAACACGCAGCCCTCGAAACCCAGTTGCCCGCGCAGGATTTTTTTCAACCAGACCGGCGAGAAGCCGGCCGGCCGGCTGTCCACTTTCGGATAGATCACATGGGCCGGCATCACCGCGGTCAGGCCGCAATCCACCATGCGCCGGAACGGGATCAGGTCGCACAGTCTCGATGTCGACGAATTCGCGCTCGTCCACCGGGATGGCCAGGTGCGAATCGGCCTGCACGTAACCGTGGCCGGGAAAATGCTTGCCGACGGTATGCATCCCGCCCTGCTTCAATCCCATCAACAGGCTGTGCGCCAGTTCGGCGATCGCCTGCGGATCGCTGTGGAACGCGCGGTCGCCGATCACGCTGCTCTGCCCGTAATCCACGTCCAGCACCGGCGTGAAACTGAAGTCCACGCCGCAGGCGCGCAATTCCGCGGCCAGCACATAGCCGGCCTGCTGCGCCAGATGGCGCGCGCGCTGCGGATGCGCATCCCAGATTTTGCCGAGCTCGCGCATCGCCGGAATCTTCGTGAAGCCCTCGCGGAAGCGCTGCACCCGCCCGCCCTCGTGGTCCACCGCGATCAGCAGCGGCGGCGTGCGCAGCGCGTGGATCGCGGCAGTGAGCTCTGCAAGCTGGCCTGGCGACTGGTAATTGCGCGCGAACAGGATCACCCCGCCGACCAGCGGATGCATCAGTCGTGCCTCGTCCTCCGCAGTCAGTCGCGTGCCCAGCACATCCAGCATCACCGGCCCCAGACCCATAATCACTCCCGTTAATTTTCAAAAACTACATAAATCATGGTAACTCACCCTCTCCCCGCCCCTCTCCCGCTCGCGGGAGAGGGTGGTCGCCACGACCGGGAGAGGGCTCGCATGTCAAAGAAACAATGGAGTTACACAACCTCACCGGTCCAGCGGACTCACCACACCCTTGCCGCCCTTGTTCAGCACATGGGTGTAGATCATCGTGGTGGAAACATCCGAATGGCCGAGCAACTCCTGCACGGTGCGGATGTCGTAACCGGCTTGCAACAGATGCGTCGCAAACGAATGGCGCAGGGTATGCGGCGTGACCGGCTTGACGAGCTCCGCCATCCTGGCCGCCTCGCGCACCGCGCGCTGCACGCTGGCCTCATACAGATGATGACGCCGCTCGATGCCGCTGCGCGGATCGACCGAGCGCACCGCGGACGGAAACACGAACTGCCAGCCCCAGGTCTTGCCCGCCTTCGGATATTTTTTGGCCAGCGCGTCCGGTAGATAAACTTCCCCGTACCCCGCTTCGAGATCGCGTTCGTGCAGCGCCTTCACCTTTTCCAGATGCGCCTTCAGCGGCAGGATCAAATTCTCCGGCAGCACCGTGACCCGGTCCTTGTTCCCTTTCCCTTCGCGCACGATGATCTCGCGCCGCTCGAACTCGACGTCCTTCACGCGCAGACGCAAGCCCTCCAGCAGGCGCATCCCTGTGCCATATAGCAGGCTGGCCACCAGCCCCATGGTCCCGGACATCGCGTTCAGCAAGCGGCGTATCTCCGTCGGCGTCAACACCACCGGCAACCGCTTGGCCGTTTTGGCAGCAATCACCTCGTCCAGCCAGGGCAATTCGATATCCAATACCTCGCGGTACAGAAACAGCAGCGCGGACTTGGCCTGATTCTGCGTCGACGCCGATACCTTGCGCTCACTCGCCAGGTACGACAGAAAATCGCGCACCTCCCCCGCCCCCATTTCCTTCGGATGACGTTTGTCGTGGAACAGGATGTAGCGCCGCGCCCAATCCACGTATGCTTCCTCGGTGCGGATGCTGTAATGGCGCAAACGAATCTCCGCGCGCATCCGGTCGAGCAGTTTCGGAGAATCCTGAGAAACGACTTTAGCTTCCATCCGCGAAATTTTAGGTTGCCCTAAAATGAAAGTCCAGCGAAAGAATATTGGATAAAGTCAGCAGAGAGCGGTTGTACGGAATTGCGCTTGACACACAAAACCTGAATAGGCAGCATGACTGCACTATGAATCTGTTTTCTATATTACGTTAGGCGGCTTATGGCACCTGAAAACTTGGTCACCGGGTCTCTGTATTACGTCGTGAGCTTTGCCGACGAAGAGATGACCATCCCTGTAGTCGGCACTTATGAATACCTTGGCCCTGAAGAATCCGACGAAACAATCTATGCATTCGAGAACCTTCATGGTCAAGACTTGCTTGAGCTGACTGAGCGCAACCTTGATATCGTGCTCGACATCCAAGAGCTGATTGAAATGCTCTCTTCATTGCCAGAGCAAGACTGAACAATTGGTGGTCGACATGCCGCACAATCAAGAGAATGAGCAAAACCACCTCTCACAGCACGAGCCGCCGCCTAACCCGCCGCTCCAGGGGACGCCCGAGAAGCTGCGCTTCTCGGTTCCCTCCGGCCTTCGGCCTCCGGTCGCCCCTGAGCTAGCACGTTAGAAAGCAATATGAACCCTCACCAAACACTCGCTGTTACTGTCCGCTTAGTTGCTATCTGGCTTTTCTTGTATGCCACTTCAACCATGACTGGTTCATATGTTGAGGCTCATAAGTACAGCGCCCCTGATTCATTGCTGCCGATACTTATGGGTTTTGGCTTCGTCATTATTGTTTGTGGTCTGCTTTGGTTCTTTCCTTTATTCGTCGCAAAAAGAATCTTGCCTGCTTCCGCAATCGACAATGCTCAGCCCAACGTTTTCGATAGCTGGTTCTCTGTAGGATGCAGCCTCATTGGAGTGTGGGTATTGGCAAAAGCTATCCCCGCGCTCATAAGCTATATCATAGGTAACTACTTAGGGCAGAAATTGTGGCCAGATTCATTTGTCGTAAACCCGGATTGGGTACTGCTTGTTTCTTTTAATGTCTTTCAGCTTATCGTCGGCTTTTGGCTTTTCATGGGCGGCAAGGGCTTAAAGAAAATTCTTCATTGGGCAAGGAATGCATAGCTTGCTTTCTAACCCTGCGCTCAAGCGGGACTGCCGCGAAAAACGCGGCAGCCCCTTAGCTCCACGTTGGACATCATGAGATTTCTTAGGTGGGCAAGCATTGCAATGTTACTAACCATGATGGTTGGATGCATGGTTATTCCCATGAAACGCACGTACTATGAACCTAACTCAGCGGACGGAAAACTAATTCAATCGGCCAGTTGTGGATGGTATGCGACAGCACTAGATGGAATCGAGAGAGATGTCGATGGAATCACACTGTCGGTGTATCCAAAATACGAAAAAGATCGTCCATTTCGCGTGTATGTCTTGGTTGGACGTAATTTTCAGACAGCAGATCTTGATCCCGAGAAGCTAGAATTGGTTTTACCCCGATTCAACGGATACTCAGTTAAGAGCGGGTTGATGGATATTATCACTGCATAAGTGTCGTTGTTTTCTCTGGTTGTGGAACCTCTCGATGTAATCAAAGATGTCTGATCTGGCTTCGGTTCTGGTCAGGTATCGTTTCCGATTCACCCGTTCCCGCTTCAACACACCGAAGAAGCTTTCGGCTGCGGCATTGTCATAACAGCTGCCGACCGCGCTCATGCTGCTGACGATGCCGTGCGTAGCCAGGAACAGCTGGTATTCATGGCTGGTGTATTGTGAGCCACGATCAGAGTGCAGAACGACTTTCCCCGTAGCCTGCTTTTGCCACAAGGCCATCAGTACCGCCTGCACGACCAATTGCCGGTCCATATGCTGGCTCATCGACCAGCCCACCACCAGGCCGGAATAAAGATCGATCACCACGGCCAGATACAGCCAGCCTTCGCCAGTACGGATGTAGGTGATATCCGTGACCCATTTGGTATCCGCCTGTTGAGCCGTGAAATCGCGTTGCAGATGGTTGGTGACGTGGCCCGGCCGAATACCGGAGGATTTCTTGCGCCATTGTTTACGGGCCGGAATGCCGATCAGTCCGGCAGATTGCATCAGGCGTGCTACCCGATTCAGACTGCAGGCTTCGCCCAGATAACGCAGTTCATCATGCATCCTCGGACTGCCGAATACCCCGTTGCTCTCGGCATGGAGTGTGCGGATACGGCGTAGTAAGCGGCTGTTGTCCTGTACCCGGTTACTAGGCTGCCTGGCCCGCCAGTCGTAATAACCACTGCCGGACACTTTGAGCAAACGGCACATCATGGTGATCGGGAAGGTATCGCGGCAGCGTTCAATCATGTGGTACCTCACTTGGATGTCCTGGCGAAGTACGCTGCCGCTTCTTTTAAAAAATCACGTTCCTGCTTTACCTGCTGCAATTCGCGCTTGAGGCGAGCCAGTTCCAGATCACGCGGCGTCCCGTTCCCGGGGAAGGCTTGTGTGCCCGATTTGCTCAATTCATTCTGCCAGCGGCGCAACATACCGGGATTGAGCCCCAGATTGCCGGCAACTTTGGATAATGGAATTTCAGATTGCTGAACAAGCTGGACTGCTTCCTGTTTGTACTCCTGACTATATTTCCTGCGTTTGTGCATCGTTTACCTCCGAGTGTATTATCACTCCTAATGAGGTATCCGTTATATCGGGGTAAAACCAGGGATCGCTAAGGTCGTCCGGTTGTCGGCCATTGCGGACTGTCGCTCCAGTCTGGACTGAGTTAACTATCAGCGTCCGCTTTGTGGCATGCTGTTAGCATTGCGCTACAGCCGCTGCGTGCCATTAGCAGTCGTTGGAAAGCTCCAGCAAACACTTACCTTGACCGAAGATTGACGTACACATATACTTTCCACGCAGATTCATGCGCAGTAGAGGGGGGCCTTGTTCTGTCAAGAACCTTGCCAAAAATAATTATTTCCAACGAGAGGTAAACCGTGAAACTAATGAAATGGGTAGGAGCAAGTGTTATCACCATCGCCGCAGCGCATGCCGCTGGTGCTGTAACTCTGCCGGGGCCTCTGGTCACCGCGCAATGGCTGAAGGACCATCAAAACGAAGTGACCGTGGTGGACATTCGCGATGACATGAAGACTTTCACCGCTGAACCCAAGTTCGATGTCAACAAAGAAACCGGCAAGAAAACCCTGGTTGAAACCGGCGGCCACATCGCTGGCGCCATTTCGGTGGACTTCGGCAAAATCCGCGAAGAACGCACCGTGGATGGCGTCAAGATCAAGGCTCAACTCCCGACCGAGGAACATTTCCAGAAGGTCATGGACGACTTCGGTCTGAACAAGACTGACAAGCCACTGGTTATTGTTTCCACCGGCGAGACCGTCGATTCGATGGATATGGCCACTCGCCTGTATTTCCAGTTGCGCTATTTCGGTGAGGCGCGTGACAAGATGGCCATTCTGAACGGTGGTGTCAACGCCTGGATTCAGGCCGGTTACCCGGTGAGCACAGACAAAGCCGCCACGACTAAGGGAGACTGGGTCGCCACGGGCGAAGACAAAAGCATTCTGGCCTCGATGGAACAGGTCAAGGAAGGTCTGCGCAATGGTTCCGACCAGTTCATTGATGCCCGTCCGACCGCGCAATTCCTGAGTATTGTGAAAAGTCCGATCGACAAGACGGCCGGTCATCTGGCCGGTGCACGTTCTTTTCCGACCGATGCGATTGTCAAGCCTGTGGGCGCAGCCCGTGAATTCATGAGCGCCGAGGACTACAAGAAAATCTACGCCCAATTGAACATCAACCCGAGCGCACCCACCGTCTCCTACTGCAACACGGGTCATCTGGCTTCCGGTGCCTGGTTCGTGTCCAACGAAATCATGGGCAACAACAACTCCAAGCTCTATGCCGGTTCGATGACTGAGTGGACCAACCTGGGCAACCCCACCGTGGGGCAATAAGTTCTCTGCTGCCTTGCCGCAGACAGTTTGTGGCAGTATTCAAAAGCGCCTGGATGTCCAGGCGCTTTTTATTTATTGATGAACATGCATGTCGTGCTTTGGATGAAGCCGAAGGGCGGC
>CAWHAD010000008.1:0-73239 GCA_963827265.1 uncultured beta proteobacterium | reverse complement strand
CAGCATAGGTGGCCGGTTGCAGCCGTCCCGCAAAGCGGGAAATGAAAAGGGACCAGATTGATCCGGCCCCTGTAATGTGGCGTCCCCAACGAGATTCGAACTCGTGTTACCGCCGTGAAAGGGCGATGTCCTAGGCCTCTAGACGATGGGGACTGTGACTTTAAATCAGCTCTTTTGGTGGAGATAAGCGGGATCGAACCGCTGACCTCTTGCATGCCATGCAAGCGCTCTCCCAGCTGAGCTATACCCCCGGTACCTCGAAAGAGCGCGCATTATAGTGATGCGACCTATGCTTGTAAAGCCGATGTATGCCGATATTCGCGCCTATGCAACAACGCCGCAGCGCACCGGCCGGCAATGCTGTTGCGCCTGCCTTGCCCCAGGCTTGGCCTGGCATGACGATCCCGGCAATCCGGCTTTTTGTAACGTGAATTGTACAAATCCGATATTCTTCAGATACACAAATCGCTGACCATATTGGACCGGGACGCGATAATCCGTTCCTGCCGGTGATGCAGGCAATCCGGAATGCACAACAGATCCTTGATGAAATGGCTGCGATGATATCGATACTGATGGTTGACGACGATGCCCAGATCCGCCAGTTGCTGGGCGATTATCTTTCCGGCTTCGGCATGTCCGTAGTCGCCGTTGCCGACGGAAAAGCGATGGACGAAGCGCTGGAAAAATCGACTTTCGACCTGGTGATACTGGACCTGATGCTGCCCGGGGAAGATGGCCTGTCGCTGTGCAGGAAACTGCGTGCAAAGTCGGACATCCCTGTCCTGATGCTGACCGCGCGCGGCGAGGCGATGGACCGGGTGGTCGGACTGGAACTGGGCGCCGATGATTACATCGTGAAGCCATTCGAGCCGCGTGAACTGGTTGCCCGGATACAGTCGATACTGCGCAGGACGCGCGGTAGCCGCGAAACCCGCAACGGCCAGAACGAGGCCGAATTCATGGGATGGCGTTTGAATTACCTGATGCGCCACCTCGTGTCGCCAAAGGAACTGGTGATTCCACTCTCCAACGCGGAATTCCGCTTGCTCAGCGTGTTTGTTGAGCACCCCAACCGGATATTGTCGCGCGAGTTTCTGCTGGATTCAGCGCGGGGAAGAGACATGGACCTGTTCGACCGCAGCATCGATATCCTGGTTTCCCGCGTGCGCCAGAAGCTCAATGACGATTCGCGGACGCCGAACCTGATCAAGACGGTGCGCGGCGAAGGATATCTGTTCGACGCGAAAGTGACGTGATGAAAATCTCCTTTCCGAATTCGCTGTTCGCAAGACTTTTCCTGCTGCTGTTTGTAATCCTGTCGATCAGCTATTTTGCCGGCAGGGAAATCCTGGTCAGCCTCGGCTTCGATCGTCTTCCTCTCCCCCAACCCCATCATCCGTTCAGGCTGCTGGTATTCATGATCAGGCTGACAGCGGTTGCGCTCACCTCCTGGATCGCCGCGCGGTGGCTGGCCTATCCGATCAGGCGCCTCGCAAATGCAGCAGAAGAACTGGGCAAGAATCTGAACAGCCCGATGATCGACGAGACTTCGGGCCCGTCCGAAGTGCGCCAGGCATCGAAGGTGTTCAACCAGATGCAGGCGCGCCTCAAGCAGCAAATGGAAGAGCGCACCCGCTTCCTGGCAGCCGTATCGCACGATTTGCGCACACCGCTTACCCGCCTGAAGCTGCGCGCGGAGAAGATTGCCGAACCCGGCCTGAAATCCGATGTTCAGGGCGACATCGACGAAATGGCCAGCATCATCGACACCACGCTCGATTATCTGCGCGGTGATGCGCAGCCGGAAGCCGTCTGCCTGTTCGATCTGGACGCGCTGGTGCATACGCTGGCGGAAGATGCGAATGGCAGCGGCAACCGGATCACGGTGACCGGCAAGATTCAGCCGATCCGGCTGCAGCCGGTTGCAATACGCCGTTGCCTGAACAACCTGCTGGAGAACGCGCTGCGCTACGGCGGAAGCGCAACGATCTCGATGAGCGAGACAGCCGACAGGGTTGTGATTGCAATACGCGACACGGGACCGGGCATTCCGCCGGAAAAACTGGAATCGGTGTTTGCTCCGTTTTACCGGCTCGATTCATCGCGCAGCCGTCATTCGGGCGGGGTCGGCCTGGGACTTTCCATCGCCAGGGATATGGCCAGGAAGCAAGGCGGCGACGTTACGCTGGCAAATGCGCCGGGCGGCGGACTGGTAGCGACGCTGACGCTGCCCAGACAACAATAAATGTTCAGCAATGAATGCGCAGCATTGAACGCTGGCGGATTCCGGTCCCCCTGTATCAAGGCGCATACAAAAATATCGGTACGCTTACAAAGTTGACATACCGCGGTTACCCGCCCCGAGTAAATTGCATAGGCATTCTCTCTAAAGACCGAATGTGCAGTTCTTGTTAATCCGACTTTCCAATAGGAGAACAATATGAAATCACTTAACATCAATCCCGGGCTCGGCATTATGGCCACTGTCGTTACCGGCGCAATCCTGATCATCTCATTCCGGTCGATCGCGATCGCCGCTCCCGAACAGCAAGTCGACCGCGGCCGGATCAATCCGGAACAATTCCATGAACGGATGCAAGAACATTTGCAGGCCCGACTGGACAAATTGGCGCAACGGCTGGAAATCAAAGCATCGCAACAGCCAGGTCTGGGAAGACTTCGCCAAATCGGTCGAAATGCTGGCGGATGGCAATGCAAAGAGACCGGGCAAGGATGCAGATGCGGCGACCATCGCCCGCTTCCGTGCCGAGCGGGCGACCGAGTTTGCAGGCAAGCTGACCCGGATCGCGGACGCTACCGCCAAATTGCAGGCCGCATTATCGGAAGATCAGCGCAAGATCCTGAACCAGACCGCTCAACAGATGCTGCACCGCGAACATCGCTTTCGGCCGTATGCATCACGACCCTGATCATCGCGGAACGAATCAGGGCCGGATCCGCCACCCTGCATCGTAGAAGCCGCCTGCATCACAGAAGAGAAGATAGTTCCGGGCTGATTATTGCGCCGGCGCAGCAGGCGGCTGGACAGAAGGTGCGGCCGGTTCGGAAGGCGGTGTGGCCGGCACCGCGCGCCAGCCGCCCGGACAGTTAGTCACATAGGGATAGTAACCCTGGGCCGCGTCGCAGTAATACCAGTACTGCTGCGGTTGCGGTGCGAGCGGTTCGGGGGGCGGCGGCTGCACCACGACTGCCGGAAGCGGGACGTAGCTATTGGGATCCGGATAGGGATAGACCGGCTGCGGATAGAAAAACCATTCCCCGCCGGCTATCCACCACCATCCATAGCGGCCATCATGCCAGGAACGATGCCAGGCTCCGCTGCGCCATAAGCCGTAATCGTGCCGGTCGAAGTGGCGAAAATCCGCATGCCACGGACCCCTGGGGCCGCGCCAGTTGCCACCGTGCCATTCTTCATGCCGGTTGTCGCCACGACGGTCTTCCTGACGCACTACCCTGCCGCGCACGTTGCCATCACGCCGGTCTTCCTGGCGCACTTTACCGCCACGCGAGCCACTGTCCTGACGGTCTCTTTCGCGCATCCCGCCATCATGCCGGTCACCGCGCATCTCATCCGCAGTTGCGTTGATCGATCCTGCAGCCAGGGTTGCAACAACCAGCCCGCTGATCGCGAGGATATGCCTGATTTTCATATCAGCTCCCATTAATACATCGTTCTTTCCGATCGTTCTTTCCGGAATACAGCCTGCAAGCAGACTGCCCCTGCTACTTGTTCGCAGGCGGGGGTGGTGGAGGATAATTCGGAGGCGGCGGAGCGACCTGCGGCTGGTATTGATAACCGGGAACCTGGTTGCCCTTGGCATACATGCACTGCTTGTACGCGTTGTCATAACGCCATTGCGCGCTTCGCGTCGAGTATTCCGCCTGGTTTGCGCCCTGCGACGATCCGGCCAGGAAACCCATGCCGGCGCCGACCGATGCGCCTTCGTCGCCGCCGATCAGTTTACCCGCCACGGCACCGATCGCGGTTCCCGCTGCCGCCGATCCGGCAAAATTGCCGCTGGTATCGCCGGATTCCGAAGCGATTACCTGGCTCGCATACTGACGACACTGCTGGTCTTCCACGGTAAACACGTCGAATGGCTTGCCCGGTGCCGGCATCACCGATACCGTGGGGCCGGTCGGACGCTGTGTCGCACAGCCGGCCAGGACCACCAGCGCAAAACCGGCAGCGGTTATGCTAAACCATTTGGTACTCATATCATTCTCCTTAGTCATTCAAGATAATTGGTTGGCCAGATAATCAATTGGCCCGAAAATCAATTGGCAAATCATCGCTTGTCATTGTACCGGCGCAGTGACCGGTGCGGGTGGCGTAGCGGGTACCGCTTGCCAGCCGCCGGGGCAGCTAGCAACATAGGGATAATAGGCATTCGCGGCAGGGCAGAAATACCAGTACTGTTGCACTACCGGCGCAACGCTGGGCGCGTACACGGGTGCAGGCTGAACGTAAACAACAGGCGGTTGCGGCCGTGTGATGTCATAAAAGATGGCGCCGCCGACCAGCGCCGGGAACAGCCACCAGCCGCCATCATGATGACCGCCATCGTGCCAGTAATGGCCGTCGCGATCGCGGTCGGCGTATGCCGGGGAAACAAATGACATTGCAAGCAATACGATCAATAGTTTTTTCATCAGCTGACTCCTGGTGGCAATTACCTGACTCGGCAGTTTCGACAAGCAATGTGCCGAGTTGTTCAACGGCTGCAACTTGTTCCGGAAAATTAAATCAGAACAATGTATCCGGCATATTTCAGCAAAGTCCGGTTTTGTAACAGTTGAAAAATATTAAATTGGCGCGACTATTCTATACTCGCATGCAATTTACTTATTGGCATGCGATACCGGTATCCGATAATACAGGCATACCTGCAATAATACAGGCATACCTGTAACCTGATGATGCAAACCCGATTGATGGAACCACTGATGAAACCGCAAGCCGTCCGACTATCCGGAAGTTCAGCGATCGCCAGCCTGTTGCTGGCCTGCGCGCTGTCCGTATTTGCGAACAACAATGCTGCAGCCGCAGAAACATCCGACCCGTTCGGCACCGACGCGATGCTGCCGCCCGGGCCTGCATTGCGTATCGGTGACACAGCTGCCGAACCGTGCGCGGCACAACCGCTGGATCACGCGCTGAACCTGCAGGAAGTGGTCAATCTCGCTTTGTGCAGCAATCCGCAGACGCGTGTGGCATGGGCAAATTCGCTGATCCAGGCCGCGCAGGTCGGTGTCGGCAAGTCGGCCTATCTGCCCGGCGTCGACCTGAATGCGTCTGCCAATCGCACTTCGGGACCCCCCCCCGCTGTCAGCCAGCGCAGTGTCGGCGTGACATTTTCCTATTTGCTCTTCGATTTTGGCGCACGCTCGGCCACGCTGGAATCCGACCGCCAACTGCTCGATGCCGCAATTGCGACGCAGGACAGCACCGTTCAGTCGGTGTTTCTCGCCGCGGTGCAGGACTATTACCAGGTGCAGGCGGCTTCCGCCGCGCTGGATTCGGCGCGTGAATCGGAACGCGCAGCCAGGGAAAGTTACGATGCCGCAGAAGCCCGTTATAACGCCGGCAGTGCAACACCCGCCGACAAGCTGCAGGCGCAGACCGCGTATTCGCAGGCCACGCTGAACCGCATCAGCGCCGACGGCAACCTGAAGAATGCCCAGGGCACGCTGGCAAACATGCTCGGTCTGGATGCAAACAGGGGCGTGCCGCTGGTACCGGCCGATACCAACCCGGTCCCGGATAATTTCGAAGGCAATATCGGCGCGCTGATCGATCAGGCGCGCAAACAACGACCCGACCTGCTGGCCGCGGAAGCCCAAGTTAAGGCCGCTCAGGCCAGTGCGGATGCAACCCGTGCGTCAGGCAGACCGACAATATCGCTGACCGCGTCATCAAACCGCTACTACTACTCGGGTATCGATACCCAGGACTCCACGCTGGGTGTCAACCTGAACGTTCCGCTTTTCTCCGGATTTTCGACCACCTATCGCATTCGCTCTGCCGAAGCACAGGTGGAGGCGAAAAATGCTCAATTGGAACAGGTGCACCTGCAGGTCTCGCTGGATGTCTGGACTGCCTACCAGAACCTGGCCACCGCGACGCAATCGCTGCGCACCACGGCGGTCCTGCTGGACAGCGCGCAACAATCGGCACAGGTTGCGCTGGGCCGCTACAAGGCGGGTGTCGGCAGCATACTGGATGTGCTGAATGCGCAAAGCGCACTGGCCAGCGCGCGCCAGCAACGCATACAATCGACCTTCAACTGGAATATAAGCCGCGCCACACTGGCCCAGGCCATGGGCAGCCTCGATGCAAACCTGCTGCAAACCCTGTCGGACGTGAACAACCCGAAGCCCGGTGTAATCCAGTCCGGTAAAAATCCACTCCAGAAAACCCAACCATGAAAAAAATATTCCGTTCTCCGCTTGCATTGACCGCGCTGGCTGCGATCGTCGTCGCTGCCGGCATCGCCTTTTATTGGCAGCAGGCTGAAGATGCGCCGCCGCAATATCGCACCCAGACAGTGGAAAGAGGCGACGTCAGCCAGACCGTGTCGGCCAACGGCACGATCAACCCGGTCACCCTGGTCAGCGTCGGCACGCAGGTTTCCGGCACCGTCAAAAAACTCTACGTGGATTTCAACAGCAAGGTAAAAAAGGGCCAGATATTGCTGGAGCTCGACGATTCCCTGCTCGCCGCGCAAGTGAAGCAAAGCGCGGCGAATGTCGAAAGCGCGCAAGCCTCGCTTGATCTGGCTGCCGCAAACGAGAAACGCACAAGCGACCTGTTCGCGCTGGAATATGTCGCCCGCCAGGATCTGGACACCGCAGTGCAGGCAAAAAAGTCCGCCGCGGCACAGTTGCTGGCCGCGCGCGCGCAACTGGAAAGAGACCGCGCCAACCTCTCCTACACGGTGATACGTTCGCCTGTTTCCGGCGTGGTGGTGGACAGGGAAGTGGATGTCGGACAGACCGTGGCCGCCAGTTTGCAGACCCCGACATTGTTCAAGATCGCGCAGGATCTGTCCAAGATGCAGATTGATTCCAGTTTTGCCGAGGCAGATATCGGCGGCATCCGCGTTGGACAGGCAGTGCGCTTTACTGTGGATGCATTTGCGGATCGGCGTTTTATAGGCGAAGTCAAACAAATACGCCTTAATCCGACCACTGTATCGAACGTGGTCACCTACGATGTCGTGGTCAATGTCGACAATCCCGAGCAAATCCTGTTACCCGGCATGACTGCTTACGTGAACATCGCGGTGGCCGAACGCAAGGATGTATTGCTGGTTCCCAATGCGGCGCTGCGTTACAAGCCGGCCGCCGGCGAAGTGCAAAAGCCATCGCCTGTTTCCGGCCAGGCGGTCGGCAATCCCCGCAGCAACGGCGGCGGCCCAGGCGCTACAGCGGGCGGGAAATCCGGAACCACCAGACAACCGCCCGACACGTTTGCCGGCAAGGTCTTTGTGCTGGAAAGCGGAAAATTGAAACCGGTCAACGTGATATTCGGCATTACCGACAATCGCAACACCGAAATCGCCGGTGGAGACCTGAAAGCGGGCGATCTGGTCGTCGTTGGCGAAGCACAGGCGGCGGACCAGTCAAAAAGTTCCGGCGGCCGGCCGATGAGATTGTTCTGATGAGCGATACCGTTATTCGCATCGAAGACCTGCACAAGTCCTACGAGACTTCTGCAGGATTATTCCCCGCGCTCAAAGAGGTGACTCTTAGTATCGCTTCCGGTGAATTCGTCGCGATCATGGGACCGTCGGGTTCCGGCAAATCCACCTTCATGAATATCCTCGGCTGTCTCGACAAGCCCAGTGCCGGCCGCTATCTGCTGGATGGTCGTGATGTCGAAAATATGAGCAAGGACGAACTGGCGTTGTTGCGCAACCGCACCATCGGCTTCGTGTTCCAGGGTTACAACTTGTTGCAGCGCATGTCGTTGCTGGACAATGTGGCATTGCCGCTGATCTATTGCGGCGAGGAGCACGAAGAACGCAATCATCGCGCGCGTGAACTGCTTGCCAAGGTCGGGCTTGCAGATAAAGCCGCATCGCTGCCCAACCAGATTTCCGGCGGCCAGCAGCAACGCGTGGCAATCGCGCGAGCCCTGATCAACCGACCCCGCCTGATCCTTGCGGATGAACCGACCGGCAACCTGGACAGCCATACCAGCGAGGAAATCATGACATTGTTCGAGCAACTGAACCGCGAGGGCATCACCATCGTGCTGGTCACCCACGAAGAGGATATCGCACGCCATGCCAATCGCCAGGTACGCTTCCTCGACGGACGTATCGTCAGCGACCATGCCACACCGCAAATCGAGGTGGCGGCATGAACACGGTACGCGCAGCGCCGGTGCGGGTAATGCCGCCGGCCACCGAAACCGCTGAATTGGAAATTTTATTTCTCGATGATGAGGTGGCGTCATGATGCTCGCCATGCTCGGCGAAGCCTGGCGCGCGATGGGCGCGAACCGCCTGCGTACGTTGTTGACCATGCTCGGCATGGTGATCGGCGTCGGCGCGGTGGTGCTGATGATGGCGATCGGGCAAGGCGCGCAATATGCGATCAAGCAGACCATCGCCGCGATGGGCAGCAACCTGTTCATCCTGATTTCCGGCAGCACTTCGTCCGGCGGCGTGCGCTCAGGCGGGGGCGGCGGATATACATTGAATGTCGGCGACGCGGATGCGATCGCCGAATTGCCCGGCGTGCAGGCGGTCGCGCCGATACAGCCGGGCACCGCGCAGGTCGTTTACGGGCCGAACAACTGGAACACCTCGGTGATCGGCACCACGCCGGGCTATCTTGAAGCACGTTCCTGGCCGA
Organism: uncultured beta proteobacterium; assembly: GCA_963827265.1. Taxonomy (GTDB): domain Bacteria; phylum Pseudomonadota; class Gammaproteobacteria; order Burkholderiales; family Gallionellaceae; genus Gallionella. The sequence continues at coordinate 64,350 of CAWHAD010000008.1, read as the reverse complement.
TCGCTTCCGGCGAAGCATTCACCAATTCCGACGTGCGATCGGGCACGCGCGTTGCACTGGTCGGGCAAACGGCCGCACAGAACCTGTTCGGCGACGAAAATCCGGTCGGCAAGACTTTCCGCATCCGGCAAAGCCCGTTCGTGGTCCTCGGCACGCTGGCGCTCAAGGGCCAGGGGATGGACGGGCGAGACCAGGACGACTCCATCATCATCCCGCTGACCACCGCGCAGCGCCAGGTTTTCGGCTCCCAGTTTCCGGGTTCGATACGCATGATGATGGTGCAGACCACCACCCAGGAAATCATGCCGGAAGTGGAAAAATCCATGACCGACCTGTTGCGTCAGCGGCACCGGATACGCGAGGGCATGGATAACGATTTCTTCCTGCGCAACCTCACCGCGGCAGCGGATTCGGCCGCAGAAAGCACACGGGTGATGTCGCTGCTGCTAGGTGCGATCGCCTCGGTATCGCTGCTGGTCGGCGGCATCGGCATCATGAACATCATGCTGGTCTCGGTCACCGAACGCACCCGCGAGATCGGCATCCGTATGGCAATCGGTGCCCGCGAGAAGGATATCCTGCTGCAATTCCTGCTGGAAGCCATCATCATCTCCGTGCTTGGCTGCTTCATCGGGCTGCTATTGGGGATCGGCGGGGCATTGTCGGTAGAGGCGCTGACCGGCACGATGGTCATTATTTCGGCAAGCTCCATCATCGTGGCCTTCAGCGTAGCCGCGTTAGTGGGCATCTTTTTCGGTTTTTATCCGGCACGCAAAGCCGCGCGGCTCGATCCGATAGAGGCGTTGCGTTACCAATAAGCTGCATCCCATCCCCCCTGTCGTACCGAGTTGCATCACCGCTCCGCAGCGGTTGATTGATGTTCTCGCAGACGAAGCCTGAGGCTGTTGTATTATTTTTTCAGGAACTGCAACGAAAACGACTATCATGCAAACTTAATTCCCATCACAATTGTCAACAATTAAGATCACGTGATATTCTCGGGTATCAGGTAATCATCTATAAACCATGTCAGTTTCCATCAAGACCCCACAAGAAATCGAGAAAATGCGCGTCGCCGGCCGCCTGACCAGCGAGGTGCTCGACTACATCACCCCGTACGTCAAGGCGGGCGTGACCACCAACGAGCTGGACAAGCTCTGTCATGACCTGATCGTCGATGTCCAGCATGCCATTCCCGCGCCGCTCAACTATGCGCCCGGCGGACATACGCCGTACCCGAAATCGATTTGCACCTCGATCAATCACCAGGTGTGCCACGGTGTTCCCGGCGACAAGGCGCTCAGGAACGGCGACATCGTCAATCTGGACATTACCGTGATCAAGGACGGCTACCACGGTGACAGCAGCCGCATGTTCTATGTCGGCGAACCGTCCATCCAGGCGCGGCGCCTGTGCGAGGTCACCTGGCAGGCGATGTGGCGCGGCATCAGGGTGGTTCGGCCGGGCGCCTATCTTGGCGACATCGGCCATGCAATCCAGAGCTTCGTCGAACCGCTGGGCTACGGCGTGGTGCGCGAATTCTGCGGACACGGCATCGGGCAGCGCTTTCACGAGGAACCGCAGGTATTGCATTACGGCCGCCCGAAGACCGGCTTGAAACTCGAAGCCGGCATGACCTTCACCATCGAGCCGATGATCAATGCCGGCAAGCCCGACATCAAGCAGCTGGGCGACGGATGGACCGTGGTCACCAAGGATCACAGCCTGTCGGCGCAATACGAGCACACGATACTTGTGACCAATACAGGATATGAAGTGTTGACCGTTTCCGATGGCACCCCTCCCCCTCCCCCATAGCATCGCCGCACTGCGTCAGTCGTTAAGCAATGACCGGCTGTCCCTCGAACAGAGCTTTAAGCAACACCGCAACGCGGGAAGGCTGCTTGGCGCGCACAGCCGGCTGATCGACCGCTACCTGCATCACGTATGGCAGCTGCTGTCGATGCCGGAACATATTGCGCTGGTCGCGGTGGGCGGCTACGGACGTGGCGAGTTGTATCCGAAGTCGGACATCGATTTGCTGATCCTGCTGAAAGCCGACAAACCGGACGAAGCATTGCAGCAGAAACTGCATCAGCTGGTCAGCATGCTGTGGGACATCGGGCTGGAAGTCGGCCACAGCATACGCACCGTCGCGCAGTGCCTGGGCGAGTCGGCCGATATCACCGTGCAGACCAACCTGCTCGAGGCGCGTTTGATCACCGGCGATGCCAGGCTGTTCGCGGAACTGAAGAATGTGCTGCATCAATACCTGGAACCGCGCGAATTTTTTCTCGCCAAGCAGCATGAACAGCAGCAACGCCATGCACGCATTGCCGATACCGATTACAACCTCGAGCCCAACCTGAAGGAAAGTCCAGGCGGCCTGCGCGATCTGCAGACCATCACCTGGATCAGCCGCGCAGCCGGACTGGGCACGCGCTGGATCGATCTCGCCATGGCCGGGCTGATCAGCATGGCCGAGGCGCGCCGTATCGCGCGCAACGACAACCTGCTGCAGACGCTGCGGATACGCCTGCACTATCTTGCCAAACGCCGCGAAGACCGGCTGATATTCGAATTCCAGACACCGCTCGCCGAACAGATGGGCATCAGCGCTTCGGCGAACCGCCGCGCCAGCGAGCACCTGATGCAGCGCTATTACCAGACCCGGCTCGCGGTGCGCCAGTTCAACACCATCCTGATGCAAAGCCTGCATGATTACCTGTTCCCCGAAACGCCGCCGCAGCATGCGCTCAACGAGCGCTTCCGGGTGATCGGCACGCTGCTGGATATCCGCGACGAGCAGTTGTTCGAACATGCGCCTGAAGCGATTTTCGAACTGTTCCAGCTGATGCAGAAACATCCGGAACTGACCGACTTCAGCGCAAGGACGCTGCGCGCGCTGTGGCGCGCACAGCACCGGATCGATGCGGCGTTCCGCCACAACCCGGTGAACCGGGAACACTTCATGGACATATTGCGCCAGCCCCAGGGTGTGCTGCACACGCTGCGGCGGATGAACCAGTACGGCATACTCGGCCGCTATATCCCCGCGTTCGGGCGCATCGTCGGGCAGATGCAGCATGACCTGTTCCACGTCTACACGGTGGACGAACATATCCTGATGGTGGTGCGCAACCTGCGCCGCTTTGCGGTGCCGGAATTCGCGCACGAGCATCCGCACTGCAGCAGGCTGATCGGCGAATTCGCCCGCCCCGAAGTGCTGTATGTCGCCGGACTGTTCCACGACATCGCGAAGGGACGCGGCGGCGACCATTCCCAGCTCGGCAAGAAGGACGCCCGGGCTTTCTGCAAGCAACACCTGCTGAGCCGCGACGACACCGAGTTGGTGGTGTGGCTGGTCGAGCATCACCTGACACTTTCCGCGACCGCACAGAAACAGGATCTGTCCGATCCCGAAGTGATCGCGAATTTTGCCGCCAAGATCAAGAACGAGCGCTACCTGGTCGCGCTGTATCTGCTGACGGTCGCGGATGTGCGCGGCACCAGCCCGAAAATCTGGAATGCGTGGAAGGCCAAGCTGATCGAAGACCTGTACCGCGCGACGCGGCGCTACCTGAAGGACGGCAAGGTCATCAATCTCCTCCAGGATATCCGCACTCAGGCCGCAACCACGCTCAACCTGTATGCGATGGCTCCCGAATCCTACCAGCTGCTCTGGGCGCAGCTCGACGACAGCTATTTCCTCGATCACGAAGCGCAGGAAATCGCATGGCATACCCGATTGCTCGCCTACAAGGTGAACACCCCGGATCCGGTGGTCAAGGCGAGGCTCAGCCGCTTCGGCGAGGGATTGCAGGTGATGGTGTACTGCACGGACCGGCGCGGACTGTTCGCGCGCATCTGCGATTTTTTTGCGCATATGAGTTTCACCATCGTCGAAGCCAAGATCCACACCACCCTGCACGGCTACGCGCTGAACAGTTTCCAGGTAATGGAAGCCGCACCCGGCAATACCGTTTATCGCGACATCATGACCTATATCGAATTCGAACTGGCACAGCAGATCGTGCAGGACAAACCGGTTTCGCCGGCCGCCACGGGCAGGGTCAGCCGCCAGATGAAACATTTCCCGCTCGCCACCGAGGTCGAGATCAGGCCGGACAACAAGGGCATGATGATTATGTCGCTGGTTGCCGGCGACCGTCCCGGGCTGCTGGCGCGCATCGCGCTGGTCCTGGACAGGCACAACATTGACCTGCACCGTGCCAAGATCAATACTTTGGGCAGCCGCGCCGAGGATGTATTCTGGATCAGCGGCGCGGATCTCGACCAGCCCGAGCAGGCCGATGCGCTGCGCAACGCGATGCTGGAAATCTGAGCCGTGTCTGCGGGCCGGGTGATCATCGTGAGCAGCGCAGCTTGAATACCGCGATCATCGGCGGCGGTTATGCGGGAATGGCTGCCGCGGTCGAACTGGCCGGCCGCGGGATTCCGGTAACCGTGTTCGAAAGCGCAAGGCAACTCGGCGGACGCGCGCGCGGCGTGTCATACAACAATACGCAGCTCGACAACGGCCAGCACCTGCTGCTTGGCTGTTACCGCAATACCCTGCGCCTGATCGAAAAGGTCGGCGGCGACAGCGAAGCCAATTTCCTGCGCATTCCGCTGCAACTGGAGCTGCACCACGAGTTTTCGATGAAGGCGCCGCTGCTGCCCGCCCCGCTGCACCTGCTCGCCGCGCTTGTTGGCGCCAGAGGACTGTCGGTGCCCGACCGGCTGAACGCAGTGCGCTTCATGCTGATACTGCGCCGTATCAATTTCCGTTTGCCCGACGACATCACGGTGACCGAGTTGCTCGCGCAATACGGCCAGGGAGCAGACCTGACGATCAAGCTCTGGGAACCGCTGTGCATCGCCGCACTGAACACGCCGATACACAAGGCTTCCGCACAGGTGCTGCTCAACGTGCTGCGCGATGCGCTGAACCGTACCCGCGCGGACAGCGACATGCTGCTGCCGCGCATCAGCCTTACCGCGCTGTTCCCGCAACGCGCGGCGGACTATGTCGAACAGCATGGCGGCAAGGTGCGCATCGGGTGCGGCGTTGATGCACTTCAACCGCACGGGGATGCCATCAAAATCAGCTCTGCGCAGGGCAGCGAAAATTTCAGCCACGTGATCTGCGCTGCAGCACCAAACGTCGCCGCAAGGCTGCTGCGCCCGATCTCCGGATTCGCCCCGATCACTCCGGATTAGCAGAGACCGCCGCACAGATCGACCGTCTCGAGCAGCAGCCGATCTATACCGTGTATCTGCAATATCCGGAATCGATCGCCCTGCCCCAGCCGATGCTCGGACTGCACCTGCGCTACAGCCAGTGGCTGTTCGACAAGGGACGCATCGCGGGCCAGCATGGCCTGCTTGCCGCGGTGATCAGCGCGGAGGGCATACACCAGAAATTGTCCCAGGATCGGCTGGCGCAGAAGGTGATCGCGGAACTGCGCGAGGAATTCGCCATCGCGGAGCAACCGCAGTGGGTCAAGGTGATCGCCGAAAAGCGCGCCACATTCTGCTGCGCACCGAACCTGCGGCGCCCGGCCCAGCAGACATCCCTGCCGCGCTTGCATCTGGCAGGCGACTATACCGCGGGTGATTATCCGGCAACGCTGGAGGGTGCGGTGATGAGCGGATTGAAATGTGCCGATGCGATACTGGCCCGGCAGCGCTGATTCACGAAGCCTTCGACAACAGGTTATCCAGCCACACTTTCCAGCCGTGGTATTTTTTCCGCAGCGTCGCATTTTCCGCAGCTTGTATTCTTGTGCTGTTGCGACGGCTTGCCGGTGCCATACCGGCCGCGAGCAGCGCGGCGCCGTGCAGGCTGGATTCGCGCTGGCGCAGGTGATGCACCTCGAACGGCACGCAGCCGGCGATGCCCTGCTGCAGACAAACCAGCTCAGACAATCCGCCGGAAAGTAACACCCGCTCGATCGCGAGCTCGCCGCTGAATTCCTCCAGAATCCGCGCCACCCTGAAAATCACCGCTTCCAGCAGCAACCCGGCTATGCGTTGCTGCGTCAGGTGTGCGACAGGCTGCGAGTAGCGGATGCCGATATCGCCACGAAAATACGGCGCCCCCAGCCCGCTGGGCTCGGCGATGCAGTAGATATCATCCACAGCCAGGTCTTCGTACCGGCATCGTTCCGCAGGATACGGCGCAAGCGCGGCCGCGACGGAATTCAACGTGCCCTCGATCGCGAAGTGCGAATACCGGTTGGCATCCTGGTAGACCAGGGTTTGCAGGTAGCCATCTGATGACGACATGCCGTCCGGCAGGTAGCGGATCACGAAGCAGCCGGTGCCGAGGTTGACCAGCGCTTCGGGCTGGTCTTCGCGGACACTGGCGAACAGCGCGGCCGACTGGTCGCCGACGCTGGCCTGAAGTTCCAGCCCGTTGCCCATAACCAACGACTTGGCCATTGTCTTTTGATGGCCTAGTCGAATGGCTAGTGGTTTCATCAGTCGCAGCCCTATCCCGGCCGAAGTCCTGATCTCCGGCAATATGTCGATGGGGATATCGAACAATTTGCACAGCTGCGCCGACCATTTCTGTTGCCGGATATCCATCAACTGGGTGCGCGCCGCCATCGATGCGTCGGTGATGAAATGCCTGCCGCCAGTCAGACGCCAGATCAGGAACGTATCCAGCGTGCCGGCGCGCAGTTCGCCTCGCTGCAGGCGCGGCAACCATCCCGGATTTTCCTGCAGCACCACGCGCAGCTTGGCCGCGAAATAATATTGCGTCAGTGGCAAACCGGAAACACGGTGGATCGCATTCCGGTGGGCATGCAGCGCGACACAGCTTGCCGAGCCGCGATTGTCCTGCCACGAGATCAGTGCGGTGAGCGGTTTACCGGTGGACTGTTCCCATACCAGGAATGACGAGCGCTGGCTGCACAGGCCAAGGTTTGTGCAATCGCCGGCATCGGCGATGCAATCTTTGAGCAGCTGTTCGGCTGCCGCCGCATAGGCCAGCGCATCGCTTTCATAGCGCCCGCCATTGGCGGCAATCACGGGAGCCGGACATGAAACGAGATTGGCGAGTTGACCGGTTCGATCCAGCAGGCCCGCCTTGATCGAGGTGGTTCCCAGGTCAAGCGCGATTGCGGAAACAGGGTAACCTGCCAGCATATCAATCAGATATCGCGGCAGATATCGCGGCAGATATCGCGGCAGATATCGCGGCAGATATCGCGGCAGATATCGCGGCAGGTATCGCGGCAGGTATCGCGGACCGGTTCCTGATCCGGGTTTGCAGGCATGGATAAAGTTGTCGTCGCCGAAACCATGCGCAACGGAGTCCGCAAATGCTGGCCGGAATCCGCCGCGTCATGTACCTGTCAACGCATTGCGGCAAGGCTGTTTATTTGACGTCACCGCAGGCGGATCCCAGCCATTTTCCGGCGATGGAAACATGGACTGCCATCGCATGCTTGTCGTCGCTTGCGTTCATCTGAACGGTGCCCTTGATGCGCTCCCGCGATAGCGTCTCCATCCTGAATTCGCCATCACGCTTGGGGTGGGTGCAGTGGAGTTTCGCCTGCCACCTGGTCCGCGTGCTGGAAATCACGGTGTGGGTGCACGACTCATTGCCTTCATCCTGGAATGGCTCCTTCGCGAGTTTTTCCCGGGTCACACACGATTTGCGTACATTTACTCGGGCTCCCATCGCCTCCCGTGCTTTCATCGCTGCCTCGATGCGTGCACGCTGCTCGGGGGGCATGCTGCTGTAATCGATCGGGGGCATGCCGCTCATTGCGGTTGTGGTCGTAATTTCCCAAAGGCCGGTTTTGACATCCAGCGGTTCCGGATACGCTGCCGTGCTGGCAACTGCCAATGCAAGGATAAGGGCCAACTGATTTGCTTTCATGATGAACTCCCTGAAGTTATCAATAAATCTGCGAAGCAGGTCGTGGAAAAAAGTGCCGTGCTATCCTCAGTCTTTTTCACTATTCGGACCCGGACTGATTATGCGCATCACCTGATTGCTGCTGCTCATCAGCCGGTTTCCTGTCTCCGCCCGTATCCTGCCGATCCGACTTGTCCCCATGCTTCTGTTCGGGCTGATCCGTCTTCTGCTTTTCCGTCTGCTTCTTGTTGCCGTTCTTGTCCGCTGGCTTCCGGCTTTTGCTTTTGCCATTACGAGCCGGCTTGGCCACATGTTTCTGGCCGGCAGTATTCGTCTTCTTCTGATCTACCGGCTTCCCGTCGCCGGTCCTGTCAGTTGCGTCCTTTCTGTCTGCTTGGCCGCCATGGCGATCCGGCGTTGCTGGTTTCTGTGGATGTTCATTAATCGGCTGATCCGCCGGTTTGTTATCGCCAGTCTTGCCCGGAAGAAATTGCTGGATCCGTACAGGCATATTCGCATGGGCACCAGGCGGTTGAGTGGTATTGGTTCTGTCATGGTCAGGCTGGACAGGAGGCCTGGAGCGGTCATCACCCGAATGGTTTATATCGCGTGGATTCCTGTCTTCGTGTGAATATTGGGGCCGCGGATGATCCTCGTAGCGACCGGCCTTGAACAGTCGTATGCCCCTCAGGTAGCCGCCCCAGAACATCTGGTATGCGGGCCCGCTGCATACCCCGCGATATTCCTGGTTGTTCTGGCCGGCATAGAGCCCCGAATCGAAGCTGCAGTAATGACTGTTGCCCCGGCTCCAGCCGTCGCGATAACCCATCTCGTCTTCTCCGCCGCCATAATCGCGGCACAGGTCGGCAATCTGCGGTGCCCGGTATTGGTTGCCTGATTCACCGTCGGAAATCCCGACCTGAAACCAGTCGTCGTTGGCGCATGCCTCCAGCGCGCCGACCCTGGACTCACTGTTTTCCTCTTCGCGGCGCAGATGAGCCAGGTCTTCCAGAAGATCGCGGTAGCGGTGTTCGTCCTTCTCGGTGGACAGGTTTTTCCTGACCTTCTCCAGTTTGTATTCGATATCATTATGGCTGTTGCGGGCCTGGCGCAGATCCTGCCCAAGCCGGTAGCGGTTCTGGAAGCCATCCGCGACATAGGCTGGGCAAACACCCCGGTACGGATAGCCGGCCAGACCCTGCCTGAAGCCGTTGTCGGGCGTGCAGTATTGCTGAACGCCCTGCTGCCAGCCTGACATGTAAGCCGGCGCCAAATCCGGGGGACAGAAATTCTGATAGGCCTGACCGGCCATCCCGATACGGTAACCGGTCTCGCTGGTGCAATAACTGCGTATGCCTTGATTCCACCCATTCTGATAGGCGTTTGCATCCGGCGTGATCCGGTATTCGCTGCAGCGCTTGCGGTAACTATCCAGGTTGCTGTAGTAGATACCGCGCGCGCCATCGTTGTAACCGATGGTGTGCCAGTCGGCGGTCTCGCAGTCCTGCTTCGACATCGAGGCACAGCCGGTAATCGTGATGGCCAGCCACAGCATGGCGAGCGTGTAAAACAGTCTGTACATGATATCCCTCCCTGGATTTCAGGTTCATTGTAGCTGAACGCGGCGCAACCCGGCCACCGTCAGCCGGATTTCGCGATCGGTTCCGTGTCATCGCGATCCCGGGCACGTGCAATGATCTCCGATATGCGATGCATCGTGCCTGCGGAAAGTCTGGCGAGAATCGACAGCGGCATGCGTCGGCGCAGCAGGTCATCCAGATGGATGACCATTTCGTTGCGCGCGCAATACAGCAGGTCGGCATAGATCAACGGCAGCGTGGCAACGATGCGTTCGGCCAGTTGCGGCTCGCCCGCTACACTGTCAAGCACCTGATCGACCCGTTTGCCGTGGCGGCGCATCAGCCATTTCGCGCATTCATGGTCGATGCCCAGCCGTACCGCCCGGGATTCGATCGCAGCCGACCAAGCCGCAAAATCCGTTTCCGGTGCCCACGGCAATCTGCGCTCACTGGTCAAGCAAGGCATATCGACACCGAGTTGTCCGCACACCGTGTCGACGATGCATGCCGCGTCTTCGCGCGCCGAGGTCAGCTTCCCGCCGATCGAGTAATGCATGCCATTGTTCGCGGTCTTCAGTTCCCAGTCGCGGCTGACCGCCGACGGCGAATCTTTGTCGCTGCGCTTCATCACCCGCACGCCGGCATAGCTGCCGACGATGTCCTGCTCCGTCCAAGCCTTCCTCAGGTAACGATTGGCCGCGGCCAGCAGATAGGCGATGTCTTCGGGTTCGACCGGCACCGGACCGGGTTTCCCGTTGTAGTCATCGTCGGTGGTGCCGACCAGCGTCATCCCGTACCAGGGGATCATGAAGAATACCCGGCCATCGGATTTCGCCGTCAACAGCAGCGCATCTTCGGAAAGCGTGCCCGGCATCACGATATGCACCCCTTTGGACAAGCGGCACCAGTCGCGACCCGGTTGCGAGGCTGACATCCACTGGCCGTTGGTATAAACGATCTGCCGGGCAGAAATCTGCATGCTTTGCTGATTGGTCATGTCCAGCACGGTCGCTGCGTGCGCACGTCCGTCGGATTCGATCAGCCCGGTCATCCGGCAATAATTCACGCATACCGCGCCCGCCTCCATCGCCCCGTCGATCAGCTCCAGCACCAGCCGCGCATCGTCGGTCTGCGCATCGCCATAGGTGTAGCCGCCTTTCAGGCCGGAGTCCGCGAGAAAGGGAAAACGTTCGGCAAATGCACTGCGGTCAAACTGGCGATGGGCGAGTTCCTCGCCCGGAAATCCGGCGAGAAAATCATACAGCGTCAAACCCGCCTTCAGTTGCAGCATGCCGATGCGGCTGTCGTTGTAAACCGGCACGCCGAAACGCAGCGGCCAGACGCGGTGCGGCGCCAGTTCCAGCAAGCGCTGCCGTTCCCGTATCGCCTTGCGGACCAGCTTGAAATCGTATGTCTCGAGGTAGCGCAAGCCGCCGTGGATCAGCTTGCTGGAAGCGGAAGAAGTCGCACCGGCCCAGTCGCCCTGCTCCACGATCGCGACGCTCAGGCCGCGCAGCGCCGCGTCGTAAGCCGTCCACGCCCCGTAGATGCCACCGCCGCAGACCAGCAGGTCGAAGTGTTTCCCTGCCAGCAAAGAGAAGTTGCGTTTCATATCCCCATCATCCATTCGCATCGTCATTCCCGCGCAGGCGGGAATCCAGCAAGAACAACACTCCGCGGAGCGGACAAAACCCGATCCGTTGGCTCGGGATGTTAATTCTTATCTCTCATCTGCAAAGCCTTCTGCGGAACATCGCTGATCACTATGTCCACGCCCAATCCCAGCGCCTTGTCGATCTCCGCGTTGGTATTGCAGGTATAGACCGCGATCGACTTGCCGTGGTCGCGCAGCAGCCTGACCATCGCTTCGTCCAGCGTCGCTGATCGGCAGGCACAGGCCATGCAGAAAGGGCTGTTCGGCCAGCACGCGCTGCGCATCCGCGAGGGTCTGGTCGGTTTCGAAGTTGTACACCAGCGGGAAACCCGGCGCGCACTGGTGCGCATAGACCAGGCTGGCGAGATTGAATGAGGAAACCATGATGGCATCGCCATCCGGAGCACCAACCATCTCCAGCGTCTGCCGCACTTTCATCTGGTGGCGCGCGACCGGCTCCCAGTCGCGGTTCTTGATCTCCAGCAGCAGGCGACAGCGCTTGCGATAGGCATCCAGAAATTCCTTCAGGCTCATGATGCTTTCCGGTTTGGCACGCGCAGAAAAATGCGCGGCGAAATCCATCTTCTGCAACTGCGCTAAATCGAAATCGTCGATATGCTTGAGGGGCAAACCCAGCTTGCCGAGAAACCGGTCGTGCCACAGCACGGCGACTTCATCGCGGCTGAGCTGCACATCCGTCTCGATGCCATCGATGGGATATTCCAGAGCCTTCTCGAAAGCGGAACGCGTATTCTCCGCCGCCTCCTTGTTGGCGCCACGGTGGGCAAAGATCAGGGTTTTTGTCATGATAATTTTTGAATTAATTCTGGCTCGATCTGAAAGTTAGTGTCTGACTCAACTTCCGCTTTCGACACACAGGAGACATTCAGCGTGTCGATTCAGTGTCGATCCCCTTGTAACGTTTGAGCTCATCCTGGCCAGTCTTTTGATCTACGAGGACTGGGTAAATTCCTTTACCCAATAGTTTTGGATCAACGTCAAATCTAACAAATACCTGTTGCCCCTTTTCAACGGTGACTACTAGTTTGTTGTAATCTACTCCAACTTCGTGAGTACCTGGAGAAACATCGTAATAGTATGCGTAACGGGGTGTTGCTTGTTCGTGGGTGGATTTGCCATCCATATCTATGAAGGGTGAAACTCCTAAGAGTTTAGGTGTTGTTCTATACAACCAGATACGACCTTTGTCGGGGGGAAGGGCTGGCGGCCCTTTTTCAATTTGCACATTGTTTGGCACCGCATTAGCTAAATGTGACTTCCAGTCAACTGGGGTTTTCATCTCGGCCCCTTCCAACTCAACTTTCACAGGTGGGCCTCCAGCAACAAAGATGTCCGACGATTTGAGGATTTCCGGCATTGACGCGGCAGCGCCATCAAAAGTGGAATATGTCCCCTCAACATTTATCGATTCGGGGTGGCCTCCGGCCGCCAACGTAATCGCCTTCTGCGCAATCCGCTTAATAATTGCACTATTGACCGCATCTTTCAGACTGCCTAGTGTAAATAACTGAGGGAAGTGGCCCTTACTTGTGGCATAGAACGATTCTTGGAACAAAAGTTGATTGGTTTGCTCTGCGGCGACCCAATCGACTCCAGCGAATATTGCTGCAGCACTGTTGCTCCCCTCAACGTAATACTTGCGTATCAGTACATGAACCTTGATTGGCTCGCCGATCGGTGGACCGCTCTTTCGTGTTGCTGCGAGTAGTGTGTCTGCAAGGGAACCTTTAATATTGGCTTGATCTTCGTCACTAAATTTTCCCCAAGCATACCCCAACCTAGGGTAGATTAAACGAACGCCTTCGTCTTCATGAGATACCGAGCCTACACTCACCGGACGAAGGTGGCCGCCCGAGGGTGGAGGTTCGAACTGGGCGACAGAACGCATAGTGTTTCCGGTAATGCCGCACGATGACAGTAGCGTTGCAGCTAGACTTAGAAGTAGGAAATTGAATGTGAGCCGAGGTAGACTAGTCAAGATTCTCTCAAAATTACGTGATTATTAAGTACTTGATTACGAATCAATCAATTTTGTCAGCCCATCAGTGCATAGCGGAAGCGATTGTCCCCTGATGGCACGAAGCTGCTCCTCAATCACTGAAATAGCACACCTGAAAGTGGCCGGTCGATGACACTTTTCAATGCCTCTCGTCTCCAATCCCCACTGCAACATTGCCCAGTACCCCAACGAATATTCCATACCATCGGTCAGCATTTGAATCTGCTTTTCAGTGGATTTTCCATGTTGATCATGGCCAGCCATGCTTGATTTAATGGCCTAAAGAATCCATTTCATGAGTAGATAAAAGATATAAGGGGATACGGCGATAACCCAGGCTCCGATTTGGGGGGTTACAAAAAACGAATCCAGGACATCTTTGTATGTTGTATCGGCATCGAAAAAAGTTATGATTAAAGGGATAACAACGATTCCCAAAAAGAAGCAGCCTAGAAAGACCAGCAATTCCTTCGCAATACTTCGTTTAGTCGGTGTATTCATTCTTTGTATGGGTCTAATTAAGTCGAAAGAGAGAAATCATCATGCTATTAATCGGTCTTAAACATCATACATAGTGGCTTACAACGCAATGAAGGTGGAGACAATGAAATTTTACTAGCGCATCTTGGCGTGAGTTGAGTTGAATAGCAACCACGAACTTCCGCTAATGGCACATCCCAGATAACCGCCCTGTTGATGATTAGATAAGTCGTGTCTTAACAAATCACGACAAACAAATCATATCAATAAACCATCTCATCAAAACTTTGAGCGCGGTTAAACACGGACTATTTTGATTTTCAACCGCAATAGTCAACAATATCCCCTCTTCCACCCATCGCAGTCAAGAAAATCCATGCGCCATTCCCTTGCCAAAACCGTCACACCGCGCGAAGTCTGGTCCTGGGCGATGTACGACTTCGCGAACTCCGGCTATACCACGGTGGTCATCACCGCGATCTTCAATGCCTATTTCGTCTCGGTGGTCGCGGACAACCGGCCTTGGGCGACCTTCGCGTGGACCGCTGCGCTGGCGGTTTCCTATGCGGCGATCATGGTCACCGCGCCGGTGATCGGTGCCTATGCGGATGCGTATGCCGCCAAGAAGAAACTGCTGGCGCTGACCACGATCGGCTGCGTGGTTTTTACCGCGCTGCTGGCATTCTCCGGGCCGGGCAGCCTGTGGCTGACCATCATGCTGATCGTGCTTTCCAATTTCTTTTACGGCAGCGGAGAGAATTTGATCGCGGCTTTTTTGCCGGAACTGGCGACCGGGCGTTCGCTCGGCAAGGTGTCCGGATGGGGATGGAGTCTCGGTTATGTCGGCGGACTGGTCAGCCTGGGCGCCTGTCTCGCGTACGTGACCTGGGCGCAGGCGCATGGCCGGCATGCGGCGGATTTCGTGCCGGTGACGATGCTGATCACTGCCGCGCTGTTTGCGCTTTCCAGCCTGCCCACCTTCCTGTTCCTCAAGGAACGCGCCGTGCCGCAGCCGCATCGTCAGGGACTGAACCTGGTGCAGGAATCCTTTGCGCGGCTGATGCAGACCATCAAACATGCGGGAGATTACCGCGACCTGCGGCGCTTCCTGGTCTGCACGGTGTTCTACCAGGCGGGCATACAGGCAGTGATCACGCTCGCCGCAATCTACGCGCAGCAGGCGATGCACTTCACCACCCGACAGACCATCATGCTGATTTTCGTGGTCAACATCACCGCCGCGATCGGCGCATTCCTGTTCGGCCATTTGCAGGACCGCATCGGCCATATCCGGACCATCGCGTTGACACTGGTCGGCTGGATCGTCATGGTCGGCCTGGCATGGGCGGCACAGGGTCCCGGGATGTTCTGGCTTGCCGCCAACCTCGCGGGAATCTGCATGGGCTCAAGCCAGTCAGCGGGTCGCGCGCTGGTCGGATTGCTGAGTCCGGCCACGCGGCGCGCCGAATTTTTCGGGCTATGGGGACTGGCGGTCAAGCTGTCGTCGATACTCGGGCCGCTGACTTACGGCTTGGTCAGCTGGATTTCACAGGGCGACCACCGGCTCGCAATCCTGATCACCGGCAGCTATTTTGTCGCGGGGCTTGCAATTCTGGCAGGGGTCAATGTCAGGCGCGGCAGGCGAGCAGCGTTGCGCTCTCCGGCTTGATCACGGCAATTGGTCGATGAATCGCTGCATCGAAACTTTCAGCGCCGTGAAATTCGGGTTGTAGGTCAGGCGGCGCAAAATTCCGGCTTTCAGGTTCTGCTCGGTGATCTCGCCCTGGAAATCCTGATCGGGATGGGCAAGGCAGGCGGCGTATTTTTCCATTTCGTCCGGATAGTAATGCACGCAGTTGGAGTAGTCCCCGGTCCGGCCGTAATGGTTGTCTTCGGGCGGCATCACGATGGCCGAGTGTGCGGAACTTAATATCCTCTGCTCGGGAATCGCGCTGTTCACCAGTTCCAGTCTCTCCGGCGGAAAGCCATCCGGAATTTTTTTCGGTTCGGTGGTGTAGAGCACCAGCCGGCTTAACGGGTGGCGATTGCGCGCGATGAATTCGAGTATTACCGAAGTCTTTACGGTCATGTCATCCGCGCTCGCAGCGATGAACAGCGGAATGTCCAGTGTTCGATTGCGCAGCTGCCCGTTCAGCGCGCTGATCAGCGCATGGGTCTGGGCGGCGGCATTTTTGGTAAAGGACTCGTACTTGTAAATGTCCAGGTCGGGCTTGATGTCGACCCACTTTGCCGACGGCAACAGCCAGCTGTACAGCTTGTGCAGTCTTGCGAACGCGGCCTTGCGCGTTATCCGGAGCGCGGGTGAAAACAGGAACAGGCCGCGCACCCGGCTGTCGCGCAGGCTCTGGTACAGGCTCAGCGTCGCGCCGGCGGAATATCCCGCCAGATAGATTTCGTCGGCCTGTTCGGCAAGCCGGTAAGCGCCATACGCAACGGTCTTCGCCCAGTCCTGCCATGCAACCTCGAGCAGGTCCCCGGGCTGCGTGCCATGGCCGGGAAGCAATACCGCCATCACGCGAAAACCTCGCTGCCGGAAGAACTCGGCAAGATGGCGCATCGTGTACGGCGAATCGCTCAAACCATGGGTCAGCAGCACGCCGCGACGATAGGGTTTGGACTGTCCGGCAGGAAAACCCGGGAGCGGTTCCAGTTCGAACGGCGCATTGCCGTCGACTATCCTGTCCATATCGGCGGCGCCGGCATGTACCTTGCCGAGCATGAAACGGCTGCGCGCGACATATTCGGAAAACGCGAGGCGCTCGCCAGTGAAACGGGTATTGAATCCGGACGGCTGATGCCGCGCTTCAAGCGGCGGAGTGGCCACGGCTACTCACCCGCGCATTTTGCGATCTCGGCGTCGGTCTTCAGTTCAAGGCAATGCCTGAGATCCAGGTTCTTGGGCCGAGGCGGTTTGCTTTCGGCCTTGGCCGGTTTCATTGCCGGCGCTGCAACAGCCGCAACCGGCATGGGTTCGGCGGGCATGGCCGCCGTCTCGGCAGTAGCGTTGGATGCTTCGGCGGCTGGCGCTGGTACTGGTTCAGACAGCAGGTGCCGGCAGCAGCCGCAGGCCTTGGGTTCGCGAGCGGGCAAGGCGGCTTTGTTCTGTGTTTGGGCAACGGACTTTTTGGGCACGGCTGCATGGGGCAGAACCGCTGGCACGGCAGCATGTTTAGGCGCCACGGCAGGTTTTGCGACAACTTGTTCCTGCTTCAGGCCCAGCAGATCCAGATCCATCGGATCAAGGTAAACAAATGCACCGGCCCCCACGACGACCAGCAGGCCTACGAGTAACAATACTTTTCTGTCCACGATCTTCCTTTCCCAGGCAAAACGCTAAAGCAAAACTCTCGGGCAAAACCACGTCGAATCCATCGGCCGGATCGGCATCCGCAATTTCATCCGCACACGATAAACTGCAATGCCGGCACTGGCAATGACCGCACGGCAATTATTTTTGCCAGAATGCGTCGTGTCTGTTGAAGCGCTGCATGGTTTTTTTCAGCACGGCCAGCCGTCCGGCCAGGTCGTGCGCGATCCAGCCCCTGCACAGCGTGACCGCCTCGGTGATGTTCGCCTGCCGTTCTGCACCGGCATCCGCTGCCAGCCCGTCCAGCAAACGGTGCGCAACCGCGATATCGTTGATCTCTCCGAGCACATCCTGCACTTCGCCCAGTGCGCGCAGAAAAGAACCGGCCGCATTCCCGCCGTACAGGTCCGCGAAAAATTCCGCGCTGTATCTGAGTTTCTTCGCTACGATGCGCAGCGCATGCAGCCTCGCCGCATCGGCAGTTTCCAGACCTTGCCCGGCCTGCGCAAAACGTCTGGCCAGCTTGCGCAAACGGCGAGTCGCGAAATCCTTTGCCTGCTGCGCTGCCCGGTTCGCGACTTCCAGTTATCGCCGTTCATCCAGATCGCAAAGCGCAGCAACAGGCGCTGCAATTCGCGCGCCTGTGCCGCGCCGCGCAATGCCGCATAACATTCTGCACGCTGCCGTTCGCTGGCCGCCAGCAATGCCTGCAATCCGGCATGTCCGGCCATGCGCACGCAGGTCGGCTGCAGCGTCTGTGCGATGAACACATCCCACTCGCGTATGCGGCCCAGCGCGACGCACAGTTCCGAAACGTCTTTGTACAATCCGGCCAGCACCGGATCGGCGTGCACCTTTTCGGCAATGCGCAGCACCACGCGCAAGCGGCGCAATGCGACGCGCATCTGATGCAGATATTCGGCATCGTCGCCTGCCATTGCGCCCTGCAGGTTGTCCTGAAAATGCTGCAGGCAGGACCAGATCAGTTTTTCCAGCGCCTCGGAAAGCGTATCGTTAATATCAAGACGCGGCGCGGCGCCCTTGACCGGATGATCGCCGTATCCCGACAGCAGCCGATAGCCTTGCTCCGCCTTGCTGACCGTTTCCAGTTCGAACGGCACAATCTCCAGTATCGCGAGCGCCAGTTCGAACAGTTGCACAGGTTCGCCGGATTTCAATTCCAGCTCCAGTTCGCAGATCGGCGATGTCAGCTGCCCGGTGCGCACCTCGCCCTGATCCATGCACAGTTCGATCTGCGCACCCTGGAATTCCAGCATGCGGCTGCTGCGGGTGAAATCGGTCACGAACACCGGCTGCAACTTCCTGCGCAATGACGGGTGCAGCAGTTCGTCCCAATTCACGCCCTGCGCGGCAGAAAAATCCAGCGCGGCGCGCTGCACCGGCACCTCCCATTCGTTGCGACGATGCAGCCCGGCCTGGACCGAACCGCCGCCTTTCAGGGTTTGCAGCCATTGCCGCCCGGCATGGCGCAGGCGCAACGCGATTCCGGAGTCGTGCAACTCCAGCTTCGGGGTGTCGTAATAAATGTTTTGCAGACGGCGCACCAGCGGCCGCGCGAGCTGGTGGGCCTTGAGCAGCGCATGCCGCTTCAGCCTGGCAAGCTGCCCGGGGGCAATGCGCAATTTGAGTTCGGTTTCGACTGCCATGTCTGGTTCAGTTGTCGCGTCAAGCGTTTACTATATCAGGCTATCGAAATGCAGACGTTGGCCTGCCTGTCGTGCTGCCATAGGAATACAATGCGGCCATGCCCGTGCATAACGCCGACATCACCGTCATCTTCGAAGAGATCGCCGACCTGCTGGAGATCAGGGGGCGAATCCGTTCCGCATCCGCGCCTATCGCAATGCCGCGCGCATACTCGGCGACCTGCCGCAGGAGGCGCGCGTGCTGGTGGAGCGCGGCGACGACCTGACCCGCTTGCCCGGCATCGGCAGCGATCTCGCCGGCAAGATCAACGAGATCGTCACGACCGGACATTGCAGCCTGCTGGATCGCTTGCGCAAGGAATTGCCGCCGGCGATCACCGAACTGCTGAAGATACCCGGACTGGGGCCGAAGCGGGTCAAGGCGCTGTACCACGATCTCGACGTGCAGACCGTCGAACAACTGCACCGCGCCGCGCAGGACGGACGCATCCGCGCGCTGCCCGGCTTCGGCGCAAAGACCGAGCAGAATATCCTGCAGGCGGTGCAGGCCCATGCCAGCCAGAGCCGCCGCTTCAAGCTCGCCACCGCGGCGCAGTATGCCGAAGACGCTGCGCGCCTTTCTGCAAGCGATCCCCGGCGTGCAGCAGGTGGTCGTCGCCGGCAGCTTCCGGCGCATGCGCGAGACCGTCGGCGACCTGGATATCCTGGTCACTGCCGCGCCGGACAGCCCGGTGATGCAGCGCTTCACGGCCTATGACGAAGTGGCCGAGGTATATTCCGCCGGCGACACGCGCGCCAGCGTGCTGCTCAAATGCGGCATGCAGGTCGACCTGCGCGTCGTGGCGCAGCAAAGCTACGGCGCGGCGCTGCACTACTTCACCGGCTCCAAGTCGCACAACATCGCGATCCGCCGCATCGCGCAGCAGCTCGGCCTGAAGGTCAACGAATACGGCGTGTTCCGCGGCGCACAGCGCATCGCCGGGGACAGCGAGGAATCGGTGTACCGCGCGGTCGGCCTGCCCTACATTCCGCCCGAACTGCGCGAAGACCGCGGCGAGATCGAGGCGGCGCGCGCCGGACGCCTGCCCAAGCTGGTCGAACTGTCCGACCTGAAGGGCGACCTGCATGCGCACACCAGGGCCAGCGACGGCCACGACAGCCTGCGCGACATGGCGCTGGCGGCCAAGGCGCTGGGACTGGAGTATCTCGCGATCACCGAACACTCGCGCCGCCTCACCGTCGCGCACGGCCTCGATCCGCAGCAACTGGCGAAACAGTGCGACGAGATCGACCGACTCAACACCGAGCTGGACGGCATCACGCTGCTCAAGGGCATCGAGGTGGACATCCTCGAAGACGGCAACCTCGACCTGCCGGATGAGGTGCTGGCGCGGCTCGATCTGGTGGTCGGTGCGGTGCACAGCCACTTCGACCTGTCGCGCGCCAAGCAGACCGAGCGCATCCTGCGCGCGATGGATCATCCCGCACTTCACGCTGCTCGCCCACCCGAGCGGTCGCCTGATCGAACAGCGCGAACCCTACGATGTGGACATGCTGCGCATCATCCGCCATGCAAAACAGCGCGGCTGCTTCCTCGAACTGAACGCCCACCCGGAACGCCTCGACCTGCTCGACAGCCAGTGCCAGAGCGCGAAGGAGGAAGGCGTGCTGGTCAGCATCGCGTCGGACGCGCACAGCACCTTCGATTTCGCCAACCTGAAGTATGGCGTCGGACAGGCGCGGCGCGGCTGGCTGGAAAAATCCGACGTGCTCAACACGCGCACGCTGGTTGCAGCTGCGCAAGCTGCTCAAGCGCACGATGTGATGCGATGCTGACAATGCGCATTTACCGGAGATGTGATGCTCGGCCGCCTGGTCAACGACAGGCTCAAGGCAGATGCAGCCGCAAGAAGTGTGGGGCGACGTGCTGCCGCATCTGGCGCAGGCCGACCTGCGCATCGTCAATCTGGAATGCGCCCTCACCTCCCATCAGCAGCCATGGACGCGCACCGAGAAGATGTTCCATTTCCGCGCCGACCCCGAGGCGGTGCGCGTGCTGCAGGCCGCGCATATCGATGCCTGCACGCTCGCCAACAATCACATGCTCGACTACGAAGACGCAGGGCCTGCGCGACACCTTGCGCGTGCTCGACGCGAGCCGGCATCCGCCATGCCGGCGCAGGTACAAACGCGAACGAAGCTGCCAGCTCCTGCAATCATCGAAGTGTCAGGTGCAGCACCCTGCCGCGTCGCGCTGCTCTCGTACACCGACAACGAGCCGGATTTCGCGGCAAGTGCAAAACATCCCGGCACCAACTATCTGGAAGTCTCGCTGACGAAGCAACGCTGGCACGCATCGCAAACGACATCGCACAGGCGCGTGCACAGGGTGCCGATCTGGTGGTGTTCTCCAACCACTGGGGCGCGAATTTCGTCGAGCGCCCTTCAGAGAAATTCCGCAGCTTCGCCCGGCGCGTGATCGAACTCGGCGCCGACATCTACCATGGCCACAGCGCGCATATCTGCCAGGGCATCGAGATTCTATCAGGGCAAGCCGATACTCTACGACACCGGCAATTTCATCGACGACTACGCAGTCCATCCGCTGCTGCGCAACGACCGTTCCTGCCTGTTCAGGCTGGTGTTCGAAGAACGGCAGGCTGTGCCGCATCGAACTGCTGCCGGTGTCGCTGAGTGTGGCGCAGGTCGCGCTGGCGCGCGGCCTGGAATTCGACGCGATCAGCGCGCGCATGGAGATGCTGTGTGCCGAATTCGGCACCGCGCTGACACGCAGTGGTGACCGGCTGGTTTACTCGGCCTGACCCTGGAATGAAATTATCGGCGGAAAGCCGGGGCAGACAGCCATGACGCCGAGCCCGATCCGTGCAGGATCCGTTCGCTGCGGCAACTCCGCTGTTCCATCGCGATAACGGGAAGTATGGCTAGTTCTTTTTGCTGTCCGCCAGCAGCTGCTCGAACTCCTCCGGCGGCAAAGGTTTTGAGAACAGGTTGCCCTGCGCATAGTCGCAACCGGCAACGGACAGCAGGTAGCGCTGCCCTTTCGTTTCCACGCCCTCCGCGATCACTTTCAGTCCCAGCTTGTGAGCCATCACGATGATCGCTTCCGACAGGGCCATGTTGTTCACGTCCGATTCGAGATTTTTCACGAAGGACTGGTCGATCTTGAGATAATCGATATCGAATTTTTTCAGGTAGGAAAGCGACGAATAGCCGGTGCCGAAATCGTCGATCGCCACCTGTATCCCTGCATCACGGAACTTGTACAGGCTTTCGGTAACCTCGGACTCTGCTTTCAGCAGCAGTCCTTCGGTGATCTCGACCACCATGTTGCTTCCGGAAAGACCGAGGCTGGACAGATATTCGACCCATTCATCGCACATGCTGCCGCCATGCTGGAACTGCACCGGCGACATGTTCACGCTCATCTGGAATCCTCCCTGGCTCTGCCTGTTCCAAATACTCGCCCATCTGGCTGCTTCCCTGAACACCCAGTTGCCGATCTCGTTGATCAGCCCGGCTTCCTCGGCCAGCGCGACAAATTCGGACGGGCTGACCATGCCCCGTTCGGGATGATTCCAGCGGATGAGTGCTTCCGCCTTGCGAATCTGCCCGGTCGACAGCTCGATGACCGGCTGAAAATGCACGCTGAATTGCCCCGCAGCGAGCGCACCGCGCAGGTCGCTGATCGTGCGCAGGCGGTTTTGCGCTTCGATCTGCAATGACTTCGTGAAATAGCTGAAACGGTTGCGGCCCTTGTTCTTCGCAACATACATCGCCTGATCGGCGTTCTTGATCAGGGAATCGATGTCGTCGGCATCGCTCGGATAAATGGTGATGCCGATGCTGGCCGATACGTATACTTCATCGCTGCCCAGCTGGAACGGCTGGGCCAGTTTGCCGACAATTTTTTGCGCAACATCCTCGACATGGCCTGATTCGGACATCGCCGACAGGATCACGGTAAATTCATCCCCGCCCAGGCGGGCCAGCGTATCCGATCCGCGCACGCAGGCGCGGATGCGCCTGGCGGCTTCCTGCAACAGCAAGTCGCCCATCGCATGTCCGAGCGTGTCATTCACCTGCTTGAAATGGTCAAGGTCGATCAGCAGCAAAGCAAGCGGCAGGCATTCACGGTACGAGCGCTTGATTTCCTGCCCGAGACGGTCATGGAACATGTCGCGATTGGGCAATCCGGTCAGGGTATCGAAATTTGCCTGGCGCCAGATCAGTTCTTCGGATTTTTTCTTCTCGGTGATATCCCGGATCATGCCGCGGTAGGACACGATAGCACCGTGCCGGTCCTTCACCGCGCTGTAGCTGCACAGTGTGGCTATCCTTTCGCCATTCTTTTTCTTGACGATGACCTCCAGTTCCGCGAACCCCTTCTCGTTGACAAAGGCCAGGATGTTTCCCTTGTCTGCCGGGAAGGCACAGATGTCCTTTTCAAAGTCCAGGGCCAGCATCTCCTCCTTCGAGCCATATCCGAATATCTGGATGACTTTCAGGTTGATGTCGATATAGTTCCCTTCCGCATTGCTGATAAACAGCCCGTCCAGGGACTCTTCGAAAAGCGAGCGATATTTTTCCTCGCTTTCCCGCAGCGCATTCTCGATCTGCTTTCTCTCGGTGATGTCGAGATAGCTGGCGCGGAGCAATCTGCGGCCTTCCGAAGGCAGGCGGACCAGCGTGACTTCGCAAAGAACATCCCGCCCCTGTGCGTCACGCACCAGCCTTTCAAACTTGATTTGTTCGCCGGCCAGAGCACGCTCGCCTCGTTCGATATGCGTTTCAACCGGGGGTGAACCCGCAGGCTGTTCGGGCGCCACGAAATGTTTCGGGCCGCGGCGCAACAATTCCTCGCGGCTGCAGGCGAACAGCCGTTCCGCGCTGGATGTTGCGTCGATGAACAGATCGCTGTCCAGATCATGGATCACGATCGCCTCGGGTGCATCCGCGGCCAGGGTGCGGAAGCGGGCCTCGCTCTCGCGCAGCGCGCTGTCCAGCCGCTTGCGTTCGCCGATATCGCGAACGATGTTGAACAGCAACTTTTTGCCTTCCAGCACGATTGCCCTGCTGCACACTTCGATCGGCAAGATAGTGCCATCCTTGTGCACCTGTGCCGATTCGTAAATCAGGAATTCCCGGCTTTGCGCCTTCTCGATCCGGCCGGCCAATTTGCCGGAAAACTCCGGCAGTATGAATTCGCCGATATGCTTCCCGAGCATTTCGGCCCTGGTATAGCCGAGGCGGGCATGAGCGGTCTGGTTGATTTCCCTGATGAAACCATCCGGATCAAGGATAAACATGGAATCTGCCGCCAGATTGAATAGCACATGAAATCCTTCCTTCCCGATCATCAATCCCCCGCTCCAATGATATTCAATGCTGCAGATTGCCGGTGGCTATCCATACACCGCCGGTCCGGATGACCCGAATCAAACCGCGTCGACTCGTGCAAACGGTTGTTGCAGACCCGCACGTAATCTATCAGGACATCCGGCTTTTTACCACGGGTATATCACGCCGCAAACGCGACGGAAACAGGCCGATCCGAATATGCACAATAAAAGGATGCATGACCGGCTCATTTTTGAGTAGTATTGTGGTCACTCTCTATTTCAGACAAGGAAATAAAATGAGAAACATCGGAATCATTGCAGCATTGGTCATGCTTACCCTGACGGCATGCAACAAGAAACCTTCAGAGCAGCCGTTTGTACCCGATCCGGTGATACCGTCCACGGGGACCCTGCCTGCCGGGCATCCCCAGATCAACAGCCAGGACAACTCGATGGCCGCGATACCCGGAACATTCCAGTCGCAAAAGGGCACGGTGGTCAGCGTGATCAACATACCCGAGTTTACCTATCTCGAGGTCAGCCAGGACAGCCAGACGCACTGGATCGTCGCCGCGTCGATCGTCAATGTGAAAAAAGGGGACACCATCGAGTTTGACAGCGGCACGACCGTGAAGAATTTCACCAGCAAGACGCTGAACCGCACCTTCCCCAGCATCGCGTTCGTCAATCATGTAAACATCGTCAAGCAATAATCCCGGCCGGCCGCTGACATCCGGATGAAGCGGTTCGCTAAGAAACCTTGCGCTGGCTGGCCAGGCGGGCAAGCCCGAAGTGGATGAACGCGAGTCCCGTGTATACCGGGGCGAACAGGTTCAGCAGCGGCACGAATTGCAGCAGGCCGGTCAGCAGGCCCAGCACCCACCATGACGACTGGTACCTGGTAAACAGGAGTTTCATCTCCTCGCTGCTGCCGTGTTCGGAAAGCGCATCGTAGCGAAACAGCCGCTGATTCAGATAGGTTGCGGCAATGAAGGGCATCACCGCCCCCACTCCGAAGAACCACAGCGGCAGGGTGAGCATCCAGATCACGATGAAGATCACGATCGCAAGTACCGCATTGAGCAGGTTGCCGGCAATGCTGCCCCCGCTTTCACGCTTGAGTTGCGGGTAGTCGCGATCGGCCACCAGGCGGATCAGCGCCGGCATTGCAAAAAAAGCAGTGATCAGCAACGCGGTGACGAACACCATCGGAACGAACAGGAGCATGTGCAGGATGGCCTGAATCGCGTTCGCCACCCAGCGCGGTTCCAGCCCGTCCAGCCAGTGCTGGATGCCGATGTAGGCGAGGCCATTCTCGATCCAGCCCGAAAAAGTGCCCCAGAAGGCCACACCCAGCACCAGCCACAGCAGCAACGCTGCAAGCATCGGCCAGACCACGATCCACAATATCCTGAACTGGAAAAGGTCCCGGAACGCCTTTGCGGCAGCATCGAGTATCGGATTCATCTTGATCCCTTATATAGTCTGGTTGGTCTCAGTGGCGCCGGCCGGGTCCGCCACCGCCCGGATGGCATCCGGGTGATGATGTACGAATCCGGCACTGCCATAGTAATATGATGCCAGATTGCGAGCTCGGCTATAGATCTGCACCGCTATACCAGGGGAGGCGAAATGGGTTCCATAGAGCTGAAGATGGCCATCATCACCGGTTTCATCGGCGGGCTGATCATGGTGCTTGCCGAAGCTGTCGCGTTACACCAGAGGCTGGACCGGTATCGCGTCCATCTGCGCGGGCTGTACCACTCGAACAGATATGTCCGCCTCTCGGCGGAATTATGCAGCATCGCCATTGTCGTACTGATCCAGCCGGTGTTCGTCGTCTGGCTGATGTTGTCGGCTCTCGACAATTTCAGCCCCCGATTTTCCAGACATGTGATGGCAGAACTGCACCAGGGCTTGCAGCATGGCAACCTGAACGACAGCCGCATGCTCAGGCATCCGCCGGATTGAATATTTCTGATCACATGGGTTAATGGGGGCCGAACAAGGAATACTCCGGCGGAACTGCGCGAATCCGGCGGCGAGACCGGGTTGTTATGGCCATTGATTCTCACAACGATTTTTTGTCGCGTAAAAACGCCTTGATCTTGGCAATCGGCACCGCAGGACTGAACAAAAAGCCCTGGATCTCATCGCATTTGAGCAAGCGCAGCAGTTTCGCCTGCTCTTCCGTTTCAACGCCTTCCGCAACGACCCGCAAACTCAAGGAATGCGCCAGTGAGATGATCGCGGAGACGATGCTCAGATCGTCGGCGTTGCTGGCCATGTTGATGATGAAAGCCCGGTCGATTTTCAAGGCACTGATCGGCAACTTGGCGATATAGCTGAGCGAGGAATATCCGGTACCAAAATCGTCAATCGTCACTTCCACCCCCATTTCCCGGATGGCGCGAAGTTTTTGGATATTACCCTCTACGTCCCGCATGATCAGGCTCTCGGTAATCTCGATCTCCAACCCGTCTGGCACGCCTCCCGAATCGCGCAACACACGCTCGATTGTGCTGACGAAATCACTTCTTTGCAGTTGGACCTGAGAGACGTTGACGGCGATCCTGGGCGGGGATGAATTATTTTTTTGCAAGCCCCGGTAATCCGCCATCGCCTTCGCCAACGCCCATGCACCCGCTTCAATGATCATTCCGGTTTCTTCGAGCAGCGGAATGAATTCACTTGGCGGCACCAAGAGGCCTGTCTCCGGATCGTTCCAGCGTATCAGTGCCTCCAACCCGTCGATCAGGTTGCTTTTGAGATCAACCTTGGGCTGGTAATGCAGCACCAGTTGCTCCTGCTCCAGTGCCCTGCGCAGCTTGTTCTCCAGCGTCAGCTTTTCGGCAACCCGTGCATTGAGTTCCGGGGTATAGAACGAATAATGGTCGCCTGAAAGCTTGGCATTTTTCAGTGCGGCTTCGGCGTTGCGAAACAGGATATCGGCATCTTTGCCGTTATCGGGAAAAATGGCGATGCCCACTCTGGCCGATAAGCGCAGTTCCTTGCCTTCCAGTTTGAATGGCTCGCTCAGAGCTGCAGTAACCTGATTCTCCAGGAAATGCACAATTTCTGCCTCTTCTTTTATATCGGGCAAAACTTTGACGAAGCAGTCAGCACTGACACGCGCCAGATGACCCGCATCCATTCCCATGGATATCAGGCGTTCTGCCACCATTTTCAGCAGTGTATCGCCGAGATGCCGCCCGAACGTCTCATTGATGGTTCTGAAGCGTTCCAGATCGATCGCCAGCACAGCCATTTTTTCACCGCTTTTTGCGTCATATATATGCTGATTCAGACGGTCGTAAAACAGTGAACGGTTCGGCAGGCCAGTAATGACGTCATAGTAAGCGAGATAATTAAGTTTCTCCTCTTTCTTGATGTTGTCGATGGCAAATGAAATATCGCCAGCTATTTCGAGCAACAATGCCATCTCCTCATCGTCGAAAACATCCGGCTCCGGGGCGTAAAGCACGAACACGCCGACCGGCTTCTGCCCTATCGTGAGGGGAAGCACGACCACTGAACGGTAGCCACGGCTCAAGTGCCTCGCTGCGCCAGTCCGCCATGCGTTCGTCGCTGGCGATGTCGTTGCAGATCACCGGTTTCGCCTCGGTCAGTGCCTGTGCGGTTAATGCACAGCTATTCGGGGTATCTGCACGTGCGGTCAAATTGATTTGCGCCAGATAACCGTCGTCGCGGCCTGCCTGGGCGACCGGCGTCACCTGCTGGCTGTCTGCATCGAACTTGCCGATCCACGCAAATACGAACCTGCCATGCTCCACCGCGATGCGGCATGCTTCCCTGAACAGTTCTTCCTCCTCGCGGACCCGCACGATCGTGGTATTAATGCCGCTGAGCACAGCTGTAAAGCTGGTTGAGCCGTTTGATCCTGGCCTCGTTTTCCTTGCGCAGGGTGATATCGCGCGCGATGCTCAGCAAGTAGGACTTGTCGATTTCGACGAGTGTCGCACTGACTTCCACCGGGAATGTGGAGCCGTCCTTGCGACGGTGCACAGTTTCGAACCGCGCGCGTCCAGATTGCTGCAACTGTTTCATGAGCACTTCCCGGGCATCCGCGTTGACACCTGCGTCTACGTCGGTAGCGCTCATGGTCAGGAGTTCTTCGCGGCTGTAGCCCAGGGCGCGGCATCCTGTCTCGTTGATATCCAGGAATTTCAGTGTGGCCGGATCGAACACCTCGATGGCGTCGTTGGAATTGTCGAGCAAGGTGCGGAACAGCCTCAGCTTTGCCTCAGCCTGCTTGTGCTCGAAGATTTCTGCATTCAGCGCGGCGGTCCGTTCCTCGACCAACTGCTCGAGATGCTCGTGCAACCTGGCGCGTTCCAGCGCCACCGCCACCTGGTTGCCGACAACGTACAGCATCTTCAACTCCGCTTCGTCGAACAGACCCTGTTCCGCCCCGACCAGGTTCATGATTCCGATGCCCCGGTCGCCGGACCACAACGGCACACTGGCATGGTAGCGCAAGCCCAGCGTGTCGCCCTTGGCTGCCTTCAGCCGTTCGCATTCCAGGATATTGCTGACGTGATCCAGTTCTCCCGCGAGAAAGCGGCGCCGGCAGTCGCACGACCCCTCCATTGCTCCATCGCGCAGCAGGGCCGGCGGCAGGTTGCGTGCGGCAGCCAGACGGAAACCGGAACCTTCTTCCCACAGTGATATCCAGCCAGCCTGGATTCCGGGCAATTCCAGCGCGCGTTCCAGCGCCGCTTCCGCCACCTCGCGTTCGGTCACCGCATGATTAAGACCCGCCACGATTTGGCCGAACCCGTTCAGCACCTGGTTGGAGATTTCCAGTTCCGCTTCGCGCAGCTTGAGCTCATTGTTGATATGAACCGCCTGCTCATAAGTCGAGATCAACAGGTCCAGGATTTGTTGCCGCTCCGAATTGATGAAGTATTTCTTGCCGCCAAGATTGATTTGCACTCCCAACTGCATCTTGTTTTCCTTGCGCATATCAAGGTTCATCAGCGAGATAATTGATGCGCGACAGCAGATAGCGCTCGTCATAGGGTTTGCGGATGAAATTGTCCGCGCCGCACTCCAGCCCGCGAATCACGTCCTGCGAATCGGAAAGCGTGGTAACCAGGATGACCGGGATATCCTGCAACTTTTCGTCGGATTTGATCGCCTTGCACAGTTCGTAGCCGTCCATTTCCGGCATCACGATGTCGCTGATGATCAGGTCAGGTTTGTTCGCCTGCGCCGCCCGTAAAGCCTGCTTGCCATTGGCCGCAATGGTCACCTCGAAGCCGTGTTCTTCAAGCAGAAAACCGAGTTGGTCGGCCTGGGTGCGGCTGTCCTCGGCGATGAGAATATTGATACTGCTATTCTTTTTATTTTTTGATTTCATCACTGACTCTCTTTCTTGTTTTTGCCGTTTGTCAAAGATACCAGCACTGCGGCAATCTTGTCCGGCGCCAGAATATACGTCGCCGCATCCAGCTTGATCGCCTCGCCCGGCATGCCGTGCACAACTGAGCTATCCTTGTCCTGGGCAAAGGTGATCGCCCCATTTTCCTTCAATATCCGCAATTCTTCGGCACCATCGCGACCCATGCCGGTGAGCAGCCCGGCAGCAGTATCACCTCCATACACTGTTGCAAGCGAGCGAAACAGGTAGGAGACCGAGGGGCGCAGCCCGTTTTCCGGCGCATCCTTGGTCAGGATGATTTTTCCGCCGTGATCCACTTTCATCTGGCATTCGTCGGGCGCAATGTAGACGTGGCCGGGCAGCATAAGTTCTCCCTGCCGGGCCACATGAACAGGCAGGGAGGACGTCTGTGCCAGCCATTCGGCGAAGGAGGCGATAAAACCGGTCGCCATGTGCTGAACGATCAAGACCGGCAGCGGAAAATCCCTGGGCAGCATCGCCAGTATCGTCTGCAACACGGGCGGCCCACCGGTCGAGGCACCCAAGGCGATCACTTTGACTTTCGCCACTTTTTCCACCTGCGGCTTCGCCACTAATGGCAAGGTTGGCCCGCCACGTTTTTGTGACCAGCGCCGCACCACTTTCACTTCAGACATCGCCTTCACAGTTTGCAACAGTTCCCTTGCATTTGCCTCATGATCCGGGTGGCCGATGCCGGCAGGCCGGCGCAGCACGGCCAAAGCCCCTGCTTCCATCGCTCTGAACGTCTTGGTATTCTCGTGCGGATCATCACTCCCGCTCACGATTACAATGGGTACCGGTTCCGTTTCCATGATACGGCGCGTCGCTTCCAGCCCGTCCATTTTCGGCATATGGATGTCCATCGTGATCACATCGGGGTGATAGCGCTTCACGGCCTCAATCGCCTCCTCGCCGTTGTTCGCGGTGCCAACTACCCGTATATCGGGGTCTGTGCCAAGCAGGTAAACCAGAAACTCGCGTACCACGAGGGAGTCTTCGACCACCAGAACTTTGATCAGCCTGGTTCTCACTTTGTGCAATTCCGGGACGGGATTGACGTACGATCTCGTGTCCATGTTCACCCCTGAACTTCCGCTTGCCCGAGTGCCAGCTCATCGCGGCTTGCCCGGTTTCTGCCGCCTGCCTTGGCCGCACGCAACGCCGCATCGTGGCCAACAACCTGCATGGCGACTTCGAGCGACTGCGCATTGTGAACGACATCGTCGCGATACATTCCCTCCGCGAGCTTCTGCGCCCGGTTGACATCGCTTTCGATCATGTCGCGTTCATGCAGGTGCAGCGCTGCTATCCCGATATCGAAGAAGGCGGCGACCGCGCCGGCGAGCGGCTCAAGAAATGAGAGCCGCAGACGCGCAGTCGCGCTGGTCGCCACAAGAGGCGAGAGGCACACGGGTTTCGTCGTGCTTTCTTTCGTGCCAGTACTATCCGGTGTCATTGATGATGCTCCCTGGTTCACATGCATTCGGCAACTTGGTATGCTGCTAAATCAGCCGCCGGATAACTTCCAGCAGATTGCTCTGATCGAAACTGCTTTTTACGATATAGGCATTGGCCCCGACATCGATGCCGCGCTCGCGATGTTCGCGTGATTCCAGCGATGTCACCAGCACTACCGGCAGCTCGCTGAGCTGTTTGTCCGCGCGCACCTTGGCGGTCAGATCAAAGCCGTCCATGCGCGGCATTTCCACGTCCGACACGATCAGATCGAACGTCCCGGTCTTGAGTGTGGTGTAGGCATCCACCCCATCCACCGCAGTAGTGACCCGGTAACCTGCCGATTCCAGGATGTTCTTGAGCAGCGCCCTCGAGGTGATCGAGTCTTCCACCACCAGGATCGACCGCCTTGTTGCTTCCCCGGGTTTTTCTGCGGCAACGGATGCGGGGTGGTGCCGACATCCGCTTCACGGCAGATTTCAGCAGATCGGGCACATTGAGCACAGCGACCACCTGGCCGGTTCCCAGCACGCTCGCGCCGGCGATGTTGCGCACGCGCGCGAGCTGCCGACCCAGCGTTTTGACCAGTACTTCCTGTTCGCCGAGAATTTCTTCCACCTGGAACGCCACACGCTGGCGGCCTGTGCCGAGAACAACCAGCGCGACCTGCGCCAAAGTGTCGGCCGTTGAGCTTTGACGCGGCAGTTCCAGCACATCGCCGAGACTGGCCAGCGCAACGACCTGACCGTCGAGCGAAATCGTTGCGCGGTTTTCCACCGTCCTGATGTCCTGCTGTACCACCCGCGCCACCCGCTCGACGCTGAGCGCGGGGATGACGAAACAATGTTCACCGGCGCGAACCAGCACACCGCGAAATGTGGCCAGCATCAGCGGCAGCGTAATACGGAAAGTGGTCCCGCCACCCTGACGGGACTCAAGCGCGATGACTCCGCCCAGCCGCTCGATTTTTTCCCGCACGATGGCGAGTCCGAGTCCGCGTCCCGAAATGTCCGTGATGATCGGGCTGGTGGATATGCCTGACAGAAAAATGAGTGCCTGCGCCTCCTGCTCATTCAGCTTTTCAGCCTCTTCCGCAGAAACAAGATTTAGCCTGCGTGATGCCGCTTTCACCTTGTCAGCATCGATGCCTGCTCCGTCATCGGCAACCATGATCTCGATTTTTCCGCTGTCTTTTTGCGCGATGGCGACCGTTATGGTTCCGCAAGCCGGCTTGCCCTTGCTCTGTCGCACGTCCGGCTGCTCGATACCGTGATCGATGCAATTTCGCAGCAGGTGCATCAGCGGATCCTTCATTTCTTCCAGAATGTGCCGGTCGATTTCAATTTCGCTCGCCCTGGATCAACAGTTCCACCTGCTTGCCCTGGTCGCGGGTAAGATCGCGGGTGAAGCGCGGATAGATTTCGAGCAGCGAGGAAAACGGCAACAGGTGCATTTCCTTCACGTCATGCAGCAGGCTATCGCTCATGCCTGCCAAGGCGCGCCGGTCATGCGCGGCGAACTTGCTCAAGCGCAGCAACCGTTCTTCCAGCGTTTTCATGAACAGATGATCGGACTCCAGATGTTCCAGCAGCTTCGGCAGTATTTTTGTCTGAATTTCCGGCGTCTGGATTTCTTGTGTCTTGAATTTTGGCAGTCCGGCGCCGTTGCCCTTGGCCGCCCTTTTTCGACATAGCGCTCGATCTGCCGCAGCACTGGCCGCATTCGTGCCCGCTGTTTTTTCCAGGTTGCGAAAGAAGCGGCGACCTCGCGCAACTCCTTGGCGCGTTGCGCCGAGGCCAGCCGCGGCGACAGCAGTTCCTCGACCTGCCGCATCACCGCATCCAGTTTCTGCGTGGAAACCCTGACCGTTTCGGATGCAAGGCTGGGAGCAAGAGACGGCGCAGCATTGGTTACCGGCTCCGTCGATTCAGCCAGTGTCATCTTCTGGAACTGGATTCGGCTGGCGCCTGTTGCGACGACACGGGTTGCGCCATTTCAGATGGGGCAAAATGACCCGTGCAGTGCATCGTCGAGCCGTCTGGTCAGCAGCGCAGGCTTTGCCTGCTGTGACCCCGTCGTACCCGTGCCGCCTGGCGCAAGCAGACTGCCGAGGGCATCGATAGTCTGGTGGAGGAGATCGAACAATGGCGGGAAACGGCGAGCTGGTTGTTCTTCAATGCCGCAAGCACACTTTCCAGCGGCTGGCAGACCGACTCGATCTCCTTGAGGTTCACTGCCCGCGCAGCGCCCTTTAGACTGTGCGCCTCGCGAAACACAGTCTCGACGATTTCCGCATACCGGTCTGCCGCCGGATTTTTCTCCAGTTCGATCAGCCCCGCCGACATCGCCTTGAGATGTTCGTCCGCCTCGACCCGGAATGTCGCGAGCAGTCTTTTCAGGAAATCATCGTTCTTGTTGGCCATGGTCTGTACCTGAAAATTATTTACAAAAATCATCCGGGATGAACGCGTGCGGCATCACGCACGGCACCGCCCTACGCGCTGTTCATGCCGCCCTGCCCCCGATCATGTCACTCAGTTTCTGCCCGAGTTCATGCAGGCTCTGTGCGGCGACCTCCGCCTGTTTGGTGCCGGACACGTTCTGCACGCTGGCCTGCTTGATGTTCTCCATCGCCTGCGCCACCTGATCCATGCCCACCATCTGCTGCTGGCTCGAGGCCGCGATCTGGGTCGCCGCCTGCGCCGCTTCCGCAATGCTGTCGGCCAGCAGGCGGATCGCTTCGCCGGTCTCGCCGGTTTGTTTTACCCCGGCCTGCACCGCCTTGCTGCCCTGTTCGGTGGCCAGCACCGCGGTGCCGGTCGCTTTCTGGATGTCGCCGAGTATCGTGCGCACCTGGGCGGTCGCCTGTTTGGATTGTTCCGCCAGACTCTTGACCTCCTGCGCCACGACCGCGAAACCCTTGCCCTGCTCGCCCGCCTTCGCCGCTTCGATCGCGGCATTCACCGCGAGCAGGTTGGATTGTTCGGCCAGGTCGTTGACCGTGGCGATGATCTCGCCGATCGACTGGCTCTGCTCGGACAGCCGCACGATGCTCTCGGCGATGGATTCCATTTGCTCCTGGATGCGCTGCATGCCCTGCATCGCTTCTTCCACCGATTTGCGCCCGCTCTGCGAAACCTGCGAGGCTTTCTGCGCGCTGTCGGAAACAGAGCGCGCCTTCTGGCTCGCCACCTGCGCCGTCTGCTTCACTTCCTCCACCGTCGCCGTGGTCTCGCTCACCGAAGCCGCCGTCTCGGCCGCACCGGAGGCAACCTGCGTCGTCGTGGCAAGAATCTCGGCAGAAGAGGTTGAGAGTTGAGCAATGCTTGCGCGGAGCTGCCGGGTGATGGTGCGGGTAATCCATAAACCAGCCAGAACCAATAATACAAAAGCAAGCGGAATGCCATAGACAATGACGGAGATGGTAGTGTCGGAACTTGCCTTCTCCTTGCTGTTACGCTGTTCCAACAACATTCTTTCCTCATCGCCCATGTCGGAAATGACCTTGCGGATATCGTCCATCGCCGTCTTTCCCTTATCCGTCAATACCACCTTTAGCGCCGCATCGAATCCTTTGGTTTTTCGCAGTCCGATCGATTCTTCAAGTTCGGCGAGTTTGGCTGCGATCAGCGGCCCAAGTGCATCAAGTCGACGCTGCTGGTTCGGGTTGTCCGCTGTCAATTCCCGGAGATGCTGGATGGTTTGATTCACTTCCGAGGTCCCGGTCCGGTAGGGCTCGAGATACCGTTCTTCTCCGGTTATAATGTAGCCGCGCTGGCCGGTCTCGGCATCCTTCAAGGTGGAAAGCACCCTTTCAAGATTTTCGAGCACCTGATAGGTATGTGTTTCCATCGTCGCCGCTTCGATGAGCCCGGTCGTATTCCGGTATGAGACCAAGCCAAGGATAACCAGAATAATTAACGCCAGAGCATAGCCAGCACCAATCTTTGTTCCAACAGACCATTTCATTTTGTTATCCTTTCTGTCCTGGAAACCTTTGCTAAACCTTGTACTGTGCTGCCAGCAGTTTCAGTTTCTGTCCGAGTTCATGCAGGCTCTGTGCGGCGACCTCCGCCTGTTTGGTGCCGGACACGTTCTGCACGCTGGCCTGCTTGATGTTCTCCATCGCCTGCGCCACCTGGTCCATGCCCACCATCTGCTGCTGGCTCGAGGCCGCGATCTGGGTCGCCGCCTGCGCCGCTTCCGCAACGCTGTCGGCCAGCAGTCGGATCGCTTCGCCGGTCTCGCCGGTTTGTTTTACCCCGGCCTGCACCGCCTTGCTGCCCTGTTCGGTAGCCAGCACCGCGGTGCCGGTCGCTTTCTGGATGTCGCCGAGTATCGTGCGCACCTGGGCGGTTGCCTGTTTGGATTGTTCCGCCAGACTCTTGACCTCCTGCGCCACGACCGCGAAACCCTTGCCCTGCTCGCCCGCCTTCGCCGCTTCGATCGCGGCATTCACCGCGAGCAGGTTGGATTGTTCGGCCAGGTCGTTGACCGTGGCAATGATCTCGCCGATCGACTGGCTCTGCTCGGACAGCCGCACGATGCTTTCGGCAATGGATTCCATTTGCTCCTGGATACGCTGCATGCCCTGCATCGCTTCTTCCACCGACTTGCGCCCGCCCTGCGAGACCTGCGCGGCTTTCTGCGCGCTGTCGGATACATTGCGCGCCTTCTGGCTCGCCACCTGCGCCGTCTGCTTCACTTCTTCCACCGTCGCCGTGGTCTCGCTCACCGAAGCCGCCGTCTCGGCCGCACCCGAGGCAACCTGCGTCGTGGTGGCAAGGATCTCGCTGGAGGATGAGGCGAGCACACCGACTCCTTCGTTGATCTCGCGCATCAATTTCCGCAATTCTTCGAGCATCGCGCCGAATGCGCGCAGCAGCTCCCCGACTTCGTCGGTACGATGCCCGGCTGGAATGCTGACAGTAAGATCACCGGAAGCGACTTTTCCGGCGATGCCCGAGATCATCTGCAGCGGTATGGCGATAATGCGGCCGATCAACAACGCCATGGCTACTGCCAGCAATATTGCCAAACCACCGACCATAGAAAATTGATATATCGTATTCTCCGCCACCTGCTCGGATGCCGCCACGGCGGCACGCGCTTTTTCCGCGGCTGAATCACACAGTTGGTTCGCAATATCGCGCATCTTGTTGTAGCGTTTTAACTGTACGCCCTGTACAAGCGTTTCGGCCTGGGTTTTCTTTCCGGCATAAATCAGCGGGATGAGCTGGTCATCTCGCGTCTGCACGAATGCATCGCGGATTTTGTTGAGCTCCTGAAGTTGCGCAAGCAGGGCCGGGTCATTGTGGTTGCGATCCAAAAGGCGTTGCGCGGTCTCGGCAATTTCCTTGCTGCGTTCCTTGATGTCCTTGTGCCAGGACTCCCGGTCGGTTCGCGTAGCTGCCGACAGCATCTCGAGCAAATCAGCACGAACTCCGTTTTCGTCCGATCGCATGGTCATCAAATCCACGGTATTGGCAAATTCCTTCCGGTACAGGCTGTGCTGTGTCGCCTGGATCATCACGATTCCCCGATACGCAGACAAAGTCACTAACGCGAGGAAGACTATCATCGACCCAAAGCCGAGGAAGAGTTTGTTGCGCGTAGATAAATTCAAAAACCATTTCATTTTATTCTCCTTATTGCCCTGTCAAACTCGAACAGGAATATTTCCTATCACCCCACCTGTTCCTGCACGATCAGCTTCTCGTCAGTCAAAAGTTTTTCAGCATCGAGGACGACCATGCGCTCTGCGGTCACCCCTAGCAGATAGTCCTCGCGGATACCGGTCAGCGTGGGCAAAGATGGCTGAATACCGACGCGTGGAATACGGCGCACGCCGCTTATGGAATCGGCCATAATGCCGAATACCATGTCTCCCGGTTTGGAACCGGCAGATTCGAGCACGATCACCTTGTTGAGATTGGTCAGGCCTTTTTCGGGCAGATCAAAAAACTTTTTGATGTCGATAACCGAGAGTATTTCGCCGCGCAAATTGACGATGCCGAGCACGAATGCCGGGGTACATGGCAGCGGGGTAAGTTCTTCGAGCGGATATACCTCGCGAACGTACTCTGATGCGACGGCATACCGCTCATGGGCGAGGAAAAATTCAATGACTTCGATGCTTGCGTCGGCGGCCTCCGCAGGCACGGCTTCCCGGGCGAGTGTCTGCGCCCTTTCTTTCAATATCCGTTGGGTATCCTCGGCAGTCGGCGCCCAGATATGCTCGATTGCAATGCGCGCTGCTTCCAGACGTCGTTCTACCTCGCGCCAGTCGGTTGGTTTGTTGTTTTTTCTCGGTATGCTCATGGCTGCATAAACCTCAAACGTTTGATGCCACAGGTTGCGGCAAACTTGCCTGCAACGACGAAACTATCTCGACCAGCCGTCCGGCCGTCAGCCCGTCCGCTTCCAGCAGTGTCTCGTCCGCGGAATGAGTGCGCAACAGCAGCAACACATTTTCGAAATAGCGTTGCGCTTCCCGATAGCGTCCCTGAGATTGATGCAGATTCCCCAGCGCAAAGTGAGCAAGCACAAAATCGGAATCGAGATAGAGCGCGCGCATTAACGAGCGGATGGCGTTATCGTGCTGTCCCTGCTCCTGCAAAATAGTCGCCAGCAGGTAATGGTGTGACGGGTTCATTTTATCGGCAGTGATCGCCTTTTCGCACCATTCCAGCGCCTCGCCGAGCCGCCCCTGATTGGCGCAGTTGCGCGCCATGATTGATAAAGTCTCGGGCTCTTCAATTGGTGGAGCTGGTAGCCGGTCTGCCTGCTCCGCATGGATTGCAGCTGTCACAATATCGGGTTTTGTCTGCGCGACCGGCAGCGACGAAGGTGCGGTTTCTGCCCCCGTGAACGGCTGCAATATCTGATGCTCACTGACTGGTGACTTTGGTTCCTGCGTTTTGGATTCGGAATTAACCATCTTCCGGTACAGCACCGCCTCTGGAAACTCGACCGGCGCAAACAAGGAAAGCAATCTGTTCGAGGCTTCCGATGGACTGACAATCAACCACCCGCCGTCAACCAGCGCGCGGTAAAAATTGCCGGCGACCTGTTTTGCCCGCTGCGCGGTGAAATACATCAGGACATTGCGGCAGAAAATCACGTCCATCGCGCCGGTATTGTTCGACAGCGATGGGTATACATCATCGGCAAAATTGAGATAGGAAAACGTCACCATTTTCCTGATACGCGGAAGTATCTCCAGACGTCCGTCTGCCCCTTTGGTGAAATACCGTTCGCGCACCCAGCCGGGCGCATCGCGGAACGACCATTCGCCATACGCTCCTTCTACTGCCTTGCGCAGAAATTTCGGATTGAAGTCCGTTGCCAGAATGGTGATGTTCCATTCCCTGAGATCGGGAATGAGTCTGTCGAGCAGTATCGCGATGGTATAGGCTTCTTCGCCCGTGCAGCAGCCCGCACTCCAGATACGCAAACGCCGCTGATCATTCTGGCTGCGTGCCTGCAACAGCGGAGGCAGAATTTGTTCTTCCAGAATCCCCAAATTCTGCTTTTCCCGGAAGAAATAGGTTTCTCCCACGCTCAGATGGGTGGCGAGAATCTCTTTCATATGGCGAGTCAATGGAACGGACAGCAACCATCGCGCGCAAGATTCCCGATCCTGAAAATTGAAGTCCGGCGCCGCTGCCGCGATTCCCCGCTCGAGATCGCCCCAGCGTTCTTGCGGGAAGTACAAACCCGTCTGCTCGGCTACCAGTTCGCTCAGTCGTGACAACAATGAAGAGGAAAGTGTGGGGGGCATGTATTCTCTCAGGAGGTTTCCAGTGCCAGATCCAAAGAACTTTCTTCTTCCAGCGAAAGAAATCTGTCCAGGTCGTGGATCAGGATCAAGCCGTCTGTCAGTTTTACCACTCCGTCCACATACTCAAGGCCGGGGAGGATATTTTCTGTTTCGATCAGACCCTGTGCGGAACCGATTACATCATGTACTGCGTCCGCTACCAGCGCCACCGGCCGCCGCAAGGTGTGCGCGACTACCAGTTGGTCGGTTAGTGCAATTTTCTTTTCCGGCAAGCTGAAACGCCGGCGGATATCGATGACCGGGATGACACGGCCCTGAAGGTTGACTACGCCAAGAACGATGTCTGGCGCCTTGGGCAAAGGGGTGATTGCGACCATGCGCACCACCCTGTCTACCGCGTGCAATGGCAAGGCGTAGCGCTGACGATCCAGGGAAAAAACAATGAGGTGATCAGGTTTCTTCATCGCGGACTCGGTGGGTTAGTCCGGATATATGCAACATGCAGGCAAAATTTCGCTATCCCATGCGCTATTCGTCGCACCACCCTGGAACAATGAAATTTTCTTTCTCATTATTTATGATTATTTATTAAATCATGGAAATAACATCATAAACATAAAACAGAAAAACCGGCAACCAATTGCCGCGGACTGAATAAAATTGCGGTCATGGGTCAATCGGCAAGACAATCCGCAAAGCGCAAGTTCAACTCGCGTGTTAACGCCGCACGCCATCCCCCGCATTCAGCGGCAGGATGTGCACTTTGCTACTCGTAGCGCAGGAAATCTTCGGCCATCGCATCGGGGCCGTAGCGCTCGATCAGGCTTTCGATTTCGGGTTGCAGCACTTCTTCCTCGTCCTCTTCCAGTATCCCGTCGCCGACCATGCTCGATCCCAGGCCGTTGGCCAGCGCTTCCTGGACGGCTTCGAGGGTGGGCGGGTCTGCGCGATTCTCGTCATCCATGACTTCTTCGATCACGCGCGAAAGCGCTTCGCTGGCGAACGCGCCGATGAAATCCATCGCGGCGGCCGATTCGCCGAACTGCTCGATCAGCTGGTCAAGTTCGTCTATCACCGATTCGTCGACATCGAAGTGGTGAAGTTCCTCTTCTTCGTCCGTCTCGGCCGGCATGCCATGAATCAGGAATGTGCGCACCGCACCGAGCGTCAGCGTTTCGCCGGAGTCGAACTGGTCGATCAGGGTTTCGATCAGTTCGGAAAGTTCGGGACTGACCCGGGTGGCGATATCGATGGGATTTCTTATCATGATTTACCCTCCTGTGTGTTTAAAACTTGATCTGCGGATATTGAAGTATTCCAGGCTGCCGCGCAATCCCGGATCAGCGCCAGCGCCCACCCCGCGTCCGCCAGCGGCGGATCACCAGATAGCCGCCTATCATGCCGCCCAGATGCGCGAAATGCGCGACGCCTGCTTCCGTCCCGGTCACGCCGAGGAACAGTTCCAGTCCTGCATACAGAACCACGAACAGCCGCGCAGGCAATGCGACCGGCGGGAGCAGCAGCATGATCACCCGGTTCGGAAAAAACAGGCCAAACGCGAGCAGCACGCCGAACACGCCGCCGGATGCGCCCACCGTCGGGTAGTTGCCGCCGCTCAAACCGGTGGCCAGCAATTGCATCAGTCCGGCCGATATCACGCTGGCGAAATAGAGCTGGAGGAATACCCTGCGCCCCAGCATGTATTCAACTTCCCGACCGAACAGCCACAGTCCGTACATGTTGAACGCGATATGCATGATGCTGCCGTGCAGGAACGCGTAAGTCACCAGTTGCCATGGCATGAAGTTGCTGCCCAGCGGCCACAGCGCAAAGCCGGCTATTGCCGAGCCGCCTGCGGCAAGCTGCAGCAAATAGCAGGCTATCGTGGTGAACAGGATGATCCGGACTCCGGGTGGCATGGTGCGCATCGCTAACCTTTCCGGGCATGAAGCAACAGACTATTCACAGGACCGCTATTCCCCGGAAATCCGGCTGGCATCCGTGGAGGGCGAGCGGTCCATCAGCCAATAAACGATACCGAGCGACAACAGCGAAACGGCCAGCGCGAGCAGGACCAGCGGCGAGATGGTTTCCACTTCGAACACGATGAACTCCCGGGAAATCGCGAGGATCGAAACCAGCACCACATTCTTGACGATTACCGCGCGGCTCTTCCCCATGTAGGAATTCATGATGGTATAGCTGAACTCGATCGCGATCAGCAGCGTCATGATCATACCGAAGGCGGACTGGAATGCCTTGTGATCGAGCTTGTCGAAAGCGCCGTGATGCACCAGATGGTATGTCTCCACGATCAGCCCCCAGAAAGCCGAGAGTATCATCACCGCGATCAGCACGATGATCCCGGTCGTGATCAGCAGCTCGAAGCGGTTGAAATATCGAGACAGCAGCGAATTGGTCAAGTCACGGTTATTGCGCATGGTGGTTATAGTCGCCAAAGAATGAAATTGGTTCCCTGTCCTGACAGCTGAAATTTTCCGCGCCAGAACGCGGCGACATCACGCTGGTCCGGTTCAGGCTATCAGCGTTTCGGCCGGATGATGTTCCAGCCCGAATGCCTCGGCAACCTTGCCGTGCGTGATCCTGCCGCCGCTTATGTTGAGTCCCTTCAGCAGCGGCGGCGATTCCCGCAACGCCTGCCTGTATCCCTTGTCGGCCAATTGCTGCACATAGGGCAGGGTCGCGTTGGTCAGCGCCAGCGTTGAAGTCAGCGGCACGCTGCCGGGCATGTTGGCGACGCCGTAATGGACGATGCCATCGACGATGAAAGTCGGGTCTTCGTGCGTGGTGGGATGCATGGTTTCGACACAGCCGCCCTGGTCGATGGATACATCGACGATCACCGCGCCGCGGCGCAACTTTGCCAGGTCTTCGCGGCGCAGCAATCTGGGTGCAACCGCGCCATGCACCAGCACCGCACCGATCACCAGGTCCGCGCCGGTGATCTGTTCCAGCAGATTGTGCCGGTTGGAAAATATCAGCTGCACGTTGGCAGGCATCACGTCGCTTAGCGAGCGCAGCCGCTGCAGCGACGTGTCGAGGATCACGACATGCGCGCCTATCCCGGCCGCGATCTTCGCCGCATTCACGCCGACCACTCCGCCGCCGATGATCACCACCTTGCCGGGCGGCACGCCCGGCACGCCGCTGAGCAATATGCCGCGCCCGCCATGCAGGTGTTCGAGATACTTGGCACCTTCCTGCACCGCCATGCGCCCGGCCACTTCCGACATCGGTGTCAGCAGCGGCAGCTCGCCCGACGGCAGTTCGACGGTTTCGTAGGCGATGCACACTGCGCCGCTGGCGATATGCGCCCGGGTCGCAGACTCGTTTGCGGCGAAATGGAAGTAAGTAAAGATGATCTGGCCGGGTCTGATGTGCTGCCATTCCGGCTCGATCGGCTCTTTCACCTTGACGATCAGGTCGGCTGCCGCCCAGACCGCATCGGCATCTTTCGCGATTTGCGCACCGGCAGCCCGATATTGCGCGTCGCTGAAGTCGCTGCCCAGACCCGCACCCGTTTCCACGAACACGGTGTGGCCGGCACTCACCAGTGCTGCCGCCCCGGCCGGAACCAGCGAGATGCGGTTTTCGTTGGGCTTGATTTCCTTCGGTATGCCGATCTTCATGCAATGGCCTCCTGGTCTGGACAGGAATATTTCGGGGAAACCCGGACTGCTCAGGCGCTCATATTAGCAAACTCGGCCGGTAATAGAATGGGACTCATCCGATGACCATCCTTCCTGGATAGAAAAAATGGGCCGGCAAGCCGGCCCCGTCCGATGTGACAAAGCGGCAATCGCTATCTTCGGGTGTCCAGAATGGCTTCCATATTGTTCTCGAGATCGTTCACCACCTCCCAGCTGGTGGCGCCCGCCTTGAGCACCCTTGCCTTCCAGTGCGCGAGCCGATCGAGATACAGGCGCGGATCGGCGTTGTCGGTGCCGAGTTTGCTGACGTTCAATGCAACGATACGAATCCCGTCGAGCTTGATCGGGAAATCGCGCACCGTACCCTTGCCCAGTTCCTCCTGCATGTCGGAGAAGATCACGATGGTCTTGGTGCCTGCCCGGGTCTCGTTCAGATATTCCGCCGCCTGGATCAATCCCCCGGTGATGTCGGTATATGAACTGCCGTGAACGCCTTCGGTAAACGCTACTATCCTGGCCTTGAACGCGCGCTTCTGCTGGGTCGCTTCGACGGTCGCCTGTCGAAGGTCACCTTGTCGATGATGTCCTTTTCCGTGAAGCTGCGCGTTTCCACTTTGGCCACCGCCAGCGAGTCGCCGGGATTCAGCGTGGCCAGCAGATAGTTGATGACCTTGGCAGCCTTGTTGACCTGCTTCGTGTAGGTGCCGGAGGTATCCACGAGCATATACACCGCCTGGCTGTGCTTGCGGCTGTCGCCGCAGGCGGAGAGCAGGAATGCAGCCAACAGCAGGAACAATACGGGCAGTGATCTTTTCATGATGCGCTCCCGGTTTTGGCCTGTGCTTTAACCAGGGTGTCTCCGCGAAACGCGATCACCCAGCGTTCCAGCATCAGCGGTATCACGATCAGGATGTCATAGACTCAATTCGAGCACCTTGGCGAAACGCCTGAACACCACGCCGGTGAACCTGAGCACGAAACCCAGCCCGCGCATGGTCTGCACCAGCAGCACGCCGAGCACGGTGCGCAGCGAATGCACCACGCTTTCCAGCGGGATCGCCACGAAAGCCAGTGCGAACGGCAGCACGAAGCCCATGATCATCTGGCCGGCCATCGGGATGTTCGACATCCATCCCTGGGTAGTCGGGGGTGCGGACGCGGCCAGATCGCGCATCAGCGAAGCCTTGTCGGCGACCAGCATGTCGCGCATCAGTGCCAGGGACGATTCGATACGCCGCCAGGATCACCAGGAAGATCAGCGAGGCCAGCATCAGGCGGCGGCGCATGCGGTCATCCATGCTGGCAATCTTCGGGAACAGCTGCGTGATGCGCAGCGATTCGAGCAGGAACAGCCCCATCGAGGCCTCCATCAGGATGATCACCAGTGCCGCCACATCCGAAGTCCTCAGATTGTTGGTGATGTAATCGCTGGCGCCGACCATCTCCGACATCGGCAGCGCAATCAGTTTGTAGTTGATGAAAGCGCCGCCCAGTGCGATCA
Organism: uncultured beta proteobacterium; assembly: GCA_963827265.1. GTDB lineage: Bacteria > Pseudomonadota > Gammaproteobacteria > Burkholderiales > Gallionellaceae > Gallionella. The sequence goes on along the minus strand of CAWHAD010000008.1, from coordinate 20,550 downwards.
CCATCACCAGCGAGGATATTGCCAGTTGCACGAACGCGGACACGGTCAGCGCATGCTCGGTCTTGCTGTCCTTGGCGCGTATGCCCTCGAATTTGGCCATATGGCCATCGATCTGCTTTGGCATTGGTGTTGAGCGTGACCATCTTCTTGTCCAGTCTCGCCGATCAGCTTTGTCCACCGAGCGCCATGAAGGCTGTATCCCCTTCAGTATCTTGTGGCGTTCTTCATAGGAACGCCGGAACTCGGCGACGGTCTTGTCATGGATCTTCTGGATCGACTTGTTGATGTCTTCCAGCAATTTGCGCGGAATGTCGCCGCCGGATTTCAGTTGCGATACCGATTCGAGCGCGTCCACCCATTCCGGCGGCGGCGGCGGGACTTCACCGCATTTGCGGTAATCATCCTCGATGCGCGTGACATCTTCCATCAGTTTGCGCTGCAAGGCTGGAAACTCCTGCATATCCTTGCGGATGATATTGGTCACCCGTTCGAATTCCCGGTCTACCATCGATGCCGCGCTTTCCTGACTGTGCGCCAGCAGCACCGACTGGTTGCGCAAACGCAGGCTGTCCGCGCTCAGGAACAACCAGCGGGAAATGAATCGCGTCGACTGAGTAACCAGATTGCATACCGAGTGGATCACGCCATGCATGGGTTTGCGTGCTGCATACAGGAACAGCATCGCCAATACAATCAGGGCCAGTACAGACAGCGCTACGCTGTCGGGCCAGAACAACCACGAATTGCGGTCTATCATTCCGAATTCCTCCCAGTTTTATACCCGCTGCTTCAGCAACAGATACGGGTAAGTTATGCAGGGAAAAGGCAAAAAGCACTTCCCCAACACCTGACACTTTGCCTGTTCTGCCGTAACGCGGCAATACCGCTTATCCCGATAATTTACCGCTTGTTACTGTTTATACCGTTCGTCGCCTAGATTTGACCGCTCATTCCTAAAACAGATTATTCAATAAAATATCCAGGACAGTTTTAAAGATCAGGAAAAAGGCAAACGGATCTTTTGAACGCAATGGTTTCATTCGCGAAAAGGGGAAATCGACGATCTGCCGCGCAAGACCGGGAAACACTGAAAAAGAAAAAGCGATTGCCGCCAGACGGCGCGGAGCGGCACGAATGGGCGGTATTAACCGGCCTTGAACCAGCGACCGGGCAGCGCCATGATCCCTTCCAGTATCCGCTTCCCGACCGATGAATTGCGCACCAGCGGAGATTCCTGAACCTGATACTGTTTCAGCAATTGCGGCGATTGCTTGAAGGCGGTGTAATGTTCGAGTGCGGCATGCAGGTGTTTCTTGAGCAGATTCACTTTGACCGGTTTGTTCAGGAAGCGGAATATCTGCGCCTGGTTGATCAGGTCGATCATCAGGTCCGAATCCGATGCGGCAGTCAGCACGATGGTCAGTATCTGCGGATTTTCCTGCTTGAGCAGTTTGATCATCGCTGCCACGTCTTCGTTGCCTGCCCCGACATCGGCCAGCACCACTGCAATTTCATGTTCCTGCATCAGCGCGATCGCGTCATCCAGGCTGGCCGCGTAATGCACCGGGCACACGCCGTCTATCAACCCCTTGGTGACCCGGTAAACCTCCTCGTCGTTGTCGATAACCAGTATGCCCACCTTCAGCCTGGACGGCAGCGACACGGGCGCGGCCGGCGCATTCACGAGTTCCATCGAGATGGTGACCGCTTCCGCAACCGTCTGCTGCAGTTCATGGTTGTTCCATGGCTTGCTGATAAACCGGTAGACCTCGCCATCATTGATCGAACCGACGATGGAGGCCAGGTCGGAATATCCGGTGAGCAGGATACGAACGGAATTCGGAGAGATTTCCCGGGCCTGGCGCAGAAATTCGACCCCGAGCATGATCGGCATGCGCTGGTCGCTGATGATCACGTTGATCTTGTAGCGCTTGATGAAGTCGAGCGCCTGGTTGGGATTGGTGGTGGTAAATACGTGGTAACGCATCCGAAACAGCGACTTCAGCCCGTTCAGGATGCGCTCTTCGTCATCCACCGCAAGAATACAGGCTCTCCTGACGCTCTTGTCGAGTTCGAACTGGCTGTCATCGCTTTCGGGAAACAACACCTCCAGTTCCGGTTCAGGCTGTTGCCGGCTGTCCGCACTGACGGCGGCGTCAGAAGGCTGTGCGGCAGGCTGCTCGACAACCCGGGGCTTTATCATGCGTGCAGCATTGATCAGGTTGGTGCTCGACGCGATATTCGGATTTGTGATCGATTGCGCGGCAAACTGGCCGCTCGAGGAATTCTGCACCCCCGGATGGATAACGCTCCCGGCCGCTTCCAGGAAGGCATCCGAAAATTCGCTGGCAGTCTGGTAGCGCTTCGCGCTGTCCTTGGCCAGCGCCTTCATGATCACCCGGTCGATCTGCGGAGAGAGCTTGGGGTTGATGCTGGACGGTATTGCCGGCAGTTCGTAAATCACCTTCTGCATGACGGTCGCACTGTTGCCGACAAACGGTTTCTTGCCGGTCATCAGCTCGTAGGCGATCACGCCCACCGAATAGAGGTCGGAACGCGAATCGATCGACATGCCGATGAATTGCTCCGGCGACATGTAGTGCAGCGAGCCCAGCACATCGCCAAGCTGGGTCAGTTCGGATGATTCGGTATGCGCAATGCCAAAATCGCAAATCTTGATACGGCCATCGCTGTTGATCAGGATATTGGACGGCTTGAGGTCGCGGTGCACGATGCCTTCGGAATGCACGTAACCGAGCCCGTCGAGCAGCGGCCTGATGATCTGGACGATCTCGGGAAGGCTGAAACTGGCGCCATTCAGCAGGTGCGCCTGCAGCGACTTGCCGTTCACCAGTTCCATCACGATATAGGCCAGCTGCTCGTTCTCGCCGTAGTCGTAGATCTGCACGATGCGCGGATGGACCAGACGACCCACTGCCTGTGCCTCGTGGCGGAAACGGTTGATGTATTGCTGCAGTTCAGCCGGGTCCAGCGTCGCTTTGACGATGGCCTTGATCGCGACCCAGCGGGAGATCAGCGGGTCGAAGCATTTGAAGACCGTCCCCATGGCGCCTCTGCCGAGCTCGGCGCGGATTTCGTATTTGCCGATTTTTTGCGGTTCAGACATCTGTACGCTCAGGCGGCAAGTTTGGAATCGGAGGGCGGCCGGAGCGGCAACCAGACGGTAAATTTCGTACCACGGCCAACCTGGGTGTCGACTTTGATGGTGCCGCCATGATCCTTGATGATCTGGTATGAAATGGAAAGGCCCAGGCCGGTGCCCTTGCCGATTTCCTTGGTGGTAAAAAACGGGTCGAATATTTTCGGCAGCACGTCGGGCGGGATGCCGCTGCCGTTGTCCGCGACATCGACCGCAACGCCATTGTTTTCAAGCCGCGTGGTCAAGCTGATTTCTCCGCCCTGCGGCGGCAGCACCTGTGCGGCGTTCGTGATCAGGTTCAGGAATACCTGGTTGATTTGCGACGGCGAACAGGTGATCGACGGCAGGTCACGGAATTGCTTGCTGACCTTGATCGATTTGAGCAAATGCCTGGCAAGCCCAAGCGTGCTGTTCAGTCCGTCATTCACGTTGAAACTGCTCACCTTGCTGCGATCGAGACGGCTGAAATCCTTCAGGTTGGCAACGATCTCAGCCACCTGGGTTGTGCCGTACATCCCGTCCTTGACCAGGCCCGACAGCTCGCCGAGCAAACCGTGCTGTCTGATCTGCCCGAGTTGCCCGGCTACCAGCGCAAACTGGCGGTTCAAGTCTTCGGGATTGATATTCGGGTCATTGAGCAGGGTCAGCAGCTTTTCACTATTGCCCATTGCGCTGACGATTTCCGGAAGTCGGTCGTTCACCGCAGACAGGCTGTTGTTGACGTAGGCAAGCGGGGTGTTGATCTCGTGCGCGACACCGGCGACCATCTGCCCGAGCGATGACATTTTCTCGGACTGGATCAGTTGCGCTTCGGATTCCTTCAGGTGCTTCAGCGCGTCGGAAAGTTCGCGCGTGCGTTCGGCGACACGGCGTTCCAGCGATTCATTCGCGATCATGATGCTGATGCCAAGATAGCCAAGCCCGATCAGCAGCGCGGCGGCATAGGCAATCATGTAAACGCGGAATCGTTCCTTCTCGGCCAGTTTGGCCGACAGTTCGCGGTTGAACGACAGCAGCAGGCCGCTCAGCCGCGGCCCCGAGTTCAACTGCTCGATCCGGGTGAACAACGCCTGCGCGGCGGGTACGGACTTGAGCATCTCCTGGGTTGCGCCATACATAGCGTTTGCTTTTTCCTGGATGGCAGCATCCGTTGCACCCGACAGCGCCTTCATCCTGTCCGCTGAGCTTGCCAGCAGATTGCGCTGCGCATCCTGTTCCAGCAAATAATAGCCGGAAGCCGCCGAAGCGACCTGGTCCATGGTCTGGAGGAATTCACGTTGCCGCGCCGCGTCCCTGGGTGATTTTGCTTCAGCCTGGACAGGCTGGTCCGCAATCGACATGATCTGCAGCAACGCATTCCTCGATCGGTCGTTCACGGTCCGGTAATCTTCGACCAGTCCGGCTTTTTCTTTGAATGCTTTCGCGATCGGCCCGAGATTCTCGTTCAATGCCGGGCTATCCACGCGTGGCAGCTCATTTTGCAATGCCCTGAGGGTATTTTTCACTGCGGGAGCGAGGTCCGGCAGCATACTGCGGCCGGGATCCATCTCCGTGTGCATGCGCAACACATCGATATCCCAGCGACCCTCGATCTCCTGCAATTCGCCCAACATCGCAACAACCGCATTGCGATCGTCCAGGTTGACGGCTTCGGTCTTGTTATAGAGAAATACCAGCGCCGCGACCAGCCCGAGCGTAACGATGGTAAACGACAGGTGGCGCAGTGAAATCATTTGAGCTGGTGTCCGAGCGTATCACGAATAAGTGATTTGTTTATATCACAAGTAGATAACAATTAAGCTAACGCTAACAAGAAAACCGTCAAACCGCAATACACACAATTGCGAATTGCAAAGCCGGGCGCCATTCCAAAGCGCAGGATCGGGCTCGCGGCACTGTCTTTCATTGCTCGTGACTGTCTCCGCCTTCACATCCGGTTGCCGGCCAGTCGCTGAACGGGAATGGCTTCGTTTCGGTGGCAAATGTCAGGAAACACACGATCTGCTGCAAATAGCGGGCGAGGTTGCCGCCAAACGCAGCAAGGCGGTCATTCGGTTTGCCGGCAAGCAACATCATCACGAATTGAATCACCGTAACGATGAATGCAACGGTCCAGGATATATGGCAGGCCAGGATCATCAGCAGCATGAACAATCCGCGCATCCATATGCTGCGGTCTTGATTCGGGGTATCGGGAGTTTCATTCATGGACTGTCCTCCTGTTGGCTATTGGTTAAGTCAAGGTCGACCTGCCCGGCAAGCGCGCGCAGCGCGCCGGATATTTCCACGCTGCAGGGACCGGGTTCGCGGAGCTGGCGCAGCGGCTCGGGCAGCTGCGCCAGGTTTGCCGCGGCGCGGCGGCGGATGTCTGCGAGCGGGATCGCATCCGCAATGCGCTTCCCGCCGCGCATCACCGGGATGATCAGCGGTTCACCCGGCTGCTGATCGTTTTCCAGCGTGACGATATCGGATGCAATGCGGCCTGCGGCATCCATGCGGCGGTACACCTGCTTGCGTCCGGGCCAGGTCTGCTTGCCTTCGGAACGTTTGCGCCGCGGCTTGCCGGCGTATTCCTGCAGCTTGTACGCACAGTCGAGATATGGCACATCGCTCGAAGTGTCCATGCGCGTGCCGATGCCGAAGCCGTCCACCGGCGCACCCGAATCCAGCATGTCGCGCAGCGCATATTCGTCGAGGTCGCCGCTGGCGAAAATCGTAACCTTCTGCAGCCCGCCCGCGTCGAGTATCTGCCTGACCTGGCGTGCATGGTCGGCAAGGTCGCCGGAATCGATGCGCACCCCCTTGATGCGGATGCCGTCGCGTTCGAGTTTCGGCGCGAGCGCCACCACCTTGCGCGCCGCCGCTTCGGTATCGTAGGTGTCGATCAGCAGCACCACGTTGTCCGGCTGGGCACGGGCAAAATGCTCGAAGGCCAGCATCTCGTCGCGATGCGCCTGCACGAACGAATGTGCCATCGTGCCGAACAGCGGGATGCCGAATTCCACGCCGGCCTGCACCGTCGCGGTGCCGCTTAACCCGGCAAGATAACCGGCGCGTGCCGCCAGCAAACCGGCTTCCGCACCATGCGCCCGGCGCAGCCCGAAATCGACCAGCAGTTTGTCGGGCGCGACAAGTTTCATGCGCGCCGCCTTCGATGCGATCAGCGTCTGGAAGTGCAGCAGGTTGATGATCCGCGTCTCGACCAGTTGCGCCTGCGCGATCGGAGCAGTGATGCGCAGAATCGGTTCTTCCGGAAAAAATATCGTGCCTTCAGGCATCGCGTGCACATCGCCGGTGAAGCGCAGCAATTCGAGCTGAGCCAGGAAGCTGTCGCTGAACAGGCCTGTGGATGCCAGCCAGGCCAGTTCTCCGGCGAACATGCGCAAACCCTCGAGAAATTGCAGCGCCTGTTCCAGACCTGCCGCCATCAGGAAGCCGCGTCCGGGGCGCAGCTTGCGCACGAAGAATTCGAACACCGCGGTTTCCGCCATGCCGGCGTCGTGATAGCCCTGCAGCATCGTCAACTGGTACAGATCGGTGAGCAGCGCGCTGCTCCTGAGGTCCCCCGCACGACTGGTTGGCGGATTCATGCGGCAGCCTGTTCGACCGTGATTGGCCGCGCGCCCAGTCCCGCCATCTCCGCTTTGGCGCGCTCACCGTTGCCGGGCTGCACATCCACCGCGCGGATTGCGTCGGCCAGCAGCAACACCCGATAGCCGAGCTGCAGCGCATCGCGCACCGTGTTGAGTACGCAGTAGTCGGTGGCGAGCCCGCCGATGTACAGGCGGCGAATCCCGGTGGCAAGCAATTTCCGGTGCAAATCCGTGTCCTGGAACCCGGAGTAGGCATCCTGTTTCGCCGAGGTCGCTTTCGAGATGATTACGGTTGCGGGCGGCAGCTGCAGTGCCACCGCGATTGCCGCCCCGTCTGTTCCTGCCACACAGTGCGGCGGCCACGGTCCACCCTGCGCGCGGAACGAGCAATGCTGCGCGGGGTGCCAGTCGCGCGTTGCATAAACCGGCAGATTCTGCACCTCGAAAATCTTCAGGTATCGGTTCAGCACAACCACCACTTCGTCGCCATGCGGAACTGCCAGGCTGCCGCCAGGCAGGAAGTCGTTCTGCACGTCGACGATCAGCAGTGCGTCGCCTGTCCGGGGTTGGCAGTCATTGCGCTTGAACGTATCCATGTTTCGCTTCCTCTTTGCAACTATTTACCTGGAAAACGCAATACAAGCCACAGAGAACACAGAGCGCACAGAGAAAACTGATAGCCAGTATTTTCGCAACCTTGCTTCAGGCAAGTGAGTACGCTTTCGGGCACCAGAGTCATCACGGTGATTTCTGTATTTTCCGAGGAAAATGTATGTTAACCCTTGATACAGATCAGCGGTTTTACCCGCGCCACCTTGCGTGCCAGCCCGGCGTGGTCGGCCGCATCCACGACCGCGCTGACATCCTTGTAGGCACCTGGCGCTTCCTCGGCAACCCCGCGCATCGACGGGCTGCGTATCAGGATGCCGTGACCTTCCAGATCGTCGACCACTTTCCGGCCGTTCCAGTTGCGCAGCGCCTGGTGGCGGCTCATCGCGCGACCCGCACCGTGGCAGGCGGAACCGTAGGCAAGCTGCATGCCCTGCGCGGTCCCGGCCAGGATATAAGAGGCAGTGCCCATGCTGCCGCCGATCAGCACCGGCTGCCCCGCATCCCTGAACACGGCAGGCAGGTCGGGATGACCGGGTCCGAACGCGCGGGTAGCACCCTTGCGGTGTACATAGAGTTTTTTCGTTTGCTCCGTCTACCTGGTGTTCCTCGACCTTGCAGGTGTTGTGCGACACGTCGTACAGCAGCGGCAGGCAGTCCTGCGGCAGCAGCCTGTCGAATAGCCGGGCAAACACCGAGCGCGTCAGGTGGGTAAGTATCTGGCGGTTGGCCAGCGCGCAGTTGATCGCCGCGCGCATCGCACCCAGGTATTCCTGTCCGAGCGGCGAGGCAATCGGCGCACAGGCCAGTTCGCGGTCGGGCAGCGCGATGCCCAGGCCGGGCGCGGCGATCACCATGCGTTTCAGGAATTCGGTGCCGATCTGGTGGCCGAGCCCGCGCGAGCCGCAATGAATGCTGACCACGATATCGCCTTGCTGCACGCCGAACGCGGCAGCCGTTTCCGGCGCGTAAACATCGGTCACCTGCTGGATTTCAAGGTAATGGTTGCCGGAACCGAGCGTGCCCATCTCGTCGCGCTGGCGTTTCCTTGGCCTGCTCGGAAACCTGCACCGGGTCGGCACCCTGCATGCAGCCGCCCTCTTCGATATGCGCCAGGTCGGCTGCTGTGCCATAGCCGCGCTCCACCGCCCAGCGCGCACCGCCCTTCAGCATCGCGTCCATCTCCGCAGCATCCAGCCTGATCGCACCGGTGCTTCCCATGCCCGCCGGTATCGTGTGGAAGAGCGCGTCCGCAAGTCGCGACTTGACCGCCCCGATATCTCCGATGCGATCGATATCATCAATATGCAGTCCGGTATGCAGGGTGCGCACCCCGCACGAAATGTCGAAGCCCACCCCGCCCGCCGATACCACCCCGCCCGCATCGGGATCGAACGCGGCGACGCCGCCGATTGCGAAGCCGTAACCCCAGTGCGCATCCGGCATCGCCCAGGATGCGCCGACGATGCCGGGCAGCATCGCGACATTGGTGACCTGCTCGTAGACCTTCGCGTCCATCTCGCGCAGCAGGGATTCGCTGGCAAAAATAACGCCCGGCACATGCATCTTCCCGAACGGCCTGATTTGCCATTCGTAATCCGATTTGCGTTCGAACAGTGCAGGGTTCATGGATTCCTCCGCCTCAAATTGTCGCTACACGTCCACCACACATTGCGCAAGCCAGCTGCCGTCAGGCTGTCGGGCGACCTTCAGCGCGGTATAGGTTGCTCCTTTTATTTCCACAGCGGGATGGTGGCGCGCCACATCGATTGCTTCACCCCGTACATTCGCATCGAGATGATTGCCTTCCAGATGCACTTCAAAGCGGCTGAACAGCATGTTGCGCGTGACCATCTCGAAGATCAGGCTGTTGAGCCATTCAGCCAGCAGCAATTCCGCATTGGGCGCGCTGCAGGAAATCTTCAGTGCTTCCCTGGGAACAACGATCGACAAATCGGTAATCACCGCGGTCAACGCCAGCGCAGCCTGCTCGAAAGCCTGTTCCAGCGTCTCGCCCAGGCCGCGCACGCCGACATCGGCCTGGTGAGGGAAATGTTCCCAATGCGCTGTACCGGACATGAACAGACTTCCTTGTTTAGATCTAGGCGGATTGATTGTGCTCCGATTATTCCTTCCCGGCAAACACGCTCCGGCCGTGTAAAATGAGGCTCACAAGGGGGATTAACGATAATGCCCGCACCGTCCCGCACGGCAAACACCTCTCCGGAACTGCTCCGCCAGCAGCAACTGGTGCATGCCTTGTGTGCATCCGGAATTTTCACGCACCGGCCCAGGGTGGCTGAGACGCACATCTCGTGGGTGCTGCTGACCGGACGCGATGCGTACAAGATCAAGAAGGCAGTCGATCTCGGCTTCCTGGATTTCTCGACGCTGGCGCTGCGCCGCTTTTATTGCGACGAAGAGCTGCGCCTGAACCGCCGTCTTGCCCCCGATCTCTACCTCGACGTCGTCGCAATCGGCGGCAGCCCGGATGAACCCGTGCTGGGCCCTGAGCCCGTGCTGGGCCCTGAGATGGACCCCGTGATGGACGCAGGCCTCGCCAGGAAAACCGCCATCGAGTACGCAGTGCACATGCGTCGTTTTTCGCAATCCGCGATGATGGACCGCATGCTGGCACACGGTCTGGTCTCTCCGGACCATATCGACAGGCTGGCCGCTGTGATCGCCGGATTTCACCAGGCGCTGACCCCTGCCGCAGCGGATTCCCCGCATTGCGCAACAGCCGAAATCGAAACGGCCGCGGAGCAGAATTTTTCACCGTTGCCGCAGATGCTCGGCGCACCCGATGACCTGGCGATGCTGAAAGCCGTGCACGAAGCAAGCGCGCTGGAGTTCGCCGCCTGCGAGCCGTTGTTCCGGCAGCGCGCGCAAGCCGGCATGGTGCGCGAATGCCATGGCGACCTGCATTTGGGCAACATCGTGCTGCTGGACGACGTGCCCACCCCGTTCGACTGCATCGAATTCAGCGCCGCATTGCGCTGGATCGATGTGATCAGCGAGATCAGCTTCGCGGTGATGGACCTGCTGCGGCGCGGCCGCCCGCAGCTGGCGTGGCGCCTGCTCAACGCCTATCTGGAGATCACCGGCGATTATTCCGGTGTCGGCGTGCTGCGTTTCTATCTCGCCTACCGCGCGATGGTGCGCGCCAAGATCGCCGCGATACGCGCCGGACAGCGCGGCGCAAGATTGAAAAGGGAACTGAAGTCCTGCCTCGGTTACCTGCGACTGGCCCATGGCTGCCTGACCCGGCGGCGCGCGGCGGTGATCATTACCCATGGCTTGCCCGGTTGCGGCAAGAGCACGGTCGCGCAGATCGCGCTGGAGCGTCTGGGCGCGATCCGCATTCGCTCCGATGTCGAGCGCAAGCGGCTGTTCGGCCTGACGCCCCTGGCCGACAGCAAGACACAGCTCGATGCGGACATCTACAGCGAGGACGCAACACGACGCACCTATGCGCGGCTGCAGGAGCTGGCGCGCATTATCCTTGCCGCGGGATTTACTGTTATCGTCGATGCCGCATTTATACTCCGGAGCGAACGCGCAATATTCCGATCGCTTGCGCGTGAGCTGGATGTGCCATTCGTGATCGCCAGCGTGCAGGCCGATGCGGCATTGCTGTCCGAACGTCTGGCGCTGCGCAGCAAAAGGCGCAACGATCCCTCCGAGGCAAACTCGGACGTGCTGGAAAAATTGCAGGAATTCCAGGAGCCGCTGCAGGAAGAAGAGCTGGGAACTGCGGTGACTTTCTTCAACAATGGCGATATCGAGGCGTTGCGGTCAGCCCAAGCTACCTGGAAAGCCCTTGATGACCGTCTGGAATAGCCGCTGCTGAACGCGAAAATCGTGCATTGATCGCTGCCCCGATATCCGGATAATAGCGGCATGATCCTCAAGCTCTCCACCTGCCTGGCCGTGATCGCGATGCTGTTTCTGAGTCCCGGCTGCGCGACCTATCAACCTGTCCGTACCGACAATATCTGTTCCATCTTCCAGGGTGACACCGATTGGTACAAGGCTGCCCTCGATGCAAACAAGCGCTGGGGTACGCCGGTGTGGGTAATGATGGCGATCATCGATCAGGAATCGCGTTTTGTCAGCGATGCACAGCCGGCACGGGACTGGTTACTGTTTATCCCGCTGCCGCGCCACTCATCGGCTTACGGTTATGCCCAGGCCCAGGATTCGGAATGGGAAAAGTACATGAAGGAAACGGGCAACAGCGGGCATGATCGCGACGATTTTGCCGCTGCGATCAACTTCGTAGGCTGGTATACCAACACGACTCAGCGCACCCTGGGCATCTCCAAATGGGATGCCTACCACCAGTACCTTGTCTATCATGAAGGGAAAAGCGGATATTTGAGCGGCAGCTGGAAGAACAAGGAGTGGTTGAAGCAGGTGGCCGAAAAGGTCAGGAACAAAGCGGCTGCCTATAATGCCCAGCTGAAAAAATGCGGGCCGGAACTGGACGACAAGGCGAACAACTGGTTTTAGGAATTCATCGCATCGGGCATCCAGCCGCATCATCCGCAAAGCGAAGCTGATGGTGCCAGGTTCAACAACTGGAAACTGCCGATCCCGGTGTGCAACATGCCTACTCCTGCATTAACTGGAGAATCTGCTTTTTCACTTCAGGGTGATCAAACTCGCGCCCGCCTATCGCACGAAAACGTATATTCCCCTTTTTGTCGATCAGATAGGTTGTTGGCAATCCCAGCACGGCATAAGCACGGGCAACGTCACTGTTTTTGTCAAACAGAATGGTGAATGTCGGGGAAACTTCGAGCTCGCCTGTGTAGGTAAAAACCTGGTCACTGTCTTCCATCTGGTTAACGGCCAGCACGGCAAAGTCCTTGCCCTTGAAATTCTGGTTCAAACGTTCCATGGATGGCATTTCTCTACGGCAAGGCGGACACCACGTGGCCCAGAAATTGAGCAATACCACTTTCCCCCGGTATTCTTTCAGGCTGAATTTTTTCCCGTCGATATCCCCGAGTGTAAAGTCCGGTGCCGGAACGGGTTTTGACAAGGCGCTTAGCGTGTAGCCCAGTTTGGGCTGGTCACGTTCTGCGGCCTGCGCCGGGAATATCAGCAGGCAGCAAATGAATATCGATAAAAACTTGAATGGCATATCGGTTTGGATGTTCATGACAGCTCCTGTTACTTCGTGATCGGGTTACTTCGTGATCGGGTTTGCGGTAAGGCTGGCGGGTGCGCAGCTCATGTTTTCAATTTTCCCCTGGTGTTTTATTCCGTCCAGTGTCCAGGTGTAAACAAGGTCGAATTTTTCATTCCGGTCTGTTTTTATCGTGGTAAAACCCTGCTGCCAGTCGCCAATTCCGAAGTCGCCGCTACCGGGCAGCAATGTCCATGCAAAGGTGACGCCTGCTTTGCGCCATTCTTCGAGCCACTGTTCTTTGGTTTTGACAGGATAAGCATTCCCGTCTTTATCGATATAGCGCCAGTCCGAAACCCGGTAACTCAATTGCTGCTGCGAAGTGTTCTGGATGATCGTGCCAAAATCACAGTAAGCGGCGATACGCTCGACCTCGTCAGCAGGCAAGCCGTGCTTGTCGTATACGGCACGAACAAAATCGGGAAGCAGTTGAATCAGCTCTATGCTGAAGCCATCGTCCTTTGATGTCCATGTCAGCAGGCCGCTTGCGTGATTTTTCCGGACGGTGACTTCGGCCTGAACCTGCATGGGAAGCAGGCACAGGCAGACAATGATCAAAAGCCGGGCGTTGATAATTTTTATCGGCATGGAATGTCAGTGTTCATATAAGTAGCGAATGGCAGTATTTCGATCATTGTAATCGTTTAATTTAAGATGGTCGCAGCGGCATCCCCGAATGCCGCCTCCACTTCGGCGCACAGTGCCATCCTGTCACCGTCCTGATAACGCGGCGAAAAGTGCATAGCCGTGACAGCGCCTGCATTCGCCGCACGGGCAATCTCGCCGGCCTGGCGCGCGGTCAGGTGAAACTTGCGCTGACCGTGTTCGGCATCGCGTTCCATGAATACCGCCTCGATGTAAAGCAAATTGGCGTTGCGTGCCAGTTCGACGATGCGCGTCACATTGCTTTTGTGCCAGGCGACATCGGTCACGAATGCGATCTTCTGTCCGGGAACGACGCGCAGCGCAGGTTTCAATTCGGCGAGCGTCACCAGCCGTTCATGCGGCACAGCATCGTCGCGCCAGGCCACGCGTATCTGCCACTGATCCGGTTCGTTGCGCAGCACTGCCTGCTTCATGTCGCGCAGCCAGGCGCCCACCGGCAGGCCGAGATCCTGCAAGCGGTTCTTCCACACGTTCACGTGCGCCTGCTCCTGCAGCGCATACGCCATGCACGGGATGCCGCCATGGTCGAGCAAGGTGCAGCGCACCTGCATCGCCGGTTCGCGCAGCAATACGTTGTCGGGACAGATCACGCTGGTTTCGTCTTCGCGGCGGAACATGTTGTGGCAGCGGAAGCTGGCGCGCCGCCCGGCTTCCCTGCCATCCAGCTCGGTGACGCGCAGCTTGAAGTCGGAGACGTAGTTATGCACCAGATTCCAGGTATAGGCGCGCAGTTTGTGTTCCACCTGGTCGAGAAAGCCGGACGGGCCGAACAGCTGCAGATCCCTGTTCGCGCCCGAGCAAGATGCGCAGCAGCCAGTCGAAACCGATGAAATGGTCCATGTGCGCATGGGTCACGAACACATCGCTGATGCGCAACAGTTTGCGCGGGGCAAGCGCCTGGATATCGCCCAGATCGAACAGCAACGCGCGGTGTTCGAACAGGCAGTCGACGAACAGTACCGGGTCGCCGGTCGGGCCGTTTACCAGATGAGGATGAAAGGTCGGGCGCATAACCGCGCGTATCGCTGTCCTACAGCACCACCGGGCTGTCCGGCATCTCGTTGGGTTTGCCGTCGTGTGCCGGGAAATGGCGCGACAGATGTTCGCCCACTGCATGGATCCCGGCAATCACGCCCGCCTCGAAATGTCCGGCGCGGAACGCCGCCTCCATCTCGTGGCAGATCGCTTCCCAGACTTCCCGGCCGAGCCTGACGTGGATGCCGCGGTCGGCAATGATCTCGACGTCGTGATCGGCCAGCAGCAGGTAGATCAGCACGCCGTTGTTGTGTTCGGTATCCCAGACGCGCAATGTCGAGAACACCTCGATCGCGCGCTGCTGTGCGGTCTGACCGGCAAGCAGCGGCGCCAGCTCCAGCGATGCCTCGACTGCGAAGCGGATTTGTCCGGCATGCCGCGTTTCGGCAGCTCGGATCGTCTGCTCGATCGCGTTCAGCGCGCGCGGCGGGAAGACGCGCCGCACTGCCGCACGGCCCATCGATAAATGACGCATCACTCGTTTAAAATTCATTTACCAGCTCCCCGATGCGCCGCCACCACCAAAGCCGCCGCCCCCGCCGCTGAAGCCTCCTCCGCCACCAAATCCACCCGAGCCCCCGCCGAATCCGCCACCAAATCCACCATAGCCGCCGAATCCTCTCCCTCCGCCGCCCAGCAGCACGAATATGAAAGCCACCACGCCGGCGAGTATCGCGATAATCAGCGGCGCGACCGTCAGCCAGGCCAGCAATCCCAGTCCCCCGCCCACCAGCAACGCCGCCGGAATACGCCCGAACAGCGCGCGCAACATGCCGCCCA
Source organism: uncultured beta proteobacterium (assembly GCA_963827265.1). GTDB lineage: Bacteria > Pseudomonadota > Gammaproteobacteria > Burkholderiales > Gallionellaceae > Gallionella. Next base: position 5,510 of record CAWHAD010000008.1, on the reverse strand, counting down.
CCGCAACCACCGCAACGAAAGCCATGAACATCAACGTCTCGATATTGTTATTGCCGCTCGCGGCGGTGCCGCGTTTCGGCGCAGGCAGCGGTTCGCCATCGACGACCTGCATCATCGCCGAGAGTCCTGACGCGATGCCCGCATAAAAATCACCCGACTTGAAGCGCGGCACAATGATCTCGTCGATGATGCGGTTGGCAATCGCGTCAGGCAGCGCGCCTTCGAGACCATAACCCACCTCGATGCGCAATGCGCGGTCGTCCTTGGCAATCAGCAGCAGCGCGCCGTCATCCACGCCCTTGCGCCCCAGTTTCCATTGGCTCGACGACGCGGATGCCGTATTGCTCGATGGTTTCGGGTTTTGTGGTCGGCACGATCAGCACGGCAAGCTGCGCGCCCTTCTTCGCTTCGAATGCGGCAAGACGGGTTTCCAGTGCCTGTATCTGCTGAACATCCAGCGTCGAGGTCAGATCGGTGACGCGCTGGACAAGCGGGGGTACCTTGACTTCATTCTGTGGCACCTCATCCTGCGGGACCTCGGCGTGCGCCAACCCGATGGAAGTCAGCCCGCACAGCAACAGCGCAAGCAGAATAACTCGCGCCGATAACCGCGTCATGTCAATCCACCGATACCGGAACCTTGGAGAAATCCACGGTCGGCGGACGCGATATCTCCTTCTCGTTTTCGACCGTGAACGACGGCTTCACCTTGTAGCCGAACAGCATCGCGGTCAGGTTGCTCGGGAAAGTGCGTATCGCGACGTTGTATGCCTGCACCGCCTGGATGTAGCGGTTGCGCGCGACGGTGATGCGGTTCTCGGTGCCTTCCAGCTGCGCCTGCAGGTCGCGGAAATTCTGGTCGGATTTCAATTGCGGGTAATTCTCGGTCACCACCAGCAGCCGGCTCAATGCGGAGGTCAGCTCGCCCTGTGCGGCCTGGAATTTGGCGAATGCCTCGGGATCGTTGATCAGCTCGGGCGTGGCCTGGATGCTGCCGACCTTGGCGCGCGCCTCGGTGACGCCGAGCAGCACGCTCTTTTCCTGCGCGGCATAGCCCTTGACGGTGTTGACCAGATTGGGGATCAGGTCGGCGCGCCGCTGGTACTGGTTCAGCACTTCCGCCCAGCTCGCCTTGATCTGCTCATCGGTGGTCTGAAAAGTGTTGTAGCCGCAACCGCTCAACAAGGTAGCCAGTAATACCATCCATAAAATACGCATCGCTCATCCCTCCGATTGAATACCAACAATATGAAAAACTATAGCACTAAACCAATACCAATGCGGTTAGCACTTGCAGGAGCGGGACGTGCCTGTCCTGAGCCTGTCGAAGCGGCCCGCGAACAGGAGTTTCGCGGGCATGCCCGGTGACAATTCTGCATCTGCATCAGCAGATAGCAGATGCCTACTTTTAGTGCTCCTACATCATACAGCCTGCCCCGCCGCGTAGCCGGAAGCCCATGCCCACTGGAAGTTGTAGCCGCCCAGCCATCCGGTCACATCGACCACCTCGCCGATGAAATACAGGCCAGGCACTTCGATGCACTCCATGGTCCTGGACGACAGCGCGCGGGTGTCGATTCCGCCGCAGGTCACTTCGGCCTTGCCGTAACCGGCCGTGCCGGACGGGATGACCTGCCAGTCATGCAATTGCGCGGCGATCTTTTTGCGCTCCTTGTCGTTATATTGATTGAGCGGTCTGTTTTCGATCTGCTGATGCGCAGCCAGCTCGGCGCACCACACTTCGGAAAAGCTTTTCGGGAACCACTGGATCAGGAAGTTGCTCAGCAGTTTCTTGCTGGTCTTCTGTTCGGCAAGCAAGGCCTGCATGTCGAGATCCGGCAGCAAGTTGATGTGCAGCGGTTCGCCGTGCTGCCAGTAGGAGGAAATCTGCAATATCGCCGGGCCGCTCAGGCCGCGGTGCGTGACCAGCATGTTTTCCCGGAACGATTGCTTGCCGAAACTCACCACGACATCGAGCGAGACGCCGGTCAGGTCGGCATAGGGCTTCCAGTCATCCGGTGCAAAGGTCAGCGGCACCAGGCCGGGCTTGAGTTTGGTAATGGGTATGCCGAATTGTTCCGCAACATGATAACCAAATGGTGTGGCGCCGGTCTTGGGTATGGACAGGCCGCCGGTTGCGATCACCAGCGATGCCGCGTTGAAATCGTCGCGCGAGGTGCTGACATGGAAACGGTGCTCTTGCTGCCCGGGCTCGCCGTCTTCCGGTTCCGGGGTGTAATTGATCTCATCTATCTCGCAGCTCATGAAGCGCTTCACGCCCGCCGCCTCGCATTCGCCGCGCAGCATCGCAATCACCGCCTGCGATTCGTCGTCGCAGAACAGCTGCCCCAGCGTCTTTTCGTGGTAACCGATGTTGTGTTTTTGCAGCAGCGCGATGAAATCCTGGGGCGTATACCGCGCCAGCGCGGAACGGCAGAAATCCGGGTTGGCGGAAATGAAGTTTTCCGGCCTGGTGTTGATGTTGGTGAAGTTGCAGCGCCCGCCGCCGGAGATGCGGATTTTCTCCGCAAGTTTCTTGGCATGGTCGAGCAGCACCACGGAACGCCCGCGCTGCCCGGCCTGAATCGCACACATCATGCCGGCCGCGCCCGATCCGATAATAATCACATCTGTTTTCATGTATTTCGATCATGCCCGGAACGGGCAGGGATTTATGGTAATTGGTTGTTGGGAAACGGGCCGATAACGATCATGCAGACGCTTCCAGCTTCTTCCACAGGCACTCGCCCTTGCTGGCCTTGTCGATATCGGCAAGTTGCTGCAGATGTTCCGCCAGTTCTTCCGCGCTCGGCATCAACACCCTCAGCTCGGGGCGCGGCACATCGGTGCTCGGCAGCGCAGGCAGGCGCGTCGTCTGCACATCGTCGCCGAGCAGGCTTTCCTGTCCGCGCGTCATCGCGAAATACACTTCGGCAAGCAGCTCGGTATCCAGCAGCGCGCCGTGCAGGCTGCGATGCGCGTTGTCGACCTCGTAGCGGCCGCACAGCGCATCCAGGCTGTTCTTCTTGCCCGGGTGCATTTCGCGCGCCATCCTGAGCGTATCCATCACTTCGTTCTGCAGCGGCGGCAAGTCGATCAGGCCCAGTTCGTGATTCAGGAAACCGATATCGAACGGCGCGTTGTGGATGATCAGCTCGGCACCCTCGATGAATTCCAGAAAACTGGCCGCGATGTCGGCAAATTTCGGCTCGTTCTGCAGGCGCTCGTAGGTCAGGCCGTGTACCGCGACCGCGCCAGCCTCGATCTCGCGCTCCGGATTGAGATAGCGATGGAAGCGGCGCAGCGATACCTTGCGTCCGTCCAGTTCGATTGCCGCCAGTTCGATGATGCGATGCCCCTGCCTTGGGTCCAGGCCGGTGGTCTCGGTGTCCAGCACGATCTTACGCATTGTCGCCTCCCGCGTTGAGCTTTCCGGATATCATTTCCACGCCGCGGTTCGCCAATTCGTCGGCGCGCTCGTTGCCGTCGTGGCCCGCATGTCCCTTGACCCAGACCCATTCGACCGTGTGGTCCACCGCCAGCGCATCCAGCCTGCGCCACAGGTCCTCGTTCTTCACCGGCTTCTTGTCGGCAGTCTTCCAGCCGCGCTGCTTCCAGCCGTGTATCCACTCGCTGATGCCCTGCTGCACATATTTCGAGTCGGTATGCAGCCGCACATGGCAGTGCCGCTTCAATGCTTCCAGTGCGGCGATCGCGCCCATCAGTTCCATGCGGTTGTTGGTGGTATGTGCCTCGCCGCCGAACAGCTCGCGTTCCTTGCCTTTGCTGCGCAGCAGCGCGCCCCATCCGCCCACGCCGGGATTGCCCTTGCAGGCGCCATCGGTAAAAATCTCGACGGTTTCCTTCGCTTCTTTGCTCATTACAGATCGGTCTCGTTACGCTGGGTAATCTTGTTGTTCAACTTGGGTGCGGCCGGCAACAGCTTGCTGACCAGCCCCTCGTTCCATTTCGGCTTGATCAGCCGCATCCCGTACACGCGCTTGATCGCGTGCACAAAATACACCCCGCCGCTCACCGCCCACCAGCGGTCGCCCGCCGCTTCCATGAACGAAAACCGTTCCAGCCATTTTGCCTGGTGAAACGGCGGCGCATAGGCGGCAAAGCGGCTGCCCGCCACTTCGAAATCGAGCAGCGCCAGCCAGTCCTTGATGCGATTCAGCGCGATGAACTGGCCTTGCCAGGGATATCCCTGCCGCCGGCCGAGCGCGCGATGCAATCCCCACAGGCTGTGCGGGTTGAAACCGCTGATGATCAGGTTGCCTTCCGGCCTCAGCACCCGCGCAGCCTCGCGCAGGATCTGGTGCGGGTACTCTGAAAATTCCAGAACATGCGGCAACAACACCAGATCCATGCAATCGCTGTCAAACGGAAGCTCGGTGCTGATCAGGCGCACCGCGTTGCCCCGCTGGTTGCCGGCGCTGAATCGCAACGGTATCCGGCTGTCTTGCAGAAAATCATGCTCCGGCAGGCACAATTGCACGGCGTTGTAGCCGAATATGTCGCTCACGGTTCGGTCGAAGTACGCCTGTTCGTACTTCAGCACATAATCGCCCTGCGGAGTCGCAAACCACTCGCTCAAACTTCCTGAAGTTGTCTTACAATTCGGCATCGCTCAATTTCCATTTGCTCCATGTTCGCCAGCCCCACAATTAAAATCACTGCCATCCCTGCACTGCAGGACAATTACATCTGGGCCATACACGACGACCGGCATGCTGCCGTGGTCGATCCCGGCGATGCGGCTCCGGTGCTGGCCTTCCTCGCTGACGCACCATCTGCGACTGGATGCGATCCTGTGCACCCACCGCCACAACGACCACATCGGCGGCATCGCAAAATTGCGCGAAGTATACAACGTGCCGGTGTATGGGCGTCGACATCCGAACAATCCGCACATCACCGATGAACTGCGCGAAGGCGACAGCCTCGATCTGGAAGGGCTGGGCATCCGTTTCGACATCATCGAGATTCCCGGCCATCTCGATGACCATATCGCGTTTCATCGCGCCGGGGTTCGTGTTCTGCGGCGATGTGCTGTTCGGCGCAGGCTGCGGCAGGAACTTCGAGGGGACCAAGGCGCAACTGCACCATTCCCTGCAGCGTCTTGCGCAGCTTCCCGACGCGACCCGCGTATATTGCGCGCATGAATACACGGCCGCCAACCTGCGTTTCGCGCTGGCCTGCGATCCGGACAATCCCGCCGTGAAACAGCGCATCGCCACCACCCAGCAGCTGCGCGCGGCAAACCAGATCACGCTGCCCTCCACCATCGCGCTGGAAAAAGCCACCAATCCCTTCCTGCGCTGCACCGAGCCGGAAATCATCCGCACCCTGCAACAGCGCGGCCTGATCGACACCAGCGAACTCGCCGTATTTACTGCGATGCGCGAGTGGAAGAACCATTTCTGATTGCGGCAACAGGCGTTCTGGGATATTCTGCGCGCCCTTCCGGAGAGGTGGATGAGCGGTTTAAGTCGCACGCCTGGAAA
>CAWHAD010000007.1:0-1211451 GCA_963827265.1 uncultured beta proteobacterium | reverse complement strand
GATCTGGAATGGAGCGCTTCCCTCCAGGACGCCTGGATGGAAGCGCTGATTTTCCAGACGGTGCATTTTGGTATCTTCGTCGTTGCGGCATCGGTCTTCAGCGCACGCATCAGGGAGATGTCCGAACAGTCGGCAGTTGCGCACGTACCGGCACTGGTGCTGTTCTATTTTGTGCAGTACCACGTGCTGGACAGGCATGTGCCGGGATTGGCGCCATGGATCGCCGTGGCAAGTGCGGCGGTGTTGCTGGCGAGTTATTTCATCGTGTATCGCGTGGTGCAGCGGGATCTTGCAGGCGGACGCACGCTGATCAGTTCTTATGTTGCGCTGGTGCTGGTGCATGCGGGCTATATCGAGTCGGTGCCGGCACAATGGGCACCCTGGGTGGGTCTAGTCGTGATTCCGCTGGTCGGTGCTTATGCAGCCCTGCGCGGCAACATCAAGGCGCCGGGCACGCCACTGTGGTTTGCCGTTGTGCTGATCTTCGCCGCGAATTATTTCCGCCTGATCGCCGGCCATACGCTGATGCCGATATCCGCGATGTGCCGGCGCATGACCTGTTGTCCCTCTGGTATGCCGCCGAGCTGTATCTTGGCTACTATTTCCTGCGCAAGACGAACGAAATGAACGACCTGGGCAGGATCGCCCTGTATGCCGGGCATATCGCCATCATGGGATGGGCGATACAGATGTTCGACAGCCGTTTTGTCGTGTCGCTGTTCTGGGGCGCTCTGGCGCTCGGTTGCCTGTTCCTGTCACTGAACAGGCGCGACAAGATACTCGGCCAGTCTTCGCTGCTGATCTTTGCCGCTTCGGTATTCAAGGCACTGTTCTATGACATCTCGCTCGCCGCACCGCTGATACGCATCGCAAGCCTGCTCGTGCTTGGCGCCAGCCTCTATCTGGGAGGATGGCTGTACAAGAAGGTCGCTGCGTTGCAAGAAAGCTGACCGCAGCGCCAGGGTTCGGCTTCGCGATTAAACCCCGCTTGTTGTGGCTGCTTGAAGTCGGATCGAGAATTGCGCACAATTTAGTCTGTCATACGAAATGGAGGACGCCATGGAAACGGATCCGATTGCGCAATTCAAAAACAAACAGCGTGAAACCTGGACACTGGGCAACTTCGGCGAGATGGCGGTGTTCACGACGCCGGTGGCCGGCCACCTGGTCCGCTTTGCCCGGGTGAAGGGCGGCCAGGCAGTGCTGGATGTCGGAACCGGGACCGGTGTGGTTGCGATCACCGCGCGCAACCTGGACGCGAAGGTGACCGGCCTCGACCTGACCCCCGCGCTGCTCGAACAGGCCAGGGCGAGTGCCGCACTGATCGGTCATCACGATATTGCGTGGCACGAGGGCGATGCCGAGGCGCTGCCTTTTGCGGATGCTTCTTTCGATGTGGTGCTTCAGCCAGTTCGGCCATATGTTCGCGCCGCGGCACGACGTCGTGGTCAACGAGATGCTGCGCGTGCTGAAACCGGGCGGCACGATCGCGTTCGCGACCTGGCCCGGCGAGCAGCTGATCGGCCGCATGTTCAGCCTGAATGCGAAATATGTGCCGCCGCCCCCGGGCATCGTTTCGCCGGTGCAGTGGGGCGATGTCGGAATCGTGCGGCAACGGCTCGGTGACAGCGTGGCACGCCTTCATGTCGAACGCGGCATCATGGGCATCCCGGCGCTCAGCCCCAAACATCTGCGCCTGTTCCTGGAAGCCAAGACAGGCCCGTTCATCCAGACCGTGAAAGCGCTGCAGCACGATCCGGCCAAGCTCGAAGCCTGGCGCAGCGAAATGGACGAAATGCTCGGCGAATACCTGCACGATAATATCGTCCGCCACGAGTACCTGCTGATCCGGGCGCTCAAGGTGTGAAAGCGGTCAATGGCCGGATTGGCCGGCAAGCGAATCCAGCGCATGCAAATCTGCGCAACGCTCGCCGTTCATCTGAAGGGAGCACCCCATGATCACCCTATCGCCGCAAGCAAACGGGGGAAGCAATGCGCTGGATCAAGAGTTGAATCAAGGCACTTGAATCCCGCCGATTATCTCTGCACTGAAAACCGCAAACGATTTGGAACGGCCGCGGTTGTCTAGAAACCGAAATTCCTGAACACGCGAATCTTGATGAAATCCAGAACGATCAGGTAAGCCAGCACCACGATCATCAACCCCGAGACCAGCCACAGGGGAATGGCCGTCATCAGTATCCCCTGTGTGGAAAGGACAACCACAACGATGATATCCAGCAGGGAAGCCAGCAACAGCCACCGGCTGGGGACCGACTTCCAGAAGTGGCTGCGCTCGCGCACCAGGTAGACATTGCCCTGGCCGGTAAAAACCAGCATCACGAAGATCAGCGTCTGCAGCTGCCTCAGCGGCAAATGGAACCAATCGCGCCCGGCAAAAAATACCGAAAACGAAAGGACCAGCACCAACCCCGCCAGGATGCCCGAAGTCATCATCAGCCTGGGAATATTCCAGCGCTCGGGTTTGCGTGCAAAGGAAACGTGATCCGTGGCAATCGACATCGTGACGAAATCATTGGTGAACAGCAGCAGCACGATCAGCAGCGGCGTGATCACGAACACGCCCGTCAGCATCACACCGACGCTGAGGAAGACGGCGATTTCCAGGGTCTTGATGATCTTGTTCATGGTGTAGGTGAGCATGCGCTGGTTGATGCGCCTGCTGGTCTCCACCGCCGCCTTCACGTCCGCCAATCCGGGGTTGGTCAGCACCAGGCTGGCGGCGGCCTTGGCGACATCGGTCGCGCTGGCCACGGCAATGCCAACCTCCGCCTGCTTGAGCGCCGGCGCATCGTTCACGCCATCGCCGCTCATGCCGACCACATGCCCGCTTTGCTGCAATGCCCGGACCAGACGAAACTTGTCTTCCGGCAATACCCGCGCAAACACGTCATAGTCCAGCACACTTCGCTGTATCGCCTGTTGCAGATCTTCCGGCGCACACACGCGGGTGCCGATGCCCACCTGTCCGGCAACCGCGCGGGCCGTCGCGGGACCGTCGCCGGAAACCATCAGCACCCGCACCCCAAGGTCGTGCAGGTCCCGGATAAGCGCTTGAGAATCCTCCCGCGGCGGGTCTTGCAGCGCCACCAGCCCGGCGAGATGCAGGCCGTTGCCGGCAGTCTCGGCGGCGATCGCCAGCACGCGCGAACCATCGGCGCCCAGTCGCTCCACATCCGCGCGGATATCGTTTCCATTTCCGACCAGCGCGGCGATCACGGTCGGTGCTCCCTTGAGCACGCGCAACTTGTCGCCGTTCCGGTCGTATTCGGCTTCCGAGCGTTTGGTCTCGGGGTCAAAAGGGATGAAGCGCAAGCGTTGCGGCAGGCCGGAAAGCAGTCCGCGCGATTGCGCCGCATCCAGTATGGCCAGGTCTATCGGGTCTTGCGTTGCCTGGTCGCAGGCAAGCGCGGCCCAGTACAGCAGGTCATCGTCGGTATAGGGTGCGCAGGAATGGAGCGCGCTCAATGCCAACCGGTTCTGGGTAATGGTCCCGGTCTTGTCGCTGGCCAGCACATCCATCGCAGCGGCTTCCTCGATGGCCGACAGCCGCGTCACCAGCACGCCGTTCCGCGCCAGTTCGACTGCGCCGAGCGCCGTTGCAACGGTATAGGTTGCCGGAAGCGCAATGGGCACCGAAGCCACCAGCAGGATCAGCGCGAAGGGCAGCACCTCGGTTATCGCAATGCCGTACATCCGGCTGTAGAGCAGCAAGGCGGCAACCAGTATCGCGTCCAGCGTCACCAGGTACCTGACGATGGTCAGGATAAGAATCTCGAGGTGGCTTGTCGTCCGGGCGCTGCGCACCAGTTCGGCCGTCTTGCCGAAATAGGTATTTGCGCCGGTCGCAATGACTTCACCCGATGCCTCGCCGCGCTTCACGATGGTGCCGGCGTGCACCGTTGCACCCATCCCCGCCTCAACCGGCAGTGATTCGCCGGTGAGCGCGGATTGATCGAGCAGCGCCTGCCCGTCGAGCAGGCGTATATCGGCTGGCGCAAGATCGCCCATGCGCAGATGCACCACATCTCCCGGCACCAGCTCTTGCGCGGCCATCTGCTGCCAGACTTTGTCGCGCAGCACGCGCACCTGGATCGCCAGACGACTTTTGAGCAGTGCCAGCGCCTTGTTGGCACGATGCTCCTGGGCGAAACCCAGCACGGCATTGAATATCAGCAGCAAGGCAATGATCGCCGCTTCTTCGGCCTTGCCGATGGCGAACTGCAATGCGATGGTGGCTTCCAGCATCCAGGGAACCGGTGCCCAGAATTTTTTCAGGAACAGCAGCCAAGGATGCGGGCGATCTTCCGCGACCATGTTGGGGCCGTACTTTATCAGCCGTTGCCGCGCTTCAGTGCTGGTGAGCCCTTGCAGTGGGATAACTTCGGGCATCTTTGACTTTTAATCAGGGGTGGCCGGCGGAAGTGCCCGGATGCGCAGATTTCAGTTGCCGGTTACGGACCAGCAGGATCGGCACCGGGCAACCGCGCACGATGCCTTCTGCCACACTGCCCATCAGCAGATGATCCAGACCCGCTCCGGCCATGAGTACCTGCCACAACAAGGTCTGCCGGCCAAGTGCCGGCTTCCGCGACGATGGCTTCTGCCATCCTCTCGCCGGGGACCTCGGTTTCCAGCAACCTGACTTCTGCATCAATCCCGCCGGCGCGTGCCGATCGCTGCGCCTTGTCCAAAATCCCGCGCCCGATGTCTATCCATGTTTTCTCTATTTCAGGCGATAGCTGGGTGCTGTTGTAGATCGCGATCTTGTCGACCACATAGACAATTCGCAGTTGGGCGTGTTGATCCTTTGCCAGGCGGATCGCTTCCTGTAGTGCCAGATCCGATGTCGGACTATCGTCTACCGCTGCCAATATGCGCTGATACATGACACTGATCCCTTTCGACCAAACTCAATAAATTGCAGCGATTATATCGTGCATTTATTGCAGCCATTTTCCGGCGTTGCCGGCTTTCGCCAGAAGACTGCTCAGGCAACGCGATCGTGCGGTTCGCTGCCGGCAGCGATCGCATCGAGATTGTCCAGCGCGCGGAAGCCCATCGCATCGCGGGTCTCGAACGTCGCGCTGCCGATGTGCGGCAGCAGGAAGGTATTCTCCAGTTCCCGGTAACCGGGATGGATGTTGTCCGGTTCGCCGTTGAACACATCGAGCCCGGCCGCGGCGATCTTGCCGGAGCGCAGCGCGGCAACCAGCGCATCATCGTCGACCACGCTGCCGCGCGCGGTGTTCACCACGATCGCGCCGTCGGGAAGCAGCGCAATGCGTCCGGCATTGAGCAGGTGGTGCGTTTCGGGGGTGGCCGGGCAATGCAGCGCCAGGTAATCGCAGTGCGGCAGCAGCGCCTCGACGCTATCGAACCAGGTCGCGCCTTTTTCCAGCTCGGGCTTCAGGCGGCTGCGGTTCGAATACAGGATGGTCATGCCGAAGCCGCGGGCACGCTCAGCGGTGGCCTGTCCGACCCGCCCCATGCCGATGATGCCGAGCCGTTTGCCGGTGACCTGTCTTCCGATCATGAAAGTCGGGCTCCACGATTTCCACTTCCCCGCGCGTATCAGGCGTTCGCCCTCGCTGGCGCGCCTCGCCGCGCCGAGCATCAGCAGCATCGCGATCTCGGCGGTCGCGTCGGTCAGCACATCGGGTGTGTTGGTCACGATGATGTTGCGCGCCTTCGCCGCGGCAAGATCGACGTAGTCGACGCCGACCGAAAAACAGACGATGGCCTTCACGGATGCCGGCAGGCGCGCGATCACGTCGGCGGAAAATTTTTCGGTATGGCAGGGCAGGATGATGTCGGCACCCTGCGCCAGCGCGATCAGCTCGCCGGCGGTGTAGAGCCGGTCTTCCGGGTTGAAACGCGGCTGGTAATCGCGGCGCAGCCGGTCTTCCACGGCCTGCGGCAGCTTGCGGGTGACCAGCACCGTTAATTTGTTGTTCATCGATAGTCCTTCGCGCGGCGGTTGGGCAGAGCCGCAATATTAGCAACATTGGCGCGCCGAACACAGCGCCGCGAAGTTATGTTTAAATGCTTTTTTAATTCTTTGGGGGAGGTTCACCATGCCAAATGCGATCAGGGTTCATCAGACCGGCGGTCCCGAGGTATTGAAATGGGAAGCGGTCGACGTCGGCGCACCCGGCCCCGGCCAGGTCAGGCTGAAGCATACCGCGGTGGGGCTGAACTACATCGATGTCTATCACCGCACCGGGCTCTACCCGCTGCCGCTGCCGTTCGTGCCGGGCATGGAAGCGGCCGGCATCGTGGACGCGGTCGGCGACGGCGTCAGCCACCTGAAACCGGGTGACCGGGTCGCGTACGCATCGGTGATCGGTGCCTATGCCGAAGCCAGGCTGATCCCCGAAGACAAGGTGGTCAAGCTGCCGGGCAACATCGACGACCGCACCGCGGCGGCGATGATGCTGCAGGGGATGACCGCGCGCTACCTGATCCGCGGCATCTACAAGGTAGGACCGGGCGACACGATACTGATACACGCGGCAGCCGGCGGGGTCGGCCTGATCGTCTGCCAGTGGGCCGCCGCACTGGGCGCGACCGTGATCGGCACCGTTTCCAGCGACGCGAAGGCCGCGCTGGCCAGGGCCAACGGCTGCCACCATACTATCGTCTATACCCGCGAGGATTTCCAGACGCGGCTGCTCGAAATCACCGGCGGCGAGAAGCTGTCCGTGGTCTACGATTCGGTCGGCAAGGACACCTTCATGAAATCGCTGGACTGCCTGCGGCCGCGCGGCCTGATGGTATTGTTCGGCTCATCGTCGGGCCCGGTCCCGCCGTTCGACCTGTCGCTGCTGTCGCAAAAGGGTTCGCTGATGATCACACGGCCGACGCTCGCGACCTTCGTTGCGACCCGGCCGCTGCTGGAAGAAAATGCGGCGGACCTGTTCTCAGTGGTCGGTTCCGGCGAGGTGAAGATCAACGTCAACCAGACTTATCCGCTGAAGGATGCGGCGCAGGCACACCGCGACCTCGAGGCGCGCAAGACCACCGGCTCGACGGTGCTGACCGTCTGATCCATCATGCATCGACCGATCCGCAATTTGTTCCCGGAGAACGTGGCGGGGAAAAAATGCCCGGTATTATTCCAAGCCGCCAGTAAAAAGAGTTGAAAAATGGGAGGCCCTGGTCTGAAACGATCGGGGCCTTTTTCTATCGAACGCTAGAACGCAAACGGCTGCTCTTGGGGGGATAGTGGACATAAGTGTCAGCGACTACAAACAGTCGCTTCCGGACCCATTCCCGCTCTTCACTTTTACCGAAAACAGTTGTTCAGAATTTGAATTATTGTTGGTCCCCTCCGCTGATTTCGAAGCAATAATTTTCTATTCTGGCAGTCTATTCTGGCAGTATGTGATTTTTACTGATAGATTAATGCCAAATCTTTCCATAGCCCCAAGTGCTGCCGCAACGGGGACTAAAGATTGCTTAGTTATCCGGTAAATTTGCTCACACTGTAATCCGCGTCAATTTTCCACAACAGGGGAAAAATTCTGATTCACCCGCGTTCCAGGAACCGCCCGTTCCATTTCGGTCCCTTTCCGCTGGAGGTTTTGCCACGCGACGATACCGTGCTGGAACAGGAACGGCTGTCGCCGCCGCGATCACTTCCATCGCAGGAATTTTCTGAAGGTCTTCTTGCGCCTGCCTTGGATCGATACCGGGAAATCTATGCGCGCTTTGCCGAAGGCAAGGTGGCGCCTGCGCGCGCGCCGTTACCCGAAGAACTCGGGCCGCGGGTGGTGGACATCAAAGGCGGCGCCTATTTTATGGACGCAAGCCAGGCAGGCATTTGTCGTATCCCGGAATCGGCCTGGCTCCCCGGCTCTCGGGAGCAGGGGCATGATTTCGCCGTCGTCATCCTGGTGGAGCACACGCGCCTGCCAGAGGCGGACAATCTTGCCTATGGCTGGACCAGGGATGCGGTTCGTAAGCTCGCCGATATGCGCGCGGCTGAAATCATCGCCGTATTGGCCGGGCACATTCGCTGCATGGGATACACGGCGCGCGGACATGTCGCGGGATGCTTAGCGCTCGACCTGGATAAACTGGCGGTGCTCTCCGGCCTGGCCGTTCGCTCCGGGCAAGCGATCGAGAACCCGTATCTGGGACGGCGTTTCTCGGTGGCCGCTGTTTCCACGGACTACGAATTAATTCCCGACCGGCCGCTGCATGCCAATGCGCTCAGGGCCAGGGGGTTGCGCTACTGGTGGGGCATCAACGGCGCGCAGTCGGGCAGGGAACGCAAGCGCCGGACAAAGCGTGCCTCGCACCTGAGCCGCTACCCGATGGAAACCGTCAAACGCGCGGCTCGCCCGACGACGCTGATCCTGGACGACGAGGTGCCGCGCGTTCCGAAGCGGGCTGCGTTCTTCCAGCGGGCAGTGCACGGCGACCTGGGCCTAAGGACGAAGCGGGAGCGCACGCGATTCGCCTCCAAAACACCATTTTCCTGCAGTCTGCAGCAAACGATCCGCGCGCTGGTTCCATTTCAGGATGGCGAGGTCAGCGCCGCGGAAGCCAACGGCTTCGGCGATCCCGCGGCCAATGCGCGCGCGATCAAGTCGCTCTCGTATTTCCTCGGTTCCGACTTGACCGGAATCTGCGAAATTCCCCGCTATGCGTGGTATTCGCACAAGGAGGACGGCAACGAGATACAGCCCTATCATCGCTATGCCGTGGTGATGCTGATCGACCAGGGCTACGACACCATGGAAGGCGCAAGCGGGGATGACTGGATTTCCGGGGCGCAGTCGATGCGCGGCCACCTGCGCGGCGCGGAGATCGCCGGCACCATGGCCGAATTCCTGCGCGGAAACGGCTTTCCCGCCCGCGCGCAGACTGATGCCGACAGCGACGTACTTCAGCTCCCGCTCGTCCTTTGGGCCGGACTTGGAGAGCTCAGCCGCATCGGCGAACTGGTGCTCAATCCCTTCGTCGGGCCGAGATTCAAGTCGGTGGTGGTGACAACGGATCTCCCCATGGAGGTCGACCAGCCGATCGATTTCGGCCTGCAGTATTTCTGCGGCCACTGCCTGAAATGCGCGCGTGAGTGCCCCTGCAGCGCAATTTCTTTCGGCGGCAAGGTAATGTGCAACGGCTACGAAATATGGAAGCCGGACGTGGAGCGCTGCGCGCGCTACCAGGTGACCAACCCGAAAGGTTCAGCCTGCGGTCGCTGCCTGAAGACCTGCCCGATCAACAAGGTCGTGGACGCTGACGGCGGGCTGCTGACGCGTGCGGCGCACTGGTTCGGTATCCGCGTCCAATGGATCAAGCCGGTGCTGGTGCCGATCGCGACGTGGCTGGACGACCTCCTCGGCAACGGCATGCGCAACCCGGTCAAGAAATGGTGGTTCGACCACGAACTCGTCGACAGTGTCGCAGTCACGCCCAGACGAACCAATCAGCGCGACATCGATCCATACAAGAAAGTCGACCTGGCACACAGGACCATTGCCTACTACCACGCAAACATGATGCCGCCGCCGGATGAGCACGGCCCGGTCGAGGTGGATCGGAAAGCCGCGCTGGCAGCGGCGGCGCTGATCGAGACGCCCGAGCAGGCGCGCCGGCGCGTCGCCGAAGGCGGAGCTGTACCGGCGCACTACATTCCGACGCCTCCAGTCGGCGAGGCGAGCGTGTCACCAAGATGTGAATTCCGCCATACACTAACCCAACAGAAGTTCCCGAACTAGTCATGTCAGAGTCAATCAGAACGCTCTGTTGAACTTCGGCTATTGACACGTTTCTGCCTTTTGCGCATACCCATTTTCTCTCATTCCTGCGTCCGCTTTCTGGCACAAAACGGACATTGCCTTGTTTTAACAATAGAACAAAATGGCGGAGCGTGTTTGGTTACTACCGGACACAATTTCGCAGGCACGATCAATGGAAAAAAGTGAGGAAACACGGGAATTCCAGCCGTGTTCACTCACCATTCGACTCTTTATACGGGCAGCTTGGCATTCGTCCGGGCATTTTCTCGAATCAAGTTCAGACGGTGTTCGCTGACGGCTGGATTCCAGTCCGGCAATCGCTTATTCATCCGCGTTCAGCTTGCCCATTTGCACCCGGACAACCGAAATCGCCTTATCCATTTTCCTGAATCTCGATGCGCCGAACCACACGGTAATGATCCCGCTTGGAAGGCAGATGAACCCGGTCACGGTAAACCAGAGCTCGTGCGAGAAATGAATGATCGATACCCCGGCGATAAACAAGGCCACGCCCGAGCGCAGGTACGACAACAGGGTGCGTTCGTTCGCGAGCAGGGTGCGATCGATCGCCAGCTGGTCCCTCAGGATCAGTTCTGCTGTCTCGAATTGTGAATAAGGATTGTGTCCCATTGAGTTTGTTTCCGATCTTTTTGTTGTTGGCAAAGGCAAATATCCACTTGCCCAATATCTGGTTGCCCAATATCAATCAGGTTGCCCACTATCAATCAGGTTAGATGGATAAGCATATTCTAATCTAACAGCCGCTCGCGATGTGCCTGCAACGACCGACCGGCGTCACTCCCCGATCGCGGTCTCCAGTTCCAGCCAGCTTTCCTCCAGCGCTGCGACTTGCGCTTCCAGCTTTGCGTGCGCCGCGTTCAGTTCGGAAATCCTGGCACGGTCGGGGCTGGCGTAGGTGGCGGGGTCGGCGAGTTGCCGGTTTACCGCGGCGAGTTCGGCCTGCGCGGCAGCCAGCGCGGTTTCGAGTTTGGTTTGTTTGGACTGCAGCGCCTTGCGGTTCGGTTTGGGCGCGTTTTGTGTGCGCGGCTTTTCAGTTTGCGCGGCGGCCTCGCGCGGCTGGCGCGTCTCGATCCAGCGCTTGTAGTCTTCCAGGTCGCCGTCGAACAGTCTGGCTTCGCCATCGGCGACCAGCCACAGCTCGTCGGCCACCGCGCGGATCAGGCTGCGGTCGTGCGACACGATCACCACCGCGCCGGTGTATTCCTCCAGCGCGATGGTCAGCGCGTCGCGCATGTCCAGGTCGAGATGGTTGGTCGGTTCGTCGAGCAGCAGCAGGTGGGGCTTCTGCCAGGCCAGCAGCGCGAGCGCGAGCCGGCTTTTCTCGCCGCCGGAGAACGTTTCCACCGGGCGGTCTTCGCTGTCGCCGGCCAGGCCGAAGCGGCCGAGGAAGCTGCGCAGCGTCAGCGTGGTTTCCCTGGGCGCGATCCGTTCCATATGCTGCAGCGGCGTCGCCGCGCTGTCCAGATTTTCCAGCTGGTGCTGCGCGAAGTAGCCAATGCGGATATCGGGGGTGATCTCCAGCCTGCCCGAGGTGGGCTGGAGTTCGCCGACCAGCAGCTTGATCAGCGTGGATTTGCCCGCGCCGTTGGGCCCGAGCAGCGCGATGCGCGCGCCGGAACGCAGCACCAGGTCGATGTTGCGAAACAGCACCTTACCGCGAGGCTCGCGTAGCGAGACCTTGTCCCTCTCGCCCGCTTGCGGGAGAGAGCCGGAGAGAGGGGAATGGGCAGGGCTGTTGCTCTGCCCATTGTCGCCGTACGCGAAGCCCATCTTCTCCGCGCGCATCAACAAATCGGGGCTGCGTTCCGGCGCCTCGATCTCCAGTTCGAAATGGCCGTCGGTGACGTGCACGGGGGCGATGCGCGTGATCCGGTCCAGCGCCTTGATGCGGCTTTGCGCCTGCTTGGCCTTGGTGGCCTTGGCGCGGAAGCGGCGCACGAAGTCTTCCAGATGCGCGATCTTTTCCTGCTGCTTGTTGAACGCCTGGTTCTGTTGCGCGATGCGCTCCGCGCGGGCGCGCTCGAAGTCGTCGTAGTCGCCGCTGTAGACATCCAGGGTGTTGTCGTGAATATGCGCGATGCGGTTCACGCAGGCGTTCAGGAATTCGCGGTCGTGCGAGACCAGCAGGATGCTGCCGGGATAGCGCGCCAGGTATTGCTCCAGCCACAGGATCGCTTCGAGGTCGAGGTGGTTGGTCGGCTCGTCGAGCAGCAGCAGGTCGGCGCGGTGCATCAGCGCGCGCGCCAGATTCAGGCGCATGCGCCAGCCGCCGGAGAAGCTGGCGACCGGGCGTTCCAGCGTGTCGTTGGCAAAGCCCAGTCCGTTCAGCAGCTGCGCGGCGCGGGCCTTGGCGCCGTAGCCGTCGATCGCCTCGAAGCGGTGCTGCGCATCGAACCACGCGCTGTCGTGATTTTCCTTCGCCAGCGCTTTCTCCAGCAGGCGCAGTTCCACATCGCCGTCGAGCACGAATTCAATTGCAGGCTGATCGGAGTTCGCGATCTCCTGTTCGACGTATGCGATGGTCTTGCCGGACTGCATGCGAGACCTCGCCGCCGTCCGGCCTGATCTCGCCGCGGATCAGCCGGAACAGCGTGGATTTCCCGCAGCCGTTCCTGCCGACCAGGCCGATGCGCTGGTTGGCGTAGGCCTGCAGATTCACGTTCTGCAGCAGCGGGATGCCGCCCTGCAAACAGGTCAGGTTCTGGATATTGAGCATGGCGCGATGATAGCAGACGGGGTGGCCATTCCGGCGCTGCAGGGGCCTGCACAACACGTTGTGTATCAAATCAATATTCCGGGCTGCAGCGCTGAGCTAAAATACGCGTCAGATTTATTCAAACTCGCTCAGACAATTCACGGCCAACCCTCTGATGACAACCACCGATAATCTTGCAAACCTCCAGCCTCACCCTGTCTGGGTGCACTTCGCGACGCTGTGCGCAATACCGCGTGCCTCGCTGCACGAAGCCGCGCTGATCGATCACCTGATCGCGTGGGCAGAAGTGCGCGGCATCACCGCCCGCGTCGATGCCGCAGGCAACCTGATCCTGAGCAAGCCCGCCAGTCCCGGATGCGCCAGTTCTGAATGCGAAGGGCAGCCCGGCGTGATCCTGCAAGGCCATCTGGACATGGTGTGCCAGGCCAACAGCGGAACGCGGCACGACTTCGCGCACGACCCGATACGCGCAGTGGTGCGCGATGGCTGGGTGGTCGCGGACGACACCACGCTGGGCGCCGACAACGGCATCGGCGTCGCGCTCGCGCTGGCCGCGCTGGACGAGCCGGGCCTGATGCATCCGCCGCTGGAAGTGCTGCTCACCATCAACGAGGAAAGCGGCATGGACGGCGCGCGCGGGCTGGCGCCCGGCGCGCTGCACGGCAGCACGCTGATCAATCTGGATACCGAAGAGTGGGGACATTTCTATCTGGGCTGCGCGGGCGGCGTGGATGTGGAGGTGCGCCACGATTGCAAACAGGAAAGCGTGCCGCCGGACTATGCGCTGCTGCAGTTCGAGGTGTCCGGCCTGCGCGGCGGCCATTCCGGCATCGACATCCATCTCGGGCGCGGCAATGCGATCAAGCTGCTCGCCGAGGCGCTGCGCGATCTGTCCGCGCACGCCGACCTGCGATTGATCGCAATGAAGGGCGGCACTGCGCGCAATGCGATCCCGCGCGAGGCGTTTGCGCTGTGCGCGCTGCCCGCAGCCGTTGCGGCAAGCATCGACGCATGGGTAAAACACCGGCACCAGGCATGGCGGACGCGGTTCGCCGGGATGGACGGGAACGTATCGTTCGGATGCAGTCATTCCGATACGCCGCCGGACAGCGCCGTCGCGAACGCGGAGCGCGACCACCTGCTGGCTTTCCTCGACAGTGCCGTCAACGGTGTCGCGCAGACCAGCGCCGACTTTCCCGGCGTGACCGACACCTCCAGCAACCTCGGCGTGGTCGCGCTGGAACACGGCGCGTTCAGGGCGACGTTCAAGGTGCGCTCGCTGCACGATGCGCGGGCGGATGCGCTGGCCGACAAGCTGGTCTCGTTCGCCGCCGGTTATGCGCTGCACGCCTGGAAGGACGGCGCGTATCCGGGCTGGACGCCGGATCCGTCCTCGCCGCTGCTGGATCTTTGCCAGCAGGCGTACACCGCGCAATTCGGCCAGCCTGCCACGCTGCAGGTGATCCACGCCGGACTGGAATGCGGGCTGCTTGCCGCCAGCCATCCGCACCTGGACATGATCTCGTTCGGACCCGACATACACGGCGCTCACGCACCCGGCGAGCGCGTCCGGATCGAATCCGTCGCGCGCTGCTGGCAATTGCTGAAGGCGGTGTTGCAGGCACAGGCAGGCGCGCAAGTGTTGCCGGAATCTAAACAGGGAGTGGCATGATGAAAACCGGCCCGCGCGAAATCGTCACTCCTTTCCGGCCGATCCCGCTGGAAGTTCCGGAGGGAATGAAACACAACGAGTTCTTCAACAGCACGGAAAACCTGAACGACCTGGCTAACAACAACGGCCTGCTGACCAACCCGGAAAACCTGCTGCTGTACCGCAAGGCGCTGGGCCACAGCACCGAGTTCGATTGCTCCATCATCCACAACACGTCCAGGACGATACTGAATCCGCTGGGGCGGCCGGTGCGGCGCACCCAGGTCGCGGACAGCGTGAAGCATGTCTGGGACCGGATGAACCAGATCATCATCGAATACATGCTGGAGCAGTATCCCGATCCGGAACAGGCGCTGATCCTGGCTGGCGAGGCGAGCCTGGATGCGACCTGGCCGCTGACATCGCCCGGCGTGCCCAGCATACGGATGCTGCACAACCATTTCGTGGTTTTCCCGATGGCCACCCTGCGCAATGCGAAGCTCGCCGATCCCGCCAATCCCAACCTGACCGACGGCGGCCAGCACAGCCTGTTCCAGGCATACATGCGCGACGTGTATCGCGAGTTCTTCGACCGGGCGCTGAAGCTGCGCATCCTGAAGCCGGCCAGCGGCGAGGATGCGCGCATCGCGCTGACCGGATACCCGCAGGGTTTGCCAAGCTGGGAAATCCCGGGCGGCGCAAGCGCGCTCAGGGATGTGCATTTCTGGCGGGAATACGACGAGGTGCTGAAGGGCTTCATCGATTTCTACCGCACGTTCTTCTCGCAGGTTTCCACGCATAATGCAGCGATGCTGCCGGATGTGTATTTTCCGGAGCAGGTGGAAAGCGTGCTGCTGTTCAACAACGATTTCATGAAGACGGCGAAGAAGGTGCGCGACCTGTGCATCGTCGATCCGAAATATGCGAATGCGATACGCTGGCAGCCCGCATTCAAGCAGCTGATCTACCGCAATGATGCCGGCAAGCTGATCGTGACCATCAGCCAGAACTCGATCGGCAACGCGATCACCGAGCTGCTCGGTGTCGTGGTGAACCGCATTCCGGATGCGGAAGCCTACGGAAAACACGAACCCGCTTTGATCGCGCATCTGCTCGAGGTGCGCCGCCGCCTGATCGAAGCCGATCTGGGCGAAGGAATCGCAACCCCCTACTGGGCCAGGGAATAGCCCAGGAAATTGCAATGATTGCCAGTGCTGCGATGCGCCCGCGGCAATAATCCTTCAACTTTCCAGGCAACCATGACAACCACACTCCCCGCCCACTCCCTCCCTGTCCTGTCACTACTCGAAACCCGCGTGCTCGGCGTGCTGGCCGAAAAGCAGCGCACGGTGCCGGATACCTATCCGCTGACGCTGAATACCCTGGTGGCGGGCTGCAACCAGAAAACCAGCCGCGATCCGATCATCGAAGCCTCCGAATCCGAGGTGCAGGCGGCAGTGGATAACCTCAAGTTCCTGTCGCTGGCTGGTTGAGTCGAGCGGCGGACGGGTCGCGCGCTATGCACACAACATCGAGCGGGTGCTGCAGATACCTTCCCAGTCCACCGCATTGCTGGCCATGCTGATGTTGCGCGGGCCGCAGACGGCGGGCGAACTGCGCATCAACAGCGAGCGCCTGCACAAGTTTGCCGACATCTCTTCGGTGGAAGGTTTTCTGCAGGAACTGGCAGAACGCGGGGCCGGTGCGCTGGTGATGGAGCTGCCGCGCCAGCCGGGCGCGCGCGAAAACCGCTGGACTCAACTGCTCTCAGGCATGCCCGCTGTCGAACAACAGCCCACCGCACACGCCGCCCCGTCCGTTGATGTCACGGTGGGCGAGATCGCCGCGCTCAAGGCCAATGTCGCCAAGCTGGAGGCCGAACTGGATGAACTGCGCGCACTGGTTGGCAGGTTGTACCGGGAGCTGGGTATTTCAGCCGGGGACAGATAAAGCCGGGGGATCAGCACAGAACAGTGCCTGTGCAGGAAAGGTGAACATGAATCTGCTGCTTTACGGAACCCGCTACTGCCATTTGTGCGAGCAGGCCGAAGCGCTTCTGGAAGCGGCCGGCATCGCCGCCGAATATGTCGACATCGCGTCAGACGACGCGTTGCTGGAAAAATACCGGATACGCATTCCGGTGCTGCGGCGCGACGACAGCGGCGCGGAGCTCGGCTGGCCTTTCGATGGGCCGGCGCTGCAGCAATTCATCGCGCAGACGGATTGATAGCCCGGGATCGCGATCGACGCCGGGCTATCTTTCGGGACGGGCTATCTTCCGTGAAGGGATGCGCCGCTGAACGTGAAAGGATGCGCCGCTGAACGGCGCATCCGGTCGGGCAGTTAGTCCTTCTTTCTTCCCATCAATATCCACCACAGTACTCCGGCTGCGATCAGGATGATGCCGAGCAGCCATGGCCAGTAGCTGTCAAGGAATCCTTGCTCCGCCACCGGCTGCACCGGCGCCGGCGTCGTTACCGGCGGGGCAGCTGGTGCGGCCGGTTGCACCTCGGGTGCCGGTGCGGGCGGCGGCGTCGCTTCCACCGGCTTGACCGGGGCAGGCGCGACTGCTTTCTTCATTACCTTTTTGTGTTTCAGGGCCTTCTTGACCACCGGCTTGGGCGCGGGAGCCTCGGCGATTACTGCCGGGGCAGGTGCGGCCTGTTCGGCGACTGGCGCAGGAGCGGGCGCGGCGGCAGGTTCGGCAGCAACGACAGCCGGTGCGGGCGCGGCGGCCTCCGGTTGGCTCGCGCAGGCGGACAAGGCCAGTGCTGCCAGCAGGATTACCGGCAGGGTAACGTTGTGCAATCTATTCATGGTGTTCTCCGTTGGTTGTGATGGAAGGTGGCTGGTTCGTCAATCGGGATTCGTGTGTCCCTGAAGTCGTGTGTCCCGGGAATCGTGTGTCAGTGGATCGATTTCTCCATTTCGCTGGCGAGGCTCTGGTCGATCAGCATGATCTCGATCCTGCGGTTTTTCTGGCGCCCCTCCGGCGTATCATTCGATGCAACAGGATCGTATTCTCCCCTGCCGGATGCCACCAAGCGCTCAGGCGGTACGCCGACATCCTGCAGAAAGCGCACCACGGTGGTTGCGCGCGCAACGGAAAGTTCCCAGTTGGTCGGGTAGCGGGCCTGCAGCGACTTCGCAACGGGAACGTTGTCGGTATAACCCACCACGCGGATGATCTTGTCCTGATAGCCTTTCAGCGCGGCACCGACCTTTTTTAATACTTCCTTGCCGCCCGTCTTCAGCGTCGCTCGGCCCGAATCGAAGAATATCTGCTCTGCCAGGTCCACGGTCAGCATGTCCTTGTATTGGCGTACCTGGAGCTGGCCCTTTTCCACTTCACTGGACAGGCTCTTCAGCAGCGCGTCGTATTGCTGCTGATGCTGCTTGCTCGCCTCGAGCAACACGGATCGCTGCTGGCCGAGAAACCCGATCTGTTCCTGCATCGCGGTGTTCTGCCGGTTGCAGTCCGCAAGCTGCTGCTTCAGCGAACCGTTGTCCTGCTGCATCGCGGCAACCTGCTTGTCCAGGTCTGCCTTCTGCTTCTGCAGCGCAGCGATCTGATCGTCTTTTCCCGCCTGCATCTTGT
Organism: uncultured beta proteobacterium; assembly: GCA_963827265.1. Lineage (GTDB taxonomy): Bacteria > Pseudomonadota > Gammaproteobacteria > Burkholderiales > Gallionellaceae > Gallionella. Next base: position 1,193,692 of record CAWHAD010000007.1, on the reverse strand, counting down.
CGAACGTGCCGGTGCTGACACATCCGCTGGCAACGAGAGCGGCGGCAAGAACGGCAATTCCGGTCAGAATATTCCTGTTCATGATCTCTCCGGTAATCGTGGTGCTATCCGTGGCATTCACGGTATTGATATCGAAATATAAATCAACTTGAATCGAACCCGGCTAACTCTACACCCCGCTGATTAAGTATTCAATCGGCATTTTTTTCGTGAATCCCTCCCGTGTACAGCGGCTATCGCGCTGTGTGCATATTGATCTTTCAGAGTCTGCCCCAATGTAAATAAATGTTAAGAATGCTTTCCCATTGGACGGCTGCATTAGTCAAACCGGAGCAGCCGGTTTCTAAACTCATCATTCAGGAGGGTTGATTATGTATACAGCAATTACCATTCCATTCGGGGTAAAAATGCTTTTCAATACGGTCAAATTGAAACCCGGTGTCAAAATGGAGGATGTCGAGCTTGCCCTGGGTGAAATGTGCAATGTCGTGAAGGACACCTATGGCGGAAACAAAGGCGGGTTTGTCGCCGGACAGGTTTACCAGTTCTCCGGGTTTGTCTCGGAGGAAGGATCGCTGAGCGGTACCAGGACTGAGGACAGCCATGTCGCCATCGTCACCTACTGGAAGTCGTTCGAGGAACATGAAAGGTCGCATGCCGACGAAGTATTCAGGGACAAATTTGCCGCATTGGGCAAACTGTGTACGGACAGCAAGGAACTGGGCTACGACATGCTGTGGCAGGGTATGCCTGAATAGAGGCAAGCTGAACTTCATTGGCGGCAAGGCGCGGCAACTTGCATCGAAAATCGCCCGGTGCAGGAGCGGCCATCCACGCCAGTCCGGATGATTTTCCCGATCGGTGTAGCGGAACAAATAGATTAAGCGGCCGGCATTGATTAACATACGGGCCTTTTGGGTCTGTACCAACATCATGTCCGTCGCGCAAACCATTATCCCGATCTTCCTGCTGATTCTGCTGGGCGTGGCCATGCGCCGCTGGTTCGGCCTGCGCGAGGACTTCTGGCCGCAGCTGGACCGGCTGATCTACTTCGTGTTCTTCCCCGCGCTGCTGTTCAATACCCTCGCGCATTTCGAGATCGACTTCGGCGCCGCGACGCCGATGCTGATGGTCGCGACGCTGTTCATGTGCGCCGGGATGGCCATCGGCTATGTCGCGAAATATTTTCTGCATGCCCCGTCCCGGGTCTACTCGGCGACCTTCCAGACTTCTTTCCGTTTCAACAGCTATGTCGGGCTCGCGATCGCCGGCGGACTGCACGGACACGAGGGGCTCGCCGCAATCGGCCTGCTGATGGGTTTCATGGTTCCGTTCGCGAACGTCGCTGCGACGTTGATGCTGGCGCGCCACAGTGAGAGCCACTGGCTCAGGGAGATTCTGCTCAACCCGCTGATCATCGCGACTGCGGGCGGCATCACTTTCAGCCTTGCCGGAATCCCGTTGCCGGCGATGCTCAATGCCACGCTGGGTTTATTGTCGCAAGCTTCGCTGCCGCTGGGTCTGGTCGCGGTCGGCGCGGGACTGCGCATCCAGGGGCTGCACAGCCATCCCGGCACGCTGTGGTATGGCGTGGCGGTCAAGCTGCTGGTGTTGCCCGCGACCGCATGGGGTCTGGCTACTGCGTTCGGGCTGACCGGCGTGTATTTCCACATAGTCGTATTGCTGGCCGCGTTGCCGGTTTCGACGGTGTCATACGTGCTGGCGAAACGCATGGGCGGCGACGGCGACACGATCGCCGCGCAGGTGATGCTGAGCACGCTGCTGTCCGCGCTGACGCTGCCGCTGTGGCTGCTGCTGATGGGACTCTGAAGGCCCGATACCATCAAGCGCGGTTGCGCAACCCGATCACTGCGCGCCGTCAGTATTTCACGACCCGGCCATTTTCGATCTTGACCCGCTCGTCCAGCGCCAGGGCAGGTACGGTCGCCTGGTTGAATTTCACTGTTTCGCCGTTATCCAGCCTGACCGTGATGTCGTAGGACGTGGCTTTTTTCGCATTCTTCTCGATCTTGTTGCCGGCTACCGCACCGCCGACCGCGCCGGCGATCGTCGTCAGATCGCGTCCCGAACCGCCGCCGACTTCATGGCCCAGCAATCCGCCGAGGACACCGCCGGCAATCACGCCCAGACCCGAACCCTGTCCTTCCGTTTCAACCGGCGTGATGGCCACGACCACGCCGCAGTTCGCGCAGACGGCTTTTTTGACCATTGCTGCGCTTGCCCGGGCCTGTTCCGCACTGGCCCGTTCCGCGGCCTTGCGCTGTTCGGCAATTCGCCGCTTCTTCTCGGCTGCGGCGACCGCTTCCTGCTTGCGTTTTTTCTCTGCCTGGGCAGCGGCTTCCTGTTTGGCCTTGTCCGCGGCCTGCTGATCGGCGATGAATTGCTGCTTGGCTTCGGCGACAGCCTTGTCGACTGCGGCTTTGATCTGCGCGGCATTTTCGTCAGCGCTTGGCTTTTGCGAACAGCCGGTCGCCAGCGTGATCGACAAAAGGATCAGCACACCGGCAGAAATATGGGTGAAGCGCTTGTGTATCGGGATATTCAATTAATCCTCCTTTGATGAACCTGGCTGGCGGGCATGCTTTCCGTACCGGCTTCAGATTCGACAACGGGAGATTAGTTCAAGGCACAACGAATTCCGGCGCGCCGCTTGCACGGCACGCCGGTGATGCGGTTATTCCGCGGCAGGAATCAGATGGATTTCAACGCAGCCAGCGCCGCGTCGTAGTTGGGCTCTTTCTTGATGTCGCTGACCATTTCGGTGTAGCGCACCACATTGTTGCCATCCAGCACGACCACCGCGCGCGCGGTCAGACCGGCCAGCGGGCCGTCCGCGATTTTGACGCCGTAGTCGCGCATGAACTCGCGCCCGCGCATCGTGGACAGATTGTCCACATTGTTCAATCCTTCGCTGCTGCAGAAGCGGGCCATCGCGAAGGGCAGGTCGGCGGAAATATTGATCACGACCGTGTTGTCGAGGCCGGCAGCATCCTTGTTGAAATGGCGCGCGGAAGCCTGGCAGGTCGGGGTGTCCAGGCTGGGCACGATGTTCAGCACCTTGCGCTTGCTGCCGTAACTGCCCAGCGTGATATCTTCCAGATCCTTGTTTACCAGCGAGAAGGAAGGCGCGGGTTTGCCCACTTGCGGAAAGTCACCGTACAGTTTTACCGGTGTGCCACCGAGCGCGGTGGTCAGACTTGTGCTCTTGGTCATGCTGTTCTCCTTGTGGTTAGGTGCGAATTTCGGGCGGTATCCGGCTCGAAGTTTTGCGCGGCTGGAAATAATACTCTCCCGCAGGCAGTCGGGCGACCACGATATATTCATGGGTATATCGATGCAGGATCGAACCAATGCGGATCAGCAAGTACAATAAGTCCTGGCCGCAGCATGATTGCAGCGGCAACTCGACTGCAGGATTCGATGAAATCGCGCTGCAGACGGCGCAATCAAGGAGAAAAACAGATGCATGAATTCCTGGCCTATTCGATTTTCGGCAACGCGGTATCCGAATATCTCGCGTCGCTGGGCCTGTTTCTCGGCGGTATTGCGATCGTTTACATATTCAAACGATACGTGCTGGCCAAGCTGAAAAAATGGGCCAGCTCGACGGAAACCCGGATCGACGATTTGCTGGTGCGGGCTATCGAGAAGTCCGTGGTCCCGGCGGTTTATCTCGGCGTTTTTTATATTTCACTGCACACGCTGGCCCTCTCGGCAGAGTTCAAAAGCGGCCTGAGAATCGCGGCTATCGTCGCGATCACCGTGCTTGCGGTCAGGGCGATCATTTCTGCGGCCAATATCGGGCTCGAATCGTACCTGCAGAACTCGGTCCTTTCGGATGGCAGCGAAAAGCAGCTCAAGGGAATACGCGGACTGGTCAATTTCGCGATCTGGGCGACTGCGCTGGTGTTTCTGCTGGACAACATGGGCGTCAAGATATCGGCCGTGGTTGCCGGACTGGGAGTCGGCGGCATCGCGGTTGCACTGGCCGCTCAGGCGGTGCTCGGCGATCTGTTCGGTTACTTCGTGATTTTCTTCGACAAGCCGTTCGCCATCGGCGACTTCATCGTCGTTGGGGACAAGATGGGCACGGTCGAATATATCGGGATCAAGACCACCCGGATTCGCGCGATAGGCGGCGAACTGCTGATCTTCTCGAACAAGGACCTGACCAATTCCTGCGTGCACAATTTCAAGAAGATGGAAAGACGCAGAGTGGTTTTCAAGCTGGGCATGATCTACCAGACGCCTTCCGAAAAGCTGAAAGCGATCCCGGCACTCGTCAGACGCATCATCGAAGACCAGCAGGACACCACCTTCGACCGCGGACATTTTGCGTCCTTTGGCGACTCCAGCCTGGATTTTGAATTCGTCTACTACGTGACCGGAGCGGACTACGCCAAATACATGGATATACAGCAGGCGATCAACCTGGAGATTTTCGAATCATTTGAAAAAGAAAAGATAGAGTTCGCTTACCCTACACAGACTCTTTTTGTCAGCAAGGTCGATTAGCATTTCAGCGGGACTGTACTCCATTTGCCCACCGATCAAACTGTTCGGATTGGTCGGTGTTGCTAGTCAGATTCGCGTTGAATGAACGCGGTCTGGGTCCCGACATCCTTCTTGGGCGGTGGCGGCTTGTAGATGAAATTTTCTGACAGCGAGCGGTATATCGGTGTCGGGCACACCAGCCGCGAGCAGGCTTTGGCAATAAATGCAGCAGCCATCAGCGGCAATACCATCTCGTGGTTGTCGGTCATTTCCATGACAATGACGAAAGCAGTGATCGGCGTTTGGGTGACGCCGGTGAAGTATGCGACCATGCCGAGTATGATCGTCGCGCCAACGGGTACAGAGGGAAAGAAGGGTGCAATATTGGAACCGAATCCCGCACCTGCGGAAAGCGTCGGCGCCATGATCCCTCCCGGGATTCCGCTGATGGCAGTAATCGCCGTGGCGAGCATTTTCAGCAGGCCGTAGCTTTCCGGCAATATCGAATTGCCATCGACCAGTGTTTTCGCTTCGATGTATCCACTGCCGTAGGTGTTGTTGCCCGAAACCAGCCCCACCACTACCAGCAGCAAGCCGCAGACTGCCGCGAATGCAATCGGCCTCTCACGTATCCAGTCGCCGATACGGCCATTCAGACCTTTTTTGTTGACCTCGATGAGTATACGACTGAATATTCCGCCCAGCAGCCCGCCCACGATGCCGCATAAGACCACCACATACCATTCCTTGCCGAAGCCCATCGATTCGGAGGTGTGGCCGAAATAGGAATAATTCCCGAGCACGGCAAGCGAAGCAATCCCGGCAATAATGACCGTCATCAGGATGGTCGTGCTGTTGTGCTCTTCGAAGGAACGGCTCATCTCCTCGATGGCGAACACGATACCCGCCAGCGGCGCATTGAAGGCGGCGGCAACGCCGGCGGCGGCACCGGCGAGGATCAACCCCTTTTCCAGATCATGCTTGGGGAAGCGGGCGAGACTGCCCAGTTTGTGCATGATGGATGCGCCGATCTGGACGGTGGGACCTTCGCGACCCACCGCTGTCCCGCACATCAGCCCGAAGATGGTGAGCAGGATTTTCCCGGCTGTCACGCGCAGCGAAAGCACCTGCTCGCGCACTTTGCTGCTTTCTGTCGGGTCCAGCGATGCGATGACCTGTGGAATGCCGCTGCCCTGTGCGCCCGGGAAGTACTTGCGAGTCAGGTAAACGATCAGCGCGATTCCGACCGGGGTGATCAGCAGGGGCAAATAAGGTGAGATGACAAGCAGTTTGTGGAAAACGCCGTCCGCCCATTCGCAGGCAATCGCAAACATGATCGCAGCCAGCCCCACGCTGACGGCCCCGCTCCAGAACACAAGGCGGCGCTTCCAATCCAGAATCAGGTCCTCTTCCGGCAGCGGGAATTTCATCGGTTGTTACTCAAGGTTCTGCTCAACATCAGTAATTACGCAATGCAACGATGATATTTAATTATACAGAAACGCGCTTGGGGGTTGCACCGGAAGCAAATTTATTTTCCGGGTTGCGGTTCCGTGCTGCACGGCGCGCCGCTTATTTGCGCCGGCCCTTTTTGGAACAGGTGACGGAAACGATGTTCAGCGTATCGCGATCGAAGGCCAGGCTGACCGGCTTGATCGTGCATTTCTTCCTGGCAGGCATGCTCTTGATGGACACGCTGTAATCGCTGCCATCGGGCAGGCGGACAGCGGGGAAAACGAATTTGCCGTTGCTCGCGATCGTCAGGTCGTTCGCCCCGTTCAACTGCAACACAAGTTCTTTCCCCTTCCCCTTGCCGGCAAGTCCGGAAACGGTTCCGCCGACAGCAAACGTCACGGTGGTGCAGGTGACCGTGACGTTGCTGATGTTCGCGTTGGCGATTTTTCCGGTGCCCTGATCGACCTTGCAGGTCTGTTTGACCGGCGCGGATGGCGAAGCCTTGACCGAGACGGTATAAGCGCTGCCCATGGCCAGCGTTTTGGGGAAATTGAATTTTCCGTTGGCACTGACCGGCATGTCGTTCGCGCCGTTAAGCTGGAGCACCAGTCCGCTGCCGGGCAGCCCGGAAACCGAACCGCCGACAATATGCGGAACCGGTGGTGGTGCCGGCTTGGGCGCCGGCTTCGCCTGTTCGCTCTCGCCGCAACCCGCAAGTACGGCAATCATCGCCACCATCCACACCGCTTGCGCTGTTCCTGTAAGCTTTGCCATCTCTCGCTCCTTGTCGTTCATTTCACCGCGCACGGGTGAAGTTTGAATTTCGTTCGCCAATCGTTGCGTTCGCCCGTCATGCTGTCAAGACACGCGAAACTTCATGCCGTGCGAGATTGTACACAAATTTGCACGGGCAATTTGCCGGGTGGCTACGCGGGGTCGGCCTCGATCGCGGCGCGGGAGGTTCTGCGTGATGAATACAGCAACGCGGCGGCGTTGAAGCCGAGATAGACCAGATAACTGACAACATACAGCCAGGCCGTGCGTTCCAGCGTCATCCCGTCGGCAAACAACCACAGCAACAGCGCATAAAGCGGAAGCGACAATATCTCCCCCGCCATGATCAGCCGGGTGCGATGCGCGGAGAATAGCCCGAACAGGAACAGCCACGACGCGATGCGTATCCAGCTGCCCAGCATGATCAGCGCGGCAGCCTGGTTGCTCACCACGAAGCGCGTGTCATACAGCAGCGCCAGCATGAAGCGCTGATTGAAATAGATCAGCAGCAGGAAAATAGCCGCAGGGATCAGCACCACCACGCCGGCGCGCAGCATTTCGCGGCCGAACCGCGCCGAACCGTAAGTGCTGCTGAAACGCGGCAGGAAGATCAGCGACAGCACGCCGGCCGCGGATGAGGTCACCCACTCGGTGGATCGCCACAGCGCCTGCAGGAATCCGACGTCGTTCCATGAAATCGAGCCTGACAGCATGCTGCGCACCAGCAGCATCGACACCGGGCTCATGATGCCGATGGCCAGGCCCACCGGCACGAACTTCACCAGCTTCCGATAATATTCCCTGCCGTATTCATCCCGGGGTTGCCACAGTTTTTTCTGCAAATAATGCCAGATCGCCAGACCCAGTAGGGCCAGCAACACAGTCTGTGTCCATATCAGGCCGCGCAGTGAAATGCCGAACCATGCGCTCGCCGCTACCAGCAGCAATATCAGGCTGCCCAGCAACGCGAGTACCAGCATGCGCTGTTGCATGTGCTTGCCCAGCCAGTATGCATTCAGTGTGGCGGGAACGACCGTGATGCAGCCGGCCAGTGCCGCCAGCACGAACAATCCGGTTTCGATCCTGCCGCGTGTCAGCCAGACCGCCAGTTCGGGTGACGCCAGCGCCACCAGCAGCGCGACGGCCAGCGAAGTTCCCAGGCCCAGCCGGAGCGCGTTCCGCAACAGACAGCGTTCGTCGCGTACCGTGTCCACCTGCGTGATCAGCACCGTCAGGCCCTGCAACACCCCTGCCATCGTCACCGCGCTGACCAGTTCAACCACCGACTGCAGCTGTGCCCAGAGCGCCACCATGGTCGGGCCGCCCGCCAGCGCCAGCACCTTGTCCAGGCCGGCACGGCCAAGCAGGTCAACCAGGATGATGGTGAATGCAGCCAGCACGCTTTGGATCGAAGTCAAGTCATCCCCTTGTTGTTTAGCCTGCAAATTTAGATTCCTGCCTTCCGTTTTTCAACGCAGCAGTGGATTTTCCGCCGATGATATACCGCACCCGGCGCCAGGGAAAATCATCACGACACCGCAATACGACCGCTTCCTGCACCGAGCAACAATATCGACACGGAATCAGCCCTTCAGTTGGATAGTGATACCATTAGCGCTGCAGCACCGGCACAATGATGTCAGCGGCAATCCCGGCTCGCGCGTTATACTGCCTGCAATTCTGAAAGGAAAATAATGAAGATCATATCAGCCGCAATTTTTGCCGCGCTCGCATTCGCCAGTCTGCCGGCCCGTGCCGGAACGCCAATCATCAACCTGAGTGTCGGCGGTGAAATCAGCCCGGGTGTCTATGGCCAGGTGCAGTTCGGCAATGCCCCGCCCCCGGAGGTCATCAATGCCCAACCGATGATCGTCGTCCCCCAGCCACGGGACCAAAGGGTGGAACCGTTGTATCTGCATGTGCCGCCGGGTCACGCGAAGCACTGGTCCAGATATTGCCACCGCTACAACGCCTGCAATCGCCCGGTCTACTTCGTAAAAGAGGGCCGATACCAGCCGGATTACCGTGACCGCCATCGCGATGAATACCGTGACGGAGACCGGCGCGATCACGGCGACCGCGGCCATGACCGTGGAGATAATGGATACCAGGGCAGGGATCGCGGTGACCGGGGTGACCGGGGTGACCGGGGTGATCGCGGCGACTGAAAAACACGCCAGCATCCCGTGCATTCCCTATAAACGACAAGGCCGGCTCAACGCTGGCCTTGTGTTTTGTAACGCCTTGCGGCTTCGCCTGAAGCAGCGCCAGACCAACGCGATTCAGCCCGGCTGCTCCCCGGAAAGGTCTGCAGTCTGCGTGCCGGGCACTTCCAGGCTGATACGGCCCAGTTTGCCGCCGCGATATTCGGTCAGCAATATCATCGCCGCCTTTTCCAGATCCGGTTCGCCGCCGCGTCCTTTCAGCAGGCAACCGCGTTTTCGCGCAATGGCTTCGATCACATCCACGCCGTCCATCCCGGCCTCGGCAAACCCGAACCGGGCGGCGAGCAGGCCGGGATAACGCGCGAGCAACGTGACGGCGAGAAATTCGGCGACTTCTTCTTCGTTGACGGCATTGCGGCCGATCGCGTGTATCGTGGCGAGCATCAGACCGTCTTCCGGCTTTTCGATCCTGGGCCACAACAGTCCCGGCGAATCGGTCACGGTCATATGATCGTTCAGCCTGTGGCACTGTTGCGATTTGGTCACCGCGGGTTCGTCACCGACGTTGGCGACGCGCCGCTTCAGCAGCATGTTCATCAGCGTGGATTTCCCGACATTGGGAATGCCCATGATCATCATGCGCAGCGGCTTGTGGGTGCTGTCGCGATGCGGCGCGAGCGGCTGGCACAGGCTCGGCACCCGTGCGGCATCGCCTGCATTCTTGCAGCTCAGTGCAACCGCCCTGACACCCGGCTGCGTATTGAAATAATGAAGCCATGCCCTGGTGACGTCCGGATCGGCCAGATCGGCCTTGTTGAGTATCTTCAGACAGGGACGCTGGCGGTGCAGGCGCAGTTCCGTGATCATCGGATTGCAGCTCGCCTCGGGCAGGCGCGCGTCGAGCACCTCGATCACCACATCGATGAACTCCATCGTCTCGGCGGCTTTGCGCCGAGCAGAGGTCATATGACCGGGAAACCACTGGATAGACATTGGGTACCTCTAAAAATCCAGATTTCATCCCAACTGCTGCGTTGTGGAAAAAATTTCTTGCTCACATATACACGATATGCAGCGCTGCAAAATTTTTAGTTACGGCCAACCTAAAGGTTACCCTTCACTGAAACTTCGTTTCCCCACGCCTTGCATTTGGGCGAACTCTGAATTTTTAGAGACACCCACAGTGGATTGGTTAAAAAGCAAAAGTGGATTTTAACCTGTACCGCAAGCCAAGTCCTGCTTCATCCTGCTCAGGCCGGCACCAGCTGAGCCAGTTGAGCGTCGTCGAGATAACACCATTCACCTTCCGCCAGCCCGAGCTGGTCGAGTTTCAATCCGCCGATCTGCGTGCGCCGCAGCGCAACGCAATGGTTGCCGGCGGCAGCCAGCATGCGTTTGACCTGGTGGTATTTGCCCTGCTCCAGCACGATCTCGATGCGGTGGGTATCGACCGAGCGGCAGGTCGATGCCGCGAGCGGTGCGGGTTCGTCGTGCAGTTGCACGCCGGACAATAATCTTGCAAGCAGTTCCGGGGTGACCGGATCATGTGTGGTCGCTTCATAGATCTTGGGAACGTGGCGCCTGGGCGAAGACTGTGCATGGATGAACGGCCCGTCATCCGACATCAGCAACAGGCCGGTGGTGTCGTGATCGAGACGGCCCACCGGTTGCACGTCGCGGCGGGTGAATTGTTCCGGCAGCAGGGTCAGCACGCCCGGGTGGTGGCTGGCCTTGCGCGAGCATTCGAAACCGGCCGGCTTGTTCAGCGCGATGTAGACATGTTCGCGGTACAGCCACGGCTCGCCGAACACGTTGAACACCAGTCCGGCAGTCTCGATAGGCATACGGCTGTCGGTGATGGTCTGTCCCGCGATGCTGACCTCTCCGCCCGCGACCAGTTCACCGCACCACTTGCGCGTGCCGAAGCCCTGTGTTTGCAGAATACGATCCAGCGTCATTTTGCCCATGGCCCGACTTTAGCAGAACAGGCATGCGACGATGAATCGTTTGCGTATCTTTCCTCGAGCGGCAGGACACGGTTTCACAATTTCCGCGCTGACGTTAAGATGTTCCCATGAGTCACCTGCTCCCCCTGTCACGCGTCACCAAGCTGGTTGGGATATCCCGTCATGCCTTGCAGGAAATGATACGCAGCGGCGCACTGGATACCTTCGACGGCATGGTCGAATTGAACGAGTTGCTGCGCGCGTTTCCCGATACCAAATGGGAAGACGATGCGGAATACCGCCGCGTTACCGAGATCAAGGAGAAAGCTTTCGGCAAGCGCGTGTTCGAGCGCGCCATGCCGGACAAGGAGGTATTGTCGGCACGGCTGATCGATTTGGGCAACGAGTATGCCGCCACCAAAGCGTTGTTGATGCATTACAGCCAGGTGCTATCGTGGCTGGACGAGAAGATCGACGAGATCGAGGAGGAAGGGCATAGCAGGGAAACCAGCAACGCCTTGCACAGGTTGCGCGCATTCATCGTGCGCCATTTGGCCGAAATGCCGCCGGATGCGGCAAAAGTGCAGGCGGTCATCGCACAGGAAAGGATACTCAGGATCATGTCGGCACTCGTCACCATACAGCCCAGCGGCCACGAATTCACCGTCGAGGGCAATGACACGCTACTGGAAGGCGCGCTGCGCGCCGGGGTGTCGCTGAATTACGGCTGCAGCAACGGCAATTGCGGCGAATGCCGCGCGCGGCTGATTTCCGGCGAAGTCAAGAAGGTCCATGCCCATGACTTTGTGCTGAGCCAGGCCGAGAAGGATGCCGGCGTTATCCTGATGTGTTCCTGCGCGGCGGTGAACGACGTGGTGATCGAGGCCGGCGTGGCCGGCGCGCAGGACATTCCGGAACAGCAACTCGCGGCCAGGGTCAAGGCGGTGGAAGTGTTCAATCCGCAGGTGGCCGCGCTGCATCTGCTCGCACCGCGCAGCCAGCGCCTGCATTTTCTTGCCGGCCAGTCGATCCGCCTGTCGGCACAGGGCGAGAGCGGGGAATATGCGATTGCCAGCTGTCCGTGCGAGGAAAGGCACATCGAAATCCAGTTATTGCGCAAGCCGGACGATGCCTTTGCGGAACTGCTGTTCGGCAGTCTGAAAGCGCAGGACATCGTCGAAGTAACGGGTCCCTACGGCGAGTTCGTGCTGGACGACGCTTCCACCCGCCCGCTGATCTTCATCGCTTTCGGTGTGGGTTTCGCGCCGGTCAAGAGCCTGATCCAGCATGCGATGTCGCTCGATCTGGCCGAATCGATAGACCTGCACTGGCTGGCGGACGAGGCCGGGCACTACCAGAACAACCTGTGCCGCGCGTGGGCCGATGCGCTGGAAAATTTCAACTATATTCCGCACCCGCAGACTGGGGAAGTCGAAACGGTGCTGGGCAATATTGTTCGCGATTACCCGGACCTGCAGCGCTTCGACGTTTACGCGGTCGGCACCGAAGCGCAATTGCAGATCGCAAGAGACCTGTTCCTGAAGCAGGGCGTGCAGCAGCAGTACTGGCGCGAATACGCCTGCTAGGCAGGCTCGATGAATTCCCCGTCCAGATAAAACCACCGCCCGCCCTCGCGCACGAAACGGCTGACTTCGTGCATGCGCGCGGCCCGGCCGCCGATCTTGCAGCGCGCAACGAATTCCACCGTCGCACGATCGGCCGATACACGGGAATGATTCCTGACCTCGAGGCCCAGCCATTTGGTGCTGTCGTTCGCAAGATCAAGCGCGGCGGGACGGGTACTGTCATGCCAGGTGGCAAGCAGGTACGGTTCCAGCCTGAGCACATACGCGCTGTAGCGCGAACGCATCAAGGCAGCGGCATCCGGTGCCGCAACGCCATTGTGGTAGCGGCCGCAGCATGCGCCATAGTCCGCGCCGCCGCATGGGCACGGCGACGGTTTCGCGGTACTCGCGCGGCCTGTCTTCATGATGCCGGTCCCAGGCTGCCCTGCAAGACCTCCGGCTCGATCTCGATCATCCCGGCATCGCTGGTCACCATCACATGGCCTTCCTGGATGCTGAATTGCAGGCGCATGGTACGGCCGGCCAGTGCAGCCAGCGCCTGCGTGGAAGCGCTGGACAGCCTGAGCACGGTCAGGTTGTCCAGGCGCTGCAGCCTGTCGCGATTCTCGTTCCACCAAATATCCGCGGCGCGCCCGTAGCTGACGACCACCACCCGGTTTGCGCGTCCGCTGGCTTTGCGGATCACGCGTTCGTCGGGCAGACCGACTTCTATCCAGCGCACGATCGCGCCGGTGAGGTCCTTGTGCCACAGGTCGGGCTCTTCATCGCTGCTGATGCCTTTGCCGAATGCCAGCGCATCGTCGGCATACAGCGCAAACGCGACCAGTCGCACCATCATGCGCTCGTCGGTTTCCGAGGGATGGCGTGCCAGCGTCAGCGCATGGTCGGCGTAATAGTGGCGGTCCATGTCGGCAATCTGAAGCGCGGCTTTGAAGACAGTTGCTTTGATGGCCATATGGTGTCGTTTCGATCGGGTATTTTGCCGGCGCGCATTCTAGCCCGAATACCTGATTAAAACCGAAGGTTTGCCCGGTCCGGCCGGATGGCTTTACGCCACTGTTCGGACTATAATCCGCAACAATTTTCAGCTCACCGTTCGAGATACGCTAAAGATGCAGCTATTCACCTTTGGTATCAACCACCAGACCGCGCCGCTTGCCGTGCGCGAGCAAGTCGCGTTCAACGAGGACGGGATGGAGAACGCGCTGCGCGACCTGGTGGAAAACGGCGCGGCCAAGGAAGCGGCGATCCTGTCCACCTGCAACCGCATGGAACTGTACTGCAATGCCGCACACCCCGAGCATGCCGTCGACTGGCTGGCCCAGTATCACCACCTGCCACGCAAGGAAATCGAGCCCTACCTTTACACGCTGCCGCGCGAACAGGCAGTGGAGCATTCGTTCCGCGTCGCGAGCGGACTCGATTCCATGGTGCTGGGCGAACCGCAGATACTCGGCCAGATGAAACAGGCGGTGCGCCAGGCCGAACAGGCGGGCACGCTGGGTTTCCTGCTGCACAAGCTGTTTCAGCGCACTTTTTCGGTCGCAAAGGACGTGCGCACCCAGACCGAGATCGGCGCAAACCTGGTATCGATGGCTGCCGCGTCGGTGCGGCTGGCCGAGCGCATCTTCCCGAGCATCGCCGAACAGCGCGTGCTGTTTATCGGCGCCGGTGAAATGATCGAGCTCAATGCGGTGCATTTCGCGGCGCGCTCCCCCAAACAGATCACCGTTGCGAACCGCTCGCTGGAACGCGCACAGACACTGTCGAGACGCTTCAACGGAACCGCAATCACGCTGACCGACCTGCCCGAGCAATTGGCGCAGCACGACATCATCGTCACCTGCACCGCCAGCCAGCTGCCGATACTCGGCAAGGGCATGGTGGAAAGCGCGCTCAAGGCGCGCAGGCACCGTCCGCTGTTCATCGTCGACCTTGCCGTGCCGCGCGATGTGGAAGCGGAAGTCTCCAAACTTGATGATGTATTCCTGTACACCGTGGACGACATCGCCGCCGTGGTGAAGGACGGCCTGGACGCACGCCAGGACGCGGTCAAGGAAGCCGAGGTCATCATCGAATCCGGCGTGTCCGATTTTGTGCACTGGATGGAATCCCGCGAAGCGGTCCCGACCATCCGCGCGCTGCGCGACCATGCCGAGCGCAACCGCCGCCATGAACTGGAAAAAGCACTGCGCATGCTTGCCAAGGGCGAGAGCCCGGAAAAGGTGCTGGAAGCGATGAGCAGCAGCCTGACCAATAAATTCCTGCACGCACCGACCCATGCGCTGAACCAGGCGCAAAGCGGCGACCGCGAAACTTTCCTTGAGGTGATTCACCGCCTTTATCAGCTTCATTCTGACGAGTAAACCCCAGCCGAATGAACCCCAGTATTACCGCCAAACTCGCTCAATTGAGCGAGCGTCTGCTTGAAGTCAACCAGCTGCTGAGCACCGAAGAAGCCACCAAAAACATGGATACGTTTCGCAAGCTGAACCGCGAACGTGCCGAACTCGAACCGGTGGTGGATCTTTACCAGGCCTACCGGAACTGCCAGGCCGACATCGAAGCCGCCCGGGATATGGCCGGCGAACCGGAAATGCGCGAATTTGCCGAAGCGGAGATCAAGCAGGGCGAATCAACCCTGGCGCGGCTGGACAGCGAATTGCAAAAGCAGCTGCTGCCCAAGGATCCCAACGACGAGCGCAGCGTGTTCCTGGAGATACGCGCCGGAACCGGCGGCGACGAGGCAGCCCTGTTTGCCGGCGACCTGTTCCGCATGTATACGCGATTCGCCGAACGCAAGCGCTGGCAGGTGGAAGTGATCTCGGAAAGCCCCGGCGAGATGGGCGGCTACAAGGAGATCATCGCGCGCATCGTCGGACATGGCGCCTATTCGGTGCTGAAATTCGAATCCGGCGCGCACCGCGTACAACGCGTTCCGACCACCGAGACGCAGGGACGCGTGCATACTTCGGCGTGCACTGTCGCAGTGATGCCGGAAGTGGACGAGGTCGATGATGTGGTGCTGAATCCCGCCGACCTGCGCATCGACACCTTTCGAGCCAGCGGTGCGGGCGGCCAGCACATCAACAAGACCGATTCGGCGGTGCGCATCACCCACCTGCCGACCGGCGTGGTGGTGGAATGCCAGGACGGCCGATCGCAACACCAGAACAAGGCGCAGGCGATGCGCGTGCTGGCCGCCCGTATCAAGGACGCACAGGTGCAGCAGCAAAACGCGAAGACGGCCGCAACACGCAAGAGCCTGGTCGGCAGCGGCGACCGTTCGGAACGCATCCGCACCTACAACTTCCCCCAGGGCCGTGTCACCGACCACCGCATCAACCTCACGCTGTACAAGATGGATGCGATCATGGACGGCGACATCGGCGAACTGACCGGCGCGCTGATGGCCGAACACCAGGCCGAACAGCTGGCTGCGATGGCGGAAGATGTCCTCAATTAATTTTGCAGGGTGGGCACACTGCCCACCGATCATATCCGCGCGGGCATATACAACCTGCCCACCCCACGCGAAATTCCGCTTCTGCATAATTTTCAAATGAACTCGTCCATCCAGGACATCCTGCGCAACCACAGCAAACAGCTGGAAGCCGCGCTGAACCTCGAAGCCGGCAGTGCGCGCATCGAGGTGCAATCACTGCTGCAATCCGTGCTGCGAGTGGATCGCGCCTGGCTGCTCAGCCACCCGGAACAGTTACTCGACACGGATCAGCACGATCGATATATCGCGCTGTTTGAACGGCGACTGCGCGGCGAACCGGTTGCGTATCTGCTCGGCGAACGCGAATTCTACGGATTGAACTTCACGGTATCTCCCGCCACGCTGATACCGCGTCCCGAAACGGAATTGCTGGTCGAGCTGGCGTTGCAACGTTTGCCCTCTCGCCCAGCCGGCTCCGCCCCCCTCGCTGCGCTCTCCCCGCAAGCGGGAGAGGGTGGCCGTCTGGCCGGGAGAGGGCTTCGTGTGCTGGACCTGGGGACGGGCAGCGGCGCGATCGCATTGAGCATCGCCCATGCGCGTCCCGACGCCGAAGTTGTCGCGGTGGATGCATCGGACTCCGCGCTGGAAGTCGCACGAAGCAACGCACACCGGCTCGAAGTCCGCAATGTGCGGATGCTGCAAAGTGACTGGTTCGGCGCGCTGCAGAATGAATGGTTCGATATCATCGTTTCCAACCCGCCCTACATCGCTGCAGGCGATGCGCATCTCGCACAGGGCGATGTGCGCTTCGAACCCCGCGATGCGCTGGCCTCCGGCAAGGACGGGCTGGACGATATCCGCCGTATCTGCTCGCAAGCCGAAAAACATCTGCGCGAAAACGGCTGGCTGATGCTGGAACACGGCTATGACCAGGCGGCGCGGGTCCGCGCGCTGCTGCAACAATCCGGATTTGAACAGATATTTTCCGCGCGCGATCTGGCGGGTATCGAACGGGTGAGCGGCGGAATCAACACGGCAAGAAAAACGGCAGGTTGAACCTGCCGTTTTTGCTAAAAGACAACTCCTTTCCTTACTTGCGTTTTGCGCAAGTCTCCTGCATTTGTTCACTCATGTTCAATAAAAACTGCAGCGAGTTCACGGTTTTTTCGTCCGTCATGATATGCCACAGGCTGCCTATGCCGCCCTTGGCCGGTTGTGCCTTGCTGCTTTTCGCCGCATTCTCCAGACAACTCAGCATGCCGGTCACCATTTCGAGTCGCTCCAGCAATTGCGGCAGGCTGGTGGCGATGCGCTCCAGCGCGCCGGTGGATTCGAGACGCTCCATCACCTCGACCAGCCGCCAGAAGCCGCTGCGGTTGACGCGATCGAGCAGTGACATTCCCTCGCCCAGCGTTTCGGCCATGCGTCCGATCATTTCGTCGGTAAGTGCGTCCTGCGCGGCATGATAGACGCGGGCCAGCTGCGACAGACGCTCGAGGTCGCCGTTGTTGACCATCTCGGCGATCGCCGGGATCGCCTTGCCCAGCCCGGCGCGCCCCGCCTTGTCCACCAGGTCAAGCGCTTCAGCGGCGGAACCGGCAAGACGCCCGACCATTTCATCGGTCAATGAATCCCGGCCTGCGGCAATTACGCGCTCGAGTTCGAAACTCATGACGGCCTTTTCATCCTTGGTCTCTGTATTCATCTCACACCTCCACGTTACAGGAGTCCGCGAGCGGATATCCAGTAGAGCTTGTTATAGGCCATCTTGAACCAGTGGACCGCCTTGGTCGGCGCCTTGGGGTCGGGCGGGTTCTTGTAGTCGAACATCGCATAGCTGGCCCTGTCCTTGCCGGCCTCGATGAAGCAGAACACCTTGCCGTCGTATTCCTTGACCGGTATGCCGATCTTGACCATCGCGGCGAGATTCTCGCCCAGCGTGTCGGCTTCGAAGTGCGCGGTCGAGCCTGCCTTGCTGATCGGGATGTTGGTGGTGTCGCCGAGCACGAACACGTTGTCGCGTCCTTCCATGTTCAGCTTGGTCTTGTTGGTCGGGATCCAGCCGCTCTGGCCCAGGCCATTCTTCTCGAGCACTTCCATGCCCTTGTGGGCGGGAATGGTGATCAGCAGGTCGTACTTGATTTCGTTTCCTTCCTCGCTTTTCAGCACCTTTTTCTTGGCGTCCACTTCCTTGATGTTGAAGAAGGTCTCGTACTTGATGCCCAGCTTGTCCATTTCCGGTGCAGCCCATTTGGCGACGTTCTCCAGGCTGTGCACGCGTCCGATCGGATAGGTGTACTGCAGCTGCACCTTGTCGGCCATGCCGCGATCCTTGAAGTAATCGTGCAGCATGAAGGTGATTTCCAGCGGAGCCATCGGGCACTTGTGCGGTACGCCGACGGTGATCACCACCTTGCCGCCCTCGAACGATTGCAGGCGCTTGAACATCTTCAGCGCGCTTTCCTCGGTGTAGAAAGTCTCCGCGCCTTCCACCATGCCGGGGATGCCTTCCGGGAACATGCGCGAACCGGTCGCGATCGCCATGTAGTCGTAATCGAACGTCTTGCCGCTCTTGGTCTTGACCTGGTTGTTGTCGAGCTTGAATTCCTCGACCGGATCGACGTGAAACTCGATGCCCGGCTCGAGCAGGCTGGCCTGGTCGCGGTACAGTTCATCGGGTGTGATCTTGCCCACCGCGAGATAAAGCAGGCCGGGCTGGTACATATGTTTGTCGGAGGCCGACAACATCGTGATGCGAACCTTGCCGGTCTTGAGTTCACTGGTTAATCGCCTGGCCAGGTTGTTCGCCAGTATCGTGCCGCCCATGCCGCCGCCAACTATCAGTATTTTTTTCATATTACCCCCAGTCAGTTATTGTTACGTTAATAACCTACTTCTTCTTGCGCAAAGTGATATGCCACACCCCTCCATCCTCGGTCGTCGAAATGTATTCGTGACCGACTTTGTTAAGCCACTCCGGAATGTCGTTGGCCGAACCCTTGTCGGTCGACAACACCTCCAGTTCATCCCCGACCTGCGCCGATTTCAGCGCCACGATCAGCTCCATCAGCGGGCCGGGGCAAAAGCTCCCGCGACCGTCAACAATTTTTTTCTCTGCCATATCGATATTCTCCTCGTATCAGAAAGTCCAGACCTGGCCGTCCTGCGCGTCGTGAAGGAACTTGGTCAGGCCGGTCGCATTCTGCAGATAGCCCTCAAGACCTTCCTGCTCCACGCCAAGTACGTCCATCGCCATCGAACATGGATATATCCTGGCATCGCCGAGATCAACCGCCTGCTCGAACAGCGTCTTGAATTCTGGCACCTTCTTGGTAGCCATCAACTTGCCCATCTCGCCTTCATGCGGCGCTTTCGAGGTATTGCCTTTGACGAAATACGGCAACGCATTCATCGACAGAAAAACCATCACCTCCTGACCGCTGACCGCGCCGACCGAGGCGACCATTGCGGCCATCTGCAGCCGTTCCAGTGAACCCGACACGACCACAACACAAATTTTGCTGGCTGACATCGTCATACTCCGGAAAATGAAAGAATCAGTTGGTAAACTTCCTTGGCACAGATGAGCAATGTATACCCCTGCGCTCAATATTTCAACGTAGCAAATTACGCATGTATTATAGGCACGTATCGCACGGCCAGATTCCAGCTATCCGGACATGCAAATGTAACATTGTGTTTCTATATTGATGGCTGGGTAAACCGCTAACTTCAGCAGGGGAATTCAAATGAACGAAATCCTGCAATACCTGAAAGCGAATGGCGAGAAGCTTGACGCCGAGATCGCAACCGCCGTCGGCCTGTCGCTTGCGAAGGTCCATGGTTACCTGGCCGAGCTTTTCGCCAAGGGCGAAATCGTCGCATGCCACTCGATACGGTTTCAGGGCGGCCGCGAAATTGCCGGGATACTGTGCCGGATATCCGGTTCCACCCCGCAAGCATCGCCGGGCAGAAAAGCAAAACTGCTGTAATTCCGGCATTTTCCACAACGTGAATGGCTACCGGTCATGAATTTGACCGGAATCAGGCAACTTTGAGACTATCTGTTTCCCTGAAAGGCTTCAGTTGCTGCTTCAACCGGCATGCGGCAAGCATATATCCCCCGTCGCTGCCATCCACGAAATGCATATGCTTAGCCTTGGTGGCGCAACGCCTTGACCAATACGGCAAACGCCGCCGAGGGCTGTCGGCGGCTTGGATAATAGAGATGGTAGCCCGGAAAGGCAGGACTCCAATCTTTCAGAACCCGCTTGAGATGTCCTGCTGCAATATGTTCCTTTACCATATCCTCAGGAAGGTAGGCCAAGCCGAATCCGGCTAATGTCGTCTTGATCATCGGAGCGGTAGTGTTGAACACCCACTGGCCTTCAACATGCGCTTTCAGCTTGTGACCATCTTTCTCGAATTCCCATGCATAGAGACCGCCAGAAGTCAGCGAGCGCAGATTGATACAGTTGTGCGCAGCCAGGTCTTGTGGCTTCTTGGGCGGTGGTTGCCTCGAGAAGTAGTCTGGAGACCCGACGACCGCCACGCGCATGTCCGGCGCGATTCGCACCGCGATCATGTCTTTCGCCAGTTCCCCGCCAAGTCGAACGCCCGCGTCATATCGTTCCGCGACGATGTCGATAAACCGGGAATCGGTGGTTAGCTCGACTTTGATGTCAGGGTACTCTGAAAGCAGCTTCGACAACCTGGGCCAGAGAATGGAGTTGGCGGCATGCTCGGGAGCAGTGATCCGAATGGTGCCAGCAGGCTTTTCCCGAAGCTCGCCTAAGGCCGCCACCTCGGCTTCGATCTCCTCAAATCTGGGAGCAATCTTCAGCAACAGGCGTTCACCTGCCTCGGTAGGGGAAACACTGCGCGTGCTGCGGTTCAGTAGCCGAAGTCCCAGTCTTGCTTCGAGAGCGCTGATAGTATGGCTGACTGCCGATTGGGAGACGCCGAGTTGTGCAGCGGCTTTGGTAAAGCTCCCTGCTCGCGCTACCGCGATGAAGGCAAGGAGGTCGTCGAAGTTTTCACGCGGCATTTATGAACTAGCCTCATAAGTCCATACAGATAATACCATCTAATCAATTGCCATCCCGGCTGATACAGTCTCGTCAACATGAAAAAACAACTTACACCCGCCTCATCACTGCCTGCCGGCCACCCATTTCGTGGCGTGCTTCTATTCATGTCCGCGCTTTTGCTTTTCGCCTGCATGGATACGACCACCAAGTATCTCGCTGTTCAGTATGACGTCCCGCTTGTCGTAGCGGTACGCTATATCGTGCATTGCCTGCTGATGGTTGCCATATTGGCACCGCACCAGGGCAAGCGACTCATACAGACTCAACGAACCGGGCTGGTTCTCGTTCGTGCTGCCTCCCTGGCGATTGCCTCCCTTTTTGTCGGCTTGGCCTTGCTGCGTATGCCCGTGGCAGAAACGACGGCGATCATCTTTCTGGCGCCTATGGTGGTTGTGCTGCTTGCCCGTCTATTCCTGGACGAGCGTATCGGCGCACTGGGCTGGGTGGCTGCCGTGATCGGCTTCGCCGGTGTGATGTTGATTGCCCGACCGGGCAGCGGGCTGGACACGACCGGGATCGTGTACGCGCTTTGCGCTGTCGCAGGGGTTGTCGCCTATCAACTGCTGTCACGCGTTCTGGCGAGTACCGAAAGGACCGTCACGTTGCTTTTTTACACAGCCTTGATCGGTGCAATTGGATATGGCCTTTTCTTGCCCTGGTTCTGGGAGGGAAAAACTCCAAGCTTCCTGCAGCTGGTGCTCTTCCTGAGCATGGGATTAACGGGAGGGCTCGGTCATTTCCTTTATACGGCAGCCTACCGGCATGCACAGGCTTCCCTGCTTGCACCGATGAATTATCTGCAACTGCTCTGGGCGGGATTGCTCGGTTGGATCGTGTTCGGCCATGTGCCCGACCACCTGAGCATCCTGGGCATGTGCGTGGTGGCAGCATCCGGTGTGATGATCGCGCTCAAGTCCCGCAAGCGCCGGATCGAGCCCGTTTCTTCATCCAGTGACTCTGCCAATGCAGCGCCAGCATCCCAGACTGCGCCAATTATCCAACTTGCAACGGAGGAAAGATCATAACAATTAATATACAACGAAGCGGTTCTCAACCGTCCACCAAAGGCCCGGCCGAATACTTCACCGGTTCCGTCCGAGTCGATTATCTATTCCAACCCCATGAGCCCGCCAGAGCATCCGGTGCCAGTGTGACTTTCGAGCCTGGCGCTCGAACCGCATGGCACTCCCACCCGCTCGGCCAGACCCTGATCGTGACGGCAGGCCGGGGCTTGGTGCAGCGCTGGGGCGGACCGATCGAGGAAATTCTGCCGGGCGATGTGGTCAGCATTCCGCCTGGCGAAAAGCATTGGCATGGCGCCACTGTAACTACTGCCATGACCCATATCGCCATCCAGGAACAGATCGACGGAAAGGCGGCCGATTGGAATGAACAGGTCAGCGACAAACATTACCAGGCCGCGAATTCGGACTTTTAACTAAATTTCAGGAGTTCAGAAAATGCAAAAGCGCAAACTTGGAAACAGCAATCTGGAAGTCTCGGCCATCGGCCTTGGCTGCATGGGAATGAGCTCAGGCTATGGTCCGCCCGCTGATAAGCAGAAAATGATCGCGCTCATTCGTGGTGCCGTAGACCGCGGCGTGACCTTTTTCGATACGGCCGAGGCTTATGGCCTGTTCACAAACGAGAAACTGGTTGGCGAAGCGCTCGCGCCTTATAGAGACCAGGTGGTCATTGCTACCAAATTCGGCTTTGACATCGATCTGACTACAGGTGAACGAAAAGGCGGCGTGAACAGCCGCCCCGAACATATCAAGGCAGTCGCAGAGGCATCCCTCAAGCGCCTCGGTATCGATGTCATCGACCTGTTCTACCAGCATCGTGTCGATCCGGCTGTGCCGATTGAGGACGTCGCCGGCACGGTCAAGGAACTGATCAAGGAAGGCAAGGTCAAGCACTTCGGTCTTTCGGAGGCGGGAGCCAAAACCATACGCCGCGCTCACGCCGTACAACCCGTCACGGCGGTGCAAAGCGAATATTCGCTGTGGTGGCGCGGTGCTGAAAGCGAGATCCTGCCAACACTGGAAGAGCTTGGTATCGGCTTTGTTTGCTTCAGTCCGTTGGGTGCAGGCTTCCTCACAGGCAAGATCGATGAACATACCAAGTTCGACAGCTCGGATTTCCGCACCACGGTTCCCCGCTTTACCCCGGAAGCGCTGAAGGCAAACATGGCGCTGGTCGATCTTGTCCGCCGTGTAGCTGCACGCAAGAAGGCCACACCCGCCCAGATCGCCCTCGCCTGGCTGCTCGCGCAGAAGCCATGGATCGTACCGATCCCCGGCACCACGAAGATGCACCGTCTTGAAGAGAACCTCGGCGCGGTTGCTGTCGAACTCACCGCAGACGATCTTCATGAAATCGATGCGGCTGAATCAAGGATCACACTGCAGGGAGCCCGGCTTCCTGAAAGTGCGCTGAAGATGACAGGGCTGTAAGGGCAAAGCCAACCTGGAAAAAGGAGTTCATAAAATGCAAAAGCGCAAACTCGGAAACAGTAATCTGGAAGTCTCAGCCATCGGTCTCGGCTGTATGGGCATGAGCATGGCCTACGGTCCGCCTGCAGACAAGAAAGAGATGATTGCGCTTATACATAAGGCCGTCGATCACGGCGTCACATTCTTCGACACCGCGGAAATCTATGGTCCATTCACGAACGAGGAGCTCGTGGGTGAAGCCCTCGCGCCATTCCGCGGGAAAGTGGCGATCGCCACCAAGTTCGGGATCAAGTTGGAAGGTGGACAGCAAGTGACGGACAGCCGACCCGAGCGCATCAGGCAAAGTCTGGAGGGCTCGCTCAAGCGACTCAAGGTCGACTCAATCGACCTCTACTATCAGCACCGGGTCGACCCGGCAGTGCCGATCGAAGAAGTGGCGGGAACGGTGAGGGACTTGATTCGGGAGGGTAACCGCAATTGACCATGCTGCCACCGCTCGAGAGAGTATGACTGCAGGGCCGTTTTGGCACTGAGCGGCTCCCTAGGGGATCAAGTTAAATGCCCTATAAAGCCGTCAGTCGTTACACGGCGAAATCGACCTGACGCAGACTATCAGCTTAACACTGGCAGATTAAATTGCCCGCATTCATCATCTCGGGCGTCATGGTGTTGACGAAAAAAATCTTTATAGGATATGGGTTTTTGGGAGGTGGTGCGCCCGACAGGAGTCGAACCTGTGACCCTTGGCTTCGGAAACCAATACTCTATCCAGCTGAGCTACGGGCGCATATAAGAATGTCGAAGGCGCGCATTCTACCTCAGAATGCGTGTTGCGCGATTCGGCTCAGCTCTCGTTCGGACTATGTGACAATCAGCAGAAAATGCCAGTCAGAATAATAATGGTCATATGAAGCCGAGTTCCAGTTTACCGACGACAATTTTTCATATCGTGGCAAACGACTTGCGCATTTCCGCTGCACTGCCGGACAGTATGCGCTTCCTTCCGGAAGACTCCGGAATGCCGGGGGGATCGGGTACTGCTGGCGCGCTGTCTGAGTCTGCCGGGACAGGTGCGGAGTAACTCCGGATTAAGTGCAGGGTTTACAGCACCGAGGTTCAGGTCAATTTGCTACAACGCACCAAAACTAATGTATTATCACTTTCCCGATAAATATCGGGATTACCGTTTCATGATAGAGTTTTACTTCTTCCAATCGCAACAAATACACTAAACAATAAAATTACAAGGAGAGTGTCATGTCAAACCGCAATTCAAATTCCTATAACCATGATCGCCGCAACTTCATTCGCACCGGCCTGACTGTTGCAGGGGCTCTCGCACTGCCTACCGGGTTCGTGACGCGCGCCTTCGCGGCAGATAAACCGCCAATCGGCACCTGGCCGGCCGGCTCGTCCGGCAACTCGGTGTTCATCGGCATTACCGTGCCGCGCACCGGCGCCTACGCACTGCAGGGCGAAGACGAGCTGAAGGGTTACATGCTCGCGATCGAGCATATCAATGAAGGCCATCCGCTGATCAAGAAGATTTCGCCTAAATCCAAGAAAGGCGTGCTCGGCAAGAAGGTGACCTATGGCGTTGCCGACTCCGCTGCCAAGCCGAACGACGCGGTGCAGGCGCAGCAGCGCTTCATCAGCGAGAACAAGGCGATACTGATGACCGGCTCGACCTCCAGCGCGGTCGCCGTGGCGCTCAACAAGCTCGCGCAGCGCGAAAAGGTGCTTTACGTTGCCGGCATCTCCGGTTCAAACGACACCACCGGCAAGGATTGCGTGCGCTACGGTTTCCGTCAGTGCTTCTACGGCCAGACCGCTGCTGCCGCGCTCGGCCCTATCCTGGTAAAGGCTTTCGGCAAGAACAAGAAGGTTGCCTATATGACACCCGACTACACCTACGGGCACACCGTCACGAAATCGTTCCAGGACTACCTCGCCACTGCTGGATGGACGACGGCGACCAACCAGGTTTCGCCGCTCGGCTCTCCCGACTTCTCTTCGTATCTGCTGAACGTCGCCAACTCCGGCGCTGACGTGCTGATCAACGTCAACTGGGGCCACGATGAGGTGTTGTCCATCCAGCAGGCCAAGCAGTTCGGCATCCTCGACAAGATGAAGCTGGTGGTTCCTTACCAGGTACCTTTCCTGGCCCGTGAAGTGGGCCCCGACCTGACGGCAGGCGTGTATGCCGCCACCGATTTCTGGTGGACGCTGGAAGACAAATACCCGCTCGCCAAGATGTTCGTCGAGGCCTTCGACAAGAAGTACGGTTACAAGCCGCAATGGGGTGCCGAAAACGCCTACATGGAATTCGCGCTGTGGGCGGAAGCCGTGGAGAACGCCGGCAGCTTCTACCCGCCGGACGTAATCAAGTCCTACGAAGCAGGCCGCAAGATCAACTCGCTCGTCGGCGAAGTGTCCTGGCGTCCGGAAGATCACCAGCTGATCCGCCCGGTATTTATCGTCAAGGGCAAGAAGCCTTCTGAAATGCGCAACAAGGAAGATTACTGGGATGTCGTGGAAACCATCCCCGGCCTTCCGCTGATGCAGAAGCCTGACGAGTTCGGTTGCAATCTCGGTTCTTACACCTGAGTTTTAACAACGTAGACAGGCAACGCAGGCGGCATCAGCCGCCTGCGTTGCCAAGTGTGCGGCTGTTCGGGCAACATGCCCGTGCCCGCAGAACCACATAATAATTATCATGGTTAACTGGACTAATTTCCTCTCGCAGCTGTTCAACGGCCTGGTGCTCGGCGCGCTACTCGCGCTGATCAGTTCCGGCCTTACGATTATCTACGGCACGCTGGGCGTGCTGAATCTGGCGCATGGCGCGATGTTCATGCTCGGCGGTTATGCCGGCTACTACGCATTCCAGGCGACCGGCTCATTTCTCGTCGCGGTGATCGCCGCGACACTGTTCATGCTGGTGTTCGGCGTGCTGCTGGAACGGCTGATCATCCGCCATTTTTATGACCGCCCGGACGAGGATCAGCTTCTGGTCACGTTCGGCCTGTCCATCTGCATCGTTGAAATCGTGCGCTATTTCTTTTCGAGCATGTCGAAATCCGTTCCGCCGCCATCCCTGTTTTCCGGGATTACCTCGCTCGGCGGGGTCATGTTTCCGACTTACCGCCTGGCCCTGATCGGCATTGTGGCGGGGGCGCTGCTAGTGCTTTACCTTATCCTGTACCGAACAAGGCTGGGCTTGATCGTGCGCGCCGGAATCGAGGATTCCGTGATGGTGGATTCACTCGGCATTAACGTTTACCGGGTGTTCATGGTCGTGTTCGGGATCGGCGCCATGGCTGCGGGCTTTGCCGGCATCGTGAATGCCCCCGTCGTATCGCTGACACCCGGCATGGGCGAGACGATCCTGGTGCAGACCTTCGTGGTCGTGGTCATCGGCGGCGTCGGGTCATTCCCCGGTGCAGTGCTCGGCGGCCTGATCGCCGGCGAGATTATCAGCCTCACCTCGATGGTCAATCCCGGTTACGCCTACATAATGTTGTTTGCCGCCATGACGGTAGTCCTGGTGGTCCGGCCGCATGGCCTGCTTGGAAAAAAGGGTCGCGAATGAGTCTTGGCAATATCTTCAAACAACGCCGTTTCCTGGTTGAAACGCTGACAGCGATCTGTCTCATTGCTGTACCTTTCGTACTTCCCTATATCGACGCCGCGCCCAATACCGTCAACCGCATCCTGGTCTGGGGCCTGTTCGGCATCGGCTTCGACATCCTGTTCGGGTACACCGGGCTGCTTTCATTCGGCCAGTCCGCTTTCTACGGCACCGGCGGTTTCGTTGCCGCCTACCTGCTGACCCAGGTGGGCTTTCCCTATGTGGTGCTGGCATTGATCATCGGCATGGTCGCAGCCGCCTTCGTCGGCTACCTGATCGGACTGCTCGCGCTGCGCAGCACCGGCATCTACTTCGCGATGATTACGGTTGCGATCGCGGAAATATTTTTTTTCGTCGAGTTTAATCCGTTGTCCGCATGGACCGGCGGTGAAAACGGCCTGCCCGGCGTCCCGACTCCGACGCTCTATCTCGGATTTACCACCATCCATTTCAACTTCGGCTGGTCGCTTTATCCGTTTGTTGCCTTCGTCTACTTCATCGGCATCGTGCTCGCGCTGCGCATCGTGCGCTCGCCGGTTGGCGCCATCCTGACCGCGATCCGCGAAAACCCGCTGCGTGCAGCCGCGGTAGGCCACAACGTCCAGGGCTACAAGCTGACCGCGTTCGTGATTGCCGCCGCCTATGCCGGTATCGCCGGCGGCCTGCTCGGCGTAATGCAGGCATTCATGCCGCCTGACGCATTCACGTTCGACACCTCCGGCCAGCTCGTGATGCAGACCGCCATCGGCGGCCGTGCCACGCTGTTCGGCCCGCTGGTCGGCGCCGCGGTGTGGCTGTTCCTGCAGGACTTCCTGCAGGCAACCCTGGGCCTGGGCGCGACCTGGAAACTGGTGCTGGGTGTGGTGTTCGTGCTGCTGGTGGTGTTCCTGCGCCAGGGCATCATCGGCGGGATCAGGGACCTTTATGGGTTCGTCATCGGCAAGCTGTCCACATCCGCGGAAGCCGGCTTCACAGCCGAACAGCCGGATACGAAACGGGCGAACCCGGAGTCGATCCCGATGCGTCCGCATCACACTGTGCCCACTAACTTTACCGGGCCGATTCTGCAGGTTACCGGCCTGACCAAACATTACGGCGGCGTGCTCGCCAACACCGACATCGATTTTTCGGTGAACCAGGGCGAACTGCGCGGCATCATCGGCCCGAACGGCGCCGGCAAATCGACTTTCTTCAAGATGCTGACCTGCGAAGTGCGTCCTTCTTCGGGCAAGATCGTGTTCGAGGGTCGCGACATCACCGGCCTCGGTGTCACCGACGTGTGCCAGCTCGGTCTGACCAAGAGCTACCAGGTCAACCAGCTGTTCAACAGCCTGACAGTGCGCCAGAACCTGATCATCTCCGCATTGGCCGAACTGCGCGGCAAGTTCAGGCTCGACATGCTGTCCAGCCTGTCGAGAGTCCCCGGAATGGACGAGCATGTCGAACATACGCTCGAGCTGGTGAATCTGACTGGTCGCGCCGACACACCGGTATCGGAACTCGCCTATGGCGAAAAACGCCGCCTGGAAGTGGGCCTCGCGCTGGCATCTTCCCCTTCCCTGCTGCTGCTGGACGAACCGCTCGCGGGCATGAGCCCGCAGGAACGCATCGAAACGGTCAAGCTGCTCAAGTCGATCAGCCGCGGCCGCACCATGATCATCATCGATCACGACATGGACGCGCTGTTCGAACTGGCGGAGCGTATTACCGTGCTGCAGGAAGGCTGTGTGCTGGTCGAAGGCACGCCGGATGAAATCAAGGGCAACGCGAAGGTGCAGGAAGCCTACCTTGGCGGTGTGCATGAGGAGTTCAAACTATGAGCCTGCTCGAAGTCAATGGGCTGAACAGCTACTACGGGGATTCCCACATCCTGTTCGATGTTTCGTTGCGCGTGGAAAAGAACGAGGTGGTCGCGCTGCTCGGACGCAATGGAGCCGGCAAGAGCACCACGCTGAAAAGCCTGATGGGCGTGGTCACGCCGCGCACCGGTTCGGTAAAACTCGACGGCGTCGAGCTGGTTGGCAAGAAGAGCCACATCATCGCGCAATCCGGGATACAGCTGGTGCACGAGGACCGGCGCATTTTCGGCAGTCTCAACGTGGAGGAAAATCTTGTTCTTGCCGCGCTGACGGCGCCGAACAAATGGACGCTCGACCGTATCTACGAAATGTTCCCGCGGCTGAAGCAGCGGCGCGGCAGCAGCGGTACCGACCTGTCGGGCGGGGAACAGCAGATGCTGGCGATCGCCCGGGCGCTGATCCGCGACCCGAAAATCATCCTGCTCGACGAGCCGTTCGAAGGACTGGCTCCGGTGATCGTGCGCGACCTGATGATCGCCTGCCGCGAACTTGCCGCAGCCGGACAGACCATCGTGCTGGTGGAACAGAATCTTGCGGCAATGCTGGCGCTGGCGCAACGTGTCTATATCATCAACAATGGCCATATCGTGCACGAAGGGCCAGCCCATGAAATCAAGGCCCAACCTGAGGTATTGCAGCGTTACCTCGCGGTGTAATCTCCGCCTTGCAACTGTGCTGCCGGTCGGCACAATTATCGGAACCCGATCCGCGCGGTGTGGTTTATCATGACTGCACCGCATTCCGGAACTTCGCCATGCAATTCATCAATCCTGATCCCGAAGCGATCCGACAGTTGCTTAACCGGGTGCACAGCATTGCGGTGGTCGGCTTGTCGCCCAACCCGGCGCGTCCCAGCTTCCGCGTCGCGAAGGGTTTGCAGGATTACGGCTACCGCATTATCCCGGTGCGTCCGCTGGTTACCGAAGTTCTGGGCGAGCAAGCGTATCCCGACCTGGAAAGCCTGCCCGAATTGCCCGACATCGTCGATGTATTTCGCGCCTCCGGGCATGTGCCCGCGATCGTGGAAAGCTGCATCCGGCTCGGCATCAAAAACCTCTGGTTGCAGGAGGGTGTGGTCAATGAAGCCGCCGCACTGCGCGCAACCCAGGCCGGCATCACCGTGGTGATGGACCGGTGCATCTGGCGCGAACGCTTCCATCCAGCCGTACACCCGTCATGAACAGGCAGCGCTGCGCATGGGCCGGCGACGATGCACTTTACCGTCAATACCACGATACGGAATGGGGCGTGCCGCTGCACGAGGACCGCGCGCTGTTCGAATTCCTGATCCTGGAGGGCGCCCAGGCAGGGCTGAGCTGGATTACCATCCTGCGCAAGCGCGAAAATTACCGTGCCGCCTTCGATGGTTTCGACGCAACGCGCATTGCCGCTTATGGTTCAAATAAAATAGAATCACTGCTGCAAGGATGCGGGTATCGTGCGCAACCGCCTGAAGGTGGCCGCCGCAGTGATCAACGCACGGAAGTTTCTGGACGTGCAGCAGGAGTTCGGCAGCTTCGATTCCTTCATCTGGCGCTTCGTCGATGGCACACCGAAGCAGAACCGTTGGGGCAGACATGCCGAAATACCGGCCAGCACGTCCGAGTCGGATGCAATGAGCAAGGAACTGAAGCGGCGCGGCTTCAAGTTTGTCGGCAGCACCATCTGCTACGCGCTGATGCAGGCCACCGGCATGGTCAACGACCACACCACGGATTGTTTCAGGCACAGGGAATTGAACCGATGAGCATCAAATTCACAAAAATGCATGGCGCCGGCAACGATTTCGTGATGATCGACGGCGTGCGCCAGGATATCCAGCTCACTCCGGAACAATTGCGTCTGCTGGCCGACCGGCATTTCGGTGTGGGTTGCGACCAGATTCTGATCGTCGAGAAGGCACAGAACAAGGATGCCGATTTCCGCTACCGCATCTTCAATTCGGACGGCGGCGAGGTGGAACAGTGCGGCAACGGCGCGCGCTGTTTCATGCGTTTCGTGCATGACCAGAAACTCACCAGCAAGCGGGAAATCCTGGTTGAAACACGCGGTGGCCTGATCAGCCCGCGCATCGAGCAGGACGGGCGCATCACCGTCAACATGGGCCCGCCGGTTTTTGATCCCGCGCTGGTGCCGTTCAACGGCGGCAGCGGCGCTGTCAGCGAAGCGCTGGAAGTCGCCGGCAAAACGCTGGAGATCAGCGCGCTGTCGATGGGAAATCCCCATGCCGTTCAGATCGTTGCGGATGTCGAACTCGCGCCGGTGGAAAAGCTGGGGCCGCTGATCGAACAACATCCGCGTTTCCCCAGGCACGTCAACGCCGGTTTCATGCAGGTCATGGACCGCCATTCGCTGCGTCTGCGCGTATACGAGCGCGGCGCGGGCGAAACCCTGTCGTGCGGAACCGGCGCATGCGCGGCTGCCGTGACCGGCATACGGCGCAATTTGCTGGACAGCCCGGTGAACGTGGCGACACGCGGCGGCGTGCTGACCGTGACCTGGGATGGTGATGAACAGCCGGTGCTGATGACGGGTCCGGCGATCAGCGTATTCACGGGTGAAATCAATATATAGGGTGGTATTCATGAGAGCAGAAGAAGTCGCGCAATATTTGCAGAACAACCCCCAGTTCTTCGAGGAACATGCCGATACGCTGGCGCAAATCAACCTCCCCCACCCGCACGGCGGGCGCACGATTTCGCTGAGCGAGCGGCAACTGCTCGCGCTGCGCGAGAAAAACAAGGAACTGGAAAAAAGGCTGGCCGAAATGATCACGTTTGCGCAGAACAATGAAGTCCTGCAGCACAAGGTGCATGAATTCGTTGTTGCGCTGTTCGCCGCCCGCGATCTGGAAACGTTGCAGGAAATGATCCCGCATCTGTTGCGCGATATCTTTGCGATACCGCATACGGTGCTGCATCTGTGGCAGACCGAACCGCCCAGCGCGGAAGTGCTGGCATTCGCCGATGCGCAGCAGCAACCCGTCTGCCTGCATCATCCCGCCCACGACACCGCCGCATGGTTTGGAGAGCATGCGCCCCAATTGCATTCGTACGCCTATCTGCCGCTGCGGGCGGGCATCGATACGATCGGCATGCTGGTGCTGGCGAGCGAAGACAAGCAGCGCTTCTATCCGGAAATGGGCACCGTGTTCCTGCAGCGCATCGCCGAAGCGGCAGCCAGCGCGCTGCATCCCTGCCTCGAACTTTGACAGAGTGATGCAAAAGTCCTGCTAGCCATGCCGGTTACTTTATTGCCGAACCAGCAATACCTGAACGGCTACCTGGCATGGCTGCGCAACGAGAAACAGTATTCCGAACTGACCGCGGAAAATTATGCGCGCGACCTCCGGCATCTGTTCGAACTGGCCGCGGACACCCCGCTGGCCGAACTCAGGGTCCACCAGATACGGCGCTATATCGCGCAATTGCACAGCCAGGGGCTGGGCGGTCGTTCGCTGGCGCGCCTGCTGTCGGCGTGGCGCGGCTTTTTCAACTTATCTGATGCGCGATCACGGCCTGACCGACAACCCCTGCGCCGGCCTGCGCGCACCCAAGTCGCCGAAAACATTGCCGCAGGCCCTGTCGCCCGACGAGGCGACACGCATGGTCGACCTGCCGACCGACACCACTGCAGCGATACGCGACAAGGCGATATTCGAATTGTTTTATTCTTCCGGTTTGCGTCTGGCCGAACTGGTCGGACTCGATCCGCCCCAGCTCGATCTGAATGCGGGTGAAGTGCGCGTAACCGGCAAAGGCAGCAAGACGCGCATCGTGCCGCTCGGCCAGTTCGCGATCGTCGCGCTGAAAGCCTGGCTGGTGGTGCGCGACCAGATGGCCAGCGCCGGCGAGAGCGCGCTGTTCGTCGGCCAGCGCGGCTCGCGCATCTCGCCGCGAGTCGTGCAGCTGCGCATGAAACAGTGGGCCATCAAACAGGGCGTGGCCGGCAACGTGCACCCGCACCTGCTGCGCCACTCGTTCGCGACCCATGTGCTGCAATCTTCCGGAGACCTGCGGGCGGTTCAGGAGATGCTCGGCCATGCCAGCATCTCCACCACCCAGGTCTATACCCATCTCGATTTTCAGTACCTCAGCAAGATCTACGATGCGGCCCATCCGCGCGCGAAGAAGAAAACCCCAAAATAAAACCAGAAAGAACAGACATGACCAGGCAAAAATCGCCTTCCACACCGCACCACGCCAAACAGGGCGGGCGGGACTTCCGCAACCGCACCCGGCGCAGCGGCCAACCACTCGGTAACGATTCACCCGGTGGCCAGAAAAATACGCCGCGTGGCGCGCCGCAAATCCCCGCCGGATCGGCCACCGCACCGCCCGGCATCCTGCTCAAAACGGGCAGGGAAAAATCCCTGCTGCGCCGTCACCCCTGGATATTTTCCGGCGCGATCGAGCGCGTGGATGGCGCGCCGGCCAGCGGCGACACGCTGCCGGTACGCGATGCCGCCGGTAATTTTCTCGCCTGGGCAGCCTACAACCCGGATTCGCAGATCAGCGCACGGGTCTGGTCGTTCAGGGAAACTGAAAGGATCGATGGCGACTTTTTTCGCGGCAGAATTTCCGCCGCACTGGCGGCGCGCAACGAATTGAATCCCGAATACAGCAGCAACGGCATGCGCCTGATCCACGCCGAATCGGACGGCCTGCCCGGCCTGATCGTCGATCAATACGGCGATGTGCTGGTGATGCAGATCGGCAGCGCCGGAGCGGAACGCTGGCGCGACACCATCGCCGACATCCTGCAGGAGCTCTGCAACCCCGTGTGCATTTATGAGCGTTCCGATTCCGACTCGCGCGCACTGGAGGGATTGGAACTGCGCAATGGTGTGCTGCGCGGCATCCTGCCGGACAATATCGAGGTGGTTGAAAACGGCCTGTGCTTCAGGGTGGATGTGGCGGCCGGACAAAAGACCGGCTTCTATCTCGACCAGCGCGACAACCGCGCACTGACCGGAACGCTGGCGCGCGGCAGAGAAGTCCTGAACTGCTTCTGCTACACCGGCGGATTCTCGCTGTATGCGCTGCGCGGCGGCGCAAAATCGGTGCTGTCGATCGACGCATCCGGCGACGCGTTGCGCATCGCCGCAGAAAACCTGTCCCGCAACGGCCTGGATTCTTCGCGCGCGGAATGGCAGGAGGCTGACGTGTTCCAGGCACTGCGCACGCTGCGCGACCAGAACCGGAAGTTCGACCTGATCATCCTCGATCCGCCCAAGTTCGCCCCTACTGCCGCGTTTGCCGAAAAGGCCGCGCGCGGCTACAAGGACATCAACCTGCTGGCCTTCAAACTGCTCAGGCCGGCCGGCCTGCTGTGCACCTATTCATGCTCGGGCGGGATCAGCGAGGACCTGTTCCAGAAAATTATCGCCGGTGCGGCACTCGACGCCGGCGTGGATGCACAGATCGTGCACCACCTGCACGCCAGCGCGGATCATCCGGTGCTGCTGAGTTTTCCGGAGGGGGCGTATTTGAAGGGGTTGGTGCTAAGAGTAGCAGGATAAATTTGCAATTGCCGGATTTGCGAATCGACTTCGCCGGGGCCAGCACGGCAGCTATAACCGATGACTTGGCCAGCGTCGTTTGCTGGCTTAAGTCAGATGGCTGACAGTTTCACCAGTCCTCGCCCACCTCCCCTGACCGGCCTGCGCGGCATTAATCGCATGGTCCGGTGGAATATTGGATTAGCGGTCACGCGGTATGCAGGATCCATAATCGAAGCCAGGCACTGTGCGACAAAAGGAGTTTGGCGAACATTCCGAGTCCTGGCGACATAGGAACGCAGTCACTGTACATGTCACCGCCAAGTTTAGCATTTGAGCTGCTTTGCCAGGCGCCGTTACCTCTATTTGTATCGAGCCTTTGTAGCGCGAGGACAACGGTTACGCCAGCAGGCCATGAGGAACCTTCAGCTTCCTGATCCGGTAATGATGTTGAGCATCAAATTTCAACTCAAACGCGCACCTCGCAACAGTTCCGGAACGATCCATCTGGAATTCAATACGATCACTTCGTGGCCGCACCGACAAGGCACTCACCCGGCACCTCGAACCCACCAGGCGATTCGAAACTGCGCATTGAGCCTTCCACTTCGTTCCACACGGACTCGCGTTCTTGAGGGGACAGGTGAGCCATCATGGCATTGAATCCACCGAAGGCTTCTCGGGCGACCCGCACGTACTCGGCAGAACTGGCCGCTCTATGGGGCACCGGCACGGTGCGAACCTCGGGGTCGGCAAATCCGGCTTGACGGAAGACGCCTTCGAGCACCCCGGGAGCGCCAAGGCTGAACGGGCCGGGTTGCCCCGGAACGGGAGGCGGGAGTTGCGCGCGCCGGCGGATGATGGAAGCGGGCAAAGCGCCCCAACTGTTTCGATCGGGCGTGGAAAAGACAACGACGGCGACCCGACCGCCCGGTCGCAGAGCGCGGCGCCACTCGCGTAGCGCTGCCACGGGGTGCGGCATATACATCAGACCAAGCCGGCACAGCACCGCATCAAAGGAAGCGTCCGGGAGATCCAATTTCTCGCCGTCCATGGCGCGGGTCTCAATCTGTTTGAGACCACGTTCACGGGCGACCTGGAGCGCAAGCTCGACGATCCCTTCCGAGATGTCGGTCGCCAGCACGTAACCGTCCGGCCCGACTCGTTCGGCGGCACTGACAGCCGGTTCGCCTGCGCCGGCGGCGATGTCCAGGATGCGCTGGCCAGGCTGAATCCGGGCCATGTCGAGCATCTGGCGGGTAACTTCGCCATACCAGCGATCCAGAGTGGGATTCCAGCGCCGCCATGCTGCGCCGTCCTTGTTCCATTGCTCTCGCTGCGCGTTCTTGTACTTCGCTGCGTCAAATGTTGGTTGCTGTTCGGCCACAGGAAGTCCCCTTTTTGATTAGACGTTGATGTTGCTTCGCAGTGCGTGACTCAGACTGCTAACGTGGAGTTGAGGGGCGAAGCCACGCAGTGGCGGAGTCCCGTTTGAGCGCAGGGTTGGGCATCATCGTACCTCCTTCATCGACTGCACCGCATCGACGAATATCCGTATGGAATGATCTAACTTGCGGATGCAGTCATCACGCAGACCACGCAGTGGTAATTCAGTGACGGAGAGTAGAGCTTTGCGACGAGCTCGAAGCTCTGCCAACTGTGCGTCGGTTTGATCCGTCAATTCCAGGGTGTTGCCAACGTTAGTGCACTTGCCATGCCCTGCGTTACTTAACTTCAACTCTTCGAGAAATATTCCGGGGCGAAGGCGAGCAACGTTACCAAGAATCATGTCGATATCCTCGGTCACGGCACCGTCGGAACGAGGGTAGAAGCCGAATAACTTACGTACAGCCTCCCGATCCCCGGCTTCTGCGCTTTTCTTAAGTGCCATAACGTCACTCTCCATAAGATCAGCTTGCGCCGCCCATGTAGCGCCGCAAAAGAGGAATATCAGAATGAAGCCGCAAAGCCTGATCATGATGCCTAACAGATATTAGACGGACCCACCGGTCCGTATTATTAACAATAATGAGGCGTGCATATTTTCGGCAACCGTTTGATTTAAGATAAACCACTTAAATTTATCTGTCCGGATATGCGTTAATAATACGGACAGCTATGAATAGCTTCTTTAGGCCGCATTCTGACCATTGGTAATTGCAAACACAACTGTCCGTTACTCATGCAACAGCAGCCATTCGCTTTTCATTCCTTAGACGTGCAAACCTCGACCCAAGCCAGTGATCCCTGATTGATCACCCCCAACAAGGCTTCAATTTTCCCGCTTCTCCGCATCGTCGATATCCAGCGTACCTTGCGCCGCAAGCGCGCCGGCTACGGTGGGTTTGCCCTTGAGCATCCATTCGAACGCAACGCCGATCAGCGCGCCGATCAGCGGCCCGGCGAAATAGATCCATGTCGTGCCCAGGTCGCCGCGCACCAGGTCGGGCGCAAATGAGCGGACCGGGTTCATCGACGCGCCGCTGATCGGCGCCGCCCACAGTCCCGCCAGGATAATGTAGCCGCCCACCGCGATCGCGCCGTTGGTTCCGATGTTGCGCGCGCCCGAAGCGGTGCCGAGTATCGTGTTCACCAGCCCGGCTGTCAGCACTACTTCCATCGCCAATGCCGTTCCGTGGCCGATTCCATGGCCGGGCACGGTCGCGCCCAGCGCGCCGGCATTGCCGAACAGCGCGTGCAGGAACAATGCCGCCGCAACCCCGCCGAACAGCTGGGCCAGCACATAGCCCGGCACGCGCCGCCACGGAAAATTGCGCCGCACCGCAAAAGCGAGCGTGACGGCCGGATTCAGGTGCGCCCCGCTGACGGTACCCATGAAATAGATGATCGCCATCACCATCAGGCCGGGTGCTGCCACCTGCATGCCCAGCGTGACCGCCCCGCCGCTGCTTGGCCGCGACGACGCCGCCGCCGGCGGCGACCAGGACCAGCAGGAAGGTGCCCCATATCTCCGCAAAGATCCGCCGCCACTCGTGCGCCGGATCGAGAAAGTCCGGTGAGATCTGTTTCACGATCATGCGCCTCTGCTGCGCCGCATTCTGCCTGTCCTTGCGATATGGATTTTTCATATTCACCTCTACCGTCTCGTGCCGCTATTTCACCAGCTGCTTGCGGATCGATTGCAATTCGCGCCGGTGTTCCGCGCTGGGTTTCGGGTAAGCCAGTTTGAGCGACCTGAATGTGTCGAGCACAATTTCCGAGATGATCAACCGCGCATTCTCCTTGTCGTCGGCGGGCACCACATACCAGGGCGAGTCGCGCGTGCTGGTTGCGCCCAGGCAATCTTCATAGGCCTGCATGTACTGGTTCCAGAATTTCCGTTCCTCGATGTCGGCCTGGCTGAATTTCCAGTTCTTGTCGGGGTCGTCGATCCGGTCGAGAAAGCGCTTGCGCTGTTCTTCTTCCGACAGGTGCAGGAAAAATTTTACGATGCGCGTGCCGTTGCGGTGCAGATGGTTCTCCAGGTCCACGATCGATTGGTAGCGCTCGGGCCAGATGGTCTCCTCATTCACCAATCCGTCCGGGATTCCTTGTGCCTTCAGTATCTCGGGATGCACGCGCACGATCAGCACCTCCTCGTAATACGAGCGGTTGAAGATGCCGATGCGTCCCCGCTCCGGCAGTGCCTGCGTGGTGCGCCACAGGAAGTCGTGCTCCAGCTCGGTCGCGCTCGGATGCTTGAAGCTGAACACCTGGCAGCCTTGCGGATTGATGCCTGACATCACGTGTTTGATCGCGCCGTCCTTCCCTGCGGCATCCATCGCCTGGAAGATCAGCAGCACTGCATACTGGTTGGACGCGTAGTGAAGCTGCTGTTGCTCGCTCAGCTCCTCGACCTGTTTTTCGAGGAAATCCCTGTATTGTTTTTTTGACTTGTATGCCGGTTTCACCCGCGTCGGCCACTTGTCCAGCTTGACCTTTTTTCCCTCTGCGACGCGGAAATCCTTGATGTTGATTTTCATCATGCTCCCTTCGCTTTAACCGGCGCGGCCAGCGCTTCGAAACCGGCGATCACGTCGAACAGTTCCTCGTCGATGCCGCTCTGGCGCTGGCGGTGATAATCCCTGCTGAGTTCCT
Organism: uncultured beta proteobacterium; assembly: GCA_963827265.1. Classification (GTDB taxonomy): domain Bacteria; phylum Pseudomonadota; class Gammaproteobacteria; order Burkholderiales; family Gallionellaceae; genus Gallionella. Next base: position 1,155,172 of record CAWHAD010000007.1, on the reverse strand, counting down.
CCAGCAGTTCGCCGATGTTCTTCTCCGCGCGCTGCATCGCGGCGAGCCGGCTGGCGTGCTCGCTCGCCAGCGATTCGGCGCAGGCGCGGAACAGCGAGATGAACAGGTATTCGCTGATCAGCGCCTGCAAAGTCGCGTCGCCGCCCTCGAGCACCTCCGGCAGGTTCGCGCTCGGCCACGGCAGCTTCGATAACCCCGCGCGCCAGGTTTCGTCCAGCGGCAACAGCCGCTGCATCACCGGCTCATAGACGGCGCGGGATTTCGGGCGATTGAAAAACAGGTAGACCTCCGCAACCTTGCCCTGCTCGCGTTGCGATTCAATCTCGATCAGCACGCGCCCGACCAGCGACGTGATCGCCGCAATCGAATTCGGCACCGGAAAATCGCCGGCCACCGGCAAGCCGGCCTGTTCGAGATAATCGTGCACGCGCTCGCCGATCGACCACACTTTGTTGCTGCCCGGCATGCCTCCCAGAGATTCCGCGGTAAATTCCGCGAGCACCTCGTTGAACTGGCCGACCAATCCCTGATCCGAACCGAACACTACCGCGCCGGTCGCTGCCCTGTTCTTCAGCGCGCCGCCGGCCGGGTAGATCGCCACACCGGTATGGCGCAACCACGCGACCAGACCCAGCTCCACGGTGCGGTAATAATCGTCCAGCGAATGCACCGCGCGCTCGTACTGCACGATACTGGCCGCGGCCAGCGCCTTCATCGTGCGCACCACCGATTCCAGTTCGGTCGCGCCGACTGATCTTGCGGTGCAGGCTTTCAAGGGTGTCGCTCATTTCTTTACGTTCATCCGTTAGCTGGCAATTTCAACGATTAATGCCAGAGTGCCGATTTGCTTATACTCATAAATGGCCTTAGCACGTTTAGCAAGCCGACGATCAGCTGACAATATTGCGGAGCAGTATGCCCCCATTCCAATGTGAGTCGCATCGCTTCTCACATTTTGAATTTTCTCTAGCCTCCGACTCTTCTTTTCTGCCTGGAACCCGATTATGTCCAAAAAACACAGCAGCCAACAATTCCTAGAAACAAGGGGAAAGCGTCATACCCCTGCTTATCGGGTGGATCAAAGCCTGGTAGGGTGGGCACGTCTTTGTGCCCACGCGGTACGCCCGTACAATCAGCGTCAATCATATTCCAATTCCGCATCACCCATCACGCCAGCCCAGTCGCGCGCATACTCACCATTGCGCACATAGCGGTGAAATGTCGAATAAGGCCAGTCGGATGCATGTTGTACATGCGCATGTTTGACCGGGTTGAAATGAATGTAATCGACATGGCGGGCAAAATCGTTTTCATCGCGAATCTGATGTTCCCAGAATCGCCGTTGCCAAATGGTCGATTCGCGATGTCTGGATTTTGAAGCGGTCATCCAGTCATTACGACGAAATTCCTCTCGACAGGCCAAGGAAACCGCCCGCTTGATTTTCATCCAGCGATTGGAAAAATCGGCGTCACCCTCAGGCAATGTCCACACGCAGTGTAAATGGTCGGGCAACAACACCCATGCATCAATCACAAAAGGGCGAGCTACGCGCACCGTTTCAATCGCGGCGCGCAATGCGTTACGAATCGATTCGCTGCATAGAATCGGCTGCCGCCGGTAAGCAACCACGGTAAAGAAATAGCTTGGTCCTGGCGTTGTTGCGCGGCGATAGCGTGACATTAGGTTGCCCTTATGTTATTGAATATCCGCGTGGGCACAGGAACGTGCCCACCCTACGACTGAAACGGCGATAGCGCCTCCCGCGCAATCTGCAATATCGCTTCGCGGTCACTGTCCTTCAATTCCTCGATCGAGGTGATGCGCATGACCAGGTCGGCCGGAAATGCGTCCGCCGCTTTGCGCAAAGCGAGCTCGGCCTCGCGCATGCGTTCCAGCGGCACGCCGTCGAACAATCTTCCGGTCAGCGCGAGCAGCACCGCGATCTGCCCGGGTACCGTCACCGGCTCGAATTCCGGCTGCTTGAGGCAGGCGCGCACGCGCCGGCCGTGTTCGATGACCTTGCGCGTGGCTTCGTCGAGCCGCGTGCCGAAGCGGGCGAAGGTCTCCAGTTCCTCGAACTGCGCATAGGCGAGCTTGAGGTCGCCCGACACCGCGCGGTAGGCGGCGCGCTGCGCCTGGCCGCCGACGCGCGACACCGATTTGCCGACATCGACGGCGGGCAGGATGCCGAGCTCGAACAGGTTGGGCGACAGATAGACCTGCCCGTCGGTGATCGAGATCAGGTTGGTCGGGATGTAGGCGGCGATGTTCTGCGCCTCGGTCTCGATGATCGGCAGCGCGGTGAGCGAGCCGCCGCCGAGTTCCTCGCACAGGTGCGTGGCGCGCTCCAATAACCTCGAATGGATGTAGAAGATGTCGCCGGGGATAGGCCTCGCGGCCGGGCGGGCGGCGCAACAATAAAGAGAGTTCGCGATAGGCGCGCGCATGGTTGGTCAGGTCGTCGTACACGATCAGCACGTCACGGCCCTGCTGCATGAAATATTCCGCGATGCTGGTCGCGGCATACGGCGCGATGTAGGACAGGCCGGGCGGGTCGTTGCCCTCGGTCACGACGACGACGGTGTATTCCATCGCGCCGTTCTCGCGCAGGTCCGCGACGGCCTTGGCGACCGCCGAGGCGCGCTGGCCGATCGCGCAATACACGCACAACACATCCTGGCCGCGCTGGTTGAGTATCGTGTCGATCGCAATCGCAGTCTTGCCGGTCTGTCTATCCCCAAGAATCAGCTCGCGCTGGCCGCGCCCGATCGGGATCAGCGCATCGATCACCTTGATGCCGGTCTGCAACGGCACCGTGACGGGCGAACGATCCATGATGTGCGGCGCGGGACGCTCGATCGGCAGTCGCTTGTCGGAGATCACCGGCCCCTTGCCGTCGAGCGGACGGCCGATCGGATTCACGACGCGGCCGATCATGCCGTCGCCGACCGGCACATCCATCACATGGCCGCGGCGCTCGACCTCGTCGCCGGCGTGCAGATGCCAGTAGTCGCCAAGCAGCACGACGCCGATCTCGTCCTCGTCGACGTTGAACGCGATGCCATACAATTCGCCGGGAAATTTCACCACTTCCTCGTAACTGACGCCGGGCAGTCCCGCGACCCGCGCGATGCCGGTGGACAGGCTGGTCACGATGCCGATTTCGTGCGCACCCAGCCGCTGCGCGTGCGCCTCGCGCACCTTGTCGAGGTTCGCGAAGGCATGGTCAATTGTGGCTTGAAGGTTTTCGGCTTCCATGTTTATTTATTAATACATTGACACATTGCTGCAGGAGCGGGTCCTGCGAAATTCAGCCTTCATGGCGTTGCGATTTCAGCCCCATGGTGTTGCGATTTCAAAAGCTCGGCCAGATTCTTTTCCAGCGACGCAAGATGATCGGAAATGCTCCATGCGACTTTCTGGCCGTGCAGGATCAGTTCGATGCCGCCGATCAGGCCGGGCACGATCTCGAAGCGGACCGGGCTGTTCGAGCCCAGCGTGGACTTGATGGATGCCTCGATGGATGCCTGCTGGGGTTGCGGCAACTCGAATGCGCTGCGCACGGTGATGGTGTCCTGCGCCGCAATCACCGCCAATTTGCTGCGTTCGTTGTCGTCCAGTTCGCGCAGGCGCTGCAGGAACACCTCGACCATGCGCGCTTCCAGGCTGGTGCCGGAAAGTTCCGACAGGGTCTTGCGCGCGATCGCGAACACCTCGGCCTGGGTCCGGCGCGCGATCTCGTCATGCAGGTTGCGGTAATCGTTGTTCAGCTTGTCCTGCAGCTTGCCGCGCAGTTCGTCGGCATCCTTGCGCACTTCTTCGAGCAGCTGGCTGTGCTGCGCCGCCGCATCGTTGGTCGCCTTGCTGAACAGGCCATTTCGTTGCTGGTCGAACTCCTCGTTCTTGCGCCTGAATTCCTCGCGGTCGGCCAGCGCCTCGGCCCTTTTCGCATCCGCATCCGCAGAGTTCAGCGGCGATGCGCTGCTCGCGCGCATCCAGCGCCTTGACGATGGGCTGGTACAGGTAGCGCTTCATCAGCCATACCAGTATCAGGAAGTTGATGACCTGCGCGATGACAGTGAACCAGTCGATCAGCATGATCTATTTGGTTGCCGCCTGGGCAATCACATGATCCCAGAACGGGTTGGCGAAGATCAGGATCATCGCGACCACGAAAGCAGTAGATCGCGATCGATTCGATCATCGCCAGACCGACGAACAGCGTGCGCGTGATCGTGGTGGCGGCATCGGGCTGCTGCGCGAGCGAACTCAGTGCGGTCGCGACCGCGCGCCCCTCGCCGAGCGCCGGGCCGATGCCGCCGATGGCGATGGTCAGGCCCGCGGTGATGATCGAGGCCATCGCGATAAGTGTTGTGCTATCCATGATGTTTCCTTTCTCTATTAAAACTGATTCGGATTGTCTTCATTCTCCGCCGCTTCCTCCCGCGCCCGCGTGGCAGCCGCGATGTAAACCGTGGCGAGGATGCTGAAGATGTAGGCCTGCACCATGCCGGTCAGCAGGCCGAGCAGGCTCATCACGATCGGGAAAAGGAACGGCGTGATGGTCAGCAGGATGGCGAGGATCATCGTGCCGCTCATGATGTTGCCGAACAGGCGGATCGCCATCGCCAGCGTGCGCGACAGTTCGCTGATGATGTTGAACGGCAGCATGATGAAGGTCGGTTTCAAGTAGGACTTGAGATATACGCCCAGGCCGCTCTCCGCGATGCCGAACAGCGGCACCGCAATGAACACGCACAGCGCGAGCGCGGCGGTGGTCGACAGCGATCCGGTCGGCGGCTCGTAGCCGGGAAAGATCGTGCAGAAATTCGACAGCGCGATGAACAGGAACAGCGTGCCGAGGAAACCCATGTATCTTTCCGGATGGCGCAGGCCGACCTCTTCGATCTGTTTGCGGATAGTGACCACGATGACCTCGAGCAGGCTCTGCCAGCGCGAGATATGCACCTTGTGCTCGAGATTGCGCGTGATCAGTTTGGCGCCGACGACCAGCACCAGCATCAGCACCCAGGTCGTCACGATGGTGACGTTGAGCTTGAAGAACCCGTGCTGCCACAGGATCAGTTCGTCGGAACTAAGGTGCATGGCTCGCCTCCTCTATCCGGCATCCGGCATTCGCGGTCAGCCTGGTCACGACCACGCGCGCGATGATGAATCCGAGCAGGCACAGCCAGCAGGCGCTTCCAGTCGGCGCCCGCAAACAAAATAAAATCCGGCCAGCACGATGCGCGGTGCGCAGCAGCAGGCTCGCGCCGAACCACAGTGCGGGTTGCTTTGACGCCAGCGCCCTTCTGCACCGTCCACCACAGGCCGCCGAAGAACAGCGCGCCGAGCAGCATGCCGGCCAGCAGCACCAGCGCAATCTGCAACGATCTCATTCATCTTCTCCCCCTTCGTCCGTATCCTCCTGTTCCCCGCGTATTTCCCTGTTGCTCCTTCGCCACCCAGTGCCACGCATTCAGGCAGCCGATGGTCAGGCCGATGATCAGCAGCGTCAGCGTCCAGGAATGGGTGGCCGGATAGCGGTTGTCCAGCCAGATGCCGAGCGCCGCGCCGAGCAGTGTCGGCACCGCCACCGACCAGCCGACCAGCCCCATCATGCCCAGACCGGACCAGACCGTCCGCGTGACCTTGCGCTGCGCCTTGAGCTTGCGCGTCTCCTTTGCGCCGACCTGCGCGGATGAATGCAGCCTCCCGGGCTTGTGTTGGGGTTTGCGCCGGGGCTTGTGCTGCTGTTCGGCATCGCGATTCTCAGGCACGATGAAACTCCGCGAAATGACGCACGAAACCGCTCTCCAGCCGTGCCAGCACCGCGCGCACCTGCCGCTCGTTTTCGTCGAGATTCACGAACTCCCGCTCCACCGCCTCGCGCAGCTTGCCGAGATCCAGTCCCGCCGATCGCATTGCGCACCGAGACCAGCACGTCCGCGCCGGCCTTGACCAGCATGCCCTCATCCACCGCCACGTAGACCTCGCCTGCCGTTTCGGTCTCGTATGTCAGTATTCCCGGCTCCAGCACCGCCACGCAATCGAGCCGGTGCGGCAGCAGGCCGAACGAACCCTGCGGCGTCTCCGCGACGATGCGCTTCACGCTCGTCGATCTCGGCGAAGACCTGGTACGGCAACAGCACCTTAAGCTTCATGTCGCAACCGCCTGTTCGTTTGCCGGCCGGGATGCAGCGGGGCTCGTCCTTCATCTTCTGCCACGCCTCGTCGACCGTGCCGATCATGTACAGCGCACTCTCCGGCACATCCTTGAATTCGTCGCGCAGGATGCGCTCGCAACCGTCGAGCGCGTCCGTCAGGCTGACCAGCTTGCCCTTGATGCCGCTGAACTGCTCGGTGGTGTAGAACGGCTGGGTCAGGAAGCGCTCCAGCCGCCGCGCGCGCGCGACCACCGCGCGGTCCGCCGCCGACAACTGTTCCAGCCCGAGCATCGCGATGATGTCCTTGAGATCGTCGTATTGCGCGAGCGTGTTCCTGATCTGCTGCGCCAGCGCATAGTGGCGCTCGCCGACGATGCCGGGCGTGGCCATCTTGGAACTGGACTGCAGCGGGTCGATCGCCGGGTACAGTCCCTCGCTCGCGCGCTTGCGCGACAGCACGACGGACGCGGACAGGTGCGAGAAGGTGTGCACCGCGGCCGGGTCGGTGAAGTCGTCGGCAGGCACATACACCGCCTGGATCGAGGTGATCGCGCCGGTGTCGGTATTCGCGATGCGCTCCTCCAGGCTCGACAGCTCGGTGCCCATGGTCGGCTGGTAGCCGAGGCGCGACGGCATCTGCCCCATCATGCCGGAAATCTCGGAACCGGCCTGGATGAAACGGAAGATGTTGTCGATCAGCAGCAGCACGTCGCGGTGCTCGTCGTCGCGGAAATATTCCGCCATCGTCAGCGCCGCATGGCCGACGCGGAAACGGCTGCCCGGCGGTTCGTTCATCTGCCCGAACACCATCACCATGTTCGGCAGCACGCCCGCCTGCTTCATGTCGCGGTACAGTTCCTCGCCCTCGCGGCAGCGTTCGCCGATGCCGCAGAAGATGCTGACCCCTTCGTGATGCCCGACCATGTTGTGGATCATCTCGGTGAGCAGCACGGTCTTGCCGACGCCCGCGCCGCCGAACAGTCCCGCCTTGCCGCCGCGTTCCAGCGGCGCCAGCACGTCGATGACCTTGATGCCGGTTTCGAATATCTCGGATTTGGTGGAACGCCGCGCCAGCGGCGGCGGGGATTGGTGAACGGAGCGCCACTCGACATTTTCCGGCATCGGATGGCGGTCGATCACGTTGCCGAACACGTCGAACATCCGCGACAGGATGGTCTTGCCGACCGGCGCGAGCAGCGGGCCGCCGCTGTCTTCGACCACCATGCCGCGCGCCAGCCCTTCGGTCGGCGTCAGCGCGACGCCGCGCACCAGGTGCGCATCGAGCTGGGCCAGCACCTCGATCGCGACGCGGCCGCCCCTGCCCGCATGCAGCATCGTGTAGATCGGCGGCAGATAGTCGTCGAAGCGGATGTCCACGACACTGCCGCGCACCGAGACTACCTTGCCGAGATTCGAATCGCCTGATCTGGGGTTCATATGCGTATCCGTTTGATGCTGCCGATCATACGCCTGACCGGTCGGTTTATTCCAGTTTCCGTTCCTTGCGTATTACCCGCTCGGCCTGCAGCCAGTCCTGCAGCGCACGGCCATCGCGCAGCGTCCGCGCGCGCATGGCGAGTTGTTTCCTCAGCGCCGCAACGGCGTTGCCGGCGGTGTACTCTTGCCAGAAGCCGACCCCGGCATTGAAGATCAGCAGCGCCAGGATGATCCAGAAGTCTGCCCAATGCCGGACCAGGCCGGAGAGTATCGCCGCAACCTCGATCATCCGCGGGATGGGGCCCCAGAAATAACCGGGCAATTTCAGCAGCGGGCTGGTCTTCTTTTCTTCGATCGTGTTCGGCCCGTATTGAGCCAGCCGTTTCTGCGCCTCTGCCTGGCTGAGACCATCCGGCGACGAACCCGGTTTGTTTCCCGCTTCGTCCAGTGGCAGGGATTTCAGATCGTCCTTCGAGACTGTTTGGTCATTATCGGGTTTCATGATGGCTATCCTGAATGCTTATACCGGCCTCAATGCTTATACCGGCCTAATGCTTATACCGGTCCGGGAATATCCTGAATCTGCGGTTATGCGCATTCATTTGGCGCCGCCCCATTTCCATTCGCGGATTTCCGGCATGTCCTGGCCGTACTTGTTGATGTATTGCCGGTGTTCGATCAGCTTGTCCTTGAGCTGCTGCTTCAGGTAGATGCCCTGGTCGCCGGTCTGCGGCAGGCGGTCGATGACATCCATCACCAGGTGGAAGCGATCCAGGTCGTTCAGCACCGTCATGTCGAACGGCGTGGTGATCGTGCCTTCCTCCTTGTAGCCGCGCACGTGGATGTTGTGATGGTTGGTGCGGCGATAGGTCAGCCGGTGGATCAGCCACGGGTAGGCGTGATAGGCGAAGATCACCGGCTTGTCCCGGGTGAACAGCTCGTCGAAATCGATGTCGCTCAGGCCGTGCGGATGCTCGCTGGGCGGCTGCAGTTTCATCAGGTCGACGATATTGACCACGCGTATTTTCAGGTCAGGAAGGTGCTCGCGCAGGATCGAAACGGCGGCCAGCGTCTCCAGCGTCGGCACGTCGCCGCAACAGGCCATCACCACATCGGGCGCGACGGCCTGGTCGTTGCTGGCCCACTGCCAGATGCCGATGCCCTCGGTACAGTGCTTCACTGCGGCATCCATGGTCAGCCATTGCGGCGCGGGATGCTTGCCCGCGACCACGACGTTGACATAGTGGCGGCTGCGCAGGCAGTGGTCCATCACCGACAGCAGGCAGTTTGCATCCGGCGGAAAATAAACCCGCACCACTTCGGCTTTCTTGTTCACGACATGGTCGATGAAGCCGGGATCCTGGTGGGTGAAACCGTTGTGGTCCTGGCGCCACACATGCGAAGCGAGCAGGTAGTTCAGCGACGCGATCTTGCGCCGCCACGGCAGGTGCGCGGTGACCTTGAGCCACTTCGCGTGCTGGTTGAACATCGAATCGATGATGTGGATGAACGCCTCGTAGCAGTTGAACAGCCCGTGCCGACCGGTGAGCAGGTATCCCTCCAGCCAGCCTTCGCTCTGGTGTTCGCTGAGCATTTCCATCACCCGCCCGCTGGGCGCAAGAAATTCGTCGTCGGTCACGGTGACAGCATCCCACTGGCGATTGGTCACCTGGAACAGCGCCTCCAGCCCGTTGGACAGCGTCTCGTCCGGACCGAACACGCGGAAATTGCGCTGCTCGCTGTTCAGCCTGGCGACATCGCGCAGAAACGGACCGAGCTGGTGCGTGTCGCCGATCCCGGGCGTGCCCGGCACCGGCACGTCGGCCGCGTAGTCGCGGAAATCCGGCATGCGCAGGTCGCGCAGCAGCATGCCGCCGTTCGCGTGGGGATTCGCGCCCATGCGCCGTTCGCCTTCGGGCGCCAGCTCAGCCAGCTCCGCGATCAGCCTGCCCTGCTCGTCGAACAGTTCATGCGGGCGGTAACTCATCAGCCAGTCTTCCAGCAGCTTGAGGTGCTCGGGTTGCTTGTCCGGATGGAGCGGCACCTGGTGCGCGCGGAAGGTGCCTTCGACGGGCAGCCCGTCGACCACCTTCGGGCCGGTCCAGCCCTTCGGCGAATTCAGCACGATCATCGGCCAGCGCGGGCGGGCTTTGCTTTTGCCGCTGCGCGCGTCGTGCTGGATTTTTTTGATCTGCTCGATTGCGCTGTCGAGCGCGGCTGCCATCGCCTGGTGCATCAATTCCGGTTCATGACCCTCGACGAATATCGGTGTCCAGCCGTAGCCGCGGAACAGCTGTTCCAGTTCTTCGTGCGTGATGCGCGCGAGCACGGTCGGATTGGCAATCTTGTAGCCGTTCAGGTGCAGGATCGGCAACACCGCGCCGTCGCTGGCCGGATCGAGAAACTTGTTGGAATGCCAGGAAGTGGCCAGTGGCCCGGTCTCCGCCTCGCCGTCGCCGACCACGCACGCGACGATCAGGCCGGGATTGTCGAATACCGCGCCGAACGAATGGCTCAGCGAATAGCCCAGCTCGCCGCCCTCGTGGATCGAACCCGGCGTTTCCGGCGCGGCATGGCTGGGTATCCCGCCGGGAAATGAAAACTGCAGGAACAGCTTCTGCAGCCCGGCCTCGTCCTGGCTGATGTCGGGATAGACCTCGCTGTAGGTGCCCTCGAGGTAGGTGTTGCCGACCACGGCCGGGCCGCCGTGGCCGGGGCCGGAGACGTAGATCATGTCGAGGTCGTACTTCTTGATCACCCGGTTCAGGTGCACGTAGATGAAGTTCTGCCCCGGCGTCGTGCCCCAGTGGCCGAGCAGCATCTTCTTCACATCCGCGATCGTCAGCGGCCGCCTCAGCAGCGGATTGTCGTAAAGATAAATCTGCCCGACCGACAGGTAATTGGCGGCGCGCCAGTAGGCGTCCATCCTGTGCAGCAGTTGCGCGGAAAGCGTCGCTTTGTTCATGGCTCAAATCTCCTGTTGTGTCGTGCCCAGCCCGAGCACGCGGCAAACCAGCTTCGCGATCATCTGTTCCTCGTCGGTGCGGATCACACGAACCGCGACCCGGGCGTCCGCGGCGGAAATCACCGCCGCATTTATTGCATTCTGCTTTTCGTCTATTTCGATGCCGAGAAATTCCAGGTTCGCGCAGATCCGTGCGCGGATGGTCGCCGCGTTCTCGCCGATGCCGCCGGCGAACACCAGCGTGTCGAGCCCGCCCAATGCCGCGGCATAGGCGCCGATGTACTTCCTGATCTGGTAGCAGAACAGCGCGACCGCTTCCGCCGCGTGCATATCCCCGGATTCATGCTCGAGCAGATCGCGCATGTCGGAACTGGTTCCGGATATGCCGAGCAGGCCGGAGCGGGTATTAACCATCTCGTTGAATTGTTTTGCGCTCATTTTCTCGGTGCGCGCCAGGTACCAGACCAGTCCGGGATCGAGATCGCCGGAACGGGTGCTCATCGGCACGCCGGCGGCCGGGGTGAAACCCATGCTGGTATCCACCGGCTTGCCGTCGCGCACCGCCGCCAGGCTTGCGCCATTGCCGAGGTGGGCAAGGATGATCCGTCCGCGGGCTGCCTCGGCTCCGGCCTCGCGGGCCAGTTCCTCCATCAGGTACGCATACGACAATCCGTGGAATCCGTAGCGCCTCAATCCCTGCGTCTCGTAGTGGCGCGGGATCGGCAACATGCGGGCGACGCGCGGCAGGTCGTGGTGGAACGCGGTGTCGAAACACGCGACTTGCGGCAGCGCGGGAAAGCGGCGATGAAACGCCTCGATCAGCAGGATTTCCTCGGGCATGTGGTCGGGATCGAATGAACCCAGCTTGCGCAGATCCTTGATCATTTCCGGCGTGATCTGCATCGGCCGGCTGTAATTCGGCCCGCCATGCACCACGCGGTGTCCCACTGCAGCCAGCGCATCATGCCCGCTGCGCGCCTCGATGATATCGATCAGCATCGCCGTCGCAGCCTGGTGGTCCGGTGCCGTCACCGGCCTGGAGAAATTATCCGCGGGATCCCGTCCGTTCATGCGCAGCACCGATTGCTGCAGACCGATCCGCCCGATCTCGCCCTCGAGGATTTTCTTCAGCGGGTTGCCGCATTCGAACAGCGCGAACTTGATGCTCGATGAGCCGCCGTTGATCGTCACGATGCATGGTCCCGCGAATTTCATCATTGCCTTTCGTTATCGCACAATCGTCCCGATCGGCATTGGGCGATGTTAAATTGCGAACGTCTGGTTCTGTTCCGGCATCACCACTTGGGTTTGTTCCAGGTGGCCTGCAAACTGCCGCATGACCTGTTCGTCGCCATGAACCAGGTAGGTAACTTCGGGATTGCCGGTCTGGCCGTGCCAGGCGAGCAGTTCAGCCTGGTCGGCATGCGCGGAAAAACCGTTGATGGTATGGATTCTGGCGCGCACCGGTATTTTTTCCCCGTAGATCCTGACTTCCTCTGCCCCGTCGATCACATTGCGCGCGAGCGTGCCGGCCGCCGCATAACCGACAAACACCACGCTGCATTCCTCACGCGAAATATTCTGTTGCAGGTGATGGCGGACCCGCCCGCCGGTGCACATGCCGGATCCGGCCATGATAATGGCGCCTGCGCCGATGTGATTGATCGCGATGGACGCCGCCGTTTCACGGGTGAAATGCAGCCCCGGCAAGTTGAAGGGGTCCCGCCCCGATCTGAACAATGCTTCGGTCTCCGCGTCATAGCACTCCGGGTGGCGCTTGAATATCTCGGTAGCCGATATTGCCATCGGGGAATCCAGGAACACCTGGGTTGCGCGTGGCAGCAGGTTTTTCTCGACGCCCTCGCGCAGGAAGTACAGCAGCTCCTGCGCCCGTTCCAGCGCGAAGGTCGGAATCACCACGTTGCCGCCCCGCTTGAAGGTATCGGTGATCGCCCCATAAAATTCCTGCACCGACGGCTGGAATGGCCTGTGCAGGCGGTCGCCGTAGGTGGTTTCCATCACCACAACATCAGCTCTGGGCGGAGGCGCAGGGTCGCGCAGCAGCGGCCGGCCGCTGTTGCCGAGATCGCCGGAAAACAGCACGCTGCGCTGCCGCCCGTTTTCTTCGAGTTCAAGGAGTATGCTGGCCGAGCCGAGGATGTGGCCGGCATCAATGTAGGTGACACGTATGCCCGGCGCAAGTTGTACAGGCTGCCCGTAAGCGGCGACGCGGCCAAAATAATCCAGCGCAAGGAAGGCGTCGACTACCGAGTACAGCGGCGCGGCGGCATGCTGGCGCCTGTGGCGATGGGAGCGGTGTTCCCGGTGCTGCATCTCTTCCTCCTGCAGATGCGCGGAGTCCACCATCACCAGGCGGGCCAGTTCGCGCGTGGCCGAGGTGGTGATGATCTCGCCGCGGAATCCACGCTTGGCCAGCAGCGGCAGGCGCCCGCAGTGGTCCAGGTGCGCATGGGTGAGCAGCACGAAATCGATCTCTCTTGCGTCGAAACCGAACGGCTCGCTGTTCTCTTCATCCAGCTCGCGGCCGCCCTGGTACATCCCGCAGTCGATCAATATCTTCCTGCCGACACAGCTGACCAGGTGGCAGGAACCGGTGACGCCCAGGTCGGCGCCGTGAAACGAGATTTCCATGATCGATCCTTTTCTTATTGCTCGTTTGTGCGCTGCCGGTGTTCATGGCCCGCACAGGCAAACCGATTTTCTTCCCGATTGCCGCTGTCCGGCAATCCCTCTGCGGGTCAAGGTTTTCATTCGGCCGCCGATCCGGACTCGCCGATCATGAACGCGCGCTATTTCAACTTCAGCTGGGTTGCCGCGATACGCTGCAGCAGATCGCGCCACGATGCGGCGAACGACGCGGTGCCTTCGCGCTGCAGATCGGCGGCGAGTATCGCATCATCGATGCCTGCCTTTGCGAAGTCGGCAATGATTGCTTCCGCATTGCCGCCATCCGCGGACAGTGCACCGCTTACTTTTCCATGCGCGGCAAATGCAAGCAGCGTCTGCTCCGGCATGGTGTTGATCGTGTCCGGCGCCGCGAGCGCCTCGATGTAAAGCACGTCCGGCGCCACCGGGTCCTTGGTACCGGTGCTCGCCCACAGCAGGCGCTGCGGCCGAGCCCCGGCCGCGGCCAGCTTCTGCCAGCGCGCCGACGCCAACAGTTCACGGCAGGCCCTGTAGGTGCGCATCGCGATCGCGATGCCGAGGCGGTTGCGCAATGCGTCGGGTGCCTTGTCCTTGACCGCGACATCCCAGCGGCTGACGAACAGCGATGCGACGGAAGCGACTCGGGGATTCAGCCCCGCGGCGATGCGCCGGTCGATGCCGCGCAGGTACGCTTCGGCCGCCGCGAGGTAATGTTCGCGCGAGAACAGCAGCGTGACGTTCACCGGCACGCCGGCGAAGATCGCTTCCTCGATGGCAGGAATGCCGGCCGGGGTGCCCGGAATCTTGATGAACAGATTGGGGCGCTGCGCGCGCGCATGCAGCTGTTTCGCCGCGGCGATCGTGGCGGCGGTGTCGTCGGCGAGCAGCGGCGACACTTCCAGCGAAACGTAGCCGTCGACGCCGTCGCTCGCATCGTAGGCCGGGCGGAGCAGGTCGGCAGCGCGGGTCAGGTCTTCCAGCGCAAGCTCGAAGAACAGCGACTCGCCGGATTTCCCGGATCGCGATTTTTCCCGGATGGCTTCGTCGTAGAAATTGCCGTTGCCGATCGCGTGTTCGAATATCGTCGGATTCGATGTGAGCCCGGTCACCGACAGTTCGCCGATGTAGCGTGCCAGCGTTCCGCTGGTCAGCAGTCCGCGCGTGATGTTGTCCAGCCAGAGACTCTGGCCGAGTTCGTGCAGTCGTTGCGTGGCTTTCATTTTTTCGGCTCCGTCGGTTTCGGGTTGTGCCAGCTGCCGTCGCGCGCGATCAGCGCGTCGGCCTGCTTCGGGCCCCAGCTGCCGGGCCGGTAGGAATGGACCGGCTGCGCGCGATCGAGGACCGGATCGACCACCGCCCAGGCAGCCTCGATCGCATCCTCGCGGGTAAATAGCGCGCCGTTGCCGGCCATCGCATCGCCCAGCAGCCGCTCGTAGGGCGACTCGATACCCGTTTGTTCATCCAGCAGGTAAAGCTCGCGCTGGTCGCCGACGAATTCCTTGCCGGCGCGCTTTACGCGCGCGGCGAGCGCGACCGCAGAATTCGGCGACAGCCGGAAACGCAGATAGTTGGCGCGACCCCTGGTCGGCGCCGAATCGTCGAACAGTTTTTGCGGCGGCGGCTTCAGTTCGATCAGTACCTCGGCTGCGCTGGCAGCCAGGCATTTGCCGGAGCGCAGATACCACGGCACGCCCTGCCAGCGCCAGGAATCGACAAACAGCCGCATCGCGCAGAACGTATCGACGTTCGAATCCTTGGCGACCCCCGGCTCCCTGCGGTAGCCGGCATACTGGCCGCGCACCACATCGTCGGGCTGCAGCGGGCGCATCGCCTGGAACACCTTGGCCTTCTCGCTGTGCACCGCGCCATAACCCTGGTAGGCCGGCGGCTCCATCGCCAGCAGCGCGACGATCTGGAACAGGTGGTTCTGGACCACGTCGCGCAGGCAGCCTGCGCTCTCGTAGAATGCGCCGCGCCCCTTGACGCCGAAGTTTTCCGCCAGCGTGATCTGCACGCTGGCCACGCAGTTGCGGTTCCAGATCGGTTCGAGGAAGGAATTCGCGAAACGGAAATAGAGGATGTTCATGATCGCCTCTTTCCCGAGGTAGTGGTCGATACGGAAGATCGAGTCTTCCGCGAACACCGACAGCGCGACCCGGTTCAGTGCGCGCGCAGAGGCAAGGTCTCGCCCGAACGGTTTTTCGACGATCACGCGCGCATGCTCGGTCAGACCGGCAGCGCCCAGGCCCCGGATCACCGTCGCGAACAGCGCAGGCGGAATGGCGAGGTAATGCGCCGGACGCCGGGCACCGGCCAGCGCCTGTTTGAGCGCATTGAATGTGGCCGCGTCGTTGTAGTCGCCGCTGACATAGCGGAGCAGCGAAAGCAGGTGCGCGAGCGCGTCCCGGTCGTCGATCTTGCCGGCCTGTTTGATGCTGTCCGCCGCGCGTTTGCGCAGTTGCGCGAGGCTCCACTTCGATGACGCAACGCCGACCACCGGCACATTCAGGGCGCCGCGCCTGGCCATCGCATACAGTGCCGGAAAGATCATCTTGTGCGCGAGATCGCCGGTCACGCCGAAGATCACCAGCGCATCGGCCGGGGTGCTGCGGCTGTCGGTGTTGGCCAGCGCAGCGCTCATTTGCTTTTCTCGTCATGTCCGCCGAACTGCTTGCGCATCGCGGACAGCAGCCGGTCGGCATAGTCGGCATCGCCGCGCGACGCGAAGCGCCCGAACAGCGCGGCGCTGATCACCGGTGCCGGCACCCCCTCGTCGATCGCGGCCAGCGCGGTCCAGCGCCCCTCGCCCGAATCCGATACGCGTCCGGAGAATCCGCCGAGTTCGCCGTCTTCGGCCAGCGCCGCCGCGGTCAGATCGAGCAGCCACGACGACACCACGCTGCCGCGCCGCCAGACTTCCGCGATCTGCGGCAGATCCAGCTCATACTGGTAATACTCCGGTTCGCGCATCGGCGCGGTTTCGGCATCGCTGTCGTGCGCGCGGCTGCCGGCATTGGCGTTGCGCAGGATGTTCATCCCTTCGGCATAGGCGGCCATCAGGCCATACTCGATGCCGTTGTGGACCATCTTCACGAAGTGGCCTGCGCCGGCCGGACCGCAGTGCAGGTAGCCGTGCTCCGCGGAACCGGGTTCGCCCCGCTTGCCCGGCGTGCGCTCTGCCGCCGCAACGCCCGGCGCGATGGTCCTGAAAACCGGATCCAGATGCCCGACGATCTGCTCCTCGCCGCCGATCATCAGGCAGAAGCCGCGTTCCTCGCCGAACACGCCGCCGCTGGTGCCGCAATCGACGTAATGTATCCCGCGGGCCTGCAATTCTTTCGCCCGGCGGATATCGTCGCGATAGTAGCTGTTGCCGCCGTCGATGATGATGTCTCCGGCTTCCATGCGCCCGGCCAGTTCCGCGATGGCCTCGTCCGTGACGCCGGCGGGCAGCATCACCCAGACCGCGCGCGGCCGGGGCAGCTTCGCGACCAGTTCCTCGAGCGATGCGGCGCCTTCAATTGCGCCCGCCGCGAGTTTACCGACTGCATCGGGATTCACGTCGTAAACAACCGTGTGATGGCCCGCTTTGTTCAAACGCCGTACCAGACCGGCGCCCATTCTTCCCAATCCGATCATGCCCAGGTGCATCGTGATTCTCCTTGTTATTATTGGTTGCGGCACGAGTCACGCGGACTCCGTCATTTCTGCACTGTATTTCCGTCCATTTCAATCCCCGGCCATTACGCTCCGCCGATTGCCCGCAGGCGCGTTTTCAGCGTATCGATTTCTTCGAGCAACTGCAGCGCCAGTGCCGCGCCGGCAACATCGATATCGAGGTCCCGTTGCAAACGCAGTGCCATCCGGGCACGGTGCAGGCTGGCGCCGCCGAAACGCCAGCGCGCGGGTTCACGGCCCTGCGGTTCCAGCACGCCGACATCCACCAGTGCGATGATCTGTTCGTCCCGTACTGCGCAGGCGAGGCACAGATCGTCCAGCGTCAGGTCGGTCTGTTCTTCGAGTATGCATATGGAATATCGCGGCAGGTCATTTTCATCGTTCATTTCCCATACCCCTATTTTGGACCCCTATTTTGGTACCCCTATTTTGGTACCCCTATTTTGGCACTCCCAGTTTGGTGCGTGGATTGAAGTTAAGTTCCTTTTCCATTTTCCGGTACAGTTCCTTGGCCGATTCGCTATCGGCGGGCGGCAGCGCAATCGAGAGGATCACATAGCAATCGCCGGGCGGGTCGCCCGGCAGGCCGCGTCCTTTCAGACGCAGTTTGCGCCCGGAGGTTGAACCCTCGGGTATCCTGAGTTCCACAATGCCGCCGAGCGTCGGCACTTTCACGGTCGCGCCCAGTGCCGCCTCCCAGGGCGCAACCGGCAGGTCGAGATAAAGATCGCGGCCATCGACCCGGTAGAACGGATGTGGCTGGAATTCGACCTCCAGATACAAATCACCGGCCTGCCCGCTACCGATGCCGGGACTGCCCTGTCCGCTGAGGCGGATATGCTGGCCTTCGCGGATACCCTTTGGGGATGGTTACGTTGAGCACCCGTTCCCTGGTGACGACATGACCCTGCGCATCCACCGAGGGAACGCGCAGCGTGATGGTGCGGGTTGCGCCGTGGTATGCGTCTTCCAGATCGATGAGTACCCTGGCGTGGTGGTCCTCACCCCTGGCGCGGTATGCAGCGCGGCCCTGGCCGCCCGCAGCGAAGTCGCGCCCGAACAGCGAGGAGAAGAAATCGCTGTAGTCCGCCGTCGCCGCCCCTGAAACCGCCGCCGCTGAATTCGAAGCCGGCGTTCCAGTCCGGCGGCGGGCGAAACTCCTGGCCGCCTTTCCAGTTGGCGCCGAGCTGATCGTAGGCCGCGCGTTTCTCGGGATCCTTCAGCACCTCATAGGCCTCGCCCAGTTCCTTGAAGCGCGCTTCGGCATTGGCCTCCTTGCTGACATCCGGATGATACTTGCGGGCCAGCTTGCGGTAGGTACGCTTGATCTCATCCTGGGTCGCATCGCGCGCAACCCCCATGATCTTGTAATAGTCCTTGTATTCCATATACCAGCCTCCTGCAACGATTCCCTGCTGAAACGTTTAATCGAAATCCCGATTCGGTACTTAAGCGTATTCCTTCCGGGATGATGAATCAACGCACCTCGGGCTGACTGTAAAACCGCTCCAGCTGTCTGTGCACGGAAGGGCAGCAATATTCGAGGACCTGCGGGGCGGTAAAAAAATACTCGGTCGTCACCGCGAAGAATTCCGCCGGGTTGGTCGCGGCATAGGGATCGATCAAGGTGCTTTCACCCGCTTCCACCTGTGCGCACAGCGCACGGTATGCCGCGCTGAAATCCGCCGACCATCTTTTCCGGCTCATGCCGCGCCGCAATGGCGGCATGCCGTTGTTTGCGCCGTTGCGTCCATCCAGTTTGTGCGCGAACTCGTGCAACACCACATTGCGTCCCGGCAGCAACTCCCTGCAGTCGCGCTCCACATCATCCCACGACAGGATCACCGGGCCGCGCAGCCAGGACTCGCCTGTCAGGTCCCTCGTTTCGCTGTGCACCAGTCCGGACGCATCGCGCTGTTCGTGATTGACCCGGAATGCGCCGGGGTAGAGGATGACTTCGACCCAGTTGTCGAAGTAATCGATGTCCAGATTCAGGATCAGCAAACAGGCCTGCGCGGCCACCGTCACGCGCATCGGCAGCGTCGCTTCCAGGCCCTGCACGCCGTTGATTGCCTTCGCATGCAAAAACCACGTGGCCAGTTCGCGCAGGTGCGCCATTTGCACTGCATCCAGCCCCTGCAGCAACACCATATGCCGGGTCGCATCCTGCCAGACGGCGTGGGGGATGGCATCGCGGTGCAGTATCCGGCGCATGCGCCAGCGCCGCAGCGTGTTGTGCAATCTATTCATCCGGTTTTCTCATCCGTTTTTCAGGCACACGCTGAATGGCCGTATGCGGAGTTTCATTTCCACATCACGTTCTCCTTCGCTTGTGCCGCTGCCGCAAGCAGGTTGATCAGCGGAAACGCCCGATGGGCCATGCTGACCGGCACTTCGTTGTCATCCTGGTCCGCAACCGGGACGGGAAATTTTTCCGCCTCGATCGCCTTCTTGAGCCGCTCCAGCGCGGCAGGAACGTCTTCCGCCCGGATGGCGCCGGGCACGGTTGCGCTGTGCCCCATCTTGTTCAGCATCGCGAGCGCGACGTCGCCAAACATGGTGATGTCGGCATAGGCTTTGGTCGTAAAGGTCACCAGCATGGTCTTGCCCTCCCGTAAACAATCAACTGAATAATCGGTTCGATGGCGATGATAATCCGGAAACCCATGAATTCGGTGCGCTGGCGCAGATCGGCATGGCGGCACTTGGCCCAGTTCGCTTTGCCTTCAACTCAAGTATTCGGCCACAGAAGTATCGGATAGAATACACGTTTGACATTCAACTTACGCCAGGACACATCATGTATCTAATCGCCCCAAGCATACTCTCCGCCAATTTCGCCAGACTGGGCGAGGAAGTCGACAATGTTCTTGCCGCCGGTGCGGACATCGTGCACTTCGACGTGATGGACAACCATTATGTTCCCAATCTGACCATCGGTCCGCTGGTTTGTGAAGCGCTGCGCAAGCATGGCGTGACCGCGCCGATCGACGTGCACCTGATGGTCAAGCCGGTGGACCGCATCATCCCGGATTTTGCCAAGGCGGGTGCGACCTACATCACCTTCCATCCCGAGGCCTCCGAGCACATCGACCGCACCATCGGCCTGATCAAGGAATGCGGCTGCAAGGCGGGGCTGGTGTTCAACCCGGCCACGCCGCTGGACGTGCTGGAATACACCCTGCCCAAACTCGACATGGTGCTGCTGATGTCGGTGAACCCGGGTTTCGGCGGGCAGAAGTTCATCCCTTACGTGCTGGACAAGGCGCGCGCGGTGCGCAAGATGATAGACGCGGGCAAATACAGCTGCCGGCTGGAGATCGACGGCGGCGTCGGCCCGGCCAACATCCGCGAAGTGGCGGCGGCCGGCGTGGATACATTCGTGGCCGGCTCGGCGATATTCGGCAAGCGCAACGAGGCGGATCCCAACCATTACAACTCGGTGATCGGCGAAATGCGCGCGGAACTGGCGAAAGTGAAGCGGTAATGGAGCCGATACACTTCCCGCTTGATATCTCGGCCATCGTCATCGACCTCGATGGCACGATGCTGCATACCGCGCCGGAACTTACCGAAGCGGCCAACCGCATGCTGCGCGACATGGATTACACCCCGGCGCCGCAGGAACTGATGATGAGCTACATCGGCAACGGCATCAGCTGGCTGGTCAAGCGCGCGCTGACCGGCGACATGCACGCCACGCCGGATGCCGCGCTGTTCGAACACGCCATGCCCATTTTTGAAAAGCATTACACCGAGTTGCTGTTGAACAGCAAACCGTTCGGTGGCGTGATCGAGGGTCTGGATGCAATGCAGGCGGCGGGTTTCCGCCTGGGTTGCATCACCAACAAATTGGCGCGCTACACCGAGCCATTGCTGAAGGGTACCGGTCTGGCGAAGTATTTCGAGATCGTATTGTCCGGGGACACGCTTGCGGAAAAAAAGCCCCATCCGATGCCGCTGTTGCACGCGGCAGAATTCTTCGGCATTCCGGTCGAAAAAGCTGCTGCTGATCGGCGATTCGCTCAACGACACCGTTGCCGCGCGCGCGGCCGGATGTCCGGTGTTCTGCGTGCCCTACGGCTACAATCACGGCGAACCGGTCGACAGCCTGTTTCTGGATGCGGTGATTGCCGACCTGTCCGCCGCGCTGCCGCTGATCCGGCACGTCTGACCATGAAACCGCATAACTTCCGCTATCCGCAAGAAACCGCAACCTGGCGATGGTGCTGAACGCATCGCCCGGTTTGTCGGGACATCGTCCCGGCGCAGTTTCGAACAGCTAATACGGAGGTTATCCATGCCGCAACCCATCACCGAATCAGAATTCAACGCACTCGCCGAACAAGGCTATAACCGCATTCCGCTGGTATGCGAAACCTTTGCCGACCTCGACACACCGCTGTCGCTGTACCTGAAGCTCGCCAACAAGCCCTATTCCTACCTGCTCGAATCGGTGCAGGGCGGCGAACGCTTCGGGCGCTATTCCTTCATCGGCCTGCCGGCAGACACGCACATCGCGGTGCGCGGCAAACAGGTGACGCTGACGCACAGGGATATCGCGACCACCCACGAAGTCGATAATCCGCTGGACTTCATCAGCGAATACCAGTCGCGCTTCAAGGTCGCGCCGCTGCCGGGCCTGCCGCGCTTTACCGGCGGGCTGGCCGGTTACTTCGGCTACGAAACGATACGCTACATCGAACCGCGCCTGGCCAAATGTCCACAAAGCCCGATGTGATCGGCACACCCGACATCCTGCTGATGCTGACCGAGCAACTGGCGGTGATCGACAACCTGTCCGGCAAGCTCACCTTCATCGTCTACGCCAATCCGGCGACAGGACGACGCCTATGAACTGGCGCACGAAACGGCTGCGCGAACTGATCGCGCTGATGCGCATGCCGGCGCAAATTCCGCACGCGCCGCCGATGCATGGCGGCATGGCCGCTTCGGAATTCGGCGAAACCGCATTCAAGCAGGCGGTGGAAAAGGCCAAGCGCTACATCTTCGACGGCGACATCATGCAGGTGGTGCTGGCGCAGCGCATGTCGCAGCCCTTTCCGGCCTCGCCGCTGTCGCTGTACCGCGCGTTGCGCAGCGTCAATCCGTCGCCCTACATGTTCTATTACGACATGGGCGACCATCACGTGGTCGGCGCATCGCCGGAGATACTTGTCCGGCTGGAGGGGGATGTCGTCACCGTGCGCCCGATCGCCGGAACGCGGCCGCGCGGCAAGACGCAACAGCAGGATGCGGAACTCGCGGAAGAACTGCTGGCCGATCCGAAGGAACTGGCCGAACACCTGATGCTGATCGATCTCGGCCGCAACGACATCGGCCGTGTCGCGCGTTACGGCACCGTGAAGCTGACCGAAAAGATGATCATCGAACGCTATTCGCACGTGATGCACATCGTGTCCAACGTCGAGGCCAGGCTCAAGCCCGGCTACAACGCGATGGACGTGCTCAAGGCGACCTTTCCCGCCGGCACGGTTTCGGGCGCCGCCAAGGTCCGCGCGATGGAAATCATCGACGAACTGGAACCCAGCAAGCGCGGCATCTACGCCGGCGCGGTCGGCTACCTCGGTTTCAACGGCGACATGGATCTCGCGATCGCGCTGCGCACCGCCGTGGTGAAGGACAACATGCTCTACGTGCAGGCCGGCGCCGGCATCGTCGCCGATTCGGTGCCGGAAAGCGAATGGACGGAAACCCAGAACAAGGCGCGCGCGGTGCTGCGCTCGGCTGAAATGGTGCTCAACGGGCTGGATGCGGAACTTCCGCGTTAAGCCATGCTGCGCCTGACCGAAATCAAGCTGCCGCTCGGCCATTCCGACGACGACATCAAGGCTGCGATCATCAGGCGGCTGGATATCGCGGCCGATGAATTGCTCAGCCATGCTGTGTTCAAGCGCGGCACCGAT
This sequence comes from uncultured beta proteobacterium, assembly GCA_963827265.1. GTDB lineage: Bacteria > Pseudomonadota > Gammaproteobacteria > Burkholderiales > Gallionellaceae > Gallionella. The sequence continues at coordinate 1,132,330 of CAWHAD010000007.1, read as the reverse complement.
GCGCGCAAACACAACGCAATCCTGTACAGCTACACGCTGGATGTCGCGCTGCGCGATGAGGCAGCGATACTGGCACGCTTCAAAAATGATACCCATGTCCGGGTCACGCCGGATACAAGCTACCGCTTTGTAACCCATGCTCCGCAAAACCTGCCCTCAAGACCGGTCGTGGTCGGCATGGGCCCCGCCGGAATTTTTGCCGGACTGCTGCTCGCGCAGATGGGCTTCCGCCCGCTGATCCTGGAACGCGGCAAGGCGGTGCGCGAGCGGACCAAGGACACCTGGGGACTGTGGCGGCAGGGCGTGCTCAATCCCGAATCCAACGTGCAGTTCGGCGAGGGCGGCGCGGGGACTTTCTCCGACGGCAAGCTGTACAGCCAGATCAAGGACCCGCGCTTTCTCGGCACGCAAGGTGCTGGAAGAATTCGTCAAGGCCGGCGCACCCGAAGAGATTCTGTACGTGAGCCATCCGCACATCGGCACGTTCAAGCTGGTGGGCATGGTCGAGAAGATGCGCGCGACGATACAGTCGCTGGGTGGCGAGATCCGTTTCGAAAGCCGCGTCGACGATATCGAGATTACCCAAGAATCAGACAACGCCGGACAGGTTACCGGGGTCGTGCTCGCCGGCGGCGAGCGCATCGCAACCGATCATCTGGTGCTGGCGGTCGGCCACAGCGCGCGCGACACCTTCGAGATGATCCAGCAGGCGCGGCATCCATATCGAAGCCAAGCCGTTCTCGATCGGCTTCCGGATCGAGCACCCGCAGTCGCTGATCGATGCGGCACGCTACGGCAGGAACGCGGGCAACCCGCAGCTCGGCGCGGCGGACTACAAACTGGTGCACCATGCGAAGCAATGGCCGTACGGTGTACAGCTTCTGCATGTGTCCGGGCGGCACGGTGGTCGCGGCGACTTCCGAGCCGGGGCGCGTGGTGACCAACGGCATGAGCCAGTACTCGCGCAACGAACGCAACGCCAACAGCGGCATCGTGGTCGGCATCACGCCCGAACAGGATTATCCCGGCAGCCCGCTGGCGGGCATTGAATTCCAGCGCCGCTGGGAATCGCGCGCGTTCGAACTGGGCGGAAAAAATTACTGCGCGCCCGGACAACTGGTCGGCGATTTTCTCGCGGGCAGGCCTTCGACGAAATTCGGCGAAGTGCAGCCGTCCTACACGCCCGGCGTGCACCTGACCGACCTTTCCACCGCGCTGCCGGATTATGCGATCGACGCGATACGCGAAGCGCTGCCCGCGTTTGCGAAGCAGATCAAGGGATACGACATGGCCGATGCGGTGCTGACCGGCGTGGAGACGCGCACTTCCTCGCCGATCCGCATCAGGCGCAACAAGGACGATTACCAGAGCATCAACACCCGGGGCCTGTATCCGGCCGGCGAAGGCGCGGGCTATGCGGGCGGGATACTTTCCGCCGCGGTGGACGGGATAGAGGTTGCCGAAGCGGTGGCATTAAGTATGATACGGGCGAAGAATCAAGGATAGGAACAGAACATGTTTTGATGATAGACAACTACGACTCCTTCACCTACAACCTGGTGCAGTATTTCGCCGAGCTGGGCGCGGATGTGGTGGTGCATCGCAACGACGAGATCAGCGTCGAACAGATCGAACTGCTGAACCCGCAGCATATCGTGATATCGCCCGGCCCCTGCACGCCGAACGAAGCGGGCATCTCGGTCGCAACGATCCTGCACTTCGCCGGGAAGATTCCGATCCTCGGCGTGTGCCTCGGCCACCAGAGCATCGGCCAGGCGTTCGGCGGACACATCATCCATGCCAAGCAATTGATGCACGGCAAGACCTCGCTGATCCATCACAACAACACCAGCGTGTTCACCGGCCTGCCCAACCCGTTCACCGCGACGCGCTACCACTCGCTGGTGATCGAGCGCGAGACATTGCCGGACTGCCTGGAGATCACCGCGTGGACCGACGATGGCGAGATCATGGGTGTGCGCCACAAGACACTGGCGGTGCATGGCGTGCAGTTCCATCCCGAATCGATACTCACCGAGCATGGCCACGACATGCTGGAGAATTTTCTGAAAGGCAAGAAATAACCATGATCACACCGCAACAAGCATTGACCAGATTGATCGAACAGCGCGAAATCTTTTACGACGAGATGCTGTCGCTGATGCGCCAGATCATGAGCGGCGAAGTCACGCCAGGCGCAGATCGCGGGCATACTCGATCGGCCTGCGTGTCAAGAAGGAAACCGTCGGCGAGATTTCCGCCGCCGCGCAAGTGATGCGCGAATTTGCCGCCAAGGTGCCGGTCACCAACCGCGCCCATCTGGTGGATACCTGCGGCACCGGCGGCGATGCCGCCCACACTTTCAATATCTCCACCGCCAGCGCGCTGGTCGCTGCCGCGGCGGGTGCGCGGGTGGCCAAGCACGGCGGACGCTCGGTGTCTTCGACCTGCGGCTCGGCGGACGTGCTGGAAGCGCTCGGCGTCAACCTCCATCTGTCCCCGGAACAGGTCGGGAAATGCATAGACGAAATCGGCATCGGCTTCATGTTCGCGCCCAATTTTCACGGCGCGATGAAACATGCCGCGCCGGTGCGCAAGGAACTTGGCGTGCGCACGATCTTCAACGTGCTGGGGCCGCTGACCAATCCGGCCGGCGCGGAAAACCAGGTGCTCGGCGTGTTCCATCCGGACCTGGTCGGCATCCAGGCGCGCGTGCTGCAGCGGCTCGGCAGCCGGCATGTGCTGGTCGTGCACGGCGCGGATGGCATGGATGAAATCTCGATCAGTGGTGAAACCCTGGTTGCGGAACTAAAAGACGATAAGGTGACCGAATACACCGTTCATCCGGACCAGTTCGGCATGACGACCGCGCCGCTTGACCTGCTGAAGGTCGGCAATATCAACGAGGCATGCGAAAAACTGTCGGGTGTGCTGAACGACGAAGCGGGTGCGCCGCGTAACATCGTGCAACTGAACGCGGGTGCGGCAATTTATGTTGCGGGTCTGGCCGGCTCACTGGAGGCAGGCGTCGAAAAAGCCGACCAGGCAATTGCCAGCGGCGCGGCAAAAGCAAAGCTGGACCAGTTGATCGCGCTGAGCAACAGCTTCAAGGCTTAGCGCCTGTCGCCGGCAGCCGGTCTTCGTCACCGGAAATCCGCGACCGGATGGCCCTGACCGCGTAACGGCGGCGCAATTACCCAGCGAGGATTTGTCGATGAAATACCGATTCCTGATTGTTGCTGCGGTGCTGGCCATTTCCGGCGGTATCGCCACCTACCTGTTCTGGCAGCAGATTGAGCCGCCATCGGCACCTGCGCAGGTCATGGCACCGCCGGCCGCGCTGCCCGCCGCGCCGCCCGAGGTGCGCAGTGTCGTCGAGGCACCGCCGTCCCGGCCTCCGCTGCCGGCACTGGCGGACAGCGACAAGCTGATATTCGATGCGCTGACAGGACTGGCGGGCAACAAGTCGTTGATGGGATTCATCCATGCCGACCGCTTCATACGCAATTTTGTTGCCACCATCGTCAACCTGCCCGGCCGGCGCGCGCCGATGAACGTGATGCCGGTCAAGCCGGCTCCCGGCACATTTGCCACGTCCAGCGTGACCGGCACCCTGACGATCAGTCCCGCGAACGCAGCCCGCTACTCGGCCTACGTGAGGATAGCCGAGACGATCGATGCAAAAAAACTGGTCGGCTTGTATGTGCGTCTCTATCCGCTGTTCCAGCAGGCCTACGAAGAGCTTGGCTATCCCGACAAATATTTCAATGACCGGCTGATGGTGGCGCTGGACGACCTGCTGGCTGCCCCGATTGCCACGGAGCCGGTGAAACTTGTCCAGCCCGGTGTGTTTTACCGGTATGCCGATCCCGGCATGGAAAGCCGCTCGATCGGCCAGCGTATCCTGATGCGCCTGGGCAGCAGGAACGAGGACCTGGTCAAGACCAGGCTGCGCGAGATCAGGGAGGAACTGCTGCGCCACCTGCAGCAGCAAAAGGTCGAACAACCCGATTGAACGGGCCGGCTGCGCCCCGGTCAGGGGCGCTTGATCGTCGCGAGCAGGTCGGCCACGGTCGGGTAAGCCAGCTTTACCCGCAGCTCACGCTTCATGCGCTGGTTGGTCAGGCGGCGCGATTCATTCATGAACGACAGCAGCGACGGCGACAACACTTGCTGCGCTTCGGCGCGACTGACGCGCGGGACATGCGGCAATCCGAATGCGTCCGCCACCTGGTCAAAATATTCGCCCATCTTCAGCCGGCTGTCGTCGCTGGTGTGGTAAACCCGGCAGGGCTTTCCGCGCCGCAACGCCGCGACGCTGAGCCGCGCCAGGTCGTCGGCATGGATATGGTTGGTGTAGCTGTCTTCGCTGTCGATGATGCCGGGCGTGCCCTGCTGCAGACGGTTCAGCGGCAAACGGTCCGCCGCATAGATGCCGGGCACGCGCAGGATGCTGGCGTGCACACCGTTGCGTTTCGCCCACGCGCGTATTTGCGTCTCCGCTTCAACGCGCCGTTGCGCACGCGGAGAAGTGGCGTTGAGCGGGCGGGTTTCGCTGACCCATGCCCCGCCGCAATTCCCGTACACGCCGCTGGTGCTGATATAGACCAGCCGCTTCGGCAGATCTTTCCTTCGACCCCTGACCTGAGACAGCGCGCTGAGCAGATTTTTTGTCCTTGAGTCGTGCACACCGGTGCCCGGAGGAGGCGCAAGATGCAGAACCGCATCGGCCAGTCCGCCGAGGTGCGCGAGGCTGGCGCGATCATCCAGATCGCCGAGCAGCGGTATCGCGCCAAGCGCCCGCAAGCCAGCGCGCCTGGCCGGATCGCGCACCAGCGCGAACACCCGATACCCCTTATTCAACAAGGGTATCGCGCGCAGCGCGACATCGCCGCTGCCAACGATCAACAAGCGTCTCATGCAGCGATTATGCGTTAAAATTCACGCTTTCGCGCAAACTGCAATTCGTCATGACTTTCAAAACGGTAATTCAACCCAGCGGCCACAGCTTCCCGATCGAGTCGCATGAAACCATCCTCGAGGCAGCCCTCAGGCACGGCTACACGCTGCCGTACAGCTGCCGCGACGGGGTATGCGGAACGTGCAAGGGCAAGGTGGTGACCGGGCAAGTGGATTACGGCAAATATCAGGAAAGCACTTTGAGCGAAACCGAAAAGGCTGCGGGCATGGCGCTGTTCTGCTGTGCGACGCCGCTGTCCGATCTGGTGCTGGAATGCCGTGAAATGACCACGGTCAGCGACATTCCGGTCAGGACCATTCCGTGCCGCGTGCAAAAAATGGAAAAACCGGCGCCGGATGTGATGGTGCTGTCGCTCAAGCTGCCCGCCAATGAGCGCCTGCAGTTTCTGGCCGGGCAGTACATCGACATCCTGCTCAAGGACGAAAAGCCGCGCAGTTTCTCGCTGGCCAATGCGCCGCATGACGACGAATTTCTCGAACTGCACATCCGCAACATCACCGGTGGCGCATTCACACATCATGTGTTCGAGGTGATGAAAGAACGCGACATACTGCGTTTCAAGGGACCGCTGGGCACCTTTTTCCTGCGCGAGGATTCCGACAAGCCGATCATTTTCGTCGCCAGCGGCACCGGATTTGCACCGATCAAGGCGATCATCGAACACGCGCTGTACATCGGCCTGAAGCGGCCGATGCATTTTTACTGGGGCGCACGAATACGTGCGGACCTGTATATGCTGGATAAAGCAAAACAATGGGAAAAGGACGGCATCAGGTTCACACCGGTACTCTCCGATGCGCTGCCGGAAGATGCATGGCAGGGTCGCACCGGGTTCGTTCATCAGGCGGTTCTGGATGACTACAGCGATCTATCGGGCTATGAAGTCTACACCTGCGGCGCCCCGGTCGTGGTGGAAGCCGCTCACCGCGACTTCACTGCGCAGCGCGGACTGCCTGACGATGCCTTTTTCTCGGACGCGTTCACGTTCACACCCAAGAACTGAACAAAGGTACAAGGTAAAAGGTGCAAGGTGCAAGATTCAAGAGGAAAGGTACAAGGAAGGGAGTGGTTGCGCGCCTTCCTGCTTGCACCTTTCGCTCTTGCATCTTTCCTCTTGAATCTTGTATCTGTTTTATTTATCCCGCCTTGATCCTGAGCGCCTGCTGGCGGTACTTGAGCGCCTCGCCCGGTTTGCCCATGCGTTCCGCGAGGTCGCCCAGGGCGGCGTAGGCGGCATGGCTGGGAGCAATGCTGATGCTGGCATCCAGATAATTATGCGCCTTGCCCCAGATTTGCTGATGCAAACACAGCTTGCCGAGCGCCAGCAACAGCCCGGCATCCTGGCTGTTCTGGGCCAGCCATTTTTCGGCCTGCTTGATCTGCGCAACCACATCGCCGGATTTGCAGTCGCCATACAGCGCAACCAGTTCGCTGTCCCATTGCGCATTCAGGCTGTCGGTCAACAGTTGCAGCGCGATTGAGTCCCCGCCGTAATGGATCAGCGCGCGGGCGGCGGCGGCGGCAATCTTGCCGCGCCGCTTGAAATCCGCAGGAATGTTTTTCAGGCAGCGCGTCAGTCCGGTGAGATCCTTTTGCTGGCGGATTTTCCCCAGCCAGGCCTGCTGGCGCAGATGCGATGACTGTGTTGCATCGACCGCGCCGCGCTTCTCGAGCTGGTATAGCACATTCAATACTTCGTCCCAGTTGCCCGCCTGCTGGTGCGCCTTCAGTTCCAGCGCCAGCGCGCCGACATGGCCGGTGACGCCGCTGTCGCGCAACTCCTGCAACGTATCCAGTGCACCGCGTGCATCATGCTGGTCGAGCAGGAACTTGCCGGTCGTCATCAGGCGCAGCGTCGAATCTCCGGCCTTGTTGTCTTTCGCATCGGACAAATAGGCATCGCGCTTGCTGTATTCGCGCAATTCATGGGCGGAACGCGCCGCAATGATGCGGTGAAAACCTGACGTGTCGCCCAATTCCATCGCGCGCGTTGCGGCCTTTTCCGAATCGGCATAACGGCCTTCGAAATACGCCCCCAGTTCCTCGTTCAGCAATTTGCGTATCCTGGCCTGCACGCGATCATGGCGCAACTTCTTGACATAGGCCGGCAGCTGAAGCACCCCGGCTATCAGCCTCACCAGCCCGTAGACCGTCAGGAAACCCAGCAGCAGCAGCGCGATGAACAGGGTAAACGAAACTTCGATGCGATAGGGTGGGTAGACCAGCAGCACGTAGGCCGGATTGATCGACGCAACCGCGATTGCGGCCGCAACGACAAACAGCCCGAGTATCCATGCCAGGTATTTCATTGCGCAGCCTTCGATGAACCTTCCGCATCAGCTTTGGGCAATTTCGGCCGCTTCGCCGGACCGGCCCCGGATGCCTTCGGACGTTTCACGGTACTCGCCCCGGGCGTGCCGGACCGTCCCGCGAAACCAGCCGGCTCGTTCTCGCGCATCTGGCGATAGTTGCGCACTGCCTGCAAACTGTCGCCGATGTCGGGCAATTCGATGCTGATGTCTGACGCGGCCAGTTTCTTCAATACTTCGGACACATGTTTGTTCACGCCCGATTTTGCGTCGAAATAGCGCGCAGTCCAGCGCTGCGCGGTTTTCAGCCCAAGCCTGAAGCTGGCCTCGTCGCGCGACAGCAAGGCGAGGCGCGCCGACAGCAGGTTCAGCTTCAGATTCTCGCGCAGGAAGAACTCCTGGTTGGGCGGCAGCAGCGGAATCTCGGCCTTATCGGTGTTTTCAATCCGCACCAGCTGTTTCAGCTCGTTCCAGATGTCATGCAGCAGCTTTTGCCAGGTCGTTCCAGCTTCAGGTGACGCGGCCCGCGCGGCTTCCTGGTTGGCAGGAATCTGCTGCTGATAGGCCAGCGGCATGCTGTCCACCGCAGAAATCAGGTTATTCAGCTGCAGGTTGATGCCGGTGATGTCCGCCTCGTGAAGTGCGCGCAATTTGTCCATATCGTTGTTGATGGCCTGGCGCAGCCCGCTGAATGCGGGCCGGTTCATGCGCTGCAAGCGCGAATCGGCTGTCTGCATCGCGATCAATGCCGCCCTCACGTTCGCCGACAATTGCAATTGCTGCGATGCGATCATCAGCATCTGTTCGACCTCGGCCAGCGCGGCTTCATCGCTGTTCGCCGAAAGGGTGTTGTACAGGTTCTCCAGTGCGGCACGCTGGTTTTGCGACTCGGCATAGCGCGATTCCATCGTTGCAACCTTGGCTGAAAGTTCGCGAACCTGATCCTGGTCCTGGGCCAGCAGCACCTGGGTAGCCTTGCTGTTTCCGTCCATTTCGGCGATTTTTTTCGCGAGTTGCTGCTGCATGTCGCTGATCGCGCGATGCCCGTCCAGCCATTGCCACAGGAAGACCATCACCAGCACCGCCATCGTCAGTTGTGTAATGCTGATGTGCCCGAATCCTGCGGGCGCATCCCGCCCGGCGATTTGACCCTGCGCCTGTCCGGGCTGCGCCGGTTCTGACGGCGGAGCAGAGCCGGACGCGGTATTTTCGGGTTGTGGGGTTTGCTCGCTCATTCGATACCTTTCATAACAGGGACAAGCAGCGCCGGACGATGGCCACACGATTACATCGGGTGACAGCCCCAGTGCCTGGCGTGGTGACAGGCTCAGTGCCATGCTACCGATCCGGCGGTTTCCGGTTCACCGTTTCAGTTCCCTCTTTGGCCGGCCCATGTGGTCAAAGCGGAAAATAGACCGTCATCTCCCGGTGCCGTCACGTGCACCTGCGGCCAGCCACGATCGCGGGCCAGCTCCGCAATGCGCACATGGGGCACAAACAAGACCGTGTTGCGCAAGGCGTCCCGGTCGCCTGCATCCAGCATCCGGCACAGATGCTCCATTGCCTCGCTGCTGGTCACGACGATTGCGTCGGGCCTGGCGGCCAGCAGCTTGCCTTTGTCCTGCTGCGATTTTGCGCGCCTGTAGCAGGATGCATATTCTACCGTCGCACCGCGTTCCCTGAGCGTATCGCCGAGCAGCTCGCGGCCGCCATCGCCGCGAAAGATCATCACGCGCCAGCCTGATACATGCTGCATTTCCGGCAATGCCAGCAAACCTTCGCTGTCGAAGCGTTCGGTGGGAGCGATGATGTTGGAGAAGCCCGTTTCGCGCAAGGCCTTTGCGCTGCCCTGACCGACCGTGGCGATTTTTAATGTTGGCGGTAATGCCGAACGACCCTCTCCAGCGCTACCGCGCACCCCTCTCCCGCTTGCGGGAGAGGGGCTGTAACCAGCGACTTGGCTGGCGTTGTTTGACAGCCTAGTCGAATGGCTAGTAGTTCCATCAGGGGAGAGGGCTGCGCGTATCGCGGCGGTACCGTAGCGCACCGCATTGGGGCTGATAAAGATCGCCAGGTTGAATTGCCCGAGACGGGCGACCTGGGCATTCAGCGCTTCGGCATCCGCTGCGGCGGTAATTTCCAGCAGCGGGAACAGCAGCGCGGCGCCGCCCGCCTGTTCGATGCGCTGCACCATTTGCATGGCCTGTTCACGCGGCCGCGTGACGGCGATGGTCAACCCTTGCAGGGGCCGCTCAGCCATTCAGCGCGGCGAGGATTTCGTCCGCGCCCTGTGCTCGCAGCGCGTCGGCGACCATGATTCCCAGCGCTTCCGGATTGCCGATTTCGCCGATCTGTTCGGAATGGGTCATGCGTTTGCCGTCAGGGCTGGCAACAAAACCGCGCATGCGCAGCTTGCCGTTCTTCACTTCGGCAAATCCGCCCAGCGGCACCTGGCAACTGCCCGCCAGCGCGCGGCTCAGTGCGCGTTCCGCAAACACGCAGGCGGCGGTTTCGGGATGGTGCAGCGGCTGCAGCAGTGCGATCACATCGGTGCGGTCGGCGCGGCATTCGATTCCCAGCGCGCCCTGTCCGACGGCGGGCAGACTGTCTTCGCTGCTGATCAGCGCGCGGATGCGGCTGCCCAGCCCCAGGCGTTTCAACCCGGCAGCAGCAAGTATGATCGCGGCATACTGCCCTTCATCCAGCTTGCGCAACCGGGTCTGCACGTTGCCGCGCAGCGGCTCGATTTGCAGATGCGGAAAGCGCGCGCGCAGCTGGCTCTCGCGGCGCAGGCTGGAGGTGCCCACCACGCTGCCCGCCGGCAATGCCGCCAGGCTTTCATGGTTGTTCGAAACAAAAGCATCGTGCGGATCCTCGCGTTCGCCGATCACCGCCAGCACGAATCCTTCCGGCAGATTCATCGGCACATCCTTCAGCGAATGCACGGCCAGGTCGGCGCGCCCGTCTTCCAGCGCGGTTTCCAGCTCCTTCACGAACAGACCCTTGCCGCCGATCTTGGACAGCGTAACGTCCAGAATCTGGTCGCCCTGCGTGGTCATGCCCAATATACTGACTTCGGTTTGCGGATATAATGCACGCAGCCTGTCACGGATATGCTCGGCCTGCCACATCGCGAGCGCGCTTTCACGCGAGGCGATCACCAAACGAGCGGGGCCTTGATTGGGCTTCAAGGGAATGGGCTTCAGATTCATTGGATTTTTCCGGAAAGTCGTGCCTGAATTTTTTTAAATAAACAACTGGTTCACGCCGTATTCTAACATATGGCATGCCGTGCTTTTGATTTGAGAACGTGATGAATCTGATTGCCGCCCCTGCCAATATTTCCAGCAAGGACTTGCCGCTGCGCGAAGATGTGCGCCTGCTTGGCCGCATACTCGGCGATACCTTGCGTGAACAGGAAGGCGAAGCCGCGTTCCAGCTTGTCGAGAATGTCCGACGCGCCGCGATAACCTTCCACAAAAGCCAGGATGACCGCGATCATCTGCAGCTCGAACAAATTCTGAATTCGCTGTCTCCAAGTGATGCGCTGCTTGTCGTGCGCGCGTTCAGCTACTTTTCGCAACTCTCCAACATCGCGGAAGACCTGCATCACAACCGGCGCCACCGCGCCCACCTGAAGGCCGGCAGCGCGCCCAAGAACGGCAGCCTGCAGCTTGCGCTGTCGCATGTGGAAAAAAAGAATATCGGCAAGGATGAGCTGCAGGCATTTCTCGACAGCGCGCTGATTTCGCCGGTGCTGACTGCGCACCCCACCGAAGTGCAGCGCAAGAGCATCCTTGATTGCCAGCTGATCATTTCCAGCCTGATGTCGAATCGCGACCGCATGGACATGACGCCCGACGACCTGGCCGAAAACGAGGAAGTGCTGCGCCGTTTCGTGCTGATCCTGTGGCAGACGCGCATGTTGCGCTCCACCAAGCTGAACGTGATCGACGAGATCAAGAACGGCCTGGAATTCTACCGCTATACCTTCCTCAACGAAATTCCCAAGATCTACGCCAGCCTGGAAAAGCAGCTGGAAACGCGTTTCGACAAGGACATCAAGGTTCCGCCGCTGCTGCGCGTCGGCAGCTGGATCGGCGGCGACCGTGACGGCAACCCGTTCGTCACCCACGAAGTGATGCTCGAGGCGGTACATCAGCACGCCGCGCTGGCGCTTGAACATTACCTGGACGAGACACGCACGCTCGGCACGCGCCTCAGCCTGACCGACCGGCTGGTGGAAGTCAGTGCCGAGTTGCGCAAACTTTCCGATTCCTCGCCGGACAAAGCCGCGCACCGCATCGACGAACCCTATCGCCGCGCATTGATCCTGATCTATTCGCGTCTGTCGGCCACCGCAAAAATGCTCGGGCTCAAGCTGGAAAAGCCGCGTCCCTTCAGCGAAAGCGTCGAACCCTATGCAACGCCGCAGGAATTCATCGCCGACCTGGACGTGTTGATCGACTCGCTGTTCAAACACGGCGCGGTTTACCTCGCGCGCGGCCGTCTGGCCAACCTGCGCCGGGCAGCCGAGGTGTTCGGCTTCCATCTCGCGCCGCTGGATATGCGCCAGCACAGTGCCGTCATCGAGCAAACCGTCAGCGAACTGTTCTCGCGCAGCAGCGGCAAGTCCGATTACCGCGACCTGGACGAGGCCGGCCGCCGCGAAGCGCTGCTGGCCGCATTGCATTCCGGCAAACCGTTGCTGGGCGAAGCCTTGTCATCCGAGAACCTTGCCCAGTTCGGCGACGTCGCGCAAAGCGAGCTGCGCATCATGCTGGCTGCCGCGCGAATCCACCAGCGCTTCGGGCGCGCAGCACTGCCCAACCATATCATTTCCATGACCGAGTCAGTCAGCGACATGCTGGAACTCGCGCTGATGCTGCAACAGGTCGGCCTGCTGGAAAGGGGCACGCATCAGTTGCACATCAACATCATTCCGCTGTTCGAGACCATCGAAGACCTGCGCGGTTGCGGCGTCATCATGGACGAACTGTTTTCGCTTCCGTATTACCGCAGGCTGCTGAGCAGCCGCGGCAATACCCAGGAAGTGATGCTCGGTTATTCCGACAGCAACAAGGACGGCGGCTATCTGACGGCCAACTGGGAGCTGTACAAGGCCGAAGTCGAGCTGGTGAAAGTATTCGCCAGACACGGCGTCGAACTGCGCCTGTTCCACGGCCGCGGCGGCACCGTCGGCCGCGGCGGCGGACCAAGCTACGACGCGATCCTGGCACAACCGCCGGGCAGCGTGAATGGCCAGATCCGGATCACCGAACAGGGCGAGGTCATTTCCAGCAAATATTCCAATCCCGAGATCGGCCGCCGCAACCTGGAGACACTGATTGCAGCCACGATCGAGGCTACCCTGCTGGATCACCCGCATGATGCAGACGGCAACCCGGAATATTTGCGCATCATGGAGAAGCTCAGCGACAACGCGTTTGCTGCCTATCGCAAACTGGTCTACGAGACGCCCGGCTTCAACGCGTATTTCTTCTCGGCAACACCGATACGCGAGATCGCCGAGCTGAACATCGGCAGCCGGCCCTCGGCGCGCAAGGCCTCCGACCGGATCGAGGACCTGCGCGCGATTCCCTGGGTTTTCAGCTGGGGACTGAACCGCACCCTGCTGCCGGGCTGGTTCGGTTTCGGCAGCGCGGTAAAGCAGTTCATCGCCAGCGAGGGCGATGCCGGTTTGGCAAAGCTTCGCGCGATGTACAAGGAGTGGCCATTCTTCCGCGGCCTGATGTCGAACATGGACATGGTGCTGTCCAAGACCGACATGGGCATCGCCTCCAGCTATGCCGAGCTGGTGGATGACGTTGAATTGCGCGAACATATATTTGGCATGATCGAGCGCGAATGGAACGATACCGTGAAGATGCTGTTCAAGGTGACCGGCAATACCACGCTATTGCAGGACAACCCGGCATTTGCGCGCAGCCTGCAGACCCGCATGCCCTACATCGATCCGCTCAACCACTTGCAGGTCGCGCTGCTGCAACGCCATCGCGCCGGAGACAATGACATCCTGGTCAAGCGCGCGATACACCTCACCATCAACGGCATTGCCACCGGTCTGCGCAACAGCGGATAATGCTGCAACTGCAAACCTGCCCGAACGAACCTGTCCGGAAGAGGTTGCCTCCGGAGAGGTGAGTCATGGCCAGGATCCTGATTGCGTTTCTTGCGGTAATGCTGTCATCCTGCTCATCGCAGAACAGCAGCGTGAAGCTGGATAACCTGCTGAGTATCGCAAACAGCAGCAGCGCAAAAAATATCGCCAAAATCGCCGCCAGCAGTGATCACAAGGCTGCGGCAAAATCCCTGCTCGAACACAAGCGCAACCAGTGGAGGCGGGACCCCGCGCAACTGGCCCGTGACCTGCGCACTGCCCAGCGGGATTTCAATCGACTGATGGGCGTACTGAGCGGAAATGTCAAAAAGAACTGGGGCGGCAGGGAAACGCGGTTACCGGGACGAAAAACCTACGTCAAATACAACGATCAATACCGGAGCCGCGCGATTGTGGATTTCGAACGCGGCGAGATCAGTGTTGAAACGCTCGACGAAAATGCCGACGCAAGCCTGAAGACTGCCATCGTCGCCACGCTGCTCACGCCCGATGATCCGGCGTCGGTGGACGTCTTTTCCGACAAGGCCGTCAACCTCAACGGCAAAGGAACACCGTTCCTGCTGGGGCTGGTACTGGATGATGCGGGCCGGGAAATCAGCAGTCCTGAATCGGCTGCACACTTTGCCGACACGATGCTTACCCAGGCCAAAACGCGCCTGATACAAACCGGCAGCGGCGAGAAGCCGGTGCGCTATGTGCTGATCCGGATGGTGGCAAATTTCGAGGACCGGAAGGCGCAGCGGTATCTGCAGACCGTGCGGAAATATGCGAAACAATACAATGTCAGCCCCAGTCTGGTGCTGGCTGTGATACGCACCGAGAGCAGTTTCAATCCGCTTGCGGTCAGCGGTGCCCCGGCTTACGGGCTGATGCAGCTGGTGCCGACCAGCGGCGGCCGCGAAGCATATCGTCGCGCCAGAAATCAGGATACGGTTCCCTCTCCGGATTATCTTTTCAATGCGGAAAACAACATCGAATTGGGTGCCGCCTATCTGAGCGTGCTTTCCTATGACCAGCTTGATGGCGTGGACGACCGTGCCTCCCGCGATTACTGCGTGATTGCGGCCTACAACACCGGCCCCAGCAACGTGCTGCGCGCATTCACGGATGCAAAAGGCAAACAGCGCTATGCGGACGGATTACAGCATATCAACAGCCTCAGTCCGGCCAAGGTCTACCGGACACTGGTTGAAAGACTGCCTTACGCTGAAACCAGGGGATATCTGCCCACCGTCAACACCAACCGGAAACGCTATTACAGCGTGGACAAGACGATTGCGGCAAACGACAAACAGTCTGCGCTCTCCGAACCCTGATTGTCCAGTTCGCTCCAGATTATCCGGATGTCACGCGTATATAGCTTCGAACCGATCGTGGAGCGTTCTTCAACCGTGCTGATCCTCGGCAGCATGCCGGGGCTAGCATCGCTTGCTGCAGGCGAGTATTACGCCCATCCGAGGAACGCTTTCTGGACCATCATGGGTGAACTCATCGGCGCTTACCCGCGCCTTTCCTACGCGGAACGCGTCAGCATCCTGCGTGCTTCAGGTATCGCGCTATGGGACGTGCTCGCTTCATGCAACCGCACCGGCAGCCTCGATTCCGACATCCGGCAGGACTCGGCCATCACCAACGACTTCAATTCCCTGTTCCTGAACCATCCGGGTATCACGCGCGTCTTCTTCAATGGCGCCAAAGCCGAACAGTGCTTCCTGAAGCAAGTCCATCCTGCGCTTGAACCGGACAGGCTTCAATACCGGCGGCTGCCTTCGACCAGCCCGGCCAATGCGGGTATCAGCTACGCGCAAAAGCTGCTCGCGTGGCAATCCGTTAAGCATCAAGACCCGGGAGTAAATGGACAGTAAAGTGAAGGACGCAAATAATGATCCGCGATAAGCCTGATCAGGCCCTGCTGAATTCCTTGACGATATGCTGCTGCCGGCGGCTGATCGCAAGCAGATCTTCGAGGCCCTTCAACCTGACCATCCAGCCGCTTTCGCCTTCATCGCCGCCCTTTTCGAAACCGGCTATCGCTTCTTTCGCAATCAGGCAATTGCGGTGGATACGCACGAAGCGCGTGATGAATTCCTTTTCCAGCGCATTGAGCGATTCCTCGATCAGGTATTCGCGCTCGGTGGTGCGCACCGTGACGTATTTCAGTTCCGCGCGCAGGTAGAGCACCTGTTCGATCGGGATCAGGTGGATCTTGCCGCGCTCATGGATGGACAGATTCCTGCGCGGCTCGGGCAACAGTTCGCGCAGCACTTCGGTTTGCACCGGCACCGCTTCGCGCGCCCGGTTCAGCGCCTCGAACAGCCGCCCCAGCCGTATCGGCTTTAGCAGATAGTCGATCACGCGCAGATCGAATGCCTTGATCGCATACGCATCGTAAGCGGTGGTGAAAATCACCACCGGCGGCTTGGGCAATTTGTTCAGATGCTGCGCGAGTTCGATGCCGTCCATTTGCGGCATGCGAATGTCCAGCAACACCACATCGGCAGCGATACCTGCCAGTTTGTCCAGCGCTTCCCGGCCATTGCCCGCTTCACCGACGATCTCCAGGGCCAGTTGAGCGCTGCAATCGTTCAGCAGGTCGCGCAGCCGGGTGCGCGCCGGCGGCTCGTCATCCACAATAAAAACTCGCAATGCCAGTTCGATGTCGTTCATGATTGCGCTCGCTCCTTTACACGGGATACAAACGGGAATACGACTTCCACGCGGTAAAAGTCCTTGCCGCTTTCGACCTGGTAGCTCGCCTCGACATCGAACAGCAGGTCCAGCCGCTCCCGGATGTTGCGCAGAGCGATGCGGTTGCCCTGGTGCGACAAATCGGCGCACTCGGGACAGGGATTTTCCATCTTGAGGTGCAGCCGGTCGGCGTTCCGGTTCAATGTCACGCTGATGCTGCCACCCTCGGTCAACGGCTCGATACCGTGGTACACGGCGTTCTCCAGCAAAGGCTGCAGCAGCAGCGGCGGAATCAGCACCTCGTCGGGCACATCCCGAATTTGCCAGTCCACGCGCAGCCGGTCACCCATGCGCAACTGCTCCAGCGCCAGATATTGTTTGCTCAGTTGAATCTCCATGCCCAGCGGCACGAGATCCTGCGCATCCGACATCGCCATGCGAAACAGGTCGGCCATGTCCTCCAGCGCCACCTCGGCCTGTTTCGGCTGCGCGCGCACGATACCAAGCACGGCATTGATGGTGTTGAACAGGAAGTGCGGGCGGATGCGCGCGCGCAATACCTGCAAACGGGCGTCGCTTAGTGCTCGGGACAGCATCCTGGAACGCAGCCGGAAATAGAACAGCAAAATTCCGCTCACCACCGCGCTGAGCAGCCCGCAGCGCACCAGATCGAAATAGCTGTCGATGCGCTCGGGCGGACGATACAGTTCCCCGCCGAAATGATAGATGGAAACGCTCACAGCAACCACCAGCATCGTGACTGCGAGCGTTCCGTACCGGTATGGAGTCCGGTTCAGCCACGGCTGTATCGACCAGAGCAGCAACAGGCTGGTGAGCAGCACCGGCGTCAGCAGCGTGTTGATCTGCAGCATTTGCTGCGCCACATCCATCCAGCTTTCCGACATCATGAGTGCCTGCAACAAAGCCAGAACGTTGCTGATTATCAGTATGCGCAGCAGGGTGCCGAGGTTGCGGAAGTTCGGCAATCCATGCTGCCTGGTGTTTTGTCTTATACTGAGCGCCTTATTCATGGCGGGACAGCCTTGAGTTTTTCATGCTTCATTTTGGGACAAGTGGGGGCGGCAATGCAAGACAAAGATACCTGGTCGGGGCGCTTCGCCGAACCGGTGGCGGAATTGGTGAAACGCTATACCGCATCCGTGGGTTTCGACCACAAACTGGCGATGTTCGACATACAGGGTTCGCTGGCGCATGCGCAAATGCTGGCGGCCTGCGGCATCATCTCCACGAATGACCTGGGCGATATCAAACGCGGACTGGCAACAGATCGAAAACGAGATCATCAGCGGCGAATTCGAATGGTCGCTGGACCTGGAGGATGTTCACCTCAATATCGAGAAGCGGCTAACCGCGCTGGTCGGCGATGCCGGCAAGCGTTTGCATACCGGCCGCTCGCGCAACGACCAGGTGGCGACGGATGTGCGGCTGTATCTGCGCCACGCGATCGACGAGCTGCTCGGGCTGATCAAGGCGCTGCAAGCGTTCGCTGCTGGATCTCGCCGAACCACACACCCATACCATCATGCCCGGTTTCACCCATCTGCAGGTTGCGCAGCCGGTCAGCTTCGCCCATCACCTGATGGCCTATTTCGAAATGCTCAAGCGCGATGCGGAACGCCTGCGCGATTGCCGCAAGCGCGTCAACCGTTTGCCGCTCGGTGCGGCCGCGCTGGCCGGAACCAGCTATCCGATCAAGCGCGAGTACGTCGCGGAACTGCTCGGCTTTGACGGCGTCTGCGAAAATTCGCTGGATGCGGTTTCCGACCGCGACTTCGCCATCGAATTCACCGCCTGCGCCGCGCTGATCATGACCCATCTGTCGCGCTTTTCCGAAGAACTGATTCTGTGGATGAGCCCGCGTTTCGGCTTCATCGACATCGCCGACCGTTTCTGCACCGGATCATCCATCATGCCGCAGAAGAAGAATCCCGATGTGCCGGAACTGGTGCGCGGCAAAACCGGACGCGTGAACGGTCACCTGGTCGCGCTGCTCACGCTGATGAAGGGCCAGCCGCTGGCCTACAACAAGGACAACCAGGAAGACAAGGAACCGCTGTTCGACACGGTGGAAACGCTGACGCAGACCTTGCGTATCTACGCCGACATGATCGCCGGCATATCGGTCCGGCCGGAGGCGATGCGCAACGCGGCCTTGCAGGGCTACGCGACCGCGACCGATCTGGCCGACTATCTGGTCAAGAAGGGCGTGCCGTTCCGCGATGCGCATGAAACCGTGGCGGTCGCGGTGCGTTTCGCCGAACAGAAGGGATGTGATCTGAGCGCGGTCAGCCTAGCCGAGTTGCAGCGGTTTTCCACGCATATCGGCGAAGATGTGTACCAGGTATTGTCGCTGGAAGGATCTCTCGCCAGCCGCAACCACATTGGCGGGACTGCGCCGCAGCAGGTCGACAGCGGCAATCGCCCGGGCACGTTCCAGCCTCGCGGTATAAAGCCGGATCAGGCGGCGCCTCGCTTATATCAGCGAGGCGACAAATGCCTTCAGCGGGACGGGTCGGCCGAACAGGTAACCCTGGTAGAGCATGCATCCGGCTTCTGCAAGAAAGTCGCGCTGGGCATAGGTCTCCACCCCCTCGGCGATCACTTCGATACCCAGGTTATGCGCCATTCCGATGATGGTCTGGATGATCGTCGCATCAGTTGATTTGGTGCCGATGTTTTGAACGAATGACTTGTCGATCTTCAATTGGTCGAGCGGCAACTGGGTCAGGTAAGCCAGCGAGGAATATCCGGTGCCAAAATCGTCCATCGAAAAGCGCACCCCGATTTTTTTCAATGCCTGCATCTTGGCGATGGTATCGGCGACGTTATCGAGCACCGTGCTCTCGGTCAACTCGATCTTGAAACGTGCGGGATCTATCAGGCTTTGCGCGATTATATCGCTTACCTGTTTTACAAAATCCGGCTGGCGGAACTGCCTTGCACTGACATTCACTGCCAGCGATAACTCCCGGGTAAGCGGGCTGTTCTCCCATTCCTTGATTTGCGCGCAGGCCGTCTGCAATACCCAGTTGCCCAGCGGCAATATCAGTCCGGTGTCTTCCGCAATCGGGAATGAATTTGTCAGGGAAAATCAGGCCCTGTTCCGGGTGATCCCAGCGTATCAGTGCCTCGGCGCCAACCGGACGCTGATCGAAGTCAACCTGCAACTGGTAGAAAAGCTTGAATTCGTTTCTTGGCAACGACTTGCGAATAGCGACTTCAAGCTGGCTGCGCAATTCAAGTACTTCCTGCATGGCCGGATCGAAAAAACGCAGTGTGTTGCGCCCGGCCTTTTTGGCAGCATACATTGCCGTGTCGGCCTGCTTCAGCAGATCGTCAAGATTTTGCCGGTAATTGACGAACAGGGATACCCCGATGCTTGCGGTGCTGTAATGCTCGACGTTATCCAGCATGTAGGGCAGGTGTATGTCGTTGAGCATTTTTTCGCCGACCTCCCGTGCCTGCACCGCGGCTTCACTCCTGTCGGTGCTCAATCCCTCCAGCAGCACCACGAACTCATCGCCGCCCAGTCGGGCCAGTGTATCGCTCTCGCGTATGCAGGCACGCAGCCGGTGTCCCACCTCGATCAGCAGCATGTCGCCAATATCGTGCCCCCTGGTGTCATTCAACAGCTTGAAATTGTCGAGATCGATGAACAGCAGGCCGGCGCAATTCTTGGTGCGCGCACTGGTTGTGACTGCCTGGTGCAGGCGGTCAAACAGCAAGCGACGGTTGGGCAATTGGCAGAGCGGGTCGTAAAAGGCCAGGTTGTGTATCTTTTCTTCGGCCAGTTTGCGCTCGGTGATGTCAAAAAATGCGCAAATGTAATTTGTGATACTGCCGTCCTTGCCGACGACCGCTGTAATCGTCAACCATTCCGGGTAGTTTTCCCCGTTCTTGCGGCGATTCCAGATCTCCCCCTGCCAGTAATTGTCGCGACGCAGTGATTCCAGCATGCGCGGGTAAAACCCGGGATCATCGCGATCAGACTTGATCATGCCCAGATTCTTGCCGATCGCCTCCTCGGCGCTGTAGCCTGATAGTATCGTGAATACACGGTTGACCCTGAGGATTACACCTTCGCTATCCGTCACGATCATGCCCTCTTCGATCTCGAAAGCTATTGCGGCAACGCTCAGTGCTGCTTCGCGCTCTTCGAGCACGGCCATCATGCTGTTGAAGGCATGGGCCATATCGGCGATATCCTTCGGCCCGGTGAGCACGGCACGCACCTCCTCTTCGCCGGCTTTCGCGCGACCCATGCTTTCCGACAGCTGGTTGAGCGGCCGAGTCATGCGATTGGTCAGAATGCGGGTCATGAACAGAATCAGCAGCGCAAACGAAAACGATGTGGCCATGTTTACAATAAAAATATCGGTCGTAGTCCGGCTAAGCGCCTCCTTGCTCATTACCACCGAGACATAACCGAGCAGCTCTGGCCGCGCCGTCTGCACATTGAAGGGTGTTTCGGTCGCAGGTTGCGTGTACACCGGTGCCACAAATCGCCAGGCATTTCCGTTCTCCTGATCCAGCACTGCGCTGGTCCGCGCATTGGCCGGATTGAGCATTGCGGTAAATTCCGCGAATTCGGCACGGCCGCGTGTCAACAATGCATGCTTTTTGGCGTCACGGATTTCCAGGCCGATCACGCCGGGGAAAGCCATGGTGGCTTTCACTGCCTCGGCTGCGTTATCAGGCGACGCAAAAATCAGCGCCAGCGTGCTCTGGCGCGCCAGATTCTCTGTTATGTGCCGGCCCTGCTCGATCAGGTTGGCACGCACCCGCTCGTTGCTCTGCCATGAACCGACCAGCGAGGAAGATAGCGCCAGCAACAGAATCCCGAGCGTGATCATGATGCCAAGCTGGCGCCTGAAAGTCAGATTCTGCAGAAAATCGTTGATAATCTTCTTCATGAATATCCGGTTCTATTGATCCGGGAAAATCCTGTTGAAACTCTGCAAGCGGTTCAAATTGATTCCAAGGTGCTTGGCCGTGCGCGAATTAACTGCACTTTTCACGTCGCGCAATGGCATCAAACCGTGCTTCCCATAGTCGCCCGAAACCAGAATTTCCTTGGCCAGCCCGGCAAGGCTTTTGCCCAACCCAGTGTTGTCAGGATAAAGCGAAAACAGCACGCCGCGCTGGACGTAGCCGAAATTGCTGGAGAATACGGCAAGGTGATTATTCCACGAATCCTGCAGCACCAAAGGCAGGATCGAACTTTCTTCCACCGTGGTTGGGTCCTGGGGCAACCACAATGCATCGCTGCGGCCGTCAGCCTGGGAAAAAATTTTCTGGTAGAACCCCACCGCCTTGCGCAGATCCTGCGCCTTGTAAGCCACCAGTTCCAGTCCCTGGGTTTGAGCGGCCGATTCGGCCAATGCCATCAGCCAGCTATTGAAGGCTGGGTCATAGACAACGAACACTCGCTTCAAGGATGGCATCAGCGCCTTCATCCGGGCGAACAACAGCGCGGGATCCGGCGCCAGGCTGATCACCGGCTGTCCGTTCGAACTCATTCTCCGGCACTGTCAACACGCCACCCACCACTACCTTGACGTTATTGTTCAGCAGTTCTGCGGTTTTCATGCCCTGCCGGCCCAGCGCGATGATCACTTTGGTGTGCTGGAGATTCAGGCTGTTTTTCAGCGCACTGATGTTCGTGTCTGAACTCACCGGGTAACTCGCTACCTGTGCATCGGTATTGTCTTCGATGCCCGAAATTATTTCCGTGAATATATCCCGATAGGGCTCGCCGATATCAGGATAGATCACTGCGATCGGGGCTTCCCCATCCGCCCAAGCAGGCGTAGTGACAAGCAGCGGCGTGGCGAAAAACAACACGACACCCTGCAACATAACCAGCCACTTTGCTGCCGATTTTGGGTAGCCCAGTGGAATGGCAAGTAGTTTCATCAGCGCAGCTGGACTGCTCCTGGTTTTGTATTTTTCCCCTTGCTGTGGATATTTGTTGGGTGCATTCCACTTTGCCAATTCCGCCGTGTCAATTCCACGTTCAGCTTGCTGGACAGCGGATTGCCTGCCTTTGGTACAACCTCTGGTTGGCTGCGGATTGTCTGCCTTTGGTGCACCAATATGATTGGTGCGCATATCACACCCTTGTATGATCTGATCCATTGATATGGGCGTTAAGCAAGAATTTATGTTTCACCGCGAATGACGTCGTACCCTGGGGTTTGATTTTTAGCCAGAGCCTGTTGGCAGATTGCATCGCCGCATTACTCGTCCATACCGAGTAGCATCCGGGATCAAGCGCATTTATACACAAGGAAGTCAGGCGCATGTGCAGGGTCGGGGTACCAGTGGAAAGTTTACTTCCTTTAACCTTGCAAACAAACATTATGCCCCTTCAATTAAAACAAACAGCTCAAGAAACCGGTCCGCTCTTCGCCGGAATCGCCGCTGACGCCGATGAATCGATACTCGTAATCCGCAAGAACGGTATCCGGCTCAACTGCCCTTCAGGATCAGAGTCTGTGCTGGAATTGCAGGTAAAAAGCGCGTCCCGGGAGCGGCAGATCGGAAGTGCATCGCCCACCGATTGAAAGGTCGGCTCCATGGCATTACGATCAAACAGGTTAGTCACCATGGCGCTCATATCCCAATTGCCGGCAAAACTATCACGCCGCAAGTTCAAGTCCACCAAGGTGTAGTCCGGAATTTTAGGCCGGGTATCGCCCGGCTCCCGCATCCGGTCCGCCACATAATTGGCCTTGGTGCCGACCTGCCATAGTGGCGCAAAACGCCAGTCGGCGAGGACAAACAATCGGCGATGCGGCGCCATGCCCGCATCCAGCCCGGTTGTCTGATCTATGGAATGCTGCAAGGAAAAATTGCCGGTCAGACGGATATTGCTGGTGGCATCCAGCGTGGACTCCAATTCCAGCCCGCGCCCGACCTGGTCGCCGGTATTCTGATATCGGCGTTGCGGGCAGAATGATGTTACGCATACGGTAACGGAAAAAGTTCAGATTGTTTTGCAACCTGGCTACAGGTTGCCAGGAAAAAGCCAGCTCATCCGTCGTAATGGTCTCCGGTTTCAGGTTGGGATTGCCGGTAGCCACCGGATTGTTGATGGCATAGAGCTCGGCGAAGGAAGGGGCTCGAAAAGCAGTTCCATGCATGGCCTTGACCACGACGTTGTAGGCCGCATTCCACACCAGGGCGAGGCGCGGATTGGTGGTGCCGCCGAAGTCCGAATAGCGGTCATGCCGCACGCCCGCAGTCAGCGTCCAGTCTCTGGCAAAACTCCATTCGTCCTGTGCGAATGCGTAGGACACGTTGCGCGTGTGCGGGAACATATAGACTAGGGCCGGATCGCCGGTCGCATCCGTCAAGCCAGCCAGGCAGTGGGTTGAAATGACGCATCATAAGTTTTTGGTCTCCTGTAGCCTCGTACAAATCCTCGATCCGGTATCCCGTGCCGATGCGAATCCGATGCTGCTCAAAGCCGGTATAGAAAGCGGAAACGCTGGCGTGAGTGTGCCGCTCGGAATGTCCGGGATTGCCGATCATGCCGTTGGGGAACGCCCCGCCAAAGGCGCCTGGGGGGAAAAGCATGTAGGCCGGATCACCGTTTTCCTTGATATCGTAATAACCGGCAACCCCGGACACATCCCAATTCGGCGCCCAGTTGGCTTTTTCATAGCTCAAATCCAGATACAGCCTGGACGCATGCCCGCGCCCATTGGGATCCAGGCTCCCGGCGACACCGGCACCGATACCCACTTCGCGTTTCTGATAAGCCGCCCGAAAACGCCATGCTTCATGGGACAAATCGGCGCGCGCATCGATTCCCTTGCGTTCAGCATTGACCGGGCCGGAGCGAGCGATGCATGCGTAGCAAAAACTCTATCCCAGGCTGATTGCGCGTCCTGCTGGATGATGCCTTTCTGTCCATCGGTTTTCCCCGCACCCAGATAGAAAGCGGCGTCAAATGTACCCAGCTTGCCGCCGTACTGTACCCACGCATCGCGGCTGTTGAAACTGCCGGCACGCAACCCGTATTCAGTTCCGTTGATATCTGCCGCAGTCTTGGTAATGACATTGATCACCCCGGAAAAGGCATCGGCGCCATACAATGCCGATCCCGGCCCGCGGATCACTTCGATGCGTGCCACATTTTCCAGCGGCATGCCGCCCCAAATCTGGCCGCGATCACCCCAAAGCACATTCGTGATCGGAATGCCATTGACCAGCATCAGGACTTGCGGATTGTTTTTGGTGGCAATGCCGCGAAATTCGTAAATCGGATTGCATGGCGACATTCGACATCGAAACATGCAGCCCCGGCACGCTTTCCAGCGCCTGATCCAGATCGGTTGCTCCCATGGCTGCGATGTCACGGGCAGTGATCACGGTCGCCGCTGCAGGCGCGCGAGTGATAGGTTGCGGGCTGCCGGTGGCAATGCTGATCATGGATTTGTCGCCATAGGCCAGCGCCAGATCTTCTTCAGTGGTCTGAGCGGCAGCAGCAGAGCCGATCCAGGCCAAAGCCAGAAAGGCAGAGAGTGTTCGACGGTTCAATGTTTGCATAGCTGGTCCTCCTCCAAATTTAATACCAACTTGAACCTTTTACATCCGGAACATTATCCACTAACTTGCGACTGTTTTATGCCAGGTTCGTTGAGGTTCCCCATCATACAGAATGTCTGAGCAAGCAAGCGGATACAACGTACCTTCAGGGCGATCCGATGCTTCGATGAAACAAGGCGGCATTCCACCCAGAAAAGCCGGGAATATGAACAGGTAAAACTCACGCGGTGTAAGTCCGAGATCGGCGACCAATGGAGCAACCACGCCAGCATAATTCATTTTCATGCGCCACCGGCCGGCCAGCAATTTTTCTTCCACGTCCAGCGCCAGGCGCAGATATGGCCCTTGATCCAGACCCAGGCTCCTGGCGAGTGTCAGCAAGGGCTCAATACGTTCATCCGCATTGACCAGGGGCCGGCCATAACCGGAGATGCTGCGGTGCAATTCCAGTTCCTGCCGTATGCATTCTTCAAGGTCGCCACCCTCATCCAGCTGCCGGCGAGTGCGGATCAGGAAGTCTATCGCACGCATGCCTGAGCCTTGTCCGTAGATCGACGCCTCAGAAACCGCCAGGGCGGCTGCCAGACCCAAAGTCCCGGTGCTGCGGGAACTGCCTGCCAATCCCGCCACCCGGTTGTTCCACAGGCGGACATCCGGGTAGCTGGTGTAGGTCCAGATGGAATGCAACAGCCGCAACTGCTCCTTGCGTAAAGCGGCGTCCCGTGATGCCGAACACATAAAGCTCGACCCAGTCCATGTCCTTCAAGTCCTTGTGCAGGTCGTGTCCGCGATAGATCACGTGACTGCCGGGATAGAAAGTCCCCATGCGGCTTTTCAACACGCCGACGTTTTCCTGCAGCAAGGCGGGGCCATTGGCACGCACGTTCATGCTTGCTCCTCTGTTGGTTCGCTTTCCAGTTCCATGGTGCCGAATGGGAACTTCTTATACCCGAGGGTATGTTGTTCCAGCGCATGTGCTGCCGCGCCGGGCAGGCGCAACAGCAAGTGCAGCATTTCGCCTTGTTCAGGCGTAAAGCCCAGGTCGGCAAGCGCGGCTGCGGCCACGCCCGACATTGCAAGCGGGCAGCCCGCCGCCGCTTCCAGAGCCGGCAGGTTTTGCTGCAACCATGGCATGTGTGCTCCCGAACTGTAGCGAACCAGACAGGCAAGCGTTTGCTTCACCGAAGTGGCCGTGCTGACGCCATGTGGATCGAAACCCGGCGGGTGTTCCGGTGTCGGCCAGATGCTGCCCGGGATTGCTTCCAATCCGCCGAGCCGCTTGCGCCATGCGTCGAGGTCGGTGCCACATGCCGCCCAGCCTTCCATCGCCAGAAATACTTCATGGCCTCCGGCAAATTGTCCGGCGCCTACCGCCAGTGCGGCCATCAGCGAGGAAGCGGCCGTCGAGCCGCAGACGCCGCCGCACATGGCGGCATGCACGGACGCATCGCGCGGGCCGGGATTGGCCAGTGCCACTGCCAGTGCTTCCAGCAATCCGCTTGCGCTGCCGTTGGCGCTTCGTCGCGGAACAGCAGGTAAAGCATTTCGACCCAGCGCGCCTGCCCCAGCATCTCGCCGTAAACATCGTAACCGTGGCAATAGGCAGACGCGGGCAGCGAATGGATTGTCGGGTTCGGGTTCTTCCGCCAGATGCGGGTGTGTATGGTTTCCATGCTTATCTCATCGTCCCAATGTTCTGAGCCGCAGTTCCATCGGCGGTGCTTCATCCCTGTCAACGCGAACGTCCAGCACAGTCGGCCCCGGATGGCGCAGAATCGCATCGAGATCGAGATTGTCAAAGTCCTGCGGCGGTGCGAATCACATGGCCCGGGATACCCATGGATTCGGCCATCATCTTGAAATCGACCGTCGGCAATTCGAAGGCGACTTGTTCGGCACCGGCCATACGCTGGCCGAACTTCACCATGCCCAGCGCCGCGTCGTTGAGGATCACGAACAGCACGGTGAGTTTCTCGGTCAATGCCACGGTCATTTCCTGGCCATTCATCAGCAGGCTGCCGTCGCCGGTGATGCAGACGACCGGCACTGCGCGATTTGCCAGCGCGGTACCCACCGCGCCGCCGATGGCCCAGCCCATCGGGGCGAAATTCATCGTGACGCGTATCCAGCCTCCCGTGCTGGGCTGGTGGTCGTGCATCGCCAGATTATGGATTCGCCCAAATCGTGCTGTTGCCGGTATCGGTCAGGAAACGCGTATCGGGGGGGCTGCGCCAGCCGAGTTCGCGCATCAGATACTGGGGTTTGATGGGTGCATCGGCAGAAGCAGGTTTGAACGGATCCCCAACCGTAACCTTTTTGAATTTTCGCTTCTCGCCGACGGAAATCTGTTCCGGACCTTCTCTGCGCAGCGTTCGCAGCACGCCGCTCGAACACCGGGCGTATCGCACCGAGCACATGCAGGCGCGCCATCGGCGAGCGGGCCAGGTGCGATTCGAGGGGATCGATATGCACCAGCCGGTTGTTCAAAACGGCTTCGCTCCAGCCGTTGCTGGTCCACTCGCTCAAGTTGGAACCGGCAACCAGTATCAGATCTACATCCTTATCCTCAACGGCCGCCACGGCACTTCGGTGGCCGGCAAAGCCGAACACGCCCCGGTACAAAGGGTGGCGCGGGCTGATGTATCCCTTGGCATCCGGTGTGACCACAAACACGCCGCCCATTCTTTCCACCAGTTCGATGATCAGGTCGATCGCTTCGCCGCAGCCGCTGCCGATCAGCACCACCACTTTTCTGGTTTGCGCCAGTATCGCCTGCAGTTCGCGCACTGCCGCATCATCCACCGCAGCGAGCGGCTTGAGCAGGTGCGCCAGATTGTAGGCCGGGCCGGTTTTCATCGGCGTGCGCAGCACATCCATCGGGATGCTCAGGTGAACCGGGCCGGGGGTCGGCTGGTATGCGCTCAACAGCGCATTGGTCAGCTGTCTTTGCAATTGGTCAGGATGGGATATCAGCGCGCTGTAGCGTGTACAGGTGCGAAACATGTCCACGGTGTCGAGGCCGGCACCGGATGCTTCCTGCAACGCACCCCTGCCCAGCAAACGCAACGAAGGCTGTGCCAGTGATGACCAGCATCGGTATCTCGTTTTCATAAGCGCAGGCCACCCCGGTGATCAGATTGGTGGCACCCGGACCTGAAGTGGAACAGCACACACCGAGCTTGCCCGATTCACGGGAATAGCCATCGGCCATGAAAGCGGCACCCGTTTCGTGCCTTGCGACCACCGGGCGCAAACCGCCGCGTCTTGCGCTGCGCGCCATCGCGTTGTACAGCGGCTCGATCGCGCCGCCGGGCACGCCGAACACAAATTCGACACCGATTTGTTCCAGATAGGCGACCAGCAGGTCTGCCGCCTCTATCGGTTGCGGAGGTGTTTGCAATTGTCGATGTTCTTTCAAGAGCTGTTCTTTGATTATGTCTGACATAGGCTGATCACTTAACCAGTTAGAAACGCATCACTCGCCGCTCGATTCAACTTATCAGATTTTCAATCGCTACAAATTCCGAAAAATCTGCCAGTTAAACCCGCTAGTTGATTAACTGCTGTAACTGTAGCACAGGAACGGCGTTGCACAATATTGTGCGATGAAATTTTTGTTACATCGGCTTTGCCGTTTTGCAGGGAATTGATGGCTAACGAAAGGTATTGGGAACATGCATCGGAGGGGTTACGCACTGGGTTTCTGGAACCGATATGCGGTTACTGCACTATCCTTCCCCAATGCAATTGGAGAAGGATTAGCTGTTCAGCAGGAATCAGGACAGAGAGGTTCGCAATCGAACAATCGGAATACGAACGAACTTCGGACTAGTCGGCCAGCAACTGCTTGAGTTCCCCGCTCTGGTACATCTCGGTCATGATGTCCGAGCCGCCGACAAATTCACCCTTGATATACAACTGCGGAACGGTCGGCCAGTTGGCGTAATCCTTCACGCCTTGGCGGATTTCCGGATCTTGCAGCACGTCCACCGTGAATAATTCTTTCACGCCCAGGTTGTTCAGAATTTTTACCGCGTTGGCGGAAAAACCGCACTGCGGGAACTGCGGACTGCCTTTCATGTACAACACCACCGGATGCGTGGTGACTTGTTCTTTGATGCGTTGCTGGATATCTGTGCTCATGACGTTATACCTTAATTAAATGGTCAGGAATTTTATGTGTATGGTCGTGCCGCGTCAAGTTCAAACTGCCCTCTCCGAATCGAATGATGGCTACTGGCCAGGCGTCAGAACAACGTGCGGTTAATCAACAGGTGAGCCGCGATGCTGGCGGCGTAACCCAGCGCGATCACCGGTGTCCATTTCAGGTGTCCAAAGAAGGTATAGACACCGCGCGCCTGCCCCATCAACGCGACACCGGCGGCCGAGCCGATCGACAACAGCGAACCACCCACCCCGGCCGTCATTGTGACCAGCAGCCATTGCCCGACGGACATATCCGGCTGCATGGTCAGCACCGCAAACATCACCGGGATGTTGTCAATGACGGAGGAAATCAGGCCAATCGCGACATTTGCATGGGTTGCGCCCCATCCGCCATAGATAGAATGGGAGATCATTCGCCAGATAGCCGATGAAACCGAGTCCGCCCACGCACATCACCACCCCGTAAAAGAAAAACAGGGTATCCCATTCTGCACGCGCGACTTCGCGGTAGATGTCGAATGCAACCGGGCTGCCGATGTTTGTACCCGACGAAAATCCGGTCCGCGTGCGTTTGTCGGCGGTTTTAAGAAAGAACGCATAGAACTTCAGCAAACTCAGGCCGGTCAGCATGCCGATCACCGGCGGCAACTCGAGGAAGCTGTGAAATCCAACCGCCAGCGCGATGGTGAACATGAATAAAGCCACGATGGACAATGCGCCGCGTTTCATCCCGACCATCTCGCCGCCGCCTCCGGGCTTCCCGGCCGGCACGAAGAAATGCATGATCGCGGCGGGCACCAGCAGATTCACAAACGCCGGAACGAACAGATAAAAAAACGTCCAGAAACTGATCGGACCGTTCGTGGCGACAATGTTCTTCTGCCACACCATCAGCGTGGTGATGTCGCCAAATGGGCAGAACGCGCCGCCTGCATTCGCCGCGATGACCAGGTTGATGCAGCCCAGCACCACGAACCGTTTGCTGCCGTGCCCGACCGCCATCACCACCGCGCCCATCAGCAGTGCCGTGGTCATGTTGTCGGCGACCGATGAAATGAAAAACGCCAGGATGCCGGTCACCCAGAACAGCGTGCGGTAACCGAAGCCCTTGTGGATCAGCCAGGATCGCAGCGCCTCGAATACATTTCGTTCCTCCATCGCGTTGATGTAGGTCATCGCAACGATCAGGAACAGCATCAGTTCGGCATATTCTTCCAGATTGTGGCGCAGCGCCGCTTCGACCACGTGCGGCACGTCATGCGCCTGGTAATACCAGGCAATCAGCGCCCAGATGATTCCGGCTGCCAGCATCACCGGCTTGGATTTGCGCAGATGGGTGAATTCCTCCGCCATCACCGCCAGGTAGGCGATGAAGAACAGCAGCACGGAAACAATCCCGACCCAGTTGTTGGTCAGGTCCAGCCTCTCCATTCCTTCCGCGGCAAATGACGTAAGCGGCAGGAAAAACAGGAACAGCGTCGTGATAATGCGGTTCATCTTTTCTCCAAGGTTAATTTCAATATTAAGTATGTGTCGAATAACATGTTTCACCTTATCGCAAATAGATGTGCAGCCATCAGTTCAGCAATACTTATGCCATGGCATGGCGATAGCACATAACGTTATCCGCCTTACCTTAGCGCCACAACTGCGCTTGTCATAAAAGCTACAAGCACTCGCAGCCGTACTGTTTAAAACATGCGAGTTGAATAAAGTTTATCTGCCAATCCTTAAATCTGTTTGATATGCGCAGCCGGCCCTCAAAAAATCGCATGATTCAGCACCAAATGCGCGCCTATGCTGGCCGCATATCCCAGCGCAATGACCGGAGTCCATTTCAGGTGGCCGAAGAAGGTATAGACGCCGCGCGCCTGACCCATCAGCGCAACGCCTGCCGCCGAGCCGATCGACAGCAGCGAGCCGCCCACCCCGGCCGTCAGCGTGACCAGCAGCCATTGCCCGACGGACATATCCGGCTGCATGGTAAGCACCGCGAACATCACCGGGATGTTATCCACCACCGCGGAGATCAGGCCAACGGCGATATTGGCGTTCGTTGCGCCCCATTCCACGTAGATGATTTGCGAAATCAGGCCGAGATAGCCGATGAAACCGAGCCCGCCCACGCACATCACCACCCCGTAAAAGAAGAACAGGGTATCCCATTCCGAACGCGCCACTTCGCGGTAGATGTCGAATGCAACCGGGCTGCCAATCTCGCCTGCATGGGCCTGCGCCCTGCCGCTGGTCGTTATCCTGAGATAGAAGGCATAGAATTTCAGCACGCCCATGCCGGTCAGCATGCCGATCACCGGCGGCAAACCCAGACTGCTGTGGAAACTGACCGCCAGCGCGATGGTGAACATGAATAAAGCCACGATGGACAATGCGCCGCGTTTCATCCCGACCATCTCGCCGCCGCCTTCGGGTTTCCCCAATGGCACGAAGAAATGCATGATTACTGCCGGCACAACGAAATTCACCATAGCCGGGATGAACAGGTAGAAGAACGTCCAGAATCCGACCGGCCCGTTGCCTGCGACGATGTTCTTCTGCCACACCATCAGCGTGGTGATGTCGCCGAACGGCGAGAACGCGCCGCCTGCATTCGCCGCGATGACCAGGTTGATGCAGCCCAGCACCACGAACCGTTTGTTGCCGTGCCCGACCGCCATCACCACCGCACCCATCAGCAGCGCGGTGGTCAGGTTGTCGGCGACCGATGAAATGAAAAACGCGAGGATGCCGGTCACCCAGAACAGCGTGCGATAGCCGAAACCCTTGTGGATCAGCCAGGATCGCAGCGCTTCGAACACCCTGCGCTCCTCCATCGCGTTGATGTAGGTCATCGCAACGATCAGGAACAGCATCAGTTCGGCATATTCTTCCAGATTGTGGCGCAGCGCCGCTTCGACCACGTGCGGCACATCATGCGCCTGGTAATACCAGGCAATCAGCGCCCAGATGATCCCGGCCGCCAGCATCACCGGCTTGGATTTGCGCAGCAGCGTGAATTCCTCCGCCATCACCGCCAGGTAGGCGATGAAGAACAGCAGCACGGAGGCAATCCCGACCCAGCTGTTGGTCAGGTCCAGCCTCTCCGCTCCTTCCGCGGCGAACGCCATCAACGGCATGAGCAGCAGTGCCATCAGCAGGCCAAGTCGCTTCATCAGCATTTTTCCCGAAAATTTTTAAGCATGGCGTGATAGTGCTTCAGATCTGGCTGCATTCTAACCGAGCATGCCGGGATATCTGAATACGACCATGCTGCCGTGTACCCTCACGGGATCATCACTGCAGCGGCACAACGCTCAGCTGGCGCGATAAATCAAATCTCGCCGCATCAGCCATTTCTCGATTTCCACTGCCAGCAACACGATGCCGGCAATCGCGACACAAATCGCCAGTTCGCCGGCATCAAGCGGTTCGGTTTTGAATATCGGATTCAGCGCCGGCACATATATGGTCGCCATTTGCAGCATAAAGGTGAACAGGATGGTCAGCGTCATCGGGCGGTTGGAAAACAATCCGATCGTGAACAGCGATTCCCTCTCGGAGCGTATTGCCATCACGTGGACGAGTTGCGCCAGGGTCAGCACCGTGAACACCATGGTCTGCCAGTGCGACGAGCCGCTGCGCAATGCCCAGGCCTGGACCAGCAGCGTGAATGCCGCCATCAGCAGACCCACCCAGACCATGTGCTGCCACATGCCGTGCGCAAAAATGCTTTCCTGCGGCGGCCTGCGGCGGGCGACGCATGATGCCGCGCTCGGCAGGCTCTGCGGTCAGTGCGAGCGAAGGCAGGCCGTCGGTGACCAGATTGATCCACAGTATGTGTATCGGCAGCAGCGGGATCGGCAAGCCGAGAAATGGCGCAAGGAAGATGGTCCAGATTTCCGCCGAGTTGGTTGTCACCGCATAGCGGATGAATTTGCGGATGTTGTCGTAGAGGCGGCGGCCTTGCCGCACCGCGTGCACGATGGTGGCGAAGTTGTCGTCGAGCAGCACCATGTGTGCCGCCTCGCGCGCCACGTCGGTCCCGCCCTTGCCCATCGCGACGCCGATGTCCGCAGCCCTGAGCGCGGGCGCGTCATTGACGCCATCGCCGGTCATCGCGACGACCGCGCCTTTGTCCTGCAATGCTTTTACGATTCTGATTTTTTGCGCCGGATCGACGCGCGCATAAACCCGGATATTCTCCACCTGTTCTTCAAAAGCCGCCTGGTCGAGTTGTGCCAGTTCGCTGCCGGTCATCACCCGGCCAACGTCGTCGGCCTGGTCTTTGCCGGCAAGAATACCCAGTTCGCGCGCAATCGCGCGCGCGGTGGCAGGATGATCCCCGGTGATCATCACCGGGATGATGCCGGCGGAACGGCATTGCGTCACCGCTTCTTTCACTTCGCTGCGCGGCGGGTCGATCAGTCCGGCAAAGCCGAGGAATATCAGTTCCGCCTCGACCGCAACGTGAGGCGCGCCGTCGGGCAGCCCATCCGGTAATTTGGCCCAGCGGCGAAAGGCAAAGGCAAGCACGCGCAGGCCGTCTGCGGCCATCGCCTCGGCCTGCCGCAGCAGCAACGCGTGATCGATGTCGCTCTCGCCGCTGCTGCCCAGCTTGCCCACACACAGCGGCAGGACCGCCTCGGGTGAACCCTTGGTATAGGCAATCACTTCCTGGCCGGCGCTATGCAAGGTTGTCATGCGCTTGCGCTCGGCATCGAACGGAAATTCCATCAGCCGCGGCGCCTCCTGTTCCAGCGAGGATTTGTCGTAGCCCCCCAGTTGTGCTGCATGCAACAACGCTGCCTCGGTCGGATCGCCGCGAGTCTTGCCATGGCGGTCGATGTGCGCATCGTTGTTCAGTGCCAGCGCCTGCAGCAATGTTGCCCAGGGCTCACCGTCGACCGGCCAGGTCTTGTGCAGCACATCGTCTGCAAACAGGCCGGTGACGTGCATTCTGTTCTGGGTGAGCGTGCCGGTCTTGTCCGAGCAGATGTAGTTCACCGAACCCAGCGTTTCGACTGCCGGCAGGCGGCGTATCAGCGCGTGCTGTTTGATCATTTTGCGCGCACCCAATGCCAGCGAGATCGTCACCACCGCAGGCAGCGCTTCCGGAATCGCCGCCACCGCGAGGCTGACTGCCGTCATGAACATCAGCAGCAGCGGTTCGCCGCGCAACACGCCGATCACGAAAACCAGCACGCAGATCGCCAGCGCCGCCCATGCGAGCCGCTTGCCGAAAGCCGCCAGTCTCTTCTGCATCGGCGTTTTTGCTTCGCTGTCTTCGCTGAGCATGGCGGCGATCTTGCCCAGTTCGCTGCGCATGCCGG
Source organism: uncultured beta proteobacterium (assembly GCA_963827265.1). Lineage (GTDB taxonomy): Bacteria > Pseudomonadota > Gammaproteobacteria > Burkholderiales > Gallionellaceae > Gallionella. Next base: position 1,098,139 of record CAWHAD010000007.1, on the reverse strand, counting down.
TCGCGACCACCATTCCGCGCGCGCGTCCATAGGTGACGATGGTGCCCTTGTAGGCAAGATTGAGCCGGTCTCCCAGCGGCATGTCAGCGATATCGAGTGCACCGGTCTGCTTTTCCGCGGCGACCGATTCGCCGGTCAATGCGGACTCGTCGATCTTGAGCCGCGCCGTCTCGATGATGCGCAGATCGGCCGGCACCACGTTGCCCGCTTCCAGCAGGACCACATCTCCGGGCACCAAGTCTGCCGCGCTGACAGATTCGATGCGTCCATCGCGCATCACCTGCGCGCCGGATGCCGCCATCTGCCTGAGCGCGGCCATCGCGCGTTCGGCCCGGTATTCCTGGACGAAACCGATCACCGCATTCAGCAACACGATCACGATGATCGCAACGGTGTCCTCGACATCGCCGACGAAGCCGGAAATCACCGCCGCGCCGATCAGCACGATGATCATGAAATCGCTGAACTGTTCGAGCAGCATGCGCCAGGGCGAACGCGCACGCTTTTCCTTCAATTCGTTTGCGCCGAAGTGCGCCAGTCGTTTGGCTGCTTCGTCTGGATTCAGGCCGGTCCTGGGGTTGATATCAAGGCGCTGCGCAGCCTCATCGGCGCCCAGCGTGTGCCAGTCGATGTTTTCAATGTGCATGTTCGAACAGCATCCAGGAATTGAGCACATACAGCATGAACAATCCCAGACTCACCCAGGTCAGCCCCACCACCGTTCGTCCCTGCGGCCGGAAAGTCAGGCCCACGGCCACCAGCGAGCTCATCATCACCGCGGTAAAAGCGGTCAGCGCATGGCTGGCATCGACGTGGGCAAGCAACGGTCCTTTGGTATAAAAAAGATCATCCACCGCCAGAATGATGATATCGAACAGGTTGCTGCCCAGCAGGTTGGCGATCGCCATGTCCAGCGCGCCGATGCGCAATGCTGAAATCGTGACCGCGACTTCGGGTGCCGAGGTCACCCCGGCCACCAGCAGGGTGCCGACAAAGCTTCGCCTCCAGCCCATCAATTCCGCAATGTCCTTGGCAATGAAAGGCAGCCATGAGCCGGCGATTACCACGGCAAGGGCTGACAGCGCATAGCCCTTGACGGCGCTGCGCAGCGTTGCATCCGGATAGCGGTCGGCAGACTCCTCGGTGTATTCGGCCAGCGTACGGTTCTCATAGCTGTGAACGGCGCGCATCGCAACGAGATAGACCAGCACGATGAACGGCGAGTAGAAGCCGACATGGCCAAATGCCGGACTCATGCCCGCGCGATCCAGCAACAGGCTGAAACCGGCAAATGCGATCAGCAGCGTACCCAGTGAAGCCGACAGGATGTGGCCCTGTGCGGCACGGCTGTACAGGGTCTCGCGTTTGTACATCCCGTCCAGCATTACCAGGATCGCGAGGTTGAACACCGTGCTGCCGAGCACGTCGCCAACTGCGATATTCGGCGCATCGGCAAAACTGACCGAGGAAATACCGGTGGCCAGTTCCGGAAGCGAGGTGGCGGTAGACAGCAGGATAAGGCCGACCCATGAGGCAGACATGCCGGTCTTGTCGGCGATGATATCGCCGTAGCGCGACAGGTAGTATCCCGCGTAGCCGATGACGGCGAGACAAATCCACAGTTCCAGCCAGATCAGCATTCGAGAATGATCCCTTCTGCATGGATAGCGGAATGATACAACGAACCGTCGGTTGTTTAAGTTTTGCGATACAACGTCCGGCGCTGGACAGCTATCGAATGGAGCGCGCGATGGCTGTCATTGCGCCTGTCATCGCGCCTGACCCTGCGTCATGTCATTTTCAGCACAATTCCGCGAAACCATCCTCCGGCAAGCAACGGCATGTCGCTGACCTTTTGCAGCTGCGGCACTTCGCGCAGCACTTCTTCGAACACCACATCCAGCCGTGTCGCGATGCGCCGCGACAACGGATTGAGCGCGCGACGCAGCAGGGCGGTCTGGTGCGGGCGCAGGAATTTGTCGAAGATCACGATCGTGCCGCCGGGTTTCAGCACGCGGGCAGCCTCGGCCAGGCATTTGGCAGGATACGGCACCACGGCCAGGATCAGGTGCAGCACGACATGATCGAACTGCGCGCCCGCGAACGGCAGCGCCATGCTGTCGCCCATGACCCATTCCACCTGCAATCCCGCTGCGCGCGGCCTGGCGCGTTCCAGCATGGCGGCGCTGAAATCGAGCGCGGTGTAATGATGCAGTTTAGGCAGCAGCGGAAGATCGAGACCGGTGCCTATGCCGCTCAGTAATATCCGCTTTGCCTGTTCTGTCGGCAGGGTGCGCAGCATCTGGCTGCGTGCGCCCTGCAACGGACGCGACACCACCAGATCGTAGATCGGCGCAATCATTCCGTAGCTGCGCTTCAGGAATCCGTTTTCGCGATAGGGCAAATCATGCTTGGCCATGCTGGTCCTAACGCAACAATTTAATGCCGGGAATTTTCGCCTGCGCTATCGCACGCGCAAGCGCCTCAACCGCTTGCACCCTGGCGAAGCTCTTGCGCCAGGCCAGCGCAATACGCCGGGACGGCACCGGTTTGGCGAACGGTATGACCTGCAGCAGCGGGTTGCGATAACGCGCGCTGTTCGCCGAAGCGGGCAGCACGGTGATGCCCAGGCCGGAAGCAACCATGTTGCGTATGGTTTCGAAAGAAGTGCCCTGCTGGATATCCGCGCCCTTGCGTTCCAGTTCGGGGCAGGCTTCCGCTACCTGATTGCTGAAGCAGTGCCCGGAATCGAGCAACAGCACTTTTTCGGCGGAAAGCTCCTGGGCCTTGATACTGTTCCGCTTCGCCCAGTGATGATCTTTGCTGATGACTACCTCGAACGGTTCGTCATAAACGGGCTTCGTGACGATGCCGGCATCGCCGTAAGGCAGTGCGATGATAATGGCATCCAGCTTGCCGTTGCGCAGCAGGGTGTCGAGATTCGCGGTGATATTCTCCTCGATTTCCAGCGGCATCGACGGCGCGACTTTTTTCAGCGCGGGAACCAGGTCCGGAAGCAGGTAGGGACCGACGCTGTAGATGATGCCGAGGCGCAGGATACCGGCCAGCTGATCCTTGCCCTGCCTGGCGATTTCACGGATGTGCTCGACTTCTTCCAATGCGCGCTGCGCCTGGCCGACGATCTCGGTACCGACCGGCGTGACGGAAATGTTGTTTTTTCCGCGTTCGAATATTTTCAGCCCCAGCTCTTCCTCGAGTTTCTGTATCGCCAGCGACAGCGCGGGCTGGCTGATAAAGGACTTCTCGGCGGCGCGGCGAAAGTTGCGTTCCTGCGCTACCGCGACGATATAGCGCAATTCGTTCAGCGTCATGGTTTCTCCGTGCTGTCGTTGCCGGACTGATATTGATTTACATAATAAATCATGTTGTTTGAATATTTCAATTGGGTTTATTGAACAAATGGGTCTATATTAACTCTGTGGATTAGTAACCACCGTTTATAAGATAGTTCATTTTCAACTTTCTGAAGGAGAATAATCATGCAACTCAAAGGATCGAAAACCGAAAAGCACCTGAAAGACGCCTTTGCCGGTGAATCCCAGGCCAACCGCCGTTACCTGTATTTCGCAAACAAGGCCGACGTTGAAGGCTATGCAGATGTTGCAGCGCTGTTCCGTTCCACCGCGGAAGGGGAGACCGGTCATGCCCACGGGCATCTGGAATACCTGGAGCAATGCGGTGACCCGGCAACCGGCCTGCCGTTCGGCAGCACCCAGAATAACCTCAAATCCGCCGTTGCAGGCGAGACCCACGAATACACCGACATGTATCCTGGCATGGCCAAGGATGCCCGCGCGGAAGGGTTCAACGAGGTCGCCGACTGGTTTGAGACGCTGGCCAAGGCCGAGCGTTCACACGCCAACCGCTACCAGAAAGCCCTGAACGAACTGGGCTGATCGCAACCTCCCGGCACGGATTGCGTGTTGCGATCCGCGCCGGTTTTTTTTAACTCAAGCATAAGGTACGAGAGATGGCCGAAGCCCCACGCGAAGGTAATCTGAAAGCGCCCATCCGCCATCCGCTGGACTGGCAGAATCCCGATTTCTACAACGAGGAGTCGCTGTTCAAGGAAATGGAGCGGGTGTTCGAAATCTGCCACGGCTGCCGCCGCTGCGTCAGCCTGTGCCAGTCTTTCCCGAGCCTGTTCGACCTGATCGACGAATCAGGGACGATGGAAGTGGACGGCGTCAAGAAGGACGATTACTGGAAGGTGGTCGAGCATTGCTATCTGTGCGACCTCTGTTACATGACCAAATGCCCGTACGTTCCGCCCCACGAATGGAACCTCGATTTCCCTCACCTGATGCTGCGCGCCAAGGCATTTCATTACAAGAACCGCGACACCAAGTTGCGCGACAGAATACTCACCAGCACCGACACCGTCGGCAGTCTGGCCGGCATCCCGGTCGTCGCGCAGACGGTCAATGCGCTGAACAAACTGAAACCGGCGCGCAAGGTGCTTGAAGCCGTCGCGGAAATCCATGCCGATGCCTGGGTGCCGGAATATTCACAGCCAGCCGCTGCGCGGCCGCCTTAAAAAACTGCCGCCGGACACAACCGGCGCAGCCGCCGGCAGGACGAAAGGCAAAGTCGCCCTGTTCGCGACCTGCTACATGAACCGCAACGAACCCGGTCCCGGCGAAGACATGGTTGCGGTGTTCGAACACAACGGCATACCCGTCACCATTGCCGAAAAGGAGCGCTGCTGCGGCATGCCCAAGCTGGAACTGGGCAACCTGGACGCGGTGCGTGAAGCGAAAGAAGCCAATATCCCGGTGCTGGCCAAACTGGTCGATGACGGCTGGGACCTGACCGCGCTGGTTCCCTCGTGCGTGCTGATGTTCAAGCAGGAATTGCCGCTGATGTTCCCGGATGATCCCGACGTGCATCAAGGTGAAGAACGCCTTTTACGACCCGTTCGAATACCTGATGCTGCGCCACAAGGAAGGCAAGCTGAAGACCGATTTCAAGCAGCCGGGCTCGGCAAGGTGTCCTACCATGCCGCCTGCCACCAGCGCGTGCAGAACATCGGCCCGAAGACCAGCGAGTTGCTGTCACTGATCCCCGGCACCGAGGTGGACATCATCGAGCGCTGCTCGGGCCACGACGGCACCTATGCGGTGAAAAAGGAATTCCACCAGTACGCGATGAAGATCGTCCAGCCGGTGGTGAACCGGATCAACCAGGCCCAGCCGGCCCACTACGGCAGCGACTGCGCGATGGCCGGCCACCACATCGGTCACGCCCGCGCGGACGGCACCGCGCCGGAGCACCCGATCACACTGGTTCGCATGGCTTACGGCTTATAGATTAACTTTATCAAGGAGAACAAAATGGCAAGCGAAGGCTATCACGAGCCGGTGGAAAAACTTTCTGCCGCCACGATGGACATGCACCGTGCAATCGTTTCGCTGATGGAGGAACTGGAAGCGGTGGACTGGTACAACCAGCGCGTGGATGCCGTTACCGATCCTGAATTGAAGAAAATCCTCGCACACAACCGTGACGAGGAAAAGGAGCATGCCGCGATGGTGCTTGAATGGATACGCCGCCACGACCCGGCGTTCGATCATGAACTGAAAGACAACCTGTTCAAGGAGGGGCCGATTACCGGCCAGCATTAAAGACATGGCAAAACTGACACTCGACAAGCTGATGACGCTGGAAGCCTATGCCAAGGCACGTAATACGTTCCGCGCCGACGTGATGGCGCACAAGAAGAACCGTCTGGTCCATCTTGGCGACCATATCACACTGATTTTCGAAGATGCGCTGACGATGCAATACCAGGTCCAGGAGATGCTGCGCCTGGAACGCATATTCGAACCGGAACTGATCCAGGAGGAACTGGACGTCTACAACCCGCTGATCCCGGATGGCAGCAACTGGAAGGCGACGATGATGATCGAATATCCGGATGTTGAAGAGCGCCAGCGCAAGCTCGCCGAACTCACCGGTGTCGAAGACCGCGTATGGGTACAGGCCACCGGACAGGACCGCGTTTACGCGATAGCCGACGAAGACCTGGACCGCACCACCGACGAGAAGACTTCGGCAGTGCATTTCATGCGCTTCGAACTTACGCAAAAAATGATCACCGCGCTGAAGCAGGGTGCGGCATTGAACATGGGCGTCGATCACCCGGCCTACCAGGCCACGCTCGAACCGGTTCCTGACGCGGTGCGCGCCTCACTGTTGCGCGACTTGCAAGCCTGACCGGCCCGAATCACGCCGGGCAAACCGGTCCCTCATACAAACACCTCACCGGCCGTTGCCGTTCAGAATGCCGCGATACTTGCTTCGCGGCATTTTTCTTTGGCATGCCGCATGCAACCGGTCATGTTGTCCACATTAAGCGATTTGCCTGGTATATCGGCCCTAGTTAAACAATCAATTAGATTAATCATCGCGCAAGCCTTAAATTGCAGGCGTGGACACAGCCACTCAATCAATCATTCAAGGAGAGCATCATGCAACGACCGGAAATCAAAACCGTCGCCAACCTCGAATCGGCATTTGCCGGCGAGTCGATGGCGCACATCAAGTACCGCTATTTTGCGAAAATTGCGCATGCCGCAGGTGATGAAGATACTGCGCGGATATTCGAGGAAACGGCCGCGCAGGAAGTGCAGCACGCGTTCGGGCATCTCGACCTGCTTTACCCCGGGAAAACCATGACACCCGCGCGTTGCCTGGAGATCGCGATCGAGGGTGAAACCTGGGAATACACCGAAATGTATCCCGGCTTCCTCAAAACGGCACAGCAGGAAGGCAATGGGGCTGCGGCAGCGGAGATCAACGAGCAGATCGCAGAATCGAAGCAACACGCCGAGCAATTCCAGGCGATGCTGCAGAAGGCTGCTAAACGCTTTGCCGCATTGGCCAAAGTGGAAGAACGCCACGCCAATCAATATAGTGCCATGTTGGCAAAAGTAACCGCTTGATCAAGGAGAGCAATATGAAAGTATGGCAATGCGTGGTTTGTGGTTTTGTATACGATGAAGCGGCCGGTCTGCCGGCCGAGGGCATCCAGCCCGGCACGGCCTGGGCTGATATTCCCGATAACTGGGCGTGCCCGGATTGCGGTGTGGCCAAATCCGATTTTGAAATGGTCGAGATTTGAACCGTTTATTTTCACCTCAGCTTCCGGAAAGGCATGAATTATCCATGAAACCGATCGTCGTGCTGGGCAGCGGCCTGGCCGGTTACACGCTGGTGCGCGAATTGCGCAAGCTGGATCGCGATGCGGCGATCACGCTGATCACGCGTGACAGCGGTGACTATTATTCCAAACCCATGCTGTCGAATGCGCTGGCACAGGGCAAGACCGCACCGGCACTGGTCATCACTGCAGCAGCGGGCATGGCCGAACAACTCGGCTTCAGTCTGCTGCAACACACCGAAGTGCTGGACATCGATCGCGCGCAAAAACAGTTGCACACATCCTCGGGCACGATCGAATATGACCGTCTGGTGCTGGCGCTCGGCGCAGACCCGATACGGCTGCCCTTGCAGGGCGATGCGGCCGATGCGGTGATGTCGGTGAACGATCTTGCCGACTATGCGAAATTTCGCGGCGCGCTTGAACCTGTCCGGCAGGAGGCCGGACATGTCGCGATCATGGGCGGTGGACTGATCGGCTGCGAATTTGCGAACGACCTCGCGACCGCCGGATATGCGGTAACGATCATCGACCCGACCGCTTACCCGCTCTCGGGCCTGTTGCCCGAACATGCAGGCAGGCAGTTGATCGATCCGCTGGCTGCGCAGGGCGTGGCATTCCGGTTCGGTGCCTCCGTCAATGCGGTAACCCTGCACCGGACGGGTTACGCGCTGACCCTGAGCGACGGCACGATCCTGAACGCGGACCTGGTGTTGTCCGCCGTCGGACTGCGCCCGCGCATCGGGCTGGCGCGCGATGCCGGACTGGCGGTAAATCGCGGAATCGCGGTCGATGCCCGGATGTGCAGCAGCGATGCGTCGATTTACGCGCTGGGCGATTGCGCCGAGATCGAGGGGCGGGTGCAACCCTATGTGTTGCCGATCATGCATGCAGCGCGCGCATTGGCGCAGGTTCTTGCCGGCAAGGATGCGCGCGTGGAATTTCCCGCGATGCCGGTGGTAATCAAAACGCCCGCCCACCCGGTCGCGGTATTGCCGGTTGCACGCGATGCGGCCGGAGCCTGGCGCTCACTGGACGCGGGCAGGCAGGGCGCCAAGCTCGGATTTTTCGATATGCAGGACCGCTTGCAGGGGTTTGCGCTGACCGGTGAATACGCCGCTGAACGCAGCGCGATGGCCAAACTGCTGGGAGAGCGCTTCACCTGACGCCCGCCACCTGACACTGGGGCCGGAGTGCAGCTGTCTGTTTCTGGACCCCGACTTCACCACAGCCAAGTTAAACAAACCTCAAAAAATTCAGAGTTCGCCCAAATGCCCCACAAGGGGACGCCGATCCGCTACGAGCAATAACAGCTCCGTGCGGAGTCGTCAGCAAGGCGCGGAAAAAATTGCGCCGCGTCGCATATTGATTATATGTAAGCAAGCAATTTTTTCCGCAACGCAGCATAACCAGCGACTTGGCTGTCGTTGTTTGACAGCTTAGTCGAATGGCTAGCAGTTCCATCAGTTGGGATGAAATCTGGATTTTTTCAGCCAAGCTGGATGGGGACAAACATCTTGGCACTCCCCCGGAGCACCAGCAGCGCGACATCCTTTTTGTGTTTCGAAATCAGTGAGCGCAGCTTACTGACGCTGCCGACCTTCTCGCCGTTCACCGACAGTATCACGTCGCCGGACCGGATTCCTGCATTGGCGGCCGGTCCCTCGTCGACATTCTCTACCAGCAAGCCTTCGCCAACTTCGGCCTGCTTGCGCTCGTCAGCGGTAAGCGGGCGCACCTCGAGTCCGAGTCCGCCCTTATCCCCGCTAACGGTTTGTACGTCGGCACTGGCAATCTTCATTTCGCCGACATCCACCGAAATATCCCTGGCCTTGCCATTGCGCCAGACTTCGACTTTGGCGGTCGTGCCGGGGGCGATATCGGCGACCATGGACGGCAGGTCCTCGGAGCTGTCGACCTGCTTGCCGTTGAATTTGAGGATCACATCACCCGGCTCGATACCGGCTTTTTCGGCCGGACTGCCCTTTTCAACCGAACTCACCAGCGCACCGGTGGGCTTGTCCAGACCAAAAGAGCGCGCCAGGTCCTGGTTGACGCCCTGAATCATCACACCAAGCCTGCCCCTGCTCACCTTGCCGTGATCGATCAGCTGCTTTTCCACTTTCATCGCGACGTCGATCGGGATTGAAAACGAAAGTCCCTGGTATCCGCCGCTCTGGGTGTAAATCTGGGAATTGATACCGATTACCTCCCCGTTCAGGTTGAACAGCGGGCCGCCGGAATTGCCGGGATTGATCGGCACGTCGGTCTGCAGGAAAGGCGTATAATTTTCATCGGGTAGCGAGCGCGATTTAGCCGACACGATTCCAGCTGTCACACTGTTTTCAAACCCGAACGGCGAGCCGATCGCGACCACCCATTGACCCACACGCACGGTTTTTGAATCGCCTATCGTGACGGTTGGCAGGTTTTTCGCTTTGATCTTCAGCACCGCCACATCGGAAGGTTTGTCGATGCCGATCACTTTTGCCTTGAATTCCCTTTTGTCGGTAAGCCTGACGATCACTTCGTCGGCGTCGGCCACCACGTGCGCATTGGTCAGGATCACACCATCGGGACTGACAATGAACCCGGAACCGAGACCATGTGTGGGTATGTTGCTTTGCGGTGCAGGCGCCTGGAAGTGCCGGAAGAATTGATAGAACGGGTCATTCGGATCCAGTTGCGGAAAGCCCTGAAAACCGGCAAGCCCGGTTTTTTCAGTGCCGGAGACGCTGATATTGACCACGGCGGGCCCTTGTTGGGCCGCGATCGTTTCAAAATCCGGCAGCCCGGCGGATGATTTCTGAATTGTTTGCCTGGTAACCGGCGCGACGGCTGCTGTCGTGTTCGTGGTGGCATTGGCGACAGCGACCGGGGAAAGCCCCCAGTAGACATACCCGCCTGTCATCGCCGCTGCGACAAACAGCACAAACACACCATACTTCGCAAACTGCGGCAGAATTTTCGATTTCATGTCCGACTCCTTTATATCAGCAAAAGCAATGACGCCGCCGATTGCAGCGCAACCTCAAATACCTTGCTGGATTGTTTATTGCTGGCCAGATTGGTTGCCCGCATGGCTCAGAAGTTCGTCGGAATTTGCAACAAATTGTATCAGGTCCGTCAAAACCGGATGTGCGGCAGATTATCAAGCACGATGCCGGCAAACACCGCCGCGCCAAACCAGTTATTGTGCAGGAACGCCTTGAAGCATTGCTCGCGCTGTCGCCCGCGAATCAGCGTGTAGTGGTAAATTGCAATGCATGCAGCAACCGCGAGCCCCGCGTAATAAGCCCAGCCCAGATCGGCAATCGGCCCGGCCATCTGCCCCGCCAATCCAAGCAACGCGAGCGTGATGGCATAACATCCCGTCACCGCTGCCACATCGTACTTGCCGAACAGCAATGCCGCGGAGTGAATGCCGAGATGGATGTCATCGTCCCGGTCCACCATCGCATATTCGGTGTCATACGCAATCGCCCAGAAAACATTGGCAACCAGCATCAGCCACGCGACCGGCGGCACGCTGCCGAGCTGTGCTGCAAATGCCATCGGAATGCCGAAGCCGAACGCAATGCCGAGATAGGCTTGCGGGATCGCCAGGAATCGTTTGGTAAACGGATAGCTGGCCGCCAGGAACACGGCCGGGAACGACAGCAGCAGCGTCAGTTCATTCAGCGGCAGGATCAGCACAAACGCGGCAAGCGAAAGGCCGACCGCAACCCAGACAGCCTCGCGCGGCGTGATACGCCCGCTGGTGACGGGCCGTTCACTGGTGCGCTTCACGTGCCTGTCGAAATCGCGATCCGCAAAATCGTTGATCGCGCATCCGGCGGAGCGCATCAGCACCGTGCCCAGCACAAAGATCAGCACGATGTGCCATGCCGGATGTCCCGCGCCGGCGATCCACACACCCCACAGCGTCGGCCACAGCAGCAGCAGAATGCCGATGGGGCGGTTCAGCCGGGTGAGTTGCAGATAAAGCGATAGTCGTTGTACGAGAAACATGGATTCAAATCACTATGAATTCGTTTAACCTGTCTTCAAAAGACAGATAATATGATTGCGAATATTATGATACTGGATTGCAGCCATTGCCGGGTCGGCGTTGTTGTGCAAGACATTGCAAAAATGTACTGTATGTTCAAGTCGAATCCGATGTATCCGGAATCACATCATGAATTCGATATATTAGGAGATCGTCATGGGATTGATCGATTGGTTTAATGCCTTGTCCAGGGGCGATGAAAAATCCGCACAGGCCGCACTTGCAAAGCCGCAATCAGGCATCATCAAGGAAGATACGGTAATTGAAGGACTGGATTTCATTGCGGCAATTGAAGCGCATCGCAAATGGAAAGAGCGTCTGACAGCCTATGTGGAAGGCACATCATCCGAAAAACTGGATTACACGGCCATCTGCCGGGATGATCAATGTGCTTTAGGCAAGTGGATATACAGTTCCGGCGCAACATCAATGGGTGATTTGTCAGTATTCCACCAGCTAAAGGCCAAGCATGCGCAATTTCATGGTACCGCGTCACGCGTTGTCGAACTGGTTCAGAAAAATGACCGGGATTCCGCGCATACGCTCCTCAGCGGTCAGGAATATTCGAAAACTTCCATTGAAGTTCAGATGCTGATCTCCAAACTGTACGGATCGATGACGAAAAAGTGATGCACTTTGTGAGTTGTCACGCAGTCATTTTCTTGAGTCGGCCGGCGTACCGGATAACCGAAAGGTAGTGCGGAATGCCTGTTTGCCGGCCGGTTCGCATCTTTTCAATTTTACTGGTCGATGTTACTGGCTTGCTATTTCAGGACCGCCTCGATATCCGGCAGTGCCGCTTCCATCGCGCGTTTGCCTTCCGCGATTGCATCTTTGGAGCGATGAAAATCCAGCAGCCCGAGTCCGGCCATGCGCGGCGACACGATCACGTCCGGCGGGTCTCCGGACATGCGGCTGCGGCTGATGCGCACCTGCATGATATTGATGCTGCTGGTGATCACATCGAGTATCGAGGGTAGTCTGGGCTCGTCTTCCGGGCGTTCGGGTATGAATGCGCCCAGATTTTCCTGCAGCTTGCGCTTCCATTCGCTGATCTCGCCGGGCGGCTTTTCCGTATCTCCGGAGCGGTTGCGAGCCAGGCGGTTTGAATTCAGGTCGACCGCAATCACGATATCGGCCCCCATCGCGCGTGCCAGCGATACCGGCACCGGATTGACCAGGCCGCCGTCGACCAGGATCCTTCCTTCGTGCAGCACCGGCATGAACAGGGCGGGCAACGCAATAGAAGCGCGCACCGCGTCCAGGGTCGAACCCTCGCGCAACCACACCTCGGTGCCGGTATCCAGCGAAGTCGCGACCGCGGCGAAAGGAATGGCCAGATCCTCGATCGGGCGGTCGATGAATTTTCTGCGGAAGAATTCCATCAACCGTTCGCCCTTGATCATCCCGCCGTTCATGCGCACATCCATGAACGAGAGCACGTCTGCAAAGCTCAGCCCGCGCAGCCAGTTCTCGAAGCTGTCCAGTTCTTCGGCCGCATAGGCCGCTCCCACCAGCGCGCCGATCGATGTGCCGCAGACCAGATCCGGCCGTATGCCGGCCTGCTCCAGCACGCGAATTACACCAATATGCGCCCAGCCTCGCGCTGCGCCGCTTCCCAGCGCAAGCCCCACCCGTAATTTTCGCGTTGCATTCATGCATCGCCTCCCGGCATATCCGCTGCTGCTTCCCGCCTTCTCTTAATCCTGGATACTTTACGCCGAAGCCCGCGGATGCAACCCGCGGTTTGAAGCGCTGGATAACGATCCGATCGACGGGAGCGGTGCTTATTAACTGTGCATCAGGTTGAGCTGTCTGGCGATGATGTCATGGTTCAGCCACAGCACCGGCCCGGCTGGATTGGACGTTTCACGGAACATCAGCGGCCCGGTGCCTTCCAGCACCAGCGCGCTCAGTATGTCGGTGACGAGCGCCTTGCGGTCCTTGTGCATCTGGGTGATCTCTTCCGAAGTGCCGATCATCAGGTCTGCCAGCTCCGCAGAATTGTCCATCGGCCATGCCTCGAAATTCCTGAACTTCTTCATCACGCTGCTGGCGTTGTAGTCGGAGATTTTCTTCAGCAGGTTATCCAGCGCATGCTCGTCCTGGAACAGCGCCCGGCAGGCTTGCCACTGTGCATCGGCCCAGGCACCGCCGTTTTCCTTTTTCAATGCCTTGAGCAGCGGGAACAGCGAGAGCTCGACACCGACAAAGATATCGGATGAGTTGGTGCGTATCTCCGGGCAGTTGTATACCGTGGCCTTGATACCCTGCGCCCAGGCTGTTTCGGCAACGCGTTCCAGACGCATCTTGGCAGGGCCTTGCGAGTAGTTGGTGTAGGTCTGCCATTCGTAATGGCCGTCGGTAAGTATCTCGGTGCCATGGTAACCGTAGGCGGTGTAACGAACCTGGCCGCCGGTCTTTTCGATTCGTGCGCGAATCGCCGCGCTGCCGTCGATCAGGTGCTGGAAGGTGTTCGCGGTTACCTCGTCGAAATTCATCAGGATCAGTTTGCCGAGGTCGCTGTCGAACAGCGCGCGCGACGACAGGAAACGCTCGCCGCGCCCCTTGTAGATGCGGTTCGCGATCGCCAGGAACACCTTCACCTTGGGTATCCCGCCGGCCATGGTATGCGCAAAAAAAACATTGCTGCCATCCGGGATCATGCCGTCGATCCCGGCCATCACCCTGGCCACCGAATCCCTGAAACGCTTTACGCCGACCTCGCGGCATTTCTCGATCTGCTTCCAGTCCAGCTTGTCGTCCTGCCAGCTCTTCAGCGTCATGCCGGCCAGCAGGTCGGTCGGCGTGGGTTCGCCCGGCGGCGCATCCAGATCGAATCCGGCCATCAACGGCTCGTTGATGATGCGCCCGCCCAGATTGGATTCGGCCGCAGCCAGTTCTTCGCCGGTCAGGGGACGCAGCACATTGTTCTCGTCGCGGCGGCCAACGGTGATGCCGATGATCGTCATGCCCGCCTTGCGCGCCTCATTGATCAGACCATTTGCGTAACCACGGCCAAACAGTTCGCCGAACAATACAAAAACATCGCCTTTGCGAAATATATCGGTTTGCGGGATATCACGTAATGGAATCGGTGCGATCATGAAAACTGGCTCCTGTATGGCTGATACCGCGAATTGTAATTTGATTTGATGCCTGCATCCTAATAATCTTGTCCGCGCAAGAAGGTGAACGCAGGCAGTGTCCAGCCCGCAAATTGTTTCAAAAGGTTTATCGGCTGAACTTTGCGGTCAAATCCCGCTCTGTAATAGCGACAGATGAAATGTGCCTGGCGGCAGGAAATCATTCCCAGCCGCAACATCACTGAACCAGGAGCGGACATGAACAGACTGAGAATACTCCCCGGCGCTGCTGGCGTTATCGCGCTGACCGCGTCGATCGGCTTTATCGACGGACAGCGCAAAATCGAAACGGAAAACCTTGCACGCGAAAATATTGCGAGGGTAAGCGCGCATACAATTGCCGTGGGAGGTGTTGCACCCAGGCTGGTTGTGAAAGCCGGCGGCTCGGCCTATCTGGTCGAAATCACGCGCGGGGAAACCTCGTCCGGGATACTGATCAATGCGCTGACCGGGCAAGTGCTGCTTGCCTGATTCGCGGCATCCGCCCGCTTCAGCGCATTTTCCGTCAATTGGCGTTCAGCCTTTCAGCCGCAGGATTCCCGGCAGAAAAACTTCCGTGACCAGCAGCGGCGCATCGCCGAGATAGAACAGCGAACGCCGCGCCCACAGCCTGTGCGGCGGATCGCGCTGCAGCGCAGTTGCAAGCCGATACAAGCGATGCGTGCCGGGCAGTGCCTGGTAATGCAGCGGCTTGCGCACCACCAGCGGGTGCGCGAACAGCAAGGCGCCGAGCGGCTTGCTGCCCAGCGTGCGCACTTCCGACCACACGCCGCGCAGATGCGCTGCCGCCAGCGCGCTGTGTGCGAACACCACCGGCTGTCCGTCGGCGTACAGGAACACTTCGCGCGACCAGGCAAGCTGATGCGGCGCGAGTCCAAGCAGCGCGGATTCGTCCAGCGCGATGCGCGCGAGTCCGTTGCGCAGGTTGTGCACCGTGAAGTTTGTGCAGCGTTGCTGGATGCGCTTCGTCAGCGAGCCGCGATCGCGCAGCCACGCTGCGAGTTCCGGCCCGCAGCCCAGCGAGCTGCCGCGCCAGAAATTGTCGGTGTGCGGTGCGGTGCGGCGATCCTGATCTATCGGGCTTTCGTTCATGATTGATGGGCCGGATCTGGCCGGCCCGGATTTTCCGGTCATTTTAAATTGCCGTATTCTGGAACGTAATCCGGCCGGATCGCGGCCACATACGAATCGCAAGCCTGCGCCTCGCTGATCCTGCCCTTCAGCCGCAGGCACTTGCCGAGATTGATCAGGAAGTCGGCCATGTATGAACGCAGGTCGAGTGCGCGCCGGTTCAACTGCCGTGCGCGAAGATCGTCGCCGCGCTGCCTGGACAGAGCCCCGAGATATTGCAGCGCGGTCGCATGCCTGGGCCGGTGTTCAAGCACCTTCCGGTATCCGGTTTCGGCTTCCGCCAAACGTCCCGCATGATGATGCGCCATCGCGTTGTGCAGGATGAATCCGATCTGCCCAGGCGGCGATGCGGCCGGGGTATCCTGTATCGCGCCACAGCAGAATTGGTATTCCTTGCCGCTGCCGCACGGACATGGATCGTTGCGTCCCAGCATGTCCAGCGTCGTCGGCACGCCGGCCTGAGGCGAGGACAAAGCGGCAAACAGCTCGCGCGCTTCGCTGTCGTCCGGCACGACCTGCATGCGTCGATTCAGCATCACCGCCGCCTCATCCAGGCAACCCAGTTCAATATAGTTCCTGCATAGCTGGAAATACTGGCGGCTGGTCACGGACGAGTCGGCCAGCGCGGCGACGAATCCATCCAGTTCCTGCTGCGGCAGGACCGACCACACATGGAACAGGCCGTGAAAACCGAACGGATCGCCACTGGGCGAAATCGTCTCGTACGAAAACGCCTCGGCAACTTCCTCGGGAGCAAACCGGATCCCGTACTTCGCTTCGAGCAACGGACGGTAGCGCCGCCCGATCGCTTCGTCTTCGGGCTCGAGGTCGACGATGTCCTGGTCCTGCAGCGCATCCAGCAGCCGCCTGGAACGCAGCGAAAAGCCGCCGTTGCCGACACGGTGCTTGTCCCGATACCAGCCCCACGGTGCGCCGATGTAGTCGTATTCGAGGAACTCCGGACGCCAGCTATGCGGATTGATGATGTAGCCGTCCCACTGGACCAGCAGCAGGTGTTCGGTATCGCAGTACCGGCCAAGCTCCTTGAGCACAAAGCGGGAATACTCCGCAACCGAGCCGATGCGGGGAATCTCGATCATCCGGCAGCCCGCCAGCTCGTATTGGCTTGCGCTATCGGAAAGAAATACCATGTCGCCGAAATTGCACTGCAATCCGCAGATATCCAGTGCGCGCAATGCGAGTGCAGGATTCAGGCAGTCAACGGCGCACAGCGTTACCGAAGGCAGCTCGGGTATGGATTTGATTTCAGGATCAATCAATTCAGGGTTGCCTTAAATTTAAAATTGCACGATTGTGCCGGATCGGTGGAGGACCGGGAAACGCGAACCGAAGACGCCATTATAGAGTCCGGCCAGCCGGCTATCCATCGCCGCTCAGACATGCAGGTAATCGTGGCGGCTGGCCATCCAGCGCTGCAGATGCGCCCGCGCTGCTTCGGGGTGATCGCGCAGCAATTCGTCGGCGGCTTCGCGCGCCCGGTCCAGCAGGTCCTCGTCCGCACTGATATCGGCGAAGCGCAGCATTGCAACCCCGCTTTGCCGCGCACCCAGCAATTCGCCCGGGCCGCGCAATCGCAGATCCTGCTGCGCGATCGCAAAACCGTCCGTGCTCTCGAAGATGATCTTCAGCCGCGCCCGCGCCAGTTCGGCAAGCGGCTGCTGATAAAGCAGGATGCACAGGCTCTGCGCCGCGCCGCGCCCGACCCTGCCGCGCAGCTGGTGCAGCTGCGCAAGCCCCATGCGTTCGGCGTGATCGATCACCATCAGGCTCGCGTTGGGCACGTCCACGCCGACTTCGATCACCGTGGTGGCGACCAGCAATTGCAGTTCGCCTGCCTTGAATGCGGCCATCACGCGCGCCTTTTCCGCATTGTCGAGCTTGCCGTGCACCAGGCCGACGCGCAGCTCGGGAAACGTCTCGCTGAGCAGCTGATAGGTTTCCAGCGCGGTTTGCAGCTGCAGCGTCTCCGATTCATCGATCAGCGGGCACACCCAGTAGGCCTGCTGCCCCGCGATGCAGGCAGCACGCACCCGTGCTATCACCTCGTCGCGGCGTTCGTCGCTGACCAGCTTGGTGATCACCGGGGTGCGGCCCGGCGGCAATTCGTCGATCACCGACACGTCGAGATCGGCGTAATAGCTCATCGCCAGCGTTCTGGGAATGGGTGTCGCACTCATCATCAGCTGATGCGGCTGGTGTTGATTCGATTTCATCGGTGCATCCTTGTCTGCAACCATCCCCTTGCCCTTTTTGTGCAGTGCCAGCCGTTGCTGCACGCCGAACTTGTGCTGCTCGTCGACGATCGCCAGGCCGAGTTTGTGAAAGCTGATCTGCTGCTGGAACAAAGCGTGCGTGCCGATTGCAAGCAGCGTTGCGCCGGATGCAATGCGCTCGGCGGCAAGCTGTTTGTCCTTTTTCTTCAGGCTGCCGGAAAGCCATACCGGTTCGATGCCGAGCGGTTCCAGCCAGTCGCGCAATTTCAGGAAATGCTGTTCGGCAAGTATTTCGGTGGGGGCCATCAGCGCGACCTGGTAGCCGTTCTCGATTGCCTGCAGCGCGGCCAGCGCCGCGACGATGGTCTTGCCGCTGCCGACATCGCCGAGCAGCAGGCGCTGCATCGGATGCGGTTGCGACAGGTCGCGGCTGATCTCGGCACAGGTGCGCTGCTGCGCGCCGGTCAGTGCGAACGGCAGGGCTTTGATCAGGCGGGTGGTAAATTTCCGGTGCGGCACCAGAGCGGGAGCGCTGCGCCTGCTGCGTTCGCGGTGATGCACGCGCATCGACAGCTGCTGCGCCAGCAGCTCGTCGAACTTGATGCGCCGCCAGGCGGGGTGGCTGCGCTCTTCCAAGTGACCTTGCCGATATCTCCGGCGTCGGGCTGTGCAGCAGCCGGATGCTGTCGGCGAAACCGGCCAGATTCATTTTATCCAGCAAGGCATCCGGCAGCGTGTCGCTCAAAGGCAGCGTCTCCAGCGCATTCGCGATCAGCTTGCGCAACACCGGCTGCGCGAGACCCGCGGTGGTCGGATACACCGGGGTGAGGCTTTGCTGCAGCGGCGTGTCGTCATCCACCGCGCGGCATTTCGGGTGCACCATCTCCAGCCCGTAATACCCGATGCGCGCCTCGCCGACCGCGCGTATCTGCCTGCCGACGGCAAGCTGCTTCTGCTGGCTGGGATAGAAATTCAAAAAGCGCAGATACAGTTCGCCGCTGCTGTCCTGCAGGCGGCATAGCAGCGTGCGGCGAGGACGGAAGGCAATCTCGCTGTGCGCGATGATGCCCTGCACCTGCGTGGTCTCGCCGGCCTGCACGCTCGCGATCGGCGCAAGATGCGTCTCGTCCTCGTAGCGCAACGGCAAATGCAGCAACAGATCGGCGCGGTGATGGACGCCGATCTTGGCGAGTTTGCTTAGCGTGGCAGGGGAGATTTTTGCGGGTGAACTCAAGGCTCCCTTTCCCTCCGCTGCGCTACACCCTCTCCCGCAAGCGGGAGAGGGGAAGAGGAGAGGGTTACCCGATGAAGCATGCTTAATCCTGGATCACCAGCACCCCATCCATTTCAACCAGCGCGCCACGCGGCAGCTCGGACACCCCCACCGCGGCACGTGCCGGATAGGGTTGGCGAAAATAGCCGGCCATGATCTCGTTGACCTTGGCGAAATGTTTCAGGTCGGTCAGGTACACGTTGAGCTTCACCAGGTCATTGAAACTGCTGTCGGCGGCGCTGGATACCGCGCGCAGATTCTGGAACACGCGATGGATCTGTGCTTCGATACCCTCTGCCATCTGCATGGTGCCCGGGTCGAGACCGATCTGGCCGGACAGGTAAACCGTATCACCGACGAGTACCGCCTGACGAATAGGTACCGATCGCGGCCGGCGCATCGGGGGTCTGGATGATTTTTCTGTTTGCCATGGCGCACTCCTTGGAAATTGGGGCCGCGCCCGAAGGCGCGTAGTGGACAGGTTTGCGCCTATTATAGCCGTTTGAAGGATGTCTCAAGTTATCACGGTTGGCTGTTCGCGCCCGGTGCGCTCGCGCAATTCGGAGATTTGCGATGCAATTGCGATCAGTTTGCCAAGCAGTTGTTGTGCATCCTGGATGATGTCTGGATACGTCCGGCTCGAAGGATTCCAGATAGATGCGCAGCGTCGCGCCCCCGGTGCCGGTGCCGGAAAGGCGGAACACGATGCGCGAACCGTCGGTGAACATGATGCGCACGCCCTGGCCGGTGCTGACGCTGCCGTCCACCGGATCGGTATAACTGAAGTCGTCGCATCCCTTTACCTGCAGATTTCCGAACTGCGCGCCCCGCAGCTCCGCAAAGCGGTCGTGCAGCAGTTTCATCACGCCGTTGGCCGCGTCGGCGGGGATGTCCTCGTAATCGTGGCGCGAATACACATTGCGCCCGAAGCGCGCCCAGTGCTCCATCAATATTGCCTCGACAGACTGTTTGCGCGCCGCGAGTATGTTCAGCCAGAACAGCACCGCCCACAGGCCGTCCTTCTCGCGGATATGGTCGGAGCCGGTGCCGAAGCTTTCTTCGCCGCACAGGGTGACCTTGCCTGCGTCCATCAGGTTGCCGAAAAACTTCCAGCCGGTCGGCGTCTCGTAACAGGGAATGCCGAGCTCCCGGGCGACGCGGTCTGCCGCCGCGCTGGTCGGCATCGAGCGCGCGATGCCCGCCAGACCCTGCCGGTAGCCCGGCACCCGGTGCGCATTCGCGGCGAGCACTGCGAGACTGTCGGAGGGTGTGACGAAGAAATGTTTGCCGAGAATCATGTTGCGGTCGCCGTCCCCGTCGGAGGCCGCGCCGAAGTCCGGCGCGTCAGCGCGGTACATGATCTCGACCAGCTCATGCGCGTAGGTGAGATTGGGATCGGGATGGCCGCCGCCGAAATCCGGCAGCGGTACCGCGTTCATCACGCTGTCCGGCGGCGCGCCGAGGCGGTTCACGAGTATCTCCTGCGCATACGGGCCGGTTACCGCGTGCATCGCGTCGAACCTGATCCTGAATCCTCCCTTGAGCAGCGAACGGATTGCCGCGAAGTCGAACAGCGATTCCATCAGTTCGGCGTATGCTTCGACCGGGTCGATCACCGACACCTCCATTTCGCCGATCTCATAGTCTCCCTGCCTGTCCAGCGCAACATCGGCCGCATCCGCAATGCGGTACTGGGAAATTTTCTTGCTTGCCGCAAATATCGCTTCGGTGATCTTTTCCGGCGCGGGTCCGCCGTTGGCGGTGTTGTACTTGATGCCGAAATCGCCGTCCGGCCCGCCCGGATTGTGGCTGGCGGACAGGATGATGCCGCCGTGGGTGCGGTATTTGCGGATCAGGCAGGAGGCGGCGGGCGTCGACAGGATGCCGCCCCTGCCGACCAGCACGCGCGCGATATCCATTGGCCGCGGCCATCTTCAGGATCATCTGGATCGCTTCGCGGTTGTAATAGCGCCCGTCACCGCCCAGCACCAGTGTCGAACCCGGCGGTGTGCCGATGGTATCGAAGATGGACTGCACGAAATTTTCCAGGTAGTGCGCCTGCCGGAACACCGGTACGCGCTTGCGCAGGCCCGAGGTGCCGGGCTTCTGGTCGGGGAAAGGGGTGGTTGCGACCGTGCGGATCTGCATGCTCGTTCCTGCCTTTGTCGTTGTGGCCTGATAGTCATCTTAACATTGCCGCCTGGAAATTCAGCCTGCGCAAACCACCGAAAGCTGCTTGCGTCTTGGGACTCTGAACTTCCCGGGCGTTGACGCTGCGTCGTACGGCGATTACATTCGCCGTAACGCCCGGATGAATTTCCGGTTTCGTAAATTTCCACTTCTGGCCTGACCGGCGTCAGGCACACCAGCCATGAAAAATTTTGCAGCGCTCATTCTGCTGTTCGCCCTGATTCCCACCGCTGTGTCCGATGCGCGCGCGGTCGAAGTCGCGCCATTTGCCGGCCACCGCTACGGCGGCAGCTTCGAGGATGCCAACACGCTATCCGGGTTCGAGCTTGCGGACGCGACCAGCTTCGGACTGCTGCTCGATTTCGATCTGGAGCCTGACCAGCAGATCGAGGTTTTCCTGAGCCGCCAGGATACGCAACTGACGACGTCCGGTACATTCACCGGCAATCCGCTTTTCGATCTCAGCATCGACTACTACCACATTGGCGGACTTTATCTGTTGCCGGCCGACGGGCCCATGCATCCCTTTGTGTCGGGCACTATCGGCCTGACGAGCATGGCACCGAAGCGTGCCGACCTCACCACGGAAAACCGGCTGTCGCTGTCGCTGGGCGGCGGTGCGAAATTCTTTTTTTCCGGGAACGTTGGCGTGCGTTTCGATGTGCGCGCGATATACACCATGCTGAATGCCGACACCTCGGTGTTCTGCTCCGGGGGATGCACGATCATGGTCCGCAGCAACGGTTTTGTGCAGATCGAAACGGGGGCGGCTTTGCTGATGCGCTTCTGAATGGCAAAAAATTGCGCCACCCTGCCGCCGGCCACTATTGACGGTCCTCCGCACCGGGTTTACATTCTCATCCGCAGCCGTCCAATTTATTATTCACTTAATCCAGCGGGCCTTGATCACATGAAAAGAATCGCAGCGATATTCGCAGTCCTCGTCTTGTTCCCGGCCGTTTCATTCGCATCCCAGGATACCGATGCGATGAAAGCCGGCGCGTCCCCGGATGATTCTGCCCCGACTTCCGACAGCCGCGTCTATGCAGTAAGCGGCGACGTGTACGTCACGCAGGGAAAGCTTCCCGCCCATCGCGTGGTCAAAAGCGAACCCATTGCATCCAATACGCTGATCGAGACCCGAAATGGCAGCGCCGCGCTGCTGAAATTCGCGGACGGCCAGGTCATCACGATGCAGTCCAATTCGATATTCAAGGTGCGCGAATATCGCTACGACCCAAAACGGATCAGCAACAGCAGCGCCGTTTTCTCGATGTTCCAGGGCGGGATGCGCTTCATCACCGGGTTGATCGGCAAACTGAACCATCAGGCGTTCAGGCTTTCCACACCGAACGTAACCATCGGGATACGCGGAACCGAATTCATGCTGGTCATGGACGGTAAATCGATGTACAGCCGGGTGTTGAAGGGAAAGATCGCGATGACGAATGCGGCCGGCATGAAGATCGTCCGGGCCGGCCATACCGCGGTCGTGTCATCCTCAGTGAAGCTGGCCTCCCTGGTGGCCGGGTCTGCAATCCCGGCTAGCACGTTCGGTGAACTGCTGTCGGTCCCGGTCGATCCTTCTGCTATCCCGGCTGCAATCCCGGCACCCGCGCCTGAACCCGCTCCCGTTCCAGAAACCGCGCCCGCTCCTGCGGTGTCGGTTGCAGCACCGGTTGCCGCAGTCCCTGCAGCCGTGCCTTCATCCGGCATCGCGGGCGCAGCCATGACAGGAATGGCAGCGGGCGAGCCTGAGCCAGCCCCGGAACCAGCCACCGCTGAAACAGCGTCTCCCGTTGAGGCGGCGCCGGCAGCAGCCAGTCCGGAATCATCACCCGAGCCCGAGGCAGACCAGACGGACAGCAACAGCAGCTCCGACCTGTCCGTAACCGGAAAAATCGGCACGCTGGGACTGGGTGCCGAGCTGGATATCGCCCTCACCGACAGCGTGGGCGCCCGCATCGGGCTGAACTCATTTACATACCAATACAACGCGAACGCAAGCACGGTCAATTACGACTTCCATTTGAAGCTGCAAACGGTCAGCGCATTGGCTGACTGGTACCCGTTCGACGAAAGCAGTTTCCGGACCAGCGTCGGCGTGATGTACAACAACAACAAGGTCAGCCTGGACGGACTGCCCGCCGGCGGAACCTACACCATCAACGGCAATCCCTACTCTACTTCTACTATCAGTTCACTGCATGGCGACATATCCTTCAACAAGGTTGCGCCCTATATCGGTATAGGCTGGGGCAAACCGGCGCCGACCGGCCAGGGCTGGGGCATGACAACCGATTTCGGCGTGCTGTTCCAGGGTAGCCCCAAGACCAATCTGACGGTCACTTGTACCGGTATCGGGACTTGCCCTACAGCAAGCGATATTGCTGCCGAAAACACCAAGCTGCAGAATGACCTGAGCAATTTCAAATTTTGGCCGGTCGCGTCTATCGGTATTTCCTATCAGTGGTAAACCGCAATTCGGCAACGAGGGATTGATCGGTACAAGCAGGGGCGGAAAAATCCGCCCCTTGTTTTTGTCGCGCGGCGCGAGCAAAATTCCCCAAGCTTTTCAATTCCTGCAATAATCGCGTCCGGCAATAAAATAATATCCGAAAGCGAGCAGTTGAAATGACAAATCAGGATGAATTGAAACGCGCGGTTGCCAGGGCGGCAATCGAATATGTGCCGATCGATTCCATCGTCGGTGTGGGCACCGGCTCCACCGCCAATTTTTTCATCGATGAACTGGCCAGGATCAAGCACAAGATACGCGGCGCAGTCGCCAGTTCCGAAGCTTCCGCAAAGCGATTGATGGGGCACGGCATCGAGGTGATGTCGCTCAACGATGCGGGCGACCTGCAGGTGTATGTCGACGGGGCGGACGAGATCACCCGCCACCTGCACATGATCAAGGGCGGCGGCGGCGCGCTGACCCGCGAAAAGATCGTCGCGGCGGCCAGCAGGAAATTCGTCTGCGTATGCGACGCCAGCAAACTGGTGGATGTGCTGGGCAAGTTTCCGTTGCCGGTCGAAGTGATTCCGATGGCGCGCAGCTCGGTCGCGCGCCAGCTGGTCGCGCTGGGCGGACAGCCGAAGTTGCGAGAAGGATTTACCACCGACAACGGCAACATCATTATTGATGTGCACGGTTTGAGCATCATGAATCCGGTGGAGCTGGAATCGACGCTGGATCACATCGCGGGGGTCGTGACCAACGGCCTGTTTGCGCGCCGCGGCGCCGACGTGCTGCTGCTCGGCACGACGGAAGGCGTGAAGACGATGACGGTTTAGAGGAAAAATTCATGCACTGTCACGTTTCGTTCACATTTAATGCATATACTGTTCAGTTATCCCTTTTTCAAGGACTAGACCATGTTCAGCAGCAGTGACCATATTTCCCGCCAGTTCGATGCCGAGCTGGAAGCCATCCGCGCCCATGTATTGCAGATGGGCGGATTGGTTGAAAGCCAGATCAAGAGTGCCGTCGAATCGCTGGTCAGTGGCGATGTCGCGCTGATGACGCGGGTGATCAATGACGACCACCGGGTCAACGCAATGGAAGTCAAGATCGACGAAGCCTGCAGCCAGGTGATCGCGCGCCGCCAGCCTGCCGCGGGCGACCTGCGCCTGGTGATGGCGGTGATCAAGACCATCACCGACCTGGAACGCATCGGCGACGAGGCCGAAAAGATCGCACGCATGGCCAAGCTGCTGTCGCAAAAGCAGGGGCTGGCGATTCCGCGCTACCAGGAAATCAAGCATGCTTCCGAAATCGCGCTGGAAATGCTGCGCAAATCGCTGGACGCGTTCGCGCGCCTGGATGTGCTGATGGCGGCCGAGGTGGTGCGGCAGGACGAACAGGTCGACGAGGAGTTTCGCGCGATCATGCGTTACCTGATCACCTTCATGATGGAAGATCCGCGCACCATTTCCACCTCGCTGGAGATACTGTTTGTGGCCAAGGCGATCGAGCGCATCGGTGACCACGCCAAAAATATGTCCGAGTATGTCATCTACATGGTCAAGGGACGTGACGTTCGCCATGTCAACATGGACGAAATCGACCGCGAAGTTCTGGAATAGTGCAGAAGCAGCAGTCCATCCTCGCCGCCGTTGACCTCGGCTCAAACAGTTTCCGTCTGCAGGTCGCGCGCGTCGAGGGCGATCAGCTTTACATGCTCGACGGACTGCGCGAGCCGGTCAGGCTTGCGGAAGGACTCTCCGAAGACAAGTTTCTCGATGCCGAAGCGCAGCAACGCGCGCTTGAAGCACTGGCCCGGTTTGCCGAACGCGTGCGCGATCTGCCCGGCGATGCGGTGCGCGCAGTCGGGACCAACGCGCTGAGGGTAGCCAAGAATGCCCCGGAATTCATTGTGCAGGCCGAACATGTGCTGGGCTTGCCGATCGAGGTGATTTCCGGTCTTGAAGAAGCGCGGCTGATCTACCTCGGTGTCGCGCATGGCCTGCCGCAAGTCGGACGGCAACCTGCTGGTGATGGATATCGGCGGCGGCTCCACCGAATTCATCATCGGCAGCGGGCTGACGCCGCTCAAGATGGAAAGCCTGTACATGGGCTGCGTCAGCTACAGCACGCGTTTTTTCCCGGATGGAAAAATCACCGAGCGCAAACTCGGGAAGGCCGAAGTTGCCGCGCGCAGCGAAGTGCAGAACATCTCCGCCGATTTCCGCGGGCAGTGGCAACATGCGCTGGGATCTTCGGGTACCGCCAAGTCGATCGCCGAAATCCTCGAAGCAAACGGCTACAGCCGGAGCGGCATCACCCGCGACGGACTGGAGAAACTGCGCGCGCGCCTGCTCAAGGAGGGCGATTTGAGCAAAATCCAGTCTGCCGGGCCTGCGTCCCGATCGCGTGGCCACGCTGGCGGGCGGCTTTGCGATCATGTATGCGGCCTTCCGCGAACTTGAAATTTCCACGATGCAGCCCGCGCTCGCCGCGCTGCGCGAAGGTGTGCTGTACGATCTGTGGGGGCGCTTCCACAACCATGACATGCGCGACGTGACGGTACAGAACTTCATGCAGCGCTACCATGTAGACGATAACCAGGTTGCGCGGGTAAAAAAACTGTCGAACATGCTGGCGCGGCAATTCTTCGGCGGCGACGCGAACGAGCCGGCGCTGCATGTACTGGAATGGGTCGCCAGCCTGCACGGCATCGGCATCAGGGTCGCGCACAGTGGCTACCACAAACATACCGCCTACATACTCGCCAATGCGGACATGCCGGGATTTTCCAGAAAGGAACAGAACAGGCTGAGCCTGCTGGCACTGGCACACCGCGGCAACCTGAAAAGGCTGCAGGGCATGCTGAACAACGAGGAGGATTGCGTGCTCGCGATGAGCCTGCGTCTGGCCGTGCTGTTTTACCGGAACCGCAGCGACATCACACTGCCCGACTTGCACGCCCGTTTCAGCGGCACCAAATTCTACCTCTCGGTCGGCCGCGACTGGCTGGCGCAGAATCCGCTGACCGATGCCGCGTTGCAGGACGAAGTGAAGCAGTGGAAGTCGCTGGGCGTCAGTTTGCAGATCGACACAGAATAGAGGAAAGGCACAAGAAGCAAGATACAAGGCATGCCTCGTTCCTCTTGTATCTTTCCTCTTGTATCTTTCCTCTTGTATCTTTCCCCTTGCGTCTTGTATCTATATCTTTTCCAGCACCTCGCTCAACATGCGCGCGACGCCGACCCGCCAGTCCGGCAGGTATAAACCAAACGTATTCTTCAGCTTTGCCGTATCCATCCGCGAATTGTGCGGACGCCTGGCGGGCGTGGGAAAGGCGCTGGTGGGCACCGCGTTGATCGCGTCCGGCACAACCTTGATGTCGAGGCCGGAGCGTGCCGCGTAATCGATCACGAACCTTGCATAGCCATGCCAGGAAATCTCACCTCCGGCAACCAGATGATAAAGCCCGGACACTTCCGGCTGCTGCAGCGCGGCCCTGATCGCATGGGCGGTGATATCGGCCAGCAGGTCCGCGCCGGTGGGCGCGCCGATCTGGTCATCGATCACATTGAGGCTGTCGCGTTCCCGGGCCAGCTTCAGCATGGTCCTGATGAAATTGCCGCCGCGCGCGCCGTATACCCAGCTGGTGCGCAGGATCAGGTGGCGGCATCCGGATTGCTGTATCAGCTGTTCGCCTTCCAGCTTGGTCGCGCCATACACATTCAGCGGCGCGGTCGCATCGGTTTCCCGCCAGGGCTGGTCACCGCCGCCGTCGAACACATAATCCGTGGAGTAATGGACCAGCCAGGAATTGGCGCGCAGCGCTTCCTCAGCCAGCACACCGGGCGCCAGCGCGTTGATGGTGCGTGCCTGTTCAGCCTCGCTCTCGGCCTTGTCCACCGCGGTATAGGCGGCCGCATTCACGATCACATCCGGCGCAACTTTCCTTACCGTCCGTGCAAGTTCTGCCGGATCGGAGAAATCGCCGCACATCTCGCGGCTGGCCGAATCCAGCGCGATCAGTTCGCCCAGCGGTGCCAGGCTGCGCTGCAGTTCCCAGCCGACCTGGCCATTCTTGCCGAACAGCAGGATCTTCATCCGGCCAGCCCCACGTAGTTCTTTTCGATCCACTGCCGGTAGGAACCCGACTGGACGCTGTTCACCCAGTCCGGGTTGTCCAGATACCACTGCACGGTCTTGCGGATGCCGGTCTCGAAAGTTTCCAATGGCTTCCAGCCGAGCTCGCGTTCGATCTTGCGCGCGTCGATCGCATAGCGGCGGTCGTGGCCGGGCCGGTCGGTCACAAACGCGATCTGTTCGCGGTAGGACTTGCCGTCGCCTTTCGGACGCAGTTCGTCGAGCAACGCGCACACGGTATGCACGATGTCGAGATTGGCTTTCTCGTTCCAGCCGCCGACGTTGTACACCTCGCCCGGCTTGCCCCTTTCCAGCACACGGCGGATCGCGCTGCAATGGTCCTTCACGTACAGCCAGTCGCGGATCTGCCGGCCATCGCCGTAGACCGGCAGCGGCTTGCCCGCGAGCGCGTTGACGATCATCAGCGGGATCAGCTTCTCCGGAAAATGATATGGCCCGTAGTTGTTGGAACAATTGGTGGTCAGCACCGGCAGGCCATAGGTGTGGTGGTAGGCGCGCACCAGATGGTCGCTGGCGGCCTTGCTGGCCGAGTAGGGACTGTTCGGTTCGTAGCGGTGCGTCTCGCTGAAAGCCGGCTCATCCTTTGCCAGCGAGCCATACACCTCGTCGGTGGAGACATGCAGGAAACGAAATTTGTTTCTGTCTTCGCCAGCCAGCCCGGACCAGCAGGCGCGCACCGCCTCGAGCAGATGGAAGGTGCCGACAATGTTGGTCTGGATGAAATCCTCGGGGCCATGTATGGAGCGGTCCACATGGCTCTCGGCCGCAAAATTGATCACCGCGCGCGGGCGGTGTTCGGCCAGCAGTTCGCCGACCAGCTGCGCATCGCCGATGTCGCCGCGCACGAAGATGTGGCGCGGGTCATCCTTGAGCGATGCGAGATTCTCCAGATTGCCCGCATAGGTCAGCTTGTCCAGATTGACCACGGCCTCGTCGCTCTGTGCCAGCCAGTCCAGCACAAAGTTCGAACCGATGAAACCTGCACCGCCAGTCACTAATATCATGTTATTTGCCGCCTTGGACAAGGCGCGTAATTTGTAAAATATGGCGGATTATATTCGATGCGTTTAGGCAAACTCTAATAATTCGTCACGGCGGATTAATTCATACCAACTCAGATCAACAGCGGCAAGTGTGTAGGAGCGGGTGCCCAACCAAAAGATTTTCGGACAGCATATTGAAAGGTGGTCTTTCAATATGCAAGGATGCACTTCACGATTTCAGCCGTGGAATCGCGTGCGCACTCAGCGTGGATACTGGCTGCGATACCAATCCGCCGTCGCGCGCAGGCCCTGCTCCAGCGTATACGGCGCAGACCACGCCAGTTCCCTGCGCAGCTTTTCATCATTGACGCGCAGCGTACCGAACAATCTGTCCATCTGTTCTGCGCGCCCCAGCAATGTTGCCGCAACGCGCAACAGGCCGGGAGGGAAACGAAACGCCCGGCTGCTGCGGCCCAGTGACCGTGCGATCATGTCGACCAGCATCGCGGTCGAGACATCGTCGCCATCGCTGACCAGATACGTCTGACCGGCAGCGGCGGGATGGGTCGCACACGCGATCAGGGCATCCACCAGATTGCCCACATACACCAGACTGCGCAAATTTTTCGCGCCCGCCAGCGGCAACGGGATCCCACGGTCGATCGCGGCCAGCAGACTGATGAAATTGCCCTTCACACCCGGCCCGTAAACCAGCGACGGACGTACGATCACGACCTTCATTCCGGTTTCTTTCGCAATGCGCTGCAAATCCTGCTCGGCGCGCCATTTCGAGACTGCGTAAGGATCCCGCGGATCGGGTTCGTCCGATTCGGTAAAGGGGCGATTCACCGTGGTCTGCTCGCCGTTCACCTTGACCGAACTGACATGGACAAAGCGCTTTACCCCTGCGCTTGCCGCCTGCTGAGCCAGATTGGATGTGCCGTACAGATTGACCTTCAGAAACTCCGCAAGCGGATCGTCGGTCTGGTCTTTCATCACATGCACCCGCGCGGCGAGGTGGATCACCGCATCCACCTCATTCAAGGCGGACGACCAGTCAGTTTCGCCATCGATAGCGCCGACTGCCACCATTTCACCAGTTGCGGATAATGGGTCTTGTGAACGCATGGCTGCCCTGACCTGATAGCCCCGGCGCAGCAATTCTTCGCACAGCGGTCGGCCAACAAAACCGTTTGCCCCGGTGACCAATGCTTTCATACGCTCAAACTCATCGTATCAACTCTAACAGCCGGATCGGGAGCTTCAGTGCCAGTAGCGGCAAACTGGTATACAAACCGTTCTCCCTGCATGCCCTGACCACTTCCCTGTTCAGGGTGATGCGCGCCTTCAGTCCTCGACTGCTCACCCCTCCGGAGCGCATGATCACGGTGACCTTGTCGATAAATTCCCATGAAATCTTTTGCCCGACCAGCAGCCTGACCAGCATCTCGAAGTCGGCGGCGATCCGGTAGCCCGTTTTATACAACCCGCCCTGGGCGTAACAGGATCTTCTGCAATAGAAGGTTGGATGCGGCGGCATTACGCCGATCCGCAGCAATCCGGTGCTGAGCCTGGCGACCCGGTATTTGCGCAGAATTTTTCGAGGATTTTTCCGGTCGACGATATCCAGACAGGAAAAGACCGCATCCGCGTTCGTTGCGACTAGCCTGTCGGCGATGTCCTGCACCGCGTCCTTTCCCGAAAACACATCATCGGAATTCAGCATGCCCACATATTCTCCTGAGCAAAGGGATATACCCTTGTTCATCGCATCGTAGATGCCGCGATCTTTCTCGCTGAGCCAATAGTCGATTGCATGATCGTATTCTTTCAGGATGTCCACCGTCCCGTCGCTGGACCCCCCGTCAATAACAATGAGCTCGGTGTTTCCATACTCCTGCCCCAGCACGCTTTCAATCGTATCCCGTATGGTTTGCGCGCCATTCAATACCACCGTGACAACCGAAATCAGCGGCTTGCCCGGCACTGAATGTTTGTGACCGTCCCGGGTTCGCGACCCGCCCTCCAGTTTCATCAGCGATGCCTCATATCAAAAACAAGGACTCGGCTATCCATGCCTAAGCCTTGTCCGGCGAGTCGACCGCGCGTCCAGGATCAGTAACCTTGGCCATCGCTCTGTTCGCAACCGCGACAAAATCCCGGGCAAAGCGGCCCACGTTATCGTCACCCTGAATACGGAGCCTTGCCCCTGCTGAGGATTTTGTCCGAACGCCAGACCGCAATTTTTCTGCAAGCGCAACGGCATCATCTTGATCGAAATATACAGCCCCCTCTCCCATTTGTTCGCGATGCACGCCGATATCCGACAGTATCATTGGCACACCCAGCGTCCTCGCCTCTTCGACTGTGCTGCTCCAGCCTTCGAAATGCGAGGGATTAACGAGTGCAACGCAAACCCGCATCAGCGAAATCACGTGGCGCCGCGGCACCAGGCCAAGGATGCGGAAATTTTCCTGCAAGCCCAACGATCGGATACGGTCTTTCAGTTGCTCAAAATATTCCGGGTGCCGGGGATCGTCCGAATTGCCGGTCACGGCGACGACAACCTCGCAACCTTGCTGCTTCAACAGGCCCAGAGCCTCGATCACGACGATATGGTTCTTGTGTTTCCAGAACTGATTGGGCAGGTAGTAGAAGCGGTCCGGCAAGCTGTATTCCCGGATCACCGTTCCGGGGTCCCTTTCAATCAGTTCGTCCGGGACAGATACAGCAAAGCGCACAACTTCCGTATTGCCGACGGCGCCCGGATAATAATGTTCGCAATCCTTGCGTGCATCCTCGCTGCTCAGCATGATGACCCTGCCGGATGCGACTTGGGCACGGAACCCCGCCTCGCGCCGCCAATACGCCGCAAAACCAAATTGTTCGCGCAGCAGACGATGCTGAAAGTCCGGCATCCATGCGATAACAGGAATGGGGAAACGCCAGCCGAAAAATGCCGCGTTCTCAAACACGACATCGATCCGGTAATGCCTGAATAAATCCAGCGCGCCGGAATCCAGGCCAAAAAGCAGTGCGCCCATCAATCGTGGCCGGGCACTGTTTGCATCAAAGACCGATGAACGGACGATTTCCAGACCGGCAATCTCACGAAATGGCTGCAAATCATTCTCAAGCGCCTCCTCTCCGTAAAAAAGTACGGGCGTGATTTGATCTGTCTGGTATTTGCGGACAGACCGGAACAGATTGAGCAGATAGTTATATCCGCCCGTCCAGCGGGTGCTTTGAATCAAGGGAAAAGCAACCCTCATGCATTCCTCGATTTGTACCAGTTCACCGCTTCGCGTATGCCTTCGGCAAGCAGGATGCGCGGCTTGAAGCCGAGCCCGGACGACCGCGCGCATTCTGCAACCAGACTCGCCGGATCGCCCTTGCGCGCAACGCCGCTGAACTCTGCACTGGCACCGTCACCCCACGCTTGGCATGCCATTTCTGCCACTGTTCGTATCAATGTGGAGATACCCGTTCCCCCATTTATGACAGGACAATTCGCATCGCATCGGGCACCAGCCAGAACCAGCAGAGCCGCCGCATCGTTCACATGCAACCAGTCGCGCAACTCGCGCCCCGTGCCGCCCAGCACAACCGTGCTGCTTTTAGCGGCAGCCAGCTTGCAACACAGATCCCATATCAGCTGCTTTTCCAGTCCAGCGCCGTACACCGAGAACAGGCGCACTATCGCAACGCGCAAACCGAAATTCTCCGCATATGAACGGCACAGACTTTCCATCATTGCCTTGTGTGTGCCATATGGCGAATAAGGCGAGACGACTGCATCTTCGCGAATCGGGCCGGCGTGTCCGGCACCATAGACAGCCGCGCTGGATACGCCGACTACGCTTGCATCAGGTGCGTTGAGCCGCAACCATTCGAGGAGCTGCGCAGTGCTTGCTACAGTGCGGCGAAAATCCTCGTGCGGGTTTTGCAACGATGCACCGACCGATGATCCGCCGGCAAGGTGATAGACAACATCCGGCAGGCCGGAAGAACGCGCCAATTGGCTAAGATTGGCCGCGTCGATTTCACCATTGCTCCAATTGGAATATCCCCACTTCCCTGCTTGTTCGGCAGGCCACAAGCCGTGCCCTATGCCGGACACGATGTCGTCACTTTCCGATGCGAGCAGTGCCAGATGTCTGCCGATGAAACCCTTGCCCCCGGTAATCCAGATGTTTGTCATGATTTCAGATTTCTATGGTTTGCTGCATATAAACGAATACAAGCGTCCGGGCCGATGGTCGAAGCGCGACAACAGTGCAAGGGAAGCATCCATGATGATTCCTGCATTGAGAAGCCGCCCCGCAACCCCGCCCAGCGGGAATCGGGCGAGCCTGCGCTTGAGCTCATCGCGCAAGGAATCACGGGTATAGGGCGCATAATTGATCACGCTGTCGAATGGCCGCAATACTCTTTCAAGACGAAAGCCTGCGGTGCATATCGCATCTTTGTATTGTCTGAATTGGTATGCATTTTCCCCGCCGTAAAGTTGGTGCAGTGGATGGATTTTCCAGAACGCAGACAGATCGTCCGGGGATGAAATCACGTGGTCGCGCACCGCAATGAATTTCCCGCCCGGCTTCAGTACGCGATAGATTTCGGCGCACAACGCAGTCAGATCGTGCGCATGGTGCAGCACCTGGCGCGCAAACACCAGGTCGAAAGAAGCGGATTCACAGGGTAAACACTCCCCGAACTCCCGCACTATCTCGATAGGCAATCCTCCGGCCTGGGCAATTCTGCGAATGGCCCCGCCGCCCACCAGGTCACTTGGATCAGGCTCAACCGCCATCACATTCCAACCCTCGCTGGCCAGCGCGTAGCTGGCAATGCCGCGTCCCGCACCCAGATCCAGCGCGCGGCCATGAGCGTCGGGCAAAAAGGCTTTGATCGCCTTCCACTCTTCGCTTTGCCAATAACGCTTCGCCGCCGCTTGCGGCGACGGATCGTAATAGCAATCCCGAACCAGATCCTGCTTGTCGGGTTGCGCCGCCAACCATGCGACGGCCGCCTCCCAGGATATGAATTTATCGCTCATCTGGGCCAAGTTCCCGGATAACTTTGGCAGGGTTTCCCGCAACTATCGTGTAGGGCGGAACATCCTTGCTGACAACACTGCCGGCACCCACTATCGCCCCTTCGCCGATCGTAACGCCTTTCAGGATGATCGCGTTGAATCCAATCCAGACCCTGTCTTGAATTGCAACCTTCGCTGTCCTTACTCTCGACCAATCCTTTTTATTGTTATGCCAATCCTCAACATCCTTTTGTCGCTCCGAAAATTTCAGGCTATGCGAATTATGGTCAGTGATCGTCACCCCCCAGGAAATGAGCACATCGTTTCCAATTTCTATGCCTTGTGCTGCTGAAATTAGCCCATGACCAATAAAACTTCTATCGCCCACGGTTAAATGCGAATTCTCATTTTCAAAAACCACATTACATCTAATGATGCAGGTATGACCGATAACCAGTTTGCAACCCTTGCCCCCTCTGATACGCCAAGGAAACATATCCGTACCCGAGCCTGTGATGTACGCATCAAAACGGCGCGCAACCAGAGTCTCGGCAATTATGGATAACAATTTGAGAAGCAAACTCATCACCGACCTAACTTTTACGTAAACCCGGGACACTCCTGAATGCGCCAAACAAACGGTTCATTACCGAACCCAAGCTTAATGATGGCATCGGCATATTATCCAGCACGACGTTTTGCGCTTCTGATAATTCTATTTCGATAGGCATCGTTTGCACCCTGAAATCCATATCCAAATTCGCTTCCGCGATGCTACTCACGGTGCAATTAACGCCACTCCCATCGAACCCGATGTTCCGAACCAGCGTCTTTTTTGGGTACAGCGCAAGCCCATTATGCATGAACACGCTCAAATACCACCTGATTGCCCAAGACTCGGATTTGCCTGATTGCTGCTTACGCAGCATTTTGAAATAGCTGTAGTGTCCATCAAGGTCAAACTTTTTTATCAGGTTGCGATTCATTGCCAACTTTTCATAGTCATTTGCATCTGCATCGAAATGCCGCCAGGCACGCTGCCACGTAGCCCAACCCCACGAAGAAATGAAAGGCAACAACAATGCATCCTCACGGATTTTCAAATCCATCGGAAACATATATCCGGCAACCTGCATCACGCGATTTTCATTTTCATATCGCATCAGAGCATCGTTCATAAAGGCCAAAAAGTTCGGTGACGTCACCAAATCATCTTCCAGCACAATAACGCGGCCATATTTTTCGCAAAGCTGCGTAACACCTTCGATGATGGAGCGCGCCAAACCATAATTGGTCTCGCGCTCGATGATGGTAACCGATTTAAAACCGTCAATGCTGTGAATGTATGACCTGACATCGGCTACAGCCTGGCTTGCCGAAGCATCACGGGGCGCATCGGAGAATACATAAATCGCGGTTTGGATTGCTCCAGAATTGGATAGCAACGCCTCCACCGTTTGGCGAGCATGCTTGGGACGGTTGTAGACAAATAGTGCAACAGGCGCGTAATTCATATCTGCTATATAACCTTTATAAGCAGCTACGCAACCACAACTCAGTACTGACCAGACGGTAAAGATGGTTTCCCGCGCCGGCTCTCCCGGCTAAATGTTTATCGAGCAACTTTTTGATACGTTGAGGATCGCAGTATCGGGTTATCCTGGCACCATTTGCCAGCAACAATTCGCGAACCGCTGTGCCATTATTTTCTGACAGCCAATTCTCGATAGGGGTTGGGTATCCCAGCTTGTCTTTACGTTCAGCTATATGTGACTGTCCTACTTTCTGCAAATACTGGCGCAATACCCATTTGGTATGGCCATCACGAATTTTGACATCATCGCCATTTGCAAATATCCACTCAACCAGTCGGTAATCCATGAAGGGCAATCTTGATTCCACACCGTGCGCCATGCTGATGGCATCGCCATAGTGCAGCAATCCGGGAAGAATATTTCTGGAATGGTCCAGCAATAAACGCTGATGGACCGGGCTATAACCGGGATTGCTCAAGCTCTCCCTCAAGCCTCCATCCCGTTTCGACTGCCTCTGCATATCCGCCCGGAAATCTTGTTTAAGCGTCATGTATGCACCTGCATGACGCCGATTGTACTCAATCAATCCGGGGAAGGATTCCCTTATCAGCCACAGCAGTGCCCATCTGGCGGTAAAGGTAGCGCGCAAGTTACCCCATGTATTGCCCGCTCTTTTCAATGCGGAAATACTGCCTGATCTCTTCAGCAATGTCAGGAAAGCAATAATCGCATACTGCGGATAGCCTCCCAGTTCTTCGTCTGCGCCCTGTCCTTCCAATAACACGAGCACACCCTGTTTGCGCGCTTCGCGCATCAAATACCACAACGGATACACGGCGGGTGAGTAACCGGGGCCGTCCATGTGCCAGGATATTTGCTGCAAGGTTTCAAGCCAATTGTCCTTGCGTGCTTCTACTTCCACCGGCGACATTCCGTACGGCTCGGTAGCAATTTTGGCCCACTTTGCCTCGCCTCTTTCCTTTTCACCATAAACTGAAGTGAAACATACATGTTCACCGGAAGTTTTCTGCTTGGCGGCTGCGAGTACTGCCGTTGAATCAAGGCCGCCGGACAAGGTAATACCAACAGGAACATCGCTGCGCGTTCTTAGTTTAACTGCATCCTCGAACAGGGCTGAAAACTCCTCAACCGCGTCGTGCGCGTTACCGCCTGATGAATCCTGCGCATCGGGATAATTCCAATAACGCGTCGTCTTGAATTGACCCGTTTCGGCAAAGTATTCGCCATAGTGACCCAGAGGAAACACATGAACGTCCTGATAAAAGGATCGGCCGTTTGTGTAGAGCAGGCCCTGCGCCAGAAACTCATATACGGCAAGATTGTCCGGCTTGCGAAGACCGGGAAAAAGCGCTAACAGCCCCTTGGGTTCGGAGGCGAATGCGAAGGAACCTTGTTTTTCAGTGTAATAAAGAGGTTTGACACCGAACCGGTCACGCGCAATGAACAGCTTGCGCTGATCGGATTGCCAAATTGCAAACGCCCACATCCCGTTCAATTTTTCCAATGCAGCTGCGCCCCACTCCAGATATGCATGCAGCAGCACTTCAGTATCTGACTTTGTCCGGAATAAATGACCCTGAAGTTCGAGCTGGCTCCGAAGCTCAAGATAGTTATAAATCTCCCCGTTAAAAACGATCACCGCGCCGGATTCCGGATCCCGCATAGGCTGATGACCACCTGCACTCAGATCAATGATGGACAGGCGGCGATGACCCAAAAGGACACCCTGTCCCTCAAACACTCCACGATCATCCGGCCCTCGATGGGCAAGCACATCCAAAGCTTTTGAGAAACTTTCGGACGACGATTCTGCCCCCCCTGCTATCCAGCCCAGAATGCCGCACATCAGTAGGAAATTCCGTCTTTGCCACGCACACGACGAATCAAGCCTCGCAAAGCGTAACCAATCTCCCCTTGCGCCAGCACCAAAACTACGCGACGAAGCTGGAACAACCTGACCTTCCAGCGAGGAAATATTCGCCCTTTAAGTATCCGTGCCCTTTCTTCACCAAATCGCTCAGTCATGTTGTGCGTCTTTGTCTCATCGTGCAAGCGATATCCCCCCCACATTTTATTGACATGCACACCGCGATGATTTTGGGTTAGCCTAAGGAACCATTCATAGTCGAAGGCATAGTGAAGCGACTCGTCCAACCAACCAATTTCATCGTGTAAGCGCCGCTTCCAGAATGCCGCCTGATTCGTCAATATCATTCCCTCAGCCAGCAACGCGCTGTAACAAGGAGTAACATAACGGAAAGACTTGAACTCATGGTCATGAGAATCAATCAGCGTCATATTGCCAATGATCAAATCAGCTTCAGGATGCTTGACCGCAGTTATTGCAACATCCGAAAATACATCCGGGTAATAAACATCATCCGAATTTTGCCAAGCCACCCATTCCCCTGTGGCACGTTGCAAGCCCTTGTTGATCGCCTCTGTCTGCCCCCGGTCTGGCTCGCTTACCCAATAGGCAAGCCGATCTTCGTACTTGCGGATGATATCCACACTTCCGTCTGTAGAACCGCCGTCGATCACAATATATTCCAAGTTCGGGTAATCCTGATTCAACACCGAAAGGATAGTACGTTCAAGAAATTCTGCCTGATTAAAACTTGGTGTTACAACTGTTATTTTAGGCAAAGTGCGAATCACGTCGTTCCTCCGAATCATTGTCCCAATAGGTAACCTGATTTGAAACAGTCACTCCAAAGTCAGCCCTATTAGGCCGGGATATCTTAGGTCAGAAGATGCTTCCGGAGAAACGCTTTATTAGATAGGTTTCTTGCATTCAACACCAAGACAATTATCCCATCGACTTTCCTCCTCCACTGCGAAGAACATCGCATCCGAAGAATCGCCAATTAACGCTCTCCGAACCCCGACAAATCCTGCTTTTGCAAGTTCAGGCTCTATAGATTTATAGTCCCACATCCATAAATGCTGGGAGTTCCCAAGCCAGGAAATAATGAAATTTTTTAATCCTCGCGGCCTGTCCTCAATGCCAAGATAGGTCTCTCGCATAAACGATGAAGCCGCATCACTTGATGGATTATCGAGATAATCCCTTACGGAATGCTCCAAATCTGGCAGGACAAGACGGAATATTCCACCAGGTTGTAATATCTTGTAGGTATTGCTTAACGCAACCCTAAAATCATTGAGTGACAGGTGCTCTAGAATGTGGGAGCAATAAACACCTTTGCATGAGTTATTGGCAACAGGTAAACCCTTGACTATGTCACCGTACTCGACATTTTCCGGAAAACGAGATTCATTTTTTGTATATAGCCGACCCACTAATGGTAATCGCTCAAAAGCCAACGTAAATGAAGCATCAAAATTTCGCCACCCACTCGGTGCGGACCACCCGCAACCATATTGCACATAATTGTTATTGCTCATTTTTATCGTTTCATTCTCGAAGAAAAGAGTTTTACTCAAAAGGACGAGCTTTAACGTCACCACACTCATGGTGATTGATAGGGCCTTCCCAATTGGGGATTGAATTTTACACCGTCAAAGCAGTACTTCCATCAACGTTTTATCAGCTTAATTACAAGGCAATCCCGCTCAGCGAATGGTAACTCGACTATCCGCAACATCAGCATCAGCAGATAGCGTATCGGGCGGCTATCCAGCCAACTTTTTCGCCAGTCCAATTGATTTTCGTTGGGATACAAACATGCCTTGAGGTTGAGACGAAACCATGATTCCGGCGTACTGCTCCAACTTTCTACAACATCGAAGCCGTGCTGCGCTGCCAGCTTTGCCAACGTGTCGCGGTTGTAATGAAACAAGTGAAACGGCGCAAACCAGCCACTTACCCAATTATCGCCAAATATTTTGCGCCAGATGCTTGCCGCGTTAGGAACGGCGAGATACAGCATTCCGCCGCCTTTCAAAATTCTGGCAAGTTCCTTCATAAACTCATGCGGGTCGCGCAGATGCTCAAACACCTGCATCAGGTAAACAACGTCGAATTCCCCGTCGGCAAAAGGAATATGCGAAAAATCTTCCACCTTGTGCACATCGAATCCGTTGTTCCGGCACGCTTCGACTACATACCCCGCTATCTCCGCACCTGAGATAGACACACCGCGATCATGAAAATCGCACAGATAACCTGCCAGACCACACCCGTAATCAAGCACGCGAGCGCCTGCCGGAACCTGCACAAAATCACGCGGATCGACATCACCGCTTAGCCGGTGAAACAGCTTTCTGAGTTTCGGAAAACGGGAACCGCGCTTACGCGTCAGGTCAACTTTATCGTCCTTTGAATACGCCGCGTAATAAGCTGCCAACTCTTCGTCCGTTGGCATTGGCATCATGGAAATTACGCCGCAGCCATCACACTCGGCAAGTCGCCAACTGCCCGGCAAGTTCTTTCTGCGGTCCTTCTGTATCCAATGGCCGGCGTTTTCCGGAAAAGGCTTCCTGCAATTCAAACACGCATTACCCATTATGGTTCACCGTGCAATAGTGTGGGCGAATTCATCGTAACCGAATTGCAATCCGCCTTTCTTCGATAATCACTCAGCATTGTTCAAAGTCGATAATTGCCGCGATTCATCAACGCCATTTCCACTGCATCCCATACCTTCTCCACTGATATATCTTGTATGCACTTCACAGCCTCGCCATCTTTGCGTGGATATTTGCATTTCCAATTACACCCATAGCATGGCATAGGCTCTGCCACAATGATTGGAAGCTTTTGATTCACATCTGCCACCTCAATTTCGTACGGTGCGAATCTGCCGTAATGCCCGCCACCCATAATGCAAACGACAGGTGCGCCCACTGCAGCCCCGATATGCATCGCACCGGTTTCATTTGTAATCACGACGGTTGCGCTACGCAACACTTCTGCCAGTTCCCCCAATGCAGTCTTGCCGATCAAATCAACAAATTCCCCGGACAAGCCTTCCTTCAGCGCGTCGATTCGCTCGCGATCCGCTGAGGCGCCGACCACTACGATTTTCAGGCCGGCCTTCACCAGTCGGCGCCCGATATTGATGAAGTTATCAACCGGCCACTCTCTGCCAACCCACCCGGCTGTGGAGGCAAGAACTGCATAGGGCTGTCGGGGCAACCTATCGATTTGTTCGGATGATGCTTGCGGAATGACAGGTAACCGCGCCTGAAATTCTGCTAACCCCAGGCTGCGCATGAATTCTGCATTTCGCTTTAGCTCCATCATTGGAACAGGCGAGGCAGGTATCAGGCGGGTGTACCAGCCATTGCTCCAGGATTGCAACCAAAACTTGACTTTGACCTCGCCACCGCCGAAACCGATACGCTCAACTGAACCGCTGGCACGCACCAATGAATCGCCTGTCAGGTATATCCGCGAGTATGTTGGCTGCAGGGCGATCCTGAATCCCGCCCGTCTGATTCGCTTCAGCCAATTCCAGCGGTATGGCGGATCATCGCAGAATTGGACTACGTCTATTTCCCATACCTCATCGAACAATCCAATTGATCTGGCCCAACTCGTCCATAATTTGTTTCCCAGCAGGATGACCGAATAGCCCTGCAAATGGTAGTGCCTGACCAATGCCCTGGCCGCATCCAGCCAAACAACAAAATCCCCGATGCCGTCGAGTCGTACTATCAATACTGCGGTTCCTTGCGCACCCGGAGGAATACGCCGCAATATCAAACCATCGAGCCGCGGAAGAAGGCTGTAAATAAAAAGTCGAAATGCATTTAAAAATATATTAGGCACGTGCCATCGCCCTTATTTCATATGAAAATAACTGGGGATTCGGAGCATGGCAGGCACTTCCAGTTAATATATTCCAAATTGTCAGCCTGATTGCCGGGTGGCTGTTGCGGTCAAGCTCTGCTGGTTTTATAACGAGATAATTTTTCACGACAGTTCTGCCAATAATTGATTGACAGATTGTGCATATGCATTGGTTCCAGGACGAAAAGAATACGCCTTCGCTCCACTCAATAGTTGCTGGTAGAACGACTCATCTCTCCACATGCGGCCCACCGCCTCTGCAAATTCCTCATCCGTATCGACGCAAACCACTCCATTCGCATACGAATCCATAAACCCGGGAACAGCCGCGCGAAAGCAAACCACCGGAATGCCATAAGCCAAAGCCTCGAATATCTTAATCTGTTGCCCGGTTCCCGTTGCCGTGGGAACGATAACAAAACGCGCCGAACCGAGTACTTTCTGGTAATTATCGACCATGCCCAGATACTCAACTCTTTGAGGGCAATAAAATTGAAGGTGGCGCCACAACCTGCCCGTGATCAAAATCTTCGCATTATCCGGAAACAAGATTCGGGGCGCGATTCCCTGGATAAATTTCAACAGGGAATAGGTATTGAAGACATTTGGCCCGACGGGCAATAGTGCATATTCCTTCCGTTCATACCGGCCAGGTACCAACTGAATATCCGGGATTATTGTATCGATCTGAATTGAAGCATCGAATTCACTTATGATTTTGCTCTCCCTCTCCGTAATCGACCAAACTCGGTCGAATTTTCCGATATCGGCCAGTTCCATATCCAGACGCTGCTTTACCTCCATCGGCAACTGAGCGGCCGCGGTCACGTAGCCTGTCGGTTTTGCCCCCGGTCGTAGCATCACTTTGCGATCAGCAATTTTGAGTTGCTCCTGAATGGTCTTCTTGCATATAACTATTTATGGAAATCATGTCATGCAGCTCAAGCACACGCGGAATCCTGCGATCTATCTTTTCAACAAGCCAGGCCCAACGTATGTAATTCACGACAACCAGGTCGACACCATGTGTTGCCGCCAGGCGGTGAAACCAATGTTTCATCATCCAGCCGCGTCCCTTTGAGCGCAAATTCAGTTTAAAGCGATGCAGGCCCATCCGCCTGAATACGGCATCCAGTTTCTGAGGTAGCCAAGTGATGGTCAACCAGGCCCAATTTGCCAACCCCCAATGTGATCTTTCATAGATGCATACCTCTGTGACACCAAGCATTTTCTGTCACCGGGCCGAGGTCCTCAGGCCAGGGCGTATCGCTGGTGTGAATAGACGATGCCAGATAAATCTGCCCCGTTTCAAGTAAGCCCTGGATTTGTTGAAGCGCACGAAGATGCGAACCGTGCTGAGGGTTGGACGGGTTATGGGGATAAAAGAGCAGAATCTTAGTCAACGGAAATTAAGTGTAAAGTTTGTCAAATTAACGTCAGGGGATATGGGTTCCTGTCAGCGCCGGATTCAGTCAGATCCTGTTAATTTCCATGCAACTATTCAGGAAAATATTTTCCTTATCGCACTCCGGATAAATCGTAAAGGTCGCGTAATTTTCCAACTCGCTGAGTTAAGGATCTGGTCTCTGTCGGCATAATGTCTTGTCAGTATTTGATCCAGGATTCGTTTGGCATAGGTTTCACCGCCATGCCTCATGCAAACAATGGCAAGCTCTACATGGCTTCTGTCTCGCATCGAGGTCGTTTTCGCAAGCGGGTGCGACAATGAAATGGATAGGACGTCCGTTATCCGCTTGAATGTGAATTTATCGGCGATTCTTATCCAATATTCGACGATCGAGAGCAAAATTAAGCGTTTCATCTATGGGACCCGACTCTTGCCATGCCTTCCTTGTACAAAGGCAGGAAGGTTGCATGAAGTCGTTACCAAAGCACCAGCTGAAAAGATTCTCCCTGGTAACAGTTTCTAATTTTGGCGTGTATACAATTGCGCCCGATTCGTCGACTATATGCCCTTGTCCATAAATGGCGCCCACTGAAGTATCCTCAAGATAGGATTTTGCAAGCTTGAACAATGCCCCAGGCAGATAATAGTCGTCAGAGTTCAGCCAACCCAACAGCTCTCCGGATGTCCTTGCCAAACCCTTGTTGATCGCATGGCTCTGTCCCCGGTCTTTTTCACTGACCCAAAAGTTTATCCATTTCTCGTATTTTTTAATTATGTCTACGGTCTGGTCAGTCGAACCCCCGTCAATGATAATGTATTCGAGATTTGGATAGCCCTGCAGAAGCACCGAGCGTATCGTTTTCTCAATGTAGTCGCCCTGATTAAAGGAGGGCGTGACGATGCTGATCTTCGGCCAGGATTGACCTGGTGGCAATTCAGGAGACGTCCACATTCGC
The DNA here is from genome assembly GCA_963827265.1 of uncultured beta proteobacterium. GTDB lineage: Bacteria > Pseudomonadota > Gammaproteobacteria > Burkholderiales > Gallionellaceae > Gallionella. The sequence continues at coordinate 1,054,607 of CAWHAD010000007.1, read as the reverse complement.
TGTGGATATCAGCGGCCATTCACGGTTGCCCACTATCGGAATTGGAAGTTTGCATGGTGCAGCTCGATCTAGCATTCTTTCCTCAGCCAGATGCTGCCACCCCGATTCTTCAGACAGAGGGGAAAGTCCTTCAGGAAACTTTCCTCGAAGTATTGTTCGAGATAAGTATTGAAGAGCATAATTTTGAAACAATTGTTGTACTGCAGGAAGGCCCTTAACAGGTAGCTCTCATTCCAGGATCTGCCTTGATAGACCCAATCTTCAGGATATTCGAAGGGGTAGAAAATGTCATGAAAATGGATCAGGACGCCCCTTTTAAGCCGGGGCAGCACTTCGAACAGTAGTCGATTGACGTCGCTACCAGTCTTGCTGATATGGGTTGAATCGATAACTAGCAAATCATTTTCTTCGAGTTGATCAAAGAGGCGTATATCAACATCTTGGAGCTTTCCCTCGATTACTTCTATTTTCTCACTATCGCCAGGTTTTAACTGTGATAGTAGCCGCTCGGGATAAGGCTCGATGAATTGGCAGCGAATAGAATTATCAAAAAACTTCTCATTCGTGTCCAAGATGCAGAATGACGAGAATCCAGAGCCGACCTCAATAATCCTTTTTGGCCAGTAATGTCTGATGACACTATAAAGGAAAATGGCGTCAGAATATAAATAAAAGGGATTTTCGAAATAGTACCTATTAGCCTCGGATTTATCGGCGGAAAATGGCATCTCTCGGTAGAAATCCTTGAATCCGGCCAGAAGTGCCAACTGGCCTTCAGTATTTAGGTCTATCCCAGCAAGGCTAGTTTGTTCACGATCAAAAATGCGATCTCGCCTTTCACGGATTTCGGCGATATCCGGTATGGGCGAATAAAAATGGCCAGGCGGAACCCAAGTAGCACTAGTTTTCATTTTGCCTATTAATTTTTGTAGGAATCTAAATAATCTCAAAACTACGTCCCTCGTTTTCCGCATTCTATTGTTAATCGTCGGGCTTTGATAACCTGTGAAATCAGTTGAAATTATCTACGTTTACGGGCTTGATTGACCTTGCAGCATGGATTCTCAGATTGAATATGCTTCATTCGAGTGGAGCACATTTGGCGCTCAAGGATTTCGAAAAAACATGCCATCAACTTGAAGAGATTGGCCAGTAGCCTGATCGGTAAATCCGGGTTTGAACCCCCACAACACAAAGCCCTCCGTCTCAAGCCGATCGATAATTTCTCGCCACAAGTGCTGTCCTTCATAAAGCGGTACAAGAGAGAGCTCCACCAATATCCCTTTGATGTGCGGCAACGTTTCACGCGCACCATCCAATACCTGCCATTCAAAGCCCTGTGTATCAATCTTTAAGAAGGGGGCGCGAGCATTCTTCAGGTATTGACCGACAACATCGTCCAGCATTTTGATAGGTACATTCTCCCTCCCCTGGTAAGCTGATTCGGGTGCGGCGCTTCGATGCGTTTCCAACATGGGTAATATGGAGCTGCTTTGAGAATTACCCGCAATATTGATAGTCTCCTCACCCTCATGATCGCCCAAGGCACAACGCGGATAGACATCCCACATCGGATCCACTTCACTGGTTTGCTGTAACTCAGCATGGGCCTGTGTGAGCGGCTCAAACGACACGATTTTGCCAGCGTAACCACCTCGTCGTATTTCAGATGCGAACTGCCCGGTGTTTGCGCCAACATCCAACACTAAATCGATCTTAAATTTTCTTAATGAAGAAATTATAGGCGTCGGAGGGAGTGCGGGCGACCTACCTGGTGGAACATAGCGGTGAACTTCCAGACCCATCTTCTGCAAGGATGATTTAATTGTAGCCTTAAGATTCATAGCGAGCTTAATTTCCGTGGTTAAGAGCCTTCATGAATGTTTCATAAATTAGAACATCTTTTACATTGATCATTCCACTTATCTCTAATTTTTCTAGTGAAATGTTCAATCACATAAATATAAAACCTGAAGGTTAGCAACTTTTCCAAATAACTCATATTCAGCACAGACGACTTTAGATTATTTTGTCTTGCATGCTCCAACGTATTGGCCATCTCGCCGCGCAGGTCGTCAACACGCTTTTTAATCAGGTGATCATATTTGAATTCGGAAAGGCAATTGAAGACGCTCAATGTTTCGATCACTTTAATCGGATGATAGAAAATCTTTCGGCCCTGGCCACTGCCGCCCTCATGGATGCGATATACCGACATTATCTTGTCAATAAAATAGAACGGATACTTTGTTGCGAGCATAAGCTGAATTGCATAATCTAAATTGTAGACATGTTTGGCCCACGCCCCTAATTCGAGCATGTCCTTCCGAAACACGATAGATTGGGTGGGCACAAACCAAGGTTTACTAATCACACTTTCAATATCATAAAACCCTTCTACGAGATCGCTTGAGAATTTCTGCTCCTCGCCTCCATCTCTAAGCATAATTGCATTGTGAAATACAAGCGAGCATTCCGGGGTTTTTTGGAATATTTCAACCTGTTGTTCCAACTTGGTGTTATCAGTCCAATAATCATCTCCCTCGCAGAGGGCGATGAACTTCCCACGTGATTCAGAATACAGGTTAAGGAAATTTGTACGGCCAGTTGGTCTGCCATCAATATAAATTACATCTTCCCTGTCGTTCAGGAAGAGGCGAATTTTGTCAGGAAATTTGTCAGCGTAAGCGATACATATCTCCCGCGTACCGTCTTCTGATTGATCTTCGCCGATGAGGATTTCGAAAGGAAAACTTACCTTCTGAGACAATACGCTATCAAGGCACTCTGCAATGAAACCCGCATGCTGGTATGTTGGAATGCACACACTCAGCAACGGTGAAATTTTATTAATGGGTTTACTAACCCCTAAGTATTCTACTGACGGCATATCTACCCCGTGCAATCCAAAACCCCTCAACCAACCGAACTTTTAAGGTACCCAAGCGGACATCTAGTCCCATATTCATCGAGCCTTCAAGACTTCGAACTGTTCGCTTTTCTACCGAGGAAAATAAGATATCCAACTGGGTAATCGGGAGAGTCCAAAATATGCTTGTACTTAACATTGAAAAACTCATTAATTCTTACCTTATCTTCTATCAGGCCCGCCTTGTCGGCGAAGTAATTCATAAATTCGATAGCTATACCTGTTGGCAATGTACCATTTGGCTTTGCTGAATAGCTTAAGCCCCGCTGTTCCGCAAATGACTTGATGTCCTCGATTTTTGGCAGCGTGCATTCCAAATGTTCTTTTGCCCATTGAGCATCAGTAATATCTATAAATAGCTGTAACCTTTCTTTTTCATAAGTGCCTTCAATAAAAAATGGGTTTAGCAAAATCACGCCGCGCCTGGATTTTAGAAGTAACTGATCCAGAAATGCACTTCGTTCATCAACGGGAATATGCTCAAGAACATGACAAGAGACGACATAGTCAAACGAGTAATCCGGGAAGGGCAGATTAATTCCTGAAATGCCGTTGGTACTGGGATCGGCAAGGCAGTATGTTGCTTCAGGTATAAAGGCGGCAAGCATCCCCTCTCCCCCTCCAACATCCAATACTGAAAAGTTTTTTTCTTTGCTTATTGAGGCAAGTTCGGATGCAAGGGAGGTAAGGCGAAAGTAACCATTGTGATTCATGGCCTCCGGCTTCGGTAAGTCCGCGAGCGCTAAAGCCATGCGATCTTTCACATCTTCACTGGCAGCGCCAAGATATTCTGCTGTTTTCAACTCGGCATAAGCAAGATACGCCTTGCCTTTACTTAAGGCATCGTCAGCATATTGAAGATGTAATGCTGCATTAAGCGGGGTATTCTCAATAAGTTCTCTATAATTTATTTCTGGGCGAATAACGGATATGGAATATCGCGTTAGTAACGAAGTCTTGGCGTTTGGGTTTTGATTACGTACTATTTTTAACCCCATTTTCCTGGCCAAACCAAGGACAAGTTTTTTTACCACGTTTAATACTCCGGCTTAAATTGTTTTGATGCAATTCGTGAAGACACATACCTCCTTGATACTGGCATGTACCAATGGGGCCCAATTATAGAAAGCGAAGAGGAAACGGGCATTCACTTTGGCGAGGTTCATAGTAAAAAAGACTCCAAATTTGTGCCTATCAGCTCCTGTTTGATATCCTTGACGATGCGTGCATCAAGATTGTTTTTCCAGCTGTCTTTCACATTTTTGCTCTTGTATACGGCATAGGGATTATCGGTATGCCGTTTGCTGGATTCATCAAGAAATCGCTTAGTCTGATCGCCAAAGGAGAGGTCAACAAATTTGAATAGGGATTCCGAAATGCCAATTGGATCTTCAACAAGGTCCTCATATCGCACGACGCGAACGCGGTTGGGGAACATGGCCTGCAGATCAAGGAAGATATTTGTAGACTCGCGCCACTTATAAAACCCAAAGAAGTTTTCTGCCTTACATTGGTTCTTGCATGCTCCCAGCCGCCATTCCAACCATGGATCGCTTCCAGCAGGAAATTCTTTGGGATTGGACATCCATGATGCGAGTACAGCGCATGGATTCCGCACAATGGCCAATAACTTCAGGTTGGGGAAATAATTGAGAAAACGGATATGGAGGTAATGATAACGCGCCTTTTTCATGACCAGAACTTGTGGGGAAGCATTCTTTGAGAAGTTGGGTAACACACCCGATTCGCGCTTGTCAGTTTGAAGCAAGAAGGAATCATCGCTTGCATACAACTCTCGCAAGAATGCTTCATATTCCTCACGGGACGAATTGAGTCCCACGCGATCCTTGAACGCGTAGGAAAAGAGCGGCTGGAAGCGATACGCCACGTCCGGTGAACTATTCAAGATTTCACCCAGCCAAGTGGTTCCGCTACGAGCCACACCTGCAATGGTTACAATATTTTGGAACATGGATTATTTATGCCCGCTCAAGATTCAAGTACAAGGTCGAACCGGTAATGCTGATAAGGAAAAGACTGTGGCTGAAGCATGGTCACCGCAGAAGCGAAGCCCGCGTGATGTGACAATTTCTCCAGCCAGCCAGGCTCAAACCAGTTGCCAACTATTGGATTGCCCTCCTTCAATGCTTCAAAATATGCGCCCTCTCGTTCCGGGGAATTAAAGAAGTTCCATTTGCGCGTCGCATCAGGAATGTCACCAAGCACCACCAACCCACCGTCCCGGAGCCAATGCCTCAGGCGCATGAAGAGAGCTACAGTTTCGGATTCAGAAAAGTACTGTAGACCGGCATAAAGCAGAATACGATCAAAGGAATCTTCTGGGAACTCAACGGTTCTCGCATCAGCCGCAAAGGCCGTTATGTTGGCTGCCGTCCCGTTACTGATTTGAGCTACAAATTCTTCAGACAAGTCGACTGCGGTTACAGCAGCAAATCTGTTGACTAGCTCGCGCGTTATCACCCCGTTGCCGCAGCATAGATCGAGCAGATTATTGCCTGGCTCCGGCTTCAGCATTGTTACGATGGAATCCACAATGGCAGCGAAAACATCCGGTGATACGGGCTGTTTATTCAGGGTGCGCAATACCTGCATTTGCGGTTCCGTATCCTGATTTTCCTTTGCATGGGTTAGCCAGAACGACTTCCAGTAGTCCGTCATTTACCTTTCCCCTGTTTCCACTCGTCCACGCAATGACAGATGTATTCCATATCGTTTACACCGTATTCGTGCGACACGGGAAATGAAATGACGTGCTTCTCAATCCAGAGCGTATCCTCGATATTCAAACCGCAGTTGTGAACGAGCTCGTGAGTAGGCCAATGGATAGATGTGAAAATACCTTTCGATGCAAGATGTGCACGTAATGAATCTCTTTCTTCTGTAGAGGGCATGAACCTGTTGTGGATCAACGGACATTCTTTCTGCCGGAAAACAACCTGGGGCGTTCCAACGGAAAGATTGTGCGCTAGAAAACGCTCGTTTTTTTGGCGCTTCTGCCGAATCAGGGATTCGTTTGCGGTCAGCAGAACTTCCAATGACTGGCTGCCAATATCCGCGATGCTCCAATCCCGGTCAAGCATGTTCTCCGCCTCGCGCACATCTCTCCAATCCTTTGCTTCAAATCGCAACCATGAATCCAATTTCCTGCTAGGTTCATACACTGGGTTGAAGAAACCCCAGAGAAACCCGCCATCAGCCACTTTCATTATCTTGCGATAACTGCCAAACACGTGGTGTCCACGAGGTGATATTTGCGACATATACGAGTGTGAAAAATCTTCGATCAGCGTCCCTTCGCAGGGAGGCAACTCACCGACATTCTCATGGCCGAAGAAATGGATGAATACCAAGGCTTCTCCTTCCCGAACGCGGTCAGGATATATGCACGTAAGATCCCGCCGAACCGGATAGAACTCCAGTTCCACCTGGGCAAAGCGCCGGGACATCGCGGACACCAGCGACCAGCAAGTAAATGTTGGCAGGTATACCTTCTTCGGGCGGATGACTTGCCCGATCAGAAAGGAGAACGCCGCACGTCCGGTATGGAAGTATGTGCGGTCGATTCTTTCGGGGGGTAACTTGCTTCCGATCAACATTGTTTATTCCCTATCTCAAGGTTCTTCAATACCTTCTTCGCTTCGCGAACCAGCGTTCCTTTTTCCAGCGTCCGGTAGTCGCCCTTAAATGTCTGCATGAGCTTGTCCCCATCATATAGGTTGTAATGGAACATCCATTCTGAGTAGTAAGCCGAAGACGGCTCTGTCTCGATCCGGTATTTTGGAGGAAGGCTGGACTTCAGAAACACGTAAAATTCATCATCGCGTTCAATTGGAAACATTGCTGGCATCTTTTACCTTCCTTGTCTTCTTTATTTATCTATCGGCAGACTCAATTTCATAGTGTTTCAACAACTCTTTCGTACCCTCAATGCCGTTGAACATCAATACATCGATGATGGACAAGGCAGGTTCGAAATCTCCTCGTTGAGAATAGACAATCTCCTGGGGTTTCAAAAATGAAAGCTTGATGTTACTGGATGAAAATTTCTCCCGATCAAACAACTCAGCACCAGCCGCAGGGTTGATATATTCAGACGCCCCCATTTGTTCGGCAATCCGCAGCGCCCACTCTCCTGCATCGCCGACTTCTGAATAGTCGAAGTTCTGTTCGGATGACTGGATAATTTCCTTGTTCAAATCCAAACACGCGCTTAACTTTTTTATGATGGCGAAGTTAATAGCGGCAATACTTTGTTCGTTATTACTGAAGAGAATCTCTCTCACCAACTCGTTGGTTTCATCGAAATATCGCGCTTTCTTTTTGTAATGCGCCAGTTGCGCGATGATCAGTTCCTTCCATTCTTTTTCCGGATGTGCATGCACATTCTTGATTGACTCTGTCACTTCATGTTTCTTAAGTGGTACCAGAATATATTGCCAACTGCCGCCTGGCTTTAGTACCCGGTTCCTGTTGACCCAGCCGTGCCTCATATATTGAGCATCGTCAAATAGCACAAAGCGATCAGCTGCATGGATCAACTGCCAGTAGCCGATGTAGGGAAAGAAATAGGGCTGCATGATTGCAACTTTCATGTGCCACTTTCCACCAGCACGCGTATCACTGCAGCAACATCCTTAATCATTTCGCTATCCATGGTCGTCCCGGTGGGCAGCACCACCACCCGATCAGCCACCTGTTGTGTGTTGGGCAACAGCAGACCAGCGTGCGGATACAAATCACGATAGGGTTGCATGTTATGGCAACCCGGCCAGAAGTATTTTCGTGCGCGGATATTCTCGGCGTGCAACGCCTCAATGATCTGGTCCCGGGTTATCGGGCAGCTTTCGCCCACTTCCATCACCACATACTGGTAATTGTTGCGCTCGGTTTCGTCGTATTCCAGCAGGCTGATGCCGGGCACACCTGATAGCGCTTCCCGGTAGGTCTGATGATTGCGGCGATTCGCTGCTATCACGTCGTCTATCGCATCCAGATTGACCAGCCCCATCGCTGCTGCGACCTCGATCATCTTGCCGTTGGTGCCGGGATGGATGACGTTATCAATACCGGCGAAGCCGAAGTTGCGCATCAGGCGCATCGTTTCGGCCAACTCATCATCGTTGGTGACGACTGCGCCGCCCTCGAAGGTGTTGAAGAACTTGGTGGCATGGAAGCTCAACACCTCGCAGGCGCCGAAGCTGCCGATCATCTTGCCCTTGTACGAGCAGCCGAACGCATGCGCAGCATCGAACATCAGCTTGAGACCATGTTCGTCGGCGATCGCCTGCAACTCGTCGACCGGCGCACCACGCCCCCATAAGTGGACGCCGATGATGCCGGTGGTGCGCGGCGTGATCATGCGGCGCACGGCGGCGGGATCGAGGTTGTGGGTGATTGGATCGATATCCGCAAACACGGGCGTGATCGCCTGCCAGTGCAAGGCGTGTGCGGTGGCGATGAAGGTAAAGGACGGCACGATCACTTCACCCTCCAGTTTCAGCGCGCGAATCGCGATTTCCAGCGCGATAGTGCCGTTGCACATCGCGACGCAATGCTTGACACCGTGATACTCGGCGATGCGCTGCTCCAGTTCCTGAACCATCGGCCCGTTGTTGCTCAGCCAGCGGCGATCGAATATTTCTTCGGCATATTTTATAAATGCTTCGCGACTGCCGATGTTAGGACGTCCTACGTGTAATTGCTCCTTGAAAGCAGGCATGGCGCCATTAATGGCGAGGTCGTGTATCGTCCGAATCTGTTTTTCGCTCATAGGTATACTTTTCGTTAATACTTGACTCACTAAAGCGGCGCCAGAACCTCTATTTTTTGCGGCACCACGTGGCGCACCAGTTTGCCCCAATGCACTCTGTCTGAAATTATCCGGAAGGGACTCAGTCCTTGTACGCGCGATAGTACCTCTTTCGTTTCTGAGTCAAGCACGGCTATGGTAATACTGTACTTCCCCGAAGCCAGTTCTACCGCGCCCATCGACATTTGTACTTCCAACAAGCCTGCGGGGAATTGATTCAATTTGCCCGCTGTGTCATACATCGGCATAGAAACAACATGATTCATTGCCTCATCCATTATATTGACGTTCATGATCGCACCGGATCTGCTGCTGTTGATATGCAGCTTTATCCTGCAACCCAATTCTGCGCCGTGCGGGATGGTTGGTTCGATGCTTTCCACATACTGCTTATTTACTATCAGTTCCACGCTGAATATTTCAGCCTCTCCGGTTCCTGAAACCTGTTGCTCGTGTTTCACCAGGCCGTAATATTGGTCGATGCCCTCGGATGGATTCGGACTATCGATCAGCACTGCCCCGTGATCCATCACCATCACTCGCGTACAAAACATGGAGATTTGCTGCATGTTGTGCGACACAAACACCACTGCGGATTTGTTTGTTATTCGCCTGACCGTATTCAGGCATTTGATGGCAAAGCCGATATCGCCGACCGCCAGCACTTCATCCAGAAACAGGATATCCGGTTCTATCAAGATCGCCGCTACAGCAAAGCCCAGGCGCACATTCATACCCGAGCTGTAGGTTTGCACCGGTGAATTGATGAAATTCTCGGATCTCCGCAAAGTCGATGATCTCATCTATCTTGCTGTCGACATATTGCTTGCTCATGCCCAGCACGGAAGCATTGACGTAGATGTTTTCACGCCCGGTCAGAATGGGGTTGAACCCGGCGCCCAGCGCGATCAGCGCGCCCACCTTGCCGCGCATTTCGATGCGTCCCTGATCGGGCCTGATCAAACCATTCAACATGCGCAGCAAGGTCGTTTTGCCTGCGCCGTTATGGCCTATCAGCCCCAGGCATTCGCCGCGTTTGAGTTCGAAGTTGATGTCCTTAACCGCCCAGAATTCGTCTTGCCGCAGAACGCCATCCGCACCATGACGCCTGCCCAGCAGTTCGCTGCCGATGTCCCGCATGCCGTACCACATGGATTTCTTCAGGCTGCGGCAAAATTTTTTGGACAGTCCTTCAACCTTGATCAGCGTCTCTCCCATTTCAGCTACCCATCCGTTCTATCAGGATGGGCATGGCCAGACGGAAGACGATCCAGAACATAAACAGCAATATGATCGCAATCGCATTGATGGCCATGAAATAACCCAGGTACTCCGGGGTCATTCCGGTTAGCCAGTCACGCGCGGTCAGGATCAGCGGGGTCAGCGGATTCAACTGAAACACCGTGGCGGGCAAGCCTTCCTTGGGCATCGCAAAAACCACCGGTGTGAGATACATCAGAAATTGCATCAATAACGGAATGGCCTTGCCGACATCGGTATAAAGCAAGCCGACTGGTGTCAGCGCCAGTCCGACAAGAGTTCCCACCAGGATCAGTGAAATCATGCCTATCGGGTAACAGCAACAAGCCCCAGCCGGGGTGGATCCCCATTGCCGTCAATGCAATCAACAACAATGCGACCTTGATCAGCGCATTGACTAACGTCTGGTATATGCCTGCGACCACAAGTGCCTCGCGCGGAAAATTGATTTTTGCGAGCATGCTTTTGGAAGCAGTGACCATTTGTAGCGGTGCATTCACCGCATCCATAAGGATCGCCCACAACATTGTGCCGGTGAACACATAAACCGGATAGGGCAAGGCAGTTTCGCTGACATTCACTACGCCGCTGCGACTCAGGAAGATCCAGACCAGCGTATTGGCCAAAGGCAATATGATGGCCCAGAGAAATCCGAGGAAGGTTTGCCGATATTGGGCGCTCAGATCGCGCACCGTCAAGTCGCCATGCAAGCTCCCGGCTTGCGGCCAGATCACGCAGCATCTCCCGCAACATCTTGAGGGGATTGCTGAGCAGTGAGTCAGGCGTATAGATGGTGATGCGCTGTTCATCCATTAACTTTGCCTTATTCATAACGGCGCTCGTTTGATGTAGCGCCATTAGATGCTGTGGTGATAATACTGCGCTGCATCATTTCACCGATAACCTGCTGTACGCAGGCGTCTAACGCCAGCGTGCCGGTTTTTACTGGCTAATTCGGGATTCTTGGGTGCCTCATATGGAGATGAAATGCCGGTAAACTCTGCGATCTCGCCGTGTACGTGCTTTTTTGTACATGCCCTTTACGTCGCGCGATTCACAAATATCAAGGGGCGTATCGCAATAAATCTCGATGAAGTCGCCATGTTCAACCATGCCACGAACGCGCTCGCGGTCGGCACGATATGGCGAGATGAAGGCGGTAAGCACGATCACGCCGGCTTCCATGAATAGCTTGGAGATTTCGCCGATACGCCGTATGTTTTCCTGTCTATCCTCGGCGGAGAAAGCCAAGTCGCCACAGAGTCCGTGGCGCACGTTGTCGCCATCAAGCACAAAGGTCCGGCAGCCGCGCTGATACAACTCTTCCTCGACAGCATGCGCCAATGTCGATTTACCCGAGCCGGACAATCCGGTAAACCAGATGATCGCGCCACGATGGCCATTAAGTAGATTCGCGGCGGGCGCGGGTCACGGTGGCGTGATGCCAAACAATGTTATTCATAAATTACTATCTCACCCCTTTGTAGGCGGGGTCGCACTGATTTGCCGAGACTGCACTTGCTGTGCCTCCGCTTGCAACCCTGAAATCTCTTTGGTTAATGCTTCATGCTCAGCGAGCTTGATCTTGAGGAACTGCACGGTGATCCTGGCCTTTTCCTCGATGCCCTTCGGCGTCAGCAGGTAGGCGTATCCCTTTTTGTTTTTGCTGTTGCGGAAGTTGTTCGCCTTCACCAGGCCTTTTTCAATCAATGCCTGGATGCAATAGTTCACCCGCCCCAGGCTGATGCCCAGATCCCCGGCCAGTTCGCGCTGGCTGATCTCCGGATCGGCTTCCAGGCGTTTCAGGATTTTGTAGCGGTATTCGTCGCTTAACATGGCTATGCAGTTGGCCCTTAATCGTTCAGTCATTGAACATGTTCAGCGATTGAACGACAAATTTGCTGCGGAGTCAAGTTAAAGGCAGAGGAAAGGTACAAGAGGAAAGATTCAAGGGACAAAGGGCGAGAACTAGACTCAAGGTGCAAGATTCAATAGACAAGAGACAAGTACAAGGGGCAAGAATCAGGGAAACAGCTCCGCTTCGGCCAGAAGTTTGCCCTGCGCATCCTTGCCGGAAACGATGGGTTCTGACTTGAGTTTCCAGTCTATCGCCAGCGCCGGGTCATTCCAGCGTATGCAGCGCTCGTGTTCGGGGAACCAGTAATCGGTGGTCTTGTACAGAAAATCCGCGGTCTCGGTCAGCACGCTGAAGCCGTGCGCGAAGCCTTCCGGTATCCAGAACATCAGTTTGTTCTCGGCCGACAGTTCCACAGCGACATGCTTGCCGAAAGTCGGCGAGCTCTTGCGGATATCCACCGCGACATCGAGCACCGTGCCCTGCACCACGCGCACCAGTTTCCCTTGCGGATGCTGAATCTGGTAGTGCAATCCGCGCAGCACGTTTTGCGCGGAGCGCGAATGGTTGTCCTGCACGAAATCGACATCGCGTCCGGTCAGTTCGGCAAACCTGCGCCGGTTGAAACTCTCGAAAAAGAAGCCACGGTCGTCGCCGAACACCCTGGGTTCGATGATCAGCAGGTCGGGAATCGCGGTATGGATCACTCTCATCTGGCGCCATCCTTGAGCACGCTCATCAGGTAGGCGCCATAGCCGCTCTTGATCAGCGGTGCGGCAAGCTTTTCCAGCTGTGCGGCATCGATATAGCCCATGTGGTAGGCGATCTCTTCCGGGCAGGCGATCTTGAGTCCCTGGCGGCGTTCGATGGTCTGGATGAACTGGCTCGCGTCGAGCAGTGATTCGTGGGTGCCGGTATCCAGCCAGGCGTAGCCGCGCCCCATGATCTCGACGGACAACTGGCTGCGCTCGAGATAGATGCGGTTGACATCGGTGATCTCCAGTTCGCCGCGCGGTGAGGGCTTGAGACTGGCGGCAATGTCCACGACGTCATTGTCGTAGAAGTACAGGCCGGTGACGGCATAGTTCGATTTCGGCCTGGCCGGTTTCTCTTCCAGCGAAATGGCGCGCCCGTTCGCATCGAACTCCACCACGCCGTAACGCTCGGGGTCGCGCACATGGTAGGCGAACACGGTCGCGCCCTTTGCGCGCCGGGTTGCGTTGGACAATTGATCCTGGAAGGAATGACCGTAAAAGATGTTGTCGCCCAGCACCAGCGCGGAAGGCTGCTTGCCGATGAAATCGCGCCCGATGATGAAGGCCTGCGCCAGGCCTTCCGGCGCCGGCTGCACCGCATATTGCAGATTCAGCCCCCATGCGCTGCCGTCGCCGAGCAATTGCTCGAAGCGCGGCGTGTCCTGGGGTGTGGAAATGATCAGGATGTCGCGTATCCCGGCCAGCATCAGCGTGGACAGCGGATAGTAGATCATCGGCTTGTCGTAGATCGGCAGCAGCTGTTTGGACACCGCCATGGTCACCGGATGCAGGCGCGTGCCGGAACCGCCGGCGAGGATGATGCCTTTTCTGGCTGGCTTGGGTTGGCTCATGCTGCGATTCCTCCGGTTTCTGTGATGACTCGGCTGTTTTTCACGATTGGGCCGGCACGATATTCCGGCTGCAGAATTCCTTGTAAGTCAACGAAATCCCCTCTTGCAATGCTGTTTGAGCCTTCCATCCCAGGCCGTGGATCTTGCCGACATCCATCACCTTGCGCATCGTGCCATCCGGCTTGGTCGTGTCCTGCACGAATTTTCCCTGATAGCCGACCACGCCGGCAACCGTTTCGGCCAGCTCGCGTATGGTCAGGTCGGTGCCGGTGCCGACATTGATCAATGGACATTGCAGCGGTGTGACAAGCGTGTCGTAGCGTTTGTCATCCAGGGTGGCGAGGAACACCAGCGCGTTCGCCAGATCGTCCACATACAGGAACTCGCGCTTAGGCTTGCCGCTGCCCCACAGCACCACCTCGTTCGCGCCTGATGCTTTCGCCTCATGCATCTTGCGGATCAGCGCGGGCAGCACGTGCGAATTGTTCAGGTCATAGTTGTCGCCCGGCCCGTACAGATTGGTCGGCATCGCGGCCAGCCATTTCGTGCCGTACTGCCGGTTGTACGACCAGCACATCTCGATTCCGGCGATCTTGGCCAGCGCATAGGGACGGTTGGTTGCTTCCAGCGGTCCGGTCAGCAGATATTCTTCCCTGATCGGTTGCGGGCAGTCGCGCGGATAGATGCAGGAGCTGCCGAGGAAGATCAGGCGATTTACGCCCGCCGAGTAAGCTGCCCGGCAGATGTTGGCTTCGATGAGCAGGTTGCTCATCAGGAAATCCACCGGGTAGGTATTGTTGGCCAGGATGCCGCCGACTTTGGCTGCCGCCAGGAACACGATCTCCGGCTTTTCCTGTATCGAAGAATCTTTGCGTCGCGGCCGCGTCTTCCAGATCCAGTTCGGCATGGGTGCGCGTCACCAGGTTGGTGTAGCCCTGCCGCTGCAGCTCGCGCACGATCGCGCTGCCCGCCAGGCCGCGATGGCCGGCAACGAAAATCTTAGATTCAAGAGGAAAGGTTAAAGATGCAAGGGACATAAATTCAGGTTAAAGATGCAAGATGAAAGAGGCAAGGACAGATGCAAGATACAAGGGAAAGGAAAGGAAAACCGGTTGTTTTTGCTTTTACCTTGCATCTTTTACCTTTCCTCTTGCATCTGGTCTCGTTCATTTAATGCGGGCGCGGACCGAACTGAATCAATCCGTGCAGCATTTTCGAAATCTCTTCGCATTCGTCTATCCAGCCCTTCCCGATTTCATTTTTGATGTAGCCGATTTCCATTCCAATGTAAATCTGGGTTCTGAGTTCGCCTGCCGATCCCTTTGCGTAGTTCAAAAAATTCGCCAGTTCCTTGTCCGAGTTTCTCTCATGGCCTTCCGCGATATTCGATGGTATCGAGAGTCCTGCCCGGGTTATCTGATCGCGAAATCCAAAGTCCTTCAAGTCGGCCATGGCCTTGTACAGATTCGCGCTCAAGCGAGCTGATCTTTTCCATACTTCAAGATCTTCAAATCTTCTCATTACGAATTCAGATGCAAGATGACAAGAGACAAGAGGACAAGGTAAAACCCCCGTTGTGATTGCCTTTACCTTGCATCTTGCACCTTTCGCCTTTCATCTGTTTTTGTACCTTGCCTCTTTCCTCTTGCATCTTTCATCTGTTTTCATTCGTGGTAATCGTACGCGGTGAAGCCGTGCTTCTTGACCAGTTCGTCGCGCTCGGCTGACTTGAGGTCTTCGCGCACCATCTCGGATACCAGTTCGTGGAAGGTGATCTTCGGCGTCCAGCCGAGTTTCTGTTTGGCCTTGCTCGGGTCGCCCAGCAGGGTTTCGACTTCGGTGGGACGGAAGTAGCGCGGATCGACCTTGACGATGCACTTGCCGGCGGCGTCATAGCCTTTTTCCTCGACTCCCTTGCCTTTCCATTTGATGCTGATGCCCAGTTCCTGGCCGCGGAGATTTCGACGAACTGGCGCACGCTGTACTGCACGCCCGATGGCGATGACGAAGTCTTCCGGCTGTTCCTGTTGCAGCATCAGCCACTGCATCTCGACGTAATCCTTCGCATGTCCCCAATCGCGCAGCGCATCGAGGTTGCCGAGGTAGAGGCAATCCTGCAGGCCGAGCTTGATGCGCGCCAGCGCGCGGGTGATCTTGCGCGTGACGAAGGTCTCGCCGCGCACCGGCGATTCGTGGTTGAACAGGATGCCGTTGCAGGCATACATGCCGTAGGCCTCGCGGTAGTTGACGGTGATCCAGTATGCGTAAAGCTTGGCGACCGCATAGGGGCTGCGCGGATAGAACGGGGTGGTTTCCTTCTGCGGCGTTTCCTGCACCAGGCCGTACAGTTCGGAGGTGGATGCCTGGTAGAAGCGTGTCTTCTTTTCCAGGCCGAGGATGCGCATCGCTTCGAGGATGCGCAACGTGCCGATGCCGTCCGCATTGGCGGTGTATTCGGGGGTTTCGAACGACACCGCGACATGGCTCATCGCGGCGAGGTTGTAGATCTCGTCCGGTTGCACCTGCTGGATGATGCGGATCAGGTTGGTGGAATCGGTCAGATCGCCGTAGTGCAGGATGAAGCTGGCCTTCTTGACGTGCGGGTCCTGATAAAGATGATCGATGCGGTCGGTGTTGAACAGCGACGAGCGGCGCTTGACGCCGTGAACGATGTAGCCCTTCTTCAGCAGGAACTCCGCAAGGTAGGCGCCGTCCTGGCCGGTAATGCCGGTGATCAACGCAACCTTGGGCTGCCGGGAACTGGTACTTTGAGAATGGGGTGCTGCGGATTTGCTCATGCGTTCTTTCTAAGATTCAAGAGGAAAGTCTCAAGATGCAAGACACAAGAGGAAAGATTCAGAAGCCAGGTACAAGACACAAGAGGAAAGATGCAAGGGAAAAGCAGAAGCAATCCGGTTTTCCTTTCCTCTTGTCTCTTTACTCTTTCATCTGGTTTTTCTTTCCTCTTGAATCTTGCATCTAATGTAGTGCCTGATTGACCTTTTCCAGATCGGCCTGGTCTAGCGTACCCACCGCCTGCTTCAGGCGCAGTTCGCTCATCAGATAATTATATTGTGCCTGGTACAGATCGCGGCGGGTGGAAAAGAGCGCCTGCTGCGCATTCAAAACATCGAGGTTGGTGCGCACACCGACTTCCTGTCCCAGTTTGCTGGCATCCAGTACGCTCTGGCTGGAGGCGAGCGCCTGTTTCAGTGCCTGCACCTGGGAGACGCCGCTGACCACGCCCAGATAGGCCTGGCGGGTTTGCTGCTCGACGTTGCGCCGCGCATTTTCCAGTTCCTGCCTTGCGCGCTCGCGGTTCGCTTCCGCTTCGCGCCATTTGGAATTCACCGCGCCGCCCTCGAACAGCGGCATGTTCAGTTGCACGCCGATGCTCTTGCTGGTGGTGTCGGTGCCGATGCCGAAGCTGCCGCCGTTGGCGTTGTTCCTGGAATAATTCGCAACGATATCCACGGTCGGATAGTGTCCGCCGCGATTGCGCGCCACTTCCTTGTCGGCGATCTCGGCGCTCGCCTGGGCGATCGCCAGCTGCAAATTGCTCAACTGCGCTTCATCCACCCACTTTCCCATATCGGTGGGTTGCGGCACTTCCGGCTTGAATTCTTTGCCGAGATGATCGAGGTCGCCCGGCACCGCGTTGATCAGTTGCTGCAACGCGCTGCGTTTGACTTCCAGGTTGTTCTTCGCGGCAATTTCCTGCGCGCCGGTCTGGTCATAACGCGCCTGCGCCTCAAGGGTGTCGGTAATGGTCGCGCTGCCCACTTCGAAGTTGCGTTTGGCCTGCTCGCGCTGTTCGGAAATGGCGTTCATTTGCGCCCCGGCCAGATCCACGCTGTCCTGGGCGATCAGCACGTCGAAATAAGCTTGCGCGACGCGCACGATCAGGTCCTGCTCGGCAATCTTGTATTGCAGGCCGGATTGCATCGCCTGCAAGTTTGGACTCGCTGAAAGTCACCCAGTTTTGCTGGCGGAACAGCGGCTGCACCAGGTTCACGCCGTAACCATTGCTGTTGTAGCGGTCGTTGCCGCCGGTCAGCAGCGGCGGCACCGCCGGATTGAACTGGGTGGTCAGGTCGTTGAAAGTGGTGTTCGCGGTCAGGTTGACCGACGGCATCAGCAACGAGCGGCCCTGCGACAATTTTTCCTGTCCGGCCTGTTGGGTGGCACGCGCAGCGGCAATAACCGGGTCGTTCGCCTGGGCAGCACGAAAGGTCTGCAACAGGTCGGCAGCCTGGACCGAACCGCTTGCAGCCAATATCGATGCCAGCAAGATCGATTTAATTTTCATGGGGTTGTTTAATCTTGGAATTTCTTATGCACATTTAATCGACCCCGAGTCGCAAACCCGCCCCGGCTCAGAATACGAACCGTTCGGGTTGCAGCGCGTTTTGCAGCGGGGTCACACAGGCTTCCATGATGTTGACGGATTCAAAAGTATCCTGTCCGACGCGGGTAATCAGCCTGGCTTCCATCACCGGCGCATCGCCGACGATCGCAAACAGGCGGCCGCCGATATTCAGGCTGTTCTGGAACGAGGCCGGCAGCACCGGGGTCGAGCCGGTCAGCACGATCACATCGTAACTTTTCCCCGCCGCCCCAGCCGAGCGCCGCATCGCCGATTTCCAGCGTGATATTGTCGCGGTGGTTTGCCTGCAGGTTCTGCTTCGCCATCGCACTCAATTCCGGCACGATTTCAACCGAGGTGACATGGCCGGCCAGCACCGAGAGCAGCGCGGTCATATATCCGCTGCCGGTCCCGACCTCCAGTACCTTTTCGTTGCGGCCTATGTGCAACTCCTGCAGCGTGCGTGCTTCCAGCTTGGGCTGCCACATCGACGCGCCATAGCCCAGCGGTATCTCCAAATCCATGAACGCCATATCGCGCAGGCCCTTTGGCACGTAGAGTTCGCGGCGCACATGTTTGAGCAATTCCAGGATCCGGCTGTCCAGCACTTCGCAGGGGCGAATCTGCTGCTCGATCATGTTGAAGCGCGCCTGTTCAATATCCAGCATTTCCATTCTCCCGGTTCGGCCACATTACTTGTTATTGAGCGGGGCAGTATAGCAAGCCCGCCGGGGGGCTCAATGTTGCCGAATTCCGGCCTCGGGGTTTGGCTTGCTTTTCACCGACCTTTGCCTTACCTTGCGCCTTCAGCTAGGGGTCTTTTCCGACTGTCAGTATCTTGGGCAGGCAGCACCATCGGCGAAGTGAGATACACCCTTTGAACCTGTACGGGTAATGCCGTCGTAGGGAAGCATCGAGACGATGCTTCCAAATTTCCAGGAGCATCACATGAACGCCAATCCCCAAATTTCTTGCCACGATGCCGCACACGTCGATGCGGCAGCGGTGAAGCCGTTGCCGAATTCGCGCAAGGTCTATGTGCAGGGCAGCCGTCCCGACCTGCAGGTGCCGATGCGCGAGATCTCCCAGTCCGAAACCCCTGCCAGCATGGGTGCCGAGGTCAATCCGCCGATCTATGTCTATGACTGTTCCGGCCCGTACACCGACCCGGCAGTGAAGATCGACATCCGCTCCGGCCTGGCCGCGCTGCGCGAAGACTGGATCGCCGAGCGCAACGACACCGAAACGCTGGACAAGCTGACCTCCGAATACGGGCAGCAGCGCCTGAACGATCCCGAACTCGCGGAGATGCGTTTCAACCTGAAGCGCGCGCCGCGCCGCGCCAAGCCGGGCAAGAACGTCACGCAGATGCACTATGCCCGCGCCGGCATCATCACGCCGGAGATGGAATACATCGCGATACGCGAGAATCAGCGCCGCGAAGGGCTTTCCGAGATGATGCTGAAGCAGCATCCGGGCGAAAACTTCGGCGCGGCCATGCCCAACGGGCATGCCCGTTCCCTCTCTCCTAACTCTCTCCCGCAAGCGGGCGAGAGGGACGCAGTCTCGCTGCGCGAGTCTCTGTTTAACCAGATCACGCCGGAATTCGTGCGCAGCGAAGTCGCGGCGGGCCGCGCGATCATCCCGGCCAATATCAATCATCCCGAAGCCGAGCCGATGATCATCGGCCGCAACTTCCTGGTCAAGATCAACGCCAACATCGGCAATTCTGCTTTGGGTTCGAGCATCCAGGAAGAAGTCGAGAAGATGACCTGGGCGATCCGCTGGGGCGGCGACACCGTGATGGACCTGTCCACCGGCAAGAACATCCACGAGACCCGCGAATGGATCATCCGCAATTCGCCGGTTCCGATCGGCACGGTGCCGATCTACCAGGCGCTGGAAAAGGTGAACGGCAAGGCCGAAGACCTGACCTGGGAGATATTCCGCGACACGCTGATCGAACAGGCCGAGCAGGGCGTGGACTATTTCACGATCCATGCCGGCGTGCTGCTGCGCTATGTGCCGATGACCGCGAAACGCATGACCGGCATCGTGTCGCGCGGCGGTTCGATCATGGCGAAGTGGTGTCTGGCGCACCACAAGGAAAGTTTCCTCTACACCCACTTCGAGGACATCTGCGAGATCATGAAGGCCTACGACGTGAGCTTCTCGCTTGGCGACGGACTGCGTCCCGGCTCGATCTACGATGCCAACGACGAGGCGCAACTCGGCGAATTGAAGACGCTGGGCGAACTGACCCAGGTCGCGTGGAAGCACGACGTGCAGGTGATGATCGAAGGCCCGGGCCATGTGCCGATGCACCTGATCAAGGAGAACATGGACCTGCAGCTGAAGTGGTGCCACGAAGCACCGTTCTACACGCTGGGCCCGCTGACCATGGACATCGCGCCCGGCTACGACCACATCACCTGGCGATCGGCGCGGCGATGATAGGCTGGTTCGGCACCGCGATGCTGTGCTATGTCACGCCCAAGGAACACCTCGGCCTGCCCGACAAGGACGACGTGAAGGAGGGCATCATCACCTACAAGATCGCCGCGCACGCCGCCGACCTGGCCAAGGGCCATCCCGGCGCGCAGATCCGCGACAACGCGCTTGTCCAAGGCGCGCTTCGAATTCCGCTGGGACGACCAGTTCAACCTCGGCCTCGACCCGGACAAGGCGCGCGAATTCCACGACGAGACCCTGCCCAAGGAATCCGCCAAGGTCGCGCATTTCTGCTCGATGTGCGGCCCGCATTTCTGCTCGATGAAAATCTCCCAGGACGTGCGCGACTTTGCGGCAAAGGAAGGCCTTACCGAACAGGATGCGCTGGAAAAGGGGATGGAAGTGAAGTCAGAAGAGTTTGTGCGGAAGGGCGCGGAAATATACAGCAAAACATAACGACAAAACTGCATTACCATTTCAACCACTGATGCCCATCATCTATAAAGGAGAGAGTCATGGCAAAAGACAGCGTTTACCGCATCACCGAACTGGTCGGAACCAGCAAGAAATCCTGGGAAGATGCCGCCGCGAACGCGGTCAACACCGCCTCGCAGACCCTGCGCGACCTGAGGGTTGCCGAAGTGATCAAATTGGACATGGTGGTTGAGGATGGCAAAGTGGCCTCTTACCGGGCAAGAGTTGCCTTGTCTTTCAAGTACAATCCAAAAAAATAATTATGTAAATTGCCGCTTGAGCGCTGATGTGCATAGGCGGAAAATCATTGATTAAATATGGATTGGGATCGCGCAGAAGTTGAAGCAACCGTGGCGGATTATTTCCATATGCTTCTGCTTGAGTTAGCTGGTCAGACATATAACAAGACTACACATCGCCGAGGATTGTT
The DNA here is from genome assembly GCA_963827265.1 of uncultured beta proteobacterium. Classification (GTDB taxonomy): domain Bacteria; phylum Pseudomonadota; class Gammaproteobacteria; order Burkholderiales; family Gallionellaceae; genus Gallionella. The sequence goes on along the minus strand of CAWHAD010000007.1, from coordinate 1,033,406 downwards.
GGCGAGATTAAATAATCGCACTGATGGGGCAGTCGAGCTAAAACACCAAAACATCAGCGCTGTTCTACGTGAATTGGGTTTCCCCTGGATATCCGGCTACAAACCGCGCGGCCATTATCAATTTCTTTTGCGAGAACTAGTCGAACTCAGGCTTTCCCAAGATAAATTGCTTGATGATGCCGCCCTTACGGCAGTATCAACGCCTGCGGTTACACCTTTAGTAAAGGACTTCAGCAAACTCATAGTTGACGCCCCAAAAATAAAAAAATTAGAGGAACCAAGCGGCGATTACTATAGACAACCCAGCCCGCAAAAACGTGATTATCTTGAACGCGAGTCTAGAAATGCTTCGCTTGGCAGGGCTGGCGAAGAGTTCATTTTGAATTTTGAGCACCATAGGCTTTACATTCTTGGATGCAAAGAGTTGGCAGATAAGGTCGACCATGTGTCTGTCACTCAGGGTGATGGTCTTGGTTACGACATTCTTTCTTTCGAGCCTAATGGGAAGGAGAGGTTTATTGAAGTCAAAACAACCACGTTCGGAAAACAAACGCCCTTTTTTGTGAGTCGAGGCGAAGTGAGATTTGCTCAAGAACACTCAGATCGATTTCACATTTATCGCCTCTTTGAATTTAGAAAATCTCCAAAAATGTTTGATCTGCCAGGCTCCGTTGAAAGGAATTGTCAGATGAACCCCGTAAATTACATTTGCGAATTTTCGTAGATTTCTAAATTTTGGATCAGCAGTGACCAGGAATAATTCTGGATTCTGTTTATGAACTGCCCCTCAACTGCGCCACCTGCTGTATTTCGCCTTCCATCAACACATCTTTACCGGACATGCCGAGCGGCAAGCCTGCCTGGGTAAGTTGTGTGCAACTTACCGAAGGTGACCGCTGTGCGATCTTTGGCCAGCCCGAGCGACCTGTCTTTTGTGGAAGATTGCAACCTTTTACCGGGAAGCGATGATGTGGTTGTCCAAACTGGAACTGGCAACGAAGCCGGCACAATTATCAACTTGAGATCGCGTGCGGGAGGGAAGCAAGAAAATACTTGATGCGCGTATAATCCCGCCCTTCGACAAGTTTGGGCGAACGGCCCTCTTCCAAATCATACCCGCTTACCACAAATGGACACACTACTGCTGCTGAAAGCCGCCATCCTCGGCATCGTCGAAGGCTTGACCGAGTTCCTGCCGATCTCGTCCACCGGCCACCTGATCATGGCGGGCGACCTGCTGAACTTCAACGACGAGAAGGGCAAGGTGTTCGAGATCGTGATCCAGTTCGCGGCGATCCTGGCGGTGTGCTGGGAATATCGCGCGAAGATTATTGCGGTGGTGGGCAACCTGCCGCGCGAAAAGTCGGCGCAGCGTTTTACGTTCAATCTGCTGATCGCTTTCATGCCGGCAGCCGTTCTCGGACTGTTGCTCGCCAACAAGATCAAGGATTATCTGTTTGCGCCCGTGCCGGTGGCGCTGGCGTTCATCATTGGCGGTGTGGTCATACTGTGGGCCGAGAAGCGCGATCACAAGGTCACGATTGAGGTCGTGGACAACATGGGCTGGAAGGATGCGCTGAAGGTGGGCTTTGCGCAGACGCTGGCGCTGATCCCGGGCACCTCCCGTTCGGGCGCGACCATCATCGGCGGGCTGCTGTTCGGACTGTCGCGCACTGCGGCCACGGAATTTTCTTTTTTCCTCGCGATACCGACGCTGACCGCGGCAACATTTTACGAAGTGGTGAAGTACCGCCATTTGTTCATGGCGAACGATCTGGATATGTTCCTGGTGGGCAGCGTCACTTCATTCATCAGCGCGTTCCTGTGCGTGCGCTGGCTGTTGCGCTACATCAGCCATCACGATTTCAGTGCGTTCGCGTGGTACCGCATTGCGTTCGGTTTGGCAGTGCTGGGCACCGATTACGCCGGCTGGGTGCACTGGTCGGCGTAGTAGATGTCGGCACTCTGTTCATCAAAGTGTAATAATCTGGAAACATAATTGAAAAGTTGGAGACAGGCATGGCAAGAATGGTTAATTGCGTAAAACTGGGCCGCGAGGCCGAAGGGCTGGATCGCCCGCCTTACCCTGGTCCGCTCGGTCAGCGGATATTCGAAAACGTTTCCAAGGAAGCCTGGCAGGGCTGGCTGAAATACCAGACCATGCAGGTGAACGAAAACCGCCTCAACCTTGCCGATGCAGCGGCACGCAAATTCCTCGCCACGCTGATGGAAAAGTATTTCTTTGGCGAGGGAGTGCAAATGCCGGAAGGGTATGTGCCTCCAAAAAATTAAAAGGCTGCCGCTTGTCTAGACAATTCGTTCCCCAGCAATTCCTCAACCGCGAACTCGGCCAGCTCGAATTCAACCGCCGAGTGCTGGCGCAGGCTGAAGACACGGCCATTCCGCTGCTGGAGCGGCTGAAATACCTGTGTATCGTCAGCAGCAATCTCGACGAGTTTTTCGAGATCACGCGTGGCGGGGCTGAAGGAACAGATCAAGCTGGGCGGCATCGCCACCAGCGTGGACGGCCTGAACGCCAAGCAGACCCTGCAAGCTGGTGCGCGAACAGGCGCATCAGCTGATCGAACGCCAGTATCAGCTGTTCAACACCGACATCACTCCCGGCGCTCGCCAGGCAGGGCATCAAGTTTCTGCGCCGCACCCAATGGAACGAGGCGCAGCAGGCCTGGGTCAAGGATTTCTTCTTCCGCGAAGTGATGCCGGTGCTGACACCGATCGGCCTCGATCCGGCGCATCCCTTTCCGCGCGTGCTGAACAAGAGCCTGAACTTCGCCGTGGAACTGCAGGGCAAGGACGCATTCGGGCGCAACTCGGCACGCGCCATCGTGCAGGCGCCGCGCGTGGTGCCGCGCACGATCCTGATGCCGCCGGAAATCAGCGGCTGCGAACACGGCTTCGTTTTCCTTTCCTCGATCCTGCATGCGCATGTCGGCGAATTGTTCAGCGGCATGGAAGTGCTCGGCTGCTTCCAGTTCCGCGTGACGCGCAACAGCGACCTGTTCGTGGACGAGGAAGAAGTCAAGAATCTGCGCCTCAGCCTGCAGGGCGAATTGCCGCAGCGCCATTTCGGCGACGCGGTGCGGCTGGAGATTGCCGACAACTGCTCGCCGCTAATTGCGGAACTGCTGCTCAAGGAATTCAACCTTGTCACCGGACGATCTGTATCGCGTGCATGGCCCGGTGAATCTGGTGCGCCTGATGCGACATCCCCGACCTGGTCGCGCGCGACGATCTGAAATTTCCCGTCCTTCGTGCCCAGCGTGCCTGGCGTGCTGCAGAAGAAGGGCGTCGGACATGTTCAAGGTGATGCGCAAGAGCGATGTGCTGCTGCACCATCCCTACCAGTCTTTCAAGCCGGTGATCGATTTCATCCAGCAGGCCGCCAGCGACCCGAACGTGGTCGCCATCAAGCAGACCGTGTATCGCACCGGCGCGGATTCCGCGTTGATGGAAGCGTTGATCGCTGCGGCGCAAGCGCGGCAAGGAAGTGACCGTGGTGGTGGAGCTGCTGGCGCGTTTCGACGAGGAGGCCAACATCAACTGGGCGAACCGCCTGGAGGAAGTCGGCGCGCATGTGGTGTATGGCGTGGTCGGCCACAAGACCCACGCCAAGATGCTGATGGTGGTGCGCCGCGAAGACGGCAAGCTGCGCCGCTACGTGCATCTCGGCACCGGCAACTACCATCCGCGCACCGCGCGGCTCTACACCGACTTCGGCCTGTTTACCTGCAACGAGAATGATCTGCGCCGATGTCAACGAAGTGTTCAGCCAGCTCACCAGTCTCGGCAAGGCGCGCAAGCTCAACCATTTGTGGCAATCGCCGTTTTCCCTGCACTCCGAAGTATTGCGCGCGATCCAGCAATGAAGCGCAGCTCGCGCAATCGGGCAAGCGCGGCCACATCATCGCCAAGATGAATGCGCTGCTCGAACCGGAAATCATCAGTGCGCTATACGAAGCTTCGCAGGCAGGGGTGAAGATCGACCTGATCGTGCGCGGCGTGTGCGCGCTTCGCCCGGGTGTGCCGGGATTGTCGGAAAACATCAGGGTGCGCTCGGTGATCGGGCGTTTTCTCGAACACACGCCGCATCTTTTATTTCCGCAATGATTTGCAGCACGACGTTTATCTGTCCAGCGCGGACTGGATGGACCGAAATTTCTTCCGCCGCATCGAGGTATGCTTCCCGGTGCTCGACAAGAAACTCAAGAAGCGCGTGATCGACGAGGGTCTGAAGATTTATTTGCAGGACAATTGCCAGGCGTGGGACATGGACAGCGAGGGACATTACCGGCGCAAGCATACGCGCAGCAGCACGAAAATTTCCGCCCAGGACGAGTTGCTCAACCAGTTTACCCATCTGGAGCAGACCGCCACCGACAAGCCGTGAAGCGCGGCGCAATCCGCCGTTATTGAATCAGTGCTTTTTCGGGCGGCCGGTCTTGATTTTTTCCAGGCTGCCCAATGCACGCTTCAATTGCGCAGTATCCAGTTCGGCCAGCAGCAGCAATCCGGCCCGCAGTACCTCGCTTTTCTTGACATGCATCTTCGCCTTTGCACAGATATCCTTGATCGCGGCGATCCTGGCATATTCATTTTCCGGCATGGTAAAACTGTCGCGCACCACTTTAATTTTATGCTTGTGTTTTTTTTCGTCCGGCCCGGGAGCAGGAACGGCATCCGGTTTTGACGCAATGGCGCGCTTCTTCGCCCGGGATTTTTTTGCTGTAACGCTGTCGGCTGCGGCAATCGTCTTTCTGGTTGTCATGGCATCCTCTTCGTATTACAGTGAGGCACGCAGTGTATCGGGTAACTCCGGCAAGTAAAATGAAATATGGGGACCATGATGGAACTGATCTTATGGCGCCATGCAGAAGCGGCGGATGGTTCGCCCGACCACGCGCGCGAACTCACCGCCAAGGGTAGCAAGCAGGCCGCAAAAGTCGCTGCATTTCTTCATCGGCATCTGCCTGACCATCACCTTATTCTGGTCAGCCCGACCACCCGCACGCAGCAAACCGCCTCCGCCCTGACCCATCACTTCACCCTCGCACCCACCCTGGCACCCGGCGCTTCCGCCGAGGCCGTGCTGCATGCCGCACAGTGGCCCGATGAGGGGGGCACGGTACTTATCGTCGGCCACCAGCCGACGCTGGGTGAGGTCGCATCACATTTGCTCGGTTGCGCGGACGCGACTTTGAGCATCAAGAAGGGCGCAGTCTGGTGGTTCAGCCAGCGTGAGGGATCCGCCCAGGTCACCCTGCGGCTGGTGATTACGCCGGATCTGTTATAGAGGGCGGTTGATGTTCGAGTCTGCCGAACCCGGCAGCATGTGTATCTGCTGCCTGCAGTCGTTATTTTTTGAAACTCAGAACCACCACCCCTGCCGTGACCAGCAGTATCCCCAGCCAGTCGCGCATACTGGGACGCTCGCTCAGGAAGATCACCGCGAAGATCGCAACCAGCACCAGGCTGAACTTGTCCACTGGCGCGACCTTGGAAGCTTCGCCCAATTGCAGCGCGCGAAAGTAGCAGACCCAGGATGCGCCGGTGGCCAGCCCGGACAGGGTCAGGAACAGCCAGGATTTCGGATTCAGCGTAAACGGATCGCTCCACTTGCCGGTATAGAACACGAATCCGGACAGCACCAGCAGGATCACGAAGGTGCGGATCAGCGTCGCAAAATCCGAATTGATTCCTTCCAGTCCGATCTTCGCGAAGATTGCCGTCATGGCGGCAAACACTGCGGACAGGATTGCCCAGTAGAACCAGCTGTGTCCGGATATCATTGTCGTTCCTGTTTATTAGCCTGCTGCACCAGCACCCACGGGCTGACCACGACTGCCCACAGCACGGCATCATCCCGATACCAGACTGCGGCCTGCTCGTCGCTGACCTTGCCGAATTTGCCTGCTGCCATCCACTCCCGGATCCGGGCCGTGTTGTCCGCGGACATCTGATACGCGGCTTCGACCAGGTCCAGATCGCCGGCAACGGCCAGCGCCACGCCGCCTGCGAAATAGCGCTGCAACGCCTTCCATGCGATCTGCGATGTTTCCAGATTCAGCTTGGCGCGATAAATTTCCTGCTGCGGGTTGGTGGCCGTCATATGCATACGCTGTCCGGTTATTCCTTCGCCTGCTTCAGGTAATTATCCTTCAGCGCGATGTAATGTTCGGCGGAATATCTCAGGAAGGCGATCTCGTCTGCCGTCAGCGGGCGCACCGCCTTGGCGGGACGGCCCAGATACAGCATCCCGCTCTCCAGCACCTTGCCGGGCGAGATCAGGCTGCCGGCACCTATCATCACACGATCGGGCAGCACCGCATCGTCGAGGATGATCGACCCCATCCCGATCAGGCACTCGTTGCCGATGGTGCAGCCGTGCAGGATCACCGCGTGGCCGACCGTCACGTAATCGCCGATGATCAGCGGCGAGCCTTCGGGATATTCCGGTGTCCTGTGCGAAACGTGCCCCATGGTCAGGTCCTGCACGTTGCTGCCGCGCCCGACCACGATGCGGTTCACGTCGCCGCGCAGCACGGTGTTGCACCAGACCGAGCTGTCGTCGACCAGCGTCACGTCGCCGATGACCTGGCAGGATGAATGAAGGAATACCCGCTCGCCGAGAGCGGGAACCGTACCGAGAAAAGTCGAGACTGGCATTTTGTTTACCCCGCCAATTTCCATTTGATGGTTTCGCCGGCCCGCAACGGCACCAGGCGGTGTTCGCCGAAATCCACCGATGCGGGCACCTGCCATTCTTCCCTGCGCAGCGTGATCTTGCTGCGTATTGCGCGGCAGCCCGTAGTAATCCGCGCCATGAAAACTCGCGAACCCTTCCAGCCTGTCCAGCGCGCCGGCCTGCTCGAACACTTCCGCATACATTTCGATCGCGGCGTGCGCGGTGTAGCAGCCGGCGCAGCCGCAGTCGTTTTCCTTGGTGTGCTGCGCGTGCGGCGCGCTGTCGGTGCCGAGGAAGAATTTTTTGCTGCCGCCGGTGGCGGCCTGCACCAGTGCCTCGCGATGCGTCTTCGCGCTTCAGCACCGGCAGGCAGAAGTAATGCGGGCGGATGCCGCCTTTGAACATCGCGTTGCGGTTGTACAGCAGGTGATGCGCGGTCAGCGTCGCGGCGATATTGTCCGGCGCGCCTGCAACGAACTGCGCGGCATCCCTGGTGGTGATGTGCTCGAACACCACGCGCAGCCCGGGCAGGTCGTTCAGCAGCGGCTGCAGCACGCGCTCGATGAACACCGCCTCGCGGTCGAACACGTCCACTGCCGGGTCGGTGACCTCGCCGTGCACCAGCAGCGGCATGCCGCAGCGCTGCATCTCTTCCAGCGCGGCGTAGGTCTTGCGCAGGTCGGTGACGCCCGCATCGGAGTTGGTGGTCGCTCCCGCCGGATACAGTTTCACTGCGTGGATGTAACCGCTGGCCCTGGCTTTGCTGATTTCTTCGGCGCCGGTGTTGTCGGTCAGGTACAGCGTCATCAGCGGTTCGAATTGCGCGCCGGCGGGCAACGCAGCGAGGATGCGCGCGCGGTACGCCTGCGCCTGTTCGGTGGTGGTGACCGGCGGCCTGAGGTTGGGCATCACGATCGCGCGCGCGAACTGCCGCGCGGTGTCCGGCAGCACCGACTGCATCAGCGCGCCGTCGCGCAGATGCAGGTGCCAGTCGTCGGGTCGGGTCAGGGTGATCTGTTGCACGTTATGTTCCGGCATGGGTTATGGAAGAGATTGTAATTCAAAGTCTGGCACGGTGTGTTTGTCACAGGTCGGCTAAAACAATTCAACTCCGGAACCCTGTTATTGGTTGAATTTCATGTAGGGTGGGCAACTTTGCCCACCGATTGATTTACATTTACATCCGCGTGGGCACTGGATGCCCACCCTACTTGGCTATCCTGTCCGCAGCTTCCAGGGATGATGTGTATGAAGAATTACGAATGAGGCTAAAGGAATAATCTTCTGGCCAATTGCCTTTAATGGGCCTCATCCCAATTCCCGCCCTCGCCCAGCCCAACCTCCAGCGGCACTTTCAGTTCGGCGACATTGCACATCAGCTCGCGCAGTTTTTCCTTCACATGCGGCAGTTCCTGTTTCGGCACTTCGAGCACCAGTTCGTCATGCACCTGCATGATGAGCCGCGTCTGTAATTTTTCTTTCTCCAGCCAATCCTGCACCGCGATCATCGCGAGCTTGATCAGGTCCGCCGCGGTGCCCTGCATCGGCGCGTTGATCGCGGCGCGTTCCGCGCCCTGCCTTCTCATTCCATTTGCCCCGTTGATCTCGGGCAGCCATAACCTGCGCCCGAACACGGTCTCGACATAACCCTGCTTCCTGGCCTGTTCGCGCGTGCTGTCCATATAGTTCTTCACGCCGGGATAGCGCGCAAAGTAGAGGTCGATGTATTGCTGCGCGGCGCCGCGTTCGATGCCCAGCTGGGATGGCGAGGCCAAACGCGGACATGCCGTAGATCAGGCCGAAGTTGATCACCTTGGCATAGCGGCGCTGTTCGCTGCTCACCTCGTCGAGCGCGGCGCCGAACACCTCGGCGGCGGTGGCGCGGTGGATATCCTCGCCGTTGGCAAATGCGCGCAGCAGTCCTTCATCGCCCGGACAGGTGCGCCATGATGCGCAACTCGATCTGCGAATAATCGGCGGACACGATGCGCGACCCCGGCGGCGCGATGAACGCTTCGCGGATGCGCCGTCCTTCCGCGGTGCGGATCGGGATGTTCTGCAGGTTGGGGTCGCTGGAGGCCAGCCGCCCGGTCACCGCGACGGCCTGCGAATAGCTGGTGTGCACGCGCCCGGTCTGCGCATTGACCATCAGCGGCAGCTTGTCGGTATAGGTGGACTTCAGCTTGGCCATGCCGCGATATTCCAGCAGGATCTTCGGCAGCGGATAATCCAGCGCCAGTTCCTGCAGCACTTCCTCGTCGGTGGAAGGCGTGCCGCTCGGCGTTTTCTTCTTTACCGGCAGGCCGAGCTTGTCGAACAGGATCTCCTGTATCTGCTTGGGCGAATTCAGGTTGAACGGCTGGCCGGCCGCCTCGTGGGCCTGCGCCTCGATCGCGAGCATTTTCTCGCCCAGCTCGCGGCTCTGCGCGGCCAGCATCGCGCTGTCGATCAGCACGCCGTTGCGCTCCATCCGTGAACAGCACCTCGCGCACCGGCATCTCGATGTCGCGATACACCGCGGCCAGCTTGCCCTGCAACTGCGGCGCGAAAATACTGGTACAGCAGCAGCGTAATGTCGGCATCCTCCGCCGCATACCGGGTGGCGGTGTCGAGATCGACCTGGTCGAAACCGATCTGCTTGGCGCCCTTGCCGACCACGTCCGCATAGGTGAATGGTCTTCAGCCCGAGATGGCGCATCGCCAGGTTCTCCATGTCGTGCGGCTTGTGCGACTTCCAGCACGTAGGATTGCAGCAGCGTATCCTCGGCGATGCCCGCCAGCGCGATGCCGTGGTTCGCGAAGATGTGCTGGTCGTATTTCAGGTTCTGACCGAGCTTTTTGTGCTGTGCGCTTTCCAGCCAGTGCTTCAGTTTTTGCAGCGCGTGTTCGCGCGCCAGGCTGATCCGGCGCGCCGGGATAGCGGTGTGCGAGCGGCAGGTAGGCGGCGTGGTGCGGCTCGATCGAAAACGAGATGCCGACCAGTTGCGCCGTCATGTTGTCCAGGCCGGTGGTTTCGGTGTCGACGCTGGTCAGCTCGGCGCGGGTGATCTTTTCCAGCCATGCATCGAGCTGGGCATCGGTCAGTATGGTTTCGTATTCGCCGCTGGAATCGAACAGGTCGCCGCCATGTACGGGCTCTGCTGCAGGCCGTGCCGGCAGTATGCTCACGCCTTCGCCGGCTGCCGGTCTGTCCGGGCTTTGCTGCTGCGCGCTGTTCAGATCGCGCAACAAGGTCCTGAATCCGAAGTGCTCATACAGGCTGCGCAATTGCGCATCGTCCTGCGGCGGCGCGATCAGCCCGTCGTAGCGCACCGGCAGGGGCACATCGCACTTCACCGTGACCAGCCGGCGTGCCTGCGGCAGCCAGTCCAGCGCGGCGCGCAGGTTATCGCCGACCACGCCGCTGATCTCGCCGGCATGCGGCGATCAGGTTGTCCAGCGTGCCGTATTCGGCCAGCCATTTCACCGCGGTCTTCGGGCCGCACTTGGCCACGCCGGGCACGTTGTCCACCGTGTCGCCGACCAGCGCCAGATAGTCGACGATGCGCTCCGGCGGCACGCCGAACTTGGCGCTGCACGCCGGCAATATCCAGCGTCTCGTTGCTCATCGTGTTGACCAGCATCACGCGCTCGTTCACCAGCTGCGCGAGGTCCTTGTCGCCGGTCGCGATCACGCAGCGGATGCCGTCCTGCGCCTGCTGCGCCAGCGTGCCGATCACGTCGTCCGCCTCGACGCCGTCGACCATCAGGATGTTCCAGCCGGATGCGGCGATCGCCTGGTGCAGCGGTTCGATCTGCGCGGCCAGGTCGTCCGGCATGGAGGGCCGGTGCGCCTTGTATTCCGGATACCAGTCGTCGCGGAAGGTTTTGCCTTTTGCATCGAACACGCACGCGCTATAATCGGCCGGGTAATCGTGGCGCAGCTTGCGCAGCATGTTGAGCACGCCGTGGATCGCGCCGGTGGGTTCGCCCTGCGGGCTGCGCAGGTCGGGCATCGCATGGAAGGCGCGGTACAGGAACGAAGAGCCGTCGACCAGCAATAATGTTTTATCGAAACTCACTTGTCTGCTTTCATCAGCTTGTAATCATATCCGGGAGAATTCCATGAACACACCGTCGAAATTGCCCAATTCCCTGATACCCGAGGCGTGGAATTCCAAAGAGGCCTGGCGCGTGTTCGGCATTATGTCAGAGTTTGTTTCGGCGACCGAACGGCTTAGCCAGATACATCCCGCCGTGAGCATCTTCGGCAGCGCGCGCACCAGGCCGGATCAACCCAATTACCTGCTGACCGAAGAAATCGCGCGTCTGCTTTCGGATGCCGGATTCTCGGTGATATCCGGAGGCGGCCCCGGCATCATGGAGGCGGCCAACAAGGGCGCCTTCTACGGCAACTCACCCAGCATCGGGCTGAATATCCAGCTGCCGCACGAACAGGTCAGCAATCATTACCAGAATATCAGCCAGACCTTCCAGCATTTCTTCGCGCGCAAGGTGATGTTCGTGAAATTCGCGAGCGCCTACGTCGTGATGCCGGGCGGCTTCGGCACGCTGGACGAGTTGCTGGAAGCATTGACGCTGGTGCAGACCGGCAAGTCGCGGCGCATCCCGATCATCCTGGTCGGTAAGCAATTCTGGAGCGGCCTGCTGGACTGGTTCCGCACTACCTTGCTGGATGAAAGGATGATCAGCCCCGAGGATATGGACCTGATCCAGCTTATCGACGAGCCGCAGGCCATCGTCGACGCGATTTTCAAGCACTACGAAACCCGCGGATTCGAGCCTTCCGAGGCGGAGCGCGAAAAGCAGCTGTATTTGTAATATTTATGGTTGACTGCATGGGTCGGGAATGGCACAGTTGCCTGAGCCGGACGAAGAGGGCCATTTGATCGAACCGCCGGACTGAAGCACCGGCTGAACAGGGATATCATGCAGCGAAACACACAGATTCTGCGCGCATCGGCTAAAATGAATTTCTTTCATATCCGGAATTCCAACCCGATGCGTCCACTAATCCTGTTGCTGCTGAGCGTTTGTTCCGTTGCGGCATTTGCCGAACAGCCGGCACCGCGCAAACTCGAGCCTTTGCCGCCGCCTCCCGTAATCAACAATTCTGCCGACAACGAACCCGAGGTGACCATCACCAAGGAGAAGGTGGTAGACCGTCGAGGAATATCGCGTCGGCGGCAGGCTGTACATGATCAAGATCATACCCAAGGTGGGCAAGCCCTATTATCTGGTGGACGACCGGGGAGACGGCAAGTTTTCGCGCCAGGAAAGTCTCGATTCCGGCGTTCGCCCGCCGCGTGGGTCATACACCGCTTCTAGCAGATGGCGGTTTTCACCAACGTTTCCGAAGCGGATCTGACCGCGTGGCTGGCCGATTATTCTCTGGGCCAATTGCTGGAACTGCAGGGCATCGCCTCCGGCATCGAGAACACCAATTATTTCGTCACCACCAGCAATGGCCGCTTTGTGCTGACCCTGTTCGAGATACTCGGCGCGGACGAATTGCCGTTCTACCTGAATCTGATGGCGCATCTGGCTCGGCACGGCATTCCCTGCCCCAATCCGGTGGCGAACCGCTCGAATCAGTTCCTGGGCACGCTCAATGGCAAACCGGCCTGCATCGTCAGCCGCCTGAACGGCAAGTCCGTCACTGTGCCGAGCATCGCGCAGTGCGCCGCGATCGGCGCGATGCTCGGGCAGATGCACATTGCCGGCCAGAGTTTCCTGCAGAACATGCCGAATCCGCGCGGTGCGACATGGCGCGCCGCAACCGCGCCCAGGGTCCGTCCTTTTCTTGATGCGAATCAGGCCGATCTGCTGGACAGCGAAGTCGCGCTGCACGCGCGGCAGGATTGGACAGCGCTGCCGCAAGGCGTGATCCACGCCGACCTGTTCCGCGATAACGTTCTGCTCGAACACAATCGCATCGGCGGCCTGATCGATTTCTATTTCGCATGCAGCGATGCGCTGCTCTACGATGTTGCGATCACCGTGAACGACTGGTGCACGAATGCCGATGGCACGATCGATAACGCAAAGGCGCAGTCGCTGCTGAGCGCCTATCATGCCGTGCGTCCGCTGCTGGACAGCGAACGAGGAGCCTGGCTGCTGCTGCTGCGGGCCGCCGCGCTGCGGTTCTGGCTGTCGCGCCTGTTCGACAAGCACCTGCCCCGCGACGGCGAATTGATCAATGCGCACGACCCGCACCACTTCGAGCGCATCCTGAAATACCATATCGAGTCAGCACAGCCGGTCTGGCTGTAACAAGGAGGCGCACAAAATCATGATGGAACCGCAACGCTTTCCGGCCCGGCAAGGCTGGCTGTGGATCAAGCAGGGCTATGCGCTGTTTATCAAGGCGCCGCTGCTGTGGATCGTGCTGCTGTTTATCTGCATGATTGCGGCAATAGTCATATCCAGCGTCCCCATAGTTGGACAGCCACTGATGAGCCTGCTGGTGCCGGCGATTATGGTCGGCCTGATGGCCGGCTGCCGCGCGCTGAGCCAGGGCGATGAGCTGGAACTGGCGCATCTGTTCAGCGGTTTCAGAAAACACACTTCGCAACTGGTCACGCTGGGCGGCATTTCCCTGGTCAGCCAGTACCTGATACTCGGATTGATGATGGCGGTTGGCGGCGGCACGCTGGTTGGCGTGCTGATGAGCGACCGTCCCGAGACCGATCCCGCCGTGATGCTGCAGGCTTTTGCGGGTGCCGGTCTGGCGGTGCTGCTCGGCATCGTGCTGTTCAGCTTGCTGATCATGGCGATGCAGTTCGCGCCGATGCTGGTGTACTTCCGCAATGTCCCGCCGCTGCAGGCGATGAAACTCAGCCTGCGCGCCTTCGTCTTTAACGCGCTGCCGATGCTGCTGTACGGGATTACCTTCGTGCTGCTGGCAATGCTCGCCAGTCTTCCGATGATGCTGGGCTGGCTGATATTGCTGCCGATGGTGTTTACCACGCTCTATTCCAGCTATAACGACATATTCCCCCCGCTGAAGGAAACCGTGGATACCCCGCCGCAGGACGATATCTTTAAAAGCGACGAATCGACGTTCAGCTAGGGGTGCGGTACGACCTGTTGCGCTGATCAAACGGCGGTCAGTTTCGCATACTCCAGTGCCAGCCACTTCACGCCCGAGTTGCGGAAATTCACCTGCACGCGCGCATCCGCGCCGCTGCCTTCCAGGTTCACGATCATGCCTTCACCGAACTTGGGATGGGTCACCGCCTGGCCGCTGCGCCATCCTGTAGTGTGGTCATAAGACTGCGCAGTGCCGCTAACCTGTTCTTCGCGCGGCAGCGTAAACGGCTGGGCGAACGTATCCCGCCGGGCGATCGCCGGGGTAATCCAGTGCAGCAGGTTGTCCGGCAACTCGCGCAGGAAACTCGATGCCATGCCGTAAGTTGCCTGGCCATGCAGCATGCGGCTTTGCGCGAAGGTAAGGTACAGGCGGCGGCGCGCGCGGGTGATCGCGACATACATCAGGCGGCGTTCTTCATCCAGCCCGCCGTCCACGTTCTGGCTGTTCTGGTGCGGGAACAGGCCTTCCTCCAGCCCGGTGATGAACACGGTGTGAAACTCCAGTCCCTTCGCGGCATGCACCGTCATCAGGTGCAGCGCATCGTCCTGGTCGCCGGCCTGGTGTTCGCCCGCTTCCAGCGAGGCGTGGGTGAGAAAGGCGGTCAGGCTGTCGTCCTCGTTCTCGTGCACGAACAGCGTCGCCGCATTGATCAGTTCGTTCAGGTTTTCCAGCCGCTCTTCGGCCTCGCGCTTCTTCGCGCCGGTCTCGTTCCGGTAATGCGCGATCAACCCGCTGTGTTCCAGCACATGGTCGATGATCTCCGGCAGCGGCAGGGTGGAGCCGGAGGCTCCGGTACACCGCTTCCCGTGTCAATTCCGTCCGCCTTGCTGACGGATTGCCGACTTGTATGCGGTTGAACGCGTTCGCGCGTCGCGCTGCGCAGCGATTCGATCAGCGCGACAAAGGCCGACACCTTGCCGCCCGCGCGCGCCGCCGCATCCCACAGAGTCGTGTTGTTTATGTCTGGCCGCTTCCTGCAACTGCTCGATGCTGCGCGCGCCGATGCCGCGCGTCGGGAAGTTGATGATGCGCAGCAGCGCATTGTCGTCGTCGGTGTTTTCCATCAGGCGCAGGTAGGCCAGCGCGTGCTTGATCTCCTGCCGCTCGAAGAAGCGCAGCCCGCCATAGACGCGGTACGACAATCCGGCCGAAACCAGCGCATGTTCCAGCACGCGCGACTGCGCGTTGGAGCGGTACAGCAGCGCGATCTCGCTGAGATTCACGCCCTCGCGTTTCAGCTGCTGGATCTCGCTCGACGATGAAATCGGCCTCGTCCACATCGGTCGGCGCCTCGTACACGCGCAGCGGCTCGCCGCCGCTTTCCGAGGTCCACAGATTCTTGCCGAGGCGGTTGCGGTTGTGGCTGATCAGCGCGTTGGCGGCATCGAGAATGTTGCCGTGCGAGCGGTAGTTCTGCTCCAGCTTGATCACGTTCTCGACATGAAAGTCGCGCAGCAGCTCCTGCATGTTGCCGACGTTCGCGCCGCGGAACGCGTAGATGGACTGGTCGTCGTCGCCGACCGCAAAGATTGAAGATTGCCTTTCACGATCGCTTCCTCTCCCTCCGGGGGAGGATTGAGGTGGGGGTCTGCGATATTCGCCTGCACCTGCCAGCAGCTTCAGCCAGCGGTACTGCAGCGGATTGGTGTCCTGAAACTCGTCCACCAGGATGTGCTTGAAGCGCTCCTGGTAGTGCTCGCGCATCGCTGCGTTGCGCGACAGCAGCTCGTAGCAGCGCAGCAGCAACTCGGAAAAATCCACCACGCCTTCGCGCTGGCACTGCGCGTCGTACTCGGCGAACACTTCCACCTTGCGCCGCGTGTAGGGATCGTAGGCTTCCACCTCGTGCGCGCGCAGACCCTGCTCCTTGCTGCCGCTGATGAAGTTCTGCATTTCGCGCGGCGGATATTTTTCGTCGTCCACGTTCATCGCCTTCATCAGGCGCTTGATCGCGGAAAGCTGGTCGCCGCTATCGAGTATCTGGAAGGTCTGCGGCAGATTCGCCTCGCGGTAATGCGCGCGCAGCATGCGGTTGCACAGACCGTGGAAAGTGCCTATCCACATGCCGCGCGTGTTGATCGGCAGCATCGCCGACAGGCGCGTCAGCATTTCCTTGGCCGCCTTGTTGGTGAACGTCACCGCGAGAATGCGCGTGCGGACTGGCCTGCCCGGTGCTGATCAGATAGGCGATGCGCGTGGTCAGCACGCGCGTCTTGCCGCTGCCCGCCCCGGCCAGGATCAGCGCGGACTGGTGCGGCAGCGTCACTGCCTGGCGTTGTTCCGGGTTCAGTCCGTTGAGAATGTTCATTGTAAATAAAACGGGGAAGCAAACTTGCCGTCTGCTTCCCCCGCAGTCCCTTTCAAAATGTTTACTTCTTCTTGTTCTCGATCATGTCGTGCATGATCGGCGCGAGGATGATTTCCATCGCATGGCTCATCTTGCCGCCAGGCACGACCAGGGTGTTGGCGCGCGACATGAAGGAGTCGTGGATCATGCAGCATGTAGGGGAAGTCCACACCCTTGGGGTCGCGGAAACGGATCACCACGAAGCTTTCGTCCGGCGTCGGAATGTCGCGCGCGATGAACGGATTGGAAGTGTCCACCGTGGCCACGCGCTGGAAATTGATGTGGGTGCGCGAAAACTGCGGTGTGATGTAGTTGATGTAGTCCGGCATGCGGCGCATGATGGTATCCACCGTCGCCTCGGCCGAGTAGCCGCGCTCCGCCCCGTCGCGGTGGATCTTCTGGATCCACTCCAGGTTGACCACCGGCACCACGCCGATGCCCAGATCCACATATTTGGCCGCATCGATGCCTTGCTTCGTCCTGCGCCAGGCCGTGCAGGCCTTCGTAAAACAGCAGGTCGGAATTCGCCTCGATATCTTCCCAGGGAGTGAATACGCCGGGTTTCAGATCGGTCAGTCTTGAAATGCTTGTTGTGCAGTTCGGCTTCTTCATCGCTGTGCACATAGTAGCGGCGTTTGCACATGCCGGTTTCGCCGTAGGTCTTGAACATTTCTTCGATCTTGTCGAAGTGGTTGGCTTCCGGGCCGAAGTGGCTGAACGTGTTGTTGCCGGCCTTGGCCGCTTCGGCTGCGGCGGCCCGGAATGCCATGCGATCCAGACTGTGCAGGCTGTCGCCTTCGATGACCGCCGCAGTGATTTTTTCGCGGCGAAAAATATTTTCAAAGGCACGTTTTACCGTGGTGGTGCCTGCACCGGACGAACCGGTGACGGCAATCACGGGATGTTTGCGGGACATGGTGAACTCTCCTGAGGGATTTATAAAAATTTTGGCCGGTAATTCTAGCAGAATGCCCCTTTGAACGGTTATGCAAACGACATCAGACAGGGACCGTGCAACGGGATTTTCCGGATCCAGGCAACACCCAAGCAATACGGCCCGCGCATTTGCGCGCATTCGCTGCCGGCCGGCGATACCGCTATAATGACGGATCGTCATATCGCGCACCAGAAACAGCCCACATGCAAGCCAATTACCACCCCGAAAGCATCGAACAGCAGGCACACCAGCACTGGGACAAGCAACAGGCATTCCGTGCCAGCCGAACCGTCCGGCAAGCCCAAATATTACTGCCTGTCGATGTTCCCCTATCCGTCCGGCAAGCTGCACATGGGCCATGTGCGCAACTACACCATCGGCGATGTGCTGTCGCGCTACCACCGCATGAAGGGCTACAACGTGATGCAGCCGATGGGCTGGGACGCATTCGGCCTGCCCGCCGAGAACGCCGCGATGGCGAACAACGTGCCGCCCGCCGCGTGGACCTACTCCAACATCGACTACATGCGCAGGCAGCTGAAGAGCCTGGGGCTGGGCATCGACTGGTCGCGCGAAGTGACCACCTGCAAGCCGGACTACTACCGCTGGGAACAGTGGCTGTTCACGCGGCTGTTCGAAAAAGGCATCATCTACAAGAAGACCGCGTCGGTGAACTGGGACCCGGTGGACCAGACCGTGCTGGCCAACGAACAGGTGATCGACGGGCGCGGCTGGCGTTCCGGCGCGCTGGTGGAAAAGCGCGACATCCCGATGTATTTCTTCCGCATCACCCAGTACGCCGACGAATTGCTGCCGACCTCGACACAGCTGGACGGCTGGCCGGAGCAGGTCAAGACCATGCAGCGCAACTGGATCGGCAAGAGCTACGGCGTGCGCTTTGCGTTTCCGTATCGAGCTGGACGGTCAGGCATGAAAAGCTGTGGGTCTACACCACCCGCGCCGACACCATCATGGGCGTGACCTTCGTCGCCGTGGCCGCCGAGCATCCGCTGGCGACCCATGCCGCACAAGGACAATCCCGAGCTCGCCGCCTTCATCGAGGAATGCAAGCAGGGCGGCGTGGCCGAGGCCGACATCGCGACGATGGAAAAGAAGGGCATGGACACCGGCCTGAAAGTCACCCACCCGCTGACCGGCGAGCAGGTGCCGGTGTGGGTCGGCAACTATGTGCTGATGGGCTACGGCGAAGGCGCGGTGATGGCGGTGCCGGCGCATGACGAGCGCGATTTTGGTTTTGCCAAGAAATACAACTTGCCGATCAAGCAATCCATCGCAGGTGAAAGAACAAAGCTTCAGCGATGCTGCCTGGCAAGAGTGGTATGCCGACAAGGAACATGGCGTCTGCGTCAACTCCGGCAAATACGACGGCCTGAATTACGAAGCAAGCCGTTGACGCCATCGCCGCCGACCTCGCCGCCAAAGGCTTGGGCGAAAAGAAAGTGCAGTTCCGCCTGCGCGACTGGGGCATCTCGCGCCAGCGCTACTGGGGCTGCCCGATCCCCATCATCCATTGCCCGACTTGCGGCGACGTGCCGGTGCCGGACGAACAGTTGCCGGTGGTATTGCCGGAGGACGTGGTGCCGGACGGCGCGGGTTCGCCGCTGGCGAAGATGCCGGAATTCTACGAATGCACCTGCCCGCAATGCGGCGGCAAGGCCAGGCGCGAAACCGACACCATGGATACCTTCGTCGAATCGTCCTGGTATTACGCGCGCTACGCCAGCCCGCAATGCGCTACCGGCATGGTGGACAAGACAGGCCGCGCAGCACTGGCTGCCGGTGGACCAGTACATCGGCGGCATCGAGCACGCGATCCTGCACCTGCTGTATGCGCGCTTCTTCCACAAGCTGATGCGCGACGAAGGGCTGGTGCAGGGCGACGAGCCGTTCAGGAATCTGCTGACGCAGGGCATGGTGGTCGCGCCGACGTTCTACCGCGAAGGCGAGGGCGGCAAGAAGCTGTGGATCAATCCGGCCGACGTGGATGTGGAGACCGACGCAAAGGGCGCGCCCGGTCGGCGCAAAGCTGAAGGCCGACGGCCAGCCGGTGATCATCGGCGGCACCGAAAAGATGGCCAAGTCCAAGAACAACGGCGTCGATCCGCAGGCGATCATCGACCAGTACGGTGCCGATACCGCGCGCCTGTTCATGATGTTTGCCGCGCCGCCGGACCAGCGCTGGAATGGTCGGATGCCGGCGTGGAGGGCTCGTTCCGTTTCCTGAAGCGGGTCTGGAAAGCCGCCCATGACCACGTCGAGCAGGGCGTGGTGGCGCGCTACAAGGACGGCGAATTGAGTGCCGCGGCAAAAGCGCTGCGCCTGCAGCTGCACCAGACCATACAGAAGGTGGATGACGACATGGGCGGCGCAAGACGTTCAACACCGCGATCGCGGCGATCATGGAATTGCTCAACGCGCTGGCGAAATTTGACGAACGTACCCCGGCCGCGCGCAGCGTGGTTCAGGAAACGCTGGAAGCAATCACGCTGATGCTGAACCCGATCGTGCCGCATATCTGCCAGGCCCTGTGGTCCGAGCTGCGCCCGGGCACGGACATGCTGGACCAGTCCTTCCCGGTTGCCGACCCGGGCGCGCTGGTGCAGGACGAAATCGACCTGGTGATCCAGGTGAACGGGAAGCTGCGCGGCAACATGCTGGTTGCCAAATCTGCCGATCGGGCAACCCTGGAAAAGCTGGCGCTTGCCCACCCGGCGATCGAGAAGCATCTGGCCGGCGCGTTGCCGAAGAAGGTCATCGTCGTCCCGGGTCGTTTGATCAACGTCGTGGTCTAGGATAAATCTTACTGGGATAAATCTTGCTGGGAGAAATCTTGCGTCTGCCGATTCGATTGCCGCTCCGATTGCTGGCCCTGCTGTTTGCGGCCGTTCTGCTGTCCGGCTGCAGTTTCCATCTGCGCGGACAGGCTGGCATGCAATTCAAAACCTTGTACCTGGAAGCGGCCAATCCCGGCACCGCCTTCATCAAGGAATTGCGCCGCTCGCTGGAGGCGAACAAGGTGAAACTGCTGGACTCGCCCAAGCAGGCCGATGTCGTGCTCAACATCGATTCTGAAATTCCCGACAAGCAAATTCTTACGCTGGATGCGAGCGGGCGCGTAAACGAATTCGAGTTGTATTACCGCGTTTCCCTGCGTGCATACGACCGCCAGCATAATGACCTGATTCCTGCCGACCAAATCGAGATGCGCAGCGATTTCCCCTACGACGACAATCATGTCCTTGCGATGGAGGCTGAGGAATCACTGCTTTACCAGAGCATGCGCACCGACATGGTTCAGCAGATCGTGCGGCGCCTGAGCCGGATCAAGCCGGCGTCAAAGTAAATCATGCCCATTTCCAGCGAAGAACTGCCGCGTCATCTCGCCTCCGGCTTGAAACCGTTGTATGTGGTGTATGGCGACGCGCTGCTGCTGGCACTCGAAGCGGCAGACAACATCCGCTCCGCGGCACGCGTCGCCGGTTACGGCGAACGCGAGACATTGATTGCCGAACAGCATTTCAAATGGGCGGAACTGAGCAACAGCGCCCGCAGCCTGTCACTGTTCTCCTCGCGCAGGATTATCGACCTGCGCATTCCGTCCGGCAAGCCCGGTATCGAAGGCGGGCAGGCATTGCAGGAATATGCGGCGAATCCGGACAGCGACGTACTGACGCTGATTACGCTGCCCGGGCTGGACTGGTCTGCCCGGAAAAGCCAGTGGTTCGCCGCGCTTGAAAAACATGGCGTGATGGTTTCCGCCGACGACATTCCGCGCAGCGCGCTGCCGCGCTGGATTGCCGCAAGGCTGCAAAGGCAGGATCAGCATGCCGACGAGGCTGCACTGGAATTTCTTGCCGACCGCTGCGAAGGCAACCTGCTTGCGGCATTCCAGGAAATCCAGAAGCTCGCACTGCTGTTTCCCGCCGGCATGCTTACCTTCGATAACGTCAAGGATTCGGTAATGGATGTGGCCCGCTATGATGTTTTCAAGCTTACCGAAGCAATGCTGAACGGGAATGCGGCGCGCTACACGCGCATCCTGGACGGGCTGCGCGCAGAGGGGACCGCAACCGTGCTGGTCCTGTGGGCGCTCAGCGAGGATATCCGCACGCTGTGCAAGGTTACGCAAGCCGTGCAGCGCGGCGCCAACATCGGCAATGCAATGCGCGACCTGCGGGTACGCAAGGACAAACAGCGGCTGATCGAGAATGCGGCACACCGCTTCAAATTTCCGCTCCTCGAACGCGCGATCCAGCAGGCAGCGCGACTGGACAAGACCATCAAGGGCCTGCGCCAGGGCGATGTGTGGGACGAACTGCTGCAACTCGGATTGCGCTTTGCCAGATCATGAACGATATCCTGCTCGTGATGACCAATCTGCCCGACGCTGCGATCAGCGGAAAAGCTTGCGCGCCAGTTGATCGAAGCGCGCGCGGCCGCCTGCGTGAACCAGCTTGCTCCCTGCACCTCGACCTACCGCTGGAAGGACGATATCGAAACCGTCTCCGAAGTGCCGCTGCTGATCAAAACCACGCAAGCCGCTTACCCGCGACTTGAAAAATTGATACGCGAAGCGCACCCTTACGAACTTCCCGAAATCATCGCTGTCTCGGTGACAGCCGGTTTACCTGCCTATCTGGACTGGGTAGACCAGGAATCAACCAAACTCAAGGAATAACCATGCGACTTGCTTTACTGCTGCTGCTTTGTCTTGTTGCTCCCGCATCGAATGCGGAAAGCCTTATGGACCGGATTTCCAGCCTGACTGTCAGCAAGCAACCCGACTTTCTGAAGCCCGATGACGCCTTCCGCCTCGAAGTGAAACCCCGCGATGCACACACTCTGCAAGCCAGCTTCAGCGTGACCCCGACCTATTATCTGTATCGCGACAAAGTCGTTTTCACCAGCAAAGACAGCAATGTCAAAATCGTCTCGGTGACTTTGCCCAAAGGTGAAATCAAGCATGATCCCAATTTTGGCGACACCGAGGTGTTTCATCATTCCTTTCAGGGCCTGATCGCGCTCAGCCGCACCACCAATGCAGCAACCAGTTTTACACTGGATGCGGTCTATCAGGGCTGCAGTGAAGAGGGGCTGTGTTATCCGCCCATTACCAAGTCCTTGCGCATCTCCCTGCCGAAAGTTGCCGCCGAACAGACCGCTGCCCAGACCGCAGCGCCGCTGTTGACCGAATCTGCGCAGCCTCCTTCCCAGCCCGTCTCGGAGGATTCGAAAATCGCAAAATTGTTCAAGGATGGCAATTTCTGGCTGATTGTTTCCTTCTTCTTCGGCGCGGGGCTGCTGTTATCGCTGACGCCGTGTGTGTTCCCGATGATCCCTATCCTGTCCGGCATCATCGTCGGCCGCGGCCACAAAATCACCCACCGACACGCCTTCCTGCTGTCGCTGGCCTATGTGCTGGGTATGGCGATCACCTATGCCGCAGCCGGTGTTGCCGCGGGATATTCCGGCAACCTGATTTCCAATGCGCTGCAAACACCCTGGGTACTCGGCAGCTTCGCTGCGTTGTTCGTGCTGCTGTCGTTGTCCATGTTCGGCTTTTATGAATTTCAACTGCCCACCGCTTTGCAAAGCAGGCTGAGTGACACCAGCAACCGCCTGCACGGGGGACATATTAGCGGCGTGTTCGCGATGGGCGCGCTGTCCGCGATCATCATGGGACCGTGCGTGGCTGCGCCGCTGGCCGGTGCGCTGCTCTACATCGGCCAGACACATGATGCCGTGCTGGGCGGCGTTGCGCTGTTTGTAATGTCGCTGGGCATGGGTGTCCCGCTGTTGCTGATCGGCGTCTTCGGCCGGCGTGTTGCTGCCCAAAGCCGGTGCGTGGATGGAATCGGTCAAGCAATTCTTCGGCGTGATGTTGCTGGCTCTGGCGATCTGGATCATTCAGCCGCTGCTGCCCGTCAGCGTGGAGATGCTGCTGTGGGCGGCGTTGCTGATCTTTTCGGCGATTTATCTGCGTGCACTGGATGCGCTTCCGCACAATGCCGGCGGCTGGCACAGGCTGCTCAAGGGTGTCGGCCTGTTTGCGCTGTTGCTGGGGGCAGCCTACCTGATTGGTGCGCTATCCGGCGCGAAGGATATCCTGCGCCCGCTAGGCAACGTCGGCCATGCCGAAACACTGGCGCCGGCTTCGCTGCAATTTTCCCGGGTCAAGGACAGCGCAGACCTTGATCAACGCATCGCCCAGGTACGCGGGAAACAGACTGTGATGCTTGATTTCTACGCCGACTGGTGTATCTCCTGCAAGGAGCTGGAGCGCTTTGCCTTTTCCGATCCGAACGTAAAAGCCAAACTCAAACCGGTATTGCTGCTGCAAGCCGATGTCACCGCAAACAGCGAAGCCGACAAAGCCCTGCTCAAACGCTACGGCCTGTTCGGCCCGCCTGGTATCCTGTTTTTCGATACGCAATGGCAAAGAGGTGGCTGATTTTCGCGTGACAGGCTATCAGGATACCGCCCAGTTTCTGAAAACGCTTCAAAATATTGGGCTCTAAGATAATTTGGGCATCTTCGCCAAAATACTGGACAAATTGCCCTAATTTACGGCAAACTGCGCACATGAAAAATATTCTCGTGCTGCATGGACCCAACCTGAATCTGCTCGGCAGTCGCGAGCCGATCGGTTTATGGTCACGTCACGTTAAATGAAATTAACGAGCGTTTAACGACATTGGCCGATAAATACGGTGCAAAACTGTTTTGCTTCCAGAGCAATGCCGAAGTCGAACTGGTAGAACGGGTGCAACAGGCTCAACATGACGGGACACAGTTCATCATCATCAATCCGGCCGCGTTCACCCATACCAGCGTCGCATTGCGCGATGCGCTGGCTGCTGTCGGCATCCCGTTCATCGAAGTACATCTCTCCAACGTATATGCACGCGAGGCCTTCCGCAAGGAATCGTTCTTTTCCGACCTTGCTGTCGGCGTGATCAGCGGGCTGGGCGCCGCAGGCTATGAATTCGCGGTGCAATTCGCACTTAACAACAAATAACAGGTAATTAAGGAGGTCAACATGGATTTACGCAAGCTGAAAACTTTGATTGAACTGGTCGAGAGCTCCGGCATTGCCGAACTGGAAATCAGCGAGGGCGAAGAACGCGTCCGCATCACCCGGACCGCCGCATCCGTTCAGCAGACCTATGCGCCGGCACCGCAACCCGTTATCACTGCAGCCGTTCCAGCCCCCCAGCCCGCCGCACCTGCAGCAGAACCCGCCAAGCCGGCAGTAGCGGAAGGCCACGTGGTCAAATCGCCGATGGTAGGCACGTTCTACCGCTCCGCTTCGCCGGGTTCCAAGGCATTCGTTGATGTTGGCCAATCCGTTAACAGCGGCGAGACCCTGTGCATTATCGAAGCGATGAAGTTGCTCAACGAAATCGAAGCGGATCAGAGCGGGGTCATCAAAGCCATTCTGGTGGAGAATGGTCAGCCTGTTGAATTCGGCCAACCACTGTTCGTCATCGGTTGATCGATATGGCACGATTTCGTGCAGTGACCAAGACCGGAGCCGTCAACATGCCTCAATTCCTGATTGCCAGTTACATCGGAGAACTGCCGATGCGCAGCGCAATGTCGCAAACCAATCGCCCGCTGGCCGAATGCCGCAAATCCCATTCCACTGCGGAGAAAGCACATGTTTGAAAAAATCCTGATCGCCAATCGCGGCGAGATAGCGCTGCGCATTCAGCGCGCCTGCCGCGAGATGGGCATAAAAACCGTGGTAGTGCACTCCGAGGCGGATGCCGATGCCAAATATGTAAAACTTGCCGATGAATCGGTCTGCATCGGACCCGCGTCTTCCACCCAAAGCTATCTGAACATCCCGGCCATCATCAGCGCGGCGGAAGTCACCGATGCGCAGGCCATCCATCCCGGATACGGCTTCCTTTCCGAAAATGCCGATTTTTCCGAACGGGTAGAGAAGTGCGGCTTTGTATTCATCGGCCCGCGTGCGGAGACGATCCGCCTGATGGGTGACAAGGTCAGCGCCAAGTCCGCGATGAAAAAGGCCGGCGTTCCCTGCGTGCCGGGTGTGGAGGGTTCATTGCCGGACAAACCAGCCGAGATCATCAAGATTGCGCGCAGCATCGGCTATCCGGTCATCATCAAGGCTTCCGGCGGCGGCGGCGGACGCGGCATGCGCGTGGTGCATACCGAAGCAGCGCTGCTGAATGCGGTCACCATGACGCGCACCGAGGCGCAGGCTGCTTTCAACAATCCCATGGTGTATATGGAGAAATTCCTGGAAAACCCGCGGCACATCGAGATCCAGGTACTCGCCGACCAGCATGGCAATGCGGTGTATCTCGGCGAGCGCGATTGCTCGATGCAGCGCCGGCACCAGAAGATACTGGAAGAGGCCCCTGCCCCGCTGCTCGATCCCAAATTGCGCAACAAGGTCGGCGAGCGCTGCGCCGAGGCTTGCCGCAAGATCGGTTATCGCGGCGCGGGCACGTTCGAATTCCTGTTTGAAAACGGCGAGTTTTATTTCATCGAGATGAACACCCGCGTGCAGGTCGAGCATCCGGTCACTGAAATGATCACCGGAATCGACATCGTACAGCAGCAGATTCGCATCGCCGCGAACGAGAAACTGCCTTTCAAGCAGCGCGACATTCAATTCCGCGGCCATGCCATCGAATGTCGCATCAACGCTGAACACCCCTACAAATTCATTCCCTCACCCGGACGTATCACTACCTGGCATCCGCCCGGCGGTCCCGGGATACGCGTGGATTCCCATGTATATGCGAACTATTACGTGCCGCCGCATTACGACTCGATGATAGGCAAGATCATCGCCTACGGAGATACCCGCGATCAGGCCATGGCGAGGATGCGCACTGCGCTGTCGGAAATGGCCGTCGAGGGAATCGAGACCAACATCGCTTTGCATCGCGAACTGTTGCAGGATGCCGCTTTCATGCGTGGCGGCACCAACATACATTATCTGGAAGAGCGTCTGGAAGAACGCAACAAAGGCAAATAATTCCAATCACATTTCATCGGTGAAACTGCGTTGGCTTCCTTGCTCTCTCCTAGTCGTGCCTATTGCACTGCCCGCGTCGTTCGCTTGTCGCCGCCTTGTTTGACCTTCGAAATGGGATTGGAATAAATGCCGTGGCTGAGCCTGGTTGTGACTAGCGATGCCGAGCACGCCGAGGCATTGAGCGAAGCATTGCTGGAACTCGGCGCACTGTCGGCCGATCTGCTTGATGCCGATGCCGACACACCGGATGAGCAGGCAATTTTCGGCGAACCCGGTGAACCGCCCCCCGGAGTATGGCAACACAACCGCGTCAGCGCGCTGTTCGACCGTGACCGGGATGTCGATGCGATTCTGCGCGACGCCTGCGCAGCCATCGGCCTCGACACCATCCCGGAACACCATATCGAAACCCTGGATGACAACGACTGGGTGCGCCTGACCCAATCGCAGTTCGAGCCGATCCCGATTTCTTCGCGCCTGTGGATCGTGCCAAGCTGGCATACCGCAAGCGACCCGAATGCGATCAATCTCGTGCTCGATCCCGGACTGGCATTCGGCACCGGCAGTCACCCCACCACCCGTTTATGTCTGCGCTGGCTGGACAGCAATCTGCAAGGTGGCGAAACGGTGCTCGACTATGGTTGCGGATCCGGCATTCTTGCCATTGCCGCGATGAAACTCGGGGCTGCACAGGCGACCGGCGTTGATGTAGACTTTCAGGCCGTTGTCGCCAGCCGCGGCAACGCGATCGCCAATCAGGTCCGGAACGTGGCATTTTATTTGCCCGATGAAGCGCCGCAATCAAGCTATGACCTGGTCATAGCGAATATCCTGACCAACCCATTGCGTCTGCTTGCCCCCCTGCTGGCAAACGCGACGCGGCAAGGCGGACGTATCGTGCTTTCCGGCATACTCGAGGAACAGGCAAAAGACGTGATGAATATCTATCAACAATGGTTCGACCTTGACACCCCGATTTTCGAGGATGGCTGGTCGTGCCTGTCCGGACGCAAACGCTAACATGCAGGGAACCACTGTCTGTCCGCATTGCAACACCCGCTTCAAGATCACCAAAGCGCAGCTGGAGGCTCACCACGGCATGGTGCGCTGCGGAAATTGTCTGCAGGCCTTCGATACCATGCCCAACTTCGCTCCGGACCAGCTCGATCTGCCGCTTGATCTGCCGGTACTGGGCACATCCACCGTGCCGTCCGATTCAAGGCTGGCCGTACTGCAACCCATGACGCTGGCCGAACAGGTCGCCGTGGTGCAGGACGAGGATAACGCAGCGCTGCAGGATAAACCCCGGACCTGGCCATGGAGCGTGGCGGCACTATTACTGTTGCTGGTTTTGCTCGCCCAGGCTGCGTATTTTTTCCGTGTCGATCTTGCTGCACAGTTTCCGCCTCTGAAACCCGCACTCGTGGGCTATTGCAGGATACTGAAGTGCAGCGTTCCGTTGCCCCGGCATGCCAGCCTGATGAATATCGAATCATCCGCAATCGAGGCCGATCCGACCAACCAGAACCAGATCACGCTGAATGCGCTGTTGCGCAACCACGCCTCCTATCCCCAGGCCTTTCCCGATCTGGAGCTCACGCTCAACAATGTGCAGGACCAGGCGCTGGCGCGCCGCACTTTCCACCCGGCGGACTACCTGCCCGAGACCGAAAGTGAAACATCCGGGATGCTGCCCAATCATGAGCTCAGCATCAAACTGCACCTCAACACCGCCGATATCAAACCCTCCGGTTATCGTCTCGTGCTCCTTTATGCAAACAGGTAGGCCACCGATTTCCCGGTTACCGGAATAATCGGCTGGCGTCCTGAATGGGATTGCGCCGCCGGCATGCGTATGGCCCATGCAGCCATTTGCCGTTTGTCAGCATATCGACTTTCCGGTATATTTCGCAGCGCCGTTCAGATCAATGGGAGAGCGTGTCAGCCTGGCGTTTATCAGGCCAGGACACCGCCGAAGGCGCAACACCCGCAACCGCTCAGGCTAAATGAACCATTGACACAGGCAAATCTGGAGAGCGCCGGCAAAGCCGGCCACCGAAGGGGCACGCAACGCAAGTTGTAATCTCTCAGGTATCAAGGACAGATGGGGCGCAGCACCAGGGAGTTCCCGCTAACCTGTTGCGCGGTTAATCTGCATTGTCGCGTGCTCGCTCGCCACCCGCCTATCTGACCAGATATGTCTCGTGTCCCGCTGCGCGGCGCCCTGCATATCAACCGCTTGCAACGGTTATCGAAAATTCCCCCACATTAATGATTGGGGAAGCCATGCCACTAAAGCAAACACCATTAAATGCTGCACACCGCGCGATGGGCGCAAAGATGGTCGATTTCGGCGGCTGGGATATGCCGGTGAACTACGGTTCGCAGATCGACGAACATCACCAGGTACGCAACGATTGCGGCATGTTCGACGTATCGCACATGCGCGTCGTTGACATGAAGGGCGCCGGTGTACGTGCATTCCTGCGCTACCTGCTGGCCAACAATGTCGACAAATTGACCACACCCGGCAAGGCTCTCTATTCGACGATGCTGCTCGAAAACGGCGGCGTGATCGACGACCTGATTGTGTATTTCATGAACGAGGCGTGGTTCCGCATCGTGGTGAACGCAGGCACCGCAGACAAGGACATCGCGTGGATGAAGCAACAGGCCGTAAAACATGCGCCCGGTCTGTCAATCGCCGACCACCCCGAACTGGCGATGATCGCGGTGCAGGGCCCGAATGCGCGCGCAAAAGTCTGGGAAGCGCTGCCAGGCAGCCGGGAACTGACCGAAAATCTGATCCCGTTCAGCGCGGTTGAGATGGGCACCATGTTCATCGCGCGCACCGGCTATACCGGCGAAGACGGATTCGAAATCATGATTCCGGCCAAGGCCGCGCCATATTTCTGGGCCAACCTGGCGGAAAAGGGCGTGAAGCCGATCGGGCTGGGCGCGCGCGACACATTGCGCCTCGAAGCCGGAATGAATCTCTACGGCCAGGACATGGACGAATCGGTCAATCCGCTCGAATCGGGACTGGCCTGGACCGTCGACCTGAAGAGCGAACGCGACTTTATCGGCAAGGCGGCACTGCTCGCCAATCCACCGGCACGCAGGCTGGTCGGTCTGGTGCTGCTGGACCGTGGCGTGCTGCGCAGCCACCAGCAGGTGCACTGCGCTCAGGGGACGGGCGAAATCACCAGCGGCAGTTTTTCGCCGACCCTGGAAAAATCCATCGCACTGGCCAGGGTGCCCAGGGACGTGCAGGCAGGCGACGCCGTGCAGGTCGCGATTCGCGATAAAATGCTCGCGGCAAAGGTGGTGAAATATCCTTTCGCGCGCAACGGCAAAGGTTTAATTTAATTTATTCCATTTAATTCACCCTTTAATTTCTCCAGAGGACATCAGACCATGAGCAATCCGGCAAACCTGAAGTACACCCCGTCACACGAGTGGGTCAAAACCGATGCAGACGGCACCATCAGCGTCGGCATTACACAGCATGCGCAGGAATTGCTGGGCGATATGGTATTCGTTGAAGCACCCGAGGTGGGACGCAAACTCAAGGCCAAGGAAGAATGCGCGGTAGTGGAATCGGTAAAAGCCGCGGCGGACATCTATGCGCCGGTAAGCGGGGTGGTCACGGCCGTGAACACCGAACTGGACAGCACACCGGAAGCGATCAATTCCGACCCGTACAACACCTGGATATTCGCGATGAAGCCGGACAACGCCGCGGACGTATCCGCGCTGCTGGATGCCGCTGCGTACCAGGCCGTCGTCGACAGCGAAGCACACTGAAAACCGGCGAAGGGATAAGGGTGAAGGGGGAGGAGTAAACCCCCGGCGCACGCAGTGCGCCACCCTTCTCCCTTCCCTCTTTACCCTTCTCTGAAAGTAATCCCATGATCTCCACTGATAAATTTGTCGGCCGTCATAACGGCCCGCGTGCCAGCGATATAACCGCGATGCTGAAAATAATCGGCGCAAGCTCCGTCGACGAACTGATCGCGCAGACCGTTCCTGCCGAAATCCGCCTGAAGAGGCCGCTGAATTTGCCGGGCGGCATGTCCGAATATCAATACCACAAGCACCTGCGCGGCATCGCCGCAAAGAACAGGCTATTCAGTACCTATATCGGGCTGGGCTATTACAACACCATCGTTCCGGCGGTGATACAACGCAACATCCTCGAAAATCCGGGCTGGTACACCGCCTACACACCCTACCAGGCCGAGATCGCGCAGGGGCGCCTGGAAGCCCTGCTGAATTTCCAGACCATGATCATGGACCTGACCGGCATGGAGATCGCGAATGCATCGCTGCTCGACGAGGCCACCGCAGCCGCCGAAGCGATGGCGATGCTGTTTCACCACCGTACACGCGAGGCGGTCGAAAGCGGTTCGAACAAATTCTTCGTTTCCGACGCGTGCTTTCCGCAAACCATCGACCTGCTGAAGACGCGTTCGGCGCCGATGGGCATCGAACTGGTGATCGGCGATTTCAAGACCGCCAGGCTGGAAAGCGGCATTTTCGGCGTATTGCTGCAGTATCCTGGCGCTGACGGCGAGGTGAGCGATTATGCGGATTTTGCAAGCAAAGCCAAGGCACACGGAATTGCCGTTGCGGTCGCCGCCGACGTATTGAGCCTGGTGCTGCTGACGCCGCCGGGCGAGTGGGGCGCCGATGTCGTAGTCGGCAGCACCCAGCGCTTCGGTGTGCCGATGGGCTACGGCGGCCCGCACGCGGCCTACTTTGCGTGCCGCGAAAGTTACAAGCGCGCCATGCCCGGGCGCATCATCGGCGTTTCCGTCGATTCGGCCGGGAATCCGGCGCTGCGCATGGCATTGCAGACCCGCGAGCAGCATATCCGCCGCGACAAGGCGACATCGAACATCTGCACCGCGCAGGCGCTGCTGGCGATCATGGCCGGCATGTACGCGGTCTACCACGGGCCGGAAGGTTTGAAGGGCATCGCGCTGCAGGTGCACCTGTCGGTGGTCACACTGGCAGCAGAATTGAAAAAACTCGGCTATCGCATTGCGGAAGTTGCATTCTTCGACACGCTCAAGATCAGCGGCACCGACAACGCGAAGATCAGGAAGCTGGCCGAAGCGGCCGGGATCAATTTCCGCTATACCGCGGATGCGATCACGATCTCCGTCGACCAGACCACCGATGCCGCAGACATCAACGCGATCATCGCGGTGTTCGCTCAAGCCGCCGGCAAGCCGGCCGCGCAAGTTACCGAAGCTCGGATTTTCGAGCAAAAACCGCTGGTCAAAATGCGCAGCTCCGCGATCCTGCAGCACCCGGTCTTCAACACCTATCATTCCGAGTCGGAGATGATGCGCTACATCAAGCGCCTGGAAAACAAGGACCTGTCGCTGACCCATTCGATGATTTCGCTGGGCTCCTGCACGATGAAGCTGAATGCAGCCGCGGAACTGATCCCGATCACCTGGCCGGAATTCGCGAACCTCCACCCCTTTGTGCCGATCGAGCAGGCAGCCGGTTACCAGGAAGTCATCGCCAGCCTCGACCAGGCGCTCAGCGAAATCACCGGCTTCGCGAAGATGAGCTTCCAGCCGAACAGCGGCGCGCAGGGCGAATATGCCGGCCTGCTGGTGATACAGGCCTACCATCAGTTCGCGCGGCGATGCGCACCGCAACATCGCGCTGATCCCCACCTCGGCGCACGGCACCAATCCGGCCAGCGCCGCGATGTGCGGCCTGAAGATCGTGCTGGTGAAATGCGACAAGCAGGGCAATATCGATGTGGCCGACCTGCGCGAAAAGGCCGAACAGCACAGGGATGATCTGTCCTGTCTGATGGTGACTTACCCGAGCACGCACGGTGTCTACGAGGAAAGCATCAACGAGATCACCGGCATCATCCACGCCAACGGCGGCCAGGTCTACATGGACGGCGCCAACATGAACGCGCAGGTCGGCCTGACCAGCCCGGGCAACATCGGCGCGGATGTCTGCCATTTGAACCTGCACAAGACCTTTGCGATTCCGCACGGCGGCGGCGGCCCCGGCATGGGCCCGATCGGTGTCGCGAAACATCTGGCACCGTTCCTGCCCGGCCACGCCGTGGTCGAGACCGGCGGCGCGCAGGGCGTGCATGCGGTATCCGCCGCCCCGTTCGGCAGCGCGCTGATCCTGCTGATTTCGTACGGCTACATCAAGATGCTGGGCGGCGAGGGCCTGACCGAGGCGACGCGCATCGCGATCCTGAATGCCAATTACATCAAGGAATCGCTGAAGGACCATTACCCGACCCTGTACAGCGGCAAGAACGGCCGTTGCGCGCACGAAATGATCCTGGCCTGCGCTGCATTCAAGCACGACGCCGGTGTGGAAGTGGGCGACATCGCGAAGCGCCTGATGGATTACGGCTATCACGCGCCCACCGTGTCATTCCCGGTTGCCGACACGCTGATGGTCGAACCGACCGAAAGCGAATCAAAGGAAGAGCTGGACCGGTTCTGCGCGGCGATGATCGCGATACGCGGGGAAATAGACGCCATCGTTGCCGGCAAGGCGGACCGCGAGGACAACGTGCTGAAGAATGCGCCGCACACCGCGAGGGCAGTGGTCGCCGACGATTGGCAGCATGGCTATGGCCGCGAGCAGGCGGCCTTCCCGTTGCAGTGGGTCAGGAACAACAAATTCTGGCCCAGCGTCGGCCGTATCGACAATGTGCGCGGCGACAAGCACCTGATCTGCTCCTGCCCGCCCATCGAGTCGTATGGCGACGCATGAAGCGGGCGTGCCGGTGTGGAAAACCCCAATAAACACCGCCCCGGCCTGACCCACGCCTGGCGCGCGACCGGCATTGCGCTGCAGGGGTTGCGCGCGGCGTGGCAGCACGAAGACGCGTTTCGCCAGGAAGTCCTGGTCGCGGCGATCGCGATACCCGCCGCGCTGCTGCTGCCGGCCAGCCCCACCGGCAAGGCCATGATGATCGCCAGCATCCTGCTGGTGCTGATCGTCGAACTGCTCAATTCCGCGCTTGAATCGGCAGTGGATCACACTTCGCTGGAACAGCACCCGCTCGCCAGGCGTGCCAAGGACATCGCCAGCGCGGCGGTGTTCCTGAGCATCGTGAATGCGCTGGTGGTATGGGTGCTGATAATTTACCAAGCGCTGGTTTGACAGGCAGACATTACGATACGCTGCAAATGAGAACTTGGTTAATGACGGCGATCGGCCATAAGCGGCCAGTCGCAGCGTTCCTCAATTCGACGAACCGCAGCGATAATATTGATTCACTGATTCAATAAGGGTACGGCCACTGAAAATTACCATTTGTCCATTACTTATTACCATTCGTCAGTTACTCAATTACATATTTATAAATATAGTTAAAGCTTCGTGCCCATGGCAGTGCGGCTAGTTCGTTCTGACACCACTCGCTCAAGGAATAAAAACAAACCAGTCTTGAGCTTAGTTTATCGAAATGACGAATTCTGAAAATTCAAAGGGGAAAGAATGGATGCGCCGGCGTTTGATACAACAAGACTTGGTCGACCAGCTTTACTGTCCATTTTTCTGTACCTTTTGATCTTCGTTATCGCGTCGATGTCAATAACTAGACAGGCACATGCATCGGGCACTGTCACCCCGACTTCCGGATGGTGTTCCAATATTTATGATCCAAGCACCTGCATCTACGCAACCGAGCTGGAAGCCTGTGCAAGGCTGGCATCGATGCAGGCTGAATGTAAATATAGCCCACGCATAGTCCACTATAACGGGACGGAAATTGCCGGGGACGCATGCTTTGCAAACAACAGCTCTGGAGTTGTATGTTTCCCTTCATGGAGCGGGTTAGGCTGGATGGGGTCCCGCAGCGTTTGTCCTCCCAATTCCACCGGCACGCCTGCAACCAATCCAACTTCCTGCACCTGTAATGATCCCTCAGTGTCCGACCCCACTGCCTATGTGCCTGATTCAGCCGGAACAAGCTGTGTACCGTCTGCCGCCTGTCCTGCCCACGCGTCTGGCACCCCTTGTGCATGTGATACTGGCTATAAATTCGATGCTGCTGGAACAAGCTGTGTTTCCGCTTGCACGGTTGATCCGCTCCCGAAACCGCCACCTCCATTTTCTGATGCGTGCTCAAATTCTCTGGAAAAAGGCAAAGGGATAGATGTCGACAACGCTTGCGCAGCAGGTTTGACGCCAGACATGAAAGATGGAGCCCAGTGTGTGGCTGACAAAATCCATGCTCTTGCGATCCCCTATAACGGCCCGAGCGCCACCGTCAGGACTGCGGCATACCAGGATCACCTGCTTGCTATATGGAAAAAGTGGAAAGAGATCCAAAAGAAAGTTGTGTCGGATGTGGATAAACAAGCATGCGCCTCCGTCATTGCGAATGTGGATGACGAAATGAAGTGGCACCGCATTGATTCGACACCTTCTTCATCGGGGAATCTTGCGCCTCACGTACTGGGCAGGGCGATAGACATACCTAGGGATGTCATCGATGCAATGATGGCACAGGTAACAACACCTCCTACTATTGTTAAAGCGTGTTTATTTTGTACTCCTTTCATGTCGCCTGCCAGCGATGTACAGGATTACATAAACAGCGCAACGGTCAACCCACCTGCATGCAACCTGCAGTGGGGGGGAAGGTTTAAAAACCCCAGACCTGACCCTGTACATATTCAGCTTCCCTGAGAACCAAGGAGACACAACATGAACCGTTTTTTCTTCCGCATCACCGCAATCCTCTCGCTGCTGGCCGGAATAGTGGGCACTGTACATGCCCAGACAGCGCCCCCTGCCACCGGCATACGCGTGCTGGTTTACGGCATCCACTATGGCGGCAACATCGTCTACAACTACAAGGTGATCAATAACGGCGATACGATGTTCAATAATTTTACGATCGGCAGCGAGTTTTATGGTGCGGATGGCAGTGAGTATCCACAACTCACCCGGCTGCCGTTGGGCTGGACTTATGGCGAGACAGGGGAAACCGGCACAGCCATCATTCTCGCCCCGGGCAGTACCGTCCAGCCAGCGTCCTGGACATCCCATGTGTATGGACAACAGGAGACCGATAACTATTACTTGGAATGGCTTGCTTCCCCGGGTCTCGGGAATGTGCCAAACGCTATTTTGCCTGGGCAGACCCTGGCGGGGTTCAGCGCGACGGTTCCTTTGGTGGATAACAAGCTTTCTTTGCCGATGGTCACAGGCCAGCCCCTATTTACAGGCCCCGATGAAATGTACATCAAGGGTGGCTTCAAGGTGGGTCTGGTTTCTGGAAAAGACGTTTGGGGCACGCTCGAACGCGTCGACACCACCCCGCCCACACTCACGGTAAGTCTGAGTCCTAGCACGCTGTGGCCGCCCAACAACAAGTTGGTGCCCATCAATGCGACGATTACGGTGACAGACGACTACGACCCCGAGCCCGAAATCAAGCTCGAATCCATCACCTCGAACGAGGACTTGGATATCAGTGACGCCAAGGATGTCCAGCCCGGCACCGACGACCGGCAATTCCAGCTAAAGGCCAAACGCGCGGGGACCAATCTGGCCGGACGCATCTACACCGTCACCTATTCCGCAACCGATGGATCCGGGAACAAAGCCACAGCCAGCGCTACTGTGACCGTGCCGCATGATCAGGGGAAAAATTAATTGTCATAGCGAGGTAAGGTGTTGCAAGTAGAAGTTGGCGTTGTTCTGCTTTGTGTTTCTTGCTGAACTTTGTGAATGACCGGTTTCGGGCAGTTAATTTAGATGGTCGCATGTCTTTTTTGGGTTGCGATTTCAACCGGTCGACGCAACACATTGGTTAAACCGTTCGGCCGGTGATTCGAAGTTTAACGTCTTTCGTGGACGTTCATTTAGTCTACGGGCCACAGTATTGAGATGTGCCTGAGAGTGTACCGATAAGTCTGTTCCTTTTGGGAAGTACTGCCTCAATAAACCATTGGTATTCTCATTCGTTCCACGTTGCCAGGGATTCTGGGGATCACAGAAATAGACCTTGATGTCGGTTGTCAGCGTGAATCGCTTGTGGTCGGCCATTTCCTTGCCTCGATCCCAGGTCAACGATTTGTAGAGTTCGTTCGGTAACTTATGAGCATGCTTGATCAGTGCGTTGATGACGGTCTCGGTATCTTTACTGGCCACTTTCACCAGCATCACATAACGTGTCTGGCGTTCAACAAGGGTCGCAATCTGGCTGTTACCACTGCCGCATAACAGATCCCCTTCCCAATGTCCCGGTACCGCACGGTCTTCAACTGTGGCAGGACGCTCACTGATCGACACGGTATTGGTGATTCTGCCGTGATCTTCAGTCTTTAGAGTGTGATGGCGCGAACGACGCATGATTCGCGTACGTCGCAAGTGATCCAGAAGCTCCTTCTTCAATGCGCCTCGGGCTTGGATATAGAGGCTGCGATAGATGGTCTCGTGTGACACCTGGTAACTTTCATCGCTTGGGTAAGTCTGCTTCAGCCATCCGGCAATCTGTTCCGGTGACCACTGCCATTTGAGCTTATCGGCTACGATGTGTGCCAATGCTCGGTTCTCGACTAGTTTACAAGGTTTGGGACGATGCGCCCGATCCCATGCCGCTTGTTCGGCCTGACTCGCACGATAGTCCTCTTGGCCCCCATTGCGCTTGAGTTCGCGACTGATGGTCGATGGCGCCCGCCCGAGGAACGTTGCAATCGAGCGAACTGATTGACCTGCAGTTACTGCGCGAGATATTTCTTCACGTTCAGCTAGAGTCAGTGACAATCGAGGACGTTTTCGTTGTGCGGGTCGTATTCCTCCTGTCTCTGCCAAAATACGTTGTATTGAAGGATGATGCCTATCGAACAACTGCGCAATTTGATGAAGCGTGTCGCCTTTCTTCCAGCGTTCCCACATCAATGCTTTTTGACTTTCAGTATAATAAATCCGAGTTCTCTGTTTCATATGCAACGCTCCTTCTGCTTACGCAGATTTTAGAGTGTTGCGTCGACCGGTTGAAATCGCAGTCGAAAGCGGACAGTTGATGTAGTGAAATTGCCGTTTCCCGGTGCCCAGATTTATCGCTCCGGGCGCGGGAATGCTCATCCATTGCCGGCCAATCAATGTGCTGGATTGAGCCACTGAAAGCGGATCTGCTCGTAGTCTTCGCCTTCTGCCAGCAAATCGATGAGCTTGATATCACGGCTTTTTTCGCCGAGCATCACTTCATAAAGCGTTTCCGCCACATAACTCCCCGATTCCATCAGCATCGTCGCGTTCGCATAGGAATTGCTCGCGTCCGGCAGCAGGATGGCCGGCACGTAATCGTACTCGAAGGAACTTGAACTGGTCTCCCAGTTGGATACTTTTTCGGTGCCCTTGCCGAGTGTGCGCAGCCAGACTGACAGCGGTTTCCTCGCGAGCATTTCGATACCCACATGCACTGAGCCCCCGGCATTGGTATGGAGCCTGCGTATCATGCCGACCCACCATACCGAACCGTTTGCGGCCTTGATACCGCACAGGTCGCCGATCTTTACCCAGTCGCCCCCGTTATTCGGAATCGTCCCGCCAATCCCATCGACGCTCACATCCGTGACGTTCCAGCTTTCGGTGGCGTAATCAATCTCGCCGTTATCGGCGGCGAGATTGATCGCCGAACGTTCTTTCAGCGACGCCGCATCTTTCTCGGATATGTTCTGCGCATTGTCGATATCCATGTGCGTGACCAGCCTGCTGATCATCCGGAAACTGTGTACCACATCAATCGTGGAGATAATGCCCCTGCGCTGCTGGTGCCGGTGCAGCTGTTCCTTGCCCCAGTACAGCTGCAAATGCTTCAGCACCGTCAATTTGCCAGACGGTGTAAATTCGCTGCCAAAACGCTGCTCTTGCCGAATCAGCCCCTGTTCATGCTGGGCGATGATTTCCGCAATTTTTGGCAGCGCCTTGCAAGCGCCGAAAAATCGCATCGACGGCGTAGTCCGGAGATTTCCGTCCGCCCGCCTGGGCACGCCGGACTCGGCCAGATCGAAGCAATAGGCACAATCCGGTTCGGATGTGTTCCTGAAATCGAAAAAGCTGGCCATGCGCCCGGCAATGCGAAAACACACCTCGATCTGGTCCGGCGCCAGCGTGCCGGGCGACGATTCATAAAGCATCAGCGCACGCACCAGTTCACGCTGAGGGCTGACGTGGATCACATGCTTCGGGTAGGCGAAAACCATGGTTTCGGCAACCTGTGCGGCCTCGGCAAAATTGTAGCAATCGCAAAGCTGTGCCCAGACCGATTGTTCGATGTCCACATAGTGCATCAACTGCAGCTTCATCTGCTCCGCGGCGGCGCGCAGCAGCCGCACGCAAATGACCGGCATCCGTTCCCTGTGTTCGATGGATATTTTCTCCGCCTGCCGGTATTCGCGCAGGCACACGGAATAAGCCTCGGAAAGGGTCTTCACAAATCCGTGCAGACCCTGCCACAGATGCTTGCCCTTGAAATCGTGCAAATGCGGCTCGCCGAGATAGAGCTGCAACAGCCCCGCATACAGCGGCTGGCCGGTTTCGTCGAGCAACATGGTGATTTCCGCGCGCACCCTGGGCAGAAAGCCGGCTGTATCCTTGACCGAATCCAGCCAGGCGGTGATTTCCTCGATTGCCTTGAAGGGTTTGTCCTTCGGCAATTCGGCCAGCAGCCTCCCGGCCTCCTTCACGTCGTACATGGGATGGTCCGGTTTTCCTTCGAAGATTTTCGGTATGGAAAACATGGTTCGCTTCAGCCTTTACGCAACACGCGGTCACCCGCAAGTATGGCAATCATATCCAATAACCGCCAGCCATGCTGCGGGCAACCTTAGCGGCCCCGGCTGACTTTCAGCAGCGTCCTGAAGAAATAATTCATCATCGCCGCCAGCGCGTAGATTGCGACGAACGGATCGATCAGGTAATCCCAGAGATTGCCGGATTCATACCAGCCGGACGCCCAGGCCAGCGTGGCGAGCGCGATACACAGCGCAATCATTGCATATCCGCGCGACCACGCGGCCAGTGCGAACAACAGCAGCACCACGACGAATTGCACACTGCCATATCCCAGCCGATAGGGATCATATGCGCCGGCGCCCAAAGCCATCGGATAGAACGCGAGTGCGGACAGCGCAATCAGGCCCAGCAGCGCCAGCCGCTGCCGGTCCGCTGCGCAGCCCATCCACGGGCGCAGCATCGCGCAACCCAACAGCACCAGCGTGGTGATGCTCAGGTCGCCGGTCATGCCGCGCAGATAGGCGGCAAGCGGCATGTCGCCGAACGGGATCAGCATCAGCGCGAACACCACAGCCTGCAGCACGGCCAGTCGCGATTTGGAAAATCCCGCCATGCCGGGCAACAGCGGCACTGCGGCAGCCGTTGCGACGGCCACGCCGGCCAGCCCGGTCAGGTCAGTGAAGTTCGGCATCGTTTTTCATGCGCTGGTCCAGCCAGGCGCGGTTGAACCGGACATGCTTGATGAAGCTGCGGTTCCAGGTGTAGACCAGATCGAAGTCGCCGCTGCGCGTCCGGATCAGGTAAGGGTAGGAGAACTCGTAGTCGCAATGCTGTGCGATGCATTTGTTGCGCTGCGCGGATTTCGCATAGGCGCTTGCATCGACAATGCCGGGATCGGTGGCCTTGGCCAGCTTCGCGGCTATCAGTCCGAAGTGGACCGGGTCGGCGGGCTGGCCGCGCTGGTCTTCGAGTTGATAAACCGTTTTCCAGGTCGTTCCGCCGTCCGCCGAAACCACCAGCGACAGCGCGTCGCGGCCTTCTTCGATGTTGTTCAGCACCACCAGCATCTTGCCGTCAGGCAATACCACGCCCGAGATCGCGGCGTCCGGATTGGCCAGTGCGGTGGCCCGGGATGCGCTCCAGTGCTGCCCCGCATCGTCGGTCATGGTCGAGATCACGCGCTTCGGACTGTTGCCGGAACGGCGCATCAGCACCAAAGCATCCTGTGGACTGGTTATCAGCATCACCGGCTGCAGCGTCGATTTGCCGTAACTCAGCCGTTGCTTGGCGATGAGGTTGCCGTTGCCGCCGATGCGCAGCAGTTCGCCGAATTTGCCGATGAACTCGTGATAGACCGGCAGGCCCATCGTGCCGTCGTTATACAGGAACGGCGTGCCCTTGATCAGCGTGCTGATGTTGATGAACGGGGAGGTGATCAGTCGCCGCGGCTTGCCCCATGTCGCCCCGTCGTCGGTCGACGTAATCGCGGTGATCGAGCTGCCCGCCCAGCCGCCCAGCGACACGGTCACGTAATACAGCCACAGCTTGCCGTCCGGTGCGCGCTGCGCGACCGGGTTGCCGATTTTTTTCACATAGCGCAGCAATGCGCGCTGCGTGTCTGCACGATTGACGATACTGCGTTCCGGACTCCATGAATTTTTCGCCGGGTCGAACACCGCGCTGCGTATCACGACGTCCGGCGCGCCTTCGCGGCTGCCGGCAAACCAGAAGGCGCGGATGCGGCCGTCGCCCAGTTCGACCAGCGACGCCGCATGGGTGGAAATATTCTGCTGGGTAGAGACAAAATCCGTGTGGAACTCGGGTCTGGTGCTGCCGGATTGTTGCGCTCCCGCCGCTGAAGTCTGAAAGACGGATGTCCGAATGTAGGCAGTCTGAAAGGCGGCCGGACCCGGATGATGCGCGACCTTGTAAAAGGCCGCACCGAACGCGACGGCCACCAGCGCCAGCAGCAGGCGGTGAGGATTTTTTCGATCGCCGGAAGACATCGTCATCGGCATACCTGCCGGGTGTCTGCTCAGGCATGACTTTGCTGCCCGCAGGCGACTCCATCAGCACTTCCCTGACGAACAGGTATTCGAACACCCTGCCGTGCAGCAACATTTCCTTCAGCTCGGCCGAACTCTGGCGGCCGCGGATATCCAGGCGCTGGCCGATGATCCTGCATGCGCTGCAGCCGCCATTCAGCGCGCTGTCATCCAGCGGCAGCTGCACCGCAAAATACGGATAGCGCGCCGCCAGCTGGTTCGCGGTGAGGTGCTGGTCCTCGCTGTAGCCGCTGATCATCGCACCGGGAAGCATGAAACGATAGCCTTCGTCCATCGCCCTGAAGTTGCACGGCACGCCGACTTCCTTGCCGCCGGCATCGCGCTGTGCCTGCCCGCTGTAATTGCCCAGCGCGCCGTCGAACGGGCGCAGAAATGCGGCAAGGCACAGCAGCACCGACAGTGCGGCCACGTTGACCAGCGGCCGGGTCATCGCAGGCCGGGCGATGGCGAGCAGCGCCAGCAGTCCCGCGCCCGTGACCAGCAGCCAGAACGCCGGCGGATACAACTCGGCACCCTGCATTTCGGTTTGCAGACGTATCGCCAGATACGCAATCCCCGCGATCAGTACGGCTGCCAGCAGCAGGCTGGCGATGAACGCCTTGCGGCTGATCTGCTGCCAGTTCAGCGCGCACAACAGCGCAACCGCAGGCATCGCATCCAGCAGGTAGCGGCCCGAACGCTGGCTGGGCAGCGCGAAGCTGATGAACATCGCGGCGATCCAGATCCACAGCAACATCTCCTCGTCGCCCATCCGGCTGCGCCGCTTGTATGCGACAACAAACAGCGCCACGACCGGAAAGGTCAGCAGCCCGGGATTGGTCAGGAAAGCCAGCGCGTAGGTCCAGATGCTGGAGCCGCCCCACAGCAGTTTCGACAGATAACCAAGATCAAACGACGAGCTCCCATGCGGATCGAACTTGCCGACATTTTCGCCGACCACGAATTCCTTCCACACCGCGTGCGGATCGGGATCGAGCACGAACCACATCGCGAACAGCGCGACCGCGACAGCGACACCGCGATCACCACTTTCAGCGCATCCTCGCGCAGGAATTCGGACCAACGATAGCCGCGCCGATGCAGATACCAGCCGGACAGGCCGAGCGTGACCGGCAGGCCCAGCGCGAAGGATTTGTACAAAAAGCCGATGCCGATCGCGATGCCGAACAGCAGCGGAACCAGCCAGCGCGATGCGAACGTCTGCCGCCAGTACAGCAGCACGAAGAACGGCAGGAACAGCCAGAACACCTCGGGCGGATTGGTCAGGAACGGGCGGCCGAAGCGATAGGTGCTGAAAAAGGCGAGGAAGGTCAGCGCGGCGATAAAGCCGGTCTCCGGCCTGCCGGTGATTTTTCGTCCGAGCATGAACAGCATCGCCGCGGTCAGCAAGGTGTAGATCACGCTGGGATAGCGCAGATCCCACAGCGTCCAGTTGCTGCCCCGGTCGGTGGATGCGATGCCCTGCCAGAACAGCAGCGGCGGCTTGGTATTGCGCATGTGGTCCAGCTGCGATTGCAGCGGCAGCAGCTTGCCGCTGGCCGCAGTCAGCCGGGTGATGTGCTCATACGGATATTCGTCGCCGTTCTTCGGGATGTGCTGGCTGTCGAGGCCGTAGAAATAGGTAAACACCGCCAGCAGGCAGGCCAGCAGATACCAGGCCGTGCGCAAGCCGGATTCGGTCGGCTTCATTTGCTGCCGGTTTCCTGATCCATGTCCGGTTCCGGAATAACGGGCAGCGCGATTTCCGCTACGGGCTGGTGGCTGCGGAACGTCCAGAAATTGTTCACCAGGAAATTGAAGAAACTGGCGATCACGATGGCCAGTGCGTTTGCGATCAGGTAGTGCATATAGATCACGAACAGGTTGGTCAGGACCACCTGAACCAGCATGCCGACCCAGCAGGCCAGCGCGTATTGGCCGAAATGCAGCACCAGGTGTTTGTCGCGATGATGGGTGCGATCGCCCCAGGTCCAGAACCGGTTCCAGTAAAAGTTATTCACGGTCGCAAAGAAAATCGCGACCGCCAGCGACGGCATTCAGCCGGATAGCCGTTGATTGAATCGCGGTGAACAGGAATTCCCGGCACAGATACAGCACCACCAGGTTGACCACGACACCGGACGCGCCGACGGTCGCGAATTTCATGAAGCGTTTCCTGAATACCCAGAGCGTCAGCGGGTGCTGCGTAATCCGCTTCATGCCGGTTGCCCGTCCTGCGCTGCAGCCGGCGATTTGGCCTTGCCCATGGCAAGCATCTCGCGGGCTTTTGCCAGCACCTGTTCGACCGTGATCTGCTTCAGGCACTGG
Organism: uncultured beta proteobacterium; assembly: GCA_963827265.1. Classification (GTDB taxonomy): domain Bacteria; phylum Pseudomonadota; class Gammaproteobacteria; order Burkholderiales; family Gallionellaceae; genus Gallionella. Next base: position 990,154 of record CAWHAD010000007.1, on the reverse strand, counting down.
TTGTCGCCGTCGCAGGGCGAGCTGCGGTGGTTGTATGCGGTGAGGCAGGGCGAGCAGGGCAGCTGGCGGTGGAAGCACCAGGCATTGTTGCCCAGCGATTTATACAGCACCGGCGTTTCCGGCCCGAAGAAGATGATCGCGGGCAGTTGCGGCGTGAGCGCGGCGAACTGTCCCGGGCCGCCATCGTTGGTGACCAGCAGATCGGCGCGATGGAACACCGCCAGCAGGTGCCGGACCGACCGGGTATAGCCGGCCAGATTGACGCAGACCGGCGATTTGCAGTGATCCACCACGGCCTGCGCGATTTCCCGGTCGCCTTTCAGGCCGATCACGCCGACCGCATAGCCCTCGTCCAGCAACGTCTTGCTCAGCTGAAAATAATTCTTCAGCGGCCACGCGCGTATCGGCAGGATTCCGCCGCTCGGGTAGATCAGCACCAGCTTCTTGTCCCTGATCGCCGGGAACGCGTTGTGCAGCTCCCTGAATGTTTCCGTCCAGTTCCTCGCGCGGAAATTCCAGCACCGGCGTGTTGCCGGTATAGGGCGCGGGCAGCAGCTTGGCAACCGGGTCGGTGGTCGATTCCAGTGCCGAGGCCAGCGTCAGGAATTGCTGGGTCAAGTGCCGGTACGGGTTGTACAGCACCGGCCGGTTGATGAACGATCCGCGGTACAGGCCTTCCTGGGTGTGGCGATGGAAACCCACTCGCAACGGCGCGCCGGACAGGTAGGAGAAAATGCTGCTGATGCGCGCGAACAGCTCGCAGTCGATCACCGCATCGATCTTGAGTCTGTGCATCGCGCGGATCACCCTGAGGCTGTCGCCAACCAGTCCCTTCAACGAACGGTCATCCAGCGTCAGCACGTTTTCAGCGCGGTACCACGCCGAGCAGATCGAGCACTTCGCGATTCTTCGCGAACATCAGCACATGCATTTGCGCTTCCGGGTATTGCTGCTTCAGGCGCATGAACATCGGGTGCGCCAGCACCAGGCTGCCCATTTCGGATAAAAGAATGACCAGGATATTTTTCGGCGGCGTGCCGTCCGGCTCGTTCGACACGATACGGTTCACCGCAGACAGCAAGGCGCAGATTGGCACACCCGCATACCGGTCGACCGCGCGCTGAAACTTTATATTCATCTTGGGATGTTCAACTGAATGATTTCGCCGGTGTTATTTACTTTGGTTGGTGGGCAACCCCTGAAAGGATTGCACCGTGGAAAGGAAGTTGTCCCTATTGTGATCTGTCTGGCCGTTATCTGTCTGGCGCAGCGCACCTGCAACGGGCAAATTATCCGGGATTTCAAACTGCCAGGCAACCGACACGCTCGCACGATGCGCGTTCCGGCTTCTGGTCCTGGCTTAGGGTATGGACGAGCGCAATGTTACAATTCCGGCCCTTCAATATGTCCGGGGCATGACGATGCACACTCTGATTTGCGGTTCCATGGCTTACGACACCATCATGGTGTTCAAGGACCAATTCAAGAAACACATCCTGCCCGAACAGATCCATATCCTGAATGTCGCCTTTCTGGTGCCGGAGATGCGCCGCGAATACGGCGGCTGCGCGGGCAACATCGCGTATAACCTGAAGATGCTCGGCGGGAACCCGCTGATCATGGCCACGGTGGGCGACGATTTCGCGCCTTACGCGTCGCGGCTGGACAATCTCGGCCTGGCGCAAACCCATATCCGCCACGTCGCAGACCACTTCACCGGCCAGGCCTTCATCACCACCGACCTGGACGACAACCAGATCACCGCGTTCCATCCGGGCGCGATGAATCAATCGCACCTGAACAGCGTCTCGGCAGCGAAAGACGTCGCGCTGGGCATCGTTTCTCCGGACGGGCGCGATGGCATGCTTCAGCACGCGCTGGAATTTGCCGACCTGGGCATTCCGTTTATATTCGATCCGGGTCAGGGCATGCCGATGTTCTCGGGCGCGGAACTGCTGGAATTCGTCGAGCAGGCCAGTTATGTCACGGTCAACGATTACGAAGCCAAGCTGCTGCAGGACAAAACCGGCCAGACGCTGGACGAGATCGCGCAGCGCGTGAAAGCGCTGATCGTCACGCTGGGCGCGGACGGTTCGTTGATCTATGCCGACGGAAAACAGATCGCGATACCCACCCCGAAACCGCAGGCCATCGTCGATCCGACCGGCTGCGGCGATGCCTATCGCGCTGGCCTGCTGTACGGCATACAGGCGGGCTGGGAATGGGAGACCACCGGTCGGCTCGCCTCGCTGATGGGTTCGCTCAAGATCGCCAATCGCGGCGGGCAGAACCACCGCTATACGCGCGCCGAACTGGCGGGACTGTACGAACAACACTTCGGCAGCGCCATCGATCTGTAATGTTGTCCATCTGGGGCACGGTTGCAGCAGCAATCCGGGATGCAACTCAACGCCCCTTTGTAATACTTGCCGCAACGCCCGTCGGCGGCGGCAGCATCAACGAAGCGTACCGGCTGGATGGAACGGACGGTGCGCGCTATTTCCTGAAACAGAATGATGCGCGTCATCTGGCGATGTTTGTTGCCGAGGCGGAAGGACTGGACGCGATTGCTGCGACGAAAACGATGCGCGTACCGCGTCCCGTCGTGCACGGCAGCGCCGGCGGTCAAAGCTATCTGGTGCTGGAACACCTCGAACTGTCTTCGCGCGGCGATGCAAAGACGGCTGGGCGAACAGCTCGCCGCACTGCATCGCTGTGAAGCGAAGCGCTTCGGCTTTGCGTCTGATAACTTCATCGGCACCACACCGCAACCGAACTCGTGGACCGAAGACTGGGTGACTTTCTGGCGCGAGCATCGCCTCGGCTTCCAGTTGCGCCTCGCCGACCAGAACGGCTACGGCGGCCAGTTGCAGCGTTTCGGCGAAAAGCTGATGGAAGCGCTGCCTGCGTTCTTCGCTGGCTACACACCGCAACCTTCGCTGCTGCACGGCGACCTGTGGAGCGGCAACCATGCCTTCCTTGCGGACGGCACGCCGACGATCTTCGATCCCGCAGCCTATTACGGCGACCGCGAATGCGACCTCGCGATGACCGAATTGTTCGGCGGCTACCCTGCGGATTTCCATGCCGCCTACCGCGCCGCCTATCCGCTGGATGCTGGCTATGTCACGCGCCGCGAGCTGTACAACCTGTACCACATCCTCAACCACGCCAACCTGTTCGGCGGCGATTATGCACGGCAGGCGGAGCAGATGATGCAACGGTTGCTGGTTATAGCTGGTTGACAAACAAATATGCAATGGGTATCCGGATTATCCGGTGGGTGGGTTGCAAAAAATTCATACCTGGCCTAATTTCTCCCATTATGTGAGGTATGGGATGCGGGTGATTGCCAAGAGTACTTTGGTCAGGTTTTGGAGTCAGCCAAAATATGCGGATTCAAAGGGAGCATTGAACAGCTGGTAAGAAGAGGCAGTCAAGGCAACCTGGAAAACCCCGCAAGACACTAAAACTCAATACCGAAATGCGAGCATTCGCGGCAACAATCGTGTCGTGTTCAATATCGCGGGGAACAAGTACCGCCTGGTCGTAGAGATGCAATATCGAGCAGAGATTGCGTGGGTGAAGTTCGTTGGAACCCATGCACAGTATGACAAAATCAACGTGGAGACAATAAATGAATATTAAGCCAATTCGCAACAATGACGACTTACAGTCAGCATTCAAACGGTTGGAACTCGTTTATCAGGCACAAGAGGGTACACCAGAGGCGGACGAGATGGAAATCCTGGTGACGCTCATCGAAGCATACGAGCACAAGCATTTCCGGATCAATCCAGCCGACCCTGTGGAGGCGATTAAATTCAGAATGGAACAGCAAGGGCTGACACAGAAAGACCTTGAGCCATTTATTGGCTCAAGCGGCCGTGTTTCCGAAGTGCTGAACCACAAACGACGACTGAGCCTGCAAATGGTGAAGCGTCTGCATGACGGCTTGCATATCCCTTACGAAAGCCTTTTGGCTGCCACCTGATTGTCCGGACCTGTCCCGCATGATCGCGATTCCAAACTACTGCTTAGCGGAACATCTTCAAACACCGGAAAATCCGGATAACTCGTAAAGTTAAGGAAATGTTGAATCAGTTGTCATTTCCGCGAAAGCAGGAATCCGGTTTGTTGAATTAATTGGGTTCCCGCCATGACGCTTGGGATCATAGACAGCCAAACGCTGTTCCAAAGTGAGCTTTGTGGCATCGACAGGCGTGATAACGACCTGATCGCCTTCGACCGTTACCCGCACGCGCTGATCAACATGGAGATGTGCCTCCCGCGCCACCGCAGTGGGGATGCGAATACCAAGTTTGTTGTTCCACTGTTTGATATCCAGAACTGCTTCGGCCATGACTTCGTTCCTTGCGAAAGCGTCTGAACGCAAGCCTATAGATACTAAAGTGGTCAATCAATTGCGATGTATTCAATCACCATGGCAAACGCCGTCAGGACTTGTAGGAGCGGGCCATGCCCGCGAACAAAAGGACAATCGCGGGCATGGCCCGCTCCTACAAAATCTTAGCTCCCCTCCAGCAAAAGCCTGAACAGCAGACGCAGGGCCCGCTACAACTGCAAAGGCGGATCGCACAGGGCATGTGAACGTAAATCATCGCGCACCTCTTCCTGCCAGGAAATAACTGTATTCCGATTTCAGGATCACCAATGCTTCGCCACCGGATTCTTGCAGCTTACCTGGAACAGCTTGCGGTCTTCCAGCCGTATCGCCGTCATTGGGCCGCCCCACAGGCAGCCGGTATCCAGCGCGATGACGTCCTTTCTGAGCAGCAGTCCCAAAGCCGACCAGTGGCCGAAGATCACCGTTGATTTGGCGCTGGCGCGTTTCGGAATGTCGAACCACGGCAGGTAGCCTGCGGGGATGTTTTCCACCTCGCCCTTGAACCTGAATTCCATCTCGCCGGCTTTTGTGCAGATGCGAATCCGGGTAAAGGCATTGACGATCACGCGCAGCCGTTTGTATCCGGTCAGGCTGTCGTCCCAGTGGTCCGGTGTATTGCCGTACATGCGCTTCATGAATATCGCGTAGTCATCGCCGCGCAGTGCCGCTTCGGCTTCACGGGCGAGACTTGCGGCCTGAGTAACGCTCCATTGCGGCAACAGTCCGGCGTGAACCAGCACGTAACCGTCTTGCGCATGCAGCAGGCGCTGGTTGCGCAACCAGTGCAGCAGTTCGTCGCGGTCCGGCGCGTTGAGTATCCCGTCCAGCGTGTCGGTGCGATGCAGTTCCGCCTCACCTTCCGCGACGGCGAGCAGGTGCAGGTCGTGATTGCCCAGCACGGTGATCGCGCTGTCGCCGAGCGACCTGACCAGCCGCAGCACTTCCAGCGAACCCGGCCCGCGGTTCACCAGGTCGCCGACCAGCCAGAGCCGGTCCGCCGCCTGATCGAAATTGATTCGATCGAGCAACTGCACCAGCTCTGCATGACAGCCTTGAATGTCGCCCACCGCGTAAATCGCCATTGCCTCTTCCCGCCCATGTAATCTGAAAAGCAGCCTATCAGATATTTGTGCCCATCCGATTATAGCCATCCGTGCTTTTACGCGTTGCGGTTGCTCGCCGCAGCGCCTTGTTGCCGGCCGCAGCAAGCTGGATGGGGTGTTTTCTGCTAAAGTGCGCGCCATGAATCTTACCAGCGCCCAGCTCTATTTGCGCCTCCTCGGCTACGTCAAACCCTATTGGCGCACCTTTGCATTATCCATCATCGCGATGGCAGTCACCGCAGCAACCGAACCGCTGCTGCCGGCTTTGCTGAAGCCCATGCTGGACGGCACTTTTGTCCACAAGGACAATACCGTGATCACTTTTGCGCCGCTGATCATCCTGCTGATTTTTTTCGTGCGCGGCGTCGCCTCGTTCGTCGGCACTTATGCGATCGGCTGGGTCGGCAACAAGGTTGTGATGGACCTGCGCGACAGGATGTTCCACAAACTGCTGACGCTGCCCACCCGGTTTTATGACGATCACGCGACCGGCAACCTGATCTCCAAGCTGATATTCGACGTGACACAGGTCACCGCGGCGGCCACCAGCATCGTGACCGTTTCGGTCCGGGATTCGATCATCATTGTCAGGCCTGCTCGGCTGGCTGTTCTATCTGAACTGGAAGCTCACGCTGCTCAGTCTGGTGATGCTGCCGGTCATTGCGTTCATCCTGAAAATCATCAATGCCCGGCTGCGCGATGCCAGCCGCAATTCGCAGCAGGCGATGGGCGATATCACCCAGGTGATCGAGGAAAGCGTTGCCGCGCACAAGGTGGTCAAGCTGTTCGGCGGTCAGCAATACGAGAATGACCGGTTCAACGACAAGTCCAACTGGGTGCGCCGCTACATCATGAAGCAGACGATGGCCGCGGCGGCCAATGTGCCGCTCGTGCAGATGATCGCCGCGATGGCGCTGGCCGTCATCGTCTATCTCGCCACCGTGCAGTCGCGCAGCGACGAGACCACCGTCGGCGGATTCCTTTCGTTTATTGCGGCGATGCTGATGCTGACCGCCCCGATCAAACGGCTTACCGGCGTCAGCGAATTCCTGCAGCGCGGGCTGGCCGCTTCGGAAAGCATATTCGGCCTGATCGATACGCCCGGTGAAATCGATACCGGCAAAATCGCTTTGGGACGCGCCAGCGGACGGATAGCGTTCGAGCATGTCAGCCTGTCCTACGACCAGAATGACCGGCTGGCACTGCGCGACATCTGTCTGGAAATTCCGGCGGGGCAAGCCGTCGCGCTGGTGGGCGCATCGGGCAGCGGCAAGAGCACCCTGGCAAATCTGGTTCCGCGCTTCTATTTGCCCAGCAGCGGCCGCATCACGCTGGACGGCCATGATCTTGCCGATCTGACACTGTCCAGCCTGCGCGCCAACATCGCGCTGGTCAGCCAGGAAGTGGTGCTGTTCAACGACACGATCGCCGCCAATATCGCGTACGGCCAGATGCGTGAAGTGCCGGAGGCGGAAATCATCGCCGCCGCACAGGCCGCCCATGCGATGGAATTCATACGCGAGATGCCGGAGGGATTGAACACGCTGGTCGGCGAGCGCGGCGTGAAACTTTCCGGCGGCCAGCGCCAGCGCATCGCGATCGCTCGCGCCATCCTCAAGAATGCGCCCATCCTGATTCTCGACGAGGCCACCTCCGCGCTGGACAGCGAATCCGAGCGCCAGGTTCAGGCCGCGCTGGAAACCCTGATGCAGGGCCGCACTTCGCTGGTCATCGCGCACCGCCTGTCCACCATCGAAAAGGCCGACCGCATCGTCGTGCTGCAGAAGGGCGAGATCGTCGAGACCGGCACGCACCGTGAATTGCTGGCCAAGGATGGTGTGTATGCGCAGCTGCACCGCATTCAGTTTGCCAATGCACATTAAAGCAATCTCCATTCGCTGTTCGATTTGATTTCTGCATATGAGCGTCGAAGATAAACAAGTCTGGCTGATCCTTTCCCACGGATTCAACATGGATGGTCGCGCAGCAAGCCAGACCATCACGGACAAGATCCCGCACCTGCTCAATCTGGGTATAGAGCCGATTGTTGTCAGCGCGATCACCGGGAAAAAGGACAAAGTGATCGAGCATCATCAGGTACTGCCGGCAGGGCCGGTGGCCTTGCGCTTCGATTTGCGCCACTACCTGAAGCAGCGCATCTCCTCGCGATTCGTTTACCGGCTGGCAATGACGATAATTTCACTGCTATTGCTGCCCTTCATCCTGATCGAAAAACTGTTCATCCGGATCGAAACCCACTGGTCGTGGGCGATCACCGCTTACTTCACCGGCGGCCGTATCATCCGCAAGCGCAATCCTGTACTGGTTTATTCGACAGGCGGCGCCTATACGGCGCACCTGGCGGGCTACTGGCTGAAGCGCAGATATGGCCTGCCATGGATCGCCGAAATTCATGATCCGATGATCTTCCCCGGGATAACGAAAATCAGGATGCGCATGCGCTTTTCCGCCTGGCTGGAAGGAAAAATCTGCAAACATGCCGATGTGGTCTGGTGGTTCACCGAAGAAGCCTTGGCACGTGCAAGGGCAAGGCATCCAGAACTTGGCGAACGCGGACATTGTCTGATCCCCGGATCGAACCCGCCGGAATTTGCACGCGCGCCTTACCAGCGCGGCAAACATCTGGTCATCGCGCACTTCGGATCGTTGGCGGAAACGCGTAACCTGGAAATCTTTTTACAGGGCCTGCGCCAATTTCTGGAAAAAAACCCGCAAGCCGCAGAACATGTCCGCCTGCATCTATACGGCGGCGGCATCGATCCCGTTTCTGCGCGCGCCATAAGCGATTTCCCAAACCCTGCGATGATCGAACAGTTTGGCCGTCTCGAAACCGACCCGAAAACGGGAGAAAGCGGCAGGGATCGCGTTCTCAAACGAATGAACGCAGCCGATTGCCTGTTGTTGTTGCACGGCACCGTTCCGTTCTGCGAGGAATACATTCCCTCCAAGATGTACGAGTACCTGTGGGCGCAGCGCCCGATCCTGGCGCTGGTCTGGCGCAATCCGCAAATGGAACGCATGCTGCGCGAACTCGGGCACTGGCCCGTAAAGGCCGATGACCCCGATGCGATCGCATCGGCACTTGAAGAACTGCATGCCCGCTGGATGCATGACGATCTGCCCGACTCGGGAGCGCCGTCCCCTTACACTTCCGAAGCCGCCACTCGGCAAATCATCAACCTGGCTCGCGCATGCCTGATACATCATCGCAGCGTTGAAACTCACCTGTCTCCCAGGCAGTCACGTTTATGAAAATCAGCATCATCATTTTGAGTTTCAATAATTATGAAGAAACAACTGGCAAATGCCTGGCCGCTTTGGCTAATGACCCCGATTTCAAAACATGGGAAGTGATCGTCGTCGACAATGCTTCTAATTCAGATACTCAGCAGCAATTACGCGAAGCACAGATTCGATATCCTGAAGTGGACTTTGTATTTAACCCTCATAACGTAGGTTTCGCTGCTGGCAACAACACAGGCATCAAACAAGCGACAGGCGATATCTTTATTCTTCTCAACAGTGACGCATTCCCGTCGCCCGGAATGCTGGCCCGGCTGGTTGAACATTTTGCTCACGATAAGCATTTAGGTATGGTTGGGCCTGTTACCAATGCGGCGGGAAATGAACAATGCATTTATACCAAGGCGGGCAACATGGAAGATAAAATCAAAGAGGGCCTGCTTTACGCGGCTAGCGGCGGACACGAAACCTTGTCTGCCTATCGTCTGGATTTCTTTTGTGTTGCCATTCCACGCCGTGTTTTCGAACAAGTTGGCGAGCTGGATGAGGACTTTGGCCGGGGATATTATGAGGATCATGATTATTCGCTAAGGGTCAAAGTGGCAGGTTACCGGTTGGGAGTCGCAGAAGACTCTTTTGTTTACCATCGGGGCAGCTCCAGTTTTGGCAGGATTCCCGGTGAAACCAAAGCGCTGCTAAAACGCAACAAGCGCCTTGTCATCCGGAAGCACGGCGCGGATGTTATTTTTTACCACGTGCGCCAGGCAAATCTTGCAATACTGCACCAATATTTGGACATGCAAATTGCCGGTGCTGAAGTTCCACGCTACAGGATTTCCAATCGCTTGCAGCTGGCGCATAGCGACCTTCCCAGAAGCTGGTTCAAGCGCTGGCGGTACTTAAGAAACGTTAATGCTATCAGCATAAAATTGTTTTTCCGCGCTCGTAGCGTCAATTAGTACAATGAAGAATCTGGAGAACGCTTTGACAGAAGAGGAAAAATCACATCTTGTCGATTGCAGAATATGCAACGGAGCCATAAAGCGAAACATTAAAGTCAAGGAAATGATGTTGGGTACTAACCATGTCTTTATGTATTCGGAATGTGCTAATTGCGGATGCCTTCAGATAAGTAATATTCCCTCGGATATTTCGCGGTATTACACATCTGATTACTATAGTTACAAACTAGAGCCAAAAGGATTTATTAAACGATTAAGAAGGGGATTAAGAAGGCGGTTGATTTTGAGTATTCCAAACTCGTTTGAGTGGCTTATAAGTTTCCTATCTAATAAAGATCCCTTGTTTCACATTTACCGCAAGCTGGGTATTACCCTTAACAGCGATGTTCTTGATGTAGGTGCCGGAGCCGGCACACATGTTTTAGAAATGCGTGAAGCCGGTATCAAAGGATCAGTTGGGCTTGATCCATTCTTACCGGATGACCAATTATGGGAAGGTGAGCTCTTGGTCAAGAAGGCAACTTTAGATCAATATGATGGTTCATTTGATTTAATAACGTTCCATCATTCACTTGAACACATGGCGGAACAAGCCAAGATTTTAGCGCGTGCCAAGCAACTCCTTAAACCAGGCGGCAAGATTCTAGTGCGGATACCAACAGTAAGCTCGGAAGCTTATGAAAGATATCAGGAGCACTGGTTTCAAATTGATGCTCCACGGCACTATTACCTGCATTCTCATCAAAGTATAAAGCTTGTTGCGACAGAAGCTGGATTGTCCGTGTCTTCATTATGGTGTGACTCTTCGCCCAAGCAATTTATTCTAAGTGAGCAATATAAAAATGGGATATCTCTATTTGACAAACGCAGCTTCATAAACAAGAACAGTAAAATGTTTAGCAAGCAACAGCTGGATAGCTTTGACAAGATGACTTCGGAACTCAACAGGCAGCTACGAGGCGACCAAATCTGCGTAACAATGGAAGCCCAATAGAATCTTTAAATACGGGACTTATACTTTAAGCTTATGCGCGATTTGGTTTTGTATTGCAAGTCATATCGAAATGATTTGCTGCGTTTAGAAAGACTTGCTAAGAGCGTTCAGCAATTTAACGCTGACTCAATCCCTTTCTATATCTCTGTTCCTGACCAAGACTATTCTTTGTTTGAAGCAAGAATTTCAGGTCTGAATATTAACTTGATAAGAGATGAAGACATTTTGCTTGCCAATCAAAGGTTGGATTTAAGCAAAATAACAAAGCTTCCTGGAGGATTATCCCAACAAATAGTTAAATCAGAATTTTGGCGGTTGGGATTGTCTACCACCTATGTTTGTCTGGACTCCGATTGCGTTTTTATTCATCCGTTCTATGTAACTGACTTTTTTTCGCCAGATGGTCATCCATACACAGTAATGCACGAGGCTAAAGAATTTCTTCAATTTGTTGTCAATCATAACCAACCAGATGCTTATAACAATTACCATAGACTACGTGCTCAACTGATGATGATATTTGATCGCAAAGGCCGTCATTTTGATTTTGGGCCAGTTCCTGTTATCTGGAATAGCCAAGTCTGGAGTTGCCTAGATGACCAATTTTTGCAACCTCAGAACTTGAATTTTTATGATGCTATTTTGCTATTCCCTTCGGAAATATTATGGTACGGCGAAGCCATGTTTAAATTTCGGCCGTTCCCAATAATACCTATTGAACCAATATTTAAAGTCTATCATAGCGAGCTACAGTATATTTCTGGAAAGTGTAATGGCGATAATATTGAACGCATCTCAAAGAATTTTTTAGGTGTTTGTTTTCAATCAAACTGGCAAAAGCAATTCGATTTGGATAAAAAGTCATTTCTTTCCCGTGTTGCACGATGGACCCGTAGAAATGTGTTTAGACATTATAAATGACACATGAATCTTCTCTGCATTTATCAATTATCATTGTCATTAACTCATTTATTGTTTCAAATAGATTTTTTATTTTAGCTGTGAATCTGTAATTGTAATGAAATCAAATTTGCCACCCGTCCTTTTGACTTCTTGCGTGATTGTTTCTGATCATTCAGTCTCGCTCAAGGACAAGGACACCCGCATTGAGTTGACCCTTCAATCGATAGAGAAGTGGTTGGCCATATCGCCGGACCTGCGCCTGGTCATATGCGACGGATCCAACTACGACTTTTCCGGGGTCGTGCTTGAAAGGTTCCCGGATGCAAACATCGAGTGCCTGTTCTTCCAGAACAATTCGCAAATGGTCGGCATATACGGCAAGGGATATGGCGAGGGAGAGATCGTCAATTACGCCATCGCCAATTCGTCTTACCTGAATGAGTCGGACTATTTTGCCAAATGCACCGCCAAGCTGTGGGTCGAGAATTTTCTTGATTGCGTCCGGGAATGGAACGGGACCTGTTTGTGCAAAGGCTATTTTGCCGATGTCTTTTCATTCAAGCGGACCCGCTTTGATTATATCGATACCCGGTTTTATCTGGTCAGCAGATCGTTCTATACAAAATATCTAGCCTCGGCCTATTTGAATGTCGGTGGCGAAAGGGGGCTTAGCCTCGAGCATTGCTTTCGCGATGTGATTCTCGAAAATAAATTTGGAAAAGTACTATTCAATGTACCGCCTGTGATCTGCGGGGTCGGTGGCGGCACGGGCACTTATTACAAGAATAATCTGAAGCGCAGAATAAAGGAGGCAATCAGATTGAGGATTGTTAGAAGAAATGAAACCTTCAATTCTTTATTTGAATAACAATTTGACTTATATTAAGTTTTCGAATCTCATTAATTTTACTTAAAGCACGCTTCCTAACTCTGTTTATATTGCAGTTTGTTGTACCTTTTCTGCAACGCGAGTCGCCTCCGTTTGATCCGTTGATATAATACCTGCAAATCTATTTGCATCCGCTGCAGTAAAGACGTAAAGGCATGATCTTCATGAATATCAACTTCATGGCTGTTAAAAAAAATCAATTGATAAGTCGCTTCGTCATAGTGACCATGTTGAGCTACCCGATCTTGCTGCTAACGGTTCAAGGAGGCATGAATGGTCTGCTCTTTCTGTCTGTCCTCGCATCTTTGTTCTACTTGATACGCAGGTCTAAATCTCCAACTAAATCTTTGTGGGACAGCTATAGCATCGCTTTCTCGTTCGCGATGGCTTCCCCGATGCTCGCCGTATTTTTAAGTGAGGCTTATCACGGCACAATCAGCGCGCCGCCATTTGATGGGCCTTCCAGATTTTTGCTCGCTATTCCGGTATTCTTGGCTTGGCGCCAAATTGAAATTCATACCATTGCTTATATGCAATATGGCCTTCCCTTGGGAGCGCTTTCGGCGCTTTTCGGTGCGATGGTTGCCTGGCCAAAATGGGAAGTTAATAATCTATATTTTGTGAACAGTATCCATTTCGGCGATTTGGCATTGATGCTCGGTTTTCTTTCTTTGTTCAGTATAAACTGGGAAAGGCGTGATCCGATTCCGGTTTTGGCCCTCAAGATTATCGGCTGCATGGTTGGCATATTCGTGTCAGTACAGTCCGATGCACGAGGCGGATGGATCGCATTTCCGGTACTGATGTTTATCTGGTGGCTGTCACACAATCCAAAATATTCGTGGACTAAACACCTGGTCGCATTAATGTTCATCCTGTTTATCGCTTTGCTTGGCTATGAGTTGATCGGGATTATTCAGCACAGAATGGACCTGATCTATCAGAATCTCGAAGACTTTCAGCGTGGCAACAGTGATACCTCAATCGGTATCCGACTGCAACTTTGGCATGCTGCCTGGTATTTATTTTCCGAAAACCCTATTTTTGGAGTCGGACCTGGTGGCTTCGCACAAATGATGACGCCATTAAGCAATAATGGAATGCTGACACCGATTGCCGCCTCCTATGGACGCGGTGAAGTTCACAATGAAATACTCGCAAAGAGCTCCGAACTGGGGATATTCGGATTACTATCGCTTATGTCAATTTACGCAGTACCATTAATCATTTTCATAAACGCTACCCGCTCCTCGATTTCATTCGAAAGATCTGCAGCTTTTATGGGAATTTGTCTGGTTGCGGGGTTTTTTATATTCGGATTAACCGTCGAAATTTTTAACCTTAAAATGACCGTCTCCTTTTACAGCCTAACTATCGCTGTTTTATTGGCAGCTTCGATCCACAAACCATCCACATAAGCGTTAGTTATGTTCAGCATCATCATCCCAACCTGGAACAATCTCGATTTTCTGAAGCTGTGCGTCAGCAGCATTCGCAAACATTCACAATTCACTCACGAAATTATCATTCATATCAATGATGGATCGGACGGTACGCTGGAATGGGTTAAATCGCAGGATTTGAGATTCACCCATACTGAAAAGAACATTGGCGTATGCCTTTCCGTTAATCATCTGGTTGCCCAAGCCACCAACGATTGGGTGCTTTATATGAATGATGATATGGTTGCTTGCCCTGGCTGGGATACGGCCTTCGCCAATGCTATCGAGTCCTGCGACACCGACCTCGCCCTGTTCTTTTCCACCATGATCCAGGCCGATAACGGCAGGAATCCGAACATCATCAAGCAGGATTTTGGCTCAACACCGCAAAATTTTGACGAGCCCCGTTTGCTGCGCGATTGCTTATCCGAAGCAAGAGGTGACGTGGAGGGCGGTGAATCGCAACCCACATTGTTTCATCGCAAATGGTGGACCATGGTAGGCGGATACAGCCTCGAGTTCAGTCCCGGCATGAGCAGTGATGACGACTTGCTGATGAAATTCTGGGTAACAGGCTGCCGCCATTTTCGTATCGTCGGCGGCAGCCGTTTTTATCACTTCTCCTGCAAAAGCACTGGGCGTGTCCGGCGCAACAAGGGCGGGCGGATATTTGTAATAAAATGGGGTGTAACACAACGCGAATTCAAACAGCACTATCTGGGTTCATTGCGCCTGGGTGCTCCTTCCAGGCTTGCGGCACGCCATCGCAAGATGTTTCCCCGCACCACGCTATCCGGTAAATTTCGTCGAGCGGTATACGGATTTTTCAGTGAACACCCGCTTCGCGATATCGAGTCCTGGGACACCGAGCCATGTCAGGAACCATTCCACACCGATAATTCTGCTGCAAACATTGAGGCACCTGGGCACATTCTTCTGGTTGTCACACTGCGCATCGGCGATGTGCTTTTGTCGACGCCGGTCATTCGTTCGCTGCGCCTGGCGTGGCCGCAGGCGAAGATAGATGTGCTGGTGTTCGAGGGCACTGAAGGTGTGCTGAATCGCAATCCCGACATAGACCGTGTGATCACGGTGCCTGCACGCCCGGGATTCCTGCGTCATCTGCGCCTGATACTCGGCTTGTTCCGCAATTACGACCTTGCGCTCACCACGCTGCTGGGTGACCGGCCGACGCTGTATACCTGGATCGCCGGCAAGGTACGTCTCGGGATGCAGGACGGGAGCAAGAAGGAGCGCTGGAAGCAGCGCCTGCTTACGCATTGGGCAATATTCGAACATGTTCACTGCCATACCGTGCTGACGGGCCTGGGTCTGGTCGATCTGCTCGGCGTCAGTCGCAATTATATGGTGTCAGTTTCATGGGATCATTCCGATGAACTCGCGGTAGTCGAAGCCTTGCCGTTTGATATCGGCAAGGAGACTTATGCAGTGCTGCACATGTCACCCAAATTCGCCTACAAGATGTGGCATCGCGATGGATGGATAGCGCTGGCCGAGTGGCTCGCTAAACATAATATCCGTACCGTTCTCACCGGCAGTAGCGATCCTGCCGAGATGGCTTATGTCGATGATATTTACCACTCCATGCCACCGAATACTGTAAGCATGACAGGCAAGCTCAGCCTTGCCGAAAGCGCATTTCTGATCAGCCGTGCAAAATATTATATCGGACCCGATACCGCGCTGACCCATATGGCGGCGGCGCTGGGCACGCCCACCGTGGCTCTGTTCGGACCGTCCAATCCGGTGAAATGGGGACCCTGGCCCAAAGACTATCGGCAGAACCGCAATCCATACCGGATGAAAGGCACGCAACGCGTTGGCAACGTGGTTCTGCTGCAAGGTGAAGGCGACTGCGTGCCGTGTATGGAAGAGGGCTGCGAACGCCACAACAACAGCTTGAGCGACTGTCTGCAGCATCTTCCGGCAACCCGAGTCATTAACGCCATCCGCGACCTGTCAGTGAAACCAGGCATCGAGCAGGTTCAGGTCGCGTCCGGAAACATATCGCGTCCCGCGCTCCCAATCAGCTAGCCCGCAACCTGGCAGGTATCTTCAAGGCATGTTTTCAATACTCATCCCCAGCTGGAACAATCTTGATCTGCTCAAGCTCTGCGTGCGCAGTATCCGGCAGAATTCATCTTATTCACACCAGATTATTGTCCACGTCAACGACGGCAGTGACGGGACCCTTGATTGGGTGCGGTCTCAGCAATTAGATCACACTTATTCTCCACAGAACGTTGGCATCTGCCTCGCGGTTAATGAATCTGCCATTCTTGCTACGCAGGATTACATTCTGTATCTGAACGACGACATGTACTGCTGTCCCGGATGGGATACCGCATTGGTCAATAAACTCAAACTGCTGGATACCGATCTGTTTATGCTCTCCGGCACGATGATCGAGCCTCGCGATACCAGTAATCCTTGTGTGATTGTGCGTGACTACGGCAGCGATACCGCGAATTTCGAGGAGGACAGGCTGCTTTCGGAATTGCCGCTACATCGCAAAGAGGATTGGTCTGGCGCAACATGGCCGCCTACCCTGGTCAGCAAACGCTGGTGGTTCAAGGTCGGCGGTTACAGCAGCGAGTTTTCTCCCGGCATGAGCAGCGATAATGACTTTTCAATGAAGCTCTGGCACGCCGGCTGCCGCATTTTCCTTGGTATTGGCGACTCGCTGGTCTATCATTTCCAGTGCAAGTCCACCGGCAAGGTAAAAAAGAATGATGGCGGCAAACAATTTCTGAACAAGTGGGGAATGCGCCAGTCCGTATTTGACCGATATTTCCTGCGCCGCGGTCTGCCATCCAGTGGATTTAAACTCGACGAGCCGGAGGATAGCGTGAAGTTGCGCTGGCAATTGCTGCGCAGCAGGTTAAAGCGCTGTTTCAGCTAAACGCATTGTTCTGAGTTGTTTATATTTAAGGTAGGTCGTCCGGGTATTCATCATCGCGACATTAAAACCGGCGATACCATCCAGAAAACCCATCCTGAGCAGGTAAGTCCTGATGAATGCCCAGCCTGCACGCAGTGGTGCATCAACAAACGTGGCAGTTTTGCCCTTTTTCAGCATTTGCAAAGCTCCAGCTCTGGCGTACTGTTCTGTTTTGCGCTGCACATCCGCCTGATTCAGATAGCTGTAATGCAATAGCGGACAGGTCAGTTTTCCTGTATTTCCATCAACAATGACTCGCTCGTGTACGGTATCGTCTGAAAACCGACCCTTCGTTCTCCTGAACAAACGCAGCACATAGTCCGGATACCAGCCAGAATGCCTGATGAATCGCCCGCAGAATTGTGAAAGGCGTGGTATGTAAAATCCATTCTTGTTGTTATCTTCCATCGCGTTGATAAGTTGTTCCCGGAGTTCGCCGGTTACACGTTCGTCAGCATCTATTGAAAACACCCACTCGTGGTTTGCATAAGAAAGTGCGCGGTTTTTTTGCATGCCGAAACCCGGCCATTCATGCTGATGGACTTGTGCACCCAGCTCGCGGCAGATTTCAACCGTTGCATCGGTGCTGCCGGAATCAACCACGATGATCTCATCCGTCCAGTTCACCGATTCTATGCAGGCACGAATATTTTCGGCTTCATTTTTGGTGATGATGATGACGGAAAGTTTTGGCATGATTTTTATTGACTTTGCAGCATGACTGAATTATCAGTTTTCCGGCCTTATTTCCCAATGGTGGCGGTCGAGGCACCTTAAAAGTGTGTAACGTAACTCACGAAGCTGTAGTCGCTTCGCGTAGTGGGGCATGGTTGCCCGGCTGGTATTCCGGCACCCATCTGCGAAGCGCCGCGCGCACCTCCTCATCCTCCATTGCATGTGCAGATACCCACTCCATCAATTGTTCCAGCCATGCCGCATCGGCTTGTCGTGCCTGGGCGATACGCAATTTCGTATGAGGGGTCGGCAGGGTATGTTCACTGTCGGCCAGCAATTCTTCATAGAGTTTTTCACCAGGACGCAGACCGGTGAATTCGATCCTGATCTCTTCTTCGGTGTAACCGGACAGTCGTTATCAGATCCCTGGCCAGATCGACAATTTTCACTGGTTCACCCATTTCCAGAACGAATATTTCCCCGCCTTGCCCCATCAATCCTGCCTGCAGCACCAACTGCGCCGCTTCAGGTATAGACATGAAATATCGGGTGATATCGGGATGCGTCACGGTGACCGGCCCGCCTCGCGCAATTTGCGCACGGAATGTCGGTATCACACTGCCGGTACTGCCCAGCACGTTGCCGAAACGCACCATCACGAAACGTGTGGCCCCATCATCCATTTGAGCTGGAGAAGGTTGTAGCGCCTGGCATACCATTTCGGCCAGTCGTTTGCTTGCGCCCATCACGTTGGTCGGATTGATCGCCTTGTCGGTTGAAATCATCACGAACTTTGCAACACCATGGTGCTGTGCCGCCCGGGCGATCGTCCACGTGCCCAGTACATTGTTGCGTATAGCCTGCCAGGCGTTGTTCTGTTCCATCAATGGCACATGTTTGTATGCTGCGGCATGAAAAATCACGCTCGGGCTGTATGCACGCATCACTTCATCCACCCGGGAAGCGTCACGAACATCACCTATCAGGCACAGGATGTTCTGTTCCGGGAACGCCAGCTTCAGCTCCTGTTCTATGGTGTAAAGGCCGTATTCGTTCATTTCAAACAGCACCAGTTTGTCTGGATTGAATCGTGCGATTTGCCGGCACAACTCGGAACCTATCGATCCGCCTGCGCCGGTTACCATCACCACGTTGCCACCCAATAAGGTGTGTAATCCACTGTTATCCAACTCAACCGGATCGCGACCCAACAGGTCGTCCAGCTCTATCGCGCGCAGCTGGGATACGGCCACCTTGCCGCTCATCAGATCATCAAACGATGGAACGGTAAGTGCTTTCAGTTGTGCGTGCATTGCATATATCTATCGCGCGTTTGCGCTGCTGGTGTGAACTGGACGGCATTGCGATGATCGCCTGAGATACACCGAGTTGTTCTGCCCATTTTGGCAGGCTTTCCAGATTTCCCAATACCAGCACACCGCTCAACATGCGACCATGCTTGTCGACGTCATCATCGAGAAACCCCACCAGCCGCCAATTGCTGCTTTTGGTCAAATCCTTTGCCAGGCTTGCCGCTGCGTCACCTGCACCCAATACCAATACCGGTTCGCCGTGCAGCTTGAAGTTGCTGTACAAGCCCTGTTCTTTCCATAGCCGGTATAAAAACCGGCTACCGCCCATCATCAATATCAGCAACACCGGATTGATGACCAATACCGATCGCGGGATGACCAGATCGAGGCGCAACATCCAGAACATCAATGGTATGGCTGCCGCAGACAGCATCACTGCCAGAAATATTTTTCGCAGGTCGGTGGTGCTGGCATATCGCCATATTCCGCGATAAAGATTGAATCGCCAGAAAATGATCATCTGCAACAATACAACCCAATATACAGTTTTGTGCAGTTCCGCAGCGAAGTTGGGTGGCAATTCAAAATTGAAGCGCAGCAGATAGGCAAAGCTCCATGCCAGTGCAGCGGCAACACCATCGTGCAGTACCGCCAATGTGGTGCGGATATTGGATTTAAATTTTGGCAGCACTTTTATTCATTGCCTCATGTTGCCGCCAGCGCCGATCAACCCAAGCTGCCAATCCCAGATAAATTGCTCCCCATCCTGCCAGCAGGTTACCCTGTGTGTGTGCATCCTGCCCGATCCCCCATAGTGCCGTTCCGCCGACCAGCAGCATCAGAAAATATTCGACCACCGCGGTATTGCGATGACCCCAGCCCATCTGGATCAGTCGCTGGTAATAGTGTTCCCGGTGCGCTTGCACAAGATTTTCTTTGCGCCATGCGCGTTTCAGCAATGTTGCGGTTGCGTCAACCACAAATGGAGAAAACACCAGGATCGGATACCAGACTGGCCACAATCCCTGCCGCCAGCCCCACACACCGAATCCTGCGGCGAGAAACCCAAGCGGTATTGAACCTGAATCGCCCATGAATACCCTGGCCGGATGAAAATTATGGTAAAGAAATCCCAGTGCGGCAGCGCCTATGGTGAAATTCATCATCGCAAATTCTTCGTTGCCATGGATCAGCGCGGCGATTCCATAGAAGCTGAAACCGAACAGCGCCATACCCCCCGCCAAACCGTCTGAACCATCCATGAAGTTGAACAGGTTGGTCATCCAGACAATAAACAGCAACAACGGCAACCACCAAATCCACTGTATACCTGCACCAGCCAACAGGATCAGCGCTGCGATCAAGTGCCCAAGCAAACGGACTTTCGCAGACAGGCCGTGTACATCGTCGATCAATGACAACCCGAACAATCCCAACGCTGGCAACACGATCCACCATGCCCAGAAGTGAATCAGTACCATCCAGCCCGACAGTATTCCCGCCATGATCGCGACACCGCCAACCCGGGGAATTGGCTCGGTATGCAATGAACGGTCGTTGGGTATGTCTTGTATCATCCCTTGCTTGTTCAGCGTCAGGATAAATGTCAGCATCATCGTGACAAATGCGGAAATGATCGGTGGGTACTGTGTCATGCTGTTTACCTAGATTTGATCGGCGCATTTTAGCAGCTTATGCGGCACGTCCTTGAGCGGTTGAAGCGATCAATGCCAGACACTGTTTTGCTACCTGGTCTGGCTTGATTTCCTGTTGGCATGGCGGTATTTCCTGATTGGTTTGCAATCTGGGGCAATCGCGCTTGAAGCACGGTGAACAATACAATCCGCTGGTGATGTGCCGGCATGATTTTCCCAGGATCCCGCTATATTCCGGGTCGGTCGGTCCGTGCAGCATGATGCCTGGAATTTCGAATGCTGCAGCCAGATGCCCGATCCCGCTTTCCACGCTGACGAAAGCGCGCGCATGCAGCAATACATCCATCATCTCGGTTAACGTTAACCTGGGCAGCACCCGCACCTGTTCTTCTGCTGCCGATTGCAATCGATCAGCTCGTTGGTGTTCAGCTTGATTCCCCCAAGGCACCAGGCATCGCAAGCCTTGCTGTGCAAGTTTCCGGATCAGCTCGGACCATGCCGTTTCCGGCCAGTATTTGCTGTTCCAGGTGGTTCCGTGCAATAGCACAACGTAAGGCTGGCTGGTCGTTTCTCTTAGAATTTCAGAAAATTCGCTGCGCAATCGTTCTTCGCGAAATTTTTTGATGCCGAAATTGGCAGCTTGAGATACATCCGCTGCGAATACCTGCCCGACAAGTTGACGATTTTTTTCGATGACATGCAGCCCATCCTGAATGTGGGCAGTCTTCTGGTAAAGCTTTGCCGCAAGCGGTTCCCTCGCGGATGCTGCATCAAACCCGTACACCGCAACCCCCGCAAGCCGCGCCAGTACTGCGCTTTTCAGCAGTCCCTGCGCATCCAGGACAACATCGTAGCGGGCGGATTGCAGCTGTCTCCGCAATTTGCCCAGCAGAATGGGAATCTTCCACCAGACTTTTTTATGTGCGCGCAGCGGAACCGTGATCACCCTGTCAACCGCCTCATGCCAACTCACCACTTCCGCAAATCCTGGCTCCACCAGCCAGTGAATCACGGCATCTGGATAATGGCGTCGTAAATCACTGATGGCCGGGAACAGGTGAAGGATGTCCCCAAGCGAGGATAGGCGTACTACGAGTATTTTCATTATTTATTTATTTGCATTTCAACTGCTGTCCGCCGGCTTGATCCAGAAATTCCGGGACATTCTAGTTTGCGCAACTCGTTACAACAAATGTTTTTCTTGAGTAGCGCACGCAACGACTCTACTATTCGAAACATCGTCAATTTACCCGACCGGCACCAAATGATTTACCTGTATAACCTCGCATTATGGTTGCTGTTTCCTTATATTTTCTTTCGGCTTGTCTGGCGTGCGAGAAGGCAGCCGGAATATTTGCGGCATATCGGCGAGCGATTCGGTTTTTATTCCCTGAACAGCAATAAGCCTGTCATATGGTTGCATGCCGTCTCCGTCGGTGAAACACGCGCGACACAAACCCTGGTTACCCGCTTGAAAACAAGTTACCCGGATCACCAGATACTTGTTACACACACCACGCCAACTGGCCGCTCGGCTAGCGAACAACTTTACGGCAACTCTGTATTGCGTGTTTATCTTCCCTATGATTATCCCTTTGCCGTGAAGCGGTTTTTGCGGCATTTCCAGCCACGGCTTGGCATTTTGATGGAAACGGAGATATGGTTCAATTTGATACATGCTTGCCATCAGGCGGGTACGCCTGTATTGCTGTTGAATGCGCGAATGTCCGAAAAATCGTCGCGAGGTTATGCCCGATTTTCCAGGCTGACGCTTAATGCATTTGATGAACTTTCTGCTGTTGCCGCGCAAACCGCCGAGGACGCTGTGCGGCTGGGCAAACTCGGTGCAAAAAACGTTTCTGTAACGGGCAACCTGAAATTCGACATTGATCCGCCGTTGCACATGTTCGAATTGGGCGAACAGTTGCGTAAGCAGTTTGGGACCAAGCGGTGCATTCTTCTTGCAGCCAGCACTCGAGATGGAGAAGAGGAATTAATACTGGATGCGTTGCAGAACATCAATATTCCCGGCTTATTGCTGGTGGTCGTACCACGTCATCCGCAACGCTTTAAAGTTGTCGCAGAGATGCTGAAACAACGCGCCATTCCATTCGTTCTCAGGAGCAAACTGGGCTCAGAAGGAAGCACTAAAGCGACTTCGAGCACCGGTTCACATCAAGCGATCGACTCTGATATCAGGGTGGTGGTCGGTGACAGCATGGGAGAAATGTTTGCTTACTATGCTGCTGCCGACCTAGCATTCATTGGCGGCAGCCTGCTGCCATTTGGCGGGCAAAATTTGATTGAATCCTGCGCAGTCGGCACCCCGGTTCTGCTCGGGCCACATATGTACAATTTTGAAGAGGCGACCCGTTTGGCGATTTCTGCGGGCGCTGCAATCCAGATTTCTGGCGTCGCGGAATTTGCTGGTCAGTTGCAGCACTTTTTTAACAACCCGGTTTTGCAAAACAATATGCGTAAGCTATGTATCGACTTTGTCGCGGCCAACCGGGGAGCAACTGAAAGATCACTGCAACTGGCAATGCAATACCTGAACGCTCCTACACGTCCAGATTCTGAACTCCCAGCGCGTTCTTCTCGATGAATGCACGGCGTGGTTCGACCACGTCGCCCATCAGGGTGGTAAATATCTCATCTGCCGAAATCGCGTCTTCGATGCGCACCCGCAGCAGGATCCGGTTCTTCACATCCATGGTCGTTTCCCACAATTGTGATGGATTCATTTCCCCCAGTCCTTTGTATCGCTGTATGTTTAGGCCTCGCTTCGCTTCTTCCAGCAACCATTCGACAGCCTGTTTAAAACTTGATACCGCACGTTTGTGCTCGCCTCTGGCAATATATGCTGTCGGTTTGATTAGCCCGTTCAGTATCTCTGCTGCCTGGCGGATCTGCGCGTAGTCGCTGCCCCTCAGGAAGTCTTTATCCATGTAGCTGACTGAATAGTTCCCGTGATACAGCTTATCCAGGCGAAGTCGGTACTCACCCGCTTCATCGGTTTCAACGCTAACTTTTATGCTTCCTCCGCAGGCAGCTTCCAGTTGTCTTGCGCTGCTTTCTGCCTGATTTGAATCATCAAGCGAAAGTGCCGGGAGTATCAGCAACGCATGGCTTGCTTCAGGCGCTGTAAATCGTGATAAACGGTCGATAACCGCCTCGGCAAGAAAATATTGCTTAGCCAATAATTCCAGTGCCTCGGATTGAATCGGCAATGCATCTGCAGACGGATATAACACTGCATTTTCGAGCGCTGTCTTGAGCATGTAAATTTTCATCTCCTGGTCATCCTTGAGATAGCGCTCATCTTTGCCCTGCTTGATCTTGTATAGCGGGGGTTGCGCTATATATATATGGCCTCTTTCTACCAGCTCTGGCATTTGTCTGTAGAAGAATGTGAGCAGGAGTGTGCGGATGTGAGAACCGTCCACATCTGCGTCGGTCATGATTATTATTCGATGGTAGCGCAGCTTGTCGGGGTTGTACTCATCCTTTCCGATTCCTGTGCCCAGTACCGTAATCAGCGTTGCTATTTCCTGTGACGCAATCAGTTTTTCGAAGCGCGCTTTTTCGACATTCAGTATTTTTCCTTTTAGCGGCAGTATGGCCTGAAATTTTCGATCGCGGCCCTGTTTTGCGGATCCTCCGGCAGAGTCACCCTCCACCAAATAAAGTTCCGACAAGGCCGGATCTTTTTCCTGGCAATCTGCTAGCTTTCCCGGCAATCCCATTCCATCCAGAATTCCCTTCCGGCGGGTTAAATCCCGGGCTTTGCGCGCCGCTTCGCGTGCTCGCGCTGCTTCAATTATTTTATTGACAATAATTTTTGCATCGCTCGGATTTTCGAGCAGAAACGAACTCATCTGTTGCGCAATCAGATCTTCTATGACCGGCCTGACTTCTGACGAAACCAGTTTATCTTTGGTTTGTGATGAAAATTTCGGGTCTGGCAATTTAACAGACAGAACTGCGGTCAACCCTTCACGCATGTCATCGCCAGTTGTGTCCACCTTGGCTTTTTTTGCCAATTGTTCTGTTTCAATATACTGATTCAAGGTGCGGGTCATTGCTGTACGCAATGCTGTCAAATGCGTACCGCCATCGCGTTGCGGAATATTATTGGTAAAACACTGGACGGCTTCCTGGTATGAATCGTTCCATTGCATCGCGATTTCCGCAGTAATTCCTTCTCTCTCGCCGATTGCGTAAAACACATTCGGATGGAGTGCCGTCTTGTTTCTGTTCATGTATTCGACAAATCCCTTAATTCCACCACTGAAGGCAAAATTCTCTTCTTTGCCATTCCGATGGTCTATAAGTGAAATTTTTACGCCGTTATTCAAAAACGACAACTCACGCAGACGCTTTGCCAGGATATCAAAATGAAATTCAATCAGACCAAAGGTTTCTTTTGCGGGAAGAAAATGAACGATCGTGCCGGTCTTGTTCGATTCACCTATCACCTTCAATGGTTCAACCGGATCTCCATGGCGAAATTCCATGAAGTGCTCTTTCCCGTCGCGGCATATATTCAGTTTCAACCACTCGGAAAGTGCATTAACGACCGAAACACCGACCCCATGCAAACCGCCAGATACTTTATATGAGTTACTGTCGAATTTTCCGCCAGCATGGAGAATAGTCATTATTACTT
This sequence comes from uncultured beta proteobacterium, assembly GCA_963827265.1. Classification (GTDB taxonomy): domain Bacteria; phylum Pseudomonadota; class Gammaproteobacteria; order Burkholderiales; family Gallionellaceae; genus Gallionella. The sequence continues at coordinate 964,915 of CAWHAD010000007.1, read as the reverse complement.
CAGCTGCCGAGCGATTTTCCTCTTTGTGGATATCTGTTGGTATTCCACGTCCGTTATCACTAACACTAATTGAGTTGTCTGCGTGGATGGTTACGTTAATTTCATTACAGTAGCCAGCCAAGGCCTCATCTACTGCATTATCTACAGCTTCAAAAACCATATGATGCAATCCGGTGCCATCATTGGTATCACCGATATACATTCCCGGACGCTTGCGTACCGCCTCCAAACCTTTCAAGACCTTGATGCTACTGGAGGTGTATTCTGTCATTCTGTTCTTTCATAAAATATCAATGTTGTTTCACGTGGAACATCAAATTTGTTTGCTAAATGCGCATTGGCATAACCACATAGCGAAATTCATTATTCTCGGCTGTTGTGATTAAAATACTGCTGTTCGGATCTCCAAAAGAAAAGATTATTTCTTCGCTGCCGATATTGTTTAAACCATCCATCAGATAGTTCACGTTAAATCCAATATCCAGCGGTTCCCCGTGATATTCAGTTTCAATTTCTTCCTGCGCTTCTTCGTGTTCACTGTTGCTGCTGATAATGCTTAAATTTTTATCGGTCAGAATAAAGCGCACGCCCCTGAATTTTTCATTTGACAGTATTGCTGCGCGCTGGAGGGCTTGCTGAACTTGCAACCTGTTCATGGGAAGATGGTTACTATATTTAGGGATAACTCGATCATAGTCAGGAAATTTTCCATCGATAACCTTGCTAACAAGGGTAATCCCTGAAAACGATACTTTAACCTGTTGTGAAGAAAACTCGATTTCAACCGGTTCTTCAATATCCCCAAGCAACTTGCATAACTCTGATGCGGCTTTTCGTGGCAGGATTATTTCCTGCTTTTCGTGACTTCCCGCAATTGAACATGCATTAAACGCCAAACGATGCCCGTCTGTTGCCACGGTTTTTAGCTTGTTTCCTTCAATTATCAATAAAACACCATTTAGATAGTAACGTACATCTTGCTGGGCCATTGCATATTGAACGGAAAGCAACAATTTTCTGAGTTCTGATTGTGGCAATACAATTTTCTTCGAGTCGGTTAATTGGAAATTAAGTTTTGGAAAATCCTGTGGTGGCAGTGTTTGAAGACTGAATCGGCTTTTGTTTGATTTTATCAGCGCCTTATTTTCCTTGGTTTCTATGGATATTTGGCTTTGGTCAGGAAGTATTCTGAGAATTTCCTGCAGTTTTTTTCCACCGAGCGTTATGCTTGAATTGTCTTCTCCTTTGCTATTTACCCCAATTGCAGTCGTGATTTGAATTTCCAGGTCTGTCGCGGTAAATCGAATTTTACCGGGTTCCTTTTCAATCAAGACGTTTGAAAGTATTGGTAATGTTTGTTTGCGTTCAACGATTCCTATGACGAGCTGCAGTGGTTTCAGAATGGTTTCTTTTTCTGCTTTATCAATAAACATATATAAATTCCTAACAATACTAATAAGGTTGTTGTTATTTGTTGGTAAGCTGATTAATTTAATTTAAAACAAATAGTTAGTTTAAATTTATGTTGATGGTATGTTGTTTATCAAACAAAGGATGAATGTTTATAAATTTTGTTAAAGCTAAATTTCGACGGATATGCACATTTTATTAACAATTTACTCACTGAATTATCCCCTGAGAGTTTGTATTAGTATTTTATAGTCGGCATCGATCGTTGTATCTGCATTTCGTAATGACAAAATCGTTTTACAAGCATGAATAACTGTTGAGTGGTCTTTTCCTCCAAAGGAGGTTCCAATTTCAGGCAAACTCATTGTGGTTAGTTCCCTGGCTATGGACATGGCTATCTGTCTTGGCCGAGTAAGATTTCTAGTTCGCTTCTTTGAAAGCAAGTCAGCCATTTTGATCCTGTAATAGTCAGCAACCGTTTTTTGAATGTTATCAATTGAAACTAAACGACTTTGTGCAACCAAAATATCCTTAAGTGACTCTTTCGCAGTTTCAACTGAAATTATACATTTGTGAAATTTGGCATATGCTTCAACACGCTTTAATGCGCCTTCCAGTTCACGAACATTTGAATTCACATGCTTGGCAATAAAAAAAGCGACTTCATCATTCAATGCATGACCACTAATTGCAGCCTTTTTTAACAGGATTGCAACGCGCATTTCCAATTCCGGGGGCTCAATTGCAACAGTCAAACCCCACCCGAAGCGCGATACTAAACGACTTTCTAATCCGGAAATTTCCTTTGGAAAGGTATCGCTCGTCAATATCACTTGCTTATGTGAATCAACCAACGTATTGAAGGCATAGAAGAATTCTTCTTGCGTTTTTGCTTTGCCGGCAAAAAATTGGATATCGTCGATAAGCAACACATCCAATGAATGGTAAAACTGCTTAAATTCTTCAAATTTATTGGTTTGGTAAGCGCGAACAACATCTGCGACATATCTTTCAGCATGCATATAGGAAATTTTTGACTGGGGTTTATTCAGTTGTATTTGATTTCCAATTGCTTGCAATAAGTGTGTCTTACCGAGACCGACACCACCGTAAATAAAGAGCGGGTTATAAGATACGCCAGGCAGTCCCGCAACTTGAGTCGCTGCTGCAAAAGCCAATTGGTTGGCTTTTCCAATGATAAAATTTTCAAATGTCAGGCTGGGATTGAGCTTTCCATAACCCCTGAAAGACGTTTCGATTTTTGGCTTTTTTGCAACTGGGGTTTTTGTATCTTCAGAGTGGGGTGGTGTGGGAACATTATTTGTTGTTGCCGATTCCAAAATACGTAACTCAAATTTTGGAACATTAATGAATGCCTGCCCTGCCAACCTGCTGATTTCCGGTAAAAAACGTTCTTGAACCACTTTCAAAGTAAAACTGTTTGGGGCGGTAAGTACCAGAGTCCCATTTTCATTCTTAAGATCAAGCGGTTTTATCCATGAATTATACTGTTGTTGCGGCAAGCTCTTTTTGAATGAGCTGAGGCACGTATCCCAAAATGAAGTGTCCTGCATGTTTTCGTTCCGACAATTCCAGCTAAAAATTATGTTTTGCATTCTACAGGGCTAGCGAAAACTTATCCACAGGCCCAAAAGCAAAATTTGACTTGACACTTATTGCGCAAGGCTTTGTAATAGCGCGCTTTACGAATTACCAAGGAATAAACGACATGAAACGTACTTACCAACCATCCGTTATTAAAAGAAAGCGCACCCATGGCTTTTTGGTACGCATGAAAACACGCGGAGGGCGCGCTGTAATACGGGCTCGCCGCGCCAAAGGTCGTGCAAGACTCGCTGTCTAGTAATCCGGGTAAATTTAGTGCTGCATGCAGGTTGTTGCGTGCTGATGGTTATGAACATGTCATTCAGGCCGAGAATATAACCGACAAACTGTTCAAAATATTTTTTACGCCCAATTTGGGAAAACATGCCCGTCTAGGGATCATTACAAGCAAAAAAACAATACCTTCAGCAGTAAATCGAAATCACGTAAAGAGAATTATTCGTGAAGTGTTCCGCCAACACAACATAAAACACTGCAGATTGGACTTGGTTGTGATGGTAAAACGCAAATATTCCCTTTCAGCAGATGCGCAGACCGATAATTTGAAGAAGCTGTTCCACCAGTTGGAAATCAGATGCGCAGACTTGTAATTACGCTGATACGAGGTTATCAATACCTGATTAGTCCGCTTGTCTCCCCGACTTGCAGATTTACCCCCAGTTGTTCGAATTATGCCCGTGAAGTAATCGAAAAACACGGATTAATAAAGGGGGGCTGGCTCAGCATTAAACGATTATTGCGTTGCAATCCCTGGAACCCCGGCGGATATGACCCCGCGCCTTAACAGTAGGCTTGATTATGGATCTCCAAAGAATATTTTTATTTCTAATTTTTTCTTTTTCGTTGATGCTGGTTTGGGATGGGTGGCAGCGCCATGAACATCCCCAGCAACAGAACCAGGAGAAGGTGTCAGCAATATCTCAGGCGGGTGTTCCCACAGAAATTAAGCAAGTTGCTAATTCCAGTACGGAAAATGGGTCGGCAGGGATAAACCAGCAACCTGTCCAGCAAAAATCCGGGAAAATAATTAAGGTCAAAACCGACTTTCTGGATGCAGAAATCAATACGCTCGGTGGCGATATCAGTTATTTGGCGCTGCTTAAGCAGCCAGACACCCTTGATAAGAGCAAGCCCCTGGTTCTTTTCGATCGGGGCAAGGGCACACATAATTATTTTGCGCAAAGCGGACTTATTGGCGCTGGGCTGCCCAATCACAACAGCCTGTTTGATTCTGATCAAACCCAGTACGAACTTTCCGGCAACGAAGAGCAGGTACAGGTAAGACTCAAGGCTGTCGGCGAATCCAGGCTGAAAGTGACAAAAATAATTACATTTCATAAAAGTAGTTATTTGATTGATATTGCTTATGAAATGGAGAATGCAGGGAAGCAAACAATTACGACGAGCAGTTACTATCAGTTGATCAGGGATAGTGTTGCCCCAGCGGGCAGCTTGCGTTTTTTGCCAACATATACAGGTGTTGAGGTTTATACCGAGAAGGAAAAACTTAAGAAGGTACCATTCGCGGACATAGACAAGGGAAAGTTGGAGTACCCCAAGCAATCAGACAACGGCTGGATAGGGATCCTGCAACATTATTTTGTGTCGGCATGGTTGCCGAAGGAAAACACCAACCGCGAGTATTTCACCCACAAATTAGACGGCGGACTGTATGCAGTCGGGGTCGTTTTGCCCAAACTTGTCATTGCTCCAGGACAGAAGGCAACTGAAAGCACCGCTCTGTATGCAGGCCCAACCGAGGCAACCCTAAACAAAATCGCCCCTGGATTTGGACTTACCGTGGACTATGGTTGGCTGACGGTAATTGCGGTACCCCTGTTTTGGGTCATGTCCTTATTCCACTCATGGGCACACAACTGGGGTGTCGCCATTATTTTGCTTACCGTTCTGATCAAGCTGCTGTTTTTCCCACTCTCTGCAGCCAGTTATCGTTCCATGGCAAAAATGAGATTGGTTGCGCCCAAACTGGAAAAAATAAAGCAACAGTATGCTGATGACCGCGAGCAACTGAATCGCGCCATGATGGATCTGTACAAGACCGAAAAAATCAATCCGTTGGGCGGCTGTTTGCCTGTAGTAATACAAATCCCTGTTTTTATTGCATTGTATTGGTCAATTCTGGGAAGCGTCGAGATGCGTAATGCGCCATTTATTGGCTGGATTACCGATTTGTCTGCTCCAGACCCATATTACATTTTGCCGTTGATTATGGGGGCAAGCATGATTACCCAAATGCGCCTCAATCCGAAGCCGGCAGACCCCATGCAAGCCAAGGTAATGCAATTCATGCCTATTGTCTTCAGCGTGATGTTTTTCTTCTTCCCTGCGGGATTGGTGTTGTATTCCATCGTGAATAATGTACTTTCAATCACCCAGCAATGGTTCATCACGAGGCGTGCCGAGATTGAGAGCAAAGGTGCTGCACCCAAGCGCTGACACGATCGCTGCAATTGCAACTGCGCAAGGACGGGGTGGGGTAGGTGTAGTTCGCATATCAGGACGCAATGTTCAAATGCTTGCCAAAGCAATCCTGGGGGGGCTGCCCCTGCCGAGGCATGCAACCTTTGCAAATTTCCAGAATGAAAAAGGCGATGTAATGGATCAAGGCATCGCCTTGTTTTTTCCTTCTCCCAATTCGTATACAGGCGAGGATGTGCTTGAGTTGCAAGGCCATGGCGGTCCAGCTGTACTGCAAATGTTACTGCAACAATGCGTTGATCTGGGTGCGCGGCTTGCGCAACCTGGCGAATTTACTCAACGTGCTTTCCTCAATGACAAGATTGATCTTGCCCAGGCTGAAAGCGTAGCCGACCTGATTGAAGCCAATACCACCGAAGCGGCAAAAAGTGCAATTCGTTCTCTGCGTGGCGACTTTTCAGCCGCCATTCGGGAGTTGGTTGATGAACTGATCCATTTACGCATGCTGGTCGAGGCGATGCTGGATTTTCCTGATGAAGAAGTAGATGCAATCGATCTCAAGCGCCGCGAAGCGTTATTAAATAGCGTCAGATCCAAACTGCAAATCACGCTTGATACCGCAAAGCAGGGCAGTTTGTTGCGGGAAGGCGTACAGATCGTTATTGCAGGGCGGCCAAACGTAGGGAAGTCGAGTTTATTGAACCGCTTGGCTGGCGAAGACGTGGCGCTGGTCAGCGATATTCCAGGCACGACCCGAGATGTAATTCGTCAGGCGATACAGATACGCGGGGTCCCACTCCATATCCTGGATACCGCGGGACTGCGTGAATCACAAGATACAGTTGAAAACATGGGCATCGAACGCACGCACCAAACCTTGTCGCGGGCCGATCTGATATTGCTGCTAGTGGATGCCAGCCTTGGCATAACACCAGAGGACAAGGCGATACTTGATGGGTTGCCCGCAGAGATTCCTCGCTTGCTGGTATACAACAAGGCTGATCTGTTGACCGGCTTCCCGGCAACTTTTGAAAATGAAAACCCCCCTTGCGTCTTTGTTTCAGCAAAAACCGGCAAAGGACTGGAAGTATTGCAGACCAGTTTGCTGAATGCGGTGGGGTGGCGCGATCTGGAAAGTGGGGCATTTATGGCGCGTGAACGCCACCTACGAGCTTTGAATATCGCTCAAGCCAACCTGATGCAAGCCCAGACTCTTCTGGCCAGCCAGGAACTGTTTGCAGAAGAATTACGCTTGGCGCAGCGTGCGCTTGATGAAATCACAGGTAAATTTTCCCCGGATGATTTGCTTGGGGAGATTTTCAGCCGGTTTTGCATCGGGAAATAATGTAATTGTTTCACGTGAAACATCTGATTTGGGATTGTGGTCGAGCTGATGTATGATGCGCGTCCCTTTCAAGGCTGTGCAGACATGGAATTTCCTGATGTTTTTGATGTAATTGTGGTGGGTGGAGGGCACGCGGGGACAGAAGCGGCCTTGGCCAGCGCGCGGGCAGGTTGCAAGACTTTATTGCTTAGCCATAACATCGAGACTCTGGGACAGATGTCCTGCAATCCATCAATTGGCGGGATTGGCAAGGGACATCTGGTCAGGGAGGTGGATGCGCTTGGCGGTGCAATGGCTGCCGCAACCGATGAGGGCGGTATACAGTTCCGCATCCTGAATGCCAGCAAAGGCCCGGCCGTCCGCGCGACAAGGGCTCAGGCAGACCGCCTGTTATACAAACAAGCCATACGAAGCCGCCTGGAAAACCAGCCCAACCTCTGGCTATTCCAGCAAGCGGTAGACGATCTGATACTCGATCAGGACCGGGTTTGCGGCGTCGTCAGCCAGATTGGTCTGCGCTTCAAGGCAAACGCAGTGGTATTGACTGCAGGCACTTTCCTTTCCGGTCTGATTCATGTTGGCCAGTCAAATTATCAGGCAGGCCGTGCTGGGGATCCGCCTTCTGTCAGCTTGGCGCACCGCCTCCGCGAACTTCGCCTCCCGGTGGGGAGACTAAAGACCGGAACGCCACCACGCATTGATGGCAGAACCATAAATTACACAGTCATGCAGGAGCAGTTGGGCGACATACCAGTGCCGGTATTCTCGTTCATGGGGAATGCTGCTTCGCATCCGAAACAGGTATCCTGCTGGATCACCGAAACTAACCAGAAAACCCATGACATTATCAGCAATGGGCTGGATCGCTCGCCCTTGTTTACCGGTGTGATTGAGGGTGTTGGGCCGAGATATTGTCCTTCCATAGAAGATAAAATAACCCGTTTCGCAGATAAAACATCACACCAGATATTCCTTGAACCTGAGGGATTAACCACCCATGAAGTTTATCCCAACGGAATATCAACCAGTTTGCCTTTTGATGTGCAATTGGAATTGGTTCGCTCGATCAAGGGATTGGAAAACGCGCATATCCTGCGTCCCGGATATGCGATCGAATATGACTATTTTGATCCGTGCGGCTTGAAAAGCTCACTGGAAACCAAGGCAATCCAGGGGTTGTTTTTCGCCGGTCAAATAAACGGAACCACGGGATATGAGGAAGCTGCTGCTCAGGGTCTGTTGGCCGGATTGAATGCGGCTTTGCAAGTCAAGGAACAGAATGCCTGGTGTCCGCGCAGAGACGAGGCATATTTGGGTGTCCTGGTTGATGATTTGATTACGCGCGGGGTTTCCGAGCCGTATCGTATGTTTACCAGCCGCGCTGAATACCGCCTGCAGTTGCGCGAGGATAATGCGGATTTGAGGTTGACCGAGATCGGGCGGAAATTCGGCATCGTTGATGATAAGCGCTGGCAAGCGTTCGAGCTGAAACGTGAAGAAATCGCTCGCGAGCAGGAGCGTTTGCGCAGCACTTGGGTGAATCCGCGCTTAGTTCCAGTGGAGGACACAATCAGGGTGCTGGGCAAGCCGATAGAACGTGAATATTCGTTGCACGAGTTGCTGCGACGGCCCGATGTAAGCTATACAAGCTTGCTAACGTTACCCGGAGCAGGTGCCGGAGTCGTAGATATAAAAGTAGCCGAGCAGGTGGAAACCCAGGCGAAGTATCATGGATATATTGAACGTCAACGCGAAGAGATTTTACGCAACGAACAATATGAATCGATGGAATTGCCCAGTCTGTTTGACTATTCTCAAGTTCGCGGACTATCCATCGAAGTACAGCAAAAGCTAAATCTGCATAAACCAGAAACAATCGGGCAGGCAGCACGCATTTCAGGCATTACACCTGCAGCGATTTCTTTGCTGTTGGTCCACCTGAAGCGCGGCTTTCGAGAAATTACCCCGTCCCAGTTATCTGCATGAGTTTGGCCGAGGAACTGAGTCTCGGCATAACGCAACTTGGGATTATCCCTGGAGCACATGTTCAGGAAAAATTGCTGGATTATCTGGCTTTGCTTAACAAGTGGAACAAGGTCTATAACCTGACCGCGATCCGTGATCCTCATCAAATGGTGAGCCATCACTTGCTTGATAGTCTTTCTGTGGTCAAGCATCTATGGCCGGGCCAATGGCTGGATGTGGGATGCGGTGCCGGTTTACCTGGAATGGTATTGGCGATTGCGCGGCCGGATTGGCATTTTACGATGCTGGATAGCAATAGCAAAAAAACAAGTTTCGTACAGCAGGCGATTATTGAATTGGGATTGAGCAACGCAAGGGTAATTTGCGCTCGAGTTGAAGACTGGCGGCCGGCAGAACATTTTGACGGAATTATTTCCCGCGCTTACATGGAGTTGGGAGACTTTTTGCGCAGCACGCGACATCTGATTGCTGAACAGGGAAGATGGGCAGCAATGAAAGGATCGCCGGAAAAGGAATTGGAGCGACTTCCCTCGGGGTGCAGGGTTGAACGGGTTATACCTTTACAAGTGCCGGGTCTGCATGCGGTTCGCAGCCTGGTCATAGCAACATGCAACGTAAGCGAGGCCACATGACGAAAATATTGGCAGTAACCAATCAGAAAGGCGGTGTGGGCAAAACCACAACGGCTGTAAATCTCGCTGCAAGCCTGGCTGCCGCAAAGCAGCGCGTACTGCTGATAGATCTTGATCCGCAGGGAAATGCCACCATGGGCAGCGGTATCGATAAGCGCGATTTGCGGGCCAGCATCTATGAAGTGCTACTGGGCAGTAAAACGATAGCAGAGGCGCGTATGCATGCCGACGCCGGAAAGTATGACCTGCTTCCCGCAAATCGAGACCTGGCTGGAGCAGAAATCGAATTGGTGGATTTAACCCAGCGCGAGATGCGCCTGCGGGATGCAGTGCAGTCAGTAGCCGGGGAATATGATTTTGTACTGATCGATTGCCCGCCAGCCCTCAACCTGCTGACGTTAAATGGTTTGTGTGCAGCCAAATCGGTGATGATACCAATGCAATGCGAATACTATGCGCTGGAAGGTTTGAGCGACCTGGTGAATACCATCCGCAAGGTGCGCTCCAACCTGAATCCTGATCTGGAAATAGAAGGTTTGCTGAGGACCATGTTCGACCCACGCAATGCGTTGGCTCAGCAAGTGTCGGACCAGTTGCAGGAACATTTCGGCAACAAAGTGTATCGCACCGTCATCCCGCGGAATGTTCGGCTGGCGGAAGCCCCCAGTTTCGGCGTACCTGTGCTTTATCACGACAAATTGTCCAAGGGCACCCAAGCATATCTTGCATTGGCCGGGGAACTATTGAATAACGCGGCGCAACCAGCTGTATCGGCATAGAGGAAATAATTATGGCAAAGCTTCACAAGGGATTGGGACGTGGTCTGGACGCATTGTTGTCGGGCGGAAACAGCGAAAAGGATGAAGTAATGCGTGACTTGAATGTCGCGCTGCTCAGGCCTGGCAAATACCAGCCCAGGACGCGGATGGACCAGGCCTCATTGAACGACCTGGCGACATCGATAAAAGCGCAGGGAATTATGCAGCCCATCCTGGTAAGGCAAATTGCCGATAGCAGTTATGAAATCATTGCAGGCGAAAGGCGCTGGCGTGCAGCGCAATTGGCAGGATTGACGCATGTCCCGGTACTGGTGCGCAGCGTTCCTGATAATGCGGCACTGGCGATGGCACTAATCGAAAATATACAGCGCGAAAACCTGAATCCGCTTGAAGAGGCAGTGGGAATTCAACGATTGATAGACGAATTCAAGATGACCCATCATCTGGCTGCTGAGGCGGTGGGGCGTTCCAGGAGTGCGGCCAGCAATCTGTTGCGCCTGCTGAAGCTGCCGAAAGCAGTACAAGACCTGTTGATGGAAAATAAACTGGATATGGGTCATGCACGCGCATTGTTGCCGCTGGAAAGCGCGCAACAGATATTGTTCGCAAATAAAATAGTACTGGAACAGCTTTCTGTGCGTGAAGCCGAAAAACTTGTTCAGATCCAGAATCACGAGCCTGAGAAGGAAAAACACAAAAAAGCGGACAAGCCCAGCCGTGACACAATGCGCTTGCAGGAGGAAATCAGCGCACAAATAGGTGCGCGCGTGGAAATCAGATCGGGTGCAAAAGGCGCGGGGAAATTGATTATCGAATACGCAAATCATGACCAGCTTGAAGAAATTCTGGACAGGCTGAAAAAGGGCAAATAATTTGGAGAAGGAACCCGGAGATGTGCAGCAACAATGTTTGACACCCCCGAAAAACGCCGCTATCATCCCCGCGTTTTGGATATTGAAGCCAAAGAAAAAAAACTAGCACATCAGGTAATCCTGTTGCAGATAGTGATTACGTTGTTTGCAGCAGGCATTACTTACAGCATTAAAGACACGCCGCAACTTGCGATAGCGGTGTTGGGCGGCGGGGCAATATCCGTAGTCAACAGCGCATTGTTGGCATGGAGGATGGTTCGAGCCGCTTCACATCCCGCCCATGCAGCACATCATCAATTACGGCTCATGTATTTTTACGCCACCGAAAGGTTTCTGGTGGTCGTTGTGCTGCTTTGCATCTGCATGGCAGTGCTTAAATTGCCGCCACTGGCATTATTGGGTGGTTTTGTTCTGGGCCAGGCAGTACTCCTGACTGGCCGGTTTATTTTGAGTGGTTCTAGACTTAGATAGCGAAAAAAATGGCTAGTGAAGCACATACATCTGCAGAATACATCAAGCACCATTTACAGAATCTGACTTATGGCAAATTGCCCGATGGCGTCTGGGGTATAGCACATACTCACGAAGAGGCCAAAGCCATGGGATTCTGGGCATTCAATCTGGATACGCTGCTGGTATCCCTGTTGCTTGGCTTGGTGTTCATATTTATTTTCCGCCTTGCCGCGAGAAAAATATCTGCCGGTGTACCGATTGGACTGCAAAATTTTTGCGAGTGGTCGGTCGAATTCGTCGACAGCAATGTGCGGGGCTCATTTTCCGCCAAAAACGACATGATAGCCCCGCTGGCATTGACCATATTCTTCTGGGTTTTTTTAATGAACCTGATGGATCTGTTGCCGGTAGACTATGTGCCGATCCTGATGCGTGTAGTTGGTGTTCCCTTCTTCAGGATAGTTCCCTCCGCAGACCCGAATGCAACATTTGGCATGGCCATTGGCGTGTTTTTGCTGATCCTCTACTACAGCATAAAAATCAAAGGTGTGGGCGGGTTCCTGGGTGAGCTGACATTGCAACCTTTTGGCAAGTGGGGTTTGCCGGTAAATCTGTTGCTTGAGGGCGTCAACCTGATTGCCAAGCCAATTTCCCTTGCACTGCGTTTGTTCGGCAATATGTATGCAGGCGAAATGATCTTCATTCTGATCGCGCTCATGGGCGGTGCATGGGTGGGATTTACCCCGGGTGGGGTTACACTGTACGGCTCGCAGATTCTGCTGTCGCTCGGTTGGGCAATCTTCCACATATTGATCGTCACCTTGCAGGCGTTCATATTCATGGTGTTGACCGTGGTTTATATGGATATGGCACACCAGGAACATCACTGAACAATTTTAACAACATTACTTTTTAAACAGGAGAAATAGAAAATGGAAATGGCACATGCACTGCTTTACATCGCTGGAGCCTTGATGATGGGCTTGGGCGCACTTGGCGCAGCCGTTGGTATTGGTATTCTGGGTGGCCGCTTCCTGGAAGGTGCTGCTCGCCAACCCGAGCTTATCCCTATGTTGCGCACCCAGTTCTTCGTGGTGATGGGCCTGGTTGATGCGGTTCCAATGATTGCTGTTGGTATTGCGATGTACGTACTGTTCGCGGTTGCATAGGCATTCCGGGCGACAACGTATAACTAAAGAAAGGACGCTTGCATGAATATCAATGCGACTCTTTTAGCTCAGACAATCATGTTCGCGCTGTTTGTGTGGTTTTGCATGAAATTCATATGGAACCCGATCATGGCCGCACTCGACCAGCGCAAAAAACAGATCGCTGATGGCCTTGCAGATGCCGAGAGAGCGAAACATGACCTGGAGCTGGCGGCAAAACGTTCCGCGGACATGTTGCGTGAAGCCAAGGAAAAAGTCAGTGAAATCGTGGCAGGCGGAGAAAAACGAGCCAGCGAAATCATTGAAGCAGCCAAGGAACAGGCAAAGGCAGAGGGTGATCGCATCATTTCGGGAGCAAAGGCTGAAATTGATCAGGAAGTGTTTCGCGCACGTGAACAATTGCGCACCGAGGTTTCGGCAATTGCGCTGGCCGGCGCCAGCAAAATTCTCGGCCGTGAAATTGATGCCAAGGCTCACAACGATCTGCTCGATAAGATGGTTTCGGAAATATAAATACCATGGCTGAAGCAATTACCACGGCAAGACCCTATGCACAGGCCGCATTCGATGAAGCGCAGCAACTTTCGGATCTGAAGGGCTGGTCGGAAATGCTGGTGACGCTGGCTGAATCCATATGCCATCCTGAAGTACGCTCGGTGGCAACGAATCCCCGCATCGCCAAATCCAGGCTGGAAAATCTGATGGAAGCGCTGACAGGCGGGCAGCCGACTGTTCAGCAACGCAACTTTGTGCGAATACTGGTCGAGAATCAGCGCCTGCTGCTGTTGCCGGAAATTGCCGCGATCTACGAAGCTCTGCGCGCCGAAGCGGAGAAAACCCTAAATGTCGTGGTTGACTCCGCATTTGAATTGTCTGCTGCGCAACAGAATAAAATCATAAGCTCGCTGAAAGCGAAAATGGGATGCGAGATAAAGCTTAGCTGCAAAGTAAATAAAGAATTGCTCGGCGGTGCGATCATCCGCGCCGGAGACAAGGTGATCGATGGTTCTGCCCGCACCCGCCTGACAGAAATGGCAAACGCGCTGGCCTGATAATGATATATCAACGAAGGAAATACAGATGAAGCTCAATCCATCCGAAATAAGCAACCTAATTCGCAGCCGTATCGACAACTTCGAAGCGCTATCACAGGCGCGAACCGAGGGTACGGTAGTCAGCGTTACCGACGGGATTGTTCGGGTACACGGACTCTCCGACGTAATGCAGGGTGAAATGCTGGAGTTTCCCGGTAATACATTCGGTCTTGCATTAAACCTCGAGCGAGATTCTGTCGGCGCCGTGATTCTGGGCGAATACGAGCATATCACCGAAGGCGACACGGTCAAATGCACCGGCCGCATCCTCGAAGTACCAGTGGGTCCTGAACTGTGCGGACGTGTGGTGAATGCGCTGGGTCAGCCAATCGACGGCAAAGGTCCGGTCAACGCAAAGATGACCGACAAAATCGAAAAAGTTGCGCCCGGCGTGATCGCGCGCAAGTCGGTTGATCAACCGGTTCAAACCGGTCTGAAATCAATCGATTCCATGGTGCCAATCGGCCGCGGCCAGCGCGAACTGATCATCGGCGACCGCCAGACCGGCAAGACAGCCGTTGCGGTCGATGCGATCATCAACCAGAAGGGTCAAAACATGACCTGTATCTACGTAGCGGTCGGACAGAAGGCATCGACCGTCGCCAATGTGGTGCGCAAACTGGAAGAGCACGGCGCACTGGGCTACACCATCGTGGTCGCTGCAACGGCATCCGATTCGGCAGCGATGCAGTTCCTCGCGCCATATGCGGGTTGTACGATGGGTGAATATTTCCGCGATCGCGGCCAGGATGCACTGATTGTTTATGACGACCTGACCAAACAGGCGTGGGCTTACCGCCAGATTTCCCTGCTGTTGCGTCGTCCGCCCGGACGTGAAGCATATCCCGGCGACGTATTCTATCTGCACTCCCGCTTGCTGGAACGGGCTGCGCGAGTGAATGCCGACTATGTGGAAGCTTTCACCAAAGGTGCCGTAAAGGGCCAGACCGGTTCGCTGACCGCATTACCGATTATCGAGACACAGGCGGGTGACGTGTCCGCATTCGTGCCGACCAACGTGATCTCCATCACCGACGGCCAGATCTTCCTGGAAACCGACCTGTTCAATGCCGGCATCCGTCCTGCGATCAACGCCGGTGTCTCGGTATCGCGTGTCGGTGGCGCTGCACAAACCAAGGTAATCAAGAAGCTGGGTGGCGGTGTGCGTCTGGCATTGGCCCAGTATCGTGAACTGGCGGCGTTTGCCCAGTTTGCATCCGACCTGGATGAAGCGACCCGCAAGCAGCTGGAGCGCGGCCGCCTGGTTACCGAATTGATGAAACAGCTGCAATACGCACCATTGTCGATCGCTGAGATGGCCGTTACGCTGTTTTCAGTCAACAAGGGCTATTTTGACGACGTTCCGGTCACGAAAGCGCTGTCGTTTGAATCGGCATTGCACAGCTACCTGAAATCCAATAACAAGACCCTGCTTGACGTGATCGAATCAAGCAAGGACCTGAATGCAGACAACGAAAAGCTGTTGTCCGCGGCAATTGAGAAATTCAAGACCACGGCTGCATATTAAGGCGGGGTGAGAAATGGCTGGCAGTAAAGAGATACGCGCGAAGATCAAGAGTGTAGAAAATACACGCAAGATCACGCGCGCAATGGAAATGGTTGCGGCTGCCAAGATGCGCAAGGCGCAGGAACGCATGCGTGCGGCCCGGCCCTATGCGGAAAAAATTCGCAATGTTGCGGCGCATCTGTCGCGCGCCAATCCGGAATACAAGCATCCCTTTCTGGTGAAGCGCGAGGATAACCGCAATATCGGCCTGATCGTGGTGACATCCGACAAGGGCTTGTGTGGCGGCCTGAACACAAACATCCTGCGGCTGGCGGTAAACAACATGAAGGCATGGGAAGCTGAAGGCAAAGGCATACAGGTTTGCCCGATCGGCAACAAGGGGCTGGGTTTCATGTCACGCATCGGGGCAAGGGTCAAATCACATCTGACCGGACTCGGTGATACACCCCACCTCGAGAAACTGATTGGTGCAGTCAAGCTGATGCTGGACGCCTACACCGCCGGAGAGATCGACGCGATTCATATCAGCTATAACCGTTTCGTCAATACCATGAAACAGGAACCGTGCGTGGAGCAATTGCTGCCGCTGAGCGGTGAGCAGATGGGAACCGCCGAGGGCAGCTGGGATTACATCTACGAACCGGATGCGAAGAAGGTTATTGATGAGTTGCTGGTTCGCTATATTGAATCGCTGGTTTACCAGGCAGTGGTTGAAAACATGGCCTCCGAACAAAGCGCACGGATGGTGGCAATGAAAGCCGCATCGGACAATGCAAAGAGCGTGATCGGCGAGCTCAAGCTGGTTTACAACAAGGCGCGCCAGGCAGCAATCACTCGCGAGATCTCCGAGATCGTGAGCGGTGCGGCTGCGGTCGGCTGATGCCGGGGAAAAAAACAAAATTAATCTAGACGGGGAAACATAAAATGAATCAAGGAAAGATTGTTCAGTGCATCGGCGCGGTGGTCGACATCGAATTTCCGCGCGATCACATGCCCAAAGTGTATGAAGCGCTGCAGCTCGCGGATGCAGGGTCATCAATCGCCGAAGCGGGATTGACCTTTGAAGTGGAGCAGCAACTCGGTGACGGTGTCGTCCGGACCATCGCGATGGGTTCCTCCGACGGTTTGCGCAGGGGAATGGCCGTCAATGCCAGTGGCAGCGGAATCAAAGTTCCGGTCGGCAGCGGAACACTGGGACGTATCATGGATGTGCTGGGCCGCCCGATCGACGATGCCGGCGAAATCAAGTGCGATGAAAAGCGCGAGATACACCAGAAGGCACCGAAGTTCGACGAACTTTCGCCATCCGTAGACCTGCTTGAAACCGGCATCAAGGTGATCGACCTGGTTTGCCCGTTTGCGAAGGGCGGCAAGGTCGGTCTGTTCGGCGGTGCGGGTGTCGGCAAAACCGTGAACATGATGGAGCTGATCAACAACATCGCCAAGCAGCACAGCGGGCTGTCTGTATTCGCCGGCGTCGGTGAACGGACCCGTGAAGGCAACGACTTCTACCACGAAATGAAAGATTCCAACGTGCTGGACAAGGTCTCGATGGTGTTCGGCCAGATGAACGAACCGCCCGGCAACCGTCTTCGTGTGGCACTGACCGGGTTGACCATGGCGGAAAAATTCCGTGACGAAGGCCGCGATATCCTGTTCTTCGTCGACAACATCTACCGTTACACACTTGCCGGCACCGAAGTATCGGCTCTGCTGGGGCGCATGCCTTCCGCCGTGGGTTACCAGCCGACACTGGCCGAAGAAATGGGCCGCCTGCAGGAACGCATCACATCCACCAAGGTCGGTTCGATCACTTCGATACAGGCCGTATATGTGCCGGCGGATGACCTGACCGATCCGTCCCCGGCAACCACCTTTCTGCACCTTGACTCTACCGTGGTGCTGAGCCGCGACATCGCTTCGCTGGGAATCTATCCGGCGGTTGATCCGCTGGATTCCACTTCGCGCCAGCTGGATCCGCTGGTGGTGGGCGAGGAACACTACAATGTGGCGCGCGGTGTCCAATCCACGCTGCAGCGATACAAGGAACTGCGCGACATCATCGCGATTCTCGGCATGGACGAACTGTCGCCGGAAGACAAACTGGCGGTGGCGCGTGCACGCAAGATCCAGCGCTTCCTGTCGCAGCCATTCCATGTGGCGGAAGTGTTTACCGGCAGTCCGGGCAAATATGTCACGCTTAAGGAAACCATCAAGGGCTTCAAGGGAATCGTAAACGGCGATTATGACCACCTTCCCGAGCAGGCATTCTACATGGTCGGTGGCATCGAAGAAGCGGTTGAAAAAGCCAAGACACTTCAGTAGAAATGGGGAAAACCATGGCAATGACCGTACATGTCGATGTGGTAAGCGCAGAAGCGTCGATTTTCTCAGGACTGGCAGAAATGGTCGTTGTCCCCGGCGAAATGGGCGAACTGGGCATTTATCCAGGCCATACCGCATTGATGACCCGTATCAAACCCGGTTCAGTCAGGATCAAACGGCCTGATCAGGAACAGCAGGAGTTGATCTACGTATCCGGCGGCATGCTGGAGATACAGCCGGGCGTCGTAACCGTGCTGGCGGACACCGCGATTCGTGGTGCCGATCTGGATGAAGCCCGTGCGCAGCAGGCGAAACAGGATGCCGAGGAGGCAATCAAGAACCGCACATCCGATATTGACTATGCGCAAGCCCAGGCCGAGCTGGCTGAAGCGATTGCGCAACTGGCGGCGATCAAACACCTGCGCAAGCAAAGCGGACATTGATCGACCGCTACAGAAAATAAAAGAGCAGCTACGGCTGCTTTTTTATTTGACGGATTCGCTTCATTCTTGAGCACGCCAGACCAGTATTCGATTATTGGATGGCATTTCGATATCACGCAGCAGAGCAAGACCGTGCGATGCGGCAAGCCGGTCAATTGCTTCGAAATCACGCACGCCGCTGTTCGGGTCGCGCGACTTCAGCCATGCGTCAAAACGCGCATTGCTTTCCGATGTGAATTTTCCGCCGTAATTGTACGGGCCATAGAGGCACAGATAGCCGCCTGGTTCGATGATAAGGGCGATATGCGCGAACATGCGTTCGACTTCCGGCCAGGAAATGATATGCACTGTATTGGCATTGAAGATCGCGTCGAAGGATGAAACGGGCCAGCGTTCGTCGTTCACCTCGATCGCCAGCGGTGTAAGCACATTGGGCAGCTGCGCTTCGTCCAGCCATGCCTGGATACCCGCGAGATTCTGGCGCAGCTCCGAGGGTTGCCAGGTCAGGTGCGGCAATTCACGGCCAAAGTGGACGGCGTGCTGGCCGGTACCGCTGGCAATTTCAAGTACCCGCCTGCGGTCGGCGAAAATCTCCCGGAGCACGGCAAGGATAGGCGCTTTGTTCTTATCGCTGGATTCGGCGTAAGGTTTCATGGAATTATCTGGTAAATTCGATACCCATTGTAGAATATGCCGCAACAGCCTGGAACCTCCATGAATGCGCCCACCCTGAAGATTATCGAGGATCTTGCGGATATCGAGGCGCCGGCGTGGGACGCGCTGGCAGGAAATGATCCGTTTGTTTCGCATGCCTATCTGTATGCGCTGCAGCAAAGCGGCTGTGCAACGGCGCAGTTTGGCTGGCAGGCACAATTCATCACCCTGTGGGAACAAGGCAGGCTGCTGGGTGCGATGCCGCTTTACCTGAAGATGAATTCGTACGGGGAACATGTATTCGATTGGGCATGGGCCGATGCATACCAACGGCACGGATTGCGCTATTACCCCAAACTGGTATGCGCGGTGCCATTCGCGCCGGTAACCGGCGCACGCCTGCTCGCCGCACCCGGACCGGACCGGGACCAGATGCGCAAATTGCTGCTGAGTTCTGCGCTGCAACTCGCAAAAGAATCGGGCGTATCTTCTTTGCATTGCCTGTTTCCCGATCAAGCAGACACACTGCTAATGCAGCAGCACGGCATGATGCTGCGCCAGGATGTGCAATTCCACTGGCAAAACCCGGGGTACACGGATTTTGACGAATTCCTGTCTGCACTGAGTCGCGACAAACGAAAACGCATCAGGCAGGAAAGGCGCAGGGTAAAGGAGGCGGGTATTCAACTGCAATGCATCACCGGGGAAAACGCTACCGTGGACCAATGGGCTTTCTTCGCATCGTGCTATGCGCATACCCGTGAGATACATCATTCGCCGCCCGCATTGAATGAAGACTTTTTCCAGCGCATCGGCGCAGCACTGCCGCACAATACCCTGCTGGTGATCGCGACACGCGAGGGGCGTCCGATCGCGAGCGCGCTGAATATCGTCACCAGGGATGTCTTGTATGGTCGTTCGTGGGGTGCGTTCGAATTTCACTCGGGCCTGCATTTCGAAGCTTGTTACTACCAGGCGATCGAGTTCTGTATCGCTCGGGGTATCAGGACATTTGAAGGCGGCGCGCAGGGGGAGCACAAGCTGGCGCGCGGATTCCTGCCGGTAACGACTCGCTCTGCCCACTGGATTTCACATCCGGAGTTTGCGCGCGCAATCGATAATTATTTGCAACGGGAAACCGATGCGATTTCAGAGTATGTGGACGACCTGAACGTCAGGAGCCCGTTCAAGCGACAAACGGATTGAGGCAGCAGTAACCGGACTTATCTGGCAAGCAGTATCCTGGCAAGGCGTGATATCAGTATCCAGACTGCAAGGAACACCAGCCAGACAAAGACGCCGACAACGATTGCAAACACGACGCTCTGCGGCGTCAGATTGAATGCGGGCGCGAATATGTCCCAGGTTGCGCGGGCGATGAGCGGATCAGCCTTGCTCACCATATAAATCAGTTGATGAAACAGATCGGTGTTGAGCGCAGCCAGCGCCTGTCTTAATTGTTCGGCAGAATCAACCATTGCCTGCAATGCAGTACCTTCGTTGTGGAAAGTCTGGTCAGCACTGGCAAGATGGTAATTGATCAGCTCCTGAAGGCTGCCATGATGGAATTGATTGGCAACCGTCTGGAAGGGCGCCAAGTCCTGGAGCACCTGATCGAGCCGGCCACTGACGCGCTGCCGGTATTGCGCGATGAAACTCGGAATGCAGCCGGCCGCAACAACGCCTGCCACCAGTATGATTCGGTCCAGAATGCCGCGGATCAAAGTCATCATTCCCTAACTGACAAACGTCGTATACATGATCACATCGTGCCGTGAAATAAAATAAAAATCAAGGCAGCAGATTAAGCAGCATTAACGCCAAAATAGCCGAAACAATTAAAGTGTTGCCAGCCCAGCACCATGCTGACGGCTTGCAGGACCGAAAGCCAATAATAATTCGGGCATTTTTATCAGACGCCAAACAATGGTCAAGTATCCGGCAAGTATACGAATTCTTTAGCTGTGCGGACGCAATCCCTTATAATCAGATCGTCCAGGAAAGACCAACATGAATCCGTTAAACATCGTCATCCTTGCTGCCGGTAAAGGCACACGCATGTACTCCGACAAGCCCAAGGTGCTGCACGCGCTGGCGGGCAAGCCGCTGGTACAGCATGTGCTGGATTGCGCTTCAGCACTGAAGCCGCAGCAGATTTGCGTGGTGTACGGGCATGGCGGCGAAGCGGTGCCGGACGCAATGCAGACAGTATGCAGCCAGGTTCGTCATCCAGGAGCCGCAACTTGGCACCGGCCATGCAGTGCAGCAGGCGATGCCGCACCTCGGGGACGAGGGCAACACGCTGGTGCTGTATGGCGACGTGCCGCTGATCCAGCACAGCACGCTGCACCAGATGCAGCAGGCGGGCGAAGGCCTGGTGTTGCTGACCGTTAACTTGCCCAATCCAGCAGGTTACGGGCGCATCGTGCGCGACGCGCAGGGCGATGTGCAAAGCATCGTCGAGGAAAAGGATGCGACACCCGAGCAGCGCGAGATTCGCGAAGTGAATACCGGCATTCTGCTCGCATCGACGAAATTGCTGCGCGGCTGGCTGGCCAGACTGCAGAACAACAATTCCCAGGGTGAGTACTACCTCACCGATATCGTCAGCATGGCCGTGCAACAGGGCGTTGCCGTACATACCGTGCAACCGGCACAAGAATGGGAGATCCACGGCATCAACAGCAAGTCGCAGCTGATGGTGCTGGAACGTACCTGGCAACTGGTTGAAGCTTCGCGTTTGCTGGTCCAGGGCGTGACGCTGACCGATGCGGCGCGCCTCGATGTGCGCGGAAAATTAAGTTGCGGTCGCGATGTCGAGATCGATGTTGGCTGCATCTTCGAGGGAGACGTCAGACTTGCTGACAGGGTGCGGGTGGGCGCCTACAGCGTGATCAGGAATTCCACCATTGCAGCCGGCACCGTGATCGAACCCTACAGCCACATCGATGGCAGCGAAACAGGAACGGATTGCCATATCGGTCCTTACGC
This sequence comes from uncultured beta proteobacterium, assembly GCA_963827265.1. Lineage (GTDB taxonomy): Bacteria > Pseudomonadota > Gammaproteobacteria > Burkholderiales > Gallionellaceae > Gallionella. Next base: position 943,169 of record CAWHAD010000007.1, on the reverse strand, counting down.
GCGATTGCGTCCCGGTACCAGGCTGCAGGATGGAGTTCATGTCGGCAATTTCGTCGAAATCAAGAACAGCGAAATCGCGTCCGGCAGCAAGGCCAATCATCTCAGCTACATCGGCGACAGCACGGTCGGCAGCCGCGTTAATATCGGCGCGGGCACGATCACCTGCAATTACGACGGCGCAAACAAGCATCGCACCATCATCGAAGACGATGTGTTCATCGGCTCGGATACGCAACTGGTCGCCCCGGTAACGGTGGGCAAGGGCGCAACGATAGCCGCCGGCACCACGGTATGGAAAAATGCGCCGGCCGGCGAATTGACAATGAACGACAAAAACCAATCGACCAGGACGGGCTGGAAGCGTCCCCGGAAAGAAAAATGACGGAAAGAAAAATGCCGGAAGGAAAAATTGAAAGTGAAGAAATAACATGTGCGGAATCGTGGGTGCAGTGGCGCAGCGCAATGTCGTGCCTATCCTGCTGGAAGGGCTGCAACGACTCGAATACCGCGGCTACGATTCGGCGGGTCTGGTGGTGGGGCACGACGGGCAGCTGGAGCGGGTACGAAGCATCGGGCGGGTCGCCGACCTGGCCGGCAAATGCGCAAACACCAGCGGGCGGATCGGGATTGCACACACCCGCTGGGCGACACATGGCGTGCCCAGCGAGCGGAATGCGCATCCCCATATCAGCAATAATCACGTCGCTGTCGTGCACAACGGCATCATTGAGAACTACGAAGCGTTGCGCAGCAGCCTGAGTGCCGAGGGCTATGTATTCACCTCGGATACCGATACCGAAGTGATCGCGCATCTGATAAACAGCCATTATGCGCGCGGGAACTCGTTGCTGTCGGCAACACAGGCAGCGCTGGCGGAACTGGTCGGCGCTTACGCCATCGGTGTTATCGCAGCGGACAACCCGGATCAGCTGGTTTGCGCGCGGCGCGGCAGTCCGTTGTTGCTGGGTATCGGTATCGAAGAGCATTTCATCGCATCAGACGTGTCGGCGCTGTTGCCGGTGACACGCAAATTCATTTACCTCGAGGAAGGCGATGTGGTCGAAATCGGCCGCAACGGCTACCAGATTTACGATACGAAATTCAAACGCGTCGAACGCGAGATCCAGATCAGCGAACTCAGCAATGAAAGCGTGCAACTGGGCGAATACCGCCATTACATGCAAAAGGAAATCCACGAACAGCCGCAGGCGCTGGCGGATACGCTGGAGTCGGTTTGCAACAGCCAGTCGCTGGTGCCGGGAATATTCGGCGCGGAAGCAGCGCAAACCTTTTCCGAAATCGACAGCATCCTGATTCTGGCATGCGGCACCAGCTATCACGCCGGTCTGGTCGCACGCTACTGGCTGGAGGAAATCGCCGGCATACGCTGCACCGTGGAAGTCGCGAGCGAGTACCGTTACCGGGTCAGCGTGCCCGACCCTAAAACACTGGTGGTGGTTATCTCGCAATCCGGCGAGACTGCCGATACCCAGGCAGCGCTGAACCATGCCAAGAAGAATGGCCACGCCCATACGCTCGCAATCTGCAATGTCGCGGAAAGTGCGCTGGTCAGATTGTGCAAACTGCGCATGCTCACGCGCGCCGGTCCCGAGATCGGCGTGGCTTCAACCAAGGCTTTTACCACCCAGCTCGCGGCGCTGTTCATGCTGACGCTGATACTGGCCAAACAGCGCGGACGTTTGAGCGAGGAGCAGGAACAAAAACATCTGCATGAGCTGCGCCACCTGCCGGCGGCGGTGCAAAAGGTCCTGGATCTGGAACCGCAAATCGCCAAGCTTGCCGAGCAGTTTGCCGGCAAGCATAACGCGCTTTTCCTGGGGCGCGGTTTGCACTATCCGATTGCACTGGAAGGCGCGCTCAAGCTCAAGGAAATATCGTACATACATGCCGAGGCCTACCCGGCCGGTGAACTGAAGCACGGTCCGCTGGCGCTGGTGGACAAGGATATGCCGGTGATTTCGGTTGCGCCCAACGATGCGCTGCTGGAAAAGCTGAAATCCAATCTGCAGGAAGTCCGTGCGCGCGGTGGCGAACTGTATGTGTTTGCCGATGCGCATACGCATATCAGCGAGGCGGACAACATCCACATCATGCAGATGCCAGAACATGCCGGATATTTGAGTCCCATCCTGCATACCATTCCGCTGCAGTTGCTGGCCTATTACGTCGCGCTGCAGAAAGGCACCGATGTGGACAAGCCGCGCAATCTAGCCAAGTCGGTCACGGTCGAGTGACCGGAAATAGCTGGCGGATCAGAACAAGTTCTGGAAAGGATTTCCGCTGCCCGTGCCGGCATAGAACAACTCGAACCCGACAAAACCCAGCAGCAACAGAACAATCACAAGCAGCAGTTTGTTGTAGCGTCGCTGCTGCAAAATAATCCTGTTCAATATCTCGTCGTTGCGACCTGCACGATGGTTGCCCAGGTAGTGATGCAGCAGACGCGGCAGCTGCGGCAAAACAGCAGCGTAGTTTGGTGCTTCGGCACGCAACGATTTGATAAAACCGCGCCAGCCCACCTGTTCGCTCATCCAGCGTTCCAGCCACGGCTTCGCCGTCTTCCACAGGTCCAGTTCCGGGTCGAGTTGCAGACCCAGTCCCTCGATGTTGAGCAGCGTCTTTTGCAGCAAAACCAGCTGCGGCTGAACCTCGATGCCGAAACGACGCGAGGTCTGGAACAGCCGCAACAATACGCGCCCGAACGAGACCTCGCGCAGCGGTTTGTCAAAGATCGGCTCGCAGACCGCGCGTATCGCGGCTTCCAGTTCATCCACGCGGGTTGCGATGGGCGCCCAGCCCGATTCGATGTGGACCTCGGCGACACGCTTGTAGTCACGCCGGAAAAACGCGATGAAATTTTGCGCGAGATAGTGCTTGTCGGTATCGGTCAGCGTGCCCATGATGCCGAAATCCAGTGCGATATACTGGCCGGCGTGTTGTCCATTGGTTGCGACCTGGACATTGCCGGGATGCATGTCGGCGTGAAAGAACCCGTCGCGGAACACCTGGGTATAAAAAATCTCCACACCGTTCCTGGCCAGTTTGGGAATATCCACACCCGCGTTGCGCAATGCGTCAACCTGGCTGACCGGAATGCCATACATGCGTTCCATCACCATCACACCGGTGCTGCAATAGTCCCAGTACATTTCGGGGACAAGCAACAGCGGTGAATTGGCGAAATTGCGCCTGAGCTGGCTGCCGTTGGATGCCTCGCGCATCAGGTCAAGTTCGTCCTCCAGATGCTTTTCGAACTCGATGATTACCTGGCGCGGCTTGAGGCGGCGGCCGTCCGCCCAAAGCCATTCGATCAGATCGGCAGCCACTTTCATCAGCGCAACATCGTGGGCGATGATGCTGGTGATGCCGGGGCGCAGAATTTTTACCGCAACATCGCGGCCGTCCGGCAGTACGGCAAAATGCACCTGTGCTACCGAAGCGCTGGCAACGGGGATGTCTTCAAAGCTTTGAAAAACCTCGAGCAAGGGCTTGCGGTAGGCCTGTTCAAGCAACGCGACGGCCTGCACGGAAGGAAACGGCGGGACCTGGTCCTGCAGCCTGGCAAGTTCATCGGCGATGTCGGCCGGTATCAGGTCGCGGCGCGTCGACAGCATCTGACCGAATTTTACGAAGATCGGTCCGAGACCTTCCATGGCCAGCCGCAAGCGGACCGCACGCGGTTTGCTGGTGTTGCGCAGGAACAGCATCATGTTGAGCGGGATGCGCATCCAGCGCAAACGTTCATGCGCAAGCAGAAACTCATCCAGTCCGAATCGCAATACCACCACGACGATCTTGATCAGACGGAAGATGCGCATGGTCAGTCCTTCCTGGCTGCAGGCAGGCGGTTGATGCGCTGTTCAAGCCGTGCCAGATCGTCGCGCAGGTTATCCACCCGCAGCATGAAAGCGGTGAGTTGTCCGGGCTTGGCCAGCAGCGGACGTTCTTCCGTCAGGAATTCGGCGCCCGCCTTTAACAGGTTTTCTGCAGAATCGCGCAGCATCTGACTTACATTTTGCGCGCCTGTTACCAGGCGCTCGGCTGCGATATCGCCGGTAACGCGGCTCAGGTCTTCAGCAACATCCCAGCGGAGGTTGCGCGACAGGAAAAAGATTTCCGCCAGCAGTTCGCTGTTGCCCTCGCTGCTGATTCCGGCATGGGCGCTTTCGTCATGCACAGCCAGGCGCGGCAACAGCGAGGGGGGGATTACGCAACGTGCATCGGTGCCGGCTGCGGCATCCAGACCCGTAAGAGAACCGTCTTCCATTATCCGGCAGGAAAACGTGAACGGCCCCACTTCAAGCCGCACGGTCATGCCCGAAAAACGCGCGAGCCGTTGCAATGCCCAGCTGTTCTGGGCAAGCAGGTGATTCATGAACTTGACGGAAGGATGCACGAACACGATGGATTATGGCAAAGCAAAATAACGGTTCTGCTTTGAAAAATTCAGCAAGGTACGATTCATGTTCATCTCGGGGAAACCAATCTGGCGAGAGTATAACACCGGCCGTTGAACCTACGCTTGCAGCCGGAATCATCAGCCCGGGAGAAACGGGAGCCCGGCGAGTTACGACATCTTGTGCAGTTAATCAGAACGGCGGTTCGGCCGTCAGGGACAACATCTCCAGACTGGACGGATGCATGAAGCTCAGCCTGCGCGCATGAAGCAGCAGCCGGGCAGCACCGCCGCAGTCGCGTTCTCCATACAGTCGATCGCCGAGAACCGGATGCCCGATCGCGGCCAGGTGCACGCGCAACTGGTGGGTGCGACCGGTCACGGGTTCAAGCTCGATGCGGCTGGCGTCGAGCAATGGTTTGCCGGGCTGCGAATGAAAGGGGCCATCAGCAACACCCAGCACGCGATAGCGCGTCAACGAGGGTTTGCCGGACGCAATATCGACTTTCTGTTTCGGGCGATTCGGCCAATCGGCGGCCAGTGGCAGATCGATTTCTCCCGCATCCGCTTCGATGCGTCCGGCCACAATTGCAATGTAGTTCTTGCTGATTCCGCGTTCGCGGAACAGGCGGGAAAGCTGCTGTTGCATCAATGCGCCACGGGCGAAAACCAGCAAACCTGAAGTAGCCATGTCCAGGCGGTGCACGCTGAGCGCATCCGGGAATTCCCTTTGAATACGGGTCGTCAGGCTGTCCGCTTTATCCGGGCCGCGGCCTGGCACCGAAAGCAGGCCGGAAGGTTTGTTTGCGACCAGCAGTTTGTCGTCGCAATAAACGATTTCCAATTCGCCGTCGCGCGGTGGTTCGCAGGATGTCTGCAACGCAAACACGGACGTCCGGATTTTCCGTGTTCCGTTCATGCCGGCTTGTGCTGCTGCAAGCGTGACAATTTGTCCGAGCGGGAATACGCCCAAAGGGAGCTATGCATGCAGTTGGCCCGGATCGGCTGTTGAAACTGAAAATTCGACGATATCGGCGGGATTTTCGGCAAATGACTGGCCGAGGCTGATGGAACCGTCCCCCTGCAGGTATATTTCCTCGCGGGTGATGTGTGCAATGTTGCCGTCGCTGAAACGGACATAGGTTCCATTGGTGCTCTGATCAACGATGACGAATTTGCCGGAACGGAATTCGACGTGAATGTGCAAACGGGATGCAAGCTCATTTCGCACAACCAGGTCGCAGGTATCGTCCCGGCCCAGTATCACGCTTCGGCATTCCTTGTTGACCCTGATCGACCTTCCGCGATAGCGCAAAATCAACTCGTCAACTTTCTCCGGGGCCTTGCGAAACGCGGGCATGCCGATACGGGTACTCAGTGTATCCTCCTGTTCGACAATGACCTGGTAGAGGTCGAAACGGTCCTGCTTTCCCTTGAGTTCGGCACGCAGGATCTGGCGCATCCTGCTGCGCAACTCGGCTGGCAATTCATCATACACCGCCTGGGTTGCCATGATCTGGCCGGCGCGGGTTATCGCTGAAACCCGCGAAGCGACGTTGACCGTATTGCCGAACACATCGTCGAATTCCCTGATGACCGGTCCATAATTGAACCCGATGCGTATATGCAGCGGGTATGCAAAAGCATACTGATTGGATTCCACCGTGTTCCTGATCGAGCAGGCGGCATGAAAGGCGGCCTCGGCAGTCGGGAAAGTGGCCATGACCTCGTCGCCTATGGTTTTGACCAAAGTACCCTTGCCGGCATAGATTTCGTCGGACATCACGTTGATGCACTGGAATATCAGCTTGCGGGCGCGGTCGTCACCCAGATTCTCGTAAAGCGAGGTGCTGCCGCAAATATCGGCGAACAGGACAGCGAGATTTTCTACGCTTTGCGACATAGGTGTAGCCAGGGGGATTCAAAAATCATTTCCGGCGATATGGATAGCTTGAAAAGTACAGAACGCCCAAGCGTCCTCATGGCTTTTGGCTGGCTTGTATCTCCGGGCGCGGTACGAAAGCGGAATTTAAGAAACACTGCGTATGCATTGGCAATATGATACACATCATCGCTGAAGTGGGTTTGCGATGCAAGCATGCCGGCGACGTGCTGAGTCCCGAAGATATCAACCGATTCCGTGCCGAAAACGCATTGTGAACTTCCGAGTTTCAGCCTGGCCAGACGGCAGGTTCCGGAAATTCGCCAGCGCGCCGGACTTTCTTCAGATTGTGCGCTTTCGGCACACAGCAAGTTAAAGTTTGTAGCCGCGATGAACCGCGACCACGCCGGCCGTCAGATTGAAGTACTCGACGCGCTCCAGACCGGCCGTTTCCATCATCTGCTTCAATTCCTCCTGCCCGGGATGCATGCGGATGGACTCGGCGAGATACCGGTAACTGTCCGCGTCACCCGCGATGAGCTGCCCCATCCTGGGCAGCAGTTTGAATGAGTAAAGGTCGTAGGCTTTTTCAAGCGGTTTGGCGACCCTGGAAAATTCCAGCACGATCACGCGACCGCCAGGCTTGATAACGCGACACATTTCACGCAGCGCGGCATCCTTGTGCGTAACATTGCGCAGGCCGAAAGCGATGCTGACGCAATCGAAATAGTTGTCGGGGAACGGCAGGTGCTCGGCATCGCATTGCGTGACCGGAGTGGGCATCCCGGCATCGAGCAGGCGGTCGCGGCCAACGCGCAGCATCGCGTTATTGATGTCGGTGAGCACGACCTGACCGGTGTTCCCGACTTTTTCAAGAAACAGCCGCGACAGGTCAGCCGAACCGCCAGCCACATCCAGCACGCGCTGTCCGGCGCGCACGCCGCTGACGCTGACTGCGTAGCGCTTCCACAGGCGATGCAAACCGGCAGACATCAGGTCGTTCATCACGTCGTACTTGCTCGCGACGGAAGTAAACACCCCGGCAACTTTGCGCGCCTTTTCTTCCTCTGCAACGGTCTCGAAACCGAAATGGGTATCAGCCATCAATTTACTCCTGGTCCGTTGTTCCCTGCCGCAGGCGGGGGACGATGTATGTGCTATTGCGGTTCGCGGGATGCACCCGCCTCCTTGATACGGTGCAAATACGACTGCCATATGCTGTCCTGATGATCGCCCAGATGACGCAGGTATTCCCAGCTGTACAGGCCGCTGTCGTGGCCGTCGTCAAAGTTGATCTGGATGGCGTAACTGCCAACCGGCTCGATATTCAGCACATTCACATTGCGCTTACCGACCTGCAACACCTCCTGGCCGGGGCCGTGCCCGCGCACTTCCGCAGACGGGGAATTTACCCGCAGGAATTCGAAAGGCAGCTTGCAGCGAAATCCGTCCGGGAACGCGAGTTCAAGTTCGCGCGATTGCTGATGCAGGGTGATTTCGGTAGGTGTGGTCATGGCGGCCTGGTTGGGTTGAATGGCGCATTATCGCAAGCCGAAGGGTATTCTACAAATCGGCTCATCCCTGCCGGCAACATGGTTGGGGTATGGAGTGATCCTGTCAGGTCTTGACATTTTTTTGCAGCGGCATTAATTTAACCAAAAGGTTAAATACATCGACGGAAAAATATGCGAACGGACAATCTCACTGATACTTTTGCGGCGCTTGCCGATCCCACACGGCGCGCGATTCTTGCCCGGCTCGCTTCGGGCGAAGCATCGGTCAATGAACTGGCCGAACCTTTCGAGATAAGCCTGCCCGCTGTATCCAGGCATATCAAAGTGCTGGAGCGCGCCGGATTGATCGAGCGCGGGCGCAACGCGCAACTGCGCCCCTGCCGCATCGCGCCGGTGCCGCTGAAGCAGGCAACCGACTGGCTGGAACAGTACCGCCGGCACTGGGAGCAAAGCTTCGACCGGCTCGATGCCTACCTGAAACAACTGCAAGCCGCCGAAAAGCCAGCCAAAGAGAACAAGAATGGACGTCAGAACACAAAGCGCAAGTAGCACCGCCGACCGCGAAATAGTCATCACTCGCTTGATTGATGCGCCGCGTGAATTGGTGTGGGAAGTGATGACTAACCCTGAGCATGTCGTGCATTGGTGGGGGCCGAGCGGTTTTACCAACACGCTGGAGAAAATGGATTTTCGGGTGGGCGGCGAATGGAATCACGTCATGCACGGACCAGATGGTACGAATTATCCGAACAAAAGTGTGTACACCGCTATCGTTAAACCTGAACGTATTGAGTTATCCAACGGTGGAAGACACAAGGGAGACCCTGATGCGAATTTTGATGCAACGTGGACATTCGAGGTGGTGGGTGGGCAAACCAAAGTAACCATACAACTTCTCTTTTCTACTGCGGAGGCGCGCAACATGGTGATTGAAAAATATGGTGCGGTTGAAGGTGGAAATCAAACATTGGCGCGCCTTTCAGGCTACGTATCAAGAATTTAATCGGGGAGCAAGGCATGAGAAAAATCGTTTCGTTTGTACATGTGTCATTGGATGGTTTTGTCGCATCGACCGATGAGGGCATGGCCAGCCTTGGCTGGATAAGCATTACCGAAGATTTGTTTGATTATGTGGAGCAGCGCATCGGTGCGACCGACACCGCATTGTATGGGCGTGCGACTTATCAGATGATGGAATCGTATTGGCCTAGCGCAGCAGACCAGCCCAATCCCAGCCGCCACGACATTGCGCATTCGCGCTGGTACAAGCAGGCTCGCAAAATCGTATTGTCGAAAACGTTTCAAGAAAAAAATCATGCGAATACAAAAATCATCAACAGTAATTTAACCGATGAAATCACCAAAATTAAACAGGGTGCGGGTAGCGAAATCCTGATGTTTGGCAGCCCCACCGCCACTCATGCATTGATGGCGGAAAACCTCATCGACGAGTATTGGCTGTTCATCAACCCGATATTACTGGGGCATGGCATTCCCTTATTCAAAAACATCAAGGACAGAACTGCGCTCAATTTGGTGAAAAGTAAGATTTTTGCGTCGGGCGTGGTGTGCTTGCATTACGAAGTCAGACCGTAAACGGGAGCAACATGAGCATTGCCGGGCAAACGGAATTATTGATCGTCCGCACCTTCGATGCACCACGCGCGCTGGTGTGGCAGGCATGGACCGATCCCGTGCACATCATGCAGTGGTGGGGGCAGCGGGGATTCAACAATGAATCGTGCGAAAGCGACCTGCGGCCAGGCGGTCGCTTCAGTCTTGCGATGCGTGCACCGGACGGCAATGTCTACCCTTGCGTTGGCACGTTCCGCGAAGTTGTCGCGCCGGAACGCATTGTCTATGACGGCGAAGCAGCAGAAGGACACCCGTGCGGCGCGGGCCTGCCGCCGCGAGCTGTCGTGACAGTGAGTTTTGACGAACAGGATGGCAAGACCCGCCTCACCCTGCACACGCGCTTTGCCTCCGCAGAACAAAAGCAGGCTGCGGCGGAAGCGCGCTTCGTCGTCAGTTGGGAAGAGGCGCTGGAGCGGCTGGCCGGAAGCCTGCCCCGCATGCGTATATAACCGGGAAATAATTACCAGTACATTTCAACTTCAATGAGGCCAACATGGACAACAAGAAAAACAGTTTCGATGCAATGAAAAAAACCCGCAAATGAACCAGGAGAACAGATCATGGCAACCAACACCATCAAGCTGCATCGGGTACTCAAAACCACACCAGAAAAAATCTACCGCGCATTTCTCGACGCCGGGGCGCTGGCCAAATGGCTCCCGCCGCACGGCTTCACCTGCAAGGTGCACCATCTGGAGGCCAAAGTCGGCGGCAGTTACAGAATGTCGTTCGCGAATTTTTCCACCGGGCACGGCCATTCCTTTGGCGGGAAGTTTCTGCAACTGGTGCCGAACGAACGCATCTGCCACACCGACGAGTTCGAAGACCCGAACCTGCCGGGAGAGATGAAAACCACCATCACGCTCAGGCCAGTATTCTGCGGAACCGAATTGAACATCGTGCAGGAAGGCGTGCCGGAAATGATTCCGACGGAAGCCTGTTACCTCGGCTGGCAGGAATCGCTGGTGCTGCTCGCGCAACTGGTTGAGCCGGAAATCCCGGATTAATGCCGGAGAACAACCATGGGTTTTCAAGCCTGCATCGACAACATCCGCGCCAAGACGGGCAAGACCCCGGAGCAACTCAAGGCGCACCCAATCAACGCCGGCATCTACAGCAAGGACATGAAGGCCGGCGATCTGGTGGCGTGGCTCAAAAAGGAATACGACCTCGGTCACGGCCACTCGATGGCGATCTGGGCAGTGTTCAAGGATGAAGGTTGGGTGAACGACCCCAAGCGCGGCAAGTAATTCTTGCTGTGCCGGCCACCAGCCAGAACACGATAATAAGGAATTCATCATGAAAAAAATCACCCCACATCTGTGGTTCGACAAGGAAGCGAAGGAAGCGGCAGAATTCTATGTGACCGTATTCGGCGGCGACTCGGCCGTGACCAGCACAACACCCATTTCCGATACACCGTCGGGTGATGTCGAAGTCGTTGCGTTCCGGTTGCTTGGCCATGAGTTCATGTCCATCAGCGCGGGCCCGTTGTTCAAGATCAACCCGTCGATCTCGTTCATGGTCAACTTCGATCCGTCGCAACGCACGGATGCGAAACCGGCGCTGGACGCGCTGTGGAAAAAACTGGCCGACGGCGGCACCGCGCTGATGCCGCTCGACAAATATCCGTTCAGCGGGCGTTACGGCTGGATCCAGGACAGGTACGGCGTGTCGTGGCAATTGATCCTGACCAATCCCGCGGGCGAAAAGCGCCCGTACATCATACCGTCACTGATGTTTACCAAAGACGTGGCCGGAAAAGCCGAAGACGCGATGAAGTTCTACACCGGCATTTTCGAGAACTCAAAGCAAGGTACGATTGCGCGCTACGGCTCCGGCATGGCGCCGGACAAGGAAGGCACGGTGATGTTCGAGGACTACAGGCTGCTCGGGCAATGGTTTGCTTCCATCGATTCGGCGCGCTCACACGAGTTTTCGTTCAACGAAGCCGTCTCGCTGATGGTGCAGTGCGACACGCAGGCCGAGATCGACTATTTCTGGGAAAAGCTCTCGGCGGTGCCTGAGGCCGAACAATGCGGCTGGCTCAAGGACAAGTTCGGCGTGTCCATGGCAGATTACACCCGCGCAAATGGGCGCACTGCTGGGCGGCTCTGCGCAACAGCGCGCGCGCGTGACGCAGGCGTTCCTCAAGATGAAGAAATTCGACATCGCTGCGCTGCAGCGCGCCGCCGCAGGCACCTGACATTCATGATTCAAAGGAGGAAATCAAAATGGCAAGAGTAAGCACCTACCTGAATTTTCCTCGCACCACCGAGGAAGCATTCAATTATTACAAATCGATTTTCGGCACTGAATTTTCGGACCCGATCGCGCGTTACAGGGACATCCCGCCGCAGCCCGGCCAGCCGCCGCTGAGCGAGGCGGACGGCAAACTGGTCATGCACGTCGCGCTGCCGATACTGGGCGGCCATGTGCTGATGGGCACCGATGCGCCGGGTAGCATGGGTTTCAAGCTCAACCAGGGCAACAACGTCTATATCAACCTGGAACCGGACACGCGCGCCGAAACAGAGCGCCTGTTCAATGCGCTGGCGGCGGGCGGCAAGATCGGGATGCCGCTGACGGACATGTTCTGGGGCGGCTACTTTGGCAATCTTACCGACCAATTCGGCATCGAGTGGATGTTCAACTGCACGGCAAAAAACTGACCACGTAGAAAAATATGCACACGTCCAAAATTTTCAACCCCGAACTCGACCTGAGTTTCGAACGCATCGTCGATGTGCCGAAAGAGCTGGTGTGGAAGGCCTGGACCACGCCGGAGCATCTCATGCCCTGGTTCTGTCCGCTGCCGTGGAGGACCATCGCCTGCGAGATCGACCTGCGCCCGGGCGGACGTTTCCACACCGTGATGCAATCGCCGGAAGGAAAGACTTTCCCGAACACCGGCTGTTACCTCGAAGTGATCGAAAACACGAGGCTGACCTGGAGCAATGCAGTGGCACCCGGCTTCCGTCCCGCATCCGCACCAGAAGGCGGATTTGCCATGACGGCCTTCATCGAGCTGGCTGATCACAACGGCGGCACAAAATACACCGCCACCGTGCTGCACGAAAATAAGGCGGCGCATGCACAGCATGCGGCAATGGGATTCGAGCAGGGCTGGGGCAAGGCACTCGATCAATTGGTGGCCTATACAAAAGAGAAATTAGGATAACGCTTCCGTAAACAGTCCAATCACCAAGGAACACACATGAGCGAAACGAAAACATGGAAAGGCAGTTGCCACTGCGGCAGGATCGCATTCGAGGTGGAGGGCGCGCTGGAGCAGGTGACCGAATGCAACTGCTCGATCTGCCGGCGTAAAGGCGCAAAGATGTGGTTCGTGCCGCGCACACAACTGCATTTGCACACACCGGAGGCAGACATGCCCACTTATACGTTCAATAAGCACCGCATCAAGCACCGCTTCTGCCCAACGTGCGGCATCCACGTCTTCGGCGAGTCCAGCAAGGATGGCGTCGCGATGGCTGCGATCAACGTGCGCTGCCTGGAAGAGGCCGACCTGGATGCCTTACCGGTGCACCATTTCGACGGCAAGAGCCTGTAGTCAGCCTCTTAACGCAACCGGGCTTCATGACGCAGACATATTCGTTACCGCTCTCGTTTTAACCATTCTGCAAAGGAGAACATCATGAGACACAACCCTGTCAACTGGTTCGAAATCTACGTGCAGGATATGGCGCGCGCGAAACACTTTTACGAAACCGTGTTCGAGACCAGACTGGATAAACTGGAAAATCCGGAAATCGAGATGTGGGGTTTCCCGATGGATATGGCGCGTCCCGGCGCGGCAGGCTCGCTGGTTCATATGGAAGGCATGCACTCGGGTGGCAACAGCACCATCGTCTACTTCAGCTGTACCGACTGTGCCGTGGAAGCGTCGCGTATCGAGCAGGCAGGCGGGCGCATCTTCAAGCCGAAATTTTCCATCGGGCAGTACGGCTTCATTGCGCTGGCCTATGACACCGAGGGCAACATGATCGGGCTGCACTCGCTGCAATAGCGCCGCCGCAGGTCTTCACTTCAGCGGCAGGCAGATATCCGTCATGAGTTCGTGATCGGCCGCCTCCGAACGCAGGTTCAGGTAGTTGAAGAACAGCCGCGCATCGCGCAACTCCTCGCCGCTGCCCGGCAGCCAGTCACGGTACAGGTAATAGATCGCCTCGCCGATGCGCTCGTGCGGCCCATGGTGCCGGATCACCGCACAGCGTCCGCCCGGTATTGTTCCTGACTTCACGCCCTGCGGGTTGTCCGGTACCACTCCCGCCACTTCGCCGCAAATGTCGAAGCGGAATTTTTCCGGCTCCGCCGTATTCGGATCATCGTACACCACGCCGAAAGTGCGGCTGGTTTTCACCGGCGACAAGCCGCTCTGCTTGCGCCAGTCGATAAAATGCAGCACCGAATCATTCACCTTTTCCGGCGGGCCGCGATGCTCCAGCACGGCCACTTTCGTTTTCCTGAAATCGGCGATCTTCACATCCATTTTCTTGCTCCCCATTTTGGGCGGCAGGTGAAACTGCTCCTGCCACGGTTGCCATTGCGGTTGTTTGCGGAACGGTGAAGGAGACTGGCAGAACGCCTGCCTGAAGGCGCGCGAGAACGATTCTGGATTCTCGAAGCCGACGTCCAGCGCGATGTCCGTGATGCGCTCGCGCTTGCGGAACACCAGGCGATACGAAGCATGCCGCAGCCGTACCCTGCGCACATAGGCCGAAATGCCGATGCCTGTAAATAGCGTGAACTGCCGGTGGAAATGGAATTTCGAGAAATGCGCCACCCGCCTCAACTGCTCGACATCCAGCGCCTCGCCCAGGTGACGTTCGATGTAATCGAACACCCGCTCAAAACGCTGCGCATATGCCAATTCCCTGTCTGTGTTCACTGCCTGTCCCTCACGATCCGGGCGCCATGATGCCGCTACCGCGTTATTCAAACCTGACATTGCTTGCTATATAGTGAGTTCGTCAACGCCGTATTGATACCGGGCCATTCAAGTTTAAAATTCCGGATGGTCGCAAATCGGGAAAACCCGCACCATGACATCACCTCCCTTGCCAGCGCGCATTGAAGCGCTGACCTCCCTCGGTGTAGCGATTTCCCTGCTGGCCGAATGCGACCTGCCGGTGACGGATATTGTGCCATCGCAATCGCTTTGTTTTTTCGGCATCCACATCGATGGCCTTAGGGGCACGCCCGGTATCCCGTCTCCCTGCTCTTTCGCGCCAGAGCAATTTAGCTCATTTCTGAGCTGGGGGTAAGATACAAGGGGCTGCGCGTTTTTGCACCAATACCTACCGAACCTACGCAGATGAAGCTATCTGTGAGTCGACCGGGACTCGCCCCTGATAATAATGTTCCGGCCCCATGGACTTTAGCAGCGCAAGGGTCAACAACTCCTCATTGACGTCACCCTCGGCAGAAAACAGTTGCTGAATCCGCCCATATCCGGTTCCATTTGAGGCCATGATGGCTGGTGTCAGCACCTCACCCATGGAAGCAACCATGCAACCGTTGGGTGCGACGTTGAGCACGATGTCTGCACCCTTGCGCAAAGCGCCAAGAGCTTCGCCCAGATAGGTCGCCACTTCGCTCAGTGGTCGCAAGGTGGGTAACAATTCGCGTGACTGCCGTAGCACTTCAGTGCTTGAAGCCGGCATCCGGATGCTAGCTGCACGATAAAGCGGTTTTACCATAAGATTGCGGAATACGAACTGGCGTATACGGTTCATCCGGATATCTGTCTGGAGCTTGCGAATTTTAGCTCGCGTGGCGTTGCTTTGATCAAGACCGTGCAACTGTCTCTGCAGCTGGTCGCGCTGGATTTCAATAGCATCATCAAAGGTCCATTCCATATAGCTCCATGCTGGATTGAAGTCGAGCCTGAAACGCCTAAAACCAAGATTGGCGAGCAGTACCCGAAAGATTTCTTCGGCTTGCGAAACACGCATGTAAATCTCGCCGGTAAGCGCGATTTCAAATCCAGCGGATTGGGATCGGCGACCCTTGATCCATTTTTTCGAAAACCGGCGTAGCGGCTTGGCCATATCCCGCCCGTGCAACCGATAGGCAAAATATTTCAGAATGGATCCCATGACGGGCCACTTTTCAATCACACTTACCAACTTCAGAAGTCGGGGGCCGGGACCGGAATAGGACTCCAGCACGTGTAGCAGATCATTCTTGAGTGCTTGATGGTCCACCAAAAAGCGCTGGTATTCCGTGTAATCGACGCACGCCGCGCCTCCCTCGAACAGCAGATTCTGCAGCACCCCCTGCAGCGCCATTCCCAGGTGGGAACGCGCAAGAACCCACTCCTCAACCCCGATATTCCATCCTTCAGTTTCCTGCCCGACTAGAAACTTGAGAACACCCTGTCCAGGCAGAGCCTGACAGCCCGCATCTCCACTATCCATGTCATGGTGATGGCTTGCAGATTTGCCGTAATACAGCAACTGGTGCACATTTACATACTGACCCTGACGACACGGGCCTGGGCCCCTGTTGTCAAAGCATAGCAATCGCCGCTTGCCCTTGACCTGGGGATCGCCAATTTCACGACGATGGTGAAAATCACTTACTGCATTCTGCATATCCGCATAGACCGCAGCCAACGGAGCACATACAGCATCGCCAGTTGATCGTCTTCCTTGCTTTACAAGTCTATGCAAGTCGTAAGTATTCTCGTCGTAATTATCCACGCAAGTGTAGCCGGCTCCACGCAGCACTGCGGTTATTACCCGGTTATCGGACAAGGTCGGAAAATAGATGACATCATGCTCCCGGTCGATGGGGCCGGCATCACTCAGTCTCTCCAGGGTATGGATGTCGAATGCTTCCCCATCCCCAATCTTCAACCGCTCGTGCAGGCCAAGCTGAAGCTGCTTGACGTAGGTATTGACCCGGTTCTCCAGATGGGCCAGCTCCTTGATGACGGCATCCGACTGGATTAGCAGGAAGGGTCGCTGTTTCATGATCTCTGCGATATATGGGGTGATGACGCTGTCCGGGCCACAGCTGAAGGTGGAGACCTGAACCACCGGCAACAGATCGGGACTGCTCTCGATCCTGCGAAACACTTCGCGCAAACGCTGATGCAGAAGCCGTTCGTGCAGGGTACGATGCGCGATGGCATCCAGCAGACTGACAATGAAATGTGGATTGCGCCAGTAAATGTGTTTGTATTCCTCATCCAACTCGATATCCAGCACATAGGAAGGCAACACGACCATATGCTTGTCGCGCAGGAGGCGGCGAACATGACTGTCATAGATACCGGGGTTAAGAATATATTCTCGCCCCACCACAACTGCCACCGGAATGCCCTGATCCAGCGCCTCTTCAGCCATGCTGGCGGAAAAGTCTGCCAGCTCCTGACGCAAATTCACATGGTCTTCAATGGCCTGTTCAATAATGGTACGCAGTTCGACGGCACTTGGCGTGAGGCCATAATGCTGGAACACCCGCTCCAGCCTGCCCTGAAGTTGGGATTGAAGGATATCGGCATCCAGTTGTCCCAGATCTACGTTGAACAGGTGGAAGCGTGCCTCTGGATGCGCCAGAAGAGCTAGGTTCAGGGCCACTCCCACTCCACCTTGATTGATGGTGCAGGTGCGCCCCGCGCTCTTTCCACCGGTAGGCAGGAATTCAATCTGCGGCGCGAGGATGATGCCGTGCGATTCGGCTGCCAGTCGGCGATATTGGCCCACCGCCCCCATGTGGGATGCACAGGTATCGATGTTGAACAGTGGTTGGGCATCGGTGAGATCCGTTTCGCGCACATTGTCCACATGCACCGGAATGCCCAAGCGTTCAAAAATCCTGGCAAACAGAAATGCCCATTCGGAAACGGCAAAGCTGCGCGGGATCACCAGCCGGTTCGGGTTTTCCGAGCGCGGATGGTGGCTGTCGACAAAGTCCCAGATTTCCTTATAGGTGTCGCGCACAGCCTTAACATGAGTTTTGTCCTTCTGCCGCACAAACAGCTCATTGATGGCACTACAGCCACCCAAGGTAAATGACATGAGCTTGCTGCCATCTTCCTTGCGGCAGGTGAGCATGGTGCGGTTGCAACAAGCCGACGCGTCATCGCACGCCGCTCCGTGGCACTGGATGATGCGCTTCTCGAAATTGGATTCCAAAAACTTGCCAAGAGGGATATCGATTGAACCCGCGGGTGCGACTTGTTCCAAAGTATGAATCAGTCCGAAGCACGCCCGGTGACCGGGGTTAGGGGGGACCAAGGCATAGGCTGGGGCATTCAGGTAAGACTGAAGCCGATGTGTCACTGCCAGCGGGAGCGGCTCGGAAAGCATGGTTTGACCGTGCAGTAAAACCACCGCATGGCTCGGAAGCTCTACCTGTTTCCACAATGTACGCGCCATGTTTTCAACAATGGCCCAATTGGCCGAAGCCAGAATCTCGGCTCTGGGCACTCCCTGCACTTGCAGCTTGCGCGCGTTTTCCATGAGGAATACGGCACAAGTGGCATTGATGACCATTGCTCTGTGCGCCGTGTACGCCTCTGCGCTGGCCGCTGCCACACCGGGCATGTCAAACATGGTACTGAGGGTATCCATCAAGCTGCCGGTTCCCGCCGAACATTTGAGGTTCATGGCGTTATTGAACAGTTCGGCTTCGTGCAGTGCGATGGTGGAAATCTTGGTGTCTTCCCCCCCGATATCAACCAGAATACAGAAATCCTCGTTAACATTGGCGACGCCCCAATCTTTTAACCGCCTCACATGCTCGCGTGCGAGCGCGATGGAGCCACGCGCATGTGCATAATTTTCCACCAGTAACGACACACGCCCGGCAAGTTCCGGATAGATATGCTCAAGTGCCTGTTGCACCTGGAAACGCGCCGATCCGGTAATACCAATACCCCGCACTGACAAAACCTCTGCTCCGGCATGGTGCAGATCGCGAAACGCCAGTTTCAGGGTATCAATCGTATCACCGGCATTGCTGTAAGCATTAAGAAAGAGAATTTCCCCGCTGACTGCATCCACTACCACCGCCTTGGCCATCGTAGATCCGACATCCAGACCCACCAGCACAGAGTGTCCCAACATCCCTGCGCCAGAAGTAATACGTACAGGCTCGTCTGGTAATCGCAGATAGTGATATGCGGCTTCATGATGCTCTTTCAATTCTGCAAACGATGGGTAAACTTCCACTTCTGGGTGACGCTCCAGGCGGATGTCCGGCTGTGCAATTGATTCATCGCCCAACCGTTCGACCATCCCGCGCACAGAATCGAGTATTTGGGTGTTGTCAGGATCACAAACAACCTCTTTTACTCCTATGGTACGCAGATAATCTTCTGCACATTCACGCGCGAAACGCCAGTGGAATACCCGTCCGGTGAGGCAAACCTTGTCGAAACCTGCCGGTAGTTTACGGCAGGCTTTCAGAACTTCAGACTTGAGAGTTGTAGCAAATGCGACATCCAACGGGATGCCTTGGTTCTTGTCCGAGATGGTGGCTGAAGAACTGAATACCCCGCAACGGTCAGCCCGACCGGTTATCAATTCACGATGTAGGCGCCCCCCTTCACCGGCATACTTGGTAAGCAGTACATCAACGTCATGCCTGGCCATTCCCAGTTTTTGCAATACACGATCGAGGTTGATACCAGAACCTGCCCCGCAGTGGGGATTAACGATAAGCAGATCGTTTTTCAAGGAACCGCTGCGATCCACCCCAACAATTAAATAACCTGAAGCAGAAAGCTCAACAATAGCGAGAGCCTGAACCCATTCGTTATCTGCATGGTGAATCAGATCTCTCGCGGCCAACCAGGATGCACAGGATGGCATGATTGTCTTGCCGCAACCGAGCTTGGCCTTGATCAAGGCAGCCAGTTTCCCGATGATATAAACCTTTCCGCCGTCGTCAAGAAGGGCATGAACGATAGGATTGCCGAAAAGATCATCCAAGTCGCTGCTGCTTGGAACAGACCTATCTAACAGTATGCCGCCTTTGCTATCGTAAACACGTAAACGAATATATCCTACGCCGGCGTCAAGGAAAATACTGCTGTCGCCTAACTGTATCTTAGTGCTCTTAAGAGCGATATCAGCTGGCACACTAAACTTCAATGCGGCCGACAAAAGGTGTTTCGGTGGAAATTGAAGGTGCAGAGACTTAAGTGTAAACATGTAAGCATCCTGCCAAGGAACTGCTAATTTATAGGCCTATTCCATCTTCTAATATGCTGCGATCAGGTTACTCTCGAAAAATCGCAATATCAATAGGTAAAATTTTAATTTATATAACCAAATTTGTTACATATCATTGACTGCAATTATTGGAATGACAAGAAGGAAATTCGCCTAATTGGAAGACATTCACGACTGAGCGTTATTGGCACCGAACGGTACTTCGTCTCTCGCAAAATACTGCCTTAAAGCGGCCACTTATAGAAGAACATTTCCACAGCAGGAAAGCAGAAGGTGGCCGCAGGCAGCTCACGACACATAGCTGCATTCAGAATTTGATGCTTTGCCAATTCATTGTCTTACCGGCAGGTTTTCCAGAATAACTCCGTTTTAAGCGTAGGCCGATTCTAATTGAGGTTTAAAATGTTGACATTCTTGCCCTTGATCGATGAGGAGTCAGTGAAATGTATCAACACATATTGGCAGCTGTAGACGATAGTGCCACCTCCAATCGATCACTACAGGAAGCCATCGGCCTGGCAAAAGATCAACATGCAAAACTGCGAATCGTCTATGTGGTTGACAAAGCCACTATCTACAGCAGTACTCAGTTACCACCTAAAATCGAGGGGGCATGGATTGAGCTTGGGCACGATATATTGAACAAAGCGCTGCAGTCTGCTTGCTCGGGTGGAATTGATGCCGAAGTCAAATTGCTGGAGACTGGGATCATCGGTGAGGGGATGGCCGAAGCCATCGTGGAAGAAGCCAAGGCTTGGCCGGCAGATCTTATTGTGGTGGGCACCCACGGCCGGAGTGGTCTGAAACATCTTCTAATGGGAAGTGTGGCAGAAGGGATTGTGCGGAATTGCCCGGTACCTATCTTGCTGATCCGTGATTGGCAACCGAATTATGCGCATTCAGACTCATCTGCTGACAACGTCTGACTTAGGTGAAAAGAGGCGCGAAGCAATTGACTACACAGGTTTACCAGCGATTAGGGTCGGCAGCGAATCATAAATTACAGCCCAACACGGTGGCGGACGATTCTCCGTCAAAAATTCATTTCAATAAACTATGTTTTTCGCTGCACCAACCGCAGTGACCGCTTGGAAGCCAATAGACCAAGTCACGACGCTATAACGTTCGCTTGAATAGCATTATCGCGGTCGCCATCATCACGGTCGTAAAAACCATCAGGAAACCAATGTCTGCCAACACAGTGGTCAATCCCGCGCTCTTGAAGAGCAGCGCCTTCAGCGCATCTACGGCATAAGCCTCCGGGTTTGCCATGGCAAATTTTTTTAGCCAGCCAGGCAAACTTGCGGTCGGGTAAACGGCGCCACTCGGAAAAAACAGGATCACGTTCATAAACCCACTCAACACCCCAACGAGCCTAGGATGATCAGCCCTGCCAAGAAGAGCGAACATCAGACTCTGCAGGCAAAGTGTGGTGAGAATGATGACGACGAGCAATGATGCCAGCGCCCCTATGTTAGTCGGGAGCGGAATTCCAGTCATGACTATACCTACCCCGAGCACTAAAATTGACACTGCAGTCGTAATGGCAAGTCCGCTCAATATGAGCCCCCCCACGATGTTGGCCTTTGTAAGTGGGGTAAGAAGATAGCTTTCCTCGATGCCCTGAAACCGATCCATGACCACGTTAAATACACCCGTAGTGAGGGTCCCGAGGAATATAGCCATAACCACAACACCGGGAACCAGGGACTGGAAATAATCCACGTAGCGGTACAGATTGGCGTCTCGTACATGTATTTCGTCAGCCGCTTCCCTGATAGCTACGTAGCCGGGACGAACCGCAGCAACAGCTCCATTCACGACACCTATGATCGTTGCCGAAGATATGGCATCGGTATTATCCAGAAACAGTCCCACTTCGGGTCTTGATTTGAGATCTACTCTCTTGCTGAAATCGGGCGGAATGATGAGTGCCGCTTTGTATTTGCCGTTGCGGACATCGGCGATTGCTGCCTGTTCATCTTCTGCCTGAAAAATGGTCAATGTCGCCGGACCCGACTCGACAGCACGCAGGTTGTCGAAAAGATCACGCGCATATCGCCCGGAGTCCTGGCTGATGACGACAAGCGGCAACGATTGCAGCTTACCCTGAAACGAATTGCCCATAATCACCAGGTAAATGATCGGCATCAGGAAACTCATGCCGATCACAATCGGATTGCGCATGAATTTCTTGATGTCCCGATCTATCACTGCGGACAGTCTCAGCAATGTTTCCGAAGATACTTTCATCTTCTTCACCGCTGACGCACTCCGGCACCGATAAGAAGGCTGACTTTTTTTGCCTCCCCATCTCGAATCGATTTTCCGGTGAAATGGATGAACACATCTTCAAGGGACTGTTCATGGATGCTTGCGGATAATATCCGCCCTCCCGACGATCTGATCGCATCCATCAATGCCGGAAGGCTGCTTGCCCCACTGTCGACATAAATACGCAAAGTTTCATCTTCCGCATGCAGATTGCGCACGAATGGTAATGCTTTTACGCAATCGACCAACCCATCTGACAGACTCTCAAGCGCAATTGAAACAATGTCACTGCCGGGAATTTCCCGTTTGAGCTGGCTCGGACTGCCAAGAACGATCATTTTCCCCGCATCGATAATGGCAATTCGGCTGCACAGGGCATCCGCCTCTTCCATGTAATGGGTCGTCAGGAACATTGTCGTCGAGCTTTCCTGCCTGATCTGCCGCAACAAATCCCACATCACGCGCCTCGATTGTGGATCAAGACCGCTCGAAGGCTCATCCAGAAAAAGGATTTTGGGTTTGTGTACAAGGCCTCTCGCAACTTCAAGCCTTCTCCTCATTCCGCCTGAATAGGCTGCGACAAGTTCGCCGGCACGAGAACTCAGTCCGACCATATCCAGCAGATACTTGATTCGCTCTTTTCTTTCCCGCGCAGGAACCCCATAGAATCGTCCGTAGACATCCAGGTTCTCATAACCGGTGAGATCCAGGTCACTCGTCATCGCTTGCGAAATTACGCCTATTTGACGCCTCACGTCGGCGGGGTTGGCCACAACATCGAAGCCGGCAATTTTCGCGCTTCCTTCGGTAGGAATGATCAGCGTCGTGAG
Source organism: uncultured beta proteobacterium (assembly GCA_963827265.1). Taxonomy (GTDB): domain Bacteria; phylum Pseudomonadota; class Gammaproteobacteria; order Burkholderiales; family Gallionellaceae; genus Gallionella. The sequence goes on along the minus strand of CAWHAD010000007.1, from coordinate 920,406 downwards.
CATCCGCATCAGCGTCGTTTTGCCCGCACCGTTCGGGCCGAGATAACCGAACATCTCTCCGTCTGGCACATCGAAACTCACGTTATCAACAGCGGTGAACGAGCCGAATCTCTTGGTCAGGCTGCTCACCTCGACGGCTTTGCTTTCTGCGCTCATTGTTCGGTTCTTTTCGCCATTTCCACGTTCACCGTCATTCCCGGTTTCAGTCGCCCGCTTGGGTCCTGAAACGCAATTTTGACGCGGAACGTTTTAATATCCTGCCGGCCGCTGGTTACGTCCTTTTGGGTTGCGAACTCGGCATACCGCCCAATCTCAGAAATTTTTCCTTTGAATTGATTTCCCGAAGTGCCTTCGGTTCTTATCGTCGCATCACCACCGACCCTTATCTTGTCCACCAGCGTCTCATCGACATCCACCCGAGCATAAAGGCTGGCAAGGTCGACCACAGTCAACACCGTCACACCGGGGCCGACGGTTTCACCCTTTTCCAATGCCTTGAACACCACTGTGCCTGAAATAGGGGTCGCAATGGCCATGTCGGCGAGCTTGGCGTTGTTATAAGCCAATGTTGCCTGCGACTGCTTGAGTTCAGAGCGGGCCAGCTGAAGTTGATTTTTGGCGGCGCTTAATTGTGCGTTGGAAGCATCTTTTTTGTACTGCGCTTCGGCCAGTTTTGACTTTTGAGATGCGTAATCGGCCACCAGTGCGGCATGTGCCGTTGCAGCGGTATCAAGCGCTTCCTGCGAGATAAATTTCTGCTGAAAAAGTGCCTGCGACCTCGCAAGCTTGGAGTCGGAGTCATCCATTTCAACCTTGGCTTTTTCGGTGTCAGCTTGAGCTGCCCTGATTTCGGCTTCTGCGCTCTCTATATTTGCCTGTGCATATCTAATCGACGATTCCGCAACACTGATATTCGCTCCAGCACTTTCTACTCCAGCTTTCGATTGCTCGACTGCGGCGGCGAGATCATCGCTTTCGAGCCGGATGACAACCTGGTCTTTCTGGACGCTGTCTCCTTCGTTGCAGCAAATCTCCGAAATCCGTCCAGCAGACTTTGGCGCGAGATTGACTTCCGGCCCCTCGATGATTCCGGACGTGCGTATGCTGGTGTCTGCCTGTTTGGATCCGTAGGTTGCGTAATACGCCACCCCCGCTATCGACAGCAGGGTGGCTACCACAATTAAACCTTTTGCCCAATTGGGCATGGATCACTCCCAGAAAATAAATTGCAATTTTTGTACAATAACATGACCGAATATGCAATTAAAACCATAGTTGCCGGTACATGCAAAAATTGCCCATCTATGCTTCTAGAAAATATTCTGCTATATCGGTGATGGCTTGCCCCAAGTCCAGCAGACCTTGCGCTGCGGTTTGCAGGATTGCGCTGGATGATGACCAAATCTGCAGGCAATGCGGACACTACTCGATGCCGACCTTCTGCAATTGGCACATAGTACGCGCTTGTTATTGTTCCGCAAAGCGGACGCCCATAAAATGGGCGCTTCGGCGAACGGCTGCTCCGTCTCCTCGTTATAAGTCCTCGTAATCAAAACATTTCTTCGATTAGTATTTCACTTTCTCCAATTCACGACGCAGCAAAAGCTTGCGCGCTTCCTCCAGTGCCCACATCAACCCCGCGCTGGCGATGCCCAGTAGCCAGACATCCGCACCGATGGGGGCGGTGCCAAACAACCAGTTGCCTGCTGGTGTGTAGATGATGAATAAAATCATACTTAGCTCTGCCACAACAGCCAGCAGGATATATGGGTTACTGAAAAGTCCAATGGAGAGGGATGACTTGAAAGGATGACGACATAGAAATACATTCATCATCTGCATCATCACAATCGTCGCCAAGCAGGCGGAGGTCGCTTGCAGATATAGTGTGCTTCCTTTATCGAGAGATGTGCCGTAATGCCAGTTGCCTGAATCCAGCACGAAGAAGAAAGCTGCCATCGCCACAATAGCTTCAAGCACGCCCAGAAAAAGGTAAGAGCGGGCAATTAAACCCAATGACAACAGCCGTTCGTTACGAGCTCTGGGCGGGCGGTGCATCACGTCTTGATCAGGCTTTTCTGCTCCCAATGCCAGTGCGGGCAGCATGTCGGTGCCTAAGTCAACAGCTAGTATTTGGATGATGGTCAACGGCAGCGGAATACGGAACAGCACGAAGGCAAGATAGGGCACCAATTCGGGAATGTTCGAGCTCAGGATATAGGTGAGGAATTTGCGGATGTTCTCAAATACTGCACGACCTTCTTCGATGGCGGAAACGATGCTGGCGAAGTTGTCGTCTAGTAAAATCAGGTCGGCGGCTTCCTTGGCCACGTCTGTACCAGCAATGCCCATGGCGATGCCGATATCTGCGGTTTTTAAGGCCGGGGCATCATTCACTCCGTCTCCAGTGACGGCAACTATCTCGCCCTTCTTCTGCAGCGCCTGGACAATCAACATTTTCTGGTCGGCAGCGACGCGGGCGAAAATGATTTCTTTCGCATCCAGAGCCAATTGAAGTTGCGCGTGTGAGATTGAGCGCAATTGGTCACCGCTAATGATTACCGGCAGATCGGATTTAACCAGACCGATTTTGCGAGCAATCGCAAGTGCCGTGTGCGGATGATCACCAGTGACCATAATGATGCGGATGCCGGCGGTGAAACAGCGCGTGATGGCATCCGGCACTTCGGCCCGTGGCGGGTCTTCAAGTCCAACCATACCGGTCAAAATCATGCCGCTCTCTTCGCTTGGGAGATGGTCTTTAACAGCACAATGAGCAAAGGCCAGCACGCGCAGACCGGCCTCGGCCATCTGCTCTTGTGCTGCAAGCAACGTGTTTCTTGCGGCGGGAGAGAGTGGGACGATACCTGCATTCAATTGCACAAACTCACAGGTAGTGAGAACCGACTCAGGCGCCCCCTTGCAGTAGAGGATTCGTCCATGATGGCTTTCCCACAGCACTGACATGCGCTTGCGATCAGTATCAAAAGGAATCTCATCAATACGTTTGTAGTCGGCAAGTTCTCCAACCACCTGCCGCCCCATGCTCGCCAACGCTACTTCCATTGGGTCACCTGACAATTTGTGCTGACCGTGCTCATCCATTTTTTTAAGGCTGTGGCAGAGCGCGGCATTGACAAACAATTCGCGGTTATCCAGAGCAAGGCGTGGCTGCGCCGACAGGTCGTCGAAGTCCAGAAATCCTCCTCCCAGCCACAAGCGCTGTACCGACATACGGTTTTGAGTCAATGTGCCAGTTTTGTCGCAGCAGATTGTCGTGGTCGAACCCAGTGCCTCGACAGCAGGTAAGTGTCGCGCCAGCGCGTTACGTTTGGCCATGCGTTGTGTCGCCATGGCAAGGGATAACGTCACAGTTGGCAGCAGCCCTTCCGGCACATTAGCCACGATGATGCCGATGGCAAACAGCAGGTTCTCCCATATTGGCAAGGTCAAAGCCTTTCCGATCAAGAACAACGCCACGCCCATGCCAGTAGCGAGAGCGGCGACAATGCGGGAAAGGCGCGCAATTTCGCGTTGAAGTGGTGACGAGGTCGCCCCCGCCGTCTGGGTGAGATGAGCGATTCTGCCGAACTCGGTATGCATGCCGGTGGCATATACCAACGCGCGCGCCTGACCAGACACCACCGCTGTCCCAGCCAGCATGATGTTCTTTGCATAGAGCGGGGAGTCCTCGTCACTGGGATCGGTGTTGCGCGCTTTGGGCAAAGATTCTCCGGTTACTGTGGCAGTGTTCACGCGCAGACCGAAGGCTTCGATCAGTCGGCAGTCGGCCGGAACGATAGCGCCTTCCTCCAGCAAAACAATATCACCCGGTACGAGATCAGTGGCGAGCAGTTCAATGATCGTGCCGTCACGCAATGCCTGCACCTTCTGCGGCAACAACTGACGCAGTGCTGCGACGGCCTGCTCAGCCTTGTATTCCTGCCAGAAGGAAAATATCCCATTGACGATGATGACACCAATAATGGCAACACCTAGACGAGCCATGCCTTGGCCTGGATCAAAATACTCCGCGAGAAAAGACAATGCCGCAGCTATCCAGAGGATGAGGGCAAAAAAATGGGTAAATTGACGGGCAAATCTGATCAGCAGATGTTCGCGTGCCACCTCCTCGACATGGTTAGGCCCGAACTCCGCCAGTCGGCGCGCTGCCTCGCACGCAGAGAGACCTGAAACAGTTGTCTTCAGGCTAGAGAGAGATTGCTCGGCACTGAGGCAATGAATATCCATGAAGATAGATCCAATTGGCGCTGTATCAACTGACACCGATGCGCAGTAGTTTTGCGCACAGGTCTGCGTCAGGGGCCTTGTTCACTGTTGGATGATATTTACACACCAGATTGCGAAATTATATTTTGATGTAATCCTGCGTCGTACTGCGCGTAATCGCGAGAATCACGTAGTAATTGAATTTCATGGCGCAGGGATAAATATCGTTATCCGCAGGATCACAGCTTACTCTCTTGCAGACTCGCTCGGCAAACCGTTACCGGATCATTTAGTCAAGCAAAAATACAATGAAGGAATGTTCATCGTTGGTCTAATAAATATCTTCGCATTAGGTTGAGTCGAATATCTGCTTCAAAGAAAAATGACGGACCGTTATGTGTCGTTAGTGACGGTTCGAAAAAGTGGAAAGCGGACATCTTGGCAGGCTGCACCAACAACCTTTTCAGCAAACCGCCACAGTCCGGTTGAAACCGCACCGAAAAGCAGAAATAATAAAAAGCGATTTCACCTTGCAGAGAATATGAAACCAGGTTCATCATTCCGCCAGACCTTAAGGGACAGCTAAACGAATCACGTTTCCCCCATGCAAAGAAAACCGACAACTTCCGCCAGCCAACCGGAAGACCTTCCCAAACATCGGCAAATCCATCGCCGCCGACCTGCGCGGCCTCGGCATCCTGACTTCGCAGCAGCTTGCGCAGCGCGATCCGCTCAAGACTTACCTCGCTCTATCCGGCAGCATGGGACAGCGCCACGATCCCTGCGTGCTTTACACGCTGATGGCGGCAAAGCATTACCTGGATAGCGGTGAATCCGTCGCGTGGTGGAAGTTCACCGAACAGGGCAAGGCGCTGCTGGGCGCGCAGGCGAAACGCAGCCGCAAATGACGCCATGAAAACTTTCATTGCGCTGTTCCGGGGTATCAATGTCGGTGGCAACAACACGCTGCCGATGAAGGAGCTGGTCGCGGTGCTGGAAAAGCTGGGCTCTGCAAAACATCCGCACTTACATTCAGAGCGGCAACGTCGTGTTCCAGGGCAAGGCGGTCGATGCGGCGCAGCTCGCCGCGCAGATCGGCGCCGCGATCAGGAAAAACCACGGTTTCGAACCCAGGGTGCTGCTGCTCGATGCGGCCAAACTGGAAAAGATCATCAGGGCGAATCCCTTTCCCGAAGCGGAAGCGCGGGCAACACCCTGCACTTCAATTTCCTTGCGGAGATTCCACCCAAACCCGACCTGGCCGGGATCGAAAAGATCAGGGCAGCCAGCGAACGCTGCGAATTGAAAGGCGACGTGTTCTACCTGCATGCGCCGGACGGCATCGGCCGCTCGAAACTTGCCGCGAACATGGAGAAATTGCTCGGTGTGCCCATGACCGGCCGCAACTGGAACACGGTCAGCAAGCTCCGGGAAAAGGCAGCGACAAAATAATCAAACAGTCATTCGCTCCTTGCCGTTTCCCATGCATGGATCGCATGCTTCCGGGTTGTTCCCCAGTGATACCCGCCAACAAGGCCGCTTTGCTGGATGACGCGGTGGCAGGGAATGAGAAAGGCGACCGGGTTCGCCCCAATCGCAGTGCCCACCGCCCTGGCCGAGCGGGGCCGGTGGAGGGCGGAAGCCACCTCGGAATAGCTCACGACCTTGCCCGGCGGAATTCGCAGTAATGCCTTCCACACGCTGACCTGAAAATTCGTGCCGGATACATGCAGGGACAAGGGGCGGTCCGGCTTCGCACCTCCCTCGAACAAGGTCTTGATGATTGCGTGCATCCGCCCTGGATTATCGCGCATCAGCGCCCTGGGCCACTTCTCGCGCAATGCCGCCAGATGCCCTTCGGGCGCTTCATCGTCCAGAAACGCGATCTGGCAGATACCCTTGGGTGTGGCCGCAATGAACACCTCGCCAAACGGCGTTTCCTGTATGGCGTGCTCGATTGTCACGCCCTGCCCCCCGCTCTTGTATTCGCCGGGCGTGACCGCTTCCAGTTGCACGAAGTGGTCGTACAGCCGCGAACCGCTGCTCAGGCCGATGGCATCGGAGACTTCAAGCAGCGGCCTCGACTCCTGCAACAACTGCTTGGCCCGTTCCAGGGTCAGCACTTGCAGAAAGCGCTTCGGTGTCACACCCGCCCAGCGGCTGAACAGGCGCTGGAAATGGAAGTGACTCAGGCCAAGATGTGCGGCAATCTCTTCCAGTCCCGGCTGGCTGTCAACCCGGCTGGTGATGAATGAAATCGCCTGGGCGATGCGTTCATAATCGGACATGCAGGTATTCCTTTCGACTTTGCACCAGCGATGATGCGCGCCGCGAAGAAAGAAGGCGACCCGAATCTTGCTGAGTCAGCTATGTCAGGCCGCAAGCGCCGTTTGCCGTATTGCCTGCTGGCTGACGCCACACTGTCAGCGGATGGCATAAAGCTGCTTGCATAAACTACCGGAGGTTTACAAGGTAAGGGTGAGGTGCGTATCGGCAAAGTGTGATGCCGATTAAAGGCTGCGGATCTTTTTCAGCAATGCAGTGGTGGAACGCTGGTGCAGGAACGGGATGCTATGGACAGCCCCGCCCCAACCCTGGACTTCACTGGCGCCGACGATCCTGTCCGGTGCCCAGTCACCGCCCTTGACCAGCACGTCAGGCTTGCAGGCGAGGATCAGGTTCAACGGCGTGTCTTCGTCGAATTTTACTACCATGCTGACGGATTCCAGCGCCGCAAGCACCATCATGCGGTCCAGCTCCGAGTTGATCGGGCGGTCGGCGCCCTTGCCCTGGCGCTTTACCGAGGCATCGCTGTTTACGCCGATGACCAGCGCCGCACCGAGTGCGCGGGCCTGTGCGAGGTAAGTGACATGCCCGCGATGAAGCACGTCGAAGCACCCGTTGGTGAATACCAGCGGTCGCGGCAATTCGCCCAAACGCACTGCAAGCTGGACGGATGGGCAGACTTTTGATTCGAATACGGGGGCGGGGTACATCTGTTCAGGATACCCGGACAGGCTGGCCGGGACCGCATGGCCGGCAAGGGACGGTTCCGCAAACCCCGCGCCGGGACAGGCCACATTTTCCGTGAAATTTCACCGGCAGCCGAATGACAGCCACGATCATTCACCCAGCAGCAGAAAATCGATGATATCGCAGAGACAGTGCAGGCTCAGCAAGTGCACTTCCTGGATGCGGGCCGTGCTTTGCGCATCGACGCAAATCAGCACATCGCCGCTTTCCAGCACGCGGGCCATTTCACCGCCATCGCGTCCGGTCAGCGCGATCACGCGCATATCGCGCTCGTGGGCGGCATGGATGGCGGCAACCACATTCGGTGAATTGCCGCTGGTGGAAATCGCCAGCAGGCTGTCGCCGGGCAGTCCCAGCGCGCGCACCTGTTTCGAGAATACCTGGTTGTAGTCGTAGTCATTGGCGATCGAGGTCAGCACCGAGCTGTCGGTGGTCAGCGCAACGCAGGCCAGACCGGGGCGTTCCTTTTCGAAACGGTTCAGCAATTCTGCCGCAAAATGCTGTGCGTCCGCCGCCGAGCCGCCATTGCCGCAGCACAGAATCTTGCCGTCGTTGGTGACGCAGTCGAAAAAGATCTGCGCGCTTTCGGCGATGGGCTTCGCCAGCCCATCCTTGACCTTCAGCTTGAGGTCGGCACTGTCCTTGAAATGCTTGATGATGCGTTTGTTGATGTCCATAAAATCCATTTTCCGGGCGAAACGCTGTGTCGCGTGCTCGCTCATTCCTCGTCTATCAATAAGATATGCCTCGTCATTCGCTGATAAAACTACTGGTAGAACTACTGGCCACCTGACTAGGCGAGCAAACAACACTCGCCAAGTCATTGGTCATAGCCATTCGACTAAGCCCGCAAGCGGGCAGTCGCTGGTTATGTGCTGCTCCTTGCGCTTCATCCCGCAAAATGGACTTTGAGGCGCAAATTAACTTTTTTCTTCCTGTGCGATGATCGCGAATATTAACCGAATCAGGCGTCGAACGCATTCCTGAGCCAATGCATGTTGCGCTGTTCGATATCGTCCATCAGCACGACATCGAAGCGGCATGCCGGAATGCGCGCGAGGCTGGAAAGATATTGTTGCGCGGTGCTGACGATGCGCTGCTGCTTGTGCGCATCGATACTGGCCGCCGCTCCGCCAAAATCGCCATTGCGCCGCAAGCGCACCTCGATGAACACCAGCGTTGTTCCGTCCTTCATGATCAGGTCGATTTCGCCGAAGCGGCCGCGATAATTCCGCTCGACCAGGCTTAATCCCTGCTGCTGCAAATACTGCGCAGCCAGCTGTTCAGCCTGCGCGCCCCGGCTTTTCATGGCGGGGTGATTGTCTGCGCAGGGAACATCTGCGAGGAGGGCGGTGCGGGTGTGTCACCCAATTGGGCATGCCCTTGGGAAAGCACGGCCGGGACAGCAGTGCGCTCGAAGGTGTGGCCGTTCAGCCGGATTTGCCCGGTTACCCCATCCAGCGGCAAATCGGAATTGACGCTGCCCGCAATCAGCAATTCGATCAGGCGGAACGAGTCTATGCCCAGCGCGTATAGCCGTTCACGGCTTGCGGTCAGCGGGGGGTTGGGGTGGGGATAGATCATCACCGCGGGGTGATCGGGTTGCAACAGCCACGGCATATCGACAAAATGGACGCCGGTCAGATCGTAGTTCGCCAGCACGTTGTCGTTGCCGTTAAAAACTTGCGAGGTGGCGTAAACCGGCAGCTTGTTCGGCAGATAGGGGCGAATCAGGCGCGACTTTTCCGCATCGGCAGCGAGAAACACGACCGTATCGGTGGTATCGGCGATATCGGCAAACACGGCCGGATCGCCGGTATACACGATCTCCCGCAATATTCCCCTGACCGCGCCATGGGCGGAATTTGTCCATTCATCCTCGAAGGCCGACTGGAGACGCACGGATAGCGGTGAGTTGGTTGTGACAATGATGGCCTGATGCAGGCCCTGTTTCTTGGCCAGCTGTGCAACCTGTTTGGCTTCGGATTCCACAGCCATTCCAAAAAAATACAGGTTCGGCGCAAATTGGCCATCCACAATGTTCAGCGCCAGCGTCGGCACCGGAATATCCTTTTCGGCGGCCAGCGCACTGACCCCGTTGCGCGTCAGGGGACCCACCACGGCGCGCGCACCGTTGGCGATGGCCTGCCGATATTCGGCAACGACGCTGTTGTTTTCGTCAAAGTCGCTGTAAACGCGTACCGGCATCATCAGGGTCCTGGAATTCGAATCCGCCGCGGCAAAAAATCCCTGTTGGACCGCATTGGCAGCCGGACCGAAAATGTCGGATTTGACCGGCAGCAGCAGCGCGATATGTGGAAATGGCGTTATATTGGGCAAAACAACCGGGGCAGGCTTGGTTTCGACAGCCTCCGGGGCAGGCACGGGCACAACGGCTGCCGGCTGTTCAATGACAGCGGGCGGGGACACGGGCTGCGTCTGCGGTGCGGTGCTAGTACAGGCGTATAGTGTGAATAAAGCCGAAAGTAATAGGAGTACACGTTGCATAGCGAACATCCGCAAAAATTGGAACCCGCATTATATGTAGTTGCCACCCCGATAGGAAATTTGCGTGACATCACGCTGCGCGCGCTCGATGTGCTGGCAGCCGCAGATGTGCTGGCGGCGGAGGACACGCGCAATACCGCGCATTTGCTGACCCACCACGGTATCAGTGCAAACCGGCTGATGGCGGTGCACCAGCATAACGAACGGGGCGCGGCTGAAAAAATCATTGCGCTGCTGCAGGCAGGACAAAGCGTTGCATTTGTCAGTGATGCGGGCACGCCCGCGGTCAGCGACCCCGGTGCGCTGCTGGTGCAGACAGTGCGGCATGCCGGCCTGCGCGTCGTGCCTGTCCCGGGTGCGAGCGCGGCGATGGCAGCCTTGTCCGCGGCCGGCCTGAACGAACCGCATTTCCTGTTCTACGGGTTTTTGCCCAACAAATCCGCCGCGCGCCGCACTGCACTTCTGTCGCTGGCCAATTATCCGTTTACACTGGTGTTTTACGAAGCGCCGCACCGTATCGTCGAATGCGTTGCGGATTTGTGCGGGGTGCTGGGCGGCGAACGGCAAATTGTGCTGGCGCGCGAAATCAGCAAATTGTTCGAGACGATCCATGCCTGTGCGCTGCATGATGCCGAATCCTGGCTGAAATCCGACACTAACCGGCAACGCGGCGAGTTCGTGGTGCTGGTTTCCGGTGCGATACCCCAGCCGGGGCTGTCTGCCGATACGCTGGGCACGCTGACCAAACTGCTCGACGAACTGCCGCTCAAGCAGGCCGTACAACTCGCCGCAAAGATTACCGGTGCCGGCCGTAACGAGCTGTACCAGCGCGCATTGCAAATCGCTAAACCTGACTGAATTGCGCATAATGATTGTATGGCATTGTCCCTGAAATCAGCGTTTGGCGAAGATGCGCGTTCCCGGACCCGGGATGGAAATGATACCGGGTGCGTCAGCCATGCAATCAGATTCAGCAGAGTGCTGAGAATCATGTCATGAAAACAAACCGGCTTGCCCAGGTTGCGCTGCTACTGTGGGTCGTTACGGTTGCCGTATTGGTCTGGTTCTTCCTGCGCAGTTTTACGGTCGCGGATACCGATGGCAGGGCCGCGATCATGCTGCATCCTGCGGAACGGCAAATGGTGTTGTCCGAAATGCGCGGCCTGCTGGTCGCGACGCAGGGAATCCTGGAAGGCGCCAGTCGCGGTGACAGGCTGCGCATCATAGCGGCTGCGCATGCAGGCGGCATGGCCAGCATGTCCAGTGCTGATCCGGCGTTGATGGCAAAATTGCCGCTCGAATACAAGGCGCTGAACATGAATGTCCACCACGAGATGGATGAAATCGCCAACGCTGCCGAGGCCGGCAGGACGACAGCGCAGCTGCTGCAAATGACATCGGATACGATCACAAAATGCGTCGCCTGCCATGCGGCGTGGCGACTTGGCGCAAGCAGATAGCGGGGATAAGCGGCAGAACTTCCTACGAGCCGGATTTCCCCCGGGCAGCTTTTTTCACCGTCGGCTTTTTTGTTTTTCCGGCAGCAACTTTTTTGGTGGCGGGTTTGGCTGCTTTTGCCTTGCTGGTCGCCGCAGCAGTGGCCTTGGGCTTGGCCGTCTTGGCTTTTGTGTTGCCGGGTGCAGCCTTGGCTTTGCTGGTTCTGGCCGCCGGCTTTTTGGCGGCAGGCCCCTTCGCAGCCTTGGCCGCGATCAGTTCCAGCGCCTCTTCCAATGTGATGTCATCCGGCGCAACGCCCTTGGGCAGGGTGGCATTGATCTTGCCGTGACGGACATAGGGTCCATAACGGCCGCTGCAAATCTCCACGCTGGCATTGTCATCCGGGTGATCGCCCAGCACGCGCAGTACGGTGGCGCCGTCACGTGCCTGGGCCAATAATTCCACCGCCCGTTCCAGACTGATATCGAAGATGCTGTCGGTGCGCGGGATCGATTTGAACTTGCCGTCGTGCCCGATGTAGGGACCGAAGCGGCCGATATTGACGATGACTTTTTTGCCGGTCACGGGATGCAACCCGAGTTCGCGCGGCAACGCCAGCAGTTTCAGTGCGCTGGCCAGGTCGGCCTGTTCGAGCGGCATTTCCTTGGGCCAGGAGACGCGTTTCGGCTTGATCTTTACTTCCTTGACCGCTTCCCCCAGTTGCACATAGTGGCCATAGGGTCCGCGCAGCAGCAGCACGGGCTGGCTGGTGTCGGGATGCACACCCAGTTCGACTCTGGCCGAAGCATCGTCCTGCGATTCGCCGCTGAGGCTGCGTTTGTATTTGCATTCCGGATAGTTGGTGCAGCTGATGAAGCTGCCGTAGCGGCTGAGCTTTTTGGCGAGCGGTTTGCCGCATTCCGGACAGGCTTCGCCGATCAATTCCATCGGGCGGTCGATATCCGCTTTTTCCTTGATCAGGCTGGAAAAGCCTTTCCAGAACTCATCCATCACGCCTATCCAGTCGCGCTTGCCTTCGGATACTTCGTCAAGCTCGTCTTCGAGATGGGCGGTAAATCCGTAATCCACGTAGCGTGTGAAATGATCGGTCAGGAAGCGCGTGACGACACGGCCGACATCGGTCGGCATGAAGCGCTTCTTGTCCAGAATGGCGTATTCGCGGGCTTGCAGCGTGGAGATGATGGTTGCGTAGGTCGACGGCCGGCCGATGCCATATTCTTCCAGCGACTTGACCAGGCTGGCTTCGGAGTAGCGCGGGGGCGGCTGGGTAAAGTGCTGTTCGCCATAAAGCTTGTCGATCGGCAAGCACGTCGCCCTCGGCCAGTGGCGGAAGCTTTGCCGCCCTCCTCTTCGGTCGCATCGTCCACGTCTTCCATGTAAACGCCGATGAAGCCGGGGAACACCAGCACCTGGCCGTTGGCCCGAAACAGCGTGGTGTCGCCGCCGAGGCGGATATCCACGCTGACCGTGTCGAACCGCGCCGGCGCCATCTGGCAGGCCAGCGTGCGTTTCCAGATCATCTCATAGAGCCGCGCCTGGTCGGCGGTGAGATGGTCGCGAATGCTGTCGGGCGTGCGCAGGATCGAAGTCGGGCGGATCGCCTCGTGCGACTCCTGCGCATTCTTGGTCTTGCTCTTGAAGGTCGGCTGGGTCGACGGCAGGTATTCGGATGAAAAATTATCCTTGATGTAATCGCGGATCTCCTGCACCGCTTCCTTTGCCAGCGAAACCGAGTCGGTACGCATGTAGGAGATCAGGCCGACCGTCTGTCCTCCACCTTGGCCGCCGATGTTCACCCCTTCATACAGCGATTGCGCGGTGCGCATGGTGCGGTCGGCGGTCATGCCGAGCTTGCGCACCGCTTCCTGCTGCAGCGTGGACGTCGTGAACGGCGCGGCGGCATAGCGCTGCTTGGCCTTTTTCTCGACGCGCACCACCCTGGGCGGCAGTTTGGCGTCGGTGAGCCTGGCGTGGATCGCATCGTATTCGGCCTGGCTGGATATGCTGAGCTGTTCCAGTTTCTTGCCCTGGTACTGGAACAGCTTGGCAGTGAACGGCTGGTGATCCTTGTTGGTATCGAGATGCACGGTCCAGTATTCCTGGCTCTTGAAGGCCTCGATTTCCAGTTCGCGCTCGACGATCATGCGCAGCGCGGGACTTTGCACGCGCCCTGCCGAAAGTCCCGGGCGGATTTTGCGCCACAGCAATGGCGACAGGTTGAAGCCGACCAGGTAATCGAGCGCGCGCCGCGCCTGCTGAGCATTCACCAGCGGCTGGGAGATTTCGCGCGGGTGGGCGACCGCTTCGCGCACTGCAGACTGGGTGATCTCATAGAACACCACGCGCTGCATATTCTTTCCCTTCATGCCGCGCTTGACCTTGAGCAACTCGGCGATATGCCAGGCAATCGCCTCCCCCTCGCGGTCCGGGTCGGGAGCCAGGTAGATATTGTCGGCAGCGGCGGCGGCCTTGGCGATCGCATCCATGTGCTTGCTGTTGCGCGCGATGGTTTCGTATTTCATCGCAAAATCGTGCTCGGGATCGACCGCGCCGGTCTTCGGAACCAGGTCGCGCACATGCCCGTACGAGGCAAGAATCTGGAAATCCTTGCCCAGATATTTTTGCAGCGTCTTGGCTTTGGCCGGGGACTCGACGATCAGTAAATTGGTTGCCATGCCTGTGGTCCTGGTATCAATCCGGGAATCAATGCAGCTGCGCGGAATGCAGCGGTGCAAGCAGCTCTTCGATCAGCAGCGGGTCCAGTTCCTGATGGCGATTCCACAGCACCATCAGCATGATCAGCTTGAGCTTGTCCAGCGCGAGGTTTTCCTGCTTCAGCGCAACTGACCGATCGATGATCATCTCGCGTTCGACAGCGGATATTAACTTCTGCTGTTCGGAAAACACCAGGAACTGGCGTGCTTCGTCCCCGATGAGCTGCAATTCAAGTTCGGCAAAATGACGCTGACCGGTATGCTCGAGGTGATCGGGATAGTTTTCCGGATTCTGCTCCTGCAATGCCGACAGCCAGGTTAACGCCTCGCTGATGTCATCGCCTTCAAAACCGGCGGCGGAGAGTTTTCGCGACAGCTTGTCAGGCTCGGGATAGCTGCCTGCGTCGAAATAGCTTTCAAACAAATACATCAGGATTTCAAACATGATTTGCGCAGTGAGTTAATGGATGCGTTGATATAAGCCGCCTGGAAGCGCGCTGATGCGACCTTCCAGTTCGAGCGTCAACAGCATGGCGGATAGCTCGGCTATCGTCAAGCCGCTGCGTGCGCAGAGCGTATCGACATCCACCGGATCATAGCCGAGATGATCGAGCAGCGCAGACGAGGATTCTCCCGGAACTTCGGGACGTGCCGCTGCGGCAAGCTGCCCGCCGAGTTCTTCCAGAATATCCTGCGCGGTTTCGGCCAGCTTTGCGCCCTGCTTGAGCAGCGCGTGGCATCCTTTGCTTTGCGGCGCATGTATCGAGCCGGGAATCGCGAACACCTCGCGGCCCTGCTCCAGCGCCAGCCTTGCGGTGATCAGCGAGCCGCTTTGCAGAGAGGCCTCGACCACCAGGCAGCCCAGGCTCATGCCGCTGATCAGACGGTTGCGGCGCGGAAAATTTGCCGCCAGCGGCGGGGTGCCCAGCGGAAATTCTGAAATCAGCGCGCCTTGTTTCGCAAGCATGTGGGCCAGCTCGCGGTTCGCGGCCGGATAGACTTTGTCCAGCCCGGTGCCGACAATCGCGATGCTGCTGCCGCGGCCGGGCAGCGCGCCGCGGTGAGCGGCGGCATCGATACCCTGCGCCATGCCGCTGATGATGCACAGCCCGGCATCGCTCAGCGATTTGGCAAAGGCCTCGGCGTTATGGATACCCTGCGGCGTAGCGTTGCGGCTGCCGACCACCGCCAGCGCAGACCGGTTGAGCAGATCCAGCCGTCCCTTTACATATAACAGCAATGGCGGGTCGGGGATGTTCAGCAGTGCCTGGGGGTAGTCGCTATCTGCCAGCGTGACGATGTGGTTGCTGTCGTCTGCCAGCCAGGACAGCGCGGGTGCGATCGCATCGTCGGCGATCCCGTTGCCGATTTCTGACGCGATGTCGGGTTTGACTATGGATTTGAGCGAGCGGATCGGTGCGGCGTAGACCGCTTCCGGTGAACCAAACTCCATCAGCAACCGGCGCGCGCCTTCGCCGCCCAGGCCGCGGACCAGGCTGAGCGCGAGCCAGGCTTTAAGCGAATCATCGATATTCAACGGTGCCTCTGGAATTCCCGCGTTCGCGCAAACGTTCCGCAGCGGCGATACTGCCTGGCACCCGGTTGTCGATAATGGGTGACATGGGTGGTATGGCTGCTGACTTCATCCGATCGGATCAAATGAAATGCGTCGGGTTACACGGCAATCAGGGATTTTTGGCGCTATCCAGCAACTGCACCGGTAGCCGGGTCTCCATTACCAGCGCGTAGGAGACTTTGTTGAACACGCGGAACACGAACACCAGACCATAGCGCTCGTCGGGCAGGGTGTATTGCTTGCCATCGTGTGTTATCACTTCGCCATTGTGGTACAAGGCCAGCACATGGCCCTTCTCCAGCCCGTCGCGCGCGCCCTTGTTCAGCGTGATGACGCTGTTCTGGCCGCCCTGGGATACGCCGCCATAAATGGAGATTACCCGGGCAGAAATTTTCTTTTCCGGAGCGCGGGGCAGATAATTGCTGGTCTCATCTTCGGTGTGCAGGACCAGGCGGTCACCCGCATTGATTTCTTCGACCGCATGGGTAATCGTGATGGTGCTGACTTTGGCAAAATGGGTGACTTCGGCGTCGCCCAGATAGATGGCTTCGATACCCAGCACCTTGTTGGTATCGGGATCAATAAAGGTTTTGCCCGGCCGATAGATCTGCCAGTGGTCGCCCTTGTTGACAGGCAGGTTGGTCACGAAGGCGGTATCGTCATTGCCGAGTATCACCCGGCCTTCGCGGGCACCTATTATTGTCGGCGCATTTTTGAACTCATCTTCTTCTATGATCAGTGGCCGGGTCAGAAATGGCGCGATGGCGCTGGAGGGTATGCTCTGAATGGCATCGTGAGCGCTCCGTTCTGTACGCACCTTGGGGTAAAGCACGACGGTATTGCCCGTTTCGCCCACACCGCTCGCTGCGGCGGTTGCGCCGGGCTGGCCAAAGTTCAGGGTGCCGTTGGCGCGGTCGAGATAGATCACGTCGCCCGGATAGATCCAGTGCGGATCCTTGATGGTCTCTTTGTTCAGACCCCAGATATGGGGCCATTTCCACGGGTCCTTGAAGAACTTGCCGGAAATGTCCCACAATGTGTCGCCCTTGACCACGACGTGCCGGTCTGGCGCGTCGCCGCGAATATTCAGGCGAATGTCAGAGGGACTAACGGACCCTGCTGCAAAGGCCAGAACAGGCAATAAAAGGAAAATCAGCGATATAATCTTGCGCATGGAAACTCCGGCAGAGTCGATGGTCACGGGCGCGCAAAGTTACTGCGCTACGTTAAATTCTGCATCTAGTCTACTAAATTAGCAAGCATTTATAGGTCACGAATGGCAATTTTGAAAATCTTGCAGTATCCGGATGAGCGCCTGCACAAGGTCGCGAAGAAGGTGAGCGTGGTCAATGACGCCACCCGGAAACTGGTACGGGACATGGCTGAGACCATGTACGCTGCACCCGGAGTGGGTCTGGCGGCGACACAGGTTGATGTCCACGAACGGATCATTGTCGTGGACACTTCCGAGAGTCGCGACCAGTTGAAAGTGTTCATCAACCCCGAAATCATCGCCAGCAGCGGCATCAGTGATTGCGAGGAAGGCTGCCTGTCCGTGCCGGGTATTTATGAAACGGTCAGGCGCGCAGAAAAAGTCACCGTGCGCGCACTCGGTGAAAACGGCGCTTCCTTCACGCTGGACGCGGAGGGATTGTTGTCGGTCTGCATCCAGCATGAGATGGATCATCTGATCGGCAAGGTGTTTGTCGAGTACCTGTCCCAGCTCAAACAAAGCAGAATTCGCGCAAAGCTCAAGAAGCGCTTACGCGAAACCATGTAAAAACCGCTGCATAACGACTCCGCTCGCTGATACTGCGTTAAAAAATGCGTCAAAATCCTCGTGTACTGAATGTACACTCCGGTTTCTCGGCATTTTTTGCCTCGTCTCAGCTTCGCTCGCCACGTTATGCAGCGGTTTTTTCCAGACTAATATTATGAAAATCATCTTTGCCGGCACGCCGCAGTTTGCGGCCAGCGCGTTGTCGGCGCTGCTGGAAGAACACCGGGTCGTGGCGGTGCTGACGCAGCCGGACCGGCCGGCCGGCAGAGGCATGCGCACAACCGCCAGCCCGGTCAAACAGCTTG
Organism: uncultured beta proteobacterium; assembly: GCA_963827265.1. Lineage (GTDB taxonomy): Bacteria > Pseudomonadota > Gammaproteobacteria > Burkholderiales > Gallionellaceae > Gallionella. The sequence goes on along the minus strand of CAWHAD010000007.1, from coordinate 902,802 downwards.
CGCTGCAGCATGGATTGACGGTTCTGCAGCCTGCCACGCTGAAGACGGCAGAGATACAGCGCTCGCTTGCCGCACTTGAGGCGGATGTGATGGTGGTGGCCGCATACGGTTTGATACTGCCGAAAGCGGTGCTGCAGCTTCCGCGCCACGGTTGCCTGAATATCCATGCATCGCTGCTCCCGCGCTGGCGGGGCGCGGCGCCGATCCAGCGGGCGATACTGGCAGGCGATACTGAAACCGGCATTACCATCATGCAAATGGACGAGGGGCTTGATACCGGAGATATGCTGTTGCGCAGGTCGTGCCCGATCGGCGAGCACGACACAGCCCGGATGCTGCATGACAAACTCGCCGTAATGGGGGCGGACTGCATCCTGGAAGCATTGCGCCTGCTTGAGCAAAACCGGCTGACCCCGGTCAAACAGGATGATGGAGCGGCATGCTATGCCGCCAAGTTGCTCAAGAGCGAGGCACAGATCGACTGGCGCCAGGATGCGCGCGAGCTGGAACGTGCGATACGCGCATACAATCCATACCCGGTATGCCAGGCCAGGCTGAACGGTACCGCGATCAAGATCTGGCAGGCAACGCTGGTCACGGGTCCAGGAGACGAACCGGGAGACGAACCGGGAAAAGTGATCGAAGCAGGCAAAAGCGGGATTACCGTGGCGTGCGGCAAAGGCGCATTGCGCCTGGAGAAACTCCAGCGCCCGGGTGGCAAGGCACAATCGGCCGCGCAATTTTTGCAGGCCATGCCGGTAGATGCCGGACGCTTCTTCGATGTCGGCTGAGACTCAGCATATCCAGCTTGCCGCGAGCCTCATCGTGCGTCAGGTGCTGGAGGCCGGGCGCAATCTCAATCAGGTGCTGGACGAATCGCTGCGCGGCAAGGCGGCTTGGGCGCCTGCACAGCGAGCCGCGCTGCAGGACCTGAGTTATGGCGCGCTGCGCTACTACGGCCAGCTTCAGGCGGTTCTGGACAGGCTGCTGCACAAACCCCTTTCGGACGAGCGCGTGCGCTTCCTGCTGCTGGTTGCGCTGTACCAGCTTCAGTATGGCAAATCAGCAGAACATGCCGTGGTCGATCATGCCGTGCGTGCTGCGCAGGCACTTAATCCGCATGTGAGCGGCCTGGTCAATGCGATATTGCGCAACTTCTTGCGCAACCGGGACGAATTGCTGGAACAGGCCGGCCACAGCGCGGAAGGAAAATACAGCTACCCGCAGTGGTGGGTGGACGAGCTGAACGCACAGTACGGCGAACGCTGCGCAGCGATTCTCGAAGCCGGCAACCAGCGGCCGCCGATGACCCTGCGCGTGAACAGGCGGCGAGGTTCGACGGCGGATTACCTCGCGCAACTGGCACTGCAGGGTTATTCCGCAATACAGATTGAGCCGGGCGCATTGCTGCTGGACAAGCCGATGCCGGTCGACACGCTGCCGGGATTTTCTGGCGGGATGGTTTCGGTCCAGGATGCGGGAGCGCAATACGCTGCGGAACTGCTGGACGTCAGCGACGGAATGCGCGTGCTGGATGCCTGCGCGGCGCCCGGCGGCAAAACCGCGCATATCCTGGAACGAGCGGACGCGGAGATGGTCGCGGTGGACCGGGACGCTTCCAGGCTGGAGCGGGTCGCGGAAAATTTGCAGCGGCTGCAGCTGGACGCGCAACTGGTCGTCGGGGATGCCGCAGCGCCTGACACATGGTGGGACGGCCGGCCATTTCAGCGCATACTTGCCGACGTGCCCTGCTCCGCTTCGGGTGTGGTGCGCCGCCATCCCGATATCAAATGGCTGCGGCGCAGATCGGATATTGCGGGTTTCTCCGCACAACAGCTTGAAATCCTGCACGCCCTGTGGCGAGTGCTGGCGCAAGGTGGTAAATTGCTCTATGCCACCTGCTCGGTTTTTCGCCAGGAAAACGAAGGCGTTGTTACGTCGTTTCTGGCGCAGCATCGGGATGCGCTGCGTATACCGGTTGCTTTACCCGGCGATATAGAGGGGCAGTTGCTGCCCGATGATCAGCATGATGGATTCTACTATGCGTTGTTGCAAAAAATCGCTTAGAGCATTGCTGTTCGGGGCACTGCTGACCGGCCTGCTGGCAGCAACGGCGCAGGCCGAAGGTATTTCCATCAACAACGCGGAAATACGTCTGGGTGACGATGGTTACCAGCTTTCCGCGAATTATTCCATCAACCTGAATTTTGTCGTGAAGCAGGCATTGTCGCGCGGCATCCCGATCTACTTCGTCGGTGAGTATACCCTGACCCGTGCCCGCTGGGGCTGGCTGGATACTGCCCAGCAGGCCCTGGTGCGCCACCTTCCGCACTTCATCGTGGGCGACGCCCCGTTGACGCGCTGGTCCTGGCTGGACGATGAAGTTTTCAAAGGCGATCAGACCGTGAAAATTTCCTACAGCGTGCTGACCGGGCGTTACCGCATCTCGCGTGGTGCGCTATTCCAGAATTTTGCCAGCCTGGACGATGCGCTGAACATTCTGGCCAGGCAAAATTCGGCCGACATTCCGGTAAAGCTGCTGAAAAAGGATGAAAAATATATTGCGGCTGCGCGGCTGAGCCTGGATATTTCGCAACTGCCCAAACCGTTGCAGGTCAATGCGTTGACCGACAGTGACTGGACGCTGGATTCAGGCTGGTACCGCTGGGCGGTCAACGCGGCAGAAATCCCAGCCCAAAGCGGCGTCAAGGCGGAGTGACGGCGCGATGACCTACCTGATTTTCATCAGTGTTGCGCTAAGCGGAGCGTTGCTTTATCTGCTGTCCAGCAACAGCGGCAATACCCAGGGCTTTTCGATCAATTACTACAGCCTGCTCGGGCTGACGGGCCTGCTTGCAACGGGGTTGATGGGGCTGGTCGGCTATCAGCTGTGGCGCTTGCGATCCAAGCTCAAGAACAAGGTATTCGGCGCCAAGTTGACGCTGCGCCTGGTGCTGTTTTTCACGCTGATCGGGGTGCTGCCGGGCATTCTGATTTATGTGGTATCGGTGCAATTTCTCGACAAAAGCATCGAGTCATGGTTTGACGTGCGTGTCGAAAAAGCCCTGGAAGGCGGTCTCAACCTGGGCAGGAGCGGCCTCGACAACAGTCTGAAGGAGCTCGCGAAAAAGGCGGAATTTACCGCCAACCTGCTGGCCGGCAAGCGCTCCGGACAATTCCGGAACGCGCTGGATCTGCTGGTGGATGAAGATGTGGCGCAGGAAGCGGCGGTGTTTACCATCAACGGAAAACTGATCGCGTCATCACCGGAAAAGAAAGCGAATCCCCCCGACCAGCCCGATACCGACCTGATGCGCCGCGCTCGGGAAAATGGCGAATACGCGGTGATCGATACCCTGCCGGACAAGGGGCTGACGCTGCTGGCACTGGTGATGGTCGACTCCAAGGCGCATGGGAAGCAATACCTGCTGCAATTTACCCAGCCGGTGCCCAAGCAGATCGAGGCGGATGCCGAGACGGTACAGGCGGTGTACCGTGACTACCAGGAGCTGACGATCTCCCGCCTCGGGTTGAAAAGGCTGTACGGGATCACCCTGACGCTGTCCCTGCTGGTGGTGCTGCTCACGGCGGTATCCGCGGCATTTTATCTCAGCGAAAAGTTCGGTTCATCGCTGGAAGCGCTGGCGGACGGGACGCGTGCGGTTGCGCAGGGCGATTTTACCGAACAATACCCGATACGCAGCAGCGATGAACTGGGCGCACTGACCGGCCTGTTTAACCAGATGACGCGCCAGCTGTTCGATGCCAGGCAGGCCAGCGAACAGCAGCAGCGCGTGGTGGAAAGCGCCAAGGTGCATCTGGAAAGCGTCTTGACCCACCTTTCTTCCGGTGTGCTGGCACTGGATCATGAGCTGCGCCTGCGCTCGGTGAATACCAGCGCGGCGCAAATCCTCGCCGCGCCTTTGCACGAAATGCAGCAATTGCCGCTAACCCTGATCGCCGAAAAATACCCGCTGCTGAGATCGTTCTGTCAGACTGTCATGGATGCGTTCGGCGAAACCGGCAGCGGAGAATGGCAGCGGCAGATAGAACGGCTGAGCCGGAACGGCAACCAGATACTGCTGATGCGCGGGACACGCTTGCCGGAAGGTGGCGAGGCAGGTTTTGTGGTGGTTTTCGACGATATCAGCCACCTGTTGCAGGCCGAAAGACAGGCGGCATGGGGTGAAGTCGCACGCCGGCTGGCGCACGAAATCAAGAATCCGCTTACCCCGATCCAGCTTTCGGCGGAGCGCCTGCAGCACAAACTGAATGAAAAACTTGATGAAGAAGACAGGCAGCTGCTGTCGCGCGCCACACAAACGATCGTCAGCCAGGTATCCGCGATGAAAAACATGGTGAGCGATTTTGCGAATTACGCGCGCGGCCCGGCATTAAAGCTGTCGCACCTGGACCTGCACAAACTGATCAGCGAGGTGCTGGGGCTGTATGAGACGAATGCAATTTCGATTGTTCTTGAAACTGAACGCGTCGCGCAGCATCGTGAATGGTGATGCGACCCGCCTGCGCCAGGTCATCCACAACCTGTTGCAGAATGCCCAGGATGCGCTGCACGGGGTTGAGCAACCGCAAATCACGCTGCATACCGAAACGCAGGATGAAGAAATCCTTCTGTGGGTCGAGGACAATGGCGCGGGATTTCCGGCAAGCGTGCTGATGCGTGCCTTCGAGCCGTACATGACGACCAAGGCAAAAGGCACCGGGCTGGGGCTGGCAATTGTGAAGAAGATAGTGGAAGAACACGGCGGCCACATTTCCATCGAAAATAATACCAGTGGAGGCGCGCGGGTAAGTATCATCCTGCCGCTGGTCGAGGAGGCATAATGGAAAGCAAAAAAATTCTGGTTGTGGATGATGAGATAGGCATACGGGAACTGCTGTCCGAAATCCTGTTTGACGAGGGGTATCAGGTTTACCTGGCCGAAAACGCCGATCAGGCGCGCTGCTATCGGAACGACCATGAACCGGACCTGGTGCTGCTCGATATCTGGATGCCGGATACCGATGGAATAACGCTGCTCAGGGAATGGGTCGAACAGGAACTGCTGACGATGCCGGTCGTGATGATGTCGGGGCACGGCACGATCGAAACGGCGGTCGAGGCGACGCGCATCGGCGCGGTCGATTTTCTGGAGAAGCCCATTGCGCTGCAGAAAGCTGCTGAGCACCATTGCCAAGGCAATCAGGGACGATGCGCCAAAATTGCAGACCCGGACGACCGAGACGCCAGTCCAGAAGGTTACCTTGAACATCGGCGGGCGGGCGCAGCAGATTTCACTGCCGATGGATTTGCCGTTGCGTGAAGCGCGCGACCATTTCGACGCGCTTTACCTGGACTATCATCTGCGCAAAGAGGAAGGGAATGTTTCGCGGGTCGCCGACAAGGTCGGGCTCGAGCGCACCCATCTTTACCGGAAACTCAAGCAATTGGGCATTAAATTCATCAAAAAGAACGCCACGGACTGATCCCGGCACGGGAACCGGAGGTTCAGCAAGCCAGTTGCTGTAATCGGGGGGGTACGGCATAATTACAGGCCGAAATCATTACAGGGCATCCCTATAATAATTTTATTATCGGGGTGCCCTTTACATTACATAACCAATCCCGCAGGGATGTTCTTCTAAGAGGTAACAGGAAATGGCTGTAACGCGAAGTATCACCCCTCCAAAATTCAATGACATTACCGGCGCGATCCGTGCCCTGGCAATGGATGCTGTGCAAAAGGCCAATTCCGGGCATCCTGGCGCGCCGATGGGTATGGCGGAAATCGCCGAGGTGCTGTGGAACCACCACCTGCGCCACAACCCGGCCAACCCCAAGTGGGCAGACCGCGATCGCTTCGTGCAGTCCAACGGCCACGGCTCGATGCTGGTCTATGCGCTGCTGCATCTGACCGGCTACGACTTGCCGATGGAAGAATTGAAGCGTTTCCGCCAATTGCATTCCAGAGACGCCCGGCCATCCCGAGTATGGTTACACCCCCGGCGTGGAAACGACCACCGGCCCGCTGGGACAGGGCATCACCAATGCGGTGGGCATGGCGATGTCCGAGAAGCTGCTGGCCAACGAATTCAACAAGCCGGGCCATGAAATCGTCAACCATCACACCTATGTCTTCATGGGTGACGGTTGCATGATGGAAGGCATTTCGCACGAAGCTTGCGCGCTGGCCGGCACCTGGGGCCTGGGCAAGCTGATTGCGTTCTGGGACGATAACGATATCTCCATCGACGGCCATGTCGGCGCCTGGTTTACCGACAACACCCCGAAACGATTCGAGTCCTACGGCTGGCATGTGATTGCCGGCGTCCAGGGGCACGATTCCGCAGCGATCGACGCCGCCATCAAGGCCGCCAAGGCAACGACCGACAAGCCCACGCTGATCTGCTGCAAGACCATCATCGGCGCCGGTTCGCCGAACAAGGAAGGCACGCACGATGTGCACGGGGCAGCGCTGGGCGATGCGGAAATTGCCGCAACCCGCGCGCATATCGGCTGGAACTACCCGCCGTTCGAGATCCCCAAACATGTCTACGAAGCATGGGATGCGCGCACCAAAGGAACCGGACTGGAAAACCTGTGGAACAACAAGTTCTCCGAATACAAGAAGGCGTTCCCGAAAGAAGCGGCCGAATTCGAGCGCCGCATGAAGGGCGACCTGCCGGCCAACTGGGCGGAACATGCCGCCAGGGCGATCGCGCAGATCAACGAAAAAGGCGAGACCATCGCCACCCGCAAGGCGTCGCAAAACGCAATCAATGCGCTGGTTCCGGCATTGCCGGAATTCCTCGGCGGTTCTGCCGACCTGACCGGTTCCAACCTGACCAACTGGACCGGCGCGCATCATGTCAACGCCGCCAAGCCCGGCAACTACATCAGCTACGGCGTGCGCGAATTCGGCATGTCCGCGATCATGAACGGCATGGCGCTGCATGGCGGCCTGCTGCCGTTCGGCGGCACCTTCCTGATGTTCTCCGAATATGCGCGCAATGCACTGCGCATGGCCGCACTGATGAAACAGCGCGTGATATTTGTCTATACCCATGATTCAATCGGGCTGGGCGAAGACGGCCCGACCCACCAGCCGGTCGAGCAAACCGCAACGCTGCGCTATATCCCCAACATGGAAGTATGGCGTCCGTGCGACACGGTTGAATCGGCGGTGTCCTGGGTGGCAGCCGTGGAACGCAGGGATGGTCCGAGCAGCCTGATATTCAGCCGCCAGAATCTGGCTTTCCAGAAGCGCGACGCGGCGCAGATCGCCAATATCCGCAAGGGCGCCTATGTGCTGTCCGAAGCGGCCGGCGGCAAGCCGAAGGCGGTGATCATCGCGACCGGCTCCGAAGTCAGTCTCGCGATGGAAGCGCAAAAAGCACTGGCCGCGGAAGGCGTCAGCGTGCGCGTGGTGTCGATGCCGTCCACCAACGTGTTCGACAAACAGGATCAGTCTTACAAGGACAGCGTGCTGCCCAAGGGCATCAAGCGGGTTGCGGTCGAGGCCGGCGTTACCGACGGCTGGCACAAATATGTCGGCCTGGAAGGCGCAGTCGTCGGCATGAACAGTTTTGGCGAATCCGCGCCGGCACCCGAACTTTTCAAGCACTTCGGATTTACCACCGAGCATGTGGTGAAGGCCGTCAAGAGTGTGCTTTAAATATTTACAATAAACAGGGAGACTAAAATGGCAATTCGAGTTGGTATCAATGGATTCGGCCGCATCGGCCGGATGGTGTTCCGAGCGGCTGCAAAGGATTTTCCGGAAATCGAAGTTGTTGCGATCAATGACCTGCTGGAGCCGGCATACCTTGCCTACATGCTGAAGCACGATTCGGTGCATGGCCGTTTCAAGGGCGACGTTGCGGTCGACGGCAACACGCTGATCGTCAATGGCAGGAAGATCCGCCTGACCGCGATCAAGAACCCCGCCGAACTGAAGTGGGACGAGGCCAAGGTTGATATCGTGATCGAGTGCACCGGCTTCTTCCTGACCAAGGAAACCTGCCAGGCTCACCTCGATGCGGGTGCGAAGAAGGTCATCCAGTCCGCCCCAAGCAAGGACGATACGCCGATGTTCGTATATGGCGTGAACCACGGCAAATACGCCGGCGAGAAAATTGTCTCTGCCGCTTCCTGCACGACCAATGCATTGGCGCCGGTCGCCAAGGTGTTGAACGACACCTGGGGCATCAAGCGCGGACTGATGACCACCGTGCACGCGGCGACCGCAACGCAGAAAACCGTCGACGGCCCTTCGAGCAAGGATTGGCGCGGCGGCCGCGGCATCCTGGAAAACATCATCCCGTCTTCCACCGGTGCGGCCAAAGCGGTTGGCGTGGTGATCCCGGAACTGAACAAGAAGCTGACCGGCATGGCATTCCGTGTGCCGACTTCGGACGTGTCGGTGGTTGACCTGACCGTTGAACTGAACAAGGCTGCCAGTTACGACGAAATCTGCAGCGCGATGAAATCGGCATCGGAAAGCGGCCCGCTGAAAGGCGTGCTCGGCTATACCACCGAAAGCGTCGTTTCTACCGATTTCCGCGGCGAAACCTGCCCTTCGGTGTTCGATGCAGGCGCGGGTATCGCGCTGGACCCGACCTTCGTCAAGGTCGTTGCCTGGTATGACAATGAATATGGCTATACCTGCAACCTGATGCGCATGGTGACCCATATCGCCAAATAAGGCAGTTCAAAGGGGCAAGATACAAGATGCAAGGGAGAAAACTTGCGCCTTGGGTCTTGCCTCTTGAGCCTGCAAGACAATCAAATTCAGGAGAAACAAGATGAACGTGATCAAGATGACCGATCTGGACCTGAAGGGCAAACGGGTTTTGATCCGCTCGGATCTCAACGTCCCGGTAAAAGACGGCAAGGTAACATCCGATGCGCGTATCACCGCCTCGATGGCGACCATCAACTTTGCGCTGGAAGCCGGTGCGCGCGTGATGGTCACCTCGCATCTGGGCCGCCCCGAGGAAGGCGTTTACTCGGAAGAAAACTCGCTCAAACCGGTGGCCAACGTGATCGCCAACAAACTGGGCAAGCCGGTGCGCCTGATCAGGGATTGGGTGAACGGCGGTTTCAGCGTTGCCGAGGGGGAACTGGTATTGCTGGAAAACTGCCGCTTCAACCCGGGCGAAAAAAAGAACCTCGAAGATACCGCAAAAAAATATGCCGCGCTGTGCGACGTATTCGTGATGGATGCGTTCGGCACCGCCCACCGGGCCGAGGCGTCAACTCATGGCGTGGCCAAATACGCACCGGTTGCCGCTGCGGGTATCCTGCTTACCCAGGAACTGGAAGCGCTGACCAAAGCCCTGCTCGACCCGGCCCGTCCGATGGTGGCCATCGTCGGCGGTTCCAAGGTTTCCACCAAGCTGACCGTGCTGGAAAGCCTGTCGGAAAAAGTCGACCAGCTGGTGGTCGGCGGCGGTATCGCCAACACCTTCCTGAAAGCGACCGGCCATCCGGTCGGCAAGTCGCTGTGCGAAAACGACCTGGTTCCGACCGCGCAGGCGTTGCTGGAGAAAATGACCGCGCGCGGCGCGAGCATTCCGATCGCGACCGATGTGGTGGTGGGCAAGGAACCGCCGTTCGTCGCCGGCAATGAAAACACACCGGCAATCCTGAAATCTGCAGATGACGTGGCGGATGACGAAATGATCTTCGATATCGGCCCCCAGTCGGCACAGGAAATTGCCGACATCATCATGAAGGCAGGCACCGTGGTCTGGAACGGCCCGGTTGGCGTGTTCGAGTTCGACCAGTTCGGCGAGGGCACCAGAAAAATTGCAATGGCGATCGCCGAAACTTCGGCGTTTACGCTGGCGGGTGGTGGCGACACCATCGCCGCAATCCAGAAGTACGACATTTTTGACAAGGTGTCTTACATATCCACCGCTGGCGGGGCATTTCTGGAATTTCTCGAAGGCAAGAAATTGCCGGCTGTCGAAATACTCGAACAACGCGCCAGTCAATAAAACAACATAGGAAAACATGCTGCGCAGAACCAAGATTGTTGCAACGTTGGGACCGGCTTCCAACGATCCGAAAGTGCTGGAACAAATGATACGGGCGGGGGTCGATCTGGTGCGGATGAATTTTTCGCACGGCACCGCCCAGGACCATATGAAACGAGCTGAAACCGTGCGCGCTGTCGCCAGGGAATGCGGACGCACGGTGGGCATATTGGCCGACCTGCAGGGTCCGAAAATCCGCGTGCGGAAATTCGAGAATGACAAGATCACCCTGAACAAGGGCGATACGTTCATCCTCGATGCGTCGCTGGATGGTCTGGGGAACCAGGAACGTGTCGGCCTCGATTACAAGGAACTGCCCAACGATGTCAGCACCGGCACGGTACTGCTGCTGAATGACGGCATGCTGGAATTCCACGTCACCAGGGTAAAGGGCGCGGAAGTCATCTGCAAGGTGGTGCGCGGCGGGGTGTTATCCAACAACAAGGGCATCAACCGCAAAGGCGGCGGTTTGACCGCCCCCGCGCTGACCGAAAAAGACAAGGAAGACATCAAGACCGCCGCGCTGATCAAGGCGGATTACCTGGCCGTGTCGTTTCCGCGCAGCGGCGAAGACATGCGCCAGGCGCGCGAACTGATGCACGCAGCGGGAGGCAAGAGCACTGCTGATGGCGAAGATCGAACGCGCCGAAGCGATTCCGGCACTGGCCGATATCATCGATGCGTCGGACGCGATCATGGTGGCGCGCGGCGATCTGAGCGTGGAGGTCGGCGATGCGGCGGTTCCGGGCCTGCAAAAGCGCATGATCAAGATGGCGCGCCAGAAAAACCGCCTGGTGATCACCGCCACGCAAATGATGGAATCGATGATCAGCAACCCGATCCCGACCCGCGCCGAAGTATCGGACGTGGCGAATGCGGTGCTGGATGGCACCGACGCGGTGATGCTGTCGGCGGAAACGGCGGTTGGCGACTACCCGGTCGAGACCATAGAGGCAATGGCGCGGATTTGCCTGAAAGCCGAGCGCGAGGTGGAAGACAGCGTATTCGACCGCCGCACCGGCGCGCAGCGGTACACGCGCATCGACCAGTCCATCGCGATGTCCGCGCTGTTTGCCGCATCGCATTTCAAGGTGAAGGCGATCGTGGCGCTGACGCAATCCGGTTCGACACCGCTGTGGATGTCGCGCATGAATGCCGGCGTTCCGATATTTGCGCTGACCCCGGTCGAAGAAACGCTGAGCAAGGTGACCCTGTTCAGCGGCGTGCACCCGATTGCCTTCCATTCCAGCGCCAAGGACCAGACCAATGAACTGCGCAATGCGGAGCAGACGCTGTTCGAACTGGGGCTGGTGCAGGACGGCGACCTGGTCGTGATGACGCTGGGCGAAGCAGTCGGCAAATCGGGGCACACCAATACCATGAAAATTGTCAAAATCGGCGAGCTTAACCAAGCGCAACACTAGGATATTCGGCGATTTCAAATTACACTGTCACATACGAACTTGAATTTTTTATCAGGAGGAAGAAATGGCTTTAGTATCGATGCGTCAACTACTGGATCATGCCGCGGAAAACGGCTACGGCCTGCCGGCATTCAACGTGAACAACCTGGAACAGGTCAAGGCCATCATGGAAGCGGCCGATGAAACCAACAGCCCGGTGATCATGCAGGGCTCGGCAGGCGCGCGCAAATATGCCGGCGAAGCATTTTTGCGCCACCTGATCTCGGCGGCGATCGAAACCTACCCGCACATCCCGGTCGTGATGCACCAGGATCACGGCGCATCGCCGGCAGTGTGCATCAACGCGATCCGCAGCGGCTTCTCCAGCGTGATGATGGACGGCTCGCTGAAGGAAGATGCAAAGACACCTTCCTCGTTCGAATACAACGTCGACGTGACCCGCCGTGTTGTCGAGATGTCGCACGCGGTCGGCGTTTCGGTCGAGGGCGAACTGGGCTGCCTGGGATCGCTGGAAAGCGGCATGGGCGAAAAGGAAGACGGCCATGGCGCGGAAGGCGTGCTGACCCACGACCAGTTGCTGACCGACCCGGAAGAAGCCGCCCAGTTCGTGCGTGAAACCGGCGTGGACGCACTGGCGATCGCGATCGGCACTTCGCACGGCGCGTACAAGTTCACCAAGCCGCCCACCGGCGAAACCCTGGCGATCAACCGCATCAAGGAGATCCATGCGCGCATCCCCAATACCCATCTGGTGATGCACGGTTCATCGTCGGTACCGCAGGAATGGCTGAAGATCATCAACGAATTCGGCGGCGACATGGGCCAGACCTACGGCGTGCCGGTCGAGGAAATCGTCGAGGGCATCAAGCACGGCGTGCGCAAGGTCAACATCGATACCGATCTGCGCATGGCATCGAGCGGTGCGGTGCGCCGTTATCTGGCGCAGAACCCCAAGGACTTCGACCCGCGCAAGTTCCTGGCCGTATCGACCAAGGCAATGAAAGAGATCTGCAAGGCGCGTTACGAGGCGTTCGGCTCCGCCGGCCAGGCCGGCAAGATCAAGCCGATCTCGCTGGACGCGATGGCGACCCGTTATGCCAAGGGCGAATTGAAGGCCGTCGTAAAATAATCCGGACGACATTGCAGTCAATAAAAAACGACCTTCGGGTCGTTTTTTATTGGGCGTCATTTTGCCGGATGCAGCAAACCGGCAAATACAATCAGCTGGAAAGTCGGCAGCCGGATGCGGGTAACAGGCACGATGGGGCAGGGCCGGTGCCCAAAAAGAAACCCCCGGCAATTGCTGCCGGGGGAAACGCTGGCGGGGTTGCCAGGGAATGGAACCTGATCGGCTGACCTGGTTACGGATTCAGTTCACGCCACAGCACCCGTTGTCCGGTGAATCCGGATGCGGTGCCCTTGATCAGACGTTGGTGTTGACGGTCGGGGTCGGGTCACCCTTGGACGTAACCACTTCAATGATCCGGCGTACCATTGATATACAGCACGTTGATACCGACGATGGTGTTGGAATAACTCGACGAAACAATGCCGCTGGTATCGACCGAACTGCCGGTCAGATAATTGAAGTAGTTAAGCCAGCCGTAACCTCCCGGTGAGCAGACGGTATTCGACGGAACGATGGTGGCAACCAGCAGCGTGCCCTGCACCAGCTTGCCATCGATGTTCACCCGTTCACCGCTGTCGGGGAAATCGACATACCAGCCCCGGCCGGTGGTGAAATCGACCGGATTGCTGGATGCAGTGCGGACGCCGTTTGCCGTTGTCAGTGTCTGCTGTACCAGCGTCTGCTGTTCCTCGGACTGCCGCCGGGATTGACCAGCGTGGTGGTTGCATTGTCATCCTTGATCGCATACTCGGTCTGTACCTGGGTTGTTGGCGAGGTCGGGCGTGCCCAGATACTGTCCGGTGCCGACGAATATCGACGCGGTATCCGGAAATCTTGCCCAGTACCGGCGCAGTCGTGATCGGCTGCGGGTTGCCCGACGGGTCGTCAAGGATCGCAAAATCCAGCACGCTGCCGGTGCCGATCGCGGCGGTAGCGGGGTCGTTGATGTCGAAACGCCAGACATTGCCGAGCAGGTCGCCGCCGTAGACATAGGTCGCCCGGTTGCTGGAGGGTGCATCGTTCCAGGCCGCAATCTTGGCCAGTCCGCTCGGGGTGGTGGTGCTGCCCGCCCCGGTGCCGATCTTGCTGATGATTGCACCGGTGCCGGCATTCAGCACGTACAAGATAGCCCTGGCCGCTGCCCGCCGGAGAGTTGGGAACAAGGTGGTACCACTGGAATTTGCGTAGCGCTGTCTGTGCCATTGTTGTAACCGAAGTCACCAGCACCACCCAGGTGCCGTCCGCTCTTGCGGTGATGACCGGGATTACCGTAACTGTAGCCCAGTATCGCTGTCCTGCGCGGCGCGTGAATTCCCACAACAGTGTGGGCGCAGTCGGATTGGTGATATCCAGCGCATAGTAGCCGCGCCCGCCTTGGTTCAGTCCGCCCACCAGTATGGTGTTCCAGACGGCAGTACCGCTAATCGGTGCAGTTGGCAGTGCAGACATCCGAGATGACCGGGCTGCCGTTGACGTAGTTGGTATGCAGGTTGGCATAGTTCGTATCCGCCAGCTTCCACATATTGGGGATCACCATGCTGGGCACATAAGCCCAGCGTTCCGTCCCGGCCGACTACGCTGCCCTGCGGCAAGCGCAGAAACGCGTGCAGCATGCCGTCGTTGGTTCCGATGTAAACCATGCCGGGACGGCTGGCTTCCGCGGCTGGCAAACGCGCTGTAGCCCGGGTCGGTGTAGCTGAATACCGGGGCCGCGATGTAGATGGGCTGCGATTCCAGCGCATCGCCCATGGTGGCCTCGCGGTAACGGAACAGCCGGTTATCGACGTAGGGGGCACATAATTGGCGGTACGGGTGTCGTAAGCCGTATTGTCCGCGCAGGTAATTGACCAGGTTGGCGCCTTGTGCCGCGGTTTGTTGTGCTGGAGTCAGAGTTCCCCACTGGCTCAGTCCGTTGATATAGGGCGAATTGAAATCGGCTTGCTGGCCAGACGTCAGGTTCGCATACAGGAAGGGCGTCAAGGCAGTGCCGGTGCTGTTCGCGGTGTAGATGTTCCGTGTATCGCTGTTGGCGGCGACCATGCTGGGCATGGTGCCGATGCAGGAGACTGCCATAGTGAAAGAGCACTGGTTCGAGATGGGGTCGAACACCCCGGGTGAAGCGCAGGTCGATGCAGTCGAGTTCGTCGTCACGCAGCTGTAGGTCGGGGTGGTGCCGCCGCTGGTTTGCACCTCTATGCCCGGAGACGGGCAGATGTCAGCCACGATGTTTTCCGCGCACCAGGTCGCGGCTGAACTCACGACCGGTGTTGACATTGATCGTGCGTGCCTCGAGGTTGCCTTGCCATAACACCGTGGTGTAGCTGGGCCTATAGTCGTAATTGGTGCCGGCGTCGGATTCAGCGTGCTGGGTGCGCCCGCAGACCCCGAACCTCTGCGTGAGGAGATCGACGACAGTGCGGTGTTGAGACCCAAGGCGAGTGTGGTCGGATCGGATGCGCTGAAATAGGTGCCGCCCCCGTCGACTGCTGCATGCCAGAGGTCGTCGATGGTGGTCGATTGACCACTGACAGGCTGCGGCCAGTTGCAGGTCGTGCCGGAAGTTTGCCAGGTGCAAACCGACGAACTGGCTGTCGTTTGGTGCGCCACCGAATAATAATCCCCGCTGGTATCTTTCTGCGTAGGTGCCCGAATACTGCATTTTTCCGCTCGCACCCAGACCCAGCGTGAAGGTGGACATATGCTGCGCGACGTTTTGGTCATCGGCGGTTTTGGGCACGTTGTTCGTGCAAACATCGCCTACCCAGCGCGCCGGTGCAGTTGTTCAATGCGGGTGTGCGCAAATCGTTCTCGTAGTAATACATCGCCACGTCGGCCAGCGTGTTGCTGGTACCGCCCGAGCTGCTCGAGCTTTTGGTCTGCGAAACGACCTGCGGATTGCTGGGATTGGGGTCTTGTATCGCCGCTACCGCGCAGGCGGCCGTGGTCGGGGTTCCGTTGGTCCAGCTAGCAGGGCAGGATTCCGGTTGGGCGGTGCCAAGTGAAATGGTCGTGGTGCAGGTTTCCGTTTGCGGCTGGGTCGTGATTTCGGCCTGGCCGGTGGGACAATTGGTATATGAAGCCGTCTGGTAGGTGCGCGAATAATTGGTGGTCAGTGTCGTGACTCCGTTGGCGCCGTCATATTTTGGCCGGGCTACATCCGAACCGTCCTGTTCGCCGACATTCACCGGAGGATTGGACAGGTCGTAAGTGTTGTTGCCGTTCCAGTAACCGTCGGTCGAAAGAATCACGAAGTTCTGCTGGCAGGAATACTGCATCGGATCCTTGGGCAGGACGCCGTTCAGGTTGGCCTGAGTGGTCTTGGCGACAAAACTGCTTGGGGTAACGTACATGCTCCCGCTTTGGGTGATGTTCGGCGTGGAGCTAGATGCAGGTCCGGTGATCGTGACGGTGCTGCCGGATACCGTGGCGCCGAAGTCGCTACTTGCCGGCGCATTGATTGCAGAGGCGATATTGGTTGCCAGCGTTTGGGTGCTGTTGTACGTACTGCCGCGGTTTGTGTAGGAACTGGTGGCCGTAGTGCCGCTGGGGAACAGTGCGACGCCATTCACGGTGATGCTGTCCACGGTGGTTGGACCGCTTCCGCTTACCGTGATGGTGGCGGTGTAAGTGGTGGTGGGGGCAAATTTTGCAGCGTACAGGCGGCCCACATTGGACAGCGCTCCGCGCAACGGCGTGGAGCTGCCGGGATTGGCTTTGTAGAGCTTGCCATACCAGGTTGCCTTCTGGGTTGCATCGAAAGGTGCGAGATCGACGAAATCCGCTGTCGACGAGTTGATGGTACCGTTCCAGTTGTTGTTGTTCATCGTCATGTAGCCGATGCGATAACTCTGGTCGAGCGGAGAGAATGCCAGCCCCACACCGGTTTTCATCATCAGCATGCGATGACTGTAATAAGTGTACCAGTTGGCAAAGTTCTGCAAATGGTCCGGATCGGCATCGGGGAAAATGGTCGCGACAGCTGTCAAAGCCCCGCTTGACGTGGGGGAAAGGGAAATGACCGGTGTCAAGCCAACCGGCGAGGAAGCGCCAGAGTTGGGGCCGGTGATCGTCACGACGTTGCCCACTGCCGTGGCGGTGTATGGTGAGCCGATTTTTCCGGCGATGGAGCTGGCCAGGGTGGATGGGCTGGTGGTGGAACCGGTGGAACCGGAGGACATAATATTGGTGGAGCCCACCATGATGGAGTTCACCATGGTACTAACAGTGCCGTTCTGGGCAGCCGTCAAAAATGTCATGCCGCCGCCGTTGTCGGAGACAGTCAATCCACCGCCTGCGTTTGGGCCGGTGACCGTGACCACATTGCCCGTTGAAGAGGCGCTATAACCGCTGGCGTTAATAGCGGTAGCGATGTAGCCGGCAAGGGTGCTGGTGTTGCTGGACGAACCGGTTCGGCTGCTCATGAGCTGAACCGTATTGTTCACCAGGATGCCGTTGACTCGGGTGCTCCCCGAACCGCCCACCGTAATGGTGCTCTTGTTGGATGAGACAGTCAGGGTAGAGGTCTCAGTTGAGGACAGCGTAGTCAGCTTGAATAAGGAAGTGCCCGGACCGCCACCGACGCCGCTATTACATTCGGTGTAAAATTGGCTGCCGGTATTGTTGAAGTTCATTTGCGCGGCGGTGATCTGCGTGCCGCCATAGGTATAGTAATACGCCGGGCCTGTATAGGTTTTGAAGCCGCTAGCTCCGCTGCCGCTGCCGCCGGTAAAGTCGGTGTCCAGGTCGACGTAGCCAGCGCCCGGGTTAAAGCCGTCCACGTAGGCATGCGTGAAATTGTTTCCAGGGCTGGTCACAGTTCCCGATCCCACATAATTAATACTGGCCGAGTCGTAAAAGCTCACGTCGTTGGCATCCACCGGCGGTTTATAGGGTGTGTCGGGGTTGTAGTAAACACCGTTGCAGTGGCTGGAGTTGAAGCCGTAATTTCCGGCGAAATTTTTTGCGGCGTCCGGCAGGTAATCCCAGTCCATACTGCCGGAATCGTCAAGCACGAACATCAGGTTGGGCAATACCGGGGAAGTGGTGGAATTCACCAGCGGGGCGGTTGCCAGCGTCGTGGTTGCCGCCTGCGAGCCGATCGGCAGCGCAAGGCCGAGTATCAGCGCCATCCCAATCGGGAACAGGAAGTGCGGCATGGTATCGGTTTGGAGATTGTTTTTCATGGTTGACTCCTAATAGACAAAGACCTGCACATAACTGAAAGTATTGCCGGGGCCGGCAGATCGGCTGGTGATACGGTATTCGGGCGCCTGGCCTGCGGAAGGACAGCCATTGCCCACGCAAACAGTCGATGGCAACGGGACTTGGTGCCCGCCGTTATCAAGCTGAGGCGCACTGAACAAACAGGCGGTCTTATTGTTTGCGGTGTCCTGTGTTAGGTTCGGCATCATGTTGGCGGTCTGGCACATGCGCTGGATGATGTAGCGGACTTCGTTGCCGGCCTGGTCGTTTCCGACCAGCATGCTGGTGTTTTTGCCCCAGTTGGCCGTGTCGGTGAGATTCGCGGTCAGGTTCGGGTCGGTAAGGGAGGAATAATATCCATTTCCCGGACTGGTGGTGTTCAGGACGTTGGAGCAGTTGGTGGGACAGCCTGGATCGTTGGTTGCCATGTTGTTGCTCGAAGTCATGTTAGCCTGGGCGGTAGTGAGTGCATTGATCGCGGTTTCGATTCCGCCGTCTGCGGAAGTGGTCGCGGATTGCTTGAATGCCAGATTGCCCGCAATCAATGTGCTGGTGTCCACCGAGCGGATCAGCGCAACCGCGGCGAGCGACATCACCACCAGTGCGATCAGCGCAAAAAACAGCACGACGCCGCGCTGACTGTTTGCACTGCCGCGATGACAGTCCGGGATGTAGGTCGGTGTTTTCATAGCGTGGTTGCAGCCCAGATGACGTTGCGCAATGGAATGACCGTGTCAAATACCCGGTAGCGGTAATGCTGCCAAGTAGGCACGTGTGTGATCGGATCGGTATCGTTGCTCAGGTCGATCTTGGGGGCGGGGTCGACACTGCTGTCATCCCATGCACATGGGCCATTGTTGACGGTGCCCTTGGCCGTGGTGCAGGTTTTGGTCACGACAGCCTTTTCATACAGTCCGCTGCGAGCAACCACCGCGATATGGATCGCCTTGATGCGGTTGCGGTTGGCAACCGTGATGCTGGAACCCCAATCGCCGCTGGCCTGACCGTTCCTGGCATCAACCCACTGGGTTACCTGGTTCGAGTTGGGGGCATTGGAAATCCCGTACTGCGCCTGTATGTTGACTATATCCGACACGACCGGGTCACCCGCAGCGGCCAGGTCATTGGTCTTTTCCATGTAGGCTTGGGAATTGGCTGCGTTCGTTGGATCATAGTTGGGGTTGACGCGGAATATGGAGGTAAACCAGGCGCCGATGCAGGAAAGTGTGTAGTTCGTGGAATTAGCTGCCGGAACGATGGTGGGATCCTTCAGCCCGATCGTGGCATTGTCGGACACGGACGCCGCGATCACTTTGGTAAAGCCGCATGAGGTCCCGTTGACGACCATCGCGATATCGCCAACCTGGCAGCCCATATTGCTGTTGAGCGCGACATCGCTTGGTCCCGGCGTGCCAGGAGGCCCGGCTATCTGGGTAGGAACCCCGCCTAAAGACGAATTGGCATAGTGTATCGTGATGCTGTCGCTGGCGCCTGGCAAGGTGCCGCCATCGGTAATGATGACCGGCGACATGCTGGTCATTCCGGTTGCGCCATAATTCATGGTCGTGCAACCCAGCGGTGTCGCGCTGGCAGTGGGCAGCAATCCGAAGCCGGCCATCTTCATCTCGTGTTCGATGCTGTAGAGCGCGATGCTGCCGTTGGTTTGCGCGTCGGCCGATCCGGTTGTGGTGCGCTTTTGCCCTTCGAATACCGAGAATACCTGCATGATGACCAGCGTCGCGAGCAGGCCGATCACCAGCCCGACCAGTATCTCGATCAGGCTGAAGCCCGCCTGATTTCGCTGTGCCTGGAGATGATATGAATTTTGCGGTTTCGATTGCATCCTGTTAGCCCCCTGCGATGGAAGCGACGGTGGTGAATTTGTGCGTGGGCTTGCCGGGCTGGGTCCAGGTCACGGTCACTACATACTGTTTGGTATTCAGCGGGTTGGTAACGGTAAGCTTGCCGCTGGGCAGCGTCAAAATGGGCGCATCGGTCACAATATAGTTAACCGCATTAAGCTGATCGGCCCAGATCTGGCCTATCCTTTGTTGTGCAATGAAACTGGCAGCGGCGCGGTAATTCGCATCGGAAGTGTTCTTGATCATCGCGCCCTGCAGGCCGACCAATGCCAGCACGCCCATCGAAAACAGCAATATCGCAATCAGTGCTTCCAGCAATACCACGCCCTGCTGCGCATTCCTGCGCTTATGTGCAAAGCGTGACAACGGGATTTTTGGTCTGTTCATGATGGTTTCCCTGTTTATTTACGGCATATAGCATCTGCGCGGATCGGGCGGACTTTTTGCGGCAATGGCCGAATCCGGATCGCATACCCTGGAATCGCCACCCGCCCCGACCTCGACCCTTAACGGTCTCAGCGTTACCCCTGCCGCCGAGACGGTCGAGCTGAGGACGAACTTGGTCGGGGTCGCTGCGTTGGGGATCACGGTACCGAGGTTGCCGAAGGTGATGGTACTCGTGCCTGACGGTAATTGAACTGTATTTGCCCAAACCGCGACCGTGACGTTTTTGGAGCCTTCGCTGCTGGGCCTTGATTCAAGCGTGCTGCCGGCCGGGATGCCGCTGGCGGCCGGGTCCCCGCAATCATTCACATTGGTGACTTTCCAGGAAGAGTGTGGCATCCAATAACGTAAACGCAACGTCGACATTGCATTTCACTGCTTCCGCGCGGGCAAACATGATCCCGTTCGAGATCGACTCGGCCGCGTTGCGGATCTGGCTGTTCAGCACCCAGGAGCGGTAGCTGGAAACGCCGTACGTCAGCGTGATCGAAAAGATCGCGATCGCGATCAGCAGCTCGATCAGCGTGAAGCCATCAGGCCGGATTTTGCGCACAGCGCTCAACAGCTGTCTCCTTTACGGGTGATCCAGCAGCTGGTGCCATTGCCCCAGCCGGAGGTGAGTGTCTTGGTATTGGTTTCGTCGATGGTGTAGGTGAAGCTCGTCTTGTTGATCGTGCCGGTCGCGGTGATCTTGTAGGACTGGTCGTCTCCACTGGTCCCCGACTTGCAGCTGATCGTAAAGTATTTCGAAGTGGGCATTGCGAGGCCGCAACTGGAGCGGTCGAGCCGTAGTTGCGGTTGTCCTGGTAATACTGCTCCAGCTGGATGCGCATGTCGGCGAGCTTGGACGTCGCATCCACCAGCTTGCCGCGCGTGACGTAGTCGTTGTAGGCGGGTATCCCGATCATGGACAGTATCCCGATGATCGCGACCACGATCATCAGCTCGATCAGCGTGAAGCCCTTTGCCTTTTGCATGTTTGCGAATCTCCCGTTAGTGAATCTCCCGATAGCGAATCTCATGACACCCCCCTACTATTTGAATTGATGCGGATAATAGGACGTTCGATCCGGCTTTGCCACCGGCAACTGACCGAAGGGGGGCAAATCCGGACAAACGGCGCGAAACCGGCCGTGAACGCGGCGATCGGGACGGTTTGCCCGCGCCGGTCATGGAATTCCGCGGGTCGTCCGGGATACGGACTGGTGATCGGCGGTGATAACAACGCATGATCGAAATGAACAGACCCCGTTGCCGGGGTCTGCTTGTGTTTGTCGTGTAGCTGACTAAGGAGCGGTGATCACCGCAACCGGGTTGGCACCGGCGCTGATATAACTACTGAGTGCCGTTGCGATCTGGCCGGCGCTGATGCTGTAAGCTGAAATTCTACCGTTGCCGGAATCGGCGACATAGGCATACTGGCCCGAGCTGTCGATGACGACATAACTTGGGTTGCCGCCTGTCGCTACTGTAACCAGTGGTAATGATGATAATGCGCCGTTGGCGCCGACGGTGTATTCCGATACTGTGCCAGCGGTGGAATTTGCCACATAGACGAATTGGCCGTCCGGAGAGATGGCGACCGAGTTGCAGCCGACTGCGACTGCATACGGGCTGCCCGCCGTAAGCGTGCCATTGCTGCCGATGATGTATGTCGAAATTTTGGTGTCGTTCAAGTTGGTGACGTAGATGTATTGGCCGGTTGAATCAATGGCAATTGAACTGGGCACTTGGCCCGCGGCGATAATATTGCTGGACCCGCTCGCAATTGTAGGTGTGAGCGCGCCGGTATTCGGATCGATTGCGAACACCGTAATGCAGCCACTTGAAGTGCCGCAAGCACCACTACCGGTCCTGGCATTCGCCACGTAGGCATAGGTGCCGGCGGGATCGATCGCGATCGCGACAGGAATGTCTCCTGCCGTGATGGTCGGTGCAGTTGGGCTTGCGTAGATAGGGGCGAGCGTGCCGTCGTTGGCGATGCTGTAGGCCGAGATGCTGTTGGACACCTCGTTCACTACGTAGGCGAACTTGCCCGACGGGTGTACCGCGATCGCGACCGGCGTATTACCGGCCGCGACTGCATTGACCTTGGTGAGCTTGCCCGGCGTAGCGGAAACCGCAGAAGCGATCGCGTAACTCGTGACGAAGCCGGAACTGCCACCGCTCGCAATCAGGACGAACTTGCCGCCATCGGCCGCGATCGCGGCGTACCCGCTACCCGTTAACTTCCCGTTGGTGGCAAGCGAGCCGCTGTTCGAGGTGAACGCGTAGGCGTTGTTGGCGGTGTCGGAGTTAGTCGCGTAAACATAGGGGTCTGCTGGTCTTGTAGAGGATGAGCAGGTTACTTGTACAGCCGAGGCGCCGGTTATATTGCTTTGAACATTCGTGCCGCTGTTGCTTGAAACACCGCAAGCGGTGGCGGGGTTCAGCGGTTGTTTGAGTATCGTGACGTCATAGCTGCCACCTTTAGCAACCGGTGTGCTGAAAGTAAACCCGGTTACACTGGAGGCGGCCTGATAATTATCCGCGCCATTGTTCTGCAACACCAGACCGGTACCATGATTACCGGTTATTTTGACGCCTATGGTGTAGGCGTTCACGCAGGTCACCGGGACCGTCTTGGCGTAAGCTGGCATGGTGCCGACTGGGCCGGTAACCGTGCAAACTTGTGTGGGTGTCGTGGTTGGCTGGGTCAGCACGGAGATGTTGTAAGTCGAGCCGGACAACACCGGGTTCGCGAATTGATAAGTTCCGTCCGCCGTTGGGGTCATGTTATCCCCGCCATTGCGCAACACGACACCACTCCCGCCGACTACTCCGGATATGCCTGTGACGCTGACGCTGAGGGGATAGTATGCGGCCAGTGTCGCGGTTGTTCCGCCGCCACCGCCGCCGCATGAAGCCAGCGCAAGCAGCGTGACCGGGGCCAGATAGAGCAGGCCTTGCAGGAGTGATTTGGGGCTGATACGCATTCGGTTCACCTCGTCGGGGTTGCGGGTTTTATGTTCGCTGCAGGCCGGGCGCACCCGCGCAGCAGAATTCCGGGCGCAGGATACCGCAACTCCGGCGGCGGATTCAAACATTTTGCGCGACCGGCAATTTCTGCCGACAAACGGTCGTGCATGCCGCGCGGCTGCCTGAATTAATCATAAAACCTTAAAACTTATTTAAGCCACAGAGAACACATAACCAGCGACTTTACGAGCGTTGTTTGCTCGTTTAGTCGAATGGCTAGTAGTTACATCAGAGTACACAGAGAGGTTCAGCAAATGCTACATATTGTTCAGGATCACCTGACGTGTGCAGCAATTATTCATGACAATTAAATATTCAAGGCTATCGTTTGTTTCTCCTCTGTGATCTCTGTGTTCTCTGTGGCTAAACGTTTTTTATGGTTTAAATAAGCCCATATCCAGCAGGGGAAAGTCAAATTGCCGTGGAGCGAGCAGCGGAAAAACGGTAAAATCCGCGTTCTTAAAAATTCATGAAAATCTGGAGAGCAAGGAATGAGCAAGAGTCTGGTCCAATTCATCATCGAAGAACAGCGCGCGATACCGGGCGCAACCGGCGATTTCACCGGCCTGGTCAGCGACATCATCATGGCCTGCAAGCAGATCGCGCACGACGTGAACAAGGGCGCGCTGATCGGCGTGCTGGGCAGCGCGGGCAGCGAGAATGTGCAGGGCGAGACGCAAAAGAAACTGGACGTGATCACCAACGAGGTGTTCATCAAGTCGACCGAATGGGGCGGCCACCTGGCCGCGATGGCTTCCGAGGAAATGGACGATGTCTATCCGATCCCGAAGCAGTATCCGAAGGGCAAATATCTGCTGGTGTTCGATCCGCTGGACGGCTCGTCCAACATCGACGTGAACATCTCGGTCGGCACGATCTTCTCGATCCTGCGCGCACCCGCCGGCATCGAGCACCCGGCCGCCGCCGATTTCCTGCAGCCCGGCACCACGCAGGTTTGCGCGGGCTATGCGCTGTACGGGCCGTCGACCATGCTGGTGATCACCACCGGCCACGGCGTGAACGGTTTCACGCTGGATGGCGACATCGGCGAATTCATGCTGACCCATCCGAACATGAAGATTCCGCCGGACACGCTGGAATTCGCGATCAATGCGTCGAACGAGCGCCACTGGGAGAAGCCGGTGCAGCGCTATGTCGACGAATGCGTCGCGGGCAAGACCGGGCCGCGCGGCATCAATTTCAACATGCGCTGGGTCGCGTCGATGGTCGCCGAAGTGCATCGCATCCTGGTGCGCGGCGGCGTGTTCATGTATCCCAAGGACACCAAGGATCCGGGCAAGGCCGGCAAGCTGCGTTTGCTCTACGAAGCCAACCCGATGTCGTTCATCGTCGAACAGGCGGGCGGCATGTCTTCCACCGGTTACGAGCGCATCCTGGATATTAAACCTTCCGGCCTGCACCAGCGCGTGCCGGTGATTCTCGGTTCGAAAAATGAAGTCGAGCGCATCGTGCGCTATCACAAGGAGGGATAAGTTTTGGGAGCAACAATGAATAAACCGCTGGTTGCTATCGTGATGGGCAGCGCCAACGATTGGGATGTAATGCAGCAGGCCGCACAGCAGTTGAAGGATTTCGGCGTCGCTTTCGACGCGCGGGTGATTTCCGCGCATCGCTCGCCCGACCTGCTGTTCGAGTACATCAAGGAAATGACCGCGCAGGGCGTGCGCTGCTTCATCGCCGGCGCCGGCGCGGCGGCGCACCTGGCCGGCGTGGTGGCCGGCAAGACCACGCTGCCGGTGCTGGGCGTGCCGATGCCGTCGAAATACCTGCAGGGCATGGATTCGCTGTTGTCCACGGTGCAAATGCCCAAGGGCATCCCGGTCGCGACCTTTGCGATCGGCGAAGCGGGCGCCGCCAATGCGGGCCTGTTTGCGGTCGCGATGCTGGCGCTGAATGACGCCGATCTGGCAAAGCGTTTGCAGGCATTCCGTGCCAGCCAGGCGGAAAAGATCAAGGCGACCACCTTGCCGGCGTTGTAGCGGCGACACCAGAGAAGATGAGCGAACGCGAGGCGCAAACCGGGGTTTCCGGGAACTCACCCAAAATCAAGTGGATCGTGATCACGCTGCTGTTGCTGCTGGCGGCGACCGTGATGATGAACCTGCCGCGCGGCTTCAGCGACGATTTGTCGCAGATCGGCAAGGGGCGCACCGCGGTGGTGCTGGTGCGCGACAAGGATGCGGTCGAAAGCATGCAATTGATGAACGCGGTGAACGACATACGCGGCCAGTACGCGGGCCGGGTGGTGTTTCTGCTGACCGATTACGACACGCCGGAAGGGCGCGCCTTCATGGCCGCGCACAACGCCGCGCGGATCACCCTGGTATTGTTCGACCCCAGCGGCAAGGAGGTAAAGGTACTGGCCGCGCCGCAAACCACGGCGAGCCTGATCAATGAAATCGACGCGATAAACGGAGCATCCAAATGAGTACACCGCTGCAACAATCGGATATCAAAAGCCTGCCTTTCCTGCATCGCGGCAAGGTGCGCGACATTTATGCGGTCGGCGACGACAAGTTGCTGGTGGTGCAGACCGACCGCCTGTCCGCGTTCGACGTGATCCTGCCCAACCCGATTCCGGGCAAGGGCGAGGTGCTGACCGCGATGTCCAACTTCTGGCTGAACAAGCTGCAGCACGTGATCCCGAATCACCTGACCGGCATCGACCCGGAGTCGGTGGTCGGCACCGACGCGGACCGTGCCCAGGTGCGCGGACGCGCTTTCGTCGCGAAAAAGCTCAAGCCGTTGCCGATCGAGGCGATCGTGCGCGGCTATCTGGTCGGTTCCGGCTGGAAGGACTACCGGAAGACCGGCAAGGTTTGCGGCATCCCGCTGCCCGCCGGGCTGCGCGAAGCGGAGAAGCTGCCGCAGCCGCTGTTCACGCCGTCCACCAAGGCGGCCGTCGGCGAACACGACGAAAATATTTCGTTTGCGCAAGCGGTCGAACTGCTCGGCGAGGCGCGCGCCAATGAAGTGCGCGACGCGACGCTGGCGCTCTATGTCGAGGCGGCGGACTATGCCGCGGGCAAGGGCATCATCATCGCCGACACCAAGTTCGAGTTCGGCGTGGATGCGGCGGGCAAGCTGTACCTGATCGACGAGGCGCTGACGCCCGACTCGTCGCGTTTCTGGCCGGCCGACCAATACCGGGTGGGCAGCAATCCGCCCAGCTTCGACAAGCAGTTCGTGCGCGACTGGCTGGAAACATCGGGCTGGAACAAGCGGCCGCCCGCGCCGCAAATCCCCGCGGATGTGCTGCGGAAAACCGCCGACAAGTATCGCGAGGTTCTGGTCAGACTGACGGGCGCATGAGTTCACCAGACCAGCTGATCGCCGGATTCAGGCGCTTCCGCGAACACTCGCTGGCGGATGCGGACGCGCGGTTCCACGAACTCGTGCAGTTCGGCCAGATGCCCACCACGCTGGTGGTCGGTTGCTGCGATTCGCGTGTCGATCCGGCGCTGATACTCGATTGTGCACCCGGCGACCTGTTCGTGATCCGCAATGTCGCCAACCTGGTTCCGCCCGCGGAAAACCAGGGCCATTATCACGGCACCAGCGCTGCGCTTGAATTCGGCGTGCGCAACCTGGCGGTGCAGCACATCATCGTGCTGGGGCATGCACAGTGCGGCGGCATCCATGCCCTGCTGGAAGGCGGCGTTACCGGCGATTCCTTCATTTCGGAATGGATGACAATCGCCGATGCGGCGCGCCGGAAGATCGAGCAGGAACTTTCCGGGGCCAGCAGCGAGGCGCGCCACCGTGCCTGCGAAAAGCAGGCGATCCTGGTATCGCTGGCCAACCTGATGACGTTTTCATGGATACGCGAACGGGTCGAACAGGGGAATCTTTCATTGCACGGCTGGTACTTCGATATCGAGCGCGGAGAATTGCTCGGCTATAACCCGGCTACCGGTGAGTTCGAAGCGCTGTAGCCGAAGCCTGCAAATCGCATTCGCGAAAATCGACCGGAGGCTGCTCCCCGCCTGAATTGCGTGGCACAGGATTAAAATGAAGACACGGCCGCATTCGCGGCCTATTTTTTCCCGGTCAGCTGGATATAGCGCGCCTTGTCAGCATCGAAACGTTTTTGCAATGCTGCCTTCTCGGCGAGGGGTCCTTGCTGGTCCTGTTGCAGCTGTTCCAGGCGATTCTGGGCATCCAGCAAATCCTGCTTCAGCGAGGATGGCTTTGTCCGGTTAGCCTTGTCATAGGTGGCGGCCTCCTCCTGCAGCGAAGCCAGGTTGTCGTTGGCTGCCTTGATGTATGCGTTGATCGCATTGATGCGCGCATCGATCTGTTGCATGTTGCGTATGCGTGCCTGGTCGATTTCATTGACGTTGCTGTAGGTATTGAGCAGGGTCCGGTCATGGCGCTGTTGCTCGAGAGCGGCCTCGGCCTGTTCGCGCTTCTTCGCGTCCTCCTGTTCCTTGGCGCGGCGCCTTTCGGGCGTCATCACCTCTTCGGTCTGTATCACCCGCCCGGCCTTGTTCAGCACTTCGTGATCCCGGTCGGCGTATTCGGGCGGAATGGTTTCGCCGTAGTGGGTGATGCCATTGTTGTCCACCCATTTGTACAGCGTTGCCATGGCCGGAAAACTGAACGTCAGTCCGGCGATGAGTGCGACGAGCAATTTAAGCATGTTCATCCTCTACTCCATAACGGTCCCGATAAGCCCGGACGGCGGCAAAATTGCCTGTCATTCCGCCTTCGGCCCGCAAATATTCGAGCAAGTCATCCAGTGTGGCGATGGATATTACCGGAATATCATAGTTAAGGTGCACTTCCTGAACGGCAGACAGCTCGCCCTGTCCGCGTTCCATGCGGTCCAGCGCGATCACGACACCGCACGGCCGGGCGCCTGCTGCGCGGATCAGCTCGACGGACTCGCGCACCGAGGTGCCCGCAGAGATCACATCATCGATGACCAGCACCCGTCCCTGCAATTCTGCGCCCACCGTGGTGCCGCCCTCGCCGTGGTCCTTGGCCTCCTTGCGATTGTAGCAAAACGGCACGTTGCTGCCCTGTTCTGCCAACGCGATTGCGGTTCCGGCCGCCAGCGGGATACCCTTGTAGGCCGGGCCGAACAGCATGTCGAAAGGGAGTCCCGATGCCTGGATCGCCTGCGCATAGAATTGCGACAGGTTCCTTAGCGATGCGCCATCGTTGAACAGACCCGCATTGAAAAAATACGGCGACATGCGGCCCGCCTTGGTTTTGAATTCGCCGAAGCACAATACCTGCTGCTGTACGGCAAAGCGGATGAAGTCTTGTCTGAAGTTGGACATGTTCTATGCAACGGGGTGGAGCACGGAGGCACATTATAATGGCAGGCACCACAACTCCCGGGAATTTTCATGCGCATCATCACCGTCAACCTGAATGGAATCCGGTCCGCAGCCGGCAAGGGTTTTTTCGAGTGGCTGGGCCGGCAGGATGCCGACATCGTCTGCCTGCAGGAACTCAAGGCGCAGGCAGCGGACATGACCGATGTAATGCTCGCGCCGCATGGTTTCCATGGCTATTTTCATTATGCGGAGAAGAAGGGCTACAGCGGCGTCGGCATCTATTGCCGCGAACGGCCGCAGCAGGTCATACCGGGTTTGGGTATCGCCGAGTTCGATGCCGAGGGACGCTATATCTGCGCGGATTTTCCGGGTTTCAGCGTGGTCTCGGTTTACCTGCCTTCCGGTTCCAGCGGCGAAGAGCGCCAGGCGGTGAAGTTCCGGTTCATGGAAGCTTTCATGCCGCATTTAAGGGAAATGCGGGCAAGCGGGCGCGAAGTGGTGATCTGCGGCGACTGGAACATCGCACACCGGGAAATCGATCTGAAGAACTGGCGCGGGAATAAAAAGAATTCCGGGTTCCTGCCGGAAGAGCGCGCCTGGCTGACCGAGCTGTTCGACCAGGTCGGCTTCGCCGACGTGTTCCGCGGCGTTCATCCGGAACTGGAAGCCTATACCTGGTGGTCGAACCGCGGCCAGGCATGGGCGAAGGATGTCGGATGGCGCATCGATTACCAGATTGCCACGCCCGGCATCGCGGCGCTTGCCGAGTCAGCGAGCATCTACAAGGCGGAGCGTTTTTCGGACCATGCGCCGCTGATCATCGATTACCGAAACTAAAAAATTGCCAGCCTTAGCTCTGTTCCCAGGGCAGCCCCGCCGCTCGCCACCCGCCCTTGGTATTGCGGTGTTTGCCGGCGTCCATATCGCCTTCGAAACCTTCCAGCATGTTGTAGCAGTCGCGGTAGCCGGCCTGGGTCGCGGCTATCGCGGCGTGGTGCGAGCGCCCGCCGCTGCGGCAAACGAAGATGACCAGCGCTTCCTTGTCGACTTGCTGTTCGAGCTGTGCGATGAAGTGCGGGTTGCGGTTCATGCCCGGATAACTTGCCCATTCAATCGCGGCGGCATTCGGAAATTTGCCGACCCAGTCCAGTTCCGCGCGGCTGCGCACGTCCACCATTTTTGCGCCGGGTGCGGACTGCAGAATTTCGTGGGCCTCGCGCGGATACAGCGCACCTTCATAGGGCAGGTTCAATTCTCTTGCGCGTTGTTGTGCGGCTTGCAGAATGGCGGTGATGGTTCCCATGGCGATTCTTTCCGGCTAAGCGAATATGACAAGGTTACTGAGTTGGCAGAAATGATATCCTGCATATTATAGAGACATACACGCATTACCGACATGAATAATCACAACGCAAAGCGTCAATCCGGTGAACGCATCGGGGCTTTCGAGCCGGTGCATCCGGAACGTTTTGCCGCCGCACAAAAGAGCACCTGGGTAAGCATCGCCATCAATGTGCTGCTGACGTCCCTGCAGATGGTCGGCGGTTTTTTTGCACATTCGCAAGCCCTGATGGCGGACGGCCTGCATTCCCTGTCGGATCTGCTGTCGGATGTGCTGGTGCTGTTCGCGAACCGGCACGGCAGCCGGCATGCCGATGCGGAACATCCCTACGGCCATGCGCGGATCGAAACCGCGGCCACGCTAATCCTCGGTGCATTCCTCGCGGGGCTCGGTGTGGTGCTGCTGGTGGCGGCCGCGATGCGCCTGCAGCATCCGGAGGCGCTGCGGGCGGTCAATCCGCTCGCGCTTGCGATCGCGGTATTTGCGCTGGTTGCCAAGGAAGGGTTGTTTCGCTACATGCTCGCAGTGGCCAAACGGGTGCGTTCGCAGATGCTGGTCGCGAATGCCTGGCATGCGCGCTCGGATGCCGCCTCTTCGCTGGTGGTCATCGTCGGTGTGGGCGGAAACCTGCTGGGATTCACCTTTCTCGATCTGGTCGCTGCGGCGGTGGTGGGTGTGATGATCGCGCACATGGGCGGCAAACTGGCGCTGGAAGCGATGTCCGAACTCATCGATACCGGACTGTCCGCCGAGGAAGTGGAAGCGATCCGCCAGACCCTGCTCAAAGTACACGGGGTACGCGGCCTGCACGAGTTGCGCACCCGCAAGATGGCGGACAATGCGCTGGTCGACGCGCACATCATGGTCGACCCCAAGATCAGTGTTTCCGAGGGGCATTTCATTGCCGAAACGGCGCGCCACGCGGTGCTCAAGAATCATCATGTGATGGATGTGATGGTGCACATCGATCCCGAAGACGACATGAAGGCGAAGCCGAATGTGCACCTGCCCGGCCGCCCCGGTTTGCTGGCGCATCTGGCGGAACGCCTTGGTGCCGCGGCGTTGACAGAAAATCGCGTGGTATTCCATTATCTCGACGGCAAGGTCGATGCCGAAATATATCTGGCCAGGGGGCAATCGCCGCAAGGCGCCGAAGAACTTCAGGCTCGCTGCAACGAACTGGTCAGTGCGGACCCGATTATTTCGGGTCATTCATGTCCACAGCAGTCACGCACAAAAATAGTGCGCACCGCGTGTGCGATGCCCGATTCAGGTGCAAATTATTGATGCCTTGTTTTTAAGGCTTATGGCACAATGGCAATCTGCGTTGCAATCAGGATTGGCACGCTTTCTGCATTAGTTTCTGGATAGCAATATCGGGTTTTGGTTAATTTTTCAATTAGGTCTAGGGAGATGGTTATGTCGATGTCGGCAACTGATGTTTTAAAAATGATCAAGGACCGCGAAGTCAAGTTCGTGGATTTTCGCTTTACCGATACCCGTGGCAAGGAGCAGCACGTGGGTGTGCCCGTCAAGGTTATGGGTATGGAAAAGTTCGAGGAAGGCCACGCGTTCGATGGCTCTTCGATCGCCGGCTGGAAAGGCATACAGGCCTCGGACATGCTGCTGATGCCTGATCCCGCAACCGCCTATATCGATCCGTTCATGGACGAAAATACCATGGTGATCACTTGCGACGTGGTGGAACCGACCGACGGCAAGGGTTATGACCGCGATCCGCGCTCCATCGCCAAGCGTGCCGAGGCGTATCTGAAATCCACCGGCATCGGCGATACCGCCTATTTCGGCCCGGAACCCGAATTTTTCATATTTGACTCGGTTAACTGGCAGATCGACATGTCCGGCTGCTTCTGCAAGGTGAACTCCGAAGAGGCCGCCTGGTCTTCCGCGGAAAAGTTTGATGGCGGCAACATCGGCCATCGTCCAACGGTAAAGGGCGGTTACTTCCCGGTACCGCCGGTCGACAGCCTGAACGACATCCGCGCCGCGATGTGCCTGGCTCTGGAAGAGATCGGCATCGAGGTCGAGGTGCATCACCACGAAGTGGCGACCGCCGGCCAGTGCGAAATCGGCACCAAGTTCAACTCCCTGGTGCGCCGCGCTGACTGGACACAGGGTCTGAAATATGTGGTGCACAATGTCGCGCACCAATATGGCAAGACCGCAACCTTCATGCCCAAGCCCATCGTCGGCGACAATGGTTCGGGCATGCACGTGCACCAGTCCATCTGGAAAGGCGGCAAGAACCTGTTTGCAGGCAACGGATATGCGGGGCTTTCCGAACTCGCGCTGTTTTACATCGGCGGTATCATCAAGCACGCGCGCGCACTGAACGCGATCACCAATCCGCTGACCAACTCTTACAAGCGTCTGGTCCCCGGCTTCGAAGCACCGGTCAAGCTGGCCTATTCGGCGAAGAACCGCTCTGCCTCGATACGTATTCCTCACGTGTCCGGCGACAAGGCGCGCCGCATCGAGGTGCGTTTCCCCGATCCGGGCGCCAACCCTTATCTCGCATTTACCGCGATGATGATGGCCGGCCTGGACGGCATACAGAACAAGATTCACCCCGGCGATCCGGCCGACAAGAATCTGTACGATCTGCCGCCGGAAGAGGATGCAAAGATCCCGACCGTGTGTTCCAGCCTGGAGCAGGCGCTGGAATACCTGGACAAGGATCGCGAATTCCTGACCCGCGGCGGCGTGTTCTCGAACGACTTCATCGATGCGTACATCGGATTGAGAATGGACGAGGTGACCCGGTTCCGCATGACGACACACCCGGTAGAGTACGATATGTATTACAGCATCTAGTCCCGGCAGTTAATCGGGATCAACGCAAACCCTGCCCAGCGTATTGCGGGCAGGCGACAAAACGGGGCGCAAGCCCCGTTTTGTATTTGAATCGTTTGTCTGCATCCGACGCATGTCCTATACTTGCGGTTGTTTATTTACGGGAAACGAACATGAAACCTGGTCGATACCTGTTTGCCGTATTGTGTATCTGTCCGTTGCTGGCGCATGCCGATATCTACAAGTCGGTGGATGAAAATGGGCATGTAACCTATTCCAGCACGCCCCTGAAGGGCGGCAAGAGAATCTATCTGCAGCCGCTGCCAACAATGGTCCCCCCCGCCAACGTGCAATCTCCTGACAATTTCCCGAGCGTGGACAGTCAAACACAACGGGGGCGGGACGATACCCGCCGCAAGATTCTGCAGGATGAGTTGAACGCGGAGGAAAAGCTGCTTGCAGCGGCGCAGCAGAACCTCAAGGACGGCGAGGCAAACCCTGAAGTATTCAAGGGGGCGGACGGCCATACCTATCGCAATGTCGCGAAATATGACGAGAAGATCAAACAGTTAAACGACCAGGTTGATCTTCACCAGCAGAACGTCGACGCACTCAAAATCGAACTTTCAAAATTGAGCGATGAATAGAAATATTGCACGATCCGGCACCGACCCGACGCTGCCGTGAATCACCCCGAATCAAAGTCCGGCATGAAAGATGGGGATGAATTGCCCGGCAGAGCACTAAAGCAAAGCAAATATAAATCGATATCGTGTCTGGCATGCTTTCTGCTCAGTAAATCGTATGCCTGATTTTTCCCGCCTTGCACTGGAGCACCTTGCGACCGCCGTCATCCTGCTGGATGAGGAGTCGCGCATCGCATATATAAACCCGGCCGCGGAAAACCTGTTCGACATCAGTGATAAAAACATGCATGGACTTCCGCTCCAGCAGGTGTTCACACACACCGAACAGCTGGCCAGTGCGATGCAGCAGGCGGTGCAGAATAACGCCAGCTTTATCGAGCACGACTTGACGCTGGGAACGCACGGTAACGTGAATGCCAAGCTGCACTTGCGATGTGCGGCAACGCCGCTGCAATTTGGCAAGCTGTACTTGCTGCTCGAATTTCATCCCATGGACAGACCGCTCAAGCTGGCGCGCGAAGAACAGATGCTCGACCAGACCCAGGCCAACCGCCTGCTGCTGCGCAACCTGGCGCATGAAATCAAGAACCCGCTTGGCGGCATACGCGGCGCGGCGCAGCTGCTCGAACAGGAACTCGAAAAACCGGGCTTGCGCGAATACACGCAGGTTATCGTGCAGGAAGCGGATCGCTTGCGTTCTCTGATGGAAAAGCTGCTTGCCCCGCAAAGTGCCTCGCACGCCAGTGCGCTCAACATCCACGAAGTGCTGGAACGGGTGCGCAGCGTGGTCCTGGCCGAAAGGCCGGAGGGGTTGAAGATAAAGCGCGACTACGATATCAGCCTGCCCGCGCTGGTCGGCGACAAGGAACAGCTGATACAGGTCATGCTCAATATCGTCCGCAACGCCGCGCAGGCGATGAACGGCAGCGGCGTGATCGTTTTGCGCACGCGTGTGGCACACCAGGCGACCCTGATCAAACGCCTCCACCGCCAGGCGGTGCGGGTGGAGATCATCGACAACGGGCCGGGCATCCCGCCCGAACTGCAGGACAAGATCTTCTATCCGCTGGTGTCAGGGCATGCCGACGGGCACGGCCTGGGTTTGACGATTGCCCAGGACTTTGTCAGCCAGCATCACGGCATCATCGAATTTGACAGCGAGCCCGGGCGTACGCGTTTTACCGTATTGCTTCCCATCCCCTGAAAGTTGGACGACAAACTATGGACACCTTTAGAAATTCGTTTGTCGGGATGGCAGGCTGGACACGGCGATGCACTAAAAGCAGGCAATCCACAATCCAGCAAGCCGGATGTGGAATTGACGCCGAAGCATGTGGGGCGGGCAGGCCTGCCGCTTCGCGCTCCCGCACCTGGGGGTTGCACCCCACCGTGTCGCGCGAGCAGCGCAAGGAGCCGCACATAACCAGCGACTTGCCCGCTTGCGGGCTTATAACCAACCAATTGGCAACCGTCGTTAGGGTGCTTAGTGGGATGGCTAGTAGTTTCACCAGTCGAATGGCTAGGAGTTTTAACAGCGAATGACGAGGCATATCAGATTGATAGACGCACCCGCAAGGGGTAGGCCGTGCGGTACCCGTAGCTGAAGCTACGACCGCTACGCACAGGAGTGAGCGAGCACGCGACACCGCGATTCGCCCGAGAAATGAATTTATAGAGGTGTGCATGAAACCTGTTTGGATTATTGACGACGACCGTTCCATACGCTGGGTACTCGAAAAGTCACTGACTCGCGAGGATATCGAGTTCAGGAGCTTTGCCTCGGCGGACGATGCGCTGCACGCGCTGGGTGATGGCGTGCCGCAGGTTGTCGTCAGCGATATACGCATGCCGGGCAGTTCCGGGCTGGATTTTCTGCAGACGCTGCACCAGCATCATCCGCAGATTCCGGTCATCATCATGACCGCGTATTCCGACCTGGAAAGCGCGGTATCGGCATTTCAGGGCGGTGCCTTCGAATACCTGCCCAAACCGTTCGACATCAACCACGCAATCGAACTGATCAGGCGCGCGCTGGAGCAGAGCCGGCGCAAATCGGGGGAGACCGTGCAGGTTGAAGTCGATGCCGATATTCTCGGCCAGGCGCCCGCGATGCAGGAAGTGTTTCGCGCGATCGGCAGACTTTCGCAATCCCATGCAACCGTGCTGATCAATGGCGAATCGGGCACCGGAAAGGAGCTGGTCGCAAGGGCGCTGCACCGCCACAGCCCGCGTGCCGACAAACCGTTCATCGCGATCAATACTGCCGCGATCCCCAAGGACCTGCTTGAATCCGAATTGTTCGGCCATGAGCGCGGCGCGTTTACCGGCGCGGCGACGACGCGGCGCGGACGCTTCGAGCAGGCAGAAGGCGGCACGCTGTTCCTCGATGAAATCGGCGACATGCCGGCCGACCTGCAAACCCGGTTGCTGCGCGTGCTGTCGGACGGCAACTTCTACCGCGTCGGCGGACACCAGCCGATCAAATCCAGCGTGCGCATCATTACTGCCACCCACCAGAATCTGGACGAGCGCGTCAAGCAGGGCCTGTTCCGCGAGGATCTGTTTCATCGCCTGAATGTGATCAGGCTGCGCCTGCCGCCGCTGCGCGAGCGGCGCGAGGACATTCCGCTGCTGGCAAAATACTTTTTGCAAAAGAGCGCGCGCGATCTGGCGGTTGACCAGAAGCAGTTCAGCGAGCCGGCTTTGCAACATCTGAGCGAGCAGGATTTTCCCGGCAACGTGCGGCAACTTGAGAATCTGTGCCACTGGCTGACCGTGATGACGCCTTCGCAGATCGTCGAGATCGCCGACCTGCCGCCGGAGTGGCGCGAGCGCACGGCGGGCGGCGAGGTAAACGGCAGCGACTGGAGCGCGGCATTGGCACAACAGGCTGCACTCGCGCTGCAGCGCGGCGACGAGCGCATCATGGACAGCCTGACCGCGCAATTCGAACGCACGCTGATAACTGCAGGCGTTGCATCACACCAACGGGCGACGCATCGAGGCTGCAACCCTGCTCGGGATCGGGCGCAACACGCTGACGCGGAAGATTCAGGAGTTGGGCCTGGACAACACGGGAGAATAAGCCGGGGGGTGATTCAGGGCTGCAATCGGTCAAGCAGCTTTTCGTGTATCCCGCCGAAGCCGCCATTGCTCATCACCAGGATGTGGTCGCCGGGCCGCGCGGCAGAGACGATCTTGGCGATCAACAGATCCAGATGGTCCTCAACGACTGCCTTGCCGCCCAGCGGGGCGAGCGCGCTGCGCGCATCCCAGCCGAGGTTGGCGGCGTAACAGAACGCCAGATCGGCATCCTTCAGGCTGCCGGGCAGCGCATCTTTCATCATGCCCAGTTTCATCGTGTTGGAGCGCGGTTCGAGCACGGCCAGTATGCGTGCGCTGCCGACCTTGCGGCGCAGGCCGGCGACCGTGGTGTTTATCGCGGTGGGATGGTGGGCGAAATCGTCATAGACGGTAATGCCGTTGACCACGCCGCGAATTTCCATCCGCCGCTTCACGTTCCTGAATTCGCCCAATGCCGCCAGTCCCTGCGCGACCGGCACGCCGGCATGGCGCGCGGCGGCTAGCGCGGCGAGCGCATTCTGGCGGTTGTGTTCACCCAGCAGGTCCCAGTTCAGCGTGCCCTGCAATGCGCCGCGCAGAGAGACACGGTTGCCGTCATCGATCAGCCAGCCGTCGTCCGTTCCGAAGCGCTCCAGCGGTGTCCAGCAACCGCGCTGCAGTACCCGGTCCAGCGCGGCTTCGCGGCCGTTACTGACGATCAATCCGTTGCCGGGAACCGTGCGGACCAGGTGATGGAACTGGGTTTCGATCGCTGCAAGATCGGGGAAAATGTCGGCGTGGTCGAACTCGAGATTGTTCAGTATCGCGGTGCGCGGACGGTAATGCACGAACTTGGAACGCTTGTCGAAAAAAGCGGTGTCGTATTCGTCGGCTTCGATCACGAAGAACGGGGAGGCGTCTTCAGCCGCCGCAGGTTCTGTGCTGAGCCGTGCCGATACGCCGAAATTCTGCGGCACACCGCCGATCAGAAATCCGGGGTTCAGTCCCGCGTACTCCAGTATCCAGGCCAGCATTGCACTGGTGGTGGTCTTGCCGTGCGTGCCGGCCACCGCCAGGACCCACTTGTTCCGCAGCAGGCTGTCCGCCAGCCATTGCGGTCCGGAAATATAGGGCAGGTTGCGATCGAGGATGGC
Organism: uncultured beta proteobacterium; assembly: GCA_963827265.1. Lineage (GTDB taxonomy): Bacteria > Pseudomonadota > Gammaproteobacteria > Burkholderiales > Gallionellaceae > Gallionella. Next base: position 865,353 of record CAWHAD010000007.1, on the reverse strand, counting down.
TTCCATCAGCGGATTGCCGCGCGACACCACGTTGCCGATCACGAACACGTCCGGATTGAGCGCCAGCTGCTCCTCGCCATAACCTTCGATCAGCGCTATGCCCTGCGCCTGCAGCTGCGTGCTCATCGGCGGATACACGTTGGCATCGCAGCCGGTGACGCGGTATCCGGCCTGTCTGGCAAGCACCGCGATGCCGCCCATGAAGGTGCCGCAGATCCCCAGGATATGGATCGCCGGGGTGTTACGCGTGATCATGTTCGATTATTCTCCGGACTTTACCCACATGAAATGCAGGGTCGTCCTGGAATACCACAGCAATGCAGCCGTGATCAGGGCGCCGACGATAAGGGTAATCCAGGGAAAACTTCCCATGTCATATCCGAGGAAGGGCAGGAACGTCAGCGGAACCACCAGCATGATCCAGGAGATTCCGATCACCATGCCGGCCCAGCCGACGAATACACCCAGGGTTGTGCGCCTGACAACCCTGAGGGCGCCGCATTGCTTGCATTCGTTTGCATCCGGTTCAACATCTGAAGCACAGTATTGACATTGCATAGTGATTTCCTAAAGGTAAGTGGGCGAAATGCCTGCTAGGCACCGCGAAACATAAAATACACCGCTCCGGTCAGGCATATTGCCGCGTACAGGTAATCGAGCTTGAGCGGCTGGTTCATGTATATAACAGCAAACGGAACGAACACCGACAGCGTGATGACTTCCTGCAGTATCTTCAGCTGTCCGAGGCTGAGCGCGGTATAACCAATGCGGTTTGCCGGGACCTGGAACATATACTCGAACAGCGCGATGCCCCAGCTGACCAACGCCGCGACATACCAGGGCGAAGCTGCCAGATTCTTAAGGTGCCCATACCACGCGAACGTCATGAACAGGTTGGATACCGCAAGCATCAGCGCGGTAACCAGCAGTGGATGGGCGATCAGGTTCATGTTCAGGATATCCTTGCAGGAAGAACGCAACGTCCCGTAATACGCAGCGAGCCCGGCAGCAACACGCGCGAGAAATAAGAAGCGGAAAAAGCGCAAAAGTTCATCATTTCAAGACCGCGCCTTGCTGATTCTTGATGATTCAGTCAAGCGCACAGCCGGCCTTCCGGCAACCCGGCTCTGGTTGAGCAGCGGGATGGACGGGGGTTTCATCAATCGATTTCGCTAGTGAACGCCGAGCAGCTCGACATCGAATACCAGCGTCGCGTTTGGCGGAATCACGCCGCCGGCGCCGCGCGCGCCATATCCCATGTTCGGCGGAATGATCAGGGTGCGCTCGCCGCCGACCTGCATGCCGGCCACGCCCTGATCCCAGCCCATGATCACCTGGCCCGCGCCGAGCGTGAATTCGAATGGCTCGTTGCGGTCGCGCGAGCTGTCGAATTTCCTGCCGTGGTGGTCCGGCGCGGCGGCATCGTAAAGCCAGCCGGTGTAATGCACCGTTACATTCTTGCCGGGGGTCGCCAGATCGCCCTTGCCCAGTTTTACATCGGTCTTGATCAGTTCAGTCATGTTGCCGTTCTCCGTTGTGGTTGCGTCCTGCCGAGAGCACGCGGTGGTTGAAAATATGCCGACAGCCATCAACAGGGCCAGCGAAAATAGCATGGGGCGTTTGTTCATTCGGGAATTCCTCGGATCAAAGTTAAACAAATATTTCCGCTTTCATGAAGGTGACGGCATGCCCTGAAAGCGCAACACGGTCACCTTTAAGTTCGCATTGTATATCGCCGCCGCGTCTGGAAACCTGGCGGGCGTTCAATAACCGCTTGCCCTGCCTGGCCGACCAGTATGGCGTCAGCGAGCAATGCGCCGATCCGGTTACCGGATCTTCGGGAATGCCGAATTTGGGCGCAAAAAAGCGGCTCACGAAATCGGCTTTCCGTCCGGGCGCGGTCACGATCACGCCGCGCAAGTCCAGCGCAGCAAGCTTGGCCAGGTCCGGCTTGACAGCGAGGACCGCTTCCTCGCTGTCATAAACCGCAAAGTAATCCTCCGCGGCCAGGATTTCCGACGGCTGTATTCCAAGCCCGGATAGCAGGGCGGCCGGAGCAGTGCAGGGCTTGGGCGGGACAGACGGGAAATCCATGACCAGCAGGTCGCCTTGCCGCTTCACCGCCAGGATTCCGCTGCGTGTTTCGAAATCGATGCTGTTCGAGGCATGGCCGAGAATTGAATAGAGCACATGTGCGGATGCAATGGTTGCATGTCCGCAGAGATTGACTTCGGTTACCGGCGTGAACCAGCGCAATTGAAAGCCGCGCCCGGATTTCACAAAGAAGGCCGTTTCGGAGAGATTATTCTCGGCAGCAATCGCCTGCAGCAGGCTGTCATCGAGCCAGTCATCGAGCGGGCAGACTGCGGCCGGGTTTCCCCCGAAAATCCGGTTGGTGAAGGCATCGACCTGGTATTGCCTGATCTTCATGATATTCAGTAGCCCAGCACCGGCGCCAGCCAGCGTTCCGCTTCTTCCGGCGTCCAACCCTTGCGTTTTGCATAATCCGCCGCCTGGTCCCGGTCGATCTTGCCGACCGCAAAATACTTCGCCTGCGGATGCGAAAAGTAGAAGCCGCTCACCGCCGCGGTGGGCAGCATCGCAAAGCTTTCGGTGATCGTGATCCCCGCGTTCAGCGGTGCCTGCAACAGCTCGAACAGCGGTCCCTTTTCGGTATGCTCGGGGCAGGCGGGATAGCCGGGCGCCGGGCGGATGCCGCGGTATTGTTCCGCGATCAGCGCATCGTTGTCCAGGGTTTCGTCCGCCGCATAGCCCCAGAATTCGCGGCGCACCCGGGCATGCAGCAGTTCGGCGAAAGCCTCGGCGAGACGGTCGGCCAGGGCCTTGAGCAGGATTGCGCTGTAGTCGTCATGCTGACTTTCGAATTCCGCGACCCGCGCGTCGATGCCGATGCCGGCAGTCACCGCGAATGCGCCGATGTAATCCGCCACGCCGCTTTCCCTGGGCGCGACGAAATCCGCCAGGCAGTAATTCGGGATGTCCGCCGGTTTCCGGTTTTGCTGGCGCAGGTTGTGCCAGGTCATCGCGACCCTGCTGCGCGACTCATCGGTGTAGATCTCGATATCGTCGCTATTGACGCTATTGGCCGGGAACAGGCCGAACACCCCATTCGCGGTGAGCCATTTTTCCGTGATGATCTTCTTCAGCATGGCCTGCGCGTCGGCGAACAGTTTGCGCGCCTCTTCGCCGACCACCTCGTCCTGCAATATTTTCGGGTAGCGGCCGGCCAGTTCCCAAGTCTGGAAGAACGGCGTCCAGTCGATGTATTCGGCGATCAGTTCCAGCGGATAGGCCTCGAACTTGTGCACGCCCGGCAACCACGGTCTGGGGGGGGTGTACGATTTCCAGTCCGTCTGCAAGCCGCGCGCGCGCGCTTCGGCCAGCGGGACATACACGGCCTTCACTTTCTTGCCCTCGTGCTGCTCGCGCGCCTTCGCATAATCGCTCTTGGTCCCGGCCACATAATCGTAGCGCAATGTGTCGGACAGCAGGTTGCTGCACACGCCGACCGCGCGCGACGCATCGTTGACGTATATCGTGGCGCCGCTTGGATAGTTCGGTTCGATCTTCACCGCGGTATGCATGCGCGAAGTGGTCGCACCGCCGATCAGCAGCGGAATTTTGAAGCCCTGCCGCTCCATTTCCTTCGCCACATGCGCCATCTCCTCCAGCGATGGCGTGATCAGGCCGGACAACCCGATGATGTCGGCATTGTTCTCGCGCGCGGTATCGAGGATCTGCTGGCAGGGCACCATCACGCCCATGTTCACCACCTCGAAGTTGTTGCATTGCAGCACCACGGTGACGATGTTCTTGCCGATGTCGTGCACGTCGCCCTTGACGGTCGCCATTACGATCCTGCCCTTGGTGCTGGTGTCGCCGCTGCGCAGTTTTTCCGCCTCGATGTAAGGCACCAGGTGTGCCACGGCCTGCTTCATCACGCGCGCCGATTTGACCACCTGCGGCAGGAACATCTTGCCTGCGCCGAACAGGTCGCCGACCACGTTCATGCCGACCATCAGCGGCCCCTCGATCACTTCCACCGGCATCTTCGCCTGCAGGCGCGCTTCCTCGGTGTCCTCCACGATATACGTCGTGATGCCGCGCACCAGCGCATGGGTCAGGCGTTCCTGCACGGTGCCGTTGCGCCATTCAAGATCCTCGGCCTGCACCTTGCCGCCGCTCTTGACGGATTCAGCGATCTTCACCAGCTTCTCTCCCGCGTCGGGACTGCGGTTGAGCACCACGTCCTCGACTGCGTCGCGCAGTTCCCCGGGAATCTCCTCGTACACGCCGAGCTGCCCGGCGTTGACGATGCCCATGGTCAGGCCTGCCTTGATCGCGTGATACAGGAACACCGTATGGATCGCCTCGCGCACCGCATCGTTGCCGCGGAAGCTGAATGAAACGTTCGACACGCCGCCGCTGACCTTTGCGTAGGGCAGATGCTTGCGTATCCAGGCGGTCGCGTCGATGAAGTCGACCGCGTAATTGTTGTGCTCCTCGATGCCGGTCGCGATCGCGAAGATATTCGGGTCGAAGATGATGTCCTCGGGCGGGAAGCCGACCGTGTTGACCAGGATGTCATAGCTGCGCCTGCAGATATCGATCTTGCGCTGCAGCGTGTCGGCCTGACCCTGCTCGTCGAATGCCATCACCACGGCCGCCGCGCCGTAGCGGCGCACCAGCGAGGCATAATGGACAAAATTCCGCTCGCCTTCCTTCAGCGAAATCGAGTTGACGATGGACTTGCCTTGCACGCACTTCAGCCCGGCTTCGATCACGTCCCATTTGGACGAATCGATCATCAGCGGCACTTTGGATATGTCCGGTTCGGACGCGACCAGGTTCAGGAATTTCACCATTGCCGCCTGCGAATCCAGCATTGCTTCGTCCATGTTGATGTCCACCACCTGCGCGCCGCCCTCGACCTGGTTGCGCGCCACATCGAGCGCCTGGGTGTAATCCCCGGACAAGATAAGCCGCGCGAACATTTTCGAGCCGGTGACGTTGGTGCGCTCGCCGACATTGACGAACAGCGAGTCGTCGCCGATATTGAACGGTTCCAGGCCGGACAGGCGGCACTTGGGTTCGATGACCGGAATCTTGCGCGGCGGCAAATCGCGCAACGCATCGGCGATGGCCTTGATGTGCGCGGGCGTGGTGCCGCAGCAGCCGCCCGCGATGTTGAGGAAGCCGCTGGTGCCGAACTCCTTCACCACCCTGGCCGTGTATTCGGGAGTTTCGTCGTAGCCCGTTTCCGACAGCGGGTTGGGCAGGCCGGCATTGGGGTGCGCGCTGACATACACGCCGGCGACGCGCGACAATTCTTCCAGGTAGGGGCGCATCAAATCGCCGCCCAGCGCGCAGTTCAGCCCGATCGACAAAGGCCGGGCATGGGCCAGCGAATTCCAGAATGCCTCGGTGGTCTGGCCGGACAGCGTGCGTCCGGACGCGTCGGTGATGGTGCCGGAAATCATGATCGGCACACGCAACTTGTGCTGCTCGAAATATTGTTCGATCGCGAACAGTGCAGCCTTGGCATTGAGCGTGTCGAAGATGGTTTCGACCATCAGGATATCCGCGCCGCCATCGAGCAGACCGCGCACCGCTTCGGCATAGCCGTCGACCAGCTGGTCGAAACTGATATTGCGGAAACCCGGATCGTTCACATCCGGCGAGATCGACGCGGTCTTCGTGGTCGGACCGAGCACGCCCGCAACGAAGCGCGGTTTGCCCGGGAACGTCGCCTCGAATTCGTCGCACACCCCGCGCGCCAGCCTTGCGCCAGCCAGATTCAGCTCGTAGGCCAGGTCGACCATGTCGTAATCGTCGAGGGATGCCGCGGTGGAATTGAACGTGCAAGTCTCGACGATGTCCGCGCCCGCGGCCAGGTATTCGGCGTGGATGCCGCGCACGATGTGCGGCTGGGTCAGCAGCAGCAGGTCGTTGTTGCCTTTGACATCGACCGGGTGGTCGGCAAAACTCCTGCGCTCTGCATTGTCGTTTGCATAACCCTTGGGGTAATCGCCATAGAGCAGCGTGCCGCGATAATGTTCCTCGGTCAGCTTGTAGCGCTGGATCATGGTGCCCATTGCGCCGTCAAGGATCAGGATGCGCTGCTTCAGGAGCTGTTCGATACGGTGCGGCGCGTGACTCATGGTGCCCTGCCCGGAAAAAGAGCGCGAATTTTAGCATGCACGCATGCTTCCGGCGGGCCGGCTCAGAGATTCAGCCGGCGATATTGCACCGCTTCGGCGATATGCCTGCTGCTGACAGCGTCATCTCCTGCCAGATCGGCGATGCTGCGTGCCACCTTGAGCACGCGGTGATAGGCGCGCGCCGACAGGCTGAGCCGGCTGATGGCCTGTTGCAACAATGCGATACCCGGTTCGTCGGGCGTGCATAGCGCATCGATCTCCGTCACCGAAAGCTGCGCATTGGCTTTGTTCTGGCGTGAGAGCTGGCGCTGGCGCGCAATCTCGACGCGTGCCTGTATTGATTCGCTGGTTTCGCCTTCCGCCTTGCTGAGCAGATCATCCTGCGGCAAGGCGGGCACCTCGATCTGGATATCGATGCGGTCCAGCAACGGGCCGGAGATTTTGCTGCGATAGCGCGAAATCTGATCCGGGGTACAGCGGCACTTGCCGTTGAAATGGCCGAGATAGCCGCACGGGCACGGGTTCATCGCCGCGATCAACTGGAATTGAGCCGGAAAATCCGCGCGCCGCGCTGCGCGTGAAATCGTGATGCGGCCGGATTCCATCGGTTCGCGCAGCACTTCCAGCACGCTGCGGTCGAACTCGGGCAATTCGTCGAGAAACAGCACGCCGTGCAGTGCCATCGAGATTTCGCCGGGGCGCGGATTGCTGCCGCCGCCGACCAGGGCCACGCCGGATGCGGTGTGATGCGGGGCCCGATAGGGGCGCGACTTCCACCTTGCCACATCGAAATTGCCATCCAGCGATTGCAGCGCCGCGCTCTGCAGCGCCTCGGCTTCGGTCATTTGCGGCAGGATGCCGGGAAAGCGCGCAGCGAGCATTGATTTGCCGGTGCCCGGCGGTCCCATCATCAGTACGCTGTGTCCGCCCGCTGCGGCAATTTCCAGCGCGCGCTTGGCCTGTGCCTGTCCTTTTACTTCGCTGATGTCCGGATAGCGGGGCGGTGACGGTCTGTGGCCGGCTGACCCAGGGTGCGATGGGCTCGCGTCCGGTGAAATGCGCCGCGACTTGCAGCAGCGTTTGCGCCGGATACACGGTTGCGTCTTCCACCAGTGCGGCTTCGGCGGCATTCGCTTTCGGGAGAATGAAGGCGCGCCCGCTGTTAACGGCGCGATAGGTCATCGCCAGCGCGCCGCGTATCGGACGCAGTTCGCCGGTCAGCGCGAGTTCGCCGGCGTATTCGTATTCGCCGAGTTTGTCGGTAGGTATCTGCCCGGTCGCGGCGAGAATGCCGAGCGCGATGGGCAGATCGAAACGCCCGCTCTCCTTGGGCAGATCGGCAGGGGCGAGATTGACGGTGATGCGGCGTGCGGGAAATTCGAAACTGGCTGTTCAGCAGCGCGGCGCGCACGCGGTCCTTGCTTTCCTTGACTTCGGTTTCCGGGAGGCCGACGATCGTGAAGTTGGGCAGGCCGTTGGCGATATGCACTTCGACGGTGACCAGTGCCGCTTCCATGCCGGAAAGTGCACGGCTGTATAGCACAGCCAGACCCATGCTATTTTCCAGCCGTGTTGCGTTGCGCTTCCAGCTCGGCGACGCGCGCCTCCAGTTCGGTCAGCTTTTCCCGCGTGCGTGACAGCACCTGGGTTTGCACGTCGAATTCTTCCCGGGTCACCAGATCAAGCCTGGCGAAACCCTGTGCAAGCAGCGCGCGCATGTTCTTTTCAATGTCTTTGGCGGGACTGCTGTTTGCCGCCGCGCTTAGCTTGGCGGAAAGATCATCCAGTATCTTTGTGTTCAACATGGTGTTGCTCCTGTATGGCTTATTGCTGACGGCGAGTGTAGCAAAATTCACCCTGCCCATAAGCTCAACCACGATAACTTGATGACGCACACAAGCGGTGCGGCACACCTTGGGTACGCATGCAATTGGTGCATGAATGATTTGTTACAAATGGAGCCACTATTTATCTTATTGTTTAAAAACTAGAAAAAACTTTGGCACGCATTCTGCTGTTAATCAAGTGCGGAAATGTTTACCCCCGCTTGTTAACTCAACCAGAAAAGGAACGCATCATGATGAAAAGCAAATCAATTATTGAACTCTTTGATCCTGGCGGTAATGGCCGTGCCGGCCGTGGCAATGGCCGATACTGCTCCAGCATCGCCGTTTTCCGGCAATATCAGCTTGACCACCGACTATCTGTATCGCGGCATTACGCAAACTGATCATCATGGTGCTATTCAGGGTGGATTTGACTATGTTAATCCGAACGGCGTTTACGTAGGCACATGGGGTTCGAACATTAGTTGGCTAACGGATCCAGGCAATTATTACACCAAGGGTGCGAGCCTGGAATTAGACACCTACGCAGGGTACAGGAACAGTTTTGCCACCGATTACAGCTACGACGTCGGTTTCCTGCGTTACAACTATGGTGGCGAACTTCCGACTCCAGGTGTTTCAGCTAACACTAACGAAATTTATGGCCTGATCGGCTGGAAATGGTTGACCGCCAAGTACTCTTACAGCTTGACCAATCTTTTTGGATTTACCGATTCTTCGGGTTCAGGCTACTTTGACTTGAGCGGAAGCTACACGCTTGCGGACAACGTCACACTGGGCGCGCACTATGGCAAACAATCCGTCAAAGAACAGATAGCGCGCGCTGAATATTCCGATTACAACGTGAAAGCATCCATGCCTTTCGGTGCCTATACCTGGGCGTTCATGATCAGCAAGACCAACCTTACCGGTTACGATAAAGCTCAAGGGCGGTATTGTCCGTGTCCCACTCGATGTAAAGAAAATTACCGGGCGGGCATCGACCCGCCCACACAAAGGAGAAAGCTATGAAGATGGTCGTCGCTATCATCAAGCCGTTCAAGCTCGACGAGGTGCGTGAAGCGCTTTCCGCCATAGGCGTGCAAGGCATCACTGTCACCGAGGTCAAGGGCTTTGGCCGGCAAAAGGGGCACACCGAGCTGTATCGTGGTGCGGAATATGTGGTGGATTTCCTGCCTAAAGTAAAGCTGGAAGCAGCGGTTCAAACCGGAATGCTCGATCGCGTCGTCGAAGCGATTGAAAAAGCGGCCAATACCGGCAAGATCGGCGACGGCAAGATTTTCGTTTCCGACCTCGAACAAGTCATACGCATCCGCACCGGTGAGTCCGGCGCAGAAGCGTTGTAAGGAGAACCACATGAAAAAATTAATAGCATCTTTCGCGCTGCTGGCCATGCTGTTCGGCTTGGCGGTTCCAGCGTTTGCAGACGATGCGGCCGCTCCTGCATCCGCGGCTGCAACCACGGCTGCACCAGCTGCCGCACCTGCTGCAGATGCACCTGCAGCAGCACCGAAATGCGGCGACAAGGGGTTTGACTGCAACAAGGGCGACGTCGCCTGGATGATGACCTCAACCGCATTTGTGCTGCTGATGACTGTTCCCGGCCTGGCCCTGTTCTATGCCGGTATGGTGCGCAGGAAGAACGCGTTGTCAACCGTGATGCAGAGCTTTGCGATTTTCTGCGTGATCGCAGTGCTCTGGGTGATCTATGGGTACAGCATGGCGTTCACGGCCGGTCACGAGGGCAGCGTGCTGGCGCCGTTCATCGGCTCATTGGACAAGTTCTTCATGTCCGGCGACGATCCGACGACTGCGGTGGCAGCCACGTTCAGCAAGGGCCAGTATTTGCCTGACTTCGTGTACGCCATGTTCCAGCTGACTTTTGCCGCGATCACGGTAGCCCTGATCTCCGGCGGCTTTGCCGAACGTTTCAAGTTTTCGGCGATGATCATCTTCAGCGTGCTGTGGTTTACCTTTGCCTACCTGCCGATCTCGCACATGGTCTGGTACTGGGATGGTCCGGATGCTTATTCCAGCGCCAAGGCAGCCGACATCGCCAATAGCCATGCTGGATTCATCTTCGGAAAAGGCGCGCTCGATTTTGCCGGTGGCACCGTGGTTCACATCAACTCCGGTATCGCAGCTCTGGTTGCAGCCCTGATGCTCGGGCCACGCAAGGGCTACGGCAAGATACCAATGGCACCTCACAGCCTGATGATGACAGCGATCGGTACCGGTATGCTGTGGATGGGTTGGTTCGGGTTCAACGCAGGTTCCGCACTTGAAGCTACTGGTGCAGCCGGCCTGGCCTTCTTCAATACCCTGTTCGGTGTTGCAGTAGCCGGCGTTACCTGGATGCTCGTCGAATGGTTCGTGAAAGGTAAGCCCAGCCTGTTGGGCGTATGTTCCGGCATCGTTGCAGGTCTCGTGGCGATCACCCCGGCGGCCGGTTTCGTCGGCGTGGGCGGTGCGTTCGTGGTTTGCGCTGTTGCTGCGATCATCTGCTTCTTCGCGGTAACCAAGCTGAAGCACTGGCTAGGATATGACGACTCGCTCGATACCTTCGGCGTGCACTGCGTCGGCGGGATCATCGGCTCTCTCGGTACCGGCATATTCGTGAATCCTGCACTTGGCGGCACGGGTGTATGGGATTACGTTGCGAACAAGGTCGGTGATTTCGACGCGATGGGACAGATCATCTCCCAGCTTTGGGACATCGGCATCACGCTGGCATGGTCAGGTTTCGTGGCCTTCGTGATCCTGTTCATACTGAAGAAGACGATGGGCATACGTGCAAGTGATGAAGCTCAGGAAGAAGGTCTGGACCTGGCTGATCACGGCGAAAAGGCCTACGACCTCTAAGATTCGATTTGTAAACCTCCCCGAAGCGCAATGCTTCGATTCAGGGCACCGCAAGGTGCCCTCTTTTTTTATAGGGTGAAAGAAGCGGACGGCCTGACGTAGCGCAACAATCGACAATCGGAATGGTGCGCAATATTTTCAGCCGTTGCGAGAACTGCCCCGGCATGAACAGCAGCGCGGAACCGGGAATGGCTCGCTTATTGCTGATTAAGACTGGTAGCAAGGGGAATCCGGAATGAAACGAATCCTGATCATTGATGACGCAACAGACCGGGCCGCATGGCTGAAGGCCAGCCTGGAACTGGCCGGATTCGACGTGGTCGGGCTGCTGGCCTGGGAACAGGTCGATGAACATTCGATACAGGCAGCCCTGGCCGATGTGGTTATCGTGGATGCCGATGCGCCGGGGCGCGACACGCTTGAGCAGATCAGCCTGATGTCCACCACGCTGGAAAAACCGCTGGTGGTATTAAGCGGACAGAACGACCAGCACAGCATCCAGGAAGCGATGCGGGCCGGCGTCAGCGCATATGTGGCGCATACCGTGAAGGGCGAGGACCTGAGCGGCATCATACACGTGGCCGCAGCGCGTTTTGCCGAACACAAGAAGTTGCGTGACGAACTGAAGGAAGCGAAAAACCAGCTGTCGGAACGCAAGCTGGTGGACCGCGCCAAGAGCATCCTGATGGCGGATCACGGCTACAGCGAACCGGATGCCTACAAGCGCATGCGCAGCATGGCGATGAGCAAGGGCAAGCGCCTGGTGGAGATCGCCGAAGCCATCATCATGGCCAAGGAGTTGAGTTCCTGAATGTTGCATAGGGGTGCGCGATTGCGGAAATATGCACCAAAGCGTTGCGGCAGAAACGGTTCTTCGGGGAAATTCACGAGTGCAAATAACCCGCGATACTGCCTGAAATTCAGGCGTCGAAGCCGAAACCGGATATTTGGCACAGCTCTTGCAAGTATTTTTCCGGCAAGCGGATCAACGGCGATCCGCACAGTTTGAAAGGACAAAGGCGTCCCGCTGCGTATATGCGCAGCCGGACGCCTTTTTTATTTGCAGTGTGAAACCGGATTTGATTCTGAATCGAGCCGATCTATACAAGGAGAAAGCAACATGAAAAGCACAAGCAGCAAGCCAGCGGGTTTGACAGTCGAAAATAACCCAGCCCGACGCAGCGTTCTCAAGCGCATCGCAATCGCGGTCTGTGTTCTGGCATTGAGCGGCATTGCGCCGCTCGCGACTTTGAGCGCCCAGGCCGCGGTCGGCAAGCCGGAAAAAACCTCGCTGAAATTCGGCTTCATCAAGCTGACCGACATGGTGCCATTGGCGATTGCATACGAGAAAGGCTACTTCGAAGACGAAGGGCTGTCCGTCACGCTGGAGGCGCAGGCGAACTGGAAGGTATTGCTCGACCGGGTGGTCACGGGTGAACTGGACGGTGCGCACATGCTCGCCGGCCAGCCTATCGGCGCGACCATCGGCATCGGCACCAAGGCCGACATCATCACCCCGTTCAGCATGGATATGAACGGCAACGCGATCACCGTCTCGAACGCCGTCTGGGCAGATCTCAAAAAGCGGCTGCCGCTGATGAAGGACGGCAGGCCGGTGCATCCGATCGACCCGAAATATCTCAAATACGTCGTCGACGATTACAAAAAGCAGGGCAGGTCATTCAAGATGGGCATGGTGTTTCCGGTGTCCACGCACAACTACGAGTTGCGCTACTGGCTTGCTGCCGGCGGCCTGAATCCCGGCTACTACGACCCGGCAAATGGCGACACCAGCGGCACGATCAAGGCGGATGTGCTGCTGTCGGTGACGCCGCCGCCGCAGATGCCGTCGACCATGGAAGCGGGCACGATCGACGGCTATTGCGTGGGCGAACCCTGGAACCAGCAGGCCGTGTTCATGGGCATCGGCGTGCCGGTCGCGACCGATTACGACGTGCAGAAAAACAATCCGGAAAAGGTGTTCGGTGTCTCCAAAAAGTGGGCCGACAAATACCCGAATACGCTGATCCACGTGGTCAAGGCGCTGATCCGCGCCGGCTACTGGCTCGATGAGCAGAACAACAAGAACCGCATGGAAGCAGTCAAGATCATCTCGCAGTCCAATTATGTCGGCGCCGACGAAAAAGTCATCGCGAACAGCATGACCGGCACCTTCGAGTATGAAAAGGGCGACAAGCGCCCGACCCCGGACTTCAACGTTTTCTTCCGCTACAACGCGACTTACCCGTACTACAGCGATGCGATCTGGTACCTGACCCAGATGCGCCGCTGGGGACAGATTCCGGAGGCCAAGCCGGACAGCTGGTACATCAAGGTTGCCAAGGAAGTCTACCGTCCGGACATCTATGCGATTGCCGCAAAGGAACTGATCGCCGAGGGCAAGATGAAGGCATCCGATTTTCCGAATTTCGCGAAGGAGACCGGCTTCAAGGGCAGGGAAGACGGATTCGTCGACGGGATCGTTTACGACGGGCGCAAACCGAATGCTTACATCGACAAATTCAAGATCGGGCTGAAGGGTAACGAGAAACCCTGATAACGGTGAACCAGCTCGGGCATGGGGCGATATGACACAGTGAGGTTAAACATGAACACAACGACACAGGCAGCACTTTCCGGATGGCAGCGCATGATTGCGATTGCGCTGCCCAGTCCCGGCAGAGAATCGGTATTCCGTATGCTGTTACGCGGGATCGCGCCGCCGCTATTCGGGATTATCGTCTTTCTGGGACTTTGGCAGATCGGGGCCAGCCATGTGCACACATCGCTGGGCACGCTGCCGGGACCGGTCGCGGTGCTGAAGCAGGCCGATAACCTGTACCAGGAATACCTGGACGAAAAGGAGCGCAAGGCAGCGTTCATCGAGCGCCAGAAGGCGCGCAAGGCCGAATTCCTCGCGCAGCATCCGGGACAGGAATTCGACGTGATCAAGTACACCGGCCAGCCGACCTATCTGGACCAGATTTTCACCAGCCTCTATACGGTGTTCGTCGGATTCATGCTCGGCACCATCATCGCGGTGCCGCTCGGGATACTGTGCGGCCTGAACCGGACGTTCCAGGCCGCGCTGAATCCGCTGATCCAGATCTTCCGGCCGGTGTCGCCGCTCGCCTGGCTGCCGATCGTCACGCTGGTGGTGAGCGCGCTCTATGTCAGTGCGGACCCGATGTTCGCGAAGTCCTTCCTGATCTCGGCGATCACCGTGACGCTGTGCTCGATGTGGCCGACCCTGGTCAACACCGCGCTGGGCGTGGCGTCCATCGACAAGGACCTGATCAACGTCTCCAAAGTGCTGCGCCTGTCGACGCGCACCAAGGTGATGAAGATCGTGATTCCGTCTTCGCTCAAGCTGATCTTCACCGGCATGCGTTTGTCGCTGGGTGTGGCATGGATGGTGCTAATTGCAGCTGAGATGCTGGCGCAGAATCCCGGCCTCGGCAAGTTTGTCTGGGACGAATTCCAGAATGGCAGTTCGCAGTCGCTGGGGCGCATCATGGTAGCCGTGTTCACGATTGGGTTCGTCGGATTCCTGCTCGACCGGATCATGCATACCCTGCAGCAGATGGCCAGTTTCGGCCAGCGTACCGAATAGGATTTTGCAGGGTGGGCAGTTTTTTTGCCCACGCGGCAGCGGAAACGAAAAACAGCGTGGGCAAAAAAACTACCCACCCTACGCAAATTTAATTGTCAGGAATACATGATGTCTAACGCTCAACTAAAATCCGCAGACTTTACCGAAGTTAATTCGGCACAGGTCGCTTCCTCAGCCGTAGCCAGTCTGGAATTCCCAAGCCTGGAGTTCCCCAGCCTCGAATTCAAGGGCGTCTCCAAATCCTACGGCACCGGCGCGCAGCGCAGTGTCGTGCTGAACGACATCAACCTGCGCATCAACGAGGGCGAGTTTGTTGCCATCGTCGGCTTCTCCGGCAGCGGCAAGTCCACGCTGATCTCGCTGATCGCCGGGCTGCAGCAGGCCGACGCGGGCGAGGTGCTGGTCAAGAGCAAGGCAATCGACGGGCCGGGGCCGGATCGCGGCGTGGTGTTCCAGAATTATTCCCTGATGCCGTGGATGACCGTGCGCCAGAACGTCGCGCTGGCGGTCGATCAGGTGTTCAAGCATGCCTCAAGGGCAGAGCGCATGGCGCGCGTCGAGAAATATATCGCCATGGTGAACCTCACTCCCGCGATGGACAAACGCCCTGCCGAACTGTCCGGCGGCATGCGCCAGCGGGTATCGGTGGCGCGCGCGCTGGCGGCCTCGCCGGACATCCTGCTGCTCGACGAACCGCTCAGCGCGCTGGACGCGCTGACCCGTTCCAAGCTGCAGGATGAAATCATCCGCATCTGGAGCCAGGAGAAAAAAACCGTCGTGCTGATCACCAACGATGTGGACGAAGGCATCATCATGGCCGACCGCATCATCCCGCTGAACCCCGGCCCGAACGCGACGCTCGGGCCGGAGTTTCCGGTCACGCTGCCGCGACCGCGAGACCGCGCGGCGATCAATCATTCGCCGGAGTTCAAGCGTATCCGCCGCGACGTGACGCAATACCTGATGCAGGTCGGCGCGGCAAAGCATGCCGCCGCGGACGACAAGATCGTCACGCTGCCTTCGGTGCTGCCCAATACCTCGCGTGAACATCAACAGGCTAATCGCCAGAAGTCGAATGAGCCCGTCCCGCCGAACGTGGAACGCTACGTCGATTTTTCTCAGGTATCGAAGATCTATCCGTCGCGCAAGGGACCGATCAGGGTCGTCGACGGTTTCGAGCTCAAGATACGCAAGGGCGAGTTCATTTCCATCATCGGCCATTCCGGCTGCGGCAAGTCGACCGTGCTGTCGATGATGGCCGGACTCAACGACATCAGCGAGGGCGTCATCGTGCTGGACGGCCGCGAGATCGCCACCGCCGGGCCGGATCGCGGCATCGTGTTCCAGGCTCCCAGCCTGGTGCCCTGGCTCAGCGCCTGGGACAATGTCGCGCTGGGCGTGGAGCAGGTCTACCCGCACGCGAGCAAATACGACCGCAATGCCATCATCGAAAACTACCTCGCGCGCGTCGGCCTCGCCGATGTGTGTGACAAGAAAACCTCCGAGCTTTCCAACGGCATGAAGCAGCGCGTCGGCATCGCCCGCGCATTCGCGCTCTCGCCCAAGATGCTGCTGCTCGACGAGCCGTTCGGCATGCTGGATTCGCTGACGCGCTGGGACCTGCAGGAAGTGCTGATGGAAGTCTGGACGCGCACCAAGGTAACCGCGATGGTGGTGACCCATGACGTGGACGAGGCCATCCTGCTCGCCGACCGCGTGGTGATGATGACCAACGGGCCGAATGCGAAGGTCGGCAAGATACTCGAGATCGAGCTGCCGCGTCCGCGCACGCGCAAGATGCTGCTCGAGCATCCCGACTACTACGCGCTGCGCGAACAACTGCTCACCTTTTTAGCGGAGTGCGATCATGCTTAAACCCGGTTCCAACAACACATCCGGCAGCGATGCGCCGGAACTCAAAGAGGTCACTGAACTCAAGGAAGTAAGGGTCGGCTTCATCCCGCTGACCGATTGCGCATCGGTGGTGATCGCCTCGCTGATGAGGTTCGACGAGAAATACGGCATCAAGATCATTCCATGCAAGCAGCCCTCATGGGCGGCCGTGCGCGACAAGGTCGTCAGCGGCGAGTTGCATGCCGCGCAGGCGCTTTACGGCCTGGTGTACGGCGTGCACCTCGGCATCGGCGGGCTCAAGAAGGACATGGCCGTGCTGATGACCATCAACAACAACGGCCAGGGCATTTCGCTGGCCCGCCAGCTCAGGGACAAGGGCGTCACCGACGGGCCGTCGCTGGCCAGACTGATCAAGAAGCGCGACAGGGACTACACCTTCGCGCATACCTTCCCGACCGGCACCCATGCGATGTGGCTGTATTACTGGCTGGCCAGTTACGGCATCGACCTGATCGCCGATATCAAGACCATCACCGTGCCGCCCGCGCAGATGGTGATGAATGCGCGGCTCGGCAGCATGGATGGTTTTTGCGTGGGCGAGCCGTGGAATGCGCGCGGCATCTACGACAAGGTCAGCTTTTCGGTGGCCTCGTCGCAGGACATCTGGCCCGACCATCCCGAAAAAGTATTGGGTGCCACCGCCGAATTCGTCGAGCAACATCCCAACACCGCGCGCGCACTCGTGATGGCCATGCTCGATGCGGCAAAGTTCATCGACACGCAGGCCAACCGCGCCAGGGTCGCGGAACTCATCGCCAGCCCGGATTACGTCGATGCGCCCGCCGAAGTCATCGCGGGGCGTTTCCTGGGGAACTATGAAGACGGCCTGGGCAAGGCCTGGCACGACACTAACCATATGAAGTTCTTCAACGACGGCAAGGTGCCGTTCCCCTATCTCTCGGACGGCATGTGGTTCCTCACCCAGTTCAAGCGCTGGGGGCTGCTCAAGGCAGATCCAGACTATCTCGCCGTCGCCAGACAGATCAACCGCATCGAACTGTATAGCCAGGCTGCAGCGCAGGTCAATGTGGCCATTCCCGCTGAGGCGATGCGCAGTTCGACTTTGATGGATGGCACGGTGTGGGATGGCAAAGATGCCAAGGGATATGCGGCCGCGTTCGAGGTGAATGCCTTATCAAAAGAACGGTACTCTTACTCCAAGTAATTTCTGCCCCAGTTCTGATTTAACATTCGCCTACTCAGTATCATTCACGCAAGCCCGTGATCCGATCGACAACACCAGGTTCCTCTGCCATATAATTTCGCGGATTGCCAAACACGAATGGCATCGGCGACGGTCATGCCGCGGTAGTGCGGGGTGAGCTCAGAGGTTCGCGACCTCGTGGAGGCCGCCCCACTCGATCGCATAGTAGATGACCGCGAAGGCTGCGTTGCTCACCGCCAGCGGCAACCAGATCCGACGCATGTCGACGCCCATCCAGCGGAGCGCCACCAGGATCGGTTCCTGGCCGACCACGGCGCAGCCGAGGGTGAGGCCGCCCCATACTCCCCACCTGTTGGCGAACGCCGCGGCCCTCGGCGTGTGCAACCGCGCGACCCACCGGCCGATGAAACCGATCCGCGTGCTCTCGCCGGCGAGCCAGGCGACGACGAGCCCCTCGACGTAGCCCGACACCGCGACCACCGGCAGGAGGACCCACGGGCTATAGTGAGCCGCGATGCCGATGCCGACCGCCGCCGATGGCCCGAGCACCAAATTGGGGGTCATCGACAGTCCGACGATGGAGGCCCATGTCCAGAAGGCCGTCACAAGGATAGGAAATTGAAACGCATAAATCAAAGTATCCATAACCGCCGCACTCCGGTCAATGCCAAGTTTTTCGTTGAACTCCCACAGAAAATCCGAATTCCGCGCCACCCGCACGCGTGAGTGCAAAGAATTCCCCGGCCCGTACGGAAAGCCAACCCAGCGCTTCGTAGAAACTCGAAGTTCATCGACACGCAGGGCAACCGCGCCAGGGTGGAGGCACTCATCGCCAACCCCGCCACCCACTGCGTCAATTCCCGTCAAATTTGTAACTAACTGTTATTTTGGCTATTTATCGGTAAAGGTCCTTTTATAATATCCACAACGGCGGCTTTGTTTTCCTGCGGTTGCACAAATTTCATGCATCAAGGCTGGATACATGCACCAAAAACCCTACACCAATTGTTGCCGTAATTTACAACTGATTGATTTTGTTGACTATGGCGCTTGGCATAGCTATTGCTAAACATTACTTGCGTTACTTTAAACGTGAGGTGACAACATGCATGTATTGAATCCAGACCGCCACGGCGGCATAAGCGAAACCGCAGAGGCGTTCATCGCAGCCATGCGCGGCATTGCCGAGCACGGTAATCATTTTATCCATCGCCGGCTCGGCAGTTTGCCCGGCCGGGCACATACACCGTTTTACCCGACCCATGCCGATACAGCTGCAAGCCGGCATGAAGTCGAGATCATGTACTCGGGCCATACCCGTGAATCATTGATGGTGACTTCCGAGCGCATGGCTATTCCGGACGGACGCTACACGCTTGGCCAGTTGCTGTGCAACTTGTACAAACGCGGCGACCAGTGGGTTGATGAACTTGATGACGACAACCTGGTTTGCACCGTCAATGGCCGGGAAGCAAAGTTGTTCGACACCATCGAGGCGGGTGCGGAGATTTGCATCTCTTCGTGACGCGCCGTTCGATGCGTGAACCTTGAAGTGATGGAGGCAGAAAGATGGGCTACGAAATCGTGTTTACAGAAATTTTCGCAGGATGTTTGTTCGCAACGGCCGCAGTCGCTTTTCGCATCAGGCAGGAGAAGATACGCAATCCCGGCTTGTGCACCAAAGTTAGCCGTCAAACTTCCAGGGCCGTCCCGTTTCGCACCAATTAGATGCGATGATTCAGCCCGAACCGTGCTGCAACCCATTGAATCCGTGATGGCACAGGAATTGCATTGAAATAACTGAGTAACCTTTCCGACCCAATGGCGGGCGGAAGGGAAAAGAACAAATACCGACAAAGGCGTCGCTTCAGCATTGAGTGCTGGACGGCGCCTTTTTTATTGCGAGGACGATATGAAGACAAACAAAAAAACCAGGCTGGTGGTGATCGGCAACGGCATGGCCGGGATGCGCACCATTGAGGAATTGCTGAAGATGTCGCCGGACGAATTCGAGATCACGGTGTTCGGCGCCGAGCCGCAGCCCAATTACAACCGCATCCTGCTGTCGCCGGTGCTGTCCGGCGAGATGAAGTTTCAGGACACCGTGCTCAACGACTGGAGCTGGTACGAGGAACACAACATCACGCTGCATGCCGGCAAGCTGGTCACCAGGATCGACCGGAAACATTGCGTGGTGCATACCGATGATGGCTTGGCCGACGACGACCTGGCGATCCCCTATGACCGCCTGCTGATCGCGACCGGCTCCAACCCGATCATGTTGCCGATCCCCGGCATCGATTTGCCCGGCGTGCTGGCCTATCGCAGCATAGAGGATGTCGAAAAGATGCTGGCTGCTGCCCAGGATAAAACAAAGCCCTGCAAGCGCGCGGTGGTAATCGGCGGCGGGCTGCTCGGGCTGGAAGCCGCGAACGGTTTGTCGCTGCAGGGCATGGAAGTGTCGGTGGTGCACCTGTGCGACTGGCCGATGGAGCGCCAGTTAGACCAGGTCGGCGGCGTGCTGCTGAAGAACGAGCTGGAAAAGCGCGGGCTGAAATTCTTTCTGTCGCGCCAGACCGAAGCGATCTTGGGTGAAGCTAAGGGGGAGACTATAGGGGGCGGGGACAAGGTGACCGGGTTGCGCTTCAAGGACGGCGAGGAGATTCCGGCCGACCTGGTGGTGATGGCGGCGGGCATACGGCCGAACATCGCACTGGCCAAGTCGGCATTGATCCACTGCGAGCGCGGCATCGTGGTGAACGACACGATGCAGACCTACGACCCGAAGATCTATGCGGTGGGCGAATGCGTGCAGCATCGCGGGCAATGCTACGGGCTGGTCGCGCCGCTGTTCGAGCAGGCCAAGGTGGCGGCGAACCATCTGGCCGAATACGGGCGGATGCGCTACGAGGGCTCGTCGGTTTCCACCAAGCTCAAGGTGACCGGCATCGACCTGTTCTCGGCGGGCGACTTCAATCTCAAGCCGGGCGACGAGGAGCTGCTGCTGCAGGATTCGGCGCGCGGCGTGTACAAGAAGCTGGTGCTGCGCGACAACAAGCTGCGCGGCGCGGTGATGTATGGCGACACGCTGGACGGCCCGTGGTATTTCCAGATGATGCGCGACGGGACCGATGTGTCGGAGATGCGCGAGCACATCCTGTTCGGCCAGATGCATATCGGCGACGCGGGGCGCGGCGGTGCGTTGAATGTCGCGAACATGGCGGACGCGGCGGAGATATGCGGCTGCAACGGCGTGAGCAAGGGCACCATCGTCAAGACCATCCTGGACAAGAAACTGTTCACGCTGGAAGAAGTGCGCGCGCATACCAAGGCGTCCAGCTCGTGCGGTTCGTGCACCGGATTGTGCGAGGCGATCCTGGCGAACACGCTGGGCGATTATTCGGCCAAGCCGAGCAAGAAGGCGCTGTGCGCCTGCACCGAGCACGCGCACCATGACGTGCAGCAGGCGATCACCGAGCTCAAGCTGAAAACCATCCCCGATCTGATGAAGGCATTGAACTGGAAGACACCGGACGGCTGCCATGTGTGCCGCCCCGCGCTGAACTATTACCTGATGGCGGCGTGGCCGGGTGTATACCTGGACGACAGCCGTTCGCGCTTCATCAACGAGCGTGTGCATGCCAACATCCAGAAGGACGGCACCTATTCGGTGATCCCGCGCATCTGGGGCGGCGTTACCTCGCCTTCCGAGCTGCGCTCCATCGCCGAGATCGCCGAGCGCCACGAGGTGCGCACCGTGCACATCACCGGCGGGCAGCGCATCGCCCTGTACGGCATCAGCAAGGAAAACCTGCCGAAGATGTGGGGCGAGCTGGTCGATGCAGGATTCGTTTCCGGCCACGCCTACGGCAAGGCGCTGCGCACCGTGAAGACCTGCGTCGGCTCGGAGTGGTGCCGCTTCGGCACGCAGGATTCCACAGCCATGGGCATCAGTATCGAGAAGATGACCTGGGGTTCGTGGACGCCGCACAAGTTCAAGATCGCGGTGTCCGGCTGCCCGCGCAATTGCGCCGAGGCCACCATCAAGGATTTCGGCGTGGTCTGCGTGGATTCCGGCTACGAGATCCACGTCGGCGGCAACGGCGGCATCAAGGTGCGCGTCACCGATTTCCTGTGCAAGGTCGCGACCGAGGCGGAGGTGCTGGAATACTGCGGCGCGTTCATGCAGCTGTATCGCGAGAATGCGCACTACATGGAACGCACCGCGCCGTGGATCGAGCGCGTCGGGCTGGCCTACGTGAAACAGCATGTGGTCGACGATGCGGCGGAGCGCGCCGCGCTGTATGCGCGCTTCCTCGAATCGCAAAGATATTCGCAGGACGATCCGTGGAAGGAACGCGCGCAAGGCAAGGATGCGCATGAGTATGAATCATTGGCAACGGTTGCGTAGGATGGGCACGTTTTATGTGCCCACCCTACAAAATGAATGAGGTGAAGAAATGGACTGGATACAAATCGGACACTTGGAAGACATCCCGCGCCAGGGCTCGCGGGTGGTGCAAACATCATCGGGCGAGATCGCGCTGTTTCGCAGCCTGGACGACCAGGTGTTCGCGCTGGAAAATCGTTGCCCGCACAAGGGCGGGCCGCTGTCGCAGGGCATCGTGCATGGCAAGCGCGTTACCTGTCCTTTGCACAACTGGGTGATCGAACTGGAAAACGGCAACGCGGTCGCACCCGATGTGGGCTGCGCACGTCATCATGAGGTGCGGGTTGCGCATGGCGTGGTATTTCTCGAAGTGACGGTTGGGGCATGCAAAGCGGCGGCATAACGATGCCAAGCACGCTTAACAAGACAGCTACCGTTCGCACCACCTGCCCGTATTGCGGTGTCGGCTGCGGCGTGGCGGTAAATGTTGCGGACGGAGTCGTGACTGTGTCGGGCGATAAACATCATCCGGCCAATCTGGGTCGGCTGTGTTCCAAAGGTAGCGCGCTGGACCAGACACTGGATAGCGAAGGGCGGTTGCTTCACCCGGTCGTCGATGGACTGCGCGCGACCTGGGACGACGCGCTGGGTCGTGTCGCCGATGGATTCAGCAAGATCATTGCAGAGCACGGGCCGGATGCGGTGGCTTTCTATGTATCCGGGCAATTGCTGACCGAGGATTATTACGTTGCCAACAAGCTGATGAAAGGCTTCATCGGCAGCGCGAACATCGACACCAATTCACGGCTGTGCATGTCGTCCGCAGTGGCCGCGCACAAGCGCGCGTTCGGCGCGGATGCGGTGCCGGTCTGTTACGAGGATGTCGAGCTGGCCGACCTCGTCGTGTTGGTCGGTTCCAACTGTGCCTGGGCGCATCCGGTGTTGTACCAGCGCTTGGCGGCGGCGAAGAAGGCGCGCCCCAAAATGCAGGTGGTGGTGATCGACCCGCGGCGCACCGCAACCTGCGACATCGCCGATCTGCATCTGGCAATCGCGCCGGGCGCGGATGCGTTTTTGTTCAACGGCCTGCTGCATCATTTGCGCCGCGAGGACGCGATCGATCTCGGCTACGTCGAAGCACATGTAGAAGGATTCGCCGCTGCGTTCGAAGCGGCGCGCGCGGTCGGCTCGATCCCCAGGGTCGCGCAGGTGTGCGGTGTGACAGAATCAGAGGTGAGCGAATTCTTCCGCCTGTTCGCCAAAACCGAACGCACCGTCACGGTGTTTTCGCAGGGCATCAACCAGTCTTCCAGCGGCGTGGACAAGGGCAACGCGATCATCAACGTGCATCTGGCGACAGGCCGGATCGGCAAGGCAGGAATGGGGCCGTTCTCGGTGACCGGACAGCCGAACGCGATGGGCGGGCGCGAAGTCGGCGGGTTGGCCAACCAGCTTGCGGCACACATGGATTTTTCCGATACGGCGAGCGTGGATCGCGTGAAGCGTTTCTGGAATGCACCGAACGGGCATGCCCGTTCCCCTCTCCCCAACCCTGATGGAACAACTAGCCATTCGGCTAAGCCCGCAAGCAGGCAAGCCGCTGGTTATCTCCCGACGCACTCTCCTCAATCCTCTCCCGCAAGCGGGAGAGGAAGCGAACGAGAAAAGCAGTTATTTATTTCAGCGGGCGAGGGGGCAAACGAATCGCTGCGCGATGTTGGCATTAACATGGCGCAGGCACCGGGACTCAAAGCCGTGGACATGTTCCGGGGGATCGCCGAGAAAAAAATCAAGGCGGTATGGATCATGGGTACCAACCCGGCGGTCAGCATGCCGGACGCGGACAGGGTGCGCGATGCTTTGATGGCTTGCGAACTGGTGGTGGTATCCGATTGCGTGCAGCACACCGACACCACCGCCTGCGCAGACATCCTGCTGCCCGCGTCCGGCTGGGGCGAGAAGGACGGCACGGTGACCAATTCCGAGCGGCGCATTTCGCGGCAGCGTGCATTCATCCCCGCGGCAGGCGAATCCAGGCCGGACTGGCAGATCGTCACCCAGGTGGCGCAGCGCATGGGCTTTGCCGGGGCATTCACCTATACGCAACCTGCGCAAATCTTTCGCGAACACGCCCAACTGTCCGGATATGAAAATACGGGTGAGCGGGCCTTCGACATCAGCGCATTGAGCGAGATCGACGATGGTCAATACGACTCGCTGCAACCGGTGCAATGGCCGGTCAACCATCAAAATCCAGAAGGCACGCAGCGGCTTTACACCGACGGAAGATTTCATACGCCCGGCGGCAAGGCGCGCATGATTGCCGTTGCGGCGCAGCTGCCCGCCGTCGCAACGGATGTCGAATTTCCGCTGGTGATGAACACCGGGCGCCTGCGCGACCAGTGGCACACGATGACGCGCACGGCCAAGGTGCCGCGGCTGAACGCGCATTCGTACGAGCCCTGCGTACAGGTGCATGGTCGCGATGCGCAACGCTACCAGCTGCAGGACGGCGCACTTGCGCGGCTGAGCAGCCGCCACGGCAACATGCTGGCGCGCGTGCAGGTCAGCGACGAGCAGCGCGTCGGTTCGGTTTTCGTGCCGATGCACTGGAACGACACATATGCAAAATCGGCCCGCGTGGATGCGCTGGCCGCGCCGATCACCGATCCGATCTCGGGCCAGCCGGAATTGAAGCACACGCCGGTGTATGTCGAGCCTTATCGTCCGGCCTGGCAGGGATTCGTGCTGAGCCGCGAGCGCCTGGCGTTGCCGGAAGCCAGCTATTGTGCGTGCACGCAGGGCGCGGGTTACTGGCGGCACGAGATCGCCGGCGATGTGGTGCCGGAAAACTGGCGGGACCGGGTGCAGGCCGCGCTGGATTGTTCCGCAGATTTGATAGAATACCGCGATGCCGCGATGGGCCGTTACCGCGCCGCCTGTGTGCGTGATGGTCGCCTCGAAGCCTTGATTTTCATCGCTCCCGACCAGCGCCTGCCTGCGCGCGAATGGCTGGCCAGCCTGTTCAAGCAGGCAATGATCGGTCCGGCCGAACTTGCCGGGCTGCTGACTGCGCGACCGCCGATCGGATCGGCAGCAAATACCGGCCGTACCGTGTGCGCCTGTTACAGCGTCGGCGAAAATACCATCTTGCATGCGATTCAGGCAGAAAAGCTGGACAGCGTCGAGGCAATCGGGGCATGCCTGAAAGCCGGCACAAATTGCGGTTCATGCGTGCCGGAGATACGCCGCCTTGTGGCAAGACATGTGTGACGGTTTACTCCTTTGACACGATCACCAGGCCGCGCGGCTTGTTGCTGGTCGTGTCCGTCGTCGCGACCGCCTGGCGCAGCAGGCTGATGCTGACCCACGCCGGCGGATATTTGTACTTGGCCACGTCCAGTATCAGCACGCTGTCGGATTCCGCATCGTAGGCGGCCAGCGCGGACCAGTGGCCGCCGCCGACCTGTCCCAGCGTGCCGCGATAATAGTTGGCCAGCACGAATTGTCCGTCGTCGCCGAGCGCTTTCTTCAGCAGCGTGCGCAGACTCTGATCGCTGAAGGTGTCGCCGGGGATGGAAGTTGCCCCGACGCCCTGGCGGGACAGCGTTGCGGCCATCTCCTCGCGTGTCATGCCCATCTCAAGCACGGTCTGCGGGCTGATGACCTTTACCACCTCGGGTGTGAAGAAGTTGTGCTGGGTGAAGTAGGCATAGGGCGCATAGGTAGGATCGACCGGCTTTTTGATCGGCATCGAGTTGAGCACGGTGATCGCGCTGGCGACCGAGCAATACGACTGGGTGATCTGCGTAGCGAAGTTTGGGGCGAGCTGCCAGTAGTCCGCGTCGGCCGGCATGCGGTCGCGAATTTCCCTTCCTTCCGGCGAATCCCAGTACACGACGGCCGGATGTGTAATTGCAGCAGCGGGGTGTGATTCGGCAATAGCCGGCGGCAGGATGAAAATGAGAAAAAAGGCGAGTACGAGTTTTTTCATGGCTTTCCCCATATATGGTCATGCATTGCCTGTAAATTCCGTATCAGCGAAATACGATAGTCTTGTTTCCGCACACCAGTACACGATCTTCCACGTGATAACGCAGTCCCCTCGATAATACCGTTTTTTCGATGTCGCGCCCGTAACGCACCAGATCTTCGACTGAGTCTCCGTGGTCGATGCGTGTTGTGTCCTGCTCGATAATCGGACCCGCATCCAGTTCATCGGTGACGTAATGGCAGGTCGCACCGATCAGTTTTACGCCGCGCTGATAGGCCTGATGATAGGGTTTCGCGCCGGCAAAGGAAGGCAGGAAACTGTGGTGGATATTGATGATGCGGCCCGGGTAGCGCTGGCACAGGGCGGGCGGCAGGATCTGCATGAAACGCGCCAGCACCATGCAATCGCCCTGATGTTGGTCGAACAGTGCGGCGATTTGCTCAAATACTGCTGTCTTGTCGGCGCCATCACTTCCGGGCATGCCGACATGGAAGTACGGGATACCGTGCCATTCGACGAAACTGCGCAGGTCTTGGTGGTTGGAAATCACGCATGGGATGTCAACCAGCAATTCGCCGCTGCGCCAGCGGTGCAGCAGATCATTCAGGCAATGGTCCTGCTTGCTAACCAGTATCACGAGCCGCTTCCTGCGCGCCGTGTCTGACAGTTGCCAGGTCATATCGAACTTTGTCGCCAATGCCGCAAAAAGGCGGGAAAATTCACCGGCATCAAACGGCAGGGAATCGGCCAGAATTTCCTGGCGCATGAAAAAGCGCTGCGCTTCCAGTTCGGTGTGATAATTCGCCTCAACGATGAAACCGCCGTGCTCGGCGATAAATCCGCTAACCGCGGCTATAATTCCTGCACGGTCGGGGCATGATATGGTCAGGGTGTAGCGTCTGGCGTTGTACATGACATATCCTTCGAGAATTCAAAGATTCTAAACGAATGGCTGGTTGAAACTGGCAATTTATCTGCCGGGGTTTAGTCAAACATTAAGCGGCATTGGAAAAGAAAAACGAACTGATCAGCATGGATTTTATAAACAGTTGATTTGATAATAGTACAATTGCGCATTCGGCCAGATAAAATTGGAAAACTGACATGAAACTCGGATCAAACCCATTCATAAACATATCGGCAATCTTTTTGCTGTTGTCCGGTTGTGCATCTGTGCCGCATCATTTGAGCGAACAAAGCAAGAACGCGATCAAGAGCGTTGCCGTTGTTTCCCTCGTTCCGGAAAATGTCAATTTCGACAAGATCGCAATATTCTCGTCTTCCAATACATACACGCAGTTTGATATGGGTGGCAAGGTGGCAGACAGCATCCTTTATGTGTCCCGCGCCAGAATTGCGAAATCCGATCCCGGCTGGACCATTAAGAAAATCGGGTATGACCAGGCGGCACTGCTGGAAACCTTGAATACGCCAAGCGGTTTCGAGGGGTCGGACGCGAAGGATGCATTTGCCGACCTGGCTCGAAAAAATGACCTTGATGCAATCTTTGTCGTGCGGGCTGCCCCGGACAAGGCAGATGATAACCAGCAGGATCACAAGGCATATTATTTGCTTGAAGGGATGAATGCACTGCTTAAAAACAACAATCTCGGCGGGGACCCGAAGCTGGTTTTTCGTGCAAACCTGAGTGTCGTCGTAATAGGCAAAAATGGTGAGGTCATGGCCGTCGGCTCAATACCCGCCCAACTGGATCATGTGAATGAACTGGATCCCGATGATTACGGCGTGAGCCTGGATATGAAACATAATTTCCGCCCCGAAACCCTGGACAAGCTTGGACGGGGGGTCATTGTTGATTTGGCGAGAAGACTGAACCTTTGCCTGGACGATCTGGGGTTTATTGAAGGCTCCAACCCGGAAACCCGGCACATCCAGGTTGCGCCGCAACCCGATGTGGCAAGCGAACCCAAACCGGCTGTTCAAGCGGCACCGGCTTCGGATTCCTTTGACCAGTGTTTTTCGAGATGCAGGCAATACACGGACCGAACCAAAGATCAATGCTTTGACGCTTGCAACAAGTAACCGTAATTGCAGGAATAGCCGGAGTGCATTCATCCGATAGCGTCTGATACCGTACAGATTTATTGAGGCGCTTCCGATCCCGCTGCGGGGACCGTGTTTATATCTATAAAGCCATGCCCTGGTCGCGCAGATACTCTTCGTAAGTGCCGTGGTAGTCGGAAATGCCCTTGGCGGTGATCTCGATGATCCGCGTTGCCAGCGATGAAACGAATTCGCGGTCATGGCTGACGAACAGCAGCGTGCCCTTGTATTCCAGCAGTGCCGTGTTGAGCGATTCGATGGATTCCATGTCCATGTGGTTGGTCGGCTCGTCCATCAGCAGCACGTTGGGCTTTTGCAGCATCAGTTTGCCGAACAGCATGCGTCCCTTCTCTCCGCCTGACAGCACCTTCACTTTTTTCTTCGCCTCGTCTCCGGAAAACAGCAGCCGGCCCAGCGTTGCTCGCACCGTCTGGTCGTCATCGTGCGGACCGCGCCAGTAAGCCATCCACTCGGTCATGGACTTGTCTTCTGCAAAATCGGCGCTGTGATCCTGCGCGTAGTAGCCGAGCTTTGCCTTGTCGGTCCACTTGATGGTGCCGGTGTCGGGTTGCAGGTCGCCCGCCAGGCAGCGCAACAGCGTGGTTTTGCCGATACCGTTAGGCCCGATGATCGCGACCTTCTCGCCCGCATCGATGCGGAAGTTCACATTGGAAAATAGAACCTTGTCGAAGCCCTTGGACATGTGCTGCACTTCCACAGCGGTGCGGTGCAGCTTTTCGCGCTCGTCGTATTCAAAGCGGATGAACGGGTACTGGCGGCTGGACGGCTTGATGTCCTCGATCTTGATCTTGTCGATCTGGCGCGCGCGCGAGGTGGCCTGCCTGGCCTTGGACGCATTCGCCGAGAAGCGCGCAACGAACGCTCTCAGTTCGGCGACTTTCTCCTTGGCCCTGGCGTTATCGGACGCCTGCTGTTCGCGCGCCTGGGTGGAAGCCAGCATGTAATCGTCGTAGTTGCCGGGGTACACCGTGATCTTGCCGTAGTCCAGGTCGGCCATATGGGTGCAGACGCTGTTCAGGAAATGGCGGTCATGCGAGATGATGACCATCGTGCAGTTGCGCGCGTTGAGGACATCTTCCAGCCAGCGTATGGTGTTGATGTCGAGGTTGTTGGTCGGCTCGTCGAGCAGCAGGATGTCCGGGTTGGAGAACAGGGCCTGCGCCAGCAGCACGCGCAGCTTGAAACCGGGCGCGACCGCGCTCATCGGTCCCTGATGCAGTTCGATCGCTATGCCCACCCCGAGCAGCAACTCCCCTGCGCGCGGTTCGGCGGTGTAACCGTCGTATTCGGCGAACTCGGCTTCCAGGTCGGCGGCGCGCATGTAGTCTTCTTCGCTGGCATCGGGATTGGCATAGATCGCATCGCGCTCCGACATTGCTTCCCACATTTCCGTGTGACCCATCATCACCACATCCAGCACGCGCATGTCCTCGAACGCGAACTGGTCCTGGCGCAGCTTGCCGAGCCGCTCGTCCCTGTCCAGCATCACGTTGCCCGAAGTCGGCTCCAGGTCGCCGCCGAGTATCTTCATGAAGGTGGATTTTCCGCATCCGTTTGCGCCGATCAGGCCGTAGCGATTGCCGTCGCCGAATTTTACGGAAACGTTTTCAAACAAGGGCTTGGCCCCAAACTGCATGGTGATGTTGGCGGTGGAAAGCATGGGAAATCGGTTCTGGAAAATTTCTGGATTGCAATTTTAACACTGTGCGGCATTATTACCCGCGGAATATGTCGAAAGTACAGCTGGTTCGGCAATCGGGGCCATGCAGTCATGTGTATGTTTTTGTGGTGCGAGGAAATCATGGAGCATAGAAACGGGAATGACCGACGCAAAGCCAACCCGTTCGGTGCGGACGGGCCGTGGCTGACGACAGGGAAAATGGGCGGCCTGATATTCACCGACCGCAGAAAGTCAACGGGCAGGCGATCGAAAGACAGACCGCGCCACCCGGTCCTTGCGGCGGAATGACTTCTGGACGGTCACTCACCGTTCGATATCGACGCGCATCCGTCGCAACGGGATAAACGCGGCTTATCCCTTGGGAGAACAATTGTTATTGCGATGACGGAGGTATAGAATTGCACGCGGAAGGTCTGGCTTGTCTGATAGCTTCTCCTTTAGCTAGGTTGTAATTTATTTAAATTCTTTGGAGGTATCATGAAATCGATTATTTTCAGCATGGCCATGGCAGGATTGATGATTTCGGGGGGTGCGATGGCTACCGCCATGCCGGATCTGGCGAAAAGTCACGGCTGTACTGCTTGTCACTCAATCGACCACAAGATAGTCGGCCCGGCCTGGATGGACGTCTCGAAAAAATACAAGGGAGTAGCGGGAGCCGAAGCCAAACTGGTCGCCAAGGTATCGAAGGGCGGCGGTGGCGTGTGGGGTACGGTGCCGATGCCTCCGATGGATGCTGGCGGAAAAAAACAGGCTGACATCAAGAAGCTGGTTGAATTCATCCTGGCGCTGGACAAGTAAATCTGGCCGCTGTCTCGCAGAAAAAGCCGGCATCAGCCGGCTTTTTTTCGAACGGAATTTGCTCTCCCGAAGATCGACAGCCCGCATGCCGGGATCGCAGATTTATCACCAGGCAGCGGCGATCGGCTAGAATGTGACGATTCAATTATCAGCCGAGCATTATGGTTCCCCATCTCACCACCGCGTTGACCGGTCCCCTGCACGAACTGGAGCGGCGCTTCCTGACGGCGATGCCAACCATCGAACACTGGTTCCGCGCCCAATGGCTGGAGCATGCCGTGCCGTTTTACGCGTCGGTCGATCTGCGCAACAGCGGTTTCAAGCTGGCGCCCGTGGATACCAATCTGTTTCCGGGCGGCTTCAACAACCTCAATCCCGAATTCCTGCCGTTATGCGTGCTGGCAATGCAGAGCGCGGTGGAAAAGATATGCCCGGAAGCGCGCGGTGTATTGCTGATTCCGGAGAACCATACGCGCAACAAGTTTTATCTGCAGAACGTCGCGCAGATCGAGTTGATCCTGAAGCAGGCCGGCATGCGCGTGCGCATCGGGAGCATGCTGCCGGAGATCACCAGGCCGACGCAGATCGAATTGCCCAACGGCAGCGCGCTGACGCTTGAACCGCTGGAGCGGAACGGAAATCGTATCGGATTGGCGGGCTTCGATCCCTGCGTGGTATTGCTCAACAACGATCTGTCGGCCGGCGCGCCGGATATACTGAAAAATCTCGAACAGCCGGTATACCCGCCGCTTGCGGTCGGATGGTATGCGCGGCGCAAATCGCAGCATTTTGCAGCCTATGACCAGATTACCGGCAAGTTTGCCCAGCTGCTGGATATCGACCCGTGGCTGATCAACCCCTATTTCGCCACCTGCGACCAGGTCAATTTCCAGGAGCGGGTCGGGGAGGAATGCCTGGCCGCGCAGGTCGATACAGTGCTGCAGAAGATACGCGTCAAGTATGCCGAATACGGCGTGAAGAATGATCCTTTCGTGATCGTCAAGGCCGATGCGGGAACCTACGGCATGGGCATCATGACGGTGAAGGATGCGAGCGAAGTGCGTCGGCCTGAACCGCAAGCAGCGCAACAAGATGGCGGTGGTGAAGGAAGGAATGGCGGTAACGGATGTGCTGATCCAGGAGGGAGTTTACACCTTCGAACAGATCAACGAGGCGGTGGCCGAACCCGTGGTGTACATGATCGACCACTATGTGGTCGGCGGCTTCTATCGCGTGCATACCACCCGCGGCGTGGACGAAAATCTCAACGCGCCCGGAATGCATTTCATGCCGCTCGCGTTCGAGACTCACTGCACATTGCCCAATCCGGACCGCGGTCCGGACGACACGCCCGAACCGGTTTTATGCCTACGGTGTCGTGGCGCGCCTGGCCTTGCTCGCTGCGTCGCTGGAAATCGAGGCGGTCGAAAATCCCCCTGCAAACCCATAGATGACCAGGCAGATCGGATTATTCCTCATTGCTGTCGTGGTGCTGCTTGCCGGGTGCAAAGCCAAACAGCCGCTGTATCAGGAGCAGGGATATGTGTTCGGCACGCTGGTGGAGGTGAGCGTCTACGGCGAGCCGGAGCTGCGCGCACGGCTCGCGGTCGGCCAGGTGATGCATGAATTCCAGCGTTTGCACGACATGTTGCACGCGTGGCAGCCAAGCGAGCTCAGCGAAATGAATGCGGCTTTTGCCAGGGGCAGGAGCGCCGCCGTTTCGCCGGAGCTTGCCGCGATACTGGCAGGATGCCACACAGTTGTCGCAACGGTCGCAGGGATTGTTCAACCCGGCGATCGGCGGGCTGGTGCAGCTGTGGGGTTTCCATTCCGACGAATTCAAGCCCGTGCTGCCGGACAAGGGAAAGCTCGCGCAATGGGTCGCGGCCAACCCGCAGATGAGCGA
The DNA here is from genome assembly GCA_963827265.1 of uncultured beta proteobacterium. Classification (GTDB taxonomy): domain Bacteria; phylum Pseudomonadota; class Gammaproteobacteria; order Burkholderiales; family Gallionellaceae; genus Gallionella. The sequence goes on along the minus strand of CAWHAD010000007.1, from coordinate 832,913 downwards.
TATCACGATCGCGCGCGGCAGGGCGCGGAGCAGGAACAGGTTCGTACAGGTGGATCTGGGCGGATATGCCAAGGGTTACGCACTGGATCGCGCCGCCGATATCCTGCGCAAGCAGGGTATCCGCAATGCGCTGATCAACATCGGCGGCAACATTCTGGCGCTCGGCCAGCATGGCGATCGTCCCTGGCGTGTCGGCATCCAGCATCCGCGCAAATCCGGCGCACTGGCGATCCTTGATCTGCACGACGGCGAGGCGATCGGCACCTCGGGTGATTACCAGCGCTATTTCATGATAGGAAATGTGCGCTATTGCCATCTGATCGACCCGCGCAGCGGATATCCGGTGCAGGGTGTGCAGGCGGTCACCATACTGACCCGTGGTCCGCGCGCCGGTGTGCTGTCGGATGCCGATTCCAAGCCGTTATTCGTCTCGGGAACAGGCGGCTGGCGTGCTGCCGCCACCCGCATGGGAATTACCGAGGCGATGCTGGTGGACGGACAGGGCAAAATACATATCACAGCAGAATTGCAGAAGCGGCTAGAATTCACGGACAGCAACGTCCATCCGGAGGTTGAACCATGAACAATCCCGTGCCGATGCCGGATTCCGAACCGGACATCGTGGAGCATAAAGTGAAGCGCGCGGTCGCCGTCAGCGCATTGCGCAAGATCGGCCGGATCGTCGACCAGGAACAGCGGGCGGATGCCGGCAAGGCCGGATTGCTGCGCTGGTTTGCGCGCTACGGCTGGATCGCGTTACCGGCCGTCGTGTTGCTGGGTGCATACCTGATCGTAAAGATCTAACAAGAATGAGCAGGAGTGATTCGTGACCGGGATTTTATTGGTGACGCACAACGGTCTGGGCGACAGCTTTGTGGATTGCGTCAGGCATGTGCTGGGCGAAGTGCCGCCCAATTTGAAAGTATTGTCGGTGCTGGCCGGCGACGATCCGCAACAGAAACTGCTCGAAGGACAGGCGCTCATCAAGCAGCTCGACACGGGCGGCGGGGTGCTGCTGCTGGCCGATGTGTTTGGCGCGACGCCCAGCAACATCGGACGGCAGCTCTGCCATGCCGACCGCGTGACGGGTGTTGCGGGCTTGAATCTGCCGATGCTGCTGCGCGTGGTGTGCAGCCCGGACAAAACCCTGCCGGAACTCGCAGAACTGGCGGTCGATGGCGGGCGTGAATGTATCGTCAGGATGGCGGGATAAGTGTTGAAACAGGACGTGGTCATCATCAACAAACTCGGCCTGCATGCGCGTGCTTCGGCCAAGCTCACCCAGCTTGCTGCCAGTTTCAAATGCGAAGTGATGATGTCGCGCAACAATCGCCGCGTGAATGCAAAAAGCATCATGGGCGTGATGATGCTGGCCGCCGCCAAGGGCACGACGATAAGCATCGAGACCAATGGCGAGGATGAGGCCGAAGCGATGGAGGCCCTGGTGAAATTGATAAACGATTACTTCGGAGAAGGCGAATGAGTTTTACCCTGCACGGCATAGCGGTTTCCAGCGGCATTGCGATCGGCTATGCCCACCTGATTTCGCACACTTCGCTGGATGTTGCGCATTACGTGCTGCCCAAGGCTTTCCTCAATGAAGAAATTGCGCGTTTTGACGCCGCGCTGGCGGCAACACGCAAAGAGTTTGCCGGCATGCGCAGCAATCGCCCGACCTATGCCGCCGCAGAATTCGATGCCTTCCTCGAACTGCACCAGATGATCCTGGACGATCCGCTGCTGAGCGCCGCGCCGCGCGAGATGATCGCCAGCGAACAGTGCAACGCGGAATGGGCGATCAAGGTGCAGACGGAAACCCTGGTTGCACAGTTCGACGCAGTTCGAGGATGCCTACTTGCGCGAGCGCCAGACCGATGTGAAGCAGGTGGCGGAACGGCTGCTCAAGCAATTGCTCGGGCAACCCGGGCACCTGCCCCCTTCCGCGCGCCACGATGTCGAGACGATACTGGTGGCACATGATCTGAGCCCCGCAGACCTGATCCAGTTCAAGCCGCACCAGTACGGCGCGATCATCACCGATGTGGGCGGTGCGACATCGCACACCGCGATCGTTGCGCGCAGCCTGAACACGCCGTGCGTGGTCGGCCTGCACCATGCGCGGCGAACTGATACGCGAGGACGATCTGCTGATCCTGGACGGCGAGCAGGGCGTACTGATCGTCAATCCCGACAAGCTGATCCTAGCCGAATACAAGCTGCGCCAGAGCGAATGGGAACTGGAACGCAAGAAACTCAAACGGCTGCGCACCGCGCGCGCCAACACCCTGGACGGAACCGAGGTCGACCTGTATGCCAACATCGAAAAGCCGGAGGATATCGCCGAGGTGAAAGAGAACGGCGCGACCGGAATCGGATTGTTCCGCAGCGAATTCCTGTTCCTCAACCGGGACCAACTTGCCGGACGAGGAAGAACAGTTCGAGGCTTACCGCGCGGTCGCGATGGGCATGGAAGACAAGCCGGTCACGATACGCACTTTCGACCTTGGCGGTGACAAGCAGCTGAACGGCGCAAAACGCGTTGCCAACAATCCCGCGCTGGGCCTGCGCGCGATACGCTTCTGTCTGGCTGAACCGCAATTGTTCCGCACCCAGATGCGCGCGCTGCTGCGCGCCTCGCATTATGGCAATGTCAAAATCCTGATCCCGATGCTGTCGGGCGCTTCTGAACTCAACCAGACGCTGCAGTTCATTGCGGCCACCAAGCAGATCCTGGATGACGAGGGGATACCCTACGACCGCGCGATAAAAATCGGCGGCATGATCGAAATTCCGGCCGCGGCGCTGGCGCTCAATGTATTCGCCAGGAAACTGGACTTCCTGTCAATCGGCACGAACGACCTGATCCAGTACACCCTGGCGATAGACCGGACCGACGAGGAAGTCGCGCATCTCTATGACCCGCTGCATCCGGCGGTGCTGCACCTGCTGTCGCGCATCATCGCCACGTCGAACCGTCTCGGCGTGCCGATTTCGGTGTGCGGCGAAATGGCCGGTGAACTGGTTTACACGCGCTTGCTGCTGGGATTCGGGCTGCGCCAGTTTTCGATGTTTTCGGCGCAGGTGCCGACCGTGAAGCAGCGCGTGCTGACCACCAGCCTGCACGAAATCGCCGTGCTTACCCAGAAGATCCTGCGCTCGGATGATCCGATGAAGATACGCGATCTGCTGGACAGGCTCAATTCCTAGCGGTGTTCCGGAACCGGCAAGATTTCGGTTCAAAAAAACTCGTATTCCAGCCGCGCCAGGAGTGTTTTATCGGGAGCGCCCTGGTTGATGCCGAATACGACGCCCAGACTGTATTCCAGTTCGTTTCCTGCACTTGTGCGCAGCTCCCCGTATAGTACCGGGCCGGCTTGCGTGGCGTTGTCACCGGGGCGGTAATAGGCTTCGATTCCAGGCGCAAATGTCGCCTTGTTATATTCCATTTTATAGCTGATGCTGTAAGCTGACCGGAACTCGTTCGATACGCCAACTCCGCTGCCCAGCGGTATTTTCCAGACAAGGTTGAGTCGCTGGTCCAGATGCCCGGACAATTTCTCGAACAGCGGACCGAATTCGATACTGTCCGGAGTTGCCGGTTCCTTGCTGTATTCGTATGACGCCAGAAATCCCGCATCCGCCCAGTACTCGCCCGGCGCAGTCAGCTGAAAGGTATTTTCGAATTCATATCCTGAGGGATGCGTCGAACCTCCCGGATCACGATTGAATGAGCCGAGATAAACTTCGGCTTTCCACCAGCCGGTGAATGCATGGGCAACCGATACGTTATAGCCGCTTGCCCCGTTGAGTTCGCTACGGGCATCCCGGGAGCTGAATCCGTACAGCTCGACTTCGCTTTGTCCCTGGACAACGTAGGGCGAATAGACGATGAAGTCGTTGTCCGCGCAGGCAGCGTTGGCCGCAAGGCCACAGATGATCGCAAGCGCCGCAAGCGGCGCCACTCGCCGGGCATTGGATTTCAAGCCGGATTCCCCGCAGTCTTAATCCGCCTGCCCTGGAGATTGCCGGATACCCGCATCAGAATCAGGATGATCAGGAACGTGCCGACGTAGAACACGACCTCGATGCCAGAGGGCCGCGCGATATAGCCGACCAGGATGTGCAGCAGCTGCCCGGCCAGACTGTTCTGGCTCAGGATATCCGACGTATTCCACACCCCGTAGCCCAGACCAGGCAACAGGCCGACCTGGTTGAGGAAGCCGGCCGACTGAGCCGAAAGCCCGGATGCCAGGAACAGGATCAACCAGCTGGTCACCGTAAAAAAGTGCCGGACAGGGATGCGCAGCAGGCCGATATACAACAGCAGGCCGACCAGCATCCCGCCGACGACTCCGCCCAGACCGCCGATGACCATATTGAGGCTTTGCTCGCCGCTGGTCGCAATCGCCCAGAAGAACAGTACCGCCTCGGATCCCTCGCGCATCACCGCGACCAGCGTGATTACCAGCAAGGCAGCCAACGGACGCTGTCCGGAACGGACATCCAGACCGACCGTCTTTACCTCTGCAGCAAGCTGCCGCCCGTGCGCGCTCATCCATACGTTATGCCAGGTCAGCATCGCAACCGCACCGAGCAGGATGACTGCATTGAGGATAGCCTGGCCATTGCCGGAAAATTCGGACGATGCCGCGTTGGCCAGGATTGCGACGATGGACGCGCCGAGCAAGCCAAGGCCGACACCGGCCGCGATCCACCGGCCGCGACCGGCGATTCCCCGGCTGGCACCGAGCACGATCGCAATAATCAGCGCGGCCTCAAGAACTTCCCGAAACATGATCACCGCAGTCGCTAGCATGCTAGTCCTCCTTGCCCGCGGCGGGCTTTGCGACAATAGTGCCCTGCATCTCGCGGTTGAAATCATTGAAAAACCGGTAACTTCCCGGATCCAGCGGTCCGATATAAATCGCGGTCTCGCCATGGCCGCGCACGATCACCTCGCGGGAAAGGTCGGTGCTTTCGAACTCGGCCGGCAAATCACCCGGATTGCGGATCACAAGCTTGAGTTTGACCCCGGCAGGTACGGCCAGCAGTTCCGGCTCGAACCGGCTGTCATGAATCGAAAGCAGCATGGGGTCTGCGGCGAACGCGGATTCCGGCATCAAAAGTATTCCTGTCGCGATGCAGGCAAAAAATATACGGGCAAGCACGATGTCTCCTCGAGATAACACCCAATCGGTTAATGGCTGAATAAAGGTTGTGTCACGCAACTTGATGCAAATGATAATCGTTCTTGTTTGCGTTTGCAACAGCTATCTGGCATCATGTATCCGGAATATTTGCGAGCGAGTCATATGCACCAGCCTGATCACCTGAAGAACGCCGGACTGAAATCCACCTTGCCGCGGCTCAAGGTGCTGGATCTGTTCGAAAACAGCGAAGAACGCCATCTGAGCGCGGAGGATGTCTATAAACAGCTGCTCAACAGCGGAGAGGACGTGGGCCTGGCAACGGTGTACCGCGTGCTCACCCAGTTCGAGCAGGCCGGGCTGCTGGTGCGCCACCATTTCGAGGGCGGCAAGTCGGTGTTCGAACTGAACCAGGGCGAGCATCACGATCACATCGTCTGCCTGCAATGCGGCCATGTCGAGGAATTCTACGATGCGGCGATCGAAACCCGCCAGGAAAAGGTCGCCACCGAACTGGGCTTCGCGATTCGCGATCACTCGCTGCATATCTATGCCGATTGCACCAGGAAGAAGTGCCCGCACCGGCGCTGAAATGGCGCTGTCGCATGGCTTGCGATGATTGACAGGAAAACCCAAAACGCGGAAACTGCGTTCCAGTGCCGATTTGACATCAGCTTGCGGGGCACTCTAAACATACCAGCTAAAGCGAAGTAACCCGCTCTAGCCACAAGCTGTGCGGGTTTTTGTTTTGGCTGACTACCAAGTCTTGAAATTTGTTTTGCGGAGTAAAGCGCAAGGAGCCGCACATAACCAGCGACTTGCCCGCTTGCGGGCTTAGTCGAATGGCTGGGAGTTTTAACAGCGAATGACGAGGCATATCTGGCTGGATAGACGAGGATTGAGCGAGCACGCGACACGGCGATTTGCCCGCAAAACAAATTTATGAACAACTCGGTCGGTACAGTAACTGCGCAACGCGCCACATTCGACACGCCGCTCTCGTTCAGGAGCGGCGCGGTGCTGCCGCGCTACGAACTGGCATACGAAACCTACGGCACGCTGAATCCGGACAAGTCCAACGCGATCCTGGTATGCCACGCATTGTCCGGCCATCACCATGTGGCGGGTCATTATGCCGACGACCCCAAAAACGCCGGCTGGTGGGACAACATGATCGGGCCCGGCAAGCCGGTCGATACCGACAAATTTTTTGTCATCGGCGCTGAACAATCTGGGCGGCTGCCACGGCTCGACCGGCCCCTCCAGCATCGACCCGCAAACCGGCAAACCGTACGGCGCGAACTTTCCGGTCGTGACGGTGGAGGACTGGGTGGAATCGCAGGCGCGTCTTGCCGACCAGCTCGGCATCAGGCAGTTCGCCGCGGTGATGGGCGGCAGCCTGGGCGGGATGCAGGCAATGCAGTGGTCGCTGTCGTTTCCCGAACGCGTGCGCCACGTGCTGGTCATCGCCGCCGCACCGCACCTGACCGCGGAGAACATCGCGTTCAACGATGTGGCGCGCAACGCGATCCTGACCGACCCGGATTTCCACGGCGGAAATTTTTACGAACATGGCGTGGTGCCCAGGCGCGGGCTGCGCCTGGCGCGCATGCTGGGGCATATCACCTATCTTTCCGACGATGCGATGGCTGACAAGTTCGGGCGCAGCCTGCGCTCCGGGCAAGCTGGGCTACGGCTACGACATCGAGTTCGAGATCGAGTCCTACCTGCGCTATCAGGGCGACAAGTTCGCGTCGTATTTCGACGCCAATACCTATTTGCTGATGACCAAGGCACTGGATTATTTCGATCCGGCACGCGAATACGATGGCAATCTCGACAAGGCATTCCTGGCTGCCCAGGCAGATTTTCTGGTGGTGTCGTTTACCACCGACTGGCGCTTTGCGCCGGAACGTTCGCGCGAGATCGTCAATGCGCTGTTGCACAATCGCCGCAACGTCAGCTACGCCGAGATCGCGTCGACGCACGGGCACGACTCGTTCCTGATGCAGCACGAGCATTACCACGCGGTGATGCGCGCCTATCTTGACCGCATTGCCGGGGAATTTTCAGCATGAGCGCGCACGATCCCGCCGAACTCGCCGCCGCCCGCCCGGATTTTGCCGCGATCGCGGCATGGATACCGCAGGGTGCATCGGTGCTCGATCTCGGCTGCGGCGACGGCAGCCTGCTGCGCTACCTGAAGGACACCCGCAGGGTGCGCGGCTATGGGGTCGAGATCAGCGATTCAAACATCGTCGCGTGCATCCGCAACGGCGTGAACGTGATCCAGGGCGACCTGGAATCGGGCCTGTCCGGATTCGAGAGCAACTCGTTCGATTTCGTGCTGCTGTCGCAGACGCTGCAAGCCACGCGCCACACCGAGCCGCTGATCCAGGAAATGCTGCGCGTCGGGCGCGAGGGCATCGTCAGTTTCCCCAACTTCGGCTACTGGAAGAACCGCCTGAATGTGTTGCGCGGCAACATGCCGGTATCCAGAAGATCTGCCCTACCAGTGGTACGACACGCCCAATGTGCACCTGTGCACGCTGCATGACTTCGAGGACATTCTGCGGCGGACATCGCGTATGCCATACTCGAGCGCCGCGTGATGACGGGAAGCAGCGAAGTGAAGGTGTTGCCCAATCTGCTCGGCAGCACCGCGGTGTATCGATTCCAGCGCGGCGCATGAGCATCTGGCAGCAGCTGTTCACCCGCCGCATGCTGATCTGCGTGTTCACCGGATTCGCCTCCGGCCTGCCGCTGTACCTGCTGCTCAATCTGGTTCCCGCCTGGCTGCGCACCGAGCACATTGACCTCAAGGTGATCGGCGCGTTCGCGCTGATCCAGTTTCCCTATACCTGGAAATTCCTGTGGTCGCCGCTGCTGGATCGCTATGCGGTGCCGGCACTGGGCCGCCGGCGCGGCTGGATGCTGCTGATGCAGGGCGCGCTGCTGGTGGTGATCGCGATCGCTGGGCGGATTCTCGCCGCAGAAGGACCTGACCATGATCGTGCTGTTCACCACGCTGCTGGCGCTTTCTGAGCGCCACGCTGGACATCGCGCTGGATGCCTACCGTCGCGAGCTGCTGTTCGACAACGAGCTCGGTCTGGGCAATGCGGTGCACGTGAACGCCTACCGCATCTCCGGCCTGATCCCCGGTTCGCTGGCGCTGATCCTCGCCGACCATCTGCCGTGGGACATGGTGTTCATGATCACCGCGCTGTTCATGCTGCCCGGCATGGTGATGACGCTGATGGTCAGCGAGCCGCACCGCGCCGAACCGCCCAGGACGCTGCGCGAAGCGGTGGTCGAACCGTTCCATGAATTCATCACCCGCCGCGGCTGGCAGAAGCGCGCTGCTGATCCTTGCGTTCCTGTTCTTCTACAAACTCGGCGACAGCCTGTGCACCGCGCTGGCCACGCCGTTCTATCTGGACATGGGATTCTCCAAATCGGAGATCGGGCTGATCGCAAAGAATGCCGGGTTGTGGCCGGCGGTGATCGGCGCGCTGCTCGGCGGCATCTGGATGCTGAAGATCGGCATCAACCGCGCGCTGTGGCTGTTCGGTGCGGTGCAGGTGGTGAGCATCTTCGGCTTCTACTGGCTGGCGCTGCAGGGAGCACAGCCGGAAGTGACCACGCTGCACCTGACCCAGCTCGCGCTCGTGATCGGCCTGGAAGCATTTGGCGTGGGTCTGGGCACCGCGGCGTTCGTCGCCTACATCGCGCATACAACCCATCCCGCCTATACCGCAACCCAGTTCGCGCTGTTTACCAGCCTTTGCCGCGGTGCCGCGCACTTTCGTCAATGCGACGGCGGGATGGCTTGTCGACCAGCTGGGATGGGGCGGCTTTTTTCTGCTGTGTGCGGTATTGGCGATACCCGGGATGCTATTGCTGCTGAAGGTTGCGCCATGGAATGACATTGAAGTTGAACTTTAATTGTTCAAAAGCAAGCGCAGTGATAATGGATGGACCGCTGGTCCATGTTCGCATTTTTTGGCTCCCACCAGGAAATGAAGTAGCATAATAATAAACTGATGACCGCCGTCAAACCCATCAAAAAAATGCAATCCACAAGGAAAAAAACGGATGTTCTACGGAGTTCCGCCTGAAAGATTCGAAGACCTCCGGCAAGCGCTGGCCACGATAGAGGATATCTTCAAAGGGGAATTTTACTGCAATGACATGATCGTATGTTTGTGGCGCAATCTGTCATTCCGGTACGATACCAAATTCATGGCAAGTTGCCAGGAGTGCGCCACTACCGACCAGGAACGCAGTCTTCTCTGGCGGCTGCATACTTTGGCATGGGCGGCGAAGAATGCCTTGAATGTGGAAGGCGATTTTGTCGAATGCGGGGTGTTCAAGGGTTTCTGTTCGTCCGTGTTGTTCAAGTATCTCGACTTCCAGGACTTGCCGCGCCAAGCCTACCTCTATGATACGTTTGAAGGCCTGCCGGAAAAAACCTCCACCGAGCAGGAAAGACAAGCATGGGGCTACTACACGCAGTACGATCCCGAGGAGATCTATAACGGCGTTCGCGAAAAATTCGCCAAATATGAAAATGTGAATATCATCCGCGGAATTGTGCCGGATTCATTCGCAACAGCGGTTCCTGAAAAGATCGCATTCCTGCATATCGACATGAACTCCGAAAAGGCCGAGATGCTGGCGCTGGAACACCTGTTCGATAAAGTTACACCCGGCGGGATGATCGTATTCGACGATTTTGGCTGGATATGCAACGCGAACCAGATGAGGTCGGAACTGGCATTCATGAATGAGCGCGGCCATTCCGTCCTGGAACTACCCACCGGGCAGGGCGTCGTGATCAAGCATGCCTGACCGCAGGATGCAAATCATCTGGAATAAGCAGCAAATTGCTTGCGCTTGACGAGAGCAAAGCCTTGCGGAATGCCGGGGCTACTGGGCTGAAACTTTTCGACAACTGCTACTAATAGTCAAAGCCGCCGGGCAGCGCCCGTCAACTCAACGACTACATTAAATCCTCCGCACAAACACTTTTGATTTGCGCTGATAGTTATACAGCGACTTCTTCTGCGCGGGCAGCGCGGAGACATCGCTTTCCACGAAGCCGCGCTCAATGAACCAGTGCGCGGTGCGCGTGGTCAGCACGAACAGCTTTTTCAGCTTCTGCATCTTTGCGACGGAGATCATGTGGTTGAGGATGGCCTCGCCGTAGCCGCGCCCGCGGCTTTGCGATTCCACAGCGAGGGCGGCCAGTTCGGCGGCGGCCTCGTCGGGGAATGGATACAGCGCTGCGCAGCCGACGATGCGGTGGTCGTGTTCCAGCACCACGAAGCGGTCGATCTCCTGTTCCAGCAATTCACGGCTGCGCCTGAGCAGTACACCGCTTTCTTCCAGCGGGCGCAACAGTTCGAGTATGCCGCCGATGTCTTCGATGCTGGCATCGCGCAGGGAGTTGAGCGTGCTTTCCACCACCATCGTGCCGATGCCTTCATCGCTGAACAGTTCCTGCAGCACCGCACCGTCGGTGTGGCGGCTGATCAGGTGGGTGCGCGCAACCCCGGCCTCGCAGGCGCGTATTGCGCAGGGCAGGAACAGGTTCACGTCGTCGGTCAGTTTGCGCTTCGGCCTGAGTATGTCCTGCGCCTGTGCGACGGTGAGTTCCTTGAGCAGTTTGCCCTTCTTGTCATGCACGCCGTCGGTGTCCATCAGGAATATCAGCTTGTCGGCATCCAGCGCGATTGCGGTCGCGGTCGCGACGTCCTCCAGCGTGACGTTGAACACCTCGCCGGTGGGAGAATAGCCTAGCGGCGAGAGCAGCACGACCTCGCCGAATTCCATGCGGTCATTCAGCGCGGCGACATCCACCTTGCGCACGCTGCCGGTGTGCATCAGGTCGACACCGTTGATGATGCCGATCGGTTGCGCGGTGATAAAATTTCCGCCGGCGATGCGGATGTCGGCATTCGCCATCGGGGAATTCGGCAGGCCCATCGACAGCAGCGCCTCGATCTCGACGCGCACCCGCCCGACCGCTTCCTTTACGCATTGCATGGTCTGCGCATCGGTGAGGCGGACACCCTGATGGTAGCTATCGACGATATTGTTCTTGGCCAGGTGCTGTTCGATCTGCGGGCGCGCACCGTGCACCAGCACCAGCCGGATGCCCAGGCTGGCGAGCAGGTTGAAGTCGTGCGTGAGCCCGATGAACTTGCCGTCCGCGACCACTTCGCCGCCGAACGCGATCACGAAGGTGCGGCCGCGGAACGCGTTGATGTAGGGCGCGACGGAACGGAACCAGGCGACAAATTCGGCGGAGGTGGTGATCTGCATATGAATATTCCTAGTGATTTGCGCGCATCATGCCGCGCTATTCCTCATCCAGCAACTGCCCTGCAATCGCCCAGTTTTCGTCGGGCAAGCTCGTCGAACGCGATGTAGGTATACGACTTCGGTTTCAGCGCAATGCGCTCCAGCGTGTCGGTGATCTCGGCGGCGATCTGCTTTTTCTGGTCGCGGGTCAGGGTTCCCGCGATGCGGATATTGACGTAAGGCATGGGCGGCTCCGGTTAAAATAGTTGGGAACTTGGTAAAGTATATAGACATTGCTGCCTGTTGCCATTATAAGCGCGGGCGCCATATCCACTAATCCGTGAGACGTAGTTGACCGCTATCCCCGAATTGTCGCCCGAATTGTCGCCCGGTGCCCTGCGCCGCAAAGCGCGGCTTGCCTCCCTTGCAGCGATTGAGTTTCCCGCCGACCTGCCGGTGGTGCAGAAGCGCGAGGACGTGGCGCGCGCGATTGCCGGCAACCAGGTGGTGATCGTGTGCGGCGAAACCGGTTCGGGCAAGACCACGCAGTTGCCCAAGATCTGCCTGTCGCTGGGGCGCGGTGTGCCGGGCTGCATCGGCCATACCCAGCCGCGCCGGGTTGCCGCGCGCAGCGTCGCGTCGCGTATCGCGTTCGAACTGAAGACCGAACTCGGCGGCGCCGTCGGCTACAAGGTGCGCTTTCACGACAAGGTGTCGCCCGACACCAGCGTCAAGCTGATGACCGACGGCATCCTGCTTGCAGAGATCCACAGCGACCCGCTGCTGAAAAACTACGACACGCTGATCATCGACGAAGCGCACGAACGCAGCCTGAACATCGATTTTCTGCTCGGCTACCTGAAGCAGCTGTTGCCGCGCCGCCCCGACCTGAAGCTGATCATCACCTCGGCGACGCTGGATGCGGACCGTTTCGCCCGGCATTTCGGCGCACAGGTTGTGGAAGTATCCGGGCGCAGCTACCCGGTCGAGATACGCTACCGCCCATTGCAGGAAAACGAAGAGGGCAACGTCGAGGACGTAACAAAGTCAGGCAATCCGCAGTCCAGCAAGCTGGACGCGGAATTGTCACTCCCGCAGGCGGTGAGCAGCGCGCTGGACGAACTTGCCGCGGGCGGCTTGCGCGGCGACGTGCTGGTATTCCTGCCCGGCGAGCGCGAGATACGCGACACAACGGAGGCGCTGCGCAAGCATCATCCAAAAGGAATCGAGATATTGCCGCTGTATTCCCGCTTGTCGGCCGCGGAACAGGACAAGGTATTCAAGACCGGTGGGCAGCGGCGCGTGGTGCTGGCGACCAATGTCGCGGAAACCTCGCTGACCGTGCCCAACATCGGCTACGTGATCGACTGCGGGCTGGCGCGGGTGAACCGCTACAGCATCCGCAACAAGGTCGAGCAGCTGCATATCGAGAAGATTTCGCGGGCCGCCGCGAACCAGCGCGCCGGGCGCTGCGGCCGGGTGATGAGCGGAGTGTGCGTGCGTTTGTACGACGAGGCGGATTTCCTGCAGCGCACGGAATTCACCGACCCGGAGATATTCCGCGTGTCGCTTGCGACCGTGATCCTGCGGATGAGCGCGCTGGATCTCGGCGAGGTTGGCGAGTTTCCGTTCATCGAGCCGCCCACCCCGCGCATGATCGCGGACGGCTACCAGCTGCTCGCCGAACTCGGCGCGATCGATGAAACCAGGCAACTCACCCGGCTCGGCCACGAACTGGCCAGGCTGCCGCTCGATCCGAAGATCGCGCGCCTGCTGCTGGCGGGGCGGCAGTATCACTGCCTGACCGAGATCCTGGTTATCGCCAGCGCGCTGTCGGTGCAGGACCCGCGCGAGCGTCCGCTGGACCGGCAGGAAGCGGCGGATGCGGCGCACAAGCGCTTTGCCGACGAGCGCTCGGATTTTCTCGCCTACCTGAAGATCTGGGCCTGGTTCGAGCAGGCGCTGGCGGAGAAGAAGTCCAACCGACTGCTGGCGGAAGAATGCCGCAAAAATTTCCTGTCGCCGTTGCGCCTGCGCGAATGGCGCGAGCTGCACCAGCAATTGCATGCGCAGGTAGCCGAGATGGGGATGCGCGAGAACGAAAGGCCGGCCACCTACGAGCAGATCCACAAGGCGCTGCTGTGCGGGCTGCTCGGCAACATCGGCATGAAGAGCGTGGAAAGCAATGAATATCTGGGTGCGCGCGGCATCAAGTTCTTCATCGCGCCGAATTCGGTGCTGGCGAAAAAAGGCACGAAATGGGTGATGGCGGCGCGAACTGGTCGAGACCCACCGCCTGTATGCGCGCTGTCGTTGCGCGCATCGAGACGGAGTGGCTGGAGGAGACCGGTGCGCACCTGATCAAGCGGCATTACTACGATCCGCACTGGGAGAAGAAATCCGCCCAGGTGGTGGCCTAGGAGCGCAGCACGCTGCACGGGCTGATCCTCAACCCGAAGAAGCGCGTGCACTACGGGCCGATGAATCCGGCGGAGTCGCGCGAGGTGTTCATCCGCCAGGCGCTGGTCGGCGGCGAATTCGATACGCGCGCGCCTTTCTTTGCGCACAACCGCAAGCTGATCGCCGACATCGAGGCGCTGGAACACAAGGCGCGCCGCCCCGATGTGCTGGTCGACGACGAATTGATCTTCGCGTTCTACGACAGCCGCATTCCGCGCCAGTTCTCCGGGCATGATATCCACAACGGCGCAACTTTCGAAGCCTGGCGCAAGGAGGCGGAGCGCGCCGATGCGAAGCTGCTGTTTCTGAAAAAGGACGACCTGATGCGCCACGAGGCGGCGGGCATCACCACCGACCAGTATCCCGCCGCAACTGAAGATCGACAATGTCAGCTTCGCGCTGAGCTACAACTTCTCTCCGGGCAAGAACGACGACGGTATCACGCTCAACGTGCCGCTGGCGCTGATCAACCAGGTGGATGCCGCGCGCTGCGAATGGCTGATCCCGGGCCTGCTGGCGGAGAAGGTCGCGCAACTGATCAAGACGCTGCCGCAGAAAATCCGCCGCCACCTGGTGCCGGTGCCGGAATTTGCCGCCGCATTCTGCCGCGAAGTGCCGCCGTCCGGTACGCCGTTGCTGCAGGCGCTGGCGCGCTATATCCGCGAGCAGAAGCAGGTCGACGTGCCGCGGATGCGTTCCGTCTCGAGCAGTTGCCGCCGCATTTGCTGATGAATTTCCGCGTGGTCGACGAGCATGGCCGGCAGCTTGCGCATGTCGCGCAATTTCGCCCAGCTGCATGCCGAGCTTGCGCCGCGCGCCGCGCCCGGGGCGAATACGATGGCAGGGGCGGCGACGCAGGAAAATGGCGGTACCGTTTCAGTGCAGCGCTATACCTCGTGGAGCTTCGGCGACTTTGCCGAAACCCGGGTGGTGAAGCGCGCCGGACAGGATGTCACGCTGTTCAACGCGCTGGTGGACGACGGCGATGCGGTGGTGCTGCGCGCTTTCGACACCCGCGATGCGGCGCAGGCCGCGCACCGCGGCGGCTTGCGCCGCCTGTTCATGCTGCTGCTGAAGGAACAGGTGAAGTACCTGGAAAAGAACCTGCCCGACGCGCAGCGGCTGGGCATGCTGTTCATGACGCCCAATTCCCCGTTTGGCGGCACGCAGCAGGAACTGCAGCAGCAGATCCTCGCGATGACCTTCGACCGCTGTTGCCTGAACGATCCGTTGCCGGCGAACGAAGAACAATTTATCGCGCGCGGCAAGGAAGCGAAGAACCGCCTGCTGCTGGTCGCTCAGGAAATCGCGCGGCTGGTCGGCAATGTGCTGACCGAATATCAGGCCGTGCAGAAGAATTTGCCGCAGCTCAAGGCAAATGCACAGGCGAATCAGGATGTGCGCGCGCAACTCGAATGGCTGCTGCACAAACGCTTCATCGCCGATACGCCGTATGAACGCCTGCAGCATGTGCCGCGTTATCTCAAGGCGATCAACCTGCGCATCGAAAAACTGCGCAGCAATCCGGCGCGCGACGCGCAGTGCATGGCGCAGATGCAGCCGCTGACCCAGGCATGGCAAAAGCTGCGCCAGGCGCAGCAGGGCAACAGCGATCCGCGCGTGGACGAGTTCGCGTGGCTGCTGCAGGAGCTGCGCGTGTCGCTGTTTGCGCAGGAACTGAAAACGCCGGTGATCGTGTCGGTGAAGCGGCTGGAGAAGATGCTGGCGGGGATCAGGGGGTGATCGCGCCATTGAAAATGAACCATTGATTTAGCGGGCTTGTCTGCAGCATCACGTGTTACCCGGGTGGGGAATCCTGGCAACAGCCACCCTGAATTCCCCGACAACAATCCAATCGAATACAAGGAGTGAATATGGAAAAGCAGGAAATTTTGAGCAAGGTACCCGAGGTAACGCTGATCTTCTGGATCATAAAAATCCTGGCGACGACGCTGGGCGAGACCGGCGGCGACACGGTGACGATGTCCATGCATCTCGGCTATCTCGACGGCACCGCGATATTTGCAGCCATATTCATTGTCGCGGTGATGGTCCAGATTGCCGCAAGGAAATTCCATCCGGTCATCTACTGGACGACGATTATTGCCACCACGACCGTCGGAACGACGCTGGCCGACTTCGCCGACCGCTCGCTCGGAATCGGTTATGCCGGCGGAACAATCCTGCTGTTCACCTTGCTGGTGCTGTCCCTGTTCACCTGGTATCGCGCGCTGGGCTCGGTCGCCGTGGATACGGTCAGTTCGCCGAAATCCGAAATGTGCTACTGGGTAACCATCATGTTTTCCCAGACCCTGGGTACCGCGCTGGGCGACTGGACCGCGGATAGCGCAGGCATCGGCTACGAAGGCGGCGCAATCGTGTTTGGCGCAATGCTGGCGCTTATTGCAGCGGCGTATTACCGGACAAAAATATCCCGCACCGTGCTGTTCTGGGCCGCGTTCATACTGACGCGCCCGCTGGGCGCGGTGGTCGGCGATTTCCTCGACAAGCCGCTCAGCATGGGTGGGCTGGATCTGAGCCGCTATTCGGCTTCCGCGGCCTTGCTGGTGATGATTGCGTTGTTCATCTTCATGTTTACGCATAAACCGGCAACACGATCGCATTGATCCCGCAGAATAGCGGCGGATTGAATTCCGGGGCGCCGGCTAGTGCAACCGTGCGGTAAAGATTGCCGGGTATAATCCGCCCCAGCCAACCAGCCGAAAGAACAAATGTCCACCACCATCCTGATTATCGGCCTGATGCTGTTTTTCGCGCATTTCCTGTCGATGCAATTCGGCAAGACCAATATTCCGGACGTGCTGGTGCTGATGCTGGTCGGCATCGTGATCGGTCCGCTGCTCGGCATCGTCACGCCGGAAGATTTCGGCAAGATCGGTTCGCTGATCGCGACCATTGCGCTGGTCCTGATCCTGTTTGAGGGCGGCACGACGCTGAATCTGGACGTGCTGGGCAAATCGCTGGGAACGACCGGCCTGCTGGCGATGGCCAGTTTTATATTGACTGCCGCGATCATTGCTGCAATCGGCCATTACATGCTGCGGACTGGAACTGCTGCCGGCGATCATGCTTGGCGTCACACTGGGAAACACCTCCTCATCGGTCGTCATCCCGATGGTGAATTCGCTGAAAATGTCGAACAAACCCGGCACCGTGCTGGTGCTGGAATCGGCGCTCACCGACGTGCTGAGCATCGTCGGCGTGTTCGCGCTGCTGCAGATCCATACGGAAGGCGGCGTCGTGCCGGGCAGGCTGGTGGGCACCGTGCTGGCTTCGCTGATTTTCGCGGCGGTGATCGGCCTGCTGGGCGGTATAGGCTGGTTGATGGTGCTGGGCAAGGTGCGCAATTTTCCCAACACCATTTCGTCGACGCTTGCCTATGTATTCATCGTGTACGGCCTGACCGAAATGCTCGGCTATTCGGGCGCGATTGCCGCGCTGGCGCTGGGCGTTTCGCTGACCAATTTCCAGAAATTCCACCTGTACCGCATTCCGTACATCGACAAGAGCGTCGTGCCGCTGAACGAAATCGATCTCGCCTTTTACCGCGAAGCGGTATTTTTGCTGAAAACCTACTTCTTCGTCTATCTCGGCATCTCGATTCATTTCAGCGATGTGGCGCTGGCGGTTGCCGCAATTTCGATGGTATCGATGGTGTATCTCATGCGTCTCGGACTGGCGCGCCTGATTTTCCGCGATCACGGCTACGGCCTGCGCGATACCGCCATCGCGTCGATGATGGCGCCCAAGGGACTGGCGTCTGCCGTGCTGGCGACGCTGCCGCTGCAATACGGCGTCGCAGGCGGAGAAATGATCCGCGACACCACTTATATGGTGGTGCTGGTCAGCATCACGCTGACCGCGCTGCTGGTGATGATGTATCCCAACCGCTACGCGCAGCGCCTCTATGCGGTTACGCTGAATAAGCCGGTTGCCGCGCCGGACACAGGCGCCTAGCAAAGCGTGGCAATTACCCGCCTGCGGTATAATCAGCGCAATTCAGTCCGGCCATGAAAGAAGAAAAAAATGGATGAGCAATTGCGCGAAGCCGCGCTGCAATATCACCGCCAGGCGCCGGCGGGAAAGATCACGGTTACCCCGAGCAAGCCGATGATCACACAGCGCGACCTGGCGCTGGCCTATTCGCCGGGAGTAGCCGCGGCCTGCGAGGCGATCGTGGACAATCCGGCCGAGGCGCGCAACCTGACCTCGCGCGGCAACCTGGTCGCGGTGATCACCAACGGCACCGCGGTGCTGGGCCTGGGCGCGATCGGCCCGCTGGCCGCCAAGCCGGTGATGGAAGGCAAGGCCATGCTGTTCAAGAAATTTGCCGGTATCGACGTGTTCGATCTGGAAATCGACGAGCGCGACCCCGACAAACTGGTGGACATCATCGCCGCGCTGGAACCGACCTTCGGCGGCATCAACCTGGAAGACATCAAGGCGCCGGAATGTTTCTACATCGAGCGCAAGCTGCGCGAGCGGATGAAGATACCGGTGTTCCACGACGACCAGCACGGCACGGCGATCATCGTCGGCGCCGCGCTGCTGAACGGCCTCAAGGTGGTCGGCAAGGACATCGCAAAAATAAAACTGGTGGTGTCCGGCGCCGGTGCGGCGGCGCTGGCCTGCCTGGACATGCTGGTCAGCCTCGGTGTGCGCATGGAGAACATCACCGTCACCGACATCAAGGGCGTGGTCTACAAGGGGCGCATCGAAGAAATGGACGACAACAAGGCGCGCTATGCGGTTAAGACCTCCGCGCGTACCCTGGCCGAAGTGATCGCCGGGAGCGGATGTGTTCCTCGGGTTGTCCGCCGGCGGGGTATTGAAGCCGGAGATGGTCAAGCAGATGGGCAACAGGCCGCTGATCTTCGCGCTGGCCAATCCTACCCCCGAGATTCTGCCGAGCGTGGCCAAGGCTGCGCGTCCCGATGCGATCATGGCGACCGGGCGTTCCGATTATCCGAACCAGGTCAATAACGCGCTGTGCTTTCCGTATCATTTTCCGCGGCGCGCTGGATGTGGGCGCTTCGACGATCAACGAGGCGATGAAGCGCGCCGCGGTATATGCAATCGCCGAGCTGGCCCAAGCCGAGCAATCGGAAGAAGAAGCAGGAGGTGTACGGCGACGAGAATCTGAGTTTCGGCGCGGATCACCTGATCCCCAAGCCGTTCGATTCCCGCCTGATCACGCGCATCGCCCCTGCCGTGGCGCAGGCCGCGATGGACAGCGGGGTGGCGGAACGGCCGATTGCCGATATGGCTGCATATCGCGAACGGCTGGACAGGTTTTGTTTACCACTCCAACATGCTGATGAAGCCGGTATTCGAGGCTGCCAAGCGTGCGCCGCAACGCCTGGTCTATGCGGAAGGTGAAGAATCCCGCGTATTGCACGCGGTGCAGACGGTGGTGGACGAAGGTATGGCGCATCCGATACTGGTTGGCCGCCCGGCGGTGATCGAACAGCGCATCGCCAAGCTCGGTTTGCGTATCCGTGCCGGCGAGCATTTCGAACTGGTCAATCCGGAGAGCGATTCGCGCTATCGCGAATACTGGAGCGAATATCACCGCCTGATGCAGCGGCATGGCGTCACGCCGGAGTACGGCCAAGCGCGACAATGCGCCGCAGCAACACCCTGATAGCGGCGATGCTGGTGCGCATGGGGGAAGCGGACGCGATGTTGTGCGGGACAGTTTCGCAGCCGATCAGACATCTGCGTTATATCGATGAAGTGATCGGACAACGCCCCGGCGCGAATGTGTACGCGGCGATGAACATCCTGATGCTGCCCAAGCATACCCTGTTCATCTGCGATACCCACGTCAATCTCGATCCGAGTGCCGAACAGGTCGCCGAAATGACCATGCTGGCCGCCGAGGAGGTGCGCCGCTTCGGCCTGACGCCGAAAGTCGCGCTGTTGTCGCATTCAAACTTCGGCAGCCATGAAGATGCATCCGCACGAAAAATGAGCCGCGCACGCGAGCTGCTGGCAACGCTCGCACCGGAACTGGAAGTGGAAGGCGAGATGCACGGCGATGCCGCGCTGTCGGAAAGCTTGCGCAGCGCGGCTTTCCCTGACAACGGCTTGAAGGGCGTGGCGAATCTGCTCATCATGCCGAATCTGGATGCGGCCAATATCGCCTACAACCTGCTGAAGATGACCGGCGGCGACGGCATTACCATCGGTTCGATACTGCTGGGCGCAAACAAATCGGTGCACATACTGACTACAACTGCCACGGTGCGCCGCATCGTGAACATGAGTGCGCTGGCGGTCGCCGGCGTGAAGTTACACTAGGGAGAATGATGATGACCATGAACAAGCAGGAAGTCGACATGCTCGGCGAAGAAGTCGAAATGCTGATGCAGGAGCGTACCAGGCTGCTTAAAGTGGTGGGTGCGGCGGCGGTATTGGTGGCAAACACCGATCCGGAGTCCTTGCGGGAAGAGGCGATGTATGCGGCGGAAATGCTGTCGGAAACGCTGAACGCGCTGCCGGAAGAAACATTGAAGGACGCGCTGGAATCGGTGCAGGCAGCAGCAGAATAGCCGGCCTATGGAAAAGCGCGCGGCACTGATACTCACCGGGGGCGGCGCGCGTGCCGCATACCAGGTGGGCGTGCTCAAGGCGATTGCGGAATTCCTGCCGCGCAACGCGCACTGCCCGTTTCCGATCATCTGCGGCACATCAGCCGGCGCGCTTAATGCGGCCACGCTGGCTGTGAATGCGCGCAATTTCAGGAAGGGCGTGCAGTACCTGACCAGTACCTGGAAAAATTTCCACGCCAACCAGATCTACCGCACGGATGTGGTCGGGGTGTTCAACAATTCCATGCTGTGGCTGGCCGGTGTGATATTGAATATTTTCGGTATCAACAGGCTAACCCGGGTTTCGCTGCTGGACAATTCGCCGCTGGTCGAGTTGCTTGAGGAGATTATGCCCTGCGAACTGATCCAGCAGAGCATAGACAAGGGTAATCTGCATGCACTGGCGATAACCGCTTCAGGCTACGGTTCGGGGCAATCGGTGACATTTTACCAGGGTGTGAAACAACTGGTTCCATGGCGGCGCAAGGGACGGATCGGCATATCCACTCAAATCGAGATCAAGCATTTGCTGGCTTCTTCGGCGCTGCCGTTTATCTTCCCGGCGACATTGATCAATCGGGAATATTTCGGCGACGGTTCGATGCGCCAGACCGCGCCGATCAGCCCGGCGCTGCACCTGGGCGCGACGCGCGTGCTGATTATCGGCGTTTCCATGAATGGCAATCACGAGCATCACGATCGTGCCGGCATCGGCGAGTATCCGTCACTCGCCAGCATCGCCGGACATACCCTGAACAGCATATTCCTCGACACCATGGAAGTTGATCTGGAGCGGTTGAAAAAAATCAATGAACTGGTCGCAATCATGCCGGAAGAGATGCGCCAACGCGCCGAAATCTCGGCATGTTGATGCGCTGATTATCTCAGCCCAGCCAACCGATCGAAAATATAGCCGAACGGCATGCCCTGGAATTGCCCTGGACGATCCGCCTGTTGCTGCGTCTGATCGGAGCGATGCACCAGCGTGGCGGTACACTGGTCAGTTATCTGCTGTCCGAAAGGAAATTTTGCCGAGCGTTGATCGATCTGGGCTACCGGGATGCATTGAATCGGCGCGATGAGATCATGGCCTTCCTCGATCTGAAGCCGAGCCAGCAAGAAGAGATGCCGCAATGACGGCGTGCATCGCCAGAACGCGCACCTGGCAGCTGCTGGACCTGCTCGCGGACGGCGAATTTCATTCCGGGGAAGTACTGGCAAAGCGGCTGGGCGTGTCTCGGGCCAGCGTGTTCAATGCGCTGGACGGCGTCGCCGGGATGGGCGTGCTGTTGCAGCGGGTGCGCGGACGGGGTTACCGGCTGGCGCGTCCGTGGCAGCGGCTGCAGCGCAGCGAAGTGGCGCGATGGCTGGGCGAGGATGCCGGGCAGTTCGATATCGAGATTTTGCCGGAGGCGCCTTCCAGCAATACCCTGCTGTTGCGGCGCGCCGCAACGGAGGTGGCAAACGGGGGCGCGGCCAGCGGCAGCGTGCTGGCGGTCGAGCTGCAGACGGCCGGACGCGGGCGTATGGGACGCACCTGGCATTCCGGCCTGGGCACCGCGCTGACCTTTTCGCTGCTGTGGCGTTTCGATTGCGGCCTGAACGCGCTGTCAGGTTTGAGCCTGGCGGCAGGCATCGCCCAGATGCGGGTCCTGAAAAACCTCGATGCGCAGGGTGTGCAGTTGAAATGGCCGAATGACGTCGTCACCGCGCAGGGAAAACTGGCCGGTGTGCTGGTCGAGGCGCAGGGCGACATGTTCGGTCCCAGCGCAGTGGTGATCGGCATCGGCCTGAACTACACTTTGCCAGTCAGCCTGGTGCGGCAAATCGGTCAGCCCGTCTGCGCGCTGGATGAAATATGCACCGCAGTGCCGACGCGCAACCGGTTGCTGGCGCTGTTGCTTCTGGAACTGGCGCGTGTGCTGAGGCAGTTTGCGAGCGGCGGATTTGCGCCGTTTCGTGAGGAGTGGCAGCAATACCATGCTTACCAGAACAGGTCGGTCAGCCTGAAAATGCCGGACGGGAAGACGATCAGCGGCATTGCACGCGGTGTCAGCGATAGCGGCGAGTTGTCGCTGGAGACGGCAACGGGAATGCGGAATTTCAATTCCGGTGAAATCGGGGCGCACTAGCGATGCGATGGAAACGGCAAACAGCAGACGCGATGGTGACAGAATGAAGCTGCTGATAGACGCGGGGAATAGGCGGACCAAGTGGGCGCTGGTGAGCGGCGGTGACTGGCTGTGCAGCGGTGCGAGTCCGACCGCGCAGGCGGGCAGCCTGGCGCAGGGAATCGCCGAACAGCTTGCCCGGCAGAAACCCGGCACCGGTTTTCAGCAGATACGGCAAATCTGGGCGAGCAACGTTGCCGGTGAAACATGCGCGCAGCATATTCGCAATATCGGGGCGGCTATCTCCGTTCAGCCTCATTTCATCGGTGCGCGCGAAAAGCAATGCGGCGTGCGCAATCGCTATGCCGAGCCCGCGCAGCTGGGTAGCGACCGCTGGGCCGCATTGATCGCGGCATGGCACCGGGTGCAGCGGTCATGCCTGGTTGTGGACAGCGGGACCGCGACTACGGTCGATGCCTTGTCCGCACGGGGTGAATTCGTCGGCGGCCTGATTCTGCCCGGCGTCGACCTGATGCAGCTCAGCCTGATGTCTGCGGCGAGCCAGCTGAAGCCGGCACCCGGAGTGTACGTGCCGTTTCCGCAGAACAGCGCCGACGCGCTGTACAGCGGTGCGATCCAGGCAAGTTGCGGTGCGATCGAGCGGCAATATAATCTGCTTGACGATGATCGCGCGCCGCTGCTATTGAGTGGCGGGGCTGCGCAGCTATTGCTGCCACACCTTGAACGGCAGCGCATGGTTGCACCGCCGCAAGTCGTGGACAACCTGGTGCTGCAGGGTTTGCTGTTGGTGGCTCAGGAAGCCGATTGTTGTTGATGGTTCGGAACTGGAAGGCACGATGAGAAAATTATTCTGGATATTACTGCTGGGCAATGTGGTTCTGTACGCCGTGATGAAGAACAACGGATTTGGCATGGTCGAGCCGGAAGTACAGGCGCAACCCGATTTGCACGGTGACATGATCAGGCTGATTCCCGCACCGCGAAACACCCAGACAAGGGTGCTGCCGCCGTCCAGGACAGCCACAGCGCCTGCTCCTGTCGCTGGGCCGGCAGCGGTCCCGGTTGGGCCAGTCGCGCCACCGGTTGCGGCCCCGGCTGCTGCCCCGGTCGCGGCTCCAATTGCGGCTCCGGCAAAATTTGCGTCCATCCCGGATCAACCGGCAGCGACAGCGGCTTCCAGTTCCGATACGTCAGCCTGCCTGGAATGGGGTGATTTTTCCGGACCGGATCTGGCGCGAGCGACCGCTGCACTGTCCGCGATGCAGTTGACCGGCAAATTGAACCGGCGCCAGGTCGAACACGACAGGGGCTACTGGGTGTATTTTCCGCCGCTCAGTAACAAGGCCGCGGTCAACCGGAAAGTCAGCAGAGATCAAGGCGCTGGGCATCACGGATTATTTTGTGGTGCAGGGTAGTGGCCGCTGGCAGAATGCCATTTCG
Source organism: uncultured beta proteobacterium (assembly GCA_963827265.1). Classification (GTDB taxonomy): domain Bacteria; phylum Pseudomonadota; class Gammaproteobacteria; order Burkholderiales; family Gallionellaceae; genus Gallionella. Next base: position 808,813 of record CAWHAD010000007.1, on the reverse strand, counting down.
CTGGGCGTGTTCAAAACCAGGGAAGCGGCGCAGAACTACCTGAATTACATGCACGCAAAAGGAGTGCATACCGCGAAGGTGGGTGAGCGCGCCAGCAAGTTGAAAGCGACAATATTCATCCTGGACAGGGCTCGATGCCGGGACAGTCGTGAAATTGACCGCGTTGCAGAAGGATTTTCCCGGCAGCGAATTGAATGATGGTTCCCTGCGCATTGACAAAATAGGGTGAAATCCGGACAATGCCGCGCTCTTCGCGGTGATATAGCTCAGGTGGTTAGAGCGCAGCACTCATAACGCTGAGGTCGGTGGTTCAAATCCACCTATCACCACCAACGCAATCAATCGGCACCCGGCGTGCCACAAGGTAGCGTGCCAGGAAAATTCCATATCAAGACTTTCGGCTGCCAGATGAACGAGTATGACTCGGACAGGATGGCAGATGTGTTGCGTGCCCATGAGGGCATGGAACCGACCGACAATCCCGAGCAGGCTGATCTGATCCTGTTTAATACCTGCTCGATACGCGAGAAAGCGGAGGAGAAGGTATTCTCCGATCTGGGGCGTATCCGCCCGCTCAAGCAGGCCAATCCCGATCTGCTGATCGGTGTCGGAGGCTGCGTGGCCAGCCAGGAAGGCGCGGCAATCTTGAAGCGCGCGCCCTATGTCGATCTGGTGTTCGGTCCGCAGACACTGCATCGCCTGCCGCAAATGCTGCAGGCGCGCCGCGCAAGCGGGCGCCCGCAGGTTGACATCAGTTTCCCGGAAATCGAGAAGTTCGACCATCTGCCGTTGCCGCAAACCGGGTCCGGCTCGGCCTATGTATCAATCATGGAAGGCTGCAGCAAATACTGCACGTTCTGTGTGGTGCCCTATACGCGCGGCGAGGAAGTGTCGCGGCCGCTGGCCGACGTGATGCGCGAAGTGCGGCAGCTCGCCGCGCTGGGCGTGAAGGAAGTGACGCTGCTGGGCCAGAATGTGAATGCCTACTGCGGCGCCGGCGATGACGGCGAACCCGTCGACTTCGCGTATCTGCTGCAGGCCATCGCCGCGCTGGAGGACATCGTCCGGTTGCGCTTCACCACGTCGCATCCCAGGGACATGAGCCAGCGGCTGATCGATGTCTATGCATCCACGCCCAAACTGGTCAGCCATCTGCATCTTCCGGTGCAGTCCGGATCGGACCGGATACTGGCTGCAATGAAACGCGGCCATACCGTGCTCGAATACAAATCCATCATCCGCAGGGTGCGCGCCGCGCGCCCGGATATCTGCATCACCTCGGACTTTATCGTGGGATTTCCGGGCGAGACCGAGCAGGATTTCGAGGCGACCATGAAGCTGATCGACGAAGTCGGGTTCGATAACAGCTTCAGCTATCCTTTACAGTCCGCGTCCCGGCACACCGGCCGCCGAACTGCGCGACGACACCCCGTTCGAGGTCAGGGCGTCCGCGTCTGAAACGCTTGCAGGATCGTCTGGCCGAACTGGAAAATGGCGTGGCTCAGACCATGCTGGACACGACCCAGCGCGCACTGGTCGAAGGCGTGTCGAAAAAGGATGGCCGCGAACTGGCTGCGCGCACCGACAATAACCGTGTGGTGAATTTCAGCGGTGCCGCCGAGCTGATCGGCCGTTTTGTCGACCTGAAAATTACCCGGGTGGTGCGCCACACGCTGCGCGGGGAAATTGTGCCGGATGCAGCATGATACGTTCCGGCAAAACAGAACCATCACCCAGACTCTCGCTGACCGTGCAATATGCAAGCGACAGGCAACACCTGCCGACACGCGCGCAATTCCGGCGCTGGATCAAGGCCGCGCTGCAGCGCGACGCGATCATCACGCTGCGCATCGTCGACGAACCCGAAGGGCGCGAACTGAACAGGACCTATCGCGACAAGGATTACGCGACCAATGTGCTGACCTTTGTTTACGACGACATGCAGACTCTGGCTGGCGATATCGTCATTTGCGCGCCGGTCGTGGAGCGTGAGGCGACCACGCGGCATCAGGAACTGATCGCGCACTATGCGCATCTCAGCCTGCATGCAGCGCTGCATTTGCAGGGCTACGACCACGAAAGTGATGCGGATGCGGCCGAGATGGAGCAACTGGAAATCGAACTAATGCTAAAATTGCGTTATCCTGATCCTTATCGAATTTGATATCTCCACTAAATGGAACCCCAGGGAAGCAATAAACCCAGTCTGTTAGAGCGGCTTTCCACGATGTTGCTGCGCGAGCCGGAAGACCGCGAACAACTCGTCGAATTGCTGCATTCCGCATACGAACGCAACCTGCTGGATGCCGATGCGCTGTCCATGATGGAAGGCGTGATGCAGGTCTCCGAGCGGCAGGTGCGCGAAATCATGATTCCGCGCGCGCAGATGGATGTCATCGACATCAGCCAGCCGCCGGAAAAATTCATACCTTTTGTTATTGAAACAGCCCACTCGCGATTTCCGGTGATGGAAGGCGACAAGGACAACATCATCGGCATCCTGCTCGCGAAAGACCTGCTGCGCTATTACGCCGGCGAGGAATTCGACGTGCGCGACATGCTGCGCCCGGCGGTTTTCGTGCCGGAAGCCAAGCGCCTCAACGTGCTGCTGCGCGATTTCCGCAGCAACCGCAATCACATTGCGCTGGTGGTGGACGAGTACGGCGGCGTTTCCGGAATGGTGACCATCGAGGACGTGCTGGAACAGATCGTCGGTGACATTGAAGATGAATACGATTTTGACGACGACGAGGACAACATCATTCCGGATGCGGTGGGACATTACCGCGTCAAGGCCGACACCGAGATAGCGGATTTCAACGACGCGCTGGGGACGGATTTCAGCGATGAAGAGTACGACACGGTCGGCGGGCTGGTGCTCAAGGCAGCAGGGCAATTGCCCAAGCGCGGGCGATCACATCCAGATCGGCGACCTGATGTTTACCGTGCTGCGCGGTGACAGCCGCAGACTTTACGCGATGCTGGTCGAACGCAAACAGCCTGCCGAGGAAAAAGTGTAACCACGGGTCGGCTTTGCAACCGGAATGATTTGTCCCGCCCTGCCCGTGGTTTGATGTTAAAGTTCCCGCTCGCCGCACCGCTCGCTTGCCATGCCGGGCCGGATGACACAGAACAGTCGCTGGATTCCGCGCCCTTGAATAACACGTTACTGAGGAACTGATAGGAAATCGTCATGTTGTTTGATGAGTTTGACCGTGAGGTTTTTTCGGCAGGCCAGGATATTTTCAGGTCCGGAGACGCCGGGGACTGCGCATATCTTATCGAAGAAGGCGTGGTCGAGATTCTGGTCGTGAAGCAGGTCGGCGAACACCGGATCAGGCTGATCGGGAAGGGCGAACTGTTTGGCGAGATTTCCCTGATCGATTACCAGCCCCGTACCGCCACGGTGAGGGCGGTTGAAAGAACCGTGCTGGTGCCCATCCCGCGCAAGCTGATGGAACAGCTGCTGGAAAAAAGCGACCCGGTACTGCGCCATTTGTTGCTGGTCATCCTGGAGCGATTCAGGAACCGCAACGACGGTTCCACGCTGTCGTCATCAAACGCAGTTGCTACACCGGAGCAGCTGAAACGACTCGATTCGTGAGGGGCGAAGCGACGCAAAAACTCTCGCTCGCTCACGGCATGAAGCGCGCCCTGAACCATGACGAGTTCCATCTTTACTACCAGCCGATATGCAGAATTGCCGATGGCGCCGTGGCCGGTTTCGAAGCGCTGATTCGGTGGCACCACCCGCTCGAGGGGCCGTTGCAGCCCGACGAGTTCCTGTGGATCGCGGAGCAAACCGGGCTGATACACGAAATCGGCCTGTGGACGCTTGATCGCGCGGGCCGGGACTGGGCGACCCTGAAGCAATTCACGAATTCCGACTCCCCCTTCGTCAGCGTCAACCTGTCGCCTGCGCAATTGAACAACGTGATGCTGGCGGAGGACGTGCGCAACGTCATGTCCTTCCGGAACATGCATCCCTCGGAATTGAAACTGGAGCTGACGGAAACCGTGATGGTCGACCACCCGGAAGCAGCGTCGAACATCATGCACAAGCTGATCGAACTGGGTTGCAGTCTTGCGCTCGACGATTACGGCGCAGGACATTCCGGATTGAGGCATCTGCAGCGCTACCCGCTGGGCACGCTGAAAATCGATGGCGCGTTCGTCGAACCGATTTTGAGGTCTACGCAAAGCTTCGAAATCGTGCGTTCTTCGGTCGCGCTGGCGCATTCGCTGGGTATGAGCGTGGTTGCCGAGGGTGTCGAAAGCGAAGGCGTGCGGGACAAACTCATGGAGATCGAATGCGATTTCGGCCAGGGCTGGTATTTCGGGCGGCCCGCGACCCTGAAGGAACTGGAAGTGCGTTTCGTCAACGCATGACTTCACGCCGGGAAACCGGCCCCCTCAGAATTGTTCTCCCGGCGCCAGGTAGCGCCACTGGCCGACCGGCAGCCTGCCCAGCTTTACCTTGCCGATGCGGATGCGTTTCAGCCCGGTGACCTGCAACCCGACCAGTTCGCACATGCGCCGGATCTGGCGCTTTTTTCCTTCCCGCAGCACGAAGCGCAACTGGTCCTCATTCTGCCAGCTGACCTTGGCGGGCTTGAGATATTCGCCGTCCAGTTTCAGGCCCTGGTTGAGCAGGGCCAGTCCGCTGTCCTCCAGCTTTCCCTGCACGCGCACCAGGTATTCCTTGTCCACTTTGAAGTCTTCGCCGATCAGCTGCTTTGCGATACGGCCATCCTGGGTGAGCACCAGCAGGCCCTGCGAGTCGATATCGAGGCGGCCCGCCGGGGCGAGCCCGAGCAATTGGCTGCGGTGAAAGCGCAACGGCGACGGGTCTTCGGCCCAGCGCGTCGTGTCGTCCAGCAGCGCGATGGCAGGCTTGTAATTATGCTCGGCCTGACCCGACACATAGCCGACCGGCTTGTTGAGCAGGATCGTGACCCGCTGTTGCTGGGTGTTTTGCGCCGCGACTGCGCAGTGTCACCTGCTGGTCGGGATAGACCTTGCTGCCCAGTTCGCTGACGATTTCGCCGTCGACTTCAACCCAGCCCTTTTCGATATAGCTGTCGGCTTCGCGGCGGGAGCACAGACCGAGTTCCGACATGCGTTTGGACAGGCGGATTTTTTCCATGGGAGTCTGTTCGTCAGTTATGCAGGATGCGATTTAAGCACAAAGCAGCGTATAGCGAGAAATAAATGCGGACGACCGCTGTGGTGCCGTGAGGACAACAACGGGTTTAATCGATACGCAGCGGCGGTTTGGCCAGTTTGCGTTGCAAGGTGCGGCGGTGCATGTTGAGCGCGCGGGCAGTGGCTGAAATGTTACCGTCGTGCTCGCGCAGCACGCGCTGGATATGTTCCCACTCAAGACGCTCTATTTGCGCGGGCTGCGTCCTGAGCGGCGCATTGCTGTCGGGGGCATGATTAAACGCCGCGACGATCTCGTCGGCGTTGGCCGGTTTGGACAGGTATTGGGTCGCGCCCAGTTTGATCGCCTCGACAGCGGTGGCGATGCTGGCATAGCCGGTCAGCACGACGACGCGCGTGTTCGGATCGAGTTCGTGCAATACCTTGACCAGCACCAGTCCCGGCGCACCACCCATTTTAAGATCGACCACGGCGAATTCCGGTGGATTGCCTTCTGCCAGAGGGATTGCCTGCTCCACGCTATGGGCCACCGTCACGGCAAATCCGCGCTTCTCCAGCGCGGTGCTCAATACCCTGCAGAAGGTCGCGTCGTCATCCACCAGCAACAGCGAGGCAGATTCTTCGCGAGACCCGGTCATATATTTGCCTCGGCTATCGGTAACGTAAGCTCGGTGGTCGCGCCGCCTTCCTTGCGGTTGAACAGGCGCACCGTGCCGCCCATGCGTTCGATTGTCGCATTGGCAAGGAAGCAGGCCCAGTCCGCGTCCTTCCTTCTTGGTGGTGAAGAATGCCGAGCCTGCCTTGAGCGCGGCGTCCTCGCTCAGCCCCGCACCCTGATCGTGTATCTCGAGCGTGAAGACAGACCTGTCCCAGCGGGATAAAATTTCAATCGGCTGCGGGCTGGCATCTGCGGCATTGTTGAGCAGGTTCATCAGCGCGGCGCGCAGCGTCACATCGGCGTTGAGAAGCGGCGCGGGCTGAATGCCGCTGCAGCGATAATGATATTGCGCCGTGGGGCGCAGCAACTGCCATTCGTTGACCACCTCGGCCATCAATTCATCCGCGGTTCGCGGCAAGGCTGCACCGCTGTCCTGCGCATTCGCCATGATCTTGTCGAGGATGCGCTTGCAGGCGCGCACCTGTTCGTCGAGGATGGCCAGGCTGTCGTGCAACGCGGGCTGCTTATCAGTGACATCGTGCTTCAATTCGCCGATCACCACCGCCATCGTGGACAGCGGCGTGCCCATTTCATGCGCCGCACCTGGCGGCCTGCGTGCCGAGCGCGACGATACGTTCGTTGCGCAGTATCTCTTCGCGCACGCGCGCCAGCATTTCATCGCGTTGACGCACTGCCTGCGCCATCCGCACGACAAACCACGCGATGATGGCGGCGCTCAGCACGAATCCCAGCCACATGCCCAGAACGTGCAGGTTGAAGATGCTTTCCCGGGCCATTCCGCCGATGCCGGCCATGTCGTGCATGCCGTTCGCGGCGGGGGATTGGCCGTGCAGCATGGGCAATGGCACATAGAATTTCATCAGTAAGGTATAGCAGAGCGTGGTCAGCACGGCCATGCTCCAGGTGTAGCGCGGCGGCAATGTCGCGGCGGCGATCACCAGCGGCAGCAGGTACAGCGAAATGAAGGGATTGGTCGAGCCGCCGCTGTAGTACAGCAGGATGCTCAGCGCGGCCACGTCCACGCATAATTGTGCAAACAGTTCCGGGTTGGAGATGATGTTGCTGTTGCGCAGGCGCAGCCAGCTGAGCAGATTGATGACGGCAAGGGTCGCAATCGTCAGCAGCATCGGCTGCCAGTCCAGTTCCAGCTCGAGGATTTTCCAGACCACGGCCAGCGTGACGAGTTGCGCCGCGACTGCAATGCCGCGCAACGCGACCAGGCGGCGCAACTGGCTGTGGCCGGGGAGTGAGGAAAGTATCGCGCTGCCCATCGCGCAATTGTAATCGGAGTGACGGGCACGGGGGTGCGACATCATGTCGCATTCCCCCGCGCGGCTAATTGCGAAATAATCAGATCGGCCAAATCGCAGTGTCGTGCAGCTGGTGAATACAGCCTTCCCCCAAGGCGTTGAAGTATTCATTGCGGTTCCCCTGCCGGCATGATGCCGCGCTTTTGGCTTTTTTCGTGACAAGCGGTGCCCCCTGTATTTTCATAACGGACAGAAAGAAATCATGAGAAATTCAAATCGGTTTGGCTGGTTGGTCGCTGCTTTGTCGGTCAGCCTCGCCAGTTATGGCTATGCAGCCGGCAATACGGCAGACATTGAGGCCGGCGGAGGGTGGATACGTGCCACCGCCCCCGGGCTCCCCGGATTGCATGATCTTCCTGGAATCGCGCCTTTAAAAATCAACCTTCATGGAGCGACATGAAAACACACCGCCGTCAAATTTGTAGTTTTGCATTCAGTTTGTTGTCTGTCGCCATCAGCCAGGCAGTGTTCGCGGATGATGATGGCGGACAATTGCCGGAAATTACCGTGACCGCCTCGCAGATAAAACAGCCCGACGCGCTGATTGCGAAAAGTATAAACAGCAATGACTCGGCCTCGTTGCTCGCCGATGAACCGGGGGTCAGCCTCTACACCAATGGCGGCGCATCCAGCCTGCCCGTTATCCACGGCTTGAATGATGACCGGGTCAAGGTGCTGGTGGATGGAATCTCCATCACTTCGGCATGCGCCAACCACATGAACCCTGCAACGTCCTATATCAGCGCAACCAGCGTTTCGAGTACGGCGGTGATTGCCGGTCTTACTCCAGTCAGCATGGGGGGAGACAGCATAGCCGGCACCATCTCGCTTGAATCCGCGCTTCCCATATTTGCAGGCAACGGCGAGGAATTGCCTAAGGAAGGAAATATTTCCACCTCGTACCGCAGCGTCAACAGCGGCTCCACCCTGTCTGCAGAGGCATCCATTGCAAGCAGTAATCTGAGTCTGGCTTATGCGGGTTCCCAGGATAAGGCCAGCAGTTACAAGGATGGTAGCGGCAACCTCGTCAGGGATACGCTTTATGAAACGCGAAACAACCAACTGACCTTGGGAATAAAAGGCGACAGAAGTTCATGGGTCATCAAGGCAGGTCAACAATCCATACCTTATCAGGGGTTTGTGAATCAGTACATGGACATGGTGGGTAATGTCGCAAATAACCTGAATGTGGATTACCAGGGAGACTATGCCTGGGGCAGGCTCGATGCCCGCGTCTATGCACAGGACACCAAACACACCATGGGGTTCTTCACGCCGGAGAAATCCGGAACCATGCCGATGAACACGCACGGGCAGGATCTCGGTTATGACTTGCACGCCGAATTCCCGCTTTCGCAGCAAAACACCTTGCGGCTGGGCAATGAGTACCATGGCTTCAAACTGGACGACTGGTGGCCGGCGGTGCCCATGTCCATGATGATTGGGCCGAACACCTACGAAAACATCAACAACGCCAAGCGCGATAGTTTCAGCCTGTTCGCCGAGATGGAATCCAAACTGAATGTGCAATGGACATCGCTGCTGGGCCTGCGCAGCGACAGCGTAAAGACGGATACCGGGATGGTGCAGAGTTACGGTTGCGGGATGATGTGCGCCGCGGACATGGCTGCAGCTGCGGCCTTTAATGCGGTGAGCCACGCTCGCAGCGACAGCAATATTGACCTGACCGCACTGGCACGCTACGAGGCGAATCCGGGCAGCACTTACGAGTTCGGCTATTCGCGCAAGACCCGTTCGCCCAATCTTTACGAGCGCTACTCATGGGTGCGGGCCAGATGGCCATGGCCATGATCGGCTGGTTTGGCGATGGGAACGGTTACGTCGCTCCGCACTTATGCCGGGCTGCGCTACATCGGCCCCATGCTGATCGACACGACGTCAGCGGGAGGACCGTACGGACAGGCCAGCAACACGGTGTATAACGCCAGCGCCATCTATGCACTGAACAAAAGTATGGATGTTGTTGCCAGCGTAGTGAATCTGTTTAACCGGCAATATTCGGAAAACAGCTATAACTACAGCCAGCCCTACAATCAAACCCTGTCGATGCCGCGCTCCGTCAACGCCGGATTGAATGTGCGCTTCTGAATGGCAGACCGAACATAAAACCGGCAGCATGCATTTCAAAAAACAGATCAACATGAAAATCCCTGCATTTCTTGCCGCGCTGATCGCATTGCTGTGTGCCGCGCCGCTCGCTGCGCACGAAGGACACGAGCGCGGCGGCGCAAAATCCAGCCCGGAAAAAATGTGGGCCGACACACTGGCGAAACAGCAGACACTGGCGGTGTCGGCCGCATTCGACATGCAGGGACGCCTGTGGCGCGCTGGCGTGCAGCAACACCATGTGCTGGTGGATTTTTCCGATGACGATGGCAGGACATTTTCCGCACCGGTGACGCTCAACCCGCAAGCCGAAGCGGTGGCCGGTGAAGGCGACGGCAGGCCGAAAATCGCGCTCGGCCAAAACGGCGAGGTGTATGTTTCATGGACCGCTCTGCTGGATCTGCCCTACACCGGCAACGTGCGCTTCTCGCGTTCGCTCGACGGCGGCAGGACGTTTTCCGCGCCGCTCACCGTCAACGACAACCGCGACGTGATCGGCCACCGCTTCGACGCATTGGCGGTAGCTGCGGACGGCAAGGTTTATCTCGCCTGGCTGGACAAGCGCGATCTCGCAGCCGCAAAAAACAAGGGCGAGAAATATGGCGGCTCGGCAGTGTATTACGCGGTGTCGGACGATGGCGGCGCCAGCTTCGCTGCCAACGTGAAACTGGCCGACCATTCCTGCGACTGCTGCCGCATCGCGCTGGCCGCACCGCCGCAAGGCGCGCCGATCGCGTTCTGGCGGCACGACTATGACGGCAACATCCGCGATCACGCGCTGGCCAGGCTGGACGGCAGGAATGAAATGCACCGCGTCAGCCATGACGAGTGGAAGATAGAGGCTTGTCCGCACCACGGCCCGGCACTGTCCATCGCCGCCGATGATGTTTACCACCTGGCTTGGTTCGACAATGCGCCCAGGGCGCACGGACTGTTCTATGCGCAGTCACGCGACGAAGGCAAGAGCTATTCCACGCCGCTGCATTTTGGCGACGACCAGCGCCAGGCCGGACATCCCGACGTGCTGAGTTTGGAGCGTGAAGTCTGGCTGGCGTGGAAGGAGTTCGATGGCGAGGAATCCTCGATACGGGTGATGCAGTCGCGCGACGGCGGCGCATCCTGGTCGCAGCCGCGTAGCGTGGCTACAACGCGTGATGCCTCCGATCATCCGCAACTGCTCAGCCATGACGGCAAAGTCTGGCTGTCGTGGAATACCAGACTGGAAGGCTACCGCCTCATTGCGCTGGAGCAGGCGCCGTGAAACGCTACGTATTTTTTCTTGCTGTGCTGCTGGCCTGCGCCGCAGTGCAGGCGCAGGAATTGCAGCCATTCGTGCGCGGCAGCCAGCAATCCATCCTGACCGCGCACCGGGGCAAGCCCTTCATTCTTGCGCTGTGGTCGCTCGATTGCACGAACTGCCTTGACGATATGGCGATGTTCGGCAAGATGACGAAAAAATACCGCAACCTTGATCTGGTCATGGTTTCCACCGATACGCCGCAGCAACGCAAGCAAATCGCCAACATGCTGCAGCGTTACCGCCTCGGCAACGTGGAATCCTGGGTATTCGCCAACAGCTTTGTCGAGCGACTGCGCTATGAAATTGATGCGCAGTGGTATGGCGAACTGCCGCGCACCTATTTCTTCGATGCCCAGGGACGATCCATTCCAGTGAGCGGTAAACTGGACCGCAGCCAGGTCGAGAACTGGATCCGGGGCCAACGACACGAATCACGCCTAAAACCCGAAGATCATGATTAATGTATAGATTTTTGCGCACCCTGAAACACGAACAGCAGATCGGCCTGCTGTTCGTGCTGGCGCTGCACGGTGCGGTACTGTATGGACTATGGAATTACCGCGTAAGCACGGTGCCCGCAGAGACATTCGTAATGGTGTCGAGCCTGATCGATTCGCCTCCTCAACCCGCCGAAGCACCGCATCCTCCCAGGCCGGAACTGCCGAAACGGCAACCACCCAAGCCGCAGCAGCTTGTGGCCGAAGCGCCGGTGGTATTGCCCGATGAGCCGGTCGCCCCACTGCCACCGCCTCCTCCGCCGGAGCCGGTAATCGAAGCGCCGCCACAACCGGTGGTGCTGGCCAGCGAGCTTTCGGTAAATTGTCCCGGGCGTTCGCCGCCGGATTACCCGCTGATCTCCAAGCGCATGAACGAACAGGGCAAGGTGGTGTTGCGGGTAGAGCTCGGTGAAGATGGCCGTGTCGCCGCAGCGGAGGTGAAAACCAGTTCAGGTTTCCACACTCTCGACGAGGCCGCATTGAACACTGTGAAGACGTGGCGCTGCAAGCCGCTGATGCGCGATGGCGCGGCGGTACGCACCGTGGCCTTGCAGCCATTTGTATTTATTCTGGAAGGAAGCTGATATGGAACAGAGTCTGGGCTTTGCACACTTCATTTCGCAAAGCGATGCGATGGGCAGAATAGTACTGCTTTTGTTGCTGGCGCTATCGGTTGCGAGCTGGTATTTGATCGTGACCAAGGCATTCGCCAACCTGCGTGCCCGCAAACTGTCGGGGGCATTTCTGAAACAGTTCTGGGAAGCATCTTCATTGCAGGAAATGCAGATTACGCTGAGCTCGACCAGTGACGACAATGCGTTCTCCAGTCTGGCGCGGCAGGCGCTGGCGGTTGGCAGCGGCAACCAGCGCGGCGCGGAGAAATTATTGGCGGCGGACGGCATGCCTGAGTACCTGACGCGCGCGCTGCGTAACGGCATCGATCAGGAATCCGCAAGCGTTGAGCATGGCCTGACCGTACTGGCATCGGCAGGTTCAGCCGCGCCCTTCGTCGGGCTGTTCGGCACGGTGTGGGGCATCTACCACGCGCTGGTGCAGATCGGCATGAGCGGGCAGGGTACGCTGGACAAGGTGGCGGGCCCGGTGGGCGAGGCGCTGATCATGACCGCGCTCGGCCTGGCAGTGGCGATTCCGGCAGTGTTGGCCTACAACGGATTCACGCGGCGCAACCGGCTATGGCTGGCGCAATTGGACAATTTTGCGCATGACTTGTACGTGCTGGTGACGGTGGGGGACAAGAAGGTTTAATGGTTTTGTAGGTTGGGTTAGCGTCTTTTTTTTGCGTAACCCAACGAACGCAATGTTGGGTTACGCAAAAAAACGCTAACCCAACCTACATGGAGAAGGGATATGGCATTCGGAAGTTTCGACACACGCCGCCACCAGGGACCGATGGCGGAAATCAATGTGGTGCCGCTGGTCGATGTGATGCTGGTGCTGCTGGTGGTGTTCATCATCACCGCGCCGCTGATGACCAATGCGGTGAAGATAGACTTGCCCAAAGCGTCCAGCAGCCCCAACATCACCAAACAGGAGCACATCGAGTTCGGCATCCGCGAAGACGGCAGCCTGTACTGGAGCGGCGAGAAAGTCGAAATGGGATCGCTGTCCGCGCGTTTCGCGCTGGAAGCCAAAAAACAGCCGCAACCCGAATTGCATATTCGCGCGGATCGCATGGCGCATTACGGGCTGGTGGCGCAGGTGATGTCAGTCGCGGCCAAGGCCGGTTTGACGCGTATAGGATTTATCACCGACCCGTCTCCGTCCAACCCCGATTGAAGGGTGGATGTTCCGCAGTAAATTTGCCATTACGGCGCGAACATGCGATCTGCATGACTTGGTGCGACATCATGTCGCATTCCCCTGCGCGTGCAGTTGCGGAATAATCATCTTCGCCAAATCGCGGACATTGTGCATTTCCGGATAACGCCTTCCCCCTTCCTGAAGCGATTATTCGATGCCGCTCCCGGCATGATGCCGCGCTTTGGGCTTTTTTGTTTTTGCTCATGGCAGGTATACTCCGTCAATTTTTTTAACGAATAGAAAGAAATCATGAGCAATTTAAATCGGTTCGGCTGGTTGGTCGCGGCTTTGTTGGTCAGCTTTGCAAGTTATGCGGGTAGCATATTGAAGTCAGCGGAGGATGGACGCGCGCCACCGCCCCCGGTCAGGACCAGGCAGGTGTGGACTTGTCCATTACCAGCAAACAGTCCGCGACATTGATTGGTGTATCCAGTCCGGCTTGCAAAACCGTGCAGCTGCACAGCATGACGACGGAGGGACGGCATGATGAGGATGCGCGAAGTGAAGGCTATCGAACTGCCTGCCGGCAAGCAGGTGAATCTGCGTGACAGCGGCTATCACCTGATGCTGATCGGCCTGAAGGCACCGCTCAAGGAAGGTGAAACGGTGCCGTTGACTTTGAGCATCAAGGTGGGCAAGCACGGCGTGGTGAAAATCAGGACCGTGGCCGAAGTGAAGATCGCTGACTGGGGCACCTCACGCGTGACCGGGCATCAGCAGATGAACATGCAGATGTACTGACAGGTTGCCCGGCGGAATAACTTGGCGGAATGCTGAGCTATGGCCTCAACGGATGAACAATGACGAGGCACCGGGTTTCTGTTCGATTACCTGTTCGATTTCCGCTTTTGTCAGCAAGCCCTGGTGCAGTCCGAGCAGTTTGCCGGAAGGTGTATACATGAAGCTTGTCGGCAGGCCGTCGAGTCCGCCAAAATCTCCGGCCGTGTCTTCATTCCCGAACACGATGGGGTAGGAAACGGACAACTTGCTGACGATGTCCGTGACTTCCTTGCGGCTTCCGTACATCACCGCGACGCCGATCACCTGCAAATCCTTGTGCTGTTGTTGCAACGCAACGAGGTCGGGCATTTCCTGGAGGCAAGGCGGACACCAGGGCGCCCAGAAGTTGACCAGCACCCATTTGCCGTGCAGCCCGGACAGCGTGTAATCCGCGCCATCCTTGTCCTTGAGGTTCCAGTCGCCCGCCCATGTCGCATGAACAAGGCACAGTGAAAGCAGGAGCGCAATTAAAAGCGTTCCTTTGAGTGGGGAGGAAAATTTTTCCGGAACCTTCATGTTTGCAAGCCGCGTTCCGCCAAGATTATTTGGAATGATTGCATTACTGGAATGATTGCTGGATTCCCAGGGTCAGATTATAGCGCGGGCTTAACTGCAGGGAATTGACGTACTGGTAAACGGGCAGTTGGACAAAGCCGTAAACGGATGTTCCTCCGCCAACCCGGAGCAACGCGCCGGGAGCAAGGTATACCAGCGTACCGCCGCTGCCGGCGCCACCGGTCAGTGCATCGGCGGGAGTCGCTGCTGCCCCGGTATCCGGCTGGCGATGGATGTAGTTCAGTTGCAGCATCGGGGTGAATCTTGCACCGAATTTTGCATAGCGGATGCCGGTGTTCAACGAATAGGCGTCGCCCGGAATGTAATCCTGTCCGGCTATGGTTTTGCTCGCAACGGCATGCTGCACGGTGCCCTGCGCGAACCAGCCATACTCATCCATGGTTCCGGTGAAAAATCCGCCCAGGATCAGGTCGGTCGAACCGGTGCCGATTTGCAGGCTGCGATCAAGCGTGCTGCCATCGTTGAAGGTGGCGTTGGTGCTTCCGGTCGGCAGCTTGATCCCGGCGATGATCCCGGTGGTCTTGTCGGCGGAGAACCCGGTGTATCTTCCAATGACGCGGATGTCACCGATACCGTTGTCGGATGATGAGGCATAACTGGAGTAATCGGGCGAACTGGACGCGCTGGCGCCGTTGTCACCATAGGTGCCGTGCGTCCGCTGCAAGAATGGAAGCTGGATGCTTGCTCCCCAGGTATCGCTGGTGTAGTTCAGCGATGCGGTGGTCGTCCGCGTGACGGTGTAATCCTCGATTTCCTGTCCTGCCAGCCAGAGTTCGCTGATCTTTGCCGGGGATGCCGTACCAGAGCCGTAGCGTTGCTGGTTCTGGTTGGTATAGTCGTAGGACAGGTCGGCGGTGAAGCCGGGCGTCGTGCTGATCCCCTGTGTTCCCCAGTCCTTGGACAAGGTGCATCCACAGGCCGCGCAGGCAAGCGCTTCGTTCATCGCGGCGAGCGGCAACAGGACGAGGGCGCCGGCGATGACGATTCGAAAGGGTGTGCGGACAGAAGACGGGTTATTGCCGGGGTTCATGACTATGCTTCCTTTCTGGGCTTCCTTGCTGGGCTTCCTTGCTGGTTGACGATGGCCGGAATTATATAAAGCAAAACGATACAGCCTCTGCGGCATATTGCCGCACCCGCATACGCGATGACTGCGCTGCCGGTTGGCAATCGGTGCGGTGTATCGGTTATTCTGCACAGGTTTGAAAAATGATCGTGTGGCCTTGCTGATGGATATATTGAAGAATAGACATGTCCGTGCATTTGTCTGGACATTTGTATGGGCGTTGCTGGCCGGGGCAATTTGCGTATTCGGCTTTGCGCCGTTCCGGATTTTCCCGGTTCCGGTGATCGCGCTGGCCATCCTGTTTGCACTGTGGCAGCGCGCCGCCACGCCGCGCGCCGCGGCATGGATAGCCTTCGCTTTCGGCCTCGGCCTGTTCGGTGCGGGCGTCAACTGGATCTATGTCGCGCTGCACGATTACGGCGACATGGCGCTGCCGCTGGCGCTGCCCGCGACGATGCTGTTCACCGCATTTCTATCCCTGTTCACCGCATTGGCCGGCTATGCGCAGGCGCGGTTTCCGGCAACCAGCGGAATGCGCATTGTGCTGGTGATGCCGGCGGCATGGGTGTCGATCGAGTGGTTGCGCGGGATGATCTTTACCGGTTTCCCGTGGCTGACCCTGGGCTATGCGCACAGCGGCAGTCCGCTGTCAGGCTATGCGCCGCTGTTCGGCGTGTATGGCGTGTCGCTGCTCGCCGCGGTCAGTGCCGGGCTGCTCGCATACGCCGGTCTTAACCTGATGCGCGCACCGGCCGCCGCATTATCCCGGGGCGCAGCCGCCCCGGTGCTGGTACTGGCCGTGCTATGGGGAGCCGGCGCGCTGCTGCACCGGGTAAGCTGGACCGAGCCGGTCGGCGAGCCGGTCAGCGTGGCGCTGGTGCAGGGCAACATCGCGCAGAATCTCAAGTTCAGCGAAGATGCGCTGGCGGGCACGCTGGAAACATATCGTCGCCTGGTGCTGCAGAGCAACGCGCGCCTGATCCTGCTGCCGGAAACCGCGTTGCCGGTGCTGCGCCGCGACGTCCCGCAGGATCTGGTTGACCAGCTGCGTGCCCACGCGGTGCAAAATCGCGGCGATATCCTGTACGGTGTTTTTGAGCGCGACCACGGCAGCTATTACAACAGCGTGTTTTCGCTCGGTGCCGACCCGGAACAGCGTTACCGCAAGCACCACCTGGTGGTGTTTGGCGAATTCATTCCGCTCAGGCCGCTGCTCGGCTGGTTCATCAATGACGTGCTCGATATCCCGATGGGCGATCTGTCGCGCGGCGACTTGTTGCAGGCGCCGCTCGATGTTGCCGGACAGCGTGTCGGAACCGACATCTGCTATGAAGACGTGTTCGGCGAGGAAATCATCCTGGCGCTGCCGCAGGCCACGCTGCTGGCCAATTTTACCAACGACGCCTGGTACGGGGATTCGTATGCGGCCGCGCAGCACGACCAGATGTCGCAAATGCGCGCGATGGAAAGCGGCCGGATGATGCTGCGCGTGACCAATACCGGCGTGACTTCGATCATAGCCGCAGACGGCAGGATATTGCAGCGGTTGCCGCAGCATCAGGAAGGGGTGCTGCTCGGCAACGCGCAGGGCTACCAGGGCGCCACGCCCTATGTGCGCTGGGGCAATGCGGCGGTGTGGCTGCTGATCATGCTGATGCTGGCGGGCGCATGGCTGGCGGAAAAGCGCAGCGCTATTTCGCCCAGGAATCCTTGAGCGTGACGGTGCGGTTGAATACCGGCTTTCCGGGGCGGTGATCGCGGCGGTCGGCACAGAAATAGCCGAGCCGTTCGAACTGATAGCGGGTTTCCGGCGCGGCTTCCTTCACGCAATTTTCCACCCAGCCTTGCGCGGTGGTCAGTGACGCCGGGTTCAGGTAGGTGCAGAAGTCGACTTCCTTGTCCGCATCCGGTTCGGGCACGGTGAACAGCCGGTCGTACAGGCGGAACTCCGCCGCCAGCGCATGCGCACAGGACAGCCAGTGGATCACGCCCTTCACCTTGCGCCCCGCCGGATTCTTGCCCAGCGTGTCCGGGTCGATCGAGCAGCGCAATTCGACCACGTTGCCCGCGGCATCCCTTATCGCTTCATCGCAGCGCATCACATAGGAATAACGCAGTCTCACCTCGCCGCCCACGGTAAGACGCTGCCAGCCGGGCGGCGGCACCTCACTGAAGTCGTCCGTCTCGATCCAGATTTCCCTGCCGAACGGCACGGTCCTTGAGCCGAACTCGGGGTGCTGCGGATGGAAACCCGCCTCCCTTGACTCGGTCTGTCCGTCGACAAAGTTCGTGATCACCACTTTCAGCGGCTTGACCACCGCCATCACACGCGCCGCTTTGGCTTCGAGGTCGTCGCGGATGGCCGATTCAAGCACCGCCATGTCAACGGTGTTGTTGCTCTTGGAGATGCCGATCAGCCTCGCGAATTCGCGTATCCCCTCCGGGGTGTAGCCGCGGCGGCGCATCCCGATGATGGTGGGCATGCGCGGATCGTCCCAGCCCGACACGTGTCCTTCGGTGACCAGCTGCAGCAGCTTGCGTTTGCTGGTGATGGTGTAGTGCAGTTCCAGGCGCGAAAATTCGTATTGGCGCGGATGGCAGGGCACGGCAATGTTGTCCAGCACCCAGTCGTAGAGCGGTCGATGGTCCTCGAATTCCAGCGTGCACAGCGAGTGGGTGATGCCTTCCAGCGCATCGGAAATGCAGTGCGTGTAGTCGTACATCGGATAGATGCACCACTTGTCGCCGGTGCGCAGGTGGTGGGCGCGGCGGATGCGGTAGATCACCGGGTCGCGCAGGTTGATGTTGCCGCTGGTCATGTCGATCCTGGCGCGCAGCACACGGCTGCCGTCGGCAAACTCGCCCGCGCGCATGCGCGCAAACAGGTCCAGATTTTCCCTCACTTGGCGGTCGCGATACGGGCTGTTCCTGCCGGCCTCGGTCAGCGTGCCGCGGAATTCGCGCATCTGCTCGGGGGTCAGGTCGTCGACATAGGCCAGCCCCTTGCTGATCAGTTCCACCGCGAAGTTGTAAAGCGCTTCGAAATAATCGGAAGCCCAGCGCACGTCACCGTCCCACTGAAAACCCAGCCAGCGCACGTCGTCCTGTATAGCCAGCGCATATTCCTCGTTTTCCTTTTCCGGGTTGGTATCGTCGAAGCGCAGGTTGCATTTGCCCTGATAATCCAGGGCCAGGCCGAAATTCAGGCAGATCGATTTGGCATGGCCGACATGCAGATATCCGTTCGGTTCGGGCGGAAAGCGGGTGACGATGCTGTGCTGCTTTCCGCCGGCCAAGTCGGCATCGATGATCGAACGGATGAAATTGGACGCGGCGGGTTGTGGCGTGCTGCTCATAAGGAGATATGCTTGGTTTGTATCAGTCAACGATCTGTACGGAGGATTCTACCCGAAATCAGGCGCAACCCGGGATGGGCATTAACGGTGAAAAGGTCACGTTTATTTGATAGAATCGGCACCGATTCAGCCAGCTCCGCGCCCCTGAAAAATTCTTCGCGGGCTTGTGGCATGCCATCCGGAACCGAACCACTATGAATATTGTCAAGTTTTCTCCCCGCCATGTCGCGCTGTTTGCCAGCGCGTTTCTGTTCTGTGCCGTTCAGATTGCGCACGCCGATGAAATCGGTGACGCCAGCATGCTGTTCAAGCACGGCCAGCGCGAGCAGGCGCTGGAAAAGATCAACAAATATCTCGCCGCCCGGCCGAAAGATGCGCAGGCGCGATTCCTCAAGGGGCTGATACTGACCGAGCAGGGCAAGACGGCCGATGCGATGAAGATATTCTCGGACCTGACGGAAGACTATCCGGACCTGCCCGAACCTTACAACAACCTCGCGGTGCTGTATGCCAGCCAGGGCAAATACGACAAGGCCAAACAGTTGCTGGAAAAGGCGATCAGCACCCACCCCAGCTATCGCGACCGCACACGAGAATCTCGGCGACATCTATGCGAAGATGGCCAGCCAGGCATATGACCGCGCACTGCAGCTGGACAACAAAAACACCGCGACGCAAACCAAGCTGGCGATGATACAGAACCTGTTTGCCGCCGATGCCGGCAATAATGTCAACGTTGCGTCCGCGGCCGCTCCCGCAGTCCAGGACAAGCCCGCAGCGCCGGCTCCCGCCAATGCAGAACCGGCCGTTGCGGCGGCAAATCAGCCCGCTCCTGAAACAGCCGCACCGCCTGAAAAAGCACCGGCAACAGCAACCCCTGAAATTGCAGCACCGGCAAAAGCAGTACCCGTAAAAACAGTTTCGGCCAGCGCGGAATCCCCGATCAACACAGTTGCCGCAATTCCCGCCAAAGCCGACGCCCAGAAAGACGTCAAGAAAGATAACAGCGCCGAGATCACGAGTACCTTAACGTCCTGGGCGAAAGCGTGGTCGGCGCAGGATGCGAATCAATACCTGTCCTTTTATGCTAATGATTTCAAGACGCCGGATGGTGAAAACCGGGCTGCATGGGAGGCGATACGCAGGGAACGCATCAGCGCCCCGAAGTTCATCAATGTCGGAATACGCATCAGGACCATATCGTTCACGGACAACCAGCATGCCACGGTGAAATTCCACCAGTCCTATCGTGCCAGCAACTATAAAGCATCCGGCAACAAAACCCTGCTGATGGTGAATTCCGGCGGCAAGTGGCTGATCCAGGAAGAGCGCAGCAGGTAGCCATGTTCAAACGCGCATGGTTATTGTCGTTGCTGTGCGGCTGGCTTCCGGCCACAGTTATTGCCGAGCCGGTTTTGCCGAGTCCCGAAACCCGGCTGGTGAAAAGCCTGCAGGCAATCAATCACAACCATCTCGACATTGCGCTGAACGAGGTGGACAGCCTGCTGCGCGTCAATCCGAACTTCAGGCTTGCGCAGCTGGTCAAGGGCGATCTGCTGATGGCCCATGCGGGGGTGATCAACAGTTTCGGCGGCGTGGCAAATGCGCCGAACGATGAGATCAGGGACCTGCGCGACGAAGCGCGGGTGCGCCTGCAGCGCGTAATGTCCCAATCGGACAGCAAACTCAGGCCGCGCTTCCTGTGGCAGCTGGATGCGCAGCAGAAGTACGCGCTGGTGGTCGACACCAGCCGTTCCACGCTGTTCGTATACCAGAACGTGGATGGGGAACCGCGCTATGTCACCGACTTCTACGTCTCGATCGGCAAGTTCGGCACCGATAAACTTGCTTCGGGCGATCAGCGCACCCCGATCGGCGTCTATTTCGTCAAGGCGGAATTGCCCAAGAGGGATCTCGCCGACATATACGGCGATGCGGCCTACCCGATCAATTACCCGAACGAATGGGACCGCAGGAACAAACGGACCGGCAGCGGCATCTGGCTGCATGGCACGCCCCGCGACACGTATAGCCGGCCGCCGCGCGCCAGCAATGGCTGCGTGGTGCTGGCAAATGCCGATCTGGAAAAACTGGCGCCTTATCTGCAAGTGGGCATCACGCCCGTCATCATCGCCAACCGGATGGACTGGGCCGGCGAGCAGGACCAATCTGAACGCGCGAGCCTGATGCAGGCAGTCGAACAATGGCGCAAGGATTGGGCCAGCCTGGACACCGATGCCTTCCTGACGCATTACGCGCAGGACTTTTCGAGCAACGACATGGATTACCAGGCATGGGCGAAGCAGAAAAAACTGGTCAACAGCGCCAAGTCCTGGATCAAGGTGGGCATCTCGGATGTCAGCATGTTCGTCTACCCCGAGCAGCCCGACATGGTGGTCGTCGATTTCGAGCAGGATTACCGAAGCAACAACCTGTCCAACCGGATGAAGAAACGCCAATACTGGATCAAACAGGACAACGGCTGGAAAATAATCTACGAAGGAGCCGCATGACATGAAACATCTGATCACCGCATTGTTCGCGCTGTTTTTCTGCTGCGCGATGCAATCTTCCTATTCTTCAACCCACAGCACCAATCCAACCCACCCACCAATCCAACAAAGGGCAATAAAACCATGGTCAAACTGCACACCAGCAAAGGCGTCATCACCCTGCAACTGGACGCCGAAAAGGCCCCCGTTACGGTCAAGAACTTTCTTGAATATGTGAACAGCGGCTTTTACAGCGGCACCATTTTCCACCGCGTGATCGGCAATTTCATGATACAGGGCGGCGGCTTCGAGCCGGACATGAAACAAAAGAAAACCAATCCGCCGATCAAGAACGAAGCCGCAAACGGCCTGAAAAACGACAAATACACGATCGCGATGGCGCGCACCGGCGATCCGAATTCGGCAACTGCGCAATTCTTCATCAATGTCAAGGACAACGACTTCCTGAATTACCCGGGGCAGGATGGCTGGGGCTATTGCGTGTTCGGCAAGGTGGTGGAAGGCAAGGAAGTCGTGGACGCGATACGCAACGTGAAGACCGGAAATCGCTCCGGCTTTCAGGATGTGCCGCTGGAGGATGTGATCATCAACAGCGCGGAAGTCGTAAAATAACGCTCGCGCCGATCCTGCGAGAAGTTGACCGGATGGCCGGATTTGCCGAGCCGGAAGATATGCCGGGAGATGCGCCAAGAGATGCGCAGGAGCAGAGACGATAAATGTCCCACACCCTGTTCATCTCCGACCTGCATCTGAGCACCGATCATCCGCATGGCATTGCAGAGTTCCAGCGCTTCATCGCCTCGGCCGCGCCGCAGGCCGAAGCGCTGTATATCCTCGGCGACCTGTTCGAATACTGGGCGGGCGACGACGACCTGGGCGATCCTTTTCATGCGCGTGTGATCGCCGCATTGCACGGTCTTGCACGGCAGGGCGTCCGGGTGTTCCTGATGCATGGCAACCGCGACCTGCTGATGGGCAATGCGCTGGCACAGGCCTGCGGCGCCAGGCTGCTGCCGGATCCCACCCTGCTCGACCTGTATGGCACGCCGACGCTGATCAGCCATGGCGATACACTGTGCACCGACGATGTCGAATACCAGCAATTCCGCGCCCAGGTCCATGACGCGAAGTTCCAGAAAAACTTTCTTGCCCAGCCGCTTGCGGAACGCAAAGCCTATATCGAAATGCTGCGCCGGCAAAGCACTGCCGCGAAACAGAAAAAGGACACCGCGATCATGGATGTGAATGCCGATGCGGTCGCCGCGCTGCTGCGCGAATACCGCTATCCGCGGCTGATACACGGCCACACCCACCGCCCCGATCGCCATCAGCACAGCGTGGATGGACACCTCTGCGAACGCTGGGTGCTGAGCGACTGGGACGGCAAAGCCACGGCATTGCGCTGCGATGCGCAGGGATGCCGGGTGCTGGAATTCTGAACGCCGCCATCAGCTTCCACCCGCGCACAGTTTCGCGCACGGTATGCCATCGCCTTGCGGATTCAGTGCCTGCACGCCGCAGACGGTGAGGTAATAATGCGCCTCGTCGCAGGAACGCATTTGCGCGCAACGGTGTTTGCTGCCGCAGTTGTAATCGCCCGGCGCCAGCGGCGGCATCGCGTTATCCGCCGCAGGCTGCATGCGCCGCCTTAATTCGCCAGTCAGTGGTTCTGCAGTCGCTGACGCGGCGGCAGGCGGTTGCTCCCGCAATCGGCTGGCTTCGCCATAACCAGCGACTTGGCGAGCGTTGTTGGCTCGCCTAGTCGAATGGCTGGTAGTTCCATCAGTAACGTGTCGCAACCGCCACAGCCACGGCGGCACCGGATCGCGCTGCGCCCACAAGCCGCGCCCCGCCCGCCGTGCCTCCTGCTCGATCGCGATGTAGCGGCGATCGCTGTGATAGTGCGAATATTCCCATGCCATGCCGCGCCGCAGCATTTCCTCGTTGACCCTGATGCCTTCCACTTCCAGCTGCGCGACGGTGCGCCCATACTTGTCCACTGCCCTCGTTAGCACGCGGACCTGTCTGTGCCACACCATTTCTTTCAGCGTGCTGCGCGACGCTGCACCGTAGTCCTGCTCTTTTTCGGGCGCGTCGATTTCGGCCAGCCGGATCTTCATCAACCCGCCTGCGCGTTGACTGGCGGATTTATGCACAACCAGCACGGTATCGCCGTCCAGCACGGCGACCACTTTGGCGGAGAATTCCGTTTCAGTATCCGGGCCAGGATCCGGGCCAAGATTAGGGCCAAGATTAGGGCCAGGGTCAGGGGCAGCGCACGCTGCTCCGTTCAAACACAGCAGCACAGCACAAACCAGTACTGTGCAGGCGCAGTTCATATCAGCGCGCTCTTGAGCAAGGCGAGGCACATCAGGGTATAACCGGCAGCAAGCAGATCGTCGAACATCACGCCCAGCCCGCCATGCCAGTTGCTGTCGAAATAGCGTATCGGGGGCGGTTTGACGATATCGAAGATGCGGAACAGCACGAAGGCCAGCAGGGACCAGTACCAGCCGTGAGGCGTAAAGAACAACACCAGCATGAAGGACACGATCTCGTCCCACACGATGCCGCCATAATCCGGCACACCCAATGCCTTGCCGGTGATGTCGCAGAGCCATACCCCGAGTGCAAAGGCCAGCATCAGCACCAGCATGAAAGTCAGGTCCGGCAGCAGCGGCGCAAGCAGCCAGTACAGCGGGAATGCGAGCAGGGTGCCGAATGTGCCGGGCGCGATTTTCGCCAGGCCGCTGCCGAAGCCGAACGAAACCAGGTGAGCCGGATGGCTGAGCAGCAGCCGCCAGCCCGGTTCAACCCAGCCCGGCCCGACCCGGGTGTCATCTGAAGTGTTCATAGCCGCCGCTCCCAAGGTTGATTCGATTGCCGGCGGCATCGTGCACGATGCAGCCGCTGCCTGCAACAATTTTTCCGATGCAGCTCAGCCGCAACGAAAGCCGGGTGCCGATGGCCGCGATCCCGGCATGGCGTGCCGCTGGCGCGGTAAAGCACAACTCGTAATCATCCCCGCCCGACAGGATGCACTGCATTCCCGACGGCGTTGCCGCATACGGCTGCATGGCCGGGGAAACCGGCAGCGACGCCAGGTCGATTTGCGCGCCTGCCCGGGAAGCATCGAGTATATGGCCGAGATCGGCGAGCAGGCCGTCGGAAATATCGATCGCGCTGCTGGCGATGCCCCGCAATGCCAGCCCCAGCGCGACGCGCGGCTGCGGCTGGTGCAGGACCTGCGCGCAGGCCGCGAATTCGGATTCGGACAGCAGGATGCGGCCTTGCAGATGTGCCAGCGCCAGCGCGGCATCGCCCAGCGTCCCGGATACCCAGACCTCATCGCCGGGCTGTGCGCCGCTGCGCCGCAATGCCTGCTGCACGGGCACCTCGCCGAAGATCGTCACGCACAGATTGAGCGGCCCGCGCGTGGTATCGCCGCCGACCAGATCCACGCCGTGCTGTTGCGCGAGCGCAAAGAAGCCCGCGCTGAATTTTTCCAGCCATGCTTCATCGGCTTCCGGCAGCGCGATCGCCAGTGTCGCCCAGCGCGGCGTCGCGCCCATCGCCGCCATGTCGGACAGATTCACCGCCAGCGTCTTGTGGCCGAGCAGGAACGGATCGGCGTCGGGAAAGAAATGCGTGCCGCTGACCAGCATGTCGGTGGATACCGCGAGCACATTGCCCGCGCTGACCTGCAGCAGCGCGGCATCATCGCCGATGCCGAGCAGCGCGTTCGGCGCGGGGCGGGTGAAATATCGGCGGATCAGTTCGAATTCGGTCATGCGGAGATTGCCGCTTCAGGATGCGCGGCCCGAAAATTCCGGCGCGCGCAGCTGTGGCGCCAGCTTGTCCAGCACGCCGTTGACGAATTTGTGGCCGTCGGTGCCGCCGAAGGTCTTGGCGAGTTCGACCGCTTCGTTGATGACGACCTTGTATGGCACTTCGGGATGCTGGGACAATTCATAGCTGCCCAGCAACAGCACCGCGAATTCCACCGGGCTGAGTCTCGTCCAGCGGCCGGTCCAGGTGCGGGGCGAGCAGCGCCTCGAGATCGGCATGCTGCCTCAGTGCGCCGCGCAACAAATCGGAAAACAATTCCTTGTCGTAACGGCCGAGATTCTTTTCCGCATGGATCTGCTTCTCGATTTGCGCTTCGTCGCCCGCGGTGATGCGCCATTGATAGATGCCCTGCAGCGCGAGTTCGCGGGCGCGATGGCGCGGGCTTCTGTTCGGGGACTTCCGGATTTCCGCGGTTGCCAGTTTGCCGGCACCCGTTTCACTGCTGCTCATCCCAGTCCCCGCAGCAGGTTGGCCATCTCGATCGCGACCAGCGCGGCTTCGCTGCCTTTGACGTCCATGCGTGCGATCGCCTGTTCGTCGGTGTCGGTGGTCAGGATCGCATTGGCGACCGGCACGCCGCAGGCCAGCTGCACCTCGCTCACGCAACGCGCCGATTCGTTGGATACCACTTCAAAATGATAAGTGTCGCCGCGTATCACCGCGCCCAGCGCGATCAGTGCGTCGAACTTTTCGCTCTGCGCCATGCTGCTGCAGCACCAGCGGGATTTCCAGCGCGCCGGGCACGGTCGCCAGCGTGATGTCGTCCTCGCGCACGCCCTGCTGCACCAGCTGCGCGCGGCATGCGCCCAGCAGACCTTCGCATACTTCGGTGTTGAAGCGGCTCTGCACGATGCCGATGCGCAGGCCCGCGCCGTTCAGGTTCTTTTCGAGTTCTTTCATGAATATCTTTCCTTTATACGGTTATACCACTGTGTTCGGCATAACCGACCACTTCCAGCCCGAATCCGGTCATGCTCGGCATCTTGTGCGGGGTGGCCAGCAAACGCATCTTGCCGACATTGAGATCGCGCAAAATCTGCGCGCCGATGCCGTAGCTGCGCGGATCCCACTGCGCAGCATGATGCGGCGCATCCAGCGTCGCGCGAGCGCGCAGATCCTGGGGCGTTTCGCCGCGATGCAGCAACACCAGCACGCCGGCGGGCGACTGCGCGATTTTCTGCAATGCGCTGATTCACGCTGATCGAATGCGCATGGTCGGTCTGTTCCAGAAAATCCATCACCGAAAGCGGTTCATGCACGCGCACCAGCGTCTCGGCATTGCGGCTGTATGCTCGCCCTTCACCAGCGCCAGATGAGTGCGCTGCGTGGTCTTGTCCACATAGGTCGCCAGTTCGAATTCGCCGTAGGCCGTTTGCACCTTGCGCATGCGCCACGCGCTCGACCAGCTTCTCGTGCTGGCTGCGGTGCTCGATCAGGTCGGCGATCGTGCCGATCTTGAGCCCATGCTGTTTGGCGTACGCGATCAGGTCCGGCAGGCGCGCCATTTCGCCGTCGTCCTTGAGTATCTCGCAGATCACCGCTGCCGGTGTCAGCCCGGCCAGTTGCGCCAGGTCGCATCCCGCTTCGGTATGGCCGGCGCGCACCAGCACGCCGCCGTTCTGCGCGCGCAGCGGAAAAATATGGCCGGGCTGCACGATGTCGGAGGGCTTGGCATTCTTTGCCGCTGCCGCCAGCATGGTGCGTGCGCGGTCGGCCGCCGAGATGCCGGTGGTCACCCCGCTCGCGGCTTCGATCGACAGCGTGAAATTGGTCGCCAGCGGCAAGCCGTTCTCGCGCACCATCAGCGGCAGATTGAGCTGTTTGCAGTGGTCTTCGGTCAGCGTCAGGCAGATCAGCCCGCGGCCGTGCTTGGCCATGAAGTTGATCTTGTCCGGCGTCGCGAATTCGGCGGCGAACACCAGGTCGCCCTCGTTCTCGCGGTCTTCTTCGTCGACCAGAACCACCATGCGTCCGGCGCGAATCTCGGCGATGATGTCCTGTATCGGTGCGATATCTGTCATGCTTGTCCTCAAAAATTGTCTGGCCTGCGCAGCGTATTCCCGATGCGCAGCGCCAGGGTTTATGATTCTACCATCTCGGCAATCACGGCCGCTGGTCTAAACATGAAGGGGAACAGGCGAAATGGCACAGCAGGCATCCGGCAACTGGTCCGCCAGGGTGACGCGCGAAAGTACCGCGCTCGATCTGGAAACAGGCGTGTTCACGTGGCAGGACCCGCAGAAGATCGCGCAATCGCTGAAGCGATCGGCGGATGCGAGCACGCGCCGCAAGTCGCCGCCGTTCCGCTCCGCGATGTCCATGCTGGTGTTCTATATCAACCGCGCAGGCAAAAACCTCGACGAAAACCAGCGGCGCATACTGGAGCAGGCCAAGGCCGAACTGCGCACGCTGTACCGCAAAAGGTGACGCCGTTTGCTGCAGACAGGGGTGATCGTCGATGCGGGCAATGCCCTGCCAGGATTCAAGGCCGCGCAACCGACAGCATGCGTTCCACATAGCGCGCGATCAGGTCGACTTCGAGGTTGACCAGGCTGCCCGCCTGCAAAGTTTTCAGGTTGGTCATCACCAGCGTGTGCGGAATCAGGTTGAGGCTGAACTCGCAGGCACCCGATGGATCATCCTGCACCCGGTTGACGGTCAGGCTGACGCCGTTGATGGTGATCGAGCCTTTGATCGCGATGAATTTTGCCAATGCCTGCGGCGCGCGGATATCCAGTTTCCAGCTTTCGCCCAGGTCGGAAAACCCGATCACTGTGCCGACGCCGTCGACATGGCCGCTGACCAGGTGGCCGCCCAGCCGGTCGGCGAGGCGCAATGCCTTTTCCAGATTGACCGGCGCACCGATCGCTTCCAGTCCCTCGGTGCAATTCAGGGTCTCGCGCGAAACATCGACGATGAAACGGTCGGAAGCATGTTCGATCACGGTCAGGCATACGCCGTTCACCGCGATGCTGTCGCCGGTCTGCACGTCGTCCAGATCCAGCGCGCTGGTCGCGATTACCAGCCGCAAACCGCCGTCGCGGTCGGTCGCTTCGGTGATGCTGCCGATGTCCGCAATGATTCCACTAAACATGTTCCACCTTTGCCGTGATGCGCAAATCGTTGCCGACCTGCCGCACATCCTGCCATTTCAGTTCGATGCGTTGATCCAGCGCGGTCAGTTCGCCCAGCTGCGCCATCCCGCGCGCACTGTCGCCCAGCAATTGCGGCGCGACGTACAGCAGCAATTCATCCACCAGCCCCGCGCGCAACAAAGCACCGTTCAGGGTTCTGCCCGCTTCCAGCAGCACTTCGTTGCAGCCGCGCTGCGCCAGATCGCGCAGCATCGCCTGCAGGTCGACCTGACCCTTTTCGTCCGCCAGCACGTGTACCGTAGTCCCTGCCTTTTCCAGCGCCGCAATCTTTCCGGGATCGTTTGACGCGGTGTAGATCAGCGCATTGCCTTCCTGCAGCATGCGCGCGGCCGGCGGCATGCGCAGCCTGCTGTCCAGCACCACGCGCAACGGCTGCCGTTCAGTTTCGACATCCCGCACATTCAAACGCGCATCGTCCGCCAGCACGGTGCCGATGCCGGTCAGCACCGCGCAGGAACGCGCGCGCCAGTGCTGCACATCCAGCCTTGCCGCAGCGCCGGTGATCCACTTGCTGGCTCCGTTCGCGAGCGCGGTCCGGCCGTCCAGGCTGATCGCGATCTTGCTGCGCAGCCAGGGCGTGCCGCGCGTCATGCGCGCGAAGAATCCCCGGTTCAGTTCTGCGTGCTGTCGGCTTCCATCAGGCCGATGTCGACCGCGATGCCGGCGGCACGCAATCTGGCGATGCCCTGCGCCGGCAACCTCCGGATTCGGATCCTGCACCGCCACCACCACCCGCGCGACGCCGGCCGCAATCAAGGCATCGGCGCACGGCGGCGTCCTGCCATGATGGCTGCACGGCTCAAGCGTCACGTAAGCGGTCGCGCTGCGCGCTGCATCTCCCGCTTCGCGCAGCGCAAGGACTTCGGCATGGGGTTCCCCGGCACGCCGATGCCAGCCGCTGCCAACGCACTGACCATCCGCGACCAGCACACAGCCCACCCGCGGATTCGGGCTGGTTCCGTACAGCCCCAGTTCGGCCAGCCGCAGTGCCTGCGCCATCCAGCGGCTGTCCTTGAACGGTTATCCGGCGAACGGTGATCCGGCGCAGCGAGCATGTCAGGTCTTCTTTCTGGCGGTTTTGCCCGCACCCTTGCGCGTCGGCGATTTTCGCACTGCTTCGACGGCTTCGGTGAAATCCCCGACATCCTGGAAGCTTTTGTAAACCGACGCGAAACGGATATAGGCGACCTTGTCGAGCTTGAGCAATTCCTTCATCACCATTTCGCCGACCTGGCGCGAGCCGATCTCGCGCTCGCCCAGCGCATGCAGCTTCTGCGTGACATTATCGATCGCCGCATCGACCAGTTCGGCGGAGACCGGGCGCTTGTGCAATGCGCGCTTGAAACTGGTGCGCAACTTTTCCTCGTCGAATTCGCTGCGCATCCCGTTCTGCTTGACGATCTGCGGCATGCGCAACTCGATCATCTCGTAGGTGGTGAAGCGCTTGTCGCAGCTCAGGCAGCGACGGCGACGGCGTATGCTGTCCCCGTCCTCGCTTTCGCGGGTGTCAACCACCTGGGTCCGGTCGCCTTTGCAGAAAGGACACTTCATAGCGGGTAAGGGGGAAGGGACAAGGGATAAGGGTGGAGCACCGGTTTCCCCCTTCCCTCTTCCCCCTTCTCTCTTCTTGCTTTAATTTTCATACACCGGGAACTGCGTTGTCAGCTTCTTCACCTCGCCGATCACGCGGTTGATCACCGCATCGTCGTTCGGCGCATCCAGCACGTCGGCGATCAGGTGGGCCAGTTTTTCCGCTTCCAGTTCCCTGAAGCCGCGCGTGGTCATCGCCGGGCTGCCGATGCGGATGCCGCTGGTCACGAACGGCTTTTGCGGGTCGTTGGGGATTGCGTTCTTGTTCACGGTGATATGCGCGCGTCCAAGCGCCGCTTCGGCTTCCTTGCCGGTGATCTGCTTGGACTGCAGGTCGACCAGGAACACATGGCTGTCGGTGCGCCCGGACACGATACGCAGGCCGCGCTCCTGCAGCACCTTGGCCATCACCCGCGCATTTTCGACCACCTGCGTCTGGTAAATCTTGAATTCCTTGCTGGCCGCTTCCTTGAAGGCCACCGCCTTGGCCGCGATCACGTGCATCAGCGGGCCGCCCTGCAGCGCGGGGAAGATCGCCGAATTCAGCGCCTTCTCGTGATCGGCCTTGGCAAGAATCAGCCCGCCGCGCGGGCCGCGCAGGGTCTTGTGGGTGGTGGTCGTGACGAAATCCGCGATACCGACCGGATTCGGGTAAATTCCCGCCGCGACCAGGCCGGCGTAATGCGCCATGTCGACGAACAGGTAGGCGCCCACGCTGTCGGCGATCGCGCGGAAACGCTTCCAGTCGATCACCAGCGAGTACGCAGACGCGCCGGCGACGATCATCTTGGGCTTGTGTTCCGTTGCCAGTTCCTGCACCTGGTCGTAGTCGATTCCTTCGCTTGGCGTTCAGGCCGTACTGGACCGCGTTGTACAGCTTGCCGCTGATGTTCACCGATGCGCCGTGGGTCAGGTGGCCGCCATGCGCCAGCGACATGCCGAGGATGGTGTCGCCGGGTTTGAGCACCGACACATACACCGCCTGGTTCGCCTGCGAACCGGAATGCGGCTGCACGTTGGCATATTCCGCGCCGAACAGCGCCTTGGCGCGGTCGATCGCCAGCTGTTCCGCCACGTCCACATATTCGCAGCCGCCGTAGTAGCGCTTGCCGGGATAGCCTTCCGCATACTTGTTGGTCAGCTTGCTGCCCTGCGCTTCCATCACTGCCGGGCTGGTGTAGTTTTCCGACGCGATCAGCTCGATGTGATCTTCCTGGCGGCGGTTTTCATTCTGGATGGCCGCCCACAGATCGGGGTCGGTATGGGCGATGGTGTTTTTGCTGGAGAACATGGCGCGATTCCTGAATTGTCAAAACTGGAAAGGCGCAAATTCTACCATGTTGCGCATCTGAACACCTCCAGACAGCGTGGCGGATCGCTTCCCGGCGGGTCGGGAACCGGTTTTCATCGCCGCGGCTATTGTGCGGTTCCGGCGATTGTTTCGGGCGCAGGTTTCGGGCACATGATTAGGGCGCATGGTTACGGGCGAACGTGTGCGGCAACCGGAACCGATTCAAATTGTGCGGCCCGGTGCGTGGGGCTACAATGAACGCATGCCTGATTTCAACCTGACCCATCACTTCCTGATTGCCATGCCCGCCATGCAGGAAGGCGTTTTTGCCGGCACCCTGACCTACATCTGCGAGCACAATGAAAACGGGGCGCTCGGAATCGTGATCAACCGCCCCATCAGCTTGACGATGGGCGAGATGTTCGACCAGGTCAACATCGCGCTGGACCAGCCTGAACTTGCCAAGTTGCCGGTGTATTTCGGCGGTCCGGTGCAAACCGAACGCGGGTTTGTGCTGCACGACACCCCGGGAAACTGGGAATCGACCCTGTGCATCAACGACAAGCTGGCGCTGACGACTTCCAAGGATATCCTTGAAGCGATGGGCAAGGGGCTGGGTCCGCGCAACGTGATCGTTACGCTGGGCTATGCGGGCTGGGATCAGGGGCAGCTGGAGCACGAGATAACCGAGAACACCTGGCTGACCGTGCCGGCTTCCGAACATATCATGTTCGATTTGCCGCCCGAGGAACGCCTGCCGGCGGCGATGGCGCTGCTCGGGGTAGATTATTCGTCCCTGGTCGAAGATGCCGGACATGCCTGACCCGAAGTCCGGCAGCATCGCCATGTGTTGTTGTGCTCACACAATCTTGCTTGCATATATAAAATATGCGGCGCTGCGATTATGTTCGCACGCCTAGCCTGGCAACGCTGTCGAACTTCGGGAGCAGCTTTGTGAATGTGTCGGTACCATCGGGGACTTTGCTGGCATTCGACTTCGGCACCCGGCGCATCGGCATTGCCGTCGGCAACACCCTGTTGCGCCGCGCCCATCCGCTGGCCACCATCGCCGACGAAAAGAACGATGTGCGGTTTGCGGCAATCGCTGCGCTGGTGCGGGAATGGCAGCCCGGCGCGCTGGTGGTGGGACTGCCGAGCAACGCAGACGGCACGCCGCACGAGATGACCGCGCTGTGCCGCCGCTTCGCCAACCGCCTCAAGGGGCGGTTTAATTTGCCGACGATCCTGCTGGATGAGCGATATACTTCGCTTGCGGCGAGCGCGCAGCTGGACGAGGAGGGCATACACGGGATGAAGCAGAAATCGCTGATCGACCAATATGCGGCGCAGCAGATATTGCAGGCCTATTTTGATGAACCCGCAGCAGGAATACTGGCATGAACAATCCTCAACTGAACAAGAACGGCGAACTCCAGCACCTGCTGTCCACCGAGGGGTTGCCGGTGGCCATCCTGCGCGCGATTCTCGACCGGGCCGCGACCTTCGTCGATTTCAGCGACGGATTCGAGATCAGGAATGTGCCGTTGCTGAAAGGCAAGTCGGTGTTCAACGTGTTCTTCGAGAACAGCACCCGCACCCGCACCACCTTCGAGATCGCCGCCAAACGCCTGTCGGCGGATGTGGTCAACCTGAACATCGGCTCGTCCTCCACCAGCAAGGGCGAAACCCTGCTGGATACCGTGGATAACCTGTGCGCGATGCATGCCGACATGTTCGTGGTGCGCCACTCGCAAAGCGGTGCGGCGCATATCATCGCGCGCCATGTCGCGCCGGAAATACACGTGATCAACGCCGGCGACGGGCGGCATGCCCATCCGACCCAGGCGCTGCTGGACATGTTCACGATCCGCCACTACAAGAAGGAATTCCACAATCTGCGCGTCGCGATCGTCGGCGACGTGCTGCACTCGCGCGTGGCAAGATCGCAAATCCATGCGCTGACCACGCTGGGCGTGCCCGAAGTGCGCGTCATTGCGCCGAAGACGCTGCTGCCGACCCTGGTCGAGAATCTCGGTGTGCGGGTTTTCCACGACATGAACGAGGGACTGAAGGATGTCGACGTGGTCATGATGCTGCGCCTTCAGAACGAGCGCATGCAGGGCGCCGCGCTGCCTTCCGCGCAGGAATATTTCAAATACTACGGCCTGACCGAAGAGAAGCTGGCGCACGCCAGGCCCGATGCGATCGTGATGCATCCCGGCCCGATGAACCGCGGCATCGAGATTGATTCCAGCGTGGCAGACGGAAAACATTCGGTGATCCTGCCGCAGGTGACCTTCGGCATTGCAGTGAGGATGGCGGTGATGTGTATGCTGGCAGGGGCGATAGTATGAACATTCAGATCACAGAACGGCCGTCTGATCGATCCGAAAAACCGCATCGATGCGCGGCACGATGTGTACATCGTTGAGCGGCGCATCGCCGCGATCGGCACACCGCCTCCGGGTTTCGTTGCCGATCAGACGATCGATGCCGGCGGACTGATCGTGATGCCGGGTCTGATGGATGTCGCGGCGCGGCTGCGCGAGCCCGGATACGAATACAAGGCGACGCTGGAATCGGAGATGAACGCCGCTGTCGCGGGCGGGATCACCAGCCTGGCCTGCCCGCCGGATACCGATCCGCCGCTCGATGAACCGGGCCTGGTGGAGATGCTGAAACGGCGCGCGCGGTCGCTGAACCAGGCACGGCTGTTTCCGGTCGGCGCGCTGACCTACGGGCTGAAGGGCGCGGAGCTGACCGAAATGAACGAGCTGACCGAGGCCGGATGCAAGGCGTTCAGCCAGGCGGATGCGCCCCTGACCGATACCCGCGTGCTGTTGCGCGCAATGCAATACGCGGCCACGTTCGGCCACCGGGTCTGGCTGCGCCCGCAGGACAGCTATCTTGCCAAGAACGGCGTCGCGCATGACGGAGAAGTCGCGACCCGCCTCGGTCTGCCGTCCATCCCGGTGATTGCGGAAACCATCGCGCTGGCCACCGCAATGCAGCTCGCGCGCGAGACCGGCGCGATCCTGCATATCTGCCGTGTATCCAGCGCTGCGGCAGTGGAGATGATACGTTTGGCCAAGCAGGAGGGGCTGAAGGTAAGCTGCGATGTGTCGATGAATCATGTACACCTGACCGAAATGGATATCGGGTATTTTGACGCGAATTGCCGCCTGGCACCGCCGCTGCGCAGTGCGGCAGACAGGGCGGCGCTGCGTGCCGGGCTGCTCGACGGCACGATAGACGCGATCTGTTCCAACCATTCTCCGGTGGACGATGATGCCAAACAACTGCCGTTTGCCGAAGCGGAAGCCGGCGCGACGGGGCTGGAACTGCTGCTGCCGCTGGTGCTGAAATGGGCCGAGCAGGAGCGCGTCCCGCTGCTTGATGCGCTGGCGCACGTCACGATCAATCCCGCGCTGCTGCTCGGCCAGAAGATGGGCCATTTGTCGGTCGGCGCACACGCGGATATCTGCATATTCGATGCGAACGCTGCATGGAAGGTCGAACCCGCGGCGCTGAGGAGCCAGGGCAAGAATACGCCGTTCAACGGCTACGAGATGCAGGGGCGGGTACGCTACACGCTGCTCGACGGACAAATCGTGTTTCAGCAATAATATTCGTCCTCAGCCGCAGGTTTCAGTTTTTTCGGAATGATATGAACCCACTACTCGATTTTACCGGTCTGCCGCGATTTGGTAAAACTACTAGCCATTCCACTAAGCTGTCAGAAGACGACAGCCAAGTGGCTGGTTATGCGGAGATCAAACCCGAACACGTCGCACCCGCGATCGAACAACTGCTCACGGAAAACCGTGCACTGGTCGCGCGTTTGCTCGAAGATGCGGCGCAGCCCACCTGGCAGAATTTTGTCGTGCCGATGGAAGACGCCAACGAGCGTCTGTCGCGCGCATGGGGGCCGGTCGGGCATCTGAACGCGGTGATGAACAGTCCCGAACTGCGCGAAGTTTACAATGCGACGCTGCCGAAGATCACCCAGTATTACGCCGAACTCGGCCAGAACCTGGCGCTGTTCAACAAGTTCAAGGCATTGCACGGCAGCGCCGAGTTCGCCGGATTGAGCGCGGCGCGCAAGAAGATCATCGAGAACGAGCTGCGCGATTTCCGCCTCGGCGGCGCGGAGTTGCCGGATGACAGGAAGGCGCGCTACCTGGAGATTCAGGAACGCCTGTCCGAACTGTCGTCGCGTTTTTCCGACAACCTGCTCGATGCGACCAACGATTTCACGCTGGTTGTCGAGAACAGGGAAGAATTGGGCGGATTGCCGGAAGATGTGCTGCAGGCAGCCCATGAGGTTGCCCAGGCCGCCGGCAAGCGCGGCTGGCTGTTCACACTGAAAGCGCCGTCCTATATGCCGGTGATGCAGTTTGCCGACAACCGCGCATTGCGCGAGGACATGTACCGGGCCTACGGCACGCGTGCCAGCGAGTTCGGCAAGCCCGAATGGGACAACACCGGGCTGATGGACGAGATCGTCAAGCTGCGCGGCGAAGAAGCACAGCTGCTCGGTTTCGCCAATTTCGGCGAACTGTCGCTGGCGAGCAAGATGGCGAACTCGCCGCAGCAGGTGGTCGAATTCATGCGCGAACTGGCCCGGCGCGCGCGGCCGTTTGCCGAGAAGGATCTGGCCGAACTGCGCGAATTCGCGCGCACCGAACTGGGTATCGCTGATCTGCAATCCTGGGATATCGGCTATGCCAGCGAAAAGCTGCGCGAGCAGCGCTATGCGTTCTCCGATCAGGAAGTGAAACAGTATTTCCCGGAAGACGCGGTGCTGCCGGGCATGTTCAAGCTGATCGAGACGCTGTACGGCCTGCAGATCAAGCCGGGTCATGCGCCGGTGTGGCATGAGGACGTGCGCTTTTTCGATATCAGGAATGCGCAGGATCAACTGGTCGGACAGTTCTATCTCGACCTGTATGCGCGCAACAGCAAGCGCGGCGGCGCATGGATGGACGACGTGATCACGCGCCGCCGCCTCGCAAAGGGGATCCAGACACCGGTCGCCTACCTGAACTGCAACTTCTCGCCGCCGGTCGGGGGCAAGCCCGCGCTGTTCACCCACGACGAGGTGATCACGCTGTTCCACGAGTTCGGCCACGGCCTGCACCACCTGCTCACCGAGGTCGAGGACCTGGGCGTGTCCGGCATCAACGGCGTGGAATGGGACGCGGTCGAGCTGCCCAGCCAGTTCATGGAAAATTTCTGCTGGGAATGGGACGTGCTGAACGGGATGACGCGCCATGCCGGACACCGGCGCCGCGCTGCCGCGCGCGCTGTTCGACAAGATGCTGGCCGCGAAAAATTTCCAGAGCGGCCTGCAGACGCTGCGCCAGATCGAGTTTGCGCTGTTCGACATGCTGATGCACAGCAGCTTCGAACCGGGCGGCGGCAAGAGCATATTGCAACTGCTCGACGAGGTGCGCGCCGAAGTGGCGGTGCTGATCCCGCCCGGCATTTCACCGCTTCCCGCACAGCTTTGCGCATATCTTTTCCGGCGGCTATGCGGCCGGTTACTACAGCTACAAATGGGCGGAAGTGCTGTCTGCCGATGCCTACAGCATGTTCGAGGAGAACGGCGTGCTGAATCCCGATGTCGGCGCGCGTTTCCGCGGCGAGATACTGGCGATGGGCGGCAGCCGCGGCGCGATGCAATCCTTCACCGCATTCCGCGGCCGGGAGCCGAGCATCGAGGCATTGCTGCGGCACAGCGGGCTGCTCGAAACTTCCTGAGGAGGCAAGATATGAAACGCATCATGTTGTTGCTGTGCTGCTTCGCGGCCGTGCCGGTCCTGGCGCAGGCGAGCGACCTGTTTCGCTGGGTGGACAGCGCCGGAAAGATCTATTACGGCGATACACCCCCGGCCAATGCGCTCGATGTCCAGAGCATAAAAAGCTCAGGCAGCTCGTCGCAGAACGAAGACCTGCCCTACGAAACGCGCATCGCGCAGCAGAATTTCCCGGTCACCCTGTATGTCGGCAGCGTCTGCGACGAGGTCTGCAACCAGGCGCACAGCCTGTTGAACCGGCGCGGTATCCCGTTTGCCGAAAAAGTGCTGAAGACCAGCAAGGACATCGCGGCTTACAGGCAGCTGTCCGGACTGGACGCGTTCGTTCCGGCGCTGCAGGTGGGCACGACTTTCATCAAGGGATTCCAGGAATCGCAGTGGAACAGCGAACTCGATATTGCCGGTTATGCAAAGACCGCGAGCTACCGCCAGCGTATCTTGCAGCAGGCGCCATCAAATCCTGAAGCGCCCGCAATACCGGTTGGCGAAGGTCAAACAAACCTGGCCGAACCGGCTGTGCAATGAAGCTGGCAACATGGAACGTCAACTCGCTGAAAGTGCGCCTGCCGCACGTGCTGGACTGGCTGGCCGCGAATCCGGTCGATGTATTGTGCCTGCAGGAAACCAAACAGCCGGACAGCGATTTTCCGCGGGCCGAACTGGAAGCAGCGGGTTATCAAAGCGTATTCAGCGGGCAGAAGACCTTTAACGGCGTCGCGATCCTGAGCCGAACACTCGGCAGCGATGTGCAACACGGCATTCCGGATCTCGGCGACGACCAGAAGCGTGTGATCGCCGCCACCTACGGCGACATCCGGGTGGTCGATGTATACATCCCGAACGGACAGAGCATCGATTCCGACAAGTACCAATACAAACTGAAATGGCTGACCGCGCTGCACGACTGGCTGCAGAGGGAGTTGGCGCGCTATCCGAAGCTGGTGCTGCTCGGCGACTACAACGTCGCGCCGGAAGACCGCGATGTGCACGATCCGAAAGCATGGGAAGGCAATGTGCTGGTCAGCGAACCGGAACGCGAGAAGTTCCGCAGCCTGGTCCAGCTCGGTCTGCACGACAGCTTCCGCCTGTTCGAGCAGGCGGAGAAATCGTTCACCTGGTGGGACTACCGGATGATGGGATTCCGCCGCAACCACGGTCTGCGCATCGACCATATCCTGATCAGCGAGCCGCTGGTGGGGCAATGCAAAAGTTGCGTGATCGACAAGGCGCCGAGGAAGCTGGAGCGGCCGTCGGATCATACGCCGGTGATCGTTGAGTTATGGTAGGAGCGGGCCATGCCCGCGATTGTATTTTGTTCGCGGGCAGCACCCGCAAGGGGTACGCCGTGGTTGTAAGGGGCTGAAGCCCCAACAACGCACGCAGGGCCCGCTCCTTCCATTCAAATCAAAGCAACTTCGCCGGGGGCGCTTTCTTTTGGTTACTTTTCTTGGCAAGACAAGAAAAGTGACTTGCCGCCGGGCTACCCCCGGCGAAGTAGACTTGGTTTCAGCCATTCATGCTTCGACTTCGCTGCGCTCAGCAAGAACGGCCAAGATTCAACTACCCATTCGCCCCGAACATCATCCGCTTCGCGACAAACTTTTTCACAAACGGCAAACAGTCCAGCGCGGTGAGTGCGGCGGCGCGGCCGGCGCTGATCAGCGGCAGGTCGTTCGAGAACAGCCGCACCAGCCCGTCGGTAAAGCGTATCCCGGCTTCGCGATCGGTGCGGCGGTCTGAACGGTAAGCGGCGAGCATCTTCTCGGTGCCCAGTTCTTCCGGCCTGGCATCGAGTATTTCCTGCGACAGTTCCCACGCGTCGCGCAGTCCCATGTTGAAGCCCTGTCCGGCAACCGGGTGCAGGGTTTGCGCGGCATTGCCGAGCAGCACGACATGCGGCATTGGCGTCTGCTGCGGCGCGCGTCTCAACCCGAGCGGGAAGCAGCTGCGTTTGCTCGCGGTCAGGAATTCACCGACCCGGTCACCGAAGTGCTGGTACAGCTCATGCAGGAACTTCGCATTGTCCCAGGCAAGCATTTCCTGCGCAGTCTGGTGCGGCGCGGTCCAGACCAACTCGTAGCCGTTTTTGAACGGCAGCAATGCCAGCGGTCCCTGAGGGGTGAAGCGCTCGAATGCAGTGCTGGTTTTTGGTGCTGAGCAGGTGATGTGGGTGATCAGCGCGCTTTGTCCGTAGTCGCGCACTTGCGGCGGAAATTGCTGCGCCAGCAGTTTGCCGCCGTCGGCGACCACTGCAAGGCGGGTTTGCAGCGTGTGTTCGGCGCCGTCCTGCTGATAGCCGATCGCGGCGTGACCGGTTTCGCTGGTGAGTTGCGTGACGCTGGCGCCGGTGATGTATTCAAATTTCCGGCTGCCCTCTCCCGCGCTGCTGCGCTTCCCTCTCCCGCTTGCGGGAGAGGGGTCAGGGGAGGGGGTATGTTGCAGCGCGGCGGTCAATGCGTCCTGCAGCGCCGGATAGGGCAGCACATAGCCGAGTTCCGGCACGTTCAATTCCTCGGCCTGCAACACCGCGCGGCCGAAGCTTTGTTTTTGTGAAATGTGGATGGTACGGATTGCCGTTACATCGCGCAGCGCATTCCAGACGCCGAGCCGGTTCAGCACCAGCCGGCTGCCATAGGACAGGGCCAGTGCGCGCGCATCCTGGCTCGCGGAACCGGCCGGGCGCGCTTCCAGCACGCAGACCTTCAGCCTGCTGTCGCGCAACGCCAGCGCCAGCGCGGCGCCGACCGGGCCGCCACCGATGATGGCGATGTCAAAGTTTGTGCTGTTCACGTTACCTCCAAAAACCTTTGCCACAGAGTGCACAGAGATCACAGAGAAACCCAAGGTGCGACTCCGATTCTCTCTGTGAACGCTGATGAAACTACTAGCCATTCCACTAAGTCACCAAACTACGGTGACCAAGTGGCTGGTTATGTGTTCTCTGTGGCTAGATTCTGCTTTTTATCAGCGCTTCGATGTCCGCCACCGTTTTCGGCGCGGCATCGGTCAGTACTTCATTTCCCTTGTCGGTGATCACCACATCGTCCTCGATGCGGATGCCGATGTTCCACAGCGACATCGGCACATTATCGGCGGGGCGGATGTAGCAGCCCGGCTCGACGGTCAGCACCATGCCGGGCAGCAACGGGCGCCAGTCGTCGCCGATCTTGTAGTCGCCGACATCGTGCACGTCCATGCCCAGCCAGTGGCCGGTGCGGTGCATGTAGAACTGCTTGTAGCTTTCGCTTTCGAGCACGGCGTCCACGCTGCCGTGGCACAGTTTCAGGTCGATGAAGCCCTGGGCCAGCACGCGCAGCGCGGCATCGTGCGGCGCGCTCCAGGTCTGGTTCGGCTTTGCGGCGGCGATCGCGGCGGCCTGCGCTGCCAGCACGATTTCGTATACGTCCTTCTGCTCGGCGCTGAATTTTCCGCCGACCGGGAAGGTGCGCGTGATGTCGGAGGCATAGCCGTCCAGTTCGCAGCCGGCATCGATCAGCAGCAGGTCGACGTCGCGGAGCCGGGCGTTGTTGCCCACGTAGTGCAGCACGCAGGCGTTCGCGCCGCCCGCGACGATCGAGGTGTAAGCGGGATGGCGCGCGCCGTGGCTGCAGAACTCGTGCAGCAGTTCCGCTTCGACCTGGTACTCGAACATGTCGGGGCGGGTAAAGCGCATCGCGCGCCTGTGGGCTGCCGTGGAAATCGCGGCAGCGCGGCGCATGATGTCCAGTTCATGGCTATCCTTGAACAGCCGCATTTCGTTGAGCAGCGCACGCACGTCCCGAATCTGGTCCGGCGCGCGGATGCCGCTGCGGACTTTTTCCTGCACCGCGCCGCGTAACCGGAGGATGCGCTGGTCCCACACGGCATCGAGGCCGAGCGGGTAAAACAGCGCGGGCTGGTTGCCGATCAGCTCGGTCAATTTCTCGTCCAGTTGTTCGACCGGATAGGCCGCGTCGAAGCCGAACTGTTCCTGCGCTGCATCAGGGCCGTAGCGGTGGCCGTCCCAGATTTCGCGCTCGAGATTCTTTTCACGGCAGAACAGGATCGATTGCGGTTCGTCGCTTTCACCCGTCCCGGCGATCAGCACCAGCACTGCTTCAGGCTCGGTGAAACCGCTCAGGTAATAGAAATTGCTGTCGTGCCGGTAGTCATAATGCGTGTCGGCATTGCGCGCCACTTCCGGCGCGGTGGGGATGATCGCGATGCCGCGCTGCATGCTCTTCAGCAAACGGGTGCGGCGTTCGGCATATAGTGTCGTATCCATCGTCATGGCGCATTTTGCAGCGTCGCAACCTGCCTGTCGAGTTCGGCGAGTCGCTGCGGCGTGCCGACATCCACCCACAGACCCGCATGATGTTCGCCGCTTACCTTGCCGAGTGCGATCTGTGCGCGCAACAATGGGGCCAGCGGCACGATGCTGCCGCGCGGGATACCGGCGAACAGCGTTGGCTGGTAAATGCCGATCCCGCTGAAAGTAAGCTTGGCACTGCCATCGATGATGCGGCCATCACGCAAAGCGAAATCGCCGCCGGGATGCTGCGGAGGATTGTCCACCAGCACCAGGTGCGCGGTATCGCCACCCGGCCTCAGCGCGGCAGCGTGCAGGTGCAGGCCGGCAAAATCGTAATTGCAGAAGATATCGCCGTTGATCACCGTGAAAGGCCCGTCGCCCAGCATAGGCAACGCGTTCGCGATGCCGCCCGCGGTTTCCAGCGCATGGGCTTCGGGGGAATACTGTATGCGCGCGCCGAAGCGGCTGCCGTCGCCCAGTGCCTGTTCGATTTGCGCGCCGAGGTGGGCATGGTTGATCACCAGATCGGGTATGCCGGCTTTGACCAGTTTCTCGATATGCCAGACGATCAGCGGCTTGCCGGCGACTTCCAGTAAGGGTTTGGGTGTCACGTCGGTGAGCGGGCGCATTCGTTCGCCGCGGCCGGCGGCTAACAGCATTGCCTTCAAAATGTGTAACCCTCCTTGCTTATTTTCGGCTCCAGCATATCGAGCAGATTCAGCAGCGGCTTCAGGTCGATATAGCGCGCGCAGGCCGCGCGCAGATACGACATGACCAGCGGCAGGTCCTTCAGGTAACCGTCCTTGCCGTCGCGGTGGTAAAGCCGCGCGAAGATGCCCAGCACCTTGAGGTGGCGCTGCACGCCCATCCATTCGTAGTCGCGGTAAAACGCGGAAAAGTCGCTGTGCACCGGCAGGCCGGCCTTTCTGGCCTTTTCCCAGTAGCGTATCAGCCAGTCGATGATTTCGGCTTCCTCCCAGCGGATATAGGCATCCTTGAACAACGATACCAGGTCGTAGGTGATCGGGCCGTACACCGCATCCTGGAAATCCAGTATGCCCGGGTTGTTCTGTTCCAGCCTCATCAGGTTGCGCGAGTGATAGTCGCGGTGCACATAGACGCGCGGCTGGGCGAGGTTGTTCGCGATGATGCGCGAGAACACGGTTTCCAGCCG
Source organism: uncultured beta proteobacterium (assembly GCA_963827265.1). Taxonomy (GTDB): domain Bacteria; phylum Pseudomonadota; class Gammaproteobacteria; order Burkholderiales; family Gallionellaceae; genus Gallionella. The sequence goes on along the minus strand of CAWHAD010000007.1, from coordinate 766,456 downwards.
GGCTTTCTGTTCATCGCTGAGCGTGGCGTTGAGATGCATTGCGATATACCAGTCGGGAAACAGACGCATCTCGCGCATCAGCAATGCTTCGTCGTAGGGCGGCAACTCGTTGTCGCGCGAGGCAAGCTGGATATTGATCAGCGCGTCGGTGGCATCGCCGTATAGTATTCGCGCCGAACCAGCTTCCCCGCCAGACATTGCCTGCAGGTAGGTGGTGTTGCCGAGGTCGGACAACAGCAGGAAACCCTGTTCCAGATCCTGTGCATACACGTGCGGAACATGCGTTCCGGCATCCTCGAACAGTTTGCCGATGTGCAGGAAGGGGCGGCAGTCCTCGTGCTGTGGCGGGGCATCCATCACGATGCGTGTCTGGCCGTCGGCAAATTTTGCGCGGAAATAGCGGCGGAAGCTGGCGTCGGCCGAAGCGGGGGCAAGCGTGAATTGTTCGCCGGGGAGCAGGCTGTGCAGCCACCCGGTAAGTTGTTGCTGGCGTTGCATAACGGGTTCTCAGGGGGCCTTGATGGTAAACTTGCAGGAGTTTAACACCTTACTATTTGCTGCGCGTTATGCGGTTTCGATTTACATACCCTTTCATTGTGCTGATGTTTTGCGTTGCGCAGCATTGCTACGCGGCTACCGACCTGCCTGATGCAAAAAAGGACACGCAACCCGCTGCGCCGGCAAAAAACGGCAAGGAAGGACCGGCCGTGATCGAAGCCGACAAACTGGTCGGGAAAGCAAACGACCAGATCGAGGCGACCGGAAACGCGACGATAAGCCAGGACGGGAAATCGATCCGAGCCGATACCCTGCTGTTCAACCAGCACACCCATGAACTCGATGCGCGCGGGTCGGTGATGCTGAAGCAGGATGGCACAACCATGAGCGGGCCGCATCTGATGTTCAATCTGGACGAGAGCAGCGGAACCATGGAGCAGCCGCAATACTATCTGAAGGAAAACAATGCGCGCGGTTCCGCGGATAAGCTCCTGATACAGGATCGCCTGCACTACACGCTGAACGATGCCAGCTATACCACCTGCCCTGCCGGCAACCAGGACTGGGAATTGAGCATGGGGCGGCTGAATATTGACCGCGACCGGCAGGTCGGCGTAGCCCACAACGCTCTGGTCGAGTTCAAGGGCGTTCCGATCCTCTATTCGCCATGGATGGATTTCCCGCTGAACAACCAGCGCAAGTCGGGATTCCTGGCCCCGATATTTGGCGGAACGAGCACCGGCGGCAGCGAGATCACGCTGCCGTTCTACTGGAATATTGCGCCCAACTTTGACGCGACGATTGCGCCGCGGGAAATGTCCAAGCGCGGCCTGATGTTGAACAACGAATTTCGCTATCTCGAGCCCGGTTATCACGGCAAGCTGGAAGTTGACGTGTTGCCCAACGATAAAATTACGCAAAGCAGCCGTTCCTTTTTCAGTCTCAAACACGACCAGACGCTGGGAAAGAACCTGAATGGATTCCTGAATTATTCACGCGTCGGGGACGACAATTATTTCCGCGATCTGGGCAATGCGATCAGCACCACCTCGCAGGTTAACCTGTTGCAGGAAGGCGGGGTCAGCTACAGCGGGGACTGGTGGGACGGGATGGCTCGTGTGCAGCATTACCAGACCCTGCAGGACCCGGCAGCGCCGATTGTCGTTCCCTATGCACGCGCGCCGCAATTGACCCTGGATGCACAAAGAAATTACGCCGGCACAAACATCGGTTTTACCGGGGAGATCGTGAATTTCACCCATCCGACCCTGGTGAATGCGACGCGCCTGGTGGTTAACCCCAGCGTCAGCTATCCGCTGGTCAGCACCCCGGCATACTACGTGACACCGAAGGTGTCGCTGCATAGCGCGTATTACGCGATGGGCGCGAACAATACCGGAACGGTGACGGACATCTCGAGCACGCTGCCCATTTTCAGTCTGGACAGCGGCATCGCGTTCGAGCGCGAGGGGAAATTGTTCGATAGCGGTTATATCCAGACGCTGGAGCCGCGTGCATTCTATGTATACATACCCTACAAGGACCAGTCCCAGCTGCCGAATTTCGACACGGTGCAGGCCGATTTCAGTTTCGCCCAGATGTTCATGGAGAACCGCTTCTTTGGCAACGACCGGGTCGGGGATGCGAATCAGCTCACGCTGGCGCTGACCTCGCGCATGCTGGAACAGCAGACCGGAGCGGAACGCCTGAAAATGCTGATAGGGGAACGGGTCAGTTTCACCGCACCCCAGGTCAATCTGGTTGCACCGGCGACCACCACCAACAAGTCGGATATTTTGCTGGCGCTTTCCGGGCGTATCAGCCGCCGCTGGTCACTGGACAGCGAGTTGCAGTTCGATCCCAATCAATCCCAGGTTCAGCATTACAATGCCGCGGCGCATTATCGTCCGGAGCCCGGCAAGGTGCTGAATTTTGGCTATCGCTTTTCACGCGGAACCTATGGCGCGCTGATTCCGGGAGGGGCGCCGGTCACCCCTACGGGTTACACCACGCTGAACGGAATCACTTACCCCACCATAGGCGGCGTACCCTATACCCTGATCGGCGGGGTGCCTTACGCGGTAAATACCGGCGGGCTGCGTCAGGTCGATCTGTCCACGCAATGGCCGATATACGGCCGCTGGTTCGGCGTGGGCCGCTGGAACTATTCGCTGCAGGACTCCAGAATTCTGGAGGCGATTGGCGGGCTTGAGTATAATCAGGACTGCTGGTTGCTGCGTCTGGTGGCGCAACGCTTTGCGACTGCAACACAACAATCCAATACCGGATTTTTCGTGCAACTGGAACTGAACGACTTTGTCAAAGTCGGTTCGGATCCGCTGGATCTGCTCAAGCAGAGCGTGCCCGGCTATACCAAATTGAATGACAAGGCAGCCGTTCAATCCCCGCAAGAAATGCCCTGATGACTGAAAGAAACGAATGCAAATAAGAATTTTGATGATGTGTTGTGTGTTGTTCATGGTCCAGGCTGCATCAGCGGCAGACAGTCCGCCCACCAAGCCAGTCGGAGCAGCAACGACGCAGGCGAAATCCGTCCAGCCGTCCCAGGATCCGCAGCAGCAGGTGGGGGATATCGATTCGGTGGTTGCGGTGGTCAACGACGACGTGATTACCCGCTACGAACTGGATGATCGCATTCGTGACGTGGTTCGCCAATTGCAAAGACAGAACACCCCATTGCCGTCCATGGATGTGCTGCAAAAGCAGATTCTGGAGCGCATGATCACCGACATGCTGCAGCGGCAATATGCCAAGGAAACCGGCGTGCGGGTGGACGATTCACAGCTGGACCAGGCGATTACCCGTATTGCGCAACAGAACAAATTTCCTTCCCTGGCCGCATTTCGCGCCAAGCTCGAGGCTGACGGGGTGAACTACAAAAAATTCCGCGAAGAAATCCGCAGCGAAATCATTTCCACGCGGCTGCGCAAACGCGAAGTGGAAAGCAAGATCATGATCAGCGACAAGGAAGTGGACGACTATCTCGCAAACAAGGCCAGGCTGGGCAGCGAGGGAGAGGAGTTCCATCTTGCCCATATTCTGGTGGTGGTGCCCGAGCAGGCAAGCGCCGAGAAAATTCAGGCAGCGCGCGCAAGGGCCGAACAGGCGCTAGCCAGAATTAATGCCGGTGCGGATTTTGCTCAGGTGGCGGCAAGTGTTTCGGATGCCAAGGACGCACTGAAAGGCGGAGATCTGGGCTGGCGTTCCGGCGACACCATTCCCCCGCTGTTCATGGACCAGCTGCAAAAAATGAAGCCGGGCGATACTTCTGCGTTGCTGCGCAGCTCAAGCGGTTTCCATATCCTGAAACTTCTCGGCAAGCGCAGCGCGAATGCACCGGTGGTGATCACGCAAACCCATGTCCGGCATATCCTGATCAAGACCAGCGAGATCATGCCGGATGCTGAAGCCAAAAAACGCATCTTGGAAATCAAGCAGCGCATCGATGCCGGTGCGGATTTTGCCGAGCAGGCCAGAAGATATTCCCAGGACGGCAGCGCGCAGCAGGGCGGCGACCTCGGTTGGGTTTCCCCCGGAGAGACCGTGCCCGAATTCGAGGGGGAAATGAACAAGCTCAAACCCGGCCAGATGGGCGTGGTGCAGTCCCAATTCGGCTGGCATCTGATCCAGGTGCTGGCGCGCCGCAATGCCGACGTCAGCGAGAAACAGAAGCGCGAACAGGCACGCATTGCGATCGGCACGTTCAAATCGGACGAGTTGTTCCAGGACTGGTTGCGTCAGCTGCGTGACCGGGCGTTCATCGAATACCATCCGGGTCCGAACAAGTAAGCAGTGAATCCCACTTCGCATCGGGCGCCGCTGGTTGTTACCCCGGGTGAACCGGCAGGAATCGGCCCGGATCTGTGCGTGCAGCTTGCGGCTACTCCGCCGGAAATTCCACTGATTGTCGTCGCCGACAAACATCTCCTGCAGCAGCGCGCGGCCCAGCTATATATTCCGCTGCAAATACTGGATTATCCCGAGTCTCAGCAAAGGGACATCCAGCCCAATATCCTGACAGTGTTCCATGTGCCGCTTGCCGCGGCATGCCGGCCGGGGGTTCTGGATGCGGCGAACAGCGAATATGTACTGGAGACGCTGCGCCGCGCGGCACAGGGCTGCTTGGCGGGCGAGTTCTCCGGCATGGTCACCGCGCCGGTACACAAGGGCATCATCAACGATGCGGGTATCCGTTTCACCGGGCACACCGAATTCCTTGCCGAACAGACCAACACCGCACAGGTCGTGATGATGCTGGTCGGCGGCGGGATGCGCGTTGCCCTTGCAACCATACATATGCCACTGAAAGAAGTGCCCGCTGCGATCACCGCGCCACTGCTGGAGAACGTGCTGCGCATCATTCAGCATGATTTGCAGCACCGCTTCGGCATCGCTCAGCCACGCATACTGGTCGCAGGCTTGAATCCTCATGCTGGAGAAGGTGGATACCTGGGGCGTGAAGAGATCGAAGTGATGATTCCGGTACTCGACAGATTGCGCGCTGAAGGCATGAAGGTCAGCGTACCGCTGCCCGCCGATACCCTGTTCACCCCGCACAAACTGGCACAGGGTGACTGCGTGCTGGCCATGTATCACGACCAGGGTCTGCCGGTATTGAAACATGCCAGCTTCGGGCGGGGCGTGAACGTGACGCTCGGCATGCCGATCATACGCACCTCGGTGGATCACGGCACTGCACTCGACTTGGCGGGAACCGGCCAAGCGGATGGCGGCAGTCTGATTGAAGCGATCAGGCTTGCTGCACGGATGGTTAATTATGAGATGACGCATAATCTGCAGATGCATCGTGCATAAGGCCAAGAAAAAGTTTGGCCAGAATTTTCTGGTTGATGAGGGGATCATTGCCGATATCATTTCCGCAATCCGCCCTGAACCGCAAGACAACATGGTCGAGATCGGGCCGGGCCTGGGCGCGCTGACCCGGCCGTTGCTGAAGATCCTTGATCACCTGCATGTGGTGGAGATCGACCGAGATATCATCGCGCGGCTGGAGCGCGATTACCCGCAGGGCGACCCGGAAGCGAAACTGATCATCCATGCGGGGGACGCGCTGGAATTCGATCTTGCGACCCTGCCCGCCCCGCTGCGCATCGTCGGCAACCTCCCCTACAACATCTCGTCGCCATTGCTGTTTCACTTTGCAGCCTGTGCCGGGCGCATACGCGACATGCATTTCATGCTGCAGAACGAAGTGGTCGAGCGCATGGTGGCCGTGCCATCTACCCCGGCATACGGAAGGTTGTCGGTGATGCTGCAATACCGTTTCCGGATGGAAAAATTGTTTGACGTGCCGCCCGAGTCGTTTCGTCCCGCGCCCAAGGTGGATTCAGCGATCGTGCGGATGATTCCGTTGCCGGATGGCGAGATTGAAGTGCGCAATGAAAAACTGTTTGCCGCGATCGTCAGGACGGCCTTCGGACAGCGGCGCAAAACGCTCAGGAATACGCTGCGCGGCTATCTGGACGAGGCGGATTTTGAAAGGCTGGGGATCGATCCGCAATTGCGCGCTGAGAATCTGGCGGTTGCGGATTTTGTCGGGGTGGCGAATGACATCGATGCAAAGCCGCAGACTTTCTGACCGCGTTAATGAATGATCGGTCCGGGGCAATGACCGGACGTCAACCCTTCTTCTGGATCAGTTCGATCTTGTAGCCGTCCGGGTCTTCCACAAAGGCAATCACCGTGCTGCCGTGTTTCATCGGTCCCGCTTCGCGCACCACCTTGCCGCCGAGTTCCCTGATCTTTTTGCACGCGGCATAGGCATCTTCGACTGCAATGGCGACATGGCCGAAGGCATTGCCAGGATCGTATTTTTCGACGCCCCAGTTGTGAGTCAGCTCGATCACCGCGCCGCTGGCTTCATCGGTGTAGCCTACGAACGCAAGCGTGAATTTTCCGTCCGGGTAGTCGTTGCGGCGCAACAATCTCATGCCGAGCACGCCGGTATAGAAAGCGAGCGATTTTTCCAGGTCGACCACGCGCAGCATGGTGTGAAGTATCCGCATGCCATGTTCTCCTTGTCGAATGCCTGATTGTATTCGGTAATCGCCGTCATATGGGGTAAAATGTGCATACGTCGCGCATATAAACCCTACCCAAGATCATGTCCGAATCGTTCCCTTTAGTAATGACTTTTTCCGCATCCGACCCGAGCGGCGGGGCGGGCCTGCAGGCCGACCTGCTGACGATATCCAGCATGGGTTGCCACCCGCTGACGGTGGTCACCGCAATTACTGTGCAGGACACCAGCGGAGTGGACGATGTGCTGCCCATCGAACCGGAATGGGTGGTGGATCAGGCGCGCGCGATGCTGGAGGACGTGCCGGTTGCGGCATTCAAGATCGGCCTGCTCGGCAGCGTGGAAAACATCGCGGCAATTGCCGAGATACTGGCCGACTATCCCGATATTCCGCTGGTGCTTGATCCGGTTCTGTCTTCCGGACGCGGTGACGAACTGGCGAATGAGGACATGCTGGATGCGATGCGCGAGCTGCTGATCCCGCAGACAACCATCATCACGCCGAACAGCATGGAAGCGCGGCGACTTGCGCTGGACGAAGACAACGATGAGGACGATCCGTCGCTGGAGGAATGCGCCAAACGGATATTGCGCATGGGGTGCGAGTACGTGCTGATCACCGGCACCCATGAACAGACGCCTAAAGTCGTCAATACCCTGTACAGCGAGCGCGGCATCGTAAGCGCAGACAGCTGGGCGCGCCTGCCAGGGATCTACCATGGCTCCGGCTGCACACTGGCATCGGCAATTGCTGCTCTGATGGCTCAGGGTGTGGCCGCACCGGAGGCGGTCAAGGAAGCCCAGGAATACACCTGGCAAACCCTGAATGCCGGTTTCCGTCCCGGAATGGGGCAGCACATTCCGGATCGATTGTTCTGGGCGCGCGGTGAAGAAGATGAGCAGCAGGAACGGCCCAATTAAGGGCCTGTATGCAGTCACCCCGGACGAAGCGGATACCGCCGAGCTGGTGCGCAAGGTCAGGCTGGCGTTATCCGGCGGGGCGCGGGTATTGCAGTACCGCAACAAGGCCGCAAGCGCAGAACTGAAGCACGAACAGGCCGGCGCACTGCGTGAGCTGACCCGGAAATTTTCCGTTCCGCTGATCATCAACGACGATGCATTGCTCGCCCGGCAGATCGATGCAGATGGCGTTCATCTGGGTGAGGCTGACGGTGGCCTGATCGCGGCTCGTGCATTGCTGGGCAGCGACAGGCTGATCGGCTTATCTTGCTATAATCGTCCGGAGCTCGCGTATCAGGCGGCTCGGCAAGGCGCGGATTACGTCGCGTTCGGCAGTTTCTTTGCTTCCTCCGTGAAACCCGGTGCAGTGTCGGCCGCACCTGATTTATTGAGGCAAGTGCGCCGCGAGATTGCGATTCCGCTGGTTGCGATAGGGGGAATTACCGCCAAAAACGGTGCGCAGTTGCTGCAAGCCGGCGCGGATGCGCTGGCCGTGATTTCCGCAATATTCAGTGCGGGCGATATACAGTATGCCGCCCGGCAGTTTGCAAATTTGAATTATTCTGAAACCCGTCCGACAGACAGAGCGACACAACATGACCTCGCATAATCAACAACTTTTCGATGAATCCCGGAAATTCATACCGGGCGGCGTGAATTCGCCGGTCCGCGCATTCCGCTCGGTCGGCGGCACGCCGCTGTTTTTCCAGCGCGGCCAGGGCGCTTATGTATGGGATGCGGATGGCAAACGCTATACCGATTATGTCGGTTCGTGGGGTCCGATGATCGTCGGACACTGTCATCCCGATGTGGTCAAGGCAGTGCAGGATGCGGCAGCCCAGGGTCTGGGTTTCGGCGCGCCGACAGCGTCCGAACTGGAAATGGCGGAACTGTTGTGCAAGCTGTTGCCCGGCCTGGAAATGGTCCGGCTGGTGAGTTCCGGCACCGAGGCCACGATGTCCGCGATACGTTTGGCGCGCGGTTTTACCGGACGCAGCCGTATCATCAAATTCGAAGGTTGTTATCACGGCCATTCCGATGGCCTGCTGGTGAAGGCCGGTTCCGGGGCGCTGACCTTCGGGCAGCCGAGTTCTTCGGGTGTGCCGGCAGAGATCGCCGCACTCACCACGGTGCTGGATTACAACGATGCGGCGGGACTGGAACGGGCCTTCGCCGAAATGGGCAAGGAGATCGCCGCCGTGATCGTCGAGCCGGTGGCCGGCAACATGAATCTGGTCTTGCCTAAACCGGAATTCCTGCAGGCTTTGCGCAAGCAGTGCACCGACTATGGCGCGGTGCTGATTATCGATGAAGTGATGACCGGCTTCCGCGTTAGCCTGCAAGGCGCGCAAGGCTATTACGGCATCAAGCCTGATCTGGTTACGCTGGGCAAGGTGATGGGCGGCGGGTTGCCGGCTGCCGCTTTCGGCGGACGGCGCGACATCATGCAGTATCTGGCCCCGCTCGGACCGGTATACCAAGCGGGTACGCTGTCGGGCAATCCGGTTGCGGTTGCTGCGGGAATCGCCACCTTGAAGCTGGTTCAGGCCAAGGGTTTTTACGAAAACCTGTCCAGGCTGGCCAGACAGCTGACCGAGGGATTGTCAGCCAGCGCCCGCCAGCATGGTATCCCGTTCTGTGCGCAATCCATCGGCGGGATGTTCGGTCTGTATTTCAGCAAGGCTTTGCCAACCAGTTACGCCGAGGTGATGGGCTGCGACAAGGAGGCCTTCAATCGTTTCTTCCATGCGATGCTGGAGGCACGTGTGTATCTCGCGCCATCGGCTTTCGAGGCGGGTTTCGTTTCGGCCGCGCATACGGAATCCGATATTGCCGCGACCATTGCCGCAGCCGACAAGATTTTCAAGTCCTGGAAGTAATGGGTCTTTTTTCGCAAGCGGCTTTTTTCACCACCGTCAATCACATCAGGGACTTGCCGCAGCACGGCGGCAGGGAAGTCGCGTTCGTCGGGCGTTCCAACGCCGGCAAGTCGAGCGCGATCAACACGCTGGCGAACCATGTGCGGCTGGCCTATACCAGCAAAACACCGGGGCGCACCCAGCATCTGAATTATTTTTCGCTAGGGAAAAATGATGGGGGCGACAATAACTTTCTGGTGGACTTGCCCGGCTACGGCTATGCCAAGGTGCCGCCCGAAAGCAAGCGCCATTGGGAGGACTTGCTCAGCGAATATCTGCAAATGCGCAATGAGTTGTGCGGCCTGGTGGTGATCATGGATTCCCGTCATCCGTTGACCGAACAGGACGAGAACATGCTGGACTGGTTTGCGCCGACCGGGAAACCGGTGCATATCCTGCTTACCAAGGCTGACAAGCTCAGCAGGCAGCAAGCCACGCTGACATTGAATCGGGTAAAATCGTACCTGGCCGAGCACTTTCCTCACTGTTCCGTGCAACTGTTTTCCAGCCTGAAGAAACAGGGTGTGGAAGAGGCGGAAGCCGTGATAGCAAACTGGTTTGCAGGAAAATCCAGAATGCCCAAGCCGGACTAGGCGCACGAAAATAATCGTAGCGCCGCATACATGGCGGTAGGCAAGCAAGATTTTTCGCGAGCATCACAGTATTGCGACGAGGTTTGGGTTTTGCGGGCAAAAAAATGCCCCCTGCCAAAGGGGGAGGCAGGGGGCAAAGTCTCAACAGAGTTAAGACACACGCTCAGGGAGGAGAAACGTGGAATGACTTACATCATTCATACGATAAGATAAGCAATAACTGAATTAGTTCCAAAAAAATACATTCGCAGGGAAAATCATGCAAACACTAGGGCAGTATCCTCACAAACGCATGCGCCGCATGCGCCATGACGGCTTTTCGAGAGACTTGATGCGTGAGTGTGCGCTCACACCAGCTGATTTTATCTATCCGGTTTTTGTTCTGGAGGGCAGCAACAGGGTCGAGGATGTGAAGTCGATGCCGGGGGTGCAGCGCAAGACGCCGGACAGGCTGTTCAAGGAAGCCGAGCAATGTGTGCAGCTGGGTATTCCGGTGATGGCAATTTTTCCGGTGATCGACGCGCCGCTTAAGAGCCTGGACGCGAGGGAAGCATACAATCCGGACGGGCTGGTGCCGCGCGTGGTTGCCGTGCTGAAAAAGAACTTTCCTGAACTGGGCGTGATGACCGATGTTGCCCTTGACCCCTATACCAGCCACGGTCAGGACGGCCTGATCGACGCGAGCGGCTACGTCCTCAACGATGAAACCGTTGCGGTGCTGGTGCAGCAGGCCCGGGTTCACGCCGCCGCCGGTGCCGACATCGTCGCGCCCTCGGACATGATGGACGGCCGCATCGCTGCAATACGCGCTGTGCTGGATGCCAACAAGCACATCCATACCCGCATCATGGCCTACTCGGCCAAATACGCCTCCAGCTTTTACGGACCTTTCCGCGATGCGGTCGGTTCCAGCGGCAATCTGGGCTCGGGAAACAAATATACCTACCAGATGGATCCGGCCAATTCGGACGAAGCGCTGTGGGAGGTCGGCCTCGATCTGCAGGAAGGTGCGGACATGGTGATGGTCAAGCCCGGCATGCCGTACCTTGATATCGTGCGTCGCGTGAAGGACGAATTCAGGGCGCCGACTTTCGTCTATCAGGTCAGCGGCGAATATGCGATGCTGAAGGCGGCCGCGCAAAACGGCTGGCTGGACGAAAAAGCCTGCGTGCTGGAAGCATTGCTGTCGTTCAAGCGTGCCGGGGCGGACGGAATATTGACCTATTTCGCGCTGGATGCTGCCAACTGGCTGAAAGGCTGAGACGATAATACCACCGGCTTTTCAGTGTGGCCGGAACGAATCCGGACCATGGAATTCTTTTAATCAGTCCGCCAGCAAAGCCTGAACCGCTGATATGTCGGCATGGGTCTCCGGATGGCGGCTGCCGCTGTGGCGGGCGTTTTCGGGCAGAACGATGATGTGCGTCTGGATTCCGGATTCGCTGGTCAGCGTGTAGCAAGGCACGGTTTCCTCCCTTCCATTCACCCTTACTTTCCATTCTCCATCCTCGAAAGCAATCTTCTGCTTGAGCAGGAGCAACAGGACGGACTTGGCATCGTCGCTGAACAGCAGCAGGTTGATATCGGACTGCTCGCCGGCCGTGCCATTCAATACCGAGCCGGTCAGATAGGGATGAAAATCCGCGAGCAGGCGCATGGTCGTCAGCGCCTGTTTGCGAAGTTGATGCAGGACGCCGGGGTGGATTCCGTGCTGGTAAAGCGCACGGTAGCTGTTCAGCGCGTCGTCCACTTCCTGATTGCTGGGCATGTGCTGGGTGTCCGCAGCACCGAGCTGCCGTGCAGCCTTGCGTTTGGCAAAGGCGTGGTCGGTGATGCCATCTTCCGCCATCAGTTTTGCGGCGTGATGCGCCAGTTGTTCGCGCATCAGATCGCGGCGGTTTGAATACTCCCTGGGCGTGCGTTCTTTACCCATCTCATCGTTTAGAGTAATTGATCCCTGACGGTGTCGGTCGGCCTCGTTTCCTGGCTGGGTGCAGGTACGGTACGTTCGGGAGGGACGTTCTCCTTGTAAAAATAATCAACCAATGGGCTATTGTCATCGCGGTAGCCATCTGCGTCGATGTGAACTGCGACAATGCCATCCGGCATGGTGTAAGTCGCTTCCGGTACACCTTTGAGCACAGTTCCCATGTAGCTCATCCAGATTGGCAAGGCCGCACCCCCGCCGGTTTCCCTGTCGCCCAGACTGCGCGGCTGATCGTAGCCCATCCAGGCAATTCCGACCACGGTGGGCTGGAAACCGCAGAACCATGCATCGATGGAGTCATTCGTGGTGCCGGTCTTGCCCGCCAGGTCTTGCCGCCCGAGCTGCATCGCGCGGATGCCGGTGCCATGCTTGACCACATCTTGCAGCATGCTGACCATGGTGTAGGCATTGCGGACATCGATGACCTGTTTTGCGCCATTGCCCGGTACCTCGGGGGTTGCGTTGTAAAGCACGTTGCCCTGTGCATCTTCGATGCGCTGGATAACATACGGATTGACCAGGTAACCCCCGTTGGCAAACACCGAATAGCCGGTCAGCATTTCCATAGGCGTGACAGAGCCGGCTCCCAGTGCCATGGTCAGGTAGGCAGGGTATTTGGTCGGGTCAAATCCAAATCGGGTAATGTAGTCGTGCGCGTACTCCGGTGTAATGGTCTGCAATATGCGTATCGAAACCAGGTTTTTTGATTTGATCAGGCCTTCGCGCATGCTCATTGGGCCTTCGAATTTTCCATCGTAATTCTTCGGCTCCCAGGGTTCGTTTCCGGTTTGCTCAGCATTAAAAATCAGCGGCGCATCATTGATAACGGTGGCCGGGGTGAAGCCCTTTTCCAGCGCGGCGGAATAGACAAAGGGTTTGAAACTCGAACCTGGCTGGCGCCATGCCTGGGTGATGTGGTTGAACTGGTTATGGTTGAAATCGAAGCCGCCCACCAGCGAATATAATGCGCCAGTGCGCGGATCACCAGATACGAAAGCGGCCTCGACTTGCGGCAGCTGGCTGATCTGCCATACTCCATTGGCATCTTTGCGCAAACGGATGATTGAGCCGATCCGGATGCGCTGGTTCGGTGCGACCCTTTTGTTCAATGCAGCCTGAGCGAATTGCAACGCATCACCGCTTACCTCGGCTATTTCGCCGCCCCTGCAATAGGCACGCACCAGGGTGGGTGACGCTTCCAGAACAACAGCGGGAATCAGGTCACCATTATCGTCCACGTCCTGCAACGCCTCATCCAGCAGGTCCGTATTGTTCGTGTCACCATGCAGGTCGACAAATCCTTCAGGCCCCCGGTATCCCTGGCGGCGATCGTAATCCATCACGCCCATTCGAACTGCCTGATACGCAGCGAGCTGATCCTTGTCACGGATGGTGGTGTAAACCTTCAGCCCTTGCGTATACGCGGCGTCCTGGTACTTGTCATAAAGAGCCTGGCGGACCATTTCGGCGAGGTAGTCCGCCTTGACGCTGAATTCGGAGCTGCCGCGGACCGTCACGAGGGGCTGCTGCTGGGCAATCTGGTATTGCTCGTCGCTGATATAGTTCAGATCATGCATTCGGCGCAGCACATACAGCTGCCGAAGCTTGGCGCGCTTGGGATTGACGATGGGATTATATGCAGAAGGCGCCTTGGGCAAACCGGCAAGCATGGCTGCTTCGGCAATCGAGATTTGTGAAAGCGGTTTGCCGAAGTAGACCTGGGAGGCCATCGCAAAGCCGTAAGCACGTTGACCAAGATAGATCTGGTTGATATAGAGTTGCAGGATTTCGTCCTTGCTCAAATTGTGTTCGATTTTGAGGGTGAGCAGCACCTCATTGAATTTGCGGGTCCAGGTTTTTTCCTTGGTCAGAAAAAAATTGCGCGCCACCTGCATGGTGATGGTGCTGGCGCCCTGCCTGACGGTGCCTGCGGTGAAATTGGAAAGTGCCGCCCGGATCACCCCCGAATAATCTATTCCGCCATGTTCGTAAAACCGGTCGTCTTCGGCTGCAAGAATGGCATCCTTCATTACGTCCGGCACGTCGGATATCTTTACCAGGGCACGGCGTTCCTCACCGAACTCACCCAGCAGCGTACCTTCCGCGCTGTAGATGCGCAGCGGTATTTTGGGGCGATAGTCAGTCAGAACCTCCAGTGAAGGCAATGTCGGATAAGCTATGATTGCAGCCAGGCCAAGCAGTATGGTCGGCAGCAGAAAAAGAGTGAGAATGACCAGAACAAGAGGGGGCCAGCTACGTAAAGACATGTGCGATTGTCCGATAATAATTTTCAGTGGTATTGTGTGCTGAATTATATCGGCTCTTGGGATATAAATAACCACTAAAAATAGCTTTACACAGTTTATGCTTATTGCTAGGATTTAAACCAGTTTATACAAATAGAGCGCTAACCGGCCAATGCTTAAAGTAAATTTTGACATACCACTGGATTTCCTGTGGGCAAAATCACCGCCGCTGATTGGCGTGGATATCAGTGCATCATCGGTCAAGATGGTTGAGTTGAGCGCGTTGCCAAAAAAAGGTGAATACACCATTGAGCGTTATGCGATCGAACTGCTGCCCAAGGATGCAATCACCGATGGAAATATCAACAACCTTGAAGCCGTTTCCGACACCATGCAGCGGGCCTGGAAACGTATGGGCACGCGAATCAGGAACGTAAGCTTGGCGTTGCCCGCTGCAGCCGTTATAACCAAGAAGATATTATTGCCAGCCGGCTTACGCGAAGAAGATCTGGAATATCAAGTCGAGTCCGAAGCCAACCAGTACATTCCATTCGCGCTGGAAGAGGTCAACCTCGACTTCCAGGTAATCGGCATTTCGCCTGAAAACCCCGACGAGCTTGAGGTGTTGCTGGCAGCTTCCCGCAAGGCAAACGTTGAAGACCGTGTTGCAGCAGCCCAACTGGCCGGGCTTAAAACCGTGGTCATGGATGTTGAACCGTACGCGGCCGAGATGGCTTTCGAGCAGATCAGTGTGCAGCTTCCCGATGCCGCGGTAGACAAGTGCGTCGCGCTGATCGATATCGGCGCGAACGTGATGAACGTGAATGTGTTGCGCAACGGACAATCGGTCTATTCCCGCGACCAGCAGGTGGGCGGTGACCAATTGACCGAGCAGATACAAAGCGTATTCGGTCTGTCTGCCGAGGAAGCGGAGTCAGCCAAACGCAACGGTGGTTTGCCGGATAATTATGAAAGTGATGTATTGTCGCCCTTCCGTGAAAACGTGGTGACTGAAATTGCGCGCGCATTGCAGTTTTTCTTCACCTCCACCCAATACCATGAGGTCGATTACGTTGTGCTCTCCGGCGGCTGTGCGTCGTTGCCAGGACTGGATGATGCGGTTGCGACACGTACACAGGTCAGCACCATGGTGGCCAATCCGTTTGCGCTGATGAAGCTTTCGGGCAGGATCAAACCGAGGCAATTGCAGACGGACGCACCGTCGCTGATCATCGCTTGCGGACTGGCCATGCGGAGGTTCGACCCATCGTGATACGCATAAACCTTCTGCCCCATCGGGCCGAAAAGCGGCGCGCACGCCAAGTTCAGTTTATCGCGCTCAGTGTGATTTCAGTGGCGATCGGCGCCTTGCTGGTTCTTGCGGTGCAGTTTGCAATCGATTCACAGATTTCCTATCAGGAAAGACGCAATACCTATCTGAAACAGGAAACGGCAGTGCTGGACAAGCAAATTGCGCAGATAAGGATCCTTCGTGAACAGACACAGGCATTGCTGGCACGCAAGAACGTTGTGGAGAACCTGCAAAGCACGCGGTCGGACGTAGTGCATCTTCTGGATCAGATGTTGCGCATTCTGCCTGATGGGGTATATCTGGACACGCTGAAGCAGACAGGCAACAAAATCTACCTGGTTGGCTTCGCCCAGTCGAATGCGCGCGTTTCTACCTTGATGCGGGCGATCGATGACTCGCCGTGGCTGGATTCTGCTACGTTGATAGAAATTCATGCGACTAGCGCGGGAGGGAGACGTATCAACCAATTTTCGCTGACCTTCAATCTGACCAAACAGCAAAAAGTGGTCAACCCTCCGACCCCCGGCAAACCCGCTGGAACAAAGCGTTAAGGTGTCATGATGAACTTGGATGGCCTGAAACAAAGTTTGACCGACCTGAAGAACCTGAATCCGAAGACCCCGGGTGCGTGGCCATGGTCCGCAAAAATTATTGCCTTCCTGGCCATGTTTATCGCGGTGATTGCGGCTGGCGCGTTTTTTATCTGGCAGGACCAGTTGCAATCCCTGGACAAGGCAAGACAGGAGGAGGGCCAGTTGAAGGAAACCTTCCTGAATAAAAAGAGACAGGCAATCAACCTTGACCTGATCAAGAAACAACTCACTGAAACCCAGGAGTCGTTCGGGGCACTGCTTAAACAGCTGCCAAGCAAGTCCGAAATGGATGCGTTGCTGACCGATATCAATCAGGCCGGGCTTGGGCGCGGACTGCAGTTCGATCTTTTCAGGCCAGGACCAGAAAAAAAAGAAGGGGCTTTTGCCGAGCAGCCGATCACAATCAAGGTATCGGGAAGCTATGATGACATCGGCAAATTTTCCAGCGACATCGCGATGCTCCCGCGCATCGTCACCCTGAATGATATTTCGATAGCGAAAGGGGGCAAAGAGTTGACGATGGGCGCGACAGCGAAGACCTTCCGCTACCTTGACCAGGCCGAAGTGGCCGCAGAGCAGGCCGCAAAACGGAAGGGGGCGAAGCGATAATGAAACAGATGATCTGTTTTGCGCTTGTTTCGCTATTGCTGGCTGGATGCGGTGGCGATGAAATGCAGGATTTGCGTGATTTCGTCAAAAATTCCGGCGCGGACATGCGCGGGAAGATCGAGCCTCCCCCCGAAGTGAAACCGTACGAGTATTTCGCCTATAACAACGATACCAATTTGCCCGACCCGTTCAAACCGCGCAAACCCGAATCGCGCGCAGGCGGGGGTACGGGAATCAACCAGCCGGACTTCAATCGTCCCAAGGAAGCGCTTGAGGAATTCCCGCTGGAAAGCCTAAAAATGGTCGGTTACCTTTACATGAACAAGGTAGGTTATGCGGTGATAAGAGCCCCGGATTCCAAGCTGTATCGGGTCAAGGCCGGCAATCACATCGGTATGAACTTTGGATTGATCGAGAGCGTGACCGAGACCGAAGTCGATATCAAAGAAACGGTCCAGGACAGTTCCGGTGACTGGACCGAGCGCATGAGCAGCCTGCAGTTAATTGAATGATTGGGAGTAAAAGATGAAACAGCTGACTGACACCGCGAAATATTCGTCCTTTGGACGAATCCTCCCGCAATTAGCGAACTGGTGTGTTCGCAATGGGAACGCCGATACTCGTGCAGGCAAACTCCGGAAATCGTCACGTCAATCGGGAATGCTCCGCAACCTGCTGAGCAGATTGGCACAAAATACGCTCCGGTTTTCCGCCCTGCCTGTGGCATTGTTTGCATTTTGTGCGCCAGCCCAGGCCGTAGACCAGAACAGCATTTCCGCGCTGAGTGTCAGCACCGGGAACGGGGTCACGGTCATCAAGGTTCAGATGACGCAACCGCTGGCAAGATTGCCGGCTTCATTCACGATCAATACTCCGCCACGCATCGTATTTGATTTCCCCAACACAGCAAATGGCCTGGGCAAATCGGTCCAGGATTTCAATCAGGGAAATTTGCACAGCGCCAATATCGTACAGGCCGGCAACCGCACCCGCCTCGTGGTAAACCTCGACCAGATGCTGACTTACGACAGCAAGCTTGACGGCAAAAATCTGTTGCTTACCCTGCATAACAAGTCTGCAGATATGGTAACCAGCAGAACCTCGCGTTTTGCGGAGGCCAAGGAGGGGGCGCAAAAGCACGAATTGCGCGACATCAATTTCCATCGTGGCCAGAATGGCGAAGGACGCATCGAAGTCGATCTTTCCGATCCCGGTATCGGAATTGACATACGGCAACAGGGCACCAACCTGATCGTCGACTTCCTCAAAACCAGTCTGCCGCATGATTTGCAGCGCAAGCTGGATGTGGTCGACTTCGCGACCCCGGTTCAGGATGTGGATACATTTGCGCAGGGCAACAATGTGCGCATGGTCATCGAGCCCAAGGGCAACTGGGAACATTCGGCCTATCAGACCGACAATAAATTCATCGTTGAAGTTAAGCCGGTTGTGAAGGATTCCAACAAGCTTGCACAGGGCGGCACCGGATATACCGGCGAGAAGCTGACCTTGAATTTCCAGAAGATCGATGTACGCGAAGCGTTGAATGTGATTGCGGATTTCACCGGAACCAACATGGTGATCAGCGATACCGTGACCGGCAACATCACGCTGCGCCTGAAGGATGTGCCGTGGGACCAGGCGCTCGACATTATTCTGCAGAGTCGCGGACTGGATATGCGGAAGATCGGGAATGTGATCCAGGTTGCACCCAGGGCCGAAATAGCGGCCAAGGAGAAGCTTGAGCTTACTTCGCGCCAGGAAATATCCGAACTGCAGGATCTGCGAACCGAGAGTTTCCAGATCAGCTATCAGAAAGCTGATGCGATCGCGACGCTGCTGTCGAGCGACAAGCAGCGCATACTTTCCAAACGCGGCAGTGCCGTTGTCGATGCGCGCACCAATACCCTGTTCGTTCAGGATACCCCCGACCGTCTCGAGGAAGCGCGCAAACTGATCAAGCAGATCGATGTTCCGGTGCGCCAGGTGATGATCGAAGCGCGTATCGTTGAGGCGACGGACGACTTCAGCAAGAATCTTGGCGTAAGACTGGGATATAACTCCACTGACGCTTTCAGTGTGGGTAACAGTACAAGGTTATTTGGCAATATCGGGGCGAATACCCCAACTGCCGGGCCTTTGGCTGGAACGACCATGCCCGCCAACACGCCCAATGTCAATCTGCCATCAGCGGGTACCGCCGGCACATTCTCGATGCTGCTGTTCAACAGTTCTGTGAGCAAGTTGCTGTCCGTTGAACTGACCGCGCTTGAAACGGACAGCAAGGGCAAGATCATTTCCAGCCCGCGCGTCGTGACATCGGACCAGACCGAAGCGACGATCGCAACCGGTACCGAAATCCCCTACCAGCAGGCCAGCAGCAGCGGCGCGACCAACGTGGCTTTCAAAGCCGCTACGCTGAGTCTGGCAGTCAAGCCGCAAATCACGCCGGATGACAATATCATCATGGATATCAAGGTGAACAAGGATTCGGTCGGACAATTGTATGCCGGCGTTCCCAGCATCAATACCAACGCAGTAACCACACAGGTGCTGGTGGAAAACGGCGGAACGGTGGTGATCGGCGGCGTATATCTCCAGCAGCAAAGCAATGGTGTCAACAAGGTGCCGTTGCTCGGGGATATCCCGGTGCTGGGCTACCTGTTCAGAAGTACCGCGAAACTGGACAACAAGAGCGAGTTGCTGGTATTCATCACGCCCAAGATCATCAAGGATGCAATGAGTTTGCGGTAACAAACGTAAAATCCGGCATT
The DNA here is from genome assembly GCA_963827265.1 of uncultured beta proteobacterium. GTDB lineage: Bacteria > Pseudomonadota > Gammaproteobacteria > Burkholderiales > Gallionellaceae > Gallionella. The sequence continues at coordinate 746,904 of CAWHAD010000007.1, read as the reverse complement.
TCCTGTTTCAAAAGCCCGGCCGGTCCGGGCTTTTGTTTTTTAATCGTTTACAATATCCGGTATGCACACCAACCAGGAGAATAATGCCAATATCGGCCCCGGCAGCGGCCGCAAGCTGGAGTCGGGCAACCTGATCCTGGTGGGCATGATGGGTTCGGGGAAAACCACGATGGGCCGGGTGCTGGCGCGGCAACTGGGCAAGGAGTTTGTCGACAGCGATGAGGAGATCATCAAACGTACCGGTGTGACGGTTCCGCATATATTCGATGTGGAAGGCGAGGCAGGATTTCGCCAGCGGGAAGCGGCGGCTATTCGCGAATTGGCCGGGCGCGACAACATGGTGCTGGCAACCGGCGGAGGCGCGGTGCTGGACGGGGACAACCGCGAGATTCTGAAGCAGAGCGGAATCGTCATCTATCTCAAGGCGAGTGCGCATGATTTATGGCAGCGTACCCGCCATGACCGCAACCGGCCATTGCTGCAAACCGAGAATCCTTATGCCAGGCTGGTTGAACTCTTTCAGCAGCGCGACCCGCTTTACCGGCAGGTGTCGGATATCGTGGTGCAAAGCGGAAAACAGAGCGCACATACGCTGATGCTGCGCCTGGTGGGTGAAATAGAGGCATTCAAAAGAAACTACCATTCGAACTGACCGGAACAACATGAAGACATTGACCGTAGGACTGGGCGAACGCAGCTATCCGATACACATCGGCAGCGGCCTGCTCGATCAGGCCGCGTTGCTGCAACACGCCGTACCGCGCAAGCGGGTGGCCATCGTTTCGAATACCACGGTCGCCCCGCTCTATCTGGGAAGGCTGCGGCAAACCCTGCAGCAGATCGGGGTTGAAAGCGAGGAAATTATTCTGCCGGACGGCGAAGCCTATAAAAATTCCGACACCTTGAACCTGGTCTATGACGCGCTGCTCCGGAATCATTGCGAGCGCAGCACGCCGCTGATCGCGCTGGGCGGCGGCGTGATCGGCGACATGACCGGCTATGCGGCGGCGACATATCTGCGCGGCGTGCCGTTCATCCAGATACCGACCACGCTGCTGGCGCAGGTGGATTCATCGGTGGGGGGCAAAACCGGCATCAACCACCCGCTCGGCAAGAACATGATCGGAGCGTTTTACCAGCCAATACTGGTGCTGGCCGATACCGATACGCTGAACACCCTGCCGGATAACGAATTGTCGGCCGGCCTTGCCGAAGTCATCAAATATGGCCTGATCCGCGACTTGCCGTTCCTCGGCTGGCTGGAACAGAACATCGACAAATTGCTGGCGCGCGATACCGACGCGCTGCAATACGCGATCGCGCGCAGCTGCGAAAACAAGGCCGAAGTGGTTGCGGCGGATGAACGCGAAAGCGGCGAACGCGCGCTGCTGAACCTCGGGCACACATTCGGTCACGCAATCGAGTCAGGCATGGGGTACGGCAACTGGCTGCACGGCGAAGGCGTTGCGGCGGGCACGGTCATGGCGGCAGACCTGTCGCGGCGCCTGGGCTGGATCAGCGAACAGGATGTCCAGCGTGTACGCAGCCTGTTCGAGCGTGCCAGGTTGCCGGTGGTCGCGCCCGACTTGGGTCCGGACAGGTATCTCGAACTGATGGGGCTGGACAAGAAGGTCGAGGGCGGGAAGATACGCTTTGTGCTGCTCAGGCAGATCGGTCATGCCGTGGTATATGGCGAGGTACCGCCTGATATCCTGCAGCAAACCCTGCAAGCCTGCTGCAAAGTGCCGGTGGCCGAATTGCCGGGCCCCAGACATGGTTGACAAGCCCGCGCCCTATGCGGTTGCCGCGCACAATTCGCGCGGCAGGAAAACGGCCGAAGCGGCCCCGCAAGGGCGCAGCGAATTCCAGCGTGACAGAGACCGTATCATCCATTCGGGTGCATTCCGGCGCCTCGAATACAAGACACAGGTATTCGTGAACCACGAAGGGGATCTGTTCCGCACCCGCCTGACACACAGCATCGAAGTTGCGCAGATAGCGCGGTCCATTACTCGAAGGTTGCGGCTAAACGAAGACCTCGCCGAGGCGATTTCGCTGGCGCACGATCTCGGCCACACCCCGTTCGGCCATGCCGGGCAGGAAGCGCTGAACGATTGCATGAAATCCTTTGGCGGATTCGAGCACAACCTGCAATCGCTGCGCGTGGTGGATACGCTTGAAGAACGCTATGCAGAATTCGACGGATTGAACCTGTGCTTCGAAACCCGGGAGGGCATACTCAAGCATTGTTCGCCGGACAATGCAGCCAGACTGGGCGATGTCGGGGAGCGTTTCCTGAACAAACGCCGCCCTTCGCTGGAAGCGCAGATTGCCAATCTTTCGGACGAGATCGCCTACAACAATCATGATGTCGATGACGGTTTGCGCTCCGGGCTGATCTCGCTTGAACAACTCGAAGCCGTTCCGCTCGTTGCCGATCAACTGACGGCAGTGCGCGAAGCCTATCCCGGCCTGCCCGAGCGGCGTGTGGTGCATGAAACCGTGCGGCGCATGATCAACATACTGGTGACTGACCTGATCAGGCAGAGTGAGTCGAATATCGAAGCATATTCACCGGCCACGCTCGAAGACGTGCGCAATGCACCGGTACTGATCGCCTACAGCGACGGGATGAACGAGCAGCAGCGGGTACTGAAGAACTTCCTGCGCGCCCACCTGTATCGCCATTACCGCGTGTTGCGCATGAGCGCCAAGGCGCAGCGCATCATCAGCGATCTGTTCCGCATATTCATGTCGGACAGCCGCCTGCTTCCGCCACAATACCAGCTCGTGGCCGAACATGGCCGCGCACGGGCGGTCGCGGACTACATTGCCGGCATGACAGATCGCTATGCGATACGCGAACATCGCCGGATTTTCGCGGTAGAAGAACTGGTATAGCCTGGCAAGGCGTGTTTTCGGTGCTGTTGCCCATCACCAGTGGACAAGGTAGAATTTCCGCCCTTTCGCGTTTGAAATTGACGTGGCGGCATGTGTCGTCATTTTTTTGGTTTGATGATCTGATTTTTGTTTGGACTGGGGAACACGTGAGCAATTCTTCTTTGCCGTTGCAGCAGGGTTTGTACGATCCGCGCCAGGAGCGCGATGCTTGCGGGGTGGGCTTTGTGGCGCATATCAAGGGCAAGCAAAGCCATGAGATGATAAGTCAGGGTTTGCAGATTCTGGAAAATCTGACCCACCGCGGTGCAGTTGGTGCCGATCCGCTGGCCGGCGACGGAGCGGGTATTCTGTTGCAGATCCCCGACCGGTTCCTGCGCGATGAAATGGGCTGGGGCAAGATCCAGTTGCCTGCCGCCGGTGATTACGGCGTCGGGATGCTGTTCCTGCCGCGCGATACGGATGCCCGTTCCGCGTGCGAGCGCATCGTCGCGGAAAAGATCGTCACCGAAGGCCAGTCTGTGCTGGGCTGGCGCAATGTGCCGGTGGATAGCTCGGGCCTGGGTGAAAGCGTCAAAAAGGTCGAGCCGGTGGTGCGCCAGGTATTCATCGGACGGGGCGGAAACTGCAGCGATGGCGACGCGTTCGAACGCAAGCTGTTCGTGATCCGCAAGACCATGGAGCATGCGGTAGACAGCCTGCCCGATTCGCTGGGAAAAGGCTTCTATTGCCCCTCAATGTCTTCCCGTACCATCGTTTACAAGGGCATGTTGCTGGCCAACCAGGTCGGCAAGTATTACCTCGATCTGCAGGATGCCAGGGTGGTCAGTGCGCTGGCGCTGGTACACCAGCGTTTTTCCACCAACACGTTCCCGACCTGGGATCTGGCTCATCCTTTCCGGATGATCGCGCACAACGGCGAGATCAACACGGTTCAGGGCAATGTGAACTGGATGACCGCGCGCCATGCCGCAATGTCATCAAAACTGCTCGGCGCAGATCTGGAAAAGCTCTGGCCGCTGATCGTGGATGGCCAGTCCGATTCCGCCTGTTTCGACAATGCGCTGGAATTGCTGGTCGCCGGCGGATATTCGTTACCGCACGCGATGATGTTGCTGATCCCCGAGGCATGGGCGGGCAATCCGCTGATGGACGAGGAACGCCGCGCGTTCTACGAATACTATGCCGCGCTGATGGAGCCGTGGGATGGCCCGGCAGCCGTTGCATTTACCGATGGCCGCATGATAGGCGCGACGCTGGACCGGAACGGACTGCGGCCGGCGCGCTATCTGATTACAGAAGACGACATCGTGCTGATGGCTTCCGAGATGGGAGTACTGGACATACCGCAACACAAGATCGTCAAGAAATGGCGCCTGCAGCCCGGCAAGATGTTCCTGATCGATATGCAGGCCGGACGTATCGTCGACGACACCGAACTGAAAAATCAGCTCGCCGCCGCCAAGCCCTACCGGAAACTGATCGAACAGACCCGCTATTTTCTCGGCGACCTGCCAGAAGTGGCCGCCAAACCGAAATTGCAGGCATCCTTGCTCGATACCCAGCAGGCTTTCGGCTATACCCAGGAAGACATCAAATTCATCCTGACTCCGATGGTGAATGCAGGCGAAGAACCGACCGGCTCGATGGGTGCGGATGCAGCCCTGGCGGTATTGTCGAACCGGAACCGCTCGTTCTACGATTATTTCCAGCAACTGTTCGCGCAGGTGACCAACCCGCCGATCGATCCGATTCGCGAAGAGATCGTGATGTCGCTGACCTCGTTCATCGGTCCCAAACCGAATCTGCTCGGCATCGAGGAAAACAAGCCGATGATGCGCCTGGAAGTGCACCAGCCGGTGCTGTCGAACGACGACATCGCCAAATTGCGCAACATCGACCAGTTGACGCAGGGTCGCTATCGCTCGCTGGTGCTTGATATCACCTATCCGGCAACGCTGGGGGTGCCCGGTTGCGAGGTAGCTGTAAAGGCCTTGTGCGCGTCGGCCGACAAAGCCGTGGCCGACGGCTACAACGTGTTGATTCTGTCCGATCGGGCGATGTCCGCGAAGCGCGTCGCAATTCCCGCGCTGGTGGCATGTTCAAAAGTGCATCACCATCTGGTTCAAGCAGGGTTGCGCACCAGCACTGGTCTGGTGGTTGACAGCGGATCGGTGCGCGAAGTACATCACTTCGCCTTGCTGGCCGGTTACGGCGCTGAAGCGGTGTGTCCGTGGCTGGCATACGAAACCATCTCAGCGATGAACCTGCCTGCAAAAGTCGATGTCAAGGAAGCCAGGAAGCGCTACATCAAGGCGATCAACAAGGGCCTGATGAAGGTGATGTCCAAGATGGGCATCTCGACCTACCAGTCCTATTGCGGTGCGCAGATATTCGAGGCGATCGGTCTGGATGCCGGTTTCGTTGCCGAATATTTCACCGGCACTGCATCGCAGATCGAAGGTATCGGTATAAGCGAAGTGGCTGAAGAAGCGGTACGCACGCATCGCAGCGCGTTCGGTCGCGACCCGGTGCTGGCGAACGCGCTCGATGCAGGCGGCGAATATGCCTGGCGGGTGCGCGGCGAAGAACACATGTGGACGCCTGATTCCATTGCGAAGCTGCAGCACGCGACGCGCACCAACAATGCCGCCACTTACAGGGAATACGCCAAGCTGATCAATGAACAAAGCACCAGGCTGAAAACCTTGCGCGGGCTGTTCGAGATCAGACCGGCGGGCCAAGCCGTGCCGCTCGAGGAAGTCGAACCGGCCAAGGAGATCGTCAAACGTTTTGCGACCGGGGCGATGTCGCTGGGTTCGATCTCGACCGAGGCGCATACCACGCTGGCCATCGCGATGAACCGCATCGGCGGCATGTCCAACACCGGCGAGGGCGGCGAAGACGCGGCGCGCTACAGGGTACTGAAGGGCGGCGAAAAGCTGTCCGACATCATCGGCAAGAACCGCATCGAAAGCGACCGCGAAATGAAGGCGGGGGATTCGCTTCGATCGCGTATCAAGCAGGTGGCGTCGGGCCGATTCGGCGTGACGGCAGAATATCTGACCAGCGCAGACCTGATCCAGATCAAGATGGCGCAGGGCGCCAAGCCCGGCGAAGGCGGCCAGCTTCCCGGCCACAAGGTGTCCGAGTACATTGCCAAGCTGCGCTTCTCGGTGCCCGGCGTCGGACTGATTTCTCCGCCGCCGCATCACGACATTTACTCGATCGAAGATCTTGCGCAGCTGATCCACGACCTGAAGAATGCGAATCCCGGCGCGGCGATCTCGGTCAAGCTGGTCTCCGAGGTGGGCGTGGGCACGGTGGCGGCCGGCGTATCCAAAGCCAAGGCCGACCATATCACGATATCCGGTCATGACGGTGGCACCGGCGCTTCGCCGGTTTCCTCGATCAAGCATGCCGGTACGCCCTGGGAGCTCGGCCTGTCCGAGGCACAGCAGACGCTGGTGCTGAACAAGTTGCGCGGCCGCGTCGCATTGCAGGTGGACGGCCAGATCAAGACCGGCCGCGACGTGCTGATCGGCGCGCTGCTGGGCGCGGACGAATTCGGCTTCGCGACCGCGCCGCTGGTGGTGGAAGGCTGCATCATGATGCGCAAATGCCATCTCAATACCTGTCCGGTTGGCGTTGCGACACAGGATCCGCTATTGCGCAAGAAGTTCACCGGGCAGCCGGAGCATGTGGTGAACTACTTCTTCTTTGTGGCCGAGGAGGTGCGCGAGTTGATGGCAAAGATGGGCTTGCGCAGATTCGACGACCTGATCGGGCGCAGCGACCTGCTCGATGTGAAGCACGGCATTGCGCACTGGAAAGCGCAGGGGCTGGATTTCTCCAGGGTGTTCCATCAGCCGGAAGTGGATGCCAGCGTCGCGCGGCGCCATGCACAGATCCAGGACCACGGCCTGGAAAAAGCGCTGGACAGGCAGCTGATCGACCAGGCGCAGAATGCGTTGAACAACGGGCAACCCGTATCCATCGATAGTGCAATCTGCAACGTCAACCGCACCGTGGGCACGATGCTTTCCCATGAGGTCGCGAAACGTTACGGCCACGCCGGGTTGCCGGCCGACACCATCAACGTGAAATTCACCGGCACTGCCGGGCAGAGTTTCGGCGCTTTCCTGGCGCACGGTGTGTCCTTCGAATTGAACGGCGAAGGCAACGACTATGTGGGAAAGGGGCTTTGCGGCGGACGCATCAGCATCATGCCGCCGGAGGATTCCCGGCTGGTCACGCATGAAAACATCATTGTCGGCAACACCGTGCTGTATGGCGCGACATCCGGCGAGTGCTACTTTTCGGGTGTCGCCGGCGAGCGCTTCGCGGTGCGCAACTCCGGCGCGATCGCGGTCGTGGAAGGCCTGGGCGACCACGGCTGCGAGTACATGACCGGCGGCATGGTGATCGTGCTGGGTTTGACCGGGCGCAACTTCGCGGCAGGCATGTCCGGCGGCGTCGCCTATGTGCTGGACGAAGACGGCGGTTTCGAGAAACGCTGCAATCTGTCGATGGTCGCGCTCGAGCCGGTTCCGGCCGAGGCCGAAGCCAGCGAGACCGGCGAAGTGGAAACGCACGGCCGCGTGCATTTCAATCATCTCGACAAGGCCGATGAACACGCGCTGCGCGAGCAGATCGAGAAGCATCTGCGCTATACCGGCAGCCCGCGCGCAAGACACATCCTGGAAAACTGGACGGCATATTTGCCCAAATTCACCAAGGTGATGCCGACCGAATACCGGCGCGCATTGCAGGAAATGGCGGCGCAGCAAATCAAGCAAAAAGAGGCGGCATAATGGGCAAACCTACCGGCTTCATCGAATTCAAGCGCCTCAGCGAAGCCAGTCTGCCCGTGGCGGCGCGGCGCAAGAACTATCAGGAGTTCGTGCTGCACCTGAACGACGAGCAGGCCGGGATACAGGGGGCACGCTGCATGGACTGCGGCATCCCGTTCTGCACCTCGGGTTGCCCGGTCAACAACATCATCCCGGACTGGAATGACCTGGTTTATCGCGGCAACTGGCGCGAGGCGCTGGACGTGCTGCACTCGACCAACAACTTCCCCGAATTCACCGGACGCATCTGCCCGGCGCCGTGCGAGGCTGCCTGCACGCTGAACATCAACAACGATGCGGTCGGCATCAAGTCCATCGAGCACGCGATCATCGACAAGGGCGGCGAGAACGGCTGGGTGGTGCCGCAGCCGGCAGAGAAGAAGACCGGCAAGAAAGTTGCGATTGTCGGTTCCGGCCCCGCCGGCCTTGCTGCGGCACAGCAGCTGGCGCGCGTCGGCCACAGCGTGACGGTGTTCGAAAAGAACAGCCGCATCGGCGGATTGCTGCGCTACGGCATCCCCGATTTCAAGCTTGACAAGCGTCTGATCGACTGGCGCATGGCGCAGATGCTGGCCGAGGGCGTCGTGTTCAGGACCTCCGTGTTCGTCGGCAGGGACGCACCCGCCGGAAGCGTGGCCAACGATGCAAAGAAGTCCGTCAGCCCCGCGGAACTGCTGAAAAAATTCGATGCGGTAATCCTGTCCGGCGGCGCCGAGACGCCGCGCGACCTGCCGGTGCCGGGCCGCGCATTGAGCGGCGTGCATTTCGCGCTGGAGTTCCTGATTCCGCAGAACAGGGAAATAGCGGGCGACGGCAAGAATCCGATTTCGGCCGCAGGCAAGCATGTAGTTGTGATCGGCGGCGGCGATACCGGCTCCGATTGCGTGGGCACATCGAATCGCCACGGTGCGCTGTCGGTTACCCAGCTCGAGGTGATGCCGCGTCCGCCGGAACATGAAAACAAACTGCTGGTGTGGCCGAACTGGCCGCTCAAGATGCGTACCTCGAGTTCGCACGAAGAAGGCGCGCAACGCGACTGGGCGATTGTCACCAGGGAACTCATCGGCAGAAACGGCAAGGTCGAAAAACTGCGCGCGGTGCGCGTGGAATGGAAAGACGGCAAGATGCACGATATCCCCGGCAGCGAATTCGAGCTGAAGGCCGATCTGGTATTGCTGGCAATGGGCTTCGTCAGCCCGGAGCAGAAGGTGCTGGACGCGTTTGGCGTGGAGAAGGACGCGCGCGGCAACATCAAGGCCGACACCGAAAGCTACCGCACCAGCCAGGACAAGGTGTTCACCGCGGGCGACATGCGGCGCGGGCAATCGCTGGTGGTTTGGGCGATACGCGAAGGCCGCCAGTGCGCACGCGCGGTCGACGAGTTCCTGATGGGGTCGTCGGTACTGCCACGTTAATTAAAAACATTTGTCCACGAAAAACACGAAAGGCACGAAAAAAGCAAAACCTAAATCACCTTAAAACCCTTAAATCTTGCCAAGGGTTTTTCTGGGTTTTCTTTCGTGATTTTCGTGGACAGTTTTTGTTTTTCAGGTTTCAGAAATTAAATTCGGAAAGTAACAATGAACTTCAAGCTGAAAAACGACACCTTCCTGCGCGCCCTGCTACACCAGCCAACCGAATACACCCCGATGTGGATGATGCGCCAGGCCGGTCGTTTCCTGCCCGAATACCGCGAAACGCGCAAGCGTGCCGGCAGCTTTCTCGGGCTATGCAAGAATCCGGACTTCGCGACCGAAGTCACGCTGCAGCCGCTTGACCGCTACCCGCTCGATGCGGCTATCCTGTTCTCCGATATCCTGACCGTGCCCGATGCGATGGGACTGGGACTGTATTTTTCCGACGGCGAAGGCCCGAAGTTCGAGCGTCCGCTGCGCGACGAAGCCGCAATCCGGGCATTGCGCGTGCCGGATATCGGCAAGGACCTGAAATATGTCACCGATGCGGTATCGCAGATCCGCAAGACGCTGGATGGACGCGTACCGCTGATCGGATTTTCCGGCAGCCCGTTCACGCTGTCCTGCTATATGGTGGAAGGCGGCGGCAGCGACGATTACGCCAGGGTGAAAACCCTGATGTACAACGAACCAAAACTGATGCACCACATACTTGAGGTGACTGCGCAAGCGGTGACCGATTACCTGAATGCGCAGATTGAAGCCGGCGCACAGGCCGTGATGATTTTCGACTCGTGGGGGGGCGTGCTGTCCCATGCGGCATTCCACGAATTCTCGCTGGCTTACACGCAGCGCATCGTGGCGGGCCTGACCAGGGAGAAAGACGGCGTGAAGATACCGTCCATCGTGTTCACCAAGGGCGGCGGGTTGTGGCTCGAGAGCATCGCCGATTCCGGCTGCGACGCGATAGGACTGGACTGGACCATAGACATCGGCATTGCACGCCAGCGCGTCGGCAACAAGGTCGCGCTGCAGGGCAACATGGATCCTGCCGTGCTGTTTGCATCCCCTGAAGCGATACACAAGGAAGTGGAACACATACTCGGCAGCTACGGTTTCGGCAGCGGCCATGTCTTCAACCTGGGCCACGGCATCTCGCAGCATACCGACCCGGAACATGTCGCAGCGCTGGTCAAGTCGGTGCATGAACTCAGCAAAAAGTTTCACTGAGCGTTCTGTCTGAAGCAATGCGGGAGCAGGTTCCTGTAAAAGCCGCAGAACATGCTGCGGCTTTTGTATTTCTGCGACAATCACAACGTTGATTGGCTGAACAAACATGTCCCATGTCCATAGTCCGCGTCGCCCTTGATGTCCCGTTGCCCACCCTGTTCGATTACTCGGTGGCGGGGAATATTCCGGTTGCAGCAGGGCAGCGCGTGATCGTGCCGTTCGGAAGGCGGCAATTGACCGGCGTCGTGATGGAGCGCGCTGCATCGACTGACGTTGCTCCGGAGCGCATCAAGCCGGTAACGCAGGTGCTGCAGGATAGCGCGCCGCTGTCAGGCGAATTGCTCGACCTGTTGCGTTTCTGCAGCGACTATTACCGTTACCCGGTCGGACAGACCGTGCTGTCGGCATTGCCGGGACGCCTGCGTTCGGGCAAACCGCTGATCAGCAAACCGGCCTTGAGCTACCGGTTGAGCGCAAGCGGCGCGGCGCTGGATTTTGCAACTTTGCCAAAACGCAAAGTGGTGCAGCGGCGGATTCTTGCCAGGCTTGCACAGCAGCCGTGCAGTCTCGCGCAGCTCATGAGCCTTTCGCCGACCGCAGGCAGGCAACTGCAGACGCTGCTTCAGGAAGGCTATGTGGAGCATTGTGAGATTACCCTGCCGGGCGGTGAACACCGGTTCGAACAGCCACATACGCTCACCGCCGAACAGCAGCAGGCCGTCGATGCGATCAGCGCTGCCCGGGGCTATGCCTGCTTCCTGCTGCACGGCATCACTGGCAGCGGAAAGACCGAGGTGTACGTGCATCTGATGCACCATGCCCTGCAATCGGCCGGACAGGTGCTGCTGCTGGTGCCCGAGATCAACCTGACGCCGCAGCTGGAGCACTATTTCCGCAGCCGCTTTCCGGATCTGGATATGGTCAGCCTGCACAGCGGGCTGTCCGAGGGCGAGCGTGCGCATAACTGGCAGCAGGCACAACAGGGCGCGGCGCAGATCGTGCTCGGCACACGCTTGTCGGTGTTCGCGGAGTTGCCCGGGCTTGCATTGATCATCGTCGACGAGGAACACGACAGTTCGTTCAAGCAGCAGGATGGCCTGCGCTATTCGGCGCGCGATGTGGCGATCTTTCGCGCCAGCCAGCGCCGGGTGCCCATCGTGCTGGGTTCGGCCACGCCGTCGCTGGAGAGTTACCACAACGCGCAAAGCGGCCGATACCGGATGCTCAGGCTGACCGGACGCGCTTTGGCCGAGGCGCGTCTGCCTGCGGTGCGCTGCATCAACATCAACCAGACCGTGATGCACCACGGCATCAGCGAAAATCTGCTGCGCGAGATCGGCCAGCGCATCGCGGGCGGTGAACAGAGCCTGCTGTTCATCAACCGGCGCGGCTACGCACCGGTGCTGATGTGCGCCGCTTGCGGCTGGCTGTCCGGCTGCATGCACTGCGCCGGCAAAATGGTGCTGCACCTGCAGGAGCAGCGCCTGCGCTGCCATCACTGCGGCTACCAGATACGCGTGCCGCTTGCCTGTCCGGATTGCGGCAATCCCGACCTGCTTCCGGTCGGCAGCGGCACGCAGCGCGTGGAATCCGTGCTGAAGGAACGCTTCCCGGACGCGCGCATATTGCGGGTGGACCGGGACAGCACGCGCAGCAGGCGCACCTGGCAGGCGATGCGCGCACAGATACACGCGAACGAGGTGGACATCCTGGTCGGCACGCAGATGCTCGCCAAGGGGCACGACTTTCCTGCGCTGACGCTGGTCGGCGTGCTCAATCCGGACAGCGCGCTGTACAGCAGCGATTTCCGCGCAGCCGAGAAACTGTTCGCGCAACTGGTGCAGGTGGCCGGCCGTGCCGGGCGCGCCGACAAACCCGGCGAAGTGATCATCCAGACCGCATTTCCCGACCACCCGCTGTTCCGCGCGCTGCAGACCCATGATTTCGAAGGCTGGGCCGCATCCCAGCTGGCCGAGCGGAAGATGGCGGGTTTTCCGCCGTTTGTGTACCAGGCGATGCTGCGCGTCGAGGGTAAACTGAAAAACGAGGTTTACGGCTATCTGGATCAGGCGCGTGCCGCCGGGATTGCGCTCCGCCATGAGGTGGAGATTTTCGGCGTGGTGCCTGCCGCATTGCCGCGCCGCGCCAACCACCTGCGTGCGCAGCTGCTGATACAGGGCAGAAACCGCAAGGAACTGCAGGAATTTCTGCGCGCCTGGCAACCCTCGCTGGATGCGCTGCCGTCGCCAAGGCTGCGCTGTTCGCTGGACGTCGACCCGCTGGATTTCTAGCGCGGACGCAAACGGATCGGCAAACCCAGATGCACTGGTGTGCCGCATGCGCAGTGTTGTCCTGTAAAATTCGATACAATTTTCTGCAACCTGAAAAACCGCGCCGATATAAAGTGCTGGTAAAACAGGCTGCACCGCCAGACAGGAATAGCCAGACAGGAACCCCGGGCAAACCGAATAAAATCTTCCATCCATTGAATCCGGACACGCATGGCCGAACATCATCTGAAGGAATATCTGCATTCCCCCCGCGGCGCGCTGGGTCTGATCGCATTGTCGATCCTGACGGCGGAGTTCCTGATCATGGTGCTGATCGAGGTCGGCCTGAAGCCGGTTTCAGGCCTGAATGTTCCGGAAATCTTCTGGGAATTCCTCGATCCGCTGCTGCTGATCATCATCGTCAGTCCGTGGATTTACATGCTGGCTGTTCGACCGCTGGAGAAGCAGCAGGCGCTGCTCCGGCAGCAATTCAATGAACTGAGCATCATGGCCGTCACGTTCGAATCCCGGGAGGGGGTGATGGTGACCGATGACCATAACAAGATCCTCAGGGTCAATCGCTCGTTCACGGAAATCACCGGATACAGCAACGAAGAAGCGGTCGGGAAAACCCCCGGCATGCTCCACTCCGGACGCCATGACAGTACGTTCTACCGCAACATGTGGGAAGTGCTGGAACGGGACCGGTTCTGGAGCGGCGAGGTGTGGAATCGCAACAAAAACGGCGAAATCTACCCGGAGTGGCTGACCATTACGGCGGTTCTCGGACCCGCCGGACTGGTCACCAATTATGTCGGGATATTTTCCGATATATCCGAACGAAAGGCAGGCGAACAGCAATTGCGCAGGTTGACCGCGCATATCCAGACTGCGCGCGAGGAGGAGAAAACCAGGATCGCGCGCGAAATCCACGACGACCTTGGCGGAACGCTGACCGCGCTCAAAATGGATGTTTACCGTCTCGCCGGCAAGCTTGCCGACGCGAGCAGGGGGGGCAGCTGCTCGGACATATCGAGTCGATGACGCAACTGATCGACAACGCGGTGGGGGTCACACGCCGCGTGATCAGCGACCTGCATCCGACCGTGCTCGACGATCTCGGGCTGGTCGCGGCACTGGAGTGGCAATGCGGGCAATTCAAACAGCGCACCGGCATCGCCTGTGAGGTGTTCGGTGCGGGGGACATGGACGACGAGTGCGAGCTGGACAAGACTGCGGCGATCAACCTATTTCGCATCTTCCAGGAAGCGCTGACCAATGTGGCTCAGCATTCCGGCGCAACCAGGGTGAATGCCGAATTTCACCAGAATGGGGAAGAAATCATCCTGACCATCAGCGACAACGGCCGCGGCCTGCCGGAAGACCACGTGATCGCGCCGACCTCCTACGGCCTGCGCGGCATGCGCGAGCGCGTCGCACAGCTGGACGGGCAGATATTGTTCGACAAACCGCCTGGCGGGGGATTGCGTGTGACGGTGATATTGCCGGTTGCCGCAGCAAACGGCAGGGAAGGGGAAATATGATACGCATCCTGATTGCCGACGACCATGCCATCATCCGTCACGGGCTGAAGCAGATCATCGAGGAAAGCGGTGAAATGCGCGTGGTGGCCGAGGCCGGTAGCGGCAGCGATGCGCTGCGCAAGATACGCGGGAGCGAATGCGATGTTGTCGTGCTCGACATTTCGATGCCGGACATGAGCGGCATCGATGTGCTGAAGCAGATCCATGCGGAAAAACCGCAATTGCCGATACTGATCCTGAGCATCTATCCGGAAGACCAGTATGCCGTGCGCCTGATCAAGGCCGGCGCCGCAGGCTACATGACCAAGGAGAGTGCACCGTCGGAAGTGGTCAGGGCTCTGCTCCATGTCGCCGGCGGCAAGAAATACATCAGCCCGGTGGTGGCCGAATTGCTCGCCAGCGAAGTCGGCACGGATGAGGAAAAGCTGCCGCACCAGATCCTGTCGGACCGCGAATACCAGATATTCCTGCTGCTCGCGTCGGCCCGGACCGTTTCGGAGATCGCCAACACCCTCGCGTTGAGCGTGAAAACCATCAGTACCTACCGCAGCCGCATTCTGGAAAAGATGCACCTGAGCAACAATGCCGAACTGATGCGCTACGCCGTCGACAACCATCTCGCGCAATAAGCGCCCCGTTTCCTCACGACCCTGATCCGGGCACCTGCCCGGTCGCCGGACTGGTTCATTTCGTCCGTTCCGGCTCCTGCTGCTGTCAGACAGACACCGACAGCAATTCCTGCCGATCGCCTACATCATTTTAAGACAAACCTCGCTACCGGCCGCAGTGGCGCGGAAACATAATCCGCCCATCGATTATGCAAACCGGTTTGAGTGAAGACACCATGATCAACGTGTTTATTGTGGAAGACTCCGAGACGATGCGGGAAAACCTGCGATCCATGCTGTCCGAATTTCACAGTATCCGGATAACCGGCTATGCGGCGGACGAGGCGGGGGCGATCGAACAGATCAATGCGGCGTTACCCGATGTCGTGGTCCTTGACCTGAACCTGCAATCCGGGTCAGGCGTCGCGGTGCTGAAGGATGTCAAAAAGCGTCATGCGGGAATCAAAGTCATGGTGTTGACCAACTGCAACGGCGAGGCATACGCGAATGCCTGCAAGCGCGCAAATGCGGATTATTTCTTCGACAAGTCATTTCAGTTCATGGAGGTCCGTGAAGTGTTTGCCAACTGGAATAAAGACGGCTTCATGGAAAACAAGCTGTCTGATTAACCGAAATTATTTTGGAGAGACCGATGGATAAGCACATAAAAGAGGTTGGCATGATCATGGAAGATAATTCCAGGCGGTCATTTTTCAAAAAAACGGCGGCGGCAGTGGGTGTGGTTGCAGCTGCCGGTTACACGATGACCCTGATATCCAGGTCATCTGCGGCGAATAACGACGCAGGTGCAAAGTATGCCGCTGATATCACTTCGGAGGAAAAGGTGATGATGGGGAATCCACTGATCCTGATGACGGACGATGAAAAAAAGCAGCGGCTCGAAGTACTGTTGAATTGTCATTACCAGGAGATTGCATAGTGTTTTGTTACCTAACATCTGTTGACGGAGGCAGTCATGTCAGAAGAAAAAATTGAGGAAAGGAAAGCGGCGAATGATGTACAGCAAGGCCGCCGTGAATTTCTGAAGAATGTGTGTGTTTCAAGCGCAGCAGCGCTTGTGGCGGCACCTGCGTCAGCAGGGGCTGTTGCCGATGCTTCCAACCCGGACGCCGATGTAACTGTCGCGGAATATTTCCAGGGACATTTCTTACTGATGTCAGATGAGGAAAAGCAGCAGGCAATTGCGCGGCTGGAAAAGCGGTATTCCGCACAATACGGGAAGAAAACAACGGTTTCTGATACGCCTGCTCCGGAAGGGGTTCTGTTCGGTTACGCCCTCGATATCGGGAAATGCATAGGCTGCAGGCGGTGCGTTCATGCCTGCGTGAAGGAGAACAACCAGTCACGCCACGATCCTGAAGTTCAATGGATACAGGTGATGAAGATGCCAAAAGGGAACATTTCCTTTACTGCGGCTCAATTGGACAAGGGATATCCGGAAAAAAGCGAATTCGGTGATTACGGTGTTCAGGTTGGCGGGAATGCCTACAAGACTGCCGGTCTTTCCACCGAGGACGCACAAAATTACTACCAGGATGACGTCGTACCGGACAAGGACTTTTTTTATATGCCGGTCCAGTGCCAGCAGTGCGAGAAGCCGCCCTGCGTCAAGGCTTGTCCTGTCAGGGCAACATTCAGGGATCATGCAGGCGTGGTTCTGATCGACTACAACTGGTGCATCGGCTGCCGCATGTGCCAACTCGCCTGTCCATACCAGGCCAGGCACTTTAACTGGGGTGAACCCAACCTTCCTGCCGAGGAGATGAACCCCAAGACCCACTACTTCGGCAACCGGCCGCGCATGAGGGGCGTGATGGAGAAATGCACCTTCTGCGTGCAAAGAACCAGGGAGGGCAGGGATCCTGCCTGCATGGAGGCTTGTCCGGTGGGGGCGAGAAAATTCGGCAATCTCCTCGATCCCGAAAGTGATGTCAGAAGGGTGCTTGCCACCAAACGAGTCTTCAGGTTCAAGGAAGAAGCTGGCACCTATCCAAAATTCTTTTACTACATAGGCTGAGGTCACGAAATGAAAACAGCACTGTCTTTTGCAATGGACTTCGGCTCGTACGCCATAAAAGGAGGGTCAAAGTACTACGCATGGCTTCTTTTCCTGGCATTTTTCATCCTGGTCGGTTCCTACACTGCATACCGGCAATTGACCGAGGGTCTTATCCTGACCGGTGCGACTGACCAGGTAACGATGGAATCCTTTTTTGCAAACTTCATATTTACAGCACACATCGCGGCGGCGGCAATCCTGGTCGTTGCGCCCGGCTACTTATATCATCGCAAGGATATGAAGGAGCTTGCTGTGCTTGGCGAGATAGTCGCAATGGTGTTTGTTGCCACAGGCATCACCTTTATCCTGTTCCACATGGGACGGCCGGACAGGACGTGGCATATGATTCCCGGTATCGGTTTCCTTAACTTTCCCAATTCAATGCTGTCGTTCGATACGATCGTCCTGAATGTCTATCTGTTCCTCAATCTCATCGGCGTTATTTACGTTCTTTACAAAAAATATGTTGGCACATTCCATCAGAAAGAAATGTCGAGATGGTTTACCGCGCTTGTTTTTCTGGCCATTGCATGGGGACCGTTGATCCACATTGTCACGGCGTTTGTGCTCGCCAGCAACGCAAGGATGGCGCCGTGGGATACCGCGGTGCTGCCCTTCGCTTTCCTGACCATGGCTGGCGCGTCGGGTCCTGCCATGATCGTCATGATATTCCTGCTGGTCAGGAAAACTACCAAGCTCGTGATCAACGATTCGGTCATTGATTTGCTCACCACGATCATCGCTTGGAGCCTCGGTATCCTGATGCTGGTATTCGCTGCCGAGATATTTACGGTACTTTATTCGGGTACAGAACATGCCGCGTCGATGAAATTCAGCATGTTTGGCCACAACGGGCTCGATATGTATGTGCCCTGGTTTTGGGGAATTATGGGGGCGTTGGTCGGCAGCTTCGTTGCGCTGCTGTTCCGCAAGGTCAGAAGAAGCTATGACCTATTGCTTCCTTTGGTGTGTTTCGTCATTTTCATGGCGATCTTGCTAGAAAAGCCGATGATTCTGGTGTTTCCCGCCTTTAGCCCTTCCCCGCTTGGAGAATATACGGAATATCACGTTACCCTGATCGAGTTTTTCAACGTGCTGCTTGTCTGGGCCCTCGGGTTCCTGTTCTTGACGCTTATTTTAAAAGGCGCAATCGGCATATTGACTGGCGAAGTGAGGCATGACAAGTCGTCAGCTTCCTCGTAGATCGGCGCTTAAGGAGATATTTGAAATGGATTACCTGCATAAATCGTCAAAAATAGTCGTACTTGCCCTGTGCGGTTTCCTGGTTGGCGGATTGGGTACTTATAACATCGCGCATTCCGCAGAGGAAAGGAAAGCTGAGGAAAAGAAAGCTGAAGCACAGAGTGCGCAGCCGGTAACGGACTGCTTTGAAAGCAGGGCAGGTTTCTCTTCCGTTACCAGGGTCGAAAATGTCGATCCGAAGTATGGCTATCCAAATGTCAAGTGCTCGCGAACAACCACCGCTGTTTTATGGTATGGAGATCCCTTTTACGGAACAATCCCGATGGGTGAAATGCCGAGCATAAACGATAAAACTCGCGGCGATTTTGCCAATGCCGTTGTCAAGCCGAGAGAACCCCAGTTGGTGTATTTCAACATGGGGCCCAATGGATGCGAGACATGCCATAACGGCAAGATCGTGCCATACCCAAAGAATAAAAAGCCAAGGCTGCTTGCTATGCACCAGGACATCGTCACTAACTCGCTTGCGCTGATGCATGGGCGCGGAGCAATATGGTGTCTCGATTGTCACAGTGCAAAGCACCGCAACAAACTGGTTGATCGCCAGGGCAACCTGATAAGTTTTAACCAACCCCAGAAATTATGCGGCAGCTGCCACGGCGAGAATTATATCGACTGGAGGGAAGGAATACATGGAAAGAGAATAGGTTCATGGAAGACGGGCGGCAAGAAAAGATGGTGGGTTTGCACTGAATGTCATAATCCGCATACCGTGCAAATAGAAAGATTCAACCCGCTTCAGCCGGAACCACGGCCTGCTCTGCCAAGGGGCATGAAAAATGCCGACTATGAACGAGTCGGTGATGGTGAGCACTAGAGCAACATCGGATGGACATGCAGGCAAGTTTGGCACCAGAATATTAATGTGGCTCTGGCTTGACGTAAACAGGATAATCATCGCGCCCAATCAGGATAATGAAATACAACTCAAAAAATTTAATGCTGGCATTTTCCTCGGACGAGGAAGTTTCCAAATTTCACGATCAGTTGACCGATGCCTTGCGCATGGTCATGCTTGAAGCCGGAGGCGATCGAACTGCCAGTAAAGAAGAGGATATGAAACATACCCGGGAGTTCTTTGACCGCTATTCCGTTTTGGCGGAAACACTTCGGCACTTGCGCGCCCATCTTCCGCGAAAATCGGAGGGATGATTGAACTGAAGCGTGTCGGCTATAAACGTGCTTGAAATTCATAGAGTGGAAGAGTGGAGTATTGCGGTCCATAATTAACAGCTGTCGCAAGTGTCGTCTTTATTCATCAACAAAAAGGAGAAGAAAATGAAATCAGTCATAACCGGAATGTTCGTGGCAACAAGTTTGATCGTGGCGGGAACCGCGCTGGCGGCAGAAATGCCTGCAGTTGCAAAGTCCAAGTGTGCCATGTGCCACGCCCTGGACAAGAAGGTCGTTGGCCCGTCATTTATGGATATTTCCAAAAAATACAAAGGGGACCCTGACGCGGTGGCCAAATTGGCAGCGAACATTACCAAGGGCGGCGCGTTCGGCTGGAAAATGACCAATATGCCGCCAAGGGGAATGGGCGCGAATGACGCCGAGATCAAAACGATGGCGAAATATATTGCCGGACTGGATAAATAGACTTCATCCTGATTCTCGGCGATTGCCTGCCGGGCTGGCCTGCGCGTTTCCGGCAGGCCAACCCGGCAGTTTTCAGAAACAGTTCGATCCCCGTCTCCGAATTCGATAAGATGCGGCAGATGTATCTTGAACATGCCTGAGACTGACTGACTCCAAGAATTGTGCTGATGCAACAGAATCTGATCGATGCACTGGCCGCCATCACCGGCAGCGATGCGGTGCTGACCGGCGAGCCGGCTGCGCCATATTGCACCGACTGGCGCGGACGCTATACCGGTACTGCGCTGGCGGTGGTGTTCCCGGCAGATGCAGGCCAGGTCGCCGGTGTGGTGCAGCTGTGCGCGGCGAATCGAGTCGCGATCGTGCCGCAGGGCGGCAATACCAGTTTGTGCGGTGGCCAGCGTGCCGCTGCCGCAGGGCGGACAAATCGTAGTGAACCTGTCGCGCATGAACCGGATACGCGACATCAGTCCCGCCAACTACACCATGACCGTCGAGGCAGGATGCAGGCTGGAAGCGGTGCGCAACGCGGCCGAGAACGAAAACCGCTTTTTTCCGCTGGGCCTGACCGCCACGCAAAAGATTTGCGAGATCGGCGGCAATCTCTCCACCAATGCGGGCGGCATCAATGTGCTGCGCTACGGCAATGCGCGCGACCTGGTGCTCGGGCTGGAAGTGGTGTTGCCGGATGGGCGCATCTGGAACGGCTTGCGCAGCCTGCGCAAGGACAATTCCGGCTATGACCTGAAGCACCTGTTCATGGGTGCGGAAGGCACGCTGGGCATCATCACCGCTGCCGTGCTGAAACTGTTTCCGCGTCCGCATACCGAGGCGACCGCCTGCGTCGCAGTGCGCGATCCGGCGGTGGCAGTCGCATTGCTGGCGCACCTGCGCGCAAGCTGCGGCGACACGGATCAGCGCGTTCGAAATCATCTCGCGCTCCTGCCTCGATCTGGTTTTCAGGCACATCCCCGACACGCGCGAACCGTTCCCTGACAGACACGAATGGATCGTCATCACCCAGCTTGCCGACGTGCTGAGCGAACCGCTGGATGTGGCTCTGCGCGACGCGCTGCGGTCGTTCGGTGAAGGCATCGCGGAATTCGACCTTTCTCCGGACAGGAACCAGGCCGAACGCTGGTGGAAACTGCGCAAGAACATCAGCGAGGCGCAGAAACGCGAAGGGATCAGCATCAAGCACGATGTGTCGGTGCCGGTCAGCCGTGTCGCGGAATTCATCTCGCGCGCCGATGCAGCGCTGCACAACGCATTCCCGGGCATCCGTATCGTCGCGTTCGGACACATGGGCGACGGCAACATCCATTACAACATCTCGATGCCGGATGCGGACCAGAACAAGACGTTCATCGCGCAGCAGGAGGCCGCGGTGAACAGGCTGGTGTATGCGGTGGTGAGCGAACTGAACGGCAGCATCAGCGCGGAGCATGGCCTGGGGCAACTCAAGCGCGGTACCATACGACAATACAAGGACCCGCTGGAGCTGGAGCTGATGCGCAGCGTCAAGCAGGCGCTCGACCCGCACGGGTTGATGAATCCCGGGAAAGTATTGTAGGAGCGGGTGTCGTTAATCTTTACAGACTGTCAGGCAACGCAAACAGGAGACACACATGGCCGCCCAACCCGAAATCACCAACATGGCGCTGTTCTGCGATTTCGAGAACATTGCGCTCGGCGTGCGCGATGCCAAGTACGCGCAGTTCGACATCAAGAAGGTGCTGGAACGCCTGCTGCTCAAGGGCAGCATCGTGGTCAAGAAGGCCTATTGCGACTGGGAACGCTACAAGGAATTCAAGGCGACCATGCACGAAGCGGCCTTCGAGCTGATCGAGATCCCGCATGTGCGCCAGTCGGGCAAGAACTCCGCCGACATCCGCATGGTCGTCGATGCGCTCGACCTCTGCTACACCAAGGCCCACGTGGACACCTTCGTCATCATCAGCGGCGACTCGGATTTCTCGCCGCTGGTTTCCAAGCTGCGCGAGAACAACAAATACGTGATCGGCATCGGCGTGAAGGACTCGACCTCGGACCTGCTGAGCGCCAATTGCGACGAATTCATTTTCTACGACGACCTGGTGCGCGCGCAGGAAGCGAAAAAGAAACAGGCCGCCAAGAAGGCTACCGCCGAAGCCTGCAGCCGGAGCGGCAAAGGCTGGCGAAGCGAAAGGCGAGGAAGACAAACGCCAGGAAGCGCTCGATTTCATCGTCGAAACCGTCGAGGCCTTGATCGCGGAACGCGGCTCGGACGAAAAGATCTGGGGCTCGATGGTCAAGACCAACCATGCAGCGGCGCAGACCAGGATTTACGGAATCCGCCTATGGCTATCGCTCGTTCAAGGAGCTGATGGAAGACGCTCAGCAGCACAAGCTGCTGGTGCTACAGCGGGACGAAAAATCCGGTCAGTACATGATTCGGTTGCCTGCGTCGGAATAATCGGCAAATCTGTACCGATCAGGATTGAGTATCAACAAAGGAGTCTTGCATGGTCAGGAAAGCGGCAATCGTACTTGCAATCGCCATGCTGGCGATTGTCGCATGGGGATTGCTTTTCGATGCCGGGTCGACACAGATCATCATCAACGGCCATGAACTCATCGGGCCGCTGAAAGGCGCAGTCGGGGCGGCAGGACTCGTCGTCGGCCTGATCGCGCTGTTCTGCGCGGCGATCTTCCTGCTGTTCGTGTTTGCCGGAATCGGGATATTTATCATCGGCGGGGTGATCGTCGCCGGGCTGATCCTGGCAGGATTTGCGTTCCCGGTGCTGCTGTTCCTGCTGCTGCCTTTGGCGATCGTCTGGCTGTTCATCGCGCTCGCGCGCAGCACCGGGAAATGATCCACATGTATCCGGCCGCGTGAGCTTCCATCGTTTTCGGTGGCAGCGATAACTGTGGGGAACAATATGGAAATTACACTTGGTTTCGATGTCTACGGCACGCTGATCGATACCCATGGCATCATCGCTGTGCTGGAAAAATTTGCCGGCGACAAGGCCGCCGCATTTTCCCGTGCCTGGCGCGAAAAGCAGCTCGAATATTCATTCCGCCGGGGGCTGATGCAGAATTACGCAAACTTTGCGGTCTGTACCGGCGATGCTTTCGATTACACGGCTGCGCTGATGAATGTGCGGTTCAGCCGGTCCGACAAGGATGAAGTGATCGCCGCATACCGGACCTTGCCCGCGTTCGACGACGTCGCGGAAGGACTGGAGCGGGCCAGGCAATCGGGTTACAGAATGTTTGCGTTCTCGAATGGAAGCGCCGATGCGGTTGAAGCCCTGCTGAAGAATGCCGGCATCAGGGGAAATTTTATCGGCGTGGTCAGCACCGACGAAATGAAATCCTTCAAGCCCAATCCGGGCGTATACAGCCATTTTCTGCGGAGGGCGGGCGCCCTGGGAGCCGATGCGTGGCTGGTTTCGAGCAACCCGTTCGACGTGATCGGGGCCGTTTCTGCCGGAATGCGCTCAGCCTGGATCAGGCGCTCGCCAGAAGCCTTGTTCGACCCTTGGGGAATCGCACCGACCATCACCGTCAGCAGTCTCCTGGACCTGTCCGGACAGGTCGGCGAAGCAAGTCACGGAACCAGACCAGGCCTTTCGTTGAGTCGCCGGGAATGAGGCGCTCTGTTAGCAATCGGCGTTATTTACTCAAGGCTGACCTGCACCTGTGCAGGCGATGCTTTGGCCGGCGTGCGCACCAGTAACAGCAGCGGCAGCATTGCGACGAAGTTCAGCGTGGCGAACCAGAAACTGTCGATGTAACCGATGTTCTGCGCCTGTTGCATCACGGCTTGCGCGGCGATGTGTATGCCTTGCGGGTCCAGTATGCCCTGGTTGGGCGTGCCCAGATGCAGCGGCGCGAGATAGCTGCGCAGCGCTGTGTTGTATGGCGTGATCGGGCCGCGCAGCAGACTCCAGTTCTGCTGCATGTCGCGCGAAAAATAGGTGACCAGTATCGAGATGCCCAGCGAGGAACCCATCGCACGGATCAGGCTGTAGATGCCCGCGGCCTCGGCGGCGGTCTCCTTCGGCAGAGTGGTAAATGCCAGCGTGGAGATCGGCACGAAGATCAGTCCCATTCCAAAACCCTGCAATATCATCGGCACGATCAGCTCGTTTGCCGTCATCTCGCGATGTGAAGCCCGTCATCATGTAGTTCCCGGTGATGCTGCACAATGATGCCGGCGAGGATGAAGTTGCGCGGCGGGATCCTGCCGGAGAATTTTCCGACGAACATCATCACGAAGAACGATGCGATGCCGCGCGGCGCCATATACAGGCCGGCCTCGAAGGTCGGGTAGCCGAGGAAGTTCTGCAGGAACAGCGATTGCAGCAGCATGCCGCCGAAGAAGCCGATGCCGATGGTGGTCATGATCAGGCTGGCGACCAGAAAATTGCGGTCCTTGAAGATGCGCAGATCGAACAATGGATGGTGTTTGCCGGTCAGCGAGTACACGATGAAGAATATGATGGAAATCGCTGCGACGACAGGCGGCGAACACCAGCATCTGCGAGCTGAACCAGTCGTCCTGGTTGCCGCGGTCCAGCACCAGTTGCACCGCGCCTATGCCCAGTGCCAGCGTGACGAAGCCCGTCCAGTCCATGCGCCGTTGCGCGCGTGGGTGTGTCGTGCACATAGCGCATCGCAAGGATGAAGGACAGCGATACCGACCGGCAGGTTGATGTAGAACGTCCAGCGCCAGCTGATGTATTCGGTCAGCCAGCCGCCCAGCGTCGGCCCCAGTATCGGCGCGACCATCACGCCCATCGCCCAGATCGCCATCGCCTTGCCGCGCTGTTCGCCGGGAAATATCTGCAGCATGATGGATTGCGACAGCGGCACCAGCGCCGCACCGAACACGCCTTGCAGGAAGCGGAACAGCACCATCTGCGAAGAGCTGAGGTCGCCATGCCGCACAGCGCCGAAGTGATGACGAATCCGGCGATGCTGATCAGCAGGAAGCGTTTCTGCCCGATGCGGTCGGTGAAGAAACCGGTGAGCGGCATGAAGATCGCGGAGGCGATCAGGTAGGAGGTGAGCACCCAGCTGATATTGTCCGGCGTGGCGTCGAGCTGGCCCGCCATGTTGGGCAGCGCGACGTTGACGATGGTGGTGTCCAGCACCTGCATGATGGTCGCGGCCATCACGGCGATGCCGGTCAAAACCCTGGCGCTGTTCATGCGGCTATTTCAGTTGCACGCTCACGGTCGCCGTTGCGCCGATGCGCAGCGGATGACTCGGCATCGGTCGGGGCGAGCTTGATGCGCACCGGCACGCGCTGCGCGATCTTCACCCAGTTGCCGGTGGCGTTCTGCGGCGGCAGCAGCGAGAAGGCCGTGCCGGTCCCGCCGCTCAGGCTTTCCACCGTGCCCTTGAAATGCTGGCCGGGATACATGTCGATCTTGATGTCCACGTCCTGGCCGGGATGGATGCCGTGCAGTTCGGTTTCCTTGAAGTTGGCATCGATGTGGAAACTGTTGTCGGTGATCAGCGCAAACAGGGGTTGGCCGGCGGCGACCAGCGAACCCGCCGTGAGCGTGACGTTGCTGAGTCTGCCCGTCCTGCGCGGCCACGACATGGGTGTGTTGCAGATCGAGTCTGGCCTGTTCGATTGCGGCCTGTGCCTTCAGAATGTCGCCGCGCTCTGTCGGGCTCCTGCGGCGCGGAGAGCGCCTTGGTCAGTTTGGCGCGCGCTTGCTCCAGCGCTGCCTGCAACGACTGCATGCCGGGTATGCGCATCGTCCAGGGCTTGCTGCGAAAGGAAATGCTGCGCAACCAGTTCCTGGTCGCGCGCATAGATGGTGCGGGCATTGGCAAGATCGCTTTCGGCCTGGGCCACTTGTGCCCTGGCGACGGAAATTTCCGCGTTGTCCTGGCGTTCCGCCTGCTTCGCGAGCGCCAGATCGGCCTGGGCGCGCGACAACGCGATCGCGAACGGTTCCGGATCGATGTCGAACAGCGCATCGCCCTTGTGCACATGCTGGTTGTCCCTGATGTACACCGCCGTGACGCGTCCCGAGACCTGCGCGGCCACGTTCACCACATCCGCGTTGATATAGGCGTTTTCGGTGCTGCGGGTAAGCTCGGAGTAATAGAACATTGCGGCGCCGCCGGACAGTACGATGAGCGCCAGTACAATCAGGATATTTCTTTTGTGAGCTTTGAAAAAATTCCATTTGTGCGTTCCTTCAATTAAGGATTTCTTGCCAGTTTGTCGCGGATGCTCTGCAACACCTCCAGCGCGATGCCGATTTCTTCCTTGCTGGAACCGGACAATATCTCCTTGCGCAGTTCGGCGGCATGGCTGCGGATGTGCTCCACGGCTTTCTTGCCGGCCGCAGACAGGAACAGGTGCTTGACACGCCTGTCGGTCTCGCTGCCGCAGCGCTTGAGCAATCCTTCGTGTTCCATGTGGTCAACCTGCCTGACCAGCGTCGCGGCTTCTATGCCCATGTGCTGTGCCAGTTCGCGGTGGGTGCAGCCGTCGTGGCGCGACAGGTGCAGCAGCAGCAGCCAGCGCGAATGGGAAAATCCCGACGGCCGCAGCCGCCGGTCCAGTTCGGTGCGCCAGGCGTGGGCGACCAGATGCAGCGATTCGGCGAATTGTTCGTCCAGTGGTTTCATATTTAGCTAGCCTACTAATCATTAGCAAGCTAACAATTCTAGTGCGGCTTGGGGAATTTGTCGATAGCCGGGCTGCATCCCGGCCAATGTCCGGAAAAGCGTGCCGCGGCGCAGGATCATGCCGGCGGCCGAACCGGCTGCAGCCGGATGGATAACCGCGCAGCGAGTTCTCTGCAGTCCATGCTTAATGCACGATCGTGGAATGCTATAATTCGCGCCCGTTTAATGGTGCCGTTTCATGTCTGCCGTTTTCAATTTCAAATCCCATCTGTCCGAATTATTCGCGCAGGCGTTGCGCGAGGTTGCACCGGAGCTGGCCGGCAATGGCGCGGAACAAATCGGGATCCTGATCGAACGGCCCAAGCTGGCGGCACATGGCGATTACGCCTGCAATCTGGCGATGCAGCTGGCCAAGCCGCTGCGCAAATCGCCGCGCGATATCGCGCATGCGCTGATCGCGGCATTGCCGGAATCCGAGGTCATCGAGCAAGCTGGAAATCGCCGGGGCGGGTTTCATCAATGTGTTCATCACCACTGCCGCGAAACAGGCATGTGGTGCACGGTGTATTGCAGGCAGGTGCGGGCTACGGCCACATCCATCTCGGTGCGGGCCGCAAGGTGGGGGTGGAATTCGTTTCCGCCAACCCGACCGGGCCGCTGCATGTCGGGCCATGGCCGCGGTGCGGCAGTGGGCGATTGCCTGTGCAACGTGCTGCATGCGGCGGGCTGGAATGTGACGCGCGAGTTTTACTACAACGATGCCGGCGTGCAGATCGATAACCTGACGCGTTCGGTGCAATTGCGCTGCAAGGGCATCACGCCGGATGATCCGTCCTGGCCGGAAGAGGGATATCGCGGCGACTACATCGCGGATGTCGCCGAGGCTTATATGGCGCAGGAAACGGTGGAAGCGGACGACCAGCATGTCACAGGCATCGGCGATGTGAACGATGCCGAGGCGATCCGCCATTTCGCGGTGGCCTATCTGCGCCGCGAACAGGACCTCGACCTGCGCGCCTTCGGGTGAACTTCGATGTGTTCGCGCTGGAATCCGCGCTGTATACCGACGGCAAGGTCGAAGGAAACGGTCGAACAAGCTGATCGCCAGCGGCCACACCTACGAGCAGGACGATGCGCTGTGGCTGCGCACCACCGATTTCGGCGATGACAAGGACCGCGTGATGCGCAAGAGCGACGGCGGCTACACCTATTTCGTGCCGGACGTGGCCTATCATCTGGACAAGTGGCGGCGCGGCTTTGATGCGCGTCATCAACGAGCAGGGCGCGGACCACCACAGCACGATCACGCGGGTGCGGGCCGGTTTGCAGGCGCTGGATGCAGGCATCCCGCAAGGGCTGGCCGGACTATGTGCTGCACCAGATGGTGACGGTGCTGAGCAACGGCGAAGAAGTGAAGATCTCCAAGCGCGCGGGCAGCTACGTCACGCTGCGCGACCTGATCGACGAAGTGGGTTGCGACGCGACGCGCTATTTCCTTGCGGCGCGCCATCCGGATTCGCAGCTGGTGTTCGATATCGATCTGGCCAAATCGAAGAGCAACGACAACCCGGTGTATTACATCCAGTATGCACACGCCCGCATCAGCGCGGTGCTGGCGCAATGGGGCGGCGAGCGCAAAGCCCTGCTTGCAGGCGGATGTCGGCCTGCTGGACAGCGAATACGAAACGGCGCTGCTGCAGCGGCTGATCGACTACCCGCAGGTGATCGAGAATGCAGCACAGGACCTTGCGCCGCACCTGGTCGCATTCTATCTGAAGGACTTGGCGGCCGATTTCCACAGCTACTATAATGCCTCGCGCTTTCTGGTCGAAGACAAGTCGGTCAAGTTCGGCGCGGCTGGCACTGATCGCCGCGGTGGCACAGGTGATACAGAACGGGCTGGCCTTGCTGGGTGTGAGTGCACCGGAAAAAATGTGAACTGAATATGCGCGATGCAATCGAACGGATACAGAAAATCAAACGGAAACAACATGAGCAGGGATAGCGGCAACAAGTCTTCAGCGCAGCGCAAGAGCGCAAATACATTATTGGTCGGCATTCTTGCCGGGATCGTGATTGGCGTCGGCATGGCCGCAGCCGTAGCCTGGTTCATGAAAAGGTCACCCAGCCCGTTCGTGAACCGGGAACAGCCGGCTCTGGCCGTGCCGCAGCCTGAATCGGCACTTCCCGCAATTCCGGTGGAGCAACCGCCGGCACAGACAGGCGATGACAAGCAGCGTTTCCAGTTCTACAAGATATTGACCGACAAGCAGAAGACGCCCCACATTGCGCCGGCCGCCCCGGCCGATCTGGCCAGGCCGGTGAAACCCCAGGCCCCAGCTTTTCAACCGCAGATATTGCAGGCCGGATCGTTCCCGAATGCGAACGATGCCGAAAATCTGAAGGCGAAACTGGCGTTGCTGGGCGTGGAAGCCAGCATCCAGTCCGCGACGATCAAGGACAAGGGGGTGTGGTATCGCGTGCGCCTTGGACCATACAAAAATGCGGAAGAGATGAACAAGGCGCGCGGATTTTTGAAACAAAACGGGGTGGACAGCACTCCGATGCGTATTCAATAGTCGCAATTCAATCACCAAAGAGGAGCGGTACATGAAGAGCTTGATACGGAGTCTGATCGTGGTGGCAACACTGCTGGCAAGCGGAACGGCGTTGGCGGAAGCGCAACTCGGCAAGGATTACACCCTGCTTAACCCCCCGCAACCGACCAGCACCAAAAAAATCGAAGTGCTGGAGTTTTTCTTTTACGGTTGCCCGCATTGCTACCACCTGCATCCGCTGCTCAGCGCGTGGGAAAAGACCATGCCCAGGGATGTGGAGCTGACTTTCGTGCCCACCGTATTCCGTGATTCATGGGAGCCGATGGCATACACCTATTACGCGCTGGAAAGCATGGGCAAGGTGAAGCAGTTGCACGATGCGCTGTACCGTGCCTGGAACGAAAACAACATGGTCCTGGTCGATGAGGACAAGATTGCCGACTTTGTCGCCGAACATGGCGTCGATCGCGCAAAATTCACCGCCGCATACAATTCGTTCGCGATGAAGAGCATGGTCACGCGCGCAGAACAGATGATACGCAGCTATGGCATAAACGGCACGCCAACGCTGGTGGTGGACGGCAAATACGTGATCGAGGGACTGGAGCCTGCAGACACCATCCGCGCGTTGAAGCAGGTGATCGTGCTGGCGCGCAAGACCCACGGCAAATAGCAAATTTCCGGACAGCCACCCGGACATCTGCGTCAGACGATGATAATTGAAGTGCCATTCAGTGTAGCTGGCTGGCCATTCGACTGAACATGCAAAGGACGCATGTTCAGTCCACCCGCAAGGGGTGCGCCGTGGTTGTAAACCGACTAATACCAAAGGCGGGCAATCCACTACGCAATGAATTGCGTGTGGAGTTGACACAGCCGGAACAACCACGCAGGTTGGTCAGCTTTGCATGGCCATTCGACTAGATATGCAAAAGACGCATATCAAGTCGCTGGTCATCACCGGCGCATCGAGCGGTCTCGGTCTGGCGCTCGCGCGCCATTATCTCGAGCGCGGCGCGACTGTTGCTGCAATCGCCCGCCGCGGCGAGTTGCTGCAAGGTCTTGCGGCAGAATTTCCCGAACAGGTTTTTTGTTACGCGCTGGATGTGCGTGATGCCGCTGCGTTGCAGGCAGCGGCACAGGATTTCATTGCGCATCACGGCGTGCCGGACATCGTCATTGCCAACGCCGGTGTCAGCATCGGCACGCTGACCCGCCATGCCGAAGATAACGACGTATTCCAGCACGTGATGGATATCAATGTGACGGGTGCGGTGAAGACTTTCCAGCCGTTCGTGGAAGCGATGCGCACAGCCGGCCGCGGCCGGCTGGTCGGCATCGCCAGCGTGGCGGGTTTCCGCGGCCTGCCGGGGGCGGGTGCCTACTCCGCGTCCAAGGCCGCACTGATCTCCTATCTGGAAAGTTTGCGCATCGAGATGCGCGGCAGCGGTGTGAAGGTGGTGACCCTCTGCCCCGGCTACATCCGTACGCCGATGACCGACATCAATCATTATCCGATGCCGTTCATGCTTGACGCCGAAGAGGCGGCGCGGCGCATGGCGAGTGTGATCGAAAGCGGGAGGTCGTTTGCCGTGGTGCCGTGGCAGATGGCGCTGGTCGGGCGCGTGCTGAAGCTGCTGCCGAACCGGCTGTACGACTTGCTGTTCGCACATGCGCCGCACAAGTCGCGCAACGCCAAACTACCCGGCTAGCTTCTTCTTCAGGATATCGTTCAGCTGCGCCGGGTTGGCCTTGCCTTTGCTGGCCTTCATGGCCTGGCCGACGAAGAAGCCGAACAGCTTGTCCTTGCCGCTGCGGTATTCCGCAACCTTGTCGGCGTTGGCGGCGATGATCTCGTCGACGATCTTTTCGATCGCACCTGCATCGGAAACCTGCTTCAGCCCCTTGGCTTCGATGATCGCATCGGCATCGCCGCCATCCGCCCACATCGTGCGGAACACTTCCTTGGCGCCGGAGTTGGAGATGGTGCCGTCGGCGATGCGATTGAGCATGCCGCCGAGTTGCTGCGCGCGTGATCGGGCATTGCGCCATGTCCAGTCCGTCGCGGTTCAGCTGCGCGCTGACTTCGCCGATGATCCAGTTGGCGCACGTCTTGGCGTGCTCAGGAACATTGTCCAGAGCAGCTTCGAAGAAATCCGCCATTTCGCGCGACGATGTGAGGATGCTGGCGTCGTAAGACGATAGCCCGAAGTTCTTCACATAACGCGCACGTCTTGCCTCCGGCAGTTCCGGCAACGATGCACGCGCCTGTTCCAGCATCGCGGGCGTGATGTCCAGCGGCAACAGATCGGGATCGGGGAAATAACGGTAGTCGTGCGCCTCTTCCTTGCTGCGCATCGCGCGCGTCTCGCCGGTATCCGGATTGAACAGCACGGTGGCCTGCTGGATCTTGCCGCCGTTCTCCAGCGTGTCGATCTGCCATTGCACTTCGTAGTCGATGGCCTGCTGCATGAACTTGAACGAGTTCAGGTTCTTGATCTCGCGGCGCGTGCCGAGCGGCTCGCCGGGACGGCGCACCGACACGTTCACGTCGCAGCGGAACGAACCTTCCTGCATGTTGCCGTCGCAGATGCCGATCCAGCGCACCAGCGAATGCAGGGTTTTGGCATAGGCCACCGCCTCGGCGGCCGAAGCCATGTCCGGCTCGGAAACGATCTCCAGCAGCGGCGTGCCGGCGCGGTTCAGGTCGATGCCGGTCATGCCATGGAAATCCCGTGCAGCGATTTGCCCGCATCTTCCTCCAGGTGGGCGCGGGTGATGCGCACCACCTTTTCGTATGGCTTTGCATTTCCGGACAGCGGTTCGACCTGGATCGTCAGCGCGCCCTGTCCCACCACCGGCAGATCGAACTGGCTGATCTGGTAGCCCTTGGGCAGGTCGGGGTAGAAATAATTCTTGCGCGCGAACACCGAGCGCGGCGCGATATGCGCGCCGATCGCGAGGCCGAACTTGATCGCGCGTTCCACCGCGCCCTTGTTCAGCACCGGCAACACGCCGGGCAGCGCGATGCTCACCGCATCCGCCTGGGTGTTCGGTTCGGCGCCAAAGGCGGTCGATGCGCCGGAAAATATCTTGCTGCTGGTCGAGAGCTGGGTATGCACTTCCAGCCCGATGACGATTTCCCATTGCATGGTTTTAACCCCTATTTGCCAGATAACCAGCGACTTGGCTGGCGCATTCTGCTGGCTTAATCGAATGGCTAGTTGTTACATCAGAGCACACCGGGATCACAGGGAATGTGCATGAGGGTTCTCTCTGTGTACTCTGTGGTCTCTGTGGCAATCGATTTTCAAATTCCATTCGGCTGCCTCGAATGCCAGTCGGTCGCCAGCTGGTATTGGTGGGCGACATTCAGCATGCGCGCCTCGTCGAAATAGTTGCCGATGATCTGCAGCCCGACCGGGCGGCCGTTGCCGCCGAAGCCGGCCGGAATCGACATGCCGGGCAGGCCGGCCAGGTTCACCGCGATGGTGTAGATGTCGGACAGGTACATCTGCACCGGGTCGTCGCCCTTCTCGCCCAGTTTGAACGCGGTGGACGGGCTGGTCGGCCCGATGATCACGTCGCATTGCCTGAACGCATCGTCGAAATCCTGCGCGATCAGGCGGCGGATTTTCTGTGCCTGCAGGTAATACGCGTCGTAATAGCCGTGCGACAGCACATAAGTGCCGATCATGATGCGGCGCTTCACTTCCGCGCCGAAGCCCTGCGCGCGGCTTTTTTCATACATGTCGGTGAGGTCGCCGTATTCCGGTGCGCGGTAGCCGTAGCGCACGCCGTCGTAGCGCGACAGGTTGCTGGAAGCCTCCGCCGGGGCCAGCACGTAATAGACCGGCACCGACAGCCTGGAATTCGGCAGGCTGATATCGACGATGGTCGCACCCAGTTTCTTGTATTCGGCGAGCGCCGCGTACACGCAAGCGGCGACATCCTGCGCCAGGCCCTTCGGCGAAGAATTCCCCGGCAGGCCGATGCGCAGGCCGGTCAGCGGCTTGTCCCCGTCCATCTGTTTATCAAGGTCGCGCGTGTAATCTTCCTTGTCGCGCGGCAGGCTGGTGGAATCGCGCTCGTCGAAGCCGGTCATCACGTTCAGCAGCAATGCCAGGTCTTCCGCGCTGCGCGCCATCGGTCCGGCCTGATCCAGGCTGGAGGCAAACGCGATCATGCCGTAGCGCGACACGGTGCCGTAGGTCGGCTTGATGCCGGAAATGCCGCACAGCGCGGCCGGCTGGCGTATCGAGCCGCCGGTATCGGTTCCGGTGGCGGCGGCGCACAGCCGCGCCGCGACCGCGCAGGCCGCGCCGCCGGAGCTGCCGCCGGGCACCGCATTGCGGTCCCAGGGATTCTTCACCGCACCGAAATGCGAGGTTTCGTTGCTGGAGCCCATCGCGAATTCGTCCATGTTGGTCTTGCCCAGATTCACCGCACCGGCATTGTTGAACTGGGTGATGACATGCGCGTCATAGGGCGCGATGAAGTTCTCCAGCATTTTCGATCCGCAGGTGGTGCGCCAGCCCTTCGCGCAGAAGATGTCCTTCTGCGCGATCGGGATGCCGGTGAGCGGCTGTGCGTTGCCGTCCGCCAGCAGCGCGTCGGCCTGGCGGGCCTGGGCCAGGCTGGCTTCGGCGTTGGTGGTGATGTAGGCGTTCAACGCGGGATTGAGCGCTGCGATGCGGTCGAGATAAAGCTGTGTCAGCTCGACGCTGGAAATTTTCCTTGCAGCAAGGGCTGCGGAAAGTTGTTTGATGCTTGCGTTTATCATTTCTTGGGGGCGAAGGGTGAAGAGGGAAGGGGGAAGGGGCAAACCCTCGCACCGCTTTGACTCTTCTCCCTTCCCCCTTCTCCCTTCACTATTCAATTACTTGGGGAACCAGATACAAACCAGCCTCGACTTGCTGCGAGCCTTTATATTGCGGGGCGATGGACTGGAACAGCTCGCGCTGGTCGGATTCCGTCACCGCATCCTCGCGCAGTCGCTGCGATACGTCCTGGGCATGGGACATCGGCGAAATGCCGCTGGTATCGACGGCCTGCATTTCGGCGATCAGGTCGAAAATGCCGGATAGCTGCAGCGCGGGAAGATTCGATTTCCGTTTCGGTCATCGCCAGCCTTGCCAGGCGGGCGACTTTGCGTACATCTGCATGCTAGTCAGGGACATAGCAAAAACTTTATGGAAATAAGGCTAATAGGGTATCATATTGGGGTTTATTGACGCACCTCTTTGACTACAGGACACCGCACATGTTTGGATTTTTGAAAGGCTATTTCACGAATGATCTGGCAATTGACCTCGGCACGGCAAACACGCTGATCTGGGTGCGCGGACAAGGCATCGTGCTGAACGAACCGTCGGTGGTCGCGATACGCCAGGAGGGCGGGCCGAACGGCAAGAAGGTGGTCCAGCAGGTCGGGCTTGCCGCGAAGCAGATGATGGGCCGCACGCCGGGCAGCATCAACGTGATCCGCCCGATGAAGGATGGCGTGATCGCCGACTTCACCGTCACCGAACTGATGCTCAAGCATTTTATCCGCAAAGTTTACAAGGCCGGCATATTCAGCCCCAGTCCGCGTATCGTGATTTGCGTGCCGTGCGGTTCCACCCAGGTGGAGCGGCGCGCGATTCGCGAATCGGCAGTCGGCGCGGGCGCACGTCGCGTGGAGCTGATCGAGGAGCCGATGGCGGCGGCGATCGGCGCGGGCCTGCCGGTGGAAGAGGCGACCGGCTCGATGGTGGTGGACATCGGCGGCGGCACCACCGAGGTAGGCGTGATGTCGCTGGGCGGTGCGGTGTATTCCGGCTCGGTGCGCGTCGGCGGCGACAAGTTCGATGAAGCGATCATCAACTACATCCGCCGCAATTACGGCATGCTGATCGGCGAAACCACCGCCGAGGAGATCAAGAAGACGATCGGTTCCGCCTTCCCGGGCAGCGAGGTGCGCGAGATGGAAGTGACCGGGCGCAATCTGGCCGAAGGCGTGCCGCGCAGTTTCACGATATCCAGCAATGAAGTGCTCGAGGCGATGACCGACCCGCTCAACAACATCGTCAGCGCGGTGAAGACCGCGCTCGAACAGACACCGCCTGAACTTGGCGCGGACATCGCCAACAAGGGCATGGTATTGACCGGCGGCGGCGCGCTGTTGCGCGACCTGGATCGCCTGCTGATGGAAGAAACCGGTTTGCCGGTGTTGATTGCCGACGATCCGTTGACCTGTGTGGTGCGCGGTTCCGGCATGGCCCTGGAGCACATGGACAAGTCGACCAGCATCTTCACCACCGAATAATTTCACTGCACCGCAGGAGGATGAAAATCGCAACGCCGCCAGGCGAAGCAGCATTTTCATATCGTACCTGTTCGCAAAGATCAGCGATGGAATTTAGTTGATAGATAACACGCAATCTTTACAGTTTTTCAATCGCGGCCCCAGCCCGGTGGTGCGGCTGGTTTTTTTTGCGGTGCTTTCCCTGCTGTTGCTGTTTGTCGATGCGCGCTATCGCTATCTGGAATCGACGCGCAGCGCATTGTCGGTGCTGATTTCACCGATCCAGCGGCTGTCGACCGTGCCGGACGCATTGTGGCAGCAGGCCGGCGATTTCTTCATCACCCAGAGCAGACAGCACGAACTGATCAGGCAGAACGACGAATTGCAGCAGCAGCACGAGCGCGACGCCGCTCAATTGCTGCAGCTGCAGGCACTGGAACAGGAAAACCTGCATTTGCGCAGTCTGGATGCGCTGCCGATCCGCAACCAGTTCAAAACCCAGCTGGCTCAAATCATTTACGCCGAACGCGATGTATTCAGGCGCAAGGTTCTGGTCAACAAGGGTGCCGATGCCGATGTAAAGCTCGGGCAAGTCGTGATGGATGATGTCGGTATCGTCGGCCAGATCACGCGCGTCTACCCCTGGCTCTCCGAAGTGACATTGATCACCGAAAAGGATCAAGCGGTGCCGGTTCAGGTGCTGCGCAACGGATTGCGCACCATCGTGTTTGGCGCGGGCGATACCAGCCAGTTGTCGCTGCGCTACATGCCGGCCAGCGCGGATATCCAGAACGGCGACGTGCTGGTCACTTCCGGAATCGACGGAACCTACCCGCCCGGTATTCCGGTCGCGAAGGTGATAAAGATCGAACACGATTCAGCCTATCCATTTCTGAATGTCACCTGCCTGCCGATCGCCGGCGTTGATAACCACCGCCACCTGCTGATTTTGTCCAACATGCAGCAAACTGCCCAGTCGTCCCGACGAAAAATCCAGGGCGGGAAATCCGGGCAATCGCGTGAAGTTCGGGAAAAACAAATAGATGATTCCTCATGCCATGAAATCCAAGATGGAAATCCAGCGGCCGGTCAGCAACATATTCATCGCTTCCAGCATTCTGGCTGCGCTGTTCCTGAACGGGTTGCCCTGGTCGGGCATTGGACTGATATTGCGTCCGGACTTCGTGGCGCTGGTGTTGCTGTACTGGTGCATGCACAAGCCGTTGCGCATCGGGATCGGGCTGTCCTGGGCGGTGGGGATACTCGCCGACGTGTCGGATGCCACACTGTTCGGCCAGCATGCGCTGGCTTATACGCTGCTCGCATTCGGCGGGGTGGTGCTGCACCGCAGGCTGCAGATGTTCGATCTGCGCCAGCAGACCATCCAGGTGTTCGGGATATTCGCGCTGACTTATGCGGTGTATTCGGTGGTCAACTGGCAGGTGAATGGCTACGTGGTGTGGCCCTATCTGCTTGGCTGCGTGACGTCTACTCTGCTCTGGATGCCGCTCAGCATGATGTTCCTTGCGATGCGGCAACACAGACTGGATCGTAATCGTCCATGAACAAGCGCATCGAGTTTAAAAACCATCAGCGCGAGATCTTCCACTTCCAGCTGAGACTGGTCTTCGGCATCGGTTTTGTGCTGGTATTGCTGGTAATCCTGCTGGTGCGATTCGTCTATCTTCAGGCAGTGCGCCACAGTTATTACCAGACCCTGTCGGAAAGCAACCGCATCGCGATCGTTCCCATCGTTCCGAACCGCGGCCTGATTCGTCGACCGCAACGGTGTGGTGCTGGCGCGCAACTATTCCGGCTACACGCTGGAGATCGATCCGAAAAAAACCGCCGATATCGAAGCCACGATAAACAACCTGGCGACGCTGGTCGAAATCACCAGCAAGGACCGCAAACGATTCAAAAAACTGCTCGCCGAGAGCCACAACTTCGAAACACTGGTGATCCGCAGCCACCTCAGCGATGAAGAAGTCGCGCGCTTTGCCGCACAGCAATATCGCTTTCCGGGCGTCGAGATCAAGGCGCGGCTGTTCCGCGATTATCCGTTCGGCGAGAAG
This sequence comes from uncultured beta proteobacterium, assembly GCA_963827265.1. Lineage (GTDB taxonomy): Bacteria > Pseudomonadota > Gammaproteobacteria > Burkholderiales > Gallionellaceae > Gallionella. The sequence continues at coordinate 709,580 of CAWHAD010000007.1, read as the reverse complement.
ACCTCCCATATGATCGGATATATCGGGCGTATCAACGATACCGACGTGAGCCAGCTTGAGGACAAACGATCTGGCCGCAAATTATCGCGGCTCGGATTACATCGGCAAAACCGGCCTGGAGCAGAGCTACGAAAGCGATCTGCACGGCACGACCGGCATAGAACAGGTCGAGGTGGATGCGGACGGTCGAGCGGTGCGCGTGCTGTCCCGCACCGAGCCGATTCCCGGCAACACGCTGGTTCTGAGCATCGATGCCAAGTTGCAGGAGATTGCCGAGAAAGCGTTTGGCAAGTATCGCGGTGCGCTGGTTGCGATAGACCCGAACAACGGTGAAGTGCTGGCCTTCGTCAGCAAACCCGGATATGACCCCAACCTGTTCATTGACGGCATCGATCCGCAAAGCTGGGACGAGTTGAACAACTCGCCCGATGTGCCGCTCAACAACCGCGCGATACGCGGTCAATATCCGTCGGGCTCGACCATCAAGCCGTTCATGGCGCTGGCCGGACTTGTATTACCATATCCGCACGCCGGAGCAGACCATCAACGATACCGGGGTCTACTATTTGCCGGGCAGCAGCCGGCAGTACCGTGACTGGAAAGCGGGCGGGCACGGCATCGTGAACATGTTCAAGGCCATACAGATGTCCTGCGACACCTATTTCTACGGCCTGGCCAACGATATGGGCATAGACAATATCGATAATTATCTGTCGCGCTTCGGATTCGGCCAGAAAACGGGTATCGACCTGGAAGGTGAAGCTTCCGGGCTGTTGCCTTCGCGCGAATGGAAAATGAAACGCTACAACCAGATCTGGTATCCGGGAGACACCGTATCGGTTGGCATCGGCCAGGGTTACAGCCTGGTCACCCCGATGCAGCTGGCCTTTGCCACCGCGACCCTGGCGAACGACGGTGTGGCATACCAGCCCCACCTGGTCAAGGAGGTGGAAAGTCCGCACAGCAGCGAGAATCGCGCCATCGGCAAGGGCCCGTTGTATGATTTGAACATCGATCCCGAGGCACTGGATCTGGTCAGGCGTGCCATGATCGCCGTCACCCAGCCCGGCGGAACGGCGGTATATGCAAACATGGGCGCACCCTACCAAATTGCCGGGAAAACCGGAACCGCACAGGTGATTGCGATGAAGCAGGGTGAAAAATATGTCGCGAAGAATGTCAGTGAGCGGAATCGCGACCACGCGTGGTTCATCGCCTATGCGCCTGCCGACAAGCCCCGGATTGCGCTGGCGGTACTGGTCGAGAACGGCGGCCATGGCGGCGACACGGCGGCGCCGATCGCGCGCAAGGTGTTTGATTATTACCTGCTCGGCAAAGAGCCGAAACCTTTGACTCCGCTAGTCGTGAAAGAGCCCAAGCATTTGGCTTCGTCAGGCGTGAAAGAGCCGAAACCTTTGACTCCGCCAGTCGTGAAAGAGCCCAAGCCTTTGGCTTCGTCAGGTGTGAAAGAGCCGAAACCCTTGACTCCGACAGACGCGAAAGAGCCCAAACCTTTGACTCCGACAGACACGAAAGAGGGTAGCGAAAATGATTAGGCGACAATTCTGGTCGCGCTTCGTCGCGAATATCGACCGACAACTGCTGCTGGGCATCAGCCTGCTTCTGCTGACCAGTTTGCTGGTGCTGTACAGCGCTGATAATGCAAGCTTGGACCGCCCATTGGGGCAGATGCGCAACATTCTGGTGGCATTGGCCTGCATGTGGGTGGTTGCCAAGTTGCCGTTGCATTACCTGATGCGCACCGCGGTGCCGATTTACGTGTTCGGGATGATATTGCTGATTTGCGTCGCGCTGTTCGGCGAGATCAGCCACGGCGCGCGGCGCTGGCTGAACCTGGGCGTGATGACCATCCAGCCGTCCGAATTGATGAAGATCGGCGTGCCGATGATGATGGCGTGGTATTTCGAAAAGCATGAAGCCACGCTTACGCTGAAGAATTATTTTATCGCCGCGCTGCTGCTGCTGATGCCGATACTGCTGATCGCGCGCCAGCCGGATCTGGGCACATCGCTGCTGATCTCCGCGAGCGGATTCTACGTGCTGTTCCTGGCGGGCTTGAGCTGGCGCGTGATGGGCGTCATGCTCGTCGCCGGGATTGCCAGCGCGCCGGTGCTGTGGTCGATGATGCATGAGTATCAGCGCCACCGCATCATGATGCTGTTCGACCCTTCGCAGGACGCGCTGGGCAACGGTTACCACACGATCCAGGCCAGTATCGCGGTGGGCTCCGGCGGCATCCTCGGCAAGGGCTACCTGAACGGCACGCAGACCCATCTCGATTTCCTGCCGGAACGCACCACCGATTTCATCTTCGCGGTCTATTCCGAAGAGTTCGGTCTGATCGGCAACCTGATCCTGCTGTCGCTTTACGCATTCGTGATCTGGCGCGGCTTCATCATCACCTCGCATGCCTCGACCTATTTCACGCGCCTGATGGCAGGATCGATCACGCTGACCTTCGCCACCTATGCATTCGTCAACATGGGCATGGTCAGCGGCATCCTGCCGGTGGTGGGCGTGCCGCTGCCGCTGATCAGCTACGGCGGCACTTCAATGCTGACCCTGCTGCTCGGTTTTGGTATGCTGATGAGTATCGAGACGCACAAGAAACTGGTTAAAACCTGAGGACCTGCCTGGTCCCGTAACCGGTGCACACGCAGCCGGTCAAGGGTAGCCAGGTAATTGCTAAATAGGAGATTGAATGTATAAAAAGGCCGCGCTATTGTTCGCAACAACACTCTTGCTTGCTGCCTGCGGCACGGTTCCGCAGCGCAACGCAGTAACGCCAGGCCAGGCAGGTGCCGGCGGCTACCTGCCTGGTGACGGACCGGGCAAGGATGTCCCGGCCAATCTCGATGCGATACCCGATCCGGTGCCGAAAGTCGAACCGCTGAACCGCTATGCCAACCGGCCCTATATCGCGCTGGGCAAGACCTATACGCCGATGACCGTGGTCGGCAATTTCAGGGAACAGGGCATCGCCTCATGGTATGGCAAGAAATTCAACGGCAGCCGCACCTCCAGCGGCGAGATCTATGACATGTATGCGATGACCGCGGCGCATCCTACTTTGCCGCTGCCCAGCTATGCGCGCGTGACGAATCTCGCCAATCACAAATCGGTGATCGTGCGCATCAATGATCGGGGACCGTTCATGAAAGATCGCATCATCGACCTTTCCTATACCGCGGCATACAAACTGGGAATAATTGGTGACGGCAGTGCGGAAGTCGAAGTCGACAGCATCGATCCCAATGTCACGGTGAACAGCATTGCCGCCAGCACCTTGCAAAGCCAGCCGCTGGACAGCCATCCGATAAATCTGGCGCCTGTTGCCCCAGCGCCAGCGGCGGCTTCAGCTGTGGTTGCTGCGCCTGCCGCCGTGCCGGTTTCCGCCGCAAGTTCCGTTGCAGCCATTCCGGCGCCCGCAACTGCGGCAACCACCAGCCCTGCGATTTCGCCCTTGGCCAGCAGCGACACCGAGGTTTACCTGCAGCTCGGCGCATTCAAGACCCAGGATGCCGCTGAAGCGTATCTGGCGAAGATGCGCAGCGAACTCGGTGACATCGGCAAGCAACTGAAGCTGTCCACCAAGGACGGACTGGTCCGTGTGCATATCGGGCCGTATGCGAACCAGAGCGAAGCGCGCAGCAGCGCGGACAGCATGGAAGCCAAGCTGGGATTCAAGCCGATGGTGAATTTGCCGTAGGTTGGGTTGGTGGTTTTTCGCAAAACTTAACAACTCAAATATTATTTAGCGTTCGCTTTGTAGAAAGGTCGCCGACTCAAATAGGTCGAGGATTGCCTGGCGATACAATGAAATGCGAATGACCGAAGTTAAGGGAGAAGCGGGCGTTGGCATTCGAGAATACTAACGGGCAGAATGCGGCCAATTACTGACGTTCGCGACTGGCTGCTTTATGGAAGGCTGTTTGACCACATGAAGATCGGCAGTGCGCCAAAACCGGTCCTCTGGTTTAGAAGATAATCCACAGCTGGCAAAGTGAAACTACAACTATCGAATCTCCGTCAATTCCCATTCTGCAACACCTTCACGCAAATGAGCAGACTTAAAACCCTCCTTACGCAACAACTCGACTGCATCTATCGCCATCAGACAATACGGGCCACGACAGTAGGCTACAATCGAACGGTCTTTGGGCAATTCAGCTAATCGTTGACGTAATTCTGTCAGCGGAATTGATCTTGCAAATGGAAGATGTGCGTTTAGGTATTCCTCGGTAGGCCTTACATCGAGCACCACTACCTCACCTTTGCGCGCTGCCTTCAACAGGCTTTCGCGGTCATTGGCTATCAGATCATCCGGTTGAGCAGTGATCTTCTGTAATGCCAGCTGTAAATCAACTAAACGTTCTTCCGCCACGTTATGAACCTGCACCCAAAGATCAGCCACTGATTTATCAGCTAGGCGGTAAAGGATATTCTTCCCCTGTCTTTCGGTCTGAACCAACTGCGCCATGCGTAACTCGCGCAAATGCGAGCTAGTCAGCTTTACGCTGATGGAAGCTTCGCGTGCCAAGGTCTCTACCGTTTTCTCACCTTGACAGAGTAATTCAATCAACTCCAGCCGCTTAGGACTCGAAAACACTTTTCCGATCCTTGCCACCTGCTCATAGAGCAGATCTTTAATCTTGCGTGCGTTTTTCATTCTATCGCTCCATTGAAAAGTTGAATGTTGAATTGTATCCATAAGCAATATTGACATAAACAAACAATGGGTGCCTAATACATTCCAACATTAACTGGAATGTATGTCAACCTAAGGGAGTCACCATGAAAACCTTATTTATCCTCAATGATGCCCCGTACGGCAGCGAACGCACCTACAACGGCCTGCGGGTGGCGGGTGCGATTGCCAAGCAGGAAGGCAATGCGGTACGCGTCTTCCTGATTGGCGACGGCGCTTCAGCAGCACATCGCAACCAGAAAGTGCCGCAGGGTTTTTACAACATCGAAGTGATGCTCGGCAACGTGATCCGGCATGGAAGCAAGGTCGGTATCTGCGGAACCTGCATGGATGCGCGCGGCTTGGGAGAAGACGATATTTCGGAAGGTACGCATCGCAGCACCCTGGCTGAGCTGGCCGAGTGGACTGCATGGGCAGACAAGGTTCTGGTGTTTTAATTTCGGGAGAGCACGATGTTTTTCAAACAACTGGCAACAAAAGAGTCTTCACTGTCATATTTCTTCGGTTGCGGCACCAAGGGAAAATCCATGGCGGTGGACGTGGTCGCGGGCGATGAAGAGTGGTTTATCGACGAGGCGAAGAAGGCGAACGTCACCATCAATTACGTTATCGACACCCATGTTCATGCCGACCATTATTCTGGCGGCAGGAAACTCGCGCAGATGGTCGGTGCGCCCTATTGTCTGCATGAATCAGACAAAGGTCTCGTCAAATTCGAGTTCGAACCCCTGAGCGACGGCCAGTCGCTAAACCTCGGCAACGTCGAGGTCGAAGTGCTGCATACGCCCGGCCATACGCCCGACAGCATCTGCCTGCTGGTGACAGACATGCGTCGCGGCGAGTTGCCCTGGTTCGTAATCACGGGGGACACACTGTTCGTCGGTTCTACCGGCAGGCCCGACCTGCTGGGGCGCGAACGTGAAATGGCCGGCGCAACTTTACGACAGCATCCACGCCAAGCTGATGCACCTTTCCAATGAAGTCGAGATCTTCCCCGGCCATCAGGCGGGCAGTGTTTGCGGTGCGGGATTGTCGGGCAAGCCTTCCTCGACCATCGGCTTCGAGAAACGCTGGAATCCAGGGTTTGTCGATGAACAAGGAAGCTTTCATCGAGAATCTGGTCAAGGAAATCCCGCCGCGTCCTGCCGAGATGGACAAGATGGTCGCAGCCAATATTGCGGCCTGAACAATGAGCCATGACACGCTAACCCACGGCATCCGGGCCAACCTCGACCAGTTCCTGCATCAACTGCTGCAAGTCATGCTGGTGGGATTTACCATCGGCATGATGCGCACCGTGATACCGGCACTGTCCGAATCTGAATTCGGCGTGCCCAAGAACTCATTCATGCTGCTCACCGCTTTCGTGGTGGCCTTTGGCTTCGTCAAGGGCACGCTCAATTTTGTGGCCGGTCGATTGTCGGAACGCATCGGGCGCAAGAAGGTGCTGCTGCTGGGCTGGATCTGCGGCATTGCCCATTCCGCTGCTGGTTTATTTCGCGCCATCGTGGAGCTGGATCGTGTTCGCCACGGTATTGCTCGGTATCAATCAAGGGTTGACCTGGTCGATGACGCAAACCGCCAAGCTCGACATCACCCGTGCCGACCAGCGTGGTCTTACGATCGGTTTGAACGAGTTTTCCGGCTATGTCGGGTTGGCAATCGCCGGCATCATCACCGCCTATCTGGCAACGGCGCTTGGTGCGCGCACCGGACTGCTGATCTTCGGCCTGGCAACAGTATCGCTTGCCATCCTGCTCACCCTGTTATGGGTCAAGGACACCCTGCCTTGGGCCAAAGCTGAAGCGGCAAAACATAAAGCGGGACTGGTTATTACTGGCGAAGCCGCGCTATCCCGCCAACATTTCAGCACATCCCAATACCTGGGAGGTATTCACGCTGGTGTCGTGGCGTGACAAACGTTTGGCTGCGATCAGCCAGGCCGGGATGGTGGAAAAATTCGTCGATGCGCTGGTCTGGGTGTTCTATCCGGTGTTTCTCTACCAGCATGGCATGAGTTTGCCGCAACATCGGCTGGATCGTCGGTGTCTATGGTTTCGTCTGGGGAGGCTCACAATTTTTTACCGGCAAGCTGTCCGACCATATCGGGCGACACAAACCGAATGTGCTCGGCATGTGGATATGCGGTGCAGGTGTGGCAATGATGCTTTTGAATGAGGGTGTCGCCTGGTGGTCCTTCTCAGCCGCGGTCTCCGGTTTCGGCATGGCATTGCTGTATCCTAATCTTTCGGCTGCCGTGGCCGACATTTCCCACCCGAACTGGCGCGGCTCAGCCATCGGCATCTATCGCTTCTGGCGTGACCTGGGTTATGGTATTGGCGCGCTTGGACTGGGAATTGCCGCACATTTCAGTGGTTCGGTGAAATCGGCATTCTGGTTTGTAGCACTTTCGATGTTCGTTTCCGGTGCGCTGTTGTGGTGGCTCGGCGAAGAAACGCACCCGCGGCTTAACCCTGCCCCCGCAACGACTTGATAGGAGCTAATCATGAAGAAACCTACTAACTTTATTCTTGCGTTTATCCTCGTGACAGCCACGTCTATGGCTCTGCCAACCTCAGTATTGGCTGCTGATAATGCGGCGATAAAGGCGATGGAAGAATTTCTGGATTTCTCTGAATACGGCGGTGGCAATATTCTGCCCGAGCAGATACCGGCCGAGGATTGGAAAAATATCTATGTAATCGACACTCGCGGCGCTGATCAGTATCAGGTATCGCACATTCCTGGTGCGGTAAACATCGAATGGCGACAGGTGCTCGCCCGCCGAGCCGAACTACCAAAAGACAAGATGGTTCTGGTGTACTGCAATACAGGAACACTTTCCGCGCAAGCCGGTTTTGCGCTTCGAGTGGCCGGTATGGACAATGTCCGCATCTTGCAGGGTGGGTTAACCGAATGGAAGGCCAAGGGCGGGTTCGAGGCTAACAAACTTGCTATCCAAAAAGCAGGGAAGTAAAAATGCCACTCGACGCGGTAAATACTGGGGCGGAATCTGCCCATCAACATTTATAGTTGAAGAGCCGCTTTAGAGAAATTCTACCATCCGGAATGTGTCGTTAGCCTTACTTCACCAATGACTGCTTCATGGCAGGCAATTAGCAGGCATGAAGTTCTGATGTGTGCCAGTTGCGGACATTCGGGAGTATCCCAACAACACCCGCCCATATTAAGATGCGTGCTTTGGCAGAGAACTGAGACCCCCATCCTCATGATCTACTACGTACTCAAGGTAATCATCTCGGCATTAATTATTGTTGCCATCTCCGAAATCGCTAAGCGTTCTACAGGATTTGCAGCATTGGTGGCATCCCTCCCGCTAACCTCATTACTTGCCTTTGTATGGCTGCACATGGAGGCATCCCCCTCTGAACAGATTGCCAACCTATCAAGCCAGATTTTCTGGCTTGCCCTGCCCTCGCTTCTGCTGTTCCTGCTACTTCCGCTTTTGCTCAGATATGGCTGGAGCTTCTGGTTCAGCCTAGGCATATCTGTGGCCGCAACTGCTGGCTGTTACATTGCATTGCTGCCATTGTTACGCCGCATGGGTGTCAGCTTATAATTTGGATCAGCCGTTCAAAATTCCAGATTTCTATAACCAGGTTATGCCGATCGAGACTGGTCGATGGCGCAAGCGATATCCAAACGGAATTTTATCGTGACAGTGGTGTAGCCAACTGTAGTCTTTATTGAATGGTGGAGGTGATCAGGATCGAACTGACGACCTTCTGATTGCGAACCAGACGCTCTCCCAACTGAGCTACACCCCCACGGCAGCATGATGCTAAACAGAAATCTTCTGTTTGGGAAGGGGCAGGCCGGTTGCGCGGTAAAAGGCCGCAAGGTCGCCCAGGTCGTCGAATATTCCGGCCGCACCGTCGAAGTCATGCCAGTGCGTATAGGGATTGGTGGTGACGTAGGTCTTGATGCCAGCCGCAAGCGCCGAATGCAGGCCGTTTTTCGAATCTTCCAGTGCGATGCAGTCCGACGCCGGCAGGCCCAGTTTGTCCAGCACCCAGAAATAGATATCCGGCGCGGGTTTCTTGTGCGGCACGATGTCGCCGCAGCCGTTTGCAACGAAATAATTTTCCCAGTCCTTGCCCAGCCCGATTTCGAGCAGCGCGCTGACGTTTTCCGGGCTGGTTGTGGTTGCAATCGCGAGCTTGATGCCGGCCGCGCGCGCATCGTCCATCAACTGTTTTATACCGGGGCGCAGCGGAATCTGTCCCTCGCGCAGCATTGCGGTGTAATGTGCGGTCTTGACCTTGTGCAGATGTTTGACGAATTCGTCGAAATTTTCCGGCCTGGTGTAGCCGGTCAGGAAATCCGAAACGAAATACTTGATGCGCTCCTTGCCGCCGGTCACCTTGAGCAGCTTGTCGTACAGCGCGACATCCCAGTTCCAGTCCAGCCCATTCTCGGCGAATGCCTTGTTGAACGATTTGCGGTGGCCGTCTTCGGTGTCCGCCAGTGTGCCGTCGACGTCGAAAATGATTGCTTTGATGTTCATGGTGATCTTCAAAATTAAGTTAATAGGGAAGTAAAAAAAGTCAAAACAATGTGTCCACGAAAGACACGAAAAGCACGAAAAATTAGTATCGGGAAGGTTTTGATTTGTTCGTGGAGTTCGTGTTTTTCGTGGATCAAAAAGTTTTAGCGCATGCCCGGCAGTTTGCCCGCCATTCCGCGCATCAGTTTGCCCATGCCGCCGCCCTTGCCGAACATCTTCATCATTTTCTGCATCTGTTCGAACTGTTTGAGCAGTTGGTTCACGTGCATCACCTGGACGCCCGCACCCATCGCGATTCGGCGTTTGCGCGAAGCCTTGATCAGTTCCGGCTTGCTGCGTTCGAGCATCGTCATCGAGTTGATGATGGCTTCGGTGCGGGCGATCTGCTTGTCATCCACCTTGCTTCCGCCAGCCTGCTGGGAGAGTTGCGCGGGGAGCTTGTCCATCATCGCCGACATGCCGCCCATTTTGCGCATTTGCGCGATCTGCATCTTGAAATCGTTGAGATCGAAACCCTTTGCCGCTCTGGATTTTCTTCGCGAGCTTTTCGGCTTCACCCTTGATCGACCTCGCGCTGCGCATCCTCGATCAGCGACAGCACGTCGCCCATGCCGAGCACGCGCGAAGCCATGCGTTCAGGGTGGAAGGCTTCGAGGCCGCCCGGCTTTTCGCTGACGCCGACGAACTTGATCGGCTTGCCGGTGATCTGTCGCACCGACAGCGCCGCGCCGCCGCGCGCATCGCCGTCCAGCTTGGTCAGGATGATGCCGGTCAGCGGCAATGCATCGCCGAATGCCTTGGCGGTATTCACCGCATCCTGGCCGGTCATCGCATCCACGACGAACAGGGTTTCGATCGGTTTGAGTGCGGCATGCAGCTGCTTGATTTCCGCCATCATCGCGTCATCGATGGCCAGCCGGCCGGCGGTATCGACGATCAACACGTCGTGGTAATGTTTGCGTGCATAGTCCAGCGCGGCCAGCGCGATGTCCTGCGGTTTCTGGCTGATGTCGGACGCAAAGAAATCGATTTCCAGCTGTTTGGCCAGTGTGCGCAATTGCTCGATTGCGGCGGGACGATAGACGTCGCAGCTGACCAGCAGCACTTTTTTCTTCTGCTGGTCGCGCAGCAGTTTTGCCAGCTTGCCGCTGGTCGTGGTCTTGCCCGCGCCCTGCAAGCCGGCCATCAGGATCACCGCGGGCGGGGTGGTGGCGAGATTGAGCGCATCGTTGTGCTCGCCCATCAGCCGGGTGAGTTCGCGATGCACCACGCCGACCAGCGCTTGTCCCGGATTCAGGTTGCCGATCACTTCCTGGCCGAGCGCGGCCTGTTTGACCTGGGCGATGAATTCCTTGACGACCGGCAGCGCGACGTCGGCTTCGAGCAGTGCCATGCGCACTTCGCGCAACGCATCCTGAATGTTGCTCTCGGTCAGGCGGGCCTGTCCGCGCAGGTTCTTGATGACGCCGGAAAGGCGTTGGGTGAGATTTTCCAGCATGATAGGTTTGCAAGAGTTGGTGTAGAATTGACTCAAGTCTAAAACATCCTGGCAAATAATGTCCAACCTTCTCCTTTCGCTGTTGATCAGCGCTTCGTATTGCGTGCTGGCCGCCTATTTCTGGCGCGCACAGGCTCGCGGCGAAGAGGATTTGCTGATACGCGGGCCGGTTGGCCACCTGGTCCTGATTCCGCTGACCATGCACGGTTACCTGCTGGTGCAGGGGATTTTCGCCGGCGGTGCATTCGACCTGGGATTGTTGCATGCGCTGTCCGCCATCCTGTGGCTGACCTTGCTGGTGTACTGGGTGGCGCGGTTTTTCTATCCGATCGGCGGGCTGCAGGCGCTGGTGTTGCCCATTGCAGCGGTTGCGGTGGTGCTGCCGGAACTGTTCCATACCGATCATATCCTGAGCAACACCGGTTTGTTCGCATTCAAGGCGCACATCACCGCTGCGTTGCTGGCCTACAGCCTGTTCACCATCGCGATGCTGCATGCGGTGCTGATCTCGCAGGTGGAAAAGCGGCTGCATCATGCGACCCTGCCGCGCGTGTTGCGCAGCCTGCCGCCGCTGATGACCATGGAAACCCTGCTGTTCCGGATGATAGGCATCGGATTCGTATTGCTGACCGTGACGCTGGCATCCGGGATGGTGTTCTCCGAGGAGGTATTCGGCGAGCCTTGGCAGTTCAACCACAAGGTGCTGTTCGGATTCATCTCCTGGCTGGTATTCGCGGTGCTGCTGTGGGGACATCGCTTTTACGGCTGGCGCGGGCGTGTCGCGGTGCACTGGACCGTGGGCGGATTTGTGCTGCTGATGCTGGCTTATCTGGGCAGCAGATTTGTGCTGGAAGTGCTGCTGCACCGCTAGTCCAGACCACCAATTCCCTGCAGGTTGCCAGAACCATGCAAAATGTCGTAGAATCCGCGCCCCTTTAAGTCTTGGCTATAACATTGGCGCTGGACTCATAAACTTTAGATAGGTTTTGATATGGTAATCATTCGTCTTTCCCGTGGCGGTTCCAAGAATCGTCCGTTTTACAATGTGGTGGTAGCGGATTCGCGCAATCGTCGCGATGGCCGTTTCATCGAGCGTGTCGGCTTCTACAATCCGTCGGTCGCTGAAGGTCAGGAATCGCTGCGTCTTCAACTGGAACGTGTAAGCCACTGGCAAAGCAAGGGTGCGCAATTGAGCGACACCGTTGCCAGGCTGGTCAAGCGTGCCGGCGCCACTGCCGCAGCCTGACGACACCGGCCCCATGGTGATCATGGGGCGCATCGCAGCGGCACACGGCATACGCGGCTGGGTCAAGATCCAGCCTTATACCGAATATCTCGACAGTCTTGCTGGATTACCGGACCTGGTGGATAGGCCATGAACACGGCCCGTGGCGCAAGATGGAAGTCATGCAGTGCGAAGTGCACAACAAAACACTGGCTGCGCAATTGCCGGACTGCCCGGATCGCAATGCTGCCGAAAAGTTGAAGGGTTTGCTGATCGCGGTGCCGCGCAGCAGTTTGCCGGAAAGCGCCGACGATGAGTACTACTGGTCTGACCTGATCGGTCTGGCGGTGGAGAATGAAGCGGGAGTGAAGCTGGGGACGGTCGCAAATTTGCTCGAAACCGGCGCAAACCAGGTGCTGAGCGTGACGCCATTGTCCAGCAAGGCAGGTGGCAACGGCGAGATCCTGATCCCGTTTGTCGCGACGGCCATCAAGCAGGTGGACATCAGGAACGGAGTGATCCGGGTGGATTGGGCGGCGGACTACTGAGATATGATCTTCGACGTCATCACGCTGTTCCCGCAGATGTTCGATGCGCTGACGCAATACGGTATCACGCGGCGCGCGGCAGAACAAGGCAGCTATGTGTTGAAGACGTGGAATCCGCGCGATTTCACGACGGATAATTACCGCACCATCGACGATCGCCCTTACGGCGGCGGTCCCGGAATGGTGATGCTGGCTGAGCCGCTGGCGGCAGCGATAAGCGCGGCCAGACAGCGGCAGGCAGCCAGTGGGGTGAAGAAAAGCCGCGTGGTGTATCTGTCGCCGCAAGGCAGGTTGTTGACCCACCCGGTGGTCAGGGAACTGGTGGCGCAGGCGGATGAGGGTCTGATCCTGCTGGCGGGGCGTTACGAAGGGATAGACGAACGCCTGATCCGCCAGTATGTGGATGAAGAGATTTCCATCGGCGACTATGTGTTGTCCGGTGGCGAGTTGGCGGCGATGGTGCTGATCGACAGTCTGGTGCGGCAATTGCCCGGCGTGCTGGGCGATGCCGAATCGGCCGAACAGGATTCTTTCGTGCAGGGCTTGCTGGATTGCCCGCACTACACCCGGCCGGAAGTGTTTAATGGTGAAGCCGTGCCCCCGGTGTTGTTGTCCGGCAATCATGCGGACATACAGCGCTGGCGGCTTCAGCAGTCGTTGGGCAGGACGTGGTTGCGCAGGCCGGATCTGTTGGCCAAGCGTGATTTGACAAAAGAGGAGTCTCGGCTTCTGGCAGCGTTCCAGAAGGAACAAGATCCGATAACCAAGGAGTAGCAAAATGAATTTGATCGAAACATTGGAACAGGAAGAAATCGCCCGTCTGGGCAGGAAGATTCCCGATTTTGCGCCCGGCGACACTGTGGTCGTCAGCGTGAATGTGGTCGAAGGCGAGCGCAAGCGCCTGCAGGCCTTTGAGGGTGTCGTGATTGCGAAGCGCAATCGCGGCCTGAATTCCGGCTTCATCGTGCGCAAGATCTCGGCAGGCGAAGGCGTGGAGCGTACTTTCCAGACCTACTCGCCCGATCATCGCCAGCATCGAGGTGAAGCGCAAAGGCTCGGTGCGCCGCGCCAAGCTCTACTATCTGCGCGACCGTTCAGGCAAGTCGGCGCGTATCAAGGAAAAGCTCGCCATTCGCGGTTGATCGCGGGCCGGTTTTCCGGAGCCAAAAAAACGGGAGTTTGCTCCCGTTTTTTTATTTGTGCGCTATCATTGCGGCATGGACTATCAGGCAAAGCTGGCTGTTCCGTTCGGTGTGCTCGGCATACATTGCGATGAGCGTGAACTGCTGGGCATTGATTTTCTGACTGCGGCTGAAAAGACGCAGCGCCCAACCAGCGCGTTTGCCAAAACCGTGTGCGAACAGTTGCTGCATTATTTCGATAACCCTGACTTTCAATTTACCGTGCCTCTCAAGCCGTCCGGAACGCCTAAACAGCAAAAAGTCTGGCAGGCAATGCTGCACATCCCGCGCGGCGAAACGCGCAGTTATGGCGAACTGGCCGCCGCGCTGAAATCCGGCGCGCAGGCTGTCGGCCAGGCTTGCGGAGCAAATCCGATACCCGTCATCATCCCCTGCCATCGGGTCGTCGGTAAATCGGGACTGGGCGGCTTTATGCGTCATGCCAGCGGCGATCCGCTGGACATCAAACGCTGGCTGCTGGCGCATGAACGACGCTGAGCTTCTCGACGAATTCTGCGATAACCTGTGGCTGGAAGACGGCCTGTCGCGCAACACGCTGGACAGCTACCGCCGCGACCTGGTCAAGTTCAAGGACTGGCTGGGGAAACAACGCGGCACATCCATATTGCAGGCAACGCACGGTGACATTCAGGGCTATCTCGCACAACTGGTGGCAGTGCAGAAAGCAAAACCCAGCAGCACCGGGCGCAATATCTCCAGCCTGAAGCGGCTGTTCCGATATCTGCTCAGGCAGGGCAGGATCGCCACCGATCCGACGCTGCAGATCGACACGCCCAGGCTGCCGCGCAACCTGCCCAAGAGCCTGACCGAATCCGATGTCGAACAATTGCTGGCTGCACCGGATGTTCAAACACCTTTGGGCCTGCGCGACCGCACCATGTTCGAGGTGCTGTACGCCACCGGCCTGCGCGTGTCGGAGCTGGTAACTCTGCGCATCTCGCAGGTGAGCATGGATATGGGCGTGGTGCGCGTGATGGGCAAGGGCAGCAAGGAGCGGCTGGTGCCATTGGGAGAGGAAGCGCTGGACTGGCTGCAACGGTATATGGCGGAGGGGCGCGGCGTGCTGCTCGGCAGGCTGCAGACCGATGCGTTGTTCGTGACGGCCCGTGGTGAAGGCATGACGCGCCAGATGTTCTGGTACCTGATCAAGAAATACGCAAGGCAGGGCGGGCTGCACAAACCGCTGTCGCCGCACACCTTGCGGCATGCTTTTGCGACGCATCTGCTGAACCACGGCGCGGATTTGCGCGTGGTGCAGATGCTGCTGGGACACTCGGATATCTCCACGACGCAGATCTATACGCATGTGGCTCGGGAGCGGCTGAAGTCCCTGCATGCAATGCATCACCCCAGAGGATAGCGGGTCGCAGGGTAGGCATCCCGTGCTCACCCTGCCTAGCTTAACAAGGGGTTGTTCAGCGTTTGGTGCAGATGATGTTTTATCGGGGCGGGTTCTGATGAAAAATCGGGAGTCGGATATTCCGGCTTTTAATGTGTCTTCTGACAGTCGAATTTCATTTCATCATCCGCCAGAATGCGTTCCTGGAGCACACGCTATTTTCCATCGGCTTCTTTACGAATCAATATTTCCAGGCCGTGACGGTTAATCGTGCTGTCCGTTCCTTCGACGGTCTCTGTGGTCTTGAACAGAACATTCCCGGGCGTCATGGTCACGACGCGCAAACCCTCATAGCTCACCCGTTTCAGCAGGCCTTCATCAAATTTGTATTTGCATTGCCGCGCCCAGTCATCGTAGCCAATCACATCAAAACCGGGCACGCCATAGACACTCACGTCTTTGGAAATCAGATCCATATGCGATGCATATGCCCGCGCATTGGCAGTAAGTGTCATTGCCTCCAGCATGTCCCGCGCATCTTTGCTTTCCATATTCATTCTTCACCGCAAAGATTAAAACTAAAGAGTTTAAAGATGTGATTTGGATGTCCGCATTGCCTGTTTCCGGGACGACAACTAAATTTTCCGAATCCCCGTTCGATGCCGATAGCCTGCTATTGCACTTGTCCACGCTCGATACAGATTCCCACCATCCTGCAGTTGCGTATCGCCTGCAGTTTGGCAACGCTGACCTTGACCCATGGTGCGTTGAAGTCCTTGAGGATGATTTGCGCGATATGTTCAGCCAGGGTTTCCAGCAAGGAAAAATGCCCGTCGCTCAACACCGTCTGGATATGCTGTGCGACATCGGCATAATTCAGCGCGTCGCTGATGTCGTCGCTGACGCAGGCGCGGCTGTTGGGCAGCGCGATGTCGAGGTCGATCTGCAGGGTTTGCGGTATGACCTTTTCGCGCTCGTATATGCCGATCAGCGTGGTGACCTTGAGTTCACGCAGGAAGATGATGTCCATGATTTTGTTGGTTGGTGGCCTGGTAAGGTTTCGCGTAAAATCCACGCTACTTCGATTCTAAGACATTCCCGATGCTGACCATAGTTTTTATCATTGCTGCCTACCTGTTGGGCTCGGTCTCTTTTGCAGTCATCACCAGCAAATTATTCGGCCTTGCCGATCCACGCACCTACGGTTCCGGCAATCCCGGCGCGACCAATGTGTTGCGCAGCGGCAAGAAAGCGGCAGCAGCGCTGACCTTGTTCGGCGACGCGGCGAAGGGCTGGTTGGCAGTGTTCCTTGCGATAAGGTATTCCCTGCCGGGTGAGCAGTACTTGATGCTGCCCGCAGCAGTTGCGATCGCGGTGTTCGTCGGCCACCTGTATCCGGTGTTCCTGCGCTTCAAGGGCGGTAAAGGTGTGGCGACCGCGCTGGGCGTGCTGCTGGCATTGAATGTCTGGGTCGGTCTGGGCGGGTTGGCGACCTGGCTGATCATGGCTTTTATGTTCCGCTACTCGTCGCTGGCCGCCCTGACCGCTGCGGTTGCCACGCCGGCCTATGCATTCCTGCTGGCGTTGCCGCGCGAGTGGGTGCTGGCATCGGGCGCGATGTCGTTGCTGCTGATCTGGCGTCACAAGAACAATATCGGCAGGTTGCTGGCAGGGAAGGAATCGAAGATAGGCAGCAAGGAAGACAGCAAGTAAACAGAATTCCCGGACCGTCAGCAGCAAGCCCTCTGCAAGCCAAAGGGGGAAATGACCCGAATGAGTATTATAATATGATTATATTTACTCTAAGATATCGGAGAAGCCATGCGTCCGGCACAACTTCAGGCCGTACTAGACCGGGAATTTATCGGTGCCCGAGAAGGGCACCATACCCCCGTGATGCTCTGGGGTCCGCCCGGCGTTGGGAAATCCCAGATCATTGCCCAGGTCGCAAGCCGCCACGGGGTTACTATGATCGATATACGCCTGTCGCAAATGGAACCGTCGGATTTGCGCGGCATTCCGTTCCGGGTCGACAATCGCGTCGAATGGGCGGTGCCGGCAATGCTGCCCGATATCGAGCGCCACGGTCCGGAAGGTGTGCTGTTCCTCGACGAAATCACCTCTGCACCACCCAGCGTTTCCGCTGCCGCCTACCAGCTGATACTCGATCGCCGTCTGGGCGCCTATGAGGTTCCGGACGGATGGGCGATATTCGCCGCCGGCAATCGCCAAGGCGACCGCGGCGTTACGTACACGATGCCGGCTCCCCTGGCCAACCGCTTCTCGCATTTCGAGATCGAGGCCAATCTCGACGACTGGGTGAGCTGGGCCTATGCAAACGGGATTGATGAACGGCTGATCGGCTTTTTGCGATTTCGCCCCGAGCGGCTGTTCGACTTCGACCCGGCGCACAATCCGGTTGCGTTTCCGAGTCCTCGCTCATGGGAATTTGCACACCGCGCGTTGCAGAAATTCGGCGACTCTCCCGAGTTGCTGCTGTCTACGCTGCAAGCCTGTGTCGGCCCGGCGGCCGGCCTGGAGCTCAATGCCTTTGTTGAAAATCTGGAACGCATGCCGGATCTGGACGCGATCCTGCGCGGCGAACAGGTGGGTGTGCCGCGCGAAGTGGATCTGCAGTATGCGGTCGCCTCGGCACTTGTTGCCCGCGCGGCTCGCGCCAAAGGCAGCAGCAATGCGCGCGAAATTCACGGGCATATCCTGGATTATGCGAGTCGCTTCCCGTTGCGTGAAATGGGCGTGATGCTGGTATCCGACATGCACCGCGCGATCGGGCAGCAGTTGTTTGCGGTACCGCAGTTTTCGTCGTGGGCGAACGCGGTGGCCGATGTGATGCTGTATCAGCGTTAGGAATGGACCTGCACGACATCGAAAACAAGCTGGCTGCAGCCCGCACCCGGCTGATACTCGACAAACCGTTTCTGGGCGCGCTTGCGCTGCGCCTGCCGATGATCGCGGCCGATCCGAAATGGTGCCAGACCACCAGCACCGACGCACGCAGCTTCTATTACAACCCCGCTTACATCGACGCATTGAGCCTGGAGCAGGCCCAGTTCGTGCTGGCCAACCAGGCGCTGCACTGCGCCCTCTCGCATTTTTCCCGGCGCCAGCATCGCAGCCGATTTCGCTGGGATATTGCCTGCGATCACGCGGTCAATCCGCTGCTGGTCGAAGACGGACTCACTCCACCGCCCGGCACGCTGGTGCTGGAATGTTATGAAGGCATGACAGCGGAGGAGATTTACCCGTACATCGACGAGAACGACAGCGATGAACCCGAGGAACAGCCAAGGCATGACGGTGATGGCAGCGGCGATTCCAGGGAAGATTCCAGCGGCGGTGAACAGGACAGTGCGGCAAACGATGAGTCCGGGGGCGCAGGTCGGCCGCAACCGCTTTCCGCTGCCGAGCAGGAATCGCTGTCAGCCCAATGGCAACAGCGTCTGGCCGGCGCGGCCCAGCAGGCGCAACAGGCCGGAAAATTGGGCGGGTTGCTCGGCCGCCTGGTCGGGGAGTTGATGCAGCCCAAGCTGCCATGGCGGCTGCTGCTTGCCCGCTATATTACGCAGTACGCGCGCGACGACTACAGTTACATGCGTCCATCAAGGCGCGAGGGGGAAATGATTTTTCCGTCGCTGCGGAGTGCGCAGGCGGATATTTGCGTGGTGCTCGATACCAGCGGCTCGATTTCGGAGCAGGAAATCGGCGAGTTCATGAGCGAGATCGACGCGATCAAGGGACAACTGCGCGCACGCATCTTGCTCCATGCCTGCGATACCACGCTTGCCGGGGATGGTCCCTGGCTATTTGAGCCGTGGGATGAATTCAGGCTGCCCACGACCATACAGGGCGGCGGCGGTACCGATTTCAGGCCCGTCTTCGAATGGATTTCGAGCCATGGGCGCGAGCCCGATCTGCTGCTGTATTTCACCGATGCACAGGGGGAATTTCCACCGGCCGAGCCGGCCTATCCGGTGCTCTGGCTGGTCAAAGGCAAGGTGCCCGTCCCCTGGGGTCAACGCATCCAGTTGAATTAAGGATAGCCATGTCAGAACTGTCGCCGGAAGATGAATTGCGTCTCAATGTGATGATGGCCGGTGACATCCAGGCTGTCCGTATCGATGAAGCTGCGATGATCGTCCACGGTTTGTCTTCGCGGGGCGAGGCGTCAATCAAGCTGCATCCGGCCGGGCGTCCGGAGCAGTATTTGCGCCGGGTTCGCGAACTGCTGG
Source organism: uncultured beta proteobacterium (assembly GCA_963827265.1). Taxonomy (GTDB): domain Bacteria; phylum Pseudomonadota; class Gammaproteobacteria; order Burkholderiales; family Gallionellaceae; genus Gallionella. The sequence goes on along the minus strand of CAWHAD010000007.1, from coordinate 690,261 downwards.
CCGGTATCGCGACCGGTTCGCCGGGCGGGTACCCGGTCTATCTGCATGGCTGGACGCGCATGGGGCAGGCGCGCGAAAAAGGACTCGATTGCCTGTTGCTGCTTGGCGAGGAAGAGGCGGTGGTGTCGGTGGCCTATTCGAACGGGCTTACCGACGAACTCGCGCGTCGCGCATGGTGGGCGATGCCAGTTGCGGACAATGCGCGGCGCATGCTGGAACGCGACTGCGTCGTTCAGGGAAAAATGGGCAGGGTTCTGGCCGCATACCTCGTCGAATACCTGCCCTTCGAATCCAACCCGCATACGATCATCGATACCGTCCGGCTTTTGCTCCAGCCCGGTCTGATCGATGAAGATGTGCGCATGAAGTTGTGGAACCGCGGTGCGATGGATAACGCCTACCACGTCGGCTTCCTCGAACGCATGGCTGACGATTTGCCGATGGAAGCTTCGCCACGCGAAGACTGGAATGCGCTGAATTCCCGGCTGGCGCAATTCGCGGATGATCCCTGTGCAATTCAGCTTGAGCGTGTGCTGTCGGCCAGGGGCCAGGCATTTCTACAGACCAGTGAAGCAATGCTGCGCTACCCGGCTGACCGGGATGTGGTCAATGCATTGCTGAATGCGCTGGCTATCTATTTCTCACCGTTATTGCAGCCTTCATGCTGTGGTGCGGATACGCTGGAGGCAACGCTGGCGAACGTGGATGCGTTTTGCAGCGATCCCGCGTCAACGGCGGGAATATTTCTGCAGAGCATGCCGGAGTATGCAAGGGAAGTGCGCGCGATGCTGGTGTTGTCGTGCATGAACAGCGAAGTGGCAGCACCGATTCTGTCGCGTACCACGGCCGGCGGTACGCTGATGCGCCAGAAGCTGGAGCCGGTCACGACGCCGATATTGCAGCAGATTGCAGTGTTGCGCGGGCAGGCATTCAGCGCCACCGCGCCGCGCAGGCGCTCGCGCGCATGATTCGGTTTCCCGGACTCGGATTCCCGGGCGGTTCGCGGCTTCTAGGGCATTATTTCCTGGAGGTCCCAGCGCGGTTTGACGTTGAAACGGTAATCCTTTGCGCCTTGCTGCTCTGCCAGGCGCAGCGCGCCGGCGAAGGCGATCATCGCGCCGTTGTCGGTGCAAAATTCCAGGTCGGGATAAAACACCTTGCCGCCGCGTTTGCCGATATCCTTGCTCAGCCGCTCGCGCAGCAGCCGGTTCGCCCCCACGCCCCCGGCGACGACAAGCCGATCGAGTCCGGTGTGTGCCAGCGCGGCGCGCGCTTTCTGTGCCAGTACGTCGACGATGGCTTCCTGCACCGCGCAGGCGATATCGGCCCGTGTTTGCTGATCCAGTGATTTTTCGCCATCGCTGCTGCGTTGTTTAACCAGTGTCATCACTGCCGTTTTCAATCCGCTGAAACTGAATTCCAGATCGCCGCTGTGCAGCATAGGGCGCGGCAACTTGTACAGCCCGGGCCGCCCTTCTGCAGCGAGTTTCGCCAGTGCCGGGCCGCCAGGATAACCCAGGCCCAGCAGCTTCGCGCTCTTGTCGAAGGCTTCGCCGGCCGCGTCATCGACCGTTTCGCCGAGCAGGGTGTAGCGTCCCACACCGTCGACGCGCATCAGTTGCGTGTGTCCGCCGGAAACCAGCAACGCGACGAACGGGAATTCGGGCGCGGGGTCGGACAGCAACGGGGAAAGCAGATGACCTTCCAGATGATGGATGCCGATGGTGGGGATATCGAGCGCATAGGCCAGTGCATTCGCGACGCTGGCACCGACCAGCAGTGCGCCGCCCAGGCCTGGGCCCTGGGTGTAGGCGATCGCATCGATCTGGGCGAGCGACACATCGGCTTCGTTCATGACTTGTCGTATCAGCGGGATAATGCGCCGGACATGATCGCGCGAAGCGAGCTCCGGAACGACGCCGCCATATTCGTTGTGCATCGCGACCTGCGTATACAGTGCATGTGCCAGCAAGCCGCGCCCCATCTGGTAGAGCGCGATACCGGTCTCATCGCATGATGATTCGATGCCCAGCGTGATCAAATTTGGTGTGATCGATGACATTTTTTTGCTTTTCAGTCGAGGCTGTATTGTAGTGAATATCAGGGTTAAACAGGCCAACCGCAAATATTATGAAAATATTTCAGAAAAGAGTTGACGCAAGATTTTACATCTCTATAATGCGCACCTCTTCGCTGACCGGCAGTTTTTCCGGGCAGCCCGATCTTTAAAAAACAAACGAACAACCGACGAGTGTAGGTGCTTGGTTTTTGGGAAGTTTTTGTATCCTTATATGTGTAAATATGGCGGGATACGGAACGACTTTAAAAATATAGTAGTACTTACGCAAAGTCGAAAAGAATCATGTCAATGATTCACTTTGAGTAAGACCGATTCAGAAATGAATCAAAACAGGTATTGAACTGAAGAGTTTGATCCTGGCTCAGATTGAACGCTGGCGGCATGCTTTACACATGCAAGTCGAACGGCAGCACGGGGGCAACCCTGGTGGCGAGTGGCGAACGGGTGAGTAATATATCGGAACATGTCCGGAAGTGGGGGATAACGTAGCGAAAGTTGCGCTAATACCGCATATGCCCTGAGGGGGAAAGGGGGGATCGCAAGACCTCTCGCTTTCGGAGTGGCCGATATCAGATTAGCTAGTTGGTGAGGTAAAGGCTCACCAAGGCGACGATCTGTAGCTGGTCTGAGAGGACGACCAGCCACACTGGAACTGAGACACGGTCCAGACTCCTACGGGAGGCAGCAGTGGGGAATTTTGGACAATGGGGGAAACCCTGATCCAGCCATGCCGCGTGAGTGAAGAAGGCCTTCGGGTTGTAAAGCTCTTTCAGACGGAAAGAAATCGGTTACGGCTAATACCCGTGACTGGATGACGGTACCGGAAGAAGAAGCACCGGCTAACTACGTGCCAGCAGCCGCGGTAATACGTAGGGTGCGAGCGTTAATCGGAATTACTGGGCGTAAAGCGTGCGCAGGCGGTTTTGTAAGACAGACGTGAAATCCCCGGGCTTAACCTGGGAACTGCGTTTGTGACTGCAAGGCTAGAGTGTGGCAGAGGGGGGTAGAATTCCACGTGTAGCAGTGAAATGCGTAGATATGTGGAGGAATACCGATGGCGAAGGCAGCCCCCTGGGTCAATACTGACGCTCATGCACGAAAGCGTGGGGAGCAAACAGGATTAGATACCCTGGTAGTCCACGCCCTAAACGATGTCAACTAGGTGTTGGGGGAGGAGACTTCCTTAGTACCGCAGCTAACGCGTGAAGTTGACCGCCTGGGGAGTACGGTCGCAAGATTAAAACTCAAAGGAATTGACGGGGACCCGCACAAGCGGTGGATTATGTGGATTAATTCGATGCAACGCGAAAAACCTTACCTACCCTTGACATGCCAGGAAGATTCCAGAGATGGGATTGTGCCCGAAAGGGAACCTGGACACAGGTGCTGCATGGCTGTCGTCAGCTCGTGTCGTGAGATGTTGGGTTAAGTCCCGCAACGAGCGCAACCCTTGTCATTAATTGCCATCATTCAGTTGGGCACTTTAATGAGACTGCCGGTGATAAACCGGAGGAAGGTGGGGATGACGTCAAGTCCTCATGGCCCTTATGGGTAGGGCTTCACACGTAATACAATGGTCGGTACAGAGGGTTGCCAACCCGCGAGGGGGAGCCAATCTCAGAAAGCCGATCGTAGTCCGGATTGTTCTCTGCAACTCGACAGCATGAAGTCGGAATCGCTAGTAATCGCGGATCAGCATGTCGCGGTGAATACGTTCCCGGGTCTTGTACACACCGCCCGTCACACCATGGGAGTGGGTTCTGCCAGAAGTAGGTAGTCTAACCGCAAGGAGGGCGATTACCACGGCTGGGTTCGTGACTGGGGTGAAGTCGTAACAAGGTAGCCGTATCGGAAGGTGCGGCTGGATCACCTCCTTTCTAGAGAATCCAGAGACTGAGTGCCCACACTCATCGGTTGTTTAGAGCAGGTTCAAGAAACAAGGTACAAGGATAAAGTTGGGGCAGCGTGCTGCTTTACCCCTTGATTCCTGCATCTTGGGCCTTGATCCTGAAACAGTTTCGGGGTCTGTAGCTCAGCTGGTTAGAGCACCGTGTTGATAACGCGGGGGTCGTTGGTTCGAGTCCAACCAGACCCACCAGGATCAGGGAAAAGAAGCAAGATACAAGGTGCAAGTAAAACCTTGCACCTTGCACCTTGCATCTTGCATCTGTTTTAACGGGGGTTTAGCTCAGCTGGGAGAGCACCTGCTTTGCAAGCAGGGGGTCGTCGGTTCGATCCCGTCAACCTCCACCAATCATCGGGTGGCGAAGGAAACAAAAGTGAGAACCGATATTCAAGCCTGCGGGGCTTTGGTATCGGCTTTTGCTGATAGGAGCAGTTCTTTAAAAATTTGGAAGAAGTAAAGAAAGTGATTCACGCAAACGTGAAGGCGGGGAAACCTGTGGGAGCGAGTGCGAGAAAAACAATGGGTTTTGATTGTATCAAGCTGATTTATGGTTAGTCACTGTAAGTCAGTCACAAACCTTTGCGAGAGCCGGATCCTTAAATCAGTCCGGTGGAAGTAAAAGTTGAAAATGCGAAATGCTATGACGCCTTGATTGCGAGATCGAGGGCTTAACGTTATAGGGTCAAGCGAATAAGTGCATGTGGTGGATGCCTTGGCGATTACAGGCGATGAAAGACGTGTTAGCCTGCGAAAAGCTACGGGGAGCTGGCAAAAAGCTTTGATCCGTAGATATCTGAATGGGGAAACCCGGCCCGCAAGGGTCATTCCTGCTGAATACATAGGCAGGGTAGAGCGAACCCGGAGAACTGAAACATCTAAGTACCTGGAGGAAAAGAAATCAACCGAGATTCCGCAAGTAGTGGCGAGCGAACGCGGAGCAGCCTGCAAATTTTAGCTTCTGAGTTAGCGGAACAGTCTGGAAAGTCTGGCCATAGTGGGTGATAGTCCCGTACGTGAAAATTCAGGAGTGGAACTAGGATTGGGACAAGTAGGGCGGGGCACGAGAAACCCTGTCTGAACATGGGGGGACCATCCTCCAAGGCTAAATACTCGTAATCGACCGATAGTGAACCAGTACCGTGAGGGAAAGGCGAAAAGAACCCCGGAAGGGGAGTGAAATAGATCCTGAAACCGTATGCATACAAACAGTGGGAGCGGACTTGTTCCGTGACTGCGTACCTTTTGTATAATGGGTCAGCGACTTACGTTCAGTAGCGAGCTTAACCGAATAGGGGAGGCGTAGGGAAACCGAGTCTGATAAGGGCGATAGTTGCTGGGCGTAGACCCGAAACCAAGTGATCTATCCATGGCCAGGATGAAGGTGGGGTAACACTCACTGGAGGTCCGAACCCACTAATGTTGAAAAATTAGGGGATGAGCTGTGGATAGGGGTGAAAGGCTAAACAAACTTGGAAATAGCTGGTTCTCTCCGAAAACTATTTAGGTAGTGCCTCATGTATCACTCTCGGGGGTAGAGCACTGTCATGGCTAGGGGTCTATTGCTGATTACCAAACCATTGCAAACTCCGAATACCGAGAAGTGCGAGCATGGGAGACAGACATCGGGTGCTAACGTCCGGTGTCAAAAGGGAAACAACCCAGACCGCCGATTAAGGTCCCCAAGACATAGTTAAGTGGAAAACGAAGTGGGAAGGCTAAAACAGTCAGGATGTTGGCTTAGAAGCAGCCATCATTTAAAGAAAGCGTAATAGCTCACTGATCGAGTCGTCCTGCGCGGAAGATGTAACGGGGCTCAAACTATGCACCGAAATCGCGGATTATGTACTTGGATGTACATATGGTAGGAGAGCGTTCTGTAGGCCTGCGAAGGTGTCTGGTAACGGATGCTGGAGGTATCAGAAGTGCGAATGCTGACATGAGTAGCGATAAAGGGAGTGAAAGGCTCCCTCGCCGAAAGCCCAAGGTTTCCTGCGCAACGTTCATCGGCGCAGGGTGAGTCGGCCCCTAAGGCGAGGCAGAAATGCGTAGTCGATGGGAAACAGGTTAATATTCCTGTACCTCAATGCAATGCGATGTGGGGACGGAGAAGGTTAAGCAAGCCGGGTGTTGGATGTCCCGGTTCAAGCGTGTAGGAAGATCTCTTAGGCAAATCCGGGAGGTCAATTCTGAGGCGTGATAACGAGTCCCTTCGGGGGCGAAGTTGCTGATACCAAGCTTCCAAGAAAAGCCACTAAGCTTCAGTTGTATTGAGACCGTACCGCAAACCGACACAGGTGGGCAGGATGAGAATTCTAAGGCGCTTGAGAGAACTCGGGTGAAGGAACTCGGCAAATTAGCACCGTAACTTCGGGAAAAGGTGCGCCCCGGTAGAGTGTAGAGACTTGCTCTCGAAGCTCGATGGGGTTGCAGTGAAATGGTGGCTGCGACTGTTTAATAAAAACACAGCACTCTGCAAACACGAAAGTGGACGTATAGAGTGTGACGCCTGCCCGGTGCTGGAAGATTAAATGATGGGGTGCAAGCTCTTGATTGAAGTCCCAGTAAACGGCGGCCGTAACTATAACGGTCCTAAGGTAGCGAAATTCCTTGTCGGGTAAGTTCCGACCTGCACGAATGGCGTAACGATGGCCACACTGTCTCCACCCGAGACTCAGCGAAGTTGAAATGTTTGTGAAGATGCAATCTACCCGAGGCTAGACGGAAAGACCCCATGAACCTTTACTGTAGCTTTGCATTGGATTTTGAATAGACCTGTGTAGGATAGCTGGGAGGCTTTGAAGCGGGGTCGCCAGTCATCGTGGAGCCAACCTTGAAATACCAGCCTGGTGTGTTTGAGGTTCTAACCTAGACCCCTAATCCGGGTTGGGGACAGTGCATGGTAGGCAGTTTGACTGGGGCGGTCTCCTCCCAAAGTGTAACGGAGGAGTACGAAGGTATCCTAGGTACGGTCGGACATCGTACTGATAGTGCAATGGCAAAAGGATGCTTAACTGCGAGACTGACAAGTCGAGCAGGTACGAAAGTAGGTCATAGTGATCCGGTGGTTCTGTATGGAAGGGCCATCGCTCAACGGATAAAAGGTACTCTGGGGATAACAGGCTGATTCCTCCCAAGAGTTCATATCGACGGGGGAGTTTGGCACCTCGATGTCGGCTCATCACATCCTGGGGCTGTAGCCGGTCCCAAGGGTATGGCTGTTCGCCATTTAAAGTGGTACGTGAGCTGGGTTTAAAACGTCGTGAGACAGTTTGGTCCCTATCTGCCTTGGGCGCTGGAAATTTGAAGGGACCTGCTCCTAGTACGAGAGGACCGGAGTGGACAGATCTCTGGTGTACCGGTTGTCACGCCAGTGGTATTGCCGGGTAGCTAAATCTGGAAGAGATAACCGCTGAAAGCATCTAAGCGGGAAACTCGCCTTGAGATAAGATTTCCCTGGGGGTTTAACCCCCCTGAAGAGTCGTTCGAGACCAGGACGTTGATAGGCTGGGTGTGGAAGCGCAGTAATGCGTTAAGCTAACCAGTACTAATTGCCCGTGAGGCTTGATCCTATAACATTAAGAAAGTAGCAAGGTGTAAGGTAACAGGTGCAAGGGTAAAACCTGATCCCGAACCCCAAACCCGATCGCAGTACGATCAAAACCCAGACTTTACTTCTTCCGATAACGTTCCTTGAGTGAGCCGCAACGCTCGGGCAAGGAACAACAAACACGGTTGGCTGCAAAACATCGCAGCCGGCCTGACAGTTTGTCTGACGACCATAGCGAGTTGGTCCCACTCCTTCCCATCCCGAACAGGACAGTGAAACGACTCCGCGCCGATGATAGTGTGGATTACCCATGCGAAAGTAGGTCATCGTCAGACTCCTTACAAAGCCAAACGCCCCGCCTACCAAGGTGGGGCGTTTGGCTTTGGTGCTGTGCAAACGGAATTACCTGTATTCGCGTAATTCAGGCGGCGTGTCATCATGATCGCCATGCGGCTCGTGGTCGTAAGCTTTGACGAACACTTCGCGCTGGAATTCTTTTGTGGATTGCACCGGGATGTCCAGATTGTGGCAGGCAGTATCCTCACAGTAATAAATCACTTTGCGTCCGATGCTGTGCAGCGGGCTGTGATCGAGCTGAAATCCTTCCCTGGTCAGGCCGTCTTCGAGGCCGCTGAGGGTGTAGTGATGCAGATTATAGGCGATGCGCAATGTGTTCGGTGCTTTGCCATATTCGACCTTGCAGTCGGGCAGACCGGACAGGAGCTTATAGGCACGGGACAGCTGTCCGGGAGGTTCGGCACTGAAAACGATTTCACGCTGTTTCTCAAGTTCAAAGGCGTCATTCATTTTGAACCCGCAATAATTAAGTTATCTGCCCTGCAGTATCTGCATTCCCTTAAGAAGATTCAATGCTTGATTAAGCTGGTAGTCGTCCTTGGAGCCGAATTCGGCAGGCGCACGCTGTGATCCGTCTTCGCCGGCGCCAGGCACCGGGGGGATATTTTCATCGATTACCTCAGGATTTTTTTTGTGCGAAGGCCTGTCATTGGTCAGATGCTTGTTGAGATCCACTTCACGCAAACGGAGTATGCCGCTGTCGCGTCCGGCGGAGGATGGGTCTTCAACCAGAATGTCCGGCTGGATGCCCTTGGCCTGAATGGAGCGTCCTCCAGGTGTGTAGTAACGTGCCGTGGTAAGTTTGATACCGGTACCATTGCCCAAAGGCAGGACCGTTTGCACGGACCCCTTTCCGAAAGTCTGCTCGCCCATGATCACCGCGCGCTTGTGATCCTGCAGTGCACCGGCAACGATTTCGGAAGCTGAAGCGGTACCGGCGTTTACCAGAACGATCAGCGGTACGCTTTTGATCGAATCAGGCACCTTTTTCAGATAGTCCTTTTCGCTGCTGCTGCGCAAATAATTTTCCGGGTTGGCGGTCAGGCGCATTTTCGCGTCTTCGGTGCGGCCATCGGTATAAACCACCAGCGCGCCGTGCGGCAGGAAGGCTGAGGAAACGGCAACCGCCCCAGTCAACAGTCCGCCAGGATCATTGCGCAAATCGAGCACCAGACCCTTGAGCGGCCCCTTGTTTTCCTTGACGAGCTTTTCCAGCGCAGTGGCCAGGTTTTCCCCGGTCATTTCCTGAAACTGTGTGATACGCACGAATCCGAAGCCGGGCTCGAGCATCTTGAACTTTACGCTTTGCACTTTGATGACGGCGCGCACCAGGGTGACTTCAAACGCCTTGGGTTCGTTTTTACGGATTATGGTCAGGACAATCTTGCTGCCAGGCTTGCCGCGCATGCGCTTGACCGCATCGTTCAGCGACATGCCCTTGATCAGCGTGTCATCGATCTTGATGATGAAATCGCCCGGTTTTATGCCTGCCTGGTAGGCAGGAGAGTCTTCAATCGGGGAGATGACCTTGACCACGCCATCCTCCATCCCGACTTCGATACCCAGTCCGCCGAACTCGCCGTGTGTGCCGACCTGCAGTTCCTTGAATGCATCCGCATCCAGATAGGCCGAATGCGGATCCAGGCCGTTCAGCATCCCGGCAATCGCGTCAGTAATCAGTTTCTTGTCGCTGACCGGCTCGACATAGTCGCTCTTGATGCGTCCGAAGACTTCGGAAAAGGCGCGCAATTCTTCAACAGGCAGCGGCGTAGCTAGCGGTTCCTTGTCCGCCATCGCCGAAAATTGGAGGCTGATGCCCACACCTGCAAACAAGCCCAGTCCGACCAAACCCGCCTTTTGCAAAAGTTTCATAGTTTCCTCAACGTTGTTTTGTTGCCATCCACTTCATCGGATCGAGCGGCTTGCTCTGGTGGCGCAGTTCAAAGTATAAACCGAAATTCTCGTTGCCGCCGGTATTGCCGGCCGCCGCTATGGTATCTCCGCCGCGCAGCACATCCCCGACCTGTTTGTAGAGCGTTTCGTTATTTGCGTACAAACTCATGTATCCCTCGCCGTGATCGATAATGATCAGGTTGCCGAAACCGCGCAACCAGTCGGCAAACACCACGCGACCGGCGGCAATTGCTTTGACAGGCTGTCCGTCGGAAGTTCTCAGAAACAGTCCCTTCCAGTCGACCGAGCTGCCCGGACGCGGAGTGCCAAAGCGATTGGTAAGCTCTCCCTTGACCGGAAGTGCGAGTTTGCCTTTCAGCTGGTCGAAAGGCAGGCCGTCGAAGCGGTTGTCCGGAAGCTTGTCGTTGTGCAGTAGCGATGCCCCAGCCGATTTAGCGAGCACATTTGTCAACTGGCTGACCAGTTGGGAGAGCCGGTTTTCGTCGCGCTGCAAACGCGTGATCTCGCGCCGCTGCAGATGCAGCTGGCGCGAAATCTTGCCCAGCACCTGTCGCCTTGCATGCTGTTCCTTGACCAGGGATGCCTTTTGCGCCGACTGTTGCGTGCGTAGCGATGCCAACTCTTCGCGCTGCTGGCGCGTCGCAGCATTGAGCGTATCCAGGGCAGCCAGATTGCTGCGTAGTGTGGCAAGGGTGGCGGCTCGATTGCGCGCGATATACCGGTAATAGAGAAGGTTGCGTGAGATCTGGTTGGGATCCTGGCTGTTCAAAATCAGCTTAAGATATTCCTCGTTGCCGCCGAGGTATTGCTGGTACAGCATCCTGCCTAGCAGCGTTTGCTGTTCGGTCATGCTGGTACTCAATTTACGCTGTTGTTCCTGCAGTTTGCCGAGCTTCTGGTCGGCAGCATGCTGCTGCGCGGCGATTTCAGCGAGTTTGCGGTTGCTGTTGCTGATGGCGCGTTCAGATTCGCGCAGCGCGTCGACGACTTCGATCTTTGACTCGCTGGTTTTGTCCATGTTCTGCTGGACGACTGCGATACGCCTGCGCAGATTGTCCAGTTCGTCGTTCTGGCTGGCATGCGCAGCAGCACAGAACACGGCAGACAGGAAGTAAATGACGGGAAAAAGCAGAAAAAAACTGCGGAAGGCGTGTGTTGTGTCCCTAATCGAGTCTTTTATCCTGTGCCCGCCAAGTGCAGCGAAAACTGGGGGGCAATCCGTCACAAGTCATCTTTCATCAGACAACCGGATAAGACTGTGCCCGGTCATTTCTGCGGGTTGCGGCAAGCCCATCATGGCCAGCAGGCTGGGGGCGAGATCGCGCAGGGAACCGCCATCGCTGAGTTGGGCCCTGCGCCCGATGTACAGGAAAGGTACCGGGTTCAGCGTGTGCGCGGTATGGGCCTGGTGCGTCGTGTTATCCAGCATTTGCTCGGCATTGCCGTGGTCCGCGGTGATGATGACTTCGCCACCAGTCGATACCATCGCCTTCACCACGCGCCCGATGCAGCTATCCAGGACTTCGATGGCAAGCGTGGCTGCAGCCATGTTGCCCGTATGCCCGACCATATCGCCGTTGGCGTAGTTGCAGATGATGGCATGATATTGCCGGCTCAGAATCGCCGCTTCAAGCTTGTCGGTCACTTCGAATGCGCTCATTTCCGGCTTGAGATCATAGGTGGCAACCTTGGGTGAGGGTACCAGAATGCGGTCTTCGCCCGGATAGGGCTGTTCCCTTCCACCGTTGAAGAAGTAGGTAACGTGGGCATACTTTTCAGTTTCAGCAATGCGCAATTGCCTGAGCCCGAGATTTGACAGATATTCTCCCAAACCGTTGTGTATCGGTTCCGGCGTGTATGCGCAGGGCAAATCGAAATCTTCGCCGTAGCGGCTTAACGTGACAAAGCCGGCCAATTTCGGGACACGGGCGCGGGTAAATCCGTTGAAAGCCCGGTCGGTCAGCGCGCGGGTGATCTCGCGGGCGCGGTCGGCTCGGAAATTCATGAATATCACCACGTCGCCATCCAGCATCGCAACCGGTTCAGCGCCGTCCTGAACGATAGCGGTCGGTTTGACGAACTCGTCGGATTCCCCCCGGGCGTAGGCCGTATCCAGTCCTTCCAGTGCGCTGGTTGCGGAAAATTCGGCACGACCCTGGGTGAGCAGGTCATAGGCTGGCTGGACGCGTTCCCAGCGATTGTCCCGGTCCATCGCGTAATAGCGTCCGACGATGCTGGCAATGCGGCCAACCCCAAGCGACGTGCACTTTTCATGCAGTAAACGCAATGAATGCGCCGCACTCCGGGGCGGTGTATCGCGGCCATCCAGAAAGGCATGCAGATAGACCTTTTTGAGTCCGTTTCGGGCGGCCATCTCAAGCATCGCGAGAATGTGATTTTCGTGGCTGTGCACGCCGCCGGGCGAGAGCAAACCCATGATATGTAATGCGCCGCCATTCTTGCTGGCCAGGGAAACGGCGTTGCTCAGAGCGGGGTTGGAGTAGAAATTGCCATCCTCAATATCAATGTCGACGCGGCTCAGGTCCTGATAGACCACGCGACCCGCACCAATATTGAGGTGCCCGACTTCGGAATTGCCCATTTGCAGGGAAGGCAGGCCGACGAACTTTTCGGAAGCGTTGATCAGTGTGTGCGGATAATCGTGCCAGAGCCTGTCGAAGTTTGGCTTGCGGGCCGCCATGATGGCGTTGCTTTCCGGGTCCTCACGGTAGCCAAAACCGTCAAGTATAAGCAGTAAAACAGGGGTGACGTCCATTGATGTAGAATATAAGCAGATGGTAAATTGTAAGATAATTCATTTTAGACGAATTTGATCTGCTTGGTACGGTGCTCGGCGGGTAAATTAACAGGATTAGGACACAATGATGGCAAGCAAATTGATTGACAAGGATGAAGACATACGCCAGGCCGCTGAAGCTGTGAAGGCAATCGCCCACCCGTTGCGCTTGAAGATTTTATGCATACTTGGGGATCAGGAAGTCAGTGTGCAGGACATTGTTGAACAGGTGGGGACATCGCAAAGCAACATTTCCCAACATCTGTCGATACTCCGCGACAAGGGCGTATTGGCAACACGCAAGGACGCAAATCGGGTTTTCTACCGTATTGGCGATTTGCGCACACTCAAACTGGTGGGCATGATGCGGGATGTATTCTGCACATCATGATAGCCGGCTAAAAGTCTCCCCACAGCGTTTGCAGTACTGCAAGCCCCGCTATCGCAGCTGTTTCGGTGCGCATTACGCGGGCACCCAGGCGGATCGGGACGAATCCGCAATTGATCGCTGCCTCGCTTTCTGGCCGGGAAAACCCGCCCTCCGCACCGACCAGAATGACAGCCATCCGGACTGGCCTGGATTGGTCGTGCAGGCTGGCTGTGCCGTCGGGCAGCAAAATATACCTGTTTGCAGAAATCGTTCCGGACTGCTGCAGCCAGTCCATGATGTCCAGCGGCCTGTGTATCAGCGGCAACAAGTTGCGGCCGCATTGCTCGCATGCCGAGATGGCAACCTGCTGCCAATGCTCGAGACGTCTCGCGGTGCGTTCGGCGGACAGTCTGGCCACGCTGCGGTCGGTAGCAAGCGGCTGGATTTCCGTGACGCCCAGTTCGGTCGATTTCTGGATCACCCAATCCATCTTTTCACTGCTGGAAAGCGCCTGCGCAAGCACGGTATGCAACGGAGATTCGGGCTTGTTCCCGCTCTCGGTGATGCCGGCGACAGTCACCCGCCTGGGGCCGGGATCGGCAATCATGCCATGGCACGCGTTGCCTATCCCGTCGAATATTTCGACCGGGTCGCCCATCCTTAAACGAAGCACACGGGAAGCATGGTGAGCGGCATCCGGCGGGAGATCGAACGAACCGCTGAGCGGGATCGGAGGGGGGCAGTAGAAACGCGGCATGATGGGGCGTCAATGAACAGGATGTCGTCGTGATAATATAATGGCTTCAATAATATTGTCAGGAAATTGAAATGGTCAGTCTGCAACCTCCCTTGTGTGACTTCGGATGGAAAGCACGCGAATTTGATCTGCTTGGCGTGGACGGCAAGCGTTACAACCTCTCCAGAGCGCGCGGCAAGAACGGCCTGCTGGTGATGTTCATCTGCAATCACTGCCCGTACGTGAAGTCGATTCGCGACCGCATCATCCGCGATACGCGTGAATTGCAACAATACGGAATCAATACCATCGCGATCATGTCCAACGACCCTGCCGACTATGAAGAGGATTCATTTGACAACATGAGGGAGATCGCACAGCAATACGATTACCCGTTTCCCTATGTCTGGGATGAGACTCAGCAGGTTGCCAGGGATTACGGGGCGGTATGCACGCCGGATTTTTTTGGCTTTAATGCCAGCCTGGAGCTGCAATACCGCGGCAGGCTGGATGCTTCGCGCAAGGAGGCCGTGGCCGATGCGCCGCGCGACCTGTTCAACGCGATGGTGCAGGTGGCCAGGACCGGGCAGGGGCCTCGCGAACAGATCGCCAGCATGGGCTGTTCGATCAAATGGCGCAGTGAAACTCGAGACGGCATAACAAGCCCGGCATGAATCCTTCTGCACAGACCGGCATGAACAATCCGGCCGGAATGAGCGCCCTGCTCAAGGCGGTAATCGCGGCAGTGAAGCTGGTGACTGCCGAGGAAATCATGCCGCGCTATCTCAAGGTGGTGCACCAGCACAAGGGGGACGGCAGCCTGTGCACCGAGGCGGATATTGCCGCTCAAAGCGCGTTGTCAAAAAGACTCCAGGCGATAGTCAACGTGCCGGTGCTGGGTGAAGAAATGACCGCAGCCGAACAGCATGCGCTATGGGAGGAGGGGCATGACGGGCTTTGGTGTATCGATCCGATAGACGGCACGTCAAATTTCGTGCGCGGCCTGCCGTACTTTGCGGTATCCGTTGCGCTGCTGCGCAGCGGAAAGAGCGTGCTGGGCGTGGTGTTTGATCCGGTCGGAAACGAGATATTTGCCGCCGAACACGAGCGCGGCGCTTTTCTGAACGGTGAAAAACTGCATGATCACGCAACATCGGTTCCACTGGATAAAGCGCTGGCCAGTGTGGATCTTAAGCGCCTAAACAAAAAGCTGGTCACTGAACTGGCCGCAAATCCACCGTATTCTTCGCAGCGCAACTTTGGTGCGAGCGCATTGGACTGGTGTTATACCGCAGTCGGTCGATATGATATGTATTTGCACGGAGGCCAGAAGCTCTGGGACTATGCGGCTGGCGCGCTGATATTTATTGAGTCGGGTGGCCACGCCTGCTGCATCGAAACCGACGATTTTTCACATGGTGATATCTGGCAGCGATCGGTCATCGCGGCGCGGGATGAGAAGCTGTTCAGGGAATGGAAAAGCTGGATACGGGCACAGCTGTAAGTTCATAAGGGGGCCGGGTGAAAATATTGATACTTGGTGCAGGGCAGGTCGGTTCCACCGTGGCGGAAAGCCTGGTCAACGAGGCAAACGACATTACGGTGGTGGATACCGACGCCGAGAAACTGCACCAGTTGCAGGATCGCCTCGATCTGCGCACCCTGACGGGCAATGCAGGCCATCCTTCGGTGCTCGAACAGGCCGGGATAGCGGATACCGATATGCTGCTCGCCGTCACGCAGAGCGACGAGGTCAACATGGTTGCCTGCAAGCTGGCATTCAGTCTGTACAACACGCCGACACGGATCGCACGGATACGTTCAGCCGATTTCCTGGCGCGTCCCGAAGTTTTCAGCAAGGAAAATTTCTGCGTCGACTTCTCAATATGTCCGGAACAAATCCTCACCGACTATATCGTCAAGCTGATCGAATTCCCCGAAGCGCTGCAGGTGCAGAGATTTTCCCAGGGCAAGGCTTCGCTGGTGGCGGTGCGGGCATTCCAGGGCGGTCCGCTGGTGGGTCGCCCGCTCAGTTTTCTGCGCACCAACATGCCGCAGGTCGATACCCGTGTCGCGGCGATCTTCCGCAAGGACGGCCCGCTGATTCCCGAGGGCACGACGGTGATCGAGGAAGGCGACGAGATATTTTTCATTGCCGCAACAGACAACATCCGCAGCGTGCTCAAGGAGATGCGCCGCATGGACAAACCATCCAAGCGCGTGATGATTGTCGGTGGCGGCAATATCGGATTGCGCCTGGCCAAGGCGCTGGAACACGACTATCAGGTCAAACTGATCGAGTACAGCAAGAAATCCTGCCAGAAACTGGCCGGTGAACTGACCAGCACACTGGTGCTGAATGGCGATGGCACGGATGAAAAGCTGTTGCACCAGGAGCATATCGGCGAAGTGGACGTATTTTGCGCGCTGACCAACGATGATGAAAACAACATCATGTCGGCTTTGCTCGCCAAGCAGGGCGGAGCCGGCAAGGTGATCGCGCTGATCAATCGCAGCGCCTATGTGGATCTGTTGCAGGGCGGCAAGATCGATATCGCGCTTTCGCCGGCGCATGTCACGATCGGTTCGTTGCTGGCCTACGTGCGCCAGGGCGATGTCGCGGCAGTTCATTCCCTGCGGCGCGGCGCGGCTGAGGTGCTTGAACTGGTGGTACACGGCGACCGCCAGTCTTCCCGGGTAGTCGGGAGGCGCATCGATGAGATTGACCTGCCCAGGGGGGCGACCATAGGCGCGATTGTGCGCGGCGAAGAAGTCATCATGGGCCACCATGACCTGGTCATCGAAGCCGAGGATCATGTGATCGTCTTTGTCATCGACAAGGTGATGGTGCGCAAGGTCGAGAAGCTGTTCCAGGTCAAAATCGGCTTTTTCTGATGCAACGCGCACTGACGGTTATTCACGTATTGGGTCTCATGCTGGTGGTATTCAGCGTTGCGTATCTGCTTCCGCTGGCGGCATCGCTGATATATGACGACGGAACACTGCCCGATTTTCTGATGGCCATGGTCTGGACATCGGCGATCGGTTTTCTGATGTGGCTGTTGACGCGCCGCTACCGGGGCGAACTTTCCGTCCGGCACGGTTATCTGCTGGTTGTCGCAATGTGGACGGCAATGCCGGCGGTGGCGACATTGCCTTTGTTGCTGGTGATCAACGGCCTGTCGTTTACCGATGCCTATTTTGAAACCATGTCAGGCTTGACCACTACCGGGGCGACGGTGCTGGTCGGGCTGGATTATCTTCCCCCTGCAATCAATATCTGGCGGCATGAGCTGAACTGGCTGGGCGGCATGGGGATCATCGTTCTGGCAGTGGCGATTCTGCCCCTGCTCGGCATCGGCGGAAGGCAATTGTTCAAGGCGGAAACGCCCGGGCCGATGAAGGACACCGCACTCACCCCACGCATCACCGAGACCGCGCGCAATCTCTGGCTTGTTTATCTGGTGATTACGATCGCGTGCATTCTGTCATTGAGGCTGGTTGGCATGAACTGGCTGGATTCGATCTGCCATGCCTTTGCCACGATGGGCCTGGGCGGGTTCTCGACCCATGATGCAAGTATCGGCTATTTCAATTCTCCCGCATCAACATCTGGCGGCATGAACTGAACTGGCTGGGCGGCATGGGGATCATCGTGCTGGCGGTGGCGATTCTGCCGCTGCTCGGCGTCGGCGGACGACAGTTGTTCAAGGCCGAAACGCCCGGGCCGATGAAGGACTCCGCGCTCACCCCGCGCATCACCGAGACCGCGCGCAATCTGTGGCTGGTTTATCTGGGCATTACCATCGCCTGCATCCTGTCATTGAAGGCTGGTTGGCATGAATTGGCTGGATGCGATCTGCCATGCCTTTGCCACGATGGGCCTGGGCGGGTTCTCCACGCATGATGCCAGTATCGGCTATTTCAATTCTCCCGCGATCGAATTCGTATTGATTGTTTTCATGCTGCTGGCGGCGATGAATTTCTCCACACATTTTCTGGTGTGGCGGGAAAAAAGCCTGAAGCTGTATTGGCATGACAGCGAGGCACTCGCAACGCTGGGTCTGGTACTGGCAAGCTGCGTTGGCATTGCGATATTTCTGAGGTGGGAGGGGACTTACACGAGTTTCTGGACCGCCTTGCGCAATGCAAGTTTCAATCTGGTTTCCATCGCAACCGACTGCGGATTTACCAGTGTCGATTATAATAGATGGCCGATATTTGCACCGATGTGGATGCTTTTCCTCAGCTGCATCACGGTCAGTTCCGGATCAACCGGCGGAGGCATCAAGATGGTCCGAAGTCTGGTGCTGGTAAAGCAGGCCGGTCGGGAGTTCCTCAGGCTGCTGCACCCGACAGCGATCAACCCGATGAAGATAGGCGGGAATGTCGTTCCCAACAATATCGTATTTGCAGTTCTGGGATTTATTTTCCTGTATTTCATGACGGTGGCGATCCTGATCTTCTTGCTGTTGATCAGCGGACTGGATTTCATCTCCGCGTTTTCCGCAATCATTGCCTGTATCAACAACGCCGGTCCCGGGCTGGGTTTGGTGGGCCCATCCGGCAATTATGGTGTGCTGTCGAATTTCCAGACTTGGGTCTGTACCGACAGCCATGCTGGTCGGCCGGCTGGAAATCTTTACGGTGCTGATCCTGTTCACGCCGCAATTCTGGCGGCGGTAAATACCCATGACAGCGGGGGCGAGATACGTTAGCATTAATATTATCAAATATACTCAGAATGCATCGTAAACCCGTGCCAAAGCAAAAGGAAGCAAGATGAGCGAGGACCTGCCATTGTCGGGGGTGAAGGTGTTGCTGATCGACGACAGCAACACCATAAGGCGTAGTGGGGAGATATTTCTGTCTCAGGCGGGATGCAAGGTCATTCTTGCGGAAGACGGATTTGACGGCCTGGCCAAAGTGGTGGACAACCAGCCGGATGTCATTTTCGTCGATGTGATGATGCCGCGGCTGGATGGCTACCAGACATGCGCGCTAATCAAAAAACACCAGCATTTCAGAAATACCCCCGTGATTATGTTGACCAGCAAAGATACGCTGTTCGACCGCGCGCGCGGTAAACTGGTCGGGGCAGACCAATATTTACTCAAGCCGTTCAACAAAAGAAGTCTGATTGAAGCAGTCATTTTGCATACCCAAGAGAAAAAGGAGTCGGATTATGGGAGTTAAAAAAATATTGGTCGTCGATGACTCGGCAACCGAGCGCCATATCATCGGGGAAATTTTGCGCAAGCGCGGGTTCGAGGTTACGTTTGCCGAGGATGGAGAAAATGGCGTGGCTCAAGCCAAACTGAGCCAGCCGGATCTGGTCATCATGGATGTGGTCATGCCCGGAATGAACGGCTTTCAGGCGACCAGGGCGATTACCAAAGATCCGCAGACCCAACATATACCGGTGATTATCTGCACGACCAAGGACCAGGAAACCGACAAGGTTTGGGGTGTGCGTCAGGGAGCCAAAGACTATGTGGTCAAACCGATAAATGAGGCGGAATTGTTAAGCAAAATTGCCGCCTTGGGATAATGTGTGCATTTTAAATGCGGGTCATTCATCCGACCGCCGTGCATACCGAAAGCGATTTTGTAAGGACAATAACCATTCCGCAATTTCTACCCGGATCTGCTCGATGAGCATCGCCTTGCCAACCCTTGTTGCAAACAAAGGCTGGACCCGGTTTATGCTGTCAATTATTGCGGCGTTCGCCCGGTTTTCCGCGCGGATTGACGGGCAGTCAGCGAATTATCAGGGGCGCCAGCAATGTCAAAACGATTAAATTTGCGGGAATTTCAGCAGAATCTGATCGAACGCCTGCAACAGACAGGCTTGTCCGAGTCGCGGGTGACGACACTCGGCGTGCAGATGGCCGGAAAAAACTGGCTGGTTGATATGGGGGATATCGGCGAGGTGTTGTCGGTACCAAGTTTGACTATCGTTCCGTTCACCAAATCCTGGTTTCGTGGCGTCGCAAATGTACGCGGCAAGCTGTACAGCGTAATCGATCTGGCAGACTATCAGCATAGTGGTACGGCATCCGGGGATGCCAATAACCGCATATTGCTTGTTTCAGAGCAGCATGACTTTAACGCGGCGTTGCTGGTCGACCGTGTGCTGGGTTTGCGCGACGCGAATAACTGGCAAACAAGCGATTTCGAAGGTCAAATCGGGTATGAGGACGAGTCAGGAGAGCATTGGCGCAAGCTAGATTTGCAGGATCTGCTTGAACAGCCTGAATTTTTGCAGGCGGGCATATAGCGTTTCGTATTTTCAGGAAATTCCCCAAGGGAGAGGAATAACATGGCAGCTAAACAGGTATTGGCCAAATCACAGCTGAAGTTTTACGGTGTGATCGCAACAATCTTTTTTGTATTAACGGCGCTTGCTGCCTATATGACTAACCGCGCGGATAGCAACACCGTGCGTTACGTGGGTGAATCCAGCCGGTTGCTGATGCTTTCGCAGCGGCTTGCCAAGGATGCGCAGCAAGCCTTGTCCGGAAACTCCGATGCTTTTGATGCGCTGGAGGACAGCAGGGCGAGCATGACCACCATCCTGAACAACCTCGACAAGGGCGAGGGATCGCTGCCCCCGACCAACGGTGTGCCACGCGTGGTGCTCGACGAGTTCATCAAGAATGCAGACAAGACCCTGGCGGACGTAAAAACCCTTCAGGATGGCCGTGCCGGGCTGGTGACGTTGGCGGTGACCTTGTCGGCGATCGACTCTGTAAGAGCTGATTTTCGTGGCCTGACGAAAAAGATGATCGAAAATTTCACGGGTGTTCAAAAGCAGAAGGCAACAAGCTTTGCATTGGATATTGAGCGTATCGGCCAGGATGCAAGCAGGCTGCTGGAAGTGGATGTGTCGATTGAGCAGGTGGCTCAGGTCGCGATCGACCTGAATGCTGCTGAAGACAGCTTGGCCGCGCTTCCTGCGGCGAATGAAAATGTGTCTACTGCCCACGATTTGCTTGTTACCACCCGCAGCAGCGTTGAAATTCTGGTATCGCAGGTGCGTAACCTGGTGGCAGCGAAGACCGCGGCCAAGACGATCGTGGATGATTCCGACTCACTGTTGGCCGGCGCGCAGCGTTTGGTGGACGCATACCAGTCAACATCGCGGATTGTGACCAAGATCGCTTTCGGCTTCGGCCTGCTGCTGCTGCTCTCGCTGCTGTTGACCGTCAAGGCCTATGTGGATGATTCGCGCCGCCGTGCCGAAGAAGCGGCCCGCATCAATAGCCAGAACCAGAACGCGATTCTGCGGCTGATGAACGAAATGGGCGACCTGGCCGACGGCGATTTGACGGTGCGTGCTACCGTTACGGAAGACGTGACCGGTGCGATCGCAGACTCGCTGAACTACACCACCGAGGAATTCCGCAAGCTGGTGTCGCGGATTATTGCTGCGGTGGAGCAGATGGGTAAGGCCACCAAAAACACCGAGGACATTTCCAGGGGGTTGCTGGACGCTACCCAGAAGCAGGCGAAAGAAATCAGGAATGCAGGCGAGGCGGTGGAACTGATCACCAAATCCGTGAAAGAGGTGGACTCCAGCGCGGCCAAGTCGGCGGAAGTGGCGCGCCGCACGCTGGTCGTAACCGAACAGGGTGCGCAGGCGGTGCGCAATACGATCAGCGGTATGGATGGCATACGCGAACAGATCCAGGAAACGTCCAAGCGCATCAAGCGGCTGGGTGAAAGTTCGCAGGAGATCGGTGAAATCGTGGACCTGATTTCGGATATTACCGAACAGACCAATGTGCTGGCGCTGAATGCGGCGATCCAGGCGGCATCGGCGGGCGAGGCCGGTCGTGGATTCTCCGTGGTTGCGGAAGAGGTGCAGCGGCTGGCGGAGCGTTCCGCCGAGGCGACCAAGCAGATTGGTGCACTGGTGAAAACCATTCAGGGCGACACCCATGATGCGGTGGCGGCGATGGAGAAGAGCACCCTGGGCGTGGTGGAAGGCGCCAAGCTTTCCGATGTGGCGGGCCAGTCGCTGCGGGAAATTGAGCAGGTGTCAAAAGAGCTGGCGGAACTGATCAACAGTATTTCGACTTCCACCCAGGTGCAGACCGATATGGCCAGTGAAGTGGCAAGCGTGATGGAAGATATTCTCAAGATTACCGTGCAGACCACTGAAGGTACGCGTTTGACATCCAATTCCATTGGACAGTTGAACGCCCTGGCGAAGGACCTGAGAGGCTCGGTAGCCGGCTTCAAGCTGTAATTCCGGCTGACCGCACAATACGAACCTAGATGAGCAACAGCGCACAATTTGATCGCAACATGCTTCCCGCGGTGAAACCCGGCATCGACAGCACGCTGGCAGACATTGGCGCGCAGATTGAGAAGTATCTTGCCGCTCCGGCGGACAATGCGCCGGGGCTGGAAGCGGCACGCACCGGACTGCATAGTTTGCAGGGTGTGCTAAAGATGGTCGGACTGATTGGCGCTGCAGCCTTTTGCGCTGAACTCGAGCTCACGCTAGGCGAACTCGCAACGAATCCGGACCAGATTTCGGCAATGCATCGCGACGTATTGCATCGCGCCATGTTCGCGATTACCCACTTCCTGGACTCGGTATCCAAAGGTGCTGATAACGTTTCGTTGCGCCTGTTTCCCCAGTACCAGGAGCTGCAGCAACTGCGCGGCCTGGAAATGTCATTCGAGCTTGATTTGTTCTATCCCGATCTCGGTGTGCAGTTGCCCAGCCAGGTGTTGAGCCTGCCCGTCCAGAATGATGGTGCCGCACATATCAAAATGTTGCGCAGCCAGTATCAGCAGGGTCTGCTGAAATGGATGCGCCTGGACGATACTGCAGGCTCCGCACAGCAGATGCAGCAGGCTCTTGAAGGCGTGTTGCGCAGTTTGCCGCAGGATCAGAGCCGCGCATTCTGGTGGGTGGGCTATGGATTGCTCGATTGCGTCAAGCTGGACGGATTGCCTCCGGAAATGAATGTCCGCAAGTTGCTGAGCCGCATCGACCAGCAGTTGCGCGCGGTTGTCGAGGGTAAATCAGGCGACATCGCTCCGCTAATGAACGAAATGCTCTTTATGATCGGAAACAGCCATGCCGTGAGTGAGCACGTCGAGGCGATCAAGCAGGTTTACGCGCTCGATCAGTACCTTCCCGAACAATCGGCGTTATCTCCCAGTGAAGTGGAACAGATGCTCGGCACCATGCGCGATCAGTTGAGCGTAGCCGAGGAATACTGGGAGCAATGCGCGCAGGGCGATGCGGCAGCATGCGAAAAATTCAGCAAACAGGTCGAGCAGATTGCGCTGCAAAGCGACAAACTCGACCGCGATGTCCTTCAGTATCTCGCCAAGCAGATTCAGATGCTGTCGCAATACGCGACTTCCCCCGAGCACGCCCGGCCAATTGCCATTGATATGGCGATGGCGCTGCTGCTGCTGGGTAGCGGTATAGAGAATTACCGGCGTATTGGCGGGAGCTTCCAGGAGCAGGCGCGCATCCTGGTCGAGCGCATGCAGGCCGCGGTAAAGCAGAAGCCGGAAGACACGAGGCGGCTGGCTGAACTGGTCGAACTCCATTACCGGATGGAACAACCAGGCGAGGTGATGGCCTCGCTTGCAAGCGAAATGTCGGTTAATCTGCAGCAAGTGGAGCAGGGCCTGAACGCATTTTTCAACAATGCGATCGGGCGTGACGAATTGCCCGAATTGTTGCGTTTGTTGAACCAGATACAGGGTGGTTTGCGCATCTCATTCCTGCAGGATGCGGAACGATTGCTGGCATCGATACAGGAAAAAATCGGTCGATTCGCGAACAACGATGAAGCGCCAAATCCGGCAGAAAAACTTGCGCTGGCCGACGCGATCAGCGGACTGGAAGATTACCTGCAGCGTTTGACACACGGGCAGCCAACTGATGTTGCGGGGCTTCAAGAGTCATTGGCCGGAATGCTCGGGCGGAATCTGCCCGAGAAGACTGAAGCGGGCAGGCTTGGCCAGCACGCTGAGCCGGTGCCACCGGAAGCTGCGCCGGCCGGGGGGGACGCCGAAACACTGGAGTTCATCGTTCCCTTCGATCAGCCTGCCGAATCCATTGCGCTGGAAATAGCACCAGTCGAACCGCCGCAAGCGTCCGCCGGAATGCTGCATCGATCCGAGGAAGATCAGGAATTGCTCGCGATATTCCTGGAGGAAGCGCAGGAAGTCCTCGGTACCATGCTGAGAAATCTCGATACTTGCCAGTTGCATCCGGACAGTCACGAACCCCTGGTGGCGATAAGACGGGGTTTCCATACTCTCAAGGGCAGCGGGCGGATGGTCGGGCTGACCGACCTGGGCGAAGTTGCGTGGTGTGTCGAGCGTGCCATGAACAAATGGCTGCAGTACAACAAAACCGCCGCGCCCAGCCTGCTGAACTTCATCAGAACGACGATAAAGTCATTTGTCGGCTGGGTCGATACGCTCAGCAAACAGGGGGCGGTGACCATCGAGGCGGAAGATCTGATCGCGTCCGCGCAGCAGATCGAGGATGGCCTGGATGCCGATATCCAGCAACCGGCCGTGTTAACCGCCGACTTGCCGGTTGCAGGGACAGTTCCCGCTCAGAATATGGAAACGCCATCCGCCACGGCAATTTCGGAAAACACGGCTGCGGAAGGCGATGCAACCCTGCATTCCCCGGTGCTGTTCAGTATTGCCAGTGCCGAGGTGAAGCAGAATGTCGCGGCACTTCATCATCAGCTTGACGAGTTGCGCACTGCAGTACCGCCGATGGTGCAATACGATTTCATGCGCGCCGCACACACGCTGGCTGGTGTGAGCCGCACCATGGGGTATGCCGCAGTGGTTGAACTTGCCTACGCACTGGAAGGCTGGCTGCACGCGCGCCTGGAAAAAATATTCACGCTGAGCGAGAACCAGCTGCAGATGCTTGACGAGGCCGTGTCCGCGCTGGACGAAATGGTTCAGAGCGTATGCCAGAAGCAGGTTCCGCAACTGCGCGGCGACCTGGTCGGCCAGTTGGTATCCGACCGGGATAATTTCACGGAAGTTGTTTCCGGGCCGGCCGAGATGGAGTCAGCGACTGATCTCGCGAATCTGGTGCAGCCATTTGAATTCCTTTCCGAGCAACAGGCCGGCCCGGAGCAATCCCCGGCACCCGAGCAACAGGCCGGCCCGGACCAATCCGCTATGCAAGGGAATATCGGCGAGCTTGGGCAGTGGGCTGGTGACGAGGCGCTGAACGTGATGCTTGCAGAGCCGCTGAAGCCGGCAGAACGACTTCTGCCGGAGGTGTTTGGGACAGAACCGGCTTTAGCCGGAGCTGTGGAATCGGACGTTTTTGATGACGTTGACATGCAACTGCTGCCGGTGTTTCTCGAGGAAGCCGAGGATTTGTGTCCCCAGATCAGCGAAAGACTGCGCGTATGGCGTGAACCGCCCCATGACCAGAAACAGGTTCCGATACTTAAAAGATTGTTGCATACCATAAAGGGCAGTTCGCGCATGGTGGGTGCGATGCGCATCGGAGATATTGCTCACGAAATGGAAGGCCGCGTGCTCGCGGCAGACGAGCTGAGCACAGGAGCAGGATACTGGGATGGTCTGGAAAGCGATTTCGACCAAATTATGACCCTGCTCAAGGAATTGCGTGACGGCAAACCGTCGGAAGAGCCCAGACCCGTACCGACCGGACGCCGCGAGTCGGACCAGATAGCCGGTGTGGAACGCAGGGCGGACCGGCGGGCGCCCGAGGCCGGCACCACCGGGCTGGGCAATATGCTGCGTGTGCGTGCCGATGTGGTGGACAGACTGGTCAACGAAGCCGGTGAAATCAGCGTGGCGCGCGCGCGCATGGAAACCGAAATGCGCGTTCTGAAGGAAGGCTTGCTGGAATTGACGGCAAGCGTGGTGCGTTTGCGCCAGCAACTGCGCGAGGTTGAAATTCAGGCGGAAAGCCAGATGCAGGCGCGCGTGATGCTGGCCAAGGATAATGCGGAGCTGTTCGATCCGCTCGAGTTCGACCGCTTTACCCGCTTGCAGGAATTGACCCGCTTCATGAATGAAAGCGTGCATGACGTGCATACCATCCAGCAATCGATGCTGCAGAACCTGGACCAGACTGCTGCCGTGATGATGGTGCAGAGCAGGCTCAACAAGGACCTGCAACAGGGGTTGATGAATGTGCGCATGGTGTCGTTCAACAGCATTACCGACCGTTTGTATCGCATCGTGCGCCAAACCGGCAAGGAGCTGAACAAGCGAGCCAACCTTGAATTGCAGGGCACCAACGTGGAACTGGACCGCAGCGTGCTGGAAAAAATGGTCGCGCCATTCGAGCACTTGTTGCGCAATTCCATTGTGCACGGCCTGGAAAGCGAAGAACAGCGTGCGAAAAGCGGCAAGCTGCCGATCGGGGAGATTCGCCTGAGTGTGCGTCAGGAAGGCAATGAAGTGGTGTTCGAGTTCAGCGATGACGGCGCCGGCCTGAATTTCGCAAAGTTGCGCGAAAAGGCGATCGACAACGGTTCGATGCAGAGCGATGAACTGGTCAGTGACGACCAGCTGGCACAACTGATATTCACTCCTGGTCTTTCCACCGCCGCCGAAATTACCGAAATTGCCGGTCGAGGCATCGGCATGGACGTGGTGCGCAGCGAAATATCTTCGCTGGGCGGCCGTATCGAAGTCAGTTCGAAGCGCGGAGAAGGTACCCAGTTCCTGATTTATCTGCCGCTCACACTGGCGGTCACGCAAGTCCTGATGGTGAGTGCAGGCGACCAGATTTATGCAATTCCATCCACCCTTGTGGAACAGGTCAGGCAGTTGAAGCCCGCAGAAATGGAAATATTGCATAAAGAGCAACGCATCGAATTGCATGATAACTCGTACCCGCTGCACTACTTGCCGCACTTGCTGGGTAATATGGAGGTGGTCCAGGAGAATCAGCTGCGCAATATGGTGCTGCTGTTGCGCAGCGGAACGCAGCGGATAGCGCTGACTGTCGATGCGTTGCTGGGCAATCAGGAAGCCATGGTCAAGAATATCGGGCCGCAACTGGCGCGTCTGCCGGGTATAGCCGGCGCGACCGTGCAGGGTGATGGCAGGGTGGTGCTGATCCTGAACCCGGTACAATTTGCGCAGCGTATCCGCAGTGGCAATGTGCAGGCAAAGGCCGGCGACAAACCGCTCAATACCTCGCCGTTGATCATGGTAGTGGACGACTCGCTCACCGTGCGCAAGATCACTTCCCGCATCCTTAACCGCGCCGGCTATCAGGTGATGACTGCGACAGACGGCGTGGATGCGCTGGAGAAAATGCAGGAGTCCACGCCGGACGTGATGATACTGGACATCGAAATGCCGCGCATGGACGGCTTTGCGCTGGTCAGGGAATTGCGCCGCGTTCCAGAAACGGAAAATCTTCCTATCATCATGATCACTTCCCGTACCGCCAACAAGCACCGCGAATACGCGATGCAACTGGGCGTCAATACCTATCTGGGTAAACCATACCAGGAAGACGAGTTGCTGCAGAAGATCGCCGATTTTGTGGCGGTCCATAAACTGGATCAATGACGGTTACAGCCATGCTGTGCCGTTGTTTCCGTTGCCAGTGAGCCTGCTGGCGACTTGGCGGCGCGTCACCGCGCCGGAATCAGCGTCCCGCGATGGTCATGCCTTCGACCAGTATCGATCCGCATTGCCGCGAACCCTGCACCAGCACGTCGCTGCCGACCGCGACGATGTTGCGGAACATGTCTTTCAGATTGCCGGCAATGGTGATTTCCTGCACCGGATACTGGATTTTCCCGTCTTCGACCCAGAAACCCGCCGCGCCGCGCGAATAATCCCCGGTCACGGGGTTGATTCCCTGGCCCAGCAATTCGGTCACCAGCAGTCCGCGCGACATGGTATTCAGCAGGCCGTTGAAATCCAGCGATCCCGATTGCAGGATCAGATTGTGGTTGCCGCCGGCATTGCCGGTGGAACGCAACCCCAGTTTGCGTGCCGAGTAGCTGCCGAGAAAATAGCCGTTCAAGACGCCGTTTTCGACGATCACGCGATGCCGGGTTTGCACGCCTTCATTGTCGAAAGGACTGGAAGCCAGCCCTTTCGGGATATCCGGCACATCGGTGATGTTGATGTGCCCGGCGAAAACGGGTTTTCCGAGCTGGTCGAGCAGGAACGATGACTTGCGGTACAGGCTGCCGCCGCTCACCGCATTGACAAAGCTGCCCAGCAAGCCGGATGCGATCGGCGCCTCAAACAATACCGGTACCTGCATGGTGCTGAGCTGGCGCGCATTCAATCGGCGTACCGTGCGCTCTGCGGCGATGCGTCCGATCTGCTGTGCACCCGGAAGCTCTGCAGCATCGCGCGCGACGGCGTACCAGTAATCGCGTTCCATTGCGTCATCCTGTCCGGCGATCACCGCGCAGCTGAGGCTGTGGCGCGAACTGGGAAAGCCGCCGATGAAACCGAGGCTGTTGGCTGAAACGAATTGCGCCTCGTGCAGGTTGACGGTGGCACCTTCGGAATTGCCGATGCGTGGATCGGTATCCAGCGCCGCCTGCTCGCACTGCTGTGCCAACGAAATTGCCGCATCGACCGGCAGGTCCCACGGGTGGTACAGGTCCATATCCTTGTAATCGTGCGCCAGCATGTCGGCATCGGGCAGCCCCGAGCAATCGTCTTTTGCGGTATAACGGGCGATCGACAGCGCGGCATCCACCGTGTCGCGCATCGCCCTTGGCGAGAAATCCGAAGTGCTGGCATTGCCGCGCTGCTGCCCGATGATACACGGTGACGCGCGAGCCCTTTGTCGCGGTTGTATTCGATGGTCTCCACCGCGCCCTGGCGCACCGTCACGCTCTGTCCGAATCCTTCGGACACGTCCACGGATGCGGCGGATGCACCACGCTGCCTGGCATAATCCAGCATGTCCTGCGCGATACTGCGCAACACGTCGCTCGGGTGGGAAAATCGCGGGGCATGGGAGACCAGGTTATTCATAAGCGCAGCGGTTCATAGATGAAAAGCGCTATCATAGCAGCATCTCCCCGGTACATTAACACCGGAGGCACATTAACACCGGCAATTCAACAGTTATGAATACACACCATAAATCCCGCGGCGAAAACCAGCCGCTGCATATCGATCTCGGGGATGACGAAAACGAGCACGACGACGGTGGCGTGGAAGTCATCCGGCCGCAGGCACGCCATGAACCGCGCAATGCGGATAGTTCCCGTGGACGCGGTCTGCGCAGCCAGCCCGCAGCGGACGATGAAGCGGAAGAACTGCCACCCAGCAAAACCAGAATCAAGAAGCAGATGCACGAGTTGCGCGACCTCGGCAAGGAATTGACCGAACTGGGCAAGGATCAGATCGCGCAGCTCGATATCCCCGACAACCTGCGGGACGCGCTGCGCGAGATGAAGAATATCAACAAGTTCGGTGCACAGCGCCGCCAGATCCAGTACATCGGCAAACTGATGCGCGATATCGATCCCGCGCCGATCCTCGCCAAGCTGGATGCGTGGAAGGGAAAGTCGCAGCATCACGTCGCCTACATGCACCGGCTGGAACGCTGGCGCGACCGGCTGCTGCAGAGCGATGATGCGCTTACCGAGTTGCTTTCCGCCTATCCCCAGGCAGACGCGCAACGGTTGCGCACGCTGATACGCAATGCGCAGAGGGAACTGGAGACACAAAAGCCGCCGAAGAATTATCGCGAGATATTCCAGGTGCTGCGCGATATCATTCCCGAGCAGGCATGACCATCCGCATGGGTAATATGCTTACGCACCGCACGCACGAATCGGGCAAGAGTCCGCGGCACAGCATCATCTGGCTGCATGGTCTGGGTGCGGATGGTTCGGATTTTGCGCCCATCGCGAACGAGCTGAAGCTGCCGGTTCCGGTGCGTTACATCTTTCCCGATGCGCCACTGCGGCCGGTAACCATCAATGGCGGAATGGTGATGCGGGCATGGTACGACATCGCCGCTCCGGAGATCGATGCCCGGCAGGATGCGGCGGGAATTCGCGCGTCGCAATCACTGATCGAGGAACTGGTCGCCCGGGAAGTGGAGCAGGGTATTGCGCGGGGAAACATCTATCTGGCGGGTTTTTCGCAGGGCGGTGCCGTGGCACTGCATACCGCGCTGCGCCAGACCGTTCCGCTGGGAGGGGTGCTGGCATTGTCGACCTATTTGCCGCTGGCTGACTGCGCGGCTGGCGAGGCGCTGGCAGCGACCCGGAATACGCCGATATTCATGGCACATGGACGCAGCGATCCGCTGATACCCTGTGCACTGGGCCAGGGTTCACGAGATGTGCTATTGGGACTGGGCTATACGGTGGAATGGCATGAATACCCCATGCCCCATTCGGTGTGCGAAGAAGAACTGCGCGATATCGGGGATTGGTTGTCTCGTCAAACCCGCCAGGAAGCAATGCAGGGACGGGGCTGACCGCGGCGGATCAGATTACGGTTTCTGAGTCAGTTTCCTGTTCGATGACCTTGAATTTTGCCAGGTCATAATCAAGTCCCTTTTCCTTCAACCCGCTCGGAATCAGCAGGTATTTTTTTTCATCCAGTTGAACCTTCAGGCTCTGGCTGGAAGAAAAAGTGTCAGCCTTCATCAGCAATAGCTGCGTCCCGCCGGACAGTTCTCCCTGCTTGGGATAAAGCCAGAGCGCGGTCTGATCGTAGCCGGGTTCGCTGCCGTTGGCGATGAGATTTACACAGGCCACATTATTGGCAAGAATTTCCGCGCCCGCGTGCATCTGATTCGCGTCATCGCGCAACAGCCTGCGTACCACCGCCACGCCCCAATGCGACATGCCTTCGGGCTGTATCCCGAGCAGACTGCCAATGCCGATTCCATCGCTTCCGGGGGGCAGGGCGCTGCTGAATCCGCCGACACTGATTTCCTCGGTGACCCAGCAAGCTGGAGCACCATGGTTATACTGGACCGGATTCGTGTGTCCCACCACCTGGTCAAACCCGTTCACCACATTCAGGGTAACATTTGCCATGCGCCGCGCATTGCGCCTCACCGGAGGTGCGACCAGATAGGTCAGCAGGTGCTGGACTGCATTCCTGACAACGTCAGCCTCATAGTTTCCACCCAGGGAAAGTCCGTCCGGAACAATATTTTTTTTCAGGATCTTCATCAGTTCTTCCAGCCTGGACTGCAGCGTCGGCATGCAGATAAAGCGCAGGGCCGGATGTGTGGTGGCGTCCATGTTGATCCGTGTGGGTTCGGCGGGACTGTTCAGGTTGAAGCAGAGCCGGGAAGCCCTGTCCACTTCCGGGCGTATGTCTATGTCCGAACAATATTGCGCGACGATGCGCTCAACCAGATGGATGTACAGCGGGCTCAACGCGCTCAATCCGCTGTCGTACCAGACCATCAGGCTTCCCATCTCGCATTTGACCGAGGTGTTGCCGGGCATCCCGGGATAGAGTTTCACCTGCGTATCCAGATATTGCAGCTGTTCGGCATGCTTATACAGCAGTGCCAGATTGGCCCAGATTTCGCTGTCGACCTGTCCATAGCGGGCGCTGATGAATTTCAGTTTGCAGATCAGCGCGTACATCGCCCTGGCGGTCAGCAGGGGGATGTGTATCCGGATGGTGCTGCTGCCCTTGTCGGCGTTGCAGAAACGATTGAACACGGCGAGATAGGCATTCGCAGCGTGGCGATAATAATTGCCCAGCAGCGTCCAGAGACGGTTTTCCTGGAATTTGTTGATTTCGAACGGTGTAAAATATTCGCGGGACAATTTGCGCGTATAGGGCAGGGCAGCTTCATCTATCATGCGCAGCACGGCAAACTGGTGGTCGATCTTGAAGTCGTCCTGTTCCGTCACCGACTCAATCAGGTCGGTCAACTCCATCAGGGATTTGTATGCGTCATTTTTGGGCAGATTCCCGAGCAAAGCCTGAGCGGATTTGATTTCCGCCAGGGGATGATCAGATTTCTTCCCAAATATCACCGATAACATTCGCTGCCCCTTAAACCAAATTCAATTGTGCATGGCAATATAACCACAAATTACCTTCAAAGACCAGATGTTTGGGGAGCAACGATGATTCCATGGCTAGCCCGCGACACCCCCTTCCCGCCGGTCGAAACCGCGCTTGTATCACCGAACGGTTTGCTGGCTGCAGGCGGCGATCTGACCGCATACAGGCTCCTGGAAGCTTACCGTCGGGGGATATTCCCGTGGTTCAATCCCGGCGAGCCGGTGCTGTGGTGGAGTCCGGACCCGCGTATGGTGCTGATCCCCGGTGAGTTCAGGATTTCCAGGTCGCTTTCCAGAACTTTGCGCAACGGCGCCCATGAAGTGCGCTGCGACACGGTGTTTGAACAGGTAATGCGTTGCTGCGCCGCCCCGCGTGAAACGCAGTCCGGGACCTGGATAGGCGAGGACATGATAGCGGCATATTGCGAATTGCATCGGTCGGGGTATGCGCATTCGGTGGAGACCTGGGAGGGCGACAGGCTGGTGGGCGGTCTTTATGGCGTCAGCATCGGCAGGATGTTCTACGGTGAATCGATGTTCAGCCTGTCCAGCAACGCGTCCAAGATCGCGCTTGCCCATCTCGCAAGACAACTGGATCGCTGGCAGTTCGGCATGATCGATTGCCAGATGAGCACACCCCATCTTGCGTCCCTCGGCGCCAGGGAAATCCCGCGCGGTGAATTTATTGCAAGCCTGAAAGAATTGATACACTGTACACCGGCAAACGAAAGGTTTTCACCGGGCGACCCGACAGCCTGGCAATTTGATCGCGATCTGTTTAAATGAGCCTGCTTAACGACATACCGATTTCCGCGCTGCATTATTATCTGACCGCGCCCTATCCGTGCAGCTACCTGCCCGATCTGCAGGCACGTTCGCAGGTTGCCACGCCTGCTTTGCTGATCAGCACGCCGGTCTATTCGGAACTGGTACAGCGCGGCTTCCGCCGCAGCGGTTCCTATACCTACCGGCCATATTGCGATAGTTGCCGCGCCTGCGTTCCGCTGCGCATCATGGCAAAGCAATTCACCGCAAATCGCTCACAGCGGCGCGCATGGAAGCTGCATGCGCATCTTGAGGCTACGCTCCACCCGCTTCAGGACAGGGCCGAATATTACGAGCTCTATCAGCGCTATCAGCGTGCCCGGCACAAAGACGGTGGCATGGACAAGGATGACCACGAGTCTTACCAGAATTTCCTGTTGCTGAGCCATGTCGATTCGGTACTGGTGGAATTCCGCGACCGGGGTGTGCTGCGCATGGTCAGTGTGATCGACCTGCTCAGTGACGGTCTGTCTTCGGTGTATACCTTCTACGAGCCGGAACTGCCCCGTGCCTGTTTCGGGATTTACAACGTGCTATGGCAAATCGAGTTGTGCCGGAAACTCGATCTCGATTTCGTCTATCTGGGCTACTGGATCGAAAACAGCCATAAGATGGCTTACAAGACCCAATACCAGCCTGCGCAAGGCCTGCTGGATGGCGAATGGCGCTTGCTTGCAAAACCCATTACGAACCCTACCGGTAATCCGGCAGGTTCGGTGCGGGCTGAGCAAGGCGCTGCGGATCGTGATCGGGACGTTACATGAAAATAACCGGCACACCCGGCAGGAAAGACTAGCCATGTATCCCCTGTTGCGTTCCGTGCTGTTCCGTCTCGAACCGGAAACAGCGCACCACATTACCCTTGGCGGCCTGAATATGGTGCGCTCACTGGGTCTGGGCAGAATCGCCGCGCGACATCCCGCCAGCGACCCGCGCACGGTGATGGGGCTGGATTTTCCGAACCCGGTCGGACTCGCCGCCGGCCTCGACAAGAACGGCGAATATATCGACGGACTGGCTGCGCTCGGTTTCGGTTTCATCGAAATCGGCACGGTCACCCCGTTGCCCCAGCCGGGCAACCCGAAGCCGCGCCTGTTCCGCCTGCCGCAGGCCGGCGCGATCATCAACCGCATGGGTTTCAACAATAATGGCGTGGACAGGCTGGTCGAGAACGTCAAGCATGCCGATTATCGCGGCATACTCGGTATCAACATCGGAAAGAATGCCAGCACGCCGATTGCGAATGCGGCGGACGACTATCTGGTTTGCCTGCGCAAGGTATACGCGCATGCCAGCTACATCACCGTGAACATCTCCTCGCCCAACACCAAAAATCTGCGGCAGCTGCAGGAGGAGGATGCATTGAATGATTTGCTGGTCCGAATCAAAACCGAACAGCAGGCACAGGCAGATAAGCACGGTAAATATGTGCCGATTGCACTGAAGATCGCGCCGGACATGGAGCCCGGGCAAATCGCACAGATTGCCCGGTTGCTGGTGCGTCACCGGATCGACGGCGTGATTGCGACCAATACAACGCTGTCGCGCGAGGGTGTTGAGAACCTGCCGCATGGCACGGAAAGCGGGGGTCTGAGCGGCGCCCCGTTGCGCGACAAATCCACTGCCGTTATCCGCCAGCTTGCTGCCGATCTGCATGGCGCAGTGCCGATCATCGGCTCGGGTGGCATTCTGAGCGGTCAGGATGCGGCAGAAAAAATCCGGGCTGGCGCATCGCTGGTGCAACTGTACAGCGGTTTGATCTATCGCGGCCCGGCGCTGGTCTGCGAAAGCTGTGCGGCTATAAGCGCAATCTGAAAATGTCTTGAAGGGATTACACCCGCATTTCCTGGCCGGATCGGCCGAATTCCCAGTGTTCAGCACAATCGGGACAAGCGTTTGTTGACGAAGATCGGGTGGATTTTTGGGCAGAGGTTGTTAGTTTTTGCTATATTAGCGCATTCTAAAACATGTAGTTGCAAGACCGGGTGACACTTCGGCATACTCGGTATCCACCTTGCCGGCAATCGCGGCAAATCCGGTGCTGTATTACGCAACGCTTTATAAAAAATCCAGTAAAATCCGATCCATTCAAAACCAAGGAGCTGCAATTCATGAATTCAGAACGCATTGTCCGTATCGTCGCAGGTTCGTTTGTATTGATTTCTCTGGCGCTGGGCGCCGAGGCCAGTCCGGTGTTTGTGAGCAAATACTTTCTGTTCTTCACCGCTTTTGTCGGATTGAACCTGTTCCAGAGCGGTTTCACCCGGTTCTGTCCGCTGAATAATATTCTTGCCAAGTTCGGCGTAAAAAGCGGTTCGTGCTGAACAAACTTCCCCAGTCCATCCGACCGTCAGGCAATCATTGGGCACGCATCAGCCTGATTCTGGTCGGGTTGATGTGGTCTTTCCCTTTCCTGCATTATCGCCATGAAAATCCGCTGACCTCGTTTGACCAGGAATGGTGGAGCGCGATGCTGGGGGTGCTCGCGCTTACCCTGCTGATCGGCCGTGAATTCTGGCAACGCGCCGAGATCCCCCGCATCGCGCAGCTTCCTGCCGCGCTGATCGTGGTGCTGCTGCTGCAATTGGTGCTGGGCAAGCTCGCCTATTTCAACCAGGCATTGCTGTATGCGCTGTATTTCCTGTTTGCAGCCTTGCTGATGGTGCTGGGCGCCCGGTTGCGCGATTGCTTCGGGCTGGAAAAACTGGCGCCGGCACTGGCGATATTCCTGCTGATTGGCGCGGAACTGAATGCCTTGATCGGCGTGTTGCAGCATTTCCAGTGGCATACCTTCCTGGACCCGGTGATTGCGCGCGATCTTGCCGGCGGCATATACGGAAATCTTGCCCAGCCCAACCACTATGCCGATTACATCGCGCTGGGTCTGGTCTCGCTGGGTTTGCTGTTTCAGCAACGCATGATCAAACCGGTCTATGCGAATCTGCTGTCCCTGCCGCTGCTGTTTGCGATGACGCTGAGCGGCTCGCGCAGTACCTGGCTGTACCTTGCGCTGATGATCTTTGTCGCGTGGAGGATGGCGCGGCGCGAGGCAAGCATGAAACCGCTGCTGAGCTACAGCGCGCTGCTGGTCGTCGGGTTCGGACTGATGCATCTGCTGGTGCAAATGCATTTCATGGCGGGGACCGGTCACGGCACGAACACCGTGCAGCGGCTGCTGGCCTATAACGGCGGCGGCGATACTGGCGGCAGCATCCGCCTGTACCTGTGGCACGAGGCAATGCAGATGTTTTTCCAGAACCCGTTGCTGGGAATCGGCTTCGGGCAATTCGCGTGGCATCACTTCCAGTTGCTGCCGCAGCTACAGGCGACCAATATTTCAGGCTTATACAACAACGCGCATAACCTGGTTCTTCAGCTGGCTGCGGTTGCCGGCATACCGGGTTTGCTGGCATTGCTGGTTCCGCTGGGAATCTGGTTGCTTGGCATCCGGCGCGTAACGTTTAGCGGGGCGCATTGGTGGGGTTATTCCATGCTGGGTGTGCTGGCCATCCACAGCCTGCTCGAATACCCGCTGTGGTATGCCTATTTCATCGGCGTTGCGGCGGTTCTGCTGGGCGCATTTGATGAAAAACGTTACCGTCTCGAATTGCGCAATATCGGTCGCCTGGCCACGCTTGCCATCCTGCTGCTCGGTCTGGTGACGCTGCTGCAGTTGCGCAGCGGCTATCAGCAATTGAAAAATACCCTGGCGCTGCGTTCGGTTTCCGCCAATATCGCAACGACTTTTCCGCTGATCCGCTCCGGGCTGATCGCGGCATACAACCAGCCGCTATTGTCGCCCTACGCGGAAATGTACATGTTTACATACACCGAATTGAATGACGACCGCATCGAGCAAAAGATCGCGCTCGGCGACAATGTGATGCGCTTCCTGCCGATTGCGCCGGTGGTGTATCGCGAGGCGCTTTTTCTGGCCCAGGGCGGACATCAGGCGCAGGCCGAACAGTTGTGGGAACAGGCCGTCTGGTCGTATCCGGGGGATGCACAGGCGCATCAATTTCTGGCGGATATGGCGGAGAAGGATCCCGCCCACTTTTCGGCTCTGTTAGAATTTGCGAATCAAAAGGAAAAGGAGCATGCCAGTGCAGTTCGTCATCAGTAATATTCTTCCCATCACGATCGCATTCATCAGCGGAGTAATGCTGTTGTGGTCATTTTTCGGAAACCGATTTCGCGGCGTGAAGGAGGTTGATCCCCCCGGCGCATTGCAGTTGATCAACCACAAGGATGCAATCGTGCTGGATGTGCGTGAGCGGAGCGAATACGATGCAGGGCATGTTCTGAATTCGAAATTAATCCCGCTGGGCAAGCTCAAGGAGCGCATGGGCGAACTGGAAAAATACAAGGACCATCCCATCGTGGTGATATGCCGAAGCGGAAATCGTTCCGGCACCGCGTGCTTTTTGCTGGCCAGGCAGGGATTTGCACAGGCCTACAATCTTGCCGGCGGGGTGCTTGCCTGGCAAAAAAACAAATTGCCACTGGAGAAATAGCCATGACCGTACAGATGTATTGCACCGCGGTTTGCCCCTATTGCGTTCGTGCCGAGAAGCTGCTGAACCGCAAGGGTGTCAAGGAAATCGAAAAGATCCGCGTCGATCTGCAGCCGGAATTGCGCGACGCGATGATCGAATTGACCGGGCGGCGCACCGTTCCGCAGATATTCATCAACGGGGTACATGTCGGCGGCTTCGACGATCTGGCCGAACTTGACCATGAAGGCGGACTCGATACGCTGCTGGCGAAATCCTGATTCCCCAATAACATTTCCCTGATTACCCAATAACAATTCAAGGATACCGAAATGAGCGAAGCAGCAGCAGAAAATACCCAGCCGATATTCAACGTGGAAAAAATCTACGTCAGGGATCTCTCGCTGGAAATCCCCCATGCACCGAAAATCTTTCTGTCGCGGGAAAGTCCGCAGGTCGATATCCAGCTGCACACCCAGGCCGCTTCGATCGAGGAAGGGCTGTTCGAGGTGCTGGTAAAGGCGACCGTCACTGCAAAGGTCGGCGATAACACCATGTTTCTCGTCGAAGTCGAGGAGGCGGGAATTTTCCAGATACGCAACGTGCCGAGCGAAGAACTCGAACCGATTCTGGCGGTGATGTGCCCGAACATCCTGTTCCCCTATTTGCGCGAGGTTGTTTCCGACGTGGTGGTGCGCGGCGGTTTCTCGCCGGTGCTGCTTAACCCGGTCAATTTCGATTCGATCTACCAGCAGCAGAGGCAGCAGGCTCAGTCCGGGACGGCGGCCACCACGCACTGATGAAAAGGTATTGCGCATCCCGCCTGGCCGTAATTTTTGCGTTGCTGCTCGGTGCCGGTGCGGCCCACGCGGTGGAATACGTGTCGGTCAGCGAGAGCAGCGCGATACTTTATGATGCGCCATCGACACACGCAAAAAAAATGTTCGTGGTAAATCGCTATATGCCGCTCGAGCAGGTCGTCACGCTGGAAAGCTGGGTCAAGGTGCGTGACCATTCCGGCAGATTGTACTGGGTGGAAAAGAGCGCGTTGAGCAGCAAGCGCTACGTGTTTGCGCTGCTGCCGCTGGTGGATGTCCGTGCCGCTCCCAATCGTGGCTCGGCGCGGGTGTTCCAGGCACGCCAGCAAGTCGCGCTGGAATATATCGATTCAACCGGTACCGGCTGGGTCAGGGTGCGCCACCAGGATGGAAATATCGGCTATGTCCGCAGTACCGAGGTATGGGGAGGATGACCGGATGGCAGGGGATGCAACGGGCGGCCGCTCTGCTGTGCGCCACGCTGACCGGATCCCGCTGTTTGTCCGCGATCATGCCTGTATCGTCCATGTTGCTTATTTCAAATAAATGAATATCACCATGATCGGCGCAGGTGCCTGGGGGACCGCGCTTGCGATCAGCCTTTCGGCTCATCATCGCGTCACGTTATGGGCACGCGATGCTGACCAGATCGCG
Organism: uncultured beta proteobacterium; assembly: GCA_963827265.1. Taxonomy (GTDB): domain Bacteria; phylum Pseudomonadota; class Gammaproteobacteria; order Burkholderiales; family Gallionellaceae; genus Gallionella. The sequence continues at coordinate 651,723 of CAWHAD010000007.1, read as the reverse complement.
GCTATGCAGGCCACGCGCAATAACCTGCAATATCTTCCCGGCATCGAGCTGCCCGCCGCAATCCAGTTGAGCGCGGATTTTCCCGCCGCATTGGCTGCCGCAGAGCTGGTGATCATCGCGGTACCGACCTCCGGATTGCGCCAGGCCTTGCAGCAGCTGGTGCAGCTGTCGCGGCATTTCGATGTGGTGTGGCTGTGCAAGGGGTTTGAGGCGGAGACTGCAAAACTGCCTCATCAGGTCGTCGCCGAAGTATTGCCCGGGGGATTCAGGTCCGGCGTGCTGTCAGGACCCAGCTTCGCGCAGGAAGTAGCGCGGGGGCTTCCGACTGCGCTGACGCTCGCTTCCGCCGATTCGGATTTTGCGCGCAGTACCGCCCAGGCCTTGCACCACGCCTACCTGCGCATCTATGCAAGCAACGACCTGGTCGGCGTCGAGGTCGGCGGGGCGGTGAAGAACGTGATGGCGATCGCGGCTGGCATCTGCGACGGGATGGGGCTGGGGCTGAATGCGCGCGCTGCACTGCTGACCCGCGGGCTGGCGGAAATCACCCGGCTCGGTTTGAATCTTGGCGGGCGACCCGAAACCCTGAGCGGACTTGTCCGGTGTGGGGGATCTGATCCTGACCTGTACCGGCGATCTGTCGCGCAACCGCCAGGTCGGCCTGTTGCTGGCGCAGCAGCACGATTTGCCGGAAATACTGCGCAGACTCGGGCATGTTGCCGAGGGCGTTTACACGGTGCGGGAAGTGCATCACCTTGCCCAGCGCCTCGGCGTTGCGATGCCGATCTGCGAGGCCGTCTACCGCATACTGTACGAGCGGATACCCCCCGCCGAGATGGTGACCGCGCTGTTGAATCGCGCACCCAACCTGGAATTCGACGGCGCCTGAAGGGCACCGCTTACTTCCTGCGGAACACCATATCCCATACGCCGTGCCCCAGGCGTATCCCGCGCTGTTCGAACTTGGTGAGCGGACGATAGTCGGGCTTCGGCGCGTATCCTGAAGCAGTATTCTCCAGCAGCGGTTCCTCGCTCAGCACCGCCAGCACCTGCTCGGCATAATCCTGCCAGTCCGTCGCGACATGGATATAGCCGCCGGGCTTCAGCTTTGTCACCAGCTGTGCGATGAACGGTGCCTGGATCAGGCGGCGTTTGTTGTGGCGTGCCTTGTGCCACGGATCGGGAAAGAAAATATGCACGCCGTCCAGCGTATTCGCCTGAATCATGTCGCGCAGCACTTCAACTGCATCGTGCTGCATGATGCGGATGTTGGATATCTGCTGCGCATCGATCAGCTTGAGCAGATTGCCGACACCGGGGGTATGCACTTCCAGCGCGAGATAATCATTTTCCGGATGGGCGAGCGCGATTGCCGCAGTGCTGTCGCCCATGCCGAAACCGATCTCCAGGATCTTCGGCGCCTGGCGGCCGAAAGCCTGTTCCAGGTCGAGTGGCTGCCCTGCATAAGCGATGCCGAAGCGCGGCAGCAGCGTGTCACAGGCGCGCTGCTGCGCGGGCGAGACGCGCCCCTGCCGCAATACATAGCTGCGGATGTGGCGTTTGCTGAGGTCAGTGGTTGCTGTCATGGTGGGTCATTTAATCATCCTCTCCCGCCCTGTCGGCTACCCTCCACCACGAGTGGGGTAAGGGATTGGAAGAGGGAATTCTCAGGAACGCGTCGAACCGATAATCCCCGCGGTCGGCGAACTGGGGCTGGCGCTGTAAAGTTTCTTCGGCATGCGGCCGGCCAGGCAGGCCGACCGGCCGGCTTCCACCGCCTGTTTCATCGCCGAAGCCATCAGCACCGGTTGCTGTGCGCCGGCGATCGCGGTATTCATCAGCACGCCGTCGCAGCCCAGTTCCATCGCGATCGCGGCATCCGATGCGGTGCCGACACCCGCATCCACGATCACCGGGACTTGCACGCGCTCCATGATCAGCTGCAGGTTCCACGGGTTGAGTATGCCCATGCCCGAGCCGATCAGCGAAGCCAGCGGCATGATTGCCACGCAGCCGATGTCTTCCAGTTGCTTGGCGATGATCGGGTCGTCCGAAGTGTAGACCATCACCTGAAAGCCTTCCGCGACCAGCGTCTTTGCCGCGGCGATGGTCTCGATCACGTTGGGATAAAGCGATTGCGGGTCGCCCAGCACTTCCAGCTTGACCAGGGTGTGGCCGTCGAGCAGTTCCCGGGCCAGACGCAGCGTGCGCACCGCGTCCTCGGCGGAGTAGCAGCCGGCCGTGTTGGGCAGCAGCGTGTACTGCGACGGCGGCAGGATTTCCAGCAGGCTGGGTTCGCCGGGATTCTGGCCAATGTTGCTGCGCCGGATCGCGATGGTGATGATCTCGGCACCGCTGGCTTCCACCGCCGCTTTGGTCTCGGAGAAATCCTTGTACTTGCCGGTGCCGACCAGCAGCCGGGATGAGTAGCTCTTGCCTGCGATGATCAGTTTGTCGTTCATTACTTTTCCTGTTGTTTAGCTTCGCATAGCCATTCGACTAAGTCACCAAAAGACGGTGACATAAGTCGCTGGTTAGCGTTGCATCGCCATTCCACTAAGCAACCATAAGACGGTTGCCAAGTGGTTGGTTATAAGTCAGCAAAATACGGTGACATAAGTCCACCCGCAAGGGGTACGCCGTGATTGTAACGGGCTGAAGCCCAACAATACACGCAGGCTGGTTAGCTTCGCATAGCCAGTCGACCAAGCTGTCATACGACGCCAGCCAAATCGTTGGTTAGCTTTGCTTTACCATCTTGCAGATGAACCTGCTAGCCTCCGCCAACGGCCACCACGATTTCCAGTTTATCGCCATCCGCCAATTGCTGGGTGGCAAACATGCTGCGCGGCACGATTTCGCCGTTCCGTTCCAGCGCGATGCGCTTCCCGGTCAGGCCCATATCCTCCAGAAGCACGGCCACGCCGGCTGAATCGGGAAGCTGCCGGGCCGTGCCGTTGATGCTGACGGTAATCACTTTTTGTTTGTCGCTCGATTGAACCAGGGATGATGAATATGATGGGCGGGCCAGCGGCATTGCGGGCAGCCCGGAAGGCCGCTGTTCCGTCGTTGATCCACACCCGCGGCAACTGCAATTCTATTACAGTTTGTGTGTTTTGAATAAATACTGGCTCAGCCGGGGAATCGCCGCACCGGCAGATTCGCTGCAGATTACTTCCGTTCCGTCTGTTCCAGTGACGTCACCGGCCAGTTCCGGACCTGATGCCAGACCTGATCAACCTGGGGCGGCAGCTTGTCCATATGTTTCAGGAACAGTGCGAGCGTCCAGATCTGTTCGTCCTTGAGGGTGTAGCCGAACGAGGGCATGCCGGTCAGGCGTATGCCATGCTTGATCTTCCAGAACGACTCGCCTTCCGTGTCGTCCTCGACACCGTCGGTCGCCAATTGGGGCGGCCCCGGATACTCGCCTTTCGCTATCGGTGAAGGTGCATGCACTCCTTTTGCGGAACCGTGGCAGACTGCGCAGTTCTCCGCAAAAAGACGGACGCCCTTGAGGAGATTCTGGTCGTTCAGTGCGACCGGATTCTGTTCCCTGGGGGCGTATCGATCCAGTGTTGCATCGAGTGAAGTTCCGGCCATCCAGGTTTCCAGTCTGCCGGGTTTTGCATCGGCATTGGCCGGAATCAGTCCGCTATGCAACAGCAGGTAACCACCTGCCAGTCCCACAATTATTGTTAATGCGACGCCCAGCACGACACCTTTCAACATGATCTCTCCTCGATTAATTGGCCGGGGCCTTGCAGCAAGTCCCGGGAATGTTCCGATGCCTGAAGCGCAATAAAGTTCATGGGCATCCGGCGGATGATGTGCCCCGATGCCGGGATGCGGATCAGGCGGCTTTAAAACTGAATGTCAGCACATGTTAAGGGGTACGGCCGTGGCCCGGGCGGCTCAGGTTCCCTTGTAATATTTGTAGACCACGGCGGCGATACAGACCAGGACGATAATTTTGGCGAAAGATCCGAGGAAGCCCCAGCCCTGTTTTTGCTGTACAACAACGGGCCGCGGACGCACCGCGGTAAACGGCACAAGACTGTCGTTTTTGGAGTCGAATTGCGGAAACTTGTCATCGTGGGCATTGAGCAGCGACATGATGGTTTGACCGACCGAGACGGGGAAGCCGGCTCTTTTGCCGTCACGTGAATCGTTCAGCAGCGACATCAGCAATGTTCGGCATTCCCGGGTACCCCACAATCCGCGTATCTTTACCGCGATACGCGGATAGAGTTTGAATAATTCCGACGTGTCCAGTTTATCCATAATGATCACGAGTTCCAGATATGTTCATACCAGTCAAGTCACTGCAATGTCCATGGTTCAATCGATATTCCGGATTGGAGAATGGAAGCTGATCCAGCGCATTCGGAACGGATTGTGGAATCCCCGCATCAGGCTGTCAATGTCTTGATGATTTCACCGGACGTAATGCAACTTGATGGCATAATCCGTACAAACACCGGTTAATTTTTCCCAGCCACAGGCCATGAACAGTTTTGGCAAGAACACAACAGCACAATCCCTGCAGCTTCAGCAGTTATTGTCCGCAAGCAACGCATCGACGCTTAGCCAGTGCGCTGCTCGCCGCGATACTCGCCTATATGCAGCGCGAAGTCATCGCTGCAGGCGTGGTTGTTGTCTGGATTTCACTGGTCGGACTGGTCACCTTCATTCGGCTGATCCTGGTCATCGCATACCGGCGTTCGCCTGTGGAAGATTATCCCGTTGCGCGTGCCAGGATAGCCAGGTTCCGGCTGGGTGTACTGGTTGCGGGTGTGGTGTGGGGATCGTCAGGTTTCCTGATGTTTCCTGCCGACGATCCGCTGCACCAGATGTTTCTGGTCTTCATGCTGGCCGGCTTGACGGCAGGCGGGGTGGTTTCGTATTCGGCCGACCTGGTTTCCGCAGCCGGATTTTCGGTATTGGCGATCTTGCCCGCTGCAATCAGCCTGTTTGCGGCCGGAGACAGCCTGTCGATGGCGATGGGGATGGCCGCAATCCTTTATCTCGGATTCATGATCATGGTGATCCGGAATACCAACCGGAGCATATCGGAAAACATTCATCTGCGTCTCAAGGTCTTCGCACACGAGGAAACCCTGAAAGCGAGCGAAGCCTCCCTCAGGGAATCGCAAAGCATTGCGGATCTGGGCAGTTATATGCTGGATTTCGGCGGCGGTATCTGGGAAAGCTCCGACGTACTTGACAAGCTGTTTGGAATTGACAGGACCTACACTCGCTCTGTGGAAGGATGGGAGGCGCTGATTCACCCTGACGATCGTATCGAGATCGGCAGATATTTCAGGAACGAAGTGTTTGGTCAGGGCAGGGACTTCGACCGGGAATACCGCATCATCCGGCACAACGACAAGGTCGAGCGATGGATGCATGGATTGGGGAAGCTGGAATTCAATGCCGAGGGCACGCCGGTAAAAATGCGCGGCACGGTACGGGACATCACCGAGAGCAAGCTGGTCGAGGCAGAAATGAGGAAGCTGGCATTCTATGACTCTCTCACGCACCTTCCAAACCGGCTGCTGCTGATGGATCGCCTCCAGCATTCTCTGGCTTCCGGCGCGCGCACCGGCAAGCAGGGTGCATTGCTGTTCCTTGACCTGGACAATTTCAAGACACTCAACGACACCCTCGGTCATGAAATCGGCGACCTGCTGCTGCAGCAGGTTGCGCAGCGCCTGGTATCCAGTGTGCGCGACGGTGATACGGTGGCACGCCTGGGCGGAGACGAATTTGTGGTGGTGCTGGAAAATCTCAGCGAGCACGCGCTTGCGGCGGCGGAGCAGGCGGAATCGATCGGCGAGAAAATCCTCTCGAGACTGAGCATGCCTTACCGGCTTGCGGTGCACGATTACCAGAACAGCGCAAGCATCGGCGCGACACTGTTCAACCGCCAGCAAACCACGCTGGAAGAATTGATGAAGCAAGCCGATATCGCAATGTACCAGGCCAAAAAATCCGGCCGAAATGCGTTGCGTTTCTTCGACCCGCAGATGCAGGCATCCGTTAACCGGCACGCCGCACTGGAAAGCGAATTGCGCAAGGCGATCGACCTGCGGCAATTCGAGCTGTATTACCAGATCCAGGTAGACAATGCGCTCAAGCCGCTGGGCGCCGAGGCATTGATCCGCTGGAAACACCCCGAGCAGGGTCTGGTGCCGCCGCTGCAATTCATCACGCTGGCCGAAGAGACCGGCCTGATCCTGCCCATGGGAACCTGGGTGCTGGAAACGGCTTGCGCGCAACTCAAGGCATGGCAGCGGGACGCGCTTACCCGCGAACTCGTGCTGTCGGTCAACGTCAGTGCCAAGCAGTTCCGCCAGGCCGAATTCATCTCCCAGGTAAAAGCGCAAGTGCGGCACCATGGCATCAATCCGATGCGGCTCAAGCTGGAGCTTACCGAAGGCATGCTGCTGGAGGATATCGAGGACACGATAAAGACCATGAATATACTCAGCGAAATCGGCATCCAGTTTTCGCTCGACGACTTCGGCACCGGCTACTCGTCGCTGCAATACCTGAAACGGCTGCCGCTCGACCAGCTCAAGATCGACCGGTCGTTCGTGCGCGACATCGTCACTGACAGCAGTGACAAGGCCATCGTGAAAACCATTATCGCAATGGCGCACAGCCTGAACCTGGACGTGATTGCCGAGGGGGTGGAGACGGAAGCGCAGCGCCGCTTCCTGTTCAACGAGGGTTGCAGGCACTTCCAGGGGTACCGGTTCGGCAAACCGCTGCCGATCGCGCAATTCGAGGCGATGCTGAAACCGGGCGAGGTTCGGACCGGAAGTGGCGATATTCCGTCCTGGGCGTGAAGCGACTGCGCAACAAAACGGGGGAGGAAGTTGCGTCGCTGCGTCCCCGCGATTTCGGCGAGAGGTTATGCCCGGATGGCAGCGCGCCTGTGTTGAGTATTGCCGGCAACCCACGTAAAATCGCCCACCTCGCGGGTGTAGTTCAATGGTAGAACGGCAGCTTCCCAAGCTGCATACGACGGTTCGATCCCGTTCACCCGCTCCAGTCTATTTCAGTGCGACATCCGGCTCGGCAGCATGTTGATCGTGCATCACGATGCGCGACACGAACAGGATCGCCAGCACGTTTCCGGCTATCGCGACATAACCCACCAGACCGTAATGGACGATCCGCCCCGCATCGTTCTGCGTGATGATGAATCCGGCCAGCGTGGTGGCCAGACCCATCGCGAGTGACTGCACGTGGCATTGAGCGACATGAAGGTGCCGCGCAATTTCGGCTGTGCCGCCGACGTGATGATCGCCATCGCCGGAATCATGCGTCCCGAGACCAGCACGAAGAATGCGGTGGTGCAGACCAGCCACAGCCACAGCGGCGCGGCGCCGATATGGGTGACCACCAGCAGGGGCAGCAATGCCGCGACCGCGACCAGGCGATAGATTCTGACCTTGCCGCGCAGGTCGGCCCAGTGGCCGATCAGCCGCGCGGTGAACAGCGTCGCAGTGCCGCCCGCGAGATAGATGAACGGGATGTCATGCTGCGAAATGCCGACGTTGCCCACCGCGTAAATGGTGATGTAGGGGATCACCGTGAAGCCGGAAAAGATCAGCAGCGCGGAAAACAGCAGCGCATTCAGATGATTCGGTTCGCGCAGCACCTCGAACATCGCCGAGAACGGATGCGCGCGCTTTTTGTCGCTGATGTGATGGCGCAGTTCGGGCAGGATGCGCGCGCCGACGATGATGAACAGCACGGTCAGCACCGCGATCAGGATGAACGGCGCACGCCACTGGAAATGGTTGGCCAGCCACAGCGACAGCGGCACACCCGCGACCGTGGAAAGTGAAAATGCGGTCGATACGATGCCGCTGGCCCGGGCGCGGCGTGAAAACGGAATCACGTCGCCGATGATGGTCTGCACCATCGCGCCCATCACCCCGCCGAACGCTCCCGCCATGCCGCGCGCGATCAGCAGCATCGCATAGCTGGGGGCCAGTCCGCACGCCAGCGTCGCGATGCCGAACAGTCCGAATATCGTCAGCACCAGGCGTTTGCGCTCGAAGCGGTCGATGAAGGTGGCAGCCAGCAGACCGGACAGCGCGGCACTGAAACTGTAGGACGCGACCAGCAGGCCGAACTCGTGGGTGCTGATGCCGAATGCCTTGATCAGGACCGGGCCCAGCGGCATCATGATCATGAAATCGAGGATGTGGCTGAACTGGATTCCGGCGAGGGTGAGCAACAAATAGCGCTCGCGTTGCGGAGTCAGCGTGGCGTGCATGATCGAAGGCGTTGATTTCAAGGGAAGCATTCTAACAGTGTCGATAACAAAAAATTACGCTTCCGGCAGTGCTAAAATCGACGCTCGAATTTTGCGAGCTTTCGGCTAACGCCGAAATACCTGCTAACCCCACTTCAGTTTTTCATCATGCCGCAACCCGCTTTCGTCCATCTCCGCCTGCACAGCGAATATTCCATTTCGGATGGAATGGTGCGCGTGGGCGAGGCGGTGGACGCCGCCCGGCAAGACGGGATGCCGGCACTGGCGCTGACCGACCTGAACAATTTCTTCGGCCTGATCAAGTTCTACCAGTCGGCGCGCGGCGAGGGGATCAAGCCGGTTGCCGGCTGCGACGTATACATCAGCAACGATGCAGATCGCGACCGTCCCCATCGCATGCTTTTGTTGTGCCAGTCGACGGCGGGCTACCTGCTGCTGTGCCAGCTGCTGTCGCGCGCCTATCTGGAGAACCAGCATCGCGGCCGCGCCGAGTTGCGCCGCGAGTGGCTGCACCGCGATACCAACGGCCTGATCGCGCTGTCCGGTGCGCATCTCGGCGATGTCGGCAGCGCGCTGCTGTCGGGCAATGCCGCGCAGGCCAGACGGTATCGCCCGGGAATGGGCCGGGCTGTTCAATAACCGCTATTACCTCGAGGTGCAGCGCGCGGGATTTGCGGACGAGGAACATTACATCCACGAAGCCGTGGAACTTGCCGCCGAGCTCGGCCTGCCGGTGGTCGCGACCCATCCGGTGCAATTCCTGGCGGCCGACGATTTCAAGGCGCACGAGGTGCGGGTATGCATCGCAGAAGGCTATGTGCTCAACGACAAGCGCCGCGCAAAGGCCTTTACCGCGCAGCAGTATTTCAAGACCCAGGCCGAGATGGCGGAGCTGTTTGCCGACCTGCCCGAAGCGCTCGCAAACAGCATCGAGATTGCGCGCCGCTGCAATCTGTCGCTGACATTGGGCAAGCCGCGCCTGCCGGATTTCCCGACGCCAAACGGCGAGAGCCTGGAAGATTTCCTGCGCGACGAATCGGTGCGCGGCCTGCAGCAGCGCATGGCGCAGCTGTATCCCGGCGAGGCACAGCGGGCTGCGAAGATGCCGCGAATACCGGGCGAGGCTGGATTTCGAGATCGGGACCATAATAAATATGGGATTCCCCGGCTACTTCCTGATCGTGGCGGACTTCATCCGCTGGGCGAAGAACAACAAAGTTCCGGTCGGCCCCGGCCGCGGTTCCGGTGCGGGCTCGCTGGTGGCCTACAGCCTCGCAATCACCGATCTCGATCCGCTGCGCTACGGGCTGCTGTTCGAGCGCTTCCTGAATCCGGAACGCGTGTCGATGCCGGACTTCGACGTGGATTTCTGCCAGGACGGGCGCGAGCGCGTGATCGAGTATGTGAAGAACAAATACGGCGCGCAGTGCGTGTCGCAGATTGCCACGTTCGGCACGATGGCTTCCAAGGCGGTGATCCGCGACGTCGGACGGGTGATGGATTTTCCGTATGGCCTGTGCGACAGCCTGTCCAAGGCGATCCCGGTCGAGGGGGTGAAGCCGGTGTCGCTGAAAAAGGCGCGCGAGATGGAGCCGGAGATCAACGCGATCGCCGAGCGCGAGGAAGGCGTACCCGAGCTGCTGGAGCTGGCCGGAAGACTGGAGGACCTGACGCGCAACATCGGCATGCATGCCGGCGGCGTGCTGATCGCGCCCGGCCAGCTCACCGATTTCTGCCCGCTGTATTGCGCCGACAGCAGCGCCAGCGTGGTCAGCCAGTTCGACAAGGACGATGTCGAAGCGATCGGCCTGGTGAAGTTCGACTTCCTCGGTCTGCGCACGCTGACCATCCTCGACTGGGCGATGCGCCATGTGACCCGTCTGGCTGGCGGTGTCGCGCCGTTCACGCTGGAAACGCTGGCGCTGGATGATGCCGCGACCTACGAGCTGCTGAAGCAGGCGAATACCACCGCGGTGTTCCAGCTCGAATCGCGCGGCATGAAGGACATGCTGAAACAGGCCAGGCCGGACCGCTTCGAGGACATCATCGCGCTGGTCGCGCTGTACCGTCCCGGCCCGATGGACCTGATCCCGGATTTCTGCCGGCGCAAGCACGGCGAGAAATTCGACTACCCCCATCCTGCGGTCGAGCCGGTGCTCAGGGAAACCTACGGCATCATGGTCTACCAGGAGCAGGTGATGCAGATGGCGCAGATCGTCGGCGGCTACAGCCTCGGCGGCGCCGATCTGTTGCGCCGCGCGATGGGCAAGAAAAAGGCCGAGGAGATGGCGATGCACCGCGAGACATTCGTCGAGGGCGCACTGAAGAACAACACGACGAAAGAGGTCGCCGGCAACCTGTTCGACCTGATGGAAAAGTTTGCCGGCTACGGCTTCAACAAATCCCATGCCGCCGCCTATGCGCTGGTCGCCTACCATACCGCCTATCTCAAGGCGCATCATCCGGCTTCGTTCATGGCCGCGACGCTGTCCGGCGACCTGGACAATACCGAGAAGGTCAGCATTTTCTACGCCGATACGCTGCAACAGAACATCCGCATCCTGCCGCCTGACGTGAACAGTTCCGGCTATGTGTTCTCGCCGGTCGACGAGAAGACCATCGCCTATGGACTGGGGGCGATCAAGGGCACCGGCGAAGCGGCGATCAACTGCATCGTCAACGCGCGCGCGAACGGCCCGTTCAAGGACCTGTTCGATTTCTGCCGCCGCGTGGACAAACGCATCGTGAACCGGCGCACCGTCGAGGCGCTGATCAAGGCCGGCGCATTCGACCGCGTCAACGATCACCGCGCCGCGCTGATGGCCAGCGTCGATGCGGCGCTGGCGAGCGCCGACCAGCAGGCGCGCGCGGCGAACCAGAACAGCCTGTTCGGCCACGACGAATCCGATGCGGTGCTGATCGTGCAGACCGCCGACGTGCCGCGCTGGCGCCTGCGCGAACAGCTGGCCCACGAAAAAGCCAGCCTGGGGATTTACCTGGGCGGCCACCCGTACCAGGAATATGCCGACGAACTGGCCAACTTCATCAAGGTGAAACTGGCCGACCTGACGCCGCAATTCGTCGGGCAATCGAACGGCATCATCAGGCGGTTCGGGGCACGCTTCGCGGCGCGGCGTGCCGGTGGTGCTGGCCGGCATCGTGGCCGGGCTGCGCATCCAGCAGACCCGGCGCGGGCGCATGGCGATCGTCACGCTCGACGATGGCGGCGGACAGGTCGAGCTGACCGTGTTCAACGAAATCTACGAGGCCAACCGGCCGTGGATACGCGAGGATGAATTGCTGGTGGTGCGCGGCACCGCCAAGCTGGACGAGTATTCCGGCAACGTGCGCGTCAGCGGCGAAGAGCTGTTCGATTTCGCGACCGCGCGATCCCATTTTGCGCAACAGCTGGCGCTGCGCTGCAACGGCAACGCCAGCATCGAGCAGCTGGTGAAATTGTTTACCCCGTATCGCGAAGGCAAATGCCCGGTGCAGATCCACTACCGCAACGACAATGCAAGCTGCCAACTGCGTCTGGGCGAGGCCTGGCAAGTGACCCTGCATGATGACTTGCTGCGCGACCTGCGAGATTTGTTGCAGGCGGAAAACGTGAAGGTGGTTTACGGCTGAAGCTATTGGTGATTTGTTTGCAGCAGCGGCGCAACAGGCAACACAATTCTGGTGGAGCCGGGTTCAGCGTTATTCGGATTGTTGGCCAGCCCTAACGACGCCCGGAGAAGATTTTGACTCGATGTGCACAGGCTATCGGTCATGGCGGCGTGCCGACCTGTGTTCTCCATCGTCATCGTCCATGCGCTTCGCCACGTATGCGAGATCGAAGTCGAGCACGCGTGCGGCGAGACGTTCGATCAGCGCGGATTTCCTGTCATCGTGTTTTTCATGTTCTTTGTCGCCCTCGTGTTCCTCGTCGCGGCCCAGGTCTGGTTGTTCTTTCTCGATCAGTTTGCGCATGCTTTGGATTTCTTGCTTGCCGACCTTGGGCTGATTCAGGCGGTAGGCGCTGATCGCGGATTGGAAGGAACGGTCCAGTTGAGCAGAGAAAGTTGCATCGAGCAACTGCATGACTATCCAGGTGTGCATGTGATTCTGAATGCGCTCCAGCGTTACGGCCGCATCGAACGGATCGGGGACGGCGATGCTCGGAACGGCAACGTTTCGCGAGACAAAATTATTTTTTTCAAGCTGTAATGCCTGCATCCCTATATTGCTTGCGGGATCAGGACCCTCACCAGAAAAGTTGAGGCCATATACTTCAACGTTTCCTTGTAATCGCGCAATACCAATTCCCGGGATGTCATGACTGGAAAAGCCGAAGCCCCTTTGACTTTCCCCAGCTTTAAGGCCTTTCGTAACATCATAATCATCCTGCACATAATTCCAACTAATTCGCAAACCGTTAAGGTTTGTGATTGCAGCACCATCCCAACCTGATGGTGTGGTAAGAGCTGCTACGCCCGAAATTAGATCGGCCTGTATGTTATTTTTGTCAGGCGGTGATCCACTTACCGGCTTTAACAATGGTCGATTCGCAATTATATTGCCAGTCAGATCAAGCCAAAAGTTTACTAGAGTTTGCTTGCTCCTTATGCCATTAGTCAGTTTATAACGATAGTCGACTTGTCCTTCCTCACTCAATCTGATTGACGAATTGACCATGGGATCAATTTTAGTAGCGGGTTCAAAAGTTGCTTCAGAAAGGCCGGATAAGTCATGGCCCGTGTCATCTGAAACCTGTTCCCAATACATAATCTTGTAATTTCCGGTGACGGGATCAAACACGATGCCTTCTCCGGGAATGGCTATTGACGGAATGGGTGTAAATAAAAAGGCCGATGCAACTGTCAATATTGAAGTATATAAAACTATAGGTTTCATTCCGGCACCCCTAATAAACGAAGATGATAATGGCGATTCGAGTCTTGCGAACCATCAGTTCCAATACAACTCGGTTTCTTACGACCCTTGTGATCGATTTTATCGCTGATGCAATGAACAGAAGCATCAATTTGCGCATTGGCCGCAATCGTATTAAGGCGCCTGAAATTGTTATATGACACTGCACCAAGAGCTGTATTGGCGCGAACATCAATTACTGTGCCTCGCTTATGCTCTGAATGTGGAGCTTGCCAACTGGCATTGATATCAAACACTCCGCCCCAGACCAAGCTAGCATCGTTTAAGTGTAGTACTGGCTCATTTGGAAAGATGACATGATAGTTAATCGCTAAAACAACGAGTCGTTCAAATGCATAACCAGTCAAATAATGATTGTCATGATGTTGCTTATTCGCTTCACCGCCAATCAAAACGTAAAGCGTTGGGTCATCTGGTATCGTCTCCAACCCTTCCACCTTGACATCGATATTGCTGTTTATCAATCCGCTGCAGGTAGTACTGATGCAAGTGGCTGTGATGGTTTGCGAACCCGAAACAGCCGGTGCTTTAAAAGTAAATCCAGTATTACCCAGCGAGTCGGTGGTGCAATCATAGGTGTCTGGCGTGCCGCCGGATTCAGCAACGCAGTTATCGCTGCTGATGGTACCCCTTGGTCTGCGCCCGTGCTCTTCGCCATGTACGTGACCACCGCTGGAGATGTCTGCATCGATATGGAATCTGACCACTGCACCTTGCTTGGGCTGACTGGTCTGGACACTGGTCACACGCACGGTGACCTCGCTGGTTGAACCGGGTTGAACGTCAGGAAGCTTACTTTTATCCTTCGGTTCGGAGATGGTGTACTGCTCCTGGACACACCCCGGTCCGTCTGAGTTCAGCACATATCCAGTGTCGCAGGCGCAGGGAGAGCCGGACATATTCGCCGGGCAGTTGTCCACGCAGCTAGCGCCGGAAACGTCCGGCTGATAGGGGTCAGCACAAACACAGGGTGGAGAAGTCGAGGTGGTATGGGCAGGGCAAACGCTGCCGATCCCCATCCAGCCCAACCCGCTCCACGCAGGAAAGCATACCACTCCCGTGCTGTCGTTCGTAAAGCATGCGTCCCCGGAAATTTCCGTCCCGTTATAGTGGACTATGCGTGGGCTATATTTGCATTCAGCCTGCATCGATGCCAGCCTTGCACAGGCTTCCAGCTCGGTTGCGTAGATGCAGGTGCTTGGATCATAAATATTGGAACACCATCCGGAAGTCGGGGTGACCGTGCCCGATGCATGAGCCGGTTTATCTATCGTCATTGCTGAAATCGCGATGAGCAATAAATAAAAGGCGAGTGTTAAGCGATGGCCAGTGTCTGTTCCTGTTACCGCTAGCCATGGTGTATTCATAATTTCCCCCTGAGCATCCGGAAATTTGTTTTTGGTTTTACCCCAAGCTTGGGTGAACTTTCACATGCGTTCGAACTTGTTGTCAATAGGCTTGGATGCTCGAGAGTTTAGAAGAGCGCGCGCGGGCAACACTTTTTGCGTGAAGAAAACGTGAAGGTGGATACGGTTGCCGGGCTAACCCGCTTGAGCGCTATTGAGGGCGCGGCAATATACGGAGTAGAATCGCCGCCTTGCGCAGTTTGGCCAATCAGCAAGTCGGTGAAAAGACAATCGGGATGGACATTGCGGGTGTATTGCCTCTGGATGTTGCGGGCGCGGCCATAATTGTTTGGCTGGGCCTGGGAATGCTCGGTCTGGCACTGCAGGGCAGGCCGCGTCTGATCAACGATGTCGTATTCCCTGCCGGCGCGATTGTTTCGCTGGTGTTGGCCGCAACCGGTTTATGGTCGCTCGGCCGAACCTGCCAGCCAGGCGGTATTGCCGCTGGGCCTGCCCGATCTGCCGCTGCATCTGCGTCTCGATCCGCTCTCGGGTTTTTTCCTGATCCTGCTGGGCGGCGCATCGTTCGGCGTGTCGCTGTTCAGCGCCGGTTATTTCAAATCCATGCAGGCCAATACGCTGGGCCTGCTGTGCCTGGAATATCACCTGTTCCTGGCCGGCATGGCGCTGGTGTTGCTGGCCGATGATGCATACATGTTCATGGTGGCGTGGGAGACGATGGCGCTGTCTTCCTATTTCCTGGTCACCACCGACCACAAGATTCCCGACATCCGCAAGGCGGGTTATCCTGTATCTGCTGATCGCGCACGTCGGGGCGATCGCGATCCTGCTCAGCTTTGGCGTGATGCAGGGCGGTCACGGCATCGGCGCCTATACCTTTGCGGCGATGCGCGCTGCGCATCTGTCGGCGTTCTGGTCGTCGGTGGTGTTTCTGCTGGCGCTGTTCGGATTCGGCGCGAAAGCGGGCTTGCTGCCGCTGCATGTCTGGCTGCCCGAAGCGCACCCGGCGGCACCCTCGCCGGTTTCCGCATTGATGAGCGGCATCATGCTGAAAACCGCGATCTACGGCATCCTGCGCGTCACCTTCGATCTGCTCGCCAATTCGTTGGATGGGCAGCAATGGTGGTGGGGCGTGCTGGCGCTGGCGCTGGGCCTGATCACCGCGATTTTCGGCGTGATGTTCGCCGCGGTGCAGGGCGACATGAAGCGGCTGCTGGCATATTCCTCGATCGAGAACATCGGACTGCTGCTGGTGGGCATCGGGCTGGCGATCATCTTCCACGTGTATGGCAAGGACGCGCTGGCGGCCTTGTCGCTCACCGCGATGCTGTACCACAGCCTGAACCATGCGTTCTTCAAGAGCCTGCTGTTCATCGGCACCGGTTCGATATCTGCATGCGACCGGCGAGCGCAACATGGGGCGCATGGGCGGCCTGATCCGGCACATGCCGTGGGTCGCGGTGCTGATGCTGGTCGGCGTGCTGTCGATATCCGGCCTGCCGCCGTTCAACGGATTCGTGTCGGAATGGCTGCTGCTGCAGGCGTTTCTGCTGTCGCCGGGCTTGCCCAACAACTACATCAACATGCTGATACCGGTGGCGGCGGCGGTGATCGCGCTGGCGGCCGCGCTGGCGGCCTATGTGATGGTGAAATTCTACGGGGTCATCTTCCTCGGCCAGCCGCGCGGCGAGGCGCGTGGAACATGCCGCACGATGCCGGTATCTGGGAGCGCATCGGCTTGGGCTGGCTGGCATTCGGTTGTGTGGTGCTGGGCCTGGCGCCGGTGTTCGTGGTGCGGCAACTCGATCTGGTGACACAGGTCCTGGTCGGACGCGGGCTGGGCAATGCGGCTCCGGGCTGGCTGTTCCTCGCGCCGGTCGACATCGAGCGAGCCAGCTACAGCCCGGTGTATTTCCTGCTGGCGGTGCTGGGCGTGATGCTGGTGACCGCCTTGGTGGTGCATCGTTTTTATCACGGCCGGCTGCGCCGCGGCCCGGCCTGGGACTGCGGCTTCCCGGCGCAAACTTCGCGCATGCAGGACACTGCCGAAGGATTCGGGCAGCCGATCCGGCGCATCTTCGAGCCGTTCTTCCGCATTGAAAGGGAGTTGCCGAGCGCGTTCGATACGCATCCGCGCTATCACGGCCGCAGCGATGACCGCTTCTGGTTCGCGCTGTATCTGCCGATCAAACACATCACCGAAAAACTTTCGTCCCTGGGCATCGCTGTTGCAGCACGGACGCATCCATTTGTATCTGACGTATACCTTTGTCACGCTGGTCGTGTTGCTGGCGTTTGTATGATGGAGCACTCGAACCAGGCTCTCGGCATCCTGTTTCAGCTCTACCAGTCTCTGCTGGTGGTGTTGCTCGCACCGCTGCTGACCGGCTGGGTGAACCAGTGCCGTGCCTGGCTGCAAAACCGCTCCGGCCCGGGCGTGCTGCAACCCTATCGCACGCTGCGCAAGCTGTTTCACAAGGATGCGGTGATGGCCTATAACGCTTCGCCGCTGTTTCGCGTCACGCCTTATATCCTGTTCGGCTGCATGTGGCTGGCGGCGGCCATCATTCCGATCATCGCGGTGGATCTGCCGTTCTCGCCCGCCGCCGACGTGATCGCGCTGGTCGGCGTGTTTGCGCTGGCGCGGGTGTTCATCGCGCTTGCCGCGATGGATATCGGCACCGCATTCGGCACGCTGGGCGCGCGGCGCGAGATGCTGGTGTCGTTTCTCGCCGAACCGGCATTGCTGATGGTGTTCTTCACCGCTTCGCTGATCAGCCACTCGACGCAGCTGCCGCGCATCGTGGATGCGCTGGCGCATCACCAGTTCGTGCTGTATCCCAGCCTGGCCTTTGCCGGATTGGCTTTCGTGATCGTGCTGCTGGCCGAGAATGCGCGCATCCCGGTGGACAATCCCAGCACGCATCTGGAACTGACCATGATCCACGAGGCGATGATCCTGGAATATTCGGCGCGCCACCTGGCGCTGGTGGAGTGGGCGAGCAGCCTCAAACTGTTCGCTTACATTTCCATCGGCATCGCGCTGTTCGCTGCCGCTACGGCATTGCCGAGGTGGGCAATTGGGGCGCGCTGCCGCTGGCCATCATCGCGCTGCTGGTCAAGCTGATACTGGCAGGCGCCGCACTGGCAGTGCTGGAAACGCTGCTCGCCAAGATGCGCATCTTCCGCGCGCCGGAGTTTCTGGGCACCGCATTTCTGCTGGCGGTGCTGGGACTGTTGATCCACTTCCTGCTGGGTGCCTGACATGCCGATGAGTTACACACATCCAGATCATCAACCTGCTGGCGGCGCTGCTGCTGCTGATCGCGTTTGCGATGCTGTCGCAACGCCGCATCCTGTCGCTGATCAAATCTGTTTGCCTGGCAGGGGTTGGTGTTGTCGCTCAGCACCTTTGTGGTGGCCTACTCGACGGATCAGCACCATTTGTATTACTCCGCCGGATTGACGCTGTTGCTCAAGGTGCTGGTGTTGCCGTGGCTGCTGCATCGCCTGATACGCAAGCTGAACGTGAGATGGGACGTGGAAACGCTGATCAACATTCCGACCACGATGCTGGTCGGTATTGCGCTGGTGATCTTTTCCTTCAATCTGGCCGCGCCGATCTCGCAACTCTCCGAAAGCATCACGCGCGGCCTGATCGGCATCGCGCTGGCCAGCGTGCTGCTGTCGCTGCTGATGATGCTGACGCGGCGCAAGGCGGTCCCGCAGGTGGTCGGCTTTCTGGCGATGGAAAACGGATTGTTCTTTGCCGCGACCAGCGCCACGCACGGCATGCCGCTGGTGGTGGAACTGGGCATCGCGCTGGACGTGCTGGTGGCCACTTTCATATTCGGTATCTTTTTCTTCCAGATACGCGAGACCTTCGACAGCCTGGATATCTCGCACATGGAGAAGCTCAAGGATGATTGATCTGCAACTCCTGGCGCTGTTGCTCACCCCGCTGCGGGCGGCTGCTGCTGGCCGTCTTCGGCTCGCGCAGCTGGGCGGCGGAGCTGAATTCGCTGATGAGTTTCTGGCACCTTTATCGCGGCGGTGGTGTTGACGATGCGCGTGATCGATTCGGGGCCGCAGGTCGCGTTCAACGAGGAATTCTTCATCGACCAGTTCAACGTATTCCTGGTCGCGCTGACCGCATTCGTCGCGTTCACCACCTCGCTGTTCTCGCGCCCCTATATGCGCATCGAGCAGCATCACGGCAAGCTCACCACGCCGATGCTGCATCTGTACTACAGCATGTACCAGATGTTCACACTGGCCATGCTGGTGGCGCTGACCTCCAACAACATGGGCATCATCTGGGTGGCGATGGAAGCGGCCACGCTGACCACCGTGCTGCTGGTCAGCCTGTACCGCACCCCGGCCAGCATCGAGGCGGCGTGGAAATATTTCATCCTGTGCGGCGTGGGCATCGCGCTCGCACTGTTCGGCACCATCCTGCTGTATTTCGCCGCCGAGCGCGTGCTCGGCGAAGGCGGCACGGCCCTGCTGTGGACGCATCTGAACCAGGTCAAAGGCGGGCTTGAACCAACGGTGCTCAAGCTGGCATTCGTATTCCTGCTGGTCGGCTACGGTACCAAGGTCGGCCTGGTGCCGCTGCACAGCTGGCTGCCGGATGCGCATGCGGAAGGCCCCACGCCGGTCTCCGCGGTGCTGTCCGGCCTGCTGCTGAATGTCGCGCTGTGCGCGGTGATGCGCAGCAAGGTGCTGGTGGACGGTTCGCTGGGGACGCATTTCGCCGGCAACCTGATGATGGGATTCGGCCTGTTGTCGGTGGTGGTCGGCGCATTGTTTCTGTCGCGGCAAAAGGACATCAAGCGCATGTTCGCCTATTCCTCCATCGAACACATGGGGCTGATCACCTTCGCCTTCGGCATGGGCGGGCCGGTCGCCACGTTCGCGGCGATGCTGCACATGACGGTGCACTCGCTGACCAAGTCGGCGATCTTCTTCGCGGTCGGCCATGCGGTGCAAAAAACCGGCACGCAGCAGATGGAAAACATACGCGGCATGCTGCAAGTCAGCCCCACGGTGGGATGGGGGCTGATGCTCGGCACGCTGGCCATTCTGGGCATGCCGCCGTTCGGCGTATTCGCCAGCGAGTTCCTGATCATCACCACCGCCATGCACGATTATCCGTGGACCACACCGTTCCTGTTGATCGCGCTGGGCATCGCGTTCGCCGCCATCTTCGGCAAGATACAGCCTATCGTGTTCGGCGAAACCACGGCGCGCCGATTGCCGCACCAGCCGGCGCTGATCCCGGTGTTTGCGCACCTGCTGCTGGTGTTGATCCTCGGGCTGTATATGCCGCCCTATCTGGCCGACTGGTATCGCCAGGCGGCGGCCTTGCTGGGCGGATAAACCGAAAACCTTAATTCGAGCCACAGAGATCACAGAGGACACAGAGATGAAGCCGGATACACATATTTTTCATGTTTACTTGCTTGAGATTGCTATTAACAGCAACCAATGATTTTTCTCTGTGAACTCTGTGTTCTCTGATGTAACTACTAGCCATTCGACTAAGCTGGCAAACTACGCCAGCCGAGTCGCTGGTTATGTGGCTAACTGATTTTTTCAGGATAAGACGATGCCAATAACTCATCCCAATCTGCACCTGACCAAACTTCCCGGCGCGATTCCCGCGTGGTCGGGCGAGATCAAACCCGACGATCTGCAGCCGATCTGCCAGAACGTGCAGGACGGCGGCGGCAGGCTGGTCGCATTGTGGGGCAGCGATGATCGTGAGCTGGGTTCCGGATTTGCTTTGCATGTTGCGCTGGTCAATGAAAAGGGTTTGATCTGTCTGAGTGTGCCGTTGCCCGCCGAATTGCCCCACTATCCCGATGTCAGCCGGATATTTCCGGTGGCCAATCGCATGCAACGCGCCGCATATGACCTGCTCGGCATTTTCGCCCACGAAGGCCAGGATCATCGCAAATGGTTGCGCCACGGTGCATGGCATGGCGGCAGCTTTCCGTTGCGCAAGGATTTTGATGCCGCAGTAAGTCGTACGGACGAACCGGACGATTATCCTTTCGTGCAAGTGGAAGGACAGGGCGTGCATGAGATTGCGGTGGGCCCGGTGCATGCGGGCATCATCGAGCCGGGGCACTTCCGTTTTTCGGTGGTCGGTGAAACTACGCTGCGCCTTGAGGAGCGTCTGGGCTATGTCCACAAAGGCATCGAAAAGCGCTTCGAGAGCATGAGTTTGCAACAGGCCGCCAAACTCGCCGGACGGGTGAGCGGCGACAGCACGGTCGCGTATGCATGGGCGTATGCGATGGCAGCGGAAAGCATTGCCGCGGTCACGCCGCCGGACCGTGCGCTGTGGCTGCGCGCGCTGTTCCTGGAACGCGAACGCATCGCCAATCACCTGGGCGATCTCGGCTATCTGGGCAACGATGTTGCGCTGTCGTTCGGCTTTGCGCAGTTCTGGATTTTGAAGGAGCAGGTGTTGCGCAACAATGCCGCGTTGTTCGGACATCGCTATCTGATGGACAGATCATTCCGGGCGGGGTAGCCGCCGATTTGCAGGAACCGGACAAACAGACGCTGCTCGATGAATGTGCCATGCTGGAGCGCGAAGTGCGTGTGCTGCGCGGCATTTACGAAGAACATGCCGGCGTGCAGGATCGCTTCATCGGCACCGGGCGCGTCGAGCCGAAACTCGCCGCACAGCTCGGCTTGTGCGGCCTGGCCGGGCGCGCCAGTTCGCTGGCCTGGGACGCGCGCGTGCAGTTTCCCTGTGCTCCCTATGACAAACTGGATGTGCGCATGGCGACCTATCGCAACGGCGATGTCGCGGCGCGTGTCATCGTGCGCTTCGATGAATTGTTCGAGTCGTTGCGTTTGCAAAGAGCGATACTCGCCAACCTGATACACGACGACACCTTGACGGTGCCGCTCGAAAAACTTCCGGCGCTCGGTTTCGGCGTAGGCATGGTGGAAGGATGGCGCGGCGAGGTACTGGTGGCGATACACACCGATGCAAAAGGTGATTTGACACGCGTGCATCCGCACGACCCATCCTGGCAAAACTGGCCGGTGCTGGAACATGCCGTGATGGGCAACATCGTGCCGGACTTTCCGCTGATCAACAAATCGTTCAATCTGAGTTACTCAGGCCAGGACCTTTAGAGGCGAACCCATGTATCAGCTCATCAAACAGATCATCAAGACCGGCATCAAGACCGAAGCCGCGCCGTTGCCGGACGAGTCGATGCGGGTCGATACACAGCGGTTGAACGAGGAGATCCTGCGCGTGTTCGGCAGCGCGCTGAACATACGCCATGTCGATGCCGGCTCATGCAACGGGTGCGAACTGGAGATCCACGCGGTCAACAATGCCTATTACAACATCGAAGGTCTGGGCATCAAGTTCGTCGCCAGTCCGCGCCATGCGGACATGCTGCTGGTCACCGGCCCGGTGTCGCGCCACATGGCGACCGCGCTCAAGCGCACCTACGACGCCACGCCGGAGCCCAAGCTGGTGGTGGCGATCGGCGAGTGTGCCTGCGACGGGGGAATCTTTTGTTCAGGGGGCGAAAGCTATGCCAGCTGTCGGCAAGGTTGCCAACGTGATCCCGGTGGATGTGGTGGTGGGCGGCTGTCCGCCCACGCCGACGGCGATATTGCAGGGCATACTCACCGCGATCAGCAGGAAAAAATGATGGGGTGGCGACAAACCGCTGGTAAACAGAGTTGAAAAATGGGAGGCCCCGGTCTGAAAAGATGGGGGCCTTTATCTATCGAACGCCAGGAATGCGAACGGTCGATCTTGGGGCGGATAGCGGACATAAGTGTTAGCGACTACAAACAGTCGCTTCCCGACACATAAGAGACATAGAGTTGAGAATAAACTTGTTAGCGAAGAAGTCCCTTATCGACCCTTAAGAGACATTCAGGTTTCCCGATAGCGGACGTTCGTTTGGTTACTTCTGTATGTTTGGCCTAATCCAGTAATAGCAAATAGGATCCAAAGTAGTTGCCTTCGGTTTAAACACTACGAACGTCGGGCTAAAACGGTTAGTTGCTGTTGCTAGCAGATACGTCGAATTGCCAAATTGGAATACTTGAGATCGGGTGTAAGCCGCTTTGCCATACGCCGAACTAAGCGATGGATCAAAGAGCTTGGACGCGAACTTGGGTGGGTGATCCACCTTATTTGACTTCGCACCGATTAATGCAAAATCGCTGGCTAGATCGAGTTTATCATTCACGCCTGTCGCATCACCTAGTTTCTCTTCAATGGCATGCTTTTCCTCAGGATTGGCCACTATATAGAACTGACCCACGATATGTGTTGCTTCAATGCTGACCAAATATACGTCCACAGGCTTGCCCTGATTTTCAAAGTCAAATCTTGCATGCCCTTGATCCCAATTAGGAGACGAAAATTGATTAGGCAGGCTCAAAATGTATTCATCGTCTGAAGGAGTTGGAGCTTCACCCTGATCAGAAGATTGGACGTCAGATGCCTTAGCGATATTTTTGTCGCTTAGGACGGCAGAACATACGTCCTTGCTCGAAGGTTGGTCATTCATAATAACCGGCTTCCCAACTATCACTTGGGTATATAGTTCCGCCACACGGGCACGAAGGGCGCCTCCCAACCATTTTTTTATTTCGTTGTTGGAAATGCTTTGAGCTGCTTTATCATCCAGAGCTTTTGTAATCGAAGCAAGCCAATTTTTCTGGCTAAGAACGATCTCTTTCTTAGCGGCATGGGGCGTTAATGCCAGTGCTTGGTGATACCTATCCGACATAGCTATGTCAGACATTCCGAGGCTGAAGTCATTACATACAAGCTTTTCGTAGGCCGTTTGCGCCTTTGCACAATCGAAGCTTGCAGCGTAGGTTGATGTCGCGAGCAGAAGGCCGGAAAGCGCCAAAACAAGCTCCTTCATGATTTCCCTTTCCTCAAAAGACTGCTTTTGGCCGCTTGCTGACCCTTGGACATTCTACCCGCCAATGACCGCAACTGGCACTTTGCGGTCGATCATGCCTCCTATTACACTGCCCGAAAACGACATCCTAAAACGCAACCACTGGATGACTATCGGCTGCTATTTGAATCGTACTTCTTCGCCCCATTTACCGCAGCTTTTAACGTAGCCCCTGCCTTGAATGCCGGTACTTTGCTTGCCTTGATCTTGATAGCAGCGCCGGTCTGGGGATTACGGCCAGCACGGGCAGCACGTTTTCTAACTTCAAAAGTACCGAAGCCGACCAGGGCAACGTTGTAACCTTTTTTCAGAGTGGCGGTGATGATGTCGATAAGGGCTGCGATGGTCTTGTCTGCATCGACTTTGGTGGAGTTGGTTTTCTCTGCCAGTGCAGCGATCAATTCTGTGCGGTTCATGTTGGTCTTTCTGGTGGTCGGTTTATGAGGATTTAAAGCGTGGTCAATATACTGGAATTGTCCAACATTAATATAGAAGATTATTGCTGGGTTAGCGGTATGATGGCTGCGAAATGATTCTTTCCGGCCAGCGGATATACAAGATTGGATATGGAGGCAACCGTGGATAAAAGTGAAGCGTATGAATTTCTCAAGGGCCTTGAATTGGAGCTAACCAAAGCACTTCCTGCTCCGGATGACCTGCGGGAACAAGTTCGTAAGGTAGTAGCGGAATCTAAATTGGATGACAAGGCAAAGCATAAACGGCAACCTGAAGATGCGTTTCTATATCATTTTGCGTTTCCAGTGATCTTCAAATACATGCAAACAATCCCAGGTATTGATCAGACCGCCGCTAAACAATCATTGCTATCAGAGTATTTTCGGAATATGAAGGATAAGTGTTCCGGAACTCCAACACGAAAGAAACGTCATCCCTTTAATAAGATCATCGGATCGAAGCCAACAAAAATAATGGCTCAATGGAAGGGTCAAACCGATGGCAATCCCTTGACGCAAAGTTGCCCAGACTTTGCACTTCGCCCCCCGTTCCCCTTCAAGATCGTATTTGAGGGAAAGTATTTTGAAAAAGGTGGAACTACAAAAGCTGAGACCGAGCTTGTTACTAACATATATCAAGCATTCTTCTATCGAGCTCTACCAAAAATCGATGAAGACCCTAAAACACCCGCATGGGATTACGACTATGCCTGCCTCCTTGCATACGATGCATCTCCAGAAGGAGCCTTGTACGAGGCATGGAACACGCTTAACAAAACTGTTAAAGCCGGTTTTTGGGAGGGGGCGAACCTATTCGTTATGATCATCCGTGCCAAACCTAACCTTTCCAGTAAGCGCATGGCCTGACGACTCTATTGAGTGTAGTTACGGAATAACACAAATAACCGGTTTGTTTATCTATGGAGGAATGCAATATGAATAAGGCAAGATTTGAGCAAGAAGAATCCATTTTTTCTAAAGCAGAAATGGATAAGCTTTACGATGAATTTGCAAATATAGTCCGTAGCGGCGGGTTCGATACACTGCAGCAAAAGGATGATGTTATTAAAAACGAAATGGAAAAATTGAACAAACTTGTCCGAGGAAAAATGAACTTGTGACTAACTGGCAAGTATTTCAACTGCTCTAGCCCTACTTCAAAGCCAACACCACCACGACAATCACCACGATCAAAACCCAGATCCAGCCAGATATTCCGGAACGTGTTGTTGGCGTATTTTCAGCTGAGCTGGTTGACGTTGTTCTGTAGCTCAGGCCGGTGCCAGGGAGACTGGCCGTAGTCGCAGTTTTGCTGTCCTTGATATTCAAGGTTATGTTCAAGCGTAATGCTACTGTAACTTTTATTCTCCATAATTAATACTTTCATCAAGCCTTTATTAAGGAGCACGACATGAACCCAGCCAGGGAAAGTAATGCCGCAAGCGAGATTCATCCACCTTCACGCGTCGAATGGCAGGAGCCGCCGACGCTGACTGTGGACGAACGTGGCATGATCTGCGATTGCAGCAAGGCTGGCGAAAAACTCTTTGGCTATAGCCTAAGGGATCTGGTCTGGCAGCCTGTTTCGAAGCTGTTGCCGGAACTTTCGGAAATCCACCTGGTAAAGAATGGGCAATTCAATCCTCAACTTGGTTTCCTCAGCCGTTCCGGCAAGCCGTTTCTGGCAATAAACCGGCTAGGCAACATCTTTCTGAATAATTTGCATTTCGTTGTGCTGAATTATGCAGGGAAATATGCCATCAGGGTAATAGTGCAACCCTGCTGAAAACGGAAAATCACAACTGCTTTCTATTTGGTCATTTGTTTGTGGAATTTAACAGCAATATTGAAATATAGAAATGGAAGGGAGTGATCATGTTACGGACGTTTACCCGACTCGCACGGTTCATGAGGGACTTTCATTATTACCGTAAGCAAGGCTTGAACTCCAAAACAGCCTGGCATCTTGCCGGTATGACACTCCCATAAGTGGCGGGATAGAACAGCGAGTACTTTTTGAGAAATATTTCTATAACTATTATCTGTTATTTACCCGCCATGGTGTCGGCGAGAAACTTTTGCGAGTCACCAATTTTCCCCCGGCCTCGATAGAACCCCCTACAATCGATTTTCAACCTTGATGTAAGGGGTGAGCCTATCCGAACGCTGAAGCAGCGACAATAAATGTAGCGTATAAACAATGTATTATCGGCGTTTCGGCTACCACGCTTTCCTGACATTCCTCTCTTCGGACATCTGAGGAATTTACTGGACCATCCGTAGAGTCGAGGAATCGTAGCTTTCTGGCCGAGGACACTGCGGGGGCGGGGGGTGTCACTGGACGCTTGGGCCGAATAGTCACTGGCACACACTCCAGCTATACGAGGATAGACATCTGGGTGTCTGCTTTACTCCCGGAAGCAGTCATAAAAAAAGGTAATAATTAGTCACCTGGACTGACTCTTAACGACCTGGAAGGGACATACGGTCAACTAAATTCGCTGCCCGATACCGGACACTCGCGGCTATCAGCAAACGATACAAAGCGGATCTATCTGTTGATTTTTGTTATCAAAGGCGCATAATTATCTTGCGATATGCGTTGACACTTGGTACGCATTTCGCTACTTACCACCGCGGTCTGTGGTGAATCAGTAAGTCTTGCTAATGTCAGTAAAGGAGATGATCATGCACTCCATTAATTTACACGACGTTCATTTTCCAAAAGGTCCAAACTTGTTCGCCTTGTCTGTTGGCGAAATTGTTTGGTTTTCCATTGCCCTATTCTTCTTTTTGCTATCTTGGATAGTAGGCGGGGATGATTTCAAAGACAGCATCGGCGGAAACCTTGGCTTAACTGGATTGGTGGTGGGGTTAGTTGTTGGCGCTATTTTATGCGCTATTACGAGACCTCAAAAATAGGTCAACCTGTTCAGGTTAATCGCCAATTTGTGAATCAAATTTGACCGCTGCTAGAAATAGTCAGCGGCTTTTTTTGTGCCATCAAAAGCACTTAATGAATTGATGGGCATAAAGGTAAGGCGCCAATATCAACTTGCAGGGTTGCTATAAGACTCAAGCGAATGACTCTTATTGGCACGTTGCGGAACTCGATGATGACATGTTGATTGCCGGAAAGCTGCCAGTCACGAACGGCAGTTATTGGCCGCATTCTGCCGTTTTGAATCGGCCAATACAACCGGCTGCTTATCTGCCAATTTCGGCCACTCGTTCTTCTTCCCATCATCTGGCAAGCGTCGAACCATAAGAGTCCTTCTCGAATGACGGGTTAGGCCTGCGCTTTGAGGCACACGCCGTCTTTGAGTGAGTAGGCATCTTCGATTCTTTCAAGATGGCGAGGTAGTGTGTTTTCCGGAATGCTCTTTCTGTCGAACCATTGGATATCGTCTGCTTCTGGGCTGTAGTATGATGCACCACCCGTAACGACGCAGAGAAAATTGAGCACGAGGTCGGTTCTTTGCGGAATGGAGTAAACACCAAGAAGTCGTTCGACACGAACGAGAAATCCAACTTCTTCTTCTACCTCACGCACTACCGCTGCCCACGGTGACTCGTATGGTTCGACTCGACCACCAGGAAGATTCCACATGTCATGATCTGTGCGATGGCAAAGTAGAACCCTATTTGATTCATCAAAAACTACAGCGAAAGCGCCAATCGTGTGCATAGATGTGAAGGCAGTCCTAAAGTGGAGCTAAGGGGCTGCGAGCTTTTACGCAGTCCAGCTTGGGCGTAGGGTTAGACATTTTTATTTTCCACACGGTAAATAGCTGCCGCGTGGTTCACCACCCATTTGTCCAATGGTGCCAAGATGGGTGACTTTAAATCCCTCCGGGTACTTTAGGCCGTAACCCAACATCCTATCTACGCCAATGTGAACAAACCAAATAAGAGCCAAGGCCGAGAACAAGGCATTGCCCGTTACGATGGCAACAACAGCTAACGCACTAGGTAATAATTTCGAGTGCGTGATGTTGTACGCTGTTGCGCCAACCTTGGCATTAACGAGATACCCAAGGAGTGCAAGATCTGGGAGCAATACGGTTGACCAAAACAGTGTCCATCCGAAAGACTGCTGCCAATAAATAACGAGCGCTAAGAGAAAGACGGCGAAGCCTTCGAGCTTTAACAGGAGTATTGGTTTTTTGAAAATGGCGAGCATAAGTCAAATCCTTTCAGAAAATGTATAACGTGGAGCTAAGGGGCGAAGCAAAGGCGCAGCTTTTGTGGAGTCCCGCTTGAGGGCAGGGTTAGAAGTTTTTACGCGAAATGAAAACAAGTCACTTTCCCCTCTTCAAGTGGCTACCGACTAGCGAGAACAATATGAAAACTATGACGTATGTGGATGCAGCCGCAACACTTCGGTCTTGAATGTCTACTGTATACCAAACGATAGCAGCAGCAAGAAGCCCAACGACAGCACCAACAATTAACCAAACAGAAGAAAATGCAATTTCCAGTAGGTTGGTCAGCATATCAAACATTTTTGAGCACCATTCCGAAGGCAGACTTCTAACAATTATTAAGACGACAGTTTCATCCGGACATGTTTTGATAATACGGACTGAGCGCTAAATGAGTAACAGTTGACTGACTGCTATATGGCCGCATTCTGCCCGTTCGTAATCCTGAATGCCAGTGTCCGCTTCTGGTTGAACTTTAGCCGTTCGCTTTTCATTTGGCCAACTGCAAGCGCCAACTTATAACGCCATACTCTTATCGTTTCTTTTTGACAGCAATTACGGGTTTCGTCAGGGTCGAGCCTTTGGCTTTTCTAAGTGGTCTGGCTGGCTTAATCGGAGCCGTGGGCCTTTTATGCTCCTTTTTAGATGGAGTAATTTGAGATGCCCTGGCGGATTTCTTCACCCAGACAGATTGAAGCCACTCCGCGATCACTTGGGCTTTATCGACTTGAGGACGTGCCAAAGCATCCAGTATCGCCGAGATGGCCTTATTGTCGGTGCCTTGCATCTTGAGATGGGGGCGATACGTGTCTACCGGAAGCCCATCATTTTCTGGGCTACGAGCGAAATGCAGGCCATGCAACAGGATGATGCTCGGTGGCACTCCACCCCTTTCCATCCAGCCAACCAACACCTTGGCTACGCCTAACGCCGGATGGCTTGGTAGCGTAGTAGTGGATTTCACGACCAAACCTCTGGGTTTGGCCGTATATTGTTCTGGGGCGTGCTTCTTTCTCATGGATGGTGTGTATCAATAATGTTAGGTCGTAACGAAGCGTACAGTGTCCTCTGAACTATTTCACTTGAGATTATGAATTAGCAATCTTATTGAGTTTCCTCAGTTCGATGAGTTGCACTTGACGCCGTTCGGCTGTCAGCAGCCCCTCGTTTTGAAAGCGGGTAAATACTCTGGATACTGTTTCTTCAGTTAAGCCTAGGTAATTGCCGATGTCGTTGCGTGACATGCTCAGGTTAAATTCAGTGGCGGAGTAATTTCGTCTCCTGAAGCGTTCAGATATGTTTAACAAGAATGTGGCCAAACGCTCCTCAGCATTCTTCTTTCCCAGCAACAGCATCAATTCCTGATTGTCGATGATTTCACGGCTCAGAATTTTGAGCATCTGCTGACGGATGGTTGGATTTTGCTTGCTGTAAACTTCCAGCACTTGAATGGGGACTTCGCACACCATGGTGGTTTCGAGCGCCATCGCTTCGGTGGTGAAGTAATTGGCTGCAATGGCCCCCAAACCGAGCAATTCACCGGGAATATGGAACCCGGTGATCTGCATCCTGCCATCGGTAGTCAGGACGTAGGTCTTGACGGAACCTGTGCGTATTGCATAGATATTGCACACCGGCTCATTCGTGTTGTAAAGTAACTCGCCACGTTCGACCATCCTGCGGTTCTTGACTATGGTCTCGGGCAAACTCAAATCCACATCGGAACCATTCACCTCACTGCACAAATCATGGATTCCGCAATCATTGCAGTTAATCGGGGAGCAAAACTCATTCTTTGAAGTGTGAGAAAGCGCCGAAACGGGTTTTACCAATTTTAGATTAGCCGTCATAAGCTCCCCAAATCAAAAAGCAATTTCGAAGATAACTATATAAACCCAAAGCAACTGTACAGCAAAAACCTACACAGGGTCAGAGGCAATCATTTGTAACTGCATATTTCTAAAAACCAATTCAATCCACTATTTAGAGCCGATGGAACCATTCCCTAATATTACAGTCCGACATTGACCTTATCGTTGGGATAACGATGGTTTATTTAGGAGATTAAGAATGAGCGACAAAATCAACAGCAATACCACTTCACATGACAGCGACTTTCACATGGCATTTGGCTGGCTTGCGGCCGCTGCCGTTTCAATTGCTTGCTGGGCTGGCCTTGCGTAAGGATGCGGTTTGGCGTAATAAATAAAGCCGGTGATAAGCCGGTTTTTTTAACTTCCAAATTGGCGTCGATCAAATGAATGAAATCCTGAAATACTTAAAGAAGCATGGCGAGAAACTGGACGCCGAGATTGCTGAAGGGGCTGGTCTTTCACTTTCTAAAACACGCCTCTACTTGGCAGAGCTTGCGGCCAAAGGTGAGGTAATGACTTACCACTCGACCAGGTTCGTGGAAGGCCAGAAGATCGAAGGGATAAGGTGCCGGTTGGCTGGGATTATTCCAAAGGCGGCACCGGGCAGGAAAGCTAGGGGATCTTCAGTTAATTGATATTTGAACTGCCCGAAAGCGGCACTTCGCCAATGGCGGCTAACGACACGTTGCGGTCATTCGCGATTATTTCAACCACCTAAATTTCTTCTCAATTAGCACAACTCGCCAATCGACTTTTGTAAAAAAATAAATAAGTAGCAGAAACCCTATTTGCGTCAAGATAAAATAAGCACTTAGATATTCGCCGACAAGACCTGCATCGATATCAAGACTCTTGTAAGTTTTCTGCCCCAGAACAATCCAACCCGCATAACTGACCAACCGGCCGATAAAGAAAGGCGCGGCAATTAGCCTAATTGGCAAAGTTGTCAGTCCGTAGGCAATAAAGAGGTAATTGGACGGCAAAGGGGTGAACGAGTAGATAAGCAGTGCCCCCATAGTCTGATCTCTCCGGCATTCCAATTTATCCTTTAGAAAGTCAATATTCTCTTTTGATTTTGTGCTAAGCAGCCTATTTCGAATGATAAACTGAGATAGTGATGCCAGTGTTATTCGTCCTAATGTTGCTGCAAATGCCGCTGCCAAAGCCAGAGATAGAAAGCTGAACTGTGGATGATTGAACCCAAGAAATGAGAGAACCATCCATGTCGGTGGTGCGAATGCAGGGAGACTATTTAGGACATAGACTGCTACAAATACTACAATTAAATTATCCATATTAAATTAGCTATACATCTTTATTGAAGCCAAAGTGGTTCCGCAATTGGCCACAGAGTTGCCCTTCGGAATTGTTGTTTGCCTTCCTAAAAGCGGCCGTTTAGCGTTCAGGCTATATTCATCGATTGCGGCTCTCCATGTGAAACTTGTGGAGGATACGATGTGCAACCGGCGCGAGGATGACGCCGGCAACGACGATAACAGCCAAGCCGCAGTAAAGAGCATACAGGCCCGCAAAGAGCTTGCCGCCGAACGTCGTTGGCGTATTCACGGGACCCATTCCACCTAGGAGCATTGACGCGTTTAGAAATGCATCAATCCAGTTCAGACCCTCAAGGATGTGGTAGCCGGCAATACCGATGAACAGCGAAACAGCTATAAATGCAAGTGCGATGACCCCGCTATGTATTAGCCGTATAATAAATAAATATGGAGTAATTACGGGCTGAGCGCGATGCTCAAACTCTGGGAATATTCTTTTCACTGATGGGTTAATAGCTGTGTTGAAAATGTATTATCAATTCATCATGAAGCGATTCATCTGAAATATCAAGTTGAAGTTCCGGTATTGGCACGTTTCTGCCTTTTGCGCATACCCATTTCCTATCATTCCTGCGTCCGCTTTCTGGCAGGCGCAAAGCGGAAATTACCTTGTTTTAACAAAAGAACAAGGAGGAATGTTTCTGGTTACTACTGTGCACGATTTCGTAAGCACGATCAATGGCAAAAAGCGAGGAAACACATAGCCGTGCTCCCTCACCATTTCGGCCCTTTTTACTAGCGGCTTGGGATGGCGGCTAGCATTGCTTTCGCTGTTTCAACTGGTGCATGCAATCCATCGCGGCGAGTTTGTAGCATTCCGCGAGCGTCGGATAGTTGAATACGTTGCTGACCAGGTCGCGCACCGTTGCCATTGAAGTTCATCACCAGTTGTCCGATGTGGATCAGTTCGCTGGCCTGCTCGCCGACGATATGCACGCCCAGCAGTTTTTCATTGCGCGCTGTCCACCACCAGTTTGAGCAGGCCGTGCGCATCGCCGATGATCTGTCCGCGTGCGCTGTCCTTGAAATTGGCGCGGCCGACCAGATAGGGAATGTTTTCCTGCTGCACTTCCTTTTCGGTTTTGCCGACATAGGAAATCTCCGGGATGGTGTAGACCGCCATCGGCAGGTTCTCGGCCGTGACATGCTGCTCGCGGTCGAAGGCATACAGTACCGCCGCGCGGCCCTGTTCCATTCCGGTCGAGGCGAGTGCGGGCCGGCCGATCAGGTCGCCCACCGCGAATATGTGCGGCACGCTGGTCTGGTAATGCTGGTTCACCTCTATCCACCCGTCTTCGGCGACGATGCCGGCATGCTCGACATGCAGCTTCTCGCTGTTCGGTTGCCTGCCCTGCGCATAGAGCACCGCGTCGGCGTGTATCTGCTTGCCGCTTTCCAGCACGGTGAGTGTGCCGTTTCCTTCGCGGCGGAAGCTTTTTTCGATGCTTATCCGGGCGACGCGTTCCTGCATATGAAAAGTGACGCCCATGCCGAGAAAACTGTCGGCCAGCACGCCCACCACGTCCTCGCTCAGATACTCCAGCAATTGCGCGTGGCTGTCGACCACGCTGACCCTGACGCCGAGCGCCGCGAAGATCGACACGAATTCGCAGGCGATCACCCCGCCGCCGACGACCGTCAGGCTGTCCGGCAGGTGGCGCAGGTTCAGGATGGAAGTCGAATCCAGCACGGTCTTCTTGTCGAACGGGACATCGGCCGGACGGCGCGGCCGCGAGCCGGTGGCCAGCACGATGGCTTCGGCGGAAATGTTGCGCAGCTTGCCGGCCGCGTCGGTGACCCGGATGGTATGCGCATCGACGAACGAAGCCTCGCCCGGAATCAGCGCCACACCGGAACGCAACAGCCGCTGCAGGATCACCGATTCCTGCTGCGCGATCACCACTTCCTTGCGCCGCACCGCATCGGCCAGCAGCCCGTGGCGATTCACGCCGCCGGGCGAGAGCGCCTGGCGCATCCCGCCGGCGCTGGAGCGCGACAGCAGGTAAGCGACTTCGCGCATCGCCTTGCTGGGTATCGTGCCGGTCTGCAGCCCCGCACCGCCAAGCTTGGGTTTGCGCTCGATGATCGCGGCGCGCTTGCCCATGCGCGCAGCCTGCCACGCCGCATGCTGCCCGGCGGGGCCGGAGCCGATGATCAGTACGTCGTAATCCATGCGCGTGCTCCGGTAGATGGAACGTCAGAGATCAAAAAAGCGAAAATTCAGCCACAGAGATCACAGAGCACACAGAGAGAGCCCCGAAGTTTTGTGAATTGTTGGGTATCACTAACAGGGATTCAAACATTCGTTTTCTCTGTGGTCTCAGTGTCCTCTGATGTAACCACTAGCCATTCGAGTAAGCTGGCAAACTACGCCAGCCGAGTCGCTGGTTATGTGGCTGATGGTTTTTCCGTCGATTATTTGATGCGCATGCCGGGCTGCGCGCCGTCATCCGGCGACAGGATGAACAATCCGGGTGTCTCGCCCGAAGCTGCCAGCACCATGCCTTCCGACAGGCCGAACTTCATCTTGCGCGGCGCGAGGTTGGCGACCATCACGGTCATGCGCCCCTTGAGCTTTTCCGGATCGTAAACCGACTTGATGCCGGCGAACACCGTGCGGGGTTTTTCCTCGCCGATGTCCAGCGTCAGCTTCAGCAGCTTCTCCGCACCCTCGACATGTTCCGCGTTGACGATCATTGCAACGCGCAGATCGATCTTGCCGAACTCGTCAATCGAAATAATTGGCGCGATAGCGCCAACGTTTGTCCCCTCGCCCTTTAAGGGAGAGGGAGATTGCTGGGCTACAGCGTGACGAGTCGGAGAATGAGCGTCTGTGGCAGGTTCCAGGGTTTGTTTGTTGGCTTCGATCATGGCGTCTATTTGTTTTTGGTCAATGCGGGTCGCCAAATGGGAGTAGTCGTTAATTTTGTGCTTAAGCAACAAATCATGGATAGCAGTTGCAGTCCATGATAGCGGTTTAATATTAAGGAATGTCTCAACATCCTCAGCTAGCTTGGGTAAAATTGGTTTGAGATAAAGCGTGAGCAGCCTAAAAAGATTAAGGCTCACAGCGCAGACGTTCTGTAGTTTTGCTTCTTGTCCATCTCGCTTGGCTAATACCCAAGGCGCTTGGTAATTTACATATTCATTGGCGAGGTCAGCAAGGCGCATTATTTCTCGGATAGCTTTGCTGTAGTCCCGATTTTCATAAGCAGCAGCAATTAGGCTACTCGAGCCTCTAAAGGTCAGGATGAGATTTGCGCCTGGGCCACCAGAAATTTGGTCATGCTCGGCAAGTACCCCGCCAAAATTTTTGCTGATAAAGCCGGCAGTACGGCTTGCAATGTTGATGTACTTCCCGATCAAATCGCTATTCACCTTTGCGACAAAATCTTCCAGACTCAGGTCGATATCTTCCATCGTACCGTTTAGCTTGGAAGCGTAGTAGTAGCGCAGGTATTCCGGGTTGAGTCCCTGTTTGAGGTAACTCTCAGCGGTGATGAAGGTGCCGCGCGACTTGCTCATCTTCTCGCCGTTGACGGTCAGGAAGCCATGCGCGAACAGCTTGGTCGGGGTGCGGAAATCGGCGTGCTGCAGCATCGCGGGCCAGAACAGCGCATGGAAATATAAGATGTCCTTGCCGATGAAGTGGTACAGCTCGGTCTTCGAGCCAGTTTTCCAGTATTCGTCGAAATTCAGCGCGCCCTCTCCCCCAGCCCCTCTCCCGCTTGCGGGAGAGGGGAGATTGCATAGTTGCTTGAAGCTGCCCATGTAGCCGACCGGCGCATCCAGCCACACATAGAAATATTTTCCCGGCGCGCCGGGGATCTCGAAGCCGAAGTAGGGCGCGTCGCGCGAGATGTCCCAGTCGGTGAGTTTGTTCTCGCCTTCGGCGCCCAGCCATTCCTGCATCTTGTTCGATGCTTCGGTTTGCAGCGTGTCGCTCTTTGTCCAGAGACGCAGAAATTCCTGGCAGCGCTTGTCGGAGAGCTTGAAGAAATAGTGATCGGAGTCGCGCAGCTCCGGCTTTGCGCCGGACACTGCGGAGTACGGGTTGATCAGGTCGGTGGGCGCGTAGGCTGCGCCGCACACTTCGCAGTTGTCGCCGTACTGGTCCTTGGCGTGGCACTTCGGGCATTCGCCCTTGATGAAGCGGTCCGGCAGGAACAGGTTCTTGACCGGGTCGAAGAACTGTTCGATGGAGCGCTTGGCGATCAGGCCGGCCTTGTCGAGCTTGCGGTAAATATCCTCCGCATATTGTTTCGTCTCGCCACTGTTGGTGCTGCCGTAGTTGTCGAACGCGACCTGGAAGCGGTCGAAATCCGCCTTGTGTTCGTGCCACACGCGGTCGATCAGCTGTTCGGGGGTGATGCCTTCCTTCTCGGCGCGCAGCATGATCGGCGTGCCGTGGGTGTCGTCGGCGCACACGTAGTGGCAGGTGTTGCCCTGCATTTTCTGGAAACGCACCCAGATGTCGGTCTGGATATATTCGACCAGGTGGCCGAGGTGGATGCTGCCGTTGGCATAGGGCAGCGCGGAAGTGACCAATATTTTTCTTGGTTCAGTAGGAATTTTGCGGGGATTCATGTCAAGGGCCGGAATGCGATCAAGGCGCGGATTTTAGCAAATCGCGCGCGCCAGCGGCGAATTGGTTAAAATCGCGCCCTTGGAAATTAATTTAGAGGAGCAAGGTACAAGGTACAAGGCTCGAGATTCAAGGACAAAGGATTTCGCATTTCCTTGAAATTTTCACCTTTCATCTTTCACCTGAATTTTATGAGCATCAAGGCAGACAAATGGATACGCCGCATGGCGGAGCAGCACAGGATGATCGAACCTTTCGAGCCGAACCAGGTGAAGATGGTCGACGGCAAGCGCATCGTTTCTTATGGCACGTCGAGCTATGGATACGATATCCGCTGTTCCAATGAATTCAAGCTGTTCACCAACATCAACAGCACCATCGTCGACCCGAAAAATTTCGATCCGAATTCCTTCGTCGAGGTCACTGCCGATTACTGCATTATCCCGCCCAACTCGTTTGCGCTGGCGCGCACTGTCGAATATTTCCGCATCCCGCGCAGCGTGCTGACCATTTGCCTCGGCAAGTCCACCTATGCGCGTTGCGGCATCATCGTCAATGTCACGCCGTTCGAGCCGGAATGGGAAGGCTATGTGACGCTGGAATTTTCCAACACCACCCCGCTGCCCGCCAAGATTTACGCCAACGAGGGCGTCGCGCAGGTGCTGTTCTTCGAGAGCGACGAGGTCTGCGAGACCTCCTACAAGGACCGCGGCGGAAAATACCAGGGGCAGGTCGGCGTGACCCTGCCCAAGATGTGAACCTGGTATTTGAAAGCTGTTTGTAGGAGCGGGCCATGCCCGCGATCAAGCGATTCGCGGGCATGGCCCGCTACTAGTTTCAATTACCCGGAATTATTCGAAATCAGGAATGTTGTTCAGGCAAATCCTTCTTGCGTCGACCTGAAATCTGCGACAATCCGCGCCAATTCGTTATCCCCGCCCAGTCAGTTATTCCTAAAGGGAGTAAACAATGAAATTCCGGTTTCCTATTATCATCATCGATGAAGACTTTCGCTCCGAGAATGCCAGCGGGCTGGGCATACGCGCCTTGGCCGAGGCCATTGAAAAAGAGGGGATGGAGGTCCTCGGTGTCACCAGCTATGGCGACCTGACCTCGTTCGCGCAGCAGCAGAGCCGCGCGTCGGCATTCTTGCTGTCGATCGACGACGAGGAATTCGGCGGAGGCAGCGCGGAGGAAACCGAAGTCGCGCTGAAAAGCCTGCGCGCGTTCGTCCAGGAGATCCGTTTCAAGAACGCCGACATCCCGATCTACCTGTACGGCGAGACGCGCACTTCGCGGCATATTCCGAACGACATCCTGCGCGAATTGCACGGCTTCATCCACATGCACGAGGACACGCCGGAATTCGTCGCGCGCCACATCATCCGCGAAGCCAAGTCCTATCTGGATTCGCTGGCGCCGCCGTTCTTCCGCGCGCTGCTGCACTACGCGCAGGACGGTTCCTACTCCTGGCACTGTCCGGGACACTCGGGCGGCGTGGCGTTCCTGAAATCGCCGGTCGGGCAGATGTTCCACCAGTTCTTCGGCGAGAACATGCTGCGCGCCGACGTGTGCAACGCGGTGGACGAACTCGGCCAGTTGCTCGACCACACCGGCCCGGTGGCGGCCTCGGAGCGCAACGCGGCGCGCATCTTCAATTCCGACCATCTGTTCTTCGTCACCAACGGCACCTCGACTTCCAACAAGATCGTGTGGCACTCGACCGTCGCGCCGGACGACATCGTGGTGGTGGACCGCAACTGCCACAAGTCCATATTGCACGCCATCATGATGACCGGCGCGGTGCCGGTGTTCCTGACGCCGACGCGCAATCACTACGGCATCATCGGGCCGATCCCGAAATCCGAATTCGAGCCGGAGAGCATCCAGCGCAAGATCGACGCGAATCCGTTCATCAAGGACAAGACCAAGAAGCCGCGCATCCTGACCATCACCCAGAGCACCTACGACGGCGTCGTGTACAACGTGGAGATGCTGAAGCAGATGCTGGACGGCAAGATCGACACGCTGCACTTCGACGAGGCCTGGCTGCCGCATGCGGCGTTCCACCAGTTCTACAAGGACATGCACGCCATCGGCAAGTATCGTCCGCGCGCCAAAGAGTCGATGATCTTCGCCACGCAGTCCACGCACAAATTGCTGGCGGGCTTGTCGCAGGCATCGCAGATTCTGGTGCGCGAACCGGAGAGCCGCAAGCTCAACAGCCATGTGTTCAACGAAGCCTATCTGATGCACACCTCGACCAGCCCGCAATACGCGATCATCGCCTCGTGCGACGTGGCGGCCGCGATGATGGAGCCGCCGGGCGGCACCGCGCTGGTGGAAGAGAGCATCGCCGAAGCGCTGGATTTCCGCCGCGCGATGCGCAAGGTGGACGAAGAGTTCGGCAAGGACTGGTGGTTCAAGGTGTGGGGGCCGGAGAACATCGCCGAGGAAGGCATCGGTTCGCGCGAAGACTGGGTGCTGAATGCCGGCGACAAATGGCATGGTTTCGGCAAGCTGGCCGCCGGCTTCAACATGCTCGATCCGATCAAGGCCACCATCATCACGCCCGGGCTGAATGTGGACGGCAATTTCGACGACACCGGCATTCCCGCTGCGATGGTCACCAAATATCTGGCCGAACACGGCGTCATCGTCGAGAAGTGCGGGCTGTATTCGTTCTTCATCATGTTCACGATCGGCATCACCAAGGGCCGCTGGAACACGCTGCTGACCGCGTTGCAGCAGTTCAAGGACGATTACGACAAGAACCAGCCGATCTGGCGCATCCTGCCCGAGTTCGCGGCCAAGTATCCGCAGTACGAGCGCGTCGGCCTGCACGACCTGTGCCAGCAGATCCACGACACCTACAAGACGCACAACGTCGCGCGCATGACCACCGAGATGTATCTGTCAGACATGCAGCCGGCGATGAAACCTTCCGATGCGTTCGCCAGAATGGCGCACGACGAGATCGAGCGTGTCGAGATCGACCATCTCGAAGGCCGCATCACCGCGGTGTTGCTGACGCCCTATCCGCCGGGTATCCCGCTGCTGATTCCGGGCGAACGTTTCAACAAAACCATCGTCGATTACCTCAAGTTCGCGCGCGATTTCAACAAGAAATTCCCCGGCTTCGAGACCGACATCCACGGTCTGGTGTCGGACAAGGAAAACGGCGAGCGCGTGTATCACGTGGACTGCGTGCGGCAGGATTGAGCCGACCCTGACGAAACGAAACGAGACGCTACTTATCGGGGCGGAGTTTTGAAGCAAGCTCTGTTGGTCAAAACTGCCGTGCCATGTCGCGTTTGAATTTCGATTCCGATTTCCTGGAGCAGCGGGGTAGGCAATATCCCTCCCGCGCAGACTATGACGGCATCGTTGGGCAGATCGATCTTGGTGCCCTTCTGATCGAGCAACACGCTGCTTGCTCTGATTTCTTTGACTGTCGATTCAAGCAATACGGAACGCGCTGGAGTGTGCGCCTGTTCGGCCGCGCCGATTTTTCGGCTTTACGCGGCTGAATGCGTTGCTGCGTACTGAGCGTCACTTGGTGCCGGGTTCTTCGAAATCGACACGCAGCTTCCAAGCGCATCCCTCCAAGTTTCAATTGACCCCGGAAATTATTCGGAAGTATCAGGAATGGTTGTTTGAGGCAAAAATCCTTCTTGCGTCGACCTGGAAATCTGCGACAATCCGCGCCAATTCGTAATCTCCGCCCAGTTAGTTATTCCTTAAGGGAGTAAACAATGAAATTCCGATTTCCGATAATCATCATCGACGAGGACTTTCGCTCCGAGAATGCCAGCGGGCTGGGCATACGCGCCTTGGCCGGAGCCATCGAAAAAGAGGGGATGGAAGTCCTCGGTGTCACCAGCTATGGCGATCTGACCTCGTTCGCGCAGCAGCAGAGCCGCGCGTCGGCATTCCTGCTGTCGATTGACGACGAGGAATTCGGCGGAGGCAGCGCGGAGGAAACCGAAGTCGCGCTGAAAAGCCTGCGCGCGTTCGTCCAGGAGATCCGTTTCAAGAACGCCGATATCCCGATTTACCTGTATGGCGAGACGCGCACCTCACGGCACATTCCGAACGACATCCTGCGCGAATTGCACGGTTTCATCCACATGCACGAGGACACGCCGGAATTCGTCGCGCGCCACATCATCCGCGAAGCGAAATCCTATCTGGACTCGCTGGCCCCACCGTTCTTCCGCGCGCTGCTGCACTACGCGCAGGACGGTTCCTACTCCTGGCACTGTCCGGGGCACTCGGGCGGCGTGGCGTTCCTGAAGTCGCCGGTCGGGCAGATGTTCCACCAGTTCTTCGGCGAGAACATGCTGCGCGCGGACGTGTGCAACGCGGTCGACGAGCTCGGCCAGCTGCTCGACCACACCGGCCCGGTGGCGGCTTCCGAGCGCAACGCGGCACGCATCTTCAATTCCGACCACCTGTTCTTCGTCACCAACGGCACCTCGACCTCGAACAAGATCGTGTGGCACTCGACCGTCGCGCCGGACGATATCGTGGTGGTGGACCGCAACTGCCACAAATCGATATTGCACGCGATCATGATGACCGGCGCGGTACCGGTGTTCCTCAGGCCGACGCGCAACCATTACGGCATTATCGGGCCGATCCACAAATCGGAATTCGAGATGGAGAGCATCCAGAAAAAGATCAATGCGAACCCGTTCATCAAGGACAAGACCAGGAAGCCGCGCATCCTGACCATCACGCAGAGCACCTATGACGGTGTGGTGTACAACGTAGAGATGCTCAAGCAGATGCTGGACGGCAAGATCGACACGCTGCATTTCGACGAGGCCTGGCTGCCGCACGCAGCGTTCCACCCCTTTTACAAGGACATGCATGCCATCGGCAAGCATAGGCCGCGCGCCAAGGATTCGATGATCTTCTCCACGCAATCGACGCACAAATTGCTGGCTGGCCTGTCGCAGGCATCGCAAATTCTGGTCCGCGAACCGGAAAGCCGCAAGCTCAACAGCCATGTGTTCAACGAAGCCTATCTGATGCACACCTCGACCAGCCCGCAGTACGCCATCATCGCCTCGTGCGACGTGGCCGCCGCGATGATGGAGCCGCCGGGCGGCACCGCGCTGGTGGAAGAGAGCATCGCCGAAGCATTGGATTTCCGCCGCGCCATGCGCAAGGTGGATGAAGAGTACGGCAAGGACTGGTGGTTCAAGGTGTGGGGGCCGGAGAAAATTGCCGATGAAGGCATCGGTTCCCGGGAAGACTGGATGCTGAAAGTCGGCGACAAATGGCACGGCTTCGGCAAGCTGGCAGCCGGCTTCAACATGCTCGACCCGATCAAGGCCACCATCATCACGCCGGGGCTCAACCTCAACGGCAACTTCGACGAGACCGGGATGCCCGCCGCAATTGTCACCAAATACCTTGCGGAACACGGCGTCATCGTCGAGAAGTGCGGGCTGTATTCGTTCTTCATCATGTTCACGATCGGCATCACCAAGGGACGCTGGAACACGCTGCTCACCGCGTTGCAGCAGTTCAAGGATGATTACGACAAGAACCAGCCGATGTGGCGCATCCTGCCCGAGTTCGCGGCCAAGTATCCGCAGTACGAGCGCGTCGGCCTGCATGACCTGTGCCAGCAAATTCACGATACCTACAAGACGCACAATGTCGCGAAGATGACGACCGAGATGTATCTGTCAGACATGCAGCCGGCGATGAAACCTTCCGATGCATTCGCCAGGATGGCGCACGACGAGATCGAGCGTGTCGAGATCGACAACCTGGAAGGCCGCATCACCGCGGTGTTGCTGACGCCGTATCCTCCCGGTATTCCGCTGCTGATTCCGGGCGAACGCTTCAACAGGCTGATCGTCGATTACCTGAAGTTCGCCCGCGATTTCAACAAGAAATTTCCCGGCTTCGAAACCGACATACACGGCCTGATATCGGACAAGGAAAACGGCGAACGCGTGTATCACGTGGATTGCGTGAGGCAGAATTGAGCCGCACCCGGTTCGAAACAAAACGCCAGGCTGTTTCATCTACCAGGGTAGCGGGCGTTTCGAGGCAAGCGCATTCTGGTCGAAACCGCCGGTGCCGTGGCGTGTCTGGATCTCGATTCCGATTTCCTTGAGCAGCGGGGTCGGCAGTATCCCGCCCGCACAGACAATGACCGCGTCGTTGGGCAGATCGATTTTGGTTCCCTTGTGATCGATCACCACGCTGTCAGCTTTTATTTCCTTGACATTCGATTCAAGCAATACCGACAAGTGTCCTGACTTCTGAGCCTCTTCGGTCAATTGCCGGTTTTTCGGCTTGACGCGACTGAATGCGTTACTGCGGTAACTCAGCGTCACCTTGGCGCCTGGTTCCTTGCAAATCGCCAGCGCCGCTTCCAGGGCCGCATCCCCTCCGCCGACCACCAGCACCCTCTGGCCGCGATATTGCTCCGGATCGATCAGTCGGTACACCACCTTTTTCTGGTCTTCACCCGGAACTTCGAGTTTGCGCGGTGTGCCGCGCCTGCCAATGGAAAGCAGCACGCTGCGAGTATGGTAACTGTAGCGATCGGTAAGCACATGAAGCGTGTCGCCTTCGCGTTCAATCTTTTCCATGCGTTCACCGAAATTGATCTTGATGCCGGTCTTGGCGACTACATTCTCCCAGAGCTCCATCAGAATCTCTTTGGTTGTTTCCCTGATGTTTACCTTGCCGAAGATCGGAAGCTTCATGGGCGCAGTCATGACGATCTTGCCGCGCGGATAATGCAGCGTAGTGCCGCCGAATGTTTCTTCCTGCTCGATAGTGACGTAGCGCAAGCCATGTTGCTTTGCGGCAAGCGTCGCAGCCATTCCCGCGGGACCGGCTCCGACGATGACCACATCAACAGGTGTTTTGCCGGAACCGCGTTTCCTGATCGACTCTATCGCCTGGCGTCCCTGTTCGGCGGCTTTCCTGATCAGGCCCATGCCCCCGAGTTCACCCGCGATGAAAATGCCCGGAACATTGGTTTCGAAGTTGGGATTGAGTTGGGGGATGTCCACGCCGCGGTTCTCGGTGCCGAAAACCAGTTTGATTGCGCCAACGGGACAGGATGTGGCACAGGCGCCGTGACCGATGCAATGTGCCGGGCTGATGAGCACGCCTTTCCCGTCGATCATGCCGATCGCCTGTTCGGGGCAGGCAAGGAATGCATCCTCCCGAACCCAGGCATATATTGGGGTCGATCACCGGGTGGAGAGATGCGGGTTCAGTCAGGCCG
The DNA here is from genome assembly GCA_963827265.1 of uncultured beta proteobacterium. Lineage (GTDB taxonomy): Bacteria > Pseudomonadota > Gammaproteobacteria > Burkholderiales > Gallionellaceae > Gallionella. Next base: position 608,436 of record CAWHAD010000007.1, on the reverse strand, counting down.
GATTCCACAGACTCTTGCCAGGTTTCCTCGGCAATCTTTTCACGCCGGCTGCGTTTGACAAGAAAGATAATCAAAGGCACAGTCAGCGGAACCACATAAAGCACGTAGATGAATATTTGATCGTTCATGTTGGTTATTGACCTGCAGATGCAAATTTGGTTTTTATCATAATTCCATTTTGTCCGGTTTTGAAAGTTTGGGGGATGAATTGAAGACAGCTGGGACTGGTTGTAACAAATATGCTGAAATTCAGGATCTGATGAGACTGCAAAACTCCGATGATAGCGTCGGTTTGCTTCATTCGCTGCAGCGACAATTGCAGTCTAGCGTCGCGATAAGGCCAATTGCAAGGCATGCTATTTCAGCATGCTATTTCAAGGTGAAAATTATGGCTCATGCTAAACTATTCGCAGCAATATTAGAGCCAATGGATCAAATATCTTTCCTCTGGTGCACAAGCCTGGTAAGTGTAAATGTCGGCTGATTCTTCTCGTCCAAAAACTGGCTTCAGGTCCGGTGACGCTGCCCCGCCCATTGATCGTCGCAAGCAAAATCATCCGCTTGAAACCAGGGTTTTCGGGGGCACGCGAACTAAAGAGCGCCGCATGGGTGTCGGCATCGGGGTAATCTGGTTCGCCTCCATCGTGCTTTCCTTGCTGGCGGTATGGGTCTATTTCAAGGCATCGCAAAACCAGCTGGACTATAAACCCAGTTCCGGATTCGGATATTACCTGGGATTGGTTGGCGGGGTGATGATGCTGCTGATGCTGCTCTATCCGGTGCGCAAGCATATGCAACTCGCCCGCAGTTGGGGGCCGCTGAAATACTGGTTCATGATGCACATGATATTCGGGATCGGCGGACCGGTACTGGTCCTGTTCCATTCGACATTCCACGTGAAATCGCTGAATGCCGGCGTTGCGCTATATTCGATGTTGCTGGTGGTGGCCAGCGGCATCATCGGACGTTTCATCTACAAGCGGATACACCAGGGGCTATATGGCCGAAAGCTGAATCTGGATGAATTGCAGAAATCCGTGGATTTGAATCAAAGAAGTACGGACAGAGTCATCACGCTCGCGATATCGGCAACGGCTGTTGATGTAAAGCTTCAAAAGTTTCGTGACATGGCTTTTGAAACGCGTATCGGTATTGCCACCCGCTTCTGGCGTTTCATTACTTTTGATTTGCGCCGGTACATGCTGACGAGACATAGCCGCAATGAAATGAAGCGTGCAATCGCCCATTTGGCCAAGACGCAGGGGTGGGACAGACTGGAGCAGCACAACCATCTCCAGGAAGCCATGCTGTATGTCAAGCGGTACCTGGCTTCTGTGCAGCGTGCTGCTCAATTTTCGGCTTTCGAGAGATTGTTCCGACTGTGGCACGTCCTGCATTCCCCCTTTGTCTGGTTGCTGGGGGTTAGCGGGATCGTCCATGTGATCGCCACCAATTTCATGTACTGAGGGTTGCCTGACATGCTACGTCTAGCCCTGATTTTTTTTGCCCTATCCTTTTCGGGTATCGCTTGCGGTGCAGGCGAGTCCGCGCTGATGCCCGGTCAGGTAATCGCCGGCCATGCCAAACTCGAGGCGGAATGCACGAATTGCCACGTGCGTTTTCACAAGGAAGCGCAGAGCGGTTTGTGCGCGAACTGCCACAAGGACATCAAAGCTGACCTCGAGAATCACAAAGGGTTTCACGGCAGGATGGATCAGCAGGCCTGCAATACCTGCCATACCGAACACAAGGGCCGGAATGCGAATATTGTCATACTGGACAAGGCCAAGTTCGACCACACCAAGACCGATTTCCCGTTGCTGGGCGCGCACCAGAACAAGGCAAAGGTAAAGTGTTCGGATTGCCACAAAGAGAAGAAAAAATATCGCGAAGCGCCTACCGCCTGCGATAGCTGCCACCACAAGGATGACAAACACAAAGGCAGCCTCGGCCCCGATTGCAAGAGCTGCCATAACGAGCGTTCCTGGAAAGAGGCGAAATTCGACCACTCCTTCGAGAAGACCCACTTCCCGCTCAAGGGCAAGCATCAGGACGTGAAATGCAGCAAGTGCCATCTCACGCAGGGCACTTACAAGGGAGCGCCGCTCGAGTGCGTGAGTTGCCATAAAAAGGATGACAAGCACAAGGGCAGATACGGCAAGAAATGCGAAACCTGCCACGTTGAGCGTGGCTGGAAAGTAATCACATTCGACCATGACATCGAGACCAAATTCAAGCTGCTGGGCTCACACAAGACCGTCAAGTGCATTTCCTGCCACGTCCGGCCGCTGTTTTCGAAACCCTCATTGCCGTCTGCGTGTATCGGCTGTCACAAGAAGGACGATGTGCACAAGGGCGGATTGGGCACGCAGTGCCAGACCTGCCACAACGAGGTGAAGTGGAAAAAATCGAAATTCGATCACGACCGGGACACCAAGTTTCCGTTAAAGGGCAAGCACATCACGACCAAATGCGATGCCTGCCACACGCCTGCGCTGAAGGCCAGTGGCGCGAAACTGCCCATGGATTGCTATTCTTGCCACATGAAAAAGGATGTGCACAAGGGAACACTGGGCAAGCGATGCGAATCCTGCCACAACGAGAAGGACTGGAAGGATGCCATCTTTGACCACGGACGCGCGCGCTTTCCGCTGGTCGGCTTGCATATCAAGGTGGAATGCAAGAAGTGCCATACGACCGATGTTTTCCGCAATACGCCATCCGATTGCTATTCCTGCCACAAGAAGGACGATGACAAGATACACAAGCTCAGGCTGGGCAGGGATTGCGCGTCGTGCCACAACCCGCGGTCATGGAAGGTCTGGGATTTCGACCACGATACGCGCACCCATTTCAAGCTGGATGGCGCGCACAAGGCGATCTCCTGCTACGCCTGCCATAAACTCCCGATGAGCTCACGAGTCACGCTGGCCAGGAACTGCGACGGCTGCCATGACAACGATGACGTCCATCAGGGCGAATACGGCCAGCAATGCGACCGCTGCCACCTTACCACCAAGTGGAAAAACCTCCGCCCGGGAATGGCGGGACAGAAATATTAAAAACCGACGAACGGATATCTGATGTCCGACGAATGGCACTTGATCCTGTCCATTTTAGTTATTAGAGTGCGCGCAACATTATCCCGGCCAGCCTTAATCGGCCGGATCAATTAAACGAAAATCAGTGTGACCTGCTAAAGCGACGGTTCCATGGCTGGGAAGCCGGAAATTGGAGCAGCAATTAATCGAAGGGGTGGTAATGCATACAAGCAAGATCCAGGTTGGCTTTGCCGTGTTGAGCATCGTTGTGTTGCTGATGTCGGCCTGCGGCGGCGGTGGGGGCGGTGGCGGTACGACACCCGGAACCACCACGGTGCTGTCCGCCTATGTCGCGAATTATGGCGACAACTCCATCTCGCAATACACCATCAACCCGACGACGGGCGCACTGACGCCCAAGTCGCCGGCAACGATTTGTGCAGTACCTCCTCAGACTACGTCATGCACTGTAAGTGGCCCACAGTCCGTTGCTGTCGAACCCTCCGGTAAGTACGTTTATGTGGCGAACAGTGTCGCTGGCATCTCGCAATTCACGATCGGCCCGGGCGGCGTACTGCAGCCGATGAACCCAGCGACGGTGCAGTCAGGTCCATATGGGAATAGTCCAACATCCGTTGCAGTCGACCCGAGCGGAAAATACCTGTATGCGGTGAACAGCGCGGGTCAGTGAAGTCGCGCAATTCACTATTGGACCAGCATGGCGGTATTGATATCGCTGATGAGCCCCCCGGTTCACGTTAATCCACTGACACGTACGGTTACTCCGGGGTCGTATGCACAGTCACCGTCGATCCCACCGGCAAATATGTGTATGTGGCAGACCAAGGTAATAATCAGGTCGAGCAATTTAGCATATACGCCACCAATGGTGGCATTGAGCCTGATTCGGGACCAGTTGGCGACCGGAACAAACTCTTTCCCGATTTCAATTGGCTTTCGATCCCACCGGAAAATACGCCTATGTGGTGAATAATGGTGTCCCTGGTACTCCGGTGTTCAAAGCACCATTACGCAATACAGCATCGCAACATGCGGTACGCCTGGTGCATTGACTGTCGGTTTACCACGGCAACGTCACTAATCAACTGACTAACGCCACCTCCATCGCCATCGATAAAGCTGGGACATATGCCTATGTGGCGAACGGCAGCGGCTTGTATCAATTGCCCATCAACAGCCCAATGGCAATCTGATATACCAGTCAGTGCCGCCAATTGCGACGGGCGGTACCTCCCCGCAATCGGTCGCCATCGATCCGTCCGGCAAGTTCGTATATGTCGCGAATCAATATGGCAGCACCCTACCAAATGGCAGTGTTTCGGAATTTACTATTGGCAACGGTGGCGTGTTATCCACACCGGTTGAGACACCGGCCGGCGGGCAGGCTTACTTCATTACCACCGCTGTCTCAATTCAGTAACGATATTCAGTTACATAATCACAATGCACCTATGTCCTAAAAGTCGATTTACCTTTCTTCGATTCGCCAGTATTTCAAATGCTGACAGTTTGTCAGATAGTTTCCGTCTGCCTGGATTTCAAATCCGTTCGTCGGTTTTTTAATCCGGCCGCCTAATATTTGTGTGTAATATGCACACGATAAAGTATTGTTTGTGGTAATCTTCGCTTCAATTAGCGCGGGTAACGCGGGTTTTTCCGGAGTCTGGAAGATGGTTAAGGGGAAGCTAAATGAACCAAACAAGAGAAAATGAATTGACATGTATCGGGCGGCACAAGCCGCGGTGGATCGGATTGCTGCTGATATTCCCGCTGCTGATCATGATGCACCTTGCATCCGCCGCCACGCCAAATCCTGACTTGATCAAATTCGATCACAGCCAAACCGGGTTCCCCTTGACCGGTGCTCATATCCAGGCCCGTTGCGCTTCCTGCCATGTCGACGGTGTGTACAAGGGAACACCGCACGACTGCGCGAGTTGTCACGTGGCCGGCAACCACATGGGCGCGGTATTCAAGAACACGACGCATATCCCCACCTTCGACAATTGCGACCGATGCCACCAAACCAATGCCTGGACGCCCATCAAGCCGTACGATCACATCGGCGTTGCCCCGGGAACCTGCCAGAATTGCCACAACAGCAAGGGAGGGGCAACCGGCAAGCCGAGTGGGCATATCGCCACGACCGCTTCATGCGACAGCTGCCACAAGACTTCGGATTGGAAACAGCTTGCTGCCGGCGGCCTGATGCCGGCGAACCACCTGCCGACGAACCAGGCATGCTCGTTGTGCCACAACCAGGCCAACTTTGTACCGGGCAAGATGAACCACGCCGGCATCGTCACCGGTTGTTCGAACTGCCACAACGGCCAGATCTTTGTCGGTGTCACGCCCAGGTCCAAACCGGTGGACCACCTGCCGACCAATATGCCGTGCGAACTTTGCCATTCGTCGAGCAACTTCACGACCTTTGTGATACCGACCTCGCCGACCATGATGAACCACGCGGGCATCGTGAATAATTGTTCTCTGTGCCATACCGGGCAGACCTTTGCGGTCGGCATCACGCCCAAACAAAAGAGTGATGCGCCCACAACGCACATGACGACAAGCTCGGATTGCTCGGCCTGCCATACCTCGACGACCACCTTCCTGATGGCCAACCTGACCACCCCGCCGATCGGGCATCTGCCGACCACGCAGGTCTGTTCGACCTGCCATAGCGCCGGGTTCGGGCCCGGATCCGGTGTGATGACTCATACCGGTATCGTCAGCGGTTGCGCGAGCTGCCACAACGGACAGGTATTCACTGGGGTGACGCCGAAATCCAAACCGGTAAACCATCTGCCGACCAGCATGCCCTGCGAGACATGCCATTCGCCCACCAGCACCAATCCGGGTGGGTTTGCCGGCACGCTGATGAAACACACCGGCATCGTTTCAGGGTGCACCAACTGCCATAACGGCCAATCGTTTTTCGGTGTGACGCCGGTATCCAAGCCGGTTGGTCCACCCAGCCACGTGCCGACCAGCATGTCGTGCGAAACCTGCCACTCGTCGAGCAACTTCGTTTCGTTCCTGATACCCACATCGCCATCGATGATGAATCACACCGGCATAGTCAGCGGTTGCGCGACCTGCCATGGTGCTGCGGGCGTGGGCATTCCCTTCTACGGTGTGACGCCGACGTTCCAGTCGTCGTCCCATCAGCCGACCGGCAGTACGCCATGCGAGAGCTGCCATAGCTCAACGACGAGCTTTGCAGTTGCAACGGGCGGCACCAAGCCGGCCAATCACCTGCCGACCACGGCAGCGTGCTCGGTGTGTCATGGTACCCCTTATTATCCGGGCATCATGAACCACGCCGGCGCGGGTATCGTCAGCGGCTGTGCGACTTGCCATAACGGCCAGGTTTTTGTCGGAGTGACACCGGTATCCAAGCCGGTGAACCACCTGCCGACCGCGGCTGCCTGCGAGACTTGCCATACAGCGCCGGTTTCGACCCCGCCAACGCCCGGCGGATTCGCCGGCGGTAAAATGAATCACACCGGCATCGTCAGCGGCTGCACCAACTGCCACAACGGCCAGGTGTTTGCCGGCATTTCGCCGGTATCCAAACCCGGGACCCATCTGCCGACCAGCCTGGCCTGCGAGACCTGCCATTCGACGAGCAATTTCATCACCTTCTCGGGAACGCAGATGAACCACACCGGCATCGTGAATAACTGCACGCTATGCCACAACGGCCAAGTCTTTTATGGCGTGACGCCAGTGTCGAAATCCGCCACGCATATACCCTATGCGACCACGCTGATCGGTGGTTCGAGCATGCAATGCGAGTTCTGCCACAGCACGTCGGTATTTACATCATTCATGACCGGTACGGTATCGTCGACGACCATGCATAACGGAACCACCGGCGGCGGCGCTTGCTATACCTGCCATCATTCCCCAAACCAATGGTCGGCCACCAATATGCAAACAACGACCCATAACGGAACTTCAGTGTCGAAAGACTGTTCCAGTTCCGGTTGCCACAGGCCACTGGGTAATACGGGAAGTTCCTATACGAATTGGGGAGGCTAATACCAATACCCAAAGTTGGCCGGATGCCACTTCATTTTTCTGCGGCATCCGGTTGGCTCAATGCAATCTTGTTGCGGGGCGGTATCTGCAAAATTCGGACTAGAGGAATTTAATATCGACTATAAGGTTAAAGCCAGCGGCTTTAACCTTACTTTTTTAAACGGGCTTGGAAGAAGGCAATACTGTCCCATTCTGATAGTGCTGTTTGATTCCGGTTCGAGTAGATCACTGAAATTTTTATCTGGCGACCATTACGCTGCAGTCGGCAAAAATTAAGGCGTTACGTATAACAAGTGAGGCGCCGGCCCGAATAGAATTTGGAGTAGATATTGAAAGTTGAAAACATTATTCGAACCGCGCAGAATATTGTGCGTGCAGTATCCATTCTGGCGCTCGCCCTTTCGTTGATGGGTGTTGCGATGAGGACGGCCAATGCCGGTGTCATCGATCACATCGAGATCAGGGAAGCTGGCAATGAGGCAGAGATTCGCATCGTCTTCATTACCCAGATTCAGTATTTGCGGCAGGCGGCCCTAAGTAATGGTGATGTGAGGATTTATTTCAATCTGCTCGGGATCAGTGCGCTGGATCCCCGACTGGTGCCGGAAAACAAGCAATCACCACCTTCGGACATTGCGCCGCATTTTTCTATTACTTATCCCGAAATCGATTCGTCACTTTCCATTAGTTTCGGCAAGCGTGTCGATTATCGAATACGTCTCGGTAAGGATGCCCGCAGCATCAGTATTTTCACACCGGCGCTCAAACCGAAAAGTCAACCTGCCCCGGCTGCAGCAGCAGGTATTGTGGCACCAACCCCAGCGATTGCGCCGCCCGCAGTTGTTCCAAGTGTGACCCCACCTGCCTCCACGCCATTGCCGGCACCGCTCCCGGTTGCGACAATCGAACTGGAGGCTCAGCAATTGATTGGCAGTGCCCGCTACGCTCTTCAGAATGACCGGCCCGATATCGCGATTGAACGGTTGAACAAGTTACTGAATCTGCCTCCCAACAAGCAATCCCAGGCTGCTCAGGAATTGATCGGCGAAGCGCGGGAAATGAACGGCGAATATGACAAGGCGCGCGTAGAGTACCAATCATATATTGCGCTTTATCCGCACGCCAGTGACGTGGAAAAGGTCAAGCTGCGGATGGCCAAATTGCCGGCAGTAAACAAGGTCAGATTGGCACCGGTTCAGGAGACAGCCAAGCCGAAGTTCGTAGAGGAGAAAATGCAGATAAGCGGTGGGCTTTCCCAGTACTATTACAAGGGAGTTTCGCACACCGATTCCCTGACCTTCAGCGGTACGTCTTCAACTTCATCCTCCCTGACACTTCAGGACCAATCGCAACTATTCTCGACGTTGGACATAACCGGGCGAAAGCGCGGCGAAACGGCCGATACGCATTTGGTGTTTCGCGATAGCTACAACGCAAATTTTCTGCCCGGGCAGGCGAGCAGTAACCGATTTGATACTGCCTTTATTGAACAGAACGCGCGCAACCACAGTTATGCATACCGTGTCGGCCGTCAAAATGGCCTGGGCGCGGGTGCACCCGGACGATTCGACGGTCTATGGGGGGGTTATCGCTTTAATCCAACCTGGCGTGTCAACGGGGTCGTTGGCAAACCGGTGGAATATACAAGTGGCGGGCTGAGTACCTCGAGCAACAAGGACTTCACCGGATTGAGTGTCGATCTCAGTCCAAGACCGGAACAGTGGAGCAGTACCGGTTACTTCATTCAGCAGCGTGTATCAGGTATCGTCGATCGCAGGGCCGTTGGCACCGAAGGGCATTATTTTGATGCAGGGCGCAACTTGATGGGGTTGTTTGAATACGACACGCTATTCAAGAAAGTTGATCTTGCGATGTTTCAGGGCAACTGGACTACCGGAGTGAGCACCAATTACAACGTGCTTGTGGATCACCGCAGATCGCCGCCTTTGCAGCTATCCAATGCGCTCATTGGCCAGCCGATACAGTCCGTCGCGGCGCTGCTCCAGTCCGGCGTATCGATGGATACGATCCGTGCAGATGCCACCGCATTGAGCCCCATCTCCAATATGTTTGCCATCGGTGTGAACAGTCCTTACACGAGCCGTGTGCGGTTGGGCGGTGATTTTCGCCTCAGCAACATGTCCGGCACCGGGGGTACTAGCACCGGTCAGCCGGGGGCGGTTGGTACCGGGAATATTTATGCATATTCTGCCCAAGCGACAGTCAACGGTTTGTTCAGGGAAAATGACTTTGGATTGGTAAACGCTACCTATACCAGCGCTAAAACTTATCATGGACAGTCCCTTGCCTTTACCCAGGTTGAACCGTTCCGCCAGAACTGGCGGTTCGACGGCTTACTGCTGCTATACAGCCAGACAGACAATCTGGGTTCACATCAAACGCAGATCAGACCGAGTCTGAAATTGAATTATCGCTGGAACAACTCGGTCAATCTGGAAGGCGAGGGAGGAATTGAACAAACTCATGTGAAGAGCGCGGTTCAGGATGACACAACAAGGCGCAAGTATTTTTATGTTGGTTACCGATGGGATTTCCAATAATCCTGCCTTGGGTTAAGGATTGTTTGACTAACGTTTACATATGCCGGAATTGTTGTCGCATCCGATATTGGCTGATCGCGAATGCGCCATCGATAACTCGAGGTGGGACATTCAAATCATGAATAGCGGCTAGTCTGATGTGGTACCCGGTTTACGAATTCTTTGAGGGATTGCAAGATGATGCCGGCAGCCCGTGGCGAACTGCCGGTTGGCGGAATTAGAACTGATAGGCGATCGTGGCACCGGCACCGATGTCCGGAACACTGTTGGTAAAGCCTTTCAGGAAATAAGCCTGTGCCTTCCAGGTTTCGTTGAGTTTGCGGCTGACAAAGAATATTGCCTCCATGCGGTTCGATCCTGTCGCCGTTGATTTCTGGCCCAGGCTGAGCATCATGCCGCCGCTGGTTGCCGGGTCCAGTTTGTAACTGCCGCCCAGCGAGCCATACAGGATATTGTTCAACTTGTATCCGGTGGGGGTGCCATAGATTTTATAGCCGAGTATCCCGAATTTGGTCAGACTGCCCGTAGCCTGATAGATTTCTGACTGGAACATGTAATCGTTCGCACCGGTTCCCAGTCCCTGGGCGCTGCTTGCGGTTCCGAGCTTGACCTTGCCGGTCAGGTTGACCAGTGTTCCTGAAGCGCCGTCACTGTAGACGCTGCGGGTCGCGCCCAGAATCACGTCGCCCAACCCCGATCGGGTCGTAATGCTGCCGTTGGCAGTCGTCACCGTGCCGACTCCGTTTATCACGTTTGCCGGGCCGGTGATTCGCAGATAGGGGACGGTCACTCTCAGTGTCCACAATTTATTCTTGTACTTCCCGGTTACAGGAACATACAGGATATTGGTTGATTGGGTGCCGCCATACTTGCCAGTGTTGTAGTCCATCCCTGTTTCCAGGGAGTATTTCCCACTCTCCTCCGCAAGCGCAGGCTGTGTCATTACAGTGGCGAAAGAGGCAAAGAGGCTTGCTGCAAGTATGGTGCATTTCATCCTGGTTCCTTTGATATTGACAGATTAGTGCGTTTCAGCTGCATGCACTTCTGGCGCTTCTGCAACTTCAGGAGCCTCGGCGACATCCGGAACCTCTGGAACGCCAGCCACATCGGGCGTTTCTGCTGCTTCAGAAGATTCCACCTCCGGGACTGCAGGAACTGCAGGAACCGCTGGAGTCGCAACGGTTACGGTGGGCGTAGCGGGGGTAGCAGGTGTAGCAGGGGTAGCCGTTGTTGCAGCAGACGCGACAGTAAAACCCCCTATCAGTAACAGAGCAGCGATCAGCTTGGCAGCATAATTTTGATTCAACATGGTTAACTCCTTATTGGATATGAATAACAAAAAATCGAACCCGGGATACTTTTGCAGGTTCTACGACATGTTCCGACAATTTTCCGCCTTAACAGCCGTGTGCACAACGCACACAGATAGAACGATACGTGTAAAATTTGCACACGTCAAATATTTTTTTGTGGTATGATGTTTTTATGAAACATATTTCGAGAGGGCGACCATGAATAATCAGGATACCTCCGGCACCGAACCCCAGACGCCCGTTGTTGCGGCAATCCGCTATCTGTTGCGTCCGCTGGTTCGGTTGATGCTATCGCACGGGATTTCTTTCCCTGCCTTTTGCGATCTGGTCAAATCGACCTACGTAAAGGTATCGGAAGCGGAGTTCAGACTGGATGCAAAACCCCAGACTGACAGCCGCATCAGTCTGCTGACCGGGATACATCGCCGCGAAGTCAACCGCTTGCGCAACGAAGCGGTTACCGAGATCGACCTTCCGCAGCGTGCGTCGATGAGCGCTTTGCTGCTCACGATCTGGAGCGGGCACCCCGAATATCTGGATGGGCAAGGGATGCCCATTCCACTGCCGCGTCTGGCCAGCAAGGGCGCGGGGCAGTCTTTTGAAGCGCTGGTTCAGTCGGTCAGCAAGGATTTTCGCGCGCGCGTGGTGCTGGACGAATGGCTGCGGCAGGGCATCGTCACGCTGGACAGCGACGACCGGGTGCATCTGAGCGCCGATGCGTTTGTCCAGCCGCAGGACATGTCAGAAAAAATATATTATTTTGGACAGAACATCCATGACCACATGGCTGCGACAGTTCATAACCTGGCAGGCAGTGCGCCGCCATTCCTGGAGCGCTGCGTGTTCTACGACAAATTGAGCGCAGACTCGACCAGGGAACTGGCGGACTATTCGCGTACCGTTGCGATGAGGTCGCTCCATGCGGTCAACAAGCGTGCAGCGGAATTGCAACAGCGCGACCGGCAAAAGCCGGATGCCGTTCATCGTGCCAATTTTGGCGTATACCATTACAGTACAGCGGAGGCGACTGATGAAATCTGACCGGAATATTTATCTTCAGGCGACGCTGCTGGCTGGCGCGTTGCTGACTTCGAGCGCATGGGCCGCTTCGGGCGGTTGTTCATATCCGGTCGCTGCTACCGGCGGAACCGGAATGGGCGGCACCGGCATGATAGCCAAAGGCACCGGAATGGGTGGTACCGGCATGACGCTGGCGGGCAACGTGATCTACAGCCATGGGACTGTCAATGCTCAAAGCAACGGGCAGTCAGGCTGCTGGCCAAGGGCGATCCGGTCTGCGTGGGCGAAACGATCGTGACGGCCCAGTCCGGCATGGCGCAAATCAGGATGGTCGACGACGCGATGATTGCGGTCCGCCCCGAGACGCAGATGAAGATCGACAAGTATGCCTACAACGGTACGGACAGCGATGCCAGCCTGATTTCCCTGTTCAAGGGCGCGTCCCGCTTCATCACCGGCAAGCTGGGCAAACTGCATCCGCAATTCGACTTGATCAAAACGCCGAACGCAACCATAGGTGTTCGCGGTACAGACCATGAGGCCACGGTCATCCTGCCCGGAAACAGCGCGGGCTATCAATCGGGAACCTACGACAAGGTCATGGAGGGCGTTACGTACATCAAAACCGACAGCGGGGAAATCGACATCCATCCCAACCAGGTCGGTCTTGCTGCGGACATCGCGAAACTGCCGACGCTGTTGAATTCAATACCGGAATTCTACAAGACCGATTCTTCGATGAGGGGCAGGAATGAACAGTCGGATCATGGAAAATCGGGAGAAGGACGGGCGGACAGGAATATCGAGGGATCCTCGCGGGAACAAAATGGCCATCGGTCCGAGTCCGGACCTGCCAAGCGCGAGTCGCGCGACAGCTATCTGGACCTGAGATCCCCGGAATCCAGATCCCCGCTCGATATGCCGGAATCGCAGACGCTCCGGGGTATGTCGGAAACGCCATCCTTGCCTGAAAGCGAGGGTTTGCCGGAGTCGCATTGACACACGGCTGGCAGCGCCGTGCGGTCAGCGGCCTTTGCGATGATAGGCAACGAAATGGTATTCCAGCGGCTGCGGTTCCGTCTGGGTATGTATTTCGCGTGATACTTCAAGCCACTCGCCGGGGTTGAATTCAGGGAAATAGGCATCGCCGCGGATATCCGCGACGATCTCAGTCAGATAAATACGGTCGGCAAGAGTGATCGCCTGCTGATAAAGCGCTGCACCGCCGATCACGAATATCTCAGCGTCATTGTTGCAGGCCGCGATCGCGGCCTGCAGCGAGTTCACCACAATCACGCCGGGCACCGTGTAATCCGGGTTTCGAGTCACGACCACGGAAGTTCGCCCCGGCAGCGGTTTTCCGATCGATTCCCAGGTCTTGCGCCCCATCACGATATGGTGTCCCATCGTGAGCGCCTTGAAGTGCTTAAGGTCGGCCGGCAGGTGCCACGGCAGCGTGTTGTTGATCCCGATCACGCGGTTACTTGCCATCGCGACGATCAGCGATACGCGCGGTTTCGCACCGGTGTCGGAATCATGGCCATTCATACCGCGACAGGCGCCTTGATTGCGGGATGCGGATCGTAACCTTCCAGCGTGAAATCCTCGAACCTGAAAGCGAAGATGTCCTTCACCTCCGGATTGATCTTCATGGTCGGCAATGGGCGCGGCTCGCGCGAAAGCTGCAGCGCCGTCTGTTCCATATGGTTTGAATAGAGGTGCGCATCGCCGAAGGTGTGCACGAAGTCGCCCGGCTGCAGCCCGCACACCTGCGCGACCATCAGCGTCAGCAGCGCATAGGAAGCGATGTTGAACGGCACGCCGAGGAAGATGTCCGCGCTGCGCTGGTAGAGCTGGCAGGACAATTTTCCGTCGGCCACATAGAACTGGAAAAATGCATGGCAGGGTGCCAGCGCCATCCGGTTGAGTTCGCCGACGTTCCACGCCGACACGATCAGTCGGCGCGAGTCCGGGTTGCTTTTGATCTGCGCGATGACTTCGGAAATCTGGTCCACAACCCGGCCGTCCACGGCTTCCCAGGAGCGCCACTGTTTGCCGTACACCGGGCCGAGTTCGCCGTTCTCGTCCGCCCATTCGTCCCAGATGCTGACGCCGTTGTCCTTGAGGTATCTGATGTTGGTGCTGCCCTGCAGGAACCACAGCAGCTCATGGATGATGGATTTCACATGGCACTTCTTGGTGGTGACCAGCGGGAACCCTTGCGCGCAGATTGAATCGCATCTGGTAGCCGAACACGCTGATCGTGCCGGTGCCGGTGCGGTCGGATTTTTTCGTGCCGTGCTCGAGCACGTGCTGCATCAGGTCTAAATAGGCGCGCATAAAATAAAAATAATGCCACAGAGAACACAGCGCACACAGAGTGCATGGCAACAGGATGGTGATTTTCTCTGTGTTCTCTGTGCGCTCTGTGGCAAATTGATTTTTCCGCGATAATGGCAACTTCATTCCATCAGCGAGTACGTAATGCTAGCACAATTGACCGCTTCATCCGCAGTACCCAAATCTTTCAATGCAACGCATTTGCTGGTAATGCTGCCCAAGGGCAAGACCTTGCCGGCAGACCTGCCGCAGCGCGATCTGCTGGCCGCGGTGCTGAAGCGGCGTGGCATGAAGGCGGACGAACTGGCGAGTACTCCGGTCGGCGCGAATGCGGCAAACGGCACGCTGGTTGTCTGGGCGATGCTGGATTTCAGCAAGACGACTTTTGCGCTGCAGACCCAGGTGCGCAAGGCGATGCAGTTGCTGCTGGACGAACAGCCGGCCGGCATCGCCATCGTCGTGCAGGGCGACGATGCACAGCGCCGGCAGATCGCGGGGGCGGCGGTGTATGCGGCGTGGGTGAACGGCGCGCCGTTGCCGCTGCACAAGAAGAAAGCCGACCAGCGCAAGCCGCTGCAGAAGATCGCACTGTACGGTTATGCCGACAGGAAAATGTTCGACGAACTCAAGGCACAGGCCGAAGGCAATCTGCTGTGCCGCACACTGACGGTGCTGCCGCCCAACGAACTGACGCCCGCGCTGTACCGCAAACGCATCCGGGAACTGGCCAGAAGAACGGCTGGCAGCTCAAGGAATTCGATCTGAAAGCGCTGCGCAAGATGGGCGCGGGCGCGTTCGTTGCGGTGGCGCAGGGCAGCCATGAAGAGGATGCCGCAATCGTGCATCTGACGCTACAAACATCCGAAGGCGAAGCAGACCGTCGCGCTGGTCGGCAAGGGCATCTGCTTCGACACCGGCGGCCACAACCTCAAGCCGGCGCGCTACATGCACGGCATGCACGAGGACATGAACGGCTCGGCGGTCGCGCTCGGCATCCTGCTAGCCGCCACGCACGCAAAAGCTGCCGGTCAACATCGATTGCTGGCTGGCGATCGCGCAAAACCACATCGGCCCGAAAGCCTACAAGCAGAACGACATCGTCAAGGCGCTGAACGGCACCACCATCGAAATCATGCACACCGACGCCGAAGGCCGCATGGTGCTGGCCGACACGCTGACGCTGGCTTCGCGTGCCAAACCGAACCTGCTCGATCGACTTCGCCACGCTGACCGGCAGCATGCATGTGGCGCTCGGCACGCGCTACAGCGGCGTGCTTGGCAACCGCGATGCCCTGTTGCGGCAGGCTGTGCAGGCGGGGCAGCTAAGCGGCGAACGCCTGTGCGCATTTCCGCTCGACGACGATTACGAACCCGCGCTGGATTCCAAGGTCGCCGACATCAAGCAATGCACGCTGGACGGCGAGGCCGACCACATCCTTGCGGCGCGCTTCCTGAAACGCTTTGTCGAAAACGATACGCCGTGGCTGCACGTGGACCTGTCAGCCAGCCGCTGCGAGGGCGGACTGGGCAGCGTCGCGGGTGAGGTGACGGGGTTCGGCGTGGGATGGGGAGTGCGGATGCTGCAGGGAAAATAAAATTTTCTATAGGCTGTAATTGAATGAGAAATGTATGGCTGTGTTTACCCGTCCGCAATGTGCGGCTAATTGCCGTCCAAACCGGATTTATTGGCTATAACTTTGTATAGGGCCAAGTCTTGCAATAAGTTGCCTGTCATGCACCCTATCCATTAAAACCAGGGTTTCCGGGATTAATGACAAACATGGATATTTCAAAAAAATCGGATTTTCCGGCAAATAGGGCGCTAATTATGGCTCATTACCATTCGAATGGTCATGTAAGAACCGACACCATGCAATTGCTCAATGAGGCGCGACATTATTTTGACCGGGTAATTTTTGTTTCAACGAATTTAAACCAGGCAATGAAGTTAAATATGCCTGCGCATGTTGAAGTATTTGATCGGGAAAACACAGGATATGACTTTTACTCCTACAGATACGGTTTGAGTAAACTGAGAGAAAATCAAAGCGTATGGCAGCGGATTGATGAGGTATGCCTCCTGAACAGTTCATTCCTGTGTTTTGATGCGAAAAATTTTTATGAGAAATTTTTTGGAAATGAAAAATTTCACGAAGATGCTTTCGGTTTGGTGAAATCATTTGAGACCGCCGAGCACCTCCAGAGTTACGCGGTGGCGTTCAAATCCAGTGTCCTGAAAAATCAGGGATTTCTGGATTGGTGGGATGCGATGAAACCGATCAATGAACGGCAGGAAGTAATTGCGAATTATGAAATCGGATTATCCGGATTGATTATGGGATTAGGGGGAAAACTGAACGGGGCATTTAATCATTTCGATTATGAACCAAATGTGGAACTTGACGAGGATGAACTTCAGAATAAGCCCGGTATGTTTGAATACATAAACAATAATTGCAATCCGAGCCATTTTCATTGGAAAAATATACTGGATAATTTCTCGATAATCAAAATTGAAGTGATTAAATCCAACCCGTTCAAAATGAATCTGAAATATTTTGTTGATTATATTAATAATGACAAGCAATATAGGGATATCGCTTTGGAGGGATTGAGCAATTAATCTGAATGCTTGTCCGTATAGAATTGATAAAATAAAAACATGTTTGGGAAGGCCTGTGGCGTTCAATCATTCTGTTCCAGTCTGCAAATGGATATGCATGCTTCAATCCTGATTCAACCGTCTCCGCCGTACTCCCCTGAATGAATATTCCCGAGTTGGGCAGAGTACCTTGCTGAGTAACAAATAAGTAGAAGGTCAAGAATCCGGCATGACCATGTCAACCCGCATCTGCTTCATCCGCCATGGCGAGACCGACTGGAATCTCGCAAGACGCATCCAGGGCCAGACCGATATTCCGCTTAACGAGACCGGCCAGGCGCAGGCGCTGGCAATGGCGGGCAATGCCGCCCGTTACGAATTCGCAGCGATCTTTAGCAGCGACCTGAGGCGCGCGTACGATACTGCGCAGCTGGTCGCGGCAATGCGTGGGATCGAAGTGAAGAAATTGCCGCGGTTGCGCGAGCGCCACTTCGGGATTTTTCAGGGGATCACCGCGGACGAAGGCGCGCTGCGCCATCCCCAGGCATACGCGCACTACAAGGCGCGCAATCCCGAATATGACTTCGAGACCGGCGAAAGCATGCTGCGTTTTGCCGAGCGGGTAAACATGGCGGTTGAAACGATGGTCAGGCAGCACTGCGACCAAACTGTCGCTGCTGTCTGCCACGCCGGCGTGCTCGACATCCTGTACCGCAAGGCGACCGGCCGGCCACTTGATACCCCGCGCGATTTCGTGATTCCGAACTGTGCGCTGAACTGGTTCCGCTTTGAAATCCGGGACGGCGATGCACCAGGCTGGCATCTCGAGGCGTGGGACGATCGCGATCACCTTGCCCGGGTACTGCTCGAATCGGCGGAATGATCAGAGGGTCATTCACCCGCCTGAAGGACCACCTGCACTTTTCGCCGCTTCCCTTCACGCATCACGGTCAGGTTTACCCTGTCACGCACCCTGAAATCATCGAGACGCGCGGCCAGTTCGCTGACGCTGCTCACCGGCTTGCCCTCGATCGCGGTGATGATGTCTCCGGGGATGATGGTGCCATCCTGCGTCGTGACGACGCCTTCCAGACCCGCCGCTGCTGCAGCCGAGCCGGGCGGCACGCGCAGGATTACGACGCCCTTGATTTGCAGGATCGCGGTCATCCGCTGGTTGATGTCCTCGTCGATCCCGATGCCGATCACCGGGCGCGTGTATTTGCCATGGCTGATCAGCTGGGGCACCACGCGGTTGACGGTGTCCACCGGCACCGCAAAGCCGATGCCTGCATTCGCGCCGCTCGGGCTGTAGATCGCGGTGTTGATGCCGATCAGCCGCCCGGATGAGTCGAGCAGCGGTCCGCCGGAATTGCCCGGGTTGATGGCCGCGTTGGTCTGGATCAGGTGTTCGACGGTGTTCCCGCTTTCTTCGGTCAGCGAGCGATCCAGCGCGGACACGATGCCGTTGGTCAGCGTCCAGTCCAGGCCGAACGGATTGCCGATCGCATAGACATCCTGCCCGACCTTCAGGTCATGGCTGGTGCCGATCGGCAGCGGCGGCGAGAATTTCTGGCTGACCCTGATCTTGAGCACGGCAATGTCATGCAACTGGCTGGCGCCGACCAGTGTGGCGGGATAGTCCTTGCCGTTGGCCAGACGAACCGTGGCTTCGCTGGCATTTTCGATGACATGGTAGTTGGTGACCACATGCCCGGATTCGTCCCAGATGAACCCGGATCCGGTGCCGCGCGGGACCGAGAAGATATCGCGCGACCAGAAATCGCGCACCTGGCTGCGGGTGGTAATGTAGACCACCGAATTGCGCGAATTCTCGAACAGCCGGATGGTTGCTTTTTCATCCGCCGCCAGCGGTCCGCGCGGTGTGACAGCGCGCGGCTGTGCGATCGCGCCGTCGGCATGCGGGATAAGGTTCAGCAGCATCCCGATCAGGGCAAGCGATAATGCACCGAACAGCACGGCACGCAACCGGCGGGTGAGAATGGCTGTGGAATGCCCGGGCGCGGAATTTATCGGCATTTTGTTCCTCCTTCGCTTGTGCGGATAGGTATCGGGACGGATAGTTTCAAGCGCACTACGCATGATATGGTCAGATGCTGCCCGGCATGCGGCCAAGCAAGCTGCATCAGAGTGCAGCCAGCCAGAGCCTGAGTCTGAGCCCGATGCCGGTGGTATAACCGACTTCAACGAAACGTATCCGGCCATCCGGTGCAATGATGAAACTGGCCGGCACCGCATGCACGCCCCATCTCCCGGAAATTTTGCCGTCCTGGTCGTTGATCACCGGGAAAGCGATTCCCTGCTTACGCATGTGGCGTACCACCTGTTCTGCGCTGCCGCTTTGCATCGCGATGGTAATCGTGTCGGGATGGTCATGCGCGATGCCCGCGATGGAGTCCTGTTCCGCGCGGCAGATCGGGCACCAGGTCGCCCAGAAGTGCACCAGCACCGGTTTGCCGGGATGCGCGGGCAGTTCATAGGGCGCACCCGCGAGCGTCACGCCCTGCAGCGCGGGCGCGCTTCCGCTGACCATGTCCCGCTGCTGCCACGCGCGCAAGCCCGCGACGAGTATCACGAACACCAGCGCCTCTATCGCGTAGCCGCGCCATCTGGCTGCACGCGATTTGCTGCGGACTTTTCTCTTCATGTCTGGCTGATGACCTCGAAGCGGTTGTAACTGCCGTCATCCGGCCAGATCTCGATGCGCTCTACCCGTGCATGCGGCGGGCCCTGATGCGACCAGCGCACGATGGCGTCCACCGCGTCGGGTTCGCCCTGCACCGCGGCTTCAACCGAGCCGTCGCTGCGGTTTCGCACCCAGCCTGTGATACCCAGCCTGTGCGCTTCACGGCGCATCGAATCGCGGAAGAACACACCCTGTACCCGGCCATGGATTTCGAGGTGCAGCGTCTTCATGCTTCCACCGGGCTATTTTTTCAGCAGGTCACGGATTTCCGCGAGCAGGACTTCCTGTGCCGGCGGCGCGGCAGGCGCTGCGGGGGCCGCCTCCGATTTCCTCTTCAACGAGTTGATGCCTTTGATGACGATGAAGATCACCGCGGCGATGATCGTGAAGTCGATCACTGTTTGTATGAATTTTCCATAGCCGATCACGACGGCGGGCGCGGTTGCGGTGGCATCCAGCAGCACGAAAGCGAGTTTCGAGAAATCCACGCCGCCGATCAGCACACCGATGGGCGGCATGATCACATCCGTCACGAACGAGGAAACGATCTTTCCGAATGCGCCGCCGATAATCACCCCGACCGCCATGTCGACCACATTTCCCTTGATCGCAAATTCCTTGAATTCCTGCATCATGCTCATGATTTTCTCCTTGATGAGTACGAGTCAATTGTCGGCTTGAACACTAAGCTACGTGAGATAACGGGGTGCTGCTTTCTCAATGAATGAAATTTGTGGCAGCCAGTACCGGATGGCGTTCGATGCAAAGGGGTTAACCCGGTTTGATATCTGTTCCGAATGGACAAGCCAGCATGGGCATTAAACCAGATTCCGAACGATACTCAAGGGTAATCGCCAGTGCAGGTGGAGTTGTGCCGCAACGCTGGTTACGCCGAATGCCATTACCGTGAACGCCATCACGCCGGTAGCCAGCCAGCCCAGCCACTGCAGGCGCACGCTGATCGCAAACTTGCCCATGATCTTTTGCTGTGTCGCCATGCGCATCATCGCGATCATCAGCGGAACGGAAATCATGCCGTTGATCACCGCGCTCCACAGCAGCGCCTTGATCGAATCGATCGGGCTGAAATTCAACAGCACGCCGACGATGGTCGACAGCGCGATGATCGCATAAAAGCCCTTGGCCTCTTTAAGTTCCAGGCTGAGGCTGGACGACCAGCGGAAGGTGTTCGCAACCGCATAGGCTGCCGATCCGGCCAGTACCGGCACGGCCAGCATCCCGGTGCCGACGATGCCGCCGGCAAACAGCAGGAACGTGAATTCTCCGCCGATCGGACGCAATGCCTCGGCAGCCTGCGAAGAAGTCTGGATGTCATGCACGCCGTGGGTATAGAGCGTGACTGAAGTGGTCAGCATGATGAAAAACGCGATCATTTGCGAAAATGCCATGCCCACCCCGGTGTCGATATTGATGCGGCGCAGGTGCTGCGTGGCATCTTCCGGCGACCTGCGCAAGGAAGCCCCGGCGCGCTGCAATTTCAGTTCCTCGACCTCTTGTCCGGCCTGCCAGAAAAACAGGTAGGGGCTGATGGTGGTGCCAAAAATTGCCACCAGCAGCAGCAGGTAGTTCTGGGAGTGCTGGATGTTGGGAAGCAGTGTTCCGTGCAGCACGTCAAGCCAGTGTATATGCGACGCGAATACCGTTCCGACATAGGCAAACAGGGTCAGTGTCAGCCACTTCAAAATCCCGACATAGCGCCGGTAAGGGATGAACACCTGCAGCAGCAGGCAGACCATCCCGAACGCGACCGCATAGACGTGGCTGGGCCCGCCGAACACCAGTTGAACCGCATCGCCCATGGCCGCAAGGTCGGCGCCGATGTTGATGGTGTTGGCCACCAGCAACAGCATGACCAGGGAAATGGTGACGCTGCGCGAATTGTTTCTTCCCAGGTTGGCTGCCAGGCCGCGTCCGGTGACGCTGCCGATACGCGCGCTGATGACCTGGATTCCGACCATCAGCGGATAGGTCATCAGCAGCGTCCACAATGTCCCGAAGCCGTATTGCGCGCCGGCCTGCGAATAGGTCGCAATTCCGCTCGGATCGTCATCGGCAGCGCCGGTGATCAGGCCGGGGCCGAGTTTGTTGAGCCACTTCAGCAGCGTTTTATTCATAGTGAAACAGCGGGTCGGGGCGAATTGGGCGGCGGCGATTTTGCCATACTTTATTGCACGTGATCGCAATAAATATGTGTTTTTGCGCGTGTATATCCCGGGCGGCAGGCTTGCATGCGTTGGCGCTAGTTCGGCGGCGCAACCTTGATGACTTCGTCCAGTGTCGTCGTGCCTGCCGCGACCTTCATCGCGCCGGAAATACGCAGCGGTTTCATGCCTTCGCGGCTGGCGACTTCGCGTACGCGCGCGATGTCGGTGGTCGGGGTGACCAGTTTGCGCAATTCGGGCGACATCATCAGGATTTCATAGATGCCGATACGCCCCGAATAACCGGTCATGCGGCATTCGAGACAACCCTCCTGGTGCTGGAATTGCGCCGGCCGGACGGTTTTCCACGGCGCGACCAGTTCCTCCCATTGCGCATTCTCGTCGGCGCGCACCGGCTGCGGCTGCTTGCAATGCGGGCACAGCGTGCGCACCAGGCGCTGCGCCATGACGCCCAGTATCGTGGCGTTGATCATGAACGGCGCAACGCCGAGATCGAGCAGCCGGGTGATCGCCGAGGGCGCATCGTTGGTATGCAGCGTGGACAGCACCAGGTGGCCGGTCAGCGCGGCCTGGATCGCCATGTCGGCGGTTTCCAGGTCGCGGATTTCGCCGACCATGATGATGTCCGGATCCTGGCGCATCAGCGCGCGCAGCCCGTCGACGAAATTCAGATCGATGCCATGCTGTACCTGCATCTGGTTGAATGCCGGCTCGACCATTTCGATCGGGTCTTCGATGGTGCAGACGTTGACCTCCGGCGTGGCCAGATGCTTGAGCGTGGAATACAGCGTGGTGGTCTTGCCCGAACCGGTCGGGCCGGTGACCAGGATGATGCCGTTCGGCTGTGAAGTCATCCTGTCCCAGCGGGCGCGATCCTCGTCGGAAAATCCGAGTTCGGAAAAATCGCGCACCAGCACTTCCGGGTCGAAGATGCGCATCACCAGTTTTTCGCCGAACGCGGTCGGCAGCGTGGACAGGCGCAACTCGATCTCCTGTCCGTCCGCGGTGCGCGTCTTGATGCGGCCGTCCTGCGGGCGGCGTTTCTCGATCACATCCATGCGCCCGAGCAGCTTGATGCGGCTGGTCATCGCGGTCATCACCGACATCGGGATCTGGTAGACCTGGTGCAGCACGCCGTCGATGCGGAAGCGCACGATAGCCGATATCGCGCCTCGGCTCGATGTGGATGTCCGAAGCGCGCTGCTCGAAAGCGTATTGCCACAGCCAGTCGACGATGGTGACGATGTGCTGGTCGTTGGCGTCGAACTGCTGCTTGGTCTTGCCCATTTCCACCAGCTGTTCGAACGAGGCCTGTCCGGATCTTGTCCTGGCGCTTGGTTTGCGCCGCATTCTTGACCGAGCGTGCCAGATTGTAGAACTCGACCAGGTAGCGGCTGATGTCTTCGGGTGTCGCGACGACGCGGCGGATGTCCTTGCGCAGGGTCTGCTTGAGCACTTTTTCCCAGTCGCGCAGGAACGGTTCGGCGGTCGCGATCACCACCTCCTTGGCAGTCACCTGCACCGGCAGGATGCCGAAGCGGGTCGCATAATCGTTCGACATGATATCGGTGACAATCGAAAAATCGATCTTCAGCGGGTCGATATGGAAATACTCGAGCCCGACGCGGCCAGCCAGCCATTCGGTCAGCGCATCCAGGTTCAGCGCGCGGTGCGGCGGCAGCAGCGATTTCCAGTTTTGTGCGGCGATGGCGGTGAGCGGATGAACGTTCTGGCGCTGGCCGCGGCGCTCCGCGATCACCGCATCGGCGGAAGTCTGGCTGATCAGCCCGTCGGCAACCAGCATGCCGAGCAGCTCCGGCAAGTTCAGTTTGTGTTCGTGAGTACCCGGCTTCTCCATTGCAACTCCCTGATGATACGCCAGACTATATTGTTATCGGATCACCTGCTCAATGGGCAGGTGATAAGCGGAGCATGACGCATGGATTCGTCGGCCGCGACGGCTATTGCCTGATTGCCGCGAAGATCTTTTTCGCCAGTTCGCCGGTCGCCTGCAGCGGATGGTCGCGTATCTTCTTCTCCTGATCCGCCATGATCAGGAACAGCCCGTCCATTGCCTTGCGTGTGATGTAGTCTTCGAGCCGGGCATTGCGTTTGTCGACCAGGCCGAATTCCGCACCCTTGCCCGCGAACCGGTCATATGCTTCGGCCAGCTTCACTTTTTTCATCGACTTGCCGATGATGGGCGTGAATTTGGCGGTCAGCTCGGGTTCGGTATTTTTGCGGAAGTACCGGGTGGCGGCATCATCGCCGCCGGTGAGTATGTTCTTCGCATCGGTCACGGTCATTTTCCTGATTGCGCCGACCAGCAGGTTTTTCGCCTCGGGCACGGCAGCTTCGGCGGCGCGATTCATCGATGTGACCAGTTCGTCCGGGTATTTTCCCAGGCCGATTTTATGCATGACCCGGTCGGCTTTCTGCAGGTTTTCCGGCAGCGGAATGCGCACCCTGGGGTTGCCGAGAAAACCGTCCTTCCTGGCCAGGGTGGACACGGACGTATTTGCGCCCTGGGTGAGTGCCTGCCGGAGGCTTTCGATCTGTTCACTCGTACTGAACCGGTCAAGTCCCGAGCCCGGGGATGATTTGGTATCGGCGGGTCTGGCCAGGTCGTTGAGCTTTGCCTTGAGAGCGTTCAGGTCGAAGGTGCCGGCCGATGCGTTCAGCGCCAGAATGCACACCAGGACAATCGCGATCAGGCTGCGCAGCATCATTTCTTGCGCGGCGCGATCAGGTCGGTGATGGTGCCTTCCGCCATTTCAGCGGCGAAGCCCAGCGTTTCCGACAGGGTCGGGTGCGGGTGTATGGTCAGGCCGATGTCTTCCATGTCGGCGCCCATCTCCAGCGCCAGCACCGCTTCGGCAAGCAGTTCGCCGGCATTCACCCCGACGATGCCCGCACCGAGAATGCGGCGGGTGGACGGGTCGAGCAGCACCTTGGTTGCACCTTCCTCGCGGCCGATCGACAGCGCGCGCCCGGAGGCGGCCCACGGGAAGTTGGCTTTTTCGTAGGCGATGCCCTGTGCCTTGGCCTGGGTTTCGGTCAGCCCCATCCAGGCTACTTCGGGATCGGTGTAGGCCACCGACGGGATCGTCAAAGGCTCGAATGCGGCATGGTGTCCGGCGATGACTTCGGCGGCGACCTTGCCTTCGTGCATTGCCTTGTGCGCCAGCATCGGGTCGCCGACGATATCGCCGATCGCGTAGATGTGCGGCACATTGGTGCGCATCTGGATGTTGACCGGAATGAAGCCGCGTTCGTTGACGGTTACCCCGGCCGCATCCGCGCCGATGTCGCGCCCGTTGGGACGGCGGCCGACCGCCATCAGCACGCGGTCGTACAGTTGCGGCTTCGGGCGCCTGTTCGCCTTCGAAATGCACTTTCAGGCCGCCCTTCTGCGCTTCGATCTTGCTGACCTTGGTCTTCAGGTAGATCGCCTCGTAGCGTTTTTCGATGCGCTTGTGCAGCGGCTTGACCAGGTCCTTGTCCGCGCCGGGCATCAGCTGGTCCATCAGTTCGACCACGCTGATCCTGCTGCCAAGCGCGTCATACACCGTGGCCATTTCCAGCCCGATGATGCCGCCGCCGATGATCAGCATGCGCTTGGGCACATCCTGCAATTGCAGCGCGCCGGTGGAGTCGATGATGCGCGGGTCGTCATAGGGGAAACCGGGGATGCGCGCGACGCTGGAACCTGCCGCGATGATCGCGTTATCGAAGCTGATGGTCTTTTTGCCGTCTTTGGTCTGCGACTTCCAGGTGGTTGGGCGAACTGAATTTCGCGGTGCCCTGCACCACCTGCACCTTGCGTTGCTTGGCCAGCGCGGCCAGGCCGCCGGTCAGTTTGTTGATCACGCTTTCTTTCCAGCCGCGGATCTTGTCGATGTCGATCTTCGGTTTGGCAAATGTCACGCCGTGGTGCGCGACTTCTTCGGCTTCGCTGATCACCTTCGCGACATGCAGCAGCGCCTTGGATGGGATGCAGCCGACATTCAGGCACACGCCGCCCAGGCTGGCGAATTTCTCGACCAGCACCACCTGCTTGCCCAGGTCGGCCGCGCGGAACGCGGCGGTATAGCCGCCGGGGCCGGCGCCCAGCACCAGCACTTCGGCGTGGATATCGCCTTTCTTGAAGGATTGCGGCGCAGGGCGGTTGCTGGAGCAGGCGCCGGTGGCGGATTTGCGGCAGCCGGAGCGGCCGCGACGGCGGCTGCAGGTTTCCCTTGGTCCTTGCCCCTTGCCCCTTGCTCCTGTTCGAGCGTCAGGATCACGCTGCCTTCCGATACCTTGTCGCCGACCTTGACCTTGAGCGCCTTCACGACGCCAGCGGCCGGGCAGGGTACTTCCATCGCGGCCTTGTCGGTTTCCAGCGTGATCAGCGATTGTTCGGCTTCGACCTGCTCGCCTGCCTTCACGAATACTTCGATGACTGCAACGTCCTTGAAATCGCCGATATCCGGCACCTTTACTTCTATGGTCTGGCTCATGTGTTCGCTTCCTTTTATTTGTTCTTTGAAAAGCAGGTCAGCTTCAGACGCGTATCTGGCCGCTGCCAAGCACGATGTATTTCTGCGAAGTCAGGCCTTCCAGTCCGACCGGCCCGCGCGCATGGATCTTGTCGGTGGAAATGCCGATCTCCGCGCCGAGGCCGTATTCGAAGCCGTCGGCGAAGCGCGTCGAGGCGTTCACCATCACCGAGCTGGAATCCACCTCGCGCAGGAAGCGCATCGCCCGGGTGTAATTTTCGGTGACGATGCTGTCGGTGTGCTGCGAGCCGTAGGTGGCGATGTGTGCGATCGCTTCATCCAGGCCGGCCACCACCCGCACCGCGAGTATCGGCGCGAGATATTCGGTGTGCCAGTCTTCCTCGGTGGCGACCTTCATCTGCGCGACCAGCGCGCGCGCTGCCTCGTCGCCGCGCAGCTCCACGCCCTTGTCCAGATAGATCTTGCATAGCCTGGGCAATACCCTGGCGGCGATGCCTTCGCGCGACCAGCAGCGTTTCCATCGCGTTGCACACGCCATAGCGATGGGTCTTGGCGTTGTCGGCGATGCGTATCGCCTTGTCCAGGTCGGCTTCGTCGTCGATATACACATGGCAGACGCCGTGCAGGTGCTTGATCACCGGGATGCGCGCTTCCGCTGAAATGCGTTCGATCAGCCCCTTGCCGCCGCGCGGCACGATCACGTCCACATATTCCTTCATCGTGATCAGTTCGCCCACCGCGGCGCGATCGGTGGTGGTGATGACCTGCACCGCCGTCTCCGGCAAGCCGGCAGCGCGCAGCCCGGCATGCACGCAGGCGGCGATCGCCTGGTTGGAATGGATCGCTTCCGAGCCGCCGCGCAGAATCGCCGCATTGCCGGATTTCAGGCACAGCCCGGCGGCATCCGCGGTCACGTTGGGGCGCGATTCGTAGATGATGCCGATCACGCCGAGCGGCACGCGCATCTTGCCGACCTGGATGCCGGAGGGGCGATAATTCATGTCGCTGATCTCGCCGATCAGGTCGGGCAGCTGCGCGATCTGCAGCAAACCTTCGGCCATGCCGTGCACGGTCTTTTCGGTCAGCGTGAGCCGGTCCAGCGATGCGCTGTCCAGGCCGTCGGCACGCGCCGCCGCGACATCCTTGGCATTGGCGGCCAGCAGCAGCGCGGTCTCGTTTAGCAGCGAGGCAGGCGATCTCGGTCAGCGCGCGATTCTTGGTGGCCGTGTCGGCCAGCGCCATCAGGCGCGAAGCCGCACGTGCCGTTTTGCCGACCCCCTGCATGTATTCTTTGACGTTCATGCATGATGTTCGATGTGTTTTAGTTGCAGGCCGTATTTTACCCTAAGTGCTAAAATGCGCGTCCTTCTAAAATGTAGCCGTGGCAATGTCCGACATCCTCAATAAAATTCTGGCCGTAAAAGCGCAGGAAGTGGCTGCCGCCCAAGCGCTGAAGCCGCTCGCAACCATCGGGCTGAGGCTGAACAGGCCGGAGCCAGCGCGCGATTTCGTCGGCTGCGATACGCGGCAAAATTGCCGCAGGGCAGGCTGCGGTGATCGCCGAGATCAAGAAAGCCAGCCCGAGCAAGGGCGTGCTGCGCGCCGATTTTCGGCCGGCCGAGATTGCCGCCAGTTATGCGCGGCATGGCGCGGCGTGCCTGTCGGTGCTGACCGACGAGCAGTTTTTCCAGGGCAGCGCGGAATACCTGCAACAGGCGCGCGGCGCCTGTTCGCTGCCGGTGCTGCGCAAGGATTTCATCGTGGATGAATACCAGATCTACCAGGCGCGCGCGATGGGTGCGGATGCGATCCTGCTGATTGCCGCCGCGCTGGATGTCGCGCAGATGCAGGCGTTCGAGGCGTTGGCGCACAGCCTCGGCATGGCGGTGCTGGTGGAAGTGCACGATGGCGCAGAGCTGGATGCCGCGCTGCAGCTGGCCACGCCGCTGATCGGCGTGAACAACCGCAACCTGCGCACCTTCGAAGTCAACCTGCAAACCACGCTGGACCTGTTGCCGCGCATCCCGGAAGACCGCATCGTGGTCACCGAAAGCGGCATTCTCGATGCCGGAGACGTGAAGCTGATGCGCGGCCATCAGGTGCATGCTTTCCTGGTTGGGGAGGCGTTCATGCGCGCGGCGGATCCGGGTGTAGAATTATCCCGGGTTTTTGCCTGATACTTATTGCTGGGGGAAAGCATGTTTGACCTGGACCGTTTGATCATTGAATTCGACAAGGGCTTGCGCACCCTGTTCAGCGAGGCGCACAGCCTGCGTGCCCATCCCGATGCGACCCTGCCCGAAGCGGACATGGATGAGGCCGAGAAGAAAAATGCCGCCGCGCTGATGCGCGTCAATCACAGCGGAGAAATCTGCGCGCAGGCCCTGTATCAGGGGCAGGCGTTGACGGCGCGCGATCCGGTCGTGCAGCAACAACTCCAGCAGGCCGCTCAGGAAGAAACCGAACATCTCGCCTGGACGGCCAAACGCGTGCATGAACTGGGCGGCCATCTGAGCCTGCTGAATCCGTTCTGGTACACCGGCTCGCTGGCGATCGGCGCTATGGCCGGGCTGCTGGGCGACAAATGGAATCTGGGCTTTCTCGCCGAGACCGAGCGGCAAGTCGGCGATCACCTGCAAAGCCATCTGGACCGCTTGCCGCAACAGGATGAAAAAAGCCGCGCCATCGTTGCGCAGATGTACACCGACGAGACCGGGCATGCCGATATGGCAAGATCGCTTGGCGGTGCCGATTTGCCGCAGCCGGTACAGCTGGCGATGAAGCTGAATGGCAAGGTGATGACGGGCACTTCCTACTGGGTTTAATTAGGGGCAAGTGGAAAGAGGCAAGGTGCAAGGTGCAAGCAAACTTAAACCTTGTACCTTGTACCTTGTACCTTGTACCTTGTATCTGCTTTTCTATCCCTGGATTACCTCGAAATCATGCGTAATCGCGGCGGTCTGGCCGAGCATGATGGAAGCAGAACAATACTTCTCGGCCGACAGCTTGATGGCTTTCTCGACGACCTCCGGCTTGATGTCCTTGCCGGTCACGACGAAATGCATGTGTATCCTGGTGAACACCTTGGGGTCGGTTTCGGCGCGTTCCGCATCCAGTTCCACATAACAGTCGGAGACGGCCTGGCGGCTTTTCTTCAGGATGCTGATCACATCGAAACTGGTGCAGCCGCCAGTGCCCAGCAGCAGCATTTCCATCGGCCGCGGGCCGAGATTGCGCCCGCCTGCGGCCGGCGAGCCATCCATCAATACCGCGTGATTGCTTTCGGTTTCACCCAGAAAAGAAACCTGTTCCACCCATTTGACGCGAGCTTTCATGTCATTCCTTTCGTTGCCTGTCAGTCGGAGATTGCCAACTTTACCCGATACCAGAGCAAACCGATCACCTCGTGAACAAATATCTTGCTGTCTCGCAGCGATTCGGCGCGCGGCAGGAAGGTGAGCAGGTCGGTCCGGTAACGGGTGGTAAATGCGGTCGGCGCCTCGACGACTTCGAATCCGGCACGGCGAAATACCGCGGCGGCCCGCGGCATATGCCAGGCGTGGGTGACCAGGTAAATTTTATGTATCCCCGCCTGTTGCAGAATGCGAAACGAATATCGGGCATTCTCGAAGGTGTTGTCGGACGCGTCTTCCGTCCAGCGCACCGGCACACGGAAATCCTGTTCCAGCGAAATACGCATTTGCTGTGCTTCGGAAATGCTGTTGCCCAGCGGATTGCCGCCGGTCACGAGTATCGGCTTGCCGGTATCCCGCTGGAGCTTGGCGCCGTAGCGTAGCCGAACCAGGGTTGCATCAGCGACTGTGTCCTGTCCTGCATATTCCGGTGCGCGGAAATAGGTTCCGCCGCCGAGTATCACGATCGCGTCTGCGTGCTGGCGGGCGATATCCAGCGGGGTGGTTTGAGCCTCCAGCAAGTGCAGCGCCCCTTCCGAGGTATAAGGCGTGGACGCGATCCAGAACAGGCAGAACACAGCGAGCAACAGTATATTGGCCGCCCTCGGCCGGCGATATAGCAGGAAAATACCCAGCGCCAGCAGGCATAACAGGCTGAGCGGGGGCAGCAAAAAGGCGGCAATGCCGTTGGTGACGAACCAGGACATGGCGGGATCCGGGATTTCAGTAATGCGCGTATCTTAACGGCTTTCGTTGCCATTCCCGAAATGGACGCGGCACCAGGACGCGAATAATCCCGGTGAATGGGCAAATAGCGTTTGACAGTGGCGGGTGCGCTGCAATAGAATGCGCGCCCTTCGAGGTTTACTGATTGAATTTTAGGAATTGTGGCTATGAAAACATTTTCCGCTAAAGCAGAGGAAGTCCAGCACGACTGGCTTCTGGTAGACGCTGCCGATCAGGTGCTGGGCCGTCTGGCCGCTCAGATCGCGTCCCGTCTGCGTGGCAAGCACAAGGCGATTTACACACCGCACGTGGATACCGGCGATTTCGTCGTCGTGGTCAATGCCGACAAGCTGCGCGTGACCGGCAACAAGACGGAAGCAAAGCTGTATCATCGCCATACGACTTATCCGGGCGGTCTGTACACCACCAACTATGCCAAGATGCAGGTGCGTCATCCCGGCCGTGTTCTGGAAAAGGCTGTCAAGGGTATGCTGCCGAAAGGCCCGCTGGGCTACGCGATGCTGCGCAAGATGAAGGTGTATGCCGGCGCATCGCATCCGCATGAGGCGCAGCAACCGAAGCCAGTCAATCTGTTGAAGGCCCGTTAATTTTTCTGAAGGTGTTGAGTCATGAGCGTAACCTATAATTACGGAACCGGTCGTCGCAAGAGTGCGGTGGCGCGCGTGTTTATCAAGGCAGGCAAAGGCGACATCGTGGTGAACGACAAGCCGGTGGACGTGTTCTTTTCCCGCGAAACCGGCCGCATGGTCGTTCGTCAGCCGCTGACCCTGACCGACACGCTGGGCAAGTTCGATATCATGGTGAATGTCACCGGCGGCGGCGAATCCGGTCAGGCCGGGGCAGTGCGCCACGGCATCACCCGTGCATTGATAGACTACGATGCCACGTTCAAGACAGTGCTCAAGCAGGCAGGTCTGGTGACTCGCGATGCGCGTGAAGTGGAACGCAAGAAGGTTGGCCTGCGCAAGGCGCGCCGCAGGAAACAGTTCTCCAAGCGATAATAAGTTCTGGATCGACGATTGCAAAAGCCGCCTCAGGGCGGCTTTTGTATTTGCGGATCAGCTCCGCGGTGATCCGGCGGACGGCTGTGGTTCATCGATACGGCAGGATTTATTGTAGAATACCGCGCGCTTTCAATGGAAATTACGATGATCAAAGTTGGCATAGTAGGCGGGACAGGTTACACCGGGGTAGAACTCCTCCGGCTGCTGGCGGTCCATCCGCAAGTCTCGTTGCAGGCAATAACATCGCGCGCCGATGCCGGCATGCCGGTCAGCCGGATGTTCCCCAGTCTGCGCGGTTATGTGGATCTCCCGTTCACCCATCCCGACCAGGCCCATCTGGAAAAATGCGATCTGGTGTTCTTTGCGACCCCGAACGGCATCGCGATGCAGCAGGTTCGGCAGTTGCTGGATGCGGGTGCAAAGGTAATCGATCTGGCTGCGGACTTTCGTCTGCAGGACATTGCGGTATGGGAAAAATGGTATGGCATGACCCACGCTTGCCCCGAACTGGTTGACGAGGCGGTGTACGGCTTGCCGGAAGTGAACCGGGAAAAGATCAGGCAGGCGCGCCTGGTCGCCAATCCGGGCTGTTATCCGACGGCGGTGCAATTGGGTTTCATCCCGTTGCTGGAAGCCGGCGTGATCGATCCGCAAACGATTGATCGCCGATGCCAAGTCAGGCGTGTCCGGAGCCGGGCGCAAGGCGGAAATGGCCACGCTGTTCGCGGAAGCATCGGACAATTTCAAGGCTTACGGCGTTGCCGGACATCGCCACCTGCCGGAGATCAGGCAGGGCCTCGCACGTGTGCTGGGCAAGGAGGTCGGACTGACTTTCGTGCCGCACCTCACGCCGATGATACGGGGCATTCATGCCACACTGTACGGCAGGATGAACAGCGAGACAGATTTGCAGGCGTTGTTCGAACAGCGTTATGCCGGCGAACCCTTCGTTGATGTGATGCCTGCCGGCAGTCTTCCCGAAACGCGCTCGGTACGCGGTGCGAATCATTGTAGAATTGCAGTTTACAGACCTCAAGGCGGAGATATGGTGGTGGTATTGTCAGTGATTGATAATCTGGTCAAGGGTGCAGCGGGCCAGGCAGTGCAGAACATGAATATCATGTTCGGATTGCCGGAAACAACCGCACTGAACAACCTTCCTCTGTTGCCCTGATATGTGGCGCGGAGTCGAACGCAGGGTCAACCGCAGATTCAGCATTTCCGCAAGGAAACTGTCTGTGCGGGCGCATATTCCATGGTATCTGCGCTGGGGCATGATGCTGCCGTTCGTGCTGGCCGCTGTCGCCTTGGCATGGTGGTCCTATAACTACGGCCTGGAATTGGCCGGTTTTCACCGCGGCCAGACCGAGCAGGACCTGTCCAAACTGAATGACCAGGTTTCCAGGCTGCTGGTGGAAAATTCCCGGCTCAGCGACAAGGTGGCGAAATACGAAAGCGATATCCAGATCGAGCAGGCCAACAACCAGGCAACGGCCGAGCAGCTCAAGAGCATGACGGATGAAAATGCGCGTCTCCAGGAGGATCTGGTTTTCTTCCAGAATCTCACCTCGGCGAGCGGCAAGGAGGGCGATCTGGGCGTTCACCGCCTGACGCTGGAGCGGGACAAGATCCCCGGAGAATACAACCTGCGCATGCTGCTTGTGCAAAGCGGGCAACGCGCCAGGATATTCAACGGAAGCTACCAGCTGGTCGCCACGGTGGTTGAAAATGGACAGAGTACGACCCATATATTCCCCCAGGATGCATCGGGGAATTCACAATTCAATCTCAGCTTCAGGTATTATCGGCGTGTCGAGCAGAGCATACAGCTGCCGCCTGATGCGCAGTTGCAAAGCGTGCAAGTGCGCATATACGAACAAGGCGCAACCGAACCCAAGGTGCGCCAGAGCGTAAGTCTCCAATTAAATCAAGGAGTGAATGATGTTCAGTAAGAAACACAGCAAGCCGCAGACCCAGATCGATTCACTGATCGGCGCGGGAACCTCCGTTGACGGGGATCTGAATTTCAGCGGCGGGATGCGCATCGACGGACAGGTCAACGGCAATGTTGTTGCCGCTCAGGGCAAGCCGAGCACGCTGGTATTGAGCGAGCATGCGCAGGTGAACGGCGAAGTCAACGTCACCCATCTGGTCATTAACGGCTCGATCAGCGGATCGGTATATGCGAGCGAGTATATGGAACTTCAAAGCAAGGCCAAGATCAATGGTGATGTGCATTACACGACGCTCGAGATCCAGTTGGGTGCAATCGTCGAGGGACGCCTGATACATACCAGCACGGCAGCACAGGACAAAGTGGTGGCGTTCAAACCCAGTACAGGTGAATTCAAAGCAGGCAGTAGCGAGTAATATCTAAAGGAGCATAAAATGAATGCGATGACCGAAGTGCAAGACCCGTTGTTGTTCACCGACAATGCGGCGAACAAGGTAAAACAATTGATTGAGGAAGAAGGCAATGCCGAACTGAAACTGCGCGTGTTCGTCAGCGGCGGCGGCTGTTCCGGATTCCAGTACGGGTTCACTTTCGACGAAGTGGCCAACGAGGACGACACCGTGATGAGCAAGAACGGCGTGCAGCTGCTGATCGACCCGATGAGTTTCCAGTATCTGGTTGGTGCGGAAATCGACTATCAGGAGAACCTGGAAGGCGCGCAGTTCGTGATCAAGAACCCGAATGCGACCACCACCTGCGGTTGCGGTTCTTCTTTTTCGGCCTGACGCAACAGCCGGCAATCCCCCAAGACCCGAAAAAACGACCCGAAAAAACGGGGCGCATCGCGCCCCGTTTTTTTGCAGACGGACCGCGCTCGGGGCGATCTAAAGGCCGCTGAGCACCTTGATGTGCGCCTGAGCGCTGCGCCCCAGCGCATGCAATTCATAACCGCCTTCCAGCGCCGACACGATGCGCCCTTGCGCGTATTTTCCCGCGATTCCTTTTAAAACGTCCGTCACCCACTCGTAGTCGGTCTCGGTCAGATTCAGCATCGCCATGTCATCGTCGCGGTGCGCATCGAATCCGGCCGAGATCAGCAGCAATTCGGGCTTGAAACTTTCCAGCGCAGGCAGCCAATACTGTGTGACTGCGGCGCGAAATCCGTCTCCTCCGGTTCCAGCGGGAAGCGGTACGTTGATGATATGTTCGTTGCCGCTATCGGCTCCGTAGTAGGGATAAAACGGATGCTGAAAAGTCGAGCACAGCATCACGCGCGGATCGTCGTGGAAGATGGTTTCCGTGCCGTTGCCGTGATGCACGTCGAAATCTGCGATCGCCACGCGCTGCAGGCCATGCTGCGGCAATGGCATGTGCCGCACCGACCGCGACGTTGTTGAAAATGCAAAATCCCATCGCGCGGGCGCGTTCGGCATGGTGACCGGGCGGGCGGATGTTGCAGAAGGCATTCTCGACCTTCCCGGCCATCACCAGATCCACGCCCAGCACCACCGCGCCCGCAGCGCGCAGCGCAGCCTGATAGCTGAACGGATTCATCGCGGTGTCGCCGTCGAGATGCACGATCCCCTGTTGCGGAGCCGTGGATTCGATCGAGTCGATATAGGCTGCATCGTGCACGCGCAGCAGCTGTTCGCGGGTCGCCTCGGGCGCGTCATGGTGCTGCAGATAGTTCAGCAACCCCGATGCGATCAGCTGATCCTCGATCGCATGGATGCGCGCCGGAGATTCCGGATGATGCGCGCCCATGTCGTGCTTGAGGCACAGCGGATGGCTGATATAGGCAGTTTGCATGGCGGTAGCTGTAATGCGACAGTGCTATGATACTCAACATTGTTGAACTCGGGATCGCATATCATGGGCAAACACTACCTCAATTCCCTGTTCGCGCCGAAGTCCGTTGCGGTGTTCGGTGCCAGCGACCGGCCCGATTCGGTCGGCCAGATCGTGTTCAAGAACATGCTGGAAAGCGGATTCAAGGGGCGCTCTATCCGATCAATTCAAAGCACCCGGAGGTGCAGGGCAAGCGTGCCTATGCCTCCATTGCAGAAATCGGCGAACCGGTCGAACTGGTGGTCATCGCCACGCCGCCGCAAACCGTTCCGGGCATCATCGAGGATTGCGGCATCCACGGCGTGAAGGCGGCGGTCATCATCACCGCCGGATTCGGCGAGTCCGGCCCGGCAGGGCGAGGCGCTGGAAAACGAACTGCTGGAAACGGCGCGCCGCTACGGCATCCGCCTGATCGGCCCGAATTGCCTCGGCATCATGCGTCCGTCCATCGGTCTGAATGCCACCTTCAACAAGGGCGGCGCAAACATCGGCAATATCGCGTTCATTTCGCAGTCCGGCGCTTTGTGCACCGCCATTCTGGACTGGGCACAGCACAACGATGTCGGGTTTCTCCAGCGTGGTGTCGATGGGTTCATCGACCGATGTGGATTTCGGCGAGATCCTCGACTATCTGGTGTCCGACACCAATACCCACAGCATCCTGATGTATATCGAAGGCATCCGCAACGCGCGCAGCTTCATGAGCGCGCTGCGCGCCGCCGCCCGCATCAAGCCGGTGATCCTGGTCAAGGTCGGCCGCCATGCGGCGGGTTCCAAGGCGGCGATGTCGCATACCGCGTCGCTGGTCGGCGCAGACGATGTGTTCGATGCGGCCGTCAGCCGTGCCGGCGTGGTGCGGGTGCAGACCATCACCCAGCTGTTCACCGCAGCCAAGGCGCTGTCGTGCGGATTCCGCCCGGTCGGCAACCGCCTCGCCATCGTCACCAATGGCGGCGGGCCCGGCGTGATGGCGGCCGATCGTGCCGCCGATCTGGGGCTCACGATGGCCACCTTGTCGGAGGCCACGATCGAATATCTCAACCAGCATCTGCCGCCGAACTGGCCGCACGGCAATCCGGTGGACATCATCGGCGATGCCCAGGCGGATCGTTATCATCATGCCGTCAAAGCCTGTCTGGAAGACGAGAATGTGGACGGCGTGCTGGCGATACTCACGCCGCAGGCGATGACCAAGCCGCTGGAATCGGCGCAGGTGATGATCGAACTTGCCAACACGCACAGCAAACCGCTGCTGACCTGCTGGATGGGCGATACGCAGGTCGCCGAAGCGCGCCAGGCTTTTGCCCACGCGCGCAAGCCCCACTTCCGCACGCCGGAACCGGCGGTGGAAGTGTTCTCCCACCTTTCCGCCTACTACCGCAACCAGAAGCTGCTGATGCAAATGCCCGGTCCCTCCTCGCACCACGTCGAACCGGATGTGGAAAGTGCGCGCACTGATCATCGAGGGCGCGATGCAGGAACACCGCAAGGTGCTCACGGAAATGGAATCCAAGGCGCTGTTGTCGGCTTTCCATATTCCGGTCGCGAATACCATGATCGCCCATTCGCCCAACGAGGCGCTGCTGATCGCGCAGCAATTGGGGTTCCCGGTGGCGATGAAAGTCAATTCGCCCGACATCACGCACAAGAGCGATGCCGGCGGTGTGCTGCTTAACCTGAACAATGCACATGAGGTTCGCGCCGCCTACCAGCACATGCTCGACAAGCGTCCAGCACAACCGGCCCGATGCCCGGATGGACGGCATTTCCATCGAGCCGATGATCGTCAAGCCGAACGGCCGCGAGCTGATGATAGGCGTGACCAGCGATCCGGTGTTCGGGCCGGTGATCACCTTCGGCGCGGGCGGTACCATGGTCGAGGTGATGGGCGACCGCGCGGTCAGCCTGCCGCCGCTGAATCGCTTCCTGGTCAGGGAATTGATCCAGCGAAACGCGCGTCGCCAAAATGCTGGGTGCGTTCCGCAACATGACGCCGGCCAATATCGACGCGCTGGAGGACGTGCTGTTGCGCGTGTCGGAAATGGTCTGCGAACTTCCGCTGCTGAAGGAAATGGACATCAATCCGCTGATCCTCGACGAGAACGGCGCGCTGGCGGCCGATGCGCGTGTCGTGGTGGAATACCGCCAGCCCAGCGCCGAACGCTATGCGCATATGGCGATACACCCGTACCCGACCCACCTGGTCAGCCAGTGGCAGCTCGCCGACGGCACCGACATCACCATACGTCCGATCCGTCCGGAAGATGCGGAACTGGTGCAGGCATTCGTGCGCGGGCTGTCGGAAGAATCGAAATACTTCCGCTTCATGAACAGCATGCAGGAACTCACCGAAACGATGCTGGTGCGCTTTACGCAGATCGATTACAGCAGGGAGATGGCGCTGATCGCGGTGACTGTTGAGCACGGGAAGGAAATCGAGCTCGGCGTTGCGCGCTATGCGATCAACCCGGATGGGGAATCCTGCGAATTTGCACTGGTGGTCGCGGACGCATTCCACGGCAAGGGGCTGGGCCAGAAACTCATGGTTTCGCTGATGGAAGTCTGCCCGCGAAAAAGGTCTGTAATTCGATCGAGGGCGAGGTGTTGAGCAACAATCACAATATGCTCAAACTCATGACCCGCCTGGGATTCGCCATCAAAACCAGCGAAGAGGACCAGGGCATTATTAAAGTCAGTCAGTCGCTATAGCCACAGTACTTTCGTGGGGCACGGTTTGACTGGTGATACAAACTGCCGCGCTTGCCTATTGGGGGTTTCAAGAATCAAATTGGACATCATTGCGCGACGAAGAGATAAGCAACCAAAGCGAGACCCAGCAAAGCGACAAGTAAATTAACAATCGTGCCGCCATTGGCGCTGTAGCCATCAGGGATCTCGATGGGCTTTAGGGTTTTGAGCACAATTCGGTACTGCACGGTTGCCGTCACAGCGGAATATGCGCCCAACAGAATAAAGGCGATGCCGACCCAGAATGAAATTCCTCTCTCTAATGGTATTCCCGGAGTTGGCGCCAGCAAATGCAGGAACAGCCCGAACCGTTCTATGACGAATCCGAAAGCCATCAGCGTCAGGCTGGTTCGGTTCCATGCGAGCAGGGTTCGCTCCGCCGCAAAGAACACTCTTGGATCATTGAGTTCGGACATGATGTTTCCTTCCTGAATAAATATGGCTTGCGATGAAGGGCTGAAATTCGTGCGTCACAGATTGCGATAAACCGCACCCAGTATGCACGGGTGCTTTGCGCCGGTGACTTGCGGCAGGTTGGCCGGTTTGCCGTGCAGCGCTTGCTGCGCCAGCCAGGCGAATGCGGTTGCTTCCAGGAAATCACCGTCCACGCCGAGCGTGTCGGTCGTCTTCACGCTGCTGGCGGGCAGCAACGCAGCCAGACGGTTGTACAGGGCCTGGTTGTGCGCACCGCCGCCGCACAGGTAAATTTCCGTTGCACCCGGACTATGATCCCGGATCGCCTGCACGATGCTGCGGCAAGTCAGTTCAAGCAGTGTGGCTTGCACGTTTGCCGCATTTTCGCCGCCTTGCAGTCGTTTTTCGAGCCACGCGATGTTGAACAGGTCGCGCCCGCTGCTTTTGGGCGGCGGCAGCGCAAAGTAGGGTTCAGCGAGCAATCGTTCCAGCAGGTCGGGCAGCAGGCTGCCGGATGCTGCCCATGCGCCGTTTTCGTCATAGGGTCTGCCCAGACGGCGGCTGCACCAGGCGTCCATCAGCAGGTTGCCGGGGCCGCAATCGAAGCCCGTGGCCGGTTTGCCCGGAGCAAGGTCGGTCAGGTTGCTGATGCCGCCGATGTTGACAATGACGCGGTGGAAGTCCGGATGGCGCAATACCCGGTCGTGAAACGCCGGAACCAGCGGCGCACCCTGTCCGCCTGCCGCAATATCGCGGCTGCGAAAATCGCTGACCACGGTGATGCCCGTCAATTCCGCGAGCAGTGCGGCGTTGCCGATCTGCAGCGAATAACCGTGTTCGGGCCGATGGCGTATGGTCTGGCCGTGGCAGCCGATCGCGTGGATTTCCGATCGCGGCGATCCGGACTGTTCGAGCAGGGGCGCAACCGTCGCGGCATACATTCTTGCCAGTTGATTGCCGGTCAACTGTGCATGATGCAGTTCGTTGTGGCCGGGCTGGTGCAGTTCGAGCAAGGTTTGTTTCAGCGCGTCGTCGAAGGGAAGATAGTGTCTGGCCAGCAGTTGCGGCCCGGTCTGGCTCAAATTTACCAGCACGGCGTCAATTCCGTCCAGGCTGGTTCCGGACATCAACCCGATATATAGCTCAGGTGCTGGCACTTGCAAGCTAGTCGAGCTGCGCGAGGTTGGTGTTGCGCAGCAGGTTCAGGCGCGATACCAGCTTTTCTTCCACCGGTTGAAAAGCGGCGAGGTCCGCGCTGTCGATTGGTTTCGCATCGGGCAGCGCGACACGGAGCGGGTCGCGCTGCTGGCCGTTTACCCTGAATTCATAGTGAAGGTGCGGTCCGGTCGCCAATCCGGTCATGCCGACATAGCCGATCACCTCTCCCTGCGCCACATGCTGGCCCCTGTGCAGACCAATCGCGAAGCGGGACAAGTGACCGTAGACCGTGGTGTAGCGTCCCTGGTGGTTGACCATGATCACGTTGCCGTACCCCCCCTCCCTGCCGACAACGGTGACGATACCGTCGGCGGTCACCTTGACTTTGGTGCCCATCGGCGCGGCAAAATCGGTGCCCTTGTGGGAACGCCATTTTTTCAATATCGGATGAAAACGTGAGTTGGAAAAGCTTGAACTCACACGCGTGTATGCGATGGGGGAGCGCAGGAAGGCTTTATGCACGCTTTTGCCATCCGGCGTGAAATAATCGCCGTGCTGCGCATCCTTCTGGAAATACAGCGCGCGGTAGGTTTGGCCCTGATTGATGAATTCGGCGGCCTGGATGCGGCCCATATGCAGCAGCGCGCCGTTGCTGTAGGTCATCTCGTACACGACGGTGAACCGGTCGCCTTTGCGCAGATCATGGTGGAAATCGATATCGCCGCTGAAAAGATCGCTCAACTGGTTCGCGGCCGCATCGGGCAACCCGGCCGCATCGGTCGCGGCATACAGGCTGGTCCTGATTTCGCCGGTGCGCACCAACAAACGGGTCTCCAGTTGCGCGGGCAGGGTTGCGGTCTGGAATCCGCCGCCCAGTTTGCTGATCGTCGTCTGCACGCTGTCGTTGTCGAGATAGCGCATTGCGAGCAACCCGCCGGAACCGGTGATTTCGGCCTGCACCTCGGTCCCGACCGGCAATTTCCGGAAGGATGCGGCATCAGCGGATTTGCGCAGGTATTCGCTTGCGGCCGGATCGTCGATACTCAGGCGGCGCAGCAATTCGTCCACGGTATCGCCGCGCTGCACGCGTTCGTCGCGCCAGTAGTCGGCAACCGTTTTGTCGACGGAAACTTCGGGCAATGCAACATTTTCGATGTCAACCTTGTTGGTCGCCAGATCAAAATCGTTTTGCGGAACCAGGCCGAAAGCGGTGACCACCCCGAGTAACGGGAGTGCCGACAACGCGACGAACCAGCGCAGCTTTTTTTTGTGTTCTGACATTTTGCGTCCTTGGTAGAACGTATTTTCGGTTAACATTCGGGCCTTCCTGGGTTGCTTTTCGTTGTATCTGCAACGTGCTGGGTTCCGGCAACGTGTCGGGTTGATGAACCGTGCGCACTTTAACAGAAAGGGGCACCACCTCAAAACCGGGCTGATGGGTGGCAAAGCCATACCGATGAAAGGTTTGAGTATTGAAATGCGCTGAACGTGCGCAATTCGATGATGGGATTTGATGAACGATTATGAGTGAAACGAATAAAGCTGAAATGAATCCGAACAAGACTTCGCCCGCGCTGGCACAGATCAAGCGCGGTGCGCATGAACTGTTGCTCGAGGACGAACTGAAGCAGAAGCTCGCGCAGGGGCGGCCGCTGCGCGTCAAGGCCGGCTTCGATCCGACTGCCCCGGATTTGCATCTGGGCCATACCGTGCTGCTGAACAAGATGCGCCAGCTGCAGGATCTGGGCCATCACGCCCTGTTCCTGATCGGCGATTTCACCGGCATGATCGGCGACCCGAGCGGTAAAAATGCCACCCGCCCGCCGCTGTCGCGCGAGCAGGTAATGGAAAACGCCCAGTCCTATCGCGACCAGGTGTTCAAGGTGCTGGACCCGGAAAAAACCGAGATCGTGTTCAACTCTGCCTGGATGGACAAATTCAGCGCGGTCGACCTGATCAAGCTGGCGGCCACGCATACCGTCGCGCAAATGCTGGAGCGCGATGATTTTTCCAAGCGCTACAAGGGCAACCAGCCGATCGCGATCCACGAATTCATCTATCCGCTGGTGCAGGGCTACGATTCGGTGGCGCTCAAGGCGGACATCGAACTGGGCGGCACGGACCAGAAATTCAACCTGCTGATGGGGCGCGAGTTGCAGAAGCACTATGGACAGCCTTCGCAGTGTGTGCTCACCATGCCGTTGCTGGAAGGTCTGGACGGCGTGAACAAGATGTCCAAATCGATGGGCAATTACATCGGCATCACCGATGTGCCGCAGGATATGTTCGGCAAGCTGATGTCGATTTCCGACACCCTGATGTGGCGCTATCTGGAATTGCTGTCATTCCGCAGTCTCGACGAAATCGCCGGCTGGCGCGACGAAGTTGCCGCGGGACGCAATCCGCGCGACATCAAGGTGCTGCTTGCGCAGGAAATCGTGGCGCGTTTCCACAGCAGACAGGCCGCGGAGGCCGCCCTGGCGGAATTCGAAGCGCGGTTTCGCCAGGGCGTGTTGCCGGAAGACATGCCGGAAGTCAGCGTTTCCGCGCCCGGCGGCAGCATAGCCGTACCGCAGTTGCTCAAGCTGGCCGGCCTGGTGGACGGGACTTCCGAAGCGATGCGCATGATCCAGCAGGGCGCGGTCAAGCTGGACGGCGAACGCGTCAACGACAAGGCCGTGCTGGTCGAGGCCGGCAAAATCGTCGTGGCGCAGGTCGGCAAACGGAAATTTGCCCGTATCACGGTGCAGTAAATACGGGTTGTGGCGGCATGGGGCTTTTGCTAGAATCACGCCCTCAATTTTTTTGTAGAAGGTAGTTTGTCCATGACAACAGTACGTGTTAAAGAGAATGAACCGTTTGAAGTTGCGATGCGTCGTTTCAAGCGTTCCGTCGAAAAGACCGGTCTGCTGACCGATTTGCGCGCCCGCGAGTTTTACGAAAAGCCGACCGCAGAGCGCAAGCGCAAGCTGGCCGCCGCCGTGAAGCGCCATTACAAACGCCTGATGAGCCAGGTTCTCCCTCCAAAACTCTATTAATGCCGGTTGGCGCGCCCGTTCCGGGCGCAGTGGCTGGTCTCGATATGAGTCTCAAGCAGCAAATCACTGAAGACATGAAAACCGCGATGCGCGCCAAGGATGCGGCGCGCCTCGGTGCGATTCGCCTGTTGCTTGCGGCGATGAAACAGCGCGAAGTGGATGAGCGTGTCGAATTGTCGGATGCCGATGTGGTCGCGATCATCGAAAAGATGAACAAGCAGCGGCGCGATTCGATCAGTCAGTATGAAGCGGCGGGACGCCAGGATTTGGCGGATGTCGAAAAGTTCGAGATGAGCGTGCTGGCCACCTACATGCCGCAACAGCTCAGCGAAGACGAAATCGGCAAGGCTGTTGCCGAGGCGATTGCGGCGACTGCCGCGGCCAGCCCGCAGGACATGGGCAAGGTGATGGGTGTGCTCAAGCCGAAGCTGGCGGGACGCGCCGACATGGGCAAGGTCTCCGCGATGATCAAGGCCCGGTTATCCAGGTAGTCCCGGTCCGTGCAGTCCCGGGCTATACCACGCTGAGCGAGACCGCCGTATCCGGATTGCGAAGCGCGGTACGTATCGAACTTGATGTGAGGGCGGTGCAGGCGTGATTCCAAAAAACTTCATTCAGGATCTGCTTAATCGTCTCGATATCGTGGATGTCGTCGAGCGCTATGTCCCGCTCAAGAAGGCAGGCGCAAATTTCGTTGCCTGCTGTCCTTTCCACAACGAAAAATCCCCTTCATTTACCGTCAGCCAGACCAAGCAGTTCTATCATTGCTTTGGCTGCGGCGCGCACGGGACCGCGATCGGTTTCGTGATGGAGCATGCCGGGCTCGGCTTTGTCGACGCCGTCGAGGAACTGGC
This sequence comes from uncultured beta proteobacterium, assembly GCA_963827265.1. GTDB lineage: Bacteria > Pseudomonadota > Gammaproteobacteria > Burkholderiales > Gallionellaceae > Gallionella. The sequence goes on along the minus strand of CAWHAD010000007.1, from coordinate 564,924 downwards.
GCGCAATGTGGGCATGGAAGTCCCGCGTGAGCGCCAGGCAACCGGCGAAGCCTACCAAAAGGTTGCGCCGGATCTGTATGAAGTGATGCAGACCGCCACGCGCTATTACCGCGAGCAGCTGAAGCATTCACAGCATGCGATTGACTACCTCAAAAAGCGCGGGCTCAGCGGCGAGATCGCGGCCAGATTCGGCATCGGCTATGCGCCGGAAGGCTGGCAGAATCTTGCGGCCGCATTCCCCGATTACCAGGATGAAATGCTGGCCGAAACCGGCCTCGTGATCGACAAGGAAGACGAGGCACCCGCAACGGGGACACCACCGGACGCTCGCGCGACGCGCGGCCATGGCACCGGAAAACGCTATGACCGGTTTCGCGATCGCATCATGTTCCCGATCGTCAATGTGCGCGCCCAGGTAATCGGTTTTGGCGGGACGGGTACTGGACAAAGGCGAGCCCAAGTACTTGAATTCGCCTGAAACGCCTCTATTTGAGAAGGGCCGCGAACTGTATGGACTGTATCAGGCGCAAAAGGCCATACGCGCCGGACAGCAGGTACTGGTGGTGGAAGGTTACATGGATGTGGTGGCGCTGGCGCAACACGGCGTGGAATATGCCGTGGCAACCCTGGGCACGGCGACCACCCCGTACCATGTGCAGAAATTATTGCGCCTCTCCGAACACATCGTATTCTGTTTCGACGGCGATGCGGCCGGACAGAGAGCGGCATGGCGGGCGCTGGAGAACGCGCTGCCCCATTTGCAGGACGGCAAGCGCATCAGTTTCCTGTTTTTGCCGGTCGAACACGACCCCGACAGCTTCATTCGTGAATTCGGCAAGGAGACTTTTGAACAGCGTATCCGGGAAGCCATGCCGCTGTCGTCCTACCTGCTGCGCGAGGTCGGCAAAGGGCTGGATCTGGGCACCCAGGAAGGGCGCAACCAGTTATTGCAGCGCGCCAAACCGCTGCTGACCGCGATTTCCGCGCCGGCCACCGCGCTGTTGTTGCGCAAGGAAGTGGCCGCGCTGGCGGGTGTCAGCCAGGCCGAACTGGAAGCACTGTATGAAATCAAGCCGGTGGCGAAAGGGCCGCGGATAACATTTCAGCGGACCAGCCGCAGCCCGCCTTCGGCACATCGCCTGCTGTTGCAATGCCTGATTGCGCAACCGGAACTGGGACAGCAGATGCCCGACCAGTGGGATGGGCAGGGGGCGGATGCCGAAACGGTACTGGCCGTGATGATGGTTTTGCGCGAAACTGACTACACGCTGAACGGTCCCATGATTACGCAACTATTTCAGGGAACGGTCCACGAAAAAATACTGGCCGCGGCGGAGGCTGATATGCTGTTGTGGGGCGATGATTTTGATGTGACAGCCGAATTTGACGGGCTGATAGACAGGTTTAACGAAGGGCAACGCCGCCAGCAGCGCCAGTTGCTGGAGGCCAAAGGCCTGTCCAATCTGACAACCCCGGAACGCGAGCAATACCGGCTTTTGCAGCAAAGATTCTGACTGTCCGGCGCGGGCTGGCGGCCGGTTGGTTATGCAAGGCTAAACATCTAGCCCGGTTAGGAAAAATAGAGGCAATCAGGTATAATCCGCCGCTTTTCTGCGGCATTATGGCCCCAACGCAATTGAATGCTGCAGGGTATTACGCAATTTCAGGAATTTGAACATGGCAAAGCCTAAAGACAAGAAAAAGCCGGTTAAGAAAGAATCGGTCGCTGTCGAACAGCCGGTAATTGAGCAGATCCAGGATATCGAAGCCAGACGCACGCGTCTGAAAGCTCTGATCGTGCTGGGCAAGGAACGCGGCTATTTGACCTACGCGGAAATCAACGATCATCTGCCGGATATGCTCGAAGTCGAGCAAATCGAGGGCATCGTAACCATGATCAACGAAATGGGTGTCTCGGTTTGCGACGTCGCGCCGGATGCCGAAACGCTGATCATGACGGATACCGCCCCGGCAGTGGCGGATGAAGACGCGGTGGAAGAAGCCGAAGCTGCGCTTTCCACGGTCGACTCCGAATTCGGCCGCACCACCGACCCGGTGCGCATGTACATGCGGGAAATGGGCACGGTCGGATTGCTGACCCGCGAAAAGGAAATCGAGATCGCCAAGCGTATCGAGGAAGGCCTGAAGCACATGATTCAGGCCATCTCCGCGTGTCCGGCGACCATTGCCGAAATCCTGGCAATCGCGGCCAAGATCGAGGCCAACCAGATGCGCATCGACGAACTGATCGACGGATTCGTGGATGTTGAGGATGAAGCTGTCATCACCGAAAACGGCGACGAAGAGGTTGAAGATACCAGCGCTTCCGACGGCGAAAGCGACGACGAAGAAGAGGACGAAGAAGCGGCCGCGGCAGCCGCCGCCGCCAACCTCGCCCAGTTGAGGGCGGATGCGCTGGAGCGTTTTTCCGCGATCTCGGATATGTTCACCAAGCTCGGCAAGGCCTACGTCAAGTACGGCTATCGGAGCAAGCAGTACGACAAATTGCAGATGAGCATCTCCGACGAACTGATGAAGTTTCGCTTCACCGCGAAGCAGGTGGATGCGCTGTGCGACACCATGCGCGGTCTGGTGGAGGAAGTGCGCCGCAGCGAGCGCGCCATCCAGGAAATGTGCGTGACCAAAGGCAAGATGCCGCGCGCGCATTTCATCAAGACCTTTCCCGGCAACGAAGATAACCTGGCATGGCTGGACTTCGAACTGAAGACGAAAAAGCCCTATAGCGAATCCTCGAACGCTACCGGCATGCCATCCTGGAACACCAGAATCAGCTGCTGGAATTGCAGCAGCGCGTCGGTATTCCGATTCGCGACCTGAAGGAAATCAACCGGCAGATGACCAACGGCGAAGCCAAGGCACGCCGTGCCAAGCGCGACATGATCGAGGCCAACCTGCGCCTGGTGATTTCGATCGCCAAAAAATACACCAACCGCGGCCTGCAATTCCTCGACCTGATCCAGGAAGGCAACATCGGCCTGATGAAAGCGGTGGACAAGTTCGAATACCGCCGCGGCTATAAATTCTCCACCTATGCCACCTGGTGGATACGCCAGGCGATTACCCGCTCCATCGCCGACCAGGCGCGCACCATCCGCATCCCGGTGCACATGATCGAAACCATCAACAAGATGAACCGCATCTCGCGGCAGATCATGCAGGAGACCGGGCAGGAGCCGGATGTCGCGACGCTGGTGCAGAAGATGGAAATGCCGGAAGACAAGATCCGCAAGATATTCAAGATCGCCAAGGAACCGATCTCGATGGAAACCCCGGTGGGCGACGACGACGATTCCCACTTGGGAGATTTCATCGAGGATTCGCATACCGCCGTGCCGATCGATGCGGCGATATATGACAGCCTGCGCGGCGCAACCGCGGATATCCTGGACAGCCTGACGCAACGGGAAGCCAAGGTATTGCGGATGCGATTCGGCATCGAAATGAACACCGACCATACGCTGGAAGAAGTCGGCAAACAATTCGACGTCACCCGCGAGCGTATCCGCCAGATCGAAGCAAAGGCGTTGCGCAAACTCCGCCACCCGTCCCGTTCCGAAAAACTGAAGAGCTTTCTGGACAGCGAAAACTAGGGTGGCCGGGAACAAACTTTTTCGGGCCCTTAGCTCAGTTGGTTAGAGCAGAGGACTCATAATCCTTTGGTCCGCGGTTCAAGTCCGCGAGGGCCCACCAACAATCAAGGAGTTACGCGATGCGTAGCTCGCAACCCAAGGGCTTTGCTACTTATCGGTGGTATGGCTATGGGGGGCAGGTCAGTTAAATATGAGCTTAGGCTGATAGAAAATCACAGTGAATATGACGATGAACCAAAAATTTCATTGAATTTTTTAGGAGATTTTCATGGCTTTCAACGTTCAAATTTTATGTATCTATTACCCTAGGAATTCAGTAACTATGGAGATGACAGAATAGTGCCATACCTTCCTACTGCAACTAACCTAGTTCCCGACCCTGCAATACCTGTCAGTTCATTCGAAGTCCCTGAAGCCTGTTGAGTCCACGATACTCCGTCGGGAGAGGTAAAGATGATGCCAAACATTCCTACTGCGACAAACTGCGTCCCGGACCAGGTAACACCATAAAGGTAATCATTCAGAAAGATTAAAGGCGGGGAAGTCTGCAATGTCCACGATACCCCATCGGATGAGGTGAGAATGGTAGAAGTGTAAGTGGTGGTGTTGCCACCCACTGCTACGAACTGCGAACCGGACCAAGTGACACCATTCAAGTCATTCGTAGTGCCCGAGGAACGTTGAGTCCATGTTATGCCATCAGGAGAAGTAAGGATGGTGCCGTAACTACCCACAACCACATACTGATTTCCGGACCAAGCAACTTTATTCAGCATCACAAGCCGACTACCGCTAGGCAGGGTATACGAATAAACGCCAGAGGTTTGAGGTGTCCACGATATTCCATCTGGTGATGTAAGGATCGTGCCACCCGATCCCACTGCCACAAACTGCTTTCCAGACCAGACAACGCCATAGAGAGGCACAGTGGGCCCGGAGTTTCGCAGGGTCCATTTTATTCCATCGAGAGAGGTGCTGATCGAGCCAGTTAAGTCTCCGGCCACCGCCACGAACTGCGTTCCGGACCAGGTAACATCATTTAGGTCTACCCCAGAGTAATTAGGAGGACTCTCGGCACGTGTCACCCACGATATTCCATCGGGTGAGGTGAGGATCGTGCCGCCCGTTCCTACGACCACGAACTGCGTCCCTGAACAGGTAACACCTCTGAGCGAAGGCGTATATCCATAACCCGACATACGCGTTGTTACGGGCATCCCTGTCACGGTTATCGGAACAAAGTTATATCCTCCAATTAGCAAGCCTGAACCCACTATCGCATTAGGAATATCTGCAAATGTAGTCAGAATACCCGCCACAACAAGCCTATTTCCTCCCGTTACGTTATATGCAGGGATGGAATAGGAATTTGTTCCTATCGGGACTTCTTGTGAAAATATCCAATTGCCGTTTGGGTTGGATCCATCCATTATTCCCAGACGGTAAACTGAATTTGTGGATGATGTACTCCCTGACCACGATAGGTTGTTAATACTGTCCGATGACCAAGCTGCGCCTGATACTGGTGTTGATATGTTTGGATAAGAGGAATTCTGAGTGGTCAAAGCCGCATATGTCTTTCCATCGACCTTCACACTTAACGCAATTGCACCGCCAGGTGCCACAACTACATTACCCTTGTAGACACCACTTGCACCAACATTAAACTGATTATTGATGATTTGATAAGTTAAGGTTACCCCGTTTATAGATACCACGGCATCGGGAATAGGCAGGCCGTAGGGACCATCCAACACCGCAACCGTAATGCTGCTATTGAAGCCTGTTGGAATAGACCCAGGAGGAAAGCTGGTCAACTCTGCAGAAATGAGAGGCACCCTGGGAATTGAAGTTCCACCACCCCCACCACATCCAACGATTAACAGAACTGCAAAGACGATTGGGCTAATATCGAAACGGGCTATGCGACGGAGTAGATCGAGCAGTTGCATGATCGCCTCATGCTTGGAGCATTAGAGATTTAGGAGGTTAGAAACCTAACTTCCGTGAGCAATATATGCCCTTCAAGAAATAAATCAACGAAGTAAATTACGCATATATTATTGATGAGCTTTGATTGATCTGGCAGTAATTTACGATTTATTCCAGAACCAATTTAATTAGCTACTCTTGGCAGCAGACAAAAAATGCAAGCGCGACGGGATAAGACTTGAACGTGACAACCCTGACGATTGTCAGCGAGTGTTGGCGAGCGAGGACGGGCCAATATCATTATAAAACAATCAATTAAATCAACTCATAATCCTTTGGTCCGCGGTTCAAGTCCGCGGGGGCCCACCAACAATAAAAGGGCTTGCAGTGATGCAAGCCTTTTGTTTTTTTGTCACAAGATGCATTCTCCTCGTATGTGGTCGATACAATCTGCCGGCTCTCTTCCGGACAGGAAATTCGCATACTGTGCTTGATTGATCTTTACAACCAAAAATCCCGATGTAACCTTTTTTAAACCCCGCACGAATACATCGGTGCGTGGATGCAAGGCTTAGAGGTGATCGAGGCCGGTGTACTTGAATCTGTGCATTTTTATGAAATGAAAATTGGCTTGCCGCGGCTCATGGCCGGTGTCAGGCTCTTATTAATCAATGAATGAAAGGGGTATTACCTTGAAAAACAGTCAAATTATTTCCGCCGCGATGGGCACGTTGCTGGTGTTGGGCCTGGCCGGCGTAAACGCGAACGCCGCCGACAAAAAGCCGGAGATGGAAAAATGCTTTGGCATCGCCAAGGCGGGCATGAATGATTGCTCCAGCAACAAGAGCGCACATTCATGTGCCGGTCAGGCCACCAGGAACAACGACCCGATGGATTTTGTCGCCGTTCCCAAGGGGACATGCGCCAAGATCGCCGGTGGCCATCTGATGGACAGCGACACGACGAAAAAGATGTAATGAAAACGCCCGCAAACCATACATTGCCGTGCATCGCGGGCATCGGCTTGCGGGCGCCTCATTACGCCGAGGTTTTGGAAGCCCTGCCCGGGCTGGGCTGGGTTGAAGTGCATAGCGAGAATTTTTTCGGCGGCGGCGCGCCGCTGCGCACATTAAGCAGGGTGCGCGAACGTTATCCGGTAAGCCTGCACGGTGTGGGCATGGGACTGGCCTCGGCCGTTCCGCTGGATCAGGATCATCTGTCCGATTTGCGTTGCCTGTGCGATGCGGTCGAACCTGCCGCGGTATCGGAGCACCTGTGCTGGAATACCGCGCTGGACGATAGCAACGGGAAACGGGTGGTGGTCAACGACCTGCTGCCGTTCCCCTATACGCAGTCGGCGTTGTCGAATGTGGCAAGCCGGGTGCAGCAGGTCCAGGAAAAACTTGGCCGCCGGCTGCTGGTGGAAAACCTTTCGAGCTATCTGTCGTTTACGCAAAGCGAAATGAGCGAGGGCGAATTTCTCGCCGAACTGGTGCGGCGCACCGGCTGCGGCATCCTGTTCGACGTGGAGAACCTGTACGTGAATGCGCGCAATCTCGGCGTGGATGCCGGCGCGTTCATCGCGACGCTTCCGGCGGATTCGGTCGGGGAATATCACCTGGCCGGTTTCAGTACCCGTGACGGCTGTCTGATCGACACGCACGACCATCCGGTCCACCCCGAGGTCTGGCAGCTGTACGAGGTCGCGCTGCAGCACATCGGCCCGCGTCCCACGCTGATCGAATGGGACAGCGACATACCGGCATTGCCGGTCTTGATGGGCGAAGCCGCGAAGGCCCAGCAGCGCCTGGAGGAATGTCATGCCTGCGCTGAGTGAGGTGTTGTCCGGGTTCGCGCAGGCGATCGTTCGCGGCGATGAGCCGCCGGCCCAGATCGACGCGGCCTACCCGCATTATTCCGCCGCCACCGCCCTCGAGGTCTATCGCAACAATTACCGCGGCAACCTGCACGACACGCTGGCGGGCGCGTATCCGGTCGTCAGGCAACTCGTCGGCGATGATTTCTTCCGCTACATGGCAAGTAAATTCATCGAGCAATATCCATCGCGCAGCGGCAACCTGCATTACTACGGCGCGGAGATCGCGGATTTTGTCGCGGCTTTCGAGCCTGCCGGGACACTGCCTTACCTGCCCGATGTCGCGGCACTGGAATGGGCCTGCCACCGCGCCTATTTTGCCGGAGATGCATCTAACCTGGATCTGGCGGAACTCGTGCAGATACCGCCTGAACAATATCCGGACCTGGTTCTGTACACCCATCCGTCCTGCCACCAGGTACGCTCGCGTTACCCGGTCGTCGCGATCTGGCGTGCCCATCAGCCCGGCGCGGACCCCGATTTCATGATCGATCCGGATAGCGGCGCAAGCATTGCGCTGGTTTGCCGGAATGACGGCGCGGTTTTCGTCGATGCGCTGTCGCCGGCAAATTCGCACTGGCTGCAGGCCATCCGGGCGGGAGCGACGCTCGGCGACGCAACCGCTGCGGCACTGGAAATCGATCCGGGTTTCGACCTGCAGGCCGTGTTGCTGAAGCTGGTTACGCAAGGCGTGCTGTGCGGATTCAAATTTAAGGAGGAAGCATGAATCAGTTAAAGCGCATCATCCGGTTTTATTATTCCGCATCGCACCTGCCCGAATATCTGGCGCCCCTGCTGGATATGGGTTTGCGGTTGTATCTGGCTGACGTGTTTTTCAAATCGGGCTGGACCAAGATACTGAGCTGGGACAGCACGCTGTACCTGTTCAATGACGTCTACCACGTGCCACTGTTGCCTCCCGATGTGGCGGCGACCATGGCGGCCAGCGCAGAGCTCGGTCTGTCGGTGCTGCTGGTGCTGGGCCTGCTTGGCCGCTTCGCCGCGTCAGGGTTGTTCATCCTGAATATCGTCGCGGTGATTTCCTACGCCGACCTGAGCGAGGCGGGGCTGAACCAGCACCTGTCGTGGGGGATACTGCTGGGCGTGTTGCTGATACTCAGCCGCAGCCAGTGGTCGATCGATGCGTTGCTGGAAAGATGGCTGAGCAAACCGGCATAGAAATCCACGTGCCGAACAAAATCCGGGCAGACAATGTTAAAGTTCCAATAACGTATTCTTTGATACCTGAACGTATCGTTCGAGTTGCCAAACATGAAAGGAACCCGGGAAATGAAATGCCAAAATTCGCTCGTTGCCACCGCTCTGACCAGTCTGCTTGCGCTCGGCATAAGTGCAGCCGCGAATTCCGCCCATGCCGCCGATCAGGAAAAGTGTTTCGGCATCGCCAAGGCGGGCCAGAATGCGTGCAACAGCAATCCCAAGATGCACTCCTGCGCCGGCCATTCGAAAGTCGACAACGACCCCAATGATTTCATCCCCGTTCCGGTGGGAACCTGCCTGAAAGTCGGCGGCAGCCTGAAACCGGGAAAGGAAATGCACGCACCTGCCAGGAAGATGTGATGTGTCAGTTGTATGCGCCGCAACTATAATGGAGTCCGGCGCAGCACAAAAATTTTGACACACGGAACGGATTCATAATGCTTCAACGCAGGGTATGGTGGGTGTTTCTGCTTGTGCTGGCGGTAGGTATCGCCGTATCCGTACGTATCGTCAAGCTGGGCGACTCGGTGCAGGCGGTGAACCGGATGTTCATCTCGGAGAAGCTGCCGCTGTCGCAGCGCATCGGCGAGCTGCGCGGCGTCATCGCCGACGAGGAACGCCTGCTTTACGAGTATTACTCCTATACCGCAACCCGGGATACTTTCCAGACCCAGCGCGCGCTGAACCGCGCGCGCCTGGACAGCATCGTCGGCCAGCTTGACAAGGACATGGATACGCGCAAACAGGTGAGCGAATTGCGCACCCGGCTTGCCGCGCTGGACGAGTTGTCCGACGAGCTGTCGAACACGCTTTCCAGCGAGGTTGTGAACTGGGATCTGGCCCGGGCGATCCTGGCGCAGGTCAAGCCCAAGGTCAGACAGATTGAAAGCACCCTGGCCGCGATGTCGACGTCCAACCGGCAGGCGGTCGACATGCTGGGGAACGACTCGCGCAACAGCGTCGCGACCATGGTGCGCTGGGTGATCGGTTTTTCGGTGTTGATTTTCGGCGTGGCCTTTTTCGCGGGCTACTATGTCGTAGCGATCATCCGCGAGGGAATGGAGCGCCGCAGGCTGGCGATGTTCGCCGAACGCAATCCGAATCCGGTGCTGCGCCTGGGCATTACGGGTGAGGTGCGTTATGCGAACCCGGCGACAGCCGAATTGCTCGCCAGGCTGAATCTCCCCCCCGGCGACCCTGGAAAACTGCTGCCCGAAGCGATGCAGCATCACCTCGACGAAGCCCGCCTCAACCAGGCTTCCAACCGGCAATTCGAATACACGTACGGCAAGCTCGCGCTGGAATGCACCATTGCCTACCTTGCGGACTTTTCCGAGTTTCATATCTACATCAAGGACGTCTCCGCGCGCCGGCAGGCAGAGGAGAAGCTCGCCTACCAGGCGTTCTTCGATCCCGAGACCGGTCTGCCCAACCAGTACCGATTGCGCGAAGATCTGGGCAAGGCCTTCGCGCATCAGCGTGCGGGGACGGTAATGATGATCGTCGCCGACCGCGAACAGGAAATCTTCGAGAGCCTGGGTGCGGTGGAAACAGAGCGCTGGCTGGTCAAGGTAGCGCTGCGCCTGCGCGATGGAATCAACGAAAGCGAAGAGACGCTATACCGTTTCGGCGGGAATGCATTCGTGCTGGTTTGCTGGCCCGGGGATCTGGCGAGTGCGCAGCAGCGCGCCGTGCAGTTGCTCGGCACCGCAAGGCGACCGCTGCATGTCGAGCGGCGCGAGCTGTTCTCTACGCTGTCGATCGGGGCCGCGCTGATGGAATGCGCTGCCGACAGCGATCCGGCGAGCATGGCCGAGGCGCAGGTGCAGCAGGCCGCTTCTGCGTGCAACCGGGTGCGCCGCGCCGGCGGCAACGATTTTGCGGTCTATGACGAGGCGATGGGACGTGCCGCCGCAAAGACGCTGCGCATGATCACCGATCTGCAGCACGCGGTTGAAAATCAGGAGCTGCTTTTGCATTACCAGCCCAAGGTGAATACCGCGAGCGGACGCCTGGTCGGCATGGAGGCGCTGGTGCGCTGGGCGCATCGCGAGTGGGGCATGATTTCCCCGGCCGAATTCATTCCCGTTGCAGAGGATACCGGGATGATCGTCGTGATCGGCCGCTGGGTGCTGCGCGAGGCTTGCCGGCAAAATGCGGCCTGGCAGAAGGCCGGGTTGCGTCCGATCCGGGTGGCGGTCAATCTTTCCGCAAGGCAGTTACGGTCCGACAACCTCCCCAATGAAATCGATGAGGCGCTTGCAGAATCGGGACTTCCGGCAAGTTCGCTGGAACTGGAAATTACCGAAAGCATGGTGATGGAAGACCCGGAACGGGTGATCGGTCTGCTGGACAGGATACGCAGCCGGGGCATCCACCTGTCGCTCGACGATTTTGGCACCGGCCATTCCTCGCTTGCCCATCTCAAACGTTTCCCGATCGACTCTGTAAAGATCGACCGGGCTTTCATCAAGGACATACCCGGGAATGCCGACGACGTCGCGATCGCGAAGACCATCGTCGCGATGGCAAAAGCGCTGGACCTGAACACCGTTGCAGAGGGGGTGGAAACCGAAGCGCAGTACGAACTGCTGAAAACCATGGGCTGCGACGAAATACAGGGCTATTTGTTCAGCCGCCCGCTGCCGGCGGACGATTTCCTCGCCTTCTATCGCGCGAAACTCTGAACTGAACCGGAGATCGATCAGTTCAATTGCTGGCCATGCTCGCGCGTCGCATGGAACTGGACTTTCGGCCAGCGTTCCTGCGCCAGGCGCAGGTTCACGCCGGTATCGGCGAGATAGGCATAGTTGCCATCAACGTCTTTGGCCAGACGAGCCTGGTTGGCCCTTACGAATTCGTTGAGATGATTCTTGTCCGCGCAGGTCACCCAGCGTGCGGTGTGGATGCCGGCGCGTTCGAACACCGCATCCACGCCGTATTCGGATTTCAGCCGGTGCTCGACCACTTCGAATTGCAACTGCCCCACCGCACCGATCAGCGGATTGGAGTCGATCAGCGGCTCGAACACCTGGACCGCGCCTTCCTCTCCGAGCTGGCGCAGGCCCTTCTGCAGCTGCTTGGCCTTCATCGGGTCGCGCAGCCGCGCACGGCTGAACAGTTCCGGCGCAAAGTACGGTATGCCCTTGAACGTGAGCGCCTCGCCTTCGGTGAGCACATCGCCGATCTGCAACTGACCGTGGTTGTGCACGCCGATGATGTCGCCCGCATAAGCCTCGTCCATGCGGGTGCGTTCGTTGGCCATGAAGGTCACCGCGTTGGCCAGCTTCATCTCCTTGCCGGTGCGGCGGTGCTTGACCTTCATGCCCGAGGTGTAGCGGCCGGAACATACGCGCAGGAACGCGATGCGGTCGCGGTGATTCGGGTCCATGTTGGCCTGGATCTTGAACACGAAGCCGGTGAACGCGGTCTCGGTGGGCTGTACCGTGCGCACGTCGGTCTCGCGCGGCAGCGGGGAGGGCGCCCAGTCGACCAGCGCGCGCAGCACTTCGCGCACGCCGAAATTGTTGATGCCGGAGCCGAAAAACACCGGAGATTGCAGACCGCCGAGGAATTCGTGCAGATCGAACGATGCGCCCGCGCCCATGACCAGTTCGGTCTCGTCGCGCATGGTCTGCATTTCGGCCGGGCATGTTTGCGCCAGCTGCTCAATCTGCGCACCACGGAGGGTTTCGACTTCCTGCCCGGCCTTTGCTTCACCCGGCACGAAGCGCAGCACCTCGTCGTTGAGCAGGTGATACACGCCCTGGAAACGCTTGCCCATCCCGATCGGCCAGGTCACCGGTGCGCATTTGATCTTCAGCACCGATTCGATCTCGTCCAGCACTTCCAGCGGATCGCGCACTTCGCGATCCATCTTGTTGATGAACGTGATGATCGGCGTGTTGCGCAAACGGCACACCTCGAGCAGCTTGATGGTCTGGGCTTCCACGCCCTTGGCCGCGTCCACCACCATCACCGCGGCGTCCACCGCAGTCAGCACGCGATAGGTATCCTCGGAGAAATCCTGGTGGCCGGGCGTGTCGAGCAGGTTGATCACGCAATCGTCGTAGGTGAACTGCATCACCGAACTGGCGACCGAGATGCCGCGCTGCTTTTCGATCTCCAGCCAGTCCGAAGTCGCGTGGCGCCCGCTCTTGCGCGCCTTTACCGTGCCGGCCATCTGGATCGCGCCGCCGAACAGCAGCAGCTTTTCGGTGAGCGTGGTCTTGCCCGCGTCGGGGTGGGAGATGATCGCGAAGGTGCGGCGGCGCCTGACTTCCCGCTCGATATCGCCGGCGCGCGCGGTTGCATCGGTATTTGCCGATGGTGAGCTGGTGCTTGCTGCTTCGCTGATATTGTTCATAGTGCTGCTTTCGCCGGTGCAACCGGATCGTGAAAATGAAAAAAAGGCCCGCACGATTTTGTGCAGACCTTCCAACCGGATCAGGAATGCCCCGAGTCGATTTTGCGTGTCCAGGTTTGCATGTCCGGGCACGCGAAAAGTATTAACCAGAATTGCCGGTGTGATCATGCCGGCTTGCACACCCGGAATCCGGCGGCTCGAGGCGGAATCGATACGCCGGGACCGGGGATAGCCGGCCGGGGCAATCGTTTTGCATGAAAATCGTGTGCAATTGTAGCATGAGAGCCGCCAAAGCCGAATTCGGCGTGCCGGGTAACAGCCTGAAAAGTATTGCGGAACCGGCGCGATATGCCATACTTGACACCGTTGCAAAGGGGGAAGTTATGGGCAATAGATCAGCTAAGTCCGATTTGCCGGAAGCAGATTCGGAGGCGCAATTCGCGGAGGGTTTGCGAGCTGCGGCCGAAAAGCATCTGGCGCAGATGGCTCCCGCGGATATACCGTCCCGTCCCGTCGAAGAAATTTTCCATGAGCTTCAGTTGTGCCAGGTGGAGCTTGGCATGCAGCGCCAGGAGTTGCAGCGCGCACAGCTGATGATGAAGGAATTGCGCGACCGCTACACCGATTTCTACGATCTGGCACCAGTCGGCTATGTCACGCTGGGCAGCGATGCCCGGATCGAGGAAATAAACCTGGCAGGGGCCACCCTGCTGGGGGAAGAACGCGGGAAACTGCTGCACAAGCGCTTTGACGCTTTCGTTGCCGCTGAAAATATCAAGGACTGGACGGAATATTTCATCGGCGTGCTGCAGCAGGAAGACAAGCTGACCTGCGAATTGGCTATCGTGCACGACGACAAGACTTGTTGCCAGGTCAGGCTGGACAGCCTGCGATTGCAGAAGGACGGCAAATCGACGGTGGTGCGCGTGGTGCTGACCGACGTTTCCGAGAACAAGCGTTTCGAGGATGAGTTGCGCGAGCAGGAAGAGTTCTATCGCATGATCACCGAGAACGTCGATGATTTCATCGCGGTGCTCGATCTGGACGGGCGGCGGCTCTACAACAGTCCCTCCTACTCGCGCTTGTTCGGCGACCCCGAATCCCTGAAGGGTACGGATTCGTTTGCCGAGATACATCCCGACGACCGCGAACATGTGAAACGGGTGTTCATGGAGACCGTAAGAACCGGCATCGGACTGCGCATCGAATACCGCTTCTCGATGCCTGATGGCAGCATACGCTTTATGGAATCCTGCGGCGGCGTGATCAGGAACAGCATGGGGCGTCCGTCCCGCGTCGTCGTCGTATCGCGCGATATTACCGACCGAATCAAGGCCGAGGACCAGATCCGCAACCTGGCTTTTTACGACACCTTGACCAAGCTGCCCAACCGCCGCATGTTCGACGACCGCCTGAACCAGGCCATGGCGGCCAGCAACCGCTCCGGCCGCTATGCCGCGCTGATGTTCCTGGATATGGACAATTTCAAGCCGTTGAATGACCAGTACGGGCACAGCGCGGGCGACCTGCTACTGAAGGAAGTTGCGCACCGCATTATCAGCTGCGTCCGCGAAATGGATACCGTTTCGCGATTCGGCGGCGACGAATTCGTGGTGATGCTGACCGAACTGGACACCGACAAGCAATCCTCGATTACCCTGACCGGGGTGGTTGCCGAAAAGATTCGCGCCATCCTTGCCCGGCCCTACAGGCTGGTGCTGCAACAGGAGGGAGATAACGACAAGATGATCGAGTATCACTGCAGCGCGAGCATCGGCGTGGTGATGTTCATCGATCATGAATACCGGCCGGCCGACCTGCTGAAACGGGCCGACAAGGTGATGTACCAGGCCAAGGAAAGCGGCCGCAACCGGGTCCGCTTCCTCGATATCTGAGGCGGCATCAGTTCAAGGGATTTGCGAAGCCCGCCAGCGTTGTCACCACTTCAATACGTTTTTTCCCAGCCACAGTCCGGCGATGCCGAACGCGATCATCGGCAGGTAATGCCATTCGATCACGTGCATGATCGAGTTGTTCACCTCATAGAGCCTCAGCCATATCGCGCCGATGCTGAACGCGAAAAGCAGCGCGCAGCAGCCGGCCAGATGATAGTGCGTGCTGGCAAATTTGCGCATCACGTAGAATATCCAGACAGCGGGCAGGAACGACACCATGGTGATGCCCAAGGTGCACTGGAAGCTGTGGACCGGCAGCGGAGCGGGCGGATTGTCGGCTTGCCATGCGAGGAGCATCACCAGCAAAAACAGCGCGAAAGCGATCAGCGGCGCAAATGCCAGCCGGCGCAACTGGTGGATGTCCGGAAACGACAGCAGTGACGCGCTCAGGGACGTCGTGATGAAGATGCCGGCCAGCGCGGCGAGCTCGGCAGCGAACATCGGCTGGTGGAGTTCGGCTGCCAGGTCCGGGCGCACCCCGGAAAATGCCAGCGCGACGACAAGATAGGCGGCAGCCCACGCCATCCATTTAAGGCTCAGCCTGTAGGGATGGGGCGCAGGCTTCACCGTCGCATTGTCATGCGCCAGCCGGTTGATCAGTTCGTCGATATTTGCCATTATTTGTCCAGTTTTTGCCGCAATATCCGGTAGGCGCGGTGCGCCGCGACCTTCACCGCCGATTCGTTCATGCCCAGTTTCTCCGCCACTTCTTTCGCGGTATAGCCCTCCTGATGCATCAGTTGCAGGATGGTCGCCTGCTGTTGCGGGAGTTTTCCGATTTCCCCACTGATGGATTCGTATGAAATGACAGATTCGGTTACATTTTCATGCAAAAAATCTTCCAGCTCGGAAATATCGTCCGCATGGTGCAACTGGTCGGCATAATGCGAGCGCAGATAATCCTGCAGCCGGAATTTCGCGATGGCATACACCCACGGCTTGTAGGGCCGGTTGCCATCGTAGGTATGGCGCGCCTTGTGGATGGATAGCAGGATTTCCTGCAGCAGGTCGTCCGTTTCGTTGGTGAAACTGAGCCGCTTGGACAGGTACGGCCTGAGGAAGCGCGAGGTTTCCTGCAGTATTTCGGCGTAAGCACGCTGGTCCCCGTCCAGGGCTTGCCGCATCAACGCTTCAAGAAGGTCAGTTTTATCAGTCACGCGAGCCTTTAATGTAACCTTTTCAGCGCATCGCCCGAATAATCCGGCATGCAGGGCGAATCATAACTGGTTTTGATACTTGCCTTGAACCCGATTCTGATCCGGCAGTCGAAACGATCCAGGAGGTAACAGACATGCAGCGCAGACATTTTTTATACACCTTGTCAGGGCTTACCCTGGCCATGGCGACGCGTTCCTTTGCCGACCAGTTCCCCGCCAGCGGCATGGTGACCATCATGCAATTTTCCGATGACGGAAAACCGCTGGGACTCGCTACCCTGGCGAGGGTGAACAAGGATGCGGAATGGAAAAAGCGGCTATCGCCGCTGGCCTATGAAGTGACGCGCGAGCAGGGCACCGAACGGGCATTTTCACAGCCGGGCTACGACCGGCATGAGCCCGGCCTGTATCGCTGCGTGTGTTGCGACAACGCGCTGTTCGATGCGGCGACCAAATACGATTCCGGGACTGGCTGGCCGAGTTTCTGGCAACCGATCGCGCCCGAGAACGTGCGCGAGATCACCGACCACATGTTCGGCATGACGCGCACCGAGGTGCGCTGTACCCTGTGCGATGCGCATCTGGGCCATGTGTTTGATGATGGCCCGAAACCGACCGGATTGCGCTATTGCATGAATACGGTAGCGCTGCGCTTCATTCCCCACAAAGGGGCCTGAAATTCCGGATTTCATCCCAACTGATGCAATGGAGCGGGAAGCATGCTGATTTTCGTGCTGGCCTATCTCGGCGGCGTGCTGACCATCTTCAGCCCGTGCGTATTGCCGGTATTGCCTTTCATCTTTGCCCGTTCGGATAAATCGTTCCGCCGTTCCGGCTTGCCGATCCTGATCGGCATGGCGGCGACCTTCACGGTGCTGGCCAGCCTCGCGGCGGTCGGCGGTGCATGGCTGGTCGAGTTGAATCAGTACGGCCGCTATGCGGCGATGCTGCTGCTGTTGCTGATGGGGCTGGCGCTGGTGTTCCCGGCGTTGGCGGACCGGATGATGCGCCCGTTCGTCGCATTCGGCGGCCGCCTGCAACAGCGCGCCGACCGGGAATCCAGCATCAGGGGTGCGCTGCTGCTGGGTGTCGCGGTCGGGTTTCTGTGGGCGCCCTGCGCCGGGCCCATCCTCGGGCTGGTGCTGGCCGGCGCCGCGCTGAGCGGCGCGAACCTGCACAGCGCGTTGCTGCTGCTGGTGTTCGCTACCGGCGCGGCCACTTCGCTGGCGGTGGCGCTGCTGGCGGGCGCACGGTTGTTCAGCCTGATGAAGCGCGGCCTCGGCGCGGAAGAATGGCTGCGGCGCGGCCTGGGTGTCGCGGTGCTGGTCGGGGTGGTCGCGATTGCGCTGGGCTGGGATACGCGCTTTCTGTCGCAATTCAATTTTTTGAACACGGCCGGGACCGAGCAGAAGCTGATCGCGCAGCTGGCCAGGCCGGCCGCAGTACCGCAATCCGCCACGCCCGTCGAAGCCAGTCTGCCGCTGATGCCATCCTTCGATGGCGCGACAAGATGGTTCAACTCGTCCCCGCTTGCGAGCGGGTCGCTGCGCGGCAAGGTGGTGCTGGTGGATTTCTGGACCTATTCCTGCATCAATTGCCTGCGCACCCTGCCCTATCTGAAAGCCTGGGATGAGAAGTATCGCGACCAGGGACTGGTGATCGTTGGCGTGCACACGCCGGAGTTCGCTTTCGAGAAGGCCCCGCGCAATGTCGAACAGGCGATCAACAATCTGGGCATCAAATATCCGGTCGTGATAGATAACCAGTATGCGATCTGGAATGCATACAACAACCAGTACTGGCCCGCCCATTATCTGGTCGATGCGCAAGGGCGGATCCGCGAACAGCACTTCGGCGAAGGCGCGTATGACGAAACCGAGAAGATGATACGCATCCTGCTCGAGGAAGCGCATCAGGGCAAAATAGCGCTGGCCGGCGGCCTGGTGCAGGTTGAGGGATCGGGCGCGACGGAGGCGGCATCTGCCGGTTCGCGTTCGCCGGAAACCTACCTCGGCTATGCGCGCCAGCAGAACCTGTCCTCACCCGAGCCGGCCAGCAAGGACAGGGCGGCAAATTACACCGCACCGCACAAGCTTGAAGCGGATCATTGGGCACTGGGCGGCGAATGGCTGGTTGGCGGCGAATCCTGCGCGTTGCAGCGTTCCGGCGGCTCGATCAGTTACCGCTTCCGCGGCCGCGACCTGCATTTGGTGCTGGGCTCGCCGGGCGGCAAGCCGGTTCGTTTCAGGGTTACGCTGGACGGGGCGGTTCCCGGTGCGGACCACGGGACCGATATTGATGCCCGGGGCAACGGCGTGGTTCGCGAGCAGCGGCTGTACCAGCTGGTGCGGCAACGCGGGAAGATCGGGATCCATACCTTTCGCATCGAGTTTCTCGATCCCGGTGTCCATGCGTTTGCATTTACTTTTGGCTGATTCTGGAGGAGTGTCATCATGCTAAGCATCAATGTTTTCCGTCGTTATTTTTTCAGCGCCGGCCTGTGTCTCGCGCTCGGCCTGGTCCCGCTGTCAAATGCCGCCGCCGCACCGCTTGAGGAAACGGCAGTATTCGCCGGGGGCTGCTTCTGGGGAGTGGATGCGGTGTTCAAGCACGTCAAGGGCGTGACCGACGTGGTGTCCGGTTATTCCGGGGGTGCCGCGGAAACGGCGCATTACGAGATGGTGAGCCAGGGCAACACCGGCCACGCCGAGTCGGTGCGCGTTCATTTCAATCCGGCGCAGGTTTCCTACCAGCAACTGCTGCAGGTGTTTTTCAACGTTGCGCACGATCCGACCCAGCTGAATCGCCAGGGACCGGATACCGGCAGCCAGTACCGTTCGGTGGTTTTCTATACCAGCGAAGAGCAGCGCAAGGCCGCGCAGGACTATATCCGGCAACTCACCGCCGCGCATACGTTTTCAGACCCCATCGTCACGCAGGTCGTGCCGCTGAAGCAGTTTTACCCCGCCGAGGCGCATCACCAGAATTATCTGGCGCTGCACCCGCTCCAGCCCTATATCGTTTTCAACGACCTGCCCAAGCTGGAGCATTTGCGCGAAAAATTTCCGGCGCTGTACCACTGATTGATGGGGGAAGAAACGGATGCGGTTGCATCCGGAGTGGGTAACCTGGGGCTGAAACTCCGGCGCGGTCAGCGGCCGTATATATCCTCGAACCGCACGATGTCGTCTTCGCCGAGGTATTCGCCGCTTTGCACTTCGATCATGACCAGGTCGACCACGCCGGGATTCTCCAGGCGGTGTTTGTGGCCAGCCGGGATATAGGTGGACTCGTCGGTGTTGATGAACAGTTCCTGTTCGCCGTTGACGACCCTGGCCATGCCGCTGACCACGACCCAGTGCTCGCTGCGATGGTGGTGCATCTGCAGGCTGAGCCGGCCACCGGGTTTGACCACGATGCGCTTGATCTTGAAGCGCGGACCTTCCTCCAGCACCGTATAGGTTCCCCAGGGGCGGTGCACGGTGGTGTGCAGTTTGTGCGTTTCATGGCCTTGGGCCTTGAGGCGCGCGTATAGAAGCTTCACATCCTGGACGCGATTGCGGTCCGCAACCAGCAGCGCATCGGGGGTGTCGATAACGACCAGGCCGTCGATCCCGAGCGCACCGACGATGCGCTGGTTGCTCTGGATATAGCAGTTGCTGACATCATGCAGCATGACTTCGCCGGCTATCCGGTTGCCGTGGGCATCGGGCGGCGTCAGTTCGCCGACCGCGTTCCAGGAACCGATATCGCTCCAGCCGATATTGCAGGGCACCACAGCGACGTTGCCGGACTTTTCCATCACGGCATAGTCGATGGAATCATCCGGCACGCGGCCGAACGATTCCGGGTCGAGTTCGATCTGGGTGTAGCTTTTTCCTTCAGCCCGGCGGGACTTTTCCAGGCAGGCGCGGGTCTGGGCCAGGATTTCCGGGCAGTGCAACTGCATTTCGGCCAGCATGGTTCCCGCCGAGAAACAGAACATGCCCGAGTTCCACAGGAAATTGCCCGATGCCAGATACTGGCGGGCCGTTTCGAGACTGGGTTTTTCGATAAATCGCACGACCGTGTTGCCATCCGCCTCGATATACCCGTAGCCGGTTTCGGGCGATTCCGGCCGGATGCCGAAGGTGACCAGTTTGTTTTGCGCGGCGAGCTTCACCGCCTCGGCGACAGCCTGCGCAAACGCGGGCTGGTCGGTGATCAGGTGGTCCGCGGCCAGCACCAGCAGGATCGTATCTTTGCCATGGCAGGCAGCAACGTGGAGCGCGGCCGCAGCAATCGCGGGAGCAGTGTTCCGCCCGAACGGTTCGAGGATGAAGCTGTTGGCGAGATTGCAGTAGCGGCCGCCGGCGACCTCGCGGTATTCGTCCTCGGTCTTGAACACGAGTTCGCGGTTGGTAACGGTGAGCGTCTCCGCGACATCCGGCAGGGTCACGCCGCGCAGCCAGGCTTTTTGCAGCAGGCTCTGTCCATCCGCCAGACGGATGAACGGTTTGGGGTGCAACTCGCGGGAAACCGGCCAGAGCCGGGAGCCTGCTCCGCCGCACAGGATCGTCGGGATCAATTTCATAGGTCAGCCACAGCATGTCGATGTTTGGTCCGCGCGATTGTACTGAGTTACGCGCGGGATGAGCAAAAAAAATCCATCACGCGCCGGAACCGGGGAATTGACGTTGGTTCTAATTAGAACTATTATTCCGCCGCTTATAACCAGCCGGTTTACTGATGCGATCCCCGAAATTTCTGCCGCTGCTGCGCGAACTGTCCCGCACTTACCAGGCGTTTGAGGTATATTCGTCGGCGCATGTGCGCTCGACGGGCCTGACACCGGCGCAATTCGACATCGTCGCCACACTGGGCAACACAACCGGCATGACCAGCAGGGAGCTGGGCGAAAAGACATTGATCACCAAAGGTACGCTAACCGGCGTGGTGGACCGTCTGGTGGACAAGAAGCTGGTGAAACGGAGCTCTTTCCCCGGCGACGGGCGTTGCCAGATCATCCAGCTCACCGCGCAAGGGGAAAAACTTTTTGCAAGCGTATTTCCGGCGCAGCTTGCGCATATGCAGCGCGTTTTTGCGCATTTTTCTCAGAAGGAACTGGCAGAAATCGCCGACAGCCTGAGCCGCTTGCGGGAAACGTTTGCTAACGCCCATGACTCGGGCCGATAAGAATGTTTTGCGTATCCCGTCTGGATTCCGGGTTACGCGTTTGTTGGACCTCCTGCCCGTAAAGCGGGAGGTAATTTCATGTCGTTTCTTTCATTTTAAGGAGTTGAAAATGCCGGACAAGCAAGCAGTTATCGCGCAGAAGGGACCCTACGCCGTTCAGGTCGAAGCAGGGAAAAGCTACTGGTGGTGTGCCTGCGGTAAAAGCGCGTCGCAGCCATTCTGCGATGGCAGCCACAAGGGAAGCGAATTTTCACCGGTTGAGTACAAGGCCGCAAAATCGGAGGCGGTTTATTTTTGTGGCTGCAAGCACAGCGGCAACGGCGTGCTGTGCGACGGCACCCACAAGAAACTCTGAAACCGGCTCGTTGCAGCCAGCCGTAACGCAGTCCACATAATTTTTCGGTAAACAGGCTGGCTAAGTTGCTTTCGGCACAACGCCGGCGTAGAGTGCCGCCGCATTCTTCCATGGTGAACGGTCGGACATGAGCGGTGCGCAAGCAAAACAAAAATTAACGCCCCTGGTGGTTGGAGCAATAGGCGTGGTTTACGGCGATATCGGTACCAGCCCGCTGTATGCGATATCAGCGACCTTTACCGGCCCCCATCCCCTTCCGGTCGTGGCAGCCAATATTCTGGGCGTACTGTCCGTGATGTTCTGGACCATCATGTTGCTGGTGTCGTTCAAATATGTGGTGATCATGATGCGCGCGGATAACCAGGGTGAAGGCGGATCGATGGCGCTGCTGTCCCGGGTGAGAGAACTGACCAGGCAGTACCCGAAAACAAAATGGTTCGTCACCATGCTCGGCGTGTTTGCTGCAGCACTGTTCTTTGGCGATGGCATGATTACGCCGGCGATTTCGGTATTGTCTGCAGTCGAAGGACTGGATATGGTTTCGCATCAGTTCAGTATCTACATACTGCCACTGACCGTCCTTATTTTAACCGGACTGTTTTTCATACAGAAACGCGGAACCGGAACGGTCGGTATGGCATTCGGCCCGATCATGGTGATCTGGTTTGTGTGTCTGGCCGTGTTCGGCGTGATCTCGATCGCCCAATATCCCCAGGTGCTGTCCGCACTGAACCCTTCTATGCCTATCGAATTTCTGACAGCCGATCCGCGAATTGCCTTTTTTTCGCTGGGCGCGATCGTCCTCGTCATTACCGGGGGAGAAGCGCTGTATGCCGACATGGGACACTTCGGCAAATTCCCGATTCGCGTTGCCTGGTTTGCATTCGTGCTGCCCGCGCTGGTGCTTGAATTACTTCGGCCAGGGCGCATTGCTGCTGCACAATCCGCAAGCCATCGCCAATCCGTTCTACTTGCTCGCCCCCGGCTGGGCGCTGATACCGATGGTGCTGCTCGCGACTGCCGCAACGGTGATCGCATCGCAGGCGGTGATATCCGGCGCATTTTCCATTGCGAACCAGTCCGTGCAAATGGGTTTCCTGCCGCGCATGGAGATACGCCAGACTTCCGACAAGGAGCAGGGGCAGATCTATGTGCCGCTGACCAACTGGACACTGTTTCTGGCGGTGATTTTCCTGGTGTTTACGTTCCAGAGTTCGAGCAATCTGGCGGCGGCGTACGGCATCGCCGTCACCGGCACCATGACCATAACCACGATTCTGATCGCGTTCGTGATCGTGTTGCTGTGGCGCTGGCCACTGGTGATCGCCATTCCGGTCATCTCGGTGCTGCTGATCGTGGATTTGACCTATTTCGCCGCGAACACCCTGAAGATTTCCCAGGGCGGCTGGTTCCCGCTGGGTGTCGCGCTGGTGTCCTTTACCGTGCTGACCACATGGAAACGGGGCAGGAAACTGGTATTCGATGAAATCACGCGCCTGACCGTTCCGTTACATACGATCATTGATGACGTCGACCATATGCAGAGAGTAAGCGGCACGGCGGTATTCCTGACTCCTCCGGGAGACGGCGCACCTTCCGCCATGCTGCATAACCTGAAGCATAACCATGTGCTGCACGAACGCAACGTATTGCTGACCGTGGTGGTCGAAGACAAACCCTACGTTACCAGGGGGAATCGTTTCCTGATCACGGATCTGGGCAAGAACTTTTATCGCGTGAAATTATTCTACGGTTTCATGCAAACGCCGGATATTCCGTTTGCGCTGGAATTGTGCGGCTCGCAAATGCCCCCCTTCGACATGATGACCACATCATTTTTTGTTTCACGGGCTCTGATCACTTCCAGCGCCGAAACCCAGCATGGCGAAATGGCGCGAACGGCTGTTTGTGGCCTTGT
This sequence comes from uncultured beta proteobacterium, assembly GCA_963827265.1. Classification (GTDB taxonomy): domain Bacteria; phylum Pseudomonadota; class Gammaproteobacteria; order Burkholderiales; family Gallionellaceae; genus Gallionella. The sequence continues at coordinate 541,358 of CAWHAD010000007.1, read as the reverse complement.
CAAAAAATGCGATGAACGCAACGGACTTTTTCAAGATCCCGGCCAACCGGGTCATCGAAATGGGAACCCGGATCGAAATTTGATCACCGGGCTGGCCGGTGTTGCACTGCCCTGCCGTTACCCGAGAATCCGTTGTTGCGGGGCCGATTCCGGAATATTCATATGCTTTGATCGTGGTTGAAGCGGTATATGAATCAGGGGATAATCCGCGCCTGATTCATTTAAGGTCTTGCAATGACAGAATATCTGCTGATTCTCATCAGCGCGGTGTTTGTGAACAACATCGTGATGGTCAAGATTCTCGGGCTTGTGTCCGTTCATGGGGGTATCCAAAAAACTGGAAGCCGCCATCGGCATGGGTGCGGCCACCACCTTCGTGCTGACCCTGGCGTCGGGCTCCAGTTACCTGATCAACCATTATCTGCTCGGGCCTGAACTTTCCTACCTGACCACGCTGTCGTTCATCGTGGTGATCGCCGGTATCGTGCAATTCACCGAGATGGTGGTGCAGAAAACCAGTCCGGTGCTGTATCAGGTGCTGGGCATCTATCTGCCGCTGATCACCACCAACTGCGCGGTGCTCGGCATTCCGCTGCTCAATGTGCAGGCGAAACACAATTTCATGCGAATCGATTTTCTTCGGCATGGGCGGCGCGCTGGGATTTTCCTGGTGATGGTGCTGTTTGCCGCAATGCGCGAACGGCTGGAAGGCGCGGATGTTCCGGTGATCTTCAAGGGCTCGGCGATTGCGATGGTCACCGCCGGACTGATGAGCCTGTCCTTCATGGGGTTCTCCGGATTGATCAAGTAATGGGAAGCACCAATTGTTAAGTGCCTTGCTGGTGATGGCGGCGATCGCGATCGTGCTTGGTGCGGTGCTGGGATTTGCCGCGATCAAATTCCACGCCGAAGGCAATCCGCTGGTCGACAAGATCGACGCGGTGCTGCCGCAAACGCAGTGCGGGCAGTGCGGCTATCCCGGCTGCAAGCCCTATGCGACCGCCATTGCGGCAGGGGAGGCCGACATCAACCGCTGCCCGCCGGGCGGCGAAGAAGGCATACAGAAACTGGCCGATCTGCTCGGCGTGGAATTCAAGCCGTTTGGCAGCGATACCGCCGCACCCAAACCGAAGTCGGTCGCGTTCATCGACGAAAACACCTGCATCGGCTGCACGCTGTGCATCCAGGCCTGCCCGGTGGATGCCATCGTCGGCGCGGCCAAGCAGATGCACACCATCATTGCCGCCGAATGCACCGGCTGCGAACTGTGCGTCGCGCCCTGCCCGGTGGACTGCATCAGCATGAAGGTCATCGAGGAAAAGATCAGCAACTGGAAGTGGAAGTATCCGCTGCAGGCGTCGGGCGCCGAAGCAGCTCAAACTGCGGCAACAGGGGCGGCGCGATGAGAAAGCTCTATCACTTCCACGGCGGCATCCATCCGCCGAGCAACAAGACGCAATCCACCCGGACGGCGATCGCGCATGCGCCGCTGCCTGCGAAACTGATCGTTCCGCTCCACCAGCACGTCGGCGAAACCGCAAAGCCGGTGGTGCAGGCCGGCGACCATGTGCTGAAGGGCCAGCTGATCGGCATGCCGGACGGCTTTGTGTCGAGCGCGGTGCACGCGCCCACTTCGGGCACCATCACCGCGATCGACATGCAGCTGATCGCCCATCCTTCCGGCCTGCCGAATCTGTGCGTCACGCTGATCCCGGACGGCAAGGATGAATGGATAGCGCGCAAGCCGGTCGATTACCGCGAGCACAGCCCGGCCGAGTTGCAGCACCTGCTGCGCATGGCCGGCGTGGTGGGGCTGGGCGGTGCGGCATTCCCCAGCGACGTCAAGCTGCGTATCGGGACCGGAAAGATCGGCACGCTGATTCTGAACGGTGCGGAATGCGAGCCCTATATCACCTGCGACGACATGCTGATGCGCGAACGCGCCGCGGAAATCGTGCAGGGTGCGGAGCTGCTGCGCCACATGCTGGATGCGGACGAAGTGCTGTTCGGTGTCGAGGACAACAAGCCGGAAGCGATCGCCGCGCTGCAGCAGGCGATCAGGGACAGCGGCCTGAACCATGAGACGATCGCGATCCCGACGATCTATCCGGGCGGCGGCGCGAAACAGCTGATCCGCGTGCTGACCGGCTCGAAGTGCCCTCCGGAGAGCTGCCCACCGACATCGGCGTGCAATGCTTCAACGTCGCCACCGCCTATACGCGTGCATCGCGCGCTCGCGCTCGGCGAACCGCTGCTGTCGCGCATCGTCACCGTCACCGGCAATGTGCGCCATGCGCAAAATTTCGAAGTGCTGATCGGCACGCCGATAGCCGAACTGGTTGCGCTGGCCGGCGCGCTGCCCGACACCGACGGCTACATCATGGGCGGCCCGATGATGGGATTTTCGCTGCCTGATGTGCATGTTCCGCTGGTGAAGGCCACCAACTGCATCATCGCCGCCTCGGATAAACTGTTTCCGCCGCCCGCACCGGCAATGCCGTGCATACGCTGCACGCGCTGCGTCGAGGTGTGCCCGGCTGACCTGCAGCCGCAAGATCTGTTACTGGTTTGCGCAGTCCAGGGAATTCGGCAAGGCGCAGGCATTCAGCCTGTTCGACTGCATCGAATGCGGTGCATGCAGCTATGTCTGCCCCAGCCACATCCCGCTGGTGCAGTATTACCGTTTTGCCAAGAGCGAGATTCGCGCGCGCGAGCACGACAAGCAACTCGCGGACCAGGCAAGGGAACGCCACGAGTTTCGCGAGCAGCGCATCGAACGGGAGAAGCGGGAAAAAGCGGAGAAGCTGGCGGCCAGGGAAAAAGCCGCGCAAGCCGAAAAGCTTGCAAGCAGCCAGCCATTGACACCGCAGCAACAGGCGGAACAGGCCGAACTGGAAGCGCGCCGCGCGCATATCCGCGAGCTGGCCAAATCGGAAGTCGAACACGCCAAGGAATAATAGCCAAGGAATAATAATCGATATGCTATTCACCCCCCTCTTCAGCAAATCCGACAGCGTCTCCGCAATCATGCTCAAGGTGCTGGTCGCGCTGCTGCCCGGCATCGCGATGTATGTGTGGTATTTCGGCCCGGCGATCCTGGTGTCGATCACGCTGGCCAGCCTGACCGCGCTGGGCACCGAAGCGCTGATGCTCAAGCTGCGCAACCGGCCGGTCACACCGTTCCTGAAGGACAACAGCGCGCTGCTCACCGCCTGGCTGCTGGCGCTGTCCATCCCGCCGCTGGCGCCGTGGTGGCTGGTGGTGGTCGGCACGGCCTTCGCGATCGCGATCGCCAAACACCTGTATGGCGGGCTGGGCAACAACCTGTTCAATCCGGCGATGGTCGGCTACGCAGTGCTGATCATTTCCTTCCCGGTGCAGATGACGCACTGGATCGCACCGCATGGGCTGGGCGGCAAGTCCGAACTCGGCTTCGCGCAACAGCTGGAATATATCTTCATCGGCGTGCTGCCCGAACAGCTCACGCTGGATGCGGTTACGATGGCCACGCCGCTGGACACGCTGAAGACGCATCTGCATCTCGATCAGCCGGTCCGGCAGATATCTCGACATGCCGATCTACGGCCAGTCTGGCGGGCACGGCAGCGAAATGGTGGCGTGGCGGATTCCTGCTCGGCGGGCTGTATCTGCTCGCCGCGCGCATCATCAGCTGGCACATTCCCGTCGCCTTTCTCGGCACACTGTTCGCCATCGCCGGGATGTTCCATCTGGTCGATCCGGCGCATTATGTCGCGCCGCTGTTCCACTGGTTTTCCGGTGCGGCGATGCTGGGCGCGTTCTTCATCCTGACCGATCCGGTCAGCAGTCCGACCACCAACAAGGGGCGGCTGATCTTTGCTGCGGGTGCGGCACTGCTCACCTACCTGATCCGCGTCTTCGGCGGCTTCCCGGACGGCGTTGCGTTCGCCACGCTGCTGATGAACATCTGCGTGCCGCTGATCGTGCTGTACACCCAGCCGCCAGTATTTGGCAAAAAAGACGGGGTGTCGGAATAAAGGACAGGCAAGCCATGAGGCGCACGATCGCGAAGGCGTCCGTCGCTACACCGCGCTCAACCTGCTGTTCTTTGCAGTGATCGGCACCGCGCTGCTGGCGATCACCTATCAGCTGACCCATGATCCGATCGCGCGCAGCGAGGAAGTGGAAAAGCTGAAACTGATCACGCAGATCGCGCCGGCGGAAGCTACGACAACGACATCATCAAGGACACGGCGCAACTCGCGCCCGATGCGTTGCTGGGCAACGACGACACCACCGTCGCCTATCTCGGCCGCCTCAAAGGCCAACCCTCGATCGTGGTGCTGCAGGCCGATCGCGCCGGACGGCTACAGCGGCAAGATCAGCTGATTATCGCGGTCCGCAGCGATGGCAGAATCGCCGGCGTGCGCGTGGTCTCGCACAAGGAAACGCCGGGTCTGGGCGATTACATCGAGATTGCCAAGAGCAAGTGGATCAACGGCTTCGACGGCAAATCGCTGGGCAATCCCGAGGACAGCGGCTGGAAAGTCAAAAAGGACGGCGGCCATTCGACTACATGGCCGGTGCGACGATCACCCCGCGCGCGGTGGTGAAAGCGGTGCACAAGGCCTTGCAGTATTTTGCGCAGCATCGCGATACATTGTTCGAGGCGCACGAGCCCGCCGCGGAACAGGCTGAAAAAGACAAAGGAGAAAATCAGTGACCAGCCAGGAATTCAAGGACATCTTTTACAACGGCGTCTGGAAACAGAACACCGGCGCTGGTGCAACTGCTCGGCATGTGTCCCCTTCTCGCGGTGAGCAGCTCGGTGGTGAACGGCGTCAGCCTGGGACTTGCGACGGCACTGGTGATGGCGCTGTCGCGGCGCGGCGATCGCGCCGATCCGCAACTTCGTGCCGAACGAGGTGCGCATCCCGGTGTTCATCCTGATCATCGCGGTGCTGGTCACCGTCGTCCAGTTCACGATGAATGCCTACATGTACAGGCTTGTACGTGGTGCTGGGCATCTTCATCCCGCTGATCGTCACCAACTGCATCGTGCTGGCGCGCATCGAAGCCTTCGCCTCCAAGAATCCGGCGCTGCATTCCGCGCTGGACGGCTTCGCGATGGGTCTGGGGCTGACCGCGGTGCTGGCGGTGCTGGGCGGCATGCGCGAAATCTTCGGGCACGGCACGCTGCTGTCCGGCATCGACCTGGTGTTCGGCGAAGCGGCGAAATCCTGGGTGATCACCGTGGTGCCGAACTACCACGGCTTCCTGCTCGCGATCCTGCCGCCCGGTGCATTCATCACGCTGGGCATGCTGATCGCCGGCGAAGAACTGGCTGAACCTGCGCGCCGAACAGAAACTGAAAGGCGCAAGCGCGACCATCAGGCCGGTGGATGGCGGCTGCGCGCCGGCCATGCACTGAGCGTGCGGCGCAATTTTCAGCGAGCTTTCAAGCCGCACCCTGCATTATTCCGTCAAGTTTCATGAACCCCGCCAAACGCCGCGAAATTTTCACGCGCTTCCGCGCCGCGAATCCGCACCCGACCACCGAGCTGGAATATTCCACGCCGTTCGAGCTGCTGGTCGCGGTGATGCTGTCGGCGCAGGCCACCGATGTCAGCGTGAATGCGGCGACGCGCCACCTGTTCCCGGTCGCCAACACGCCGCAGAAAATCCTCGACCTCGGTGAAGCAAGACTGCGCGAATATGTGCAGCGCATCGGCCTGTACCAGACCAAATCAAACACATCATCCAGATGTGCCGCATTGCTGCTGGAACAGCACGACGGACAGGTGCCGCAGACCCGCGAGGAACTGGAAGCCCTGCCCGGCGTGGGCCGCAAGACCGCCAACGTGATCCTCAACACCGCGTTCGGCCAGCCGACCATCGCGGTGGACACGCATATCTTCCGCGTATCGAACCGCATCGGCATCGCGCCCGGCAAGGACGTGACTGGAAGTGGAAAAGAAACTGCTCAAGTTCGTGCCGGATGAATTCAAGCACGATGCGCACCATTGGCTGATCCTGCACGGGCGCTATGTCTGCCAGGCGCGCAAACCGAAATGCGGTGCGTGCATCATTCGCGATCTGTGCGAATACAAGCACAAGGAAGCCTGATGCTGTTCAATCCATCACGCGACGAAGCGCGCAATTTCCTGTTCGAATCCTGGCGCAAGCGCCGTGAAGGAGAATTGCTGACGCCGCTGGAAGACCTCGCCGCGCAGCTTATCGCGAAGCATCCCGAATATTTTGCGGTGCTGGAAAACCCGCGAGCGTTACCAGGACAAGGACTACCTGCCGGAGCTGGGTGAAACCAACCCGTTCCTGCACCTGATGATGCACCTGACGATAGAGGAGCAGATTTCCATCGACCAGCCGCCGGGGATACGCGCGCATTTCGTGCGCCTGACGCAAAAGCTGGAATCGGAACACGATGCGCAGCACCGGATGATGGAATGCCTCAGCGAAATGATCTGGCAGGCACAGCACGATCGCACCCAGCCGGATGCGGCGCTATACTTCGTCTGTCTGGAGAAACAGTAAAAAGGGCGATGTCATGCGTTTGACAAAGATCACCACCCGCACCGGCGACAAGGGAACAACCGGCCTCGCCGACGGCACGCGCCTCGGCAAGGATCATGCACGCATTGCGGTGCTGGGCAGCGTGGATGAACTGAACAGCCAGCTCGGCGTGTTGCTCGCCGAAGACCTTGCGTCTGACTTGCGCGCCGCATTGTTGCGAATACAGAACGACCTGTTCGACCTGGGCGGGGCGCTTGCGCTGCCCACCCGGGATGCGTTTCCGGAAGACCGGATCGCGTGGCTGGATGAACAGCTTGCGCATTACAACGCGGACCTGCCGCCGCTGCGCGAATTCATCCTGCCGGGCGGTTCGCGCGCGGGTGCGTTGTGCCATGTCGCGCGCACGGTGGCGCGCCGCGCCGAGCGCGATCTGGCCGTGCTTTCCCGGCGCGATGCGGTGCCGCAACACGCGATTCCTTACCTGAACCGATTGTCGGATTTGCTGTTTGTGCTGAGCCGCTGCATCAACCGTTCCCAGGGCGCTGCCGAGACTTGCTGGCGGCGGGACAAATAACGCGACGGTCGCCGTGGCAGCCCGGAATTATTCAGCGTGCGATGCTCGGGATAGTGGTAGAGGCGAACATTCAGGTAGTGCGCAACCAGCACGATGTCGTCTTCATGCCATGCCAGCCCGGAAATCTGCTGCCAGTGGCGTACCTGGGATATCAGGCCGGCCCAGTCCCCGGCAATCTTTCTGTCCCGCCAATGTATCTTTTCGTTGTGGCACGCGATGCAATGCGTCGTATACAGCAATTCACCACGTGAAATCCCGTCCGTCCCGGGCTGGGCGCTGGCAATAAACGGAATTCCCAGACAGGCCAGCAGCATCGTACAGACCATTCTTTTAGTCATTGCGTTCTCCGGGCTTGATGGCCAGGCTCGATGGATCGATTTTTTGATGGATCGATTTCCCTTCACCTGTCATTTTCAGCATAGACCCGGTCCCGGGCTTAGTCAAACGAAGGGCTGTATCCGGCCGGACCTGGTCCGGCCGGATACAGGTCGGCCGGGGCAATTTTGCGGCTGTTGCAATGGTGCTACAATCCTGTCCCTGTTTTGTCCATAAGGAGAGTTTCATGCGCCGCATATTGTTTGCCGTTGTTCTGACTGCTTTATCGACTTTCACCTACGCTTCCGCCTTCAAACTTTCCAGTTCGGAAATCAAGGCCAATCACATGATCCCCCAGCGCTTCGAGTTCACTGGTTTCGGCTGTTCCGGGGAGAACAAGTCGCCGGAACTGAAATGGAGCGGCGCGCCCTTGGGAACCAAGAGCTTTGCCGTGACGCTGTACGATCCTGATGCGCCCACTGGTTCGGGCTGGTGGCACTGGGTAGTCTTCGATATCCCGGCCGATGTTCATGAGCTGGCTGCGAATGCCGGAGCGCTCAACAGCACGATGCTGCCGAAAGGCGCGATCCAGGGCCGTACCGATTATGGCGTGGCGGCCTTCGGCGGGACCTGCCCGCCAAAAGGAGACAAGCCGCATCGTTATATTTTCACCGTATATGCGCTCAAGACCGACAAACTGGATGTTCCGGATGGCGCGACCGCCGCGCTGACCGGCTATATGATCCACGGGAACATGTTGGGGAAAGCCAGCTTTACCGCAAAATACGGGCGCGCCAAATAATCGGGGTAAACGAGGCGGGTTAACACATCCCGCCTCATGGAAAGATTCTAAACCTCGCCGACTGGTGCTAGACTACGGTTCGCTGCATTTGCAGTAATAACAACAAAGGAAATAACATGAACAGAAAAGAATTGATCGATGCATTGTCTGACAAGACAGGGAGCTCCAAGGCTGATGCCGACCGCAACATTTCGGCTCTGATTGAAATCATTACCGGCACGCTGAAGAAGGGTGACAATGTCGCTCTGGTTGGCTTCGGCACATTCGAAGTGCGCAAGCGTGCCGCACGCGCTGGCCGTAATCCCAGCACCGGTGCAGCAATCAAGATCAAGGCTGCCAAAGTCCCGGCTTTCAAGGCTGGCGCTACGCTGAAAGCAGTTGTGAACGGCACAAAGAAATAACTTTGCGGTAGATCAGCCCAGCCCCATGGGGGCTGGTGCGACGCTTGCTTAACCTTCAAGCAAGGCGACATTTTTGGCACCCGGGTTTCAGGGCGGTTTTGGCCAGCCTTGCTGCAGATGATTATTCCTGAATTCAGAACCTTCCCGGCCTTTCCGGCTACATCAAGTCCATATCTGATTGATCACTGAAGCCGGTTCGGCTGTCGCGGCAACACTTCGTCCCGGCGTGCTCAGTCGCCCTATTACCATGCTGATTATATGGGAATTATTCGCGACGCGCTGTTGCATTTTGGCTTAACTGATGGCAATATTTCCGCACCGTAATGCCAGCTTGATTTGATTTTGAGTTAGGGAAATGCCCTATCGAAAGTCGCAATAACACTGCTGCGGTGTAACCATATCAATCAATTTTTATCAGGGGGATTCTGTGCCTACAATTCTGGTTCTGCCATTTGTTTTTTCGCCATTTATCGTGGTTAGCCTGCTGATTCTGTTGGGCGGGAAATCCTAAGCGCCCGGATCAGTTCCATACTCAAATGTGTGGATGGCCTGGCTTCGGCCAGGCTTTTTTATTGCCGGAAAATTTATTGCCGGAAAACCGGGAAGAGACATTGAACTACGATGGCGCATCGTCCGGAAATCGCAAGGTCCCGGTGAACGGATTCTGTCTTGCCGGCAGCGTCAAGCGGCATGGATTCATGAACCGCCCGAGCCGATAACTCCGGTGTCGTGATAGTGCAGAGTTTACAGGTGCGATGTCTGGGTGATCTCTGGCCGATCTGTGGGCCGATCTCTGGGCCGATCTCAAGGAGCGGGGGTTAGCGATACACAGGTCCTGAATTTCCGCTATTGCCCCAGTTTGGCCGCAATCGCCCGTTCTGCTGCAGCCCAATGCTCATCGGAGCGACCCTGGAAACCATGCTGCTCCGCAATGAAGTACGCCGCCGTTTCCACCATGCGGTAACGTTCTTCGGGGGTTGGTTTCATCGCAGTGTTGTCTGCCGGGGCGGGCCGCTTGGTGGTGTCCTGCTTTGCAGGCGCGCTGGTTTTTGCGGCGGGAGTGGCGGCTTTCTTTGCGGCTCCAGGTGCGGTTATTTTCCTGGTTGCGGCAGGTTTGGACTTTTTCGGATCTGATACAGCAGCTGCTGATTTTTTCAGTGCAGCCTTTTTTGCAACGGGCGCTGCAGCCGTTTTCGCAGTCCTGGATTTAGCGGCAGACGTTTTGCCCGCAGCCGGTTTTTTCGTTTGCACTACCATCTTGTCACCTCATCAAATGTAAATCGGACATTCTGGAATTAGCAGCATTATGATATTGGCGCGGTTGTTGCCAGTCAACAAAATCCAATTTATATTTGACGCGGGGCGCTCAACCGACTAATGTTCAATTTATTCCTTGTTTTCAAAGAGCGAAATAATTTTCTGTTTTTCCGGAAAGATACCCGCTATGTCGGCTCTACAAATCTGGGAACTGCCTGACCTTGTCGCAACCGCTGTCGGTATGCCACTGGCGATTTACATGCTCTTCTCCCGGCAAAACAAAGCACTCACGGCATGGAAGTGGAGTTCTGTCGCGTGTATTCCGGCAACAATTCCGGGCATAGCCAGGAATTTGCGGCCCATATCGCTTAACAGCGGAACGGGGACTCCATGCTGACGATACTGGTGATAAATTCAAAAGGAGGTTCGGGGAAAACGACCCTGACCACCAATCTGGCCAGTTACTATGCCACCAGGAAGATACAGACAGCAATCATGGACTACGATTCGCAGGGTTCGAGCATACAATGGCTGAGGGTGCGGCCCGACGAGGCGATAAAGATCCATGGGGCAAATGCTGCGCCGGCCAAGGGAGCCATTCCATTGCGCAGCACCCATGCATGGGTCCCGCAGGATACTGAAATCATAATCATCGATGCGCCTGCGGGAACGAAGGGTTTGCTGTTGCAGGAACTGGTGCGCAAATCGAACTTTATCGTGATTCCGGTTGCGCCATCCCCCATCGACATTCACGCCACGGCGGATTTCATCAAGGAGCTGTTCCTGTTCGGAGGGGCGCGCACCTCCGGGGCAAAGATTGCGGTGGTTGCAAACCGGGTCCGCAATTCCTCATCATCAGTCTATGAAGCGCTGCAGCGATTTCTCAATTCCCTGAAACTTCCTTTTCTGACCAGTATTCACGATTCTGAAAATTATCTGTATGCGTCGGAAAAGGGCCTCGGCGTATTTGAAATGGACAAGTCCGCCACCATAGCGGAAAGGGAGGAACTGATGCCCATTCTGAAGTGGCTGAACGGGCAGTTCCCGGACAGATTCGGGTCACGTCTCGAGGATGATCAAGCCGGCCTCGAAGAATCCAGAACGTTCTCGGTGGGTACGCAGAATTTTACTGTTGTCAGCGCCACCGGAAGATTCAAGAGCTATCCCTGACTTTTCCTGAGCGCGGCGCGCTTCAGGTATGCCTCGCGTGCGATCTGCACATCTTCAAGAAAATAGGGCAGTTCCTTCAGCAGCATGGCCTGCGGACCATCGACCAGTGCCTTGGGCGGGGCGGGATGGAAATCCACCAGCACCATGTTCGCGCCGGCGATCACACCCTGCGCCGTGACATGCATCATGTCGAGTATGCCGTCCGGCGCAGCGGCGCGCGAGCCGACCGAGTGCGAAGGGTCGATGCACACCGGCATGCGCGTCAGGCGCTTGACCACCGGCACGTGCGAGAAATCGACGAAGTTGCGGTGCGGGTCGCCCATGTTGGTCTTCATGCCGCGCAGTCCGAACACCACGTTGCGGTTTCCTTCGGAAGCCAGGTATTCCGCAGCATTCAGCGATTCGTCCAGCGTGATGCCGAAGCCGCGCTTGAGCAGGATGGGCATCTCGGTTTGCCGCCCGACGATCTTCAGCAATTCGAAGTTCTGCGTGTTGCGCGTGCCGATCTGCAGCATCACGCCGGTCGGATTGCCGGTCTGGTGCAATGCTTCCCTGATTTCGTTGAGGTGCGATTCGTGGGTGATCTCCATCGCGATCACCTTGATGCCGTATTTGCCCGCCAGCTCGAAAACATAAGGCAGGCACAGTCTTGCCGTGGCCCTGGAACGCATACGGGACTGGTGCGCGGCTTGTAGGCGCCCATGCGCGTGCAGACCTGGCCGTTGTCGTGCACCGCCTTCATCATGATCTCGACATGCTCGCGGTTGTCCACCGCGCACAGACCGGCAAACACGTTCAGCGTGTCCTGCCCGAAGCGCACGCCGTTGTATTCGAAGTGGGTGGGACGCTGGTCGTCCTTGTGCCGCCCCAGGATGCGATATTCTTCGGAAACGCGCACCGCGCGTTCGACGCAGGGCAGGTTTTGCATGTCCTCGATTTCCAGCGCCTTGGTGTTGCCGATCAGGTAGATCTCGGTCAGGGTCTTTTCGCTGCCTCGTTCGACATGAACACGTGTCTGGATACCCGGCAAAGAGGCGAGGTGACCCAGCAACTGCTTGTATTCCGGAGATTGCTCGCCGATGTTGGAATCAAGTATCAGTATCATTTTTCTTCCCGTTTATCTTTGCAACAAAATTGCCATCTGCGCAGGCCAAAGCGCCATCGGTTCGCGTGTAAAACCGCTCTTTGCGAACTGCGTCCAGCGGCCGATCACGTAACAAACCAGCAGATTGGCATGCGCCCCCACATCCACGGCCTCGCCCATTTCGCCCTGCGTCGCGGCCATGCGCAGCGATTGCTTGAGCGTGGCCTCGATGCGATCCAGCAGCTGGTTGATGCGCTGCTGCAGGCGTTCATCCTCGTTCACCAGCGCATCGCCGATCAGCACGCGCGTCATGCCGCGATTCTTCTGCGCGAAGCCGAGCAGCATCGACACGGTCGCCTCGATCTGCTTCACGCCCGCTTTTTTCTTCCTGGGTGATCTTGTTGATCAGGCCGAACACGGTCTGCTCGATGAATTCGATCAGGCCTTCGAACATCTGTGCCTTGCTGGCGAAGTGCCGGTACAACGCCGCTTCGGAAAGTTCCAGGCGCGCCGCCAGTGCGGCCGTGGTGATCTTTTCGCCCTTGGGTTGTTCCAGCATTCCGGCCACGGTTTGCAGGATCTGCAATTTTCTTTCGCCCGGTTTGGCTGCAGCCATGTTAATTCCCCCCATTAATTTTCGAATAATCCCGGACCCATTCAGGAGTATTGCTCCTTTCAATGATCCACAATTCAGGTAAAGCGATGCAGCACCTCGGCAGCTGCATTACATCGCGTATCTTTGCGTCCACGCATGGCGCATTCTTGCTGCCGGCGTTCACCCACACGGTGCGCATCCCCAGTCGTTTTGCAGTATGCAGGTTCTCCAGGCTATCCTCGACCATGACGCATTGCGGCGCCTTCACGTGATGCAGTTTCAACAGCCGCATGAAGCCGAAAATATCCGGTTTGGGGCGATAGCGGGTGTGTTCCACCGCCATCACATCGTCGAACAGGTCGTCCACACGCAACAGCTTCAGCACGGCATGCGCGTAATGTTGCGGCGCATTCGAGAATACCACTTTCCTGCCCGGCAAAGCGTTCAGCACATGGCGCAGCCGCGGTGTCGCGCAGCACCATCCGTTCCAACTCCGGGAACTGGTGCGTATGCCACAGGAAATGATCCGGATTCGGTACCGTGGTGGCGTATCAGGCCGCTCAATGTTGCGCCATACCGCTGCCAGTAATGCATGCGCAAATCGTTTGCTTCCGCCTCATCCAGTTGCAGGTGTTCCTGCAGGTACGCCGTCATGCTGCGATTGATGTGCGGGAAAATATGCGGCGTCGCGTTATGCAACGTATTGTCGAGGTCAAAAATCCAAAATTTCGTCGCCATGCGTTGTTGCGCTCATAAAATCTTGCTTACATATACAGCATATGCTGCGCTGCGATTTTTCTCGTGCGCCTGGCAGAACCACTGGCCATCTGACTAAGCCAGCCAAAAACGCTGGCAAGTCATTGGTTATAGCCTGGCTTGGAAATTTTGAATTTTCCGCGCTTTGAATTCAAAGTTACTTGCTTTTTATCAGCGTTCCCACACCTTCATCGGTCAGTATCTCCAGCAACAGCGCATGCTCCACCCGTCCGTCGATGATGTGCACCGCACGCACGCCGCCGCGCGCCGCATCCAGAGCCGATGCGATCTTGGGCAGCATGCCGCCGGACAGCGTGCCGTCCGCGACCAGTTCGTCGATTTGCTTCGGGGTCAGGCCGGTCAGCAGATTGCCGTCCTTGTCCAGCACACCCGGCGTATTGGTGAGCAGCACCAGTTTTTCGGCACGCAGCACTTCAGCCAGTTTGCCTGCCACCACATCGGCGTTGATGTTCAGCGTCTCGCCGTCCGGCGACACGCCGATCGGTGCGATCACCGGAATGAAATCGCCGGAATCCAGAAAAGTGATGATGGACGGATCGATCTTGTTGATGTCGCCGACCAGGCCGATGTCCAGCATCTTGCCCGGCTCGGTGATGCTTTCCAGCAGCAATTTTTCGGCGCGGATAAACCCGCCGTCCTGCCCGGTCAGGCCAACCGCCTTGCCGCCAAAGCGGTTGATCAGGTTGACGATGTCCTTGTTGACCTTGCCCAGCACCATCTCGACCACGTCCATGGTCTCTTCGTCGGTGACGCGCATGCCCTGGATGAACTCGCCCTGCTTGCCGACTTTCTTGAGCAATTCGTTGATCTGCGGACCGCCGCCGTGCACCACCACCGGATTCATCCCGACCAGCTTGAGCAATACCACGTCGCGCGCGAAGCTTTCCTGCAATGCCGGATCGGTCATCGCGTTGCCGCCGTATTTGATCACGATGGTCTTGTCGAAAAAACGCTGGATATAGGGCAGCGCTTCGGACAGGGTGCGGGCTTTTTGCGCAACACTGGTAGCGGAAAGCGGCATGATGTTCTCTAAGTTTGTTTGAAATTGGGGTTGGCAGGCATTCCGCGATCAGGCGAAAGTTTGCAAAATTGTGCCGCGAATTCTACACCAGAAGAAATACTGCCGGGCTGTTTCGTGATGCGGGCGGCACACACAGCCTGATCATCCGGCGAAGCCAACACTCACTCATTGCATCTTCATGTTCATCTGCTGGTCACCGGAATTGCCCTGAACGGGTGCCGGTGCGGTTAGCGAGATCACTCTGGCATAGGTCTTGACCTTCACCATGCCCAGCTTGCTCACCCGAATGTTCAGCGTCAACGGTACGGTCTGACCTTCCTTGAGCGGTGCTTTCAGGCCCATCAGCATCAGGTGATAGCCGCTTGCGCCGAGGCTCACGGTTTTTCCGGGGGGGAGGTCTATCGATGCAACCTCCCGCATTCTCATCATGCCGCCCTCCATCGCCATGCTGTGCAGCGTGGCCGTCACGGCAACCGGGCTGGATACACCGGCCAGGGCCGCGGCATGTTTGCTGGTGATGGTCAGTTCCACGCTTGCCGCATCCTGTCCCGGTGCGGTCGCGCGAGCCCATGCATTCTGTATCTGGATATCACCGGCATAAACGCTGGAGCACAGGAACAGGGCCGCCAGCAACCCGCCAAACCGAAACAAATTGATCATGATTGTCTTCCCGATGGTTATTGCCAGACACGGATTATAACCGGCATGCGCAAACAGCGGATTGTTACCCCTGCCATGTTCACCCGACTATAATTGCGTACCCCGAAATATTGCCCTGAATCATGAAACTCATATTATTGTTTCTTTGCTTTGCACCTGTACTCGCATCCGCACAACCCGGCCCTTTGCCGGCAGTCCCCCAGCTTGCGGCGAAGTCATACGTGCTGTTCGACTACAACAGCAACCAGATACTGGTGGACCAGGACGGCGATGCGCGCATGGAGCCTGCCTCCCTGACCAAGCTGATGACCGCCTACCTGACATTCGATGCGATCAGGCACGGCACCCTGACTATCCATCAGAAGCTGAATGTTCCCTCCATTGCAGTGAGAAATCCAGGCCAGGATTCGCGCATGCTCCTGAAGGCAGGACAAACCGTCACCGTTGACGAGCTGTTGCGCGGATTGATCGTGGATTCGGGCAATGACGCGGCGATCATGCTGGCCGAGAATATCGCGGGCAGCCAGGCAGGCTTTGTCGACATGATGAACCAGGAAGCGAAACGCCTGGGAATGAAGAATACGCATTTCGCGAATCCGGCCGGCCTGCCCGATGCCGAACATTACAGCACCGCATCCGACCTGGCCGTGCTTGCGGCAGCAATGATCCGCGATTACCCGCAGTACTATCCGCTGTTCTCGCTGCGCAGCTACACGTTCAACAACGTTACGCAGTCCAATCCCAACCGGCTGCTGTGGATCGATCCCTATGTGGACGGCATCAAAACCGGATACGCCGAATCGGAAGGGTATTGCCTGGTCGGGTCGGCACAGCGGGATAAGCACCGGCTGATCTCGGTGTTGTTCGGCGCGAATTCCAGCCGCTTGCGCGCTTCCGAAAGCCAGAAGCTGCTGAATTACGGCTTCCAGCATTTCGATTCCGTGCGTTTGTATCAGAAGGACCAGCCGGTCACCCGGCTGCCGATCTGGAAAGGCAGCGAGAGACGGCTCGATGTCGGGTTTCGCCGGGACCTGTTTCTGGCCATTCCCAAAGGGACATTCTCCCAGCTCAGTGCAAAGATAGAAACTTACCAGCCCATCCTGGCTCCTGTCCTGGGCGGGCAACAGCTGGGCGTGCTCAAGCTGGCGCTGGCCGGCAAACCCTATGCCGAATTCCCGCTGGTGGCGCTGGAAGGCGTG
Organism: uncultured beta proteobacterium; assembly: GCA_963827265.1. Taxonomy (GTDB): domain Bacteria; phylum Pseudomonadota; class Gammaproteobacteria; order Burkholderiales; family Gallionellaceae; genus Gallionella. Next base: position 524,993 of record CAWHAD010000007.1, on the reverse strand, counting down.
CCGCTGGCGAACGTGTTTTCGCGCGGATGGGACAGCATCCGCCTGATGTTCCAGTAGCGAATCTGACCATGACGATCTACCTGAATGGCGAGTACATGCCTCTCGAGGAAGCCAGGATCTCCGTGCTGGATCGCGGCTTCATCTTTGGCGACGGCGTGTACGAAGTGATCCCGGTGTATTCGCGCAAAGCGTTCCGCCTGGCGGAACATCTGCGCCGTTTGCAGACACAGCCTGGACGGTATACGCTTGCCGAATCCGCATGGCGCCGATGAATGGACCGGGCTGATCAACGGGCTCATCGAGCGCAACTCCGGCGAGGATCAGTACCTGTACCTGCATATCACGCGCGGTGTGGCGAAACGCGACCACGCGTTCCCGAATCCGCCGGTCAGTCCCACGGTGTTCATGATGAGCAGCCTGCTGTCCCCGCCGCCCGCGGCGCTGTTGCAAAGCGGCGTGTGCGCGGTGACCGCCCGGGACAACCGCTGGCTGCGCTGCGACATCAAGTCCATCGCGCTGCTGCCCAACGTGCTGCTGCGTCAGCTGGCTGTCGATGCAGGCTGTGCCGAGACGATATTAATCAGGGATAATGTATTCATGACCGAGGGTGCGGCGAGCAACATTTTCGTGGTAAAGAAAGGCAAGCTGTTCGCGCCGCCCAAGGACAACCTGATGCTGCCCGGCATCACCTACGACGTGGTGCTGGAGATCGCTGCCGCGAACGGCATCCCGTTTGAAGTGCGCAGGATTGCCGTTGCGGAAGTGTTCGCGGCGGATGAACTGTTGCTTACATCAAGCACCAAAGAAGTACTGGCGATCACACAGCTCGACGGCAAGCCGGTCGGTGACGGAAAGCCCGGCGCGATGTTCGCCCGCCTGCTCGGGCTGTACCAGGATTTCAAACGCGACGTGATGCGCGCCGGATGAGAATAGAATGATGAAAGAATTGCCAAGAATCGAATTGAGCGACAGCCTGATCGAATATCCCTGCGACTTTCCGATCAAGATATTCGGGCGGCAGCAGGCGGGATTCGCGCAGGCCGTGCTGGAAGTGGTCAACCGGCACGACCCGGGATTTCTCGCCGCCACGATGGAAATGCGCGCCAGCCGGAACGCGCGCTATATCAGCCTGACCTGCACGGTGCGCGCCACTTCGCGCGTGCAGCTCGACGCGCTGTACCAGGATTTGTGCGACCATCCCCTGATCGTGATGGTGCTGTGACGAATCAGGGGCGAGGGAGAAGGGCGAAGGGGGAAGGGGAAACCCATGCGGGTCGCTCCCACCCTTCACCTTTCACCCTTCACCCTTCACTCCCGGTCATTCATTCGCTGGGACTGGTCGAATACCAGCCGACCTGGGATGCGATGAAAAAATTCACCGCCGAGAGGGATGGCGGAACACGCGATGAAATCTGGCTGGTGCAGCATCCGCCCGTATACACCCAAGGTCTTGCCGGCAAGCCGGAACACCTGCTGCACAGTACCAATATTCCAGTGATCAAGATCGACCGCGGCGGCCAGATCACCTATCACGGCCCCGGCCAGATCGTCGCCTACCTGCTGCTCGACATGCGCCGCTGGAAGATCAACGTGCGCGAACTGGTGCGGCTGATGGAACAGGCAGTGATCGACCTGCTGGCAGAATACGGCGTGACCGCTCAGGGCAGCGAGGAAGCACCCGGCGTGTATGTCGACGGCGCGAAGATCGCCGCACTCGGACTGAAAATCAAGAACGGCTGCTGCTACCACGGCCTGTCTTTCAACGTGGACATGGACCTGGCCCCGTTCGCCAACATCAACCCGTGCGGTTATGCCGGGACTGCGCGTGACCCAGGCATGCGAACTGGGCATTACGGTTCCGATCTACGAACTGCAGGCGCGAACTGGCGCAGAATCTGGTTCACGGATTGCAGCGGCATCTGGAATCCAGGCAGCATCAGGGATCAGGCGCATGATGCTTACCCGGGAAAAATCCCTGCTCCTCGCGATGCTGGTGCTGCTGCTGGTCATGGCGCTCTCCGCGATCCATCCCTACGACCGCACCACCTGGTCCATGGAGGTCGCGCCTATTTTAATTGCGCTGCCAATCATGGTTGCGACTTTTCGCCGCTTTCCGCTGAGCACGCTGCTGTATGTGCTGATCTTCATCCACGCGCTGGTGCTGATCGCAGGAGGATATTACACTTATGCGCGCGTACCGCTGGGGTTCTGGATCGAGCATGCATTTTCGCTGGGCCGCAATCCCTACGACAAGATCGGCCACTTCATGCAGGGTTTCGTGCCGTTCCTGGTCACGCGCGAGATCCTGTTGCGCAACGGTTTCCTGACCAGCCGCAAGATGGCCGCATTCCTGTCGGTGTGCGTCGCAATGGCGATCAGCGCATGGTATGAGCTGATCGAGTGGTGGTCGGCGCTGGCGCTGGGCCAGGGCGCGAATGAATTTCTCGGCACGCAGGGCGATCCGTGGGATACGCAATCGGATATGTTCTTCGCTTTTATCGGGGCGATCACCGCATTGGTTATAATGTCGCGGCTGCATGACAGCATGATGCAGCGCATGAAACCCTGATGGATCGTATGAATTTTGGAGAATCAGTTTGACCGCAACTAGACAAACCGGTGAGCCTGCTGCGAAGCAAACCGGAAAGGAAAAAACCGCCCGCAATCCGATCAAGATCGTTCCGCTGCAGCAGCGTCTGCGCAAGCCGGAATGGATACGCGTCAAATCCGGCAGCGGACAGGGCTACCACGACGTGAAGCGCATGCTGCGCGAGCACAATCTGCACACGGTGTGCGAGGAGGCGTCCTGCCCAACATCGGCGAATGCTTCGGCAAGGGCACCGCAACCTTCATGATACTGGGCGATGTGTGCACGCGGCGCTGCCCGTTCTGCGACGTGGCGCACGGCAAGCCGCTGCCGCCGGATGCGAACGAACCGGAAAACCTGGCGCGCTCGATCGGCCTGCTCAAGCTGAAATATGTGGTCATCACCAGCGTGGATCGCGACGACCTGCGCGACGGCGGCGCACAGCATTTTGCCGATTGTCTGAGCGCGATCCGCGCCAGTTCGCCCGCGACGCGCCTGGAAATCCTGGTGCCGGATTTTCGCGGCCGCCTGGACGAGGCGCTGGACGCGCTTTCCGTCAGCCTGCCCGATGTGCTGAACCACAACCTGGAGACCGTGCCGCGCCTGTACAAGCTGGCGCGCCCCGGCGCGGACTACGCGCACTCGCTGAAGCTGCTCAAGGATTTCAAGGCGCGTTTTCCGCACATTCCGACCAAGTCCGGCCTGATGCTGGGCCTGGGCGAAACCGACGAGGAAGTGCTGGCAGGTGATGCGCGACCTGCGCGCGCACGATGTGGACATGCTCACCATCGGCCAGTATCTGCAACCTTCCGACGGCCACCTGCCGGTGCTGCGCTATGCGCCGCTGGAATCGTTCACGATGTTCGAGCAAGCCGCAAAGGAGATGGGCTTCAGCCATGCGGCCTGCGGGCCGATGGTGCGCAGCAGCTATTTTGCCGACGAACAGGCACACCAGGCCGGCGTTGATATGGGCTAGCGCCGCCTTGCCGCGTGTTAAATTCCACCCCGAAGCTGTCTACAACCAATGACTTATCCGGCGTCTTTTGCCGGCTAAGTCAGATGGCTAGCTGTTTCATCAGACAGTCGCTGCGTCAGCAAGGGCGGAGAAGACAACTCGACCGCGCTAGCGGGCTTGTTGCGGTGGAGACTTACTTGCGCAGCAAGTTATGTCGTAACCAAAGTCCGGGTTCCCGGACGCTCGCTGCATTCCCATGATAGACTTCAATGCGAAGCTGGCTAGACAGTCGCTGCGTCCGCAAGGGCGGAGAGGAAAGTCCGGGCTCCACAGAGCGGGATGCCGGCTAACGGCCGGACGCCGTGAGGCGATGGAAAGTGCCACAGAAAATACACCGCCGATGGCCGCGCAAGCGGATCAGGCAAGGTTGAAATGGCGAGGTAAGAGCTCACCGCGCTGGTGGCAACACCAGCGGCAGGGTAAACCCCATCCGGAGCAAGACCAAATAGGCTGGCTATGACGTTGCTCGCGTCGTCAGCGGGTAGGTTGCTTGAGCGTCAGGCAACGAAACGCCTAGAGGAATGACTGTCCACGACAGAACCCGGCTTATCGGCCAGCTTCACCTTTTTGATTGATACGGCTTGATTGATACGGGATTGCACGCCTGCACGATGCAATTGATCCCGGTTTTTTGCCCCGCAGAAGTTTTATACCAGGCTGCAACCCGCATCCTTGCTTGTCCTGAACCCGCCAGCTTCTCATCACAAACAGCTTTAGCTTGCCATCGCAATCTATTATTTATTAAGCATATTTAATTTTCATTAACTTTCTGCTCTAACTCCTTGTCCCGTAAAGATAAATCCCCTTTTTCCGCTTGACCATTCGGTTTTTTTTCAATATAGTGGGTTTGAGTGGTGAAAAGTGGGAAAAAGTGGGGGAGAGAATGTTTCAGGGAGCGGCACAACTTAATCTGGACAGCAAGGGCAGGCTCGCAATACCGGCGCGGTATCGCGACATGCTGCTTGCGGATTGCGCGGGCAGTCTGGTGATGACCGCCGATGCGGACGGCTGCCTGCTGATCTACCCGCAACCGGAGTGGCAACCGATACGCGACAAACTGCTCAAGCTTTCCGCGCTCAATCCAAAAATCCGTGCTTTGCAGCGCCGACTGATCGGTTATGCCGAAGACGTGATGATGGACGGTGCCGGGCGCGTCCTGATTTCTCCTGCGTTGCGCGGCTACGCCGTGCTGGACAAGCGCGTGATGCTGGTCGGCCAGGGCAACAAATTCGAATTGTGGGACGAGGCGAAATGGCAGACGCAGCAGGAAGCCGCGTTGTCGTTCATGGATGGTGATTTGCCGCCGGAGCTGGAAGGTTTTTCCTTGTAAAGACCGATGCAGAACGTAGCGAGCGAAGCTGAGGCAAGGCAAAAAATTGAGAAGAGCCGGAATGTGCGATTTGCACCTGAGGACTCCAAGCTGTTTTTTAGCGCAGCTTCATCAAGCGCAGCAGTTATTCAGAGGTTTTTGTGAGTGAGGGCTTGGTCCACACCACGGTTCTGTTGCATGAAGCAGTTGAAGCGCTCGCGATCAAGCCGGATGGCGTCTATGTGGACGGTACGTTCGGTCGCGGCGGGCATAGCGCAAAGATACTGGAGCGGTTGGGCAGCACGGGAAAATTGATCGCGCTGGACAAGGATCCGGCAGCCGTGGCGGTCGGCAAGGCGTGGCGCGATGCCCGGTTCTGCATGGTGCATCGCGGTTTTGCGCAAATTGCGGAAGTGCTGCGCGAACAGGGCGTGGAGCAGGTGGACGGCATCCTGCTTGACCTGGGCGTGTCGTCACCGCAACTGGATGAGGCGGCGCGCGGTTTCAGTTTTCGTTTTGATGCGCCGCTTGATATGCGCATGGATACCAGCAGCGGGATGACCGCGGCGCAGTGGCTGGCAACGGTGGATGAAGGCTTGTTAACGGAGGTGATACGTGATTACGGCGAAGAACGGTTTGCTAAGCAGATTGCAAGAGCGATTGTTGCGGCGCGCGCAATCGAACCCATCCACACCACGCGGCAACTCGTCGAGTTGGTTGGTAAAGCGGTGCGTACCCGTGAAGCAGGGCAGAATCCGGCGACACGTACCTTTCAGGCTATACGGATTTATCTCAACCAGGAGCTCGAAGAGCTTGCGCGGGTCTTGCCGCAGTGTGTGACGCTTCTGAAAATCGGGGGGCGCCTGGTGGTGATCAGTTTTCATTCGCTGGAAGACCGCATCGTGAAGCACTACATGCGTGAGATGGCGCAGGGCGACAAATTGCCGCGCAATGTGCCGATCCGCGCCAGCGAAGTGCCGCAGGGAAAGCTGAAACTGGTCGGCAGGGCAGTACGTGCCGGCGCGGCGGAACTGCAAGCCAATCCGCGCGCGCGTAGCGCGGTGATGCGGGTAGCGGAGCGCAGCAATGTTGCATAGCGTAACAACAGGAGCGGGACACTGATGAAATCGGCGATTGGCCGCATCCACTTGCAGGTCATCGGCAAGGTCGACAGGCTCAGTCCGGCCTACCAGGGCTTGCTGCTCGTGGTGGTGGTGCTGTGCGCGCTGAGTGTGGTGACCTCGCAGGACCAGGCGCGCAAGCTGTTCGTCGAATTGCAGCGGGACAAGGACCAGGCGCAGCAGATGGATGTCGAATGGGGGCAGTTGCAGCTTGAACAAAGCACCTTGGCCACACCGGCGAGGGTGGAAGAAATTGCCGTGAAAAAGCTGCAAATGCAATTGCCCAAAAGCGGGCAGGTTCAATTCATACAGGTAAGACCTGATAGCGGGATAACGCCAAAACAATGAATTACGCGGCCAGCGCACAATCGGTGATCACGGCGAACTTGCCGGGATGGCGCGCCGCTGTCCTGTTTGCGCTATTGCTGGCCGGTTTTGCGGGGCTGTTCGGCCGCGGCGTGTATTTGCAGGGGATACACGATGACTTCCTGCAGGAAAAAGGCAAGGCGCGCTACAGCCGCGTGATCGAGGTCAGCGCGCACCGCGGCAATATCTCCGACCGCAACGGAGAGCCGCTCGCGGTCAGCACGCCGGTCGAATCGGTGTGGGCAAGCCCACCCGATGTGGAGGCGAATCGGCAGCAGGAAAAAAAGCTGGCGCAGATACTCGGCATGAAACTGGACGACGTGAAGAGCCGTCTGTCCGACACGTCACGGGACTTTGTCTATCTCAAACGGCTGCTGCCGCCGGACCAGGTCGAGAAAGTGGTGAATCTGCATCTCCCCGGGATATCGCTGCAGCGCGAATACCGCCGCTACTATCCGGCCGGCGAAGAGGCCGCCCAGACCCTGGGCTTTACCGGGCAGGATGATATCGGACAGGAGGGAATGGAGCTGGCGCTGCAGCAACAGCTTGCCGGAATACCCGGCAGCCAGCGCGTGATCAAGGATAACCGCGGATATATCGTCGAAGATGCAGGCAGTCTCCACCCCCCCAAACCGGGCAGTGATATCACGCTCAGCCTGGACAGCAACTTGCAGCATATCGCCTATCGCGAGCTGGAAAACGCGGTACGGACGCACCAGGCCAAGTCGGGCGCAGTTGTGATACTCGATTCGCGCACCGGTGAAGTGCTGGCGCTCGCGAATTATCCCAGCTACAACCCGAACAACCGCGGAAACACCACCAGCCAGGAGATGCGCAACCGCGCGATTACCGACGAGTTCGAACCCGGTTCGACCATGAAACCGTTCACGATTGCGACCGCGATCGAGAATGGCAAGGTGACCCCGAACACCGTTTTCAATACCGACCATGGGGTCTACGCGGTGGGCAACAGGAAGATCCATGATGCCGAACCGGAGTCGATGCTGACGGTCGCGCAGATCATCCAGAAATCCAGCAACATCGGCGCAGCCAAGATCGCGCTGTCGATGAAACCCGAAATGATGTGGCAGGGCTTGTCGGACAGCGGATTCGGCGAGCAGACCGGCAGCAACTTCCCGGGCGAGGCGCTGGGCAAGTTGCGCGATCCGAAGACCTGGCGCCCCATCGAGCAGGCAACGATGGCGTATGGGCACGGTGTCTCGGTAAACCTGCTGCAGCTCGCGCGGGCCTATACCATTTTTGCGAACAACGGCGAACTGGAGCCGATTTCACTGCTCAAGCTGGATGCGCCGCCGATCGGAAGGAAGGTGTTTTCGGAACATACCGCGCGCGAGGTGCGCGACATGCTTGAGATGGTGGTGAAACCGGGCGGGACCGCGCCGCTGGCGCAGGTGGCCGGCTACCAGGTGGCGGGCAAGACCGGCACCGCGCACAAGCTGGAGAGTGGCCGTTACGTCAACCACTATATTGCCTCCTTCGTCGGCTTTGCGCCGGCATCGAATCCGCGCCTGGTGGTGGCGGTGATGATCAATGATCCGAGCGGCTCCGACTATTACGGCGGGGAAGTTGCCGCACCAGTGTTCAGCAAGGTCACCGGCGCCGCGCTGCATGCGCTCAATGTGCCCAACGATGCGCCGATGGACAACGTGATCGCCCCGCCACCGGGTATCGTGAAGGAGGAAGTATGAGCGCTTCCCTCCACCAGTGGGCAGTCGAGCAGATAGCAGCACTGAACGTGACGGTGACGCGCCTGGTCACGGACAGTCGGGCGATACAGCGCGGCGATACCTTTGTCGCCTATCCCGGCGAAAAGTCGGATGGCCGTCAGTTCATCGCGAACGCGATCCAGAACGGCGCGAACGCGGTGATCTATGAAACGCTGCTGTCGGGGCAACCGGGGGACGCGCACCGATTTGCATGGAACGAGGCGTGGCAAGTGCCCCGTCTGGGCGTGGCCGACTTGCGCCACCGCGCCGGCTGGCTTGCCGATGCGGTATACGGCATGCCCTCGGAAAATCTGTGGACAGTGGGCATCACCGGAACCAATGGCAAGACCTCGACCAGCCACTGGATCGCGCATGCATTGAGCAAAGCCGGGAAGCGCTGCGCAGTGATCGGCACGCTTGGGAATGGCTTTATCGGGGGCAACGGCCAGGACGCCGGACTGAAACCGACCGCAAACACCACGCCGGACGCGGTCCGCGTGCATGGACTGCTGGCCGACTATCTGCGCGACGGTGCGCAAGCCATCGCGATGGAAGTGTCATCGCATGCGCTGTCCCAGGGGCGGGTGAATGCGGTGCGCTTCGATGTCGCAATGCTCACCAATCTGAGCCGCGATCATCTCGATTACCACGGCGACATGCAAAGCTATGCAGCCGCCAAGCGCAAGCTGTTCGACTGGCAGCAACTCGGATTTGTGGTGCTGAATCTCGACGATGAATACGGCATCGAACTGGCCGAGCGCTGCAGGACAACGATGCGGAAGTGATTGCTTACGGCCTGAGCGACGGCGCGTTGCAGCTCGCGGAGCGGCTGGGATTGCGCATGGTCTATGGCAACCTGCTGGAAATGACCGGACAGGGGCTGAAACTTGCCGTTCATTCCAGCTGGGGTGCGGCGCAGCTGGACAGCGCGCTGATCGGGCGGTTCAACGCGGCGAATCTGCTCGGTGCGCTTGCGGTATTGCTGGTAAGCGGGGTTGCATTGAACGATGCGGTGGCTGCGCTGGGCAGGGTACAGCCGGTGCGCGGACGCATGCAGCGCCTCGGCGATGCGCAACAGCCGACGGTGGTCGTGGATTACGCGCACACACCGGACGCGCTGGAAAAAGTGCTGTTTGCATTGCGCGAAGTCAGCATCGCCTCGGGCGGCAGGGTGGTTTGCGTGTTCGGCTGCGGAGGCGACCGGGATCGCGGCAAACGCGCGATGATGGGCATGGTGGCCGAGAAATATTCGGATTTATGCATCGTCACATCGGACAACCCGCGCAGCGAAAATCCGCGAGAAATAATTGCGGAAATCGTTGGCGGGATGAGCGGGAAAAACCACGAGATCATCGTGGACCGTGCCGCCGCGATACAAAGTGCGATACGGCTGGCGCGGCGCGGCGATACCGTGCTGATCGCCGGCAAAGGGCACGAAGATTACCAGGAGATCAACGGCGTAAAGCATCCGTTCAACGATGTGTCGGTCGCGCAACAGGCGCTGCGCGCCACGGGGGCGGGGCAATGATGCTGCTCTCGCAAGTCGCGCAGGCAACCGGCGGAAAACTGCTTCCCGGGACGCGAGCCATGGCGGGCGATATAACGGTCAACGGCGTATCCAGCGACAGCCGCAAGGTCGCGCAGGGCGATCTGTTCATCGCGCTGCGCGGCGAGCATTTCGACGGTTACGCGTTTGTCGCGTACTGCAGCGCAAGCCGGCGCGGCCGCGGCAATGGTGAATGCGGACAGTTACCAAGGTACAAGGGGAAAGGAGCAAGAGGAAAGTCTGGCTCAGGACATTCCGCTGCTGCTGGTGGACGATACTCGGCTGGCGCTGGGACGCCTGGCCGGGTGGTGGCGCAGCCAGTTCGCGATACCCGTGGTTGCGATCACCGGCAGCAACGGCAAGACCACGGTAAAGGAAATGCTCGCCAGCATTCTGCGCGAAGCCGCAGGCAGCGCGGATGCGGTGCTCGCAACCCAGGGCAACCTGAACAACGACATCGGCATGCCGCTGACGCTGCTGCAGCTGAATGCGGCGCACCGCTATGCGGTGATCGAAATGGGCATGAACCATCCCGGCGAGATCGATTACCTGACCCGGATTGCGGTGCCCGATGTCGCGCTGATCAACAATGCGAGCGGCGCCCATCTGGAGGGGCTGGGTTCCGTGGAGGCGGTTGCGCAGGCCAAGGGCGAGATATTCGCCGGGCTGCGCCATCATGGAACCGCGGTGATCAATTCCGACGATAGCCATGCGCCGATCTGGCGAACCCTGGCGGGGGCGCATCCGCTGCTCGAATTCGGCCTGAATGCGAACGCCGATGTCTCCGGCACCTGGCATCCGCTTGGTGGAGGCCAGCGGCTGGATGTGACCGCGCCGCAGGGGATGTTTGCCGCAGACCTGCAGGTGCCCGGCGCGCACAACGCGCTCAATGCGCTGGCGGCAACCGCCGCAGCAACCGTATTGAACATTCCGCTGGAAACGATCGCCGCCGGGCTGGAAAAATTCAGCGGCGTGGCCGGGCGCCTGCAGCGCAAGCCTGGGCTGCATGGTGCAAGCCTGATAGACGACACCTACAACGCGAATCCGGCCTCGATGCGCGCCGCGATCAGCGTGCTGGCGCAGGCAACCGGAAAGCGCATTTTGGTGCTGGGCGACATGGGCGAACTGGGCGGCGAGGCGGCGGCCCTTCATGCCGAAATCGGCGCTGAAGCGCGCCGCGCCGGCATCGAAAGGCTTTACGCGCTGGGCGATCTGAGCGTCAACACGGTGCGCGAATTCGGCAGCGGCGCGCGGCACTTCGACACAAATCGAGAAGCTGCAGGATGCACTGGAAAACGAACTGGATGCCAACACGACGGTGCTGGTAAAGGGGTCGCGATTCATGAAAATGGAACGCGTGGTCGAGCACTTTGCGCCGCACTGAGGAGAACGAATGTTACTGGCACTGACACAATGGCTGGCTGCAGGATGTACGGTTTTTCAGCGTGTTCAATTACATCACGTTGCGTGCCGTGCTGGCCGCGATGACCGCGCTGATCATCTCGTTCATGGTGGGACCGACGATGATCCGCAAGCTGACCGCTTACAAGATCGGCCAGTCGGTGCGCAGCGACGGCCCGCAGACGCATCTGGTCAAGGCCGGCACGCCGACCATGGGCGGCGCGCTGATCCTGACGTCGATCGCGATCACCACGCTGTTGTGGGGCGATCTGCGCAACCACTACGTCTGGGTGGTGCTGCTCACCACGCTGGGCTTCGGCGTGATCGGCTGGGTGGACGATTACCGCAAGGTGGTGCATCGCAATCCGAAGGGACTGTCGGCCAAGGCCAAGATGGTCTGGCAATCGCTCATCGCGCTGGTGGTTGGCATTTATCTGTGGAAGGCACGCCAGCCTGCCCGCGCATACCGAACTGATCGTGCCGTTCCTCAAATTCTTGGTGTTTCCGCTTGTCGGCATTCACGTTCATCGTGCTGACCTATCTGGTCATCGTCGGCAGCAGCAATGCGGTGAATCTGACCGATGGCCTGGATGGCCTGGCCATCATGCCGACGGTGATGGTGAGCGGTGCGCTGGCGATCTTCGCCTATGTGGCGGGTCATGCGGTGTTCTCCAAATATCTCGGCATTCCCTATATTCCCGGAGCGGGCGAACTGGCGGTGTTCTGCGGCGCGATTTCCGGCGCCGGGCTGGCCTTCCTGTGGTTCAACGCCTATCCGGCGGAAGTGTTCATGGGCGATGTCGGCGCGCTGGCGCTGGGCGCGGCACTGGGCGCGGTGGCGGTGATCGTGCGCCAGGAACTGGTGCTGTTCATCATGGGCGGGGTGTTCGTGGTGGAGGCGGTGTCGGTGATGATGCAGGTGGCCTCGTTCAAGCTCACCGGCAAGCGCGTGTTCCGCATGGCGCCGCTGCATCACCACTACGAACTGAAGGGCTGGAAAGAGACCCAGGTCGTGGTGCGGTTCTGGATCATCACGATGCTGCTGGTGTTGATGGGTCTGGCGACCCTGAAGTTGAGGTGAGCAACTGAGATGATGACACTCAACGACAAATCGGTGCTGGTGCTGGGTCTCGGTGAGACCGGCCTGTCCATGCTGCGCTAGCTGAGCGCGCAGGGAGCGCGCGTGCGCGTGGCGGACAGCCGCAGCGCGCCGCCCGGTCTGGCCGAAGCGAAACAGTATCTGGCGGAGCCGCTGATCCACTGCGGCGCATTCAGCGATGCGCTGTTCGACGGTGTCGAACTGATCGCGATCAGCCCCGGCGTGCCGCTGCGCGATCCGGCGGTTGCGCGCGCGGTCGCGCGCGGCATCCCGGTGGCGGGAGACATCGAGCTGTTCGCGCAACGGCTCGCCTCCGCCGATCTGCCCAACAGCAGCAAGGTTCTCGCGATTACCGGAGCGAACGGCAAGACCACCGTGACCAGCATGGTGGAACATCTGTGCCGTGCGGCGGGCAAGGATGCGGTGGTGGCGGGCAATATTTCGCCCGCAGTGCTGGATGTGATGCTGGAGCGCGGCGCGAACCAGCCGGAAGTATGGGTGCTGGAACTGTCCAGTTTCCAGCTGGAAACCACTTCCAGCCTGCATGCCGATGCGGCGACCGTGCTGAACATCAGCGAAGACCATCTCGATCGCTATGCCGGACATGGCCGAATACAGCGCCGCGAAGGCGCGCATCTTCGCGGGTTGCGGCGTGCAGGTGCTGAACCGGGATGATGCGCGCTGCATCAGCCTCGCCCGCAAGGAATGCAGAACCGTTACCTTCGGTCTGGACGAGCCGGATTCGGCGGACGATTTCGGGATCGTGCGCAGCGGCGGGGAAATCCTGGCTGGTGCAGGGCGGACAAAGGCTGCTCGAAGCCGGCGAACTGCAGGTGGCCGGATTGCACAATGTGGCGAATGCACTGGCCGCACTGGCGCTGTGCCGCGCGATCGACCTGCCGATGCAGGCATTGATCGACGGGCTGCGCAGTTTCAAAGGTCTGCCGCACCGCGTCGAACGCGTGGCCGAAATTGGCGGCATCACCTATTACGACGACTCCAAGGGCACCAATGTCGGCGCGACCATTGCCGCGTTGCAGGGGCTGGGATGCAAGGCGGTGCTGATTGCAGGAGGCGAGGGCAAAGGGCAGGATTTTGCGCCGCTCAAGCCGGTCGTGGCGCAGCATGCGCGTGCGGTGGTGCTGATCGGACGCGATGCGCCGCTGATCGCGGCCGCGCTGGACGGATGCGGAGTCAGCGTGGAGCGGGCCGCGAATATGGACGATGCGGTGCATCGGGCAGCCGGGCTTGCGCAAAGCGGCGATGCGGTGCTGCTGTCGCCGGCCTGCGCCAGCTTCGACATGTTCCGCAACTATGAACATCGCGCCGAAGTGTTTGTGCACGCGGTGCATGCATTGCGGAAGGAATGCGCATGTCATCACTAGCATCCCGAATCGGTATGGCTAAGCCGGGCAAGCCGAACGAGAAACCGGCGAACCGGGGCGTGCATCCGCGCCCTTACTCGGTACCCGCAGGGGGCACGCCGAAGGGTACCCGGGGGTTTCACCCCCACCCTTTCGCAGTCAAGACGCGCACCCCTCCGGCGCAGGCGCAATTCGACGAATTACTGATCTGGGTATTGATAGCCCTGCTCGCGCTCGGCCTGGTGATGGTCTATTCCGCCTCGATCGCGACGGCCGAGGCCAGCAAATTTACCGGCTATCAGCCGCCTATTACCTGGTGCGGCATGGCGTGTTCATCTCTGCGGGACTGTTGTTCGGGCTGCTTGCATTCCAGGTGCCGGTGCAGATGTGGCAGACCTATGCGCCCTATCTGTTCCTGATCGGTGCGGCGTTGCTGGTGCTGGTGCTGATTCCGGGCATCGGGCGCGAAGTCAACGGCAGCCGCCGCTGGTTGTCGCTGTTCGTGATCAATTTGCAGCCCTCGGAACTGATGAAGCTGTTTGTCGTGCTGTATGCCGCCGATTACACGGTGCGCAAGGGCAAGGTGGGCCATCTGTTCAGGAAAGCCTTCGTGCCGATGCTGGTGGTGATGGTGCTGGTCGGCGCGCTGCTGCTGCAGGAGCCGGACATGGGCGCGTTTGTGGTGATCTGCGCGATCGCGTTGGGCACGCTGTGGCTGGGCGGCTTCAACCTTAAAGTGTTTGCCGCGCTGCTGCTCGCGCTGCCGCTCGCATTCGGCGCGCTGATATTTTCTTCGCCGTACCGGATGCAGCGCGTCATCGGCTTCATGGATCCGTGGTCCGATCCGTACGGCAAGGGCTATCAATTGAGCCATGCGCTGATCGCGTTCGGGCGCGGCGAATGGCTGGGTGTCGGGCTGGGCGGCAGCGTGGAAAAATTGTTCTACCTGCCGGAAGCGCACACCGACTTCCTGATGGCGGTGATCGCGGAAGAACTGGGCCTGGTCGGCGTTGCGCGCGGTAATCGCTGCTGTTCGCGCTGCTGGTGGTGCGCGCGTTCCGGATCGGCCGCCAGGCCGCATTTCTCGAGCGCAATTTTTCCGCGCTGGTGGCGCAGGGCATCGGCGTGTGGATAGGCGTGCAGGCGATGATCAACATCGGCGTGAACATGGGCGTGCTGCCGACCAAGGGACTGACCCTGCCGTTCCTGAGTTTCGGCGGCAGCGGCATCGTGGTGAATTGCATCGCGGCAGCGGTGCTGCTGCGGGTTGATTACGAGAATAGGCGCATCGCGCGGGGGCTGCCGGTATGAGTCCGAAAAAACAAATTGGCCACATAACCAGCGACTTGGCTGCCGTTTATTGGCAGCCTAGTCGAATGGCTAGTAGTTGCATCAGAGAACACAGAGTTCACAGCAGAAAACCCTATGCACTCTCTGTGTTCTCTGTGGCAAGGTTTTGAGGTTTCACAATGAGCCGTTCAATACTGATCATGGCAGGCGGAACCGGTGGGCATATCTTCCCGGCGCTCGCGGTGGCCGATATCCTGCGTGCACAGGGCTGGCGGGTGACCTGGCTGGGTGCGCCGCAACAGCATGGAAGCCGAACTGGTTCCCAGGCATAAGTACGAGATGGCATGGGTGCGTTTCTCCGGCGTGCGCGGCAAGGGCGTGCTGCGGCTGTTGCTGCTGCCATTCGATCTGCTGGTCGCAATGTGGCAGAGCGCGGCCGCGATCATTGCGCCATCGTCCCGATGTGGTGCTGGGCATGGGCGGCTACATCACCGTGCCGGGCGGATGATGGCGCCGCAATGCTGCGACGGCCGCTGGTGATACATGAACAGAATTCCATCGCCGGACTTGAGCAACAAGGTGCTGGCGCGGCTTGCGCAAAAGGTGTTGAGCGGATTTCCGGATGTGCTGCCGCGCGCGATATGGTGCGGCAATCCGGTGCGCAGCGATATCGCCGCGCTGCCCGAACCGCAGCAGCGCTACGCCGCGCGCAGCGGCAGGCTGAACGTGCTGGTGGTGGGCGGCAGCCTGGGCGCGAAAGCGATCAACGAGGCGTTGCCGCAGGCGCTGGCGCTGTTGCCGCAGGATGAGCGTCCCAGTGTGCTGCACCAGACCGGCAAACAGCATTTCGAAGCGGTAAAGCGGGCCTATCAGCAGGCCGGCGTGCAGGCTGACATCAAGCCGTTCATGGACGAGATGGCCAGACACTACGGCGAATGCCGATCTGGTGATCTGCCGCGCCGGCGCGTTGACGGTCGCGGAACTGGCCGCTGCCGGCGTGGCCAGCATACTGATCCCGTTCCCGTTTGCGGTGGACGACCATCAGACCCGCAATGCGCGAGTTTCTGAGCAAGCACGGCGCGGCGGTATTGTTGCCGCAGAGCGAGCTGAACGCGGAAAAACTGGCGCAGTTGCTGCGCGAACTCCGGGAAGGCGAGAGCGGCCGTGAAAAATTGTTGGCGATGGCGCAGCACGCGCGCGGATTGGCCAAGGCCGATGCGGCGCAACGCGTGGCGCAGGTGTGCGCAGAACTGGCTGGAATATGAAACTAAACAACAATTCTGTCCACGAAAAACACGAAAGGCACGAAATAAAACCGTGGCCTGTCTTGTTCGTGATTTTCGTGTCTTTCGTGGATAAAGGTTTAAAAGATGAAACATAAAGTCAAACACCTCCATTTCGTGGGTATCGGCGGTTCCGGCATGAGCGGCATCGCCGAGGTGCTGCTCAATCTGGGTTTTCAGGTGAGCGGGTCCGATCTCGGCAAGAACGTCGCAACGCGTCGCCTCAAGCAACTGGGGGCGACGGTGTATCTCGGGCATGCCGAGCAGAATCTGACGGATGCCGATGCGGTGGTGGTCTCGACCGCGTGGGTGAAAGCAACCCCGAAGTGCTGGCGGCGCGTGCCCGGCACATTCCGGTGGTGCCGCGCGCGATGATGCTGGCCGAACTGATGCGCCTGCGCCAGGGCATCGCGGTGGCGGGCACGCACGGCAAGACCACCACCACTTCGCTGACCGCCAGCGTGCTGGCCAAGGGCGGATTCGATCCGACCTTTGTGATCGGCGGAAAACTGAACAGCAGCGGCAGCAATGCCAAGCTCGGCACCGGCGAGTTCATCGTGGTCGAGGCCGACGAGTCGGATGCTTCGTTTCTGTATCTGCAACCCATCCTCGCGGTGATCACCAATATCGATGCGGACCATATGGAAACCTATGGCCACGATTTCGAAAAACTCAAACAGGCGTTCGTCGATTTCGTCGAACACCTGCCGTTCTACGGCAGGGCGATGCTGTGCATCGACGATGCCAACGTGCGCGAAATCCTGCCGCGCATCAGCAAGCCGGTGACGACCTACGGTCTGAGCGAAGATGCGCAGATACGCGCGGTGAACGTGCGCCATCAGGGCGGTCAGATGCGCTTTACCGCGCAATGCCGCCACAACGGAAATCCCAGGGACCTGGATATCACGCTCAATCTGGCGGGCATGCACAACGTGTTGAACTCGCTCGCCGCGATCGCGATTGCGCTGGAAGTCGGCGTGGCGGATGACGCCATCGTTGCGGCACTGGCCGAATTCGAGGGTGTCGGCAGGCGCTTCCAGCGCTACGGCGAAGTTGCGTTGCCATCCGGTGGAAGTTTCACGCTGATCGACGACTACGGCCATCATCCCGCGGAAATGCGCGCCACGCTGGCGGCGGTGCGCGGTGCATTTCCCGGCCGGCGCCTGGTGCTGGCGTTCCAGCCGCATCGCTACACGCGGACGCGCGACCTGTTCGAGGATTTCGTCAAGGTGCTGTGCGGGGTCGACGCGCTGGTGCTGGCGGAAGTCTATGCGGCCGGCGAGCCGCCCATCGTCGGCGCGGACGGGCGCGCGCTGATGCATGCGTTGCGTGTGGCCGGGCAAAGCGAGGCGGTATTCGTCGAGGATATCGAGCAGATGCCGCAGGCGATCATGCAAATGGCGCGCGACGGCGATGTGGTGGTGACGATGGGGGCAGGCTCGATCGGCGGTGTGCCGAACAGGCTGCTGGGCAGAAACGACGCCGAAGCGACCGGAAAAATGCCGGCCTTGAAGTCGCAGCGCCAGGGTGAGCCATGAATATGAGCGAACAGCAAAAATTTTCCGGTACGGCATTGCGTGGCAAGTTGTTGCGCGATGTGCCGATGCGCAAATATACCAGCTGGCGGACCGGGGGTGCGGCCGAGCGCATGTACCAGCCGGCCGATCTCGACGATCTGCTGTTGTTCCTGCGCGGCCTGCCTGCCGACGAACCGCTGTATCCGGTCGGCCTGGGCAGCAATCTGCTGGTGCGCGACGGCGGATTGCGCGGCACGGTGCTGATGCTGCACGGCACCCTGAGCGGATTGCATCTCGAACTGGATGGCAGCGTCTACGCCGAAGCCGGGGTGCCGGGCGCCAAACTGGCGCGTTTCGCCGCGCAGCACGATCTGCAGGGTGCGGAATTCTTTGCCGGTATCCCGGGCACGCTGGGCGGCATGCTGGCGATGAATGCCGGCTGCTACGGCAGCGAGACCTGGGAAAAGGTGCTGCGCGTGCAGACCGTGGACCGTCACGGTGAGGTGCATGTGCGCACGCCGGCCGAATATGAGATCGGCTATCGGCATGTGGCGAAAAAGCAGATTAAAGATACCGATGACAAGACACAGGAATCCTCCCTTGCATCTTGCAACTTGCCTCTTGAATCTGGCATGCCGGAATTCTTCATCGCCGCCTGGCTGCAATTCCGCAAAGGGAATGGCGACGCAACGCGGCAGGGAATCAAGACGCTGTTGAGCAAGCGCATCGCGACGCCAGCCGCTCAATCTGCCGAATGCCGGTTCGGTATTCCGCAATCCGCCGGGGAACATGCGGCACGCCTGATCGAGCAGTGCGGCCTGAAAGGCAAGCGAATCGGCGGTGCGCAGGTGTCCGAGAAGCATGCCAACTTCATCGTGAATACCGGTGCGGCGACGGCCGAAGATATCGAGAATCTGATTCAGGAAGTGCAGGCGGAAGTAGAGAAACAGACCGGCATCAGATTGCATGCCGAAGTGCGAATTATTGGGGAAGCGGCATGAACGCGATGCGCAGGGTGGGCACGTTTGTGATCACGCGATTGCCACGTTCTTACAGCGTGGGCACACGTGCCCACCCTACGTCGGAATTGGATTTTGAATGGATCAGCATGAAGAATTTCGGAAAAGTGGCGGTGCTGTTCGGCGGGCGTTCCGCCGAACGCGAAGTGTCGCTGAAAAGCGGCGCGGCGGTGCTGGCGGCGCTGCTGCGCAGCGGCGTGGACGCGCATCCGTTCGATCCTGCGGTGCAGAATCTGCAGGCGCTGGTCGACGACGGTTTCGACCGCGTTTTCATCGCGCTGCACGGACGCTACGGCGAGGACGGCACGGTGCAGGGCGCGCTGGAATTGCTGGGCATCCCCTACACCGGCAGCGGGGTGATGGCGTCGGCACTGGGCATGGACAAGTGGCGCAGCAAACTGGTGTGGCAGGCGGGCGGCTTGCCGATCCCGGACTACGCGCTGCTCGACGAACGCAGCGACTGGGAAGGCGTTGCGCGGCAGTTGGGCCTGCCGCTGTTCGTGAAACCGGCCAACGAAGGTTCCAGCGTCGGCATCAGCAAGGTGAAAGCCGCGGCGGAATTGCCGGCCGCGTATCGCGCAGCGGCGCGGTACGACAAGCTGGTGCTGGCGGAGCGTTATGTCGGCGGCGGCGAATATACCGTAGCGATCCTGGGCGACCAGGCGCTGCCGGTGATCAAGATCGAGCCGGCTAACGAATTCTACGACTACGAGGCGAAATACCTGAGCAACGAGACCCGCTACCTGTGCCCGAGCGGACTGAGCGCGGAACGGGAAGCCGAGATGCAGGACCTGGCCAGACAGGCATTTGCGCTGATCGGCGGGCAAGGCTGGGGGCGCGTGGATTTTCTGGCAGATGAAAACGGCAAATCGTATCTGCTCGAGGCGAACACCTCGCCGGGCATGACCGACCACAGCCTGGTGCCGATGGCCGCGCGCCAGGCCGGGATGAGTTTCGAGCAGCTGGTGCTGCGCATTCTGGGGCTGGCAGGGATTAACAAATGATTATTACGTTCGCCTCCTCTCCCGCACGCGGGAGAGGATTGAGGAGAGGGATAAATGTGGGATAACGCGGCACTGCTGCGCAGCATCGCGAACGGGCTGTTCGGCTTCAGCGTGTGCGCGGTGCTGTACGGTTCTGTCCAGTATGTGACGCATCTGCCGGGACTGTTCCCGCTGCACAGTGTGCGCCTGATGGACGCGCCGCAGCGGGTTGACCAGGCGGATGTGCTGGAAGTGGTGCGAAATGACGTGAAAGGAAATTTTTTTACCGTGGATATCGGACAGCTGAGACAGTCACTGGAGAAGGTGCCGTGGGTGCGCGGCGTCGACATACGCCGCGAATTTCCGTCGCGGCTGGAGGTGCAGCTGGAAGAACACCAGGCGCTGGCACGCTGGAACAACAGCGCGCTGGTGAATAGGCAGGGCGAGGTGTTCGCCGCAGAGAGCGAACAGGCACTGCCGGAATTCGCCGGACCTGACGGCTCTGCGGCAGAAGTTACGCAGTACTACACGCAATTCGAGCAGCAGCTTGCCGGGCTGAATCTGCAGGTTGAGGAGATCGTGCTGTCGCCGCGTCATGCCTGGCAGCTGCATTTGAGCAACGGCATGGTGCTGGAGCTTGGGACGCGAGGAGATGCAGCAAAGGCTGGCGCGGTTCGTGAAGGTGTATCCGTACAGCCTCGCGGCGATGCAGAGCAGGGTGAAATATGTGGATTTGCGCTACCGCAACGGATTTGCGGTGAGCGCTTTGGGCAAACAGGGTTGACAGGCGGCAGCGGGGAACAGCGATGAGCAGAAACAGGGAAGCTAAAAATCTGGTGGTCGGGCTGGACATCGGCACGTCCAAGATCGTGGTCATCGTCGGCGAAGTCAAGCCGGACGGCATGCTGGAAGTGATCGGTATGGGCATGCACCAGTCGTCCGGGATGAAAAAAGGCATGGTGGTCAACATCGAAGCCACGGTAGGTGCGATCCAGCGTGCGCTGGAGGAAGCCGAGCTGATGGCCGACTGCAAGATACGCGAGGTCTATACCGGTATCGCGGGCAGCCATATCCGCAGCATCAATTCGCGCGGCATGGTGAAGATCAAGGAGAAGGAAGTCATCGCAGGCCGACATCGAGCGCGTGATCGAGACGGCCAGTTCGATCAGCCTGCCGAGCGACCAGCAGATACTGCACATCCTCGAACAGGAATTCAGCATCGACGGGCAGGACGGCATCAAGAAGCCGCTGGGCATGAGCGGGATGCGGCTGGAAGTCGAGGTGCATATCGTCAGCGGTGCGGTGGCGGCGGTGCAGAACATCATGAAGTGCATCCACCGCTGCGGGCTGGAAGTGAACGAAATGATCCTGCAGCCGCTGGCATCGAGCAAGGCGGTGCTGGCCGACGACGAGAAGGAGCTGGGCGTGTGCCTGGTGGACATCGGCGGCGGCACCACCGATATCGCGGTGTTCACCGGCGGCGCGATCCGCCATACCGCGGTGATACCGATCGCCGGCGACCAGATCACCAACGACATCGCGATGGCCCTGCGCACGCCGACCAAGGATGCCGAGGACATCAAGATCAAGTATGGCTGCGCGCTGCGCCAGCTGGCCGATGGCGGCGCGATCGAGGTGCCCGGCGTGGGCGAACGCGGGCCGCGCATGCTGTCGCGCCAGACGCTGGCGGAAGTGATCGAGCCGCGCGTCGAAGAACTGTATTCGCTGGTGCAGCAGGAACTGCGCCGCAGCGGATTCGAGGAACTGCTGTCGTCCGGCATCGTGATCACCGGCGGCAGCAGCGCCATGCAGGGCATGGTCGAACTGGGCGAGGAAATATTCCATATGCCGGTGCGCCTGGGCGTCCCGAAATACATCGGCGGCCTGTCGGATGTGGTGAAAACGCCGCGCATGGCGACCGGTGTGGGGCTGCTGCTGTACGGGCTGGAACATCATCAGCGCAACGAGGAGACGCGCATGCAATCGAATTCGTTCGGTGACGTGCTGGCAAGAATGAAAACGTGGTTTCAGCGGAATTTTTAGCAGTTTGGGGAATGGGCAGTTCGGTTAATGCAAGGCCGGAGGTTCGGCAATTATTTTAAGGAGACGGCGATGTTTGAAATTATGGAAGCACAAACGCAGGATGCGGTGATCAAGGTGATCGGTGTGGGCGGCTGCGGCGGCAACGCAGTGGACCACATGATCGAACAGGGTGTGCAGGGCGTCGAATTCATCGTCATCAACACCGATGCGCAGGCGCTCAAACGCAGCAAGGCGCGCACCCAGCTGCAGATCGGGGCGAACATCACCAAGGGACTGGGCGCGGGAGCCAAGCCATCGGTCGGGCAGGCGGCGGCGGAAGAAGATCGCGATCGCATCAAGGAAATGATGGTCGGTGCGAACATGGTGTTCATCACCGCGGGCATGGGTGGCGGCACCGGAACAGGTGCCGCACCGATCGTCGCGCAGATCGCCAAGGAGATGGATATCCTGACCGTGGCGGTGGTCACCAAGCCGTTCGCGTACGAGGGCAACCGGATGCGCTTCGCGCAAGGCCGGTATCGAGGCGCTGACCGAATATGTCGATTCCCTGATCATCGTGCCGAATTCCAAACTGATGGAAGTGCTGGGCAACGATGTCACCGTGCCGGAAGCGTTCAAGGCGGCCAACGGCGTGCTGCAGGGCGCGGTGGCGGGTATCGCCGAAGTGATCAATGTGCCCGGATTGATCAACGTGGACTTTGCCGACGTGCGCACCGTGATGTCGGAAAACGGCATGGCGATGATGGGTTCGGCGATTGCGTCCGGCGACGGACCGTGCGCGCGTGCAGCTGAACGCGCGATTGCCAGCCCGCTGCTGGAAGATGTGGATATGTCCGGCGCGCGCGGCGTGCTGGTAAATATCACTTCCAGCAGCAAGCTGAAGCTGAAGGAAATCGACGATGTGATGGAGTGCGTCCAGTTTGCCGCGGAAGAAGCGACCGTGATCGTCGGTTCGGTGTTCGATGAAGCGATGGGCGACGAAATGCGCGTGACCGTCGTGGCCACCGGCCTGGGTGCACCGCTGGCGCGCAAGCAGTCGAAGCCGGAAATCGTCTACCAGAACCAGGATTACCAGCGCACCGGCACGCATGATGAGCCGATGTCCGGCGTGAATTACGGCGAGCTGGAAACGCCGACCATCATGCGGAGCGGACGCAGGGCGGCGGTGGATGCGATGGAGAAATCGGGCGTGGATACCTACGATATTCCGTCCTTCCTGCGCAAACAGGCGGATTGATCCGGAGTCGGGAAAGGCGCGCAATCGGGCTTGCCTGTTGCGATTGTGTTAAAATTCGCACCATGATTTCAGTAATTAAAATGGCAAGATGGTCAAGCAACGCACCTTGAAGAATTCCGTCAGCGTGACGGGAGTCGGCTTGCACAGCGGCGAAAAAGTCACGCTCGGTTTGCGTCCGGCACCGGTCAATACCGGTATCGTGTTTCGCCGCGTGGACGTGAAGCCGGTCGAGGAAATCTGCGCGCGCGCCGATCTGGTGCATGACACGCGTTTGTCCACCTGCATGGAAGCAGGGCGGCGTGCGTGTTGCCACCATCGAGCACCTGATGTCGGCATTGGCCGGATTGGGTGTGGACAACGCCTATGTCGATCTGGACAGTGCGGAAGTGCCGATCATGGACGGCAGTGCCGGCACCTTCGTGTTCCTGCTTCAATCCGCCGGCATCGTTGAACAATCCGCCGCCAAGAAATTCATCCGCATCAAAAAGACCGTCGAGGTCAAAGCAGGGCGACAAATGGGTGCGTTTCGAACCGCATCATGGCTACAAACTGACCTTTACCATCAATTTTGCCCACCCGGTGTTTGCCAACACCAAACAGCACGTCACGGTCGATCTGGGCGAGGAGTCCTATGTGCGCGACATCAGCCGCGCGCGCACCTTCGGTTTCATGCAGGATGTCGAGTACATGCGCGCGCAAGGCCTGGCGCTGGGCGGCAGCCTGGATAACGCCATCGTGATGGATGACTACCGTGTGCTGAATGCGGACGGATTGCGTTTCGAGGACGAGTTCGTCAAGCACAAGGTGCTTGATGCGATCGGCGATCTGTACCTGCTCGGCCATCCGCTGATCGGCGCTTTTTCCGGCTACAAATCCGGCCATGCACTCAACAATGCGCTGCTGCGTGAACTGCTCGCCGATGAGCAGGCCTGGGAATACATTACGTTCGACAGTGTGGAAGAAGCCCCCGCGTTCCTGCGCCTGCAACTGCAGTCTGTTTAGTCCCGAATGGGGTCGCAGCCATGCTGATCCGTTTGCTCATCATGCTGGTGGCATTGCTGCTGGTTCTCAGCGGCGCGATGTACATCGTCACCCGCAATCGCCGCTATCTTGATTTTGCGTTGCAAACGCTGCGCTTCACGGTGGTGGTGCTGCTGGTTTTTGCGCTGCTGTTCGTGCTGGAGCGCTATGTGCTGGTGAGTTGGCTGGGGATTTTATAAGGCCAGGCTGGGCGCGCAGGACAGGTCGAGGCAATCATGGGCGCGTCCCGGATTCAGCTTTTTAATTTCGCGATCTTTTCCAGCGCAAGTTTGAGCGGCGAGTTGTCCAGGCTGCGGCTGAGTTCAAGAAGGGCTTTCTGCGCCGATTTGCTGAGTTTGTGCGGTGCCGGCCTGGGTTGCAGGCGGTCGAAGGAAACTTGCACCTTGAAGCGGATTCCGCTAACCTCACAGCCCCTGCTCTGCAAGGCGGCCACCAGTTCGGGGTGCCAGTTGGCGCAATTTTGCGGCGACTGCGGCATTCGCAACGGCGATGCTGAGCGTGCCGAGTTGCAGGCCCAGAACTTGCGCCTGGCTGGCTTGCGCAAGATCAGGCGGGGCAACGCTGATAAAATGGCGCTGCAAGGCCGACAAAGCCTGCGCTTTTGCGAGTAGCGGACGCAGTTCCTGATTTCCGCCCAGCAATGATTTCAGATGTTGTGCCACAAATTTTCGATTTCTTGAGTATGGGGTGAGGCATGAATATTATTCTAGTTTCCAATCGTCTGGCAAAAACGCGCAGTATTGCGCTGGGCAACGGGCAAATCGCGATGGGTTTGATTTTGCTCACCGTGCTGATGCTGGGTGCCGCGTTTGCGCTGCAATATGCGTTGGTCCGCTTTGCCCCGGAAAGTCTGAGCGACGAGATACGCACCTTGTTGTCACAGGTGCAGAACGACGAACAGCAAAAGCAGCGGATATATTTGCAGAACAGCCTGGATGCGATGGCGATCAGGGTCGGTCAGATGCAGGCGCAAGTGCAGCGCCTGGATGCGCTGGGCGCACGCTTGACCAAGCTGACCGGCATGAAGCCGGAGGAATTCCAGTTTTCGGAACCGCCCGCACAGGGCGGGCCGATGGTGCCTGCTGCCGAAAAGAAAATATCGGAGAATGGTCTGAACGAGCAACTGGACAGGCTGGGGCATGTGGTCAACGACCGCAGCGACAAGCTGACTGGCGCTGGAAACCATGCTGATGCAGAACCAGTTGAGCCGCAGACTGCTGCCTTCTATTCCGCCAGTCCACACCGGCTACTATTCCTCGAATTTTGGCTGGCGCATCGACCCGTTCACCGGCCAAATGCGCCATGCATGAAGGAGTGGATTTTGTCGCGGATGCCGGGACGCCGATCTATGCTTCGGCCGGCGGAGTGGTCGACTATGCGGGCATGGATTCCTCGTATGGTAATATGGTCGAGATTGATCACGGCAATGATATTGTCACACGCTACGCGCATGCTTCGAAAGTGCTGGTCAAGGTCGGCCAGGTGGTGCGGCGCGGCCAGGAGATCGCAGAAGTCGGGAGCACCGGACGTTCCACCGGCAACCACCTGCACTTCGAAGTGCGTTATAAAGGCATCGCGCAGAATCCCGTGCGCTTTTTGCAGAAATCCGAGAAATCCGCCGGTTAACAGCGATGGATATTGGTGAGGGTGAGGTGATTGATCGCCTCACCCTCTATTATTTGCAGTCGAGAATTTTATTATCTTGTAGTTCGGAAAAATATGATTTCCAGTGTACTGAAAAGTATCTTCGGTAGCCGCAACGATCGCTTGCTCAAGCAATACCGCGCATACAGTCCAAACCATCAACAAGCTGGAAGCGGAAATCGCCAAGTTGGGCGATGATGCATTGCGCGAAAAAACCGCAGCATTCCGGCATCGCTACGCGCAACGGTGAACCGCTCGATGCGCTGCTGCCGGAGGCGTTTGCCGTGGTGCGCGAGGCCAGTACCCGCGTGCTGGGGATGCGCCACTACGATGTGCAACTGATCGGCGGGATGGTGCTGCATTACGGCAAGATCGCCGAGATGCGCACCGGCGAAGGCAAAACCCTGATGGCCACCCTGCCGGTCTATCTGAATGCGATTGTCCGGCAAGGGCGTGCATGTGGTGACCGTGAACGATTACCTGGCCAGCCGCGATGCGGAATGGATGGGCAGGCTGTACCGATTTCTCGGCCTGTCGGTGGGCGTGATCCTGTCGCAGATGGAGTCGGCCGACAAGCAGGCCGCGTATGCGGCGGATGTCACCTACGGAACCAACAACGAATTCGGCTTCGATTATCTGCGCGACAACATGGCGACACAGGTCGGCGAGCGCTTTCAGCGCCCGCTCAATTACGCCATCGTCGACGAAGTGGACTCGATCCTGATCGACGAGGCGCGCACCCCGCTGATCATTTCCGGCCAGGCCGAAGACAACATCGATATTTATGTGCGCATCGACAAGCTGGTGCCGCAGCTGGTGCGCAAGCCCGGCGATCCGGACGAGGAAGGCCCGGGCGACTTCAGCGTGGACGAGAAGAACAACCAGATTCTGCTGACCGAATCCGGCCACGAACACGCAGAACAGCATACTCACCCAGGCCGGACTGCTGCCGGTGGGCGGCAGCCTGTATGACCCGGCCAACATCACCCTGATCCATCATCTGTATGCCGCATTGCGCGCGCACAACCTGTTTCACCGCGACCAGCATTATGTGGTGCAGAACGGCGAAGTGGTGATCGTGGACGAATTCACCGGCCGCCTGATGGCGGGGCGGCGCTGGTCGGACGGCCTGCATCAGGCGGTGGAAGCGAAAGAGGGCGTGGCCATCCAGAAAGAGAACCAGACGCTGGCCTCGATCACCTTCCAGAATTATTTCCGCATGTACGACAAGCTGGCCGGCATGACCGGCACGGCGGATACCGAGGCATACGAATTCCAGCAGATCTACAATCTGGAAACGGTGATCATCCCGCCGCATCGCCCGACCATCCGCAAGGATATGATGGACAAGGTGTACCTCACCGCGAAGGAAAAATATCACGCGGTGATCGAAGACATCAAGGATTGCTACGAGCGCGGACAGCCGGTGCTGGTGGGCACGACTTCGATCGAAAATTCCGAATTGCTGTCGGGCTTGCTGGAACGGGACAAGCTGCCGCATCAGGTGCTGAATGCCAAGCAGCATGCGCGCGAGGCCGAAATCGTTGCGCAGGCCGGACGTCCGAAGATGGTGACCATCGCCACCAACATGGCGGGGCGCGGCACCGACATCGTGCTGGGCGGCAATGTCGAGAAACAGATCGAACTGGTGCGCGAGGACGCCAGCCTGGACGAGGCAGCCAAGGAACAGCGCATCGCGCAGTTGCAGTGCCGAATGGCAGCAACTGCACCAGCAGGTGCTGGCCAGCGGCGGGCTGCACATCATCGGCACCGAGCGCCACGAGTCGCGCCGCGTGGACAACCAGTTGCGCGGACGTGCCGGTCGCCAGGGCGATCCCGGCTCCAGCCGTTTCTACCTGTCGCTGGAAGATCCGCTGTTGCGCATCTTTGCGTCCGACCGGGTGGCGGCGATCATGAACAAATTCAAGCTGCCCGAAGGCGAGGCGATCGAGCACACCTGGGTGACGCGCGCGATCGAAAATGCGCAGCGCAAGGTCGAGGCGCGCAACTTCGACATGCGCAAGCAGATTCTGGAATACGACGATGTCGCCAACGACCAGCGCAAGGTGATCTACCAGCAGCGCAGCGAATTGCTGGAAAGCGCGGACATTACCGAAACCATCCAGGCGATGCGCGAGGACGTGCTGGAGAATACCGTCAGCGAGTACATTCCGCCGCATTCGATGGAAGAACAATGGGATGTGCCGGGACTGGAAGAAAACTGGCCGCCGAATTCCGGCTGGAGCTGCCGCTGGTGCAGTGGCTGGAAGAGGACAAGCAGCTGAATGAAGCAGCGCTGCGCGTGCGCATCAGGGAGATCGCCCAGCAGCAATACCAGGCCAAGGTCGAGGCGGTGGGCGCCGAGGTGATGCATCATTACGAACGCGCGATCATGCTGCAAAGCCTGGACGTGCACTGGCGCGAGCACCTGGCGGCGCTGGATCATCTGCGCCAGGGCATCCATTTGCGCGGCTATGCGCAAAAGAACCCTAAGCAGGAATACAAACGCGAGGCATTTGAGCTGTTTGCCGCGATGCTGGACGCGATCAAGCGGAGGTGACGCAGATATTGATGACCGTGCAGGTGCGCAGCGAGTCGGATGTCGAGGCGGTGGAAGCGGCACCTGCGCCGGAAAACGTGCAGTATCATCATGCCGATTACGAAGAGGCGCTCGGCGAGTCCGGTGAGGGCGTGCCGGCCGGGGAAGATCACAAGCCGTTCGTGCGCAGCGGGCAGAAAGTGGGGCGCAATGATCCGTGTCCATGCGGTTCCGGCAAGAAATACAAACAGTGTCATGGCAAGTTGAGCTGATTCGAAAAGGGCACGACCAGTCTGTGCAACCGAGCAATTACACCCTGTAAAATCGCGCAGCCGCTATCAGATAATAATCCGACAAATGCCAGTCAATCTTAACCAGCCCGTCGCTGCACAGTTGTTGCCCGTTGCGGGCGTTTCGCTGGGCATTGCGGAAGCGAACATCAAGCGCGAGAAGCGCAAGGACCTGCTGGTGATGCAGCTGTGCGAGGGTGCGCGCATTGCCGGCGTGTTTACCAGGAACCGTTTCTGTGCCGCGCCGGTGACCGTCGCGCGCGAGCATCTCGCCCTTGCAACGATAAAGGCTCTGGCGGGATACGCGCGCTGGTGGTCAATACCGGCAACGCCAATGCGGGCACCGGCGAGCAGGGCATGCGGGACGCACGCACCTGCTGCGCGGCACTGGCGGGCCTGCTGGGCTGCAAGGCGGCGCAGGTGCTGCCTTTCTCCACCGGCGTGATCATGGAGCCGCTGCCGGTCGACAGGATCGCCGCCGGCCTGCCCGCCGCGGTGGCCAACATGCGCCCGGACAACTGGTTCGATGCCGCGCACGCAATCATGACCACCGACATCGTCGCCAAGGCGGTCTCCAGGCAGGTTGCCGATCGACGGCGTGACTGTCACCATCACCGGCATTGCCAAGGGTTCCGGCATGATCCATCCGAACATGGCGACCATGCTGGGCTACATCGCCACCGATGCGGCGATCGCGCAGCCGCTGCTGCAGCAGATGGTGAGCGAGGCGGCCAACCGCTCGTTCAACTGCATCACCGTGGACGGCGACACCTCCACCAACGACGCGCTGATGCTGATCGCCACCGGCAAAGCAGCTTTGCCGGAAGTGAAATCCGCCGTCAGCAAGCCGGCCAGGCTTTGCAAGCCGCCATCACCGAAGTTGCGACCATGCTGGCGCAAGCCATCGTGCGCGACGGCGAGGGCGCGACCAAGTTCATCACCATGCAAGATCGAAGGCGGCAAGGACGAAGCCGAATGCAAGCAGATCGGCTACGCCATCGCGCATTCGCCGCTGGTCAAGACCGCCTTCTTTGCCTCCGATCCCAACCTCGGGCGCATCCTCGCCGCGATCGGTTATGCGGGCGTGGACGACCTTGATGTCGACAGGCTCAAGCTGTATCTCGACGAGGTGCTGGTCGCCGAGAACGGCGGGCGTGCGCCGAGCTACCGCGAAGAAGACGGACAGCGCGTGATGCAGCAGAGCGACATCACGATCCGCGTGGTGCTGAATCGCGGTGCGGCGAATGCCACGCTGTGGACCTGCGATTTCTCCTACGACTATGTGAAGATCAACGCCAGCTACCGGAGTTAGCCTGTGCCTTTCGGTTTGGACTGTGCGTTGCGGCGGGAAATGAGGGCAATACGCCGTGCCCTGCCGTGTCAGATGAGATAGATCCCGGAACAGGATTGTTTGCGCGACAGAAAGGAACGTAGATGAAAGGCAGCAAGTTACGCAAGCTGTTCAGAACCGTTCAGCCATTTACCTCCACTCTGGCGGTCATTGCAACTGCAACCGCACTCGTCGTCGCAATCTACTTTACCGAGCTTGGCGCGCAATGGATCACCTTCCTGGCCGGAATCCTTGTGGCCGCGATACTTGCGGAAGCAACACGCAGGTCGCATGCAGAGTGGATTGTCATGCGCCGTACCGCGCAGCTGTCGGCGATGAAGAACAGGCTGGAACGCGAAATGGAACAGCGCAAGAAAGCCGAGAACGCGATCTCCGCCAGCAAACCGAGATTGCATCTGATCGACGAGGTATTGCCGACCATGGTTGCGTACGTGGACATGAAGGGTCAATGCCAATACCACAACAGAGCATTCATGGAATGGTTGAACTTGCGCCCTGAACAGATCACCGGGCGGCATATGCGCGATGTGCTAGGCGGCAAGGTCTACCAGGAAACCGCAACTGCGGTACGCCAGTCCCTGGAAGGGCATGCGCTGCACTACGAGCGGATGCAGAATATGCCAGACGGCACAATCTACCGGCTGGCCGTCGAACATCTTCCCGAGTTCGGGGAGGATGGCAAGGTCAGCGGCTTCTTCATGATGATCAACGACATTACGAAACCGGATGATGTGCGTCTGTCGGCCCATGACGCGTCGGATGACCAGAGCCTGTTTGTCGATGCATACTCCGAGCAGACCACCGGGCAGCATGATGCAGGCATGATCAGGGCGGCAATCGAGAACGGCGAATTCAGCCTGCTTTGCCAGCTGATCACGCCGCTGGTCGCGAATGGCGGCGTCGGGCACTATGAAATCCTGGTCCGGCTGAACGAAGACGAGGGAAGCGTGCTGCCGCCCGGCACTTTCTTTCCGCTGGCCGAAAAATACGGACTCATGCCGCATCTGGACCGCTGGGTGATACAGCATGTTGCCGAATGGCTTTCCCGGCATATTCCGCGCAGCGGGCAACAGGAAAACATGATGTACTTCATCAACGTGTCGGGCGCCAGCATTGCCGACCCGGGCTTTCCCGAATTTCTGAAACTGACGCTGCTGGAATACAACATTCCCGCTTCTGCGCTGTGCTTCGAGATCCCGGATTCGGAACTGGCGATGAGAACGGCCGAGGTCGCGGAATTCGCGAGGCAGGTCAGGCAGAGCGGATGCCGTGTCGCGCTCAGCGGTTTCGGCCGTGACAAGGTCCTGTTCGACCTGATACGCGGTTTCCAGGTGGAATTCCTGAAAATAGACGGCAGCATGGTTCTGGAAATTCTTCGCGACCCGCTAAAGCTGGCCAAGCTCACCGCGATCGGCCGCGTCGCAAAAAAGATCGGCGTTCAGACCATTGCGGAGCTGGTTGAGAACGAAGAGACCGTAGCCAGCCTGAGAAAAATCGGCATCGACTTTGCCCAGGGATTCGGCATTTCGCGGCCACGCTCCCTGCAGGAGTAAACCGCGGCAATTTCCGTATTAGTGAACGACCATGTCTGGGACAGGAAAATGAATACAAACACAGATAAGCTGATTGAAAAGGCCAACGCACTGCTGGAACGACTGGAACGGATGCTGCCCTCCGCGGTATCCGTCGAACCCGACTGGCAACAGGCCAATGCGTTCCGCTGGGAAGGAGGGCGGCTGGCGCCGGTCACGCATCCGCATCGCATCGGATTGAATGACCTGCTCGGCATCGACAGGCAGAAGCAGCTGATTGCGCAGAACACCCGGCAGTTCGTGCAGGGCAAATCGGCCAACAACGTGCTGCTCACCGGATCGCGCGGCACCGGCAAGTCCTCGCTGGTCAAGGCGCTGCTCAACGAATACGCAAAGGATGGCTTGCGCCTGATCGAAGTCGGCAAACCGGCGCTCTCCGACCTGCCGCACATCATCGCGCAGGTATCGGGGAGGCCGGAGCGTTTCATCCTGTATTGCGACGACCTGTCCTTCAACGCCGAGGAGCCGGGCTATCAGGCGCTGAAGGCCGCGCTCGACGGATCGCTGGTCGCGTTCTCCGACAACCTGCTGATCTACGCGACCTCCAACCGCCGCCACCTGATGCCGGAATCGATGCAGGACAATCTCGCGACCAAATATGTCGGCGACGAGATCCACCCGGGCGAGAGCGTCGAGGAAAAAATCTCGCTGTCGGAACGTTTCGGGCTGTGGGTGTCGTTCTACCCGTTCTCGCAGGACGAGTATCTGGAAATCGTCGCGCACTGGCTGCGGCATTTCGGTGTGACCGCCGAGTTTGACGAAGAGGCGCGGCAGGCGGCATTGCAGTGGTCAATACAACGCGGCTCGCGGAGCGGACGGGTGGGGTGGCAGTTTGCGAGGGATTGGGCGGGACGGCAGTAATCGCCGGAGGCACAAACGCTCCCCTCACCCTTGCAGGGGGAGGGTTGGGGAGAGGGTAGAAACTCAAACTTTCCGCAGCATTCTTAATGTGGCATGGAAAACCAAAGTCAACTTCGCCGGTGGTAGACCGGCAGCTAGTCACTTTTTCTTGCTTCGCCAAAGAAAAAGTAACCAAAAAGAAGGCGACCCCGGTTTGCCGCCCACTTCGTGGGTGTCCTCGTGTGCTCGACTGGTCAGGCCTCCTCATAAACTCGCACGACCTGCTGCGCAGTCACGTGCTCGAACATATTCGTCGGACTACCCCTGACCAGTCTGCGCCACTCGGCGGCGCACAGGGGATGAAAAATTCAAAACCGTAAACCCCATATGGCGGGCAACAAGTTGCCCACCATACAAAAGCAGATAGGAAAAACAATTCAACTCCGGTACATTGGATTCATTAATAGTAAAGACCAGTGGATCCGTCTTATCATAGTTTTGCATCTTGAGAGGAGCTCAAATGTATTTGCGATTTGTCCACCTTGTTTTGGTTTGTCTATTATCGTTTGACTATGCTTCTGGAGAAGCAGTGGAAAGCGCTGCAAGTTCAACACCACTAGATTCCACCGGTCAAATCGTAAGGAAGCCAGCAAAACATTACACTAGCACGTTCCCGAGTGAGCGAACAAAATTAAATATTGTTTCTGACGGAGTGGAGTATTGGTTGAATTCAATACCGTCGAAAGATTTCTTTGCCGTTTCCCTCCGTAATTCCGGTGGTCATATATGTGGCGTTGCGTACGTTTCATCTCATGGTACAAATCGTCTTGACAGGTCACTTCTCGTGGGGTACGAAAAGTCAGAAGGTATCGAGGTTCAATATACTAGTTCCTACTATTCCAAAGGGTTGGCTAAAGCTATTCTTATAATGCGAGACAATCAACTTATCTGGAAACCATTATCAATCCAGAATATCGAAGACCCCTCACGAAAAGCAGAAAATCAAGCACTAGGGAATCACCTTGTTACCACGCTGGGCTGGTTCTGGGGCGAAACAATGTTTAAACGAGCACTTAAACCCTATGTACCTTTGACTTCCCAGATTATTGATCTCTGCCGTGCTGCCGATACGAAACTTGCTGCGGGGACTCTTGAGGCAAAAGATCTTTATCTTGAACCGTAGATATGTATGTTCAAATCGCACGTATTTGATAGCACTACGTTCAACCCGTTAGATAAGCGAAACTGCACTAAAGTGCAGCCTCTTATCTTCACATTGAATGTCTGGTTTCAGGAAGTAGTGATGCCCGATTTGGGTCGATAATGGGATGATGCCGCGTTCAAGTGGCATCAGTATTTGATTTAAGAATTTTGAATTTGTATTTCTGCTTTTCTCCCCTGTGCGCCGCCGAGTAGCGCAGGCTGGTCAGGAGATTTCGGCGAGGACTGTTTGAGCACGTGGCCGCGTAGCGGATCGTGCGAGTTCCGCAGCCGCCTGACCAGTCGAGCAACGCAGGGAACCGCGCAGCGGCGGCAAACCGGGGTCGCCTTCTTTTTGGTTACTTTTTCTTTGGCGAAGCAAGAAAAAGTGACTAGCTGCCGGGCTACCCCCGGCGGTTTTGCTTTTTTGAAAGACCAATGTTGAATACACAAGCAGAAAAAACCAAAATCGTCGAAGTCGCCGCCGCCGTGCTGCAACGTCCCGACGGCTCCTTCCTCCTCGCCCAACGTCCCCCCGACAAAATCTGGGCCGGCTACTGGGAATTCCCCGGCGGCAAGATCGAACCCGGCGAGACACCGTATCATGCGCTGGTGCGTGAGCTGCGCGAGGAGCTGGGCATCACGGTCACCACCGCCTACCCGTGGCTGACGCGCGTGTACGCCTATCCGCATGCGACGGTGCGGCTGCATTTCTTTCGCGTGACGGCATGGAGCGGTGAGTTGCATCCGCATGAGGGGCAGCAGTTTTCCTGGCAACCGCCCCTCTCCCTGGCCCTCTCCCCGGAAGGGGCGAGGGGACGAGTTGTCGTTTCTCCGGTGCTGCCTGCCAACGGACCGATCCTGCGTTCGCTGTCATTGCCTGACTTGTATGCGATCAGCAACGTGGCCGAGCTGGGCGAGGAGGAATTCCTGCGCCGGCTGGAGGCCGCGCTGGATAACGGCCTGCGGCTGGTGCAGTTGCGCGAGAAAGATTATTCGCGCGACGCATTGCGCGGGCTGGCGCTGAAGATGTTGCCGCTGCTGCGCCGGCACGATGCGCGGCTGATCGTCAATGCCGACATCGCAGTTGTGCAAAGAGATCGGCGCGGACGGGGTGCAGCTGACCGCAACGCAGCTGGAGCGAATTGCACGAGCGGCCCGACGTGGAATGGTGCGCGGCTTCCTGCCACAACGCGGCAGAGCTGCGCCGCGCCGAGGCGCTGGGCTGCGATTTCGCGCTGCTGAGCCCGGTGCTGGCGACGCAGTCGCATCCGGGTGCGCCGCATCTGGGCTGGGAGAACTTTGCGGCAATTGCGGCGGGGGCGGCTATTCCGGTGTATGCGCTGGGCGGCTTGACCCGTGCTGACATGCAGACTGCATGGCAGCATGGCGCACATGGGATAGCGTTATTGCGTCAGGCCTGGTGATTCCAAGTCCATTTCATTGCTGATACTGCGTTGGCTTCCGCGCTTGTTCCTAGTCGTGCTGGATGCACTGCCAGCGTCACAAGCTTGTCGCCGCCTTGTCTCAGCTTCGAAATGAACCCGGAATATTATTTTCTTCGGTGAAATCCTGCTCGTCCTGGTCCGCCGGCTGGGCGACGCGATATTCTTCGTTGGCCCACTTGCCCAGGTCGATCATCTTGCAGCGTTCGCTGCAGAACGGGCGGAAGCGGTTATTGGTGTCCCAGCGGTGTTCCTTGCCGCAATGCGGGCAGGTGACGATCAGCGGATTCTCCTTCATGGTCAGGAGGACAGGTTGCAGAAGGTCAGCTCGAACGGCACGTCCTGTTCGAACAGCGTGGATTTCGCGGCATAGTTCGCCGAGATGAAGCGGATGTTGATCGCGTATTTGTTCGCGCCGACTTCCGGTATGCAGGCCAGTTCCCTGCCGATGCGCACGCGCAGCAGCTGTGCAACACGCCCGCCCTGCATTTGCTGGAAAGTGCCATTGTGTGCGGTGAAGTGGAAGGTCTTGCCGTTTTCGCGCAGCAGCTGCAGGATGATTTTCAGGCCGGTATGCAGCGGCAGCAGCGGCGCGAGCCAGGCGCGCAGGCTCTCGCGCCGGATTGCGACATCCTGTTCCTGCCAGTAGTGATAGGAGGGCAGATCGAATTCGCAGGTGCCGCCCGGCATCACCGCGCGCTGCCTGATGCCCATCAGCCATTCGTTATCGCGCAGATGCTGGCCGATCTTCCCGCTCATTGCGTGCAATAACCCGTAAGCCTGCTCGATCTCGCCCAGGATCGCATCCAGCGCATCCTCGGAAATTTCGGGGTTGTTGTGCAAACCGGCCAGCACGCGCTTCTGGCGTTCCAGCTCCTTCAGCAAATCGGATTTCAGGTCGGCGCGGCTGATTACGTCGAGAATCTCGAACAATGTGATCATCGCCATGTGGTGATCCATGCAATGATCGTGTTCGGTGAAGAGCGTCATGCGCGCGAACAGGTCCTCGAGTCGCAACAGGGTGCGGACCTTTTCGTTGAGCGGGAATTCGTAGCTGATCACGCGCTTAATTTCCGAAGTGCGGTTGAAGAATCATGTGCAACGATATATTGAATATCCCGCCAGCGTCAAATGCTGCTTTTCATGGCCGAGTAGCTGCGATTCAGAACGGCAACCTGCTCGGCCAGGATGTCCAGCCCAGCCTCATTGTGGATCACATCATCGGCAATCCGAAGTCGCTGGTCGCGCGGCGTCTGCTGCGCGATGATCGCGCGAACTTCAGCCTCGCTCATCCGGTTGCGCGCGATCACGCGCGCAACCTGGGTGCTTTCGCCGCAATCCACCACCAGGATGCGCTGGGTAAGTTGCCGGAACGCCTGGCTTTCCGGCAGCAGCGGCACGGCGATGATCACGTAGGGTCTGTCCTGCAGACGGCCCAGCTGCAGTCTGGCCTGTTCCAGTATCAGCGGGTGCAGAATCCGCTCCAGACGCTGTTTCGCGTCCGCATCCGCAAAGATCAGTCCGCGCATCCTGGCGCGATCCAGCGACCCTTCCGCAGTGATGTAGTCATCGCCAAATGCCGCACGGATCGCCGCGATCGCTTCGCCGCCGGATTGGGTCAGGCGCCGTGAAATCGCGTCGGTGTCGATGATGCCTGCGCCATGTCCGGCGAACAGTTCCGCCACCGTGCTCTTGCCGCAGCCTATTCCGCCCGTAAGCCCGACACAGAAGGGTGCCTTTAAAAATCCAGATTTCATCCCAACTGCTGTGTTGCTGAAAAAATTTCTTGCTTACATATAACCCATATGCAGCGCGGCGAAATTTTTCCCGCGCCTTGCATTTGGGCGAACTCTGAATTTTTAGAGGTACCCTTGATCATGGCTAGCCTAAAAGCCGCAAATAGCCTTGCGTCAGCACCGGTCCCCAGAACAGTGCGATCAGGCCGCCGCCCGCCAGATAAGGGCCGAACGGGATCGGGATGTTGCGGCCGTGTTTGAACGCGACGATCAGCGCGATGCCGACCACTGCGCCGACCAGCGACGAAAGCAGGATGATCAGCGGCAGCATCTGCCAGCCCAGCCAGGCACCCAGTGCCGCAAGCAGTTTGAAATCCCCGTAGCCCATGCCTTCCTTGCCGGTCACCAGCTTGAACAGCCAGTACACGCTCCACAGCGAGAGGTAGCCGATTACTGCACCTAGCACCGCGCCGGACAGGCTGGTATAGCCCAGGCCGAAACAATTGAACAGCAAGCCTGCCCAGAGCAGCGGCAGGGTGATGTCGTCCGGCAACAGCTGCGTGTCGATGTCGATAGCGGTGAGCGCAAGCAGCGCCCAGACCAGCAGCAATGCGCCGGCGGCGTGCCAGCCGAAGCCGAAGTGCCAGGCCGCGTAAGCGCACAGGATGCCGCTGATCGCCTCGATGACCGGATAGCGCGGCGAAATGGCCGCGCCGCAGCCCTTGCATTTGCCGCGCAACAGCGCGTAACTGATGATGGGGATATTTTCCCATGCGCTGATGCGGTGGTTGCAGTGCGGGCAGGCCGAACCCGGAACGACCAGATTGTACGGCGGCTGCGCGGATTCAGCGCTTCGAAGCTGTCCCCGCTGTGCGACAGCTCGGCGCATTGTTGCCGCCAGGCCCGTTCCATCATGATTCGGCAGCGGTGTATCACCACATTGAGAAAACTGCCGACCATCAGGCCCGACCACGCCAGCCATGATGGTAAACGCAAGCGGTGAAGATTCGAGAAGATGGGGTAATGTGTACATGTCGGCGGTTTCAGTGAAGACTAACCCGCTTGCGGGTTATGTCGGAGCTGAAACTGCCGACCATCAGGCCGACCACGCCAGCCATGATGGTAAACGCAAGCGGTGAAGTTTCAGAGAGGTAAGTGTACATGGCGGCGGTGACGAACCGCCACACGCTCCAGATTCAGGCACGCAACAATAAATGCGGCGGAGACCGTTTGCAGCAGTTCAGGGAAACTCATCTTGTCGCGACGAGGATTAAAGTTGATGGCTGGGAAGGAAACTTGTACCTTTTGCCTTGTACCTTGCGTCTTTTCCCTGACCCTTCATCAGATGACTTCGCCCATCTTGAAGATCGGCAGGTACATCGCGATCACCATGCCGCCGATCAGCGTGCCCAAAACCACCATGATGACCGGCTCCATCAGGCTGGAGATCGCGGTTACCGCATCATCCACTTCGGCCTCGTAGAAATCGGCGACCTTGCTGAGCATGGAATCCAGCGAGCCGGCTTCCTCGCCGATGGCACACATCTGCAATACCATGCTGGGGAATAACTCGGTGTTCTGCATCGCGACCGTCAGGCCGCTGCCGGTGCTGACTTCGCGCTGGATGATCTTTGGTGGCGTTGTAATACACCGCGTTGCCCGCCGCACCGGCAACCGAATCCAGCGATTCGACCAGCGGCACGCCCGCCGCAAACATGGTGGCCAGCGTGCGCGTCCAGCGCGCGATCGTGGCCTTGCGGATCAGCTCGCCGAAGATGGGCAGTTTGAGCACCAGTTTGTCCATCACGTCCTGCATTTTCTTGCTGCGTTTCCAGAAATAAAAGAAGGTGTAGAAGCCGCCGCCGATCCCGCCGAAAATCGCCCACCAGTATTTTACGAATGCATCGGAAATGCCCATCAGCACCAGGGTCGGCGCCGGCAGTCGTGCGCCGAATCCTTCGAACAGTTCCTTGAATGCCGGGATCACGAAAATCATGATGACGGCGGTGATCAGGAACGCCACCACGATGATCGAAATCGGGTAGAACAAAGCTGATTTGATTTTGCTCTTTGAGAGCCTGGGTTTTTTCCATATAGGTCGCCAGGCGTTCCAGCAACGCGTCGAGGATACCTGCCGCCTCGCCGGCACCGATCAGGTTGCAATACAAAGCGTCGAAATACAGCGGAAATTTCAGGAAGGCCTGCTGCAGGCTGCTGCCGGTTTCCACGTCGGTCTTGATGTCGAGCAGCAGCCGCGACACGGACGGGTTGCTGTGTCCCTTGCCGACGATGTCGAAAGCCTGCAACAGCGGTACGCCAGATTTCATCATGACGGCAAGCTGGCGTGTGAACAGCGTGATGTCCTTGGCGGTGATGGATTTGCCGCGGCGTCTCAGCTTCTTTATTTTCGTGACATTGATTCCCTGGCGCCGCAGATAGGCTGACACGCTGGCTTCGCCGGGCGCGCGCATTTCGCCTTTGACCGTCTTGCCGGTCTTGTCCTTTCCTTCCCAGGCGTAGGATATATCTTTTGCTTTCTGGTCTCTTTGTGCGACAGCCATCGTGTCTCCCTTGGGGCACTCGTCAAATTGTTTGAAATCGAGCGTATTCGGGCATCATGCCGAGCTTTGCGGGTCTTGTAAAGGCGCGTGCCCTAATGCCGCTGATCCGGCTGGGCCGGAAAAATGCGCGCCACTTTCACGATGCGATCCTGGGTCTGGATGATCTCGATCGGATAGCCCGCGATTTTCAGGCTGGTGCCGGTTTCAGGAATATCTTCGAGATGATCGAGGATCAGCCCGTTCAGCGTTTTCGCGTCCGTCCAGCGGCAAATGCAGCCCCAGTTTGCGATTCAGCTCGCGCAGGCTGCTGCTGCCCTCGAGCAGAAAGCTGCCGTCGTCCTGGCGCAGGAATTTCCCGGTTTGCGAGGGTGATTGCGTGGTGAATTCGCCGACGATCTCTTCAAGGATGTTTTCCAGTGTCACCAGTCCGAGCAATTCGCCGTATTCGTCCACCACCATGCCCGAGCCGCGCGTGGCGCTCCTGAAACTGCTGCAGTTGCTTGAGCAGCGGCGTGTCGGAAGGGATGAAGTAGGGATCGTTCAGTATTTCGCGCAACTGGGTCGGATCCAGCGTTGTTTCCTGCAGCAGCGCGCGGTACCCGTTTGATGTGCAGGATGCCGATGATGTTGCTGGGCGTGTCGGCATAAACCGGCAACAGCGTGTGGTGGCAGGTGATGATCTGCTGGCGCAATTCGTTTGCGTCGGCATTGATATCCAGCGCCTCGATCTGGTTGCGCGGAATCATCACGTCGTTCACCGTGATGCGTTCGAGATCGACCAGATTGAGCAGCATCTTCTGATGTTTGCGCGGCAGGAAATGCTCGGCATCCAATACCAGTCCGCGCAATTCCTCCATCGTCATTTTCTGTTTGCTCTGGTCGGTTTCGATCTTGATGCGCAGCAGCCACAGCACGCCCTTGACCAGGCCGCCGGCGATCGAGACCACCGGATGGAACAGCGTGATCAGCGGCGTGAGCAAATAGCTGGCCGGCAGCGCGATGCGTTCGGGATAACTGGCCGCGATGATCTTGGGCATGATTTCGCTGAATACCAGCAGCACGAAGGTGAGTGTCAGCGTGCCGATCAGCAGCGCCAGGTCGTTCTGTCCGAACAGGCGCAAGATGATGATGTTGGTCACCGCCGCGGCGACCACGTTGAGCAGGGTGTTGCCGAGCAGGATCGAGCCGAGCAGTTTGTCCACCTTGCCGAGCAGGCGGTTGACCAGTTTGGCGCTGCGATTGCCCCTGCGTACCAGGCTGTTCAGGCGATAGCGGTTGATCGCCATCATGCTGGTTTCCGAGCCGGAAAAGAATGCGCTGCAAACCAGCAGCAACAGCAAGATGACCAAACAGTGTGGCTAAAGAAAGATCGTCCAAAGTGATGCCCTGGTTATGATAATGGCGGTCATTTCGACTTGGAGAATAGTGGGCGAGAGGTGGGCGGGTGTCAAGTGGCGCGGCGGTAGCTGATGATCATCAGCACCACGCCGGCGATGACCATCGGCAGGCTCAGCCATTGCCCCATGCTCATGCCCAACGACAGCAGGCCGAGAAAATCGTCCGGCTCGCGGGTGAATTCGACGAGAAAGCGGAAGCTGCCGTAACCGATCAGGAACAGGCCCGGATACTGGCGCCGACAGGGCGCGGCTTGCGCGCAAACAACCAGAGCAGCGTGAACAGCACCACGCCTTCCAGAGCAAATTCGTACAGCTCCGAGGGGTGGCGCGGCAGGTTATCCACCTTGGGGAAGATCATTGCCCATGGCACATCGGTGGGACGCCCCCACAGTTCGCCATTGATGAAATTGCCGAGGCGCCCGAACGCCAGGCCGGGCGGTACCAGCGGCGCGATGAAGTCGGTCAGCTGCCAGCCAGCGCAGATGATGCTTGTGCGCGAACCACGCCATCGCCGCCAGCACGCCGAGAAACCGCCGTGGAAGGACATGCCGCCTTGCCAGACCGCAAAAATCTCCAGCGGATGCGCGGAGTAATAGCCCGGCTTGTAAAACAGCACATAGCCCAGGCGTCCGCCCAGAATCACCCCGAGCACGCCATAGAACAGCAGGTCGTCGAGCAGTTTGGCATTGATCTGCGGATTGTTCAGCGTGCGCGATGCGTTTGCGCCCGAGCCACAGGAAGGTCAGGAAGCCGGCAGGTACATCAGGCCATACCAGTGGATGGCAAGCGGACCGAGGTGGATGGCGACAGGATCGAATTGCGGGTGAACGAGCATGATGGATTAAGGTTAAAATCACAGACCCGATTATACGTGCTTTCACTTTTCAGAGAGACATCATGCCCAACTTACCGTTCCCGCACTTCCACCCATGGCCGCAACATGGCCGGCGCACGCTCACTGTGGCGCGCTACCGGCATGACGGATGGCGATTTCGGCAAGCCCATCATCGCAATCGCCAACTCATTTACCCAGTTCGTTCCCGGCCACGTCCATCTCAAGGATCTGGGGCAACTGGTGGCGCGCGAGATCGAGAAGGCCGGCGGCATTGCCAAGGAGTTCGACACCATCGCGGTGGATGACGGCATCGCGATGGGCCATGACGGCATGCTGTATTCGCTGCCTTCGCGCGACCTGATCGCCGATTCGGTGGAATACATGGTCAACGCGCACTGCGCCGACGCGCTGGTGTGCATCTCCAATTGCGACAAGATCACGCCGGGCATGCTGATGGCTGCGATGCGCCTGAACATCCCGGTGGTGTTCGTTTCCGGCGGGCCGATGGAAGCGGGCAAGGTGAACTGGCAGGGCAAGGTCAAAGGCCTCGACCTGGTCGATGCGATGGTCGCCGCCGCCGACAGCAATGTGAGCGATGCCGAAGTGGAAGCGATCGAACGTTCCGCCTGTCCGACCTGCGGTTCCTGTTCCGGCATGTTCACCGCGAATTCGATGAACTGCCTGACCGAGGCGCTGGGGTTGTCCCTGCCCGGCAACGGTTCGCTGGTGGCGACGCATGCCGAGCGCAAGCAATTGTTCCTGCGTGCGGGCAGGCTGATCGTCGAGCTGTGCAAGCGCTATTACGAGCAGGACGATGCCAGCGGTGTTGCCGCGCAATATTGCGACGTTCGATGCGTTCGAGAATGCGATGACGCTGGACATCGCGATGGGCGGATCGACCAACACCGTGTTGCACCTGCTGGCGATCGCACGCGAAGCGGAAGTCGATTTCACGATGAAGGACATGGATCGGCTGTCGCGCCACGTGCCGACGCTGTGCAAGGTCGCGCCATCGTCGGAATATCACCTGGAAGACGTGCACAGGGCCGGTGGCATTGCGGCGATACTGGGCGAACTGGACCGTGCAGGCCTGTTGCACGGCGAAGTTGGCACGGTGCACAGCAAGACGCTGCGTGACGGACTTCAGGCAGTGGGACATCGAGCAGACCAGCGACGAAACGGTGAAGAAGTTTTTCCGCGCCGCACCCGGTGGCATCAGTCACCACCATTGCATTCTCGCAGTCCATGCACTATCCCGAGCTGGATGTGGATCGCAGCCAAGGGCTGCATCCGCGACAAGGCGCATGCCTATTCGCAAGATGGCGGTCTGGCGGTGCTGCACGGCAACATCGCGCTG
Organism: uncultured beta proteobacterium; assembly: GCA_963827265.1. Lineage (GTDB taxonomy): Bacteria > Pseudomonadota > Gammaproteobacteria > Burkholderiales > Gallionellaceae > Gallionella. The sequence continues at coordinate 482,258 of CAWHAD010000007.1, read as the reverse complement.
GACGGCTGCATCGTCAAGACGGCCGGTGTGGATGAAAGCATCCTGAAATTCAGCGGACGGGCGCGCGTTTTCGAAAGCCAGGACGCTGCGGTGGCGGGCATACTCGCCGACCAGATCGTCGCGGGCGATGTGGTGGTGATTCGTTACGAAGGGCCAAAGGGCGGGCCGGGCATGCAGGAGATGCTGTATCCGACCTCATACCTGAAATCGAAAGGGCTGGGCAAAGCATGCGCGTTGCTGACCGACGGGCGATTCTCCGGCGGTACTTCCGGCTTGAGCATCGGCCATGTTTCGCCGGAAGCGGCCAGCGGCGGTGCGATCGGATTGGTTGCAGGAAGGCGACCGCATCGAGATCGATATCCCGAACCGCAGCATCAATCTGGCGATCCCGGATGCCGAACTGGCGCAACGCCGTGCGGCGATGGAGGCAAAAGGCAAGCAGGCGTGGAAGCCTGTGGAAGAACGGCAACGCAAAGTGTCGGCTGCGCTCAGAGCCTACGCTGCCATGGTGACTTCGGCCGACAAAGGCGCCGTTCGCGACGTGTCGCAAATCGAATAACGCTGCATGGCTGAATCGGGCAGCAAAATAATTTAAAGGAAAACCGGCATGGTTACAGCACAGCAATTGAACTCGCAGTTCGGCATCTCGGGGCAGTTCGGTTTCCGCGAGGATGCCAGCGGACTGGTTGTCGCGGAAATCAGCAACGCGCAGGCAACGGCGTCCCTCTGTCTGCAGGGTGCGCACCTGATGACCTGGCAGCCGAGGAGCCAGACGCTGCCGGTCGTGTGGCTGTCGCGCGATGCAAAACTTGCGGCGGGGAAATCGATACGCGGCGGCGCCCCGGTGTGCTGGCCCTGGTTCGGCGCGCATCCATCCGAGCCGGGTTTTCCCGGACACGGCTATGCGCGCACGGTGCCATGGCGCATGGTCGAGTCCGGCAGGGAGCCGGACGGCGCGACGCGCCTGGTGCTGCGACTGCAGCAAAGCGAAAAGACGCGCGCGCAGTGGCCGCATGATTGCACGCTGGACCTGACCGTGATCGTCGGTGAAACGCTGCGCATGGAGCTGTCCACTGAAAACACCGGTGCAGGTGATTTCACCATCGGAGAAGCATTGCATACCTACTTCCGGATCGGCGACATCGGCGCGGTGCGCGTGACCGGGCTGGAGAACTGCGACTACTGGGACAAGGTCGGCGGATCCACGCTGAAAAAGCAGTCCGGCCAGATCACGTTCAGCGGCGAGACCGATCGCGTGTATGTCAACACGCTTGCCGAATGCGTGATCGAAGACGACAGGCTCGGGCGCCGCATTCATGTTGCCAAATCCGGAAGTCTCTCGACGGTGGTGTGGACACCCTGGACGGAAAAGGCCGCGAAGATGGGCGACATGGGCCAGCCCGACGGCTGGCGCGAAATGGTATGTATCGAATCGGTGAATGCGATGGAAAACGCGGTGAAAGTCGCAGCGGGGACCCGGCACACGATGATCGTCGAATATCGTGCGGAACCGGTTTAGCCGCACTAACATCAGGGTTTATTTTCTTCCTGAACTTGTTGGCAGCCCCGGAATGTCTGTCTGATGGGTTGAGCAAGTTTGTTGATCTGGATCAGGTTTATGTTGTGGTTAGGATATTGGTGTCAACCTTAGCGCGGAACATGGCGTTGTCTGGTTACCGTTGGTAACAATTTGCCGGCCAACTTTCATTGGCAAATCAGGCGGGGATGTCTAGAATCGAAAATGGAGGATAAACCTTCCGATCGTTTCAGATGCTTTCAAATAATAATGGAGAGAATCGAACATGAAGACTATTATCGTAAGCATGATCGCAGCAGCAGGTTTGGTGATGGCGGGCAGTGTAATGGCTGAAGACATGCCTGCGCTGGCGAAGAAGAACGGCTGCACCGCTTGCCATCTGATCGAAAAGAAGCTGGTTGGCCCGGCATGGAGAGACGTATCCAAGGCATACAACAAGGTTGGCGCCACCGGCACTGCAGTTAACCCTTCCGTCTATCAGGTAACCCAGAAAGTTTCCGCCATCCTGAAGGAACACAACCAAAAGACAGTCGAAGGCTGGCTGATCGAAAAAGTTTCCAAGGGCGGCACCGGAGACTGGTTCAAGCACACCGCCATGATTCCTAATGCGCCTCGTGTTAAGGAAGCCGACATCAAAACCCTGGTCGAATTCGTGCTGGGTCTGGAAAAGAAGTAAGACTGACCTCTATCCTTCGCCCTTGCTCACAGAGCATGGCGGCAGGACAGCAGCAATCCTGAAGAAGCCGGCGCAAGCCGGCTTTTTTGCTGCCCGAAGCAATGGCACCCTGGTGCCGGCAACAGGTGCCGATGCGGATTGCTATGCAAAGCAGATCGAGTTGTTTAGAATCATTCGGGAGTGGGAGCTTTCGCGGGTCGGTATACTTGAATAATATAAATGGAGAAGCGTATGAAAGCGATTGTCGGGGGTATCGTAGCAGCGGGAGGTTTGATGATTGGCAGTGCAATCGCGGTAGAAATGCCCCCGCTTGCACATAAGCTCAGTTGCACCGCTTGTCACGCGATTGACCATAAAGTGGTCGGTCCGGCCTGGAGAGACGTTGCCCAGAGATATACCGGCAGCGGGATTACCACGTACACCTACGACGGCAAGGAATATCCATTGATCGAGGGACTGGTGATGAAGGTATCGCATGGTGGCTCCGGAAACTGGGGCACCATGCCGATGCCGGCCAACGACCCGACCGGGGAAAACAAGGCGGAAATCACCGAACTGGTCAAATTCGAGCAGAGCCTGGCCAATACCCATTAGAGTCGAACCATAAATCGGATCGAGCCGGCGCAAGCCGGCTTTTTGTTGCCTGAAGAAACGTATCGAGCACCGGCAATAAGTGACAATGTGTATAGCTATGCAAGGCAGATCGAGTTGTTTAGAATCATCCGGCGGGTGCAAGCTTTCGCATGTTTGAGATATTTTGATCATATAGCATATAAATGGGAGTAAGCATGAAAGGTATTGTAGGAAGCATGGCTATCGTGGCGGGTTTGATGGTTGCCGGCAGTGGAATGGCAGATGAAATGCAGGCACTGGCCCAGAAGCACAAATGCACCGTTTGCCACGCCATTGACCATAAAGTCCTCGGTCCGGCCTGGAGGGACGTAGCCAGAAGGTATACCGGGATTGCCAAATATATCTACGAGGGCAAGGAATATCCTTTGACCGAGGGCCTGGTGATGAAGGTGTCGCAGGGCGGTTCCGGCAACTGGGGCGCCATGCCTGAGCCGGCCAACGACCCGACTGGCACGGAACAGAAAGAAATCACAGAACTGGTCAAGTACGTGCTAAGTTTGGCCATAAAATATGTACCATTTTCATAAGTTCGAGGCATCATGCGGTACGGTACTGGCCGGCGCTAGCCGGCTTTTTGCTGCCCGTTAAATTGACAAGCTTGGCGTCTGCTCCGCATAATCAGGCCTCGTATATCAAAGGGGATAAACATGTCACGTCATACGCATCGTTCGTTAATGTACGGCGCCGTTGTACCGGTGCTGCTTTCCATCGCGCTGTACGGCTGCGAAAAATCGCCCACGGCAAGCCAGGATACATCCGGTGATCTGGTCGTGCGCATCGGTGCATCGGCTCCCCTGACCGGTCCGCAGGCCCACCTGGGCAAGGACAACGAGAACGGCACGCGCATGGCGATCGACGATGCGAATGCGAAGGGCATCATGATCGGCGGGCGCAAGGCGCATTTCGAACTGATCAGCGAAGACGACCAGGCCGATCCCAAGACGGCGACCATCGTCGCGCAGAAACTGGTCGACGACAAGGTCAACGGCGTCATCGGCCACCTGAATTCCGGGACCACCATCCCCGCGGCAAAAATCTACAGCGATAACGGCATACCGCAGATATCGCCTTCCGCCACCGCGGTCGCCTACACCGCACAGGGTTTCAAGACCGCGTTCCGCGTGATGGCCAACGACGCGCAGCAGGGACATGTGCTGGGCGAGTACGCGGCGAAGAATCTGGGCGCGAAGCGGATCGCGGTGATCGATGATCGTACCGCATACGGCCAGGGTCTGGCGGATCAGTTCATCAAGTCCGCAGAGGCGAGCGGCGCGAAGATCGTCGCGCATGAATACACCACCGACAAGGCAATGGACTTTACCGCGGTGCTGACGGCGGTGAAGGGCAAAAAACCGGACCTGCTGTTCTATGGCGGGATGGATGCGCAGGGCGGGCCGATGGTGAAGCAACTCAAGGCGCTTGCGCTGAAGACGAAATTCATGACGGGTGACGGCGGTTATACGCCGGAATTCATCAAGCTGGCCGGCGATGCGGCCGAGGGATCGTATGCCTCATTGCCCGGCGTGCCGCTGGACAAGATGCCGGGCGGCAAGGCATTCGCCGACCGCTTCATCGCCAAGTACGGTCCGATACAGCTGTATGCCCCGTACTGCTACGACGCGGTGAATGTGATGATCGCCGCGATGCAGAAAGCCGGCTCGGCAGATCCCGCGAAATATCTGCCCGCACTTGCCGATATAACATATGACGGCGTCACGGCGAAGATCCAGTTCGATGAAAAGGGCGACCTGAAGGGCGGCGCCATCACCATGTACCAGGTGCAGCATGGCAAGTGGCAGCCGCTCGAGACGCTCGGTACAGCCAAGGCGGCCAACTGATGCGGCAACGGTAGAACACAAAACGACACGGAACACGTGTCGTTTTTTGTTTGTGCGCTCATGGATATCTTCCTGCAACAAATCATCAACGGTCTTGTGCAAGGCAGTGTGTATGCGCTGGTCGCGCTGGGCTACACCATGGTGTACGGCATACTCGGCCTGATCAACTTCGCGCATGGCGAAGTGGTGATGATCGGCGCGATGCTGGCGCTTTCCTCGCTGAAGGTGCTGCTCGGATGGGGTGCATCGCCGCTGCTGGCATTGCCGCTCAGTGTCGCGCTGGCGATGCTGGGCTGCATGCTGCTCGGTTACGGCATCGAACGCATCGCCTACCGTCCGCTGCGCCATGCGCCGCGCCTGGCGCCGCTGATCACCGCGATCGGTGTGTCCATCGTGCTGCAGAATCTGGCGATGATGATCTGGGGACGCGAATACCACGCATTCCCGCAGCTGATCGCAAATACCCCGCACAACATCGGCGGCGCGATCATCAACGATATCCAGATCATCATATTCATACTGGCGCTCGCGATCATGACGGCGCTGATGGCGATCGTGCATCGCACCCGTCTCGGGCGCGCGATGCGCGCGGTGGCCGAGAACCAGCATGCGGCGCAGCTGATGGGTGTGGACATCAACCGCGTGATCTCGATCACCTTCATGCTCGGCTCGGCGCTGGCCGCGATCGCCGGCGTGATGGTCAGCGCGAACTATGGCCTGGCGCATTACTACATGGGTTTCATGCTCGGCCTGAAAGCCTTCACCGCCGCGGTGCTGGGCGGCATCGGCAACCTGCGCGGCGCGATGCTGGGCGGATTGCTGCTTGGGCTGATCGAGAGCCTGGGCGCGGGTTATATCGGCGACCTGACCGGCGGATTCTTCGGCAGCAACTACCAGGATGTGTTCGCGTTCTTCGTGCTGATCGCGGTGCTGGTGTTCCGTCCGTCCGGGTTGCTGGGAGAACGTATTGCGGAGCGCGCATGAATTTTAAAACCATGATTCAGGCCACAGAGATCCACAGAGATGAAACCGGTTTTCTCTGTGATCTCTGTGCTCTCTGTGGCTAATTGAATTTTTTCAGGATGAAATTCAACCCGAAATCAAAATCGCTGTTTGTCGTTCTCGCGATCGCATTGCTGCTGTTGCCCTTCATCACCGACGCGCTGCTCGGGCGCGGCTGGGTGCGCATCGTCGATTTCGCGATGCTCTACATCATGCTGGCGCTCGGGCTGAATATCGTGGTCGGCTATGCCGGCCTGCTCGACCTTGGCTACATCGCATTCTTCGCGGTGGGCGCTTACTGCTATGCGCTGGCCAGTTCGCCGCATCTGGCGCAGGCTTTTCCGATGGCGTTTCCGGATGGTGTGCACCTGCCGTTCTGGATCGTTCTGCCGATGGCGGCATTGATCGCGGGTGGTTTCGGCGTGCTGCTCGGTGCGCCGACATTGCGCCTGCGCGGTGATTATCTTGCCATCGTCACGCTGGGCTTCGGCGAGATCATCCGCATCTTCCTGAACAATCTCAATGCGCCGGTCAACCTGACCAACGGCCCGCAGGGCATCAGCTGCATCGACCCGATCAGCGTGATGGGCGTATCGCTGAACAAGACCCGGAATTTATTCGGCATCGCGTTTCCTTCGGTGCATCTGTATTTTTACCTGTTCCTTGCATTCACCGCGCTGGTGATTTTCGTCTCGCAGCGTCTGGAGAAATCGCGCATCGGCCGGGCCTGGATGGCGATACGCGAAGACGAGGTCGCCGCCTCGGCGATGGGCATCAACACGCGCAACCTCAAGCTGCTGGCATTCGCGATGGGCGCGATGTTCGGCGGCGCGTCCGGCGCGCTGTTCGCGGGCTTCCAGGGTTTCGTCAGCCCGGAAAGTTTCAGCCTGATGGAATCCATCATGGTGCTGTGCATGGTGGTGCTGGGCGGCATGGGCAACATCGCCGGCGTGGTGCTCGGCGGCGTATTGCTGGCGCTGCTGCCGGAGGTGTTGCGCAACATGCGTCGGTGCCGCTGCAGCAAGCGCTGTTCGGCAAGGTCGCTGGTCGATCCGGAAAGCCTGCGCATGCTGCTGTTCGGCTCGGCGCTGATCGTGATGATGCTGTATCGTCCGGCCGGGCTGTTGCCGTCGCGGGTACGCCGCCGCGAATTCGGCGGCGACGAGGCGGCCTGCCGAAGAGAGCGTATACGATGCCACACACTGAAGACGCACTGCTGCTGGCTTCGCACATCGGCAAACAGTTCGGCGGATTGAGCGCGCTCAGCGACGTGTCGCTGCATATCCGGCGCGGCGAGATCTACGGCCTGATCGGCCCGAACGGCGCGGGCAAGACCACGCTGTTCAACGTGATCACCGGGCTGTACCAGCCGAGCGCGGGCGGCTTCCAGTTCAACGGTCATGCACTACCACGTCGGGCAAGCCGCATCTGCTGGCGCAAGCCGGCATCGCGCGCACCTTCCAGAACATCCGCCTGTTCGCCAACCTGACCGCGCTGGAAAACGTCATGATCGGCCGCCATGTGCGCACGCGCGCCGGCGTGTTCGGCGCGCTGCTGCGCGATCGCGGCACACGCGCGGAAGAGCATGCGCATCGTCGCAGCGCGCGCGCGAACTGCTGCGCTATGTCGGCATCGAGCGGCCCGCGCAGACGCTGGCCAAGCATCTTTCCTACGGCGAACAGCGCCGTCTGGAGATCGCCCGCGCGCTGGCCACCGAACCGCTGCTGCTCGCGCTCGACGAACCCGCCGCAGGCATGAACGCCACCGAAACCGGGAGTCTCAAAACACTGTTGCAGACGATACGCGACCAGCGGCATCACCGTGCTGCTGATCGAGCACGACGTCAAACTCATCATGGGGCTGTGCGACCGCGTCGCGGTGCTCGACTACGGCAAGAAGATCGCGGAAGGCGTGCCGGAAGAGGTGCGCAAGGATCCGGCGGTGATCGCGGCCTATCTCGGAGGCGGCAGTGACTGACCGGCTGCTCGAAGTCAGCGGCCTCAAGGTCGCCTACGGCGGCATCCATGCGATCAAGGGCATAGACCTGCATGTCGCACAGGGCGAACTGGTCGCGCTGATCGGCAGCAACGGCGCGGGCAAGACCACCACGCTGAAAACCCTGGCAGGGCTGCTGCATCCCGCCGGCGGCCAGATCCACTACGGCGGCAAAAGCCTGCACAACGTTGCGGCGCACCAGCGCGCCGCGATGGGCATTGCGCTGGTGCCGGAAGGGCGCGGCGTATTCGCGCGCATGACGATAGCGGAAAATCTGCAGATGGGCGCATACAGCCGCAGCGACAAGGACGAAATCGCAACCGACCTTGAACGCATGTACGGCTTGTTCCCGCGCCTCGCCGAACGCAAGCACCAGCTGGCCGGAACTCTCTCCGGCGGCGAACAGCAGATGGTCGCGATGGCGCGCGCGCTGATGAGCCGTCCGCGCCTGCTGATGCTGGACGAACCCAGCATGGGGCTGGCCCCGCTGATGGTGCAGAAGATCTTCGAAACCATACGCGACATCGCCGCGCTGGGCATGAGCATCCTGCTGGTCGAGCAGAACGCGAAGCTCGCGCTGGAAGTGGCGCGGCGCGGCTATGTGATGGAGAGCGGGGCGATCACCTTGTCGGGCGCGGCGGGCGAACTGCTGGGCAGCGATGCGGTGCAACGCGCGTACCTGGGCGGCTGACCGGGATAATCTCGCGCCTGCGATACATCCCGGCAAAATCAGCGCGAATATTCATGCACCTGACTGTTCCGGCACGATATCCGTAACCCTCCATTCATAATTCCGCAACACGTCTCTCATAATTCCGCAATACGTTTCCGGTAACTTCCCTGTTGACACTGTGTATGGGATTTCGGCATCGCGGTGTTGACCGGTTATGCGCGCCCTGGAGGAATTTCAGGACGGGAATTAACCGTATCAGGCTAGATCATTTCACCAACATACAGCAAACTTACAGGAGCTTATCAGCATGAAAAAATCGATTGCAGCACTGGCGCTGCTGGGCATCGCATTCGCGAGCCCGGTTTTCGCCAATGAAGGAAAAGTACCCGAGGGTGTCCGCCATCTGGACCACGTCTTCGTGATCATGATGGAAAACCAGGCATACAGCCAGATCATCGGCAACCCCAACGCGCCATTCATCAACCAGCTTGCACAATCGGCCAACCTCGCGACCAATTACTACGGCATCGGGCATCCGAGCCTGACCAATTACCTGGAAGTGGTGGGTGGTTCCAACTTCGGCGTGCAGAGCGACCATGCCTCTGACTGGCATAACGCATCCTGCGTCAACAACATTGTCGCGAACGTCACGAATAACGAAGCCTCTAACCCCCAAGCCGTGTGCCCGATATCGGGCAGCGGCACCGATGCAGCGACGCCTGCCATTGACACCAGCAACGAGACACAGGGACTGCCCGGCCTGAACAACATCGACGGCATCAAGTCTATTCCTGCGGCAAACAACATATCCGGCAAAACCATCGCCGATCAGTTGTTCGAGGCGGGCAGCAGCTGGAAGAGCTACCAGGAAGCGCTGCCGGTTCAAGGCGCAGACGGGGTGACCTACAGCGACGGCTACTTCACGGACACGACTGACTTCGCCGCGCTCGGTGCCAAGCCCGGCGATATGGTCGACCTGTATGCCGGCAAGCATAATCCGTTCGTTTATTTTCAAAGCGTTCAGGAAGGGCGTGACAAGGGTCTCAGCGTGGCACAGTCAGTCGGCTTTGACGGCGCAAACGGTTTGTATGCCGATCTGGGCACCGGCAACGTGCCCGCGTTCTCATTCATCGCGCCTGACCAGTGCAACGACCAGCACGGCCGTGGCAACGCCGGCGTATTCTGCAACTACAATCCGGTCGCCAACGGCCAGCCGAGCGGCGTGAACCCTGGCCTGATCCAGCGCGGCGACATCACCGTGAAGAACCTGGTCACGGCCATCAAGGCCTCGCCGGCCTGGTCGGAGGGCAACAACGCGATTGTCGTGCTGTGGGACGAGAACGACTACAGCGTCGCGCCGATTACCAATCAGGTGGCGCTGATCGTCGATACCAACTATGGCAAGGGCGGCAAGCGCAGTGGAACCTACTATAACCACTTCTCGTTGCTCAAGACGATCGAGTCGGGATTGGGATTGCCCTGCCTGAACCACGCCTGCGATGCAGACGTGAAAGTGATGTCCGATCTTTTTGGCGGCCGTGGACAGGATAAAGACGACAAAAACGGCAAATGGCAATCCAATCCGTTTTGATCCGGTTCGGTCAACAAGAGAATTAAATATCGAATGATCGGCGGTTACGCCAGCCATTCGACAGGATTGCAAAGTTTAAAGCTCCGTCAGTTTCCTGACGGAGCTTTTTTCTTTATCCTGAGATTTTATTGGCAGACGACCCGCTTCATTTTTCGCCCCATTGCGCGGTCAGTTTCCGGTCGCGACGGTTCTCCGCCAGGCGCTGCATGAATGAGCAGTCTTCGCGATGTATCGTGATTCCCCGGTCGCGGGTCACGTAGCCGACGATCGCATCTCCCGGCGCCGGGTTGCAGCACTTTGCGAACCGGGTCATCAGGTTGTTCACACCGCCGACGGTGATGTCCGCCTGGGGAGCGTGCCCGCTTGCCGGCCTGAGCGCTTTGGGTTTTGCCAGCGCGATCACCTTGCCGGGCAATTCTTCCTGGATTGCCACCGCGATGCGCCGCTGGGTAATTTCGTTGCGTCCGAGCGCGGCCAGCAGATCGTCGAGCTTGCTGAAATGCAGCCGTTGCGCGAGTTTTTCCTGGTTGATCGAGGTGATGCCGAGCCGGTGCAGCTCGCGATCCAGCTGCGTGCGGCCCTGCGCAACGCTTTCGTCGAAGTTCTGGCTCTTGAACCAGGCGCGCACCTTGGCGCGGATGCGCGGGCTTTGCAGGAAGCCGAGCGACGGGTTGATCCAGTCGCGGCTCGGTCCGCCCTGTTTGACGGTCAGGATCTCCACGCGCTGTCCGTTCTGCAGTTGGTAGTTGAGCGGCACGATGCCGCCATCCACCTTGGCGCCGCGGGTGCGGTGCCCGATGTCGGTGTGCAGCGTGTAGGCGAATTCCACCGGGGTCGCGCCTTTGGGCAGCGCAATCACCTTGCCCAGCGGCGTAAGCACGTAAACCTGGTCGTGGAACAGTTCGTTCCTGAACTGTTCCTGCAGGTCGCCCTTGTCGGCCAGTTCTTCCTTCCATTCCAGTATCTGGCGCAGCCAGGCGATCTTTTCGTCGAAGCGGGTATCGGATTTCACGCCTTCCTTGTAGCGCCAGTGCGCGGCGACGCCGAGTTCGGAAGACTGGTGCATTTCGCGGGTGCGTATCTGGACCTCGAGCGGCAGGCCGCGCGGGCCGGTCACCGCGGTGTGCAGCGAACGGTAATTGTTGCTCTTGGGATGCGCGATGTAGTCGTCGAATTCGCTTTCGATCGGCGGCCAAAGTTCATGGACCAGGCCGAGCGCGGTGTAGCAGGCCCCTATACCGTCGATCGGGATTCCGTCCATCCTGCTTTCATCAATCAGAATTCTGACCGCGCGCACATCGTAGAGCTCGCTGAAATCCAGATGCTTGCGCTTCATCTTGTTGATGATGCTGTAGATGTGTTTGGGTCGCCCGGTCACTTCGGCGGGAATGCCGGCCTGGTCAAGCACCTGTCTGAGCTGCGCGACGACGGCGGCGATGTACTGTTCGCGCTCGGCGCGGCGTTCATCCAGCTGCTTCGCGACCTGCTTGTACAGCTGCGGCTCCAGATAGCGCACCGAGAGGTCTTCCAGTTCCCACTTGAGCTGCCAGACGCCGAGACGGTTTGCCAGCGGCGCAAAGATGCTGCGCGTCTGCTGTGCGATTCGCTTTTGCTGTTCCGGGCTCGCGCCGGAAAGGTGCCGCATGGTCTGGGTGCGTTCGGCCAGCTTGATGATCACGACGCGGATGTCTTCCACCATTGCGAGAAACATCTTGCGCAGGCTTTCGATCTGCTGCGCGGCTTCCGCGCTGTTCTTTTTGTGCAGGCCGGCCAGCTCGCTGAATTGCTCGATCTGTTCCACCCGCGAAATCCCGGCGACCAGCATCTTCACGCCGGAGCCGAAACCAGCCCCGATCTTTTCCTGCCAGTCGGCCAGATATTCCGGCACCGCATGCAGGATGGTTGCGGCGAGGGTTTCGTGATCCATGTTCAACCCGGCCAGGATTTCGGCCGCACCGAGCGCGTGCTGCAACAGCGCAGCGCCGGTCAGCTCGACCCGGCCGGCATAGAGCGGTTCGGCCAGTTCGCAGGCTTTGCGTATCAGGTCGACTTCCGCCGGTGCGAAAGTTTTCGATACGGTATCAAGCAGGGACTGGATGTTCCCGGATGACAGGCGATTTTCTGGGGTTCGAAACCATGGGGCATTATTGCATCGATGCGAAGGCTGCATAAGGACAGATGGACGTCAAAACCGTTCAAGCTATTTGTTCATCGCGCGACGGATGTCTGCCAGCGTTTCCTGCGCAGTCTGCGCAAGCGGGCCCCCCAGGCTGACCGCCCGCTGGGCGGCTTGCAGCGCCTCCGGATAGCGGGCCTGGTCGGCCAGCGTTTGCGCCAGGTTGTTCAACGCGGCAACCGAATCGGGATGGTCTTGTGCGGCCTGGCGGAAAGCGCTTTCCGCCCGGGCAAGGTCATGCAATTGATAGGCTGCATTGCCGACGCCGATTTGCGCGGACAGGTTGCCGGGCCAGCGATCCAGAGCGGCAACATAGGCCTGCAGCGCCCTGGCTGAACCATTCACCCGTTCGTATGCGCTGACTGCCGAGACATAAGCGTCGGGCTCGGCGGTCACCGGGATTCTGCCCGGCGGCAACGCGACCATCGCCCAGTAGTTGCTGCGCGCCCAGGTGTATTCGAAGGTCCGCAACGGCAGTACCTGGCGTTGCTCCGGACCCGAGTGGAGGATTACCTCCGAGCGGTCGAGATCGTAGCCGAATGCGACCGCGTAATGCCAGACCGGATACCAGGAGAACGCCAGATTTTGCAGCACCACCACCGGCGTTCCGGCCGCGATTTCGCGCAGCACATCGGTCAGTTCGGGCGCCAATTGATACGAGATCGTGCCGTTGCGGCGCGCGGCGGCCATCATTTCGACCTGCAGGCTGCCGTGGCGATCCGGCAAATACAGTTCGGGCTTCAGCGTTTCGGGCGTCACCGCAGAACCGACCGCATTCAGCGACATCGCCAGCGATGCCGGGCCGCACTGATAGGCATCCTGCGCAAAAAAGGGCACATCGGAGAGCTCGGCGTGGCGGGGCAGTGCGGGCGGCGGCGATTCCAGTATCAGCCGCGTCTGCGGCGGCGTCGTACAGGCGCCGAGGCACAAAAGAAAAACGCCCACTAGAGAGCGGGCGTTCGGGAAGCGCATGAATCAGTTTCTGTTGATTGAATGGGTGAACGGGAACACTTTGGTGAATCCGAGGATGTCGGTGATCAGCAAAATGACGAATACGGTGAGCAGCACACCGAGCACATCGCCGCCGGCCGGCAATTGATCCAGCTTGCCGGCAATATTGTGCGCTTCATTGTCGGTCATCGCATAGACGCGCGCTTTTGCCTCACTGGCGGTCACGCCCTGTTTCTGCAGCTGGGCGGCGACATCCGCACGGTCCAGGAATGCATTGATCCTGGCGCGGTCCTGGTTTGCCAGTTCATGTGATACGGCCTGTCCGGTATCCACCATGCTGGCAAATGCCTGCATCGGCAGGCCCATGGACAGCATGCTTAACATCACCACGCGGCTGGTCCAGCGCATGAAACGGGAATATTGCTGAGTCATATCATTGCTCCTCGGTTGGATGGATTGAATATATAAACAATTTGCGAATCGTACCGCTTCCATGTGTGGCTTTCAGCAATAACGCCACGCAGATGCGGCATTCAATTATAACGAGGCAAATGAAAAATAGTGTCAAATTCGTCACTAAATGTTTCGGCATCCAGTGCCCGTTCGCAACCTGCGATTACCGCTATCGTTCCGGGACCGAACGGCAGTGCATCAGGTTCCTGCAGTCACCTTGAGCAGCAGCTTGGTCGCCAGCACCAGCAACAGCAGCGCGAAGAGTTTGCGCAACACCCCGATCTTCATGTGATGCGTTGCCTTTGCACCAAGCGGTGCGGAGAACATGCCGGCCAGCGCGATCCAGAACAGCGCGGGCAGGTAGACATAGCCCAGGCTGTAGGCGGGCAGCCAAGTTGCATTCATGCCGGTGACGACATAACCGATCGTCCCGCCGATCGCGACCGGAAAGCCGATCGCAGCCGAAGTGCCGATCGCATTCCTGAGCGATACATTGCACCAGACCAGGAACGGAACCATGATGGCACCGCCGCCGATTGAAACCAGGCTGCACAGACAGCCGGTGAGCGTGCCGGTCAGCGTCATGCCGATCGCGCCGGGCAACTGGCGGGCAGCGTGGGGGCGGAAGTCGAGCAGGATCTGCGCGGCGACCGCATACACGAACAGCGTGAAGAATATGGCCAAACCGTGCGTCGGAATGTATGCGGCCAGTGAGGCGCCGATACCGGTGCCGAGCAGGATTCCGGGGGTGATGTTGCGTACCACGCGCCAGTTGACTGCGCCGTGGCCATGGTGCGCGCGCAGGCTGGACAGCGACGTGAACAGGATGGCCGCCATCGAGGTGCCGAGCGCGAGCAGCATCACGTGTTCGGCCGGGAAATGCTGGAGGTCGAACAGGAACAGCAGCACTGGCACCAGGATCAAGCCGCCGCCGACACCGAATATCCCGGCCAGGAATCCGGCAACCGCGCCGAGCAGCAAATAGCTGATGTCCCACTCCATTCTAGTTATGCACCAGTCGGGTGGTGATGAACTTCCACTCGGCAGGATCAAGCGGCGTGATGGACAGCCGATTGCCGCGCTGCAGGGTGCGCATGCGCTCCAGTTCCGGATGCTGGCGCAGTTCGTCGATGGAGATGAGCGCGATCTTCTTGACCAGTTGCACATCCACATTGAACCAGCGCGGCTGTTCCGGTGTGGCCTTGGGGTCGAAGTATTTGCTGCTGCGCTGTGAATTGCGTGGCATCGGGATAGGCGGTGCTGCTGACCCTGGCGATCCCGGCGATGCCCGGATCCTTGCAGTTGGAGTGGTAGAACAGCACGCCGTCGCCGACCTTCATCTGGTCGCGCATGAAGTTGCGTGCCTGATAGTTGCGCACGCCATACCAGGCCACGGTCTGATCGGGCAGCGCGGCGAGGTCGTCGATGCTGACAGTCGGAGGGTTCTGATTTCATCAGCCAGTAGCGCATTGTTCTATCCGGAAATAAAAAGTGCGACCCGTTAAGGTCGCACTGGAATAAGATCCCCCGCCTGTGCCGTTGACCCAGCATCTTGAACCTGGGTTCAAGAGGGCCGCTTCCAGGTTACATCAGGTACGTCCGCCGTTGGGGACGCGCACAACAGTAACTTTAATGGGTGCGGCCTTAAGCAAAGCTTATTGGTTCAAAGAATTATGGGCCTGTCGAACACCGCAGGGGAAAACCGTAGCCTGTGATCTGGTCCGCTTGTTCTGCCGGCTTGATCAGTTGGCTGGAATACTTGTCAGAACAGCGAATCCTGATCGGCTAACGCTTCATCGATCGCTGCCTGCATGGAATTCATTCTACGCTTAAAGTCGGCGAGGTCAATGCCGCGCCCGACTTTCATGCCGAGCAGTTCGTGGGTGATGTTCAGCGCTGCCATCAGCGCGATGCGCTCGACGCTGGCGATTTTCCCGGCATCGCGAATTTCGCGCATACGCTTGTCCAGATAGGCCACCGCCTCAAGCAGTTCGCTGCGCTCTTCCTCGGGACAGGCAACGCGCAACTCGCGATCGAGCAGCTTTATTTCAAGGGTTTGCGTGTTATTGCTCATGTCTGATTTTCCGGCAGGGTTACCAGCAGTTTTTCCAGACGCGCTTTGGCTTTGTTCATTTTATCGGTGAATTGACGGTTGCTGCTCAGAGCGTGCGCTAACTCCTGGCGCAATTGCTGATTTTCGGCACGCAACTGGCCGTTGACTTGTATCAACTGGGCAAGTTTGGTTTCCAGCGCGGTCAGTTCATTTTCCATGGATTGACTATAGATTGAAAAGTGTAGACAAGTCAAACGGTAAGGTGGATTTTTGGAAGCTGTTTGGAGGATTTGGCCGATTCCCGTTCCAGCATGATCAGGCAGGCTTGTGGTAAAGTGCGATCCGCTTTGAGGTGCTCGCCTGTGTGCAGGCGAGTTAAACGGGAAGCAGGTGAAGGAACGTTGGTTCCCAGGCCTGAGCTGCCCCCGCAACGGTAAGCGAGTGTGGATTTGCCAGTGTGCCACTGTGAGCAATCCCCCCAGGGATCTCATGGGAAGGCGGCGGATCAAGACTCGCGAGCCCGGATACCGGCCTGAGAGCTGCTATGGACGGGAGATGCTGCGGGCGGCACATCCGGACAATATCTGCGACAACGTCGCCAGTATTCCGGTCTATCTGCCTGTCGTATTTCCTGATTTTCAATTTTCCAACGGGGACGCTTGGAATTTTCTCAGGGAACGACAATGAATCAGAAACTACTTATCGCGGGCGCGCTGTTCGGTGCGCTTTCACTTCCTTGTGCAGCATATGCCGACTCACCGATGCAGATGCTGATCGTGACACCAACGCGATTTCAGGATGCATCGGGAAACGCAACCGTGGATGTCACGGTGATTACCGCAGACGAAATCGAAAAAAGCGCGGCGAAAACTTTGCCGGCTTTGCTGTCGGAGTATGCCGGAATCCAGGTGCGCAGCACTGACGGTACGCCGGACATGGCAATCGACATGCGCGGATTTGGCATGACCGGAAACCAGAATACGCTGGTTTTGCTCGACGGACAGCCGCTCAATGACATCCAGCTTACCTCGATACGCTGGTCGGCAATTCCGCTCGCTTCGATAGCGCGGATTGAAATCATGAATGGCAGCGGGGCAGTGCTTTATGGCGGCGGCGCGACCGGTGGCACGATCAACATTATTACCAGGCATCCCGGCAAGGAAATGCACGGCAGCGCTGGCCTGGGTTTCGGTAGTTACGATGCAAAGAAGTGGCAAGTTGCCCTGTCCGGATCGAGCAATCGTGTCGGGATGCGCGTTACGGCCAGCGGACTGGATTCGTTGAACTATCGCGCCAATAACAATATCAATCAAAACAATCTTGAAGGGGATTTTCGTACGCAGGCAGGGCATGGTGACGCTGTCCTGAAATTCGGTGCGGACAATCAGAATTTGCGCTACCCCGGCCCGCGTACGGTTGACCCCACAATCGGACTGAATGAAGTGACAAACGACCCGCGCGGAACATCGACCCCGCTGGATTATGGCAAGCGTGACGGCGGGCATGTTAGCCTCGGCACGGCCCGGCAATTTGATTTTGGACAAATGGCAGGCGAGCTTTCATACCGGGACATCAGACAGCAGGCATATTTTGCAGCTTACGGAGGCAATTATCTGGATACGGACCTGAATCTGATTTCGTTTACGCCGCGCGTAAAAGTTCCGTTTCAACTTGGCGGTTCCGGCAATGAAATGATCGTCGGTATGGACATCGCCGACTGGCATTACGATTCAATACGCTCGACGAGTCCGGCGACCCTGGCAACACCGGCAGCGCATATCCTGGCGACCCAGTCAAATCGGGCACTTTATATGCAGAACACATTGCAACTGGGCGACGCTACCAAACTTACGCTGGGCGCGCGTTCGCAACGGGTTGTATACAAGGCCAGGGATACGACCAACCCTGCAGCGTACGCATCGGGCGATCAGGGGCGCACCGTGCATGCATATGAACTCGGGCTGCGCCGCAGCCTGGACCGGACCTGGTCGCTGTTCGGCCGCGTTGGACGCAGTTTCCGGATCGCGACCGTGGATGAAATATTCGACCAATATGGCGGGCCCGTCTTTGATTCAAAAATCACCATACTGGAACCGCAGACTTCCCTGGACAGCGAGGCGGGAATCGACTACCTGAATGCGAACAATCAGGTTCGAGCCGCCGTTTTCCAGATGAACCTGAACAACGAAATTTATTACAACGCGATCACCTATTCCAACATGAATCTTGCGCCAACGCGCCGATCCGGGCTGGAACTGGAAGGCACGCATCGCTACTCCGATGCGCTGTCAGTTACTGCATCCTGGAGCTATACGGTGGCGAAGTTCCGCGAGGGTAATTATGGTGGCATAAACGTATCGGGGAAAAATATTCCGCTGGTGCCGCGGCAGCGATTTTCGCTTGCCCCTTCCTGGAAGATTTCCGATAAAACCACGCTGAGCGGAAATGCGATTTATGTGGGGCGGCAATACTTCGACAACGATCCGGCCAATACCTTCGGCCAGAAGATGCCTGCCTACACCACGGTGGATATGAAACTGTCTCACCGGAACGGCCGCTGGCTGCTGGCCGCAGCCGTGAACAATCTATTCGACGAAAAATATTTCAGTTACGCTATAGCGAGTACTTTTACACCGGGAAAATATAACGCCTATCCGATGCAGGGGCGGAATATTTCGCTGAACGCACGCTATGATTTCTGATGACCGGTTTGCAACAGCTTGATGCCGGACCAGGCAAGGGCGGCCACCGCCTTTGCTTTTTCTCCGGCTTAGTGTACTGTTGGCCTCATCGAAAAATTTAACCTCAGGGGACGAAATGAATAATACCCAAACCAGAAAAATCGCAATTTTCGCAACGCTGGTCGCGCTGATGGCGGCGACGCGTGAATATCACTTCGGTACCGCATTGCACCTGCCCGATGCTTCACTGGCGGTGTTTCTGCTGGCAGGCTTTTATCTGCCGCGCCGGGCCTTCCCGGTGTTGCTGATCGAGGCGGGTCTGGTGGATTACCTGGCGCTGAACTACGGCGGCGTGGACGGCTGGTGTTTCTCGCCGGCTTACTGGTTCCTGATACCGACCTATTTTGTGCTGTGGTTCGCCGGACGGTTCTATGCGAAACGCTACCGGGCGGAACACTGCCGATCCTCGCTGCGCGGCCTGACCGAATTTGCCGCAATTTCATTTGTGGCTACCGGTGCGGCATTTCTGATTTCCAATGCCAGCTTTTATCTGCTCGCCGACTATTTCGGCAATATGAGCGCAGTCGAATACGGCGGGCGGGTTGTCCAGTACTTCCTGCCGTATCTGCAGAGTGCTTTCCTGTATCTGATTCCTGCTGCGGTGCTGCACATCGCCTCAGAACAGGTCACACGCGGTTCGGCGCAAACATGATGGTGCAGGGTGCAGGGTGCAGGGTGCGGGTTTGCGGCCGTGCCTCAGACCGCGTTCCGGATAAACACGTTCGCGCAGATCGAGTTCCGGTCCTCCATTCCGCCATTCCGTCAAACTGCACGCTTCAGTCTCGTGGCAGCTGCATGGTTTATGTTCGCATCAGCGCAAGGTTGACTCGGCCCAGCTAAGCGTCTAGATTGCGCGCCTCAAAAATAAATCACAATTCAAGGAGCAAGTCATGGCTGTACTCGTCGGCAAAGCCGCACCCGATTTCAATGCTGTTGCGGTGATGGGCAACAATGAATTCAACGAAACGTTCAATCTGAAAAACCAGATCGCCGGAAAATATGCAGTCGTGTTTTTCTGGCCGCTGGACTTCACATTTGTCTGCCCTTCCGAACTGATCGCTTTCGATCACAGGCTGGACGAATTCGAGAAGCGCAAAGTCGAAGTGGTCGGCGTTTCGATCGATTCGCATTTCACCCACCTCGCCTGGAAGAACACACCGATCAACAACGGCGGGATTGGCCAGGTGCGATACCCGATGGTGGCCGATATCAAGCACGAAATCTGCAAGGCTTACGACGTGGAAGCGGAAGGCGGCGTGGCTTACCGCGGCTCGTTCCTGATCGACCGCGCCGGCGTGGTTCGTCATCAGGTGGTGAACGATCTGCCGCTGGGCCGCAACATCGACGAGATGCTTCGCATGGTGGATGCATTGCAATTCACCGAGGAGCACGGCGAGGTATGTCCGGCAGGCTGGAGCAAGGGCAAGGCGGGCATGAGTGCTTCCACCGAAGGCGTCGCCAAATACCTCGCTGCCCACGCGAAAGAGCTATAGCACTGACCGGGCTGCGATGAAATGGCCATCCCCGCAGGATTGTTCTTTTCATTCAGCGGGCAGCTGCTTCATCTGCGGCGAGGTTGCATCTTCCTGCCTGCCAAATATAAATTCAAGACTGTCATCTTCCTGTCATAATTTGTTCATATTCTCGCAATCCCGTACCAATTATCGGATGTCGAGATGAGGTCCAGAATATGAGTGCAAAGATATTGATAGTGGAAGATGAGCCGGCGATCCAGGAGCTTCTGGCGTTCAACGTGATGCAGGCCGGTTTCCAGGCATTGCGCGCAGAAGATGCCGACAGTGCCTGGCAGCAGATCCGCGGATCTGCACCGGATATGATTTTGCTGGACTGGATGCTGCCGAATACCAGCGGTGTGATTCTGGCGAAGCAGTTTCGCGCCGATGCGCGGACCAAGGATATCCCGATCATCATGCTGACTGCACGTGGCGATGAGCGCGACAAGATACTGGGTCTGGAGTCGGGGGCGGATGATTACATCACCAAACCGTTTTCGCCTCGCGAGCTGATGGCGCGGATCCGCGCCGTATTGCGCCGCCACATTCCGGTTATGCCGGACGTGACGGTGGCTGCGGAAGGGCTGGAGCTGTCGCCGTCGTCGCACCGCGTGACGGCGAATGGAACGGCGGTCGAACTGGGACCGACGGAGTTTCGCCTGCTGCATTTTTTCATGACCCATCCCGAACGCGTATACAGCCGCACGCAATTGCTCGACCAAGTATGGGGTACGCAGGTTTTTGTGGAAGAGCGCACGGTGGATGTGCATATACGCCGTCTGCGCGCCGCTCTGGAGCCGGTGAAAATGAACGGTGTAATCCAGACGGTGCGCGGCAGCGGTTATCGTTTTTCGACCAGTTATAACCAGTGACTTGGCTGAAGTATTGTTGCGGCCTGTAACCAGCCACTTGGTTGCTGTACTCTGGCAAGCTAGTGGAATGGCCAGGAGTTGCATCAGTCAATCGGCCAGTTGTTTCATCGAGGGAATTGATTTGCAGGATTTCTGGTTCCGCGTAAGCCTCCCCGTGGTGTTCAGTGCGCTGGGGGCATTGTTGATGTGGGGCCTGTTCTCGGCCATCACCGCGCTATGGTTCATGCTGATCGTGCTGCTGATGGTGATGGCCTATCGCGCCCGCCAGTTGTTCAAGCTCGGAATATGGCTGGCCGATGCCCGCCTGGAAACCATACCCGAAGCGGGCGGAATATGGGATGAGGTGTTTACGCAACTTTACAAGATGGTCAGGCAGCATAACCAGACCAAACAGGATCTGGCCGCCGAGCTGCAGCACATCGAACAGGCGACTTCCGCATTGCCGGAAGGCGTGGCGATCCTGAACGAAGCGAACCGTCTCGAATGGTTCAACCCGCTTGCCCAGGAGCATTTTTACCTGGATGCCGAACACGACATCATGCAGGACATCACCTACCTGGTGCGCCAGCCGGAGTTCATCGAATATCTGAACGAGTCCAATTTCAGCGAACCGCTGGTCATGGTTCCTGCGCGCCACGAGGATATGGTGCTATCCATCAAGCTGATCCCGTACGGCGGCAACAAGCGATTGATGATCAGCCGCGACATTACCCAGTTCGAACGCAACCAGGCGATGCGCCGCGATTTTGTCGCGAATGTGTCACACGAGCTGCGCACGCCGCTGACCGTGGTAAGCGGATTCGTCGAAAATCTCGAGGATATGCCCGACCTGAATCAGGACAATGCCAGGCGCGCATTGCATCTGATGGCCGAACAGACCCGGCGCATGGACAGTTTGGTCGCGGATTTGCTGACCCTGTCGCGGCTGGAAAACGAACAGAGCCCGCTGCGCGAAGAGACGGTTGATATGAAAGGACTGCTCGACGAGGTATACCAGGACGGCAAGTTGCTGAGCGGGGGCCGTCACGCGTTGCAGATCGAGATTGCCGGTCCGGCCAGACTGCTGGGCAACCGTGACGAGCTGCACAGCGCATTCGGCAATCTGGTCAGCAATGCAATACGCTATACGCCGGCGGATGGCGCGATCCTGTTGCGCTGGTCGGAACGCGACGGGCAGCCGGTATTTTCGGTGCAGGATAGCGGTATCGGCATCGACGCACAGCATATACCGCGGCTGACCGAGCGTTTCTACCGGGTCGATCGCAGCCGTTCCCGCGAGACGGGGGGAACCGGGCTGGGGCTCGCGATCGTGAAGCATATCGCGATGCGCCATCAGGCCAGGCTGGAAATAGCCAGCGAGGAGGGCAAAGGCAGCACCTTCTCACTGGTGTTTCCGGCCAAGCGCGCATTAAAATAACCGCAGGCCCGGTTCAGTATCCACTTTCCGACTATCCCTGATGAGTTTAGAAACCGAATGATGTTGTGTTGCGGTCGCGTCCTCGCCCCGCTTCTCGGGCTGCTTTCGCTATGCTGGGGTTCGGTTGCGCTGGCGGATCCGGTTTCTGCGCAGCGTCCTCCCGGAAATGCGATTGGCCTCCATTCGAGTTACCTGGAGGAAACGGGCGCCAGCCTGACGATATCGGAGGCAGCCGGGGCTTACGACAACGGGAAATTCCTTGCCGGTGATACGCCCGTTCTCAATTTCGGAATCGGTTCCCGGCCCGTCTGGATACACTTCGACGTCGAGAACCGGACCGGCAACAGCCTGCTGCGCAGGCTATCGATAGAGACGTCGTGGCTGGACAAGGTCGATATCTACTTCCTGGCCGGACACAAGGCGGTTGCCTCCTACCATCTGGGCGACGCGCAGGATTTCGAGCAGCGCCCGATTGACAGTCGTTTCTTCGAGGTCGACCATGATTTCGATCCCGGCATCAGCGAGGTGTTTATCCGGGTCGAGACCAGCGATCCCATGGTCGTTCCAATCTATCTGCGGACGCCCGGCGCAGCAGCTTCCTTCGAGCGGTGGCAAGGTTACAGCTACGGTTTTGTGTATGGGTTCCTGTTCGCGCTGCTGGCATACAACGCGATACTTTATATCGGCCTGCGCAGCCGCCGGTATATTTTCTATGCCGTTTATCTGGCCTCGTTCGCGTTGCTGAACATTGCCTATACCGGGCATGGATTCGAGTGGCTGTGGCCGGAGCAGGTCGGGCTGCAACTCTGGATTATCCCTTGCATGATGGTGCTGTACGGGATGTCCGGCCTGCTGTTTGCCGCAAGTTTCCTGGAAACGCGCAACAATTTTCCGCGGTTGCACCGTATCGTCGCACGGATATGCGCTCTGTTCGCTGTGCTGCTGCTGGGTTCCTTCCTGTTCAGTTTCAACGCGGCCGGGCTGGATGT
Organism: uncultured beta proteobacterium; assembly: GCA_963827265.1. GTDB lineage: Bacteria > Pseudomonadota > Gammaproteobacteria > Burkholderiales > Gallionellaceae > Gallionella. The sequence goes on along the minus strand of CAWHAD010000007.1, from coordinate 459,147 downwards.
TGCGTTTGTATTTGTGTTCGTATTTTCCTGCCTGATGATCTGGCTGGGTGTGCTCGCGGTCCGGCACGGGCATAAACCCGCGCGGTATTTCCTGTTTGGAGCAATCGCCGCAATGGCCGGCGCGCTGATGACCGATCTGTCCGTTGCGGGGCTGATACCTTACAACCAATTTACCTACCGGGCCGTCGAGATCGGAATGCTGATCGATGCCTCCGTCCTTGCGCTGGCGCTGGCGTACCAGTTCCGGGTCGGGCAACAGGAGAAGTACCAGGCGGAACTGATGGCGCGGGTCGATCCGTTGACCGGGCTGAACAACAGGCGGGCGTTTTACCAGATCGCGAAGCCGGTCTGGAGTAACGCTTTGCGCAACCAGCGGCAAATCTCCGTGATCGAACTGGACATCGACAGGTTCAAGCAGATCAACGATACCCATGGCCACGCATGCGGCGATGAGGTGCTGATTGCGCTCGCATCCATCCTGGAAAGATCGGCAAGGGACGGGGATGTGCTGGCCAGGTGGGGCGGCGAGGAATTCATGCTGCTGCTGCCGGAAACCGGTCTCGATGCGGCAATCGCGCTGGCTGAACGGCTGCGCAACCTGATATCCGGGGTGAAGCTGCAGTACCACGGAAAGGAAATCCGCTTCACGGCAAGTTTCGGTGTTGCGCAAAGGATGCCGCAATGCGTTTCGATGGATGAGCTGATTTCCGCCGCCGACGACCGCCTCTATCAATCCAAACGCGAAGGAAGAGACCGGGTCAGCCACGCGCCGGCGGCATAACGATGCCTACAACAGCGCAAAACTGACACGCTCGTAATCGATCCCGCGGTCAACGCTGAAGCCCGTTTTTGCCTGTTGCGTTGTGCCGTTCTGTTGCCGGATTTCCACGACGCGACCGGGTTCAAACCAGCCGTTCGGGACGATCAGGCTGGCGGGCGTCTTCAGCGCCGGGACGGGATGCAACAGCAACGCGGGGATGGATGAGCCCGTTGCTGCTGAATCCTTTTCGTCCGCAGCCTGAAGCATGATCGCCTGTACGGTTCCCGGAAGATAGCGCACGCCGATATGCAGTTGACCGCCGCGCGTCACGCTGACCCAGGTGGTCACTCCCAGCTTGGTTTCCGCATCGCCGATTCGCAACGCCAACACTTGGCGGCTGGCCAGTCTCGTGCCCGTTGTGTCGACGCGAACAAGCATCGCGCCAAGCAGGCTCTGGTTTTCGAGTTGCCAGCCTTCCAGCGCGGGATTCGTCCCGGGGGCCGGTTTGCCGGACAGCAGCTTGTGGATGTTTTCGGTCTGGAAACAGAGCTGTGCGCTTTGCGAGCCGGGACTGCGGTTCGCAAAGCGCGTGCTGTTGTCTTCGCACCAGCACCGGTGCAGGTGGGTGAGCAGCTCGATGCATTCCGGTGCGCTGTAATTGTCGCCGAGTTTCAGCTGCCGAGGTGTCTGGCCCTGTTGCAGCAGGATGGTCTTTACGCGCAGCATTTTGCTCAGCGGCATCATGGTCAGGTAGCGCATGTTGGGTCGATGCGCTGATAACTGGATCGGCTGCAGACCTTGCGTGCCGCCAAGATCCAGCGCGAGAGGCTGGGCATCGCCCTTGCTGGTCGTATAGCTGCGCTGCACCGGGACCATCTCGCTCCATTCCGACAGCCACGCATCCAGCATCTGCAGTTGCGAACGGGAGAGTTCCGGAGTGCGGGCATGGCAGGTGAGCAGGATCTTGACATAGCTGTTGCGGCAGCTGTTGAGCGGCAAGTTGCCGTTGAAAGGGTCGGGTATCTCCTTGTGCTGCAGTGCCTGTCCCTCGGCAAAGGCATACAGGCTGTGCAGCTGCTGCCACAGCGCGGGATCGAATTCGTAACCCGTGCGCAGGTGCTCCAGGATCGCCAATCCGCTGTACAGCAGGCAGCGCTGGCACAGCATCGCGCCGCGCTTGCCGAGCCGCTTTTCGCCGGTGATGCGCTCCTGCAGGCAATGCTGGTAACCGAGGGCCATCGCCTGCCAGAGCTTGACGATGGAAAGGAGGGTGATCAGTTCGCTGTCGCTGAGCGGCAGCGGTCTGGAGATCAGCCTTCTGGCGAAATCCCGCTGCACGTAGTGGACCGTGTCGCGCAGCAGCTCCAGCGTATTCAGTCTCTCCAGACCGTCCAGCGGCAGCCGGTTGAATTCGCTGATCTGGGTGAGCAGCTGGCTGTGCGCGAGTTGCAGGTTGGTCAGCTGCAACTGGTTCAGCCATTGCGCGCAGCTTTCGGCATCCCTGAAAAGCGGGGTGGCGCCGGAGTCGGTCGGTGAGGGTGTTAGATTCAGCATGATCCCTTGTCCAGGTTCGAACGTACACATTCCCGCAGCCGTTCCTGCCAGCCGGTCGGGAGCGGTGATTCGGATTCGCGCAGCGCCGTGCCCCAGATCGGCTGCGGGAAATGACGATCCTGCCTGAAGCGCGGGATGACGTGCCAATGCAGGTGCGGCGTGACATTGCCGAAACAGGCGAGATTGATCTTGTCCGGATGCAGCGCCGCGCGTATTCCCGCCTCGACGGCAAACACGGTAGCCATCAGGTGTTCGCGTTCGGCGGCGGAAAGGTCGGTCATTTCCTTCACATGGCGTTTCCAGATCACGCGGCAGAAACCGGGATAGTCGGCATCCGCTACCTGGACTACCCGGCAGGTTACATCCTGCCAGAGCAGCTCGCCGCCGGGCTGGTCGCATAACTCACATGGCCGGTATTTTTCTTGGGTTTTTTGATGGGTATTATTCATGCCGTATCATTACAAAACACGGTCATGGCGTGCATTACAGCAGCACACGTTCGATCCCGCCGTTGTTTGCCTTGTCCACATAGTCCGCCAGCCAATTTTCACCGAGCAGATGTTTGGCCATTTCCACGACGATGTAATCAGCCGTTGTGCCGCTGTCGTCGTTGTAGCGCGACAGGCCTTGCTGGCAGGACGGGCAGGAAGTCAGTATCTTCACTTCGCCGCTGAAGCCATCGGCGCGCAGCGCGTCGGCACCCTTGCGCATTTCTTCTTCCTTGCGGAAGCGCACCTGGGTGGCGATGTGCGGCAGCGCTACGCCGAAGGTGCCGGATTCGCCGCAGCAGCGTTCGTTGAGCGGCACGTCCGTGCCCATCAACTCGTTCACCACCTTGAGCGGCTGGTAGGTTTTCATCGGCGAGTGGCACGGGTCGTGATACATGTAGCGCACCCCTTGCACGCCCTGCAGTTTCACGTTCTTCTCCAGCAGGTATTCGTGGATGTCGAGCAGCCGGCAGCCGGGGAAGATCTTGTCGAACTGGTATTTCAGCAACTGGTCCATGCAGGTTCCGCACGACACGATCACGGTCTTGATGTCGAGATAGTTCAGCGTGTTCGCGACGCGATGGAACAGCACGCGGTTGTCGGTGGTGATCTGGTTGGCCTTGTCTGCCTGACCGGATGCATTTTGCGGATAGCCGCAGCACAGATAGCCCGGCGGCAGCACGGTGATCGCGCCGGTCTCATACAGCATCGCCTGCGTGGCCAGACCGACCTGGCCGAACAAGCGCTCCGAGCCGCAACCGGGGAAGTAGAACACCGCTTCGGCATCTTCGCTCGACTTTGTGCGGGTCGCGGATGATCGGCACGATGTGTGTTGTCTTCGATGTCGAGCAGCGCGCGCGAAGTCTTCTTCGGCAGATTGCCCGGCATCGGCTTGTTGATGAAGTGGATCACCTGCGCCTTGAGCGGCGCGCCGCCGACGGTGGCGGGCGGGTGCTTGATTTGCTCGTTCAGCAGGCCGAAACGCTTGGCGATTTGGTAGCCGATGCGCTGTGCCTTGTAGCCCCACTCGATCATCACCTTGCGCATCAGCTTGATGGTGGTCGGATCGGTGGCGTTGAGGAACAGCATCGATGCCGCGGTGACCGGGTTGAATTTCTTCTTGCCCTGCTTGCGCAGGAAATTGCGCATCGCGATCGACACATCGCCGAAGTCGATGTCCACCGGGCAGGGGTTCAGGCACTTGTGGCACACCGTGCAGTGATCGGCGACATCGTTGAATTCGTCGAAGTGCGGATGGAAACGCCGCGCCGGGTCTGCTCCTCGTACAGAAATGCCTCGATCAGCAGCGAAGTGGCGAGGATCTTGTTGCGCGGCGAATACAGCAGGTTGGCGCGCGGCACATGGGTGCTGCACACCGGTTTGCATTTGCCGCAGCGCAGGCAGTCCTTGATCGAATCGGAAATCTCGCCCAGTTCGCTTTTCTCCAGGATCAGGCTTTCCAGTTCCATCAGGTTGAAGCTGGGCGTATAGGCGCGCTCCAGATTGCCGCCGCTGAGCAGCTTGCCCTTGTTGAAATGGCCTTCCGGGTCGATCTGCTTTTTGTAAGCGGTGAACGCGGCGATTTCATCCGCTTCGAGAAAATCGAATTTGGTGATGCCGATGCCGTGCTCGCCCGAGATCACGCCGCCCAGGTCCTTTGCCAGTCGCATGATGCGCTCGACCGCGCCATTGGCCTGTTGCAGCATGGCGTAGTCGTCCGAGTTCACCGGAATGTTGGTGTGCACGTTGCCGTCGCCGGCGTGCATGTGCAGCGCGACGAACACGCGGCTTTTCAGCACGCCCTGGTGGATGGCTGTTGCACTGGTCGAGTATCGGCTGGTAAGTGCTGCCGCTGAAAACCTGGCGCAGCGGTTCGCGCACTTCGCGCTTCCACGAGGCGCGCAGCAGGTGGCGCTGCACCGCGTCGAACACGGTCGCGGCATCCTGCCGGTCCTGCGGTGCATACATCTCCTCGCCCAGCGGCGCATCCAGGTTGTCGTGCAGCCACTGCCAGCGCTTGCGCACGTCGGCCAGCAGTTTTCTCGCTTCGTCGGAGCGGTTGCCCAGCAGTTCCGTGTCGCCGAGTTGCTGGTCGTCCTGGTAATACAGCGGCAGTTCGCCGGCGAAGAATTCATCCAGCGCATCCAGCAGTTTGAGCTTGTTGTGCAGCGACAGCTCGATGTTGATGCGCTCGATGCCGTCGCAATAATCGCCCATGCGCGGCAGCGGGATCACCACGTCCTCGTTGATCTTGAACGCGTTGGTGTGCTTGGCGATCGCGGCGGTGCGCGCGCGGTCCAGCCAGAACTTCTTGCGCGCCTCGGCGGACACGGCGATGAAACCTTCGCCGCTGCGCAGGTTGGCCAGGCGCACGATTTCCGAAGCGGCCAGCGCCGCCGCATCCGCATCGTCGCTGACCACGTCGGCGAGCAGCACCATCTTCGGCCGCGTGCCGCGCTTCGATTTGGTGGCGTAGCCCACCGCCTTCAGATAGCGTTCGTCGAGATGCTCCAGTCCGGCCAGCAGCGCGCTGGGATGCGCATCCATATAGGATTTTGATTTCCACGATCGCGGGCACCGCCTCGCGCACCTGGCCGAAGAATTCCAGGCACACGGTGCGCGTGTGCTGGTGCGCGCGGTGCAGGATGAAGCGCGCCGAGGTGATGATGCCGTCGCAGCCTTCCTTCTGGATGCCGGGCAGGCCGGACAGGAATTTGTCGGTGACATCCTTGCCCAGTCCGGCCTTGCGGAATGCGCTGCCGGGAATGGTCAGGATTTCGGGCGCGCCGTGCGGTGTCTTGCCGTCGGCCTCGAAGCGGCTAATGCGGAAACGTCGCTATCGGTACATCGTGGATCTTGCCGAGGTTGTGATCCAGCCGTTCGACTTCCATCCACAAGCCGTCCGGCGTGACCATGCGCCACGATGCCAGATTGTCCAGCGCGGTTCCCCACAGCACGGCCTTCTTGCCGCCCGCATTCATCGCCACATTGCCGCCGATGCAGGAGGCATCCGCCGAAGTCGGGTCGACCGCGAACACCAGGTCGTTGGCTTCCGCGGCCTCCATCACGCGCCGCGTCACCACGCCGGCACCGCAATGGATGGTGGCATAGGGCTCGTTCAGGCCGGGCAGGACCAGATGTTCGACCGGCGACAGCGACTCGAGCTTTTCGGTGTTGATCACCGCGGAGTACTTGGTCCAGCGGCACCGCGCCGCCGGTATAGCCGGTGCCGCCGCCGCGCGGGATGATGGTCAGCTTGAGCGCGATGCAGGCGCGCACCAGCGCGGCGATCTCTTCCTCGGTGTCGGGATTCAGCACCACGAACGGATATTCCACGCGCCAGTCGGTCGCGTCGGTCACATGCGAGACGCGCGCCAGGCCGTCGAACTGGATGTTGTCGCGGCGGGTGATGCGGCTCAATTCGCGCAGTGCGCGTTTGCGCAACTGCAGGGTCTGTTCGAATTCGGCGGCGAACTGGTCGACTGCCGCGCGGGCCAGTTCCAGCAGGCGCTTCTACACGATCTTCTGATTGTCTCTGGCGGCGTCGCGCATCGATCGCATTCAGGCGATGATGCAGCGCACCGATCAAGCGCGTCGCGCCGCTTGCGGTTGCCGAGCAGATCATCCTGCAGATACGGGTTGCGCGACACCACCCAGATGTCGCCCAGCACCTCGTACAGCATCTGCGCGGAACGCCCGGTGCGGCGCTCTTCGCGCAGCGTGTTGATGATGTCCCATGCCTCGCTGCCGAGGATGCGCAACACGATCTCGCGGTCGGAAAACGAAGTGTAGTTGTAGGGGATTTCGCGTAAACGTGCGGTCATGGTGATCCTTATGTAAGGCGCGTATTTTACCCGAAAGAGAGGTTCTCTGAATGCGGCTTGCACGCGACCATGCCGGGTTGCGGATAAAATGCGGCCCATGGCCGAACCTTCCGACAACCCGAACGCAAAGGTGTTTTTCGCGCTGTGGCCGTCCGCCGCGGAGCGCGAACGGCTGGCCGCATGGCAGAAACCGCTGCAGCGCCTGTGCGGCGGGCGCGCGATGCGCAGCGAAATGCTGCACAACACGCTGGTGTTCATCGGCAATGTTGAACAGGCCAGGCTGGAAGCCCTGCAACTGGTGGCGCAGGAAGTCAGCGGGCCGGAAGTGAGAGGACAGGCTTTCGAATTGTGTTTCGATGCGGCGCATTACTGGAAACACAACCATATCGTGTATGCCGCGCCCGGCGAAATCCCGCAACAGCTGGCGCAGCTGGTCGATGCGCTGGAGCAGCGCCTGTCGGTGCACGGTTTCAATTTCGACCAGCGCCAATACAAACCGCATGTCACGCTGTTGCGCAACGCCCGCTGGACCGGCGAGGCATTGCCGAAGATGAAGCGGGTGTGCTGGCAGGCCGTGGATTTCGCGCTGGTGCAGTCCGAGCAACAGCAGGGCGAGCCGCATTACCGGGTGCTGGCGAGGTTTCCGCTGGAGTAGAATCCGCAACCCGATATGAAAGCTGACAACAGATGAACAAACCCCTTACCCATTTTGAACGCATCGGCGGCGCGGAGAAGGTGCGCGCGCTGGTGGTCCGGTTCTATCAACTGATGGACGAGCTGCCGGAAGCCTATGGCATACGCAAGCTGCATGCGCCCGACCTGCAGGGTGCGACCAACAAGCTGTATAAATTCCTGACCGGCTGGATGGGCGGCCCGCCGCTGTATGTCGATGAATACGGCCATCCGATGCTGCGCGCCCGCCATCTGCCGTTTTCCATCAGCAATGCCGAGCGCGACCAGTGGCTGATGTGCATGAACCAGGCGCTGGACGAAGTGGTGGAGGACGCGGCGTTGCGCCGGGAATTGTCCGCCGCATTCGCCAAGGTGGCGGATCACATGCGCAACCGGGAGGGGTGAGCTGGCGCCTAGTGCCATCGTCAGGATGATCTTCCCCAGCGTGCGGCCTGTTTCGATCAGGCGATGGGCTGCGGCGGCATCCTGCAGCGGCAGCTCATCGGAGACCAGCACGCCGAGCTCGCCGGCCTCGACGAGTCGAGCGCCTTGTTCGAGTATCTTGCGCTGGCGGATGCGTTCGTCGTGCAGCTTCATCACCTGAGGGGAGAGCATCAGCTCAAAGCATATCGACAGGTTGCGCATCCTGGCCAGCTGCATGTCCTCCGGCGACAGCGGGGTGGACAGGATGGTCACGATCCTGCCGCCGATGCGCGCCGCATTGAACGAGCGCAGGAAAGTCTCGCCGCCGACCGTGTCGAGCACCACGTCCACGCCTTTCCCGCCGGTCCATTCGGCAATCTCCAGGCACGAAGTCCTTCTCCCGGTAGCGGATGATCCTGTCGGCTTCCAGACCCTGGACCAGCCCTTTCTTCCTGTCGTCGCCGACCGTGACGGCCACCCTGGCGCCGAGATGCCGGGCGAGCTGCAGCGCGATATGCCCGACGCCGCCCGCACCGCCATGGATCAGGATGGTTTGCCCGGCCTGCAGGTTGGCGCGCTCGACCAGCGCTTCCCATGCGGTGATCAGCACCAGCGGCAATGCGGCGCTGTGCTGCAGGCTGATGTTGGCCGGGGGTGACGCGCAATAATCTTCATGCACCGTGGTGTATTCGGCATAGCAGCCCGGCTCGTCGCCCTGATTCCCGCCCAGGCCGCCGTTGTTGAAATACACCGCATCGCCTTCCCTGAAGCGCGTCACCGCGCTGCCGGCTTTTTCGACGATGCCCGCGCCGTCGCAGCCGAGTATCGCGGGCAGCTTGTCGGGATATAAAAACGGCCTGGTGCGCAGCTTCGCATCCAGCGGATTGACACCCGCCGCGGCGAGTTTCACGCGCAGATGATGGGGCGAGGGCAGTTCGGGAATTTCGACATCGCGCAGGGCCAGTACTTCGGGTCCGCCTGCGGCGGTCATCAATATCGCTTTCATCGGTCAGTCTCCGTGCCAGCTGGCTTATTCAGGGTGGCTGTTATGTTAAACTCGCGGCAATAATTACGCGAGGTCTGGTCATGTCTGGAAACACACTCGGCACCCTGTTCACGGTGACGTCGTTCGGCGAATCGCACGGCGCGGCGATCGGCTGCGTGGTGGACGGCTGCCCGCCGGGCATGGAATTGTCGCGAAGCCGACCTCCAGCATGACCTGGACCGGCGCAAGCCCGGCACCTCGCGCCATGTCACGCAGCGCCGCGAATCGGACACGGTGGAAATCCTGTCCGGCGTGTTCGAGGGCAAGACCACCGGCACGCCGATCGCGCTGCTGATCCGCAACGAAGACCAGCGCAGCAAGGATTACGGCAACATCGCCAGCACCTTCCGCCCCGGCCATGCCGACTACACCTACTACGCAGAAATACGGCTTCCGCGACTATCGCGGCGGCGGGCGTTCGTCCGCGCGCGAGACCGCGGTGCGCGTCGCGGCCGGCGCGATCGCGAAGAAATGGCTGCACGAAAAATACGGCGTGGTGATACGCGGCTACATCGCGCAGATCGGCGAGATCGAGATCCCGTTCAAGAGCTGGGACGGGGTCAACGACAACCCGTTCTTCGCGCCCGATCCCAGCGTGGTGCCGCGCGCTGGAAGACTACATGGACGCGCTGCGCAAGTCCGGCGACTCGATCGGCGCGAAACTGACCGTGGTCGCCGAGAACGTGCCGGTCGGCCTGGGCGAACCGGTGTACGACCGCCTCGATGCCGAGATCGCCTACGCGCTGATGAGCATCAACGCGGTGAAGGGCGTCGAGATCGGCGCGGGCTTCGGCTGCGTGACGCAGAAGGGCAGCGAACACGGCGACGAGATGACGCCGCAGGGATTTCTGTCCAACCATGCCGGCGGCATACTCGGCGGCATCTCCACCGGGCAGCACATCGTCGCGCACGTCGCGATCAAGCCGACCTCCAGCATCCGCATCGCCGCGCCGCTCGATCAACCTGCAGGGCGAAGCGATGATCGTGGAAACGCACGGCCGCCACGATCCCTGCGTCGGCATACGCGCGACGCCGATCGCCGAGGCGATGCTGGCGCTGGTGCTGATGGATCATGCGCTGAGGAATCGGGCGCAGAATGCGGATGTGGTTTGTACGACGCCGAAGATACGCTAATGAACCATGACCGAAGACGAGCGCTGGGCTTATCTAATTGCCCTTGATGATGAACTTCTAAAGGGTGGTGTGATTCTTTCAGAATGGTGCAGTTTTATTGTTCGAGAAGCCGATACAGCCTTTATTAATGGTGCTCATTTAGCCTCAATTCTTACCGCAGTCTCTGGTATCGAAACCTATCTTCGATCAGAGCATTCTGTTACAGGGAGGGAACGGTTGGTCGAGCTTATCAATCAATCTGATATTCACAGCAGCTTGAAAACTGATCTTCACTCACTTCGAAAATACCGAAATAAATGGGTTCACGTAGATGCGCCATGGGAAGATGAAAAGATTCTGAATCATCCTGAGTTCTTTGAAAAAGAACTAGAAGAAATGGCTCTTTTTGCAGTTCGTGCGTTACGACGAACTATTTATGAAAGCCAGTGGATATAACAAGCGTAAGGTTCAACCCCGCCGGGGGTAGCCCGGCAGCTAGTCACTTTTTCTTGCGTCGCCAAGAAAAAGTAACCAAAAAGAAGGCGACCCCGGTTTGCCGCCGCTTCGCGGTTCCCTGCGTTGCTCGACTGGTCAGGCGGCTGCGGAACTCGCGCTACGCGCTCAGACAGTCCTCGCCGACAACCCCTGACCAGTCTGCGCTACTCGGCGGCGCTCAGGGGAAAGAAAGCAAAGCGGTTTTGTGTGCGCTGCGCGCACGATATTTTGTGGTGACAAGTCGGGCTTCGCCCGACATAGTGGGCAAAGCCCACCCGATTTTCGGTTTTGCTTTTCCATCCCCTGAGCGCCGCCTCGATCAGGCGCGAACGAGCGGTGGGGTTGGGCGAGCACTGATGAAACAACTAGCCATTCGACTAAGCTGGCAAACGACGCCAGCCAAGTCGCTGGTTATGTTTGAGCACGTGGCCGCGCAGCGGATCGTGCGAGTTGCGCAGCCCCGCTCGTTGGCGTCTGATCGAGGGAACCCCGAAGGGGGCGGCAAACCGGGGCGGCGTTTCTTTGATTACTTTCTTTAGCCGCATAAAGAAAGTAATTGGCGTGCGGGGCCACACCCCGCGACTTTGCTTTTGTCGAAGCATTAAGAATGTAGCTTATAGTCAGTCTGACCCCGGCGAAGTTGATTTGTTGTATTGTGATCAAGTTTCGCGAAAGCCTCACTAATACAATCTGCGAGTCGCAAGGAGAGCCAAGCATGCAAAACACCATCGAGATTCTCGGCAAAAAAGTACTGGTGGAGTGGAGTGCGTCCGCCGACAAGAAGCTGCAGGAGCTTACCGAGCCATTGGCAGTCGAGATGGAGCTGTATTTCAGCTGCCTGATCAGGAAGGCGGTGCGCTTCGGCGGCGACGCGCAGGCGGCAAACTTTGCGACCGCAGCACCTCATTTGAAAATTGGTTTCCGCCCGGTGATGACCAAGGCCTGCAATGTAAAAGATTTCGAGGTCGAGCCGCCGGTGGAGGATTTTCCGATCGTCAAACCTGAAGCTTTTGTTCCGAAGCGGCTGACGATCGATTACAAGGCGGGAAAATGGTCGGGCGACTTTTTCCTGCAGAAGAATCAGCCTGTGTAGCGTTAGCTACAAACTAACCTGCCCGCGCAGCTTTTTTGCCCCGCTTCCCGATATGCGCCTCGCCGCGCTGCCTGGCCAGCTCGACCTGTTTTTGCCGTTCCAGCGCGGCGGCGCGTTTTTCGGGTGTGAGGCTGTCAAAACAATTCGGGCAGGACACGCCGGCCTGATATTTGGGCGAGGCTTTTTCTTCCGCGGTGATCGGGCGCGAGCAGCCGTAGCAGAGTTCGTAATGTCCCGGCGCCAGGCCTTGCCCGACCGCGACGCGCTGGTCGAACACGAAACATTCGCCTTGCCACAGGCTCTGCTCCGCCGGAACGTTCTCCAGATATTTCAGTATCCCGCCCTGCAGGTGGTAGACCTCGGGGAAGCCCTGCTGCAGCATGTAGGCCGAGGCCTTTTCGCAGCGTATCCCGCCGGTGCAGAACATCGCGACACGCGGCTTCTTTTGCGGATCGAAATTGTTTTTGACGTAGTCGGGAAATTCGCGGAAGGTGGTGATGCGCGGATCGACCGCGCCCCTGAAGGTGCCGACCTCGACCTCGTAATCGTTGCGCGTGTCCACCAGCAGCACGTCGGGATCGCTGATCAGCGCGTTCCAGTCTTCCGGCTTGACGTACTGGCCGACCCGTTCGGTCGGGATCGATGCCCGGCACGCCCATCGTGACGATCTCCTTTTTCAGCTTGACCTTCATCCGGTAGAACGGCGGCAGTTCGGCGGCGGATTCCTTGTGTTGCAGGTCCGCCAGGCGCGGGTCGCTGCGCAGATATGACAATATATTGTCGATGCCGGAACGCGTGCCGGCGATCGTGCCGTTGATGCCTTCCTCCGCGAGCAGCAGCGTGCCGGTGATGCCCAGCGCATCGCATTGCGCCTGCAACGGCGCGCGCATAGCCGCGCAATCGGGCAGTTTCACGAACTTATAGATTGCTGCAACGACTAATGAATCCATCTTTACTATTTCCTTGGATTGTTACTTTTTGCCCGGCCCATTTTTTCGGCACCGGCATCTGGGTGATGTAAACTAGTTTAATTCAAACAAAGGAGAAAACCATGCAACTCGATGATCCCAGCCTGGACATCATTTTCCGCGAAGCGCGCACCCACAATGGATGGCTGGACAAGCCGGTCAGCGATACGCTGATACACCAGATCTACGACCTGATGAAGTGGGCGCCGACCAGCGCCAATTCCAGCCCGGCGCGCTTCGTGTTCGTGCGCAGTCCGGCGGCCAAGGAACGTTTGCTGGCGGCAATGTCCCCGGGCAATGTGGAAAAGACCCGCGCCGCGCCGGTCACCGTGATCATCGCATACGATACCGAATTTCATGAAAAACTGCCGAAGCTGTTTCCGCAAGCCGACGCGCGTTCCTGGTTCGCCGGCAACCAGCCGCTGATCGACACCACCGCATTCCGGAACGGCACGCTGCAGGGCGCCTATCTGATCCTTGCAGCACGCGCGCTGGGGCTGGATGCCGGACCGATGTCCGGCTTTGACAACGCGAAAGTGGACCAGGAGTTCTTCCCGGGCGGCAAGATCAAATCCAATTTCGTGGTCAACCTGGGCTATGGCGATCCCGCCAAATTGTTCCCGCGCAACCCGCGCCTGACATTCGAAGAAGCCGCGCAGATCCTGTAGCAGTTCAGGCGCTGCCAAGCGGCCTTTACTTGCCGTGCGAAGCGTTCAGGCGCGCTGCAAATATCTTTTTTGCCTCAACCAGCAAAAAGTTCTTGAACGCCAGCGCTGCGCTGCTCAGCCGTTTGTTGCTGCGATGAGCGACGAACCACAGGCGGGGCAGCGGAAAGTGCTCGACATTGAGCATCGCCAGCCGTCCGGTCTCAAGTTCCAGTTCGATGCTGTGCAGCGACAGGATGCCCAGTCCCATTCCGGCCTGGACCGCCTGCTTGATCGCTTCATTGGTCTCCATTTCCATGCTGATGTGCGGCTGGATATGATGCTGCTCGAACACGCGTTCCATTGCGCTGCGGGTACCTGAGCCCTGTTCGCGCGACAGGAAGGTTTCTTCCGCGAGCCGGGTGAATTTGACATGTTTGAGTTTGGCGAGCGGGTGGTCGGGAGCGGCGATCACGACCAGCGGGTTTTCCAGGAACGATTCCGCAATGATGTCCAGACCGTCGGGCGGCTGCCCCAGGATTGCCAGGTCGGTGCTGTTGTCGGCAAGCTGTTTGAGCACGGCATCGCGGTTGGCGACCTGGAGAATCACATTGATGCCGGGATATTGCTGGCAAAACCGGGCGAGCAGCTGCGGGGTGAAATAATTCGCGGTGTTGACCACGGACAGGGTGAGCTTGCCATGCCCCAGTCCTTTCATCTCGTCAAACACCGATTCCATTTCGGCGAGTTGCTGCGTGATGTTGCGGCTGTACTGGAACAGCTCGCGGCCGGCCTCGGTCAGGAATATTTTCTTGCCCATCTGCTCGAACAGCGGCAAGCCGATATTTTCTTCCAGCTGCTTGATCTGCATCGAAACGGCCGGCTGGGAAAGGTAAAGTTGTTTTGCCGTATGCGAGAAGTTCAGATGCGTCGCGGCAGACTCAAAGACCTGTAATTGTCTTAAGGTTAGATGTAACATGGAAATCCACCCCAGGATTTATGTATAAGTTTAATCTTATCATAACCATTAAAATAATTGAATTGTCCTTATGTATTCCTGAGGCTAATATTCTATCCATGCAGTAACCCAGCCCCGGTTGTCGTGTTCTGGCAGCCTGGTCGAATGGCTAATGTGCTATCAGCCGTTTTAACCGCGTCGCGCTGCGCCGCATTTTTGAGAGGGAGTTAATCATGGCAGTAAAGAAATATAGCGCAGGTGTCAAAGAGTACCGGCAAACGTATTGGATGCCCGAGTACACGCCAAAGGATACGGATCTCCTGGCATGCTTCAAAATTACTCCGCAAGCCGGTGTGGATCGTGAGGAAATCGCCGCTGCGGTTGCGGCTGAATCTTCAACAGGGACCTGGACCACCGTGTGGACCGATCTGCTGACCGACCTCGATTACTACAAGGGCCGCGCATACCGCATCGAAGACGTGCCCGGCGACGACACCTGCTTCTACGCTTTCGTGGCCTACCCGATCGACCTGTTCGAAGAAGGCTCGATGGTCAACGTGCTGACCTCGCTGGTCGGCAACGTGTTCGGCTTCAAGGCGCTGCGCGCGCTGCGTCTGGAAGACATCCGCTTCCCAATCGCCTACATCATGACCTGCGGCGGCCCACCCCAGGGTATCCAGGCCGAACGCGACATCATGAACAAATACGGCCGCCCGCTGCTGGGTTGCACCATCAAACCGAAGCTGGGCTTGTCCGCGAAGAACTACGGCCGTGCGGTGTATGAGTGCCTGCGCGGCGGTCTTGACTTCACCAAGGACGACGAGAACGTCAACAGCCAGCCTTTCATGCGTTGGCGCGCACGTTTCGATTTCGTGCAGGAAGCGATCGAAAAGGCGGAGCGCGAGACCGGCGAGCGCAAGGGCCACTACCTGAACGTGACCGCACCGACCCCGGAAGAAATGTACAAGCGTGCCGAGTACGCGAAGGAAATCGGTTCGCCGATCGTCATGCACGACTACCTGACTGGCGGTCTGACTGCCAACACGGGTCTGGCGAACTGGTGCCGCAACAACGGCATGCTGTTGCACATCCACCGCGCGATGCACGCCGTGCTAGACCGCAACCCGCACCACGGTATTCACTTCCGTGTGCTGACCAAGGTGCTGCGCCTGTCCGGCGGTGACCACCTGCACTCCGGCACGGTGGTGGGCAAGCTGGAAGGCGATCGCGCTTCCACACTGGGCTGGATCGACACGATGCGTGACGAGTTTATCAAGGAAGACCGTTCCCGCGGCCTGTTCTTCGACCAGGACTGGGGTTCGATGCCCGGCGTGATCCCGGTTGCATCCGGCGGTATCCACGTATGGCACATGCCGGCGCTGGTGAACATCTTCGGCGACGATTCCGTGCTGCAGTTCGGCGGCGGCACACTGGGCCACCCCTGGGGCAACGCGGCGGGTGCTGCAGCCAACCGTGTCGCGCTGGAAGCCTGCGTGGAAGCGCGCAACGAAGGCCGCCAGCTTGAGAAGGAAGGCAAGGACATCCTGACCAACGCGGCCAAGAGCAGCCCGGAACTCAAGATCGCCATGGAAACATGGAAAGAGATCAAGTTCGAATTCGACACCGTTGACAAACTGGACGTAGCGCACAAATAAGCAGGCAAGCCGCTGCGCGACGCAAGCGCGTCGTGCAGCACTACCCGCTACCAGCTAACTTAAAGGAAAACAAAATGAGTGAAATGCAAGATTACAAATCCCGCGTGTCCGATCCGGCCAGCCGCAAGTTCGAGACTTTCTCCTACCTGCCTGCAATGAGTGCGGAAAAGATCAAGAAGCAGGTTCAGTACCTGGTGTCCAGGGGCTGGAACCCGGCGATTGAGCATACCGAGCCGGAACATCTGATGGACAACTACTGGTACATGTGGAAATTGCCGATGTTTGGCGAAACAGACGTGGATAGAGTGGTCGCCGAGGCAGAAGCTTGCCACAAGGCCAATCCGAACAACCATGTGCGTTTGGTTGGCTATGACAACTTCAAGCAAAGCCAGGGCGCTGCCATGGTGATATTCCGCGGCAAAACGGTATAAGTTTCAGTTTGCACCGGCAAGCCCTCGTTGTCGCCAAGACGGCGAGGGCTTTCTGTTTTGAGTATTACCTGGATGCAATGCCAAGGGCCGGCTTTTGGCATTGTGTCTAATTCAGTCAACGATGGAGTCAAACATGAGCGATGTAATCGAACAGTACCGAGTCAGCAAACAACCCTACTACCGCACCGTGGGCGATGAAGTGGAGTTGTTCGAGGCAGCCTATTCCGTGCGCATGCCGATGATGTTGAAGGGACCGACCGGGTGCGGCAAGACCCGCTTCGTGGAATACATGGCACACCGGCTGAACAGGCCCCTGATCACCGTGGCCTGCAACGAGGACATGACCGCTTCCGACCTGGTCGGCCGTTTCCTGCTGGATGCGAATGGAACGCGCTGGCAGGATGGCCCGCTGGCGATTGCCGCACGTTATGGCGCGATCTGCTACCTCGACGAGGTGGTGGAAGCACGCCAGGATACGACGGTGGTGATCCATCCGCTCACCGACAATCGTCGCGTACTGCCGCTGGAAAAAAAGGGCGAGCTTTTGCACGCACACCCGGATTTCCACCTGGTGATTTCCTACAACCCGGGTTACCAGAGCCTGATGAAAGACCTGAAGCAATCGACCAAGCAGCGCTTTGGCGGGCTGGATTTCAATTATCCGGAACACCAGACCGAAACAGAGATCGTTGCGCATGAAACCGGTGTGTCGGCCGAAATTGCCGGTAAACTGGTGAACATCGCGGAACGCGCGCGCAACCTGAAAGGTCACGGACTGGACGAGGGCATTTCCACGCGTATGCTGGTTTATGCCGGCTCGCTGATTTCCAAGGGGGTTGCCCCGTTGCCGGCATGTCGTGTGGCACTGGTGCGCCCGATTACCGATGACCCGGATATGCGCGACGCACTGGATGCGGCAGTGACGACCTTCTTCAGCGACAAGTAATCCCGCTTCAGTTCATGTCGATCAAGCTGGAAGACTATCAGGAGCTGCTGGATGGCCTGCCGCCGGAGGCCGTGCAGGTGCTGCATTCATCCTGGGTGGAGGCGACAAAATCCTTTTCCGCGCGCGGCCTGGATAACTATCTCAAGGCGGCTTCCGCGGTCAATCAGTTGGGAAAAGGCGCACCATTGGTTATCGCCTGGCTGGAAGAAGCGCCACACGTGAGCAAGGAAATCGGCGAAGAAGTCATCGTCGACCTTGCGCAGACGGCGATGAGCCTGACCTCCAAGACTTCGGGTTCGGTGATCGAATTGATCCTGTCCACTTCGACCACCGCGGCACGACGTCTGGGCGATGCCGAACTGTTCCGGAATTATCTGCAATTCATCGACGCGCTGATATCCCGCGCGCCCCGCGGCGTGCGACCGATGCTGGACAAGCTGGATGTGCTGCTTAGCCAACTGACGCTGGGCGGACTGCGGCGCTGGGCGATGTGGGGCGCGCATGCGCACCGTACCAACTACGAAGAACAGATCAAATATTTCGGCCTGCAATCGAAAGAGTCGAAGGCGGTTCTGCAGAAAGAGCGCAAGGGCACGCTGTTTGTCGATGTGCAACGGCGCATCAATATGTATCTGCGCGCACTTTGGGCGCGCGATTTTTTTCTGCGTCCCACATCGGGGGACTTTGAGACACGAGAAGGCTACAAACCGTTTATTGAGGGATATCTGCTGCATCTGCCGGATGCGTATGACGACTTCGAGGGTATTCCGGGCGTCGAGCTGTATCGCGCGGCGGCAGCACATAGCGCGGCGCATCTGGTCGAAACCAGAACGCCTATCTCGGCCGAATCGCTCAACCCCATGCAGATGGCGGTCATTGCGGTGATCGAAGACGCGCGCGTGGAAACGCTTGCTATCCGCCGTTTCCCCGGATTGCGCCAATTGTGGGCGAAGTTTCACACGATTGCGGCATCGCAGGGGGCTACCGTCGGCGACTACCTGAACCGATTGGCGCGCGCGTTACTGGATCCGGATTATGAAGATGACGATCAGTGGATCGCCGAGGGGCGCGCCTTGTTTGCCGTCGCCGCGGATCGTTTGCAGGACAACCAGGTATCCTGGGATATTGGCGTGCAACTCGCGCACAAGCTGAAGGACAGGAGAATCGCATTCAATCCCCGCACTGACCTGTTGATCGCGCCCTATCGGGACGACAACCGATATTTCTGGGAATTTGAGGAATTCGATCACGATCAGGCAGCCTTGGCCGGCTATGAAACCGTGCAGCAGGTGCGCAAATATGTCAGCGTGATGGAGATGGTTAACGAGATCGATTGCGAACTGGCCGGAGAGGATGCGCAGGAAATCTGGGTGCTGGGAACGGAATTGCGCCCCTATGAAGACATGGGAGTGTCCTACAATGAAATGGAAGGCAAAGAGCCGGTCTCCGACCCATTCCATTATTCCGAATGGGATTACCAGATCCAACTGGAGCGACCAAGCTGGGC
This sequence comes from uncultured beta proteobacterium, assembly GCA_963827265.1. GTDB lineage: Bacteria > Pseudomonadota > Gammaproteobacteria > Burkholderiales > Gallionellaceae > Gallionella. The sequence goes on along the minus strand of CAWHAD010000007.1, from coordinate 440,571 downwards.
AACGGTACTGGAGCGGCGGCCCAAGCTGGGCGATCTCGGGATCATCGATGAGATCGCGACACAGCACAAGCGCATCATCTCGCAAATGAAGTATCTGCTCGATGCGATGCAGCCGCAGGGCGTGACACGCATCCGCAAACTGGAGGACGGCGACGAACTGGACATCAATGCGGCGATTGCAGGCAGCATCGACATGCGCATGGGCTTGCAGCCGGATCCGCGCATCATGATGCGAAGCGTGCGCAAGATACGCGACATCTCGGTGCTGGTGCTGCTCGATCTGTCCGAATCGACCAACGACAAGGTTGCCGGCCAGGAGCACACCGTTCTCGAATTGACCCGCCAGGCCACGGTGCTGCTGGCCGATGCGATCAGCAAGGTGGGCGATCCGTTTGCCATCCACGGCTTCTGTTCCGACGGCCGGCACGACGTCGAATACCAGCGCTTCAAGGACTTCGATCAGGTATACAACGAAATACCCAAGGCGCGTCTTGCCGGAATGACCGGACAATTGTCCACGCGCATGGGCGCGGCGATACGCCACGCCGCCCATTACCTGAAACATCAGCGTTCAGCCAAAAAATTGCTGCTGGTCATCACCGACGGTGAACCGGCGGACGTGGATGTTCGCGATCCGCAATACCTGCGTTTCGATGCGAAAAAGGCTGTCGAGGAAGCGGAACGCAACGGAGTGCTTGCTTTCTGCATGAGCCTGGATCCCCGTGCAGACCAATACGTGTCACGGATATTCGGCGCCAGAAACTATATGGTGGTGGATCAGGTGTCGCACCTGCCGGAAAAGCTGCCTCTGCTGTACGCTGGATTGACGCGCTAAAAGGAAGAAATGGCAGCTTTCGTCACAGGCTGACTTGCTTGCAAGTCAAGTTGTGAAACGGCGGCCGTAACCAAAAGCTGCCGTTGCTGTATGCTGGTTTGACGCGGTAAAGGAAGAAGAGGCAGCTTTCGGCTCTGCAGGTTGTTGAACCGACCCGAATTTCAGGCCGAGCGCGACATGGCGGTCATGACGATAAACAGGTTTTGCAATTCAAAGCGCTTACACGGTAATCAATAATGGAACAACGCTACGCAGGCTTGTATGAAGACGAGAATGGCGGCATGACCAATCTGGCGCAGATCGTCAAGGATGGCTGGGTGTTCGGCCTGATTCCCGAAAGTGAAGACTGCAAAGGCTGGAATGCCGGCCAGATGCAGGTTCTGTACGAAAAAACCTATGCCGAGTGGGAGAAGTACGGGCACCTGCCCAGCCGGCTGCCGGAGGAATTGCTGCAGCGTTTTATGCGTATCCACCAGGAGGCAGTAGCCCGCGCCAAGGCGAACGGTTGGAACCCGGAACTGGGTGATGACGACTAGTTTCCGGGCTGGCCGCGGTCCAGCTTGATGATCCGGGCAGCGCTCGAAGGGACATTTTTCGCAGACAGCGCATTGAGCGCCGGAGCGAATTCGACCAGCAGCCGGTTCATGGTTTTCTCCGCGTTCCTGCTGTAGTACACCGCTTCGTACGGAACCGGGTCGATCAGCGACGCGCGCAGTTGTGGACGAAAATGCTGCCACGCAATATCAACCTGGCTTTTGTGTTCCGCATCGAGAAAGATGATTTCCTCCCGATCAATCACTGCAAGGAATTGCATGCTGCGGATAGGCACGAATACCACGCCGTCGGTGCTGTGTTCCAGCAGCAAATGCGCAATATTGTACAGTGCCGCGGGCAGCCGGCGCGGTTCGCGTTGTAATTCCGCATCGCGGTAGCAGGTTAACTCCATTTGGCCTCCTGGACAGGATTAACGGCGAAAATCACAGCCAATTATCAGGCTAAATCCATGTTTTGTGGAATCCGGCGTATGTACGGTGAAACCGTTATGGACGGGGCAGCACGGAGGATAATCCTTGGTCCGCCGGGACGCTTTTCATATGCCGCTTTACTCAATTGGCAGGCCATGGATGGCGCACCCAAGGGGCGTATTGGGGCGCTGTTTGCGATACTTGGTCAGTTGCAAGGGTGAATACTGAAATCAAGCGCCGTTCCTGTTGCCGGTTATCGTGCTGTTTTCGCCAAATCAGTTTGACATCCTGGTTGCCGGTCGGCATAATCGCGGGTTCTGTTTGGAGGGGTTCCCGAGCGGTCAAAGGGATCAGACTGTAAATCTGACGGCTCTGCCTTCGAAGGTTCGAATCCTTCCCCCTCCACCAGATTTAATGTATGTAATTATGATTCTGGTTTAGCATTGTGTGGGTGGTTTGGTTGGGCGCTGCGGGTGTAGCTCAATGGTAGAGCAGAAGTTTTCCAAACTTACGACGAGGGTTCGATTCCCTTCACCCGCTCCAGTTTGGCATTGATTTTGGTTTGAGGGCTTGCCCATGTGGCTCAGTGGTAGAGCACTCCCTTGGTAAGGGAGAGGTCGCGAGTCCGATTCTCGCCATGGGCACCAAGTATATTTTATTGTTGGATATTCAGAGTTTTGTTTTTATTATTAACGTTTGACATTGATAAGGAAAAATCATGGCAAAGAGCAAATTTGAACGCACCAAACCGCACGTCAACGTAGGCACGATAGGCCACGTGGACCACGGCAAGACCACGCTGACGGCGGCGATCACGACCGTGCTGTCCAAGAAATTTGGCGGCGAAGCCAAGGGCTACGACCAGATTGACGCGGCACCGGAAGAAAAGGCGCGCGGCATCACCATCAACACCGCGCACGTCGAATACGAAACTGCCAACCGCCACTACGCGCACGTAGACTGCCCGGGCCACGCCGACTACATCAAGAACATGATCACCGGTGCGGCGCAGATGGACGGCGCGATCCTGGTGGTATCGGCCGCCGACGGCCCGATGCCGCAGACGCGCGAGCACATCCTGCTGGCACGTCAGGTGGGCGTACCCTACATCGTCGTATACATGAACAAATGCGACATGGTTGACGACGAAGAGCTGCTCGAACTGGTCGAAATGGAAGTGCGTGAACTGCTCTCCAAATACGAATTTCCCGGCGACGACATCCCCATCATCAAGGGCTCCGCGCTGAAGGCGCTGCAAGGCGACCAGAGCGACATCGGCGAGCCTTCCATCTTCCGCCTGGCTGAAGCACTGGACACCTACATCCCCGAGCCGAAGCGCGCGCTGGAAGGCGCCTTCCTGATGCCGGTTGAAGACGTATTCTCGATCTCCGGTCGCGGCACCGTCGTAACCGGCCGTGTCGAGCGCGGCATCATCAAGGTTGGCGAGGAAATCGAGATCGTCGGCATCAAGCCGACGCTCAAGACCACCTGCACCGGCGTGGAAATGTTCAGGAAGCTCCTGGACCAGGGTCAGGCGGGTGACAACGTCGGCGTACTGCTGCGCGGCACCAAGCGTGAAGAAGTCGAGCGTGGCCAGGTGCTGGCCAAGCCGGGATCGATCACGCCGCACACCAAGTTCACCGCCGAGATCTATGTGCTGGGCAAGGACGAAGGCGGGCGTCACACCCCGTTCTTCCAGGGTTACCGTCCGCAGTTCTACTTCCGCACTACCGACGTGACCGGTGCGGTTGAATTGCCGGCCGGCACCGAAATGGTGATGCCGGGCGACAACGTCAGCATCACGGTGAACCTGATCAACCCGATCGCGATGGAAGAGGGCTTGCGCTTCGCGATTCGCGAAGGCGGCCGTACCGTCGGCGCCGGGGTGGTTGCAAAGATTATCGAGTAATGAAATGAGAATGGGTCAGGAGGAAAGCGGGAAAGGTTTGTTCTTCTCACTTCTTTCTTGCCACTTCCCGAGTTTAGGCCAGTAGCTCAATTGGTAGAGTATCGGTCTCCAAAACCGAGGGTTGGGGGTTCGAGACCCTCCTGGCCTGCCAAAAAACAGGTTTTCAAAGTTAATCGGAATAATAGCGCATGCTAGACAAGATAAAGTTGCTCGTAGCCCTGTTGCTGGTTGCCTCAGGCATCACAGGTTATTACTACTTGCAGAACAGTCCGTCGGTGCTCAGGTTGTTGTCGGTGCTGGCTGGTTTGTTGCTGGCTGCAGGAGTGGCATTGACCAGCGCGCCGGGAAGGCGCTTTTTTACTTTCGGCAGGGATTCCGTGGCCGAGGCAAAGCGCGTGGTTTGGCCGACACGCAAGGAAACATTGCAGACTACCGCGGTGGTGATCGCGTTTGCCGTCACCATGGCGCTGTTTTTGTGGGCGGTGGATGCCAGTCTCATGGTCGTGGTGAACAGGATAATGGGGCGGGGTGAGTAATGGCTATGCATTGGTATGTTGTTCATACGTACTCCCAATTTGAGAAAAGCGTGCAGCGCGCGCTGCAGGAACGCATCCAGCGCGAAGGTATGCAGGACAAATTTGGCCAGATTCTGGTTCCGGTCGAAGAGGTGGTGGAGCTCAAATCGGGGCAAAAAAGCATATCCGAACGCAAGTTCTTTCCGGGGTATGTGCTTGTGGAAATGGAAATGACCGACGAAAGCTGGCATCTGGTGAAAAGCACCCCCAAGGTGACCGGTTTTCTGGGCGGTTCGGCGATGAAACCAACGCCGATCAGCGAGAAAGAAGTGCAGAACATCATGCAGCAGATGCAGGCAGGTGTTGAAAAACCAAGGCCCAAGGTGTTGTTCGAGGTTGGCGAACTGGTGCGGGTCAAGGAAGGCCCGTTCACCGACTTTAACGGCTCGGTAGAAGATGTTAATTACGACAAGAACAAGATCCGCGTTGCAGTAACCATTTTTGGCCGTTCGACGCCTGTGGAACTGGATTTCGGTCAGGTCGAAAAGGCTTAGGTTTATAAGAATCGAGTAGTACCGTAGCAGTAGTTTTTAACGGGGAGCGTGCCGGAGTAACAGGCGGTATGCGTTTAACCCACTGATAAGGAGTAGTAACATGGCAAAAAAAGTTGTCGGCTATATCAAGCTACAAGTGCCTGCAGGCAAGGCAAATCCAAGTCCACCGATAGGCCCTGCATTGGGTCAGCGCGGGCTGAATATCATGGAATTCTGCAAGGCGTTCAACGCGCAAACCCAGGGCGTTGAGCCGGGGCTGCCGATTCCGGTGGTGATTACCGCTTTTGCGGACAAGAGCTTCACCTTCATCATGAAGACCCCGCCGGCGACCATTCTGATCAAGAAGGCAGCTGGTATCCAGAAGGGCAGCAAGACGCCTCATACCGATAAAGTGGGGAAGCTGACCCGCAAGCAAGCGGAAGAAATCGCAACGGCCAAGATGCCCGACCTGACCGCCGCCGACATGGACGCCGCAGTGCGCACCATAGCAGGAAGCGCGCGCAGCATGGGAATCACAGTGGAGGGCATATAACATGATATCCAAACGTTATAAGGCAATTGCGGCCAAGATTGACCGAAACAAACTGTATCCCCTGAATGATGCGCTGAACCTGGTCAAGGAAAATGCCGTAGCCAAGTTTGACGAGTCCATCGATGTTGCGATCAACCTCGGAATTGATGCAAAAAAATCCGACCAATTGGTGCGCGGTTCGGTGGTGTTGCCCAAAGGGACCGGCAAGACCGTGCGCGTCGCAGTTTTCGCCCAGGGCACCAAGGCTGAAGAAGCCAAGGCAGCCGGTGCGGACATTGTTGGTTTCGATGACCTTGCTGAATCGATCAAAGGCGGCAATCTGGAATTTGATGTGCTGATTGCCAGTCCCGACGCGATGCGTCTGGTCGGCCAGCTTGGCCAGATTCTCGGTCCGCGCGGATTGATGCCCAACCCCAAGGTTGGCACCGTTTCTGCCGATGTCGCGGGCGCGGTCAAGAATGCAAAGGCGGGTCAGGTTCAGTACCGCACCGACAAGAACGGCATTGTGCAATGCACCATCGGACGCGCGTCGTTTGCGCCTGACGCATTGCGTGAAAATCTGCTCGCGCTGGTCGATGCGCTGAACAAGGCAAAGCCGGCGGCCTCCAAGGGGATTTACCTGAAGAAGGTGTCGCTCTCCAGCACCATGGGTGCGGGTGTGCGGGTCGAGCAGGCCAGTCTGGCCGCGGGCTGATCGCAGGGATTTGAATTTGCTGGCGGGATGATTTCCCGCCGGCATATGTTTTTGGACTGCTGGCGGTAATGCAGCATCCAAGACCGGTGGAGCCGGAAGGCTTAATGTTCGGTGCGTGGTTGACGGTGTGTTTCGGAATTTTTCTTCTCTGACCCCTGTCTACTGTTGACCGATTCCCCCGTAGATGGTGTGTCCGCGAGCAGGAATTGTGGTTTTCCTGGCTCATGGTCGCTGTTATAACGATGGAATGTGCGCGAGTGCATTCTGGAAACTGGAGGAAGACTTGAGTCTCAATCTGCAAGAAAAGCAAGCCGTGGTAGCGGAAGTCAGTGCCCAGGTGGCGCAGGCCCAGACTATCGTCTTGGCAGAGTACCGTGGCATCCAGGTCGCCGATATCACCACTTTGCGTGCCAATGCGCGCAAGTCCGGTGTGTATTTCCATGTGTTGAAAAACACCCTGGCACGGCGTGCAGTACAGGGAACGCCTTTTGAGGCGCTGGCAGAAAAAATGGTCGGTCCGCTCGTGTATAGCATGAGTGCCGATGCAGTCGCTGCTGCGAAAGTGGTATTCGATTTTGCCAAGACCAATGAGAAACTGGTGATCAAGGCAGGCGCAATGAACGGTTCCGTGATGTCTGCGGAGCAGGTTGCCGTGCTGGCCGCGACACCGGGCCGCGAGGAGTTGATTGCGCGCCTGATGGCAACCATGAATGCGACAACTGCAAAGTTTGTTCGTACCCTGGCTGCGATCCGCGACAAGAATCAAGCCGCAACTGCCGCTTAATAAATTTTTGAATTAACAGAACTTAGGAGAGCAATATGGCTGCAACTAATGCTGATGTAATTGATGTGATTTCGAAGATGACGGTGCTGGAACTTTCCGACCTGATCAAGCAAATGGAAGAGAAGTTTGGTGTATCTGCTGCTGCGGTCGCTGTTGCCGGACCTGCTGCAGGAGCCGCTGCAGGCGCTGCTGCTGCGGACCAGACGGAATTTACCGTGGTCCTGAAGGCTGCCGGTGACAACAAGGTGAACACGATCAAGGTCGTTCGCACCATTACCGGGCTTGGCTTGAAGGAAGCCAAGGATCTGGTTGACGGCGCGCCGAAGCCTGTAAAGGAAGGCGTGTCCAAGGCTGATGCCGATGCAATCCTGAAGCAACTGGTTGAAGCTGGCGCGGTTGCCGAGATCAAGTAAGGTATTACGCTGTGGAAAGGCTGGCGGTTTTCCGTCAGCCTTTTGCCGCTTTAAGAAGGCAGCGGCCAGGGAACCCGAATTGTCACACAGGCAAGCCGCAAAGTGGCTACCCACGAATGGTTTTCTGTCCCATGTCTTTTGTTTCGGCATATCCGGTGGTTACACCTGATATGCAACTTTGTTTTCCCTTATTCGCGGAGATTATATGAACTACTCTTTTACCGAAAAAAAACGTGTTCGTAAAAGTTTTGCAAAGCGAGTTGGTGCTTTGCCGGTTCCATTCCTGCTGTCCACCCAGCTGGAGTCCTACGCTGCATTTCTGCAGGCTTATACGCCGCCCGAGCAGCGGAAAAATGACGGACTTCAAGCCGCATTCAACAGCATATTCCCGATCCACAGCCATTCCAAGAATGCCCGTCTCGATTTCGTCAGCTACCAGCTGGGCATGCCCCCGTTCGATGTGAAGGAATGCCGCCAGCGCGGCCTGACTTATGCTTCGCCGCTGCGCGCGCGTGTGCGCCTGACCATCATGGACAAGGAAGCATCCAAGCCAACCGTCAAGGAAGTCAAGGAGCAGGAAGTCTACATGGGAGAAATCCCGCTGATGACACACACCGGTTCATTCGTAATCAACGGCACCGAGCGTGTCATCGTTTCGCAGCTGCACCGTTCGCCGGGCGTGTTCTTCGAGCATGATCGCGGCAAAACCCATTCCTCCGGAAAGCTGCTGTTTTCCGCGCGGATCATTCCTTACCGCGGCTCGTGGCTGGACTTCGAATTCGATGCCAAGGATTACGTATATTTCCGTATCGACCGCCGCCGCAAGATGCCGGTCACGATACTGCTGCGTTCACTCGGATACAGCAATGAAGACATACTCAAGATGTTCTTCGAATTTGACGCGTTCCACCTGAGCAAGAAAGGCATACAGTTCGAAGTGGTTCCGGAACGCCTGCGCGGCGATACCGCGCGCTTCGACATTCTCGGCAAGTCCGGCAAGGTAATCGTGGCCAAGGAAAAGCGCATCACCGTGCGGCACATCCGTGAAATGGAAGAAGCGGGAATTACCAAGCTTGATGTCAGCGAGGAGTTCCTGATCGGCCGCGTGATTGCCGAGAATGTGGTTGACAAGGAAAGCGGCGAAATCATCGCGAACGCCAATGACGAGATCACCGAGTCCATGCTACATGCAATGCAGGCCGCCGGTATCAAGAAAATCAGCACCCTGTACACCAACGATCTGGATCATGGCGGATTTATTTCACAAACCCTGCGCACCGATGAAACAGTCGACCAGTGGACTGCGCGAGTGGCGATCTACCGCATGATGCGCCCTGGCGAGCCGCCCACCGAAGAAGCGGTCGAAAACCTGTTCAATGGCCTGTTCTTCAACGACGACCGCTACGACCTGTCTGTTGTCGGCCGCATGAAGTTCAACCGCCGCGTTGGCCGCGAAGAGTTGACCGGTCCGTCGATCCTGTCCAACGAAGACATCGTTGCGGTGGTGAAGATACTGGTCGAGTTGCGCAACGGGCACGGCGAGATCGACGACATCGATCACCTCGGCAATCGTCGCGTGCGCGCTGTCGGCGAATTGGCGGAAAACCAGTTCCGCGCCGGATTGGCGCGTGTTGAGCGGGCGGTCAAGGAGCGTCTGGGCCAGGCCGAGACCGATAATCTGATGCCGCATGACCTGATCAATGCCAAGCCGATTTCGGCGGCGGTCAAGGAATTTTTCGGCTCCAGCCAGCTGTCCCAGTTCATGGACCAGACCAATCCCCTGTCTGAAATCACCCACAAGCGCCGTATTTCCGCGTTGGGGCCGGGCGGATTGACCCGCGAACGCGCCGGTTTCGAGGTTCGCGACGTGCATCCGACCCATTACGGTCGCGTGTGCCCGATCGAAACGCCGGAAGGCCCGAACATCGGCCTGATCAATTCGCTGGCCTTGTATGCGCGCACCAACGAGTATGGCTTCATCGAAACACCCTACCGCAAAGTTTCCAAGGGCAAGGTGTCGGACGATGTCGATTACCTGTCTGCTATCGAGGAAGGAAAATACACCATTGCCCAGGCGAATGCCGAGCTGGACAAGCGCGGCCACTTCACCAACGATATTGTGTCGGCGCGCCATCACAACGAATTCGTGCTGTCGGCTCCGGACCAGATGGAATACATGGACGTTTCGCCGTCCCAGGTCGTTTCGGTTGCGGCTTCGCTGATTCCGTTCCTGGAACATGACGACGCCAACCGCGCGCTGATGGGTGCCAACATGCAACGCCAGGCCGTCCCTTGCCTGCGTGCGGAAAAGCCGCTGGTGGGTACCGGACTCGAGCGCACCGTGGCGGTGGATTCTGGCACGACCGTGCAAGCGTGGCGCGGCGGACGCATCGATTATGTCGATGCTGCCCGCATCGTGGTGCGTGTCAACGATGAAGAGACCACCGCAGGCGAAGTCGGTGTGGATATCTACAACCTGACCAAATACACCCGCTCCAACCAGAACACCAATATCAACCAGCGGCCGCTGGTCAAGGTGGGTGATCTGATCAACCGCGGCGACGTGGTGGCCGATGGTGCATCTACCGATATGGGCGAGCTGGCGCTGGGCCAGAACATGCTGGTCGCGTTCATGCCGTGGAATGGCTACAACTATGAGGACTCGATCCTGATTTCCGAGCGCGTTTCGGCTCAGGATCGTTTCACCTCGATACACATCGAGGAACTGACCATCGCGGCCCGCGATACCAAGCTCGGCGCGGAAGAAATCACCCGCGATATCCCGAACCTGGCCGAGGCCCAGCTGGCCCGCCTTGACGAGTGCGGTATCGTGCATATCGGGGCGGAAGTCGCGGTGGGTGATGTGCTGGTGGGCAAGGTGACGCCGAAGGGCGAGACCCAGTTGACGCCGGAAGAAAAACTGCTGCGCGCGATCTTTGGCGAAAAGGCATCGGATGTAAAAGATACCAGCCTGCGCGTGCCGACCGGCAGTTCCGGCACCGTGATCGATGTTCAGGTATTCACCCGAGAAGGTCTGCAGCGCGACAAACGCGCCCAGCAGATTATCGACGACGAGCTGAACCGCTACAAGAAGGATCTGGTCGATCAGATGCGCATTGTGGAAGACGACGTATTCGCGCGGCTGGAAAAGCTGCTGATTGGCAAGGTTGCCAACGGCGGCCCGAAAAAACTGGCCAAGGGTACCAAGCTGACCAAAGAATATCTGCACGGCATCGAGCCCCATCATTGGTTCGATATTCGCGTTGCCAGCGAAGAAATGGCCGCGCAGATGGAGCAGGTCAAGGAAGGCCTGGCACAGAAGCGCGCCGAATTCGATGACGCATTCGAGCTCAAGAAGCGGAAATTGACGCAAGGCGATGAACTGCAAGCCGGCGTGCAGAAGATGGTCAAGGTTTATGTAGCGGTGAAACGCCGTCTGCAGCCCGGCGACAAGATGGCCGGACGCCACGGCAACAAGGGCGTGGTTTCGCGCATCGTGCCGGTCGAAGACATGCCGTACATGGCGGATGGCACGCCGGTCGACGTGGTGTTGAATCCGCTCGGCGTTCCGTCGCGGATGAACATCGGCCAGATTCTCGAAACTCACCTGGGCTGGGCGGCAAAGGGGCTGGGCAAGAAAATCGACGAGATGCTGCAAACCAACGCCAAGATCACCGAGGTGCGCAAGTTCCTCGGCAAGATATACAACCACCATAACGGTCAAACCGTCGATCTCGAATCATTCAATGACGACGAGATCATCGAATTGTGCCGAAACCTGAAGAACGGCGTGCCGTTTGCGACACCGGTGTTCGACGGGGCCAGCGAGGAAGAAATCAAGTACATGCTGGAGCTTGGCTGATCTGCCGACGTCCGGCCAGACCACGCTCCATGACGGCCGTACCGGCGAGGCATTCGACCGCAAGGTGACGGTCGGCTACAAGCACATCCTGAAGCTGCACCATCTGGTCGACGACAAGATGCACGCGCGCTCTACCGGACCTTACAGTCTGGTGACACAGCAGCCGCTGGGCGGCAAGGCGCAGTTCGGCGGTCAGCGCTTCGGTGAAATGGAAGTCTGGGCGCTGGAAGCGTACGGCGCGGCATACACCTTGCAGGAAATGCTCACGGTCAAATCGGATGATGTGGCCGGGCGTACCAAGGTCTATGAAAGCATCGTCAAGGGCGAACACAAGATCGATGCCGGAATGCCGGAATCGTTCAACGTGGTCATCAAGGAAATCCGCTCTCTGGCGATCGATATGGATCTGGTGCGTCACTAAAACAGGAGCAAGAGGCAAGGTGCAAGGGACAAGAAAAAGCCTTTCACCTTGAATCTTGAATCTTGAATCTCGAATCATGAGGAGTCTCAAATGAAATCATTGCTGGATTTGTTCAAACAGGTCACCCAAAAGGAAGAGTTCGATGCGATCAAAATCGGTCTCGCTTCGCCTGAGAAGATCCGTTCGTGGTCCTACGGCGAGGTCAAGAAGCCGGAAACCATCAACTACCGCACCTTCAAGCCGGAGCGTGACGGACTTGTTCTGCGCGAAAATCTTCGGGCCGGTAAAGGATTACGAGTGCCTGTGCGGCAAATACAAGCGCCTGAAGCACCGCGGCGTGATCTGCGAAAAATGCGGTGTGGAAGTCACCCTGTCCAAAGTGCGCCGCGAGCGCATGGGGCATATCGAGCTGGCCAGCCCGGTCGCCCACATCTGGTTCCTGAAATCCCTGCCTTCGCGTCTCGGCATGGTGCTGGACATGACCCTGCGCGACATCGAGCGGGTGCTGTATTTCGAAGCCTATGTCGTGACCGAACCCGGCATGACCCCGCTGAATCGCGGCCAGCTGCTGTCCGAAGATGACTATCTGGCCAAGACCGAAGAATACGGCGATGAATTTTCTGCGACCATGGGCGCGGAGGGTATTCGCGCTTTGTTGGCCAGCCTGGATGTCACGGCCGAGATCGAAACGATACGCGCCGAACTGGCGGCAACCGGGTCTGAAACCAAGATCAAGAAATACGCCAAGCGGCTGAAGGTGCTGGAGGCGTTCAATGCGTCCGGCATCAAGCCGCAATGGATGGTGATGACGGTGCTGCCGGTGCTGCCGCCGGAATTGCGTCCGCTGGTTCCGCTGGATGGCGGCCGTTTTGCGACTTCCGACCTGAACGACCTGTATCGCCGCGTGATCAACCGCAACAATCGTCTGCGTCGCCTGCTCGAACTGAAGGCGCCGGACATCATCGTGCGCAACGAAAAGCGCATGCTGCAGGAAGCGGTCGACTCCTTGCTGGACAACGGTCGCCGCGGCAAGGCGATGACCGGCGCGAACAAGCGCCAGTTGAAATCCCTGGCCGACATGATCAAGGGCAAGAGCGGACGCTTCCGCCAGAACTTGCTGGGCAAGCGCGTCGATTACTCCGGCCGTTCCGTGATCGTGGTCGGTCCACAGCTCAAGCTGCATCAATGCGGGCTGCCCAAGAAGATGGCGCTGGAATTGTTCAAGCCGTTCATTTTCAGCCGCCTCGAGGCAATGGGTCTGGCGACCACCATCAAGGCCAGCAAGCGCATGGTGGAATCGGAAGAGCCCATCGTCTGGGATATCCTCGAAGAGGTGATACGCGAGCATCCGGTGATGTTGAACCGTGCGCCGACTTTGCACCGTCTGGGTATCCAGGCGTTCGAGCCGATCCTGATCGAAGGCAAGGCGATCCAGTTGCATCCGCTGGTCTGTTCGGCATTCAACGCCGACTTCGACGGCGACCAGATGGCGGTACACGTGCCGTTGTCGCTGGAAGCGCAGATGGAATGCCGCACGCTGATGCTGGCTTCCAACAACGTGCTCTCTCCCGCAAACGGCGAGCCGATCATCGTTCCGTCCCAGGACATCGTGCTGGGCCTGTACTACATGACGCGCGAAAAGGTGGGTGCACTGGGCGAAGGTTCGATGTTTGCCAACATCGCGGAAGTGTCGCGCGCTTACGAGACACGCGAAGTGGAACTGCAGGCCAAGGTGCTCGTACGCCTCAAGGAAATCCACAAGGACGAGGCCGGCCAGCCGGTTGAAAAACTGGTGCGCTACGAAACGACGGTAGGCCGCGCCCTGCTTTCCGAAGTGCTGCCAGCCGGACTGCCATTCGCGCTGATCAACAAGTCGCTCAAGAAGAAGGAAATATCGCGCCTGATCAATGCCAGCTTCCGCCAGTGCGGCCTGCGCGATACGGTGATCATGGCGGACAAGCTGATGTACACCGGATTCACCTACGCGACGCGCGCCGGGATTTCGATTGCCGTGGATGACATGCTGATGCCATTGCAAAAGAATGAGTTGATCGGTGCCGCCGAAAAAGAAGTCAAGGAAATCTATACCCAGTACACCTCCGGTCTGGTCACCGATGGCGAACGCTACAACAAGGTGGTCGACATCTGGGGCCGCACCGGCGACGTGGTGGCCAAGGCCATGATGGAGCAGTTGGGCAGCGAGCCGGTGATCGATCGTGTCACCGGCGAACCGCGCATGGTCAAGGGCAAGCCGGTGATGCAGGAATCCTTCAACTCCATCTACATGATGGCCGACTCGGGCGCGCGCGGTTCGGCGGCTCAGATCCGCCAGCTGGCCGGAATGCGCGGCCTGATGGCCAAGCCGGACGGCTCGATCATCGAGACCCCGATCACCGCGAACTTCCGCGAAGGGTTGAACATGCTGCAGTACTTCATTTCCACGCACGGTGCGCGCAAGGGCCTGGCCGATACCGCGCTGAAGACTGCCAACTCGGGTTACCTGACCCGTCGTCTGGTGGATGTGACCCAGGATCTGGTGGTGATTGAGGATGACTGCGGCACAACCAATGGCACAGCGATGAAAGCCATGGTCGAAGGCGGTGAAGTCATCGAGGCATTGAGTGAGCGCATACTCGGTCGTGTCGTCAGCACCGATGTGGTCAATCCTGAAAGCGGTGAAACGCTTTATCACGCCGGGACCCTGCTCGATGAAGCGGCGGTTGAGCGCATCGAAACGCTCGGAATCGATGAGGTGCGCGTGCGCACACCGTTGAGCTGCGAAACGCGTTTTGGTTTGTGCGCCAAGTGCTATGGCCGTGATCTGGGTCGCGGCGGGATGGTGAACACCGGCGAGGCGGTCGGTGTGATCGCTGCGCAATCCATCGGCGAACCAGGTACCCAATTGACCATGCGTACCTTCCATATCGGCGGTGCAGCATCGCGTACGGTTGTGGCCAGCCAGGTTGAAAGCAAATCCAATGGCGAACTGAAATACAGCGCGAACATGCGTGTGGTGACAACCGTGCGCGGTGAAGTGATCGTGGTGGCACGCAGTGCCGAGGTGATCATCGCCGATGATCATGGCCGCGAGCGCGAACGCCACAAGGTGCCGTATGGTGCGACCTTGACAGTCAAGCAGGGCGACACTGTCCGAGCAGGCGTGGTGCTGGCGACATGGGATCCGCATACCCGTCCGATCATCACGGAATACGCCGGTACGGTGAATTTCCAGAATGTCGAGGAAGGCGCGACTGTTGCGAAGCAGATCGATGAGGTGACTGGTCTTTCCACGCTGGTGGTGATCGATCCAAAACGTTCCACAGCGCAAAGCAAGGGCGTTCGCCCGATGGTGCGTCTGTTCGACAAGACGGGCAAGGAAGTCAAGCTTGCCGGCACCGAGACTGCGGTCAGCGTGACCTTCCAGACCGGCTCCATCATCACCGTCGAGGACGGGCAGCTGGTCGGTGTCGGTGACGTGCTGGCGCGTATTCCCCAGGAAAGCAGCAAGACGCGCGACATTACCGGCGGTCTGCCGCGCGTGGCCGAGTTGTTCGAAGCCCGCGTGCCGAAGGATGCGGGCATGCTGGCCGAGGTGACCGGCACGGTTTCGTTCGGCAAGGACACCAAGGGCAAGCAGCGACTGGTGATCACCGATGTGGATGGTGTCGCGAATGAATTCCTGATCCCCAAGGAAAAGCATGTGCTGGCACATGATGGCCAGGTGGTGAACCAGGGCGAGATGATCGTGGACGGCCCGGCCGACCCGCATGACATTCTGCGTTTGCTGGGCGTGGCGGCACTGGCGCGTTACATCACCGATGAGGTGCAAGAGGTCTATCGTTTGCAAGGCGTGAAGATCAGCGACAAGCATATCGAAGTGATCGTGCGGCAGATGTTGCGCCGCGTGCAAATCACGGATGTGGGTGATACGCGGTTCATTACGGGTGAACAGGTTGAGCGTGCTGACTTGTTGATAGAAAACGAAAAAATGCTTGCTGAGAAGAAAGACCCGGCAAGTTTTGTTGATGTCCTGCTCGGGATCACCAAGGCATCGCTGTCCACTGATTCATTCATCTCCGCGGCTTCCTTCCAGGAAACCACGCGTGTGTTGACCGAAGCTGCGATCATGGGCAAGCGAGACGATTTGCGCGGACTCAAGGAGAACGTCATCGTCGGCCGTCTGATTCCTGCCGGTACCGGGTTGGCCTATCACGTCACGCGTCGCAAGCAGCGTTTGGGTATCGACATAGCCGAGGACGCGAAATACAAGAGGGAGACGAGGTTGGATTGGGCGAATTGCTTGACACCTCGGGGGTTTCTCTCTAGAATTCGCAACCTTTTTTCCCGTCGCAGCGGATAAATTTATCGCTTCTTGCTGCGGCGGTGTTTTTGTTTATTGATTTTTAACAAAATTGCAGAACTAATTTAGGATGTGTAGAAAATGCCAACCATTAACCAGTTGATCCGTAAGCCGCGTGTAGCGATCGTAGAAAAGAGCAAAGTTCCGGCACTGGCGGGTTCTCCGCAAAAGCGCGGTGTCTGTACGCGCGTGTATACCACCACTCCGAAAAAGCCTAACTCCGCGCTGCGTAAAGTGGCGAAGGTGCGTTTGACCAATGGCTTTGAGGTGATCAGCTACATCGGTGGTGAAGGTCACAACTTGCAGGAGCACTCGGTAGTGTTGCTGCGCGGAGGTCGTGTGAAGGATTTGCCGGGTGTGCGTTATCACATGGTGCGTGGCAGCCTGGACACAGCCGGCGTGAAAGATCGTAAGCAAGCCCGCTCCAAGTACGGTTCGAAGCGTGCCAAAAAAGCATAATTTTTTCATTAGTATTCATTCGAGCCAAAAAATAAACTGAGGTAGCTATGCCAAGACGTAGAGAAGTCCCGAAACGCGAAATCCTGCCCGATCCAAAATTCGGCAATCAGGATCTGTCCAAGTTCGTCAATGTTCTGATGACAGCCGGCAAAAAGTCGGTGGCCGAGCGCATCCTGTACGGTGCGCTGGAACAAATCGTCAAAAAGACCAGCAAGGATCCGATCGAAGTGTTCAATCTTGCGCTGACCAATGTCAAGCCCCAGGTCGAGGTGAAGAGCCGTCGAGTTGGCGGAGCAAACTATCAAGTGCCGGTTGAGGTGCGTCCATCCCGGAGAATAGCGCTGGGAATGCGCTGGCTGAAGGATTTTGCGCGCAAACGCGGCGAAAAGTCCATGGGTATGCGTCTGGCCGGAGAGTTGATCGATGCATCTGAAGGTCGCGGCGGTGCGGTGAAGAAGCGTGAGGAAGTTCACCGTATGGCTGAAGCCAACAAGGCGTTCTCGCATTTCCGCTTCTGATCGGATAACAATTCCGGTCAGGCGGCAACAGATACAACCCGTAGTTTTAACCAATACAATAAAGTTAGGCATCTACCGTGGCACGTAAAACCCCCATTGAGCGTTATCGCAATATCGGTATCAGCGCGCATATCGACGCAGGCAAGACCACTACAACAGAACGAGTCCTGTTTTATACCGGCGTGAGTCATAAGATCGGTGAAGTGCATGACGGCGCTGCCATCATGGACTGGATGGAGCAGGAGCAGGAGCGTGGTATCACCATTACCTCTGCTGCGACCACTTGTTTCTGGAAGGGAATGGACAAAACCCTGCCCGAGCATCGCATCAACATCATCGATACCCCGGGACACGTGGACTTCACCATTGAAGTGGAGCGTTCGATGCGTGTGCTGGACGGTGCGTGCATGGTGTACTGTGCCGTTGGTGGCGTGCAGCCGCAGTCCGAAACGGTTTGGCGCCAAGCCAACAAATACCGTGTGCCGCGTCTGGCGTTCGTGAACAAGATGGATCGCCAGGGTGCGAACTTCTTCAAGGTCTACGATCAGATGCGCGCACGCTTGCATGCCAATCCGGTCCCCATACAAATTCCTATCGGTGCCGAAGAAAAATTCGAGGGCGTGATTGATCTGGTGCGCATGAAGGCAATCTATTGGGACGAAGCCACGCAGGGCATGAATTTTGAGTTGCGTGACATCCCGGCTGACCTGTTGGCGAAGGCCAAGGAGTGGCGCGAAAAGATGGTGGAAAGCGCTGCCGAAGCTTCTGAAGAAATGATGAACAAGTACCTTGAAGAGGGTGAATTGTCCGAGGCGGATATCAAGCAATGTCTGCGTATCCGCACCATCGCCAGTGAAATCGTTCCGATGTTGTGTGGCTCCGCATTCAAGAACAAGGGCGTGCAGGCGATGCTGGATGCAGTCATCGATTATTTGCCTGCACCGACGGATATTCCGCCTGTGAAGGGCGAATTGGCCGATGGCACAATCGGCGAGCGCAAGGCTCAGGACGACGAGCCTTTTGCCGGCCTGGCATTCAAGATCATGACCGATCCGTTTGTCGGGCAGCTGATATTCTTCCGCGTTTATTCGGGGATGCTCAAATCCGGCGACACGGTCTATAACCCGATCAAGGGCAAAAAGGAACGCATCGGCCGTATCCTGCTGATGCATGCCAATGAACGCGAAGAAATCAAGGAGGTATTCGCGGGTGACATTGCCGCCGCGGTTGGGCTGAAAGAAGCCACCACAGGGGATACCTTGTGCGATCCGGCCAAGGAAATCATCCTCGAGCGCATGGTGTTCCCTGAACCGGTTATACACGTTGCGGTTGAACCAAAAACCAAGGTCGACCAGGAAAAGATGGGTTTGGCGCTCAATCGTCTGGCGCAGGAAGATCCTTCGTTCCGTGTGCGTACCGATGAGGAATCAGGCCAGACCATCATCTCGGGTATGGGCGAATTGCATCTGGAAATTCTGGTTGATCGCATGAAGCGCGAGTTTGGTGTCGAGGCGAACGTGGGTGCACCGCAAGTGGCCTACCGCGAAGCGATCAGGAAGCCGGTCGAGATCGAAGGCAAGTTCGTCAAGCAATCCGGCGGTCGCGGGCAGTATGGCCACGTCTGGCTGAAGATGGAACCGAACGAAGCAGGCAAAGGCTTCGAGTTCGTCGACGCGATCAAGGGCGGTACGGTACCGCGCGAATATATCCCGGCAGTAGAGAAGGGCTTGCGTGAAACATTGCCGAATGGCGTGCTGGCGGGCTTTCCGGTTGTGGATGTGAAATGTACCCTGTTCGACGGTTCTTACCACGACGTGGACTCCAATGAAAATGCGTTCAAGATGGCAGCTTCGATGGCGTTCAAGGATGGTATGCGCAAAGCCAGTCCGGTTCTGCTCGAGCCGATGATGTCGGTGGAGGTGGAAACCCCCGAAGACTATACCGGCACGGTGATGGGCGATCTGTCTTCGCGTCGCGGCATGGTGCAGGGTATGGACGACATGGCTGGCGGCGGCAAGGTGGTCAAGGCCGAAGTGCCGTTGGCGGAAATGTTCGGCTATTCCACCGCGTTGCGTTCCGCAACCCAGGGTCGGGCGACTTACACAATGGAGTTCAAGCATTATTCCGAAGCGCCCAAGAATGTCGCTGAAGCGATCATGAACAAGAAGTAATCATTTAGATTTGATTTGAGGGATAGAAATCATGGCAAAGAGCAAATTTGAACGCACCAAACCGCACGTCAACGTAGGGACGATAGGCCACGTGGACCACGGCAAGACCACGCTGACGGCGGCGATCACGACCGTGCTGTCCAAGAAATTTGGCGGCGAAGCCAAGGGCTATGACCAGATTGATGCGGCACCGGAAGAAAAGGCGCGCGGCATCACGATCAACACCGCGCACGTCGAATACGAGACTGCCAACCGCCACTACGCGCACGTAGACTGCCCGGGCCACGCCGACTACATCAAGAACATGATCACCGGTGCGGCGCAGATGGACGGCGCGATCCTGGTGGTATCGGCCGCCGACGGCCCGATGCCGCAGACGCGCGAGCACATCCTGCTGGCACGTCAGGTGGGCGTACCCTACATCGTGGTATACATGAACAAATGCGACATGGTTGACGACGAAGAGCTGCTCGAACTGGTCGAAATGGAAGTGCGTGAACTGCTCTCCAAATACGAATTTCCCGGCGACGACATCCCCATCATCAAGGGCTCCGCGCTGAAGGCGCTGCAGGGCGACCAGAGCGACATCGGCGAGCCTTCCATCTTCCGCCTGGCTGAAGCACTGGACACCTACATCCCCGAGCCGAAGCGCGCGCTGGAAGGCGCCTTCCTGATGCCGGTTGAAGACGTATTCTCGATCTCCGGTCGCGGCACCGTCGTAACCGGCCGTGTCGAGCGCGGCATCATCAAGGTTGGCGAGGAAATCGAGATCGTCGGCATCAAGCCGACGCTCAAGACCACCTGCACCGGCGTGGAAATGTTCAGGAAGCTCCTGGACCAGGGCCAAGCGGGTGACAACGTCGGCGTACTGCTGCGCGGCACCAAGCGTGAAGAAGTCGAGCGTGGCCAGGTGCTGGCCAAGCCGGGATCGATCACGCCGCACACCAAGTTCACCGCCGAGATCTATGTGCTGGGCAAGGACGAAGGCGGGCGTCATACCCCGTTCTTCCAGGGTTACCGTCCGCAGTTCTACTTCCGCACTACCGACGTGACCGGTGCGGTTGAATTGCCGGCCGGCACCGAAATGGTGATGCCGGGCGACAACGTCAGCATCACGGTGAACCTGATCAACCCGATCGCGATGGAAGAGGGCTTGCGCTTCGCGATTCGCGAAGGCGGCCGTACCGTCGGCGCCGGGGTGGTTGCAAAGATTATCGAGTAGGACTACAATGCGCGCCCTCGCGTGGTCAGGTCCATGGTCTGGCTACGCGATTTCGTTCTTTAATTAGCGGCATTGCCGCATACAGGCAAGAGAGATTATGCAAAGTCAAAAAATCCGCATACGCCTCAAGGCGTTTGATTATCGTTTGATCGACCAGTCGGCCGCGCGTATTGTCGAAACTGCGAAGCGTACCGGTGCGGTGGTGAACGGCCCGGTGCCATTGCCGACCAAGATTGAGCGTTTCGACGTGCTGCGTTCCCCGCATGTCAACAAGACTTCGCGAGATCAGTTCGAGATGCGTACCCATCTGCGCTTGATGGATATCGTTGATCCTACCGACAAGACGGTTGATGCGCTGATGAAGCTGGATCTTCCAGCCGGCGTGGATGTGGAAATCAAATTGCAGTAACAGTTTTCCCCCGGTTTTGCCGGAATGTTCTGCTGCTAAGAACAATTGAAATAAATCGGTTGACCAATTGTAGTCAGCCCCTTAACAAGAGGAAATAAAAATGAGCTTAGGACTTGTCGGTCGCAAGATTGGCATGACTCGCGTATTTACCGATGACGGATCTTCGTTGCCGGTGACTGTGCTGGACGTGTCCAACAATCGTGTCACTCAGGTTAAATCCGCAGGCAACGATGGCTACACTGCTGTGCAGTTGGCGCATGGGGTACGCCGTCCCGGCCGCGTCAGCAAAGCTGCAGCCGGGCATTACGCAAAAGCGGGTGTGGAAGCCGGGAGTGCTCTGAAAGAATTCACCGTATCACCCGGACAACTGGAAGGGCTGCAGGCGGGTTCCGCGGTCAGCGTCGAAATTTTCCAGGTCGGTCAACTCGTGGATGTTACGGGTGTAACCAAGGGTAAGGGTTATGCCGGCACCATCAAACGCCACCATTTCAAATCCGGCCGTGCTTCCCACGGCAATTCCAAGTCGCACAACGTCCCCGGTTCTATTGGCATGGCGCAAGATCCCGGCCGCGTTTTCCCAGGCAAGCGCATGACCGGTCATCTGGGTGATGTGCAACGGACCGTGCAAAATCTGCAAGTGGTGCGTGTTGATGTTGCCCGTCAATTGTTGCTGGTAAAGGGCGCTGTTCCAGGAAGCATCAACAGCAGCATCATCGTGCGTCCCGCAGTAAAGGCAGGTGTGTAATGGAACTTAAAGTCATCAATGATAAGGGTCAATCGAGCGCGAACCTGAAAGCTTCGGACGAACTGTTTGGTCGCGAATACAACGAGGACCTGGTCCACCAGCTGATTACCGCCTATCAAGCAAATGCCCGGGCCGGCAACAGCAAGCAAAAGGGGCGTAGTGAAATCGCCAAGAGCACCCGCAAGCCGTTCAAGCAAAAGGGTACCGGGCGCGCGCGTGCCGGTATGGCATCCAGCCCGCTGTGGCGAGGGGGCGGCAAGATATTTCCAAATACTGCTGAAGAAAACTATACGCAAAAAGTCAACCGCAAGATGTATCGTGCCGGTTACGCGTCGATCCTGTCCAGGCTGGTCAGCGAGAACCGCCTGGTTGTCGTGGATAGCCTGAAGGTTGATTCGCCGAAAACTAAATTGCTGGCGCAGAAGATCAAGGGTTTGGGGGTCGATACCAACCGGTTTCGTCTGTTGATCATAACTGACAGCATCGATGAAAACCTGTACCTGTCCTCCCGCAATTTGTCCAATGTGCTGGTGCTGGAAGCCAATCAGGCCGATCCGGTCAGCCTGGTGCGTTTCCCAAATGTTTTGGTGACACGCAATGCGGTCGCTAAAATCGAGGAGATGTTCGCATGAGTTCCCAAAAATCAAACCCCCAGAAATTCAGCAAGGAACGTTTGATGAACGTTCTGTTGGCCCCGCAAATCTCGGAAAAGGCGACCCATGTTGCCGAAAAGAATGAACAGGTCATCTTCCGCGTCGCGACGGATGCAACCAAGCCCGAAATCAAGGCTGCGGTTGAGATGATGTTCAAGGTGAGCGTGGATAATGTGCAGGTCGCATGCGTCAAGGGCAAGGCCAAGCGCATGGGCCGTCTCATCGGCCGTCGCAATGACTGGAAGAAGGCATATGTATGCCTGGCTGCTGGTCAGGAAATCAATTTTGCTGCAAGCGAGCAAGGATAATCATCATGGCATTGATTAAACTGAAACCAACTACTCCGGGCCAGCGCGCCGTCGTGCGTGTTGTCAACCCGGATCTGCACAGGGGTAAGCCGGTTGCGGCGCTGCTTGAAAAGCAGTCCAGCACCGCAGGCCGCAACAATAATGGTCATATTACTACCCGCCATAAAGGCGGTGGCCACAAGCAGCATTATCGCCTGGTGGATTTCAAGCGCAACAAGGATGGTATTCCCGCCACGGTGGAGCGTCTGGAATATGATCCGAACCGCAGCGCCAATCTGGCTTTGCTGTGCTACGCGGATGGCGAGCGCCGATACATCATCGCGCCAAAAGGTGTGGCAGCGGGCGCAACCCTGGTGAGCGGTTCCGAGGCGCCGATCAAGCCGGGCAATGCATTGCCGTTACGCAACGTGCCAGTCGGTTCGACGGTGCATTGCATTGAAATGCTTCCCGGAAAAGGCGCGCAACTGGCGCGTTCCGCGGGAACATCAGTGCAATTGCTGGCTCG
Source organism: uncultured beta proteobacterium (assembly GCA_963827265.1). GTDB lineage: Bacteria > Pseudomonadota > Gammaproteobacteria > Burkholderiales > Gallionellaceae > Gallionella. The sequence goes on along the minus strand of CAWHAD010000007.1, from coordinate 417,737 downwards.
CGAAGGCAGTTATGCACAGTTGCGTTTGCGCTCCGGCGAGATACGCAAGGTGCACATCGATTGCAAGGCAACTCTGGGCGAAGTGGGCAATTCGGAACACAGTCTGCGATCGATTGGCAAGGCCGGCGCGATGCGCTGGCGTGGCGTGCGCCCTACTGTCCGCGGTGTGGTAATGAATCCGATCGATCACCCGCATGGCGGTGGCGAGGGCAAGACTGCGGCTGGACGTCACCCGGTCAGCCCGTGGGGAGTGCCTGCCAAGGGTTTCCGTACACGACGTAACAAGCGCACCACTGGCATGATCGTGCGCCGTCGCTTCAAGGTTTAAGGGGTAGATAGATATGGCACGTTCAGTAAAAAAAGGTCCGTTTGTAGATGCTCACCTGCTCAAAAAGGTCGAGGCGGTGCGCGCAACGAATGATAAACGTCCGGTGAAAACCTGGTCGCGCCGTTCAACGGTGCTTCCCGAGTTTGTCGGCCTGACGATTGCGGTGCATAACGGCAAGCAGCATATACCGGTGTACGTTTCCGAAAACATGGTGGGCCACAAACTGGGTGAATTTTCCCTGACGCGCACCTTCAAGGGCCACTCTGCTGATAAAAAAGCAGCGGTCAAGAAAAAGGAGGCATGATGAAAACGACTACAGCAGTTGCAAAAAGGATTCATCTGTCAGCGCAAAAAGGCCGCTTGGTGGCTGACCAGATCCGGGGTTTGCCGGTTTCGCAAGCGCTCAACATCCTGACTTTCAGCCCGAAGAAGGCCGCGGTCATAATCAAAAAGGCCCTTGAGTCCGCGATTGCGAACGCTGAACACAACGACGGTGCTGATATCGATGAACTGAAAGTCAAGGTCATCTTCGTTGACAAGGCTGCATCGGGAAGAGGTTTCTCGGCACGTGCCAAGGGTCAGGGCAATCGTCTTGAAAAGCAAACTTGCCACATTACGGTCAGCGTCGGGAGCTAAGGGTAAATTATGGGACAAAAAATTCATCCAACCGGCTTCCGGTTGTGCGTTCGTAAAAACTGGGATTCCAAATGGTTTGCCAACAGTGGAAATTTCGCTGCTTTGCTTCTCAAGGACATCGAGGTGCGGGATTATCTGAAGAAGAAGCTGGTAACTGCCGGTGTTTCAAAGGTTGTCATCGAGCGTCCTGCAAAGAATGCCAAGGTGACGATTTACACCGCTCGCCCCGGCATGGTCATTGGCAAGAAGGGCGAGGATATCGAATCGTTGCGAGCTGAATTGCGCAAACGCATGGGGCTGCAATCGGTCGATGTTGCAATAGAGGAAGTGCGCAAACCGGAAATTGACGCGCAGCTGATCGCCGAAAGCATCACCGCGCAGCTGGAAAAGCGCATCATGTTCCGCCGTGCGATGAAGCGCGCAATGCAGAATGCGATGCGCCTTGGCGCGCAGGGTATCAAGATCATGAGCGCGGGGCGTTTGAACGGTATCGAGATTGCCCGCACCGAGTGGTACCGCGAAGGTCGTGTGCCGCTCCATACTTTGCGCGCCGATATCGATTACGGCACCTCGGAGGCGAAAACCACATACGGAGTTATTGGCGTGAAAGTCTGGGTATTCAAGGGTGAAACTTCGAGCCAGGATACCGTAGCGCCAGTTGCCGCTGAACCGGAAAAGAAAGCAAGAAAGTCGGGGGTCAAGCATGCTACAACCAGCTAGAAGAAAATTCCGCAAGGAACAGAAGGGTCGGAACACCGGGATTGCCACGCGTGGCAACAAGGTCAGTTTTGGCGAGTTTGGCCTGAAGGCGGTCGTGCGCGGACGTTTGACGGCACGCCAGATTGAGGCCGCGCGTCGCGCCATGACACGCCACATCAAACGCGGCGGGCGCATCTGGATACGAATTTTTCCGGATAAGCCGATTTCCAAAAAGCCGGCTGAGGTCCGTATGGGCAACGGTAAAGGTAACCCGGAGTACTATGTTGCCGAGATTCAGCCAGGCAAGATGTTGTATGAAATGGACGGGGTAAGCGAAACGCTGGCTCGTGAAGCATTTCTTCTGGCGGCGGCAAAATTGCCGCTGGCAACGACTTTTGTAGTCAGACAGGTGGGAACATAATATGAAGGCCAGTGAACTTAACGCCAAATCAGTAGCAGATTTGCAAAATGAACTGCTGTCTCTGGCAAAGGCGCAGTTTGGTTTGCGCATGCAGGCAGCAACTCAACAATTGACCAACACCAGCGAATTTCGCAAGGTGCGCCGTGATATAGCCAGGGTGAAGACGGTATTGACACAAAAGGGTGCGCAGAAATGAGTGAAGCTAAAGCAACGACAGAATCAAGCATGAAACGCACCCTGACCGGAACGGTTACGAGCGACAAGATGGACAAGACCGTAACGGTCCTGGTCGAGCGCAAAGTAAAGCATCCTTTGCTCGGCAAAATTATCAGGGTTTCGAAGAAATATCATGCGCATGACGAAGCCAACGAGTTTCATGCCGGCGATGTGGTCACGATTGAAGAGTGCCGGCCGATTGCCAAGACCAAGAGTTGGCGTGTTGCAAAGCTGCTGGAAAAGGCGACGAATAATTAATAATCGAAATAATTGCTTGCGTCTTTTCTGAATTTGAATATAATGCGCGGCTTCGTTTCATCGCCGCTTGCGGCGACCTAACCCGAACGGGTTCCAAAACTGGCCGCTGCGAGCGGAACAAGTTGGAGATTAAATAATGATACAAATGCAGTCTGTTTTAGATGTGGCTGACAATACGGGTGCACGCTCGGTGATGTGCATCAAGGTTTTGGGCGGTTCCAAGCGCCGTTATGCTTCCGTTGGTGATGTCATCAAGGTCAGCATCAGGGACGCTGCACCGCGTGGCCGGGTAAAGAAGGGCGAAGTTTATAACGCCGTGGTGGTTCGCACCGCCAAGGGTGTGCGTCGCTCAGATGGTTCTTTGGTCAGATTCGATGGCAATGCTGCAGTGTTGCTGAATGCAAAGCTGGAGCCGATCGGCACGCGTATCTTCGGGCCGGTGACGCGCGAGTTGCGTACCGAAAAATTCATGAAGATCGTTTCGCTGGCACCGGAAGTGCTGTAATCCGGAATATTCAGCAGGCAGGGACGAATCGAGTCGAGGAAAATCATGCGCAAGATCAAAAAAAATGATGATGTAATTGTAATCGCTGGAAAAGACAAGGGAAGCCGCGGCAATGTATTGCGCGTGCTTGGCGAGTACCTGTTGGTTGGCGGAATCAATAAGGTCAAGAAGCACCAGAAGCCTAACCCGGTTAAAGGCTTGACAGGCGGGATTGTGGAAATGGAATCGCCCATTCATGTTTCAAATGTCGCGATATACAACACTTCTGCAAAAAAGGGTGATCGTATCGGAATTAAAGTGCTGGAGGACGGGCGCAAGGTTCGCGTGTTCCGGTCCAGCGGCGAAGTGATAGACGCTTAAGGGGTATAAGAGCATGGCTCGTTTGTATAGTTTTTACAAAGACAAGGTCGCTAAAGACCTGATGAAGCAGTTCGGCTACAAGTCCATCATGGAAGTGCCTCGTATCGAAAAGATAACCCTGAATATGGGTGTTGGGGAAGCGGTCGCTGACAAGAAAGTGATGGAATTTGCGGTGGGTGACATGCAAAAGATCGCCGGACAGAAGCCGGTGGTGACGTTATCAAAGAAATCCATTGCCGGCTTCAAGATTCGCGAGGGTTATCCGGTCGGCTGCAAGGTAACGCTGCGCAAAGACCGCATGTATGAATTCCTGGACAGGCTGATTTCCGTGGCAATACCCCGTATTCGTGACTTCCGCGGCATTTCCGGAAAGTCCTTTGACGGACGCGGTAATTACAATATGGGTGTCAAAGAGCAAATCATATTTCCTGAAATTGAGTACGAAAAAATTGATGCGTTGCGTGGTATGAATATCACCATTACCACCACTGCGAAAACCGATGAGGAAGCCAAGGCTCTCCTGTTGGCATTCAAACTCCCATTAAAGAAATGAGGGAAGACTAATGGCAAAGATGGCAGTTATTAACCGTGAGAAAAAACGCCGCGAAATGGTTGCGAAGTTTGCAGCCAAGCGTGAGTTGCTGCTGGCTACGATTTCGAACGTAAACCTCAGCGAAGAAGAACGCGCTGATGCGCGCCTTAAATTGCAGGCGTTGCCTCGCGACTCGAGTCCGGTGCGTTTGCGTAATCGTTGTGCATTGACGGGCCGTCCGCGCGGCACTTTCAGGAAGTTTGGTTTGGGGCGTATAAAATTGCGTGAATTCGCGATGCGCGGTGAGATTCCCGGTATCGTTAAGGCCAGCTGGTAGGAGAAATTATATGAGTATGAGTGATCCAATCTCCGACATGTTGACTCGCATCCGCAATGCGCAGATGGCGGAAAAAACCACTGTAGCAATGCCCGCGTCAAAGTTGAAGGTGGCAATAGTCGAAGTGCTGAAAAGCGAAGGCTATGTAGATGGCTTCAATGTGATTTCTGGCGAGGGCGGAAAGCATACGCTCGAAATTGCGCTGAAATACTACAGTGGTCGCCCGGTGATTGAAAATATCCAGCGCGTAAGCCGTCCAGGGTTGCGAGTATACAAGGGTTCCGATGACATTCCCAAGGTGATGAACGGTCTGGGTATTGCCATCGTGTCGACTTCCAAAGGTTTGATGACCGACCGCAAAGCGCGTGCCAATGGTATTGGCGGTGAAGTGCTGTGCGTTGTCGCGTAGCGAGGTAAGCATGTCTAGAGTAGCCAAGAATCCTGTGATCGTTCCCAGTGGTGTCGAAGTAACGCTGGCTGCGGGTGAAATTTCAGTAAAAGGTACCCTGGGTACCCTGAAGCAATCTTTGTCCAGCGATGTGAGTGTGCTTCGCGAGGGCGATAGACTGCTGTGCAAAGCGCTCAATGACAGCAAGCAAGCCAATGCGATGTCTGGCACGTTGCGCGCTTTGCTGGCAAACATGGTGCAGGGCGTCAGCAAGGGTTTCGAGCGCAAGCTGACTCTGGTTGGTGTGGGTTATCGCGCGCAAGCTGCCGGCGATACGTTGAACCTGACTTTGGGGTATTCACATCCGGTTTCCTACAAAATGCCAGCCGGTGTGAAGGTCGAAACGCCGACACAAACTGAAGTTGTTTTGAAGGGTGTCAGCCGGCAGCAAATTGGGCAGGTTGCTGCTGAAATTCGCTCTTTCCGTGAACCCGAACCTTACAAGGGCAAGGGTGTGCGCTATAGCGACGAAGTGGTGATTCTGAAAGAAACCAAGAAGAAATAGTTGAGGCAGATATGTTGATGAAAAAACAGGCGCGTCAGCGCAGAGCACGCAAAACCCGTGCACGCATTGCTGAAAAGAAATCGATTCGTTTGGCAATAAATCGCACAAATTTGCACATCTATGCGCAGGTGATTTCGGCATGTGGCAGCAAGGTGCTGGCAAGTGCATCCAGTACCGAAGCCGAAGTTCGCAAAGATCTGGCAAATGGCGGCAATAAAGCCGCTGCTGCGGTGGTTGGCAAGCGTATTGCCGAGAAGGCAAAGAGTGCCGGCATTACCAAAGTTGCATTCGACCGTTCCGGTAATCGATATCATGGTCGTGTCAAGGCGTTGGCAGAGGCCGCGCGTGAACATGGCCTGCAGTTCTAATTGGAGTTGAGCGATGGCTAAACCGCAAGGAAAAATGCAGCAACAGGAAAAGCGTGATGACGGTCTGATCGAAAAAATGATCTCCGTGAATCGCGTCACCAAGGTGGTCAAGGGCGGCCGCATCATGGGTTTTGCCGCGCTGACCGTGGTCGGCGATGGCGATGGCCGAGTAGCGATGGGCAAGGGAAAGTCAAAGGAAGTCCCGGTTGCGGTGCAAAAGGCTATGGATGAAGCGAGGCGCAATCTGGCCAAGATCAGCCTGAAGAACGGCACGCTCCACCATACCGTGATCGGCAGGCATGGCGCTGCCAAAGTGCTGATGCAGCCTGCTTCCGAAGGTACCGGGATTATCGCCGGAGGCGCGATGCGCGCAGTGTTCGAAGCTGTGGGTGTGCGTGACGTATTGGCAAAGTGTATCGGGTCGAGCAATCCATACAACGTGGTGCGAGCCACATTGAACGGATTGACAGCAATGAATTCTCCGTCCGAGATTGCCGCCAAGCGGGGCAAAAGCGTTGAAGAAATTTTGGGGTAAGTCATGACAAAAGCCAAAACAAATACCAAGACTATCAAGGTGACGCAGATCAAAAGTCTGATCGGCACCAAGCAGTCACACCGGGACACCATCCGCGGGTTGGGTCTGCGGCATATCAACCATACCGTGCAGTTGGAGGATACCCCCTGCGTGCGCGGCATGATCAACAAAGTGTTTTACATGGTTAAGTGCGAGGCATAACAAATGCAACTCAATAAAATTCAACCAGCACAAGGCGCCAAGCATGCCAAGCGCCGCGTAGGGCGCGGTATCGGATCCGGTCTGGGCAAGACAGCCGGTCGCGGTCACAAGGGACAGAAATCACGTGCTGGCGGGTTTCACAAGGTCGGATTTGAAGGCGGCCAAATGCCGCTTCAGCGCCGTTTGCCGAAGCGCGGTTTTATTTCGATGACACGCAATGATACCGCGCAGGTCCGTTTGTCGGATCTGCAGAAGATGCCGGTCGACGATATCGACCTGCTGGCACTCAAGCAAGCGGGTGTTGTGCATTCAAATGCACTGAACGTGAAGGTGATTCTGTGCGGTGAGATCACCCGTGCAGTGAAGTTGCTGGGTTTGCAGACAACCAAAGGTGCCCGTACAGCGATTGAAGCCGCTGGCGGTAGCATAGCCGAGTAAGGCAGCGAATGAGTACAGCTGCAAAGGGTGCTAGCAAAGGGAAGTACGGCGATTTAAGCAGCCGTCTCTGGTTTTTGCTTGGCGCGCTGGTGGTGTTCCGTATCGGCGCACACATTCCGGTGCCTGGAATCGACCCGACCGTGTTGGCGGATTTGTTCAAGTCGCAAAGCAACGGCATACTGGGCATGTTCAACATGTTTTCAGGAGGCGCGTTGTCGCGCTTTACCATATTTGCTTTGGGGATCATGCCGTATATTTCTGCATCGATCATCATGCAGTTGGCTACGATGGCAGTCCCGCACCTTGAACAATTGAAGAAGGAAGGAGAAGCCGGGCGACGCAAAATCACCCAATATACCCGTTATGGAACCTTGTTTCTGGCGATGTTCCAGGCATTTGGAATTTCGGTGGCATTGCAGTCCCAGCGTGGACTGGTTCTTGACCCGGGGCCGATGTTCCAGCTTACCACCGTAGTGACGCTGGTTACCGGCACGATGTTCCTGATGTGGCTGGGCGAACAGATCACCGAGCGGGGACTGGGCAACGGTATTTCGCTGATCATATTCGCAGGGATTGCGGCGGGTTTGCCGCGTGCGATCGGCAGTACCCTGGAATTGGCGCGCACCGGCGCGTTTTCCATTCCGCTGGTGCTGGCGCTGTTTTTTGGTGCGATTGCCGTAACGGCATTGGTTGTCTTCGTTGAAAGAGGGCAGCGCAAGATTCTGGTTAATTACGCGAAGCGGCAAGTCGGCAACAAGGTTTACGGCGGGCAAAGTTCGCATCTGCCATTGAAGCTGAATATGGCCGGGGTGATACCGCCTATCTTCGCTTCAAGCATCATCCTGTTCCCGGCGACGATTGCAGGATGGTTCGGCAGCGGATCAGGAATGAGCTGGCTAAAAGATATCAGCGACAAGCTTTCACCCGGACAGCCGATTTACGTGTTGTTCTATGCGGGTGCGATCGTATTTTTCTGCTTTTTCTATACGGCGCTGGTGTTCAGCCCCAAGGAGACTGCGGAAAACCTGAAAAAGAGCGGTGCGTTCCTGCCAGGCATCCGACCCGGAGAGCAAACGGCCAATTATGTTGAAAAAATAATGATGCGCCTGACCATGGTTGGTGCGGTGTATATTTCACTGGTGTGCTTGTTGCCGGAATTTCTGGTGGTGAAGTGGAATGTACCATTTTATTTTGGCGGCACATCGCTGTTGATCATGGTGGTCGTCACGATGGACTTCATGACGCAGGTGCAGTCGTATCTGATGACGCACCAGTATGAAGGTTTGCTGAAGAAGGCAAACTTCAAGGGCGGGTTGACACGCTAATGTCCAAAGAAGACGTGATTCAAATGGCCGGCGAAGTCGAAGAATCGCTGCCAAATGCAACATTCAGAATCAAGCTGGAAAATGGCCATGTGGTGCTGGGTCATATTTCGGGAAAGATGCGCATGCACTACATACGCATCCTGCCTGGCGACAAGGTAACGGTGGAATTGACACCCTATGATTTGAGTAAAGCGCGCATCGTTTTCCGCGCAAAATAGTAAAGCAGGCAAGGAGAAGATAATGAGAGTTCAAGCATCTGTGAAGAAGATATGCCGTCACTGCAAGATCGTGATTCGTAAACGCGTGGTGCGTGTGATTTGCACCGAGCCGCGCCATAAGCAACGCCAGGGCTGATTGAGAATACCGGCTCAGGGTGTTATAATTTTCGACTTTCAAAAAAGATAGGGTAGCTGCATGGCACGTATTGCAGGGGTCAATATCCCCAACCACCAACACGCTGTGATTGCATTAAGGGCAATCTACGGTATCGGACGCACACGCTCGCAAATGATTTGCGCGGCTGCGGGTGTGAATGGCGCCACCAAAATGAAAGACCTGACCGACGCCGAAGTCGAGAAGCTGCGCGAACAGGTAGCCAAAGTCACGGTGGAGGGGGATCTGCGCCGCGAAACAACCATGAGCATCAAGCGCCTGATGGATCTGGGTTGCTATCGAGGCGTGCGTCATCGCCGTGGATTGCCAGTGCGCGGCCAGCGTACCCGCACCAACGCACGTACCCGCAAGGGCCCGCGCAAGGCGATTGCCGGCGCCAAAAAGTGAGTTTGCGGTAACGCCCCAGTAACGCATTAGAGCATTTTAGAGGAACAGAGTATGGCCAAGCCAAGCACGAAAGTGCGCAAAAAAGTCAAAAAGAATGTAGCCGAGGGTATCGCGCATGTTCATGCGTCTTTCAACAATACCATCGTCACCATTACCGACCGCCAGGGCAATACACTGGCATGGTCGACCAGCGGTGCGAACGGTTTCAAGGGTTCGCGCAAGAGCACACCGTTTGCTGCGCAGGTTGCAGCTGAAACGGTGGGCAAGTCGGCAGCCGAATGCGGTGTCAAGAATATTGAAGTGCGCATCAAGGGCCCCGGCCCCGGCCGCGAGTCTGCCGTGCGAGCATTGAACGCTGCTGGTTTTAAGATCACCAGCATTTCCGATATAACACCGGTGCCGCACAACGGCTGCCGTCCGCCTAAAAAGCGCCGTATCTAACATTTGGGAGTCGATCTTGGCTAGAAATCTTGATGCAAAGTGCCGTCAGTGCCGCCGCGAAGGCGAGAAGCTGTTTCTGAAAGGCGAGAAATGTTTTACAGACAAGTGCGGAGTGGAGCGCAGAGCCTATCCGCCTGGCCAGCACGGCCAGAAGAAAAACACGCGGCTGTCCGAATACGGCGGCCAGTTGCGCGAAAAACAGAAGGTTCGGCGCATCTATGGCATTCTGGAGCGGCAGTTCCGCCTTACCTATAAACAAGCGGCAGTTCAGCGCGGCATTACCGGTGAGAACCTATTGCAGGCCCTGGAATCCAGGCTGGACAATGTCTCCTACCGCATGGGTTTTGGCGCGTCGCGTGCCGAAGCACGGCAAGTGGTGCGCCACAACGGTTTGATGGTTAACGGCAAACGCGTGAACATTCCTTCATACCAAGTTCTTCCTGGTGACGTTGTCGAGGTTGCCGAAAAATCCAAAACCCAGTTGCGCATCAAATCAGCAATTGCTGCGGCAGAGCAGCGCGGTTTCCCGGAATGGATCGAAATGGATACCAAGGCCTTCAAGGGAACTTATAAAGCCAAACCGCAACGTGCCGAACTGCCCGCAACCATCAACGAGCATCTCGTGGTTGAGTTGTATTCCAAGTAATCCTCGGGAGTAGCATATGTCTAACAATGAATTTTTGAAGCCTCGCATCATTGACGTACAGAAGATTTCCGACACCCAGGCAAAAGTGGTGATGGAGCCTTTCGAGCGCGGCTATGGTCACACTTTGGGGAACGCACTGCGCCGTATCCTGCTCTCATCAATGCAGGGTGCCGCACCGACTGAAGTCAAGATGGCCGGTGTGCTGCATGAATACGCCACCATAGACGGTGTTCAGGAGGATGTCGTGGACATTCTGCTGAACCTGAAGGGTGTTATTATGCGCTTGCATAACACCCCGGAAGTGGTGCTGACCCTGAAAAAGGAAGGTCAGGGCGTGGTCACTGCGGCTGATATCGCCGGCAATGCAGATGTCGAAGTGATCAATCCGGATCACGTAATTGCGCATCTCACTGCCGGCGGCAAACTGGATATGCAGATCAAGGTCGAACAAGGTCGTGGTTATGTGTCGGCTATTTCCAGGCTTGCTCCAAACGAGACGCGTGCGGTCGGCCATATTGCGCTGGATGCGTCGTTCAGCCCGGTCAACCGGGTGAGCTATGCCGTGGAAAGCGCGCGTGTGGAACAGCGCACCGACCTCGACAAGCTGGTGATGAACATCGAGACCAATGGTGCGATCGATCCCGAGGAAGCGATCCGCAATGCTGCGCGCATTCTTGTAGACCAGTTCTCGGTGTTTGCCGCGCTGGAAGGCACCGAGCCGGTGGTCGAGAAGATCCAGGCACCCAAGGTCGATCCCATCCTGTTGCGTCCGGTGGACGACCTGGAACTGACGCCGCGCTCTTCGAACTGCCTCAAGGCGCAGAGCATCCATTACATCGGTGATCTGATCCAGTACACGGAAAACGATCTGTTGCGCACCCCGAATCTGGGACGCAAGTCGCTGAACGAAATCAAGCAGGTACTTGCCGAGCATAATCTGTCGCTGGGTATGAAACTGGAAAACTGGCCTGTCGCTGCGGTTTAAACCGGCACAATAATTAAGAGCAAGAAAGGCAAATCATGCGTCACCGTTTAAGTTTAAGAAAACTCAACCGTACCAGCAGTCACCGTCTGGCGATGTTTCGCAACATGACCGTGTCGCTGCTGCGTCACGAACTGATCAAGACCACCCTGCCCAAAGCCAAGGAATTGCGCCGTGTTGCTGAACCTATCCTGACACTGGGCAAAACCCCAAGTCTGGCGAACCGCCGTCTGGCGTTTTCCCGTTTGCGTGACCGCGAAATGGTCAGCAAGCTGTTCGACGAACTCGGACCGCGTTACGCCGCTCGCAACGGCGGCTATCTGCGCATCCTCAAGTTCGGCTTCCGCAAGGGCGATAATGCGCCTATGGCCCTGATCGAGTTGATGGACCGCCCTGCTGACGCAACTGCGGTCGATGTAGAATAATACAGCGTTCGGCACCAGACAGAAAAGCCGGCTTTGCCCGGCTTTTCGCATTTTGCTTTTCGCATTTTACTGGGCGGTTAATCCTCAACTTTGCCGCGCAAGGATTTCAGATGTCCTCGTTTCGTTTTGACTTCGAGACGTTTTCGTTGCGAAGCCCGGGTTGGCCTGGTTGGGGTACGGATTCTGGGTTGCATTGCTGCGTCTGCGATCAACGCCTGCAGCCGGGCAAGCGCATCTTCGCGATTCTTGTCCTGGCTGCGGTAGCGCTGTGCCTTGATGATAACCACACCGTCAGAGGAAATGCGCCGGTCGGTCAATTGCCGCAGCCTTTCCTTCAGTATTTCCGGCAATGAAGAAGCGTTGATATCGAAGCGCAGGTGGATGGCGGAAGAGACCTTGTTGACATTCTGCCCGCCTGCTCCCTGTGCGCGAATTGCAATCAGTTCAATTTCAGAATCCGGCAGCGTGATATGTTCGGATATTTTCAACATCGGAAACCGGCAACCTATCTTTTGAACGCGTGTTTCAGATACGTTCCCGTTATGCTGTTCTGGTTCTGCGCGAGCTCTTTGGGCGATCCCTCCGCGATGATGCGGCCGCCGCCGTCGCCGCCTTCGGGGCCGAGGTCTATCACCCAGTCTGCCGTCTTGATCACATCGAGGTTGTGTTCGATCACCACCACCGTATTGCCCTGGTCGCGCAGCTTGTGGATTACCTTCAGCAACAGCGCGATGTCATGAAAATGCAGTCCGGTAGTCGGTTCGTCCAGGATATACAGCGTGCGTCCGGTGTCGCGTTTCGACAGTTCCAGTGAAAGCTTGACGCGCTGGGCCTCGCCGCCGGACAACGTGGTGGCGGATTGTCCCAGCGTGATGTAGCCGAGACCGACATCGAGCAGGGTCTGCAGCTTCCGGGCGATGATGGGGACGGGCCTGAAAAACTCATGGGCATGCTCCACCGTCATCTGCAGGATCTGGTGCACGTTCTTGCCCTTGTACTGGATTTCCAGCGTTTCCCTGTTATAGCGCTGGCTGTGACAAACGTCACACGGCACATAGATATCGGGCAGAAAGTGCATTTCGACCTTGATCATGCCGTCGCCCTGGCAGGACTCGCAGCGCCCGCCCTTGACGTTAAACGAGAATCGGCCCGGCCCATAGCCGCGCTCACGCGCCGCAGGAACGCCGGCGAACAGTTCGCGGATCGGCGTGAACAACCCGGTATAGGTAGCGGGGTTGGAGCGCGGCGTGCGCCCGATCGGACTTTGATCGACATTGATCACCTTGTCGAAAAACTCCAAACCGCTGATCTCGGCATAAGGAGCAGGCTCTGTGGTGCTTCCGTACAAGTGCTGCGCGACCGCGGGATACAGGGTGTCGTTGATCAGCGTGGACTTTCCGGAACCGGATACCCCAGTTACGCACACCATCAGGCCGACAGGCAGATTCAGCGTGACCCCTTTCAGGTTGTTTCCTGATGCGCCGGCGATTTGCAGCATGCGTTCCGGATCGGGCCTGAAGGTTTTTTTTGGCATCGGGATGATGCGTTTTCCCGTCAGATATTCGCCGGTCAGCGAATCTGGGTTTGCACAAATTTCCTCTGGTGTTCCCTGTGCCACGACCAAGCCACCATGCTCACCGGCGCCCGGGCCCATGTCCACCACGTGATCGGCGGCAAGAATCGCCTCTTCATCGTGTTCAACCACGATCACGCTGTTGCCCATGTCGCGCAGCTTTTTCAGCGTGGTCAACAGGCGGTCGTTGTCGCGTTGATGGAGGCCGATCGAAGGTTCGTCGAGCACATACATCACACCGGTCAGGCCTGAACCTATTTGCGAGGCCAGCCGGATGCGTTGCGCTTCCCCGCCGGACAGGGTTTCGGCGGAACGTTCCAGAGACAGGTATTCCAGTCCGACGTTGTTCAGGAAAGTCAGACGGCTGGCAATCTCCAGGATGATTTTTTCCGCAATTGCCTGCTTCTGGCCCTGCAGTTTCAGGTCCTGGAAAAAAGTCAGCGCCTGCTTCAACGGCAACGCGCTGATCTCGTAAAGGTTCCTGTCAGCGACGCGGACATGGCGCGCTTCCAGGCGCAAACGCGTTCCGTTGCAGTCAGGGCAGATGCAGCTGTTCTGGTATTTGGACAATTCCTCGCGTACGGTGGGTGAATCCGTTTCGTTATAGCGCCGTTCAAGATTGTTTACGACACCCTCGAATACATGTTCTCGCAGCGTCGGCTTGCCGCGTTCGTTCAGGTACTGGAACGAGATCGCAGTCTTGCCGCTGCCATACAGGATCACCTGCTGGATCTTGTCCGGCAGGCTTTCGAATGACTGCTCGATATCGAAGTTGTAATGCCTGGCGAGTCCGGCGAGCAACTGGTGGTAGAACTGGTTGCGCCTGTCCCAACCCTTGATCGCGCCGGAACTCAGGCTGAGCGTCGGAAATGCGACAATCCGCTTGGGATCGAAATAGTTGATGCTGCCGAGGCCGTCGCACTTGGGACATGCGCCCATCGGGTTGTTGAACGAGAACAGGCGCGGTTCCAGTTCAGGCAGGGAATAGCTGCAGATCGGGCACGCGAATTTTGCCGAGAACATATGTTCCTTGCCGCTATCCATTTCAACTGCAACGGCGCGTCCCTCCGCATGACGCAATGCCGTCTCGAAGGATTCCGCCAGACGCTGCTTTGATTCGGAATTGACCTTCAGGCGATCGACTACGATCTCGACGGTGTGCTTTTTGGTTTTCTGCAGCGCCGGCAACGCATCGATCTCATATACCTTGCCATTGATACGCAGCCGGGTGAAACCCTGCGCGCGCAATTCATCGAACAGATCAAGCTGTTCTCCCTTGCGTTCGACCACCAGCGGGGAAAGAATCATGATGCGCGTGCCTTCAGGCAGCTGCAGCACATGGTCGACCATTTGCCCGACACTCTGTGCCTGCAACACCAGGTCGTGCTGCGGACAATATGGATCACCCGCCCGGGCGAACAGCAGGCGCAGGTAATCGTGGATCTCGGTGACGGTGCCGACCGTGGAGCGCGGATTGTGCGAGGTGGCTTTCTGCTCGATCGCAATTGCCGGCGACAAACCCTCGATCAGGTCTACGTCCGGCTTTTCCATCAACTGCAGGAACTGCCGCGCATATGCCGACAACGACTCGACATAGCGACGTTGTCCCTCGGCATACAGGGTGTCAAACGCGAGTGAGGACTTGCCTGAGCCTGACAGTCCGGTGATTACCACCAGTTTGTGGCGCGGCAGATCAAGGCTGATATTCCTGAGATTGTGGGTGCGTGCACCACGTATGCGTATCTGTTCCATGCCATCCAAGTTGATTGAAGCGACCTGACAGTTTACGCGATTTCGCGGGCTTTCCCAACGGGTACGCAGGGGGGATCACCATGCACTATTGCTGCGCATAATTGCGTATGCGCCGCAATCAGCCGCATGCTGATGGCGGGTATAACCCATGGTTCGTGCTTTCAGATGGCGGATAACCCGGCTTGGCGATATCGGTCGCCCGGTTAACCTAAGCAATTGATCCGAGTGATCCTGCCATTCACCGTGTACGAGCCGACTGTTCATTGAACTTCCGCTCGCCGTAATATCCAACGGAAAGTGCAATTCGGAAATATTCCGGCCGGGCAGGATGCGGACCGGACCAGACCAGATGAAAATGGCAAAACACGACAGTGACAAGACGGTCCACTTCCTTTTCGATATCGGCCTGATAGGCAAGGCAGTTGACGGCATGCTCGAAATCATCGGCGGGATTGCATTGTTTGTTGTGAATCCCGGGCAAATCGATGGATTTTTGCGGATGGTCACCCTGCACGAACTCGGCACGGATCCCCATGACGTTGTTGCGAATCTTCTCCTGCACTCTGCGCAGCACCTTGCGAGCGGTACCCAGACCTTCGCCGCATCATTCCTGCTGTGGCACGGAGCTGTCAAGGTCGGCCTGGTGTGGGCGCTGTTCCGCAAGTACCTGTGGGCCTACCCGGTTGCAATCTTCGCATTCGCGCTGTTCCTTGCCTACCAGCTCTACCGCTACTCGCACACGCATTCGATATGGCTTGTGGCACTTTCTGCGCTCGATCTCTTCGTGATAGCGATCACCTGGCTTGAGTACAGGCGCCTGCGCAATTCAGGCGGGTTAAGCAAGTTCCGCATGACGTAATATTCCCAACAGGGCAATCTGGCTAAATTGCGACTATGGTCATAAGCTGCTGTCCGGGGAGATTCCGATTGCATCGGCCTGAATTCCGCCGGGTACTTCTGGCGGCTTGGCGGATGCGGTATCCTTGAGCGGTAAAGGAGAAGCAGCATGATGAACGATAAATCTGGAACTTCCGGCCAATATGCCCGGATCGCGATCATTACCGGTGCGACCTCCGGCATCGGGGAGGCAACCGCGAGAACATTTGTCGCCAGCGGTTACGGTGTCGTGGGCAATGGGCGGAACGCAGAAAAATTGCGTGAGCTCGAACAGCAGATGGGGCATGCATTTACCTGCATTGCCGGCGACGCATCTGACGGCAAGTTGCCGGAACGATTGTTTGCTGCAGCAACCGAACATTTTGGAAAAGCCGCCGACATCGTCGTCGTCAATGCCGGGCGCGGCCTGGGCGGATCGGTCAAGGACGCGGACTTGTCCCGGTTCGAGGACGTGCTCAGGCTTAACGTAACGGGCGCCCTGGCGCTATTGCAACATGCGGCCCGGAATATGGCCGATGAGCAGCCGCCGACCTATCCCAAGCTGGCAAAGGATATTGTCGTGATCGGGTCGGTGGTGGGGAGGCATATCTCGCCGTTCAGCGGCGTTTACGGCGCCACCAAGTTCGCCGTGCATGCACTGGCCGAGGGCTTGCGCCGCGAGCTGGGGCCCAGAGGGATACGCGTGTCGCTGGTTGAACCCGGTGTCGTGGTCAGCGGGTTTCAGGACGGCGCCGGATACAGCGATGATATGGTGCGGAACTTCGATGATAAATTTGGTCCATTGCTTTACGGGGACGATGTGGCAAACGCGATTCACTACATCGTGACACGACCGCCGCACGTCCATATCAGCGACATCATGATTCGTCCGACTCGGCAGGATTATCCCTGAGCTAGGGCTAATTACCGGCGGGGCCGGGATAACAATTTCACAGACGGAGGATGCGATGCAACAGCGTAAACTGGGCCGCACTGGCCTGCGGGTTTCGGCGATCGGGCTCGGCTGCATGGGGATGTCGGAATTTTACGGCGGGCAAAACGAGGCGGGCTCGATCGCGACGATCCACCGCGCGCTGGAGCTTGGCGTGAATTTCCTCGACACGGCCGACATGTACGGCGTCGGACGCAACGAGGAACTGGTTGGCCGGGCCATCCGGGGCAAGCGAGACCAGGTCATGCTGGCGACCAAATTCGGCAATATGCGCGGCCGTGAAGGCCAGTTTCTCGGCGTGAATGGCCGCCCAGACTACGTTCGCGAATGCTGCGAGGCCAGCTTGAAGCGTCTCGGCATCGACGTGATCGATCTTTATTATCAGCACCGCGTGGATCCCGATACGCCGATCGAGGATACGGTCGGCGCGATGGCCGATCTGGTTAGTGCAGGCAAGGTCCGTTATCTCGGCCTGTCAGAGGCCGGCGCGCAGACGATACGAAGGGCTCATGCGGTTCATCCGATCGCTGCGCTGCAAACCGAGTATTCATTGTGGAGCCGCGACGTGGAGGAAGAAATTCTTTCCACCGTGCGCGAACTCGGCATCGGATTTGTATCCTACAGCCCCTTGGGCAGGGGCTTCCTGACCGGGCAGATCAAGCACATCGACGATCTGGAAGCCGACGATTATCGCCGCAATTCGCCGCGGTTCCAGGGAGAGAATTTTCAGAAAAATCTCGATCTAGTACACGAGATCGAAGCGATGGCGCGCGCCAGGGGCTGCACTGCGGCGCAGCTCGCACTGGCTTGGGTGCTGGCACAAGGTGAGGACATCGTTCCCATCCCCGGTACCAAGCGGCCGAAACTTCTGGAAGAAAATATCGCTGCGCTGGATATTGAACTCACTCAGACGGATCTCGATCGTCTCGACGGAATCATGCCCCCGGGCGCGGCGGCTGGCACGCGCTATGCGGCGCCGCAAATGCAGGCGCTTAACCGCTAGGAACGTACGGATTTTCCTGCCGGCCTGTTGCCGGTTTCAGAGCGAACAGCAGGTACAAACTTATCAAAGAAGAGAGTGAACGATGCAAATTGAAATCTGGTCGGACGTGATCTGCCCCTGGTGTTATATCGGCAAGCGGCGTTTCGAAAAAGCGCTTGAACAGTTCGGACAACGCGAAAAAATGAACGTGATCTGGCGCAGCTTCGAACTGGACCGGAATGCCCCGCAGCATTATCCGGGCACGCTCGAGGAAAGGCTGGCGAGCAAGTATGGTGTCAGCCTGCAAGAGGCGGCGGCAATGAACGCCCGCGTGACAGCAGTCGCGCGGGAGAGCGGGCTGGAATATCGCTTGTCTGATGCGCGGCCGGGGAACACCTTCGATGCGCACCGCCTGCTGCATTTTGCGAATTCGAGAAATGTCGGTGACCAGGCCACCGAATGCATCATGCAAGCGTACTTTTCGAAATCGTTCCCGGTGGGCGATCGTGCTGCACTGGCAGGCCTTGCGCCGCAGTTCGGCATTGCTGAAGCCGAAGCGGCGAAAATACTGGAAAGCGGCGCTTATTCCGACGCAGTGCGCGCCGATGAACTGCGCGCAACCGAATTCGGCGTCACCGGCGTGCCGTTCTTCGTGTTCGATGAAAAGTCCGGGATATCCGGCGCGCAACCGGTCGCGGTGTTCGTCGAGGCGATGCAACAAACCTGTCGATGAGTATGGCGAGTAAATATTTAAATTATCCGTTGCCCGAACTGGAAATTCAACGCGAAATGACCATGTCAGGATTCGTGGCATATGCACATCCCGCGCAAACCTTGCGCGATCCCGTCCGGAATTGCGCAATGCATCAGGCCTGGAACTGGGAGCGGTAGGAATCTGATATGGATATGACTTTTGCAGGAATCGGGCTACACGTATTTATTGCGGTATTCTTCGCGATACACGTGGTGCGCACCGGTCAGCCAATGTATTGGCTGATCATATTGTTCATCTTTCCATTGCTGGGCAGCATCGTCTACTTCTTTGCAGTCTATTTGCCGGGCTTTCGCCTTAACCACCGTGCCAGAAGGGTCGTCGCCGCGGCAACCAGGGCACTCGATCCGCAACGGGAAATCCGCGAAGCGCGGGCGGCATTCGAAGAATTGCCGACGGCGCAGAACCAGATACGCCTGGCCGAAGCGCAGCTTGAACTGGGCATGTCCGATGAGGCGGCGAACAACTATGAAGCCTGCCTGAACGGCCCGTTCCTCGGTTCGCTGGAAATCAGGTTCGGTGCCGCCCGCGCTTTCGTCGAGTGCAAGCGCTACCAGGAGGCCATCGAGCACCTTGAGGCGATCCAGAATATAGACCAGGCATTTCGCAGGGAAGCGGTATTGCTGCTGCTCGCCCGGTCATATGCCGGGGTGGGCAGGAAGGCCGAAGCGCGCGACAAATTCGAGTCGGTGCTGGCCCGCTACGGCAGTTTCCAGGCGCGCGCCGAATACGCGATCTGGGCGCTGTCGATAGCCGACGCGGACACCTCTGCCCGGATTCTTGCCGAGATCGAGCAAATTACCAAGCGCTGGAGCCCGCAGGCGAGGGAACTGAATGCGGTAACCATGCAACGCCTGAACGCTGCGCTTGCTGCGTCAGGCAAGCGACTCTGAGCCTGCATTGCTCGCCGGCCCGAGGGACTGATCATGTACCTGATAAAAGCATATTTCATCCTGGGTCTGGCGATGTGCCTGGTGGTACTCTGGGATTACAAGTGCCTGCCCGGAACGGCAGGCCGGCTGGTAAAACAGCCGGGTGACAAAACGGGGTTTTCGCTTGTTGTGCTGGCGGTGCGGAATTTGACGCTGATGGCCTTGATTGCTTTTTTACTCTGGCCACTCGTCGTGGCGATCGAGCTATCCGGGATAAGGAAGAAATGAGCAATTTGGACAACCTGCGAAGCCCTGCCGGCAGGTCGTTGCGGTCCGGTCTGCCATTGCATCTGGCATCGACGAAGCTGCACTTGTTCGATTTTTTACCATTATTACAATATTTTGAATTGTGACTCGTCTGCACCGGAATGGACACCACGCTAAGCCATATCACGATCACGGCCGAACAGAACAAACGCATCGCTGACGCGGTGTCGCGCGAACGCGGGCGGCTGGGAAATTTCATCCGCAGGCGGGTTCCCGACGCAGGCGAGGCGGAAGACATCCTGCAGGATGTGCTATACGAGTTCGTCGCGGCATACCGTCTTCCGGAACCGATCGAACAGGTCGGCGCATGGCTGTTCCGTGTGGCGCGCAATCGCATCATCGACCGCTTTCGCAAGAAGCGGGAAGAACAGCTGCCCGGATTACCGGGAGAAGACGACCAGGGAAACTGGCTGGATGAAGTGTTGCCGTCTGCGGATGCCGGGCCTGAAGCGGCCTACGCGCGCGGAGTGTTGCTGGATGAACTGGTCGCCGCGCTGGAAGAATTGCCGATGGAGCAGCGCGCCGTGTTCATTGCCCATGAACTGGATGGGCGCAGCTTCAGGGAACTGGCCGCGGAAAGCGGTGTGGGCGTGAACACCTTGCTGGCGCGCAAGCGCTATGCAGTGCTGCACCTGCGCGCTCGGCTGCAAATGTTTTATGAAGAAGCGGGCCTGGCGTTTTAAATCCCGACGCATCGGCCATTCGCCAATGTCACGTATAATCCGCCCCGTGAATCCCGGGAGCTAATAAATGACGGCCTTGTTATGCAGCTTTGGTGCCGCGCTGTTCACGGCGGTGGGCGGTATGTTTGCACTGAAACATACCGATCGTCTGCACCTGATATTGAGTTTCAGTGCCGGTGCCGTGATCGGTGTGGCGTTTTTCGACCTGATGCCCGAGGCGTTCGAGCAGGCACGTTCCTACCACCGGATACCCGAGATTGCTGCATACATCGCGCTGGGATTTACCAGCTACATGGTGATCAACCGCTGGCTGCTGCTCAGTCCTGCCCACGACGAAGGTTGCGAGAATCCCTGGCACCGCGGGCAAATCGGTGCTGGCACCCTGTCGATCCACAGCTTCATGGATGGCGCGGCAATCGGGATCGGATTCCAGTCTTCAACGGGTCTCGGAATTGCAATCGCGGTTGCCGTATTGATCCACGATTTTTCCGACGGCATCAATACGGTCGGGATGATACTGAAAGGCAACGGTTCGCGCAGGCTGGCCTGGCGATGGCTGGCGGTCGATGCGATTGCTCCCGTGGGCGGCGTTTTGTCCACCAGCCTGTTCGTGATGCCGCCGGATTATCTTGCGCCGGCATTGGCAATTTTCTGCGGATTTTTCCTGTATATCGGTGCGAGCGACATGCTGCCCGAAACACACCATGCGCACCCCAAGCTGCTATCTGTCCTGGCCACGCTGGCCGGACTGTTTGCCCTGTATCTGGCCGGACAGCTTGCACGCGTTTAAAGCCAAAAATCAAGAAATCTGCCGGCACCAGGGTGGTTGTTTTTTTCGTCTGACCAGGATCCATACAATATTTCCGTTTGTCTATCGTCTTCACGGGTATGAATGCGGTACGTGTTAGCTCCGCGTTGCCGAACTGTTTCGCGTGGACCGTATATTTCTGTTGAATCGAGTCTTAAAGGAGAAATGAATTGGGCAAGGGTTGTTGCAAATCGAAATGCTGGAAGATAGGGGTGCTGATCGTGATCGGCCTCGCGGCTTTGGCCTGGGCGGTGATGGCGCTGTGGAACTGGCTGATGCCGACATTATTCGCTGGTGCACACCAGATCAGTTATCTGCAGGCAGCGGGGCTGCTGCTGCTGAGCAGGATATTGATCGGAGGATTCCGTGGGCATGGCTGCCCCGGGCGCTGGCGTCACCACAAGCGGCTCGAACAAATGTCGCCTGAGGAACGCGAAAAATTCCAGGCCGGTATGCGCGGCTGCTGCGGCAACAGCAAGCAGGACGAGACGGATGCCGCGACAGAGTGACGGGCATAACGCCTCAATCTGACTGGAATCTTCAATGGACCATATTTCGCTGCTTCCCCTTCTGCCAGTTCCCGGTCTCGATGTCGAACTGGTGTCGGGAGGGCGGTTTGTGCTCGGTGCTGCACCCGGCGAGCGATTCGACCTGATCGTGTTCTATCGCGGGTTGCATTGTCCAATTTGCACCAAATATCTGACCGAGCTTGAGCACCTCGCAACCGAATTCCAGTCCAGGGGTGTACAGCCTGTCGCGATCAGCAGCGACGGCGCTGAACGGGGCAGGCAAATGGCGGAGAAGGTCGGTGCGAAGCAGGTCAGGTTTGGCTACGGGCTGGACTTGTAGAGCGCGCGGAAATGGGGTTTGTATATCAGTACTGCTCGCGGCAAGACCTCAATCGGGATAGACGAACCTGCGCTGTTCAGCGAGCCAGGGGTATTTCTGGTCAAACCGGATGGAACGCTGTACTACGGTTCGGTTCAAACCATGCCGTTCGCGAGGCCGTCGTTTCAGGAGCTGTTGGCTGCTATCGACTTTGCGATCGCGAAGGATTACCCGGCGCGTGGTGAATTTTGCGGTGAGTTTTAGCCATCATCCAGGCAGTCTATTCGTTTGGAAGGCGTTGTGGCGATAAGGGGATTCCGTGACTTTCCCACAATTTAAATAGGTTAATTATGTTCTTGTTGAATAGAGAACTGCTGCTATAAAATCGCCGGCTGCAGTTCAGCAGAGCTGAATCGTGCAAAGTGCCTATTCAAGCCCTGTATGTGGTTCTGGACGAGTGGAATGATCCGGGTGAGCAGCGCGTGGATTGCATCAGCATCAATCTCTGCCTTGCCGTTACTCAAGAATTGAAATGTTACATAGTGTGATTCGTTAACCAACTGTGAATAAGCCGATTAAAAAACTTGCTTTCGTTACGGCCGTTGCCGTGCTGATGACGGGATGTGCCGTGGGTCCGGATTTCCAGAAGCCTTCGCCTCCTGCCGTGAAAAGTTACACCGCCGAGCCGCTACCTGCACGTCCTGCTTCGCCGGGTTCCGCACAGCAATTCGTTGAAGGTCGTGATATTCCTGCCCAGTGGTGGACGCTGTTCCATTCGCCGGCGCTTAACCAGCTGGTCGAGCAGTCGCTGAAGGCCAATCCCGATCTGCAGGCCGCACAGGCAACGCTGCGGCAGGCGCAGGAAAATGTGTATGCGGCGGAAGGGACGCTGTTTCCTAGCGTCAATGCCAACGGTTCGGTCGTCCGGGAAAAAACCAACGGCGCCCAGAACGGCCAGAGTTTCCCGGGCTCGTTGTTCACACTGTATAACGCGTCGGTCAGCGTTTCCTATGGCATCGACCTGTTCGGATTTGCACGCAGGGGTCTGGAATCGGTGGAGGCGCAACAGGAGTTCGAGCGCTTCCAGCTCGAAGGCGCCTATCTGACCCTGACCGCTAACGTGGTGACTACCGCAGTGCAGGAAGCATCGCTGCGCGCGCAGATTGCGGCAACCCGCGAAATCATCGACGCGGAAGCCCAGCAGTTCGACATGTTGCAGAAGCAATACAGTGTGGGTGCGGTTTCGCAATCGAGCGTGCTGGCGCAGCAAACCGCGCTGGCGCAAACACGCGCGACCTTGCCTCAGCTGGAAAAGCAGTTGACCCAGTTCCGCAATCAGCTGGGCGCACTTGCCGGCTATTTCCCCAGCGAAAATGGCACGGCAGCATTCGATCTTGAGATGCTGCAACTTCCGCAGGAATTGCCGGTAAGCCTGCCTTCCAAGCTGGTTGAGCAGCGTCCCGACATCCGCGCCGCGGAATCCCAGCTGCATGCTGCCAGCGCCCAGGTCGGGGTTGCTACCGCCAGCATGTTCCCGCAACTGACCCTCAGTGCAAACGCGGGTTCGGTTGCCAACAGCGCCGGCGACCTGTTTTCATCGGGAAGCGGGATATGGAGCGTCGGCGCCGGTTTGCTCCAGCCGATTTTCCGCGGCGGCACGCTGCTGCACCAGAAACGTGCTGCGGTCGCCGCCTACGATGCCGCGGCTGCGCAATACCGCAGCGTCGTGTTGTCGGCTTTCAAAGACGTGGCCAACGTGCTGGATGCGTTGCAGTCCGACACCCGCATCTTCCAGGCCCAGACAGTTGCTGCACAGTCGGCAGCCGAGAGTCTCGACATTACGCGCAAACAGTTCCAGATCGGAGCGGCCAGTTATCTGGCACTGCTTAACGCCCAGCGTGATTATCAGCAGACCCGGATCGCGCTCGCGCAGGCGCGGGCCACTCGTTATGCCGATACTGCCGCGCTGTTCCAGTCGCTGGGCGGAGGCTGGTGGAATCGTGACGATGTGACGGGTCCAGGCCGGACAGCAAACATCAGGGGTAGACAAACAATGAATATCGTAACCATACATCAGCAGTTAATACGGAGAGAACAACAATGACAAAACGAATGGTGATCATGCTCGTTTTGGCCGGGTTGGTATTCGGCGGCATATTCGGCTTCGAGGCGTTCAAGGCGAAGATGATAAAAAAATACATGTCCTCCATGGGCAATGCGCCGCAAACGGTTTCAACCATCACTGCCGGCTATCAGGAATGGTTGCCGCAACTGGAGGCGGTCGGCAGCCTGCGTGCAATCAATGGCGTCGAGGTCAGCCCTGAAGTGTCCGGCACCGTTGCCGCCCTCAACTTCTTGCAGGGCCAGGATGTCAAGAAAGGAAAGGTGCTGGTGGAACTGGTTGCCGATAGCGACATTGCCAGGTTGCACTCGCTCCAGGCTGCTTCCGCGCTGGCCAGGACCACTTACGCGCGCGACAAACAGCAATTCGAATTCAAGGCAGTCAGCCAGCAGACGCTGGACATCGACAAGGCGAATCTGATGCAGGCTGATGCTGCCGTGGAGGAACAGCAGGCAATGGTGAACAAGAAATATATTCACGCGTTATTTTCGGGCCGTGTCGGTTTGCGCCAGGTCAGCGTTGGGCAATACCTGAATGCCGGCACGCCGGTGGTATCGCTGCAGGCGCTGGATCCGATCTTTCTGGACTTTTCGGTACCGCAACAAAACATCAGCATGATCCACCATGGACAGAAGGTGACCGCGACCTCCGATGCTTATCCGGGGAAACAATTTACCGGGAGAATCGTTGTGATCAACCCGGAGGTTGACACGACCACACTGAACGTCAAGGTTAGGGCAGAACTGGAAAATCCGCAGCATCGGCTACTGCCCGGCATGTATGCAACCGTGGATATCTCCACCGGCAAGCCGCAGCGCCATATCACGCTTCCGCAAACCGCGGTTACCTATAACCCGTACGGGAATATCGTGTTCCTGACCGAATCGAAGGGTGGTGACGACAAGGGCAAACCCAAACTCATCGTCAAACAGGTGTTTGTCACGACCGGTGACACGCGCGGCGACCAGGTGGCCATACTCAAGGGGATCAAGGAAGGGGATGTCGTGGTCACTGCAGGCCAGGTCAAGCTGCACAACGATTCGCCCGTTACCATCAACAACGATATCCAGCCGAGCAACGAGGCTCATCCCGAGCCCAAGGATGAATAACACGGGACTGCCGCAATGAAATTTACCGATCTATTCATCCGGCGGCCGGTGCTGGCCATGGTCATCAGCCTGGTAATACTGGTGCTGGGACTGCGTTCGTTCGGTGTCCTGCCGGTGCTGCAATTTCCGCGCACGCAGAATGCGGTCATCACCGTGAGCACGACCTATGCAGGTGCTGATCCGGACCTGGTCGCCGGCTTCATCACCACGCCGCTGGAGAATGCGATTGCCCAGGTCAACGGCATCGATTACATGAGCTCGACCAGCACCAACAGCAGCAGCGTGATCACGGTGACACTGAAGCTGAATTACGATTCGGACAAGGCGCTGACCGAAATGAGTGCGCAGATCAGTTCGGTGCTCAACCAGTTGCCCCCGCAAACCCAGAAGCCGGTCATGACCATCAGCATCGGCCAGACCCTTGATGCGATGTATATCGGGTTTTCCAGCAAGGTGTTGCCGTCCAATTACATCACGGATTATCTGTTGCGCGTGGTGCAGCCCAAGTTGCAGGCGGTGGATGGCGTGCAAACTGCAGAGCTGATTGGCGCAAAGAACTTCGCGCTGCGCGCCTGGCTGGACCCGAAGAAGCTGGCTGCCTACGGGCTTACGGCGACTGATGTCAGCACCGCGCTGGCACAAAACGATTTCCTGTCCGGCGTGGGCAACACCAAAGGTTTGATGGTGCAGGTCAACCTCAATGCTTCCACCAACCTGCACTCCGAGGATGAGTTCCGCAACCTTGTGATCAAGCAATCCAACAATGCCATTGTGCGGCTGAAGGACGTCGCGAATGTCACGCTGGGAGCGGAAAACTATGACACCGAGGTTGCATTCGACGGCAACAGCGCGGTTTATATCGGCATCCAGGTGGCGCCCTCTGCCAATTTGCTCGATGTGGTCAAGGGAGTTCGTGATGTGATGCCGGAACTCCAGGCCCAGCTACCGCAGGGCATAGAAGGCAAAATCGTCTATGACTCCACCAAATTCGTGAACAGCTCGATCCACGAGGTGATCAAGACCCTGTCTGAAGCGCTGCTGGTGATCATCCTGGTGGTGTTCGCGTTCCTCGGTTCGCCGCGCTCGGTGCTGATTCCCGTGATTGCGATCCCGCTGTCGCTGATCGGAACCTTTGCCATCATGCTGGCGCTGGGATTCTCAATCAACCTGTTGACCCTGCTTGCGTTCGTGCTTGCTATCGGTCTGGTGGTGGACGACACCATCATCGTGGTGGAAAACGTCAACCGCCATATCGAGGAAGGCGTCGCCCCGATGCGTGCCGCGATCAATGCGGCGCGCGAGCTGGCCGGCCCGATTATTGCGATGACCATCGTGCTGATCTCGGTTTACGTGCCGATCGGTTTTCAGGGCGGACTGACCGGCGCACTGTTCACCGAGTTCGCGTTTACCCTGGTCGGCACCGTCACCATTTCCGCAATAATCGCGCTGACGCTGTCGCCGATGATGTGCTCGCGCCTGCTCAGGCCGCATTTGCCACAGGATACCAGTCTGGAATCCCGCGTCGTGCATTTCATCGACGCAAGTTTCGAAAGAGTGCGGCAGCTCTATTCCCGGACGCTGCACGGCTCGCTCGATTACCTGCCGGTGACCGCCGTGTTTGCACTGATCGTGCTAGGCAGCATCTACTTCCTGTATGCCGCCGCCAAACATGAACTGGCGCCGCAGGAAGACCAGGGTGTCATCATCGCCTCGCTGACCGCTTCGCCCGACTCGACCCTGCAGCAGCGCGCACCATATGCGAAGCAGAATTACCAGATTTATGCCGGGCATCCGGAGACTGACCACGTTTTCCAGATTGACATGCCCGGGCGGATGTTTGCCGGCATGGTGCTGAAACCATGGGATGAACGCGCCAAGACGGCCAACCAGCTGCAGCCGGAAGTCCAGCAGCAATTGAGCCAGATTGCCGGCGCACAGGCTGTGGCATTCCAGCCGCCTTCGCTGCCGGGCAGTCGCGGACTGCCGATACAGTTCGTGATCGGCACCACCGAACCCTTCGAGCGCCTGAACGACGTGGTGCAGGATTTTTTGCAGAAGGCGCAGAAGAGCGGCATGTTCATGTTCATCAACACCGACCTGCGCATCGACCTGCCGCAATCCACCGTGGTGATAGACCGCAACAAGGCCGCGCTGCTGGGCCTGTCCATGCAGGACATCGGCAATTCGCTTTCTGCGATGCTCGGCGGCGGCTATGTGAATTACTTCAGCCTGGCGGGACGCTCGTACAAGGTGATCCCTCAAGTGCAACAGCGCTACCGCCTCAACACTGCACAGCTGCTCAACTATTATGTGCGTACTGCCAGCGGTACCTCTGTTCCGTTGTCCAGTGTCGTGCAAATCACTTCCAAAACGACGCCTGAATCGCTGAACCATTTCCAGCAGCTCAACGCGGCGACGGTGCAGGGCGTCGCGTTGCCCGGGGTGACGACCGGAGAAGCGCTGGGCTATCTCAAGGATCTGGCCGACAAGACGCTGCCGCAGGGCTATTCGGTAGACTACGGCGGACAGTCGCGCCAGTTCATGCAGGAATCCAGCGGTTTCATTGCGATGTTCTCGTTCGCGCTGGTCATCATTTTCCTCGCGCTGGCCGCGCAATTTGAAAGTTTCCGCGACCCGTTCATCATCCTGGTGTCGGTACCGATGTCGATTGCCGGCGCGCTGGTTTTCATCAGCCTCGGCATTGGCGGTTCCAGCCTGAATATATACACCCAGGTCGGGCTGGTCACCTTGATGGGTCTGATCAGCAAGCATGGCATCCTGATCGTGCAGTTTGCCAACAACCTGCGCCTGGAAGGCAGGACCAAGCGCGAAGCGATCGAAGAGGCGGCCGGCATCCGGCTGCGTCCGATCCTGATGACGACCGCTGCGATGGTGCTGGGGGTGATCCCGCTGATCACTGCCAGCGGCGCCGGCGCGGCATCGCGCTTCAACATGGGCCTGGTGATCGCGAGCGGTCTTGCCATCGGCACATTGTTCACATTACTGGTGGTACCTGCCGTGTACATGCTGCTCGCCAGCGACCATGTAAAAGCCGCCGAGCCGGAAGAAGGGCACGAATTGTCCAAAGCCTGAGAGTCCTTAACTCGTCGATGACCAACACGCACGACGGTTAAAGTGAAGGGAGGCTTGGCTGTAACACTATTTGTGCCGCACGCCTCGATCAAAATTTCGCTTGATTTGCCTGCAAAACTGCATGTCGGCTAAGCGATCACATAAGGATACATATCTTTACATTACATGGATGATGGGTATGTCCCCGAGTTGAGGTGAACTGTTAAAATACGAACACATAATTAATATCCAAGGACACTCATGCAACAAGTACCCGACATAATGACTGCAATCGAGCGTCGAGCCAGTTTCAGCCTGGCAAGCATCTATGGCCTGCGTATGCTGGGACTGTTCATCATCCTTCCGATCTTTGCAATTTATGCGCGACATTTGCCCGGTGGCGAAAGTCATCTGCTGATCGGTATCGCGCTTGGCGCATACGGGTTGACCCAGGCGTTGCTGCAGATTCCATCCGGCTGGCTGTCAGACCGCTATGGGCGCAAGCCGGTGATCTATTTTGCCCTGACATTATTCGCGATCGGCAGCTTCATTGCCGCAGATGCACACAACATCTACTGGATCATTGTCGGGCGTGTGGTGCAGGGCGCGGGGGCGTTGAACGCGGCAGTAATGGCGCTCACCGCAGACCTAACCCGCGAAGAGGTGCGCACCAAGGCGATGGCGATGATAGGCATCACCATCGGCATCGCCTTTTCGATTTCGATGGTGCTGTCCCCGGTGCTGAACAGCGTGATCGGCGTACCGGGTATCTTCATGCTGACGGGTGTGCTGGCGCTGCTGGCGATCGGCGTGGCGAAGTTTCTGATCCCTGATCCGGCGATCACGCGCTTCCACAGTGACACCGAGGCCAGCGGGAAACATTTCGCCGAGGTGCTGCGCAACAAGGATCTGTTGCGCCTCGACTTCGGCATCTTCTCGGTGCACGCGATACTGATGTCGGTGTTCATGCGGGTGCCATTCGTGATGGAGAAGGACGGGCTGGCCCTGTCGCACCACTGGCATATCTATCTGCCGGTGATGCTGGTGGCGTTCGTGCTGATGGTGCCGCTCATTATCATCGCGGAGAAGAGGGGGAAGATGAAGCAGGTGTTCATCCTGGCGATATTCCTGGCGATGTGCGCGCAGGTCTTGCTGATGCTCGGGCAGAACAGCCTGTGGGGCGTAGCCGTTGCTCTGCTGGTGTTCTTCACTTCATTCAACGTGCTGGAAGCTATGCTTCCCTCGATGATCAGCAAAATCGCGCCGCTGGCTTCGAAAGGCACCGCAATGGGTGTGTATAGCAGCGTTCAGTTCCTGGGTGCATTCTCAGGTGCTGCAATCGGCGGTGCGCTGCTGCAGTTCGTAGGCAGCGATGCGGTGTTTGTGTTTGCCATCGTATTGCTGCTGGTGTGGCTGATTGTTGCATCCACGATGAAACCGCCGGGGCTGGTGCGCACAAGGCTGTATCATTTGCCCCAGATGGATGATGCAGCTGCGGCGGATTTGCAAAAGCAGCTCGCTCAGCTGCAGGGTGTGCGTGAAGCGATGGTGGTCGCGGCGGAGAACATTGCTTCACTCAAGGTGGACATGCAGGGCTTCGATGAAGCAGCGGTAGACAAACTCGTGATGAAGGGAGCGTGAAATGTCGGTCAATAAAGTAATTCTGTTGGGGAACTTGGGTAAAGATCCAGAAGTTCGCTATATGACCAGCGGTGAGGCAATAACCACCATTACGCTGGCAACATCCGAAAACTGGAAGGATAAGAGCGGTGAAAAGCAGGAAAAAACTGAATGGCATCGCGTAGTGTTTTTTGGCAAACTGGCGGAAATTGCCGGCGAATATTTAAAAAAAGGCAGACAAGTTTATGTCGAAGGCAAGCTGCAAACCCGCAAATGGCAGGACAAGGAAGGCCAAGACCGCTACACTACTGAGATCGTTGCGAAAGAAATGACCTTGCTGGGCGGGAAGTCGACTGGTGCCGATAGTTTTGAGGTAGTGGAAAACAAACCCGCCACCTCGTCATCCGCTAGTTCGGCCGCCCCTGCCAAGGCTGCACCTGCAGCCAAAGGCAGCTTCGATAATTTTGACGATGATATTCCGTTTTAGAGCTTGGCCCAGGCAGCAAAGAAACAAACCCCCTGCATCGTTTGGAAACAGGGGGTTTTTTCTTTGTTCGCAGCTATGTGCCTGTTGCAGTATAGAATCTGTTGATGCTGTTGGCAGCCATGGATTGCACTGCTTCTGCCTATCTCAGCCTATTCATCTGTTTCGTAATGGATCTCGAGCTTCTTCATTTTCTCCCACAGATTCTTCCGGCTGATGCCGAGTGCAGTGGCCGTTTCAAGGATATGGCCACCGTGGCTGCGCAGAATGTCCTGGATGAATCTTCTTTCGCAGGCATTTAGATATTCATTGAGGGATTCGATGCTTTGGGGCTGATCCAGCGGCGCCATTAGCGCATCATCAAACAGCAGTTCCGCAGTGAGCACATTTTGTTGTGAAAGAATACACGCGCGTTCAAGGCAATGTTTGAGTTCGCGAATGTTTCCCGGCCAGGGGTGATCCAATAATGCCTTCTCAGCGGACCGGCTCAAGGTGCGGGGATCGGAATTTTCTGCCGACCATTTTTCAAGCAGTCGTCCAGCCAGCCACGGGATGTCTTCCTTGCGTTCGCGCAATGGCGGAATGAACAAATGGATGACATGTATCCGGTAATACAGATCCTCGCGAAACTTGCCTTCCTCGACCATTTGCTTCAGGTCCTGATGCGTGGCGCAAATCAGTCTGATGCTAACCGGGATCGGGGTTTCCCCACCGACCCGGATTATCTGGCGTTCCTGGATGGCACGCAGCAGTTTGATTTGCATCGTTGGCGTCATTTCACCGATCTCGTCGAGGAAAAGTGTGCCGCCGATAGCCAATTCGAAAACCCCCTTTTTATCCCGAACGGCTCCGGTGAATGAACCCCTGACATGGCCAAACAATTCTGATTCAAGCAAAGTCTCGGTCAGTGCTCCGCAGTTGACGGCGATAAATGGCGTCGCGTCGGCCGGATCGCGTTGGTGATGCAGTGCGCGCGCCACCCATTCTTTGCCTACACCCGATTCGCCGGTGATTAACACTGAAGTCGAGTTCTGGGCGATCCGTGGCAGCAGCGATTCGACCGTGCGCATCGCTTGGGAAATGCCCAGGCTGTTTTCACCGGGTAAAGCTGGCCTGGTTTCAATGCACAGGCGTTTTATTGTTTCCAGAAGCGCGTGGATGTCCAGCGGTTTGGTCAGATAGTCGTGAGCGCCAAGTTTTAGAAGCCTGACGGCTCGGTCGATCGTGCCGTAACCCGTGGCAAAGATGAACGGCGGCAATGTTGTTGCAGTCGCCTTCAATTGCACGTAAAGGTCTTCTCCATTGATGTCGGGGAGCTGAATATCGCTGATGACAACATCGTAGCTCTTGCGGGCCAACGCTTGCATCGCCTCCCTTCCAGTCTTGAACCAATCGCATTCGAAGTCCTCGAGTCCCAGGCGATCCGAAAGTGCTTCGCCCATGATAGGGTCGTCTTCGATCAGGCAGATGCGGTATGGCTTTTCGATCATGCAGCCTCCCCAAGGGGAATGTTTACGCTGAAGTGCATATGGTTATTCGTTTCCCTTTTGACACCTACGTGCCCCCCCAACTGATGCACAATCTGGTATGTAACCCACAATCCAAGACCGTGCCCGCCTTCACCCAGCGAAGAGAAGGGTTCGAACAATCGTGCGATCTGTTCATCCGTCAGTGTCTTGCCGTTATTGGTCACTGATAGCTGCATCTGATTGTCTGCGATGGCGATATCAAAGGCAACCTCGCCTTGCTGCGATGCTGCCTGAACGGCATTGAGCAGCAAGTTGATCATGATCTGGCGCACAAATGTAGCGGGAAGTGCAACTTCCTCATCTATGCTGTTGTGCCAGCCGATGTGCAGGCCCTTTTTGCGGGCCATGGGCGTGATCAGTGTCAGCACGTCTTCAATGTCCTGTGGCGTGAGGTTGCGGCTGTTAA
Organism: uncultured beta proteobacterium; assembly: GCA_963827265.1. Classification (GTDB taxonomy): domain Bacteria; phylum Pseudomonadota; class Gammaproteobacteria; order Burkholderiales; family Gallionellaceae; genus Gallionella. The sequence continues at coordinate 385,584 of CAWHAD010000007.1, read as the reverse complement.
TTTTGGCTTCCACCAGCAACGCGCTGACTGTATCTTTGATCTGGTTCAGTCCGCGTTCGATCAATGTAATGGTTTTTTCCGTGCGCGAGTCCAAATTACTATAGGATTTTAACGTGTCAATCGCTGTGAGCATGCCGCTCAGTGGATTGTTGATTTCGTGAGCGATACCTGCCGAGAGCTGACCCAGTGCCGCCAGACGCTCAGACTGAACCATTTTCTTTTCCAGTTGTTCATTATCCTTCAGGTAGCTGAGCATCTGTGTGTATGCTTCAAAAAGCCTGCCGAGTTCATCGCGATGGGCATAAAGTCCCGGATCCAGATCTTCCGGCCATTTCTTCGTGATCTCCCCCATGCGTGCAGAAAGTTGTACCAGTGGCATTGCCATGCGCCAGCCCCAATACCAGTTGATGGGTAGCAGTATGGCAAGAATGATGGCTGCCGCTGTAAAACCCTGAGTGGCAAGACGGGAAAAGCGCGGCAGAAATACATCCTTGGGATGTACTATGATCAACGTGCCGAGATGTCCGATTTTGCCGGAGATGGGAGTTACATAATAATAGTATTTCGATTCAGGCAAATTTATATGCGCCGAGCGGGATTGATCCATCTGGCTGATCCGATCCGCGACCAACGCATACTCCGGACTCAGATGATGCATGTCGGCGATCATGGGCCCGGAATCCGGATGCGCGGAGACCACAACACGCAGCATATTGTCGACAACCAGTATGGTTTTTGCATTGACGGGGTTCGAGCCGAGGTCATCACTTTCCAGTGGTGCTGAGATAATCTCGTACGCCCGTCTGATATCGCCGTTCTGGAGCGCTGGTACAAGATTCGATGTCAGCGAATAGCCCATGATCTCTGAATCTACATGCACATTCTCTTTCAGATCATCATAGGCGTTAAGCATCAATGTACCCGCCACGGTCAGCGCGGTGATGATAATGAGGATCCCCCCCCAAAGAGGGATCTTGTATCTGAAACTAAGATCCAGAATCCATTTCATAAGTGTCTCATTCAGCACAAGCTATATAACGGATATTCCCAGTTGCACAAATTAAAATGGAGCCTAGGTACGGGAAGTTTACGGGGCATTCATTATAAGATATTGATAGATTTCATTTTAAATATTGGTGTTACGTGATGGTAACAATATTTGAACATGATAATTAGATATGGTTACCAGATGGAAACATCAATTCACATTTATATTTCGACGAGTCATTTATCAAATATCTTGTTCCGTGTCCCACCATCGTAGTTTGAAATATTATTGCGCTGATTCATGATGATAAGTTACGAACAAATGCATTGTTCAGTTTCATGAATATCTTAAGCAGCGATATCTATTGCGTTGCTGTCCATAGCTTCTTGCAAGTCCCATGCCGTTGTATATGCCGTAGTCAATATTTTTACCTTAGCGTATTAATGCATTGCGAGAATACAATCCTGCTGCAACTTCAATGGAGCACTCGACGGCAGATGCCTTTTCCGGAAAATTTGAAGTTTGGATTAGTTCAATATTTGGTTAACGATCAGGAATTTTCGGAAGTGAATCGCATAAGTTTGCTGGCTCCCCAACCATAAAATTCTTCAAATCCATAGGCAACAATTTCAAACGTTACCTTCTAGTAACACTATATGGTGAATTGATCCTGAATCTTGCCTGAGTGCAGCTTTATCAGATGCCCAGCTGATTAATATAGTCGACCCGAAAATAACGCGCCTGATGTCTGGTCAGCTCACTGTCATGTATTTAAAAGGTTTAATTTTCCCCTGCATATTAATGATCCTGAAGTTGCAATTCTGCAGCTGATCACTCAAGTTTTATGGCATGTCTATTGCTGACTTTCCTGGCAGCAGTACTAAATCGTCATTCAATTTATTTCTGGAGATAAAAATGAAATACAAATTCGCCAATAAGGAATCCCTTGGCATTCTCGGCGCTGCAGTCGTTTTGACTTTTTCTGCAAATTCTTTCGCTGCAGTAGATGTTGATGCAGCAAAACAGCTGGCACGCGAGAACAGTTGTTTCAAATGCCATGGAATTGAAAAGCCCAAAGACGGCCCTGCCTTTACCGCTGTTGCCGCCAAGTTACGTGGCAATGCCGGTGCCGAAGCCAAGCTGATTCATCACCTTACATCAGGAGAAATGGCGAAGTTCCCGGATGGTCATCAGGAAGCTCACAAAAATATCAAGGACAAGGCTTCACCCGAGGAAATCAAGAATCTCGTGGATTGGATACTTTCGCTGTAAGCAATTGACACCTGACCAACCGGACATCAATAAGCGAATCGGAGCTAAGAATGAATTTCTTGCAAAAAAAGCGGCTCTTGTTTGTGCTTATCGGAAGTTTAGGTTGGTTATCTGTTGCGCAGGCTGAGGATGCACCCCAGCCACAGAATCAGGCGACCAGCGCTGTTATTCCAGTTCCTGCTGCAAATATAGTTCTTCCGGAAATGGCGCCGCCCCCTCTGGATATGGCAGCTGCGTCCATGAAAAAGGATCAGATATGCACGACGTGCCATGACGAAAATGAGGTGAAACCCATCCTTGCGATCTATCAGACCAAGCACGGCGTCAAGGCGGATTCCCGCACGCCCAATTGCCAGTCCTGCCACGGCGAGAGTGAAAAACACCTGAAAACTCGTGCTGCTCCCGATGTTCTATTCGGAACAAAAAGGGGAACATCTGGCGACTACGCACCCAGCGACGTTACGGTGCAGAATTCGGCCTGTCTTGCCTGTCACCGCAAGGATGCAAACCGTTCGCACTGGGAGGGGAGCACTCACCAGAGAGAAAACGTAGCCTGCGCCTCCTGCCATGTGATCCACACAACTCACGACAACGTTCGCGACAAGCGCACTCAACCCGGCGTGTGCTTTACCTGCCACAAGGAGCAACGCGCGCAAATCAGCCGTCCTTCGCATCATCCGATTCCCGAAGGAAAAATGGGGTGTTCCGATTGCCATAACCCGCACGGCTCGATCGGTCCAAAACTCATGAAGCGCGATAGCGTGAATGAAACCTGCTACACCTGCCATATGGAGAAACGCGGGCCGTTCGTGCAGGACCACGAGCCCGTCAGCGAAGACTGCACGATTTGCCATAACCCGCATGGCACCACAGCCGAAAGCATGCTCAAGATGAGGCCGCCGTTCCTGTGCCAATCGTGCCACACCCCGCATTCGCCAGTGCAGCCTTCGCTTACCGGTCAGACCACAGCTTCACCCAACAGTCTGGGTTGGTGGAATGGCGCCGCCATTACCCAGGGGCGGGGTTGTGTGAATTGTCACAGCGAGATACACGGCAGCAACAACCCGAATGCAGCAGCAAATCCGCTGTTCCGTTAACACGATGCTAATGGGGATACTGATCATGAAAAAGGCCAAAAAGCAATTCAGACCCAGCCAGAAACTCCTGGCGCTCGTCGTGCTCGCGGCTTTCGGCACAGCGCACGCTGAAGATGATGACGTTGCGCGACTCGTTAATCCTGAAAGTTCTGTCAGTGCCGGGCTGGGTGCAGTCACCGGCAACAGCATGGACAGGACGATCTTCGGGCAATACAACGGCCTGCGCAAGAACAATACCGATCTGTTGCTGGACTTTAATGTTGTCAGGCTACAGAAGGAAACCGGGCTATGGACTAAATTCGACGGACACAATCTTGGACTGGATGACCGCGAACTGAGCTTCTCGCAGGATAAGCAAGGCGATTGGAAATACGATTTCAAGTACAGCGAAATCGTCCGTCATGATCCGCGCTCCATCAATACCGGCCTGCAGAATGCCGGCACGACTACACCGACCGTGATGAGCCTGGCTACGCCGGGTACCGGAACGGACCTGAACCTGGAAATCAAGCGCAAGGCAGTGAGCATCGATGGCGACAAGTGGCTTACCCCCAATCTAATGTTCGAGGCAAGCGCAAAGAATGAAAACAAAACCGGGTCACGCCTGTCCGGTGCTGGCATCGCCTGCATGCCGCCGGGCTTTTCTTCAATCCCTTGCGGCAGTCTGGCCGCGGCAATGCTGATGTTGCCCGAACCGATCAGCTCCACGATCAGGCAGTTCGAGGCCAAACTGAATTATTCCGGCGACAAGTACATGGTGAGCGGCGGCTATTACGGTTCGTTTTTCAGCAACGCAAACGGATCGCTGAATCCAACCATAAGCGGCAATCTGGTTAATCCGGATGGCACGACTCTGAATACCGCAGTTTCCCCCGGCAATACTCTGGCGAGCTATCTGCAGCAAGCTATAGCTTTGCCACCAGACAACCAGGCGCAACAGCTTTATGTGTCCGGCAACTACGCGTTCACGCCAACGACCCAATCAACTTTCAAATATGCCTATACCCACGCCACGCAGGACGATGACTTCGCCGGCATGGGTCTGGCCGGCGCACCTGCCGGTGTCAGCAACCTGGGCGGGGTAATGGATACCAATGTTGCACAGCTGGGTGTGACGGCTCGGCCGATGACCAAGCTCTCTGTGCTGGGCAATCTGCATTATGAAAACAAGGCGGATAAAACCCCGCTCGCCTTGTATAACGGCACCTATACGAACGATCTGAATTCGTCCAAACGTCTCACGGGAAAGCTTGAAGGGAGCTATCAACTGCCGATTAACCTCAGGGCGTTGCTGGGACTCGATTACGAGACGGTGCACCGCGATCTCCCGGTCAGCAGTGCCGCGATCAATAACCCTAGCGCGACCATTTACCCGCTTTCCGGCTTGCGTGAGGACACGAAAGAGCTCGGCTATCGCGCCGAATTGCGCCGTTCCATGTCCGAAACCCTCAATGCCGCAATCAGTTTTGTGCATAGCAAGCGTGATGGTGGTAGCTGGATGAATGTTGGCCCGGTTAACCCTGTCGGCACCTACCCGATGACGATGCTTGATCGCACGCGTAACAAGGTGAGGATGTCCGCGGACTGGACGCCGATGGCGAAGTTGTCGCTGCAGTTCATGGTCGAAGACGGAAAGGATACCTATACCGGCCCGACGGACAAAGGGTTACGCGATACCGGCATGAACTCCCTCGGCGTCGACGCAGCCCTGACCGTATCAGAGAAATGGAAGCTGACCGGCTATATCAATCGCGCCGACCAGACCAACCACGTTGACTACAACGTCGGTTATCTCGCCGCCCTCGAGGATGTCAACACCAGCTTCGGTATCGGTGCGGTCGGCAAGCTAACCGGGAAGATCGAGGTAGGCGGGGACTTGACCTATCTGAACGACAGCAATCGCTATCAGCAAAGCATGGCGACCGGTGCGGCGATCGTTGGTGGAGGATTGCCCGACGTGACCTATCGCATGACCAGCCTGAAACTGTACGGCAAGTATGCGTTGAAGGAGAACGCCGACATTCGCGTCGACCTGATGCACCAGAGAGTGAAGTTCGACGAGTGGACATGGAGCAACAACGGCATTCCGTTTGCCTATTCCGACAATACCACCGTAACGATGCAGCCAAACCAGAAAGTTACTTTCCTGGGAGCGAGCTATGTGTACAAATTCAGGTGATAGCCCGGCAAAAGAAACCGCAAGTGGTTTAAATCCGGACGCAAGCATGGGCCAGGAGAAATAAGTCAGAGTGGAGGTAACAAGACATGAATTGCAATTTTGAAAGTGAGGGAAAAAAATGAAATCTACGTTGATTCGACTTGGCCTGATGGCCGTGATGATCTCTGCACTGGCAAGTTGCGGCGGCGCTAGCGATGGCGCTCCAGGCGCACCCGGTGCGCCTGGCACGAATGGCACTAGCGGAAACGTGGTCACGGCTACCAGCCTGACCGCAGATCAGTGGCTGGTGCTGAAACCCACCATCGATCCTGCCAGCATTTCTGTCACGATCAACAGCCCACCCGTGGTGAAATTCAAGGTGACGGACCAATATGGCGATCCGCTGGTTGGACTGGGCGGTCAAGTCCAAGGCACCGCCAGCGCACTTCCTAAAAACTATAACATTGTCTTTACGCTGGCCAAGCTGGTGCCCGTCGTCGGCGGTCCCAGCGTGTGGCGTAGCTACCTGGTGACCAAACCGGCGGTATCAGGTGGTGTCGTGAGCTGGTCAGGTACGTACCCGACCTTCGAACAGGAAGGTACGCTGGTCGACAATGGCGATGGCAGTTACCAGTATACTTTCTATCGGGACATCAAGCAGGCTGCGACCATTGTTGCCGGCCTGACGGACTCGGGTGACAAACACAAAGCCGATCTGGGCGACGTGAGTTATGACCCAACCCTGACCACCCGTCTGGGGATTGTCATTCAGGGCAGCGAACCCGGCACCGGTACCAACACGCCGAATGGCGTGCAGGTAACGACACCCGTTCCATTGGTGAATACCTTCAACATCGGTTATGACTTCCGTCCTGACGGCGGCACGATAACCACTACACGCGACATCGTTGAGAAAGCTTCCTGCACCGAGTGTCACCAAGGCAGAGGTATCGGCCATTTCAGCCCCAACTACACGACCTCCACCAATCCTAGCTCCGGGGCTCCTGCCGGTTCGTTTATCGGTCGCAATGATCCGAGGCTGTGCGTAACCTGCCACACCGACCAGACCAAATACGGTTTTGCCGAAACACCCAAGGTCGTGAGCGCGACTGGCGTGGCAAACTATGATGATACTAGCTCGGTCGGCTATAAGAAGGTCTATGGCGAAGCGGCGTTCACCTATCCGCGCATGATTCACCAGACGCACATGGGCAACCAGTTGGTCAAGACCGGCTACAACCTGAATGCTCACGCCAAGAAATCCGATGGAACCATCGGTTGCGACTCCACCAGTTCGAATGCTGGTCAGTGCTTCAACCAGGTTGAGTATCCGCAGGATGTGCGCAATTGCACCAAGTGCCACGATGGATCTACCAACGCGGTCAACAAGACCAAGGATGGCGATAACTGGATGAATGTACCCAGCAGACTGGCTTGCGGTTCCTGTCATGATGGCATTGACTTTACCCTTGCTGCGGGGGCAGTGGGAAGCGTCACCCTGCAAGACCGGGATGCCGATGTCAAAGCCAAAGTTGCGGTCGGCACGACGCATACGGGCCATCTGGGCGGGATTCAAACCAACGACAGCCTGTGCACCACCTGTCATAGTGCGGGAAATATCTCAATCTATCACGGCCCTGCACCTACCAATCCCGCCACCGGGATACCGGCATCCGCTGATATCAACCAGCGTTCCCTGAGCGCCACCATCACTGGTGCAAGCATCAGTGGAACGGATGGCAGCGTAACGGTTAACTTTACGATCGCAGACAGTTCTGGCGGCCCCGTGGATGACTCGACGGTTGTTGCAGGAACAAATACGGCACCGTATGTTATTCCTGTGACCACTGGCACCTCTCCCGCAACGTTGCCGTTCAAGAGCTTGAACTTCACGCTCGCCAAGTTGATGCCGTCTTCTAAAGGTGCCTCGACTTACTGGAAGAGCTATACCGGCAAGTGCAACGTCAACAACGCTACGCCAAATCCGGATATGGTTGCGCTGGAAACAACGCCCGGAGATGTGACAACGATCCCTGCATCTGCATATCACAACATTTTGCAGGGCTATAGCGAAATTGAATATGGTCAGCAAGCAGCAGGCAAGCCAACCATGGCCCCAGGTATTTTGACTGACTTGGGCAGTGGAAACTGGAGCTACAAGTTTGCCTTGGTGAATGCAAATACTCACAACCCGGACGGCAGCGGCGACATCCGTACCATTACCAGTGCGATCAACTTGAACACCAATGCGACTGCACTTGGCTTGGATTATACGAATGTACCGACTTGTCCGGATGCCAACGCTGGTTACGACGCAAATCTGACACACCGGATCGGCATGATCTTAAACAAGACTTCCGATGGTACCGACAACGTAACCAACGCCACCTACGACTTTGTTCCGAGCGGCGCCAAGGCAGAAACGCGCAATATCGTGACCATGGCGAACTGCGCAACCTGCCATGCGGGTCGCAAGATCCACAAGGGCTATGCCACCGAGTTGTGCGTGACTTGTCACAACCAGAATACGTCCGATCCTTCGGATGCTGATGCTAGCCACACCGTTGACCTGAAATTTATCGTGCACAAGCTGCACTATAAGGGTACGGATCAGACGGTGCACGGTGAAACGTTCGGCACCGGTCCGATGATCGGCTATCCGGGCAATGTAATGAAGTGTACGGTCTGCCATAACGAAAATGCGACCAAGCCAGGTACTACCACGAAGCTGGAGAATGCAGCCGCATGGTACACAACACCGACTGCAGAAGCTTGCGGAACCTGCCACGACGATACTGCAGCAACTACGCATATCCAGAGCACCGGAATTTCAGGCGGAGTTGAGATGTGTACGGTTTGCCATGGTGCGGGTAGCGCGGATGGACTGGATGCGAAGACTGTTCACCTCAAACTCTTACCTTAAGTAGCAAAGGTGCAAGGGGCACAGAGCATCGTGTCCCGCTGGACTTGGCAAGCTAACCCGGATGCGACAATGTATTCGGGTTAGTCCTAACAAGGCAAGCCTGTAAAGAAAAACCGCAGCAAGCTTTTTCAAAAGGAATTTTATGAAACAGCACTCTATATCCGTTGTCCTGGCCGCAGCCGTGCTGCTGCTCGGGACCGGCCTGTCTTCAGCAGTTGAAAATAAGGCGGATACTCCGCAACAAGCCGCAACCAAGGCCGATGCGGGTCCGAAAAGCGCCAAGAGTGAAATTGATGCCAAAAACAAGCATGCCGCCAGGACCAAATTGGTCGACATCAATACTGCAACAAAGCAAGAATTGAAAAAACTTCCCGGTATCAGCGATGCTGAAGCCGACAAGATAATCGCCGCCCGACCATTCGGCAGCAAGGCTTGGCTGGTAACCAAAAAGATCATCCCCATGGAAACCTACCAGGCAATTAATGGAAAGATCATCTGCAAGCTGACCAGGAAGGATATCGATAAAATCGAGGCGCAAGCCGCGCACAAGAACAAGACAAAGTAGCCGATCGATCGGTGAATAAATCATGAAGGATTAAATATCTTGTTTGCCTGCAATTTTTGCAGGCAAGAATGGTGAAAGGGTTAACGAGTATCAATTTACCCTTCTGATGTCCTTATAAATTGGGAATTTTTAAAGTTTTTAAATTTTATTTGGAGTGTGTCATGAATGACAAACCGGGTTTTCTAAAACGTACCTGGAATATTCTTAAGCAGCCGAGTACGAAATATTCATTGATCGGCATTGCATCTGTATCTTTCATCGCCGGCATCATCTTCTGGGGCGGGTTCAATACCGGGATGGAGGCGACGAACAGGTTGGAGTTCTGTATCGGCTGCCATGAAATGCGCGATAACGTATACCAGGAATACAAGAAGACCATACACTATGCGAACCGTACCGGTGTGCGCGCAATCTGCTCGGATTGCCATGTGCCCAGGGAGTGGGGCCCCAAGATGATTCGCAAGATACAGGCGAGTCAGGAAGTCTGGGGCAAGCTCACGGGGAAGATCGATACCAGGGAGAAATTCGAAGCTCACCGGATGGAACTGGCGACCAAGGAATGGGCACGCATGAAGGCGAATGGTTCGCACGAATGCCGTAACTGCCACAGTTTCGAGGCCATGAGCGCAGAATATGAGAAGCCGTCGAACTATGCCCGGCACATGAAAGCGGAAGCCGATGGCAAGACCTGTATCGACTGCCACAAGGGAATAGCGCACCATCTGCCGAAAGAATATGTGGATCCGGACGAGGAGTAATGCCAGCTCGGATCGGAATACTTTCGGACATAACCTTTCCAGGCAGTTTAGGTTAGCAAATAAAAACGACCGCAATGCGGTCGTTTTTATTCAGTTTGTCCTGGAGTAAGGATAGACGGGAAATCACAAACGGAATATGTTACTCAGAGTATCAGTGACGGTATGACCATCCTTGCCGGAGCAACCGGAAAGTTAACCAAAGAAGTGCATCAGCAGAGATATGCCCCAGTCGCTGGATATGCCAGCAAGAATCACGATTAAAACGAATATAAAAACCGAAACGATAACAACCATTTTATTCTGCACAATGCTTCCTTTTTCGTGAGATTAAGTGCGTAGATTGTATTGTATTCGAGAGTGAATCTGAAAGAATAATCATTCAGCGCGAGCCTTGGGTTTTATAAAGCCTTCACGTTATTCATGCGCTGCATAATATCTTCCCGTTACATGGAATTGTGAACCTGTATCGATTGCCGATGCATCAATGGCGGCTAATGTTCGCTCAGTATTCATTCAATCGTTTGTCACCTGGAATCGCCCGAGTTGGCAAAAAACCGGTGATGCCTGGTGCCGGTTCGAGAGCAGATTTCCCTTCAAGTGGTGCGGACATTTTGGTTTATGCCGACTGTTATAATTATTTTCTTTGAATACCGTCAAAGGGAATTGGATATGAAGTTGTCGGGCATAATGATTTTGGTTGCCTTGTTGCTGGGCGGTTGTGGCAGGCAGACTGCGGCTCAGCGCGATGCGCTTGAAAGCGCCAAGCCTGGCTATCTGGTGGCAAAGAGCTACTGCTCGCAATGCCACTCGCTGCCGTTTCCAGACCAGCATCCGCCCGCCGCCTGGCCGTATGTTGTGTCACGCATGCAAGGCTATATCGAATACGCCCACAGGCGCATGCCGGATCCCGCAGAGCGCAAAGCCATCATTGGATATTTTGAAAGCAATTGAAGTGCCGGTCGGGTCGACTCTGCAGCGAAGCTATTGATATACGCAGCCTGACAAGCAGTAATTAATAAGCCCGCTGCTTGCACAGCAGGCTTGCTTATACCTACTTCAGTAAATGCTCAGGCGTAGTAGCGCAGGTGGGTGGAAAACTTCTGCAACGCTTCGATGCCGCTGGTTTCGGCACGATGACACCATGCCTCCAGGTCCCTTACCATCTGTTCCTTGGTCGCCGTGGAACGTTGCCAGATCGCGATGAGATCCTGACGCAGCGTGTAGGCGATATTCAATCTTTGGCTGGTCTGCATGACCAGGCCGAATTTCGCTTTCTCCTGCTCGCTCAGAACATTGACGTCCATATGCAGCCAGTTTTTTAAACGCTTCAGGTCGACTTTGCCCAGTCCGGGCATACGCAATCTGAGCTGCGCAATTTCTTCGCGATAAGTCTTCTTCAGGGACTTGGCATATTTCGCCATGACTTCGTAACGGTTGGCCATCACCGCATGCAATGTAGCCAGATCGCAGACAGTTTTTGCGGTGTCGAGGCGTACCTTGGGTGCAACCCTCCTGATCTTCGCCAGTCCCAGCGCGGCAAGGCTGCGAATGTACAGCCAGCCGATGTCGAATTCGTACCATTTGCTGGAAAGTTTGGCCGAACCGATATGGGCGTGGTGATTGTTGTGCAGTTCCTCTCCGCCGATCAGGATGCCCCACGGCACGATATTGGTGGAGGAATCGGCAGGCTGGAAATTGCGGTAGCCCCAGTAGTGTCCGGCGCCATTGATGATGCCCGCTGCCGTCACCGGTATCCAGATCATTTGCACCGCCCAGACGGTGATCCCGATGGGCCCGAACAGCAGCACGTCGATGACCAGCATCAGCGTGATGCCCAGCAAGCTGTGTTTTGCATAAAGGTTGCGTTCCAGCCAGTCGTCCGGGGTGCCGCGGCCGTATTTTTCCAGCGTTTCTCGGTTTTTGGCTTCCCTGCGATATAACTCTGCGCCTTCCAGCAGCACCTTTTTGATGCCCAGTACCTGCGGGCTATGGGGGTCTTCGGCCGTTTCGCATTTGGCGTGGTGTTTGCGGTGGATGGCGGCCCATTCCTTGGTTACCGTGCCGGTGGTAAGCCACAGCCAGAAACGGAAGAAATGGCTGACGACCGGGTGCAGATCCAGCGCGAGATGAGCCTGATGGCGGTGCAAATAGATGGTCACCGACGCGATGGTGACATGGGTGAGTGCCAGCGTGATAAGCACGTAGCCCCACCAGGGCAGAGCAACTAATCCTGAAAACATACAGCCTCCGAATTGCAACGGTGAATTGCAACAAACAGTTATAGAAATGTAAGCAATTGTACAGAAGCAAAAGCGGCCGCGGGAGACTAAATTCGCTCTAATATTGCTGCAAAAAACCCATCTGTATCATGTATGTGGGGGCGCAGTTCCAGATAATCAATGGCTTCCAGCGCAATCTTCTGTTGCCGCAATGCTTCGTTTGCCGGACGCAGCACAAAATCGGGATGGCTGGCGAGGAAAGCTTGCACAATTTGCTGGTTCTCTTCCGGCAGGATGCTGCACGTCGCGTAGACCAGGCGCCCGCCCTTTTTCAACAAGCGGCTGGCCGAGGCGAGGATCGCGGCCTGCTTCCGGGTGAGTTCCTCTATGCTGCCGGGTGACTGGCGAAATTTCAGGTCCGGATTGCGGCGCAGCGTGCCCAGCCCGCTGCACGGTGCGTCCACCAGTACGCGGTCGATCTTTCCGGCCAGGCGTTTTACCTTGAGGTCGTTTTCGTGCGCAATCAGCATCGGCTGGATGTTGCTGGCGCCGGAACGCTTCAGCCGCGGCTTGAGGTTGGCCAGGCGCTTTTCCGAAACATCCATCGCATAAAGGCGGCCTTGCGAATTCATCATCGCGGACAGCATCAGCGTCTTGCCGCCTGCCCCGGCGCAGAAATCCACCACCATGTCGTTGCGTCTGGGGGCAAGCAGGAAGCCAAGCAACTGGCTGCCCTCGTCCTGCACCTCGATCTTGCCTTCGGTAAACAGCGGATCGCGGTTGATCGGAATCTTTTCCCTGAGGCGGATCCCGATCGGCGACCAGGGCGTGGCGGTGGCCGCGATATGCTTGTCATGCAGTTGTTTCAGCACATCGTCGCGTTTGGCGAGCAGCGTGTTCACGCGGATATCCAGCGGTGCAGCCTGCTGCATCGATATACCGATCGCGAGTATCTCTTCATCGGAGTAGCTGGCGCGCATCTTTTCGACCAGCCATTCGGGCAATTCGGCCTGTATCGGCAACGGCATATCTTCGGGCTTCACGCCCTTCACCGTTGCGAGCCATTCCTTTTCCCCGTGTTTCAGCACCGGCTCGAGTTCGCGCAGGTTGTAACCGCCGAATCTGAACAGCCAGGCGAGCGCCATGCGGCGCGGTGTAGCGACTTGGACACGGTGTTGCGAAGCATCCGGTGCACCCGCTAGGAGTACGCCGGTGGGTTCCCCGCCGCGTTGCGGCGACCCTTTCGCTGCGGGGAAAGTCGCCCCATCCCCGCTTCCTGGTACAGTCGTATGCATTGGCAAATTTTCGCGGGGTGGTGTTTCTGCGCAGGCGTGTTCCAGCAGCATGCGGTGCCGCAGCACGCCGAATACGGTCTCGGCAACCAGTTCACGCTCGTTGGAACCAATGCGCTGGTCCTTGAAGAAATATCGCAGCGTGGTGTCCGCGGGATGAGCCAGCGGCAGGATCGCACGCAGTGCCTGGATGACGATTTCTAACCTGTATTCGGTTATCAACATGGACGGTATTCGGTTATCAGCATGGGGAGGGGTTGGGCAAATCAGGTGTGCAGTTTAACAGGGTTGCAGGTGCGAACGATTATTCGCCGGCAGCGTGTATGCTCGATATCACAAATTCCTCAGTGACCGTTCCGGAACCGTCAATACGGCGGAATTTGACCGGAAGCAGCCGGTATTCCAGCCCCAGCCAGATTTCAAAATAGGCTTCTCCCTCGTTATGCATTTGACGCAGGCGCAGCGTGCGCAATTTTCCCATCGGCGTATCGAGATCTTCCTTCGTGCCGATCTCGATCCGGTATTGATGGAGTTGTTCGCCATCGCTGACGGGCAACGGGAAAGATTCAACACCCATCGGGAGTTTTGCGAGCTGGTACAGAAAGCTCAGGGCGTCCTGGGCGTTTTCGGGCAGCGCGGTTGCGCCGCCGTTCGAGTAAAGCAGTTTTCCGGCGGAGCGGTCGAACGTGACCCGCACACTGTGCCTGTTTTTCCGGGTGATTAATTGTTCCTCGAATATATCGGGTTGCAGACCGGTTTCGATTATTTTGCCCCGGCTGTTCTGGATAATCCGGTCGCTATTGTGCAGGCTGGCCAGCCCGGCACTTTGCCGCATTGATTCCAGGTTGTAGCGGTCTCCGCGGACATCAAACTGCTGGTGAATCTCACCCGTCATCAATCCGCCAGAGTCCTTGTACACGGAAAAAGTGAGCTGCAGATGTTTGGGGAACGGCAGAATCGCCGTGCTTTGTCTGGTTTTTTTCATCGGAGCCAGGGGCTCGTTTGCCGAATCGGTCGATTTGCCTTCTGCAGAACGGGTCACGTCCTTCGATGGAACCGGCTTCGCACTTCCCGTATTCTTTGCAAGCAGCTTGACGGGTTGTGGCAGCGGCTCGAGCCTGACCGAAAGCGGCGGCAATTGCACGCCGGGCTGGGGCAAGGTGATATAGGGCAGCCACAGTATCGCGGCATGAATCAACAGCGACAGTAAGATGGCCAGAGCAATGCGGCCGCCGGGGGAGCGGATGGCTGCGATCACGGAACGGAAACGATTCTGATCAATACCTGCGAGAGCTGGTCGCCGTCGGGATCGGTGATCACGATCTTGTACGGGAAATCGGTGTGCTCCCCGGCCAGCCAGATTTCGGTGCGGTTGGAACCTTTTTCCGGAACGCTTGCGATATACAGCGCGTCGAAGGTGCCGAGCGGAATCGTCAAACGCCGGTCATGCGCAACGGTGTAATTGTAGATATCAAGCTTGTCTCCGTTGGTCATGTGGAAATTCAGGGTGTCGGTATTTTCCAGCGACAGGAACAGGAATTGGTACATTGCGCTCAGGCGGTCCTGGGTGTCATCCGGCAGAGGCATCACCCTGCGCTGATTGTGTCCGATCAGGGTCAGCTGCATCTTGTTCCAGTTGAATGTGGCGCTGCGATTCCTGTCCTCGTCGCCCTCGCGCACATCGCTGAAATTCAGCGGTTTCAGCCCGTGGGCGTCTACCAGCCCGCTGCTGCGCAGGATGATTCTGCCCGGCTTGAATATTGCCAGCAGGCCCGTGGCGCGCGTGGTGCTGACGATCGAATAGCGGTTATCCTTGCCGATCGAAAAAACTTCATCGTCCTGGCCGATCTTGATGCTGCCCTTGTAGATTCCGTAGCTTGCCCGGATGCTGCCTGGCGCGGCCGCGAACGAAGATCCCGCAACAAGCAGCATCAGACATGCCAAAAATCCCCGGAGGAGCTTCATGTTATTCGAGGCTGGGGCTGACCAGCGCAAAGCCGGACTGCTTGCGGTTAATGAATTTCACTCTATCACGCTCGTCCAGGAAAAAATTTCCGCTGCATAGCCATTTGATGGCTTGCGGGTATATGCGGTGCTCCTGGTTCAGCACGCGTGCCGCCAGCGTGTGTTCGGTGTCGTCGCGCAACACCGGCACCGCAGCCTGGATGATGATCGGACCGTGGTCGAGGTCCGGGGTAACGAAATGGACCGTGCAACCGTGTATCCATACCCCGTCCTGCAGTGCCCGTGCGTGGGTGTTGAGTCCGCCGTAGGCCGGCAATAGCGAAGGGTGGATATTGATCAGCCTGCCGTGATAGCGCGACACGAAACCGTTGCTGAGAATGCGCATGAATCCGGCAAGCGCAACAATATCAGGTTCGAACGCATCGATCGCCTGCGCCAGCGCAGCATCAAAACGGTCGCGATCCGCATAATCGCGGTGTTCGACGACAGCGACAGGAATGTCATGAGCCCTGGCGATGGCCAAGCCTTCCGCATCGGCGCGATTGCTGATCACCGCAGCGATCCGGCAAGGCAGTCCGGCATCCAGCAGTGCCTGAAGATTGCTGCCGCGTCCGGAGATCAGGATGACCAGTTGTTTCATCGCAAATATTCAGGCGGCAAATCAGCCGACCTGCGTTTGCGCCTCGTTGCCGACGCGCTTGCGTATCGTGCCGATCACGGTGGCACGCTCACCGGCCGCGTTCAGCTGTTTCAGTGCCGCAGCTTCATCTTGCCTGCTTACCACCACGACCATGCCGATACCGCAGTTGAAGGTCCGGTACATTTCATGCGGGGCGATGTTGCCCATTTCGCGCAACCAGCCGAACAGCGCGGGCGTGTGCCAGGCCTTGCCATCCAGCTGGGCGACCACGTTTTCCGGCAATACGCGCGGCACGTTTTCCAGCAGGCCGCCGCCGGTGATGTGTGCCATGCCCTTTACGGTGATTGATTTCATCAGCGCCAGCAGCGGTTTCACGTAGATGCGCGTCGGCGCCATGATCAGGTCGGCCAGTTTCTTGCCATCCAGCATTTGTCCGAGATCGACGTTGCGGGTGCTGATGATCTTGCGCACCAGCGAATAGCCGTTGGAATGCGCGCCGTTCGACGCGAGGCCGATTACCGAGTCGCCCGCGCTGATGTCCGCACCGCTGACGATGCCGGATTTTTCCACCACGCCAACCGCGAAGCCGGCCAGGTCGTACTCT
This sequence comes from uncultured beta proteobacterium, assembly GCA_963827265.1. Lineage (GTDB taxonomy): Bacteria > Pseudomonadota > Gammaproteobacteria > Burkholderiales > Gallionellaceae > Gallionella. The sequence continues at coordinate 369,103 of CAWHAD010000007.1, read as the reverse complement.
CCGGCCGGATACATGCCCGGCATTTCGGCAGTCTCCCCGCCGATCAGCGCGCAACCGGCCTGTTCGCAGCCGAACGCAATTCCCTTGATGACTTCGGTCGCGGCTTCCACGTCCAGCTTGCCGCACGCGAAATAATCGAGGAAGAACAGCGGTTCCGCACCCTGCACCAGGATATCGTTGACGCTCATCCCGACCAGGTCGATGCCGACCGTGTCGTGGCGGTTCAGTTCGAACGCAAGCTTCAGTTTGGTCCCGACACCGTCGGTGCCGGACACCAGCACCGGCTCGCGGTATTTTTTGGAAATTTCCACCAGCGCGCCGAATCCGCCGATGCCGTTGAGCACTTCCGGGCGCATGGTGCGTTTGGCAAATGGCTTGATGTTTTCGACCAGGCGGTCGCCTGCATCCATGTCCACGCCTGCATCCCGGTAGGTAAGGTGCACTCTGTCCGCGGATGAAGGATCGTTGGTCGGCTTATTCAAGTTGAGTTCTCGCTTTCTTCAGGATAAAGTGCTGCACGAATTTGCACGAATTTTACCCGAAATGACCCTGTCCCGCTTTGCCGCCTTGCAATGGCTGTCGTTTGCAGTCTTCTCCGTTGTGCTGGTGTATTTGCTCAGCCCGATACTGACGCCGTTCGTCGCGGCGGCTGTTCTGGCCTATATCTGCAACCCGCTGGTGCAGCGGCTGTGCGCCTGCAGAATACCGCGCACCCCGGCCGTGCTGCTGGTGATGGCCGGATTGCTGCTGCTGTTCGCGCTGCTGTTGCTGATCATGTTGCCGTTGCTGGAAAGCGAAATCAGCCGGTTCACAACCCGTATGCCGGACTGGATCGAGGCCGCCCGGTTGCATTTGCTGCCGTGGCTGCAGCGCTGGTTTGGCACGGATCTGCAATGGGATAGCGCCGCACTGAAGCATGCAATGCTGAGCCACGGCCAAAGCGCCGGCGGGATAGTCGAAAAGCTGCTGCCGTGGCTGAGCAGCAGTGGCGGCGCGATCATCGGGGTCGTGGTGGACCTGTTGCTGATCCCGGTCGCGATGTTCTATTTGCTGCGTGACTGGAACATCTGGATTGGACGTATCGATGATCTGGTTCCGCGGCATCTTCACGCCAGGACAACCGAAATCATCACCGAAGTGGACCGCATCCTGGCTGAATTCCTGCGCGGGCAGATTTCCGTGATGCTGCTGATGAGCGCGTATTACGTGCTGGTGCTGTGGCTGGTCGGTCTGCAATTCGCGTTGCCCATCGGTATTGTCGCCGGGATGCTGGTTTTCGTGCCGTATCTGGGCATGATCACCGGCCTGGTGCTGGCCACGCTGGCGGCGGTGATGCAGTTCAGCGCATTCAGCGACGTGGTGCTGGTCTGGGCGGTGTTCGCCGCGGGACAGTTGCTGGAAGGCATGGTCGTCACGCCCTGGCTGGTCGGCGAGCGGGTTGGTCTGCATCCGCTGGTGGTTATTTTCTCGCTGCTGGCTTTCGGCCAGCTGTTCGGTTTCTTCGGCCTTCTGCTGGCGTTGCCGCTTGCGGCCATTTCATTGGTGGGGCTGCGCTACGGCAAGGCCTGGTACCTGTCCAGCACCATGTACGTCAGGCCATGAGCCAGCTACTGCTCGATATTTCGCCCGACTGGCGGCCGACACTGGATAATTTCGTGGTGGGGCGCAATCTGGAACTGGTCTCGGCGCTGCGCCATGCGTTGTCGGGCGACAGCAGCGAGCGGTTTTTCTATGTATGGGGCGATGCCGGCAGCGGCAAGAGCCATTTGCTGCAGGCCAGCGTGAACGCTGCGCACGACCTGCTGCTGGATGCGGTCTATGCTGAAGGCAGCGTTCCGTCCCGGGTTATGGACTCGGGTATCACCATGGTTGCGGTCGATGATGTCGAACAGCTCGATGATGCGGCGCAGATTGATTTGTTCGGTGTCTATAACCTGATGCGCGACAGCGGGGCGATGCTGCTGGTCAGCGGCAATGCATCCCCGCCGCATCTCGCGCTGCGCGACGATCTGCGTACCCGCCTCGGGTGGGGACTGGTGTATCAGTTGCATGTACTGAGCGACGAAGAAAAAGAGCGTGCCCTTGCGCAGCATGCCCGTTCGCTCGGTCTGGTGCTGCCAACGGAGGTCACGCAATACCTGTTGCGCCACGGGCGCCGCGACCTGCCCACCCTGATGGCTGTGCTGGAATCGCTGGATGCGCATACGCTGCGGCTGCACCGGCCGCCGACCATTCCTTTGCTGAAGGAGGTGCTGCAGCAACTGGAAGAACAGAAGGGTGTCTGAAGTGAACCTGGCCCTGTTCGATCTGGACAATACCCTGCTTAACGGCGACAGCGATTTCGAGTGGTCGCAGTTTCTGATCCGCATCGGTGTGCTCGACCAGGAACTGTTCGAGGCGAAGAACCATGCTTTCTATGAGCAATACAGGGCCGGGACGCTGGACATCCAGGAGTTCCTGGATTTTCAGTTGAAACCGCTGGCGCGCCATGCGCGCAAGACGCTGGACGAATGGCATCGCCAGTTCATGCGCGAGCAGGTGTCGGGCATGATCTCCAGAGCAGCGCGCGACCTGGTCGATCGCCACCGCAAGGCGGGAGATGTGTGCGTGATCATCACCGCGACCAACAGTTTCGTCACCGCGCCGATCGCGCGGGAATTCGGCGTCGATCATTTGATCGCCACCGAACCGGAGCACAGGGGCGGCGAATTCACCGGACGCGTTGCCGATGTGCCGTGCTTCCGCGAGGGGAAAATCACCCGGCTGGAAAGCTGGATGGCGCAGCGCGGCTGGGACTGGAACAGCTTTGCCGGTACGACTTTCTACAGCGATTCGCTCAATGATTTGCCGCTGCTCGCCAGGGTGGACAACCCCGTCGCGGTGGATCCGGATGAAACGCTGCGCAAGCACGCCGAGCAGCACGGCTGGGAGGTGATAAGCCTGCGCTGAGCGCGGGGACGGCGCCTGACTGTAATGCCGAATTGATCGGCTCAGCGCTGCAATCCGGCGTCGACGGCCAGCCGCTTTTCCATGCCGGCCAGTCTTTCCACCAGTGTCAGCGCGAAGTCCATTGCGGTACCGGGACCGCGTGAAGTGATCAGCATGCCGTCTTCGACCACGGCCGCGGAACGCTTCCTGACCTTCGGAAATGCATCGAGCGTGCCCGGGAAGCCGGTGGCCTGTTTCCCGTCAAGCAATCCGGCGGATGCCAGCACCGATGGCGCGGCGCAAATTGCGGTGACATATTTTCCCTGCATCACCATTTGCCGCAACAGTCCGGTAACCCGCTTGTCGGCCTTGAGGTTGTCGGTTCCCGGTTGTCCGCCGGGCAGCACCACCATGTCGTAGCTGTGCTGCAACGCGTCTTCCAGTGTGGTGTCGGGCACCAGCACGATGCCGCGGCTGCCACGCAACGCGCCGGTTTCCAGGCCCGCCAGCGTGACGGAGATGCCGGCACGACGCAGGATATTGACGACTGTGACTGTCTCGAGATCTTCACTGCCAGCGGCGAACAATACCAGTACGGATTTCATGGCTATCCTGTCAGCAGGGATCTGTCGTGGCGAGCACCCGTGCCGTATAGATTATTTCACTTTGCGCTCCAGCGCGATACCGGCCAGTTCCAGAACGATACCGGACACGAACAGCAGCACGCCCGGCCAGATCTCCGAAGCAAGAATCATCAGAATCGCGCCCAGCACGATCATGATTGCTGCAATGGTGCGGCGGATACGCTGATTTTTTATCATTTCGCTCTTCCGTTCTCGAAATCAAAGTTACCTGAAAATCATCCGCGGCGAAACCTGCAACGGCGTCACGTTCCGGAACGCGGTCCCATGCCGGGATAATTCTGCGACTCCGGTTACATCATAAAACTTCTGCCGGATTTGACAAGCGCGTTTGCCGGGTCGCATGCCGGGGCACGCAGTGCGGTACTGATGGAGGCGCCTGTGTGGCGCGTTGGGGGCTAGAATTTGCGCGTGAGACGCACGCCTATCATTCCCGGGCCGACTTCGGGAAGCATTACCACCTTGCCGGCGCGCAACTGGCTGTTGTGCGCGACCACACTTTTCCCGACCAGCGTGCCGATCAGTGCTCCCGCCAGCACATCCGATGCGAAATGCGCGCCGTGATAGCTGCGTGCAACGCCGACCAGCCCGGCGACCGAATAGGAAGCGTACCCGACCCAGCTTTCCTCATAGTGGCCGGCGATGACCGAAGCCAGCGCGAATGCCTCTGTGGTATGGCCGGAAGGGAACGAGGAGTTGGATGAATAACTCAGGCTGAACGGGTGGAAGTGGGCGACACCGAGGTTCTCGCGCGGCCGGGCGCGGCCGGTAATCAATTTGATTGCGGGCGTAATCATGCCGCTGGCGATGATACTGGCAGCCAGCCCATCCTGCGCGACTGCCTGCGCCGTTTCATTGTCCCCGATCGCACCGGCCAGGTAGAACCCGCCGAGCACCCCCAACGAATACTGTGCGCCGAATCGTTCCACATTGCGCATGAAGCGGCTGTCGTTCGGCGCGTGGCGGCTCATCTCGTCGCGGATCGGGCCGTCGGCGATTGCGGCGACGCCGATCAGGCCAGCCGCGGCCAGGCCCAGATTCTGCCATTCCGTTTCCTGCCAGCGGGATGGTGCGGTGATGACGTGTTTGACGTCATCCACCAGCATTCCCGGATAGGAATAGGTGTTGTCAGCGCGGGCGGAGAGGTTCAGCGCGATCAACAGGCCGGCACAAAGCAGTTTTATCCGGATGTGGCGCATGCGCAGGGAGAGTAGCGGGGGGGCGGGCTGTTAGCGCGCAGCTCAGTCGCGGAAGTTCTGGTATTGCAGCGGAAAGTCGGTAATGGTTTTCTTGACGAATGCGATAGCTTCCTGAAGATCGTCGCGCTTCTTGCCGCTGACGCGTACGGTGTCTCCCTGGATGCTGGCCTGCACCTTCAGTTTGCTGTCCTTGATTTGCTTGACGATCTTCTTCGCCAGATCGATATCGACGCCGACCTTGACTTCGCAGGCGCGCTTGACCTTGTTGCCGCTGACCTTTTCGATCTTGTCGCTGATCTCCATGCACTTGATGTCCACACCGCGCCTGGTCAGCTTGCCGTTCAGGATGTCCTGCACCTGGTCGAGCTGGAATTCGTTGTCGGCCCACACGGTCAGTTTGAGCTCGGCCTGTTCGACTCGCGCATCCGAGCCCTTGAAGTCGAAGCGGGTGCTGACTTCCTTGTTGGTCTGCTCGATGGCATTCTTGACTTCGGTCTTGTCTACTTCTGAAACGATGTCGAATGTTGGCATGCTGTGCTCCTGCTAAAAGATGAAAAACAAATACTGTCCACGAAAGGCACGAAAAACACGAACAAAGCAAATATCAAAAGAGAAGCGAAACGTTAGATTGACAACCAGAAAGCAACTCATCTAACCCGCATGGATGATTGTTTTTTTCGTGCCTTTCGTGTTTTTCGTGGACAAGAAGTTTTTTAACCAAAACTGCAAACGTAATTCACTACCTCGCCCGCTTCAATAACGAAGCTGCTGTTGGCTGCTACAGCGAACCTGCTGCCGGCCGCATAGGTTTTGAACTCCGGCTCGTCGCCGATCTTCACGCGGCACGTACCGGAGGTGATTTCCATCAGTTCCGGCGTGCCGACATTGAAAGTCAGCGTGCTGGGCAGGATCACGCCGACGGTCTTGCGCGTGCCATCGGGAAACAGCACCGAGTGCGACACGCATTTTCCGTCGAAAAACACATTGCCCGTTTTTACCACGCTGACATTATCGAATTGCGACATGCTGTTTCCTTTTCCGAGTTTGGGTTATTTCTGGGGTTCGCTGGCTTTCACGCCTTTTTGGTAAGTGGCATACAGATACACCGGGATGCCGAGATCGCCGAGCTGCTTTTCGATCAGCGGCCTGACTTCTTCCCAGTCCAGGCCGGTCATGCCGCATGCCAGACGAGGCAGCGCGACACTGCCGACCTTTTCCTTTTGCACGAAATCGCGCAGCGCATGCAGGGCATGGTTCACGTGGCTGATCTTGGCTCGTCCGGGTTTGCTGCCCTGTTCGTAGGCTGGATCCTGGGTGAACAGATTCACGATATAACGTCCATCGGAGCTTAGCCACGACCACGCGCCGCCGGACTTGGGATGCCGGGTCTGGCAATAGTGGCGAAAGTCCTTGTACATTGCCGGCATGCGTTCGCGCAGCTGCAGCGCGAGGCCATGGTGAAAATCGTCGTTGGGGGCGACACCCTGGGCGATGGCTTTCGCACTGCTATAAAGAATGTCTCCGCTCAGCTCGTGAATCACGATCTCCCCCTTGTCGTAATCCGGGATTATTTTCGCCTGTTCAGATTCGCCGCAATGCGCAACCGCAGCGCATTCAGCTTGATGAAACCGGCAGCATCCTTCTGGTCGTATGCGCCCTTGTCGTCCTCGAAGGTCGCGATGGTCGGGTCGAAAAGCGAGTCGGTCTTCGAATCGCGTCCGGCCACGATTACGTTGCCCTTGTAGAGTTTGACGCGCACCCAGCCGTTCACGGTCTGCTGGGTATGATCGATCAGGGTCTGCAAGGTGCGACGCTCCGGGCTCCACCAGTAGCCGTTGTAGATCATCGATGCGTAGCGCGGCATCAGGTCGTCCTTCAGATGCGCGACTTCGCGATCCAGCGTGATCGATTCGATCGCGCGGTGCGCCTTGAGCATGATGGTGCCGCCCGGGGTTTCGTAGCAGCCGCGCGACTTCATCCCGACATAGCGGTTTTCCACCAGGTCGAGGCGACCGATGCCGTGTTTCCCGCCAATTTCGTTCAGTCTGGACAGCGCGGTCGCAGGCGTCATTTTCACGCCGTTCAGCGCGACGATATCGCCTTGCGCAAATTCGATATCCAGATATTCCGGGGCATCCGGCGCATTTTCCGGTGACGCGGTCCAGCGCCACATGCTTTCCTCGGCTTCTGCGGCGGGGTCTTCAAGATGGCGGCCTTCATAGGAGATGTGCAGCAGATTGGCGTCCATCGAGTATGGCGAGCCGCCTTTCTTGTGTTTCATCTCGATCTCGATGCCAGCCTTCTCGGCATAGGCCATCAGTTTTTCACGCGACAGCAGGTCCCATTCGCGCCACGGTGCGATGACCTTGATGTTTGGATTCAGCGCATAAGCGCCCAACTCGAAACGCACCTGGTCGTTGCCCTTGCCGGTTGCACCGTGCGAGATCGCCTGTGCGCCGGTCTTGTCGGCGATCTCGATCAGGCGCTTCGCGATCAGCGGACGCGCAATTGACGTGCCGAGCAGGTATTCGCCTTCATAGACAGTGTTGGCGCGGAACATCGGGTACACGAAATCGCGCACGAATTCCTCGCGCAGGTCGTCGATGAAAATATTTTCCGGCCTGATGCCGGCCTTCAGCGCCTTCTGCCGGGCTGGTTCCAGTTCTTCACCCTGGCCGAGGTCGGCGGTGAAGGTGACCACTTCGCATTGGTAGGTATCCTGCAACCACTTCAGGATCACCGAGGTATCCAGTCCGCCGGAGTAGGCGAGTACAACCTTTTTTATTTCAGACATGTTTTATCAACCGGGTTAATCAATCATTAATTCAAAAGCGACCACAAATCCTACTACTACCATGACCGCCAGGCCGAGCAGAAAAATGCTATCGGCCAGGCGCTCGTATTTTTCAGCCAGCATCGGGCGCCTGATGGAAAAATATGACAGCATTGCACTGCTCAAAAAAAGCAGGCTGTCCAGCGCCAGCAAATCGTTGACGTGCCTGCTGATGCTGTGTTTAGGGATCAGGTGAGCAAGGCTGATAACCGTCATGCACACACCGATCATCGTGGCTGATGACGGCAGGATATGGTCGGCCAACCGGCTTTCCTTGCTGTGGCCGGTATTGGATGTTTGAGGCGATTCCTGGTTCATGCTGATTTTCCTCCGGTGTAAATTACCCATCAGCACCTTGTGCGCAGGTGAGTTTGCGCGCAAATAGACAGCCCATACCGTGAATCGTTTCGTTTATCCCTTCAATTTCCCCAACAGCAAATATTCCATCAGCGCTTTCTGCACATGTTTTGGCTTCGACCGCGCGGATCGCGCTTAACATTCGCCTGGCGAATGTTAGTCTCCGCCGAAATCGCTTGCATGGAAAATGTGGTTGCTATTTCAGTTTCCCCAGCAATAGGTATTCCATAAGCGCTTTTTGTACATGCAATCGATTTTGGCTACGGCCACCGCTACGCGGTTTAACCAGCGGCTTGGCCGGCGTAGTTTGCCAGTTTAGCCGATTGGCTATGCAGAGCTAACTTGCTTCGCAAGTGAGCCTACGCCGAAACAGACTGCATTTTGGCACAGCGCTTCAATCAGCTACCTAGCCTACCTAACAGCAAATATTCCATAAGCGCTTTTTGTACATGCAGTCTGTTTTCAGCCTCGTCCCATACTACGCTTTGCGGGCCATCCATCACCCCGGCCGAGACTTCCTCGCCGCGATGCGCCGGCAGGCAGTGCATGAACAGCGCATCCTTTGCCGCGACAGCCATCATGTCTTCATCCACCTGCCAGTCGGCGAAGTCTTTCATGCGTTCCTCGTTTTCCGCCTCGAATCCCATGCTGGTCCACACGTCGGTGGTCACCAGGTCGGCGCCGCGCGCGGCTTCCATCGGGTCGGTGAATTCTTCGTAATGGTCCGCGCCGAACAGGCCGGCGCGTTCCGGTTCGACTTCGTAGCCGGGCGGGGTCGAAACATGCACGTTGAAATCCAGTATCTCCGCGGCCTGCAGCCAGGTGTTGCACATGTTGTTGGAATCGCCTATCCATGCCACGGTCTTGCCGCTGATCGAACCGCGGTGTTCGATGTAGGTGTAGATATCAGCGAGGATCTGGCACGGGTGATATTCGTTGGTCAGGCCGTTGATTACCGGCACGCGCGAATTCGCCGCAAAGCGTTCGATGATGGATTGTTCGAAGGTGCGGATCATCACGATGTCGGACATGCGCGAGATGACCTGGCCGGCATCTTCCACCGATTCGCCGCGTCCCAATTGCGAATCGCGCGTGTTCAGGTAGATCGCCGAGCCGCCCAGTTGCTGCATGCCGGCTTCGAAAGACAGGCGCGTGCGCGTGCTGGCCTTTTCGAAGATCATCACCAGCGTGCGGTCGGTCAGCGGCCAATGCTGCTGATAGGACTTGAATTTCTGCTTGATGATGCCGGTGCGCGCGAACAGGTACTCAAACTCCTCGCGGGTGAAGTCCTTGAATTGCAGGAAATGCCTTGCTGCCACCGGCTGGTTTGCTGACATGGTTCTATTCCGTTCCGGGTTGCAAAAAGTCCCTGATCAGCGGGCACAGGATGTCCAGCAGTTGCTGTGCTTCGTCCTGCGTCATGATCAGCGGCGGCAACAATCGTATCACGCTGTCGGCGGTGACGTTGATCAACAGTCCCCTGGCGAGCGCCGCTTTGACCAGTTCGCCGCAGGGCCGGTCGAGTTCGACGCCTATCATCAGTCCCTGGCCGCGAATCTCCCTGACGCCGGTCACGCCTTGCAGCGCAGTGGCGAAGCCTTGCTGGATAAAACGACCGAGACTTTCGGCATGCGCCAGCAATTTGTCCTGCTCCAGGATGTTCAACGTGGTCAGGCCTGCGGTACAGGCCAGCGGATTGCCGCCGAATGTGGAGCCGTGATTGCCCGGCTGGAAGATTCTGCGCGGCCTTGCCGGCAGCGAGGCAGGCGCCGACCGGCACGCCCGAACCCAGCCCTTTGGCGACCGTCATCACGTCGGGCAGGATGCCGCTATGCTGGCAGGCGAACCATTTGCCGGTGCGCCCGATGCCGCATTGCACCTCGTCCAGCATCAGCAGCCAGTTCTGTTCATCGCAGATTTTCCGCAGTTGCTGCAGGTACGCGATGTCCAGCGTGCGGATGCCGCCTTCGCCCTGTATCGGTTCGACCAGAACGGCGACCACATTGCGATTGTTCTGCGCGACTTGGCGGATTGCATCCAGGTCGTTGTAGGGCACGCGCACGAAACCGCTGACCAGCGGCTCGAAACCGGCCTGCACCTTGCGGTTGCCGGTTGCCGAAAGGGTTGCCAGCGTGCGCCCGTGAAAGGCCTTTTCCATCACGATGATGGCGGGCACTTCGATGCCCTGCTTGTGGCCGTACATGCGCGCCAGCTTGATCGCGGCCTCGTTCGCTTCGCAGCCGGAATTGCAGAAGAACACCTCCTGCATGCCGGACAGGCTGCACAGTTTGTCTGCAAGCAGTTCCTGGCCGTTCACCTGGTAGACGTTGGAACAGTGGATCAATTTGCCGATCTGTTCGACGAGCGCGGCGGTGAAACGCGCATGCGCGTGTCCCAGCGTGTTTACCGCGATGCCCGCCAGGCCGTCCAGGTAGCGTTTGCCTTCGGTATCCCAGAGCCAAGCGCCTTCGCCGCGCTCGAAAGCGACGGGAAGACGGGCATAAGTATTCATGACGTGCGACATAAAATAATGACGGCGGACCAGCCGCCGTTCTGTATCAATCAAGTGGCGTATATTGAGCCAAACCGGCCCAACCGCGCAAGAAAAATCAACCCCCGAAAAATTAACCCTGTAAAGCAAACAAGCCGACATCGCTGTCGGCTTGATAATACTAATCGCCATTGCGAGGCCGTCAAAGAACTCGGGCCAGGCGGATTATGTCTGAAACATCAACGCAAGCGTTATAACCCGGGGTATTTAAGCCATCGCCTTGATCGCCGCAGACAGGCGGCTCTTGTGGCGGGCGGCCTTGTTCTTGTGGATGATCTTCTTGTCGGCAATGCTGTCCACCGTGCTGACGGAAGACTGGTAAACGGCCTGGGCGGCAGCCTTGTCGCCGGCCTCGATGGCCTTGACGACCTTCTTGATCGCGGTGCGCAATTCCGAGCGCAGGCTGCTGTTGTGGGCATTCTGTTTGACTGCCTGACGTGCACGTTTGCGTGCCTGTGCGCTATTTGCCATGACTACTCCTAGTAAATTCGGAAACACGAAAGGCGCGCATTCTAGTGACTTACGCACAATTATGCAAATATTTTTGATGCCACTTCACTCGGACGAGCTGGACTATCGCCAGTGTTATGATACGCAACATTTTGAATCCCCTGCTTTGTGCCGTATGAATCTGCTTAAATCCCTGGCCACGATCAGCAGCCTGACCCTGGTTTCGCGCATCCTCGCCTTCGTGCGCGACGTGCTGATCGCCCGGGTGTTCGGCGCGGGCATGGCGACCGATGCGTTCTTCGTCGCGTTCAGGCTGCCCAACCTGCTGCGCCGTCTGTTCGCCGAAGGCGCGTTCTCGCAGGCGTTCGTGCCGATCTTCGGCGAATACCGAAACCGCCGCGGGCATGAAGAGACCCAGTTGCTGGTCGACCATGTCACCACGATGCTGGCGATCATCCTGTTCGTGGTCACGCTGATCGGCATCATCGCCGCGCCGGTCATCGTGTATATCAGCGCGCCCGGCTTCGCAAAGGATGCCGCGAAGTTCGACCTCACCGTGCAATTGCTGCGCATCACCACACCGTATATCTTCTTCATCTCGCTGGTCGCGGTCGCGGCGGGCATCCTCAACACCTACAACAAGTTCTGGGTGCCGGCGTTCGCGCCCATCCTGCTTAATATCTGCTTCATCAGCGCCGCGCTGTGGCTGGCGCCGTATTGCGACCCGCCCATCCTGGCGCTGGCCTGGGCGGTGTTCGTCGCAGGCTTTGTGCAACTGGCGTTCCAGGTCCCGTTCCTGAAGAAGATCGGCATGCTGCCCGGCATCCGCTTCAACTGGAAAGACCCGGGCATGCGGCGCGTCATCAGGCAGATGGGACCGGCGGTGTTCGGCGTATCCATCGGCCAGATCAGCCTGCTCATCAACACCATCTTCGCCTCGTTTCTGGTGGCGGGCAGCGTGTCCTGGCTGTATTACGCGGACCGCCTGATGGAATTTCCCATCCGGGATTCTGGGTGTGGCGCTGGGTTCGATCCTGCTGCCGTCGCTTTCCAAATGCCATGCCGACAACAACACGGCGGAATATTCGAAACTGCTGGACTGGGGCTTGCGCCTGACCATCATGCTGACGCTGCCCGCCGCGCTGGCGCTGGGCATGATCTGCGGTGCCGCTGCTGGCGACCTTCTTTCAGCGCGGCGCGTTTGACGCGCACGACGTGCTGATGACCAGCCATGCGCTGATCGGCTACAGCATCGGCCTGATCGGCATGATCCTGGTGAAGATCCTCGCGCCCGGTTTCTACGCAAAACAGGACATCCGGACGCCGGTGAAGATCGGCGTCGTCACGCTGGTCGCGACTCAGGCGATGAACGCGCTGTTCATCGGCTGGATACAGCACGCCGGACTGGCGCTATCGATCGGCCTTGCGGCCTGCCTGAATTCCGCGATCCTGTTCCATTTCCTGCGCAAGCGCGGCATCTACCAGCCCGAACCGGGCTGGGCGAAATTCTTCGCCAGGATCGTCATCGCGCTGCTGGCGCTGGCGCTCACGCTGTGGTTCGGCATGGGCAGCGAGCAAAGCTGGCTGACCGGCTCCGGCTGGTCGCGCGTGCTGCGCTTGTCCATTCTGGTTGCCGAAGGTGTCGTGGTTTATTTTGCGGTGCTGGCCGCACTGGGCTTTCGCCCACGGCATTTTTCAAGGCACGCGATACACTGAGTGCTTGCCGGTCAATTGCGCTGCGCGAGTATCCTGAAGCGCAAATCCAGCCTGTCCTGAACCTTCAGCGCTCCTCCAAGTACGGAGAGAGGCGTGATGCCGAAATCGCTCTGCCTGAAAGACATGCTGCCTGCGACCGAAATCCCGCCCGGAGCGGTTTCAAACTGCGCGGCAACTGCATAGCTGCGCGTGATGCCATGCAGCGTGATCGCGACCTCCAGCCGGCCGTCATTTTTCCGGGCGATATGGATCAGCGCAATCGGAAAATGCTCAGCGTCCAGCGTTACGGTCAGCATGTTGCGGCGGGTGCCCTCGATATCCTGCTGCGAAGGTTGCGTGTTCATCCCGGCCGCGGTGCGCAAGCCGGGGTCATCCACGACCAGCCTGTCAAGCGGGACATACAGATCGGCCGTCCCTGTGCTGACCGAGACGTAACCGGCCACATCGCGGCTCGCAACGACATGGTCATGCCCCAGGCCTGAGAGCAGGCCGGCACGATGCACTTCGATGATGACGAGCGAATGCGTTGAATCAACCCGCAGGATATTTTCCCCCTGCGCCGCGAGCCGATGGTAATAGGCCGCCGGGAAATCGGCGGGCACTGCCGTGCCAGTCGTCGTGGCCGGCGCAACGGAGCCGGTTGCGCCGGCCGCCGACGCGATAAAGAGCAATCCGATCAGGCCGGGGATTCGAAGGGATTCTTTCAACGGTGGTTTCAATTGATTTTCAACCGGCGGGTGATTTTCAATCGGGTGACGGCTGCCGCTTCGCGGACAGCGTTAACCTGAACGTCGCAACCGGATCGTCGCCCCGATCCGGGACGGTTGCGATTACATCAACCACCATTTCGACGCGCTGATCCGATGCTGCGGCCTGTTCGACCAGATGCGCAATTTCATCGCCCTGGGTGCAGCAAAAATCCACGTCGCCTTCGGCGCGCTGATGAAATTCGGCGCTGAAGTTTCTGAAAATCAGGGATACCCTGACGGACTGCTGTTTGATCAGATGCATGGCCAGCGCCCCGACAGCACAGTCCGCGCCGATGCCAAGCGCGCCAAAGTACATTGATCCGAGATGGTTACGCGTCCTTCTGATCAGCGGGATCCTGACCACCACCCGCTGGTTCGAAATCTCCTTCACGGAGGGTCTGACGTAAAGCATCAGCGGAATCCTGGCGAAGCCGAACAGGCGCAGACCCAGCGTGGCCAGCGCCGTATCGGATAATAACTTTCGCGTCAGGTTCCTGATGGCAGCTCCCGGGAAATCGTGGAAAAGTCACTGTCTCATCGTGCAGATTTGCGTATCGAATATCAAGCGATTTGTTTGCGATTCCCGCATACCTGCGCCGTAAACCCGTCCGGTAGCGGGCTGGCGCGTGCCATACTTCCCGTTCAAGCTGCGCAATGCGACCGTAGTGTGCTATCTTTCATTCCATCCGAATCTTGAAGCGAATCCCGATGCCATGAGCCTGTTTGCCCTGATCGCCGCGCTGTTGCTGGAACAGGTCCAACCGCTGTCTTCACGCAAGTATCTGTATGGCTGGCTGTCCGCATACGTTCTGTTTTTTCAGCACCATTTCAATGCCGGGCAACGCCGGCACGGCACGATTGCCTGGCTGGTTGCGGTGCTGCCGCTGCTGTTCGCCGTGATCGCCGCGTATTGGCTGCTGGATCGCGTGCATCCGATTCTGGGCTGGGCATTCAACGTGCTGATGCTGTATCTCACGATGGGATTCCGGCAATTCAGCCATTATTTCACCGATATTCATCTGGCATTGCGCGCAGACCGGCTGGACGAGGCGCGCAGCCTGTTGTCGAGCTGGCGCGGCATCCCGTCGCACGAACTGAATGCGGAAGAAGTTGCCCGCGTCACGATCGAGCAGGCGCTGATCGCATCGCATCGCAATGTGTTCGGCGTGATCATGTGGTTCGTGCTGTTCAGCGCGCTGGGTCTGGGCGGAGCGGCCGGCGCGCTGCTGTATCGCCTGGGGTTATTCCTCAGCACGCACTGGAATGCCGGCGGCACGGTGGAGGTCAGCCCTGCTGAGGCTGCGCCGGAAATGTTCGACGAAGGCGAACCACCCGGAACCGTGCCGGGCGAATTCGGCGCATTTGCGCGAAACGCGTTCTATATACTCGAATGGTTGCCGGTCCGTCTGACCGCGATGACCTTTGCGATCGTCGGCAATTTCGAAGACACCATTCATTGCTGGCGCACCCAGGCGTCAACATGGCCCGACTACGAAACCGGCATATTGCTGGCCAGCGGCGCGGGAGCGCTGGGGGTGCGTCTCGGTATGCCGATACCGCAGGGCGGTTTGCTGGAGGACAGGGCAGAACTGGGTACGGACCATGATGCCGACACCGACTTCATGCAAAGCGCGGTCGGCCTGGTATGGCGTGCGGTGGTGCTCTGGCTGATCATGCTGCTGTTGTTGTCGATTGCCAGTTTGATCGGATAGTTGCAGGGCAAGGCCTTGCCTTCGCGCGGTACGCAAACCGGATTGCCTGCAAATGGCGGCCTGCAAATGGAAGATCGATCAGCGAAAAAAAAGGGCGGATGATCCCGCCCTTTTTACTGCCTGCCCTTTCCGGGCCAGGCTGGAGGTCTGCAATTTACAGGCTGGATGCGATCGCTGCGATCGTCACCGACAATGCGCTGAGCCAGCCAAGATTGCCGATAAATTTGGTGTCATCCTCCGACAGTTTTTCATGGTTCTTGATTTTGGAGTTGATCCGTTCCAGTTCAGCTTGCAACTGTTTCAGGTTTTTTTGCTGGGCTTGCAACTCTTTCAGCTTTTCCTGCTGCACGATTCTCAAGTTTTTGGTGTCCAAATGCTCTTCCATGATGTCTCTCTCCTGAAGAAGTTTAATTATTAAAGTTACGGAGCCTGCCTTCAAATAATACTACAACGTAGGAGTGAAATAATAGCGAATAGTTTCCTAAAGTGTGTGTATTTGTTGCAGCCATCTATTTGTATATTGGCCAGCAAATACATGATCACCTCGGGACCGGTATCCGGGCTCAATCCCGACTGAAATAGTCCATTTTGTCCTGGCCGGCAACGAATGGCATCGTGAAATCCGATCGTTGAATCCGCATTCAAAGTTTCCGGTTTATGGGTACAGATTCATGCGCGGGTTTGTGCAACAGGCGCACGCGCAGCTGCCGTACAATCCGGATATGCAGACACAGCCATTTTCCGCGCTTACCCCGGATATCGTTCTCGATGCGCTGGACAGCATCGGTTTCAACGGCGATGGCCGGTTGCTTGGCCTCAACAGCTATGAGAACCGGGTCTATCAGGCCGGAACGGAAGCCGGCCCTCCGCTGATTGCCAAGTTTTATCGGCCGGAGCGCTGGACAGACGCGGAGATTCTTGAGGAGCACGCGTTTGTCGCGACGCTGGCTGAGCGCGAAATTCCGGTGGTGCCGGCGCTGGAAATCAACGGCAACACCCTGCACAAGTTCGACGGCTTTCGTTTTTCCGTGTTCCCCAGGCACGGCGGCCATGCGCCGGAACTGGATAACCGCGACACGCTGGAATGGATGGGGCGTTTTATCGGGCGCATCCATGCCGTCGGTGCGCTGGAACCCTACCGCTATCGACCCACGCTCGACATCGAACGTTTCGGCATCGAGCCGAGCCAGTTCCTGCAGGCGCACGATTTCATTCCTGCAGAACTTGCCGATGTCTATCGCGGCGTGGTTGCGCAGGCACTCGACGGTGTGCGGCGCTGCTACGAACGCGCCGGCAGTGTGAAAAACATCCGCCTGCATGGCGACTGCCACGTCGGCAATGTGCTGTGGACCGATGACGGCCCGCACTTCGTGGATTTCGACGACAGCCGCATGGGTCCGGCGATCCAGGATCTTTGGATGCTGCTGTCCGGCGAGCGCGCAGACATGGCGCGGCAGTTTTCCGACCTGATGGCCGGTTACGAGGATTTTTCCGACATCAACCCCCGCGAAGTGCATCTGGTCGAGGCATTGCGCACGCTGCGGCTGATTCACTATGCCGCATGGATCGCGCGTCGCTGGGACGATCCTGCATTTACCGCGGCGTTTCCCTGGTTCAATACGCAGCGCTACTGGCAGGACCGCATTCTGGAATTGCGCGAGCAGATCGCGCTGATGAACGAGCCGCCCCTGCAGGTATAGACCAGCGCCGCGCTGCTAGGACTTGTGCCCGGCGATCTGCTGAAACAGTTCCAGCCTGCGCGCGTCGATCTTTCCCTCCTCGACCGCTTTGCGCAACGCGCAGCCCGGTTCATGCAGGTGATGGCAGTCGTGGAAGCGGCACTGGCCGAGATAGTCGCAGAATTCGACGAAGCCCTGTTCGATCGCGCCGAAGCTCAGGTGATGCAGGCCGAACGCCTGCACGCCGGGGCAGTCGATCAATCCGCTATCGGCATCAATCCGGTATAGCCGTGCGTGGGTGGTGGTGTGTTTGCCGGAATCCAGCACCGTCGAGATTTCGCGGGTGGCGGCCTGCGCGTCGGGCAGCAGCGCGTTGATCAGCGTGGATTTCCCCATGCCGGATTGACCGACCAGCACGCTGGTGTGGCCGTGCAGGAACGGGCGCAATGCGTCCACCCCCTCCACAATCCTCCCCCCTTCGGGGAGAGGAGGCAATCGTCCCTCCGTTTTACGCGAGACAGGTTGTTCAGTAATTTCGAGCGTGGAGGGGCTTGTTGGATTTTTTGCGCTGATTTCCAGCACCCGGTAGCCGATCGCGGTATAGGGAGCGAGGCGCTTGCGCGCGGACGCTGCGGCGGCCGACAGATCGCATTTGTTCAGCACGATCAGCACCTCGAGTTTCTGGTCGAATGCGGCGACCAGGCAGCGTGCCAGCAACTCGTCGCTGAACGACGGTTCGGCGGCGACGACCACGATGATCTGCGTGACGTTCGCTGCAATGAGTTTCTCGCGGATAGGCGTCCGAGCGATGCAGCAGCGAGCGGCGCGGCGCGATGCGCTCGATCACGCCCTGCGCGCCTGCGCCATCTCCGGCAGAAGCGACAGCGGTGCGCCTGATTTCGACGAGATCGCCGCATGCCACCTCGCTTTTCTTGCCGCGCGTCAGGCAGGCGATTTCGCTGCCGTCATCGAGGCGAACCAGATACTGGCGGCCGAATGCGGCGATTATTTGCCCCGATTCGAATCCATCGGTGAAACTGCGCTGGCCGCCTCGTTCACTTCCCGCCGTGCTGCTTGCACTGTAGCTTCCGCCGCCCTTTACGGGCTTAACCTCGCTTGCGAGGTTAGCGTGCGCTGAAACTGCGTTTTCATCGGCGCTCACTCGTTGCCGCCTTGTCTCACCTTCGAATTGAAATCGGGTGCGGGCATCAACTCTTGAAAAGCGCGTTCACTTTGGCGGCGCAGATGAAATCGTTTTCCGACAGCCCGTGCACGGAATGGGTGGTGTATTCCACCCGGCAGCTGTTATAGGTGACGGTGATTTCGGGATGATGGTCCTCGGTGTGCGACAGCCATGCGACCGCATTTACGAAAGCGATGGTCTGGTAGTAATCCTTGAAATGGTAGGTCCTGCTGATCAGGTGGTCGTAGCGTTGCCAGCCCGAGATTTGCTGCATCAGGCTGTCGGCTTCGCTTGTTCGAGAGCGGCGGGGTGCCGGTTTTGCAGGGTTCGCAGTGCCTGCCGGTCAAGTCGCTTGCTGTGCTCATGGCCGGCTCACTTGAATTTGTAGAAGATGTTCAGGTATGACGCGATGTCCTGCGTTTCCTGCGGCGTGAAGTGCGCCTTCACGTTGCCGCTGCAGATGCCGATCTGCTCGATCAGGCCTTCAGGGGTGTTCCTGATGCGATTCGGGCGGGTGAAGATCTTGTTGCCGTCGCCTCCCATGATCGCGTTATGGCACTGGTTGCAATTGTATTGCGCGAACAACTTTTCTCCGGTCTGGGGATTGCCGTTCGGAAAAGGATTGGCCGATGCCGCGGTCGCAGCGCCCAGCAGTATCATGACGGGGAAAATCAGGGTTGCGATTTGTTTCATGAAGTCCTCCTTGTTGATGGATCAGGTTCAGGCGTGTGCGGATTGCAGATGCGAGATGCGCACCATGGCCGGGGGATGCGAATCGTAAAACCGGGAGTAAAGCGGATCGGGAGTCAGCGTCGCCGCGTTGTCCTGGTACAGCTTGACCAGTGCGCTGACCAGATCGTTGGCATCGGTCTGCTTCGCGGCATAGGCGTCAGCTTCGAACTCGTGCTTGCGCGAGTAGGCCGACATCACCGGTCCGAGCAGGAAGCTGAATACCGGGAGCACCATGAAGAACAGCAGCAGCGCGAGCGCGGTGGACGGCGTGGTGACGCCCAGGCCCTGATAGAACCAGGTGGTCTGCATCAGCAGGCCGAGCACCCACAGGAACCCCAGGCTCAGCGCGAAGGTCGCCACGATGCGTTTCACCACATGGCGTCGCTTGAAGTGGCCCAGTTCATGGGCCAACACCGCCTCGACTTCATTGATGCTCAGGCGTTCCAGCAGGGTGTCGAAGAACACGATGCGCTTGGTTTTGCCGAAACCGGTAAAGTAGGCGTTGCCGTGGGCGCTGCGCTTAGAGCCGTCCATCACGAACAGTCCCTGCGCGGTAAACCCGCAGCGCCTGAGCAGCGACTCGATGCGCGCCTTCATCGTCTCGTCCTGCAGCGGCGAGAATTTATTGAACAGCGGCGCGATGAACGAAGGGTAGATGAACAGGATCAGCAGATTGAACACCACCCACACGCCCCACACATACAGCCACCAGTAGATGCCCATGCGGCCCATCAGCCACAGCACGCCGAACAGTAGCGGCAAGCCGAGGACAGCGCCGATCAATACGCCTTTCAGCGCGTCCAGCAGGTACAGCCGAAGGTCATTTTATTGAAGCCGAAGCGCGCCTCGATGACGAAGGTGCGATAGATATTGAACGGGGCTTCCAGCAATGAATACAGCACCAGCACCGCGACGATGGTGGCCACGCCCTGAGCGATCGGTGCGCTGAACCAGCTGTTGCATTTGTCGGCGATGAACTGGATGCCGCCGCCGACGGTAAACACCAGCAGCAACGCCATGTCGTACAGCGTGCCCAGCATGTCGAAGCGCGTCTTGGCCGAGGTGTAGTCGGCTGCTTTCTGATGTTCGGATATCCGGACTATTTCGTGGAATGCATCCGGCACCGCACTGCGGTGCGATGCGATGTGCGCCAGATGGCGGCGCGCAAGCCACAGTTTGGCCAGCGTGGTTGCCGCCAGCGCGGCGATGAAAATGAAAGTGAATTGCGATGCAGTCATATGGGTCGTTATTTCAGTGTCCGAAGCAGGCGGGGTTGTGACACAATACGCATCACAGCGTTCCAATCCCGATTGCACGAATTATGGCACAAAACCAAAACTACCTTATCTGGATAGACATGGAAATGACCGGTCTGGTGCCGGACACCGACCGCGTCATCGAGGTCGCGCTGGTGATCACCGACAACAACCTGGAAACGATCGCCGAAGCGCCGGTGCTGGTCGTGCATCAGCCCGACAGCGTGCTGGACGGCATGGATGCTTGGAACAAATCCACCCATGCCAAATCCGGACTGATCGACAAGGTGAAGGCGTCCACGCTGGATGAGGCGATGGTCGAAGCCCGGATGCTCGAATTCCTCGCCGAATATGTGCCGATCCGCACCTCGCCGATGTGCGGCAACTCGATCTGCCAGGACAGGCGCTTCCTGGCGCGCTGGATGCCGAAGCTGGAAGAATATTTCCATTACCGCAATCTCGATGTCAGCACCCTCAAGGAACTGGCGAAGCGCTGGAAGCCGGACATCGCGCAGGGAATCAAAAAGCACGGCAAGCACGAAGCGCTGGCCGATATCTACGAATCCATCAGCGAGATGAAACATTACCGGGAACACTTCATCAAGTTGTAAATCGGTATTTGCAGGTTACCCGCCTGCAGGTCATGCAAAATGGAGGCAACGATGACCCAGTCCAATCACAAGTCCAACCCCAGCAAGGCTGATGCATCCACCCCGTCCGAAACCGGAACGGCTCAGGTAATCGAACGGCCGGATGGCTTTTACTGGCAGGACAAGCTTACCGGGAACGAGTATGGCCCCTTCGCCACGCTGCTCGAAGCGGAGCAGGACATGGAAGGCCAAGGCGAAGGCGAAAGCGAATACGAAGAAGGTGAATCGCTTGAAGATGCCGAGGAAGAGATCGGTATCGCCAGCTGGATAGACCCGGAAACCGGCGAACCGGCAGAGGGACCGACGCCCCATCTGAGCGACGAGTAACCCCGCCCTGCCGGGGCGGGGTCGCAGCGATGCTGCTATGACACGGTAACCGAGATCGCCTTGTTCCTGGGCTGGGTGGTCTTGGGCAGCGTGACGTTGAGCATGCCGTCCTTGAATTCGGCCTTGACCGCGGCCTCGTCGATATTGTCCGGCAACCGGAAGCTGCGCATGAAGTTGCCATAGGAACGCTCGATGCGGTGGAATTTCTTGCCCTTCTCTTCCTTCTCCTGCTTGCGTTCACCGCTGATCGTGAGCAAGCCGTTCTCGATGTTGACCCTGACATCTTCCCTGTTCACGCCGGGAATTTCGCCCTTGATCAGATATGCCGTGTCGGTCTCGGTGATGTCGACGCTGGGCGCCCAGTCGGCGGTGGCCAGCAATTCGCGTACCGGCTCGGTGCGGACCGGGAATCTGCCGAAAATCCGGTTCAGTTGTTTTGACACATCTTCCAATTCCACGAATGGATCCCATTTCACCAGGTTCATGATCGTTCTCCAATATATAAAGTTGAAATATGCAAATTTGTCCAGCATCGCAATGACTGCTGCTGGTGTTTTCAATATGGCTGTTCGAAGCAGGAATTCAAGTCGATTTGCACGGAAATGTTGTTCGGCTATCGGATGTCCGGAACGCAACACGCGCATCGGGACCTGGCGATCAAGGAAAGCGCGGCGCTCGAGAAACGGGTATCAGCCTGTTGTCAGCCCGGGCTTATCCGGAAACAGCTGCAGATCGATTTCGGCTTTCCACAAGCCGGAAATGACCCGTCGGTTCGATTCCGAATTCGCGCTGCTCCAGAAGTGCACACTGCCGGCCCGGGGTTCGGCTGACAACAGCGCTGCACTGCCCAATCGCCTGCGCAGTTCGCGCGCAATCGCCGGGGAAGGATCCATGATAGTGACCGCAGCGCCGGCGATCTCGCGGATCAGCGGGGCCAGAAACGGGTAGTGCGTGCAACCCAGCACGATGGTGTCGGCCTGCTGTTCCAGCAAGGGCAGCACATATCGTTCCACCAGTGCGCGGGTTTCGTGACCGGACAGTTTACCCGCTTCGACCTGCTCGACCAGCCCCGGGCAGGCCTGCATCAGGATTCTGACATCCGCGCCAAAACGCTGGTGCAGTTTCGCGAAGTTGTCGCTGGTGATCGTGCGGCTGGTGGCCAGCACCCCGATCACCCCGGTTTTCGTGTGCGCCGCTGCGGGTTTGACGGCCGGTTCCATCGCGACGATGGGCAGCGTGAATCTTGCGCGCAGCGTTTCCACGGCGGCGCCGGTCGCGGTATTGCAGGCCACCACGATGGCCTTGGCGTGCCGGCTGACCAGGAACTCGACAATCGCAATCGACCTCGCCTCGATCTGCTGTGCGCTTTTGTCGCCGTACGGCGCATGCGCGGAGTCCGCCACATACAGCAGGTCTTCGCCCGGCAGTTCGCGGCGGATCTCCTGCAGCACTGCCAGCCCGCCCACGCCGGAATCGAACACGCCTATCGGGTTGGCAGAAGGATTTTCGGGATTCATCGGTTGTTCCGTATCGTCGCTTCAGCGAACCCGCCGGTGTCCCGATTTGGAATGTTCCGGTTCATGGTGTCCGGATACCTGGCAGGCGCGGCGGAAGGCGAGCAAGGCGCGCTGCGCATTTCCGAGCACGGTGTCGAGCGGATAACTGCCCGCTTGGTCCGCAGTGCCAATCGGATATCCGGTGAGCAGTTCCATGCCCTCGATCGCATGCTCAGCGGTGTGGATATGGAACAGCCCCTGTTCCACCGCCTCGACGACCTTGCGCTCCAGCATCAGGTGGCGGCGGTTGCGGTGCGGAATCAACACGCCCTGGCTGCCGTCCAGTCCGGCCGTTTTGCAAATGCGGAAAAATCCCTCGATCTTTTCATTGATGCCGCCCACCGGCAGCACTTCGCCGTGCTGATTGACCGCGCCGGTCACCGCGATACCCTGTTTGAGCGGCAGGCCGGACAGCGACGAGAGCAGCACGATAAAGTTCGGCACAGGAGGCGGAGTCGCCCTCCACGCCGTGATATTCCTGCTCGAACACGATGGAAGCATTCAGCGCGAGCGGCGCGTTCTGGGCGAACAGCGCGGACAGGTAGTTTTGCAGAATCAGCACGCCCTTGTCGTGGATCGGTCCGGACATTTCCACCTCGCGCTCGATGTTGAGCAGCCCGTCCTCGCCGGCAAAGGTGCGCGCGGTGACCCGCACCGGAAATCCGAAACGGTAATCCCCCAGGTCGATCTGGGTCAGGCCGTTGAGCTGGCCGGTCGTTTCGCCCTGCAGCGCGATCAGCACATCGCCTTCGGCGATCGATTCGCTGCATGCGCTGGTCGGGGTAATCGTGGCGCAGCGTGCGCGCACGGATCGCCGCCTCGACATCCTGTGCTTCCACTATGGGTGCTTCGACCAGATGGCCGGACTGCCGTGCGGGCGCGGCACAGTGCGGCGCTTTCCATCACCAGCGCCTCGGTGCGGGCAAAGATCGCGCTGTGGCGCGACTGGTCGTCCACCTCGCGGTGCCCGTCCTCCAGCAGGCGCGCAACGGCGGCAGCGGAGAAATGCGGCAGCCCCAGGTCCCGGCAGGTGTGGGCGACGAAGATCGCCGTGGCGCGGCGAGTCTCGGCGTTGGATGAAAAGCTTTCGGCAAAGTCCACCTTGACCCGGAAGCGGCGCGCAAATTCCGGGTCGTCCTCCTGCAATTCGTAATACTGCTCGCGCGAGCCGATCAGGATGATCTTGACTTCGACATCGACCGCCTCGGGTTCGAGCGAAACCGCCGCGATCGGCGCGAACGCGGTGCCCGGCTCCTCGATCTGCAGCCTGCCGCTGCGCAGGAAGCGCCGCAGCTTTTCCCACACCAGTCCGTCGGCCAGCAGGTCGCGCAGATGCAGCATCAGGAAACCGCCGTGCGCCGGTGCAGACTGCCGGCGCGGATGCGCGAAAAATCGGTCACCAGCACATCGTTTTCGGACTGGTATTCGATGCTGCCGAACAGCGAGCGGAACAGCGGGTTGTCTTCGACGATCACCGGCGCGCCGTCGAGGCCGTCGTTGTCCACCACCAGGTTGACGCGGTAGCGCGACAGCACCGTGGTCAATGCCTCCCGCCGGATTTCATCATCGCTGTCGGAAGCCTTGAACAGCTCCAGATTGTCGAGCACGTCGTGCACGACCTGATCCAGATAGGCGCCGAGCTTGACCGAATCCTTGATCTGCTTCTTCAGCACGGCCCGGATCTCCTGCAATTCGTGATCCAGCAGCGGCTTCACCACCTGGCGGCGCAACGCCGCCAGCGCCTCGTTCATCACGCGCTCCAGCGGCCGGGTCTTGTCGAAATAGCGGGTGATCTCCGCGCGCAGTTCCTGCTCGGCCTGCGCGATCTCGGCGCGGCGTTCCTTCGGCAAGCGCAAGCACTTCGTCCTCGGTATAGGCGTGCCCTTTTTTTCCCAGCAGCGTGAACAGCATGTGTCCGGTTTCGCGGTGCATCGTGAAACTGCGCGCTTCGGCAAAGGCCTCGAGTTCGGCATAGGCCTTGGCTTCCTCGGTCTTGTAGGTTTTTTCGATGCGCTCGCTTTCGGCCTTGAAATCCTGCCCGTCCAGACGCTGGGGTATTTCCGTCTGCAGCGTCTTCGTCATTTGCGCCATCAGTTGCCGCAGCAGCCGTCCCTGGCCGGCAGGCAGGCGCAGCGCGCGCGGTCTTTCCGGTGCATCGAAGTTGTGCAGATAGCACAGGTCGGGCGGCACCGCCTTGCTCGCGGCAGCCGCCTGCATCGCCTGCCTGAGCAGCGAAGAACGCCCGCTGCCGACCTCGCCCAGCACGAACAGGTTGTAGTCCGGCTGGTCCATCGCGAGACCGAAGCGCGCGGCCGTTTCGGCACGCTCCTGGCCGATCCACGGCAGGGTTTGCCCGACCAGTTCGGATGTGTCGGTGAACCCGAGCGTATCGGGAGCGATGGTGAGGCGCAGCTCGGCGGGAGTCAGTTTTTGGATAGGCATTTTTTAAATATGGAGACGCAGGTTATTTTTGCAATTGTAACCATTAACCTGAAAAACAGATGAACTTGTCTGTGATGCTTTTAGCCGGGCACTCGCAGGAGCGGGCCCTGCGTGTGTTGTTGGGGCTTCAGCCCCTTACAACCACGGCGTACCCCTTGCGAGTGTTGCCCGCGAATAAGCATTTCGCGTAACTTGACATCAAAATCAAAACCGCCGGGGGTTGCCCGGCAGCAAGCTACTTTCTTTTGCTTCGCCAAAAAGAAAGTAGCCAAAGAAAAGGCGACTCCGGTTTGCCGCCGCTTCGCGGTGCCCTGCGTTGCTCGACTGGTCAGGCGGCTGCGGAACTCGCGCTACGCGCTCAGACAGTCCTCGCCGAAATCCCCTGACCAGTCTCCGCTACTCGGCGGCGCACAGGGGATTAGAGACGAAAACCAAAACCTTAAAATCGTAGGGTGGGCACGTTGTGCCCACCATCTGTTGAATTGCCGCGTGGGCACAAAATCGTGCCCACCCTACCGGATTGCTCCGACCGCTCAGCTTAGTGAAGTCAATTTTCAAGTTTGTCGCTGGATTTCGGCGTTGGGATAAACGCAATGAAGCGAGCAAGACTAAGCAAAGTCATGAACAAGCCAATTACTGACTGATAGAGTATGAGACTGGCAGCACATAAATTTTTAGGAGCGATGTTGGGGTCACCAAAAGTTGTCATAACTATAAAGCTGGAGTAGATTCCGCCGAAAAATGAGCTGGCCGTTCCTTGAATTTTAAAATCGAAATTTGAATTCAGCGTAACGTATATCGCCGCAAACCAGAAAACGATTTCGGCATAGTTTTGTAGCAACAGAACCACTAGACGACGATAGCCTCTCAGTTCGTAAGACTTACTCTCTTTTTGTGCTCTGTACTCATCAAAGATCAACACGTTGATTTGGTATATAGCAATCTCGAAGACCCTGAGAAGGCTATATCCAACAAGAAAAACTTTGCCCCAAACGCAGGAGACGAATGGAGCTATAGCACTGACCAGAATGGCAAGGACAAAATTGCTCAAAACCCATACATCAACTGCACCTTCGGTTTTGAGTGCAGGAAATATACGACGTAAAGGCTCAAAGAGAGAAACCCAGCGCAGGCTCAGGAATACTCGCGACCACCAATCAACAATAAACGTCTTCATGCTTCCTCGTACACTGTGGGCGTTAACGAGCCATCAAATATAAAGACCTAATCATTTTCTTCAATCAAGGCAGTTGAATAACGTACGAACCAGAGGTGCGTAATCGATTTCACTTCTTCGCCCCCATCGCCAACGCCCTCAACCTGCCTTGCTCCAGCTCCGCAGCATCCGGCTCGATCAGCCAGCCGTGCAGATTATCCATCACCAGATCGGTCAGCGCGTGTATCCAGTCGTCGCGTTCGTTCAGGCAGGGGATGTAGTGGTATTCGCCGCCGCCGGCGTGCTGGAAATCGGCCTTTCCTTCCATCGCGATTTCTTCCAGCGTTTCCAGGCAATCGGCGACGAAGCCGGGGCAGACCACGTCCACGCGGCTGGTTTTCTGCTTGCCGAGTTCGACCAGTGTCGCGGTGGTATAGGGCTTGATCCATTCCGCCTTGCCGAAGCGCGACTGGAAGCTGACCGTGTATTGCTCCGGTTTCAGGCCGAGTTCCTGCGCCAGCAGGCGTCCGGTCTTGTGGCATTCGCAGTGGTAGGGATCGCCCTTGTCCAGTGTGTACTGGGGCACGCCGTGGAAGCTCATCACCAGTTTTTCCGGGCGGCCGTTCTTCATCCAGTAGTCGTTCATGTTGCTAGCCAGCGCCTTGATGTAGCCGGGGTTGTCGTGGAAATTCCGGATGGTGCGCAGCGCGGGCATGTTGCGCATTTTCTGCATTCGCGCCGAATACCAGGTCGAACACGGTCGCGGTGGAACTGGCGGCATATTGCGGATACATCGGCACGACCAGGATGCGCTGGCAATTCTGTTCCCTGAGTTTGCTGCAGCGCGCCGGCGATCGACGGGTTGCCGTAGCGCATTGCGTAGTCGACCACGAACGGCGCATTGGTGCGCTGGCCCAGATAGCCGTGCAGCAGCATCGTCTGCTTTGCGGTATGGACGCGCAACGGCGAACCTTCAGGCATCCATATCTTGGCATATTTTGCGGCGGATTTTTTCGGGCGGGTGTTGAGGATGATGCCGTTCAGGATCAGCCACCATATCGGCCTGGGAATTTCCACCACGCGCGGATCGCTGAGGAATTCTTTCAGGTAGGGTCGCACGGCCTTGGCGGTGGGCGCATCGGGCGTGCCGAGGTTGACCAGCAGGATGCCGGTTTTGGCGGGCGTGCCGTGCGCAAAGGCAGGTTCGGTCTGGTTGGTCATGTACAGGTTCCAGGGTTAGGGTAGCCGGGTTCAGTGCTGGGAAAGCGCGTTGCCGAGCAGGCGCGCGGTGATGTCCACGATCGGGATGACGCGCTCATAGTCCATGCGTTTCGGGCCGACCACCGCGAGCGTGCCGACGACCTGGCCATCGGCAGAATAGGGGGCGGTGATCACGCTGCACTCGTCCAGCGAGGCCAGACCGGATTCGCTGCCGACAAAGATATGGATGCCCTGTCCGCGGCGGCCCGCTTCGAGCAGTTGCAGCAGCTCGGTTTTTTTCTCGAACAGGTTGAACAGTCCGCGCAGGCGGTTCATGTCCGCGGACAGATCCGCGATATCCAGCAGATGGTGCTCGCCGCTGATTACGTAGTCTCCGGCCTGCTTGGCCTCGGCCGCATCGCCCGCGGCCAGTGCCGCAGCCATCAGCGCGCTCATGTCCTGGTGCAGCTGCCGCAATTCGCCGCGCAGCCGGTCGCGGATCTGCGAGAAACTGCAGCCGATGTAATTCTGGTTCAGGAAGTTGCCCGCCTCGGTGAGTTGCGACTGGGTGTAATCGCGTTCCAGCAGCAGCACGCGGTTCTCGACCTCGCCGTCCGGCATCACGATGATCAGCAATACCCGTTTTTCGCCCAGGCGCAGGAATTCGATCTGCCGCACCGTGATCGCGTTGCGTTTCACTGTCGCGACCACGCCGGCGAAGTGCGTCAGGTCGGAGAGTATGTTCGATGCTTGCGCGATCAGCCGCGACGGGTTGTCCGGCTGCAGCTTGTATTCCATCTGCCGCACGCGCGACTTGTCCAGCGGTTTGGTGACCAGCATGGTGTCGATGAACAAGCGGTACGCCAGCGCGGTCGGGATGCGGCCCGGCCGAGATGTGCGGGCTGCTGACCAGGCCGATGTCTTCCAGTTCGGACATCACGTTGCGGATGGTCGCGGAACTGACCTCCAGCCCGGAATGCTGGAGCAGCGCACGCGATCCGACCGGCTGGCCGTCGCTGATGTAGCGTTCCACCAGGGTCTTGAGCAGGATTTGGGCGCGTTCGTTAAGCATGCCGCAATTCTACCATCGGCAAGGGGATGCTCAACCGGCTTTAGTGGTTCCCGCCGGGATCGCGAATGGCGGCAGTCAGCGGCCGGGCATCGATTTCAATTGATATCTTCATTTGATATCTGGCATGAATTTGCAGAATGATCAGGATGACAAGTTAAAATAAAACATTGAACTTCTTGCATTCGATCTGATCAACGACGCTTCACTTAAACAGGGAGTCATGGATGTTGCGCACAATTTTTTCATTTGGTTTTTTCATTGGATCCTGTGGCCTGGCCGCGCAGGCGGCGTATGCGGAAACCCCGGGCGATATACTGGCGGCACTCAAAACAGAGGCTGCGGCGACGCCGGGTTTTCAGGGATTTTCGGCTGCACACGGTGAGACCTTCTTCAAGACCAAACATCTGCATGACCTGAGCTGTTCCTCCTGCCACACCGACAATCCCGCCGCCGAAGGCAAGCATGCCGAGACCGGCAAGCTGATCAAGCCACTTGCACCGGCAGCGAATCCGGAGCGGTTCACCGACATGAAAAAAGTCAAGAAATGGTTCAGGCGCAATTGCAACGATGTGCTCGACCGCGAATGCACCGCGCAGGAAAAGGGCGATGTACTCGCATACCTGATGACAGTAAAGAAATAGGGGCACACAGATGATCAGAGCGAAAAATATATCCCGTGTGCCGGTCTTTGCCGCGATGGTAATGGCGGCAATGATGTATGTTGCCCATGTTTCATCGGCACGCGCCGATGACGATGACGAAGACAGCGGTCATCGGCCCGCAGTCGTTGATGCCAAGTGGGCGACCGAGTGCAGCGCCTGTCACGTGGCTTATCCGGCACGCTATCTTCCCGCCGAATCATGGCGCGCGATCATGGCCGGGCTGGACAAACACTTCGGCAGCAATGCCAGCCTGGATCCGGTAACCGCGAAGGAAATTACTGCGTACCTGGTGAAGAATGCCGGCACCAGACGGCATAACGCATCGGGCAAACCGGTGTTGCGCATCACCGAAACCCGCTGGTTCAGGTCCGAACACCGCGAAGTCGCGGCACGCCATTGGAAAAACCCCAAGGTAAAGAGCCGCGCCAATTGCGGCGCGTGCCACACCACCGCCGACAAGGGTGATTTCAGCGAACGGCATGTCCGGTTCCCCCGCTAGAAAGCACAAATCATGACTCAACGCATTCTTGTCTGGGACTTCCCCACCCGGGTTTTTCACTGGCTGCAGGCGCTGGCCTTCGGCGGCGCCTATCTGCTGGCATTTTCGGAGCGCTTTCGCGATTATCACGATGCGCTGGGCTACATCCTGCTGGGCTTGCTGGGATTCAGGCTGGTGTGGGGCTTTATCGGCACCGGCTACGCGCGGTTCAGTTCGTTCCTGTTCAGGCCGCGTGAAATCGCGGCATATCTTGGTTCGATGTTCAAAGGCAAACCGGCCCATCATCTGGGGCACAACCCTGCGGGGAGTGTGTCGGTCTGGCTGCTGATCGCGCTGGGATTGTTCATTTGCGTGACCGGGGTGCTGTCGCTGCAGGACGACGCGAGCGACCAGGTTGTCGATCTGCACGGGCTGGCGACCAAAATCATGCTGGGCGTGATTGCGCTGCACCTGGTCGGCGTGCTGATGAGCAGCATCCTGCACCGCGAAAACCTGGTGCGCGCAATGCTGACCGGATATAAATCCGCCGGAAACGGAACAGGGTATCCAGCGCGCGTACCGCTGGCTCGGATTTTTGCTGGTGGTGGCTGTTGTGATATTCTGGTTTACCTATGTAAGAAAACCGCTGGGATAAAGCGGTGGTGTAATAGCCCGACAGCATGTGCTTGGGAGAACATTCAGCTAAAAGGGGCTAAGGATGGAATGCAGCATCAGGTATTTGAATGCAGTCGCCGGTATCAGCCTGGCGATTTTTTCGGGGATGGCGTACGCAGATAGCTCGGCAGGGAACGTCGATCTGCCGACTGCCGCCAGTTTCTATACCGGCAATTTTCAGTCGCTCAATTCACTGGCATCCGATACGCAATCCGGTTACAAAACCGGCTACCTGCTCGCGGCGAATGACAACAACACCGTCCAGATCCAGCCGGAAATCGCGCCGGCAGTCCCGGCCGATAAATTCGAGCCGCCGCTGCTGTCGGGCAGGAAGGCTCACCAGTACCTGGGCCTCGGCACCGTGCTGTTTGCCGGGCTGACCGCGCTGGCCGCACCGGGGGAAGCCTGTGAGCAGAATTGCCCGCCCCAGCCGCCACCCCGGGAAACATCCGGCACCACCCATACCAGGCTGGCCCGCACCACCGCAGTATTGGCCGTTGCCACGGTGGTAACCGGGCTGCTGTATCACTGGAACGACTTCCATCTGGAAGACGGACTGTCCGATCCTGACAACCAGCATGTGATGCTGGCCGGCACCGGCGCATTGTTGATGCTGTATGCGATCAACAAATCGGCAAAATCCTCGGTGCCGACCAGTCATGCGGGCATCGCCGAACTTGGCGCAGCATCGATGCTGGTCGCAATCAAATTGACCTGGTAACGGGGGCGCGATGATGCAGGGAAAATGGAAAATCACCGCGTTGCTGGCTGTTGTGCTGTCGATGGTCTGTGCCGGCGCGGATGCCGCAGAATTCTCGCTGGACAATAATGACTTCCTGGTCTGGCTGTTCGATTTCCAGCGCACCAATGGCGTGAAACCGGTTACCGACAAACACTACCAGGAAGAATGCGGCGCGTGCCACTTTGCGTATCAACCCGGGTTGCTGCCGGCGAAATCCTGGGAGGCGCTGCTGACCGACCAGGCATTGCGCAAGCATTTCGGCGTCAATGCCGAGCTCGATGACGATACGCTGAAGGAGATACGCAATTACGCAATCAGCAATTCTGCGGAAAAATCCTGGTACAAGCGGTCGCGCAAGATTGCGGCGGCCACCGGGCAGGGGCCGGCGCCGCTGCGCATCACCGAGCTGCGCTATATTGCCCGCACCCATCACGATATCCCGGAGAAAATGATCCAGGGCAACAAGGACGTGAAGTCGCTGAGTTTCTGCGACAAGTGCCACACCCAGGCCGCGAAGGGCGTCTATGATGCGGATACCGTGAATATTCCGCACTATCCGAACTGGGATGGCTGGTTCAACAAGCCGTAGTCCGTTCCGAACCGCCGGGACCGGCAGTCGCCGACCCTGACGGTTCATTGCTTTTTCATTTGCGATCCGCATGCCGCCGGATAACCAGGTTTCCGCACCGCTGGAATGGAGTCTGCGCAACTGCCGGCAGGCAATATTCCAGCCGAGCCGATCTTCGTTTCGTCCGTGAGTTCGTTCGGATAGTGCGTGCAGCCGCAAATCTTCCCTGCTGCAGGCAATCAATCAAGCGAGAAACCGGTTGCGTGCATCGGCAGCCCCCGTTAATCTGAAGTCACGCAGAAATGCGCAATCACAGCGCTGTCTATAATCATTTCATGCGGGATGAATTTTATGGCAAGTCCGAAACCGACCAGGGGCGCAACGGCGATCAGCGATATAACTTTTCGCGAGCTGTTCGATCTGGCCGCCGATTGCATGCTGGTGCTCGGTTCGGATGGCGTGATCAGGGAAATCAATCGCGCCGGTCATGAACAGCTCGGTTATACCCGGTCGGAAATGGTCGGAGCCCGTCTGAGCAAGTTCATTTCGCCCGAGTATGCCGCAATCATCGGCGACCGGATTGCCGAGTTGCAGGAAAAGGGATTCCTGATTTATGAATCCGCACAGGTCTGCAAGGACGGCACCGTGATACCTGTGGAAATCAGCAGCCGGACATTCAACCTGGACGGCCAACCCGCGTTTTTCAGCATCGTCCGGAATATCACCGAGCGCAAACTGATCGAACAGGCGCTGCAGCAAAGCGAACATGACCTGAAGGAAGCGCAGTCGATTGCCCATTTCGGCAGCTGGACCCATGACATGGCCGGTCATATCACCTGGTCCGACGAGCTTTATAAAATTTTCGGCGTTTCACCGGAAACATTCACGCCCAATGCCGAATCGTTTTCCGGACTGATCCACCCCGGTGACCTTGCCGCGATGCAGGCATGGAATCAGGCCTGCGCGTTGGGACAGAAGCCGGGACCGATAGAATGGCGCTGCATCAGGCCGGATGGCTCGGTTCGCCATATTTGCGGCCAGGGTGAACTGATCCTGGATGCCCGGGGCAGGGTGATCCATATGGCGGGAACCGTTCAGGACATCACGGAGCAGAAAAAAACCGAACTCAAATATCTGGCCAGCGAAGAGAAATGGCGGTTGCTGTTCGAGAACATGACGACCGGCTTCGCGTTGCACGATGTCATCTGCGATGAACGGGGCCAGCCCGTCGACTACCGTTTTGTTGAAATCAATCCTGCCTACGAACGGTTGACCGGCCTCAAGGCCGGAAACGTGATCAGCCGCACCGTTCTCGAAGTACTGCCCGGAACTGAACCGTATTGGATAGAAACCTTCGGTCGTGTCGCATTGACCGGGGAGCCGACCGATTATGAAAATTACTCCAGGGAATTGGGACGCTGGTATCAGGTAAGGGCATTCAGTCCGAAAATCGGCCAGTTTGCAGTGATCGTCACCGACATCACCGATCGCAAGCAACTGGAACTGGCAATCGCCGAGAGTGAGAAGGAGTTTCGCCAGCTGGCTGAAGCGATGCCGCAGATCGTCTGGATCACCCGGGCCGACGGATGGAACATCTATTTCAATCAGCAATGGGTGGACTACACCGGGCTTAACCTGGAAGAAAGCCACGGCCATGGCTGGAATAAACCCTTCCATCCCGATGATAAGCAGCGAGCCTGGGACGCATGGCAAGAAGCAGTGCTGGGCGAGGAAAACTATGTAATCGAATGCCGGTTGCGCCGCGCAGACGGCGAATATCTGTGGTGGCTGATCCGCGGCGTGCCGGTGTTTGGCGAGGATGGCAGGATAGACAAATGGTTCGGCACCTGCACCGACATCAACGAAATAAAAATGACCGAGCAGAATCTGCTGATTGCCGCAACCGCCTTCGAGTCCCAGGAAAGCCTGATGATCACCGATGCCAACGGTGTGATCATCCGGGTCAACAACGCGTTTACCGAAAGCACCGGCTATACGCCGGAAGAAGTCGTGGGCAAGTCGCCGCGTCTGCTGAAGTCCGGCCGCCACAACGAGGATTTCTACCGTGACATGTGGAAGACGCTGCTGAGCACCGGAAAATGGCAGGGAGAGATCTGGGACAGGCGCAAGAACGGCGAAGTCTACCCGAAGTGGCTGGCGATTACCGCGGTCAAGGACAGCGAAGGGAAGGTGACCCATTACGTCGGATCGCATATCGATATCACCGAGCGCAAGGCGGCGGAAGAAGAGATCCAGTATCTTGCGTTCTATGATCCGCTTACCCGGCTGCCCAACCGGCGGCTGTTGCTGGACAGGCTCAACCAGGCACTGGTTTCCAGCGCGCGCAGCGGCAGGTCTGGAGCCGTGCTGTTCATCGACCTGGATAATTTCAAGAACCTCAACGACACGCTCGGCCATGACATCGGCGACATGCTGCTGCAACAGGTTACGCAACGGCTGGAAGCCTGCATACGAACAGGAGACACCGTCGCCCGGCTGGGCGGGGACGAATTCGTGGTGATGCTGTTGAACATGAGCAAAGACCCGCTGGAAGCCGCCTCGCAGGCGGAGGTGATCGGTGAGAAAATCCTCGGCTCCCTCGGCCAGACTTACCAGCTTGCAGCGCATTCATATCACTGCACTGCCAGCATCGGCGTCACCCTGTTCGGCAAGAACCAGCAATCGACCGACGATCTGATGAAACAGGCCGACATCGCAATGTACCAGGCCAAGAAAGCCGGCCGCAATGCGCTGCGCTTCTTCGACCGGCAGATGCAGGAGAACATTTCCGCGCGCGTATCGCTGGAAAACGAATTGCACAATGCGCTCGAGTTCCGGCAATTTCACCTGTATTACCAGATCCAGGTGGATAGTACACGCCGCCCGCTGGGGGCCGAGGCATTGATCCGCTGGATACACCCGCAACGCGGTCTGGTGTCGCCCGCACATTTCATCCCGCTGGCGGAAGAATCGGGACTGATACTGCCGGTCGGGCAGTGGGTGCTGGAGACCGCCTGCGCCCGGATCAGGGAATGGGAGCAGGAAGCGCTGATGCGTGACCTCGTCGTCGCGGTGAACGTCAGCGCCAAGCAGTTCCGCCAGCCCGGTTTCGTGGCCCAGGTGCAGTCTGTCGTGCAGCATCACCGGATCGATCCGTCGCGTCTCAAGCTGGAACTGACCGAGGGCATGCTGCTGGAGGACATCGAAGAGACCATTGCAACCATGAACGCATTGAACGAATTCGGCGTGAAATTCTCGCTGGACGATTTCGGCACCGGTTATTCATCGCTGCAATACCTCAAGCGATTGCCGCTGGACCAGATCAAGATCGACCAGTCGTTTGTGCGCGATGTCACCAGCGACCCCAACGATGCCGCGATCGTGCAGACCATCATCGCAATGGCCGAAACGCTGGGACTGGATGTGGTTGCGGAAGGCGTCGAAACAAGGGCGCAATTCGAGTTTCTGGAACTGCGCGGCTGCAATCGCTTCCAGGGATATCTGTTCGGCAGGCCGGTGCCGATCGAGCAGTTC
This sequence comes from uncultured beta proteobacterium, assembly GCA_963827265.1. Lineage (GTDB taxonomy): Bacteria > Pseudomonadota > Gammaproteobacteria > Burkholderiales > Gallionellaceae > Gallionella. Next base: position 334,055 of record CAWHAD010000007.1, on the reverse strand, counting down.
GAGGCGATGATCAGACAGGGCTGAATCCGCTCAGGTCCGGGGAAAATCGCGTAACGCGGCCAGTTCCGATTCACTGAAACCCGCCGCGCGCCGCGCTTCCAGATTGAACGGTCCGCGCATCACCGGAGCATGATATTCGGCGGCGAGGCGGGAATACGCGGCAACCGGTTCCAGACCGCGCTGCCTGCACAGCCAGTTGTACCAGCGGTTGCCGGTCGCGACATGGCCGATCTCGTCATTCAGGATGATATCCAGGATCGCCGCGGCGGCCGCGTCCCCGGCCTGGGCTAGCTTGGCGCGCACCCTGGGAGTGGCATCCAGTCCGCGCGCTTCCATCGTGCGCGGCACCAGCGCGATGCGCGCGAGGATGTCTTGCTGTGTTTTCGCGGCCATTTCCCACAGGCTGTTGTGCGCCGGGAAATCCCCGTATGCGTAGCCCTGGTCCTGCAGATGCCCGCACAACAGAGAGAAATGCAGCGCTTCTTCATCCGCGACCTGCAGCCAGTCCGCGTAATATTCACGCGGCATGTCGGCGAACCGCCAGACCGCATCCAGCGCCAGGTTGATTGCATTGAACTCGATATGCGCCAGCGCATGGATCATGGCCGCGCGGCCTTCCGGCGTAGCCATCGAGCGGCGCTTGACCGACAGCGGCGGCACCCGTTCGGGTTTGGCGGGCTGGCCGGGGATGGGCTGTTGCGCGGCCAATACCTGATGCGCATCCAGCCTGATTTGACCGGCGCGCCAAGTCTGCGCCAGACGCCGCACGCCTTCGGTCTTGCGCACCGTATCGCATTCCGCAAGCCAGAACAGCGCCGCATGCCGCAACTCGGCCGGGAGAAGTAATTCTGCAGGGGGAAGCAATTCTGCCGGCGAAGTATCGCGGCAATCGGGAGATGGTGTTTTCATGACAGGTTCAGGCACGATGCCCATATGAATTCCAAACAGGGAAATGACAGAAAGGGAAATGCCAGAAAATGAAACGTCAGCCAGGCTTATACCATTCCCGGCCGGACTTATCATAGCCCCGGGCGATGTGATTTAATCGTGCGGTGTTTCATCCTGACCGCGCACAAACCATGATTCGCCTGCAAAACTTTGCCACTGCCGGACTGCTGGCAACTATCCTGTTTGCCGGCGCGACAGCCTGCGCCGCCGAACCCGCCGATAACGCCATGGAGCACGGGACCGGCGACCCGGCCGCGGGGAAATTCGAATCCAGCCTGTGCAAGGGTTGCCATGGCGCGGAAGGGATCAGCTTCGTGGATCTGATCCCGAATCTCGCCGGGCAAAATTCCGGGTATACCGCAAAGCAGCTGCGCGATTTCCAGTCCGGTGCGCGCACCCACCAGATCATGAGCGCGATATCCAGGTCGGTAACCGCTACCGAACTGGCCGACATCTCGGCGTATTTCGCCGGCCTGAAGATAATGCAGGGAGACGGCAGCGGGGACAATCCGGATGCGGAAAAACTGTTCCGGAATGGAGACCCTGTCAAAGGCATACCGGCCTGTGCGGGTTGCCACGGGGAAAAGGGCAAGGCACCAGGCAAGGCAAGCTATCCGGTCATCGGCGGCCAGCATGGGGAATACCTGCGGGTCCAGCTGTTCCACTTTCGCGGCGGCGATCGCAGCAACAGTCCGGACGGTATCATGAACAACGTGGCCAGGAACCTGACCAACGACGAGATCGATGCATTGGCGGAATATCTTTCCGGCCGGTGAGCCGGGTTGGCAGGTATCTGACGGTTTGCAACGGCCTGGCAGTAAGCCCGGAATCCTGGCTACCCCGAATCATGGCTAGTAGGGGGGCAATACGAAACCCTGTATGCGGAACAGGCGCAAACAGGTATCGACGACGTCCGCATCATAAACCGTACCGCGGCCGCGTTCGAGTTCAGCCAGTGCCTTGTCGATGCCCAGCCCCGGCCGGTAGGGGCGATGCGAGGCCATCGCCTCGACCACGTCCGCGATTGCCATGATGCGCGATTCCAGCAGCATTTCGTCTCCCTTCAGCCCGTTCGGATAGCCGCTGCCGTCCATGCGCTCGTGGTGTTGCAGCGCAATCGTCGCAACCGGCCACGGGAATTCCACGTGCTTCAGGACTTCATAGCTGGCCTGTGCGTGCCCCTGCACCAGCGCGTATTCGGTTGCGTTGAGCCTGCCGGGTTTGACCAGGATTTCTGACGGAATGCTGATCTTGCCGATATCGTGCAGATAGCCCGCGACCTTTATTCCTTCTATGTGTTGTTCGTCCATGCCCAGTTCAGTGGCGATCGCGACCGCGATTTCCGAGACGCGGCGCTCGTGGCCGGCGGTATAGGGATCGCGCATCTCCGACAGACTGGTCGCCAGCTGCACCGTACTCATAAAGGTGGACTTGAGCTGGTCTACATACTTCAGGATGCGCTCTTCGTCGCGTTTCTTCTCCGAGATATCCTGAATCAGTCCGATCACCGCAGGCTGGCCATGATAGGAGGCGTAGGACGCGTTTGCGCCAACCGTGATTGCGTGCCCTTCTGTGTGAATAACACAAAATTCCAGTGCGACCTTCGGTACTTCTTTGTTAAGGAGTTTTCGCATGTTCTCCGCAACCTTGTCCCGATCGGCGTCGGCGATAAATTGCATGAAGTCTTTTCCGATCAGATCGTCCACAGAGCCGTGTCCTACAATTTCGGCCGCGCGCGGATTCGTATAGACCAGTTTGCCGTCCTGGATGATGTAGATGCCGGCCAGCGACTGTTCGACCAGGCCGCGGAAGCGCTGTTCAGAATCGGCAAGCTCCTGCACCGCTTTCCTGCTCTCGGTGACATCGCGGAAATACCAGATGCGCCCGTAGTAATGGCCATCCGCTCCAGTGATCGGAGCAGAATACCGGTCTAGTACCCTGCCATTTTTTAGCAGTATTTCATCGCTACTTTTTTCTTCATGGTGCTCGTACAGATATTTTACCCGGTCGAGAAAGGCTTTCGGATCCGCGCATTGGTCAACAACTGACTGGAGCACCGGAGCATCATCACCCTTGCCGACGAGATTCGCGGCGGCAGGCCACAAGTCAACGAATTGCTGATTGTAGGAAATGATATATCCTTTCCCGTCGACCACCAGGATGGCATCGAGCGTTGTTTCCTGCTGGGTCAGCAGGATCGTGTTCTTGAATTTCAATTCCTGCTGAGCGAGTTTAAGCTTGGTGATGTCCTGGAATGTACCTTTTAACCTGATGATTTCCTCTCCCTCTTTTTCAACCAGGGCGATGGATCTGACCCATTTGTGATTGCCCTTGGCGGTCACCAACTCCAGTTCCAGATCGTAGGGTGTGCCGTCTGCAATGGCTGCCGCGATTGCCGCTTCGATCTTCTGTCTTGATTCGCCCTGATAAAACTCGAGTCCGATATCACGGCTGGTATGCGCTTCAGGATCCAAGTCATGAATCAACGCCACTTCCTGCGTCCAGGTACCTTCGCCTGTACGGGGGTTGAATTCCCAGCCGCCCACCATTGCTATTTTGCCAACCTCACGAAGCATGGCTTCGCTTTTCTTCAGTAATGCCTCTGCTTTATTACGCTCGGCTTCGCGATAGAAGTTATCCAGCGCAAAACTGATATCGGTCGCCATTTCAGTCAGCAGCCTGCATGCCTCCTCGTCGAATGCATTGACCGTGGCCGAATAGAAGTTGATGTTGCCGACGGGCGTGCCGTTCAGCCGCAGTGGCAGTGCGGCCAGGCTCTTCACGCCGAATTGCATGCCCCGGTCCCGCCATGGATCGAGGTTCGAATCCTGCTCATAGTCCTGGCACCAGTAAGGGCGGTTTTCGCGTATCGCGATGCCGACCGGTCCGCGACCTGCCGCTTCATTCCCGTCCACTGAAATATGGATACCGTCCAGAAGTGCCGTGATATCGCCGTAAGCGGCAATCGGCCTGACCTGTTTGCCGTCCTTGTCCACCATGCCTATCCAGGTCATCTTCATGCCGCCGTAGCGGACCGCGTCATGGCAGATTTGCGCGAACAGTTCTTCCGCGCTGGTGCTGCGCACGATTGCCTGGTTACACTGGCTCAATGTGGCATAGAGTTGGGTCAGCCGCCTGATTTTTGCTTCGGCAGCCTTGCGTTCGGTGATGTTCTCTTTTACGGCCAAGAAGTGCGTCATGCGTCCATCTGGCTGGAACACCGGCGAGATGATCGCCGACTCGACATATTCGCTGCCGTCCTTGCGCCGGTTGATGAATTCGCCTTTCCATGTTTCGCCGCGTTTCAGGTGTGCCCACAGGTCGTCATAGGTAGACTTGGGCGTCTTGCCCGAATGCAGCAACTTCGGGTTCTTGCCGATGGCTTCGTCGGGACTGTAGCCACTCTCGCTGGCAAATGCCGCATTGGCGAACTCGATATTCGCGTCGAGGTCGGTAATGACGATCGAGTTCGGGCTCTGTTCCACTGCCTGGGAAAGTTTGAGTAAAGATTCCTCGGCGAGCTTGCGTTTGGTTATGTCGCGCGAGATGCCCAGCACACCGATCAGTTTTCCATTGGCATCTTTCATCGGCGTTTTGATGGTTTCGAACAGGCCGTGGTATCCGTTCCCGGCGAAGGTCAGCCATTCCTCGTTGATGCTCGGCTTGCCCGCTGCCACGGCATTGCGGTCGTTCTCCCGGGAAAAATCTGCCAGTTTCCCGTCGACGAAATCGTAGTCTGTTTTGCCGATGATGTCGGCTTCTCGGGCGCCGTACAAACGCTCGAACATCGGGTTGCATTTCAGATAGACGCCTTGGGTATCTTTCAGCCAGACCAGATCGGGAATGGTACGAACCAAGGTGTCCAGCCGCGCCTGATTTTGTTGCAGCGCCAGCGAGATCCGTTTGTACTCGCTGAGGTCTTCGGAAAAAATTACGATGCCGCCAATTTCGCCACTGTTGGAGTGCCACGGCCTGATTTCCCATTTAATCCATAGCATGCCGCCATCCGTTCTTTCCAGATGATCTTCCTCGCTACGCAGTGTTTCGCCAGCCATCGCGCGGGCATGAAGCGTCTTCCAGCGTTCGGTAATTTCGGGAAATATCTCGTAGTGGGATTTGCCCAACAATGGCTGGTCGTCCAGCCCATAATCCGTCACCCAGCGGTGGCTGGCCGCCAGATAGCGCATCTGGCGGTCGAACATCGCAAGCGCGGCAGGGGCGTGTTCGATGAACAACCGGAGCAGCTCGTTGTTTTCCCTTAGCGAAGCCGCCGAGCGGGCCTGCAACGCCATTTGGTGCGAGCGTTGCGTCTGGCGGTGGTATAACAGCAACACGACGGAAATCAGGCCGACGGCGATGGAAGAGATTATGCTGATCCAGTACAGCATGTTCCACAGCGGCGTCATCACCTCGTTGCGATCGATCTTGGTGATGAGATGCCAGTCTGTCCCGGCCACCGGACGGTAGACCGCCAATACACGCCTGTGTCGATAATCCTCCCCGGCAACCTTGCCGGGCTTGTTGTCGCGGATGGCGATGGCGGCGGGAAGGAGCGGATCATGCATATTTAAAGTCAGAGCGGCATCGGGATGCCGGCGAAGCGGGCTGATGTGCAGGATGGATTCGCCCTCGCGCTTCACCAGCAGGGTTTCGCCGCTGTGACTGGCAGTCGGCCAGGTCTGGATCAGCGGGTACAGAAATTTGTCGGGTATGGTACGCAGTACCACCACAGCCAGCATGCGTTTGCCGTGCCGGTTCGAAGCACCGAGCGGGACGACCCAGTCCATGTGGATGTGGCCTGATTCATCGAGGTACAGATCGCTGCGCTCGATCTGTTTGCGGATCAGCGAATCATGCAACAGATCCCGGATTGGCCGGGATATTTCCACATCCTTGCCCAGCGAGGTTATTAGCCGGCCGCCGGTATCCAGTAACATGATGCTGTCAAAGCCACTGTCGGTCTGCAAGAAGGCAAGCCGGGCCTTGATTAGTGTGAGCAGCCCTGCATCGTGTTGTTGACCGAGAAGGAAATGTCCGATATCACGCGCGAAACCCGCATCGCCAGTCACCCCCTGCGCGTCACCGTGACGTTCGTCCAGCCAGTTTTCAATTTCTTCGGACTTGAGCCTTGCAATCGAATTCAAATTATTGAAGGTATTCGTTTCGATTTCCGGAACATTCAGTTTGTAGATGGCCAGATCGATCAGGGGTACGAGCATTACCAGAGCAATGAAAATCAGCACCAGTCGAATTGTTCTGGGCTGTGCATTGTGCTCTGTCTGCCATGCAACAGGCTGCATGGCATGGGACTCGCGCCAGTGGACGAGCAGCAGGTAGAGCAGCCCGCTGGTGACCGCGACGAAAGCCAGACCCTTGGCCAACTCGATGTGGCTCTGCAGCAGCGGGTTATCGACGGTATGCGTCAGCAGGTAGCCGGACAATGCAATCCACAGCGTGGCCACGGCGGCGTAAAGCAGCGCGATGCCGGCGGGTGTATGCCATCCTGCTTTCCGGCGGTTGAGGAATGATAATGACTTCATCCTGTTGCCTTTACCTGGTGTGCCGACTTACCCTCAATCCGGCAATCGGATTGCCGGTCTGATCTGTTATTAAACAGATCAAGCTCAGCGTTGGAATAATGCTCCTGTTATTAACAGGCTGCAACAACAATATCTTGCAACAATTTGAAATCAATAAAAATTGTAGGGATTTTTTCGAGATGGCCGTGCCGGTCATTTAACGATCTCGCAAAGGTGAGTATCTGGCGTTGTTTTGACGGTTTGGCGCGAGCGCATTCTCATCGGGATAAACGCCGCACCCGTCTGGCACGGCTTTGTCATTGCCGGGGCGATGTGGTTTAATCGCTGCCATGAAATTCCCCTTCCAGAATGTCGCGCTGATCGGCAAACACAACGCTCCGGAAATCGCGGTGCCTCTGCTGCGTCTGGCCGAATTCCTGACATCCCGGGGATTGACCGTGGTGGTGGACAGCCTGACGGCCGGGCATCTGAAGGACAGCCCCTACCAGGCGATGAGCCTGGAAGAGATGGGACGCGCGGTGGACCTGGCGGTCGTGCTGGGCGGAGATGGCACCATGCTGAATATCGCGCGCACGCTGTCGCCGTGCAATATTCCGCTGGTCGGGGTGAATCAGGGGCGGCTCGGATTCCTGACCGACCTCACGCTGGACAACATGCTGGACAGCATCACGGCGATGCTGGACGGCAAGTTCATCACCGAGCAGCGGCTGCTGATTTCCGCGCGGGTGTTGCGCGACGATGTCGAAATATTCAGGGCCTCGGCATTCAACGAAGTGGTGGTGCATCGCAACAATATCGGCAGCATGATCGAGTTCGAGGTGCGCATCGACGACGAATACCTGTACAACCAGCGCGCCGACGGGCTGATCATCGCGACGCCCACCGGCTCCACCGCCTACGCGATGTCTTCGGGCGGGCCGATCCTGCATCCCGGCCTCGATGTGCTGGAACTGGTTCCGATCTGTCCGCACACCCTGAGCAACCGGCCGCTGGTGGTGAAGAGTTCTTCGGAGATCGAGATACTGCTGCATCGCACCGGCGACATGAGCGTGCGCTTCGACAGCCACACCAGTTACGAATTGCAGCTGCACGACAAGATCATCGTCACGCGCCATCCCGACACGGCCTGCCTGCTGCACCCGGCCGGGCACAGCTACTACCACACGCTGCGCGAGAAGCTGCTGTGGAATCAGACGCTATGATGCAACCTGCTGTGCGGTCAACCTGCGTCGTCGCGTGCTCACTTGCTCCTGAGCGTAGTGGTCGCAGCTTTAGCTGCGGGTACCGCACGGCCTACCCCTTGCGGGTATCTCTACCAGACGCGGTATGCCTCGTCGCGCGTTGCTCGGCTCCTTGCATCTTGACCTGCTCGTGACGGTTGCCGAAGCAAAGTCATGCTGAAATTCCTGGCCATTCGCGATTTCGTGATCGTCTCCTCGCTGGAACTCGACTTCATGCCGGGTTTCACCGTGCTGACCGGCGAGACCGGCGCGGGCAAATCCATCCTGATCGACGCGCTGTCGCTGGCGCTCGGCGAACGCGGCGATGCGGCGATGGTGCGCAACGGCTGTGAGCGCGCAGAAGTTGCCGCCGAGTTCGATATCGCCGCGTTGCCGCAATTGCAGGACTGGCTGCGCGAACAGGATCTGGAAGGCGATGCGGGCGTGTGCCTGCTGCGCCGGGTGCTGGATGCCGGCGGCCGTTCGCGCGGTTTCATCAACGGACGCAGCGCCACTTTGCAGCAGATGCGCGAAGCGGGCGACCAGTTGCTCGATATACACGGACAGCATGCCCATCAATCGCTGCTGAGACCGGATACCCAGCGCGCGCTGCTGGATGGGTATGCGGGCGTGACCGGCACGACGGAACAGGTCGCCGCGTTGTATCGCGACTGGCAAACGCTGCGCCGCCGCCGCATCAGCCTGAGCGAGAATGCCGAAGCGGTGGCTGCCGAGCGCGAATTGTTGCAGTTCCAGCGCAACGAACTGGAAGGTCTGGGATTTGACGCTGCGGACTGGGCAGCGGTGCAGGAGGATCATGCGCGGCTGGCCCATGCCGCGAGCCTGCTGGAGACCGCTGCATTCGGCATCGAAACGCTGGGCGAGGCGGATAACGCGTGCCTCGCGCAGCTCAATGCCGTGGCGACGCGTTTGCGCGACGGCATGGCACACGATGCCAGCCTGGGCGAAACGCTGCAGATGCTGGAAAGCGCGCAGGCAGAACTGCAGGAAGCCGTCTACGCGCTGCGCCATTACCAGCAGCGCATGGATACCGACCCGCAGCGCCTGCACGAACAGGAGCAGCGCATCCAGACGGTGCTGGATACCGCGCGCAAATACCGCGTTTCGCCCCGGAACAATTGGACGAGGCATTGCAGCGCATCGTCGCGCGCCTGGCAGAATTGGGCGGCGATGCCGATCTGGCGGAACTGGACGCAGCAGGAAAAGTCCGCACGGCAGAACTATCTTGCCGCGGCGAAAAAACTGACGGCTGCGCGCAACAAGGCAGCAGCCAAACTGTCGCGGGAAATCACCGAATGCGATGCAGACGCTGGCGATGCAGGGCGGCAGTTTTGCGGTCGCGTTGCTGCCGCTGGCCGAGGGCAACGCGTACGGCCTGGAAGCCGTCGAATTCCAGGTCGCGGCCAATCCCGGCGTGCCGACGCGCAGTCTGGCCAAGGTCGCATCGGGCGGCGAATTGTCGCGCATCAGCCTCGCGATCCAGGTCGCCACTTCACGGCTCGCCAGCGTGCCGACGCTGATCTTCGACGAGGTGGACAGCGGCATCGGCGGGCGCGTCGCCGAAATCGTCGGGCATCTGCTGAAGAAGCTGGGCAAGGATTACCAGGTGCTGTGCGTCACCCATTTGCCGCAGGTCGCGGCGGCGGCGGACCGGCAGTGGCAGGTCAGCAAGGCGGTGGAAGATGGCGTCACGCTGAGCCACATCACCCGGCTGGATGGCAAGCAGCGCGTCGAGGAGATCGCGCGCATGCTGGGCGGCGTGAAGATCACCGAAACGACACGCAAGCATGCGGCGGAGATGCTGGCAGGGAATTGAAAAACTACTGATGAAACGACTGGCCATCTGACTTGGCTGCCAAACCACGTCAGCCAAGTGATTGTTATGCGCTCGGAATAACTGCGTTGCACAAGGATTCAAAATGCTCGTTTACTACAGGTAAACTCCGCTTTTTGCGAGTTGGTCGGCAAACCGACCATCCCTGCTTAACCCGTTTCGCCCTTGCGCGCCTTGTTCTTCCATCGCTCGCTACGTTTTTCAACGCCCTGTCCGGTGCGGCCGCTTGAGGTATCATACGGCAGCTTTGAATTTGAATATCGATTAGGAATGCCATGCGTATCACGATTGTTTTGCTTTCCCTGCTGCTTGCTTCGTGCGACAGCTTCTACATACCCTTGCTGACACCCTACAAGATGGACATCCGCCAGGGGAATTACGTGACCCCGGTGATGCGCGAGAACCTGAAGATCGGCATGTCCAAGCCGCAGGTGCTCTTTGTGATGGGCACGCCGTTGATCCAGGACGTGTTCCACAAGGATCGCTGGGACTATGTGTATCGCTATGAACATGCCAGGAAGATCGTCGCGACACAGAAGATGACGCTGTATTTCGAGGGCGACAAACTGGCGCGCATCGTCGATGGCAGCGAGCCTGCCGGTGCCGCACCGGCGAAAGCAGATGAGCATGCAAAAGGGTAGGGCATGAACAAGATCAAAATCGCCATCGCCGGCAGCAGCGGGCGGATGGGGCGCATGCTGCTGGAGAATGTGTTCCAATCCGGGGACATGCTGCTGCATGCCGCACTGGAGCACGGCAGCAGCGCACTGATCGGCCGGGATGCCGGTGAGCTGCTCGGCGCGCCCTGCGGCGTGAAGATCAGCGCGGATGTCGAGGCCGTGCTCCAGGGCGCGGAAGTGCTGATCGATTTCACCCGACCGGAAGGCACGCTGCATCACCTCGCCATCTGCCAGCAAGCTCGGCGTGAATATGGTGATCGGCACCACCGGTTTCAACGCGCAGCAGAAGGCGCAGCTAGGCAGCGCGGCGCAACAGATCGGCATCGTGTTTGCTCCCAACATGAGCGCGGGCGTGAACCTGGTGTTCAAGCTGCTGGAAACTGCATCGCGCGCACTGGCGCACGGCTACGACATCGAGATCATCGAGGCGCATCACCGCCACAAAGTGGACGCGCCGTCCGGCACCGCGCTGGGCATGGGCGAGGTGATCGCCAAAACACTGGGTCGCGATCTCGAAAAGTGCGCTGTGTACGGACGCGAGGGCGTCACCGGCGAGCGCGATCCTTCCACCATCGGTTTTGCGACGGTGCGCGGCGGCGACATCGTCGGCGATCACACCGTGCTGTTTGCCGGCACCGGGGAGCGCATCGAGATCACGCACAAGGCAAGCAGCCGCGCGACCTTTGCGCTGGGGGCACTGCGTGCCGCGCGTTTCCTGACCGGAAATCCGGCGGGCATGTACGACATGCAGGATGTGCTCGGAATTAAGTGAACTGAGCTGGAACGGAATATCTGACCGACGGAGAAGCGCAAAATGGCGAAGAATACAAACATCAATACAGACTGGACCTGGGCGGTGCGCCATGTTGCGGTGATCGTGGTCGCGCTGATATTGGCTACCGCGATCGGCAGCATGGAGCTGTTCATCAAGACGACCGTTTTCGGCGGCAAGCTCAGCGCGTCGCACCTGGTGCGGTTCATGGGTTACGGCGCCGCGCTGGCCGCGTTCTGGATGCTCGGCCGGCGCTCGACCATTGCGCTGCAGCAACTCGGCGGACGCTGGTCGTTCCTGCAACACCTGATATTGCCGGTGGTGAGCCTGGCCGTCGTTTCAATCGCCTATACGGTCGTGCTGCTGATCCTGAATCCGCTGATGGATGCGGCGCAGCACAACGCCTACAACTGGGTGTTTATCGTTGCGATACTCGCCTGCGCGGGATGGGTGCTGATGGCCGTCCTCGGCCAGTCGGCATCGCTGACCTCGGCGTTGACTTCCGCCGCCGGTCGATTTGGCGGTTCCGCGAGCAAAAACAAGTAATGCCAGCGTATCAGGCAAGTTGCTGGGAAACAGAAAAGTTCTGCAAGCGGTGCGGCAAGGAACCAGGGTGAGCCAGTTTTCTGAAGTGGTTTGGCTTATCGTTAGTTGCATATGCCTTAGCTGAACAGCGACGGCGCAAGATACCGGCAAAACTAAACAACCAGCATCTTGATCCCGATCAGGATCAATACCACCCCGCCAAAGACCTCAGCTTTGCTTTCAAGCCAGGTGCCGCTGTTCTTGCCTATCTGGACGCCAGCCCAACTGAATGCGAATGTTGTCACACCGATGAACAGGCAGGCCAGGTATGCATTGATGTTGAGCAGCGTCAGGCTGAAGCCCGCGGCCATTGCATCGATGCTCGTCGCAATGGCCAGCAGCAGCATCATTTTATTGGTGACCGCAGTGATGTCTTCTTCTATGCCTTCGTGCATGCCTTCGTAGATCATTTTCACGCCGACCAGCACCAACAATCCGAATGCGATCCAGTGGGCGTAGGCATCCACCCAGCCCAAGACTCCCTTGCCCCCGAGGTAGCCGATGAACGGCATCAACGCCTGAAATCCGCCGAAGAACAGGCCCGCCTTTATTCCCAGTCCGCGGGTATTTCCTTTGGACCCCAGCCCGATGGAAACGGCAAATGCATCCATGCTCAGCGCGACAGCCAACACAATGACTTCAAACATATCCGGTAATCTCACATAAGCGCTTCAATTATTATGGTCGGGAGTCACATGGCCATGGATTGTGACTGAATAGCGACCGGCGCGATGGCAGAGACGGTCAAATTTGTGTCTGCAGCGTTGGCACAATCAATTCGCTTGCGGAGCAGCTTCCGGATCGACCGAGTTGTGAAGCTCGATCAGCTTGTCGATGAAGCTGCGCAGGAAGTGCAGCGGCTGAGCGCTGTGAAAGCGGGCGGTTTCCTGTCCGTGGCTGTAGGCTATCACCGTCGGGAAGCCCCGCACCTTGTGCCTGCCGGCGATGCGCATGTTCTCGTCGGCATCCACCTTCGCCAGCACGAACTTGCCGTCGTATTGCTGAACCAGCTTTTCCAGCATCGGGCCCAGCACCAGGCAGGGACTACACCATTCCGCGCCGATATCCAGCAGCACCGGCACCTCTGCGGAACGTGCCACGACCAGTTCATCAAAATTTGCTTCTTCTACATCGTAAGAATGTTTCATTGTATAAGGTTGCGTATATCGTTTTAGTGTAGTCAATCGTGATTATAAAACGAACTTGGCACATCGGCGATGAGGCGGCCAGTTGATGTGTGGTGTATTGGTGTTGCACATCTTTCCGCAGAACTGCACTGGCATTATGGCTGTACTTTGCATTTGATGGCACTCCTGCTATCGGCTATAATGCGCACCAATTCAAAGCGGGATGAACAGACGGTTCGTCCCGCTTCTTTATGTAACATTGCTGTCAGTCATTCTGGGGAGTCATCCGGTGTCGCAAACGAATCCTGCCATTCTTGTATTAGCCGATGGTACGGTATTTCGCGGCATATCGATTGGGGCTTCGGGCAGCAGCGTCGGCGAGGTGGTGTTCAATACCGCGATGACCGGCTACCAGGAAATCCTCACCGACCCCTCGTATTGCAAACAGATCGTCACGCTGACCTATCCGCACATCGGCAACGTCGGGGTCAACAACCGAGGACGTTGAATCCCGCCAGGTGTTTGCCAGCGGGCTGGTGATCCGCGATCTTTCGATGACGGTCAGCAACTTCCGCAGCACGCTGTCATTGCCCGATTACCTGAAAGCCAACAGCGTGGTCGCGATCGCCGGGATCGATACGCGCAGGCTGACGCGCATCCTGCGCGAGAAGGGTGCGCAGAACGGCTGCATCGCGACCGGCACGGATGAGGTTGCGGCGCTTCACGCAGCGCGCGGATTTGCCGGTTTGGAGGGCATGGACCTGGCCAGGGAAGTGACCTGTCCAAAATCGTACCCGTGGATGCAGCGCGAGTGGGAACTGGGCGTGGGCTATCCGGAGGCGGAGCAAAGCAAGTTCCATGTGGTGGCCTACGACTTCGGCGTGAAGCGCAACATCCTGCGCATGCTGGCCGAACGGGCTGCCGCATCACCGTGGTGCCGGCGCAAACCCCCGCGAAGGAAGTGCTGGCAATGGAGCCGGACGGGGTGTTCCTGTCCAACGGGCCGGGCGATCCCGAGCCGTGCGATTACGCGATCGCGGCAACCCGGGAATTTATCGAGGCAGGCTGTGCCGCTGTTCGGCATCTGCCTTGGACACCAGATCATGGGTCTGGCGGTGGGCGCGAAGACGATGAAGATGAAATTCGGCCATCGCGGCGCGAACCATCCGGTGCAGGACATCCAGACCAGGCGCGTGATGATCACCAGCCAGAACCACGGATTTGCGGTGGATGCGGCGACGCTGCCCGCGAACGCGCGCGTCACGCACGTATCGCTGTTCGACGGCACGCTGCAGGGTTTCGAACTGACCGACAAACCCGCGTTCTGCTTCCAGGGGCACCCGGAGGCCAGCCCTGGCCCGCATGATGTGGCTGGATTGTTCGACCGCTTTGTTGGATTGATGGAGAGAAGAATTACCTGAGCCACAGAGAACACAGAGATCACAGAGAAGGATGCGGTTTTCTCTGTGTCCTCGGTGAACTCTGTGGCAAAAAAGATTATGCCTAAAAGAAGCGACATAAAAAGCATCCTGATCATCGGCGCCGGCCCCATCGTCATCGGGCAGGCCTGCGAGTTCGACTATTCCGGCGCGCAGGCCTGCAAGGCGCTGCGCGAAGAGGGTTATCGCGTGATCCTGGTGAACTCGAATCCGGCCACCATCATGACCGATCCGGAAATGGCCGATGCGACCTACATCGAACCGATCACCTGGCAGATCGTGGAGAAGATCATCGACCAGGGAGAAGCCGGATGCGATCCTGCCGACCATGGGCGGGCAGACCGCGCTGAACTGCGCGCTGGACCTGGCCAAGCACGGCGTGCTGGAAAAATACGGCGTCGAGATGATAGGCGCATCGCGCGAAGCGATCGACAAGGCGGAAGACCGCGAAAAATTCAAACTGGCAATGACCCGTATCGGTCTGGCATCGGCGCGTTCCGCGATCGCGCACAGCATGGAAGAAGCGTTGCAGGTGCAGCAGGTGATTGGGTTACCCGACCGTGATCCGCCCGTCCTTCACGATGGGCGGCAGCGGCGGCGGCATCGCATACAACCGCGAGGAGTTCGTCGAGATCTGCGAGCGCGGGCTGGAAGCCAGTCCCGACCAGGGAACTGCTGATCGAGGAATCGCTGCTCGGCTGGAAAGAATTCGAGATGGAAGTGGTGCGCGACCGCAACGACAATTGCATCATCATCTGCTCGATTGAAAATCTTGATCCGATGGGCGTGCACACCGGCGACTCGATCACGGTCGCGCCGGCGCAGACGCTGACCGACAAGGAATACCAGATCATGCGCGATGCGTCGATTGCGGTGCTGCGCGAGATCGGCGTCGACACCGGCGGCTCGAACGTGCAGTTCGCGATCAACCCGGAGAACGGGCGCATGGTGGTGATCGAGATGAACCCGCGCGTGTCGCGTTCATCCGCGCTGGCCTCCAAGGCGACCGGTTTCCCGATCGCGAAGATTGCGGCCAAGCTGGCGGTGGGCTACACGCTCGACGAACTGAAGAATGACATCACCGGCGGCGCGACGCCGGCCTCGTTCGAGCCGACCATCGATTACGTGGTGACCAAGATTCCGCGATTCGCATTCGAGAAATTCCCGCAGGCCAACGACCGCCTGACCACGCAGATGAAATCGGTCGGCGAGGTGATGGCGATCGGACGCACTTTCCAGGAATCGTTCCAGAAAGCACTGCGCGGCCTGGAAGTGGGTGTGCATGGCCTGGATGAAAAATTCAGCAACAAGGAATCGATCACCTCGGAACTGCGGCAGTCCCGGACCGAGCCGCATCTGGGCGGTGGGAGACGCGTTCCGCCTCGGCATGAGCGTGGAAGAGGTGTTCAACATCAGCAAAATCGATCCGTGGTTCCTGGTGCAGATAGCGGATCTGGTACGGCAGGAGCAATCGCTGGCCGGCGGCACGCTGGAAAGCCTGGGCGCGGAAGAATTGCGCGCGCTGAAGCGCAGCGGCTTTGCCGATGCGCGCCTGGCAAAACTGCTCGGCACCGATACCGATGCAATGCGCGCCTATCGCCATGCCCTCGGTGTGCGTCCGGTGTTCAAGCGCGTCGATACCTGCGCCGCGGAGTTTGCCACCAATACCGCCTATATGTACTCCACCTACGAGGAGGAATGCGAATCCCTGCCGACCGGAAAACGCAAGATCATGGTGCTGGGCGGCGGCCCGAACCGCATCGGGCAGGGAATCGAATTCGATTACTGCTGCGTGCACGCCGCGCTGGCGATGCGCGAAGACGGCTACGAAACCATCATGGTCAACTGCAATCCGGAAACCGTATCGACCGACTACGACACCTCGGACCGCCTGTACTTCGAGCCGCTGACGCTGGAGGATGTGCTGGAAGTGGTCGCGGTCGAAAAGCCGGTCGGCGTGATCGTGCAGTTCGGCGGACAGACCCCGCTGAGCCTGGCGCACGGACTGGAAAAAAACGGCGTGCCGATCATCGGCACCTCGCCGGACATGATCGACTGCGCCGAAGATCGCGCGCGCTTCCAGCAAATGCTGCACCAGCTGCGGCTGAAACAGCCGCCGAACCGCACCGCGTGCAACACCGAGGAAGGCATCGCGGGCGTGGCCGAAATCGGTTATCCGCTGGTGATGCGCCCTTCCAATGTGCTGGGCGGCAGGGCGATGGAAATCATCCACGAACAGGCCGACCTGGAACGCTACATGCGCGATGCGCAGGAAATGTCCAAAACCTATCCCGAGCGCATGCCGATCCTGCTCGACCGCTTCCTGGACGACGCGATCGAGGTCGACGTGGATGCGGTATCGGACGGCAAGGATGTGGTCATCGGCGGCATCATGGAACACATCGAGCAGGCCGGGGTGCATTCCGGCGACTCGGCGTGTTCGCTCCCGCCGTTCAGCCTGTCTGCTGGCTTTGCAGGACGAACTGCGCCGCCAGACTGTGGCGATGGCAAGTGCGCTGAACGTGGTCGGGCTGATGAATGTGCAGTTCGCGATCCAGATCGACAAGAACGGGGGCGACGCGGTATATGTGCTGGAAGTGAATCCGCGCGCGTCGCGCACCGTGCCGTTCGTGTCCAAGGCGACCGGAGTGCCGCTGGCGAAAATCGCGGCGCGTTGCATGGCCGGGCAGAGCCTGGCACAGCCAGGGCATCACCGCGGAAGTGGTCCCACCGTTTTACTCGGTCAAGGAAGCGGTATTTCCGTTCATCAAGTTTCCCGGCGTGGACACGATACTCGGGCCGGAAATGAAATCGACCGGCGAGGTGATGGGGGTCGGCGACACCTTTGCGGAGGCCTTCGTCAAGTCGCAACTGGCAGCCAGTGTAAAGCTGCCGAAAGATGGTAAAGTATTCATCAGCGTGCGCGAAGCCGACAAGTCGGGTGTGGTCGAAATCGCCCGTACCCTGGTGCGCCTGGGGTTTACCCTCAGGGCAACGCGCGGTACCGCGTCGGTGATCGGCGCGGCCGGAATCGCGGTGGAAGTGGTGAACAAGGTCGCCGAGGGCCGTCCGCATATCGTGGACATGATCAAGAACGGCGAAATCAGCCTGATCATCAACACGGTGGACAGCAAACCGTCCGTGATGCGCGACTCCTATTCGATCCGCCACGCCGCACTGCAGGGAAGGGTAACGTATTACACCACGCTGGCCGGGGCTCGCGCCGCCTGTGTCGGGATGCAGCATCTGACCGCACTGAGCGTTTATGATTTGCAGACCCAACACAAGCGGCTTGCAGCCAACAACTGAGGAAGCATCAATATGAGCAAAGTTCCTTTAACCGTATTGGGCGCAGAAAAATTGCGCGCAGAACTGCACACCCTGAAGACCGTGGAGCGCCCCAGGGTAATCAATGCGATTGCCGAAGCGCGTGCCCAGGGCGACTTGTCGGAAAACGCGGAATACGACGCGGCCAAGGAGCGCCAGGGTTTCATCGAGGGGCGCATCGCGGAGCTGGAAAGCAAACTGGGCAGCGCACAGATCATCGATCCCAAGTCGCTTAACGCGGATGGGCGCTGTGTGTTCGGTTCGACCGTGATACTGGAAGATGTGAACAACGGCGATGTGGTCACCTACCAGATCGTCGGTGACGACGAAGCCGACATCAGGCACAGGAAAGTATCCATCAGTTCCCCGATTGCCCGTGCGCTGATCGGCAAGAGCAGCGGCGATATCGCCGAGGTGCAGGCGCCGGGCGGGGTGAGGGAGTATGAAGTCGTAGAGGTCCAATACATCTAGAGGCGCAGAAGAGGGAAGGGTAAAGGGGGAAGGGTTAAAGCCTGCTGCGCACGAAGAGCGGTTGGTTTCCCCCTTCTCCCTTATACTCTTCTCCCTTCACGGTCTGGCATAGCCAGACCTACCGGTTTCCCAGTTGTTTCTTGGTCAGCGGTTTCTTGCCCCTGTGGCGCGGCATTTTCTTGATTTCGATCAGGTGGGCTTCCGGGTTGGGTTTGTAGATCACCAGGATCTTGCCGATGTGTTGCACCAGTGCGGCATCCAGTCGGGTACAGATCGTTTCCAGCATGGTTTCGCGCAGCGCGCGATCACCGCCCGGTACCCGGATCTTGATCAGTTCGTGGCGCATCCAGGGTCAGCGCGATTTCTTTCAGCACCGCTTCGGTCAGACCCGCGTTGCCTATGATCACCGTCGGATTGAGGGCATGAGCGCGGGCCTTGAGGGCGAGGCGTTCGGATACGGTAAGGGATAACATAATGGCCTTTTTGAATAAGGCAGGATTTTAAACGATGAAGCCTTCCAAGACCAGCAAACAATGGATGCGCGAGCATGTCAACGACCCTTTCGTGCAGCTTGCCCAGAAAGAGGGCTACCGTTCGCGCGCGGCATACAAACTGCTGGAAATCGATGCCAGGGATCAATTGCTCAAGCCCGGCATGGTGGTGGTCGATCTGGGCGCAACACCGGGAGGCTGGTCACAGGTCGCGGCTGCCAAGGTGGGGCGCGGCGGAAAGGTGATCGCGCTGGATCTGTTGCCGCTTGATCCGCTGGCGGGGGTAGATTTCATCCAGGGCGACTTCCGCGAACAGGTCATGCTCGGGAAACTGGAAGGATTGCTGCACGGCAGGCCGGTGGGGCTTGTAATTTCCGATATGGCACCCAATATGTCCGGAGTAGCCCCGGCAGACCAGGCGCGTGCAATGCATCTTGCTGAACTGGCGCTGGAATTCGCGCTGGAACAGCTGAAGCCGGACGGCAGTTTCCTGGTCAAGGTCTTTCAGGGTGCCGGATTCGAGGATTTCTACAAGCAGATGCGCAACAGCTTCGCCAGTGTGGTGACGCGCAAACCCAAGGCGTCACGCGACCGCAGCAGCGAACTGTATTTGCTGGGTAGCGGAAAGCTTGAGAAATAGGGCAATACATAGTCTAATGATCAACCTCGGCAGCCGCCATCACGTCGAATTGGGGTGGGCCGACATAAGGAGTAATCTTGAACAATTTTAAGAGCATTGCAGTCTGGATGGTCGTCGCCCTGGTGCTGATGACCGTATTCAACCAATTCAATTCCCGCCAGCAGCTGACTACGCAGTCGCAGCTCGACTATTCCCAGTTCCTCGACGAGGTCAAGCAGGGGCATATCACCAAGGTGGTCATCGAAGGCCGCAAGCTGAAAGCGACGACTACCGATGGCAAGCATATCAGCAGCTATGCGCCCAGCGACCTGTGGATGGTTTCCGATCTGCTGAAAAACGGCGTGAACGTCGAGGCCAAGCCGGAGGAAGAGCCGTCCTTCCTGATGAATATTTTCGTGTCCTGGTTCCCGATGATCCTGCTGATCGCGGTGTGGGTGTTCTTCATGCGCCAGATGCAGGGCGGCGGCAAGGGCGGTGCGTTCTCGTTCGGCAAATCGCGCGCGCGCATGCTGGATGAAAGCAAGGAACGCTTTACGTTTGCGGATGTGGCGGGTTGCGACGAAGCCAAGGAAGAAGTGTCGGAACTGGTGGATTTTCTGCGCGATCCGTCGAAATTCCAGAACCTCGGCGGGCGCATACCGCGTGGTGTGCTGCTGGTGGGCAATCCCGGTACCGGCAAGACGCTGCTGGCGAAAGCGATCGCCGGCGAGGCCAAGGTGCCGTTCTTTTCGATCTCCGGTTCCGACTTTGTGGAAATGTTCGTCGGCGTTGGTGCGGCGCGCGTGCGCGATATGTTCGAGCAGGCCAAGAAGCAGGCACCGTGCATCGTGTTCATCGATGAAATCGATGCGGTGGGCCGGCAGCGCGGCGCAGGTCTGGGCGGCGGCAATGACGAGCGCGAGCAGACGCTGAACGCGCTGCTGGTGGAAATGGACGGCTTCGAAGGTGCCAGCGGGGTGATCGTGATCGCCGCAACCAACCGTCCCGATGTGCTGGATGCGGCATTGCTGCGTCCCGGGCCGTTTCGATCGCCAGGTCGTGGTGCCGTTGCCGGATATCCGCGGCCGCGAACAGATCCTGATGGTGCACATGCGCAAGGTGCCGGTCGCCCAGGATGTGAAGGCCGATATACTGGCGCGCGGCACACCCGGCATGTCCGGCGCGGATCTCGGCGAATCTGGTCAACGAGGCGGCCCTGTTTGCGGCACGCCGCGGCAAGCGTTTCGTCGAGATGGACGATTTCGAGTCTGCCAAGGACAAGATCATGATGGGTGCGGAACGCCGCTCCATGGTGATGCCCGAGGAAGAGCGCCGCAATACCGCCTATCACGAATCCGGCCATGCGGTGGTCGCCAAGTTGCTGCCTAAGACCGATCCGGTGCACAAGGTGACCATCATCCCGCGCGGCCGTGCCTTGGGCGTGACCATGCAGTTGCCGTCGGAAGACCGTTACAGCCTGGACAAGGAGCGCATCCTTTCCACCATCGCCGTATTGTTCGGCGGGCGTATCGCCGAAGAGATTTTCATGCACCAGATGACCACCGGCGCTTCCAACGATTTCGAACGCGCCACCGCGATGGCGCGAAGCATGGTGACCCAGTGGGGCATGTCCGATGCGCTTGGCACCATGGTGTACGGCGAGAACGAGGGCGAAGTCTTTCTCGGACGTTCGGTCACCACGCACAAGAATATTTCAGAAGCGACCATGCAGCAGGTGGATGCCGAGATACGCCGCATCATCGACCAGCAATATGCGCTGGCACGCCGATTGATCGAAGCAAACCGCGACAAGATCGAGGCAATGACCAGGGCTTTGCTGGAATGGGAAACCATAGACGCAGACCAGATCAACGACATCATGGCCGGCAGTCCACCGCGTCCGCCCAAACCCCCTGCGCCCAGCAGTCAGGCTCAGCAGCCGCCCCAGGACCAGGCTCCGCCGGCTCCTGCCACCACGCCTACGCAACCCGCGCAGGGAACCTGAAACAGGTACAAGAGGCAAGATTCAAGAGACAAGTGATTTTCCATTGCACCTTGCACCTTGTACCTTGCACCTTGCACCTTGCACCTGAATGAATTTCCGCTGCGGCAACTTCCGGCTTGATTTGTCCCGGCCCTTGGTCATGGGCATCGTCAACGTCACTCCCGATTCGTTTTCCGATGGCGGGCAGCATCTTCAGTGCGACGCCGCACTGGCGCACGCGCAGCAGCTGATCGCCGAGGGTGCGGACATGCTCGATATCGGCGGCGAGTCGACCCGGCCAGGTGCGGCGCCGGTCGGTGTCCAGGAAGAACTGGACCGGGTATTGCCCGTCATCGAAGGCCTGCGCGGCGCGCCCGTACCGGTCTCGATAGATACCTTCAAACCGGAAGTGATGCGGGCGGCGATTTCCGCCGGTGCGGACATGGTCAACGACATCAACGCGCTGCAGGATGCAGCCGCGATGAAGGTGGTTGCCGCCAGCCAGGCCGCGGTTTGCCTGATGCACAAACAGGGCAACCCGCAAACCATGCAGTTGCAGCCCGAATATCAGGATGTTGTCGCCGAAGTCGGCGCGTTCCTGCGCGAACGCAGCGCGGCTGCCGAAGCGGCCGGCATCAAGCGCGATCGCATCGCGATCGACCCCGGCTTTGGTTTTGGCAAGACCTTGGCGCATAATCTGGCTTTGCTGCGCGCCTTGAACAGGCTGGCGGAACCGGGTGTGGCGGTGCTGGCGGGTTTGTCGCGCAAGTCCATGCTGGGCGCGCTGACCGGACAGGATGTGGCGCATCGTCTGCCGGCCAGCGTGGCTGCGGCCCTGATCGCAGTACAGCACGGGGCAAACATCGTGCGGGTGCATGATGTGCGCGCGACGGTGGATGCGTTGAAAATTTTGAGAGCAGTAAATTCGTAAAAACATAGCCACAGAGATCACAGAGACCACAGAGAAAACAGCTGCCGTAAACAATCAACGAATAAATATAAAGTGAATTTGTTGTTGTTTTTCCCTGTGGTCTCTGTGTACGCTGCGGCAAATGTCTCTTGGTGAAATTTAGGGTACAAAAGTGAGCAGAAAATATTTCGGTACCGACGGTGTGCGCGGGCGGGTCGGTGAACATCCGATCACGCCGCAGTTCGTGATGCATCTGGGCTATGCGGCAGGCAGGGTGCTGTCCGGGATGGCTGATACACCCGGCGAACGCACCGGGGTGCTGATCGGCAAGGACACGCGTATTTCGGGTTACATGCTGGAGTCGGCGCTGGAGGCCGGCCTGATTGCGGCCGGTATCGATGTCTATCTGGCCGGTCCGGTGCCGACACCGGCGGTTGCCTACCTGACCCGGGCGCTGCGCCTGCAGGCCGGCATCGTGATCTCCGCATCGCACAATCCGTTCGATGACAACGGCATCAAATTCTTTTCTTCCCATGGCGCCAAGCTGCCGGACGAGACCGAGCTCGCCATCGAGGCGGCAATGGATCAGGAAATGAAGACCAATGCTTCGGATGGGCTCGGCAAAGCGAAGCGCATCGACGATGCGGCCGGACGCTATATCGAATTCTGCAAGAGCACGTTCCCGACCGAACTGGACCTGCGCGGACTGAAAATCGTCGTGGACAGCGCGCATGGCGCGACTTACCAGATCGCACGCCACGTGTTCCACGAACTCGGCGCCGATGTGATCGCGATCGGCGCACAGCCGGACGGCAGGAACATCAATGACGGTTATGGCGCGACCGCGCCGGATAATCTGCGCAAGGCCGTGGTCGAGCACAACGCGGATATCGGCATCGCGCTGGATGGCGACGGCGACCGGCTGGTGATGGCCGACAGCGCGGGAAAACTCTATGACGGCGACCAGCTGATGTACGTGATCGCCAGACATCGCCAGGCGCAAGGCATGCTGCATGGCGGGGTGGTTGGCACGCTGATGACCAACCTTGCCTTCGAACACGCGATGCAGAAGCTGGGTATCCCGTTCATGCGCGCCAAGGTCGGGCGACCGATACGTGTTGGAATTATTGCAGCAAAAGGGCTGGCAGCTCGGCGGCGAAAATTCCGGGCATATCATCTGTCTGGACAAGCACAGCACCGGCGACGGCATCATCTCCGCGCTGCAGGTGCTGCATGCATTGCGCGCGAATGGGCAAAGCCTCGCGGATGCGGCGAGAGATTTGCAGATGTACCCTCAAGTGCTGATCAACGTCAGGGTCGCCAGGGGACTGGATTGCCTCGGCGATCGCCGGGTGACGACTGCGGTATCCGATGCCGAGCAGGTGCTGGACGGCAAAGGCCGGGTTCTGCTGCGCCCCTCGGGCACTGAGCCATTGCTGCGGGTGATGGTCGAAGGCGAAGACCGGCAACTGGTGGAAAGTTCCGCGCAGCACATTGCCGACGTGGTGCGTAAACTGGCGTCATCCGGCTAAAACCGGAAGATGCAGGCAATTCGATAACCGTTCCGGCTTCCAGTTCGCGGCCGCCCAAGCCAGCATTTCTTCAGTCGTGCCGGACCGCAATTCGGCGGGTGGATTCTGGCGCAGGAACCCCAGCGCTTTGAACAGGGTGGAAGCCGGGTTGTGTTTTGTCACCGGCTCGGCGAGGGTTTGTTTGCTGAGTTTTTCGCCCCGTGCATTCACCGCGACCGGCAGGTGCATATAGGAGGGCGTCTTCAGCCCGAGCAATCGCTGCAGATATACCTGGCGCGGGGTTGAAAAAAGCAGGTCGGCGCCGCGTACCACATCGGTGATTTCCTGCGCGGCATCGTCCACCACGACCGCAAGCTGGTAGGCATACAATCCAACCGCGCGCAGCAGCACGAAATCGCCGACCTCGCTTGCCAGATCCTGGGTAATGATGGCCTGCAACCGGTCATCCAGCGTAACCACAGCATCGTTGACGCGTACCCGCCAGGACCGCGCCGCCTTGCCCGCTGCGGTGCCGTTCCGGCAGGTTCCCGAATAGACCAGTTCATCGCCGCGCTGCAGGGCAGAGTCCGCAATTTCCCTGCGGCTGCAGGCACAGGGATACATCATGCCGGTTTCTTTCAACCGGAGAAAAGCCTGTTCGTAGGCGGCCGTGCGCTGGCTCTGGTAAAAGACCTGCTCATCCCAGTGCAGGCCATGGGCGTCCAGTGTACCGAGGATATCGGCTGCGGCTCCATCGACGGTGCGTGGGGTGTCAAGGTCTTCGATGCGCACCAGCCACTTGCCCTGATGATGTTGGGCATCCAGATAGCTGCCGACGGCGGCGACCAAAGAACCGAAATGGAGCGGGCCGGTGGGGGAGGGGGCGAAACGCCCCCGGTACTGACTGCTGCGGGAAGGCCTGTCAGGCAGGGACAGCCTCTTCCGCAAACTCCAGCTTTACCTTGCCGTCGGCGTCACATCCACCGTCACCTTGCCGCCGTTTGCCAGCTTGCCGAACAGCAGTTCGTCGGCCAGCGCGGAGCGGATGGTGTCCTGGATCAGGCGTGCCATCGGGCGTGCGCCCATCAGCGGATCGAAACCGCTGCTCGGCCAGATAGTCCTTGAGCGCGTCGGTGAACAGGACTTCCACTTTCTTCTCGTGCAGTTGTTCTTCAAGCTGCATCAGGAACTTGTCGACCACGCGCAGGATGACTTCGTGATCCAGCGGCGCGAAGGAGATGATCGCATCCAGACGGTTGCGGAATTCCGGCGTGAAAGTGCGTTTGATGTCCATCAATTCGTCGCCGCCCGAGCTGCTCTTGGTGAAGCCGATCTGGCTCTTGTTCAGGGCTTCCGAACCCGCATTGGTGGTCATGATGATGACCACGTTGCGGAAATCGGCCTTGCGTCCGTTGTTGTCGGTCAGCGTGCCGTGATCCATCACCTGCAGCAGGATGTTGAAAATGTCCGGGTGTGCCTTTTCGATCTCGTCCAGCAGCAGCACGCATGCGGCTGTTTGCTGATCGCCTCGGTGAGCAGACCGCCCTGGTCGAAACCGACATAGCCGGGCGGTGCGCCGATCAGGCGCGACACGGCATGGCGTTCCATGTATTCGGACATGTCGAAGCGGTGCAGCGGCATGCCCATTGCATAGGCCAGTTGCCGCGCCACTTCGGTCTTGCCGACGCCGGTCGGGCCGGAGAACAGGAAGCTGCCGATCGGTTTTTGCGGATTGCCCAGGCCGCTGCGCGACATCTTGATGGCGGCGGCAAGCGCGTCGATGGCCTTGTTCTGGCCGAACACCATTGCCTTCAGATCGCGATCCAGCGTCTTCAGCGCGTTGCGGTCATCGGACGAAACGGTGCGCGTCGGGATGCGCGCGATCTTGGCGATGATCTCCTCGATCTCGTGCTTGCCGATGACTTTTTTCTGTTTCGATTTGGGCAGGATGCGTTGTGCTGCACCGGCTTCGTCCAGCACGTCGATCGCCTTGTCCGGCAGGTGGCGGTCATTGATGTAACGCGAGGAAAGCTCCGCGGCGCTGGTGATTGCAGCCGCGCTGTATTTGACGCTGTGATGTTCCTCAAAGCGCGATTTCAGGCCGCGCAGAATCGCGATGGTCTGTTCGACGGACGGCTCCGGCACATCGATTTTCTGGAAGCGGCGCGACAGCGCATGATCCTTTTCGAAGATGCCGCGATATTCCTGGTAGGTGGTTGCGCCTATGCATTTCAATTGGCCGCTCGACAGCGCCGGTTTGAGCAGGTTGGATGCATCCATGGTGCCGCCGGAAGCCGCGCCTGCGCCGATCAGGGTGTGGATTTCGTCGATGAACAGGATCGCGTTCGGCGGCGTCGCTTCAGTTCCTTCAGCACGGCCTTCAGGCGCTGCTCGAAATCGCCGCGATACTTGGTGCCGGCCAGCAGCGCACCCATGTCGAGCGAGTACACATGCGCGTCCTTCAGGATTTCCGGCACATCGTCTTCCACGATGCGGCGCGCCAGACCTTCGGCGATCGCGGTCTTGCCCACGCCGGCTTCGCCGACCAGCAGCGGATTGTTCTTGCGGCGGCGGCACAGCGTCTGGATGACGCGCTCCAGTTCGATGTCGCGTCCGATCAGCGGATCGATCTTGCCGGCCAGCGCCTGTGCATTCAGATCCAGGGTGTAGTTCTTCAGCGCTTCGCCGTTGTTCTGTTCAACTTCGGATTCGGAATCGTTTTGCGGCTTGGCCGGGGTGCCGGGCAGGGTCTTGTTGATGCCGTGCGCGATGTAGTTCACCACATCGAGGCGGGTGACGTTGCGCTGGGTGAGGAAATACACCGCGTGCGAATCCTTCTCGCCGAACAGCGCGACCAGGATGTTGGCGCCGGTCACTTCCTTCTTGTTGGTGGACTGCACATGCAGGATGGCGCGCTGGATCACGCGCTGGAAACCGACCGTGGGCTGGGTGTCCACTTCGCCGGTCGCCAGGTGTGACCGGGGTATGGGTGGTCGATGAATGTCGGTCAGCACCTGGCGCAACTCGTCTATGTCCACGCCGCAGGCACGCAACACCTGCGCGGCGGAAGCGTTGTCCAGCATCGTGAGCAGCAGATGCTCGACGGTGATGAACTCATGGCGCTTCTGGCGTGCCTCGACAAATGCCAGATGCAGGCTGACTTCCAGTTCTTGAGCGATCATTTCAATTTTCCTCCATGCCGCATCGTAACGGATGTCCGTGTTGTTTTGCAAATTCTGATACCTGGCTTACCTTGGTTTCGGCGATATCCTGGGAATAGACCCCGCATACCGCGGAACCTTCATTATGTACTTTGAGCATGATTTGCAGGGCGCGTTCCTGATCCAGCGAGAAAAACAGCTGTAAAACCTCAATCACAAATTCCATGGTGGTGTAATCGTCGTTGAACAGTATCACCTTGTACATGCGTGGCGGTTTGGTTTTCGCGCGTTCCGGCGCAAGTACCACATTGCTGAGATGTTTGGTTGCCATAGTTCCAGTAAGTGTTCAGATGCTTTCCTTGCCATCATATTTGATGATTGGCGGTGCTTTTTCAAGTCCAATCGAAAAATATTTTATAAACCGCTTGACGGTACCAGTTAAAACAGGAGTAAAAAGCGCGCTGGTGTTTGACTCAAAGTATCTGCAGTACTGGTTTTGCCGTGTGCGATCTTGGATTCAAACAGTTTCGCGGGGGGTTTCCCCGTTTTTTTAGTAAGGAAGTAATCACATGGCAACTGGTACAGTTAAATGGTTCAACGACGCAAAGGGTTTTGGTTTTATCACTCCCGATGATGGCAGCGAAGATTTGTTCGCACACTTTTCCGCAATCAACATGAGCGGCTTCAAGTCACTCAAAGAAGGCCAGAAGGTAACCTTTGAAGTAGTTCAAGGTCCTAAGGGCAAGCAAGCTTCCAACATCCAGGCACCTTAATCGGTTCCTGAAAGTTGGCAGAATAACCGGCGCTAAGCTAAGGTGCCGGTTTTTTTTCGTCCCCTGTTTTGCCACAGGGCAGCGAATTGCCGGCCCGGTCTTTCATGCAATCGCGGCGAGCGCCGCATTCAATGTTGCACTGGGCCGCATCGAGCGTGAAGTCTTCGCGAAGTCGGGATGATAGTAGCCGGCCATTTCCACCGGCTTTCCCTGCGCAGCAATCAGTTCGGCATTGATCTTTGCCTCGTTGTCGGCCAGCGTTTTCGCCAGGGCCGTGAAACGTGCCTGAATTTCCCTGTCCCGGGTTTGCGCGGCCAAAGCCTGCGCCCAATAAAGGGCGAGGTAGAAATGGCTGCCCCGGTTGTCGATCTCGCCGACTTTTCTGGCGGGCGACTTGTTGTTTTCCAGAATTCTGCTGATTGCCTGATCCAGCGTTTCGGCCAGCACCCCGGCGCGCGTGTTGCCGAATTTTTGGGCGAGATGTTCCAGCGATGCGCCCAGCGCGAGGAACTCCCCGAGCGAATCCCAGCGCAGATAGCCTTCTTTCCGGAACTGCTGCACATGCTTGGGCGCCGAGCCGCCTGCGCCGGTTTCGAACAGGCCGCCGCCGTTCATCAGCGGCACGATGGACAGCATCTTGGCGCTGGTGTTGAGTTCGAGTATCGGGAACAGGTCGGTGAGGTAGTCGCGCAACACGTTGCCGGTCACGGAAATGGTGTCCTTGCCCTGGCGGATGCGCGCCAGAGTCGCGCGGCAGGCGTCCGCCGGTTCCATGATCCGGATATCCAGCCCGTCAGTGTCGTGATCTTCGAGATACTGCCCGACCTTGGCGATGATCTGCGCATCGTGGGCGCGGTTCCTGTCCAGCCAGAAAATGGCAGGCGTATTGCTCAGGCGTGCGCGCGCGACGGCGAGTTTCACCCAGTCCCGGACGGGCGCATCCTTGGTCTGGCAGGCGCGGAAGATGTCGCCCTGCTCGACATTCTGCTCCAGCAATACCTTTCCTGCGTTATCGACGATGCGCACCGCGCCGTCGCCCGCGATCTCGAAAGTCTTGTCGTG
The DNA here is from genome assembly GCA_963827265.1 of uncultured beta proteobacterium. Lineage (GTDB taxonomy): Bacteria > Pseudomonadota > Gammaproteobacteria > Burkholderiales > Gallionellaceae > Gallionella. The sequence continues at coordinate 305,580 of CAWHAD010000007.1, read as the reverse complement.
CGAACCGTATTCCTCGGCCTGCTGCGCCATCAGGCCGACGTTAGGCACGCTGCCCATCGTGGCCGGATCGAGCGCGCCGTTCTTCTTGCAGTCTTCCACCGTGGCGTCATACACGCCCGCATAGCAACGGTCCGGAATCATCGCCAGCGTGTCGTATGGTTTGCCGTCGGCGCCCCACATCTTGCCGCCGTCGCGGATCATCGGTGGCATCGAGGCGTCGATGATCACGTCTGAGGGTACATGCAGGTTGGTGATGCCCTTGTCGGAATTCACCATCGCCAGCGGCGGCTGGTTCCTGAAACAGTCGGCTATGTCGGCCACGATACCGGCGCGCCTGTTTTCCGGCAACGCGAGCACCTTGGCTTCCATGTCGCCGAAGCCGTTGTTGACGTTGACCTTGAGTTCTTTGAGCAGCGCGCCGTGCTTGTCGAACACCTTCCGGAAGAACACGGAAACGGCATGGCCGAACATGATCGGGTCGGAAACCTTCATCATCGTGGCCTTCAAGTGCAGCGACAGCAGCACGTCTTCTTTCTTTGCCGCGACAATCTGCTCTGCATAGAACTGGCGCAACGCGCGGCGACTCATCACCGCGGCATCGATGATTTCGCCTGACCTTGAGCGCAAGCTTGTCCTTGAGCACGGTGGTCTTGCCATCCTTGCCGACGAATTCGATGCGGGTGGTGACGGCTTCCGGGACAGTCACGGATTTTTCACTGCCGTAGAAATCACCGCCGCGCATGTGCGCGACGCGGGTCTTCGAATCGGCGGCCCACTTGCCCATCCGGTGCGGGTGTTTGCGCGCAAACTGCTTGACCGACAGCGCGGCACGGCGATCGGAGTTTCCTTCGCGCAGCACCGGGTTAACTGCGCTGCCCAGCACCTTGCCATAACGCGCCCTGATTTCCTTCTCGGCTTCGGTCTTCGGGTCTTCCGGATAGTCGGGGATCCGGTATCCCTGCGACTGCAATTCGCTGATCGCCGCCTTGAGCTGCGGGAGCGATGCGCTGATATTGGGCAGCTTGATGATGTTTGCTTCCGGTTTGAGCGTCAGCGCGCCCAGTTCGCTGAGGTCATCGGCAATTTTCTGGCTCGCGGTCAGGTTTTCCGGGAAATTCGCGAGGATGCGGCCAGCCAGGGAAATGTCCCTCGTTTCGACGGCAACACCGGCCGCGCCGGTAAAGGCCTGGATGATGGGGAGCAGGGAATAGGTGGCCAGTGCAGGCGCTTCGTCGGTCAGTGTGTAGATGATTTTTTGACTTGTCATGATTTTCTCTTCAGTTCGTGCTTGGCGATAGGCCGTCTGCGCTTCGGAATGCTGCTGCTGTGATGTGTGCAATTTGCATGCCCGGTTCGGCTATCAGAGATTGAGGCGGTAAAATATCGTCTCAACAACATACAGGAATCCCGATGGGGTGCATTATGCTGTTCAACAAGCCGTTTGGCGTGATCTGCCAGTTCAGTCGTGATGGCATGCATCCGACGCTGGCCGATTATATCCCGCTTCCGGACTTTTATCCCGCCGGGCGCATGGACACCGACAGCGAGGGTTGCTGGTGCTGACCGACGATGGCCGCTGCAGCACCGCATCACCGACCGAAGCACAAGCTGCCGAAAACCTATTGGGCGCAGGTCGAGGGAGTCGCGGATGACGCCGCGCTGGGAAGACTAAGGCAGGGCATACAGCTGCCGGATTTCAAGGCACAGCCTGCCGAAGCGCGGTTGATTGGTGAACCTGCGAACCTGTGGCCGCGCAACCCGCCGATACGCGAGCGCAGGAACATACCGACCAGCTGGATCGAACTGACCCTGCGCGAGGGGAAGAACCGCCAGGTGCGTCGCATGACCGCGGCCGTCGGTTTGCCCACATTGCGCCTGATTCGCTGCCGCATCGGCGAGTGGACGCTGGACGGCGTGGAGCCGGGGAAGTGGAGAATCGAACCGCAACGCCCGTCGCGTTGACAAACAAGCCGGCTGCTTTTAACGTGTGCCGTCATACCTGATCAGTGAGGCCGTCATGTCATTTTCACGCTGTCTGTTGCTGTGTAGCACATTATTCCTGGTCGGTCTGCCGGCAGGCAGTTTTGCCGCGGAACGTTCTTACGGGATGGTCACCAAAGCGGAGAAGTCGCTGAGAGGCCGCTGGTACAGCGCAGAAGGAAGTATTACGTTCAGCAGCAACGGAACCGTCAGGCTGAAGGGGAAGCGATATTTTTATGCGGTTTCCGACGGCGGCATGATACAGCTCAGCGGACACAACAGCTCGGATGCGATTTCCTACCAGCTATTCGGCGACCAGCTTACCCTGACCGTGGACGGTATCACGACGGTCTATACGCGCACACGGCCGGGAAAGCAATAAGCCTGCTCCGCGCCGGTTTCGATAACGACGCTTCTGCGGTCAATTATTTGATTTTACTCAGGCGCTAGCGGCCCCTGCGCGTGACAGGCTTGGGGGAGAACAGCGCCGGTTGAGGCATGGCCTGGTGACGCGCAGCTTCGGACATGAATTGCTGTTCGGGTGTCTTGTTCGGTTCGGGTGTCTTGTTCGGTGTTCGCGGCTTGGCGGTCTGCTGCCTGTTGTGCGGCTGCTGTTCGCGCTGTTGCGGCGAGCGCTGTCTTTGGCCGTCGCCCTGGGGTTGCTGGCGGTTTCCCTTGCCTGCAGTGCGCGGTCCGTTGTTGCGTCTTTGTCCATGCGCCTGGCGCGGCGGGCGAGGGGCTTCGGCGGGAAGATTTGCAGGCGGCACAAAACTGTCGACTTCGACGACCGGTATCTCGCGCTTGATCAAGCGCTCTATGGATCTGAGAAACGGTATTTCTTCCTTGTCCACCAGCGAGATCGCCGCACCGCTGCTGCCCGCGCGGCCGGTACGGCCGATGCGGTGCACATAATCTTCAGGGACGTTCGGCAATTCGAAATTCACCACATGAGGCAACTGGTCGATGTCCAGGCCGCGCGCGGCGATGTCGGTGGCGACCAGCACCGGCAGCGAGCCGTCCTTGAATTGCGCCAGCGCCTTGGTGCGTGCCGGCTGGCTCTTGTTGCCGTGTATCGCCGCAGCCGGAATGCCGTCCGCGATCAGCTTTTCAGTCAGCCGGTTCGCGCCGTGCTTGGTGCGGGTGAATACCAGCACCTGCTTCCAGTCGTTTTGCTTGATCAGGTGGGCAAGCAAATGGCTCTTCAGGCGTTGCGGCACCAGATGAATGCTTTGCGAGATCAACTCAACCGTTGAGTTGCGTCGAGCCACTTCGACATAGCCGGGATTGTGCAGCAGGCCGTCGGAAAGCGCCTTGATCTCGTCGGAAAAAGTCGCCGAAAACAGCAGGTTCTGGCGCTGTTTCGGCAGCAGCGCGAGTATTTTCCTGATGTCGCGGATGAAACCCATGTCCAGCATGCGGTCCGCCTCGTCCAGCACCAGTATTTCCACTCCCGACAGATCCAGCGTATTTTGCCCGACATGGTCCAGCAAGCGCCCGGGTGTGGCGACCAGGATGTCGATCTGCCCGCGCAATGCCTTGATCTGCGGGTTGATGTTCACCCCGCCGAACATCACCATCGATTTGAGCGGCAGATATTTTCCGTAGGTTTGCACCGATTCTTCCACCTGCGCCGCGAGTTCGCGGGTGGGGACCATGATCAGGCAGCGCGGCCGGCCGGGGCGTTTGCCGGCGGCCTGCTTTTCGGAGAGCAGTTGCAGGATGGGCAGGGTGAAGCCGGCCGTCTTGCCGGTGCCGGTCTGCGCGCCGGCCAGCAGATCGCCGCCGGCCAGTACCAGCGGGATCGCCTGGTACTGCACCGGGGTGGGTTTCGTGTATCCCGCATCGGCGATCGCGCGCATCAGGGGCTGTGCCAGGTTCAGGCTGGCGAAGGTGATTTCATTGTCTGGCAAAGCATGACTCCTGTGAAAGCCTGCTGCTCACTAGAGCTGCACCAATCGAGGCAGGCCAATAAGAGATCGAGATGATCCGGCGTGTGGGAAAAGTACCGCTGCGCTGATTGGTCGGGCGCGGGTGGCGCGCATTATACCCGTACTGTGCGCGTGCGCGGGATGAAAATATCCGGACCGGGAACGCCGGGCATGCCAAAAAGCCGCCCCGCAGGCTGCTCTGCCCGCCTTGCTCGGGTATAATGCGCACCTTCGTAAATTTACCGGCGGAATGACAAAATGCCTATTTATGCTTATGGCTGTTCGAGTTGCGGCTTGCAGAAGGATGTGATGCAAAAAATCAGCGATGTACCGCTCAGCACTTGCCCCGAATGCGGCAAGGAGACGTTCAAAAAACAACTGACCGCTGCGGGTTTCCAGTTGAAGGGCAGCGGCTATTACGCGACTGACTTCAAGAACGGATCGCAGCCGAAGAATGCGCCCAAGCCGGAAGCCGCCTGTGCGCCGTGTGCCAGCGCGGGTTCATGCCCGGTTGCAGACGGTTCCGTCTGACCATGAAAAAATATTTCATCACCGGCCTGCTGGTCTGGGTTCCGCTCGGCATCACCCTGTGGGTGCTGAATCTGACCATAGGGACGATGGACCAGACGCTGCTGCTGCTGCCGGAGTCATGGCACCCGGACAGGTTGCTGGGCGTGCATATTCCGGGTCTTGGCATCATCCTGACGCTGGCGGTGGTGGGACTGACCGGTTTGCTGGTGCGCAATGTGCTCGGCCAGAAATTATTGGAGCAGGTCGAAAAAGCGATGCTGCACGTGCCATTCGTGGGCAGCGTCTACAAGGGCGTGAAGCAGGTCAGCGATACGCTGTTGTCGGGCAGCGGCAATTCTTTCCGCAAGGTGCTGCTGGTGCGTTATCCGCATCCGCAGGCCTGGTCGCTGGCATTCCAGACCAGCTGTGCCCGGCGAGGTGGTCGGCAAGCTGGACGAGGAATACGTTGCGGTGTTCATTCCCACCACGCCCAGTCCGGTGAACGGATTTTATTTTTTCGTGCGCAAGGCCGACACCATCGAGCTGGACATGACCGTGGACGTGGCTTTGCGCTCCATCGTTTCGATGGGTGTGGTGGCAGACTCCGAAACCGGGAAACATCCCGCCATCACCCGGCAGACACAAGCAGACCAACCCTGACATCAATATAAAAAACCTGAATCATGCGAACTCATTATTGCGGACTGCTTAACACCGACCAGCTCGATCAAACCGTCAGCCTGTGCGGCTGGGCGCATCGCCGCCGCGACCACGGCGGGGTGATTTTCATCGACCTGCGCGACCGCGAGGGACTGGCGCAGGTCGTCTGCGATCCCGGATCGTGCCGACATGTTCAAGATCGCCGAATCGGTGCGCAACGAATTCGTGCTGCGCGTCACCGGCAAGGTGCGCCGCCGTCCGGCAGGCACCGACCAACCCGAATATCACCAGCGGCGAAATCGAAATCCTGTGCCACGAGATCGAAGTGCTGAATGCCGCGCTCACGCCGCCGTTCCAGCTGGACGACGAGAACCTGTCCGAGAACGTGCGCCTGACCCATCGCGTGATCGACCTGCGCCGTCCGCAGATGCAGAAGAACATGATGCTGCGCTACAAGATGGCGATGGCGTTCCGCCGCTTCCTCGACAGCCACGGTTTCATCGACATCGAAACGCCGATGCTGACCAAGTCCACGCCGGAAGGCGCGCGCGACTACCTGGTGCCGTCGCGCGTGCATCCGGGCGAATTCTTTGCGCTGCCGCAATCGCCGCAGCTGTTCAAGCAAATGCTGATGGTGGCGGGCTTCGACCGCTATTACCAGATCACCAAGTGCTTCCGCGACGAAGACCTGCGCGCCGACCGCCAGCCCGAATTCACCCAGGTGGATATCGAGACTTCGTTCCTGACCGAGACGCAGATCATCGCGCTGATGGAAGAGATGATCCGCACCGTGTTCAAGGAAGTGCTGGATGTGGAGCTGCCCAACCCGTTCCCGCGCATGACCCATGCGGAGGCGATGGCGCGCTACGGTTCGGACAAGCCGGACCTGCGCGTGACGCTGGAGCTGACCGAAGTCACCGATGCGGTGAAGGATGTCGCGTTCAAGGTGTTCGCCGGTGTGGCCAATTCCGAGAACGGCCGCGTCGCGGCGTTGCGCGTGCCGGGCGGCGGCGCGTTCTCGCGCGGCGAGATCGACGAGTACACCAAGTTCGTCGGCATCTACGGCGCGAAGGGCCTGGCTTACATCAAGGTCAACGACATCACGCAACTCAACGAGACCGGCCTGCAGTCGCCGATCGTGAAGAACCTGCACGAGGCCGCGCTGAAGACCATCATCGAGCGCACCGGCGCGCAGAACGGCGACATCATTTTCTTCGGCGCGGACAAGGAAAAGATCGTCAACGACGCGCTCGGCGCGTTGCGCAGCAAGATCGGCCACGAAAAGGGCTACACCAACGGCAAGGCATGGGAGCCGCTGTGGGTGGTGGATTTCCCGATGTTCGAATACGACGACGAAGCCAAGCGCTGGAACGCCTGCCATCACCCGTTCACCGCGCCCAAGGACGAACATCTCGCGATGCTGGAAAGCGATCCCGGGCAAGTGCCTGGCCAAGGCCTACGACCTCGCGCTGAACGGTTCGGAGATCGGCGGCGGCTCGGTGCGTATCCACCAGGAGGCGGTGCAGTCGCAGGTGTTCCGCGCGCTCAACATCGGCGCGGAAGAAGCGCAGCTCAAGTTCGGCTTCCTGCTCGACGCGCTGCAATACGGCGCACCGCCGCACGGCGGGCTGGCGTTCGGGCTGGACCGCATCGTCACGATGATGACCGGTTCGGAATCCATCCGCGACGTGATCGCCTTCCCCAAGACCCAGCGCGCGCAATGCCTGCTGACCCAGGCGCCGAGCGCGGTGGATGAAAGACAGTTGCGCGATCTGCATATCCGGCTGCGCCAGCAGGTGCAAACCACGGCTGAAGTGCTCGCAGTCACCAAGGAATGACCGGGTTGCGTATGTTGCGTCCGCACGTGGATCGTGCTGGCGGCGATGCTGTTGTTGCCGGCCGGTGCGCAAGCGGATACCCGATCAACCGGCGACGGGAGTTCAACGCGATCAGGCCAGCATCGGTGTGGCACAATTGCCCGCACAGGCGCGCGACACGCTGCGGGCCATCAAGCAGGGCGGGCCGTTCGCCTATCCGCGCGACGGTGTGGTGTTCAAAAACTTCGAACATGTCCTGCCCGAACGCAGGCGCGGTTACTATCACGAGTACACCGTGAAAACGCCGGGCAGGCATAATCGCGGTGCGCGGCGCATCATCAGCGGTGCGGACCGGCGAATATTATCTACACCGCCGATCATTACCAAACATTCAAACGAATTCGGGAGTAGTCATGGACGCATTGGCGCAGCAACTGGGAAATCGGGAAGCCGCGGGCAGCTATACGCTGGTTTGCAGCGTGGAAGAATTGCGCAACGCGGTTCGATGAAGCCGGCTTTGCGCTGTTCGATGCCGATCTGACGGGCGTCAAGGGCAAGCAGAATCTGCTGAATGCACTGGCTGCTGCGGCCGGATTCCCGCCCGGATTCGGCGCGAACTGGGATGCGCTGGCCGACGCGCTGTGCGACCTGTCGTGGCGTCAGGCAAGCGGATATGTGCTGCTGTTGCGCAATGCCAGCGACACGCTCGGTCTTTCCGCGAACGACAGGGAAATCGCGCTGGATATCCTTGCCGACACGGTGGTGTACTGGCGGCAGCACAACAAGCCGTTCTGGATATTTTTCTCCTGACTTCATTTCTTCGGCGATACTGCGTTGGCTTCTGCGTTCACTCCTGATGAAACTACTAGCCATTCGACTAAGCCCGCAAGCGGGCAAGTCGCTGGTTATTGTCGTGCCTTCAGCACTGTCTTCGCCGCGCGCTCGTCGCCGCCTTGTCTCGACCTTCGAAATGAAATTGGAATGGTAAATGGTGCAGAACAAACAGCCGGTCTCGGTGCTGGTGGTGATCTACACGGACGATCTGGACGTGCTGCTGCTGGAGCGCGCCGATCATCCCGGCTACTGGCAATCCGTCACCGGCAGCCGCGACGGCGATGAATCGCTGGCCGAGACCGCGATACGCGAAGTGGGCGAAGAGACCGGGCTGGATGCGCGGCGCTATGCGTCTGACCGACTGGCAGGAGCAGAATGTCTACGAGATCTATCCGCACTGGCGGCACCGCTATCCGCCCGGCATCACGCACAACACCGAGCATGTGTTCGGCCTGCAACTTCCCCATCCGGTCGATATCCAACTTGCGCCGCGCGAACATTTGAACTACCAGTGGCTGGCGTGGCAGGATGCGGCGGAAAAAGTCTTTTCACCGAGCAATCGCGCCGCGATCCTGGAATTGCCGCGAGCGCATCACAGGCGTAAAGAGCGCACTACAGAGGAAACCCCAATGAGCGAAAACCTGATCCCGTTTGCGTATGAACATCCCGGCTCGCCGACCGCGGTGGCATGGGCGAAGGTGCCGCGCGAACCGGGCGCGGCGGAAAAGCCCGAACTGATCGCGCGCATCAAGCGCATGCTGAAGGAACAGGATGCGGTGCTGGTGTCGCATTACTATGTGCATGCCGACCTGCAGGATCTGGCGGAAGCAACCGGCGGCATCGTTTCCGATTCGCTGGACATGGCCAACTTCGGCCACCGGCATCCGGCCAAGACCATCGTGGTCGCGGGCGTGCGCTTCATGGGCGAGACCGCGAAGATACTGAATCCGGAAAAGCGCGTGCTGATGCCCGACCTCGAGGCGGAATGCTCGCTCGACCTCGGTTGCCCGGCGGACGAGTTCAGCCGCGTTCTGCGACGCGCATCCCGACCGCACCGTGGTGGTGTATGCCAACACCAGCGCGGCGGTGAAGGCGCGCGCCGACTGGATGGTGACCAGTTCGATCGCGTTGCCGGTGGTCAAACATCTCAAGGAACAGGGCAAGAAAGTGCTGTGGGCGCCGGACCGCCATCTCGGCGACTACGTGCAGGAACAGACCGGCGCGGACATGCTGCTGTGGCAAGGCTCGTGCATCGTGCACGACGAATACAAGGCCAAGGAACTGATCGAACTGAAAGCGCAGCATCCCGCAGGCCAAAGTGCTGGTGCATCCGGAATCGCCGCGCGCGGTCATCCAGCTGGCGGACGTGGTCGGTTCCACCACGCAACTGATCAAGGCCGCGCAGAACCTGGACGCGCAGGAATTCATCGTCGCCACCGACAACGGCATCCTGCACAAGATGCGCACGCTTGTCCCCGCACAAGATCTTCCTCGAAGCGCCGACCGCCGGTGTCGGCGCGACCTGCAAGAGTTGTCAGCCATTGCCCGTGGATGGCGATGAACGGGCTGCTGAATCTGGCGGAGGTGCTGGAATCGGGGCAGCAATGAGATACACGTCGATCCGGCGATCATTCCGCGGGCGGTGCTGCCGATACAGCGGATGCTGGAATTTGCCAAGCAGATCGGGTTGCCGACGAAGGGGATAGGGAACGCTTAGTTATATCGGGCCGTTCGTCCTGAGTGCCGCGCGCAGCAAGGTGTATCGAAGGATGAACGACAACAAAATCAACTTCGCCGGTGGTAGACCGGCAGCTAGTTACTTTTTCTTGCTTCGCCAAAGAAAAAGTGACTGATAAAACTACTAGCCATCTGACTAACCCAGCAAACGATGCTGGGTAAGTCATTGGTTATAGCTGCATGGCTACTCCCGGCGGTTTTGATTCACCCCTCTGATGAAACTACTAGCCATTCGACTAAGCCCGCAAGCGGGCAAGTCGCTGGTTATCCCCAACCCTCTCCCCTCATCGGAGAGGGGATGTTGTACATCCGGCATCATCCCCGCTCATTGGGTAGAATACCCCCATGCCTACCCTCAAAATCGCCACCTACAACATCCACAAGGGCCTCTCCTATTTCAATCGGCGCGTGGTGCTGCACGAGTTGCGCGAACGGCTGCGCGAGCTGGATGCCGACATCGTGTTCCTGCAGGAGGTGCAGGGCGAGCATACGGAACATGGCGAGCGCTATCAAAACTATCCGCAAGGCGCGCAGCACGAGTTCATCGCGGGAGAGGTCTGGCCGCATTCGGCCTATGGCAAGAATGCGGTGTATGAGGTGGGGCATCATGGCAATGCGATACTCAGCCGATTTCCGATACTGCGATCGTTCAACAACGATGTTTCCGCGCACCGTTTCGAAAGCCGCGGGCTGTTGCACAGCGAGGTTGAATTGGCGGGGCATCAGAACGTCCACTGCCTGTGCGTCCATTTCGGGCTGTTCGCGAAGGGGCGCCGCGCACAGACCGTCACGCTGATCGATTACGTGCGCAATGAAATACCCCAGGATGCGCCGCTGATCATCGCGGGCGATTTCAACGACTGGAGCAACCAGACCGGCAGGACTTTGGCCAGCGAGTTGCACATACACGATGTGTTTCATCTGCATGACGGCAAACTGGCGCGCAGTTTTCCGTCCAGGCTTCCGCTGCTGCGCCTGGACCGCATCTACGTGCGCGGTTTTGACGTGCTGCACAGCAGCGTGCATACCGGGGGAAACTGGCAGCGTCTGTCCGACCATGCCGCACTTTCCGCGCAACTCAAAGGCATATGAACCAGGTCCATCAGGTTGCGGAAAACCAGCTGGAGCTGCTGCAGAACGGCACTGCCTATTTTCCGCGCTTGTGCGCGGATATCGATGTTGCGCAGCATTCGGTCTACCTGGAAACCTATATTTTTGCCCCTGACAAAACCGGCCGGATGGTCGTCGACTCGCTGCGCAGGGCCGCCGAGCGCGGGGTGGTGGTGCGCGTGTTGCTCGACGGTTTCGGGTCGGCGGATTTCTCGAAGGCATGGCTGGCCGAACTGACTGCGGCGAAGGTCCAGGTCCAGTGGTTCCGGCGCGAGATTTCCCCGTTCACATTGCGGCGCAGCCGGATGCGCCGCCTGCGCCGCCTGCATCGCAAACTGGTCGTGGTGGATGGCGAAGTGGCCTTCGTCGGCGGCATCAACATCATCAACGATATCTCCAGCCGCGATCATTTCAGTTCGCCGCGCCTCGATTACGCGGTGCGCGTGCAGGGTGGGATGGCAGGCGATATTCATTCCACCATGCGGCGCCTGTGGGGTGTGGTGTCGTGGGCCAATTTTCGCAGGCGCGGCAAGGAAATCCGGCGCCTGGTGAGGGAGCGGGCCAAGCCGGTTGCACCGGGTATCGCGCTGATGTTGCGCGACAGCCTGCGCCACCGGCATGATATTGAAAACGCTTACCTGAAGGCAATTGACGACGCGCGAAGCGAGATCATCATTGCGAATGCATACTTCCTGCCCGGCCGCGTATTTCGCATGGCGCTGATACAGGCTGCGCAACGCGGCGTCCGCGTGATTCTGCTGCTGCAGGGCAGGGTCGAATACCGCTTGCAGCATTATGCGACGCATGCGCTGTATGACAAACTGCTGGCGGCGGGTGTCGAGATCTACGAGTATCAACCCAGCTATCTGCACGCCAAGGTGGCTGTGATCGACGGACTGTGGTCGACGGTGGGTTCGTCCAATATCGATCCGTTCAGCCTGTTGCTGGCCAGGGAGGCGAATCTGGTGATCCAGGATAAGGGATTCGCCGCCGAGTTGCGCGCCAGCCTGCTTGCCGCGATTGCCAACGATGCGTTGCGCATCGGCGACGGAAACAATGATTCGCGCAGCCTGTGGGGCAGGGTGATCACCCGCGCCAGTTACGGGATCGTGCGGCTGCTGATCGGTATGCTGGGCTATGACAGATCAATCTGAGCAGTCTGCTCTGCCCGCGTTATAATTCGCGTTTGCCATATTCGTCTTCCGGTCATGCGTCCTTCCTCGATTCTACCGCCAAGCAACACCAATCGCGCCGATTGGCGGACCATCCTGACCCTGATTCCCTACCTGATGGAATTCAAGTGGCGGGTGTTCACCGCGATGAGCCTGCTGATATTTTCCAAGCTGGCCAACGTATCCGTCCCGCTGGTGCTCAAGGAAATCATCGATGCGCTGGGCAAGGAAAAGGCGCTGTTGATGGTGCCGGTGTTCCTGATCGTCGGCTACGGCGTGCTCAGGTTGCTCAGCACCCTGTTCGGCGAATTGCGCGACGCGGTGTTTGCCAATGTCACCCAGCGCGCGATAAGGCGGGTGGCGCTGCAGGTATTCGAACATCTGCACAGCCTGAGCCTGCGCTTCCATCTGGACCGGCAGACCGGCGGCGTGTCGCGCGACATCGAGCGCGGCACGCGCGGGATCGGCTTCCTGCTGAATTTCACGCTGTTCAACATCCTGCCGACACTGCTGGAGATCGGGCTGGTGGCGGCGATCCTGCTCAAGAAATACACACCGTGGTTTGCGGTCATCACCTTCATCACGCTGGTGATCTACATCGCGTTCACACTGTTCATCACCGAATGGCGCATGGTGGTGCGGCGCACCATGAACGACCTGGATTCAAAGGCCAATACCCGCGCCATCGACAGTCTGCTCAACTACGAGACGGTAAAGTATTTCGGCAACGAGCAATATGAAGCAAACCGCTATGACCACCACATGGAACAGTGGGAAATGGCCGCGGTGCGCAACCAGACCTCGCTGGCGCTGCTCAATTCCGTGCAGAGCGTGGTGATTGCGATCGGCATCACCGCGCTGATGCTGCTGGCAGCAAGCCAGGTGGTGAAGGGCAAGATGACGGTGGGAGACCTGGTGCTGGTCAACGTGTACATGATCCAGCTCTACATGCCGCTGCATTTCCTCGGCTTCGTGTATCGCGAGATACGCCATTCGCTGGCCGACATGGAGAAAATGTTCAGCCTGCTTCATGAGCACCGCGAAATCGAGAATGCACCGAATGCGGCAATATTGCAGGTTGGCAAGGCTGAAGTAAGGTTCGAACAGGTCAGCTTTTCGTATGCGCCAGACCGGCAGATTCTGTTCGACGTCAGCTTCTCCATACCGGCAGGGCACAAGGTTGCCGTTGTCGGCGCGAGCGGTGCGGGGAAGTCCACCCTGTCGCGACTGCTGTTCCGGTTCTATGACGTTCAACAGGGTCGCATCCTGATCAACGGGCAGGATATCCGCGGGGTGACACAAACCAGCCTGCGCGCGGCGATCGGCATCGTGCCGCAGGATACCGTGCTATTCAACGATACGATCTACTACAACATCGCCTATGGAAAACCCGGTGCGACGCGCGATCAAATCATCGCCGCGGCGCAGGCCGCACACATCCATCGTTTCATCGAATCGCTGCCGCTGGGTTATGAATCCATGGTGGGCGAACGCGGCCTGAAACTGTCCGGAGGCGAAAAGCAGCGCGTTGCGATCGCGCGCGCCATCCTGAAGAATCCGGCTATCCTGATCTTTGACGAAGCGACTTCCGCGCTCGATTCAAAATCGGAGAAGGCAATCCAGGCCGAGTTGCGCGCAATCGCGCAGAACCGCACCACGCTGGTGATCGCACACCGCCTGTCGACCGTTGTGGACGCGGACCAGATACTCGTGATGGATCAGGGGAAAATCGTTGAACGCGGAACCCATCGGGAATTGCTCGCGCATAACCGTCTGTACGCTCAGATGTGGGATCTTCAGAAACAAGAGGAGCATGTCCTGCCTGTGGTTTGATTTATAATGAAAATCAGGTATCCTTCGGCTGTGTAACGTAATCCACAGGTGAGAACATAACAATGAAAAAACGAATGCTGATCCTGATCGTGTCTGGACATGCGCTGCTGGCTGCCGCAGCACATGCCGGAACTGGCGGGAATTCCTTCAAGGTCGATGAGCCCACTGCTGTCCCGTTGTCGTTCAAGGATGAACCGCGCCGGGTATTGTCGCTGAAACCTTCGTTGCTCAAGGTGCGTTCCCACGTCGCGCTGGTTTTCGACGAGCAGACCCAGCGTCCGATATATGACAAGCATGGCCAGGTGGTTATGCCGATAGCATCCATTACCAAGCTGATGACCGCTATGGTGCTGCTGGACGCCCATTTGCCGATGGACCAGGAGATCACCGTTGACGAGGATCACCTGAACAAGATCAAGAGGGCCAAGTCGAGGCTGCGCATAGGCACGACGCTCACGCGCGGCGAGATGCTCAGGCTCGCACTGATGGCTTCGGAGAATCGCGCGGCGTTGGCGCTGGCGAGAAGTTATCCGGGTGGAACCCCTGCACTGGTGGCCGCGATGAATGCCAAGGCTCGCGCGCTGGGCATGGAGGATACCCGGTTTTTCGAGCCGACCGGTCTCGACAGCGAAAATGTTTCCACTGCGCAGGACCTGGTCAAAATGGTCGCTGCGGCCGGCCGTTACACTTTGATACATCAATACACGACCACGGCAACCCTTTCGGTGGATAATTTAAACGGTCGCACCATGCGTTTCGGCAATACCAATCCGCTGGTCAGGAATGCATCCTGGGATATCGGTTTGAGCAAGACCGGGTTTATCAATGAAGCCGGGCAATGCCTGGTGATGCAGGCAACGATCAAAAATCGCCCTGTCATCATCGTGCTGCTGGATTCGTGGGGTAAGCGCACCCGCGTTGGCGATGCCAACCGCATCAGACAGTGGATGGAAAGAGCGCCGCTGCGCTTTGCCGAACCCCGCGGCGGCGTCAGGCTGGCAGGAGATTTCCGCTAGGCAGGACAGGGGAGCGCGTTCATCCATTGGGTTGCTAATTCTTTGTATTCATCTAGGTTGACGATATGGGCGAAACACTACTGACACTGACCATCATTACCCTGATTATTATCACGATACGAAGGGCAAGGCCGGTGATACTCGAGAACCCGGTCAATATCCACCGCCCCGGGCAATTCCACATCATGCTCGCGCCTCAACTCAATCAGGCACAAAGTTTCGTCGAACAGATTGCCAAGCGGTATCTCGATTCATATCACCCCAAAGGCGACTTGCCCACCCAGTATTTTGAAGTGCGCGATCCCAGGGTTTTTTCGAAGGGCCAGAAGTCTTATTTGTTGGCAGTCTCGCTGCGCGGCGGGGAATTGTATTTCCAGGCGGTCAATCCCAAGGCACAGAAGCAAGAAGCAGAAAGCCACTATAAAACCCTGCACGAATATTCGCAGTCCGTGTTGCAGAATCATCCGCCCGCAGGATCGGTCGACGAGTCGGGTACCGAGAGTCTGCGCAGCACCGTTGAGGCAATTGCGGCGCCATTGCAGATTAGCGTCGAAGTATTGCCGCCTGCGGAATAGTGCAGGGTCGAACGCTTAATAGCTCTCGACGCAGCCTGGTCCTTTTATTTCACATTGGTGTGGTTGTGGCTCCAGCATGACTTGCTGCGCAAGTGAGCTTTCGCCGCAACCTGGTCCTTTTGTATTACAACAGGACCAGGTTGTCACGGTGGATGATTTCGGTTTCTCCGCCGTAACCCAGCAGCGATTCAATTTCCCTGCTGGGATGTCCCGCGATGCGGCGCGCTTCGGACGAACTGTAGTTGGTCAGGCCGCGCGCGATTTCCGTTCCGTCTTCGCCCACGCAGGCGACCACCGCGCCGCGGTTGAACTCCCCCGACACACTTTTGATGCCGATCGGCAGCAGGCTCTTTCCCCCGGAATGCAAGGCCCTGACCGCACCGGCATCGAGTACCAGTTTGCCGCTAACCTGCAAATGATCGGCGAGCCATTGTTTGCGCGCGGCCAGGGAAAGCATGGGCGCAGTGAGCAGTGTGCCGATCGATTCACCGCCGATCAGGCGCAACAGCACATCGGGCTCGTGTCCGGAAGCGATCACGGTATGCGCACCGCTGCGAGCCGCGCGTTTGGCCGCGAGTATCTTGGTGAGCATGCCGCCGCGGCCGATGTGGCTGCCCGCGCTGCCGGCCATTTTTTCGAGCTGCGCGTCGCCTGCCTTCCCCTCGTTGACCAGCGTAGCCGCGGAATTCTTGCGCGGATCGGCGGTGTACAGGCCGTTCTGGTCGGTAAGTATGATCAGCACATCTGCCTCGATCAGGTTGGTCACCAGCGCGCCCAGCGTATCGTTATCGCCGAACTTGATCTCGTCGGTCACCACCGTGTCGTTTTCGTTGATGATCGGGATCACGCGCAGGGAAAGCAGCGTGGTCAGCGTGGTGCGCGCGTTCAGATAGCGCTCACGGTCGACCAGATCGGCGTGCGTCAGCAGCACCTGGGCGGCATGCAGGCCATGCTGGCGGAAGCAGCTTTCATAGGCTTGCACCAGTCCCATCTGTCCGACCGCGGCGGCGGCCTGCAGATCGTGTATCGATGCGGGGCGTTTTTTCCAGCCGAGCCGCTGCATCCCCTCGGCGATCGCGCCAGACGATACCAGCACCACCTCATGGCCGCCGGCGTTAAGTGTCGCGATCTGCCGCGCCCAATTTCCGAGTGCGTTGAGATCCAGACCTGCGCCCTGGTTGGTCACCAGGCTGCTGCCCACCTTGACGACGATGCGCTTGCATCCAGTCAGTACGGTATTCATGTCAGATCGTTCCCGCGTCGGATTCCTGCGCGCTGTCTGCGGCAGTCTGCTGTTCCAGTTCAGTCATTGCGAGCAGGTGTTCCATGATTGCGTAGGTCAGCTCCTTGCACCCCTCGCCGCTGATCGCCGAGATCACGAAATAGCGGTCAAAGTCGTCGAATTTTTCGAGGAATTCTGCGACACTCCGATCGCGGTCTTCCAGCAGGTCGACCTTGTTCAGCAGCAACCAGCGCGGCTTGTCATACAGCGACTGATCGTACTTTTGCAATTCGTTCAGGATCGCGCGCGCATCGTGTACCGGGTCGGTGCCCTCATACATCGGCGCGATATCCACCAGATGCAGCAACAGGCGGGTGCGCGCGAGGTGGCGCAGGAACTGGTGCCCCAGCCCGGCGCCTTCCGCCGCGCCTTCGATCAGTCCCGGGATGTCGGCAATCACGAAGCTTTTTTCGTTCGACACGCGCACCACGCCCAGATTCGGATGCAGCGTGGTGAACGGATAGTCGGCAACCTTGGGTCTGGCCGCGGAAACGGAGCGTATGAAAGTGGATTTTCCTGCATTCGGCATGCCGAGCAGCCCGACGTCGGCAAGCACTTTCAGTTCCAGCTGCAATTCGCGCGACTCGCCCTCGGTGCCGGGCGTGCACTGGCGCGGCGCCCGGTTGGTGCTGGACTTGAAATGGATATTGCCGAGCCCGCCGATGCCGCCTTTGGCGAGCAGGACTTTTTCGCCGTCGTGGGTGAGGTCTGCGATGACTTCGCCGCTGTTGATATCGGTGATCACCGTGCCGACCGGCATGCGCAGCACGATGTCCTCCGCGCCCTTGCCGTAGCAATCCGAGCCGCGCCCGGATTCGCCGTTTTTTGCGCGGTGTATCCGCGCGAAACGATAGTCCACCAGTGTATTGATGTTGCGGTCGGCCAGCGCGTACACGCTGCCGCCGTGCCCGCCGTCGCCGCCGTCCGGGCCGCCCTTTTCGATGTATTTCTCGCGGCGGAAGCTGGCAATGCCGTTGCCGCCCTTGCCCGCGATGACTTCGATCCTGGATTCGTCTATAAATTTCATTTAAGTAAAAGGCAATTAGCCACAGAGAACACAGAGATCACAGAGAAATACAAACGGGCTGTTCAATGCCTGCAACTTGCCCGATAGACAGAAAGTGTGGAAAAGCATGCCTGTTCGAACTTTCTCTGTGTGCTCTGTGCCCTCTGTGGCTCGTTTCCCGGTTTCATTTTGCAGCAAATAAAAAAGCCCTACCTTGCGATAGGGCTGGTTCGCTCCAACGAAGTGCCGACTAGGCAGCTACGATGGATACTGTCCTGCGCTTTTGCGCGCCCTTGATCGCGAATACCACCTTGCCGGTGATCTTGGCAAACAAGGTGTGATCCTTGCCCATGCCGACGTTTTCGCCGGGGTGGAATTCGGTGCCGCGCTGGCGCACGATGATGCTGCCTGCGCTGATCAGTTCGCCGCCGTAGCTTTTCACGCCCAGGCGTTTCGAGTGTGAGTCGCGTCCGTTACTGGTACTGCCGCCGCCTTTTTTTGATGCCATGCTGTTTGCTCCTTAAAACAGATTTACGCCCAGATTTACATTTAAGCCCGGATTTACATTTAAGCAGAAATGCCGTCGATGCGGATCTCGGTGTAGTTTTGACGATGTCCCTGGTTCTTCTGGTAATGCTTGCGCCGGCGCATCTTGAAGATGCGCACCTTGTCGGCCCGGCCATGCGCCACGATCGTCGCTTTCACGGAAGCGCCGGTCAGCAAAGGCTTGCCAACGGAGAGCTTGTCGCCGTCCGCAACCATCAGCACCTTGTCCAGGACAATAGCGCTGCCCACATCGCCGGGGAGCGTTTCGATTTTCAGAGTTTCTCCGGAGGTGACGCGATATTGCTTACCACCGGTTTTAATGACTGCGTACATAACCACCTCGATTACTGTAATTTTTGGGCGTTTTTTGCGAAGGCGCGGATTATACATAATTATCTTCGCCGGTCAAAACCCTTTTTTCATGGTTTTAGCGACGCATCGAGTCGAAGAACTCGGCGTTGTTCTTGGTCGCCTTGATCTTGTCGAGCAGGAATTCCATCGCTTCCAGTTCGTCCATCGGGTAGAGCAGCTTGCGCAGCAGCCAGATCCTTTGCAGGATATCCGGCTTGATCAGCAGTTCTTCCTTGCGCGTGCCGGAGCGGTTCACGTTGATTGCCGGGTAGATGCGTTTCTCGGCCATGCGGCGGTCGAGGTGGATTTCCATGTTGCCGGTACCCTTGAATTCCTCGTAGATCACGTCGTCCATGCGCGAGCCGGTATCGACCAGCGCGGTCGCGATGATGGTCAGCGAGCCGCCTTCCTCGATGTTGCGCGCCGCGCCGAAGAAACGCTTGGGACGGTGCAGCGCGTTGGCATCCACGCCGCCGGTCAACACCTTGCCGGAAGAGGGAACCACGGTGTTGTAAGCGCGCGCCAGCCGGGTGATGGAATCGAGCAGGATCACCACATCCTTTTTGTGTTCGACCAGGCGTTTGGCCTTTTCCAGCACCATTTCCGCGACCTGCACATGGCGGCTGGCCGGTTCGTCGAAGGTGGAAGCAACCACTTCGCCGCGCACGGTACGGGTCATTTCGGTGACTTCCTCGGGGCGTTCGTCGATCAGCAGCACGATCAGGGTCGCGTCGGGATTGTTCGAGGAGATCGAGTGCGCGATGTGCTGCAGCATCACGGTCTTGCCGGATTTCGGCGATGCCACCAGCAGTCCGCGCTGGCCTTTGCCGATCGGCGCGACGATGTCGATGATGCGTCCGGTGATGTTTTCCTCGGCCTTGATGTCGCGCTCCAGTTTCAGCGGCTCGGTCGGGAACAGCGGGGTGAGGTTTTCAAACAGGATCTTGTTTTTTGCGTTCTCGGGCGGCTCGCCGTTGACCCGGTCCACTTTTACCAGCGCAACGTAGCGCTCGCCGTCCTTGGGGGTGCGTATCTCGCCTTCGATCGTGTCCCCGGTATGCAGGTTGAAACGGCGTATCTGGCTCGGACTCACATAGATGTCGTCCGGCCCGGCAAGGTATGAAGTGTCAGGGGAACGCAGGAAGCCAAAGCCATCCGGCAGGATTTCCAGCGTGCCGTCGCCAAAGATGCTTTCGCCCTTCTTTGCATGGCTTTTCAGCAGCGCGAACATGACATCCTGCTTGCGCATTCGATTCGCGTTTTCTATTTCATTGGCCGCGGCCATTTCAACGAGTTCAGTTACGTGCTTGGTTTTCAGGTCGGATAAGTGCATAGCGATGCGAGAAGGGTGATTGAAGGAAAAATCGAAAAGATTGTTGCCAAGAGATTATCAATAGGGAAGCATGAAATGATTCGGATCGGGGTGGGGGAAGTCCACCCGCATGGCCTGGAGTGTGTTCGCTTTTATTCTTTGAAATTGCCAAGGGACGAAGCAGGAGAGGCGATGCGGGTGTGACAGTAAACGCTTTAGATGTGGCTGTCAATAAAAGCCGTCAATTGGGATTTGGACAGGGCGCCGACCTTGGTTGCGGCAATGTCGCCGTTCTTGAACAGCATCAGGGTCGGAATTCCGCGGATGCCGAACTTTGCAGGCGTTTGCTGGTTTTCGTCCACATTCAGCTTTGCGACGGTCAAGCGGCCTGCGTATTCCTTCGATACCTCTTCCAGGATCGGCGCGATCATGCGGCAGGGACCGCACCATTCCGCCCAGTAATCCACCAGCACCGGCAGGGGGGCCTGAACGACTTCGGCTTCAAAGGTAGAATCGGAAACGTAATGTATATGTTCGCTCATGGTTGTTCTCGCTATTGTATGGGTTGTGTTTGGGATTCAACAGGCGACGGGCAGGGGTGGGTCGCCTTAAGTCAAGTCGAATCCTAACCAAAATCCGCTTTGCTGTGAAGTGAATTAATTTTTTACCTGTTTACCAGCTCTGCTAAAATGCCGCGTTGTTGATAATTGGAGTACCGCTATGACCTATGTCGTTTCCGAATCCTGCATCAAATGCAAATACACCGATTGTGTGGAAGTGTGCCCGGTGGACTGTTTCCACGCCGGGCCGAATTTCCTGGTGATCGACCCGGACGAATGCATCGACTGCACCCTGTGCGTCGCGGAATGCCCGGTTGAGGCAATCTATGCCGAGGACGATTTGCCCGAAAATCAGCGGCACTTCATCGCGCTGAACGCCGAGCTGTCCAAAACCTGGAAGGTGATCGTCGAAAAGATCGATCCGCCGGCCGATGCCGATGAGTGGGCCAAGGTCAAGGACAAGCTGAAACTCCTCGAACGCTAGCGAAAACGGCTGCGCTCGGCATAACTGTGTTGCTCAAGGACTCAAGATGCTCATTTACCGGGACGTAAACTCCGCTCTTTGCGAGTTGGCCGGCAAGCCGGCCATCCCTGCGAGACCCACTTCGTCCTTTCGCGCCTTGCTCTGCCTTCGCTCGCAACGCTTTCCAGCACGCTAAACAAGCATGGGTTCCATGAAAAACAGCGATCCGCAAATAGCGGCCGCTGTTTTTTTTGACACTGTCGCGCGCAGCATCCTTGCACAAAATGCGCCGCCCGATTTGCGCGGAGCAACGGTGCTGCTGCCCAACTACCATGTTGCCAGTCCGCTCGCCCAGGCGTTGGGCGAGGTTTCACAATCCACCCTGTTGCTGCCCAGGATGGTTACGCTCGGCGATTGGGCGCAGGATGTCGTGCTCGACGTGCCGGTCATTGCGGACAGCCAGCGCGGCGCGCTGCTGTACCAGCAGCTGCGCAGACAGCGCTGGTTCGGACAGGCTGATCTGTGGCTGATGACGCGCGAGTTGCTGGCATTGTTCGATGAGTTGACGAACTCGCTCACTGTGTTGCCGGACAACCCGGAAGCGTTTGCCGCAGCGGTGGAGCAAGCCTATCAGGCGCGGCAGAACAGCACGCTGCAACTGGAGGCGCGGCTGGTTTTCGAATTGTGGTACGCGATGCAGGCCGGCAGCGAACTCGATGCCGCGCGCGCCTACCAGCTGCGGCTGGCGAAACTGGCTGCTCAGGCGCAGCGGCCCCTGTATGTTTTGCGAACCTCCGAATGGAATGCGCTGGAGCAGCGATTCCTGGACGATTACGCCGAGCGCGCCGCCGTGACGGTATTCGATCTGCGGGTGCTGCAGGATAAAGCGGAAATATCACCGCGCGCGCAATTCATCCGCGCGGCGATGCCGGCCGATGATGCGCACGATCTGCGTACCATGGCTGCGCAGTTGCAGGGCACACCGCCGCCAGGCGGCACGCTGCGGTTTTTCGCCGCAACCAGTCTGGAACAGGAAGCGCGCGCCGCAGCAATGCAGGCGCGGCGCTGGCTGGCGGCGGGCAAATGCGACATTGCCGTCGTCGCCCAGGACCGCGTGGCGGCACGGCGCTTGCGCGCGTTGCTGGAACGCGCCGAAGTGCTGGTTGCGGACGAGACCGGCTGGACCTTCGCAACGCTATCGGTCAGCACGGTGCTGATGCGCTGGCTGGATGCGCTGCAAAGCGACTTCTATCATCACGACCTGCTCGATCTGCTCAAGTCGCCTTTCATCTTCGCCGATCTCCCCGCTGCCGGACGCAAGACGGCGGTGTACCGGCTGGAACAATTGCTGCGCCGGCAGGGCGTGGTGGCGGGACTGGAGAAGTTCATAGCGCTTGCCGCTGACGAAACGGCGCTGCAGCAGCCCCTGGCGCGCTTGCGCCAGGCTGCTGCGCTGCTGGGGCAGAACACGCAGAAGACGCTGGCCGGCTGGCAGGCGGCACTGCACGAAAGCATGCGCGTGCTGGCTATCGATGCCGGCCTGCAGATGGACGATGCGGGCGTCCATTTGCTGCAGGCGCTCGAGACCTGGCGGCAGGAATTGGCTGCAGACGATGGGCAGTACCGTTTCGCCGAATGGCGCCGCTGGCTGGCCCAGCAACTCGATGCGCAGACCTACCATGACACCGGCATCGAAAGTACGGTGCGCTTCACCCATCTCGCGGCAACGCGCTGCCGGGTTTTCGATGCGGTCCTGCTGCTCGGCTGCGATGCCGACCATCTGCCCGGCGTCGCGGCGGGCGGGCGCTGGTTCAACGACGCGGTGCGCGCCAGCCTTGATCTGCCCACGCTGGGCACGCACGCCGCAAGGCAGCGCGACGATCTGCTCGCATTGCTGACGCTGAACGAATCCGTGCTGGTTACCTGGCAGAAGGACAGAAACGGCGAGCAGGGATTGCTCAGTCCGTATCTGGAGATGGTGCGCGACCTGCATGTTCTGGCTTACGGCGACGACCTCAGCGAGCGCGAACTCCACCGCTACCTCGCCGCAGAAGACGCGCATCGTGTGGAATTGCCCCCGGCATCACAACCCGAGCCGGCCGTCCCTGCCGAAACCGTGCCGGAAAAGGTGTCCATCAGCGCGTACAACTCGCTGGTCGCCTGCCCTTACCAGTTCTATGCGCGGCACATCCTGCACCTGAACGAACTCGACGAAGTTCAGGAAGCGATCGAGAAACGCGACTACGGCGAGCGTGTGCACGACATTCTGAGCCGCTTCCATAAACGTTATCCGCTGGTCACCGGACATCCCGTGGAAGAAATGGATGCCGAATTGCGGAAAATCAGCGGGCAGGTATTCGACGACCTGCTGCAGCGGGATTTCGCCGCGCGTGCCTGGCTGGCGCGCTGGTACAAATCGTTGCCTGCCTACCTCGATTGGCAACTGGGGAACGAGGCACAGGGCTGGCGTTATACCGAGTCGGAAAGCGCGTTCGACTGGCAACTCGAAGGCGTGCGCCTGCGCGGGCGCATCGACCGGCTGGATACCCGGGGTACCGAAAGACGGGTGCTGGATTACAAGACACAGGGCGACCAGCTGCTGCGCAACAAGCTGCTGGAACCCGGCGAGGATGTGCAGCTGGCATGCTATGCCTATGCGCATGAAGCAGCGGATGCCGCATTCGTCAGCATCGACAATGGAAAAGTGAAGCTGGTGGAGCCGCGACACGATGTTCCGCAGCTGGCCCAGCTCAATGCGGAGCGTCTGGAGCGCGTGATCGGCAGGATACGCGGCGGCGCGGGATTGCCGGCCAACGGCATCGACCAGGCCTGTATCTATTGCGAGATGCGCGGTGTCTGCCGCAAGGGGGAATGGTGACGGCTGATCATGCCGCCCTCGACCCGACGCGCAGCGTCGTCGTCGAGGCCTGCGCCGGCAGCGGCAAAACCTGGCTGCTGGTGTCGCGCATCGTGCGGCTGCTGCTGGACGGCGCGCAACCTTCGCAGATACTCGCGATCACCTTCACGCGCAAGGCGGCACAGGAAATGCAGGCGCGACTGCATCTGTGGCTGCGCGAACTTGCGACGGGCGACGATGCCGCTGTGCGGCAGTTTTTTGCCGAGCGCGGATTGGCAACGCTGAGCGACGCGCAGCTGCAGCGTGCGCGCAATTTGTATCGCAATGTGTTGCTGGCCCAGCCGGGCATCACGATCAGCACCTTTCACGGCTGGTTCATGCAAGTCCTGCAGCGCGCACCGCTGAATGCCGGCGTGATGCAGGGGATGAGCCTGCTGGAACGCGCGGGCAAAGCGCAGGAAGAAGCGTGGGAAGCGCTGCTCGAGCAGTTGCGCAAACAGCCGGAAAGTGCCGGGGCGCAGCGCATGCAATGGCTGTTCGGCGAGTGCGGCCTGCACAACACGCGCAAGCTGCTGTTCAGTTTCCTTGCCCGGCGCGCCGATTGGTGGGCCTATGTCCAGGGTAGGGTTCAGGGCAGGGTCCAGGGGCAGTCGGATGCGCTGATCTTCGCGCTGGACAGGCTGCGTAACGATCTCGACGTCGACATGGATTTCGACCCGGTCGCGGACTGGGGCATGTGCGGCAACAGCGAAGAAGTGTTTTTCGCGTTCGTGCGGCAACTGGCCGGCGAGGGCACCGATACGCAGCAGGGCAGGGCGCGCGAGCTGGAAAGTGCGTGGACCGGCAGCGCTCCCGAAGCGCGCTTCGCAAAGGTGCAGCCGCTGTTGTTCACGCTTGCAGGCGAACCGCGCAGTTTCAAGCCGACCAGGAAGCAGGACGCCGAAGCGTTCCTGCTAACGCGCGACACGTTGTTCGATACCCTGCAGGAAGTGCGCGACACGCTCGCCGAACAGCAGGCATACCGCCTCAATGAGGCGGTGCTGCATTGCGGGGCGGCTTTCCTTGACCGGTATCAGGCGCTGAAGCAGCAACAGCAGCAGATCGATTTCGCCGACCTGGAGTGGCAGCTGTGCCGATTGTTGCAGCAGAGCGAACACGCCGAGACCATGCAGTACAAGCTCGACAGCCGTTACCGCCATGTGTTGCTGGACGAATTCCAGGACACCAATCCGCTGCAGTGGCAGATCATGCGCGCCTGGTTCGATGCGGCGGTGGCGGTGGAGTCGCAGCCGACGGTGTTCATCGTCGGCGACCCGAAGCAATCCATCTACCGCTTCCGCCGCGCCGATGCGCGGCTGTTCGGCGTGGCACGCGACTACCTCAGGGAACATTTTGCTGCATACACGCAAGGTAACAGCCTGACGCGCCGCAATGCGCAGCCTGTGGTCGATGCGGTAAACGCGGTGTTCCGCGATCAGCCGGACGGATTCGAGTTCATCGAACACCGGACGCATCAGGCCGGTTTGCCGGGACATGTTGAAGTCTTGCCGCTGGCTGTCGCCGAACAGAACGAAGATGAAGCGGCCGACGACGCGCCGCTTGCATTGCGCGACCCCCTGACCACGCCGGCGCGCGGAAGCGGAAGAAAGCGCGCGCCACCGCGAAGCGGGCCAGTTCGCGGAGTTGCTGCTATCCATCGCCGGCGACTGGGTCGTGGACGAGGAGGACAAGCAAAGGGGACAGCGCACGGAACGCCGCGCCCGCTACGGCGACATCATGGTGCTGGTGCGCAGCCGCACCCATCTCGCGGTGTACGAGGAGGCGCTGCGCGCGAAGCATATTCCCTTCATCAGTTCGCGGCGAGGCGGCCTGCTCGACACGCTGGAAGCGGAAGACATGCCAGGCGCTGCTGACTTTTCTGATCACCCCATTTGCAGACATCAAACTGGCGCAGGTGCTGCGCACGCCGATCTTTGCCTGCAGCGATGCGGAACTGATGCAAATAGCAGGAGCAAGGGGCAAGGAACAAGGTACAAGGGACAAGGAACAAGATACAAGAGACAAGGAACATGGGGAGGGTTTGCTTGCTTCTTGCCCCTTGCCCCTTGAATCTGGGAGCTGGTGGTCACGGCTGCAGAATATCGAGTCGCCGTCACCCGCGCTGCGCCGCGCCGCCGAACTGCTGCAGCGCTGGCTCGCGCTTGCCGACAAACTCCCGGTGCACGACCTGCTCGACCGCATCTATTTCGAGGGCGATGTGATTGCGCGCTACACCGCCGTGCTGCCGCCCGAAATGCGCGCCAAGGTTGTCGCCAATCTGCATGCCTTCATGGAGATCGCGCTTGCGGTGGATGCAGGCCGCTATCCGAGCCTGCCGCGCTTCCTGCAGGAGTTGCGCGAATTGCGCGACAGCAGCGACGATGCGCCGGATGAAGGCAGGCTCGGCACGGCGGGCAATGCGGTGCGCATCTATACCGTGCATGAATCGAAAGGGCTGGAGGCGCCCATCGTCTGGCTGCTGGACGCGAATGCGGAGAAGAACAACAGGGAGGGTTACGACGTGCTGCTTGACTGGCCGAACGACTCGCAATCGCCGGCGCATTTCTCGCTGTACGCCGACCAGGCTACGCGCGGCAGGAAGCGCGATGCGATGTTCGCGCAGGACGCCGCACAGCAGGCACGCGAAGAAATGAACCTGCTCTATGTGGCGATGACCCGCGCGCAGCAGGCGCTGATCGTCAGCGGCAACAGCAGGGGGGCGGAAAAGGAACGGAACAAAAAAACGCCGTCCTGGTACGACCGCATCGCGGCTGCCGCACCCGGCCGGCACAATCCGCTGCTCAGGCCCGCACCCGTTGCCGGTGCGGAACAGGGCGTCGGGGAAACGGCCGTGGCGCTGCCCGCGATTACTCCCGCCGGAACACGCAAGGTTCGCGATACCCCGCAGCAACAGCGCGGTATCTGGCTGCATGCGCTGCTGCAACACCTGGCGCCGCCCTCTCCCGCGCTATCGCGCTCCCCTCTCCCGCTTGCGGGAGAGGGGGTGGGGGAGAGGGATGTTGATCGAAGAGTCGAACTCCAGCAGCGCATCTCCATCCCATCCGGCGAAATGGATGGCCTCTGGCGACAGGCTCAGCAACTGCTTGCTTCGCCGCAACTCGCACGCTTCTTCGATCCGCGTCACTACCTCGGTGCAAACAACGAATTGCCCTACGTGAATGCGCGCGGCGAGACCAGGCGCATCGACAGGCTGGTGGAGTTCGGCGACGAGGTGTGGGTGCTGGATTACAAACTCAGCGAAAGCGGCGATCCCGCACCCTACCGCGCGCAGCTGTCCGAGTATCGCACCGCGATGCAGGCGGTATATGCAGGCAAGAAGGTGCGCTGCGCGCTGCTGTTTGCCGGTGGCGAGTTGATCGAGCTGTAATTCGGGCAGGGGCGAGTGCGGTGTCAGTTGACCCTGAAATCGCTGGCTGGGAAATGGCGGTAGAAATAGCGTTTCACGAATTCCACTGCCAGCAGGTAGCACAGCACCATTGCCGGAAGGATCGCGAAAAACAGCAGCGGCGGAGCAACAAAGCCGAACTGTTGCGCAAACGGTGAGAACGGCAACCCAGCGGCAACGGCAACGACCGTCAGCGATGTGAGTACCAGCGTCGTGTTGGGCCGGCTCCTGAAAGGGTTGCCCCGGGTGCGGATCACGAAGATCACCAGCACCTGGGTGGCGATCGACTCGATGAACCAGCCGGTGTGGAACAGTTCCTCGCCGGCACCGAAAACCTTCAGCAGGATGAAGAACGTCAGGAAGTCGAACACCGAGCTGACCGGCCCGACCACCCACATGAAGTTGCGGATGAAGGTCGTGTCCCAGTGCCGGGGATGGGTCAGGTAAGCGTTGTCCACGTTATCCATCGGGATCGGCAGTTCCGAGACATCGTAGAGCAGGTTGTTGAGCAGTATCTGCGACGGCAGCATCGGCAGGAAGGGCAGGAACAGCGTCGCACCGGCCATGCTGAACATGTTGCCGAAATTGGAGCTCGTTCCCATCATGATGTACTTCAGGATGTTGGTGAAGGTGCGTCGCCCCTCCTGCACGCCCGCGTGCAGCACGTTCAGATCTTCCCGCAGCATGATCATGTCGGCCGCCGCCTTGGCCACGTCCACCGCGCTGTCCACCGAGATGCCGACATCCGCCGAACGCAGCGAAGGCGCATCGTTGATGCCGTCGCCGAGATAGCCGACCGTGTGCCCCTGCGCTTTCAGCGACAGGATGATGCGGTTCTTCTGCGCCGGGGTGACGCGGCAGAACAGGTTGGCTTCCCGCACCCGGACCGCACAGCGTAGTGGTCGTCCATCTGCTGCATCTCGCTGCCGTTCAGCACGCCCGTGACCGGCATACCCAGTTGATCACACACATAGCGGGTGACCAGTTCGCTGTCGCCGGTGACGATCTTGACCTCGACGCCGTCCGCCGCCAGCGCCTTGAGCGCATGCGCCGCGCTGGCCTTGGGCGGATCGAGGAAGGCGGCGAAGCCGGCGAAGATCAGTTCGGTCTCATCGTCGACCACGGCATGCGGATGATCCAGCGCCACCGGCCGCCAGGCGATGCCGAGCACCTTGAAGCCTTCCCTGCCCAGGCTGTCGTGCAGTGCCTGGATCGATGCCAGCGCCGGCTTCGTCCAGCGGTTTAAATTCTTCCAGTTCGCCCACGGCATATTGCGTGGACAGTCTGAGGATATCCTCGGGCGAACCCTTGACCACGAGCAGCCGTTTATTGCCCTGCCCGGATAATCCCTGGCCGGCTAGCCCTTGCCCTGCCAGTCCATTGTCGACCAGCACCGAAACGCGCCGCCGCTCGAAATCGAACGGCACCTCGTCGATCTTGCGCCAGCCGCTTGCGTCGATCTCCTTGTGCTCGAGGATCGCGTCATCCAGCGGACTCTTCAGCCCGGTCTCGAAATAGCTGTTGAGGTAGGCCAGCTGCAGCACCTGCGCACTGTCGTTGCCCTGCGCGTCGAGGTGGCGTTCCAGCTTGATGCGCCCCTCGGTGAGCGTGCCGGTCTTGTCGGTGCACAGCACATCCATGCTGCCCAGATTGTGGATCGCGGCAAGCTGCTTCACGATCACCTGCTTCTTCGCCATGCGCAGCGCGCCGCGCGACAGCGTCACCGTGACCACCATCGGCAGCAGCTCCGGCGTGAGACCGACCGCCAGCGCGATCGCAAACAGGAACGACTCGAGGAACGGCCGGTGAAAGAACGCGTTGATCAGGAATACGAACAGCACCAGCAGGAAAGTCAGGCGCATGATCAGCATGCCGAAGCTCTGCGTGCCCAGCTCGAAAGCGGTGGGCGGCGCCTTTGACCTGCAGCGAATCCGCAATATCGCCCACCGCCGTGTCGGCCCCGGTGCGGCACACCATCGCCCTGGCCATTCCGCTGATCACCGAAGTGCCCATGAACACGCGCATTGTCCGCCTGGCTGAGGTCTGTCCGCCGGTGCCGGCAAATCGTGGGCATGTTTCTCCACCGGATAGGATTCGCCGGTCAGCAACGACTGGTTGATGAAGAAGTCCTTCGCCTCGAGCAGGCGGCAATCGGCCGGGATCAGGTCGCCGGCGGCACAGCAGCACCACGTCGCCCGGCACCAGCTTTGCGATGCGGATTTCCTGGGAATGGCCATCGCGCAATACCGTGGCACGCACCGCCACCGTCTTCTTCAGCTGCTCCGCGGCGCGACCGGCCCGGTATTCCTGAAAGAAATCCAGCGTCACGCTCATCAGCACGATCGCCCAGATGATCACGAATCCGGTGATCTCGCCGGTCAGCGCGGACACCGCGCTGGCGGCCAGCAGTACCATCATCAGCGGATTCTTGAAGTGGCTCAGGTACTGGATCAGCAGCGGGCGTTCGCGATGATCGCGCAGCGTGTTGGGGCCGAAACGCAGGATGCGCGCATGCGCTTCCTGCTGGCTCAGTCCGGCCTGGGTCGACTGCAATAGTGACTGCAGCGATTCAATCGGCAGATTCCAGAACAGCGCGCCTGGATTTTCCATGGGACGTTCCATTTTTCACCTGCTTTCGGTTCAGCATGCGTGGCGTTATCGGTCGTGGCTATCGTACGCCCGAACGCACCGGACAGCGAATGAGCCGGACAGCGAATGCACCGGACAGCGAATGCACCGGATAGCGGGGCTGGCGGGTCAGTCCTCCGACTTGCCTTGCCAGCTTTCGACAACCTCCTTCGCCGCCCTGAATGCCTCGATGCCTGATGGAACACCGCAATAGACCGTGGAATGGAGCAGCACTTCGCGGATTTCATCGACCGTACAACCGTTGCGCAGTGCGCCGAGAACATGGCCTTTCAGTTCGGCCGGTGCCTTGAGTGCAGCCAGCGTTGCAATCGTGACCAGGCTTCGGGTTTTCTTCGTGATCACGTCCCGCGTCCATACTTCGCCCCAGCAGTTTTCCGTGACCATGTCCTGCAAAGGCCGGGTGAAGTCGGTGGCGCCGGAAATCGACCTGTCGACATGTTCATCGCCAAGCACTTCTCTTCTTGCCGCCATCCCTGTATTATATTTTTCGTTATTCATCGCTTATCCTTTTATTATTCTGTTGAGGTCATTACCGGGCCCCAGGTGGTGCACCCGGGGGGGTGAAAGTCCGCATGGATGCGGAGTTGGCGCGTGTTGCGCTTAACCATTGAACGTTTATGGTCTCATTGCATCCAAACTGCATCAATCATTGATTGTAAAGTATCGATTGGCTAGAATCAGTGTCCGCCCGAATAAATGTCGAACTGAATATCAATAAGGAGAACAATATGGAACACACCCTGCCCCCACTACCTTATGCGATGGACGCGCTGCAACCGCACATGTCCAGGGAAACCTTCGAATATCACTATGCCAAGCACCACCAGGCCTATGTCACCAACCTGAACAACCTGATCAAGGGCACCGAGTACGAGAATCTCAACCTTGAAGCGATCATCAGGAAGGCGCCCGCCGGCGGCGTCTACAACAATGCCGCGCAAGTGTCCAACCACACCTTCTTCTGGAATTGCATGAAACCGAACGGCGGCGGCGCACCGAGCGGCGCACTGGCCGCAGCGATCAACAAGAAATGGGGCAGCCTCGACGAATTCAAGAAAGCATTCCAGACCTCCGCGGTGGGCAACTTCGGTTCCGGCTGGACCTGGCTGGTGAAGAAAGCCGACGGCAGCGTGGACATCGTCAACATGGGTGCAGCCGGCACACCGCTGACCACTGCCGATAAACCCCTGCTGTGCGTTGATGTTTGGGAGCATGCCTATTACATCGACTATCGCAACCTGCGCCCCAAGTTCGTCGAAACCTTCCTGAACAACCTGGTGAACTGGGAGTTCGTCGCGAAGAACTACGCCTGATTTCAGCAGAGATGGTTGCGCACTCATGACCCCGGGCTTCCGGGGTTTCCGGTGAGTGCGCATGCCCTAAATGCCGGCTGAAGGGTGATTGCCCGGCGGCCGTCAAGTCAGGGATCTACCGCATCCCCGGACGGTTTATGCAACAATTCGTCCCTGTGAAATCACCACGGCAATCATTCCATGAATCCCACTCTCGTTTTTGATATCGAAACCGTTCCCGATGTAGCCGGGTTGCGCACCCTGCACGAACTGGATGCGCGCGTCAGCGATGCGGAAGTGGCCGAAATGGCCTTCCAGCTGCGCCGCCAGAAAACCGGCAGCGACTTCATGCCGCATCACCTGCAGCGCGTCGTGGCGATCTCCTGCGTGCTGCGCGAGGGCGACAATTTCAAGGTGTGGTCGCTCGGCGACCTGCATGAGGACGAGGGTTCGATCATTCGTCGTTTCTTCGAAGGCATCGACAAATACACCCCGCAGCTGGTGTCCTGGAACGGCAGCGGCTTCGACCTGCCGGTGCTGCATTACCGCGGCCTGATCCACGGCATCCAGTGCGCGCGTTACTGGGACATGGGCGAGGACGACCGCGAGTTCAAGTGGAACAACTACATCAGCCGCTACCACATGCGCCATCTCGACCTGATGGACCTGCTGGCAATGTATGGCGGCCGCGCCAACGCGCCGCTGGACGAGCTGGCCAAGCTGATCGGCTTTCCCGGCAAGCTGGGCATGGACGGCAGCAAGGTGTGGGAGGCGTACCAGCAGGGCAAGCTGGACGAGATACGCAACTATTGCGAGACCGATGTCGCGAATACCTGGCTGGTATTCGCGCGTTTCCAGTTGATGCGCGGCGTGTTTACGCCGGCGCGATACAAGAAGGAATGCGACATGGTGCGCGCCGAACTGGGCAAGCTCGGCCAGCCGCACTGGCGGGAATTCCTGGCCGCTGCCTGGAGCCTGAGCGGCCCGAACCTAAAATGGAACGCGGGCATGCCCGCAAGGTACGCATGTTGCGGGCCTGGCCCGATACGCAAGGGCACGCGTTGAAAGTATGCCTTCATGTCTGAAAGCAAATCGCAGTAAAACTCCGTCATCATCGAATCCCTCGACCAGGAAGGTCGGGGCATTGCGCGTAGTCGATGGCAAGGTGATCTTCATCGAGGGCGCGCTGACCGGTGAACGGGTCAGCTACAGTTCGTACCGCAGGAAACCCTCGTTCGAGCTGGCGCAGGTCACGCAGATTTACAAGCCGTCTTGGATGCGCGTGCAGCCGAAGTGCGCGCACTTCGGCGTGTGCGGCGGCTGTTCGATGCAGCATCTGGATGCGAGGGCCCAGGTTGCGGTCAAGCAGCGCATCCTCGAAGACAGCCTGTGGCACATCGGCAAGGTCAGGGCGGAAACCCTGCTGCGCCCGATCTACGGGCAGGCCTGGGGCTACCGCGAACGCGCGCGGCTTTCGGTCAGGCATGTGATCAAGAAGGGCAAGACGCTGGTCGGCTTCCACGAGAAACGCAGCAGTTTTGTCGCCGACATGCAGCATTGCGAGATACTCACACCGAAGATCGCCGGGTTGTTGCCGTTGCTGGCCGAACTGGTCGGCAGCCTGTCGATCCGCGATCGCGTGCCGCAGATCGAAGTGGCGGTGGGCGAGCATGTCGACGTGCTGGTATTGCGCGTGATGGATGCGCCCGACAGCGAAGACGAGGCAGCGCTGCGCGCCTTTGCCGACCGGCACCATATCCAGTTCTGGCTGCAAACCGGGGGCTACGACACCATAGTTCCGTTCCATCCGCTGGATGCGCCGGCGCTAGATTACAGCCTGCCGGAATTCGGCATCACGATGCCGTTCGCGCCGAGCGAATTCACCCAGGTGAACAGCGCGCTGAACCGGGTGATGATCAGCCGCGCGATGCGTCTGCTCGATCCCGCGGCCGGGCGAACGCATTGCGGACTTTTTCTGCGGCCTGGGCAACTTCACGCTGCCGATTGCGCGCAGCGGCGCGCAGGTGCTGGGCATCGAGGGCAGCGAAGCGCTGGTGGCGCGCGCCAGGCAGAATGCCGGACTGAACGGCCTGGCCGGCAACGCGAAGTTCGCCGCGATGAATCTGTTCGCGATCACGGAAGCGGGATTTACAGGACTGGGACAATTCGACAAGCTGCTGATCGATCCGCCGCGCGACGGCGCGATCGAGCTGGTGAAATCCATCGGTTGCGGTCAGGCGGGCGGCGGCCAGGCCCCGCGCCGCATCGTTTATGTTTCCTGCAATCCCGCCACACTGGCGCGCGATGCACAGGTGCTGGTGCAGGTTCACGGCTACATACTGAAATCCGCGGGGGTGATGAACATGTTTCCGCATACCTCGCATGTCGAGTCCATTGCGTTGTTTGTGAAGGAATCCGCATGAAACGCTACACCGATCTTGTCGCCGACGCGCTCACGCGCGTGCAGGAGATCCAGCCCTGGGAACTGAGCAGGCATCTGGCCGCGGGCAGGGAGCTCGTGCTGCTCGACGTGCGCGAACCGGCAGAATTTGCCGCGCTGCATATTCCCGGCGCGATCAACGTGCCGCGCGGCGTGCTGGAGCAGACCTGCGAATGGGATTTCGACGAGACACTGCCGCTGCTTGCCGCCGGCCGCGAACTCGATATCGTGGTGATCTGCCGCTCCGGTTACCGCTCCGCGCTGGTCGCGGACGTGATGCAGCAGATGGGCTATACCAGCGTGGTTTCGCTGAAGAGCGGCGTGCGCGGCTGGAACGATTACGATCAGCTGCTGGTTGACGGCGCCGGCCAACCGCTTGATGGCGACACCGCCGAGGAAATACTGGGCCCGCACCTGCGCCCGGATCAGCGTAATCCT
This sequence comes from uncultured beta proteobacterium, assembly GCA_963827265.1. Taxonomy (GTDB): domain Bacteria; phylum Pseudomonadota; class Gammaproteobacteria; order Burkholderiales; family Gallionellaceae; genus Gallionella. Next base: position 271,767 of record CAWHAD010000007.1, on the reverse strand, counting down.
GGCCAGAGCAACCCGGAACAGCGTAAACCCGATCAGCGCAAGCCGGTAAAGCCTTGAGCAGCGATTGCCTCGCTGGTTGCTCTGACGAAACAGGGAGGCGCATGCAAACGGGATGGTGCGGAGAACAGAAGTGCGGAGAGCCGGCCGAACTCCAGCCCTGAATGCGCGTCAAACCATGCAGGTTAAAAAAGGTATATGCTGTTCACCGTAAATTCCCGGGTATGAATTCCCGGGTTTAAATTCCGGGGAGGTGCTCGATGTCCAACGCTCGCATGGTGACCATCGACGGCAATGAGGCTGCCGCCTATATCGCCCACCTGACCAACGAAGTGATCGCGATCTATCCGATCACACCCTCTTCGCCGATGGGCGAATACGCCGATGCCTGGTCGTCCCAGGGCACCAGGAACCTGTGGGGCACCATTCCGGAAGTCGTCGAGATGCAGAGCGAGGGCGGCGCAGCCGGCGCGATACACGGCGCACTGCAGACCGGCTCGCTGGCAACCACGTTTACCGCATCGCAGGGCCTGCTGCTGATGATCCCGAACATGTACAAGATCGCCGGCGAACTCACGCCGTTCGTGATGCATGTCGCGTCGCGCTCGCTGGCCGCCCAGGGCCTGTCGATCTTCGGCGACCACGGCGACGTGATGGCGACGCGCGCGACCGGCTTTGCCTATCTCGCGTCCAATTCGGTGCAGGAGGCGATGGACATCGCGCTGATCGCGCAGGCGGCGACGCTGCAGGCGCGCGTGCCTATCCTGCATTTCTTCGACGGTTTCCGCACTTCCCACGAAGTCGCCAAGATCGAACAGGTTCCGGTCGGCGTGGTGCGCGCATTGATAGACGACCAGCTGGTGTTCGCGCATCGCGCCCGCGCGATGACACCGGACCATCCGTTCATCCGCGGCACGTCGCAAAACCCGGACGTGTATTTCCAGGCGCGCGAGTCGGTCAATCCGTTCTACCAGCGCATGCCCGGGATTGTGCAGCAAACCATGGACAAGTTTGCCGCACTGACCGGACGCCAGTACCATCTGTATGAATATGCCGGCGCACCGGATGCCGAGCGCGTGATCGTGCTGATGGGTTCGGGTTCTGAGGCAGTGGAAGAAGTCGTCGACCACCTCAATCATCATGGCGAAAAAACCGGCGTGGTCAAGGTGCGCCTGTTCCGGCCGTTTGCGGCAGACGAGCTGCTCAAGGTCATTCCGGCGACCGCGAAATGCATCGCGGTGCTGGACCGGACCAAGGAGCCGGGCGCGGACGGCGAACCGCTTTACAAGGACGTGGTCACCGCGATCAGCGAAGCGCAGATGGGCGGCGCCAGCAGGTTTGCCGGCATGCCGCGCATCGTGGGCGGACGCTATGGACTGTCTTCGAAGGAATTCACGCCGGGCATGGTCAAGGGCGTGTTCGACGAACTGAACAAGGACCAGCCGAAAAATCATTTCACCATCGGCATCTATGACGACCTCAGCAACACCAGCCTGGATTGGGATGAAAATTTCCGCACCGACTCGAACCAGGGCGTGATGCGCTGCATGTTCTATGGCCTGGGTTCCGACGGCACGGTCGGCGCGAACAAGAACACCATCAAGATCATGGGCGAGGAAACCGATCTCTATGGCCAGGGGTATTTTGTTTACGATTCGAAGAAGGCGGGAGCGGCGACCATTTCGCACCTGCGCTTTTCGCCAAAACCGATCCATTCGCCCTATTTGATCGCCGGCAACGAGGCGAACTTCATCGGCTGCCACCAGCCGGTATTCCTGGACCGCTACGAGATGCTGGACCACGCTGCTGAAGGCGCGGTGTTCCTGGTCAACACGGCGACCCCGCCGGACAGGGCATGGCAATCGCTGACGCGCAAGATGCAACAGCAGATCATCGCCAAGAAGATCGAATTCTATGTGATCGATGCCTATGCGATCGCAAAGCAGACCGGCATGGGCAACCGCATCAACACCATCATGCAGACCTGCTTCTTTGCGATATCGGGGGTACTGCCGCGCGATGTCGCGATCGAGAAGATCAAGCTTGCCGCCAAAAAATCCTACAGCAAGAAAGGCCAGGCAGTGGTCGAGGCCAACTGGAAGGCGATCGACGAGACCATCGCCAACCTGCACAAGGTGGATGTCCCGGCCACAGTCAGCAGCAGCCACGAGATGCCGGAAGCGGTGCCCGCATTCGCACCGGAATTCGTGCGCAAAATTACCGCCGAGATCATGTCCGGGCGCGGCGACCGCCTGCCGGTGAGCGCGCTGCCGAACGACGGCACCTGGCCTTCCGGTACCGCGATGTGGGACAAGCGCAATCTGGCCCAGGAGATACCGGTATGGGACGAAGCGTTGTGCATACACTGCGGAAAATGCCCGTTCGTCTGTCCGCACTCGGCGATTCGCAGCAAGCTGTTTTCGGCCGATATGGCGAAGGACGCGCCGCCGACTTTCAAACACATACAGGTCAAGGGCAAGGATTTCGAGCAGGGCATGCACATCAGTTACCAGGTCGCCCCCGAGGACTGCACCGGCTGCACGCTGTGCGTGGACATCTGCCCCGCTGTGTCCAAGGTCGACGGACACAAGGCGCTGGAAATGCGGCCGATGATGCCGTTGCGCGAGCAGGAGCGCGCGAACTTCGATTTCTTCCTTACCCTGCCCGAGTACGACCGCACCCAGCTGAAAGCATCCACCATCAAGGGCGCGATGATGATGCAGCCGCTGTTCGAGTTCCCTTCGGCCTGCGTCGGCTGCGGCGAAACCTCCTATATCCGGCTGGCCAGCCAATTGTTCGGCGACCGCATGGTGGTCGCGAACGCGACCGGCTGTTCGTCGATCTACGGCGGCAACCTGCCGACCACGCCCTGGTGCAAGAATGGCGACGGGCGCGGGCCGGCGTGGAGCAACTCGCTGTTCGAGGACAATGCCGAGTTCGGCCTGGGTTTCCGCGTCAGCATCGACAAGCACGCCGAACAGGCCGGCGAATTGCTGCGGCAATTGCAGGACAGGGTAGGCGGAGATTTTGCCGAAGCGATACTGATGGCCGACCAGACCACCGAAGCGGGCATCTTCCAGCAGCGCGAACGGGTTGCGGCATTGCGCGACAAGCTGGCTGACATCGATGCCGCGGAAGCGCGCCATCTGGAAAGCCTGGCCGACTACCTGGTGAAGAAGAGCGTGTGGATCATCGGCGGCGACGGCTGGGCCTACGACATCGGTTTCGGCGGGCTCGACCACGTCATCGCGTCGGGACGCAACGTGAACATCCTGGTGCTCGACACCGAGGTCTATTCGAATACCGGCGGGCAGATGTCCAAGGCCACACCGCGCGGCGCGATCGCGAAATTCGCGGCAGGCGGCAAACACACCGGCAAGAAGGATCTCGCGCAGATCGCGATGAGCTACGGGAATGTCTACGTCGCGCATGTGGCCTACGGCGCGAAGGATACCCAAACACTGAGGGCATTCCTCGACGCGGAATCCTACGACGGGCCGTCGGTCATCATCGCTTACAGCCCCTGCAGTGAACACGGCTACGACCTCGGCAGGCAGCACCAGCAGCAGGAACTGGCGGTCAAGGCCGGTCACTGGCCGCTGTTCCGCTACGATCCGCGGCGCGAGCAGGAAGGTCTGCACCCGCTATTGCTCGATTCGCAAAAGCCGTCGGTGTCCTACCACGAGTTCATCAGGAACGAGCCGCGCTTCCGCGGGCTGTTGCGCGAGATGGATCAGGAAGGCGCGGAAGTGCAGGCATATTACGACAACGAAATGCAGAAACGCTACGATCAGTACGAGCACATGGCCGACGGCGACGATGCGAAGAAGCCGACCGGCGCATAAGGATTCCCTGCCAATTCTTTATTTGTCCTGATAGCGGTTGAACCCGTCGAGCGGCTTTCATGTGCGCCAAGCCCAGCCTGGATTTTTCTTTTTTGAAGCCTCAGGCTGCGGCTATCCTTTCCCGGATCTGAACAGGACATGGTGCCGATGTGAAAAAGGCAGATCTTGGTACGAGGCGATAATCTCCCCATACTTGCCTTTTGTCACCCTCATGGTGCTAGCCGAATTTTCACCCTGCTAACTCTCCGCTAATTCGTGTTTGCTATCTTCATAACCACGTGAATAGACGTTTTATTCACGAATACAGCCTTTTGTCAGAAATCCTGTGTTTGGAGATTTATCTAACCATCACCAGACAGAATTTATTAAGGGAACCACATGAATACGACAACCTCACATGCTTTAAGCAAGGTACCAGAAATTACGCTGGTCTTCTGGATCGTCAAAATTTTCGCAACCACACTCGGTGAAACCGGAGGCGATGCAGTCACCATGTCGATGAATCTGGGTTATCTGGTTGGAACGGGCATTTTTGCAGCGATCTTTTTACTCGCTGTGTTTGCACAGATCAGGGCAAAAGGATTTCATCCATTCCTTTACTGGACAACCATTATCGCTACGACCACAGTAGGAACAACGATGGCGGATTTCGCTGACCGCTCTCTGGGAATCGGCTACGCAGGTGGTTCTACGCTGTTGTTTGTGCTGTTGATGGCTTCTCTGGCCATCTGGTACAGGGCGCTCGGCTCGGTGTCGGTTGATACCGTGAGTTCACCCAGAGCCGAGATGTTCTATTGGGTGACGATCATGTTTTCCCAGACTCTGGGTACTGCACTTGGCGATTGGACAGCCAGCACGGCAGGACTTGGTTATGAGGGAGCAGCAATTGTATTTAGTGCGCTGCTGCTAATCGTAGTCGCTGCCTACTACAGGACAAAAATTTCGCACACGATATTATTCTGGGCGGCATTCATCCTGACACGGCCCTTGGGTGCAGTGGTGGGCGATTTTCTTGATAAGCCTATCAGCGCGGGTGGAATGGCATTCAGCCGGTATTTTGCATCGGCGATTCTCCTCACGTTCATTGCGGCGTGCATCCTGATTTTCGAGAACAGGCCGGCCAAACAAGGCCACTAATGCAACTCTTGAAATAACCGGATACAAAAGCCAAAACGCGTGCAGCTAAAAATTTCGATATTCCATCTATTCCCATGTAGGCAATTATCTCGTCGGCTAATGGATTGCTAATTCTGGAGGTATAGAGTGATTGCAACGGTAAGCATTTACCACACCGTAATCCGATCAACTTAAGAAGGAAAACCAACATGAATCAACATCCGATTTTCAACTTGATGAACAAGCAACTATTTATGAGCGTGCTGGCTATCACGGCAATGGAATTTTCACTGAATGCCGCCGCCTATACGGGACATGAACTTGCCGGAGACGCAAAGGTTACCATGGACCAGGCACGTGAAATCGCGCTCAAAGCCCATGCAGGGAAAATCACCGATGAGGAACTCGAAAAGGAGAAGGGCGGAAGCGGTTTGCGCTATTCCTTTGACATACGGCGCGACAATGTCACACAGGAAGTCGGGGTGGATGCAAAATCTGGAAAAGTATTGGAGAATGACCCGGAAGGCAAAAATCCGGATTAATCATCAAACCGAAACCGCCCCTCGTGGGCGGTTTTTTGTTTCATTTATTCAGACTCTGGATGGTATGCGTATATTGTTGGTTGAAGATGACCAGATGATAGGCGAAGCGGTATCCGTCGCGCTAAAGGATGCCGCGTATGCCGTTGACTGGGTAAAGGACGGTGCGACTGCCAGTAGTATTCTTGAACACGGAGAACACCAGGCAGTGCTGCTCGATTTGGGATTGCCCAGGCGTGACGGCCTCGACGTATTGCGTCGCTTGCGTCAGGGAGGCAGTACGGTGCCGGTCATCGTTATCACTGCTCGCGATGACGTCAACGACAGAATCAAAGGCCTGGATTTCGGAGCGGATGATTATCTGGCGAAACCGTTCGATGTGAACGAATTGTTGGCACGGCTGCGTGCGGTAATTCGCCGTCAGGGCGGTCAGGCAGCCCCCTTGCTGTCCAACGGCAAGGTAACCCTTGACCAGGCAAGTCGCGAGGCGCGGTGCGGTGATGCAGTTGGATTATTGAGCGCTCGGGAGTTTTCCCTGTTGCAGGCACTGTTGCTGCGTCCCGGCGCGATTCTCACCCGTGCCGAACTGGAAGAACGGATTTATGGCTGGAACGAGGAAGTGGAAAGCAATGCTGTGGATTTCCTGATACATGGCGTGCGCAAGAAACTGGGTGCAAATGTGATCAAGAATGTGCGCGGCGCAGGTTGGATGGTGGATAAATCAGCATGAACCGGTCCTTGCAGCGGCATCTTTCAGTGGTATCGGGAGGCGTTATCCTGCTTGCCGGACTGATCGCTGCAGCCGCCTCGTTCAGCCTGGCCTTCTCGGATGCAAGAGAATTTCAGGATGACATGCTGCGCCAGATCGCCAAGCTTTCCGTGATCAGTGCTGCGGCACCCGTCGCATCGCCTGCGCAGCCTTCAAGCGCCAATTACGGCGGAATTACCGATCCGGAATCGCTGGTTTCGATCTTCCATCTTCCTGGCGACCTCGCTCCCGCCTGGCTGAATCGCGATATGTCTGCGGGTATGCACACGCTGGATACAGGATCCGGAGAATTGCGCGTGTTTGTCCATGACGGCAAAAACGGTATACGCACAGTAGTCTCACAGCCGACTGACGTACGCGATGAGATCGCCATCAATAGTGCATTGCGTACACTGATCCCGTTGCTGTTGCTGCTACCCATTCTGGCCTGGCTGATTGCATACATCGTGCGCAACGAACTTGCGCCAGTGATGCGATTGTCCAGAAAACTGGATGAGCAACCGGTAGAGCGGCCCCAGGCTATTTCTGATGAAGGCCTTCCCCGTGAAATCACACCATTCGTGCATGCGATCAATCGCTTGCTGACAAGGGTGAATCAACTGATGTCGCAGCAACGGCGTTTTATCGCAGATGCCGCGCACGAACTTCGCAGTCCGCTCACGGCATTATCGCTTCAGGTACAAAACCTGAAGAGTGCAGGTTCGCTGGAAACGGTGCGCGACAGGATAGTCCCGTTGCAGGAAGGGATTGAACGTGCAAAATTGCTGACTGAACAACTGCTCAGCCTTGCGAGAACCCAATCGGGAGAAAAGTCGGATTCAGATATTGATGTTTCCGCGATGGCCCGTGAACTGGTTGCCGATTTTCTGCCGCTTGCCGAAGCCAAGCGCATCGATCTTGGCATCGAGGAGTTTGCGCATCTTTATTTGCATACGGAACCCGAGCCATTGCGCATGATCATCAAGAACGCGCTTGATAATGCCATCAAGTACACACCGGCAGAAGGGAAGGTTACGCTCAGATTGCTTGAAGAAAGCAATAATTCGGTCATCGAAGTCGTCGATAACGGACCGGGCATAGCGGCCCAGGAACGTGAACGTGTATTCGATCCGTTTTACAGAGTACAGGATACGACTGTTGCCGGAAGCGGATTAGGTCTGGCCATTGCAAAGGAAGCCGCGATCCGGCTGGGCGGAACAATAAGTTTGCACCAGGTAAGGAATGGCGGCGGCCTGATATTCCGTTTTACCAAATCGATAAATAATGTTCTGGATAGAGCAATTTTCTATGGCTGAGTGTCTCCAACCCACTTTGCCGAGCAGCGAAATAAAATGGCCAGACATGTCTTAAGGTTCGGTTTAATACCTTCGTGCACCTTCATATAGTAAAGTCATTGATGTGACAAAAAGCGCCTGTCGAATTTCCTGTAATTCCAAAAAGAAAGCCCTGCCAGTTTTCTGGCAGGGCTTTTGCTATCCGATTCGAACTAATATAAACGTGATTTCAGGGTAAGCATTTTCAGCTTGGTTTATCCGTCGCGGGCAGGTTATCTTCAGCGCGGCCCGAGAACTTTTGGCAGCGCTTCTGGCGTCGGCGCGCCCTCCAGTTTTTCCAGGTTGCCGCTTTCATCCTTGTAGAAGATGGCCGGGGTGGCGGAAGAGCCGAGCTGTTCCATCAAATTCTGGTTGGCGTCCAGTTGCGTGCGAATTGCTGCCGGTATCCGGTCCAGCGGCTTGATGCCGCCGCTGGCATGATGCAGTTCCATCCGGGTCAGCGCAGCTTGCGGATTCTTGGCGGTGAGCAGCGCTGCCGCCTTGCCCGCGCTGGTCGGCGTGAGTATCGCAACGATGATATGGCGCAACCGGACCTTGCCGGCTTTTACCCAGGGCTGGGCATCATTCCAGAACTTGTTGCAGTAGGGGCAGTTCGGGTCGGTAAATACGTAGACCACGCGCTGTGCCTGTTTGTCGCCATCTTCGATCCAGGTGCTCTTTTCAAGCTGGTTCCAGATTTTCACGGTCATCGGTTTCCTGACCAGTCTGTCCAGCGGTTCCTGGCTCAGGTCGTTCCCGTTCCCGTCTATCATGGTGCCGATGATCGCCTGTTTGCCATCGGCGGTCAGGTAAATGGCCAGCGGATGTTGCCCGACCAAGCCGGCATAGCCGGTCAGTCCATCCGGCGCAGCAAAAGTGCCTTTCACTTCGACACCCTGCGCTTCGAGCGACTTGATCGGAGCCGGGAAGTCTTTTCCCTGTGCAGCAAGGCTTGCGGCAAGCAGGGAAAATATCAGCGCGAATTGAACGAAAGGCATTTTTATCATGATTATTCCTTATTTTTTTAAAAGGGCGTGCGAGTGAAACCGGTTTAATTTGCTCGCCAGTGCAGCGGCCGATAGTTCACCCAGGTGGGTGTCAACCAGCCGGCCGTTGGCGTCGTAGAAAAGCGTGGTCGGCAATGCCATCGAACCGACCTCGCGGCCCAAGCCGGCAGAAGGATCGAGCAGAACATTGCCGAGATCGAGTTGCGCGGCACTGAGAAAGTTCCGGGCCGTTGTTCCATCCTCGCCCTGGTTCACAAAAACAAAGCGCGCCTCCCTGTCGTTCTTCTGCGCGTCGGCAAGCACCGGCATTTCGCGTCGGCATGGCGGGCACCAGCTTGCCCACAAGTTGATTACCATGGGCTTGCCGCCGGCCAGTCTGGCCAGGTCTGCGGGCGCTCCCGAAAGGGTCGTCAACGGCACGCCGGGCAGGGCCGTGTTGTTCATCATCACGATTGCGCCGAACATCGCTTCCCAGGCAAGCGCCCCTGCCGCCAGTCCCAGAATCAGCGGTTTGCGCACTGCCTCGCGGTTCCAGCCGCGCCAGACTGCGACCAGCAATGCGGCAATCATCCCGACCCATGGTATGAATCCACCGTCGCGTATATCCAGCATGGACCAGGGTGCGTTGCGGTAGGTGTCGAACCACACAGCAACGAAGGCGATGCGCGATACCAGGATGGCTGCGACCAGCATGTCGATCAGGATGTTGGCTATTCCTGTTTGCCGTCTGCGTCCGGCCATGCGTCCTGTCCACGCTGCAACCAGCATGGCCACGATCAACAGCAACACGGCAATCGGCACAGGAAGCGGGGCTGGATTCGCGGTCAGCATGCTGAAACACCCGGCCGGTTTCCGGTATTTTCCACGCTGGCAGGGAGAGCCGGGAAATTCATCAGGCCGGAAATGGCAACGATCGCCCGTCTTTCGTCAGGCTGAACACCAATGTGGCACCGTCCAGATATAATTTTCATGGCTAAACCTCGATCGCAACTCACCGGAATGCCGAAAGCAGATCCAAAGCAAGCAGGCGGATATATTTGCCGGATGATCCGGAAAAAAGCCCTGCCAGTTTCCTGACAGGGCTTTCCGGTTCAGAGCCGGACTCATTGATCTGCGCTACCTGGGGAAAGGTCCCAAACCGCAGGTTAGTTTATGGTTATCAGTCCCGCTCGCCGCTGAATGCCATCAGCAGGCTCAGCAGATTGACGAAGATGTTGTAGATATCCAGGTACAGGCTCATCGTCGCCATCACGTAGTTGGTCTGGCCGCCGCGCACGATCTGGCTGATGTCGAACAGGATGTACGCCGAGAAAATCAGTATCGCGATCGCGGAAATGGTCAGCGCCAGCGCCGGGATCTGGAAGAACATGTTGGCCAGCGACGCGACGATCAGCAGGATCAGGCCGATGAACAGAAACTTGCCCATGAAGCTGAAATCGCGTTTGCTGACGGTTGCCAGCGTCGCCAGGCTGAAGAAGATGATCCCGGTTCCGCCCGCCGCCATGCCGACCAGCTGCGCGCCGTTTTTCAGGTGCAGCGCGATCTGCAGGATGGGGCCGAGGAAGAATCCGGCAACGAAGGTGAAGGCCAGCAGCAGCGCGACACCCCAGATGCTGTTGCGCATTGCGGTCACGCCGAACATCAGGCCCATCATCGCGCCGAACATCATCAGCGAGAACATGACCGGATGCTGGGCCATGAACGCGAAATTGGTGGACATGCCGAGGAATGCGCCGATCACGGTCGGGATCATCGTCAGCGCCAGCATCATGTAGGTGTTGCGCAGCACCTTGTTCTGCGCGGTCGAGACCGCACCGATCTGCGCAGCAGGGATATATTGTTGTTCCATTAAAAGCCTCCTAAAGTTGAGCATTAATTTCCGGGACGGTGCTGAGACCAGCGAAGCGCGGATAAAGTTTCAAACGTGATATGGGATAAACGTGCAATGATGGCATTCTACAGCCAAAACTTCAGTTTCCTATTCGCTTTTGAATGAACAAATATTTCAATTTTACAAAATTGCCTGGACGATTTGAAGCATATTTTCATGTGAAATAGATTCAGTTGCAATATCACTACAATTCGTTACAATTATCCAGGAAATCTCTCGAACTTTAAGAAGGCGCCGTCAAGAGGCCTTAGATAAATGTTAGTTATTCACCATCTGCAAGATGTGTGGGTTGCAAGAGGAATTCAATTGTGGTCAGGATTCTATCCGGTGCCTGAAATGAATTTCAGTATATCCTTTATCCGCCCTTCCTTGGCTCAGTTCGCGCCGCAGTTATTATTTTGTATTTTATTATGGTCGCCTGCTCTCTCCTGGGCGACTTTGGTTTGGCCAGCCGGCATGCTGCATATTCTGCCCATCGCCGAATTGTCTCCACCCGACCATTCTCACCTGATCGCAAAAGTCGATCTGTCAAAGCAAGCTGGCTTGACTCGCTTCCGTGTGCATACTTTCAATCTAATGAGACCGCTTCGATGACCCAACAGTTAAGAACTTATTATAAAAGCACGAAATTGGGAAGTTGATTGCGTTGGTTTGATTTGGCAGATTTTCAAGATTTTTTGCATGGCTTTTAACGCCTCCACAGAGAGGTGAAGTTTTAGGCACGACACAGCGAGATGGACTTCTTTTCTGCAGGTTCATCGAGCAACTCCCCCTTCCTTTTTGGGGACTGGTATTTGAACTGGACCGGAAGCATTGGTTTTTCGAGTTTAATAAACCGTTCGGAGAGGAGTAATAAAATGAATACGATGATAAAGGTTGCCGCAATCGTTATGTTGTTTGCGGCGCAATCTGCGATGGCTGATATTGATTTCGGCGGCTACCTGCGCAGTAGTTCCGGGAGCAGCACCAAGGGAGGCGGCGCGAATTGCTTCAAGCTTAGTCAGGGGTCGGTGTTTAATACGGCGGGCAATTCTGACTCGGTAGACCACGCAGGGCGCCTCGGTAATCAGTGCGATACCTACGGGGAAATCAAACTGGGTGCCAACATGGGCGATAGTGACGGCACCAAGTTCGGTGTCCATACGCTGGTTGCATATGGCACTGGTCAAGTTGCCGACTACGAGGGAACCATTCCCGCCTTGCGCGAGGCGTATGGCTCGGCACAAGGCTTTGGCAGCAGCGGCGCCTTGGCTCAGGCGACTGTGTGGGCCGGCAAGCGCTATTACAAACGCGAGGACGTGCATATCGTCGATCTGTTTATCATGCAGGACACAGGGCCGGGTGCCGGAATCGAGAACATTGATCTCGGCTTTGGCAAGTTCTCCTATGCTTTGATGAAGGCAGGTGCTGCAAATTATGCATCAACCATAACACCTGGAACAACTACACAAGTAGTTAGTTGCGCTAGTCTTGGTATTGCTCCCGCTGCTTGCCCAAATAACCCTACTCCTGGAAACATCACAGTAGTTACTGGTCTCACAAATCCGAATAATCAAGAAATTGGCCGCGTGACTTTTAATGGCGATCCTTCCCAGCAAAAGACGGTCCATGACTTGCGCCTGGAAGGAATCAACCTGGGCAAAGCTGGTTCGCTGGGCTTTGGAACGAACATTGTCCGGGGCAATAATCAAATTCTCCCGGGAAATGTAGATAATAATTATAACGGTTGGTCGGCCTGGGCCAAACATTCAATCGTGTTGTTTGGCACCTGGCAGAATGCGCTGTGGATACAAACGGCTCACGATGCAGGGCAACTTGATGGCAGCGCATTGTATTGGGCTCAGCAGGACAGTTCCGGCTCCATGAAACATTCAGCATGGCGCATTATGGACGTGGGGAACTTCGAGTTCGGCGATAACTGGAACGGGCAGGCTTTCCTGGGTTACGGCAAGGAGAAGTTTCCCTGGTACGGCATTACTGGTACCTCGTCCGAATACTCAGACAGGACGTCGTGGTCATTGGTCGTTCGTCCCATCTATCACTTCACCGACAACTTAGGTCTTGCGGTTGAGGCAGGTACAACGCGTGTGAGTGGTTATAACCTGAACTACGATAACAATCCTAACAGTACAACCGACTACCTGAACAAGATTACGATTTCACCGCAATTGTCGATGGGTAGCGGCTTCTATGCACGCCCGGTTCTGCGTGCTTATGTCTCATACCTGAGTTGGAACAGGGATACCACTCCCTATGGCGTGGAGTCTGGAGCAAGTGCATGTACCGGTCGGGATTGCTCAGTTCCCGTGCTGGGATGGGCTAATCAATCAAGCGCAGTTACGTATGGCGTGCAAATGGAAGCCTGGTGGTAAGCGAAGCATTACTGCGGTAGCTGTAACCCGGGCGTGCAGACACAGCCAGGCATCGGGCGCATGAAATAGGCGGGTATGCCCCGCCTGTTTCATCGTTGCGAATCCATTCAGCGTAACAGCGTGTGTCGAGGCAAACGGTTTCAACTATCTTTTTTGGCAATTCGATCATCAAATTTGATCTCTTTGGCTTGCTGCCGAGTGAGAGTTAGTCGATAACACTCTCCATAACATGTGAAGAGATTGAATCATGGATGGAGCAGACAAATATGTCCGAAGTCGTCTTGCGCGGCATTCGTAAGTCGTTTGGCAAAAACGAGATATTGCACGGCATTGATCTTGACATCAAGGACGGCGAGTTTGTGGTCTTTGTGGGCCCGTCAGGTTGCGGAAAATCGACGCTGCTGCGCGCGATTGCCGGTTTGGAGGATATCACCGCCGGCGAACTTAGTATCGACGGCAAGCGTTGTAATGACATCCCGCCATCCAAGCGCGGCATTGCGATGGTCTTTCAAAGCTACGCGCTCTACCCGCACATGACCGTCGCCGAAAACATGGCCTTTGGCCTGAAGCTGGCGGGGATGGACAAAAATGAAATGAAGGCGGCCGTTGATCATGCGGCGAAGATACTCCAGATCGAACCGCTGTTGGAGCGCAAGCCCAAGGAACTGTCCGGGGGGCAGCGGCAGCGTGTCGCAATCGGTCGTGCCATTGTTCGCAAGCCGGTGGTGTTTCTGTTCGATGAGCCCCTGTCGAATCTGGATGCCGCGCTGCGGGTGCAGATGCGTATAGAAATCACCAAGCTGCATCGTGAGCTGCGTACCACCATGATTTATGTGACGCACGACCAGGTCGAGGCCATGACGCTGGCCGACAGGATTGTGGTTTTATCATACGGAAATGTCGAACAGGTTGGCACTCCCCTGGAGCTTTATCATCACCCGCGCAACCTCTTTGTTGCAGGATTCATCGGCTCGCCAAAAATGAATTTCATCGAGGGGAAACTGGTATCCGCCTCGGAGGAATCCGCTACGGTTCAACTGGCCGATGGAGGCATTATCGTGGCTGCCGTAGATGCACGGGAAGGAATTGCTGGGGCCAAGGTCACGGTGGGGATTCGGCCTGAACACTGGCTCTTTGACATAAGCGGCAACACCATCACCAGCGAAGTCATCGCGGTCGAGCACCTCGGCGAGTCCACAATGCTTTATCTTCAAGCGCGAGACGCTGTGGAGCCTATTGTGGTGCGCGCCGACGCAACACATGATGCCCAGGTGGGCGAGAACATCAGCGTGCATCTGCCGCCAAGCCGCTGCTACCTGTTTAACGATGTCGGAGCGGCCTTCCAGCGTGTTAAGCCCTCATAGCTTGTTGCGTTCAAGGGATTAACAACATGGAAGACGATTGTTTTATTAACACTCACTAAAGGGAGCTATCATGACTTTCAAGAAAAAACTCGTAGCGATTGCATTGGTCTCGAGCTTCAGCATTGCCCACGCGTCGGAACCGGGCAAACTCTCGCTCTGGATCAATGCCGACAAGGGATACGCCGGCATTCAAAAGGTTGGCGATGAGTTCACCAAGAAGACAGGTGTGCCGGTGATCGTAGAGCACCCTGAAGATGCGCCCGGAAAGTTTCAGCAGGCCGCAGCCGCCGGCAAGGGGCCGGATATTTGGTGTTGGCCTCATGATCGTGCCGGCGAGTGGATCGCTGCCGGCTTGCTTGATCCGGTCACGCCATCCAAAAAGTTCCAGGATCAGATAACACCGCTGGCATGGAAGGCCTTCACGATGGATGGCAAGATTTGGGCTTATCCAATTTCGATCGAAGCCATTGGGCTGGTCTACAACAAGGATCTGATACCAAAGCCTCCCAAGACCATGGAAGAAATTCCGGCGCTGGATAAAAAGCTGAAGGCGAAGGGCGACAGCGCGATTCTCTGGGAATACGAGAACACCTACTTCACCTGGCCGCTACTGGCCGCTAATGGAGGTTATGCGTTCAAGCAAAGACCCGATGGTACGTATGACGGATCCGATACCGGCGTGAACAACGCCGGTGCAATTAAGGGTGCTGAACTGCTGGCCAAGTTCGTCAAGGAAGGCCTCTTGCCTGAAGATACATCCGGAGCAGACGCCGAGGCAGGTATGAACAGTGGCAAGGTTGCCATGTGGATCACCGGACCATGGTCTTGGGACAACCTGAAACGGTCGAAGATCAACTTTGGCGTTGCACCAATTCCGTCAGTGGCTGGCAAGCCTGCAGCGCCATTCATCGGCGTCCTGGGCTGCATGATCAACCATTCCAGCGTAAACAAGGACGTGGCCGTTGAATTCCTGGAAAACAACTTGCTGACATTGCCAGGCTTGGAGGCGATGAATGCGGCAACACCATTGGGTGTGCCTGCCAACAAGGCCTACTATGACAAGCTGAAAAATGATCCTAACATCAGGGCAACCATGGAATCGGCTAAGACCGGCCAACTGATGCCGAACAATCCCGAGATGGGTCGTTTTTGGGCGGCTATGGCGCCGGCATTGGCTAACGTCGGCAACGGTCGTCAAACGCCCAAAGAAGCGTTGGACAACGCAGCAAAGCGCATAACCAGCAAGTAAGCCCGAGGGCGCCGGACTTTCTTCCGGCGCCCGCATCTGTGCCCCCCTTGCGGGACGGCACAGAGGTACCGATTATAACGGCGTGTTCGAATAGCCGATATATCCGAGCCTGTAATTTGCTGATGCAGGGAGAATGGACGTATGAGTCGCAGTTTGCAAAAAGCCAGTCCGTATATTTTATCCGCTGTCGCGGTGCTGTTTGGCTTATATGTTGTGGCCAAAATCTACGTCGCCGGTCAATTCATTGTGGCACTCGCATGCCTTGCAATATTGGCATTTGGCGTATTTGTTTACATATCACCGCGTGTTTATCCCTATCGTTACCTGTTTCCGGGGCTCATAGCGACGCTGGTTTTCGTCATATTTCCAATCGTGTACACCATTGCCATCAGTTACACCAATTACAGTTCCCGCAATCTTCTAACCTTCGAACGAGCCAAGCAGTACTTCCTTGATCAAACTTATAGAGTCAAAGGTGAACGGAACTTTGCCTTCACCCTCCATCGTGATGGGAATGCCTTTCGAGTTAGATTGGAAGACGAGCAGGGCGAGGTATTCATCAGCCCACCGCTTTCACAATATAGGGATCCGGTAGTTCTCGAAGCCACAGCTCCGGCTGCCAGTGACGCGGCTCTTTCAGAGCCCGTCGACCTGAAAGTGCTTATCAGTTACCTGCCGAATCTGAAGTTGGTGTCCTTCCATTTGCCCAATGGAGAACTTGTAAGCATAACCAGTCTGCGCCAATTCGGTGATGTCGACAAACTCTATAAAGCGAATGCTGACGGGACGTTGACCAACAAACAGGATCATACAGTGTTGGCCCCCAACATGAAGACCGGCTTTTTCGAAACGGCGTCGGGTGAGCGGCTTACCCCGGGTTTTACAGTGAACGTGGGGTGGTCGCAGTATCACAAGATATTTTCGGATGCGTCCTTCAGCCAGCCATTTTTGAGGATATTTGCATGGACGGTCATCTTTGCCGGGCTGACCGTACTTTTCACATTCTCGGTTGGCGTGGTTCTGGCGGTGTTGATGGAATGGGATGCATTGCGCTTTCGTTCCCTCTACGAGACGATGTTCTTTGTCCCTTATACCGTTCCAGCATTTATCTCCATTCTGATATTCAAGGGATTGTTCAACCAGAATACGGGTGAAATCAACCAGATTCTGGCGATGTTGTTTGGCCTGCAACCGTCCTGGTTTTCCACGCCCTTTCTGGCGAAATCCATGTTGCTTATTGTCAATACCTGGCTGGGATTTCCTTACATGATGGTGATAAGTATGGGGCTGATAAAGGCCATTCCGGGTGAACTTTACGAATCCTCTGCAATTGCGGGTGCCGGTCCCCTAACAAATTTCTTCAAGATTACCTTGCCGCTCATTGTCAAGCCGATTATGCCTTTGCTGATCTCCAGCTTTGCTTTCAACTTCAATAACGTGATGTTGATTGAGTTGCTGACCGGTGGGCGCCCTGATTTTCTGGATACCAAAGTGCCAGCGGGTACAACGGATTTGCTGGTGTCATTTACTTACCGGATCGCCTTTGAAGACTCGGGGACAAATTTCGGCCTCGCCGCGGCCATTTCCACCATACTGTTTTTGATGGTCGCCGTTCTGTCCTTGATCAATATGCGGTTGACCAAGGTCAATGCACTGGAAGGGCGTTGATGAGATCGAATCTGGATTTTGAAATTGCCACATAAGGAGAGCTCGCATGGCTATTGTGCTTGATAAATCGCATCGATGGAGAGTGGCGCTCGCCCATGTGGGAATCATTGTTTTCATTTGCCTGATCATGTTTCCATTGCTGATGATTTTTTCGATCAGTCTCAGGCCCGGTAACTTCTCGACTGGCAGTCTTATTCCTCACACAATTAGTCTGGAGCACTGGGTGGTGGCATTTGGATTTTCCTATAAGGGGGCAGACGGCGTGTTGCTGGAGCCGCAATTCCCGGTCTTACTGTGGTTATGGAATTCGGTGAAAGTTGCGACCCTTTCCGCTTTGATTCTCGTGGTGTTATCAACCACATGTGCATACGCCTTTGCCCGCATGAAGTTTTGGTTCAAGAATTACATGTTGAATGCACTCTTGCTCTTGCAGATGTTCCCAAGCGTGCTGGCACTGGTTGCAATCTACACAATTTTTGACCGGATCGGAAATTATGTACCCTGGCTCGGAATTGAGAGTCATGGAGGATTGATTTTGGCCTATGCCGGTGGGATAGCCATCTATATCTGGACCATCAAGGGGTATTTTGAAACGGTTCCGGTTGAAATTGAAGAAGCCGCCAAAGCGGATGGTGCAAGCGCTTTCCAGGCATTTCGCTATGTGCTGTTGCCTATCATCGTGCCGATATTGATGGTGGTGTTCCTGCTGGCGTTTATTGGCGCAATCAATGAGTATCCGGTTGCTTCGATACTTCTGAAGAACACGAATCATCTCACCCTGGCAGTTGGTGTGAGGAATTATCTTTATCCGCAAAAATATCTATGGGGAGATTTTGCCGCGGCGGCGATTTTGTCGGGGTTGCCGATTACCGTTGTCTTCCTTCTTGCCCAGAAGTGGATGATTTCCGGTCTCACCGCCGGCGGAGTAAAGGGTTAGCATCTTTGGCTGTAATGATGGCCATCGAGCGCGATCCAATTTGAAGAAGTACCAACCTAAGAGAAGGAGAATGAAATGTTGAACAAGCTCAATGTCATAAAAGCTGCTGCAGTTGCCGCATTTGTCCTGACGAGTCTTTCTGCCGCTGCTGCGGATTGCAAGGACGTGCCAGTTCCAGATGGCCAGGTCGGCATCCATTACTATCGTCCGGATGGAAAGTATGACGACTGGGGCATCCATCTTTGGAAATCACCCAACATCGGTCTTACCAATTGGTTCATCCCACGCATGCCAACCGGTTGCGACAGCTTCGGGGTATATTGGCACTTTCCTCTGAGCAAGTTTGGCGAGACCAAGGTTGTCAACTACATCATCCACAAGGGCGACGTGAAGGAACAGGGCGGTGCGGACATGAGTTTCGATGCCAATAAGGGCAACGAAGTCTGGATCGACTCGGGCAATAAAGAAATCTTCAGGAGCAAGGATGAAGCGGTGAAGGCTCAGGCAGCGAAATAGTTTCGGCTGTTAGTGCTCCCGGCTTATGCCGGGTGCACCCTTTTTTCTCTGGTTCCGGGAGGCTATCTCGTGTTACTTTCCTCGCGTTCCGCTTTTCTAGGCCTTGTTGCCACATTATCACTCCTTGGTTGTGCAACCGCTCAACCAAGCGCGACACATGTAAATCCTGCTACGCCACCGGCGGTGAGCTTTGCCGACAATCCTATTGTTTATTTCGCGATAACCGACCGTTTCTATAATGGCAATCCCGACAATGACCACAGTTATGGCCGCCAACCGGATGGCAAACAGGAAATCGGCACCTTTCATGGTGGAGATCTGGCAGGTCTGACGAAGAAACTGAAAGCCGGTTACTTCAAGCAGCTTGGCGTCGACGCGATTTGGATTACTCCTCCCTACGAGCAGATACACGGCTGGGTGCCGGGAGGCAACGCGGAATTCAAACACTATGCCTATCACGGCTACTTCGCTCTTGATTACACCAAGCTTGATCAAAACATGGGGACGCCTGAAGAACTGCGCGAATTTGTGGATACGGCTCACGCGCAGGGTATTCGGGTGTTGTTTGATATCGTGATGAACCACCCGGGTTATGCCGACATCCAGACTTTGTCCGAATATTTGCCGGAATTGCTTTGGAAGGGATGGGAAAAATACACGATCAAAAGTTATCAGACGTGGATCGACTACAATAATTTTGAATTTGGCAAATGGTGGGGAGGTGACTGGGTGCGCGCTGGCTTGCCCGGTTACCCGGAAGGCGGCTATGATGACTTGACCAAGCAATTGGCTTATCTGCCCGATTTCCGCACCGAGAGTACGGCGCCTGTCAAACTTCCATTTTTCTTGAAAGAGCGCAAGAAGGACACGGCAGCCGTTGACCTGCCCAATACCACCGTGCGCGGCTATCTGGTCAAGTGGCTCACCGACTGGGTACGAGATTACGGAATCGATGGCTTCCGCTGTGATACCGCCAAGCACGTTGAACTGCCCGCGTGGCTTGAACTCAAGAGAGCAGGTACAGCTGCGCTCGCGGACTGGAAAGCCAGAAATCCGGCCAAGAAGATCGATGATGCACCGTTCTGGATGGTGGGGGAGGTATTCCCTCATGGTGTTGAGCGCGATGCCTACTTCGACAACGGTTTTGATAGCTTGTTGAACTTCGATTTTCAGGATCAGAAGCTGGAGGATATGTCGGCACTGGATCGGCTATATGCGGATTACGCCAGCCGGCTCGCGGCCGGACGTGCCATCGGCAAGCCATTTGATGTGTTGTCTTACATTTCTTCGCATGACACCGAGCTGTATCCGCGCGATCATCTGATCGATGCCGGAACGGCGCTGTTGCTTGCACCCGGCGGCGTGCAGATTTTCTATGGTGATGAAAGTGCCAGGCCGCCCGGGCCGGCAACTTCCGGCGATCCGCAACAAGCCACCCGCTCCGACATGAACTGGGCTCACCCCGATGCCGCGGTACTGGCGCATTGGCAAAAGCTTGGCCAATTCCGCATTCGCCATGTCGCATTGGCCCGCGGCGTTCACCATAAGCTTAGCGACGCTCCCTATGCTTTTAGTCGCGTCTATGGCGGTGATCGAGTGGTGGCCGTTCCGAAGGCCCGCGGCGCGATCACTATTCCGGTTGGTGGAGTGTTCAAGGACGGCGAAATGGTGCGAGACGCCTATAGCGGAATTAACGCCAGGGTGATTGGCGGTGAAGTCAGCCTCATCGCCAAAGGAACGGTCTTGCTGGAGGTTGTCCATTGAGTCTTCCGCAAGATGGCCTAACCATTGGATGAGTGTGGCGTGAGTTTCCCGAATTCCCGCATGATTTTGGGCTTATGGCGTATAGCTCAATGGAATATGAATCCAGGGGAGGTTGCCGGCCTGGTCAGTGAATGCCTCGAACATGGAATAGACACGTTTGATCTGGCCGACATCTATGGCGACTATCAATGTGAATCGATATTCGGTGCCGCATTGCAGGCCAATCCAGGCCTAAAATCGCGAATCAGGCTGATCAGCAAATGCGGGATTGCACTCGTGTCGGCGGCCCGACCCGCGCACCGCATCAAGCATTACAACACCAGCCGTGCACACATCATCGCTTCGGCAGAAAATTCCTTGCTCAGTCTGGGCGTCGAAAGGCTTGATCTGCTGCTGATACATCGCCCGGATCCGCTGATGAACGCTGACGAAGTCGCCGATGCTTTCGATCGTCTCAAGCGCGCAGGCAAAGTGGAAGGATTTGGCGTATCCAACTTTTTGCCGCATCAGTTCGATTTGCTGCAAAGCCGTGTCAACGAGCCGCTGCGAACCAATCAGATCGAGATTTCGCTCATGCATCTGGATAGCCTGTTCGATGGCACGCTGGATCAGTGTCAAAGATTGAGGGTGACGCCTCAAGCCTGGTCGCCATTGGCCGGCGGCGCGCTCGCTTCCAGGCATGAAGTGACGGCACTGAGCCGCACCCTGAATCACCTTGAGCATGAACTGGATGTGAGCAGGGAGCAATTGGCGATCGCCTGGCTGCTTCACCATCCCGCCCGCATCAGCCCAATTCTGGGATCGGGCAGGTTGCCGCGTATCCGGGAGCTGGTGGATGCACAGAATATCGTGCTCGATCGCCAGATGTGGTTCGAGTTGCTCGAAGCCGCGATGGATCGTGAAGTTCCGTGATGAATAAATATCCTTGCTTTGTATGAACCGGCAAGCCGGGTAACAAGTTGATGCGAACGCCGAACCTGTTAAAACGTTGTCTTGTCGCAGCCGGATTGCTGTGTCTGGGCCTGTCTGCTTGTGGCGGAGGCGGTAGCGGGGGGCAGACAACCCCCAGGCCGGTGCTCCCACCCGCTTACGTCGCCAGCGGCCATGAGGCGGCAGGCGACGTGTTCGTTCAATTGTTTGAATGGCCTTGGCCGGCCATTGCCAGCGAATGCGATTATCTTGCGTTAAAGGGCTACAAAGCCGTGCAGGTTTCACCACCGCAGGAAGACATCCAGGGTTCGCAGTGGTGGACGCGTTATCAGCCCGTCAGCTATAGCATCAACCAGAGTCGTTCAGGTACTGGAACGGAATTCGGGGCATATGGTCACCCACTGCAAGTCAGTCGGCGTCGACATCTACGTGGATGCGGTCATCAATCACATGACTGCGGGCGCCGGCATCGGGAGTAATAACACGGTGTATACCAAGTACAACTACCCGGGCCTGTACTCGCAAGGCGACTTTCACACGCCGTGTTCCGTCAATAATTATCAGGATGCCGCCAACGTGCAGGATTGTGAGCTGGTTGGGCTTGCAGACCTCAACACCGGCTTGACCTCGGTGCAACAGAAGATCGCCGATTATCTGGTGGGCCTGGCGCAGCTCGGCGTGGCTGGATTTCGGCTGGACGCGGCCAAGCATATACAGCCGGTGGAATTGAATGCCATCCTGACCAGGGTCAATCAAACGCTCGCCGCGCAGGGCAAGCCTCTGCCGTATTTTTTCGCCGAGGTGATCGACTACGGCGGCGAGGCGGTCAAGGCGCATGACTACTTCGGGCTGGGCTACAGTTCGGGCGGAGCGGCGGATATCACTGAATTCAAGTTCCGCGGTGTCGGCGACAAGTTCCTTCACACTGGCGGGCAATACCTGGCCCAGCTCAATCCCAACGGCTCGCCGGGCAATCAGTTCTCGGAATCCGCGTGGGGGATCATGCCTTCCGACAAGGCCGTGGTCTTTCTTGAGAACCACGACACACAGCGCTCCGGTGGCATCTCCTATCGTAATGGCGCGATCTACCGGCTGGCGAATATCTGGATGCTGGCACAGCCCTACGGTTATCCGAAGGTGATGTCGAGTTACTCCTTTGATAATACGACACAGGCGGGGCGCGATGCCGGTCCGCCGGGGACGGCGCCAGGTTGTGCATCAAGCCTGGAAGCAGTGACAACGTCAGGCCAGTGGGTGTGCGAACACCGCGATCCGGCGATTGCGAACATGGTTGCGTTCCGTCATGCGGTTGCAGGCACGGCAGAGACGAACTGGTGGGATGACGGCACGAATGCGATTGCCTTTTCTCGAGGCAATGTAGGCTTTGTGGTCATCAATGGGGAAACTTCTCCTTTAACTACGCCGTCGATACCTGACAGGGCTCGCCCAGGGAAAATATTGTGACGTGCTTGCCGGAGGTATCAGTACGGTTCCGGGAACATGCGTCGGTCAAATGATAACGGTTGATTCGGGCGGCAACGCGACCATCAGCCTCGCTCCATTGACCGGCCTCGTCCTGCAGGCGGACATCACAGTACCCTGAACCCTTATAGTCCTTTCATGGCCTCTGCGCGTTTTTGCTGGTACTCGGCATCGCTAATCAAACCTTCGTCATGAAGGCGCTTGAGTATTATCAACCGCTGCTCAGCCTCGCTTGCGGACGATGCGGGTGTCGCTAGTGTTTTGGTTGGTACCGAGGCGGCTTCTGACGGTACAGTCGCAGGCGTCGTCACTTTTACCGATGATGCCGTTGCACCGAAAGTCAATGGTGTCGAAGAGGGAAATACTGGCACGGCCCTTGCAGTCAGCACAGCATTGATGTTGAGCCTAAGCCAGTCCGTGCGATTGTCAACCTGCTCCGTGTCGTTGCTCGCCAGCAACGCGCACCCTGCATTCTTGGCAGGTTTGGTCCGGCTGCCGTGTTCCAATTCGGGAAATTTGCCAAACGTTTCTTCGTAACCGATGTCCTGCGCTCTCGCACACATGCCAATAAGCAGATTCAACTGGCCGTTTTGGATGAATAGTCGTCCGGCATTGAGAACCCTGGGTACGAAGGGAAAGCTATCTGAACGAAAGGAGGTGCCAAACTCGATATCTTGGTCAGGCTTAGCCTTGGCAAAGAGGGGAACCAGCCGTGGAGAAATGCGGTTAATTTCATCCTGGCTGAAATAGGGCACTGGTTCATTGTTCTTCTCGCGCTTGTAGAATTGGCCGAGCAGCACGGTGAGTTGTTCGGCACTTAATTTGACCGGATGCTGGTTAACCGCGCTGCTTGCACTTAGCTGAACATAATCGTTTCCTGTTGTCCAGAGTTCAGGAGTCTCGGTGGCCGAAACGGTGGTTGCAATTACCATGCAAGCAGCAAATAAGCCGAGGCAAACCATTTTTCCGTGCTTCATATCCATTTCTCCGAAAAGTTGTTGGCGGCAGTGGTTGCTGCAAATCCAATCAGGCCGTCTTCAAGCCAGGAGTTGCACTTCAAATTTCAACCCGCGATCCTTTGTAAGATGCCGATAATAACAGAAGGTGCTTCCTGAGCCATCGAGGTTTGGAAATCTCCAATTCGTCGAGACTGAGCCATGGCATTCTCGGAATTTGGCTTGCTGTCTCAAAAAATGCCATTACCCGAATTGCATGCCGCCCTTAAAGATTCAGTCATAAGTGGTTTGCAATATATATTGCAGCAGCTCTCCGGTTATGACTGATATATCCTGATATCGACTAGCTGGTTCGGAAACTGTTCGTAACGAGCGATCACCATGAGTCGGGCCTAAGACCTAACCTGTGATTGATCCAGCAGAGCCTGGCCAACCTGGATTATATTGTTCATGAAAGCTTCAAACTATCTTTGAGATATTTGAATGCCATCCACAAGTTGGCCTGAGTCCACAGCAGGGGAACGGTATCGTTTGGAACATATCGTCCTTCTTCAAGATAATAGAGTTCAGGGCACCTGAATCCTCCAAAACGGCTTGCCTCTGTAGTTATCTGACCCAAGGATCGGTTGAAATATTGAGTCTGAAATTGCAGGTCGCGTGCTAATCGATATCTCCGGTACCGGATTCCATAGATGATGGAGATGATGGGATCGAAGATACACCACTGCGCCTCTTCCTTGGGCCTGAGTAAGCTGTCTCTGGCGGCAATGTTCTCACTAAAGTCTATGGTTCTTTCCTCTGGCTTGATATTTTTTTTGTAATTGGCTGACCAAAACGAGTCTCCAGGATAGCGCCGGATTCCATAATCACCCTCCAGGTTACAAGTTACGTCCTTTACTATCTGCTCCCCCATTTTTTCCGAAACAACATTCATGGGAAATGCCAGAAAAAGAAGCGCGGCATCATAGCGCCTGCCTTTGCCCTGGTTTGTCAAAGGCGATTCGGCAGGCAGAATTTGCATCAAACGCTCTTTCCCCTTGGTAATCAAGCAATCAAGAAAATCGACCGTAATGTGTTTGCCGCGATAGCCATATCCCGATCCGCCCTCGCTTTGAAGCAAGATCCTGAATTCTTGCAGGCCGCGCATTACCACTCCGATACTGGAGGATTCAACTTTACGCGTTTCTTCCCAGTGGCCGCTGTCTTCATCCTGCCAGTAAGATATCGTCAGGTAGTAGTTGGTAAAAAGTACCAGGAGTTCTTTTTCTTCTTGCGAAAACGGGCAGACCCCGCAATTGTGCAACATGCAGAAAAGCCACATAAAGTAGCCCAGAGCATCGTTTTGTGCATGCGCCCATTTCTGGTTTATTTCTATGAGATTCACACCATCGAACCTGACGTGTGGCCGGTTCATCGGATCGTTAAAATCCACCGTGCCGTCAATGATGGCTTCAAATCTGAACTTGTGTTTCAGGAAATATTTTGCGAGTGTCTTTACGTTCTCGACAGCAATAGAACTCCGCCCCCCAAGTTGATGGGCGAGGGCAACGTAGATATTGTCGCGCACCCACACATAACTGTATCCTGTGTATTCGGCCCCTGCCTGCAGGCTCGCGGCAGGGAAAAGACCATTCTTTAACTTATGAAAATCAAAGGTTCCCTGCTTGATGAGTAGGTTGTAGATTTCGTTGCACTGGTGGATCGAGTAATGGTCTTCAATAAGACAGCCAATTGTTTTATTGTGAACTATAGCCATTAAAGATCATCTGCCTTCAGGTAATTTAATGTTATTTGATCACGGCTGATTCTAAAAATTGGGCCTGCGGGTTTTAGAGACTACTTGAGAGTGGCAAATAACGTGCAGCGGTGAGATTCGAACTCACGGAGGACTTTCATCCTCGCTCGTTTTCAAGACTAGTGCCTTCAACCGCTTTGACCATTTTCATGCGGCTTTGCCGCATAGAAAATAGCATCCCTTTGGGACGGCCACGCTTCCAATTGTCTGCCGGCAGATCGTGCGCTGCACTCGCGGCGCTGCCGGCGCTTCAAGGCCGCGCATTTTGAACCAAGCGGCCCATCATGTCCAGAATAACTCCCTTCGTCCGGGAGAAACCAGTCAGCCCCTCACGCAGTCGGCCCAGTTGTTGGGCGTTTCGTAGAGGCGCACCCGTTCGAGGCGCAGGTGGTTGCCGTAGGTGTCCTGGTAGGCGGTGCTGAGGATGTCGAACGCGATCTGGGCGAGATTCTCGGCGGTCGGCACGACATCGAGGATCACGGTCTTGTGATCGGGCAGGCTGGACAGGAAATCGCAGACCGCCTTGTCGCCGCGATATACCAGGAAGGCGTGATCCCATGCATCGACCAGCTTCGCCTTGGCGATATGTTTGACATCGGAGAAATCCATCACCATGCCCTGTTCGGACAGTCCCTCGTTGGTGATGATATCCCCGGACAGCGTGATCTCGATCGCATAGCGATGGCCGTGCAGGTGTTTGCACTGGCTGTTGTGGTTGGGGATGCGATGTCCGGCATCGAATTCCAGGCGGCGGGTGATAAGCATGACGGTCAGTTCGGATTGAATGGTGCGGATTATACCCTGTCAGATTTCCAGAAGCTTTCAGATTTCCAGGGCCGTTCAGACTTTCAGGGTTCGGGCGCGTTGCAGAAAATCACGTTTCGCTTCGTCGTCACCCGGCGTGCCGTAGCGCAACGCGCTGTAGCGTGCGGCGAGGTCGAGAATGGTCGTCGGCAAGCTCGGGGCGCGCCGCAGCGACCCGTGCCGCGTAATCCTGCGGCGCCTTCATGTGCGGCGCGCGGCAATCCGGCGTCGGCCAGTTTGCGGCACAACTTCAGCCATGCGGCCTGGACCTGGTCGGGCTGGCGGGTATACAGGTGGCGCAGCATGATACAGTGCGAATAGCGCGATCACCAGCCCGATTGCTGCACGCCATGTTCAGCGCCATTTTCTGCCAGGTGATGGATTCCATGCCGAGACGGCGTCAGGAACGCGAACTGGCGCTCGGTGTCGTAGCCCAGTACCCACTGGTTCCACTGGTTCGCGAGTGCGTCCAGATTGAAGCGCAGATCGCGCAGCCATTGCGGCGGGTTGCGCTCCATGTAAGGCAGCGCGGCCTGGTCGGACAGGGCCGCAGACAGGCCGCGCTCGACGCGGTCCGGGGCGATCGCGCCGGTCGGGTCGACGCGCACCCAGCCCTGTCCGGCCAGCCACACTTCCGCCCACGCGTGCGCATCGGACTGGCGCACGATGTAGTAGTTGCCGACATCGTTGTATTCGCCGCCCAGATAGCCGGTCACCACGCGCGCCGGGATGTTCGCGGCGCGCATCAGGAACACGAAGGCCGACGCATAGTGTTCGCAAAATCCCTGTTTGGTGTTGAACAGGAAATCGTCGATGCTGTTGACGCCGAGCGGCGGCGCTTCGAGCGTGTAGACGAAACCCTGTTTGTTGAAATAGGCGAGCGCGGTGCGCACGACGTCGGCATCGTCCTTGCTGCCGGCGCGCCATTCGGCGGCGAGCTGCCGCGCGCGCGGATCGACCTGTCCCGGAGGCAATTGCAGCGCGCGCTTGAGCTGCCGCGCGGATTCCTGCAGGTTGGCGTGATAGACCAGGTAGGAGCGCGCCGCATAGCGCAGCCGCGCAGTGACCGTGTCCTTGCGCAGCAACTGGAAATCGTCGGTCAGGGTCGCGGGGACCGACAGCTTGTCCGGCACGTCGAGCGCAAACAGCCAGTGCTTGTTGTGCGGTTCCAGCGTGACGACGTAATCGACCGGCTGGCCGAGGCCGGTGAATTTCGGCGCGACCGGAAACGGCGATCTGCCCGGGGTCCAGGTGCGCCCGTCGAACTGCCACAGCACCGGACCGCGCCAGTACATCTGGTCGCGGCGCGGCGGCTGGCCGTTGTAGGAAACGCGGAATGCGACCGCCTCGGACAGGCTCAAGCGGCTCAGGCTGCCCGGCGACATATGGTCGTCCAGCCCGGTGCTGGCATAGGCATCCTGCGGCAGGCCCCACAGCGGGCCCTGCACGCGCGGGAACAGCACGAACAGGATCAGTGTCAGCGGCAGGGCTTGCAGCAGCAGCACCGCCGCGATGCGCATGCGCGGTTTCAGCGCGATGTTGCGCGCCTGCAGGTGCACCCAGGTGGTCACGATCACCATCATGGTCGCGAGCAGGTAGAGCGCGGTGGGGATGCTCTGCGAGTAGAAAAAGTTGGTGATGATGATGAAGCAGGCGAGGTAGACCAGCACCATCGCATCGCGCGTGTCGCGCAGTTCCATCAGCTTGAGCGTGGCCAGCATCATCAGCAGCGTCACGCCGGCCTCGCGCCCGAACAGGGTATGGAAGGTGAGCACGATCCCGGCCGTGCCGGCAACCGTGATCAGCAACAGCAGCCAGCGCTTCGGCAGCGGCTTGCCGCTGTAGGTGAGCCAGGCACGCCACAGCATCAGGCCGGCGCACAGTGCGCTGACCCAGGGCGGGAGGTGGTCGGCGTGCGGCGCGATCACCATCAGGATCGAGAGCAGCAGCCCGTAGGTAAGCGACTTGCTCATTGCAAAAACCTTAACTGCAAGCCACAGAGTTCACAGAGAACACAGAGGGTCAAGGCATTAAGGCATTCAGAAAATCTTCCCGTTTTCTTGGGATACCAAAGTTGGATACTTGATGTTTTTTCTCTGTGAACTCTGGTGAAACTACTAGCCATTCGACTAAACGTGCAAACAACGCTCGTTAAGTCGCTGGTTATGTGTTCTCTGTGGCAAAATATTTTCAGGTTCATGGTTGCCCCTGTTGCGGCAAGTTAAACAACGCGATCCTGCGCAGGCATTGGTCGCGGTGCGCGATGCCGTTGCTCGACGGCAGCTCGCCGTTCGGCAGGCGCAGGCCGTAGCGCAGGCCCTGCGCTTCCGCATCCAGCACCCAGCGGGTCATGCGCGCCAGCTTGTCTTCCGCGTTGCGATCCGGGGCGTCGCCATAGTCCAGCCACAATTCTTCACCGAGCGGCGTGGAAAATTGCTTGACCTGCAGGCCGCGCTCGCGCGCATAGGCTTTCCAGTCGATGCGCGGCAGCGCATCGCCTGCGGCATATTTGCGCAGCCCGGAAAAATCCTCATCGCCGGTCATGCTGCGCCTGCCGGTGCCGTCCGGTGCCGTGCCGGCGGGCAGCGCCGCGTCGCCGAGCGGTTTCGGATAAACCAGGCAGCGCGTGTCGAAATGCAGGTACGACCAGCAGTAGAACAGCCCGAGCGGGAACTCGGTATAGAGTATCAGCCGGCCCGGCTGCAGCCAGCCGCGCCGGGTCGCGCGCAGCGGAAAGGCGACTTCGGTGTCCTGTCCGGCGGGCGCATCGAACTGCAGCGGCACATTGGTGTTTTTCCAGAACGATACACCGGCCTGCACCAGACAGAGCTGGTAGCGCGACAACCTGCCGGGATTGTTGAAGTGCAGCATGAACTGCGCGCGCTCTCCGCAGAATACCGGTTCCGCGCGGCCCGCGCGTATTTCCAGGTGGGCAAGATTGCGGAATGCGTGCAGCATCGACATCACCGCCATCATCGTCAGCAGGAAAGTCAGCACATAGCCGAGGCTCAGGTTGTAGTTGATGTCGCCGAGCAGCATCAGCACCAGCACGAACACCAGCGTAAATCCCTGCCGGGTCGGAATGATGAAGATGCGGCGCTGGGTCAGCGTGATCGCGCCGCGTTCGATACGGGGGCGGAACAGCCAGGTACGGAACTTTTGCGGGAGTGCGTTCAGCACGGGGTGATTTTTTGCGGAACCCTGCCTTCCTCAAAATGGCAATGCACGGCTTCACGTCCTTGCTGATGCAAACTTTCCACGTCATCCGCTTCGGTGAAGATGGATTCACCCAAGGCACGGGCAATCAATCCGCCTTCAGGGGCCTCTTCGACAATAAACAGAATCTCGTTCATGGTCAGCCTTTCGATAGGATGCAAGGTTCATTTTAGCATTGCCCGGCGTTTGATATGGCTTCCGTATTTTTGTGGGGTGGGAACTCGTTGCCCGTCAATTATTGGTCAGTTGTGCGCAACAAGGCCAGGGCGTGCACGATTTCGCACACCATGATCTTTTGTTTGGGCGTCAGGCGCTGGAAATCCTCCAGCAGGGTGGCGATAGTTTCATCACCATAGACGCCCCTCTCTTCCTCGACCTTCAGCACCCCCGCATTTTTTTCGTTTTCGCCGTAGTGCAGCCAATGGGGGGAAGCTTTCAGCCATTTCGCCAGGGTGCGGATTTTATCTCCTGCGGGAATGGCCTCGCCGTTGATCCACTTGCGCACGGCTTGCGCGGTAACCGGTTTCCCCGGATAGCGCCGGTTGAATTCGCGCGCCACAAGGGTGGGGCTGGCAATGCCGATCCCGGCATCGTTGAGCAGGCGCGTCAGGCGCTTGCTAAAGGCTTCCTTCTCATTCATCAGGCTCATGAATGAAAACTAACATTTTGATGATAACTATCAGTTGTTTTTGTGGGTAACCAAAAGTATAATCCAAAAAATACCATTCAGGTTCAAAGCCATGCATCCATTGTTAAGTTACCAGTTGCAGCACTACCTGGGTACAGACTTCGTCGTGCCCGACGGGAAAATGCGCAATTTATTTGAGGCAATAAGCGGGCATTATCGGGAACTGGAATATTGCGCGCGTTTCGACCCTCTTACCGGTGTCGCGAACCGTCGCCATTTTGTCGAAATGATGGAGGCGGAAATGGCTAACTCATCGCGTTATGGCAAGCCGCTTTCGATACTGATGATGGATATAGACCGCTTCAAGGAAATCAACGACATTTATGG
Source organism: uncultured beta proteobacterium (assembly GCA_963827265.1). Taxonomy (GTDB): domain Bacteria; phylum Pseudomonadota; class Gammaproteobacteria; order Burkholderiales; family Gallionellaceae; genus Gallionella. The sequence continues at coordinate 241,222 of CAWHAD010000007.1, read as the reverse complement.
TCATCAAGCCGGGGATATCGTCCTTCAGGCTTTATGTGAAACATGCAAAATTGCCCTGCGTGCGGTTGATATTGTCGGGCGATGGGGTGGCGATGAATTTGCGATATTGTTGCCGGAAACGCCGCACACGATAGCGCACCAAGTGGCGGAGCGTTTGAGGAGCGCCTTCGAGAGCACGGTGGTCGCTTTAGAGATGCATTCCACGCTTCATTTTTCAGTATCTATCGGGTGCGCCTCCCGTAACACCAAGGATGACAACATGGATACCATTCTTAATCTCGCGGATAAGGCTCTCTACGATGCGAAACGCACCGGACGCAACCGGGTTTGCGTTGCAGCACAGTAAATCCAGCACCTGAAACTCGGCATGAGATGTTTGGACGGGCGCTGATGCTGGCTGCCGGGCCAGCGTGGTCATGTGACTTAGGGGATGGCCACCGCCTCGATCAATTCGCGCGCCAGCGCCGCGCTGTTCAACCGGGCATATTCGCCGACCGCCTGCAGACGGTGGCTGACCACGCCGGGCAACACCGCCTGCACATCCTCGGGGATCACCGCATCGCGTTCTTCCAGCAATGCCCAGGCGCGAGCGGCGGCCAGCATCGACAGGCCGGCGCGCGGCGACAGGCCGTGCGTGTAGCGCGACTCCTCGCGCGTGTAGCGCAGGATCGCCTGCACATAATCGAGCAGCGCGGGCGAAACGAACACTTCCCGGGCGCGCTTCTGCAGCATCAGCAATTCGCTGTGTTCCAGCTGCGGGGTGAGCTGTGCGACGATTTCGCGCCGGTCCACGCCGGACAGCAGGCCGCGTTCCGCCTGCGCGTCCGGATAGCCCATCTGGATGCGCAGCATGAACCGGTCGAGCTGCGATTCCGGCAGCGCGTAGGTGCCGATCTGGTAGGCCGGATTCTGCGTCGCAATCACGAAAAACGGCGCGGGCAGCGCGCGCGTCGTTCCCTCGATGGTCACCTGCTGTTCCTCCATCGCTTCCAGCAGCGCGCTCTGGGCTTTGGGCGTGGCGCGGTTGATCTCGTCCGCGAGCACCATCTGCGCGAAGATCGGGCCGGGATGGAACTCGAACTTGCCGGTGTCGCGCTGGTATACCGACACGCCCAGGATGTCGGCCGGCAGCAGGTCGCTGGTGAACTGGATGCGCTGGAACTGCAGGCCCAGCGTGCGCGCCAGGCCGTGCGCCAGCGTGGTCTTGCCGACCCCGGGCAGATCCTCGATCAGCAAATGGCCGCGTGCCAGCAGGCAGGCCAGCGCCAGGCGGATTTGCTGCGGCTTGCCGAGGATGATCTGCTCGGCCTGCCGGATGACGTTCTGCAGTGATTGACTCATGGGGGTTCCCGGAAATTTGAAGGGAGGGTGCTGGTGTTTCAGAACAGGATCGCCGCGACCACCCTGCGGTCTTCCGCGACCAGGATATTGTAGGTGCGGCAGGCGGCGGGCGTATCCATGCATTCCACGCCGATGCCCGCATTGGTCAGCGCGCTGTACAGGCGCGGATGGGGAAAACGCTGGCGCGCGCCGGTGCCCAGCAGCAGCACGTCGGGTTTGAGCGCCAGGAAGTAGTCGAAATGCGCGGCGCCCAGATCGTCGAAATTTGCGACCGTCCAGTCTACACGCACTTCTTCCGCCAGCACCACGATGCTGCGGTCGTAGCGTTCGCCGTTGACCATCACGTGATCCGGGCCGTGCGCGGTGAACACTCTGGTCTCGCCGGGGTTGTCCAGGTGCAATTTCAAAATGACCTCGTGGTTCTACAGTATGATTGCCGTGAGTTTAGGGGCAGGGTACAGGGAGCGTCAAATCAGGCCCGGATTGGGCACACTGTGCGCTGAAAAAATGGTCGCTTGAAAGTTCTGTGAAATTCTGCATAAGGCCAACAATCGGAGATTGAGCTGATATTAACAGCTATAAAAATGTAGAGCAGAAAGCGGTAGCGGCCGATGTTGAAATCGCAGGTGAACAACGGACAGGGAAGATGCATATGGCAATCGGCGAAATTCGGCCAAAACCGGACGGTAGCGGTTACAAGAGAAATGAAGTATCAACACTTGCAATTATATCCGTATCAGTATAATGTAACCACATGAAACCCGTTCGATTTCTTGGCGACTCGTTAAAGCGTTTGCGAGAATTTCCTGAAGTTGCAAAGCAGGATACAGGCTACCAACTCGACAAAGTTCAAAAAGGCCAGCAGCCGGACGACTTCAAACCAATGCCTTCGATAGGCAAAGGAGTTGAGGAAATCAGGGTGCGCGATGAGACCGGCATTTACCGCACTATTTATACCGCGCGCATCGCCGATGCAGTCTATGTGTTGCACGCCTTTCAGAAGAAAACGCAAACGACATCTAAATCTGACATCAACATTGCCAAAGAAAGATATACCGAATTAATGAGAGGTCAAAAATGAGCAAGTCTAAAAAAGAAAGCTATGACAGCGTATGGGATGCCCTTGCTGACACACCGGAAGAGGCGGCAAATCTGCGTGCACGTGCAGAGCTGATGCAGCAAATTGCGGCCATTGTTGCAGAGAATGGTTGGACCCAGGTTGAGGCTGCAAAGAATTGCGGGGTTACTCAACCGCGTATAAACGATCTATTGCGAGGCCGCGTATCTCGCTTCTCGCTCGATGCGTTGGTAAATATTGCCACGGCGATCGGCCGCCGTGTACATGTTGAGTTGGAAGCAGCATAGAATTTTCAATGGCCGCTTCCTAGGGGTTAACGGACATGTATGTTAGCCAAGACAAACAGACCCTTGTCGGCCAATAACGGCCGTTCGAGAACGTCGTCCAATTACAAGTTTCAGCACTGAATAAGGGGAAGCATGAAAGACATAATCGGACTGACTGTGTTGACGTCGCCGCTCTTCCTGGTTTTACCGTGGCTGGTTGTGGCAGTGTTGGTTGCGGTGAAGGTATCGCAATTCCCCAAAATGCGTGTCGCCAAATTAGCGGCGGGGGCGGGAACGTTAGTGCTGGTTTTCCTGTTGCCGTTTGCAGACGAAATCGCTGGGCGCATATATTTCAACCATCTGTGCAGTAGCGAGGCGGGCGTGAAGGTATTTCAGACAGTGGAGATACCTGCGGAGAATTGGGATATGCAGGGGAAGGCGAATTTCTTTAATGCAAATGGCTATATTGACCGTAAGTTCTGGGCGAAAAATCTTGATGAGTCGGGAGAACACGTAGAACCTTACTCTTCATTTTTTGCTATTGATAAAGACATTTCGCCAGTAAAAGAAAGGGTCAATAAAATTATTTTGGGTGAAGTTACAACTTTTCATTTTTGGGGAGGCTGGATAAGAAGGAATTTCAGTCCACACAACACTGCAGCATCCTGTGAATTTATTCAATCACCCGATTTTAGTCGAAACTTTTATGGGCAACTTTTCAAACCTGCAGCGCCTTCAGTTCGATAAGGAAGTTGAATGTCCGTTTCCGGAAAGCTGCCATGTCCGCTATGGGTCGGGAAGAGTCACTCAGGGCCAACGATTAAGATCAGTTTTTACGGCTGCTTTAGGAAGTACAACGGACATTTCATTCCCGCATTAATATATCTGAGTCACTCCACACTAAATGCCGAGCTAAACCACATAAAAGCGATTCTTAAGACATAAGCCATTAAATTCATTTTCCGTGCTGTTATCCGAAGAGCCAAAAAATTCCAATTACAAAATCATGAATGTGACTCAACAGGCCAAATGGCTGATTCTGGCCACACTGCTGGTCAATGCGGCGGCGATGCTGTCCCCGGTGATCAACAGCGGCGACTCCGTGACCTATGCCGCGCTTGCACGGCACATCGCGATGAACAACGACTGGGTGAACCTGGTGCTGGACGGCCGGGACTGGCTGGACAAACCGCACCTGCCATTCTGGATCACCGCGCTGTTCTTCAAAATAGGCGGGGTCAGCGCGTTTACCTACATACTGCCGGGCTTCCTGTTTCACCTCATCGGCGGCTATTTCACCTACCGCATCGCGCGCCTGTTCTACAACCGGGACAGCGCGTGGCTGGCCGTGCTGGTGTACGTGTCGGCATTCGAAATGATGGATTCGAGCATCGAGGTCAAGGCGGAAACCTATCTGACCGGTTTCATCATGGCGGCCTGCTATTACTGGCTGCGTTTCGACGCCGCGCCGAAAATAAAATACCTGCTGCTCGGCGCGCTGTTCAGCGCAATGGCGGTGATGACCAAGGGCGTGTTCACGCTGATCGTGATCACCGGCGGCATGGTGTGCATGTGGCTGTACCGGGGCCAGTGGCGCAAGCTGTGGAGCGCGAAATGGCTGCTCGCGCTGGCGCTGACGCTGCTGTTCACCGCGCCCGAACTCGTTGCGCTGTACCGGCAATTCGATGCGCATCCGGAAAAGGTCGTGTTCGGGCAAAGCCACGTTTCCGGCATCCGCTTCTTCCTGTGGGACAGCCAGTTCGGGCGTTTCTTCAATACCGGCCCGATCCAGAACCATAACGGAAATCCGCTGTATTTCGTGGACGCATTCCTGTGGACATTCCTGCCGTGGGTCGCGGTATTCGCGGCGGCGATTTATTCCGGTATCCGCCATTTTGTTTCGCGCGGCGCCGCCGAACGCGCGAGCTTCGTCTATCTGTGCGCTGCGTTCTTCATCCCGTTCCTGATCTTCAGCGCGACCGCGTTCCAGTTCGAGTACTACACGGTGATCATCTTCCCGTTCGCGTCCATCCTGTGCGGGCATTTCCTGGCGGAATATCTGGCAGATTTTCCGGCGCAGCCCGCCGGCAGCCTCAAGCTGCCCGCCGCGCAATGGGTCATCACGCTGCTGCTGATCGTGCTGGCGGCCGGCCTGGGCATCTATGTCGGGAAAGCCGTTCTGGCCGTCCCGGTGCTGGCGGTTGCGGCAGGATTGCTGGTCCATGCGCTGGCCGGCAGGAAGCGGGGGCGCGTGTTTCCGGTGCTGGTCTACCCGGTGGTCGGCATCAATATGCTGTACGGGTTTCTGGTCGCGATGACCGCGCTCACGTTCACCTCCTATGGCGTCGCGCACAATGTGGACGTGCTGCTGGCGGACCGGCCCGGGATGCCGGTCTATGTGTACCGCATGCCGATGGTGGCAAGGGAGCTGTCGCTGTACAGCCGCGCCGCGATCCATGATGCGGATGATGCGGCGCAGCTGCCGGCGCCGGGAAGCCGCTATTTCCTGGTTGCCAGGGCCGAACAGCTTGCGCAGCTGGACGCGCGGCTGGGACGGGTCGACGCGATCGGCGAAGGGCGCTGGGCGGTGCACAAGACCGGCACCTTCCCCAGATTGCTGCGTCTGGCGAAAGGCCGGGAGCCGCTCGAGGCGATCAGGGTCGTGCAAGTCGGCGCAACGCAGTGAATGCGCAATGCCCTGGGATGGTTCACGCAAACCGGGGATGGCTCACGCAAACCGGGGATGGCTCACGCAAACCGGAATGGCCGCTGCGGGATCGCCTCCATGCTCCGATTTGCTGCCGGGGTGCCGGACAGGTAAAATCCCCCGCTTTCGCGCAAGGCCGCCAGCGTAGCGGCAGATGGTGCGCATCACCGAATCGGGCAAACAAAAAGTGAAACCAATCTTGAAATCGAGCAAGCTGTCGAACGTGTGCTACGACATCCGCGGTCCGGTGATGGAGCGCGCGAAGCAGATGGAGGAAGAGGGACAGCGCATCATCAAGCTGAATATCGGCAACCTTGCGCCGTTCGGCTTCGAGGCGCCGGAAGAAATCCAGCAGGACGTGATCCTGAACCTGCCGAATTCGTCGGGCTATTCCGATTCCAAGGGGATGTTCGCCGCGCGCAAGGCGATCATGCATTACTGCCAGGCCAAGAAGATCATGGGCGTGGGGCTGGACGACATCTATATCGGCAACGGCGCATCCGAGCTGATCGTGATGGCGATGCAGGGCCTGCTCAACACCGGCGACGAAGTGCTGATCCCCACACCGGACTATCCGCTGTGGACCGCGGCGGTCACGCTGGCGGGCGGCACGCCGCGCCATTATGTGTGCGACGAACAGAGCGGGTGGATGCCGGACATTGCCGACATGCGCAGCAAGATCACGCCGAACACGCGCGCGATCGTGATCATCAATCCGAACAACCCGACCGGCGCGCTTTATTCCGATGACATCCTGCGCGAGATCATCCAGATCGCGCGCGAGCACGACTTGATCATCTTTTCCGACGAGATCTACGACAAGGTGGTGTATGACGGCTTGACCCACACCGCGATCGCATCGCTGGCCGACGACATATTGTTCGTCACGCTGAACGGCCTGTCGAAAAACTACCGCGCCTGCGGCTACCGCGCCGGCTGGATGGTGGTTTCCGGCGAGAAGAAACATGCGCAGGACTATATCAACGGCCTGACGATACTGGCGTCGATGCGGCTGTGTTCCAACGTGCCCGGGCAGTTCGCGATCCAGACTGCGCTGGGCGGATACCAGAGCATCGCCGACCTGGTCGCGCCGGGCGGGCGCCTGTGCAAGCAGCGCGATCTCGCCTACAGGCTGATCACCGAGATGCCCGGCGTGACCTGCGTGAAACCCAGGGCAGCGCTGTACCTGTTCCCGCGCTTCGATCCCAAGGTCTATCCGATCAAGGACGACCAGAAATTCATCCTGGAACTGCTGGAAACCGAAAAGGTGCTGGTGGTGCAGGGCAGCGGATTCAACTGGATACATCCCGACCACATCCGTATCGTGTTCCTGCCGAATGTGGACGATCTGACCGAGGCGATGGGGCGTATTGCGCGCTTCCTGGAACACTACCGCAAGAAGCACGGGACATGAAAATTGTAGAAGTGTTTGCGGAAGGCGGAAGTATAGCCGGCGCGGAATGGCTGGCGCGTGCCGAGGGCGTGCATCGTCAATTGCGCCCGCACTTGCCGGGAAACTATCCGGACAAGATGGCGCGCGTATTGAAGGATGCGCGCATGGCGCTGGCGGTCATGGGCGATACGGTGCTCGGGTTGGCTGTTTACCGCTGGCACGAAAATACTTCCGATGGCCTGAAGTTTTACATCGACGATCTGGTGACCGATGAATCGCGCCGTTCTGCAGGTGTTGGACACACGCTGATCGCGCACCTGGAAAAGGTTGCAAAAGGATTGGGCGCAAGCAGCCTGGTGCTGGATTCCGGCACGCAACGCACACAGGCGCACAAGTTTTATTTTCGCGAAGGTTTTGTAATTCCTGCTTTTAATTTTAAGAAATCATTCTCATGAAACCAATCAACGTAGGACTGCTGGGCATAGGCACGGTCGGCGGCGGAACCTTTACCGTGCTGAAGCGCAACGAGGAAGAAATCACGCGCCGCGCCGGCCGCCCGATCCGCATCACCGTGGTTGCGGACAAGAATCTGGAACTGGCGAAGAAAGTCACCGGCGGCGCATGCCGCATCACCGACGACGCGTTCTCGGTGGTCAGCGATCCGGAAGTGGACATCGTGATCGAACTGATCGGCGGCTGCGGCGTCGCGAAAGAGCTGGTGATGAAGGCGATCGCGAACGGCAAGCATGTCGTCACTGCGAACAAGGCGCTGCTGGCGTCGCACGGCAACGAGATCTTCAAGGCCGCCCAGGACAAGGGCGTGATGGTCGCGTTCGAGGCGGCCGTCGCGGGCGGCATCCCGATCATCAAGGCGCTGCGCGAAGGACTGACCGCGAACCGCATCGAATGGATCGCCGGCATCATCAACGGCACCACCAACTTCATCCTGTCCGAGATGCGCGACAAGGGGCTGGATTTCGCCACCGTGCTGAAAGAGGCGCAGCGCCTGGGCTATGCCGAGGCCGACCCGACCTTCGACATCGAGGGCGTCGATGCCGCGCACAAGATCACGATACTTGCTTCCCTGGCATTCGGCATCCCGATGCAGTTCGACAAGGCGTACATCGAGGGCATTTCGAAGCTGGATGCGATCGACATCAAGTATGCCGAGCAACTCGGCTACCGCATCAAGCTGCTCGGCATCACCAAGCGCACCCCGGAAGGCGTCGAGCTGCGCGTGCATCCGACCCTGATCCCGGCCAAACGCCTGATCGCCAACGTCGAAGGCGCGATGAACGCGGTGCTGGTGCAGGGCGACGCGGTCGGCGCGACGCTGTATTACGGCAAGGGTGCGGGTGCGGAGCCGACCGCCAGCGCAGTGATCGCCGACCTGGTCGACGTGACGCGCATGCACACCGCCGACCCGGAGAACCGTGTGCCGCACCTGGCTTTCCAGCCAAACGCGATGGCCGACCTGAAGATATTGCCGATGGACGAGGTGCAGACCAGCTATTACCTGCGCTTGCGCGTGCTCGACAAGCCCGGCGTGCTGGCCGACGTCACGCGCATCCTCGCGGACGAGCAGATATCGATCGATGCGGTGATCCAGAAGGAACCCGGCGAAGGCGAAGAACAGACCGACCTGATCATGCTGACCCACCTGACGCGCGAAAAGCGCATTAACGCGGCGATCAGGAAGATCGAGGCGTTGGGCGTGGTGGCGGGCAAGGTAACCAGGCTGCGCCTGGAAGAGTTAGGCAAGTAAGATGGATCAGTATCGGGTTCTGTTCGATTCTCTGGATTGGCAGGCCTCGATACATGGTGCAAGGTTCAAGGCATTTCGCAGCAACACGAAACAGCTTCGCCTGGTCGAATTTACGGAAGCGTTCGTTGAGCCGGACTGGTGCGAAAAGGGGCATATCGGTTACGTGATCCAGGGTGAACTGGAAATCGATTTTCACGGGAACCTTGTCAGGTATCCGGAAGGATCTGGAATATTCATCCCGTCTGGTTCGGCGAGTGGCCATAAAGCGCGTTCGGTTACGCCGACAGTCCAGCTGTTTCTGGTTGAGGATATTTAACAACTCCCCTCGCCCGCTTGCGGGAGAGGGGCTGGGGGAGAGGGGCTTTGAGTGCCTGCCCTCTCCCTGATGGAACAACTAGCCATTCGACCAGGCTGTCAAAAGACGCCAGCCGAGTCGCTGGTTATAACCCTCTCCCTGCAAGGGAGAGGGAACTGATGAGGTCGTGATCGAATGAAATATATCTCCACCCGCGGCAACTCCCCCGCGAAAACCTTCACCGAAATCCTGCTCGGCGGTCTCGCGCCCGATGGCGGCCTGTACCTGCCCGAACAATACCCGCAGGTGACGCGCGCCGAACTGGACGCGTGGCGCAAGCTGTCCTATGCCGATCTCGCGTTTGCAGTGCTGTCGAAATTCATCACCGATATCCCGGCGGCCGACCTGAAAGCCATCATCAGCAAGACCTACACCACCGCGGTATACAGCAACGGCCGCAGCGATTCCGATTTCACGCAGATCACGCCATTGCGCACCCTGGAAGAAGGCGTGTTCATCCTCGAACTCTCCAACGGGCCGACGCTGGCGTTCAAGGACATGGCGATGCAGCTGCTCGGCAACCTGTTCGAGTATGTGTTGGCAAAGCAGCACGCCGAGCTGAACATCCTCGGCGCGACTTCCGGCGACACCGGTTCGGCCGCCGAGTACGCGATGCGCGGCAAGCGCGGCATCCGCGTGTTCATGCTGTCGCCCAATGGCAAGATGTCCGCGTTCCAGCGCGCGCAGATGTATTCGCTGCAGGACCCGAACATCTTCAATATCGCGATCGAAGGCATGTTCGACGACGCGCAGGACATGGTGAAGGCGGTGTCCAACGATCATGCGTTCAAGGCGAAATACCGGATAGGCACAGTCAACTCGATCAACTGGGCGCGCGTGTCGGCGCAGATCGTGTACTACTTCAAGGGCTATTTTGCGGCGACCGGATCGAGCGACGAGCAGGTCGCGTTTTCGGTGCCCAGCGGCAATTTCGGCAACATCTGTGCCGGTCACATCGCGCGGATGATGGGACTGCCGATCGGCCAGCTGATTCTCGCGACCAACGAAAACGACGTGCTCGACGAATTCTTTCGCACCGGCGTGTACCGTCCGCGCGATACCGGACACACATACGAAACCAGCAGCCCGTCGATGGACATCTCCAAGGCGTCCAACTTCGAGCGCTTCGTGTTCGACCTGGTCGGGCGCGACGGCGCAAAGGTGCGCGAGTTCTGGAGCAAGGTGGACAAGGGTGGCGCATTTGATATCAAGGGCACGACTTATTGGGATGCTTTGCCGAAGTTCGATATCGTTTCCGGCAAGAGTATCCATCAGGACCGGCTCAAGACGATCCGCAAGCTGTGGGCGGACTACGGCGTGATGGTCGACACGCATACTGCCGACGGCATCAAGGTCGGACTGGAGCAGCGCCGCCCGAACCTGCCGCTGATCTGCCTCGAAACCGCTTTGCCCGCCAAGTTCGCCGAGACCATACAGGAAGCACTGGACCTTGAACCGCAGCGCCCGGCCGCCATGGTCGGAATTGAAAATCTGCCGCAGCGCTGTGAAGTGATGAATGCGGATGTGGCCATGCTCAAGGCATACATCGCTGCCAGGGTGCCGTCCTGATCCGGATTATCGATCCCATGAAAATCAAAACCAGATCAGTGCTTACCTGTCCGGTGTGCGGTTTTGCCAGGGAGGAAGAGATGCCTGTCGATGCGTGCCAATGGTTTTACGAATGCACCAACTGCCGGACGGTGTTGAAACCGAAAGCGGGCGATTGCTGTGTTTTCTGTTCTTACGGGACGGTGCCTTGCCCGCCGATTCAACTGGGCGGCAGGGACGCCTGTTGTTAGAACTGCCCGCAAGCGAATAACCGCATCCAGAACATTGTTTGTACCTGCGCCGGCGTCCGGCTGCACCGCTATAAACGTATGCCGATCCACACGCACTCCGCGCCGAACACAATCATCCAATTTCCGTGCCCGCGCTGATGTGGTTATATCGGCATGACCCGGAGCCGGGCGACAGTCTTGGCCGGCTGCGATATGTTGACCCGGCCTCGGCCCAGTGAAGGATCTACCGGGAATAAAAACAGATTATAGCCATGCACTTGGGTTGCATTATTTAGTTGATCAGAACGATAAATAGTTGTAACTTGCCGGCGCATGCAGTTTCCCGTCATTCGCCCCATCAATGATCATGATGGCCGGACACGATAAAGGGTGATTGCATGACTGCAGGTGTCAAGACTATTGTCAGGGGGGATGATGGACTTCACAAGGTTTCCGTGTTGGGTACTGTCCGGGCTGGTGCTGGCGGCGGGTGTCGCGCACGCCCAGGATGCGAACATCCAACGTAACAACACCAAGCCTGGCGCTGCAGCCGAAACCAGCGCACGACAGAAACTGCTGCAGGATGCTGCAAGGCTGATCAATTCCGGCAAGGCGGCGGATGCATACGCATTGCTGGCGCCGCAACAGGCCAACCTTGCCGGTGACCCGGATTACGACTATCTGCTGGGTATCGCAGCGCTGGATAGCGGCAAGCCGAACGAGGCGATATTTGCGCTGGAGCGGGTGTTGGCGGTGAACCCCGGCAATTTGCAGGCGCGCGCCGAAATTGCCCGGGCTTATTTTGCGACCGGTGAAAAGGAGCTGGCACGCCAGGAATTCGAAGCCGTGCAGAGCCGGCATCCGCCCAGGGAGGTGAATGCCACCATCCAGAAATTTCTCGATGCCATCAATCAGGGGCAGGCGAGCACTACCCTGTTGAGCGGATATCTCGAAGCCGCTGTCGGCAGCGACAGCAATGTCAACAGCGCGACGGGCAGCAACCAGGTCGCGATCCCGGCGTTCGGCGGAGCGATTGCGACATTGAATGCTTCCGGCGTTGAGACTAAAGATTCTTTTGCGAATATCAGCGGGGGAGGCAATGTGCGCCATGCCCTTTCTTCGGACTGGTCGATGTTTGGCGGAGCCAGCTTTGACCAACGCATGAATTCGACGCAGCATATTTTCAATACCGGTGCGATAAACGGCAATGTCGGCCTCAACCTGACCAAGGCCAGAGACAGCTATTCTGCCGCCCTGCAGTTGCAAAGCTTCAGTGTCGACAACAAACGTTACCGTGATGGCGCCGGTATGACCATGCAGTGGCAGCGGGATCTGGAAAACAGCAGCCAGTTCAGCAGTTATATTCAATACACCAATTTGAAGTATCCGGACCAATCCGTGCGCGATGCCAATCGCTATGTGCTGGGTATGGCATACGCCAGTGTGTTGGGTGGTAGCTATACGCCCGCCGTTTATCTGGGCCTGTATGCAGGCGAGGAAAAGGAAAAGCAATCCGGCGTTCCGTATCTGGGACAAAAACTCTACGGTGTGAGGACGGGCGGCGAGCAGAGTATTGCCGCACAGGCCAAATTGTTCGGCTCGGTCAGCATCGAGTCGCGCCATTACGGCGGCGATGATCCTTTCTTTCTGGTGACGCGGAAAGATACCCAGGCGGACCTGAATATGGGTGTCAAATTTGTTATGCGCAAGCTATGGACCCTTACCCCCCAGCTTGCCTACACCATGAACCAATCCAACATCGTCATCAATGAATACAAGCGCACCGTGCTGAGTATCAGCCTGCGCCGTGATTTCAACTAAATCGTGAGCTTTCACAGACGGGAGAAAACATGATTCCTCAAAATCGCTTCAAATTGAAATTGTCACAACAGGCGATATTGCTGGCTACGATTTCGGCGGCGTACCCTGTAACGGGATATTGTGTTGCCGCGGGCCACGTGGAATTCGCAATCGGCAATGTGGAGTCGGTAACGGCAAATGGCAGTCGGCATCTGCTCGGCAAAGGAGCGGAAATCAATGCTGGCGATTCGATCAACACCGCTGCTGGCGCACGTGCCCAGATTCGATTTGCCGATGGCGGTTTCGTTTCGCTCCAGCCTGGCACGCTGTTCCGGGTGGATGAGTACAACTACCAGAACAAGACGGATGGAAATGAAAGGGGCTTCTTCAGCCTGCTTAAAGGCGGCTTCAGGGCAGTCACCGGCTTCATCGGCCATCTCCACAAAAATACCTATCGGGTCAGGACTGCCGAGGCGACCCTGGGCATACGCGGCACGGGATATAACATGGCACTTCGCGACAACGGATTGTTCGTGAATGTCGGGGAAGGCGCGGTCTCGCTGAGCAACAAGGCGGGATTGCTGGTGGTGACCGCGGGTAACGCCGCGTATGTGGCGAATTTCAATACGGCTCCAAAATTGACAACCCAGCTCCCGCTCACGCCGCCGAAAAGTCTGAAGGAGCCCGACTATTTGGTGGCGGATACAGCGTAACAGTTCAGGTGGACTGACCATTTTGCCGGTTCTATTGTCCGGATCCGGCTACGCAATGGCTTACGCATATACCGGGTTCAATGCACTGGGACAGATTGTTTCCGGTGCAGTCGGCTTACCCGCATCTGTTACTGCCGCATTTAACACGAATGGCCAGCTGACCCAGTATAGTGCGACGGGGGATACCGGTTTGCTTGGCGGGGGCGTCGTCGTCAGTTCCGCATCGGACGGTGTCATCGGCTGGGGACGCTGGACCAACTCTACAATAACTGCTGGGCCGGCAAGCATTTTGACGCAGCCAGTCCCTATCTTCGACTACGTGGTTGGCATCCCGACTGCGGTCATGCCGACGACTGGCGCGGCAACTTACACCCTGCTCGGCTACGTTGCACCGACTGCGACCGACGGATCTTCCGGGTATACCGTCAATGGAACCCTCAGTGCCAATTTTGGTTCAAGCACTGTCGGTGTAAATATGACGGTAGCGAACGCTAGCAACGGTACATATACGATCGCTACTGGAGCGGCTCCATTAACGATCGTCGGCGCGAATTTCGCCGGGACCAATATCGGCACGACGAATACGAACCCCCTAAGCTGTCCATCTGGTTGTTCCACCTCGATCAACGGTTTCTTTAGCGGAGCCAATGCGGTGCGAGCTGGCCTGTCCTATTCGATTACTGCAATAGTACCAGGAACTACCAACCTTCAAGGTGTGGCCGCCTTCAAAAATTAGCCCACGGTACGCGTTTAGCTCCCGCCTTACCTGAATGTTGAACCTTGCCGAGCAGTTGCTGGAACAGGGCAAGGCTCAGCAGGCCTTGCCACTGCTTGCCGAGCAGTGTGAAAAAACCCCCCGCGATGCACAGGCCTGGTTCCTGCTGGGCGCATGCAACCATCAAGCCGGTAGACTTGAAGACGCGCTAAGTGCGCTGGAACGTACGCTCTCCTTGGAACCGCGCCATATCCAGGCCAGATGCGCCAAGGGCGCCGTTTTAGGCGATCTGGGTCGGCTGCAAGAGGCATTGCATGTGTACCGCAAGGCACTGCATCTGGATCCCACGGATGCGCAATTGCTGTTGAACATGGCGGTCGTGCTGGAACGGACAGGTGATCCGGGCGCGGCGCTTGAGCGTTACGATCAGGCGCTCAAACATCATCCTGATTTCGTGTCCGCGTTGCTGAACCGCGGTGCCTTGCTGATCAGTATGGACCGGCTGGAAGAAGCATTCAGCAACAATAAACGCCTGGCTGATCTGTATCCGGACTGGGAACACGCGCGATTCAATCTCGGCGAAGTTCTGCTTGCGCTGGGCCGATGGCAAGAAGCGCTTACAGCCTATGAACATGCAATTTCAATCAATCCTCGTCTAGCGAAAGCACATTTTGCTGCAGGGCTCGCGCTTTCCATGCTGAAACAGTTCGATCAGGCACGGCAGGAATTTTTGGCCACCGAGGAAATCGATCCCGCAGTATTTCATCAGTGCATCAAAAATGCCGCCGCATTGACTGAGGGCGAGCTGCGAGATTTCTCACCCGAGGTGATCTACCTGCTCAGGGAATCCGCGCGGCTGGATTCATGCCACTGGGAGAACTGGGACAGGATCGTGCAGGATTTTGAATATCTGATCGTCGGCAAGCTCGGTCAACAAGCAGAAATCGCTGAACCTGCATTGGTGTTCCGCGCCTGCGCCTTGCCCGTTTCCAATGCGACCAGTCGGGCACTTGCTCGCAGCGTTGCGGCACGGATTGCAGAAAGTGTTGAGTCTTTTCCCCCATTTATCCATGACAAGAAGAACGCCGGAAAACTGAAGATAGGTTATGCATCACCCGACTTCAGGGTGCATCCGATCGCGACGGTAACGCGTCGCCTGTATGCGCTTCACGACCGGGAACGATTCGAAGTCTATGGTTATTCGTTGCACCCCGCGGATGGCAGTACGATCCGGCGCGATATCGAGAACGGCTGCGATGTTTTCAGGGAACTCAGCGGGCTGGATGACCGCGCGGCTGCCGAGATCATCCACCGCGATGGCATCGACATCTTGGTCGATCTGGCGGGCTACACGAGATATTCCCGCCCCGAAATTTTCGCGATGCGACCGGCTCCGCTTCAGGTCGGCTATCTGGGATTCCTGCATACGATGGGCGCAGATTTCATCGACTACATCGTTGCCGATCCGGTTGTTATCCCTCCTGGCGCAGCAGTATCCTTTTCCGAGCAGATCGCCTGGCTGCCAAGCTATTTCATATTTGATGACCAACAGCAGTTATCGGCGCAGAGATTAACACGCGAGGAACTGGGCTTGCCTGCGCAGGGCTTCGTGTTTTGCTGCCACAACAGCAATTACAAGATCACCCCGGTGGATTTCGATATCTGGATGCGTTTGTTGCAGCGCGTTCCCGGCAGCGTGCTGTGGCTGTATAAAGGCAGCGAAGTCGTAGTCGCGAATCTGCGCAGGGAAGCTGAAGCGCGCGGTGTCGAGCCCGAACGGCTGGTGTTCGCAAACCGGGTTGCCAATGATGCGTATCTTGCGCGCTACCGCATGGCGGACCTGTTCCTGGACACGGCTTACTACAATGCGCAGACCACGGCGGCCGAAGCATTATGGGCTGGGCTGCCGGTATTGACCTGTCCCGGCAAAACAATGGCATCGCGCGTCGCTTCCGGCGTATTGAATGCTGTCGGTATGGAAGAATTGATCACCAGCGACCCGCAACAATACGAAGAGCGCGCATGCCATCTCGCCACCCATCCGGACGCCTTGGCGCAGATACGGGAGAAACTGGCCAGGAACCGTCTTGCCAGCCCGCTCTTCGACACCGGGCGACAAGTGCGAAATCTGGAAGCCGCCTACCAGACGATGTGGCAGCGGAACCAGGCAGGTCTGGCGCCTGAATCGTTTCAAATTGCCAGCGATGCGGTGCACTGAATAATTCAGCTGATCAGGGCGCAACAAGCATGCCGAGTGTGAATCCCCAAGGTTGTGCGGTGTTGCCGTTGTCTTGATAATGTCAGCCCGGGCACAAATAACAAGTGATGAATAACCTGATCCTGCTGATACTCTGCTTCATCGCCGGCACGCTGTTGCACCGCTACAAGCGCATGCCGGTCAACACGCCTGCGGTGTTGAACACCTTCATCATCCATATTTCCCTTCCGGCACTGACGCTGCTTTATCTGCATGACCTGAAGCTCGCCGGGAATGTCGGCCTGATGGCTGCGATGGCCTGGCTGCTGTTTGCGTTGTCGGCGGGATTTTTCTGGCTGGCCGGGCGCTGGCTGGATTTGCCGCGCCGCACCGTGGGCGCGCTGATGCTGACCGGCGGACTGGGCAATACCTCCTACGTCGGGCTGCCGATGGTCGAGGCGTACTATGGACACCAGGGGCTGGTCAGCGGCATCGTCGTCGATCAGCTCGGTTCGTTCCTGGTGCTTTCCACACTGGGCATATCCGTCGCCGGAATCTATTCGTCGGGCCGTCCCGGCGTGGCCGAAATGGCCAAACGCATCGTGCTGTTCCCGCCGTTCATCGCTTTGGTCCTCGCGCTGCTGCTGATCCCGGTCGATTATCCGGAATGGCTCACCGTGATACTCAAACGCATGGGCGACACGCTGGCCCCGCTGGCGCTGCTCGCGGTCGGTTTCCAGTTGCGGCTCGGCCATCTCCGCGGCAACGGCCGGAACCTGGCGCTGGGCCTGGCATTCAAACTGGCGCTGGCGCCGCTGCTGCTGTTCCTGTTGTACGTGCCGCTGCTCGGTGCACACGGCCAGGCGATACAGGTCACCCTGTTCGAAGCGGCGATGCCGCCGATGATCACCGCCGCGATTCTCGCGACCGAGCACGACCTCGACCCGCCGCTGGCAACCTTGATGGTTGCGGTGGGACTGGTGTTTTCATTTGTCACGCTGACCGTCTGGTGGTGGCTGATGCGGGGTATCTGATTTGAATGGGGAGGAATAATCGGCGCGGCTACACCTGCAGCCACAGTTCGTTGCCCTCGTTCTTGAGCGCATCCATTTTTTCTTCGGCTTCTTCCAGTACCTCGTCAAAGTTCTTGTCCTCGCCGACCACGGTCACGCGGGCTATGTACAGGGATAAGGGCCAATCCTCCGCCTTGAACATCCTCTCCGCTGCGGTGCTGATCCTCAAGGCCAGCACGCCGCAGATGTATTCATCGGTTTCCGGGAACAGTATCGCGAATTCATCCCTGCTGATGCGCGCAACCGTGTCGATGTTCCTGGAGTTTCCGGTGAATATGCGGGACAGGGCCTTGAGGGCGGTGTCGCCGATACGGTGGCCAAGGCTGTCATTCAGCTCCCTGAGCTGGTCGATCTCGATGAACAGGATGGAGTAGGGTTTGCTGGATCGTTCGCTGCGCAATTGTTCGGCCGTGAACCGTTCGGTAAATTCCAGCCGGTTCGCGAGTCCGGTCAGCGCATCCTTGTGGGAATAGGTTCTGGCCTTCCAGAGTTTGGCCATCACCCGGCCGAGCACGGTGAACGTGATGCTGCGGGTGATGATGTTGATCGTCAGCGCGCCCAGCGGATAGGCCGGCCAGACCACGGCCGCCTCGGCAATGCTCCACGCAACGGCGGTGATCACGCCGACCAGTGCAGCGACCTGGGTGTCGGAGTGGCGCAGGTTGCGGATCGCGCCGATATGCGAGGCCTGGATGATCGGCAGGCAATACAGTACGTCCAGGGAATAATACGTCCCGGACATCTTGTAATCCCAAATGGTAATGAACAGGACTTCTGCCAATACCAGTAAAAATCTCCAGATCATAGTTGTTTCACTCTCCAGGCGGGTGAACCGATCATTCGGGCTACAGCTGTGACGGCGCGCAGTCGGGGCTGCAATTTATCAGCAAAAGACATATTCTACCAGCCGGGATAAGCCGGCCTGATGCACGCAGCGGAAATTCCGTGCCCGGTTTTGCCGGCGTATCGTCCGTGAACCCGGATTCGTGTACGGCGGATTGTGTCAAAATATGGCTGCCGCCGGAAACCCGGAATGCGGCTTCGTCGGTAAAACCGGGCATGCAGTGCAGCGGGTTTGAACAGGCGAGAATGCCCGGAATCCCGGCCGGCGGGACACCCCGCACACCGGTGAGGCGGTAATTGTGCAAACCCGAACAATATGGCCCGAACAATATGGCCCGAACAACATGAAAGGATACGATTTTGGACGACCTTGAAGACCGGCTATTCGAGATGCAAAAAAAACGCACCGCGCGGACCATGAAAATTGCGATTACCGTATTGGGGGCGGTGTTTCTGTTCGTGTTCTATTACCTGATGCAGAACGGTTGACGCTTGCGCGCAGCGCGCGATTTGCGGGACGAGCCGGTATGTTTAGCAGTTGTCGCGGCAAACGACTTGGAATCCGGATGCAACATCAGTTATCATCCAATTGATGATTCGTTATGGACCATTAAGCCGGATACGATCATGACGGTGCCTGGCGCCGATATCGCGGAAAGAACGCCGACCAGCATTTGCAGTAGTCTCAACTTAGAAAGGGGTAACGAATGCTATATATTGCTTTGTATTACGTGGTTGCCATCACCATACTTGTTCTTCATTTCACCGGTTGGCTGGCGAGACGCAATCTGGAATGGCTGGTGCTGGTGCTGGCGGTTTCTGTTTTTCCGGCTGTGATCTATCTGTAGACATTAATATTTCCGGTCCATGTGCCGGATGAATGTACCCGATACAATAAAACCCGCCCAACAGGGACGGGTTTTTGTTTGTCCGTGAAAATCTGAATCAGGCAGCCGGCAGTTTGATCACTGCATCAAGCGCTTTCAGCACAAGCGCACTTTAACCGGCGTGCAGGCATGGACCGTCAGTATGCGTTGCGAGGTGTGGAACGGTGTCATCGCCCTGCGCTGTCTTCTCGATGATCAGGATTGAAAATTCGTTAAAACCGGTTCTGATCCAGCAACTCGATCCAGTGCCTGACCGGAACATTGCTCGCGCCGGCCAGATGCATCTGGCAACCTGACGTTCGCCGAGGCGATCACTTCGGGTTTGCCGTTCTGCAATGCGGCCAGCTTGTTTTCCAGCAACTGGCCGGAAAGCTCGGGTTGCAACAGCGTGTATGAGCCGGCCGCGCCGCAGCACAGGTGGCTGTCCGCGACCGGCGTGAGTTCGTAGCCGCAGCGCCTGAGGATCGCTTCCACCGATCCGCCGAGCTTCTGGCCGTGTTGCAGGGTGCAGGAGGAGTGATACGCGACGCGCGTGCCCCGGCCGATTGCGGCGAACGCGTCCGGCTTCCCGTGGTTCAGAATTTCGCCCGGAATAATCTCACTGAGGTCGCGGGTCAGCGCGCTGATGCGCGCGGCCTTGCCGGCATATGCGGCATCGTCTTTCAATGCATGGCCGTAGTCCTTCACCATCAGTCCGCAGCCGCTCGCCGTCATCACGATGGCTTCAGCGCCGCTTTCGACATGCGGCCACCATGCATCGATATTGCGGCGCATCATCGCGCGCGCGCCGTCGCGGTCGGACAAATGCTGGTTCAGTGCGCCGCAGCAACCGGCGCCTGCTGCGCTGACCAGCGAGATGCCGAGACGATCGAGTACGCGCGCCGCAGCCGCATTGGTGTTCGGCGTGCCGAGCGGCTGCACGCAGCCTTCCAGCACCAGCATGCGGCGTTTATGCGAGGTTGCCGGCGCGGCAGCGGCTGTTTGACGGACCGGTATTTTCTTCCTGAGCCCGGCCGGCAGCAGCGGACGGAACGCGCGCGCGATGGCCAGCGCAAACGCCATGCGCGCGGTATACGGGATCACCGCGAGCATCGCCTTGCGTATCAGCCTTTCCGCAATCGGACGCGGCGCCAGTTGGTCGGCCATCTCGCGCCCGATGTCGACCAGACGTCCATAGCGCACGCCGGACGGGCAGGTGGTTTCGCAGGAACGGCAGGTCAGGCAGCGGTCCAGGTGCAAACGGGTCCTGGCGCTGGCCTGTCCGCTTTCCAGCATCTCCTTGATCAGATAGATCCGGCCGCGCGGGCTGTCCAGTTCCGAGCCCAGCAACTGATAGGTCGGGCAGGTCGCGGTGCAGAAGCCGCAATGCACGCACGCGCGCAGGATGGAATCGGCCTCGGCGATATCGGGATTCTTCAGCAGTTCCGCGGAGATCGATGTTTGCATGTCAGAGTTCGGCGTACAGGCGGCCGCGATTGAACAGGTTGTTCGGGTCGAATCCGGCCTTGAGCCGCTGGTGGATCGCCAGCAGCGGTCCGGATAGCGGTTGAAATATCTCGGTTCGGGCGATCGCCGCCGCGAAATGCCGTGACATGCCCGCCGGCGAGTGTGACGCGGCGGCGAATCACGTCGACATCCTCGTCGCTGAACAGCCAGCGCTGAGCGCCGCCCCAGTCCAGCAGCCAGGTTCCTTCGATGTTCAACGGCGGGGTCGCGGGCTTCACCGCGATGCGATACAGCGTGCCGCTGCGCTGGAAGAACGGCAGCTGATGCTCGCGCAGCGCTTCCCAGAAGGCGTCCGCATCCGCAAGCACGTCGCCGGCTATTTTGCTGCGCGCTTCCTTGACGGCCTGCGCGCTGCCGGAGATGCGTATGTACAATTGTTCGCCGTGAAAGCACGCGCCGTCCACCGGATAGGGTTTGCGCAGCAATGCACTCATGCTCGAGATTGCGCCTTCCGCGCTGCATACCCTGGTAACGGTGATGCTTGCCGCCGGGCGCGGCAGCACCTTCAGGCTGATCTCCAGCAGGATGCCGAGCGTGCCGTGCGCGCCGGCCATCAGGCGCGACACATCATAGCCTGCGACGTTTTTCATCACCTGCCCGCCGAAGCGCAGTATCTCGCCGCGGCCGTTCAGCATCTGGCAGCCCAGCACGAAGTCGCGCGCCGATCCGCTATACGGGCGGCGCGGTCCGGACAGGCCGCACGCGATCGTGCCGCCCAGCGTCGCGCCCAGTGTTCCAATTGGGCCGAAATGCGGCGGCTCGAATGCGAGCATCTGGCTGGATTCGGCCAGCGCGGCTTCGATCTCGCGGAGCGGGGTGCCGCTGCGTGCGGTCAGCACCAGTTCGCGCGGATCGTACTCGACGATGCCGCGATGTCCGGTGACGTCGATCGCCTGGCCCTGGACCGGGTTGCCGAGAAAGGCCTTGCTGCCGCTGCCGGAAATCCTGAGCGGCGTGCCGTTCTGGAGTGCTTCCAGCACCTGATGCTGCAGTGCTGAACCCATGTCTGCATCTGTGTCATCCATAGGAATGGGCATCTCTTAAAACCGCTCCAGTTCGGGGTGGGACAGCTGCCCGTGATGCACATGCATCGCGCCGAATTCGGCGCAGCGGTGCAGCGTGGGCACGGCCTTGCCGGGATTGAGCAGGCCGGACGGATCGAACGCGGCCTTGACGGCATGGAACTGGGTCAATTCCGCGCTGCGGAACTGCACGCACATCTGGTCGATCTTCTCGATGCCGACGCCGTGCTCGCCGGTGATGGTGCCGCCGACTTCCACGCACAGCTGCAGGATGCTGCGGCCGAATTCCTCGGTGCGCTCCAGTTCGCCGGCCTTGTTGGCGTCGAACAGGATCAGCGGATGCAGGTTGCCGTCGCCGGCATGGAACACGTTGGCGACCGCGCAGTCCGTATTCGGCCGACATCTCGCTGATGCGGCGCAGCACATGCGGCAAGCTGGCGGCGCGGTATCGTGCCGTCCATGCAGTAATAATCCGGAGAGATGCGGCCCACCGCGGGGAAGGCCGATTTGCGGCCCTTCCAGAACAGTTGCCGCTCGGCTTCGTCCGCCGCGGTGCGCACCTCGGTCGCGCCGCTGTCCGTCAATATCGTGCGCACCGTCGTGATGTACTCGGATACTTCGGCGTGGGTGCCGTCCAGTTCGCACAGCAGGATCGCCTCGGCATCGCGCGGATAACCCGCATGCACGAAATCCTCGGCCGCCCGGATCGCGAGCCTGTCCATCATTTCCAGTCCGGCGGGGATGATGCCGGCGGCGATGATCGCGCCGACCGCTTCGCCGGCCTTGCCGACGTCGTCGAAGGCGGCGAGCACCACCTGCGCGCGTTCCGGCCTGGCCAGAAGTTTTACGGTGACCTCGACGATGATGCCGAGCATGCCCTCGGAACCGGTCATCAGCGCCAGCAGGTCATAGCCGGGTGAATCGAGCGTCTCGGCGCCGATGGTGAGCAGGTCGCCTTCCGCCGTGACCACTTTCAGCATCAGGATGTTGTGCACCGTCAGGCCGTATTTCAGGCAATGCACGCCGCCGGAATTTTCCGCGACATTGCCGCCTATGGTGCAGGCGATCTGCGACGAGGGATCGGGCGCGTAATACATGCCATAGGCGGCGGCCGCTTCGGAGATCGCCAGGTTGCGCACGCCCGGGCTGCACGGTCGCCATCGCGTTATCAGCGATCGATATTCAGGATGTTCTTGAACTTGGCCAGGCTCAGCAGCACGCCATCCGCCAGCGGCAGCGCGCCGCCGGACAGGCCGGTGCCGGCACCGCGCGCCACCACCGGGACCTGCAGCTCATGGCACAGCCGCATGATGCTTTGCACCTGTTCTATGGTTTCCGGCAGCGCGACCACCATCGGCAGCTGGCGATACACCGCCAGCCCGTCGCATTCGAACGGACGCAGGTCTTCCGCATCCACCAGCAGCGATTCCGGCGGCAATAAGTTGCGCAGTGTCCTGATCAGTCCGCTGTGCGCTGCATTGATCGGGGCGGCATTATCTTCATGTTGGTTTGGCAAGGTGACTCCGGGGACTTGCGTTTTGATTATTTACCGATGCAAGTATAGCAAATTAGTCGAGTATAAAATTCCAGCGGCATGAGCGGCAAAATGCATCGCGATGATTGATTCCGCCATGCGCTGCTCGCGATCATGGTCTGTGCCGTGATGCAGTACTTAGTCTTCGGCAGGCCGCTCCGAGCGGGTCATCGTAAACGCAATCCCGATTACCGCACCCCAGCCGAGTCTGCGCCTGACCAGCGGGCTGTCGCGGTTGGCCGCGCCTGCCAGGGACTCCATCCGGAAGCTGTAAAACAGGCGCAAATCCGGCGACACCGCATGCGACACGAACAGGCCCGCGCGCAGCGCGAACAGGCCGCTTCTGGCCGTATAGCTGCTGCGGGTCGGCGTGGCGTCGCCCGGCGACACGCCGTAGAAGGTGTCGGCCAGCGTCGTGTCGCCGAACAGCATGCCAAGCTCGGTGGAAACGAGCCAGTGTCCTGGCAGGCGCGTGTCGCGTATCCATTGCGGCTCGAACGTGACTCCGCGCAATGCAAAACCATGGCTGACATCGATCACCTGGCGCAGCGGAAACTGGAATCGGGAATCACGGCGGATGTCTGAAAGGTCGCCCAGATTCACTTTCAGCCGCGGACCGAACTCGATCAGCGTACCCAGATTGGACATGCCGTGCCTTGCCGCGATGTCGGACGATGGCGAACCCAGGGTCGCGGCAAAACCGAGATCCAGTTCGGTGCGCGGCGTTTTCAGCGCGCGCAATCCGACGTTGCCGCGCTCGGCACGCAGATATTTGCCGCGGTAGATCAGAAACGGCAGGCCCAGCAAGCGGCTGACGCGTTCCTCGGAACCGGGATAGGCGGGTTGTGTGATTGCCAGTCCGAGCAGACCGGCCTCCCATAGCGGACGACTGGATGCAGCGCCGGCCGCGGCCGCTGGCGGCCCGGTATCCCGAGCCGGGGCATTCGTGACCGGGATATTCTCCACAGGTGTATTCGCCCCGGGTTCACTATGGGCAAATGCACAGGTGGACATCAGCAAGCCTGCCACCAGCTTCGTAATGGTCTGGCGGATCATCGATTTGCTCCGGGCCGGGACTGCGCGGCCGGGTTTATGCCGGACTCGCTGCCCGTCGCCTTGATGCCTGCGCTAAGCTTGCGCAGCTCATCGATGTAACGGGACAGCTGTTTGTTCAGGTGGGCTTTCTGCCTGGCTGTCAGCATCCACTGGATGCGCGCGACCATCTCATCGCTGGCGGTTTCGAAAGCATGGATGGCAATCTGTTGCCGGCTTGTCCGGGTTGCGTCGGGGTCCAGCAGCCACAGCGATATGAATGCGCCGACCCGGTCTGCGCCGGCATGCTCGTTCAGCATCCCGATCAGCCTGCGCTGATTGGCGTAGCGCTGCTCGAGGTATATTTCCCGGACTGCGGGCAGACGCCGGCTCATCTCCCTGATCTGTTTGCGCTGTTCGCGGCTCAGGTCTCCGACCAGCCCTTCCAGGAAATCCAGTGTATCGTCGGCGCGTTTGTCCAGGTATCCGGCGCGGCCCATTTCCCGCAGTTCCTGCATTTGCTTGCTGTTCTCCTTCGCGAGATTGTCGCTCAGTTCCCGGATCTGCCGGCTGTCCAGGCTGCTCAATATTTCTGCGGCCGGCCTGACCGCCGGCTGCAGGGTTTTGCGGTACAGATCATGTAACTGTGCCCCGAGCTGTGCGATTCTGTCGCTCTTCAGCTGGCCTTCATACTGTGCTGCCCCGTTCAGGTTCTGCAGAAAATTGATGTATTCGGGCAGCGCATGCTTGCGATGCCAGTTCAAATAGACGGATATTTCCCGGCGTATCGCTGCTTCCTGGCCGGCATTGAACGAAACATAGCCGTCGATCCTGTGCTGCAGATACCAGTCGGCATTGCGGTAGAGCAGGCTGACCGTGCTGCAGCCGGAACTGAACAGCGCAACAGCGAGAACAATGGGTACCGATTTTTTCATGGTCTCCGTTTGTGCTATTAATTCATCGCCCAAAAAGGGTAACATGAAACCCCGGGTCGGAGGACCCGGCCGGGGAGGATGGCAGCCGGATTGCCTGTGCGCCGATTCATCGCGGCACGAACTGACGAGACGAGAAAGCAGGAAAGGATAGACGATGGCAAGCAGTTGGGACGAGCGTTATGCAAGCGAAGATTACCTGTTTGGCACCGAACCGAACGCATTCCTGGTGTCGCAGCGGGATTTGCTGAAACCGGGCATGAGTTGCCTGGCGGTAGCCGACGGCGAGGGCCGCAACGGCGTGTGGCTGGCGCAGCAGGGATTGCGCGTGCTGTCGGTGGAAGCTTCCGCGGTCGCGCTGGAAAAGGCGAAGAAACTCGCGCGGCAGCGCGGCGTGGCTATCGATTTCGAACAGGCCGATCTGGCGCAATGGGAATGGGGCGAAAACCGATTCGACCTGGTTGCCGCGATCTTCATCCAGTTTGCGCCGCCCGCGCTGCGCGAACAGATGTTTGCCGGCATCAAGCGCTGCCTGAAACCGGGCGGGCTGCTGTTGCTGCAGGGTTATACCCCGCGCCAGCTGGAATACAAGACCGGCGGACCGCCGCTGGCCGGGAACATGTACACTGAAGCATTGCTGCGCAAAGCGTTCGGCGACATGGAGATCATCCGTCTGCGCGAACACGATGATCACATCGGCGAAGGCGCCGGACACAGCGGCATGTCGGCTTTGATCGACCTGGTGGCACGCAAAAACATTTAAAATATCGCATTCCAATTTCAATAAAACGGGGGAGTCATGTTGCCAGCACATCCAGCAAAGTTGTTCGTCTTTTTCAGTCTCCTGCTCCTGGCGGGTTGTTCGTCCGGGGGCAGCGCGTTTCCGCCCGCCGGAAATGCGCCTTTCAAGGTCGAATCCGATCCGGCCGGAGCGGCAGTCTATGTGATGGGTGAGAACATGGGCGTGACCCCGATGCAGATCAGCCATACGGATGTATTCCCGAACATCTACCCCAGGCAAAAGGAATCCCTGTACGGCAAGATTATCCTCAGGAAAGCGGGATGCAAGGATTACACCCGGACGGTCAGCGGTGACATCACCGGCTTCGGGCTGCACGCGAAACTCGACTGTGGCAGCCCCACACCGTCCACGGCAGCACAGCCAGCCAGCGAAACGGTTGAACAGCGGCTGGACAAGGTCAAGGAACTGCTGAACAAGGGCCTGATCAGCGAGGACGAAGCGAAGAAGGCCAGGGCGCGCATCCTGAACGAGCTCTGATCAGGGATACCCGGCGCGCGAAGGCCAATGCGATGGCGTGCCGGAGCCGATATGTTTGTCCTTGATGGGTACTGGGAGTATGATCCAGGACGCAGGTGTTGAGGCACCAGTACGCAGGTGTTGAGGCAGATGGCATCTGCGATTTGCAGCACAACAAGCTTTCTAGAGGTGTCCACCAGGTGATCCTGCTGCTAACGCACTGTTTGAGGTCGGGTGTGCAAACAGTGTCGTGAAATCAGCTTGAGCAAGCGATGATACTTTCGGACAGAGTCAACACATTCGGACAGGACCTGCTTCGCCGCCACGGCGAGCGAGTCCACAAGATTGCCCTCGATGCCGGCTTCACCTGCCCCAACCGCGACGGCACCAAAGGACGGGGCGGCTGTTCCTTCTGCAACAACGTTTCCTTCAGCCCGGATGCCGATACCCGTCTCGACCTTGCCGCGCAGATCGCCAAGGCGCGCCGGGCCATTGCACGGCGAACCCGTGCCCGAAAATTCATCGCCTATTTCCAGGCCTACACCAACACCTATGACAAAGTCGAGGCACTGGAAGCGCTCTATCGCGAAGCGCTGAAGGAGCCGGACATGGTCGGTCTTGCCGTTGGCACGCGCCCCGATTGCGTTTCATCCGACGTGCTGGACCTGCTCGACCGTTTTCGCGACCAGGGACTGGAAGTGTGGCTGGAACTGGGGCTGCAATCCGCCTTCGACAAAACGCTGGAACGGGTCAACCGCGGCCATACCTTTGCCGAATACCGGACCACCGCTCTGGCAGCGCGGCAGCGCGGCATCCCGGTATGCACCCACCTGATCGTCGGCCTGCCCGGCGAAACCGAAGCAGCATTGCCATGCCACGCTGGACATCGTGCTGGAAACCGGTGTGGACGGACTCAAGCTGCATCCGTTGCACGTCGTGAAACACACGCTGCTGGCACATCAATGGCGGCAGGGTGAATATGCGCCGCTATCCGGTGAAGAATACATCGGCATGGCCGCCAACCTGATCGAGCGCACGCCGGCACATATTGTCTACCACCGGGTGACGGCGACCGCATCGCGGGACGTGTTGCTGGCACCCGCCTGGTGTGCGGAAAAATGGAATGTGCTGAACGGTATCGAATTCGAACTGCGCCGACGCGGCACCCGCCAGGGCACACGCGCCGGGACGCCCTTTGTGATTGAGGACTTGAGACATGCCGCTTGAACTGGTTTGTCCGGCAGGCAGCCCGCCTGCGCTGAAAGCTGCCGTGGATAACGGTGCGGATTGCGTCTACATCGGTTTCCGCGACAGCACCAATGCGCGCGCCTTCGCCGGCCTGAACTTCGACCTGCCGGCCACAAATGAGGCGGTGCGTTACGCCCATACTCGCGGCAGGAAAGTGTTCCTCGCGCTGAATACCTATCCCCAGGCATCCAACTGGCCGCACTGGCAAGCGGCGGTGGACCATGCGGCAGAGGCGGGCGTGGATGCCGTCATCCTCGCAGATGCAGGCTTGATGCGCTACGCAGCGCGGACCTATCCCGGGCTGCGCCTGCATCTCTCGGTGCAGGGTTCGGCCACCAATTACGAGGCGATCAATTTTTACCATGAGCATTTCGGTATCCGGCGGGCGGTGTTGCCCCGCGTGCTGTCGCTGCCGCAGGTCGAACAGCTGGTGCAGCATACTTCGGTGGAAATCGAACTGTTCGGCTTCGGCGGCCTGTGCGTGATGGTTGAAGGGCGCTGCGTGCTGTCTTCCTACATCACCGGCGAATCACCCAATACCGCCGGCGTGTGCTCCCCGGCCAAGGCAGTGCGCTGGCAGCAGACTGCGCAGGGGCTGGAGTCGCGCCTGAACGGTGTGCTGCTGGACCGCTACGGAGACGGCGAAAACGCCGGCTATCCCACCCTGTGCAAGGGGCGCTTCGAGGTCAACGGCGAAACCTATTACGCGATCGAGGAACCGGTCAGTCTCAACACGCTGGAACTGATCCCGGAAATGATGCGCATCGGTATTTCCGCGGTGAAGATCGAGGGCCGCCAGCGCAGCCCGGTGTATGTGGAACAGGTGACCCGGGTCTGGCGCGCTGCGATCGATGCCGCGCAGCGTAACGCAGAGAGCTATGCGGTCGAACCCGCCTGGATGAACCAGCTGAACAAATTGGCCGAGGGCCAGCATCACACGCTGGGCGCCTACCATCGTCCCTGGAAATGAAAGCAGTGAAATGACAGCACCAGAATGAAAGACCCGACATGAAACTTGCCGTCGGACCGGTCCTTTACTATTGGCAACGCGAAGCGCTGTTCGAATTCTACGAGCAGATCGCGGCCGCGCCGGTGGATATCGTCTATCTCGGCGAGACGGTGTGTTCCAAACGCCACAGTTTCAGGCTGGAAGACTGGCTGGCGGTTGCAAAAAACCTCGCCGCATCGGGCAAGCAGGCGGTGCTGTCCACCCAGGCATTGATCGAATCCGAATCCGACCTCAAGACCCTGCGCCGCCTCGCGGACAACGGCGGCTTTATGGTGGAGGCCAACGATATGGGGGCGGTGCGCCTGATGACGGGCAAGCCGTTCGTCGCCGGCCCGCATATCAACACCTACAATCCACGCGATGCTGGAGCTGCTCGCTGAACTGGGTGCGCAGCGCTGGGTGATGCCGGTGGAAATGTCATCGCGGATGCTGGCCGGCATGCTGGCCGCCAAACCGCAAGGCATGGAAACCGAGGTGTTCGCCTATGGCCGCCTGCCGCTGGCATTTTCAGCGCGCTGCTTTACCGCCCGGCATTACAACCTGCCCAAGGACGATTGCCAGTTCCGCTGCCTGGATCATTCCTGCGGATTGACGCTGAAGACCCGCGAGCGGCAACCGTTCCTTGCATTGAACGGGATCCAGACCCAGTCATCCCGGGTCTGCAATCTGGTGACGGAACTGGAGACCATGCAGCAACTGGGTGTGGATGTGGTGCGGGTCAGCCCGCAGCCGCTGCATAGCGAAAAGATACTGGCGCTGTTCCGCAACAGGCTGGACGGCAATCTGTCCGGTCCCGAAGCCGTGACGCAGATGGCGCGCCTGATGCCGGACGAAGCCTGCGACGGCTACTGGCATGACCGGCCCGGAATCGAACAGGTGTCCGCCACGCTGCATGCGGGTTCCGGCCCGATCGGATACCGCACGATATAAGGAATGAAAATGGAACTGCCTGCTTTCAATTTTCCCGCACCCGCCGCGACACTGGTTTCGCTGCTGCCGTCCTTTCCGCCTTCGTTTGCCTTTACCGGCCTGCTCAACCTGGCGCTGGACAGGATCGTGCTCGCCGAAAACCTGCAACCGCTGCACGGCAGGCAGATTGCGATCCGCGTCAACGACCTCGGACTGAGGCTGGACTTCATCATTGCCGACGGCAAGTTCATCCCGGTCAGGCACGCCGGGGTGCCCGATCTGGTCATCAGCGCGACGTCGCGGGATTTTTACCTGCTGGCTACCCGCAGGGAAGATCCGGACACGCTGTTTTTCAGCCGACGTCTGGTCGTGGAAGGGGACACGGAGCTGGGGCTGGTCGCAAAAAACACGCTGGATGCGATCGAACTGCCGAAACTGGAAGCAGTCCTGTCGCCGCGCAAGCTGATGGCCGGCATCAGGTCGCGCCTGTCCCGGCGCTGATCCGGGATTTCGCGAACCGGCCGCACCCCATCTGCCGCATGGATTTGTGCTGACCTTATGAATACCAGGCAGATCATCTATGTGCCGGGGAAGAACCCCAAGCCGGAGCCTGATCTGCACCGCGAACTGCTCTGGCGTACGCTGGTCGAGGGGGTGCGCCGCGCCGACCGTGCGGTGGCCGGGGAAATTCAGGCCTGTTACCCGCAATTCCATCTGGCCGGCTGGAACCATCTTTATTACCACGCCTACAAGGACATCACCCTGGATATCCCGTGGATCGACGCGCTGATCAACAAGCACGGCCCGACCCAGCAGGACATGAGCGAGGCCCGCGCGTGGAACATCTGGCTGAGCCGCTTCATGCTGACGCTGGCAGACCACATCCCGTTGCTGATACGGATGCTGCCCAAAGAGGTGCGCGGCACCGCGCAGGAGATCGACCGCTATTTCGACAATAGCGACAATGTCGCCCGCAGGATACGCGACCTGTTGAAGCAGGAGCTGAGGCCGGTGCTCGAGCAGCAGGACGATGTGCTGCTGGTCGGGCACAGTCTCGGTTCCGTGATCGCCTACGATACGCTGTGGGAACTGACGCACAGGGACGGGGTAAAAGGAAAAGTCGATTTCCTGACGCTCGGCAGCCCGCTGGGGTTGCATTACATACAGCGCCGCCTGCTCGGCATGAATGGCAACGGCAGGAAAAGCTATCCCTCACTGATACGCCGCTGGGTGAATTTTTCGGCCGAGGGCGATGTGGCGGCGCTCAACCAGAATCTGAAGGACAGTTTCAGCCCGATGCTGGAACTGGGCCTGGTCGAGTCGATCGAGGACCATTGCCACGGCATCTACAATTTCTTTCGCAACGATGCCGGCCTGAATTGCCATCGTTCTTACGGCTACCTGGTGAACCCCGCTGTCGGGAGCAGCATCGCGGAGTGGTGGAAACACGGATGCCGCGCGGATGAAATTCGCTAGACGGAACAGCTTGCAAGGATCAGCGTTTGGTGCCAATCAGCGTTTGGTGCCAATCAGCGTTTGGTGTAAGCGCCGCCCCAGATGAATTCTTTCAGTATCGCCATCTGTTGCGCGTTCTGCTGCAGGCTGGTGTTCTCGGCCTTCAGGAAGTCGAGCAGGAACTTGATCTTGATATGGGTCTTGACCCGCGCCGACACAATGGGCGCGCTGATCGGCTTGTGGATGAAATCCGATGCGCCGACCGAAAATCCCCGTTCCTCGTCCTCGACATCGGTTTTTGAGGTGATGAAAATCACCGGTACATCCTCAAGCCTGGGATCGGCTTTCAGGCGGCGGCAAATCTCGAACCCGTCGATTTTTGGCATCATTACGTCGAGCAGTATCAGGTCGGGCGGATTGGCGAACGCATACTCAAGCGCCTGAGTGGAGTCGTTGAACATCTTCAAGGAATAATCCTTTGACAATATCGATTCCATTATCATCAGATTATCAGCAGCATCATCGACAACCAGAATTCTGGGATGACTTTTCGAATCTTCCATTTTGTTCTCCTGAATACGATCACACGGGCTCATCGATTTCCGGCTCGTCCGGCTGAAGATACGGAATCAACTGGCAAATAGCGTGTCACATCGCTGGCGGATGAGAATATAACACCATACTGGATAACGCAATCCGCTTATGGCATCCTGATCGGGTGCGCCCCTTTATTCTTGAGCATTTCGGTTTTTTTAGTGCCGTTCGTTGCGAGCAATAAAATACACTAGAATGGCTGCATCAATATGACAAACGCCCGGAATTCTTCGACCAATGGAAAATTATTTTTCTCTCCGCAGGGGTGCATCATGCTCATGAGAAATTATGTCATTGCCGTGCTCGGCATTCTTGCGTGCGTTGCGAATGCCGGGGCGGCCGCTATCGACCAACCCCAGGTCACATTCGGCGGGTTCGGTTCGTTCGGGCGTCAGCCATTCCACGATGAGTTCCGGCGACTATGTGCTGGACGGCAGCATTCCGAAGGGGCCGGGCCGCAGCGATTTTCTGTCGACAGCAAACGACAGCCGGATAGCGGCGCATATGGCCGCCCAGATGTCGCAGAAGGTCTCGGTCGTGATACAGGTTGATTCCGAATATCACACCGGGAACAGCTACGCGCCGGAAGTCGAGTTCGTCAATGTCAAATATGCGCTCACGCCCGATGCCTCTGTGCGGGTCGGGCGCATTGCATTGCCGACATTCCTGGAATCCGAGAATCGGGATGTCGGCTATACCTATGCATGGATCCATCCGCCCGTCGAGGTTTACCGCCAGGAGCCGGTTACACACGGCGATGGTGTTCGATTTCAACTACAGTCTGCATGTCGGGGAGGCAATGGGGCATTCCATCAAGGCCGTGTTCGGCAGGACCACGATCGAAACGAGCGATTCCCCGGCGGGCAATGCGCTGTCATCGAAAAACCTGTGGGGAATTTTCGATACGCGCCGAATACGGCCCGGCCACCATCCACGCCGGCTATCTGCAGCGCGATACCGATTCCGGGGTATTTCCTGACCGGCCAGAGCGGACGCATGGGTGAAGGACAGCGATCTGTCCGTCGGGGTGCAATATGACCCGGGCGACTGGTTCGCGTATGTCCGAGTGGATACAGCGCAAATCGACCTACAAGACCAGCGCGATGTATGTCAGCGCCGGTTATCGCGTGAAACAGTTCACCCCCTATCTGACCTATGCACAAAACAGCCAGGGTTCCTTCCTTCCGGATTTCCCCGCAGCCTTCCGCGGAAGCGGTCCGTACTGGCTACCCGGGCGCAGCGCACGGCCAGTATCGGGATGCGCTGGGACTTCATGAAAAATACCGATTTCAAGTTTCAGCTCGACCAGGTGAAACTCAGCGACAACTCGAATGGCTTCCTGGCGAATGTGCCGGCCAATGTCACCCTGTACGGGTCGAAGTTCTATGTCATTTCCGCAGTGGTTGATTTCATATTCTAGACAAGATGAATTTCCCGAATTACCCGAATAACGCCCGCGGCCGACTGGCGCTTGCGTTGCTCCTGGCAATATTTGCCGCGAGCGCGCATGCAGAAGTCGTCGTCATTGTGTCCGCCAGAAGCCCCGTCACCAGCCTGACGGCCGAGCAGACCACAAGAATCTTCCTCGGCAAGACCAACACATTCCCGAATGACGGCGCCGCCTTTCCCATCGACCAGACCGACGGCAGCGAAGCGAGGAGCGAATTCTATGCCAATGTGGTTCACAAGAATCCCACGCAGCTTGCCGCGTACTGGGCAAGAGTCATCTTCACCGGCAATGGCCAGCCGCCGGTCGCGCTGGAGGGCAACGTGACCGTCAGAACGGTCGTCGCAAAAAACAGGAATGCGATCGGCTATATCGACAAGCGCTATGTAAACAGGAGCGTCAGGGTCGTATTGCGCGTTGAAAAAAATGACTGAGCTGACAAAAAAACTGTCCGGTTATTCCCTCACCTGGAAACTGCTGCTGGTACCGGTGATCGCGACGCTGAGTTTTGCCGCGTATCTGGCCTACTCTTCCCAGGTGATGTCGAAAGGTGATGATGTCCTCAAGGAACTGCGCGATATCGATTATCCGATACTCGATGAGGCCGAGAAAAACCTGAACGCATACATGAGCGTCGTGGATGCGCTCAACACCGCGGCGGCCACCGGCGAAACGGATTTCCTGGACATCGCGAATGGCAAGGCGTCTGAAATACTCAGCCATTACCGGATTCTGAAACGGTTGGATACCGTACATCACGGCAAGCTGGAAAAACTGGAAGCCGACTTCAATACCTACTTCAATCTGGCAATCGATGTTGCGACCCGGATGACGGCAAGAAAGGAAATGCCCGCCGAGCACCAACTCGTCAGGATGCGAACTTTGCGCGATGACTATCTGTCCGAGATCAGGGCCTACAAAACCGATACCGAACAGGAATACCACCGGGATGTGGCCGCCGCGATCGAAAGATCGGAACACGCGCAGCGCTGGGGCGTCGGCATCGGATCGCTGATGCTGCTGATCATTGCGGCGCTTACCCTGCGGGTCACGCGCGGAATACTGGTGCTCGAAAAACATGTGGCGGAACGCAGCCGGTTGCTGGTGGCGGTCAACCAGGAACTCGAAAAGGAAATCTACAAGCTGAAAGCGGCCGAGGAGGCCAAATATCAGGCCGAGGCGGCGAAGAGCGAGGCGGAAACCGCCAACCAGATCAAGGACGAATTCCTCGCAAACATGAGCCATGAAATCCGCACCCCGATGAACGCAATCATCGGCCTGAGTCATCTTTGCCTGCAGACCGCAATGACGGCGAAGCAGCAGGACTACCTGAAGAAGATCAACGGTTCGGCAAAATCGCTGCTGAGGATACTGAACGACATACTCGATATCTCGAAAATCGAGGCCGGAAAAATGGAGATCGAGCAGGTCACCTTCGAGCTTGAAGAGGTGATGAGCAATGTGGCGACGATCGTCGGTAACCGGGCCCACGAGAAGAAACTCGAATTCCTGATGCAGACCGCGCCGGACGTGCCGCCATTGCTGATCGGCGATCCGCTGCGGCTGAGCCAGGTGCTGATCAATCTGGCCGGCAATGCCGTCAAGTTTACCCAGCGCGGCGAAGTGACCTTGCGCGTAGTGCGTGCGAGGGAGACCAGCGACGAGATCGTGCTGCGTTTCACCGTGATCGACACCGGGATCGGGATGACCCAGCAGGAAATCGACAGGCTGTTCCAGCCGTTCACCCAGGCGGATTCCAGCACCACCCGCAAATTCGGCGGCACCGGCCTGGGGCTGACGATCAGCAAGCGCCTGGTCGAAATGATGGGCGGAAGAATCTGGGTCGAAAGCAACCCGGGCTACGGTTCGAGATTCATCTTCGTCGCACGGTTCCAGAAACCGGCCAGGCAATTGCATTACAACCCGGCCGCGATCAACGACCTGCGCGGTTTGCGCGTGCTGGCCGTGGATCAGAGCCGCAACAGCCTGCAGATCCTCAAGGGTTACCTGGAATCATTCGATCTCGATGTGACGATCTCCGGGAACAGCGAAGAAGCGCTGGAACTGGTCAGCAATGCGAACGAAGAAAGAAGTCCATTCGGACTGGTGGTCATCAACTGCAAGCTTCCCGAGATGGACGGTATTGACCTGGCGCGCAAGCTGCACGAAATCACCTTCCTGAGCTTCAGGCCCAAAGTGCTGATGATCTCCTCCAGCGACCAGGATGAACTGATGAAGCGGATGGACAGCCAGACCGTCGATGGCATACTGGCCAAGCCATTCCAGCAAAGCAAATTGCTCGATGCGGTCAGCAAGGTTTCCGGCAGGAGCGTGCTGTCATCGGGCAGGTTCAAGATCATCAGCGAGCAGCTGAGCCCGGAACTCATTTCCCGCATCCGCGGCGCGCGCCTGCTGCTGGCCGAGGACAACGAGATCAACCGCCAGGTTGCACAGGAAATACTCGAAGGATTCGGTATCGAAATCACCACCGCGGAGAACGGCGAGGAAGCAATCGCGCTGCTCGCCGCGGAAGAATTCGATGGCGTGCTGATGGACATGCAGATGCCGGTCATGGACGGCGTTACCGCCACCAGGCTGATCCGGAAGAACCCGAAATTTTCCGGACTGCCGATCATCGCGCTAACGGCCAATGTGATGGTCAGTCAACAGAACGAGTTCATTGAAGCCGGAATTACCGATTATATCGGCAAGCCGATCGATCCCTACCGCATGGTGACGACACTCGCGAAATGGGTGCACCCGAAGCGCGCCGCCCCGGAAAAGCAGGTCACGGAAAAGTCGGCCGGACAACCGGAGGCGAAACCCGAATCCGAAGCGCAAACCGCACCGGAATCCGGACCCGGATCAAAATCCGGATCCATGCCGGAATTGCCCGGCATCAACGTCGCCGAAAGCGTGCGCCGGATGGGCGGCAATGTTGCCCTGTACTGCAAGCTGCTCGACAAATTCCGGGTCAATGAGCGCAGCTTTGCCGGCACGCTGCGCGAGGCGCTGGCCGAAGGCGACCACGTCAGCGCGGAAAGACTCGCGCACACCCTGCGCGGCACGGCGGGCACGCTGGGCGCGAAGAACCTGCAGGAACTGGCAGCGATGCTGGAAAGCTGCATCCACAACGCGGAATTCGGCGAAGTCGATAATTTGCTTGCACGCGCCGAACAAGAGCTTGCCGCATTCATAACCGGGATCGATCATGCGCTCGAGAGCAGCCAGGCCTGATTCGGCCGGCATCGATGCAATATGAGACCATGCGGTTCCGGATCATCGCCGCGTGGCCGTAGAATGATGTATACCTGAAACAAAGGAGAAAACGATGGAAGAATCTGCAGCACGTCCGACGATACTGGTGGTGGATGATGCCCCTGATATCCTGATGATCATCGAGTCGGTCCTGGCGAAGCATTATTCGCTGAAATTGTTCAACGATTCGCAGCAGGCGCTGGACTATGCATTTGCGAATCCGCCCGACTTGGTCCTGCTCGACATCATGATGCCGAATATCGACGGCCTGGAGGCGTGCCGGCGCCTGAAAGCCAATCCCAGGCTGACCGATGTGCCGGTCATCTTCATCTCGTCAAAAAACGAGGACGAATACGAGGAGTATTCTTTTTCGGTCGGCGCATCGGATTTCATCCACAAGCCGATCAATGCGCCCATCCTGCTTGCGCGCGTGAACACCCATCTCAAGATCAAACTGGTGATGGATTACCTGCGCGATGAAAACGCACGGCTGCAGGATAGCAAGAAGCCGTCGTCATCCGAACTGATGAAGGTGATCAAGCTGCTCTGGGACAATCCGTTCATCAAGTTCTGACGCCGCATCGGCCCGGCAACGCACGGCTTTGCGCGCGGAATTGCT
Source organism: uncultured beta proteobacterium (assembly GCA_963827265.1). GTDB lineage: Bacteria > Pseudomonadota > Gammaproteobacteria > Burkholderiales > Gallionellaceae > Gallionella. Next base: position 204,488 of record CAWHAD010000007.1, on the reverse strand, counting down.
TCCGCGTCAGAACCAGATTTCCGGATAGCGCCGCGACGCCGGAATGTTGTTGACCAGCAATGCGACCACCAGCAGGATAAGCGGCCCGGCGGTGGCGGGCATCAGCACATACCAGAATCCCAGCTTGTGTATGCCCGGCGACCCGATCACCGCAATCAGCGCCGTGGCGCCGCCGGGCGGGTGCAGTGTCCGGGTGGCATGCATCAGCGCGATCGCAGTCGATACGGCCATGGCTTCCGCGAGCCACGGATAGGGGTGGAGCAGTTTCCAGCAAGCGACGCCGACGATCGCGGAAAGAATATGTCCGCCCATCAGGTTGCGCGGTTGCGCCAACGGGCTGCGCACCGCGCCATATACCAGCACCGCGCTGGCACCCAGCGAACCCAGCATCAGCGTCAGGTCGCTGCCTTCGAAAAAGAAATGATTCAACCATGCAACTGCCGAGATGCCGAGGAATGAGCCTGTCCACGACCAGAAGATCTCGGTGCTGCTGACCCGCGGCGGACTGCCGCGGGTGGTGCCCTGCATCTTGCGCAGATATTCGGGAATCTTCATCGCAGGTTTTCCAGGTGCACGTTTTCCAAATGATAGGCGCTCAGGAAGTCCTTGCGCAGCAGCAGTCCGAGCAGCCTGCCTTCGCCATCCACGACCGGCATGCTGCGGCCCTGGTGGCGGTGGAATGCGGCGATGGTTTCCGCGAACCCGGCATTCTCCCTCACCGTGACCGCGGGGGTAGTCATCGCCTTGCTTACCGGCGTCTCATGACAGCGATGCTTCAATTCGAATTCCTCGTCCAGCATGTTCAGCAGCAATTGCAGGAAAGTCTCGACATTGAGCCGGCGCAGAAAATCGTTTTCGGTGAGCATGCCCGTCACGCGTCCGTCTGTATCGACCACGGGCAGGGCCTTGTAGCCGGAACTGACCAGCGTTTTGGCCGCTTCGTCCAGATGTATGCCGGGATGCAGCGGCACGATCCCGGTGCGCATCAGGCTGGCCGCGCGGAAATTCCCGAACAGGCGGTCGACCGCATGGCGGTGGGCCAGATGGTAGATGATGCGGAAATCGTCGGTCGAGATGTCGAGATAGCCGGGAATATGCTGCATCGCATCGAGGATATCGCCATCGGTGAGTTCCATTTCCGGAATGGCTTCAACAGGATCGGCATCGACAGGTCCGGCGTCGGAATGTTTGTTCGGCGGGTCTTCCATCAAGAAAATTACCGTAAAAGTATATGATGAATATATATTAACGGATTTGAACGCAACTGCACAGCTGGCAAGGTGTGCTGCAGTTTAACAAAACTGACTCGGGCATCCGCTACAATGCCGGCCGGCAGCGATATTTCATCTTTACCTACCAACGGAGAACGGCATGGCAAATGGTTCATCATCCGCAATGAAAATTATCGGCATCGTTCTGGTCGTCGTCGGGGCCGGCCTGGCTTTCTGGGGCTACCGCTTGTCGGGATCGATCGGTTCCCAGATAACCCACGCGCTGACCGGTGCCGATACCGACCAGGTGATGCGTTTCTATATCGGCGGCGCGGCCAGTTTCGTCGTCGGCTTATTCCTGCTGTTCAGGTAATCCGGCCGGCGGCCTTTCCGCTAGCGCCTGCCCGCGATCAGGTGCGTGACCCTGGGCGGCTCGCTGCCGAGATGGAACGCGCGCACCCGGTCGAGGATCGCGCGATCCGCAACCGTGACCCGTTCGTGCTGGCGCAAATGCTCCAGCCATGATTCGACCATGAAGCATTCCACCATGCGCTCCGGATGATCGGCATCGCTGAACAGTTCCCACATGAACGCGCCGTCGCGGCGCCGTATCCTGCGCACCGTCTGGTGCATTTTTTTCGCGAATTCATCGGTTCTGGCCGGATCGATGAAGTATTCCACCGTGACCATCACCGGACCGGGATCGGCCTCGGTGTCGGACGCCAGCATCGTTGTCGGCCAGTTGATCGACGGCGTCAGGTCGGTCTCGTCATGCTGCCCGATGCGGTATTTCCAGGTTGCGGCAATGCCGAGCAGGGCCCCGGCGGCCGCCGCGGTCAGCGCGTATGGAATGCCGATCCACGACGCGATCTGTCCCCACAGCGTGCTGCCCGCAGCCATGCCGCCCATGAACACCACCCAGAACAGCGCCAGGCCGCGGGCGCGCACCCAGGCCGGCAATGCGGTCTGTGCGGCGGTCATCAATGACGAGACCACGCTGATCCACGCCATCCCGGTCATCACCATCGCGATACCTGCCTCATACATGCTGGCGCTGTGGGCAAGCGCCAGCATCGCAATCGCGTAAAGCACCGTCGCGCCGGCCACGATGCCGTCCCGCGACAGGCGGGTGCGGACCCGCGGCAGCAGCAGCGCGCCGGCAATTGCGCCGATACCGAGACAGGCCAGGAACAGTCCGAATGTTCCGGGGCCGCGCTGCAATTCCTGGCGGACCACCAGCGGCAGCAGCGCCCAGGAAGCGCTCGCGAACACGAAGAAGCCGGCGCCGCGGGTCAGCACCGCGCGCAGCTCCGGGGAATGGCGCGCATAGCGCAACCCGGCACGCATTGCGCCGACCACGCGTTCGGCGGGCAATTCGTTGTCGCTGGGCGCGTTCTGCCAGTTTTTCAGCGCGGCGATCACGGCCAGGAACGAAAGCGCGTTCAGGATGAACACCAGGCCCGGCCCGGCCGCGGCAACGATGAAGCCGGCAATCGCCGGGCCGACCGAACGCGACACGTTCATCCCGATCGAGTTCAGCCCGATCGCCGCATGCAGTTCGGATCGCTGCACCAGTTCCGGCGTGATCGCGCCCCAGGCCGGCATCATCATTGCGGTGCCGATGCCGAGCGCGAAAGTGAACAGCAGCAGCGTCATCGCGGTGGTCACGCCGGTCAGTGTCAGTACGCCGAGCAAGCCGGCGGCGGACATCATCCATATCTGCGATGCGATCAGGTAGCGCCGCCGGTCGACGATGTCGGCCAGCGCACCGGCGGGCAACGCGAGCAGGAATACCGGTGCGGAGGTGGCGGCCTGCACCAGCGCGACCATCAGCGGGCTCGGCGCGAGCGTGGTCATCAGCCAGCCGGCGCCGACCTCGTGCATCCAGGTGCCGATGTTCGACACCACCGAAGCGATCCACAGCGTGCGGAATACCCGGTGGCGCAGCGGCGCCCAGGCGGACAACGACAGGTCTTTGACTGAACTGGCACTCATGTTGGTCTGTTGTTCTTCTTTGTGGCGAAGGAAGCGGGCCAGGGCCAAACGCCGATTTATTTCTTTTTGCTGCCGGCCTTGCCCTCCCGGTGCTCCAGCCCCAGCGTGGCGAGCGTCCTTTCGCGCACAGCATGCAGCAGTGCGGCGTTTTCGTCCAGCGATTCGCCGTAGGAAGGAATCATCTCCTTCAGTTTGCGCCGCCATTCCGGCGTTTTGACCCGCGACTTGAAGCAGCGCTCGATCACTTCGATCATCGCCTGCACCGAGGTCGACGCGCCCGGCGACGCGCCGAGCAGCGATGCGAGCGTGCCGTCTTTCGCGGTGACGATCTCGGTGCCGAATTCCAGTTTGCCGCCGTTGATGTCGCAATCCTTGATGATCTGCACGCGCAGTCCGGCCGAAGCCAGTTCCCAGTCTTTCAGTTTCGCGTCCGCATAGAATTCCTGCAGGCTTGCGATGCGGTCCTTGTGCGAACGAAACGCCTCGGCGACCAGGTAGCGGGTCAGCTCCAGATTGTCGCGCGCCACCGCGAGCATCGGCCTGAGGTTGTTGGACTTGATCGAGGAGAACATGTCCAGCACCGAGCCGCCTTTCAGGAAGCGGGTGGTGATGCTGGCGAACGGCCCGAACAGCAGGCCCGGCTGGCCGTCGATGATGCGCGCATCCAGGTGCGGCACCGACATCGGCGGCGCGCCGACGGGCGCCTTGCCGTACACCTTGCTGGTGTGGCGTTTCACCACGTCCGGATTCCGGCAGATCAGCCAGTGCCCGCTGACCGGGAATCCGCCATAGCCCTGTGCCTTCGGGTATCCCGGATTTCTGCAGCAGCGGCAGCGCCCCGCCGCCCGCGCCGAGAAACACGAAACCGGCATCGATGGTCTTGCTGTGGTTCTGGTGATTGTCGGTGACCCGCACATGCCAGCGGCCGTCCGGATACTGTTTCAGGCCGGTGATGGTGTGCCCCAGCCTGAGCTCGAAAGTCGGATGCCGCGACATCGCCTGGACCAGCTTGCGCGTCAGCATCCCGAAATCGACGTCGGTGCCGTGCTTGACCTGGGTGGCCGCGATCGCCTGATTCGGGTCGCGATGTTCCATCACCAGCGGCATCCACTGGCGCAGCATTGCGGGTTCCTCGCTGTATTCCATCTCCTCGAACAGGTGATGGGTGTGCAGCGCCTGGTAGCGTTTGCGCAGGAACGCGACATTCTGCTCGCCCCAGACGAAGCTCTGGTGATGGATCGGATTGATGAATTTCTCCGGCGCGGGCAGCATGCCCTGTTCGACCAGATACGACCAGAACTGCAGCGACACCTCGTAGGCCGCGTTGATCGACAGCGCGCGGCTGATATCGACGCTGCCGTCCTGCCGCTGCGGCGTGTAATTCAGTTCGCAATAGCCGGCATGGCCGGTGCCGGCATTGTTCAGCCCGTGCGAGCTTTCGTGCGCGACCTTGCTCAAGCGTTCGACCATCATGATCTTCAGCGACGGGTCCAGCAGCGACAGCAACTTGCCGAGTGTCGCACTCATCACGCCCGCGCCCACCAGCAATACGTCCACTTTCTTAAGCGACATGGTCGATGTTTTCCCTGGGTAAATATGCGAATGTTAGCACTGGCTTATATATTGCGGAAATCAGATGGCATAAGCGTCGTTGCGCGTTGACGCTGCACCGGCACCGCCGGTATATCCGCGCAACCGCCGCGCGTGGCCAGCAAACCTGCAGCGGTCATGACTGTGCCAGCAATGCCTCGAACTGTTCCAGCGGGAGCGGCTTTCCAAACAGGTAGCCCTGGTAATGGAGACAGCCGTTTTTGAGCAGGATCTGCCGTTGTTCTTCGGTCTCGACACCTTCCGCGATGACTTCCAGGCCCAGGCTGTGTGCGATCGCAATGATGGTCTGTACGATTTCCCTGTCGCTGTTATCGGTCGTGATATCGCGGGTGAAAGACTGGTCGATCTTGATCTGGTCGAGCGGCAATCGTTTCAGGTATTGCAGCGACGAATAGCCGGTGCCGAAGTCGTCCAGCGAGAACCGGATGCCGAACTCGGCCAGTATATTCATGGTTGCGATGGTGTCTTCGAAGTTCTCCAGCAGCATTCCTTCGGTCAGTTCCAGCTTGAGCCGGGCCGGGTTGATGGCATGCTGTTGCACAATCGATTTTACGTCGTGCACGAAACCGGGCTGGCGGAATTGCCGTGCGCTTACATTGACCGCAAGCACAAGATTCCGTGTGAGCGGATTCGGCTGCCATGCATTGATCTGGGCGCAGGCCGTTTCGATCACCCACTTCCCGATCGACACGATCAATTCGGATTCTTCCGCCAGGGGAATGAAGGCATTCGGCGATACCATGCCGCGTCTCGGGTGCATCCAGCGAATCAGCGCCTCTGCGCCGATCGGCTGCCCGGATTGATTCACCTGGATCTGGTAATGCAGCTGGAATTGCCGGTTATCAAGCGCCCTGCGCATTTCATTTCCGAGCGAGACCCGGGCTGAAATCAATTCCTGCATTTCCGGGTAGAAGAAACGCAGCGCATTGCGGCCCGCTTTCTTGGCCTGGTACATTGCGATGTCAGCCTGTTTCATCAACTCTTCGGTCGACTGCTGTTTGCTGCCGATCAGGGTGATCCCGATGCTGGCAGTGCAATGATAAACATGCGTGGAAAGGTGGTAGGGTTGATCCAGTGCGGCAAGAATCTTGTTGCCGATTTTCTCGGTTCGCGCTGCGGCCGCGATGTGGTTTTCGTCCAGGTCTTCGAGCATCAGCACGAATTCATCGCCGCCCAGACGCGCCACCGCGTCGGTCTTGCGCACGCAGGCGGTCAGCCGTTCGGCAACCTGTTCCAGCAACATGTCGCCGAAATGATGCCCCAGTGTGTCGTTGAGCGATTTGAAATTGTCCAGGTCGATGAACAGCAGCGCACCGTAGCGGGAATTGCGGGCACAATAAATCCATGCCTGCTTGAGCCGGTCCATCAGCAGCCGCCGGTTGGGCAGGCGGGTGAGCGGGTCGTAGAACGCCAGTTGCCTGATTTCCTCCTCGGCTTCCCTGTTCTTGATGTCGCTGTTCCTGAGCGCAACTTCCGCCCTGCGCTGCAGCATTACCGAACCGAATACCATCGCGATGAATAACGTCGCGGTAATGCTGTATACCCAGAAATGCCATCGCCACTCGGACAGGTAATCGTCCCTGGCGGTACCCGCAAACACGACCAATGGAAGATTGTCCAGCTTGCGAAACGCGAACTGTCGTTCGATGCCATCCAGCACGGACTTGGCTACGTATGTCCCGTTCGTTATCCCCCTGGACAGGAAGGGCTGCACACCCAGTCTGGCTATTTTGCCCATATCCTTTTCGCTGGACGGATAACGGGCGGCAAGGCGGAGATCATTGTCGTACAGCGCCACGAGGCCATGCTCGCCAAGATCAAGGCTATGGTAGAACTGCTGGAAGTAATCAAGGTCCAGGATTACCAGCACAATGCCGGCGAAGCGGCCATCCGAAAAATTCAGCCGCCGGCTGAGAATCAGCGTCCACTTTCTGGTGGTGCGCGAGATCAGCGGCTGGGAGATCAACGGCTCGGCTGCCCCCGCCATCTGGCGCTTGAAATAGTCGCGGTCCGAGATATTGATATCCGGAATCGGGTCCAGCGAACTGTAAATGTAATTTCCCTTCGCATTGGCGACATGTATAACCGCAACTTCAGGCACGCTGTCAGCCAGGGATTTCAGCAATGCATTGAGTTGCCGGCTGTGCGGTCCGGTTGCGCCGTGGTTCAGTTTCATATCTTCCGGGCGCACGTCGCGTTGCACGTCTTGTGCGAGCAAGTCGACCAGTTCGAAAACCGAGACAGCGTGTTCTTCCAGCAATTTTGCGATATTCAGCCCGTTTAGCCGCGCCTGGTTGATATCGTTTTGGTGTTCGCTGGCAAGACTGAACACCAGCATCGCAATGATTCCAGCCATACCTGCCACGCCGGAAAGCATCGCCCAGCCCGGGAATAGGGCGTGCTTCCTGATTTTCTCGATGCGATTTTTCATGGATGGGCGGGAATGGGTCGGGCGATTATCGCACCACTGCACAACAATGAATACACACAGTAGGCGGGCATATTTGCCCGTTGCACGTGGACACGGACGTGCAACCGGGTTCGTTTATCGGGCCAGGCACTTTCGGTTTGCCGTTAAAACAGCAAAACCCGAATAGTCTGAACCCTGCTGGAAGATTTTTCAGTGTCAGGGAAAAGTTGACGTTTTAAGGTATTCGACCTTCATAGTATGATGCCAACATAACGTACAATCTTCGCTAATGTTGCGAGCTGCAGGCAATCTTGTTGGCAAAGTGCATTGCACCGCCATCAAGATTGAAGCCCGGACGTGAAATATCCGGACGTGAAAATATCCGGACGTGAAATATCCGGACATGAAAATTTCGGGAATACCGATAATTCGCCGGGGGCCTCGCCCCGATATTAAGCTGCCCATGAACGCTATGCGCTACCTCATTCGATGGTTTTTGATCGCAATTGTGCAAGCCCTGCTGCTGAGTTCCTGTGCCTTGCTGCAGGCACCCACCGATGCCTCCAGCCGCATTCCTGAACATATCGACAAGCCCGAAGCGAAAATCAGCCATTCCGGCAAGGCTGCGAACGCTCCGCAGGAATATGACGACTCGTTTGAGATCAAACCGGCAGGGAGCATTCAAAAAGCCGGTTTGCTGGTCAGCTACAGCATGCTGGTCATTCCCGACCGGAAGTCCTACCTGTTGAGACTGTCGCTGGTGTTCAGGAATCTCGAACACCGGACCATGATAGTCAGGCCGAAAATCCTGTTGCTGGATGCGTCAAAAAAGACCATCAGTGCCTATAACAAGGATGGTTTTGTCAGGATTTCAACGGAGGAAGTGAAAAAAGCCCCGGATGTCTTCAGCAGAACCATCCTCGGAAGAGACAGAAATGAATATATTTCTGCGCAATCGCGCACCGATTGGGCCGATGCATACTGGTTAAAGAGCCGGTACAGGATACCTCCCCATGGCATCGCGATCGGCGTGCTGATTTATCACGGCGCGGACCTCAACCAACCGGTGAGGTTGACTGTGCATTCAGGCAAACGAAGTTTCATCTTTTACGCCAAAGCCCCGCTTCCGGTCGTCGGAAAATAAGCCGGCTCCGATCCCGGGCGGTTGCACGGGATTGATGGGCTCATGCACCCTTCAGAGCCTGCTGCCAGCTGCGCAGCGGGATGCATGTCTGCAAGCGGTTGAGCGCGCGTTCGACAAGCACCGGATGAATTTCGTGGCCCACCGATGATGCAACGTCCAGCGTGGCATCCCCCTGCAATTCGGTCAGCCTTGCATAGCCGTCGTAAGCGTGCGCGACCGGGATCACATGGTCGTCTTGCCCGTGCAGCAGGTGCAGTGTGGTCAACTCGGGTGCCTTTTCCGGCAGCGTTGCAAACCGGCCGGAAAACGACAGCACCCTGCCGGCGCCGCCATCATGGGCAATGCTGAATTCCAGCGCCATGATCGCGCCCTGGGAGAAGCCGACCAGCGCGGTGTCGGATTGAAGGATGCGGTGGCGATGCTGCGCCAGCCGCACCAGGTCATGCAACGCCGGCATCGCCGCGGCGACGCGCGCGGGCCGGGTATCGTCGGTCATTCCGCTGATCGGGAACCATTGCCGGCGATAATCCCCGTTGCCGGGCGGGCTGCGATCGAATGGCTGGAATCCGTCCGGCAGCAGGAACGCCGCGCTGGGGAAGATCTTCCTCAGGTCGCGGGCCAGCGGCAGCAGGTCGGACGAACCTGCGCCGAGGCCATGCAACAGCACGAACAGCTGCTTTGCCGGTCCCGCATCCGGGAGCAGTTCGATACCCTGAAATAATTGTGCGGCCATCGGTTTTCTCCGCAGTGGCACATCATCCGGCTCCGGTTTTACCGCGGAGGCGAGGCATTCCACAGGTAGGCATCCATTGCCAGGCCGCCATAAGTAAAGCGGGGCTGATAGCGCACCGGCATGTCGTCCAGCGACGCGCCGAGCGCGACGTATAGCGGCATGAAATGATCCTCGGTCGGATGGGCTTCAGCGCCGTACCGCGTATCGCGGTATGCAAGCAGCGACGGGACATCGTGCGCCGCAAGGCTTTCCGCAACCCAGTCGGTGAATACCCGGGCCTGGGGAAATTGCGCTTCGCCTTCCTTCACCCGCCAGTTGATCCACGAAAAGTTATGCGTGATCGCGCCGGAGCAGACAATCAGCACGCCTTCGTCGCGCAGCGGGGCGAGCGCCCGCCCGATTTCGAGATGCGTCCCCGGGCCGGCGCCGCCAACGAGCGAAAGCTGCGTGACCGGCACATCCGCACCGGGATACATCACCGATAGCGGCACCCATGCGCCGTGGTCCAGCCCGCGGCCGGGATCGAGACCGGCCGCCAGTCCGGCGTCCGACAACAGCGCTGCGGCGCGTTCGGCGAGCGCCGGGGCGCCCGGCGCGCGATACTGGATCTGGTACAGCGCCGGCGCGAAGCCGGAAAAATCATGTATGGTCGCCGGTGCACTGGCGAGGCTGGCGGTCGGTCGCTGTGCTTCCCAGTGCGCCGATACGGCAAGGATCGCGACGGGTTCGCGAATCTGCCGCCCGATTCGGGCCCAGCAGGCGACCGTGTCCGGTGCTTCCAGCAACGCATTCGGCGCGCCGTGGGACACGAATACAACAGGCATGCGCTCAGTCATCGCAATCAACTCCAGTACATGATTTCAATAAATTTGTGCATTGATCAGGAAATTTGTGCATTGATCAGGTATTTCAACCGGGCCGGATTTGCCTGTGACAGATCAAACCCGGCCGGTTCAACGATACATCGGCAATACGTCAGGAAGTCCCAGCACGTCAGGAAGTCCGGGATTCGCCGTCCAGGCTGGCACGGCCGCCGCCGAATACCGTGAATGCGAGCAGGCCACCCGCCATCGAGAAATTCTTCAGGAACATGATGTGCTGGCTCGCGGTGTTGTGGAATATCAGCGCGGTGGCAATGCAGAACAGCGCCAGCAGGAATCCGGCCAGACGGGTCTGGAAGCCGAACAACAGCGCCAGTCCGCCGCCGAGTTCAAGTGCGATCACCAGCGGAAGCAGCGCGCCCGGCACGCCGCCCGACGCCATGTAGCCCTGCGTAGCCGCATAGCCGGCGCCCAGCTTGCCGTATCCGGCGATGATGAAAATCGCCGCTGCCAGTATCCTGGCGGCAAGTACCAGCGTGGTGCCGACTGCGGGTTGGGATACGAATTTGGCGATGCCGCCGTTGGCCTGCTTGAAGATATTGCTCATGTGTTGCTCCTTTCCGGTTTGAAGTTAAGTAAATCAGGCGAAATGCCCATTGCGAAAATCGTTCAGTGCCTGGTAAATCTCCTGCTGGGTGTTCATCACGAACGGCCCGTACTGCACGATGGGTTCCTTGAGCGGCTTGCCGGCGATCAGGATCAGGCGCGCCGCTTCGGCCGCGCGGATCGTCACACTGTTTGCCCCCGGCGTGTTGCTCAGGATACCCATGCGCCGCGAGTCGACTTTCGTGCCGCCGACCGTTGCCGCGCCGCGATACACATAGATGAACGCGTTGTGCGATGCCGGCAGCGCGGTGCTGAACTCGGTCCCGGCCGGCGCATGAATGTCCAGGTACAGCGGCTCGGTGACCTCGCGGGTGACCGCACCGGCCACGCCGTTGCTGGTGCCGGCGATCACCCGCACCTTGACGCCCTGCGGGGTCACGTATTCGGGGATCGCATCGCTGGTGAAATCGCGATACCACGGCTCGCCCATCTTGCGCTGCGCGGGCAGGTTCAGCCAGAGCTGGAAACCTTCCATCAGCCCGTCGACTTGTTCCGGAATTTCCGAGTGGATCACGCCGCGCGCCGCGGTCATCCATTGCATGCCGCCGCTTTCCAGCAGCCCCTCGTTGCCGGTGCTGTCGCGATGCCGCATGTGGCCGTCCAGCATATAGGTCACCGTCTCGAAACCGCGATGCGGATGGTCGGGAAAACCGGCGATGTAGTCGTCCGGATTTTCGCTGGCAAACGCATCCAGCATCAGGAACGGATCGAGGCGCTGCTGCAACTGTCCGGCGAGCACGCGGGTCAGTTTCACACCCGCGCCGTCCGATGTCGCGACACCCTCGACGATGCGCTCGATGCCGCGCGTTTCATTGCTTACGATTGCTTCCATGGTGTTCATGTTCATTCCTTTCGTAAATGTGTTCATTGCAATGGATCCGGGCGCCGCGTCAGGCTGGCATTGTTTCATGCAACTGGCTGACCGCTTCGATCAATTTTTGTTTCAATTCGTAATTCTTCAGCGTGCCGCTTTCGACATCGAAATTCTGGTGAAAGCTCGGAATGGCAAGACTGGCTTTCACCCGGCCGCCGTAGAACGGCGCGGCACTGGTCGCGGTGGCCAGCACGCTCGCGCCGCCGCGCGCACCCGGTGAGGTCGACAGCAGCACCATCGGTTTGTTCTGGAACACCTTGCCATCCTGGCGCGAGCTCCAGTCGAACAGGTTCTTCCAGGCGGCGCTGTAAGCGCCGTTGTGTTCGGCAAACGAAATCATCAGCGCATCGCTGGAAGCGAGCTTGGCCAGGAAAGCCCGGGCCTGTTCGGGATGGCCGAGTTCCGCCTCCCTGTCCACGCTGAACAGCGGCATTTCGTAATCGTTCAGGTCCAGCACCTCGACCTCGGCATCATCAGCCACGCTGGCGACCAGGCTGGCGAACAGGCCGGCCGCATAGCTGACCAGCTGCTTGTTGATCGAGTTCTTGCTGCTGCTTGCTGCAAACGCAACTAATTTCATGATCGATTCCTCCGTGACTGGGAAAGTGGGGGCATCATAGGCGTATCGAATGTCTGGATAAAGACGGGTAATCGGGATAGACTATTCCATAAATGGAACAAAAAAATATCTCCGCCGACGACTACATCCTGTTCGCGACCATCGTGGACCAGGAAACCATGGTCCGCGCCGCCGAGCACCTTGGCATGCCCAAGGCCACCGTTTCCCGCCGCCTGAACAACCTCGAAGCCGCGCTGGGCCAGCGGCTGCTGCTGCGCACCACGCGCCGGCTGACGCTGACCGAATTCGGCAAGGCATTCCTCGAGCACTGCCGCCGCGTGAGCGAGGAGGTCGCGTCCACGCTGGATTTTGTGCTCAGCCAGGAAGAGCGGCCGCGCGGGCGCTTGCGCGTCTCGATGCCGGGCGAATATGCGATGCAGAATTTTTCCCGGGCATTCGCAACCTTCGTTGAAACCTGGCCCGAGATACAGCTCGATCTCGACCTGACATCGCGGCGCGTCGACCTGATCGGCGAACGCTTCGACCTGGCGATACGCATGGGCACGCTGGACAGCGATGCGACGCTGGTCGCGCGCAAGATCGACGAGCAGAGCTTCGGTCTTTATGCCAGCCCGATCTATCTGGCGCTGCATGCCGCGCCGACCCATCCGGACGAACTCGAGCATCATCACGCGGTGCGCCTGCTTTCAGCGCGTGGCAGCGCCGTTGCGTGGAAACTGCTGCGCGGCAAGACCGTCTGGGAAGGCTTGCCGCCGGGCAGGCTCACGCTGAATTCCCTCGATGTGATCCAGCAGCTGTTGCTCGACGGTGCGGGTATCGGCGCATTGCCGGACCGCTTCGTCGCGGAAGACGTGCAGTTCAACCGCCTGGTGCGCGTGCTGCCGGAATGGTGTCTGCCGCCGGTGCCGGCCTGGGCGGTGATGCCGATGCGCCGCTATCTGCCGGCCAAGACGCGCGCTTTCCTGGCGCATCTTGAGCAGTTCATGAAGAAGGATTGAACATCGGCGCAGTGCGTGTCTTGCTGCCCGGCGCTGGAACCCGCTGTTCGTTGATCTAGTCATGCCGGGATTGAATCATGCCGGGATCGATTCAAGTTCGGGCTGTCCCCTGAAAAATGCGCGATCGGGATTGACCGCAGGGCTTGAAAGGCGCAATCTACAACAAATATTTTGCAATCTTCTGTTTGTGTATCGATCGCGTTTCCGGATCATTATCAGTCGGCAATCTTTAATCGGAGGAGTAAAACATGGCAATCATCGAAAAAGTTGAGTCAGGCGTAAAAAAAGCCGGCAGTAATATCGGGAAGACTGCCAAGCGCGTGGCTGCGACCGAGAAAAAGGTGGAAAAGACGGCAAGGAAAGCGGCGGTGACGGCAAAGAAAAAAGTTGCGAAAGCCGGCAAAACCCTGGCCTCGGCTGAGAAAAGGGTAGAAGCGGCCGCCCAAAAAGCGGCAGCAACCGCGAAGAAAAAGGTAGCGAAGGCGGCAAAAAGTCTTGCATCGACGCAAAAGAAAATAGAAAAGACAACCCAGAAAGCGGTCGCGACTGCGAAGAAAAAAGTTGCGAAAGCCGCGAAGACGCTGGCTGCAACCGAGAAGAAGGTGCAGAAATCCGCCAACAAAGCGGCCGTGACCGCGAAGAAAAAAGTAGCGAAGGCGGCGAAAAGCGTGTCATCGACAGCGACGCGTGCCGGGAAGACGGCAAATAACGCAACGGCAACGGCAAAGAAAAAGGTAACCAAGGCGGCACAGCGTGTGGCTTCGACCGCGAAGCGTGCAGGGAAGACCGCGCAGAAAACGACGGCAACGGCAAGAAACAAGCTCGCTGCGAAGCTGCAGACAGCCTGAACGGAAGTGGCCCGGTGCCGGATCGATGGCTCGCGTATCGGGCCCGCAGCAGCATGCCGCGAATATCCGATCTGACCCGGGCCGCGTTTTGCGGTAAAGTGACTCCCTCAAAATTACACCAGGCAACTCACACAGGCAAACCACACCAGGCTATAACCATGGACAAAGAAGAACTCAGCAAGGAACAGCGCATCATGCGCATCATGCGCAAGACCCTGGGCAACATCGTCAAGGACGTGACGCCGTACGGCGGAAGGACCAACCCGCTCTCGGAGGGCACCATTCAGGACATCAAGGATTGTTTTGCGATGATCTCCGATCGCGAACGGGAATTGGCCGACGCGCTCGGCTTCGACGAATCGAGACCCTATTACCCGGACAGCGAATCACCGAACGCGAAAGTGATCAGCATCGTCAAGCCGCCGAAGCACTAGCCCCCTGATCGCGCAGTTATAAGCAATGCGCCGCGCGCTTCATGCAGCGGCTTCCTGCTGCAGCAAATGCCCGGTCTTCACGAAGATGGTGCAGCCCTCGATGCTGTAAGGGCAATGCGCGCTGAGATGCGGGCTGCGCAGCCAGCTGCCGGCGGGATAGCGGCCGTATTCGTCCTCGAACACCCCATCCAGCACATAGATTTCCTCGCCGCCGTAATGGCGGTGCGGGTTGAACCGGGTGCCCGGCGCCCAGCGCACCAGCGCGGTATGCTGCGTGCCGAATTCCGACAACGGCATCACTGAAAGACCATCGACCAGTCCCTGGTACCAGGGCATCTTCGCGCTATCCACCACGATGCGCCTGTCGTCCTCCGTGTCGAGATGATGCCGCTTGACGAACAGTGTGCAGCCCGATGCGGACTCGCACGCATGCGATGAGCCGGGCGGATTCTTGATGTAACTCCCCTTGTTGTAGCTGCCATCCCCGTCGCTCAATTCCCCGTCGAGCACCATGATCTCCTCGCCCAGTTCCTTCGTGCAATGGGCGATCTTTGCGCCGGGCGCGAGCTGGACGATAGCGGTCGCGCGCGCCGCCGAACCAACGCCGCCCTCCAGCCAGCGGTACTGAACCCCGGCCGTGGGCGCAGCGACCCACGGCAGGGTGGATTGCCGGATGACGACACGCTGTGAAAGATCCGGATCGATGTTCATAAGCCTTGATGGAAAAATTAACGCAGTATCGGCTGCGCGCTGTAGTCCAATCGTACCACCGTGCCGTGCCGGGATACACCGGCGCTTGCGTGAAGGTGTTGCCGGCGTGCTATTGTATGCGGCGAAAATAATTCGAACCCGGCCCTTGACGCTCCATGCTGCACCTCACGATACTCTGCGCTTTTGCCTACTGCGCCGGCATGATCGACGCCGTTGTCGGCGGCGGCGGGCTGATCCAGATTCCGGCGCTGGTTAACGTGTTCCCCGGCGCACAGGCCGCGACGATATTCGGCACCAACAAATTCTCCTCGGTGTGGGGCACTTCGGTCGCGGCGCGCAACTATGTCGGCAAGGTCGCGATCCCGTGGAATCTGGTGCTGCCCGCCGCGACCAGTGCGTTCGCGATGTCCTTCCTCGGCGCCGCAACCGTGTCGTTCATCCCGCAAGGCGTGCTGCGCCCGCTGGTGCTGTTCCTGATCGTGGTGATGGCGGCCTACATCTTCATGAAAAAGGATTTCGGCGCGATCCAGCGGCCGCTCGCGATCGGCACGCGCGAACGCGTGCTGTCGGTGCTGATCGGCGGGAGCATCGGTTTCTACGACGGCCTGTTCGGGCCGGGCACCGGCAGCTTCCTGATCTTCCTGTTCATCCGCTACCTTGCCCTCGACTTCCTGCAGGCATCGGCATCGGCGAAATTCGTGAACCTCGCGACCAACATCGCGGCGCTGATGTTCTTCATCCCGACCGGCAAGGTGCTGTATGAGATTGCGATCCCGATGGCGATCTTCAACATGATGGGCGCCTACACCGGCACCCGGGTTGCGATGAAGCGCGGCACGCCGTTCATCCGCTTGCTGTTCCTGCTCCTGCTGGTGGTGCTGATCTTCAAGCTTGCCTGGGATTTGGTGCAGCCGGCCTGAACGGCGCTGCGCGCAGAAAATCCGCAAGCGGATTCAACCCCATCATTTACACTATAATCCCCGGCATTGGCATGGTTGACCGGACAACCGGAATAGGCGTGGAAGATATCGAACTGCAGAACTTGCTGGTAAAAGCAATCAACGAAGCCTCGCCCGAAGGGATTATGGTCGTCGACGCAGAAGGGGTCGTCGCTTACCATAACCGCCGGTTTCTCGAAGTCTGGAAAATTCCGGACAACTTCGCGGAAGGCTCTGGAGTCGGGGTCGAGCATGGTTTGCTATTGTCGGCAGTACGCGAACGCCTCGGCATATCCCGAAGCATTCCTGGCGCGGGTGCTACAGCTGTACGACAACCCTGACCTGGACGATCACGCCGAGATCAAGCTGCGCGACGGCAGGACGCTGGAGCGCCACTCCACCGTGCTGCGCAGCGATGACGGCCGGTATCTTGGACGCGTATGGTATTTTCTCGACATCACCGCACGCAAGCAGATCGAGGACCAACTCCAGATCACCCGGTTCGCCAGCGACCATGCGCCGGAATGCATCGTCTGGGCCGATGAACAGGCGCGCATCGTCTACGCCAATGATGCAGCCTGCCGCGCATACGGCTACACGAAAGAAGAGCTGCTCGAAAAGACCGTCGTTGACATCGATCATAACAGCCGGGTGGAAGGATGGCCCGAGCACTGGCGGACGCTCCGCGAGAAGGGGAGCGCCTCCTTTGTGAGCAGACACCGGTGCAAGGCCGGCTCGATTTTCCCGATCGAGTGTTTTGCCAATTTCATCAGGTTCGAAGGCCGCGAGCTGATCATCTGTTTTTTCCGGAATATCAGCGAGCGCAAGCAGGTCGAGAACAAGCTGCTGATCACCCAGTTCGTCAGCGACCATGCACCCGAAAGTATCTTCTGGATCGACGAACAGGGACGCATCGTCTACGTGAACGAAGAGGCCTGCCGCGAGCGCGGCTATACGCGGGATGAGCTGCTGGCGATGTCCATTCCCGATATCAATCCCGAATTGCCGGCCGATGGGTGGGCCGGCCACTGGCAGCGGTCGCGGCAGAAAGGCACCATCACCTTCGAGTCCAGACACCGGCGCAGGGATGGTTCCATATTCCCGGTCGATATCTCCGCAAACTTTGTCAAATTCGGCGACCGGGAAATTGTTGTCGCGTACGTCAGGGAC
Source organism: uncultured beta proteobacterium (assembly GCA_963827265.1). Lineage (GTDB taxonomy): Bacteria > Pseudomonadota > Gammaproteobacteria > Burkholderiales > Gallionellaceae > Gallionella. Next base: position 187,344 of record CAWHAD010000007.1, on the reverse strand, counting down.
ATTACCCGGCGCAAGAAGAACGAGGCCGAGCTGCGCATCGCGGCGGTCGCGTTCGAGTCGCAGGAGATACTGATGATCACCGATGCCGATGGCACGATCCTGCGGGTCAACCAGGCATTCACCGAGAACACCGGCTATACCGCCCAAGAAGTGGTCGGCCGGAATCCGCGCATCTTCAAGTCGGGGCGCCACGATGCGGCTTTTTACCGCGATATGTGGGCAGCGATAACGACGACCGGGAAATGGCAGGGCGAGGTCTGGGACAAGCGCAAGAATGGCGATTTCTATCCCAAATGGCTTTCCATCTCCGCGGTAAAGAACAGCGACGGCATCGTCACCCATTATGTCGCCTCGCACGTCGACATCACCGAGCGCAAGGAGGCGGAAGAAGAGATCCAGCATCTGGCGTTCTACGATCCGCTCACCCAGCTTCCGAACCGGCGGCTGCTCCAGGACAGGCTGCAGCATGCCATCGCATCCAGCGCGCGCAGCGGGCGGAACGGCGCGCTGCTGTTCATCGACCTCGATCATTTCAAGACGCTGAACGACACGCTCGGACACGACATCGGCGATCTGCTGTTGCAGCAGGTCGCATCGCGGCTGACATCCTGCGTGCGCGAAGGCGACACCGTGGCCCGCCTGGGCGGCGACGAATTCATGCTGATCCTGGAAGACCTGAGCGAACATCCTGTCGAAGCGGGGGCGCAGACCGAGGCGGTAAGCGAAAAGATACTCATCGCGCTCAGCCTGCCATACCTGCTTGCAGGATTTGAATGCCGCAGCACGCCCAGCATCGGCGCGACCCTGTTCAGCGGCCGCCAGGCGCAAATCGAGGAATTGATGAAGCAGGCCGACATCGCGATGTACCAGTCCAAGAAAGCGGGCCGCAACACCATGCGCTTTTTCGACCCGGAGATGCAGGCTTCCATCAATGCCCACGCAGCGCTCGAAAACCAAATGCGCCTCGCGATCGAGGATCACTTATTCCAGTTGCACTACCAGGTCCAGGTCGACAGCGCGCAGCGCGTGCTGGGCGTCGAGGCGCTGATCCGCTGGATGCATCCGGAACTGGGCCTGGTCGATCCCCCGCATTTCATTCCGCTGGCGGAGGAGACCGGCCTGATCCTGCCCATCGGGCAGTGGGTGCTGGACACCGCCTGCGCACAGCTCAGGTCCTGGCAGGACGATCCGCTCACCCGCGGACTCTCGGTCGCGGTGAACGTCAGTCCCAAGCGGTTTCGCCGGCCCGATTTTGCGGCGGAAGTGCAGGCTGTGGTAACGCGCCACGCGATCGATCCCAGGCTGCTCAAGCTGGAACTCACCGAAAGCCTGCTGCTGGAAAACACCGAGGAAGTCATCAAGACCATGGGCGTGCTGAACGATATCGGCGTCCAGCTCTCGCTCGACGATTTCGGCACCGGCTATTCGTCGCTGCAATACCTGAAGCGCTTGCCGCTCGACCAGCTCAAGATCGACCAGTCGTTCGTGCGCGATCTCGCCAGCGACAACAGCGACAAGGCCATCGTGAAAACCATCATCGCGATGGCGCACAGCCTGGCCCTGGACGTGATCGCCGAAGGCGTGGAGACGGCAGAGCAGCGGCAAATCCTGCTCGGCATGGGCTGCAACAGCTTTCAGGGCTTTTTGTTCAGCAAACCCATGCCGGTAGCGCAGTTCGAGGCGGTATTGAAGCAGGGCTGAGTTATTTATCGCATCCGCTGCAACTGTCCGCTACCGTCCTTTCAGGCCAGGTGACTCGTGGAGTCGGTTCTCACAATCCGGCAATTTGTAGTAATGTGGGCACTGCCGGGGGCATGGCGCTAAAGGGGACGGATCGAGCGTACCCTTTTGATTGGTTCTTGTAATGTTGATCTGATAGTGGGAGGAATACTATGGGATCGGATATACAGCACGACCTGATAATTATTGGCGGCGGAATCGGCGGCATCATCAGCCTCAAATATGCGAAGGACGCCGGCCTTGACGCGATCCTGCTGGAAAGCGGCAGCGCAGTCGGCGGGTTGTGGCGCGATCTTCCCTCCTGGCAGGACATCCAGTTCCGCAAGGAGGACTGGACGCTCGGAGACCTGCCGATCGCCGGCGAAGACCAGTCCAGCATCCTTGCCAACATTCGTGCATGGGTGGAGCGCTTCGGACTGGCACCCGCAATCCGGTTGAACACACGGGTGAAGTCGGCCAGCCCAAGCGACGGTGGCTGGCAGGTCGATGCGGAAGGGTACAGCGGCCGCTCGAAATTTCTGATCGCCGCCACCGGCGGACACAACCGGCCGGTTGTTCCGCAAATCGAGAGAGTCCGGCCGACGCTGGTCGAGTACCACTCCTCGGCGCTGCGCGACCCGGCAGAAATCACCGGCAAGGACGTGGTTGTCGTGGGCGGCGGCGCCTCCGCCTATGATCTCCTCGATCTGTGCTTCGAGCGGCAGGCGCGCAGCGTCACATGGGTCCATCGCTCGCTCAAGTGGATGTTTCCCACGCGCCGCGCCAAGTATCACGCAACGGCCCTGCGCGCGCTCGCAAGAATGCAGATGCTCGGCGTCTCGCGCGCCGGGCAGAATAAAAGAATCAATCGTGAGCTGCGCACCCGTTACAAGAAGGCCGGCATAGCGGAACTGATGCCCGGCAAGCCGTTCGATTTCGGGGACCAGCTGCTCGTCCCGGGCCGCCACCGCATGATCGAGAACATCGCGCGTATCTCGCGCCACCACGGCGAGATCGTGCGCATCGAAGGAAATACGGTTCATCTCTCTTCCGGGCACTCGTGCAATGCCGATATGGTGCTATGGGGCACCGGATATGAAACGGACCTGAGCTATCTGAAGGTGGACGGGCTGTCGCAACTCACGCGACTCGATGCGATCAACCGGCGCTGCGGCGCGCATTTTCTTGCGCTGGATGCGCCGAACCTTTTCATTCTTGCGCAAGGGGTGCTGGAAACGAACACTGCGACCCCCTGGGCATACGCCCATGTCGCCAAATCGATCATGTCGCACATCAAGGGCAACGCGGTCTTCGATCCCGTGCCGATCTATGCGAACACAAACCACTACGAACTGGTACGCTTATTCGCAAAGCGCGACCGCGCCAACTACCCCGCCTTGCTCTGGTATCTGAAGTATCTTTATTTGGCGTTCCGCCGGCCGGACGATCAACCATTGCCAATTCCATAAGGCGCGCATCCGCGCCCTGATCTTGTTCCTGCTGGTCGTCCCGATCCTGAAACTTGCCTGCGACATGTTGCAGCCTGCTTGAAGAGGATGTCGGGTCAGATGCAAACCGGATAAGATGGAGCGGATAGCAGCTATTTGAACCCGGGCCATTTTGCGTTTCACCGCGCCTGGCACTTCAAATTCGTTGTTGGAGGAAATCATGGGCATCGAAATACTGCTGACCTTCACCCGGGACATCGCCCGTATGCGGGAAACTGATCCCGGCGCAGATAAGTCGTTCGTCCCCGGTTGCGCCGGCAACCGCGTTCCTGATTTGTGGCATTGATCATCGGCGCGATGAACAAGTCCATCCCGCAGAAAACCCATGCCGGCATCCGCGCTGCCCTGCTTGCCCGGCAAGAGGTTGCGCTGCTCGATGTGCGCGAGGAGCATCCGCATGCACAAGCGCATCCGCTGTTCGCAGCCAACCTGCCCCTTTCCCTGATCGAGCTTGACGCCTGGACCAGGCTGCCCCGCCGCAGCGTTGCGATTGTCACGCTCGACGATGGCGAGGGCTACGCCGAAATTGCCGCACGACGGCTGCGCGCACTCGGCTACACGGACGTGGCGGTGCTGGCTGGCGGCGTGAGCGGCTGGCAGGCGGCCGGGGGCGAATTGTTCCGCGACGTGAATGTGCCGAGCAAGGCATTCGGCGAACTGGTCGAAGCCAGGCGGCATACGCCTTCGCTATCCGCGGAGGAGGTTCAGGCGCTGATAGCCGCAAAAGCCGACATCGTGATCGTGGACGCGCGCCGTTTCGACGAATATCAGACCATGAGCATTCCCACCGCGACCAGCGTGCCCGGTGCCGAACTGGTATTGCGAATACGGGAACTCGCCCCCCGGCCTGAAACCCGGGTCATCGTCAATTGTGCCGGCCGCACCCGCAGCATCATCGGCACGCAGTCGCTGGTCAATGCCGGCATACCGAACCCGGTCGCCGCGCTGCGCAACGGCACCATCGGCTGGAAACTTGCCGGCCAGAAGCTCGATCACGGCCAGAGCCGAAAATTCCAGGACCGGAAATTCGGGCAGACTGCCGAATCCAATCGATCAGAAGCCGCCGATGTCGCGCGAAAAGTGGCCGACCGGGCCGATGTAAAACGGGTTCTGCTTGATCAGGTACAGGGCTGGAAAAGCCAGGACACGCGCACGACCTATTTCTTCGATGTGCGCACACCGGAAGAGTATGTGATCGGCCATTTGCCCGGATTCAATTCCGCGCCGGGCGGGCAGCTGGTGCAGGAAACGGAAATGATGGCCCCGGTGCGGGGCGCACGCCTGGTGCTGGCGGACAGCGATGGCGTACGCGCCAATATGAGCGCCTCGTGGCTGGCCCAGATGGGCTGGGAGGTTTTTGTCGTGGATGGCACTGCGCCGGCGGATTTCAGCGAAGCAGGGCGCTGGAAGCAACCGCTGCCGCCGCTGCCGGTGGTCCGCAAGATCAGTCCCGCCACCTTGAACGACTGGCTGCAAACGCCGGGCGAGACGGTTGTTCTCGATCTCGCAACCAGCGCGAGTTACCGGCAGGCCCACATTCCCGGCGCGTGGTTTGTACTGCGTTCCAGTCTGGCCAAAGACTGTCTGCAAAGAGCGCATACCCAAAGCCAAACGCTATGTGCTCACCTGCCAAAGCGGCATTCTTTCGTTGTTTGCAGCCGCGGAACTGGAAGCGATCGTGTCGGCAAATGGAGTTGAGGTGGCCGTTCTGGATGGCGGCACACCAGCCTGGTGCGCTGCCGGGTTCCCGAGCGAAAGCGGCCTGACACGGCTGGCCTCGGAGCCCATCGACCGCTACCGGCGCCCTTACGAAGGGACGGACAATCCGCGCGAAGCGATGCAGGGCTACCTGGACTGGGAATATGGCCTGGTCGAACAACTGGCAAGAGACGGCACCCACCACTTCCGGGTGCTCTGATTGAACCGGGGGTCGCTTTACATTTGATTGATCGCGCCGCCGCGGCGATTCCTGCCGGACGGCTGGGCGCCTGAAGCGGTACATATGGAACGGGCCCGTGATATTGCGCAAGCAACGTGATCTTACGAAATCGAAATCATCAGGCGAAATCATCAGGCGAAATCATCAGGGCCCGTCCATAGGCAATTCGTACTACACCCGAATGCGGCCCGTCAGCCAAACGTCCCCATCGGGCCCGGGTAGCTCACTTCTTCCAGCTTGCCGGTGTCCACATCGTAGATGAATCCGCGCACCGTGACCGCGTCCGGCCCGCTGGTCGGGATCCACGGATGGTTCAGGATCGAAGACATCCCGCGCCGCACGTCCCACTCGAGGCGCTCCGTTTGTTCCTTGTTGCGCGGGCCGTCGAGCGGTTCGAGCTTGCCGCGGAACGCGTGGAACGCGGACGGCATCGAGGCCGATGTTTTGCAACTGGTGAACTTGCGCGACGTCGCCTGGGCGAGCAGTTTCTCGGCAGCCGGGTCGCCCTCCAGGCCGGCCTTGAGCAGGTCGTCGGTGAAAGCGAGCATGCCGCAGCGGGTGTGATGGATCAGGATGATTTCGTTGGTATTGAGCAGATGATGCGAGATGATCAGGCAGCGGATCGTGTCGTCGGTCACCACGCCCCCGGCGTTGCGGATGATATGCGCATCCCCGGTCTGCAGGCCGAGCAGGTCCTCCACGTCGAGCCGCGCGTCCATGCAGGCTACCACCGCCACATGCTTGTCCGGGTTGATCGGCTGCTTGCCCGGATAGGCAGGCTTGTGCACCGGCTGTCCGCTTGCATATTTCCTGTTGTTTTCCAGATACTGATCAGTGTGCTTGTTTGCCATGATTCCTCCTGGGTTATTAATTATGGAGTCGGCAACGGCTTTCATTGCCGATGACTTGCCACCTGAACTGCCAGAGTGACAAGCCCAGAGTGACAAGCGGAAAATGCTACGCTTCAATCCTGGATACCGCAAAGCAATCGTCCGATGCAGGATGTCTGGCGTTTTCAATCAATAATAAGGCGCTAATGGAGGTTAGCCCGAAGCCCGTGATTTTGCGTAAAGAATGTCGTTGCATGGCCATGGAATTCGGGATACCTTTTGATACAAAAATGAAATTCGAACCATCGAAAAATTACCATAGAAAACCAACCATTGAAAATAAATCGACCGGAACGTCAGGAATCGCCATGAACAAACAACCAGACAACAAACAACCCATGAACAAACAAACAGGCAACAATCAACCCGAAAACAATCGAACAAGCAGCGAACAAAACGTCCCCGTCGCGATCGTGGCTTCACAAGCGCCGCCGCGCACAAAATCATCGACCTATCCCGAGCCATTCGCCTCGCGCATGGCGGGGCGGGAGAAACGTCCGCTCGGCGACCTGTTCGGCCTGACCAACTTCGGGGTCAATCTGACGCGGCTGTTGCCCGGCGGAAGCTCGGCGTTGCGCCACGCCCATTCCAGGCAGGACGAGTTCATCTACATATTGCAGGGCAATCCGGTGCTCGTTACCGATGCCGGCGAAACGCAACTCTGCGCCGGCATGTGCGCGGGATTCCGGTTCGGTACCGGCAATGCACACCAGTTGCTGAATCGCACCAGCGAAGAAGCCGTCTACCTCGAGGTCGGCGACCGCAGTGCGGGTGATACCGCCGTGTATTCCGACGAAGACATGCAGGCCGCGATGGTCGAAGGCAAATGGCGCTACTTGCACAAAGACGGCACGCCGTATTGAATGACCAAGACTTAACGTGCTAGGATGTCTTCATGAAACAAGCCCTTGCCAATGACGTTGCAAACAAAGCGAAGCCCGTTGCGAAACGCGCTCGCCTTGCGAAAGTTGTAGCGGCCAAACCATCATGCCAAAAGCCGGCTCGCCAAGCTGCATTCAGCAAGGCATCCAGCCACTTGCAAGCAGCAAAAGCGGTAGCACGCGCCAAGCTCATTGCAAAGGTCGATCCCGGCGAATTCCGCATCGTTCACATGCCGGGATAAGCCATGGTCGCCGGCTACGATTGGTTTCAGCCGAGCGACCTTCCAGCATTTTTCCAGGCACTGCAAAAAGCATCCCGCCCAGCCATTCTGGTCGGCGGACAGTCACTGACCTTCTGGGTCGACTATTTCAACATCCCTGTGCCGAAGGGCAACACGCCCTACCTCACGCAAGACGCAGATGTGCTGGCCACAAAGCACGATGCCCGAATCTTTGCAACGGAATTGCACGGGACACTCAACATCCCGACACCGGACGATCATGCGCCCAACACTGCTATCGTTACTTACAAGACACCGGATGGGCGAACGTTGTTCGTCGACTTCATGGGAACGCTGATCGGGCTGACGAATGAAGAAATCAGAAAGACCGCTGTCGAATTCGAGCATCCCGATTATGGATTGATACGCGTCCTTCACCCGACGTTGGTACTCAAAAGCCGCATCGTCAACCTGCATCGCCTGCAATCCAAGCGCGACAGCAATGGAATCGAACAGGCGCGTCTGGCCGTCCCGGTGGTAAAGGCATTCTTCGAAAACTACGTTTCGATGGGGCTGGCCGGTAAAAACCTGGACCGCTACCTGATCGACCGTGTCATGTGGCTGGGTAAGCTTGCTCTCTCGGATGCAGGGATTTACGTGAACACACAGTGGGGATCGATGTCATGGCCGCCGCGCCAGTCGATCTGATCGCTAACAAAAAATTCCATACCGAACATTGGCAATGCCTCGATGAGCGCATTCGCACAAAACGGGGACGGCGGAATCTAATGGTCCAAAAATAAAACATGGTCTGTCCCTGATTGTTACTGTCTCCATGTTATTTGGGCAATAAAACCGAATTGCTGCAACTGAACTGCCTGATGGCAAAATATTGGTGCAAAATGAAACTTGCATTTACAACATGGATAAAAAATGACCTATTTGAGTAAAGAAAATATGCCCTTGTTGATGGGAATGCTTGTGGCAGCCATCGCCATTGTCATTGCCGTGATCCTGTATGTTCGCAATTTGCGCAAGACGGCGGATAGCAGAAATATAACAATGGTCATTAAAAAATACAGTGATGCATTTCAGCGTGACGTAATTTTTTCGGATGGCATCGGCGGCTACTTCTTTATCGATTACCTGATACTGCTGAAAGGAAAAATTCTCGCGCTGAATATTGCCAGGGTGGAAGGTTATGTTTTTGGCGGGGAGAATATCGAGTTATGGACGCAGGTCGAAAACAGCAAGTCTGTAAAATTCAGGAATCCGCTTATCGATGTGAAACTGTTCGTAAAGCATGCGGCAGACCAATTGAAATTCGACGGGATCTTGGCGAGGGTGCTGTTTGACAGCAGAAGCGGGTTTCCCAAGGGCGTGCCTGAAGGCGTGCTGCAACTGGCAAACTTCAAGGAAAGTATGGCTGCCTGGGCAGGAGAGACAACCGTGGCCGACGCGACAAAAAAAGCCTGGGATAAATTGTCGGCGCTTGTGGCAGAAAGCCGGGAGCGTTACAACAAGGAAACCGGGGTCAGCTAAGTCCGTCCCGATTATTTATACCAAAACGGCTCGCCGCAAAATATCCAGGAAGCAGGCCATGACCATCCCCCGAAATTTCTCCCTGCGGCAGTTTGTGTTGCTGGTAATTGCAATCGTCCTGATCGCCGCATGTTCCGCCAAACCCAAAGAACAGGCACTGCCCGCCGGCAGCCAGGTGCTGGCGCTGGGCGACAGCCTGACCCAGGGGGCCGGCGTGACGCCTGAACAAGCGTGGCCTGACCTGCTGGCACGCAAGACCGGGTGGGTGGTGGTCAATGGCGGGGTAAATGGCGACACCAGCGAACAAGCGTTGCAGCGTCTGCCGGGCCTGCTGGAGCAACACAACCCGGTACTGGTGCTGGTGACACTGGGCGGCAACGACATGCTGCGTCACATACCCGAACAACAAACCATCGCCAATCTGGAACGGATACTCGCCCTGATCAAGGCACACGGGGCGAAGCCGGTGCTGCTGGCAACGCCCAACCCGAGCCCGATGCGCGCCGTTTTTCAGGACCTGTCCGCGCCTGATTTCTACCGCAAGGTCGCCGAAGCGCAGCACGTCCCGCTGATCGAGGACGCGATTGCCGACGTTCTTTCCGATCCGAAACTGAAGGGCGATGCCCTGCATCCAAATGCCGAAGGGCATGTGCGCCTGGCTGAAAAGATTTACAAGGAACTGCAGGCGATCGGATACGCCGTCTTATAGACTTTAGGGACGGCGCCCAATTGATTTTGCGAAAAGCCAATTGATTTTGCGAAAGAATGGGGCTCCGTCCCTGAGGTCTCCGATTGCTAAACAACGAGGCGTGATAGAGAATGCGAGTGTTGCATCAAGATAGTTATCGGACGCACTTGGCTTAAGTAGTCTGAGCGGTCTAGAATATACTGAATCAAAGCTGAATCATGCATAACCCAGCAATTCATGGAGGCACCATGGCTACCCAAGTAGAAATTTTAGAGGCAGAAGTGCTGCAACTCCCCGCTGCCGAACGGGCGATGCTGGTGCAGGTGCTCATTGCCAGTCTTGACGTGGAAACCGAAGTCGAAGACGCGTGGGCGGAAGAGGTCGAACGCAGACATGCGCAGATCGAATCCGGCGAGGCCAAAATGATTTCAGGGCCCGAGGCACTCGCAAGAATCCGCGCCAAATACGCATGAACTACTCGCTGCATCCCGAAGCGTCGCAAGACCTCGATGATGCGGCGGCTTACTACCAGAAACAAGCGGGAAATATCTTGTCTCAGGCGTTTCTGAACGAATTCGAGCATTCAGTCGAACGCCTGCTCCGACACCCGCTGCTGGGTTCCCTCTGGCGGAATAACAAGCGCAAGTTCGTCATGCCACGCTTTCCATAGTCGATCATTTACACCGTATCCAATAACGAGTTGCGCATATTCGCGGTCGCACACCAAAGCCGCCGCCCGGCATACTGGCGCGGGCGAATTTAATTCCAACCCGACCCCGTGTTTTTGCTATAAAAGTATTGCGATGCTGACCCCCTTAATTCCAGGGAAGCAGTCCGCGACGCTTCCGTGCAATTCAGAATTCAGGGAGTGGCGGAACGCAAACTGACGCAACTGGACGCCGCAGCTACGCTGGATTTCCTCCGTGTGCCGCCGGGCAATCGCCTGGAAGCATTGAAGGGAGATCGCAAGGGGCAACACAGCATCCGGGTGAACGACCAATGGCGTATTTGTTTCAAATTTAAAAACGGTGACGTGTTCGATGTTGAAGCGGGGTAAGCAGGGATATTGCCCAGTGGGCAATAACTCGCAAATCGTCGATTACCACTGACCAGGTAGATATTTCAGGAGACCAAGATGGCGAAGAATAAAATGCGCCCGGTGCATCCGGGGGAAATATTACGGGAGGAGTACCTTGTGCCGATGGGCATGAGCGTCCACGCGCTGTCGCAGGCGTTGCGTGTGCCCGCCACACGGCTGCACGAGATCGTCAAGGAACGCCGCTCCTCGATCACGCCCGATACCGCACTGCGGCTGGCGCGCTACTTCGGCACGGATGCGCAGTCCTGGCTGAACCTGCAACTGAGCTACGATTTGAAGATCGCCGAAGCGGAATTAAAGGACAGGATCGAGCGCGAAGTGGAAGAGATGGCGGCGTAGAAGGACACGAGGTTTTTCCCCATGATTATTTAGTGTCCTGTCCCTCATTGTTACCGCAACACAAACATCAGCGCCAGCGGAATAAACACCAGCGCCGCCACATTGCCGATCAAAACCATGGACGCAACTTTCTCCGGTTCCTGGGAATAACGCTCCGCAAACATGTAGTTCAACACCGCCGGCGGCAACGCGCCGAACACGATCAACTGCGCATGCTGGATACCGGTCAGATTCAGGCTCCATCCGACTGCATAGGCCAGTGCGATACCGGTGACCGGCCGCACCACGGCAATCAGCAAACCGAGATGGAATTCGGCCAGTGTCATTTGCGCCAGCCTCACGCCCAGCGCAAACATCATCAGCGGTATCGAGACCTCGCCGAGCATTCGAATCGCCGTCATCAACGGCGGCCACATATGCACCTCGGCCAGGTTAAGACCGAGGCCAACAACGGTTGCCAGCAGCACCGGCACTTTCCATAGATCCCTCAGCCGCGCCTTGTGGTCCAGGAACCATGCGCCAAAGCTGAAGTGCAGCATATTGGAGACGAGAAACATCACGACGGCCGCCGGCATCGCATCCTGGCCGAACGCAAGCACCGCCAGCGGCAGGCCGAGATTGCCGCAATTGTTGAACATCATCGACGGCACGATGGTCTTGGGCGATGTTCGCGCAAGGCGTGCCGTGATCAATCCGGCCAGTCCCGATGCGGCAACCAGCAGGAAGGTACCCAGTCCAAGCCTGGAGAACTCGGAAATATGGAAATCGCCTTTTACCAGCACGCCCAGCACCAGCGCCGGCAGGAAGTAGTCCATGTTGAGCTGGTTGGCCACGTCCATTTCAGGCTGATGGCGACGCCCCGCCCACACGCCAACCGATACCACGGCAACGAGCGGGAAAACAATTTCAAGGATGTGCAAGAAGATCATTGAGCAACCAACCCGGAAGTTTCACCACGCGACGCATGTCGATGGGATGCGATCATGAACAGTGCAGCAAACGGCATCACTTTGCCAGCGGGGCGGATTGCGTCAGCGGCGCGGATTGCCCGACGCCCAGCGCGGTCAGCACAGCGAACGCCTGAAAGAGGGCAACGCCGACCAGTACCGCAGCGAACCGTTGCGCGTCCATGTAATGACCAAACACCAGCGGCGAGATCGCCAGCCCGCTATCCAGTCCGGAATAAACGAAGCCGTAAATACGCCCGTAGGCAGCCTTGCCGAATCGGGCGGTCGCGGCGCGACGCACCAGCAGATCACGCGACGGCCCGGCAATGCCGGTGAAGAAGCCGATACCGGCCATGGCGGGCAACACCGCCCATGCCGGAATGATCACCCGGGCAAGCACCAGCGCAAATACCACCGCCACTGCAAGCGAGACCGCGATGATGCGGTCCTGCTGGTGGCGCTTGGCGACGAATCCGCCAACCAGAATGCCAAAAGCGGCTGCCAGCAGAAAGACGGAAATCGCGCTGGCCGAGGTACCCAGGGACAAGCCGTAAAGTCGCTGCAAAATCGGCGTGCCGAAATTCTGCAAGGTGCCGAATGCCGCAGAGGTCATGAAGAAGAAGCCAAAACACAGCCAGACCGCGCCGACACCCAGAAACGAGAACGTGCCATGCACCGGCGCACCCGCAGTGGCGGCAGTGGGCGTTATGTCGAGCTGGTGGCGAAACAGCCAGAGTGCCAGCAGCGCAGGGAGCGCCATCAACCCGGCAGCAACCGCCGCCATCTGCCACCCCGCCAGTGTCGCAATGCCGGTCAGGAAGACAGGCGCCAGCGCCCATCCGAGATTGCCCGAGATGCCGTGGACCGAGAACGCATGACCCAGGTGGGCTTCCGCGACCTTGTGATTCAGCACGGTGAAATCGGCCGGATGCAACACGCTATTGCCCAGCCCCGCCAACGCGGCAACCGCAAGCAGATCGGCCAGTGTATGCGCAAGCAACCCCAGCCACAGTCCGGCGACCAGGAAACAGCTCATGCCGAACAACAGCACCCGCAGCGGCCCGAATCGATCCACGGCAAATCCCGCCAGCGCCTGTCCGATACCGGAGACCACAAAAAAGACCGTCACAGCAAGACCGATCCCCGAGAAATCGAGACCGAAAGCCGGCATCAGCCACGGAAACAGCGGCGGAAACAACAGATGGAAGAAATGCGATGTGCCATGCGTCAGGCCGATCACCGCAATGACAGATGCATCGCGTTGAACCGGCGGATCGATTGTTGCGCTGACGCTATTCATGGATGCATGACCAAAAACCCAAAGACAGCGCAATTAGCACCCAATTCGTTTGGATTGTGCCGGACATTACAGTACATTACTGCACTATCAGGGAAAAGCTCAACAAACTTGACCGAGATTGTTGGGCATAAAATTAGAATATGGCGGCGTCCAGCTAATGATCACAGCATTCCACGCGAAATACTTCGCCCACGAACTCACACGGCGCTTTCCAACAGATAGCGCTGAAAAGCTCGCGGGTGCGGTAGCCAGTGCGCAGGTAGACCTGAATCCGCATCAAGTCGATGCGGCGTTGTTTGCCTTTAACTCGCCGCTACCCTCGGGCTGTGTGTTTTTCTCGCCTTGTCATCAATGGAGAAACCCGCAGAAACCATATCCACCTGAAGGCGGTGATACTGGATAACGACGACTTCGGGCAAAAGACAGCAACCGTCGTATCACAATCGCAGCTTGCAACCAAGTTGGGGATAAAGCCAACCGATACAACTGACAGCACCCAGGTTGCCGGCCAGGATGTGCAACCCGTCTTCACCAAGCCGGAAGAGCAGAAGGTGGCACAGATTGCCTACGACGTGATCCGCAAACTGGAGAACCAGCCTACGCTTGTGCCCACGCTGGCGCACTTGAGCAAGCCAGAGGTTCAGGCCGCTATCGTCAAGGCTGTAAAAGAACAGCATCGCCCCACACAGATGGAAATTGAAGGCGTGTCCGAACAACCAGATTTTGCCGCTGTTGTAGCAAAAACGGTTGAACTGGTTACGCAACAGACGATAGAAATCCCGCGCATTTTGGTTGTGCCCAAGGGCGAGGTGAAAGCCGGATTCAAGCCTTTCACCCTGAAGCTAGATACGCTGAAATATCCGGCGGTGTCCGATGAGCTATGGATACAGCATCTGCGCACCGGCCAGCGGGATGAAGTGACGCTGGGTGTGGGTGGCATTGAAGAGAAGCGGATAGAGGATTATGTCGTCAGCGGCTTGATGGATTTTGACGATGTCTCCTACGACGACCAGGCTGATTTGTTGTATGACTTGGCCAAGCAAACCGTTAAACACCTTTGCAGTTATTTAACCGAGGATGAAGCTCGTAAGGTGTTGCGCTGCTATCAGCGCGATATTGCCAAATTCATCCACGCGCAGATGCAGGATCATAGCTGGGAGGAAGCAGTTTTAGGTTTGATTGTTTAACGTAATCGTTCTGAAAAGTTGAAAGCGGACATTCCGGCAGGCTGAACCGAGACCTTTTTAATAAAAACGCCAAGGTCTGCAAAGGCCGTCAAACGATCGATCGCAGCGCCCCTCCAGATCGGAAGCTTATGTCTGTTTGGCATCCACTAATCAATAGGGTCAGTCTCCATTGATTCAAGCAGACAGGCTGCCAGAGGCGACACTGTTAAAATCCGCTCCTTCTCACACCCTCCTGACCCGCCGCTCATGACCAAGAAACCACACGTCACCATCCATCGCAAAGACTACACTGCCCCGGCCTATTGGGTGAACACCGTTGAAATGGGTTTCGATCTCGACCCCGCGGCAACCCGTGTGGCCACGCGCATCACGCTGCAGCGCAATAGCGCATCGCCCAACAAGGATGTGGAACTGCTGGGCGACGGCGCCAAGCTGGTGGCCTTGCGCATGAACGGCAAGACGCTGCGCAAAGGTGCTAAGAAGGCTACACGATAGCAGACGGGAAATTGCGCATCGCCAACGCACCGGACGAGATCACGCTGGAGATCGAGACACTGGTTGAGCCCGAGAAGAATACCTCGATGATGGGTCTGTATGTCTCCAACGGCAATTTCTTTACCCAATGCGAGGCCGAAGGTTTCCGCAAGATCACCTGGTTCCCCGATCGCCCGGACGTGATGGCGAAATACACCGTGATGCTGCGCGGCGACAAGAAAAGATATCCGGTGTTGCTGTCCAATGGCAACCTGATCGAACAGGGAGACCTGCCCAAAGGCCGCCACTATGCCAAGTGGGAAGACCCGTTCAAGAAACCTTCCTATCTGTTTGCGCTGGTGGCAGGCAAGCTGGTGTGCCAGGAAGAAACATTCAGGCTGAACAGCGGGCGCCGCGTGCTGCTGCAAGTGTGGGTGGAGCCGGGCAATCTGGACAAGACGCAGCATGCGATGGAATCGCTCAAGCACAGCATCCGCTGGGATCAGGAACGTTTCGGGCTGGAGCTGGATCTGGACCGGTTCATGATCGTTGCGGTGGGCGACTTCAACATGGGCGCGATGGAAAACAAGGGCCTGAACATCTTCAACACCAAGTATGTGCTGGCCAACCCCAGCATCGCCACCGATACCGATTACGCCAATATCGAGGCGGTGGTCGGCCATGAATACTTTCATAACTGGACCGGCAACCGCGTGACCTGCCGCGACTGGTTCCAGTTGTCGTTGAAGGAAGGCCTCACCGTGTTCCGCGACCAGGAATTCTCCGCCGACATGGTCGGCACGGACAGCGGTCGCGCGGTGAAGCGCATCGAGGATGTGCGCATGCTGCGCCAGGTGCAGTTTTCCGAAGACGCGGGGCCGATGGCCCATGCGGTGCGGCCGGACAGTTTTGTGGAGATCAGCAATTTCTACACGGTCACGATCTATGAAAAAGGTGCCGAGGTGGTGCGCATGTACCAGACCCTGCTGGGGCGTGACGGCTTCCGCAAGGGCATGGACCTGTACTTTGCACGGCATGACGGGCAGGCGGTGACCTGCGACGATTTCCGCGCGGCCATGGCACACAGCAGCGGGCGCGACCTCGCCCAGTTCGAGCGCTGGTATAGCCAGCCCGGCACGCCGCAGCTCAAGGTGCAAAGCCACTACGACGCCGCCAAACAGACCTATGAACTGACGCTCAGCCAAAGCTGCAAGCCCGGCGCCGGGCAAAAGAACACCGCTGCCTTTCCATATCCCCGTTGCGGTGGGCCTGCTCGATGCCCGGGGCCGCGACATGGCGCTGTATCTTGATGGCGCGGCCTCTGCAAAACCTGCCACCACCTGCGTGCTGGAGCTGACCAAGGCAAAACAGACTTTCACCTTCAACCGCGTCACCACCAAACCCACGCCATCCTTGCTGCGCAACTTCTCTGCGCCGGTGGTGATGGAATACGACTATACCGACCAGGAGCTGGCGCAGCTGATGGCGCATGACAGCGATGCCTTCAACCGCTGGGAGGCCGGACAACGCCTGGCGATGCAACGTCTGTTGAAGCTGATCGAGCAGGTGCAGGCGGGTGAAAAGCTGACGCTGGATGAGCTGTTCATCGACGCCTTGCGCACCACGCTCAACGACCCGGCGCTTGATCCGTCTTTCCGCGAAGTGGTGCTGACGCTGCCTTCGGAATTGATGCTGGCCGAACAGTGCGCAGTGATCGACCCGCAGGCGATCCACACCGCGCGCCAGTTCATGCGCAAGACGATTGTCTGAAAGACTCAAGGCCGATTTCATCGCCGCCTATGCAGCCAACCTGACGCCCGGCAAATACAGCCCCGATGCCAGATCGGCCGGCAAGCGCGGCCTGAAGAACCTGTGCCTGTCTTATCTGTTGGGCCCGTCTTATCTTTTAGGCAGGCAAGATGAATCCACGCTGCAACTGGCGCACGCGCAGATAGCCGCCGCCGACAACATGACCGACCGCCTTGCCGCGCTGATGGCGCTGGTCAACACCGGCAGCAAGACGGCACAACAGCCATTGAACCGCTTCTATCGTGATTTCAAGAACGAGGCGCTGGTGGTCGACAAATGGTTCAGCCTGCAGGCGGTAGCGATGCATACCGATGTAAAAGCGGTGCGCAAGCTGATGACCCATCCCGCGTTCACGCTGAAAAATCCCAACCGCGCACGCAGCCTGATCTTCAGTTTCTGCAACGGCAATCCGTCACAGTTCCATGCGGCGGACGGCAGCGGCTATGAGTTCTGGGCGGAACAGGTGATCGCGCTGAACAAGCTCAATCCGCAGGTGGCCGCGCGTCTGGTGCGCACGCTGGATCGCTGGAAAAAATACCGGCCCGCGCTGAAACAACAGATGCAGGCTGCGTTGCAGAAAGTCGCCGCGGCCAAAGGCTTGTCCAAGGATGTGCAGGAGGTGGTGGGCCGGACGTTGGGATCCGGGACGTTGGGCTGAGGGGCGTTGGGATCCGGGACGTTGGGGTGAGCGTGTTTAAATTTACGCTGACCCGGTTATCCACAAAACCTTGAATCGTAGGGTGGGCACGTTGTGCCCACCATCTGTTGAATTGCCGCGTGGGCACGAGTGCCCACCCTACTTGGCTTCCATCGTTTCGCTTTGCGCTCTGCACTGATTCAGGAGCCAGGCTCCATTGATTCTTTAATTTGATTATGGCGGCGCGACCGAACCGGCATAGAACACTTCGCACTCTCCGCCAGGAAAGAGCTTCATTCCCTTTTTAAGCAACTTGAGCGCAGGCCCGGCAAGCGACACCAGGATATTCGGCTTTTCCACCACCGGTTTCTGGAAGGGGCCGCTGATCTTCTGTTTTACCTTGGCGCAGCCTTTGGCGTCGATCAGCGCCACGGTCACATCATCGAACTTCCCGTTGACGAAATCGAGCCCTCCCTTGAGGGCGACCCGGTTCTCGTTCGTCGCCAACGCCACGTCCTGTGCATGCGCCACACCGTGCTCGATCTTCCATTCGGAGACGAGCGTCCGGATCGCGCTGGCGCCTCCCGATTCTTTCAGGATGCTGGCAAAGTTGTATCCCTTGGTGACCGCCAAACCCACGGGCCCGGCAAAGATGACGGCACCCACATCCACCAGGTTGAAGTGCTGACTGGACTCATACCGGGAAAACTCCTGATCGAGATCGGTGCCATTGAGCGTGAGGTTCTCGCCGCGCAGCGAGGCCTCTCCGTTCGCAGTCTGCGTCATCTCGTTTACCGTCTTTCCCTGCATCGTCAGATTCGCGGAAAAATCCATCGCGCCTTCCACGACCTTCTGCTGCGACAGGGTTTTGTAGAACTCCTCGATGCGGAACTGCGGCAGAGAGTATTCAACGTGGTAAAGGGGGACAGCGCCCGAATAGTCCGCCCGGATGCTCCCCGAACCTTGCCCGCCGAAGACGCCCATCGTGACCGGCTTTACATCAAACACGCCGTCCTTCGCCGCGACCGAAAATTTCAGGTCGGACGCGGCAAAGTCCTTTGCCTGGATCTTTCCGCAGGCGAGTTCCGCCGTGAAGGCAAGGTTCTTGATCAGGTCCGGGCTTTTTCCTGCCGAGAGCAGAAGGCGGCGCACGTCCAGCTTGCAATCCCCTGCCTCGAATCCGCCCCCGGATTGCTTGTCCGCGTAGATGAGAGAACCATCCGTAGACAGAAACGCTTCCCAGGTTCAGCGCGGGTAACGTCCCGGCTGTCTGCGTAGTCTCGAAGTTGTATTTGCCGTCGCTGCCCAGCTCGATAAGGATACTGGGTTGCTTCAGCGCGATCTTCCCGATCCGGACTTCCTTGTGGAGCAGAGGGAGCAATTCGATTCCCAGCCTGGCCTCTTTTGCGGAAACGAGGTCCGCCCCGCGGTTGCGAATCTGCACGTCATCCAGCGTGATTTGCAGGCCGGGGAAGAGGCTGAACCCCATCTTGCCGCCGACCCTGACTTCCATCCCCAACGCATCCGAAGCGGCCGCTTCCAGGCGGGGCTTGTAGGCATTGGCGTCCACGAAAAAGTGCACGGCTGCCGCGATGATGACGAGGAGGCCAGCGAACCCGCCGCTGGTGTAGAGAATGATTTTTTGAGATTTTGACATGGTCATGATCCGGTCTCCCCGTGATACTGCCGCGCCCCGGCTCAAACAATAATACAAAACCAGGATTGGATCTGCATTATGACTGGATCAATCCGTACGCGTATTTGGTATGGACATGGTACTGAGCATTTCTACCGCGCTGTTATGTCTTTTGACTGGATTTATTTATTGTTGCCGGGATTGCTGATGTTTTATCTTTCCTGGTTGTTGATGAAAATACGCTTGATGAAAAGACGCCGGTTGATGTGATCTTCTGCAGCCAGCCTGTTGCAATGCTCCGTGCTCTGGCGCACAGTGCATTCCCTGATCAAGGGATATTGTTGGTACGTCTTACCTTCTGTGTACATAAAAGGAAACTGTCATGAATCTTCATTTAACGCTGGAACCCCTGGTCTCGCTGATTGCAGGCGTGCTTATCTTGATGATGCCCAAGCTGCTGAACTATATCGTCGCGGCCTATCTGATCGTCATCGGCGTACTGGGATTGGTAAGATAAAATCTGGGACTGGTAAGATAAAAATTCCGTAGTTGGGCGCGTCAGCTTCGCAATCGTTTCGCCTTGCTGGTTGCCGCTTCTGCAAGCATCTTTTTTCCCTGCTCCGTGAATTTCCACCAGGAGATGGCCTCGCCACTGTGCAGATAATGCTGCGCGGCCATCAGCGTGTAGAGCACGCAGGGATCGTGGCGCTGCCCCATGTTGCCGGACAATGCGAGGTAAGTCTTCAGCGGATCGCGCGTCGCGAGTTGCTGCGGGGTCAGGATGCCGAGCGAGCGCAGGTCGGACGCGATGGACTTGCCGATGTTGGGAATGTCTTCAAGCTTGCCGGCATCGTGCTGTTTGCGCATGATTCATCCTCCTTGTCTGTGCCGGGGTGGTTCAGCCTCGCATTACCTCGGTAACCGCACGCTCAATCCCGAATCGATGACTCTGAAACACTTGGCGACTGCGACACGCCCGGCGACTGCAACAAACCAAACAACTGCAATGCATAAGATGTCGCGATGATCAGCAGCGTGCCCACCACCCCGATCATCATGGCGTGCCAGCCGAATGCCCAACCGTCACCGGCAAACCAGAGCTTGCTGGCGGTTGCCCACGCGACAAACAGCAGGCCGGCAATCGTGGCGAACAGGGCCTGGCGCGATTGCAGCCTGGGCATCAATACCGCGGACAGGAACAGGCCCAGCATGCCGCCGCCGAAGATGGCCGATATTTCCCACCAGACATCGAGTGCCGTTTTTGCATTGATCATCGCCAGGCTGGCCAGGGCGGCGAGCCCGCCGATCAAGCCGGTTGCGGTGCGTATCATCTTCAATTGCGCATGGTCGTCCGCATCCGGATTCAACACGCGTTTGTAAAAATCGATGGTGTATACGGTCGCCGCGCTGTTCAGCGACGAGCTCATCGTGCTCATGCCGGCAGCCAGCACGCCGGCGATCACCAGCCCGGCCATGCCGGCCGGCAATTCATGCACGATGAAATAGGGGAAGACCTGGTCTGCCTTGGCCGGTAAATCCGCGGGATGCACATTCAGGTAGTAGACAAACAGCGCGGTGCCGATCATGAAGAAGATCGCCGAGATCGGGATGTACAGCAGGCCGCCCAGCCACAGCGCCTTTTTCGCTTCCGCCTCGCTGGGGGCCGACAGGAAGCGCTGCACATAATTCTGGTCCACCGAAAAGTTTTTCAGGTTTTCGACCAGGCCGAAAATGAAGATCACCCAGAAGCTCTGCGTGACCAGATCGAAATCCATCGCGCCCAGCGCGAATTTGTGCTCGCGGCCGGTGACCGCGGCCAGCTGTTCCCATCCGCCCGGCATGTTGATCAGCAGCACCAGCAGACACACCAGCCCGCCCAGGAACAGCACCACGGCCTGCACGACGTCGGTCCAGATCACCGCCGCGAAACCGCCCAGCAGGGTATAGACGATCGTCAGGAAACCCAGCACCAGTATCAGTACCTTGATATCGACATTCAGCAATGCCGCCAGCGCCAATGCGGTGAGATACAGCACCACCGCAAAACGCCCGACCTGCAGCAGGATATAGGCCGCGCCCATGTACACGCGCGCCCACAGCGAAAAACGCTGCTCCAGATATTCGTAGGCGGTGGTCTGGACCTGGTTGCGGTACAGCGGAACAAACCACCGGGAGGCGATCATGATCGCGATGGGCAGCGTCAACGAGAACACGAAGGGGCGCCAGTCGGACGCATAACTCTTGCCCGGATTGGCCAGATAGCTGATGCTGCTCAGGTAGGTCGCCATCAGCGACAGGCCGATCGCCCAGCCCGGGATGATTTTTCCGGCCAGGGTGAAACCCTTCATGTCGCCGCTGCGCTTGACGAACCATGAGCCGAACACGGTGGTGGCGACAAGGTAAAAAACGATAATGAAATAGTCGACGGACGAAATATGGTTACCCACGCACGAACTCCCTTTGAGGTTATTTTTTGTATCGGGCGATTTTAAGGGAATTCGAGCAAGCCGGCCCGGTATTTCTTGGCAAGCAGCGGCTGACCGCGGCAGCAGTTGAAACCCGGCAGCGCCGCTGCGATCATGGTCCCTGCGATCATGGCGACAGTGCCGGATGAGCCCGAACACATTTCGTTGCGGATTCACCCTGCAAGGCGTAGCATATTAGAAATCGCTAATATGCAAGGAGTGGATCATGGACAACGAACAGAAACGCGAACTCGGCGAACAGGCTTACGAGAAAGCCTTCAAATACGAGCTCGATTACGGATGCTGCCCGCAGTGTGTTCTCGCCACCGTGCAGGAAACCGTCGGGATCGTCGACGACCAGACGGTCAAGGCGAGTCATGGACTTTCGGGCGGCGGCGGATTGCTGGGCGAGGGTGTCTGCGGCGCGCTGACCGGCGGTATCCTGGCCTTGAGCGCAAAATATGGGCGTGAACGCGACAAGCTGGACAGCGGACGCCACATCAATAATTTCAAGAAGACCAGGGAACTCTCCGAGCGCTTCCGCGAGGAATTCGGCGGCGTAACCTGCCGCCAGTTGCAGCAGCAATTCACCGGGCGCACCTACGACATGTGGGATGCCGGCGAATACAAGGCTTTCGATGACGCGCGCGGCAAGAAGTGCGCGCATGCAACCGCGACGGTGACGAAGTGGATCGTTGAAATGTTGTAGCCAGTTCGCGAGCTTCGTCGTGCCAGATTTGGCGCACCAACAAAATACCAATCAGTATTCCCCTCTCGGGAAATTCCTTAATTGAGTCCGCCTCGCGCTATCCATGCCTTGTAAATATCGTCCGGCCAGAAACTCTGGAAATAGGAAATGACCGCGAGCTCATCCTCGTCGTTCAACCTGGAGCCGAATCCAGGCATCTTCCCTCCCATCGGGATGCCTCCCTGTTCGATGACTTTTTTCAGCACACCCAGCGGGTGATGCCATGCATGCGCGGTTCCGTTCAGCGGAGGGGGAGGGTAACTTCCATCCGGAAGGGGATTTCTCCAGCTGAATGTTCCCCGCGCATTTTCGTTGTGGCAGGCGATGCAATTTTCTGCGTACACTTTTTTACCCATATCGACCTGGGACTGCGAATACCACCTCCCGTTTACCTTGGGCTCACCGTTTCCCTGCTCACAGCCCGCAACCAGCACGCATAAACCCAAAACGTATAAACAAGGCAACCAGGCGCCCTTGATCATTAGTTGTCTCCTGAATTGATAGGCCTCCCGAATTGATTGGCAGGAACCGACAGGCTAACTGCCTATATCCCGCTTCATTCGATCGAACTCGTCCTTGCCAATCTCTCCGCGGGCATAGCGCTTGTTGAGAATATCGAGGGCGGTATTCTGATCGGAGCCGGTCCCGGGTCGTCTGATCACATAAACAATCAGCGCAACAACCAGCGCGACCGGAATCAGCCACATCAAAAACATCAACGGGCCGCCACCAAACATCCCGGAACCGTGCATCCACGAACCATTGCCATAACCATACATTTCCAATCCTTCCTAACGCCGACTAATATCCTCTCATCATGGGGCCATAGCCGCGGCCGCCCCATTCCTGGGATTTTTCACGCTGTTCCTTGGTCAGGATGCCGTTGATCTGGTTGTGTGTGTCGACCGCGTTATCCACCATCTGGAGACGCAAGTCCTCGATCACCTTGTATTGCTTCTTGATCGCCGCTGCATCCTGTTTGTCTGCATCGTACAAATCCTGCAGCTTGTCCTGGGCGTCCATCATTTGTCCCATGACTGCCCATTGTTTTGCATGCATTTCACGGCGGATTTGCGTGATCTTGGCTTTTTGATCCTTGCTCAGATCGAGTCCCTGGAAATTTCCCCAGCCCATCATGCCGCGGCCCATGCCGTAACCGGGCCCGTAACCGCCCATCATTCCGGGACCCATGCCGTATCTCTGGGCCATAACCGGGGCCATAACCGGGGCCATAACCGCCCATCATGCCGGGCCCCATGTTGTTCTGCCAATCCGGGGCCGGTTCGGCGGCGGAAACGTTTGCAACAACCCCGAACAACGAGGCGGCCATGACGATACCAAGAATTCGTAAATAGTTTTTCATCTTAATAGCTCCATAGAAAGAACCGTAATGGTTCGGTTTGAAATTCAGGGGACGTGTCAGGCAACAACCTGATGATGATGAATTGCATAAATTCCCGACAATCATTGGACCCGGCAGGGAACATATTATCCACCTCCATACCCTTGGATGGAATCACATTAGCTGTTTATTACCGCATTAAACATAAGACAATCCATGAATATGTTGTCAGAGTTTGTCCTACGCGTTGGGGATTTGTGCGATCTAACCCATGCGCATCAAGTTGTCTTTCCGATATCCGGCTT
This sequence comes from uncultured beta proteobacterium, assembly GCA_963827265.1. Taxonomy (GTDB): domain Bacteria; phylum Pseudomonadota; class Gammaproteobacteria; order Burkholderiales; family Gallionellaceae; genus Gallionella. Next base: position 163,668 of record CAWHAD010000007.1, on the reverse strand, counting down.
GGAAAGCCCGGATTTCTCTTCCCAGGTTGAATTGCAATCAGGTTGAATTGCAAAAAAATGCTTAGTCCCGTCAGGAAATAAGTATTTCCTGTTTGTGGCGCACCCGGAGCGATAAATCCGGTCACTGGGAAACAGCTGTTTCACTATCTTAACCGTCGCTAATAACCCATTTGAGTCAGTCAACCGCGTGAATTGGCTGCCCGATAACAGCCACTCGTGACTATCGGCAACACGTTGCGGTCATTCGACATTCCAGAAAGCAGTCTGTCGTGTCGCTGTCATTAAAACAGACTCGACCCTGTAAAAAGTTTCACTTGCCAGAACCTTGGATAACTTCCACGAAAACCTGATGACTGAAGGTTTTATAGGGTTTTTATATCTGCCGTTTCAATCTTTACACTATTTTTATTTGGCACTCCCTACCATTCGCGTCCTGTAGTTCTTACAAGGAGCAATCGAATGGACTGGATATATCTACTGCTGGCCTTGGCCTTCTTCGGCCTGAGCGTCTTGTTAATTCTCGGCATTGAAAAACTGGGGAAAACATCATGACCGGATTTTACATTCTGGGCGGCATCGTCGCCCTTGGGTTGATGGTTTATCTCTTCATTGCTTTACTTAAACCGGAGTTATTCTGATGATTAACGGATATGTTCAAATCGCCCTGTATCTGGGTGTGCTGCTGGCATTGGCCAAGCCTGTTGGCTGGTACATGGCGCGCATCTACGAGGGCAAACTGCCGGCGCTAGTGCGCTGGATGGCACCGCTCGAAAATCTTTCCTATCGCCTGTGCGGTGTGGACGCCAGGCAGGAGATGCGCTGGACGCAATACGCGCTGGCGATGTTGTGGTTCAGCCTGTTGGGCGTGCTGGCGGTGTATGGTTTGCAGCGCTTGCAAGGCTTGCTGCCGCTGAATCCGCAAGGTTTCGGCGCGGTCACCGCTGATTCCTCTTTCAACACGGCGATCAGCTTCGTCACCAATACCAACTGGCAGGGCTACGGCGGCGAAACCACGATGAGCTACCTGACGCAGATGCTGGGTCTCGCGGTGCAGAACTTTCTATCCGCCGCCGCAGGCATGGCGGTGGTGATTGCGCTGATACGTGGCTTTGCACGTCATACGGTAGAGACCATCGGCAACTTCTGGGTGGATATGACCCGCAGCACGCTCTACATCCTGCTGCCGCTCTCAACGGTGCTGGCGCTGGTGCTGGTCAGCCAGGGCGTGGTGCAGAATTTCTCGGAATATAAAAATGTTCCGCTGGTGGAAAGCGCGAGCTACGACCAGCCGAAACTGGACGCTGCCGGTAATCCGGTGAAGGACGCGGCGGGCAACGCCGTGACCGAAAAAGTAGTGGTGAAGGAACAGAGCATCGCCGTGGGTCCGGCCGCTTCGCAGATCGCCATCAAGCAACTGGGCACCAATGGCGGCGGCTTCTTCAATGTCAATTCGGCTCACCCCTTGGAGAATCCCACGCCGTTTTCCAATTTTCTGGAGATGCTGGCCATCCTGCTGATCCCCGCCGGGCTGTGCTACACCTTCGGCAGCATGGTGGGCGACACCCGCCAGGGCTGGGCGATACTTGCGGCCATGACGGTGATTCTCGTTGGCTTCCTTGCTGTGGCAGAATACCAGGAGCTGCAAGGCAATCCCGCGCTCACCGCATTGGGTGTTGACCAGAACGCTTCCGCCACGCAGCCCGGCGGCAATATGGAAGGCAAGGAAACGCGCTTCGGCATCGTCAACTCCGCCTTGTGGGCCACGGTCACCACCGCCGCCTCCAACGGCTCGGTGAATTCCATGCATGACTCCTTCACCCCGCTGGGCGGCCTCGTGCCGATGTTCATGATGCAGACTGGGCGAGGTGATGTTCGGCGGCGTCGGCTCCGGTCTCTACGGCATGCTGGTTTTTGCCGTGATCGCGGTGTTCCTCGCCGGGCTGATGATAGGCCGCACCCCGGAATATCTGGGCAAGAAGATCGAGGCGTTCGACATCAAGATGGCTTCGCTGGTGATCCTGATCCCGCCGCTGCTGTTGCTCGGCGGCGTGGCGCTGGCGCTGATGACGGACGCCGGCAAAGCGACCATCTTCAATCCCGGTGCGCACGGTTTCTCGGAAGTGCTGTACGCCCTTTCGTCGGCGGTGGGCAACAACGGCAGCGCGTTCGCCGGGCTCGGCGCCAACACGCCGTTCTATAACACCTTGCTGGGCATCGCGATGTTCTTTGGGCGCTTCTGGCTGATGATCCCGGTGCTGGCGCTGGCCGGTTCGCTGGCGGCCAAGAAACGCATGCCCGCCAGCGTGGGCAGCATGGCGACGCATACCCCGATGTTCGTCATGTTGCTGATCGGCACGGTGCTTCTGGTCGGTGTGCTGTGCTATGTGCCGGCGCTGGCGCTGGGGCCGGTGATCGAACACCTGAACATGATTAAACCATAACGTAGGGTGGGCACGTACTTTGTGCCCACGCGGATACCGCACAGATACCAGACAGCGTGGGCACATGAATCGTGCCCACCCTACGAATTTAGGAGATTTACATGACAACCAAGACTGTTCCGTTTTCCCTGTTTGAGCGAAACATCGTCAAACAGGCCGTGGTGGACTCGTTCAAGAAACTGAGTCCGCGCCAGCAAATGAAGAACCCGGTGATGTTCGTGGTGTGGGTCGGCAGCGTGCTGACCACGGCGCTGTTCTTCCAGGCGCTGTTCGGACACGGCGAAGCGCCGTCCGGCTTCATCCTGGCGATCACGCTGTGGCTGTGGTTCACCGTGCTGTTCGCCAACTTCGCCGAAGCCCTGGCGGAAGGCCGCAGCCGCGCCCAGGCCGCCGCCATGCGCAGCGCCAAGCGCGACATCATGGCCAAGAAGCTGACCAGGCCGACACTATGGCGGCAAGTACGTTCAGGGAGCCCGGTTCCAGGTTGCGCAAGGACGATGTGGTGCTGGTGGAAGCGGGCGACTTCATTCCCGGCGACGGCGAGGTGATCGAGGGCGTGGCCTCGGTGGACGAAAGCGCCATCACCGGCGAGAGCGCGCCGGTGATCCGCGCAGTCCGGCGGCGACTTCAGCGCGGTGACCGGCGGCACGCGGGTGCTGTCCGACTGGCTGGTGGTGCGCATCACCACCAATCCGGGCGAGACCTTCCTGGATCGCATGATCGCGATGGTGGAAGGCGCCAAGCGCCAGAAGACGCCCAACGAGATCGCGCTCACCATCTTGCTGGTGGCGATGACGCTGATCTTCCTGCTGGTCACCGTCACCCTGTTGCCGTTCTCGATCTACAGCGTCGAGACATCCGGCGCAGGGCACCCGGTCAGCATCACCGTGCTGGTGGCGCTGCTGGTGTGTTTGATCCCGACCACCATCGGCGGCCTGCTGTCCGCCATCGGCGTGGCAGGCATGGGGCGCATGCTGCAGAAGAACGTGATCGCCACCTCGGGCCGCGCGGTGGAAGCAGCGGGCGATGTGGATGTGTTGCTGCTGGACAAGACCGGCACCATCACCCTGGGCAACCGCCAGGCCAGCAACTTCCTGCATGCCAGCGGCGTGACCGAGGCCGAGCTGGCCGATGCGGCGCAGCTTGCCTCGCTGGCCGACGAAACACCGGAAGGCCGCAGCATCGTGGTGCTGGCCAAGGAGAAATTCGGCCTGCGCGAACGCGACATCCATGCGCTGGGCGCGACCTTTGTGCCGTTCAGCGCGCAGACGCGCATGAGCGGCGTCAATATCGGCGAGCGCCAGATACGCAAGGGTGCGACCGATGCCATCCGCAATCATGTCATCGGTCTCGGCGGCCATTTCCCGGCTGGAGTGAACACCATTGTCGACAGCGTCTCGCGCCGCGGCAGCACGCCGCTGGTGGTGGCGGACGGCGCAAAAGTGCTGGGCGTGATCGAGCTCAAGGACGTGGTCAAGGGCGGCATCAAGGAACGCTTCGCCGAACTGCGCCGCATGGGCATCAAGACCATCATGATCACCGGCGACAACCGCCTTACTGCCGCCGCCATCGCCGCCGAAGCGGGCGTGGACGACTTCCTCGCCGAAGCCACACCGGAAGCCAAGCTCAAGCTGATCCGCGAACACCAGGCGCAGGGCCGCCTGGTGGCGATGACCGGCGACGGCACCAACGATGCCCCGGCGCTGGCGCAGGCCGATGTGGCGGTGGCGATGAACACCGGCACCCAGGCCGCCAAGGAAGCGGGCAACATGGTGGACCTGGATTCCAACCCCACCAAGCTGATCGAGATCGTCGAGACCGGCAAGCAGATGCTGATGACCCGCGGTTCCCTGACCACATTCAGCATCGCCAACGACGTGGCCAAGTATTTCGCCATCATTCCGGCGGCATTCGTGACCACTTATCCGGCGCTCGGCGCGCTGAACGTGATGCACCTGGCCACCCCGGCCAGCGCGATTTTATCGGCGGTTATCTTCAACGCGCTGGTCATCATCGCGCTGGTTCCGCTGGCGCTGAAAGGCGTGACATACCGCGCCATCGGCGCAAACGTGCTGCTGCGCAACAACCTGCTGGTCTATGGGCTGGGCGGGATCGTTGTCCCGTTCATTGGGATCAAGTTGATCGACCTGCTGCTTGTTGCAATGAATTTGGCTTAACCAAAAACTAAACTCAAGCCACAGAGATCACAGAGAGCACAGAGATGACACAGGTATCGCATATTTCTCATGTTCACCCGACGGGTCATCAAAATTTACGACAAGAAATTGTTTTTGATTTTCTCGGTGAACTCTGTGTTCTCTGATGCAACTACTAGCCATTCGACTAGGCTGTCAAAAGACGCCAGCCAAGTCGCTGGTTATGTGGCTAATTGTTTTTATAGGTTTTAAGAAAGGAAACATCATGTTGAAACAACTACGCCCCGCCGTCATCAGCTTCCTGCTGCTTACCGTGCTGACTGGCTTTGCTTACCCCTTGCTGGTGACGGGCATCTCCCAGGTGACCATGCCCGGCAAGGCCAACGGCAGCCTGATCGTCAAGGACGGCAAGCCGGTCGGCTCCAGTCTTATTGGCCAGTCGTTCTCCGATCCCAAGTATTTCTGGGGTCGTCCTTCGGCGACAGGTCCAATGCCCTATAACGCCTCTGCCTCCAGCGGCTCGAACCTGGGGCCGACCAACCCGGCGTTGCTGGATGCGGTAAAAGCCAGGGTGCAAGCCTTGCGCGATGCCGACCCCGGCAACCAGCAGCCAGTCCCAGTTGACCTGGTGACCGCATCCGGCAGCGGCCTCGACCCGCATATCAGCCCGGCGGCGGCGGAATACCAGCTTGCGCGCGTGGCGCGCTTGCGCAACCTTAGCCCGGACGCTGTGCGCAAAATAGTGGCGGAACACACTGAAGGCCGCCAGTTCGGCATATTAGGCGAGCCGAGGGTGAACGTGCTGGAACTCAATCTGGCGCTGGATGCAACAAACCTGAAATAGCCGATTTTTTACTGAATGGATAGAACGAATATGTTGAAGAACAAACTGTTGAACACCATGATCCTGTCGGCATTGTGCGTGCCTGGGCTGACATTGGCAGAAGATGCTCCTGCACCTGCTGCGCCATACACTGTCACCGGTAATGTCGGGTTTACAAGTGACTATACTTTCCGTGGAATTTCCCAAAACTATCGGAATCCTGCTTTGCGAATGATGATCTGGGTTACAACGTTGGATTGATAAGGGTCATCTATCCTGACGGTCAAACAAATCCATGTGGTGTGACAAAGAAATGGGACACTACAGAGTTCCAGTTTGGTGGAACGTTTAAGAACGTCAATGTGGCATACCACTATGCGCTGACTGACTGGTTCGGCATTTCGCAAGGCGGCGGCGGATTTACGCCCACTATGTGGGTCGGAGGCGCTTCCACTGCGAATAGTACTGGCGACGTGAGTTCCAAGGGATCCGCTTATCTCGAAGTGAAACTACACCTACGCTTTGCCTGCAGATACGTTGCTAGCTCTGCACGCAGCCATCAGAAACTTCAGAACTTCGACAAACTGAGCTACACCGACTACCGCGAGCAAAGTCGTCGGCGGCTTTACACTTGCCGCTGCCTATACCAAGACCAATGCGACCGACAACAATCTGTATCACGTTAAAGCAGCCGGCGAAGACAAGACCCTCGGCAGCGACTATTTTGCTGTATCAGTGTCACGTTCGCTCTAATTCGCGGCTCAGAGATAGCACGGCTGCGCTATCTCTGAGCCGCACGTTCCAGCAATAACAACAAGCTTCCACAGGTCTCCTCCGGACCATTCAGGGCGCCAATTGGCGCACTTTTTTGTCTGCAGTAGTGTGCCAGCCCTGTCTGGGGAGCAAATTTTGATGAATTTTTTATATCCCATGGGTAACAATTTACCCTGTTTTTATGCTGCTTCTCATAGCATGCCGGCCATCCAAAGAAGGAGGATGCTATGAAACGAATCACTACTGTGTTGAGAGAGTCGGAAGCGACGGCAGTGCGCAAGGCTGTTTGTATGGCTGGGGGAGACCGCGTCGTGATCACCCCGATCCCGTACCAGATGTGCGGAGTTGATATGGTGGATTCTTACAGCAAGAATATAATCGCCGAGTCGGGCAAGCAGGTGCGGTTCGATGTGATGGCCAGCGACAGCATGGCAAGCAGCATCGTCGCTGTTATCCGCAGAATTGCGCATGCCGGAAGAATCGTTCTTGCCTCGCGTCATGCCGGGCTTGCCAAACGGGTCGCCTAGTCATGGAAACCATGTTTATGAATATCGTTCTGGATCCGTTGGTTGCCCTTGTCGGCATCCTCGTTCCGCTTGGTGTGGCGTATGTCATCCTGACTTTGCCAATGCGCTTCCAGAATGAAAAACTGGAGCGGCAACCAGACCATGATGCAAAGCCGCGAAATTGAACCTGCGCCGTTCCCTTTGTCAGGCAACGGATCATCGCTTATTCCCACGGAGAGCCCATTGAGCACTATCTCTAAACACCTTTGGCCGGAAGACATCCTTCTGGACATCGACGTTTCCAGCAAAGGCCAGCTATTTGATGAAATCGGCCGGCATATGGAGCGGGAGCATGGTTTGTCGCGAGAGTGGGTGGCAGCCGGCCTTTCCCGCAGGGAACAAGTCGGTTCGACCGGACTGGGAGAGGGAATTGCCATTCCCCATGCCAGGGTCGAAGACCTCAAACGGATACAGGTTGCTTATCTGCGCCTCAAGAAACCGATTCCTTACGACGCACCCGACGGGCGGCCGGTATCCGATGTTCTGGTTCTTCTGGTGCCGATACGAGCCACCGAAGAACATCTCCGGATTCTGGCCGATGCCACCCAGATATTTGCCGACAGCCAGCTCCGGGACCAGCTGCACTCGTGCCGCCATGCGCTTGAGGTCAAATCGCTGTTCGAGTCTCATTCTTGGCGAGCAGCACTATCCCGGCCATTTATCACCTTGAAAGGAAAAAGCACATGAATCCAAATTTATATATCGGTATTGTTTCGAAAAACGATTCGCTTGAAATCGCTACCCGTGAGCCCGGCAAGGCCGCGATAACGATGACATTTCCCGCAACCGTGATGGGGATCGAGGCGCTGCGGCAGTTCCTGGCAAGCCACGGGAACCACATCCGCATGGCCGTGGCGGGTGTGGCGGCGCTGAGTATTGCTTTGGCGCTCGGTAACGTGCCGTTCCGGGAAACATTCATAGTTTCGTCCGCCGTTGCTGCACGGGCAGTGGAGTTGACCGGATATGCCGAGCATGCGGTCTGATACCTGCTATGGTGCTGCACAACTGCCCGGTCTGCGGAAACAAACACGAAGTTCATCCGATACTGGATCGCCTGGCCTGCGGTAACCAGTTGACTTGTTCTCCACGCTGCAAGGCACGCTTGCCCGCGCTTGCGCGGGCAAGAATATTGGCCGATATGGCGGGGAACGAGTTGGGGAAGCAGCATCTGGATCTGGCGCTGGATGAATAAGCTGGCTAGACGCTGTGGACAATGAAAATTATTCAACACGAATTACGGTAGAATTCTTGCATGATGACCGCTTTCGCCTCCAATCATGTCGTCCGCCACTTCCGTGAAGTCCTGTTCTGGCCGGTGCAATTGATGCCGCTCGCAGATGGCGGCAAAGCCCGGCATCACTGGGAATTGCTGGAGCAGGGCGGCGAAGGCAATCCATGCAACCCGACCATACCATGAACGAACAACGCCCCGATCCCGACGCACTGCTGGAAAAAGTGCAGCGCGCCGAAGCCAAGCGCCGCCGCGGCCGCCTGAAGATTTTCTTTGGCGCCTCCGCCGGCGTCGGTAAAACCTTCGGCATGTTGCTGGCTGCACATGAACGTCGTGCCGAAGGGCTGGATATATTGGCGGGCTATGTGGAGACGCACAAGCGTGCCGAGACCGAACAGTTAATGGAAGAACTGGAAATACTGCCGCCGCGCATGGTGGAATACCGTGGTACGCAAGTACGCGAGTTTGATCTGGATGCCGCGCTCAAGCGTCATCCGGCACTGATCCTGGTGGACGAACTGGCACACACCAATGCGCCGGGTTCGCGCCATCTCAAGCGCTGGCAGGATGTGGAGGAATTGCTGGAGGCGGGCATTGATGTCTATACCACGATCAACGTCCAGCACATCGAAAGTCTCAATGATGTGATCTCGCAAATCACCGGCATCCCGGTATGGGAAACCGTGCCCGATGCGGTGCTGGAGGGCGCCAATGAAATCGAGCTGATCGATCTTCCCCCGGACGAGTTGTTGCTGCGGCTGAAGGAAGGCAAGGTCTACCTGCCCCAGCAGGCGGAACGCGCGGCGCAGAATTTTTTCCGCAAGGGCAACCTGATCGCACTGCGCGAACTGGCGTTGCGTCGCACGGCTGACCGTGTCGATGCGCAGATGCGCGACTACCGCGAAGATCATGCCATCCGGGATGTCTGGCAGGTGAAAGAACGGCTGCTGGTCTGCATCGGGCCGGGCAGCTATGCGGAGAACCTGGTGCGCGCGGCGTACCGCCTGGCGCAGTCGCTGAAGTCGGAGTGGATCGTGGTATATGTCGAGACGGCAAAACTCCAGCATCTTTCCAAGGAACAGCGTGACGCTGTGTTGCGCACCTTGAAACTGGCGGAGGAACTGGGCGCGGAGACCGTAACGCTGGGAGGCCGCAAGCTGTCCGAGGAGGTGATTTCGTATGCCCGCGCCCGCAATGTCACCCGCATCGTGCTGGGCAAGCCGACACGGACAGGCTGGAGACGCTGGCTGTTCGGATCGCTGGTTGACACTGTCGTCCGTCAAGCCGGCGATATAAACATTCATGTGGTGGGCAAGGAATCCGATTTCCTGTCGCAGATGAGGGAGAACCCCTATTTTTCGCGCAGCCGCTTATACCTCGGGCTTGCATCCGAAGAACAGCGCCCGCTGATCAAGTGGCGCGCGGGGTACGGATGGGCGATTGCCGCAACGGCAATCTGCACCGCCATAGCCTGGTTTATGTTTGACCGTTTCGACTTGGCCAACCTGATCATGGTTTACCTGCTGGGCGTGGTGGCGGTCGCCGCGCGCTATGGGCGCGGACCGTCGGTGCTGAGTTCGTTCCTGAGCGTGGTGCTGTTCGATTTCTTTTTCGTACCGCCGCGATTCAGCTTTGCCGTTTCGGATACACAGTACCTGATTACTTTTTCCGTCATGCTGCTGGTCGCGTTGGTGATCAGCAGCATGACGGCAAGCACCCGCCACCAGGCCAAAATCGCCGGCCACCGCGAGCGCCGCATCGCGTCGCTGTATGCGATGAGCCGCGAATTGACTGCGACACGCGGCGAGGAAAATATCGTGCGCATTGCGGTCAAGCATGTGGCGGAAGTATTCGAAGCACAGGCAGTGGTGTTGCTGCCCGACGAAACGGGACGCATCGTTTATCCCAAGGCCGAGGGGTCGGCGCATTCCTGCCATGGCAGCGACCTGAGCGTGGCGCAATGGGTGTATGACCACGGGCAGATGGCGGGTCAGGGCACGGACACCCTGCCGGGAGGCGAGATAGTTTACCTGCCCCTGAAAGCTTCTTCGGGAATGATGGGCGTGCTGGCCTTGTTGCCGCTCAACCCGGCGCGGATCGCCCTTCCCGAACAACAACGTCTGCTGGAAACTTTTACCAGCCAGATTGCGCTGGCACTGGAGCGGGCCAGGCTGTCGGCGGAAGCGCACAGCACCCAGCTAAAAATGGAAACGGAGCAGTTGCGCAATGCATTGCTGTCGGCGATCTCGCATGACTTGCGCACCCCTCTGGCGGCGATCGTGGGCGCATCCAGCAGCCTGGTGCGCGATGAGGACAAGCTGGACGGGCATGCTCGCCACGAACTTGGCCTGACCATTTATGACGAGGCCATACGCATGGCCGGACTGGCGAACAACCTGCTGGACATGGCGCGGCTTGAGGCAGGCGCTGTTGTGCTGAACCGGCAATGGCAACCGCTGGAAGAAGTGGTCGGCGGCTCGCTGGCAGGGCTGGCTACGCGCATGGTCAATCATCCGGTAACCGTCAAGCTGCCAAGGGACTTGCCTTTGGTTGAGATAGACAGCCTGCTGATCGAGCGGGTGTTCGCGAACCTGCTGGAAAACGCCGTCAAGTACACGCCCACCGGAACACCCATCGAAATTTCAGCCGCTCTCGGCCAGAACGAATTGGTGGTGACGGTATCCGATCAGGGTCGCGGAATTCCTCCGGGGGAAGAAAACCGGATCTTCGAAAAATTCTACCGGGTCGCCAGCGAAGGAAATCAGGGAGGGGCGGGACTCGGTCTGACCATCTGCCGTTCCATCATCGAGGCGCACGGCGGCAGAATATGGGCGGATAATTTGCCTTCCGGCGGCGCCGCATTCCACTTCGCATTGCCATTGACTGAGCCGCCATTGATTGAACAGGAAGAGGCGGTGCAATCATGAAACTAAAAACGGCTATTTGTCCACGAAAAACACGAAAGGCACGAAATAAATCATCAGGTCGTCTCGGCGCAGTAATTCATCCATTGGGTAATGATCTACAGCGTGTTATCTCGTTGCATATTTTGCGAGCTTCCGCCTTGCGGCGAAATGCCTGCTTACCCCATTTCGTGCCTTTCGTGTTTTTCGTGGACCAACTGCTTTTCCCAGGATGAACAATTCCGCCACCATCATCGTCATTGAAGACGAAGCGCAGATACGTCGCTTTCTCCGGACTTCACTGGCGTCTGAAGGCTATCAGATAATAGAGGCGGAAACCGGCAGGCAGGGTTTATCTGAAGCCGCAACGCGCAAACCAGACCTGATTATTCTCGATCTCGGCCTGCCGGATATGGATGGGGTGGAGGTGGTGAAAGGAGTACGCGCGTGGTCTTCTGTTCCTGTCATCATCTTGTCCGCGCGCGCGCAGGAAAGCGACAAAATTTCCGCCCTGGATGCGGGTGCGGATGATTATCTGGTCAAACCTTTCAGCATAGGCGAGTTGCTGGCACGAATTCGCGTTGCTTTACGACATGCTTATTCTGCTGCGAGTGGAGAGGAAACAGGTATCTTCTCGGTGGACGAACTGAAGGTGGACTTGATTCATCGCAGGGTCACGGTTAGCGGCGCTGAAGTTCACCTCACGCAGATAGAATACCGCCTGCTGACAGTGTTGGTAAAGCATGCAGGAAAGGTGCTTACGCATCGTTTGCTGCTCAAGGAAGTATGGGGGCCAAACTACGTGGATCGCGCCCACTACCTGCGCATCTATATGGGCATCTTGCGCCACAAACTTGAGAAAGACCCGGCTCGTCCGCGTTTTCTGCTGACGGAAGTTGGAGTGGGTTACAGACTGGCTGCTGTTTGAAAGGCACCCAATATTCCACCTGCTAAAACTATCATGAAGCTACTGGGTGCTGAAGATACTGGGCGTATTGAGGCCCCAGAGCGATAAGTCCGGGCACTGGGAAGCCCCTATATAGCTATCCTGACCGTCCGATTTCGCCCCGAATTGCCCGAAATCGCTTTTGATGCCGATCTGTAAAACGGCAACGGGGTGGCAGGCATTTTTCTTCCGCTCGTCTGCCGAGTGTCAATTCGAGCTGGAGGGGTAGTCGTTGCTACAGCGCGTGTGCAGCAGGTACCGGAACAAGAGTGCGAAAAATCGCGCTCCTGTCGCTTCTCTGCACCACGTGGCCCTGACCCACCCGATCAACCAGCTGCAACGAATCGTTTCGACGGGTTGTCCGAATTGAAGTCGTAACGGCCTGAAAGGGAAGGTCCATCAATCCAGTTGATATTCTTGAGGCCACTCCCGGTGTAAGCATCGAAGCCGACCTGTTTCTGGATAGCCAGTCTTTCGCGCGGCAAATCGACGATAGCGCGCAGCTCGCCTGCGTAGCCGTAACGTTCAAGCAGCAGGCGGGTAGCCGGGAAATCTTTGCCGCCGGCAAAGTGGTCAGCCGGAACCGCGATCACCGCAAAGTCGTGAATATCGCGCTCGATCGACTCGATGTTTTCTTCGGCAGCAAGCCAGACGCCGAGCGGCCAGCCATGCTCATATTCGCGAAATATCAGTTCGGTGCGGCGCGCCCGCCATACCGACAGCGGCACCAGAACCGGCCCGACAGGCAGACTGACGCTATCCGGAGTTTCCTTTTCCGCTAGTGTCAGGGTTCTCCATCCATCCGTTACGTTGCGGCCATTCTTGATCAATATATACATGTACTGCCTTCCTTTCCTTGTCTGGTACAACATAAAAATAAAATGATTCAATTTCGACTTGTCGAGATGCAGTCTAGGGTTGTTCTATATGCCTGTGAAATACTTATTCGTTACTTTTAAATAGCTGGTGGATATATAAGGAGGCGAGCAACAAGCTCGCCTGATGACACCGTCACGCCGCGCCGGAGCGGCGCGGATTAACGGTCGATTGATTGTCGATCATGCAGCAACCGGGCGCGAATATTCCGTACAGGAAAGCCCGTAAAGGAACCGGGAAACTCAGGCAATCATGCCCGCCGCAACGGTATTGTTGGTCGCTTCATCGATCACGATGAAACTGCCGGTTGCCCGGCCGGCGGCGTAGCTGTCAAACACCAGCGGCTGCTGAACTTTCATCGCCACGCGCGCGATGTCGTTCATGTTGAGCGTTGCCGTGCCGTGCTGTTCCAGCGTGTTCACGTCCACGCGATAGTCGATTGCCGAGAACAGGCATTTCGCGGTTCGCGTGGTGTGTTTGACAAGGTACTTGCGGTTCAAGTCGAGCGGGGTCTCGGACAACCAGCACAGCACGGCCTGAAACTCTTTTCCAACCCGGGGTTGCGTTCCACCGTTCACGAACATGTCTCCGCGCGAAATATCGATCTCATCTTCAAGCGTCAGCGTGACGGATTGCGGCGCATAGGCGCGCTGCAAATTCCCGTCGAAGCTGACGATCTCTTTCACCCTGGTGCTGCGGCCCGAGGGCAGCACGGTAATCGGGTCGCCGACCGCGATCTCGCCCGCTTCGATGCGTCCCATGAAACCCCTGAAATCGTGATGTTCCCCGGTTTGCGGGCGGCAAACCCATTGCACCGGATAACGGAAGTCGGTGGTGTTCACATCGTGATCGATCACGATGTTTTCCAGCAGGTTCATCAGCGTCGTGCCCTGGTACCAGTCCATGTTGTCGCCGCGATCCACCAGCATATCGCCTACCAGCGCCGACAGCGGGATGCAGGTGATGTCGGTCAATCCCAGCTGTGCGGCGAATTTGAGAAACTCCGTGCATATTTCGATAAACCTGGTTTCGGAATAATCCACCATGTCCATCTTGTTGACCGCCAGCACGATGTGCGGGATGCCCACCAGGCTGGCAAGATAAGTGTGACGGCGCGTTTGCACCAGCACACCCTTGCGCGCATCGACCAGGATGATCACCAGGTTGGCTGTGCTGGCGGCGGTCACCATGTTGCGCGTGTACTGCTCGTGGCCGGGCGTGTCGCCGATGATGAATTTTCTCTTTGGCGTCGCGAAGTAGCGGTAAGCCACGTCGATGGTGATGCCCTGTTCGCGCTCGGCCTGCAGGCCGTCGGTGAGCAGAGACAAGTCGACCGCGGCCATGCCGCGCTTCTCGCTGGTTCTGGAAATCGAAGACAGCTGATCTTCGAAGATGGACCTGGAGTCGTGCAGCAGACGGCCGATCAGCGTGCTCTTGCCGTCGTCAACGCTGCCGGCGGTGATGAATCTCAATAACTGTGTTGCGTTGCTCATGATATGGGTGCCTCTAAAAATTCAAATATCTAGGCCAGACGCGGCGCGCGCGAAAAATCGCAGCGCAGCATAGGCAGGTCTATGTAAGCAAGATTTTTCGCGCGCAACAAAGTATGGCGACGAAATTTGGATTTTGAGAGGTGCCCATCAGAAGTAACCTTCTTTCTTGCGCAACTCCATCGACGCATCCGAAGTCTGGTCGTCCATGCGTGTCGCGCCGCGTTCGGTGATGCGCGTCACCGCGGTCTCCGCGATGATTTCCTGCGCGTTCCCGGCGGGTGATTCCACCGGGCAGGTGCAGGTTATGTCGCCGACGGTGCGGAAGCGCACGGTTTTCCTGACGACCTTCTCCCCGGGCAGCGGCCGCACCAGTTCGCTGACCGGCATCATCCCGCCGGGGCGCTGGATCACGTCGCGCTCATGGGCAAAATAGATGCCGGGTATCTCCAGTCTTTCGCGGGCGATGTATTGCCAGATGTCCAATTCCGTCCAGTTGCTGATCGGGAACACGCGGATGTTCTCGCCGGGGTGAACACGGGTGTTGTAGATGTCCCACAGTTCGGGGCGCTGGTTCTTCGGGTCCCACTGGCCGAATTCGTCGCGAAACGAGAAGATACGCTCCTTGGCGCGCGACTTTTCCTCGTCGCGGCGTGCGCCGCCCATGCAGGCATCGAAGCCGAATTCGGCGATGGTTTCCAGCAGGGTGACGGACTGAAAGACATTGCGGCTTTGCGTTGCGCTCTTCAGCACGACCGTGCCTTTCCTGATGGAATCTTCCAGCGAACGCACGATCAACCGCTCGCCCAGTTCGGCGGCACGCTTGTCGCGGAAAGCGATCACCTCGGGAAAGTTGTGCCCGGTATCGATATGCACCAGCGGAAACGGAAACTTCGCCGGGCGGAACGCCTTTTCGGCGAGGCGCAGCATCACGATGGAGTCCTTGCCGCCGGAAAACAGCAGTGCGGGATTTCTGCACTCGGCCGCGACCTCGCGCATGATGTGTATCGATTCGCTTTCCAGCGCGTCCAGATGGGTAAAAGTGTGTGCAGTCATGCTCTCTTTTTCGATCAATTCCATGATGTATTCCGCGATGATGGTTCGCCTGGGATGGATTCGGTTCAGGCCAGCTCGGCGCTGCGCTCGTCGCTTGTTTGTGCCGAAACCCCGGTCCCGTGCGCAATTTCGCCGTTGTGGCTGACGTGCAAACCGCATTCCTTGCCAGAAGAGTTTTGGCTACGACTAACGTCGTTCGCTTCGCTCCCGACATAAGTCTGCGCCGAAACCCCGGAGCCGTGTGCCACGGCGCCCTTGTCTGGCCTGTGCCCTGCATGCAGGCCACATTCCTTGTCTTCGGGGTGTTCCCACCACCAGCGGCCGGAGCGGATGTCTTCTCCCGGCGTGACCGAGCGGGTGCACGGCGCGCAACCCAGACTCGGATAGAACTGGTCGTGCAGCTTGTTGTATGGCACATCGTGCTGGCGGATGTATGCCCACACGTCCCGGTTGGTCCAGTCCAGCAGCGGGTTGAATTTCTGCAATCCGTTGTCTGCATCCCAAGCCGAGATCTCCAGCGTGCCGCGCGTCACCGCCTGATCGCGGCGCATCCCGGTGATCCATGCTCCCTTGCCGGCCAGTGCGCGGCGCAGCGGTTCAACCTTGCGCACGAAGCAGCAATCCTTGCGGGCACCGGGACTTTCGTAAAAGCCGTTCACGCCGTATTGCGCAATGTATCTCTCCACCAATGCGTGATCGGGGAAAAATACCTTCAGCTGAATGTCGTAAAAATTTTCGATCTTGTGCATCAGGTTGTAGGTTTCTTCCGGCAGGCGTCCGGTATCCAGGCTGAACATATCGATGCCGATACGGTTATTGGCGATGATATCGGTGAGCACCATGTCTTCCGCGCCAAGACTGTTGGCGAACACCACCGGTGAAAAATCACGAACTGCGGCGGCAAGCAAAGCCCGCGCCTGTTCAACTTTCTGATCCAATCCATTCATAATCTGCCTCCGCGCTGTACTCGGCGAAACAACGGTGATTTTTCATCCGATGACGCCTGATAGGTTATTGAAAAGTCGTTCAATCCCTGCAATGCCCTCCCGATATCCTTGTCCGCGCGAGGAGCAAACGCATCGAACCCGACCCGCTGCATATAGAACATCTGGTCGCGCAAGACATCGCCGATTGCGCGCAGCTCGCCGGTATATCCCAGCCGGGTGCGCAAATGGCTTGCAATCGAATAGCCGCGCCCATCCGCAAATTTCGGGAAATCGACGGCGATAACGCGAAACATTTTCAGATCGCCTTTCAGGTCTTCGGCGCGCTGATCGCTGGCCAGCCACACGCCCAGCTCGGTGCGGGATTGCAGCTGATCGCGCTGTGCCTGCCAGACTTTCAACGGCACGATAATCCTTCCGCTCGGCACGACAACATCGTTCGGTGTATCGTCATTGTGCATACCAAGCACGGTCCAGTCGTCAGCGGCAATCGTTCTGTTTTTGATGATCATGGTTCATATTCCAGTTTCATAAAGCGGAGTGTCATGAGGCGCGCCCGCTGCCAGCAGGCCGTACTCCACGCCAGACAGCGCTGCATCGTCCCTTACCGGTGCCGCATAGACATGTTCCCTGAACGGGTCATGGCCGATACGGCGCACGGTATCGATGAACCGTTCGTCGTCGAATCGCTCGCGCACATATACCTCCAGCAGGCGGCCGACCACCTCGGGCGTTTGCGCAAAACTGAAGGAACGCCCGATCACCTTGCCCAGGCTGCTGTCATTGCCCTGCGCGCCGCCGATCGACACCTGGTACCACTCTTCGCCGTCCTTGTCGACGCCGAGTATCCCGATGTTCCCGACGTGATGATGTCCGCAGGCATTCATGCAGCCCGACATGTTCAGCTCGATCTCGCCGATGTCATGCTGGAAATCGAGATTGTCGAATCGCTCGGCGATCGCCCTCGCCAGCGGGATGGAACGCGCGTTCGCCAGCGAGCAGAAGTCACCGCCGGGGCAGCAGATGATGTCGGTCAGCAGCCCGATGTTGGGTGTCGCCAGGCCCAGATCCCGGGCGGCTTGCCACAACGCGAACAGGTCGGACTGCCTGACGTCCGCCAGCACCAGATTCTGCATGTGCGTGATGCGCAATTCGCCGAAGCCGAAGCGCTCCGCCAGTTCCGCTGCTGCTTCCATCTGGGTCGCGGTCGCATCGCCGGGTGCGATGCCGGTCTTCTTCAGCGACAGCACCACCGCCGCATAGCCGGTTACCTTGTGCGGCTTGACGTTGCGCTGCATCCAGTTGGAGAAGGCCCGGCTTTCGCTTGCCTGTGCCGCCACGACGGCATCGTGTTCGGGCAGCTGCTCATAATCAGGGGCGGTGAAAAACCCCGCAATGCGATTCAATTCCTCTGCCGTGATGGTGCAGGGGCCGTCCCTGGTGAATTGCCAGTCTGCTTCCACCCGGCGCCTGAATTCCCCGATACCGATCGCCTTCACCAGTATCTTGATGCGCGCCTTGTAAAGATTGTCGCGACGGCCGTATTCGTTGTACACGCGCACGATCGATTCCAGGTAGGTGATGACATGCTGCCACGGCACGAAATTGCTGATCTCCGTGCCGATGATTGGCGTGCGCCCGAGGCCGCCGCCCACCCGCACGCGAAATCCGACTTCGCCCTGCGCGTTCCTCACCGCTGCCAGGCCGATATCGTGCACCGATGTCGCGGCGCGGTCTTCGCTCGCGCCGGTGATCGCGATCTTGAATTTGCGCGGCAGGTAGGCGAACTCGGGATGGAACGTGCTCCACTGGCGCAAGATCTCGGCATAGGGACGCGGATCGACTATTTCATCGCGCGCCACGCCGGCGAATTCGTCGCAGGTGATGTTGCGTATGCAATTTCCGGAAGTCTGGTTGGCGTGCATTTCAACGCTGGCCAGGTCGGTCAGGATGTCCGGAGCTTCCTCCAGCCTGATCCAGTTGAACTGTACATTCTGGCGCGTGGAAAAATGACCATAGTCCCGGTCGTACTTGCGTGCAATGAAGGCAAGCTTGCGCATCTGTGCCGAACTCAGCAAACCGTAAGGCACGGCTACGCGCAGCATGTAGGCATGCACCTGCAAGTACAGCCCGTTCTGCAGGCGCAGGATGCGGAATTCGTCTTCGCTCAGCTCGCCGGACAGGCGTCGGCGAACCTGGTCGGCAAACTGCGCGATGCGTTGCCCGGTAATCTGGTGATCGAACTTGTCGTAACGGTACATTTTAGTTTTCCTGTTCTGATTTTTGCCAATTCACTGATGGCTGTTTCCAGCCGGCCATGCGAACACCATCCTGCAGCCGATCGCCAGCAACATGGTTGCCAGCACCGGACGCAATACCTTTTCCGGCATCCTGGCGCTCAGGTGGCTGCCGACGTAGATTCCGGGCAGGGAGCCGAGCAGCAGACTGCCCAGCAACACCGGGTCCACTGTGCCCAGTGCGAGGTGGCCAAGTCCGGCGACCAGGGTCAGCGGCACCGCATGCGCGATGTCCGTTCCGACCACTTTCGCGGTATGCATGCGCGGATACAGGAACATCAACGCGACTGTACCGAGCACACCCGCGCCCACCGACGAGGTCGTAACCAGCGAGCCAACGACGATGCCGGTGAGCACTGTCGCGGCGGACAATTGAAGTTGATTCAGGCCGTACGACCTGCGCTGTGCGAACTTCCGGATCCTTGATTTCAGCAGCAGCGCAATCGCGGTAAGCAGCAGCGCCACGCTCAATACGCTGGATACCAATCCGTTCAATGTCTGTTTGTCCAGCGCCAGGTGCTTCAGCAGCGCGATGGTGACCAGGCTGGCGGGCAGGCTGCCCAGGCTGAGCAGGCCTGCCACCTTCCAATCCACCGTGCCGCGCCGTGCATGCACCCAGCCGCCCAGCGTCTTGGTCAGCGACGCGTACAGCAGATCGGTACCGACGGCGGTCGCAGGGGAAACTCCGAACAGCAGCACCAGCAACGGCGTCATCAGCGAACCGCC
The DNA here is from genome assembly GCA_963827265.1 of uncultured beta proteobacterium. Classification (GTDB taxonomy): domain Bacteria; phylum Pseudomonadota; class Gammaproteobacteria; order Burkholderiales; family Gallionellaceae; genus Gallionella. The sequence continues at coordinate 144,439 of CAWHAD010000007.1, read as the reverse complement.
GCCCACCCCGGTGACGCCGACGACCAGCCCGACCAGAAGGCCGGATAATGTGTACATGCCATCCATTCGCCACCATCCATATGGAATTCGTGGAACGGATTCTAGGCCGCGCTCTTTATATCTTTAAATACTTTTATGTTAATATTTTATAACCAATTAATATAAGATAAGGTCATTATGAATTTGCAGCAATTACGATTCTTGAACGAGATCGTGCGCCAGGGATTGAAGATTTCCGATGCCGCCGACGCGCTGTATACCTCCCAGCCGGGTGTCAGCAAGCAGATCAAATTGCTGGAAGATGAACTGGGGATCGAGATCTTCGTGCGCAACGGCAAGCGCATCGTCGCAATCACCGAACCGGGCAAAGCCGTTCTCGAAATCGCGCAGCGCATGCTGCAGGATGCGGAGAACCTCAAACAGGCAGCCGAGGAATTCCGCGCGCAGGACAGCGGCAGCCTGACGATCGCGACCACGCACACCCAGGCACGCTATGCCTTGCCCTCCACCGTCAAACAATTCACCAAACGCTATCCCGGCGTGAAGCTGGGCCTGCACCAGGGCAGCCCGACACAAATCGCCGAACAGGTGCTGAGCGGAGAAGCCGACATCGGCATCGCCACCGAAAGCCTGGCGTTGTACGACGAACTCGTCACGCTTCCCTGCTACGAATGGAATCATTGCGTCATCGCGCCGCCCAAACACCCGATCCTGTCGGAAAAAAAACTGACGCTGGCAAAGATCGCGCAATTCCCGATCATCACTTACGATTTCGCTTTCGCCGGACGCAGCAAGATCAACGCGGCATTCAAAGACGGGAACATCCAGCCCAACATCGCGCTGACTGCCATCGATGCGGACGTGATCAAGACTTATGTGGAATTGGGGTTGGGTATCGGGATCCTGGCGAAGATGGCCTTCATTCCCGAGCGCGACAAACATCTGCGCATGCTGGATGCGGGACACTTGTTCAAGCCCAGCACCACACGCGTCGCCATACGCAAAAACGAATACCTGCGCGGCTACACGTACGACTTCATCGAACTGTTCGCACCGCACCTGACCCGGGAAGTGGTGGCCAGGGCGATGCATGTTTCGCCCTTGCAGGAGTAGGCCGGCTGCTTGAAATCCCTTCGGTTCGGATGCTGATTTGATGCTTCCGGTTTCACGGTTAGCGCATTCGCCCGAAGCTTGGACGTATCGCGCCCAACTCTTCATGCTGTGCTTGCCGAGCGTAGTACCGCCACTCCAGAAATGGCGCCCAGTTGTGGATGGATACGCAATCGGAATACGACCTATGGCAGGCCGAGGCCAAGCTTCACGATATACTGAAAAGAATGCATCACATCGACAGCGCGGCAATTGCCCGGCCTGTACCTGCAGCAGGCTGCGCTTCGGTCATTGGCATTTTTGATGCAGAACTGGCTGCCCAATAACTGCCGTTCGCGACGGTTTGCTTCAGGGCAATGAAATCACGGATTACCAAATTTGCCTGGTGTTGGAGTTTTCCGGATGGAGGAATAAATATTGAGCGAGAGCCAGCTGGGGTATTCCGGACGCTCGCTGGAAAGATGCCCTCTATGCCGCCTGCACTGGTATCTGATCGCGTTGGGCAATGATGTGATTTTTCTCGTCCACATAGATAAGTTGGGGGTGGAAATTTTGCAATTCCATTTCTGAATACATGGCATAACTGGCAATGATCAAGATATCGCCAGGACTCGCCTTATGTGCTGCCGCGCCATTTACTGAAATTACTCCGGAACCGCGTTGGGCGCGAATTGCATAGGTGGTAAATCGCTCGCCATTGGTGACGTTGTATATGTCGATCTGTTCGTATTCCCTGATGCTGGAAGCATCCAGCAAAACATCATCAATCGCGCAGGAACCTTCGTAATGCAACTCTGAGTGCGTGACATGCACCCGGTGCAACTTGGCTTTCAGCATGATTCTCTGCATGGGACCTCCTCTTTCATGGGGCACTAATTATACCAAAGGCATACTCCGGCATGGGTTATTGTCCGTTGGATCGCCAGCGTTGTTCGCACCTAACCGCGTTCGAGAGTACGCAATTCCTAAACACCTCACGCAAGCGTGCAGCACGCAACCTTCCGCTGGCTGGCGATTGCCATTGTGCAAAAGTTTTTCAAACTATTGCATTAGCAACATCAAGATCGTTAAAACGAATTTACTTGTTATGATAGCTTGCAAAACGCGGACATTCGATCCTGCGCGCCTCACAAAAGGATAGGCTTGAACCATAGAATCTTTTGGGAAACCTGGATGACCGAATTCGCACTCCAACAGCGGCCATGCAAAATCAATCACAAATTCCCGCTACCCGATATTTCAGGCCGCTCGCTGACGAACTGGCTCCGCTACGCCGCGATATGATCAAATTCGCCAAGCTGCAACTGCGCGACGATGCCGCGGCGGAAGACGCCGTCCAGGAAGCGCTTGCCGCGGCCCTGGCCGGCCGGAAGTCATATGGAAGCCGCGCCCAACTCAAGACCTGGGTGTTCGGCATACTGAAAAATAAAATCATCGACATCATCCGCGAACGGGCGCGTTCGCCAGTCACTGTTCGGGCGGCCGATGAAATCCCGGAAGATGCCCATGACGATCTGTTCAGGGAGGACGGCTTCTGGCAGGAAGACGCGAAGCCGTCGAGCTGGGGCAACCCGGAAAGCAGCTTTTCCAGCCGGCAATTCTGGCAGGTGTTTGAAATCTGCCTGACCCGCCTGCCGGAAAATGCGGCGCGGATTTTTATGATGCGGGAGATGCTGGGTTTCGAAACGGACGAAATATGTAAGGAATTGGCGATCAGTTCGACTAATTGCTGGGTAGTGCTGCACCGCGCACGCATGGGTTTGCGGCTTTGTCTGGATGAGCGGTGGTTTAATGCGGGGAAAATGAATGCTTAATTGTAAACAGGCGACTGTGCTGGCGACGCAAAGAATGGATGGAAAACTTGGCCTGCGGCAAAGAATGAGCCTGCGGTTTCACCTGATGATGTGCGGCGGGTGCCGCAACTTCAGCAAGCAGGTGGAATTTTTGCGCGAAACTTGCCGAAAATTTCCGCAGCAGGGCGGCTGACCCTGCAAGCGGCACCAGCATCATCAGCGCCCATCTATAAAGTGCGGTTTACTGATTTCCGTGCATCGTTGCGGCCGATATTGGCTGCGAAATTCATGCGTATCGGCATCCCCTTGGAATACTGATATGGACCGCTCCGCTTCCCCCGCATCGCAACTGATCCGACTGGCCTGGCCGGTGCTGGTCGCGCAGCTCGCCTGGATGGCGAATGCGGTGATCGACACCGCGATGGCCGGGCGGCTGTCCGCGATCGATCTTGCTTCGGTCGGCATCGCCTCCGCGATCATGGCCACGGTGCTGATGTCGCTGATCAGCGTGTTGCTGGCACTGCCGCCGATCATCGCGCAGCTGTACGGCGCAGGGAGGCGCGCCGAGGTCGGGCGCGAGATACACCAGAGCGTGTGGATATCGCTGGTGCTGGCACTGGTAGCGATCCTGCTGCTGCGCTTTCCCGGTCCGATCATTTCGATCTCGCATTTGCAGCCCATCGTTGAAATGAAAGTACGCGCCTATCTCGCCGCATCCGCGTGGGGCGTGCCGGCCGTATTCGCGCTGCGCATCTTCTTCGGCCTGTCTACCGGCATCGGCCACCCGCGCCCGGTGATGCTGTTCAACCTGCTGTCGCTGGCGCTGAAGATCCCGCTGAATGCGGTGTTCATGTATGGCCTGCTCGGGGCGCCCAAGCTGGGCGGGCCGGGCTGCGCGGTCGCCACGTCGGTGGATGCCTGGCTGATGGCCGCGCTCGCGTGGGGCTGGTGCCTGCATCATCCGGACTACATCCAGTTCCAGATGCGCAGGCGATTTGCCGCGCCGGATTTCAAGGCCATCTGGGATTTTTTGCGGCTGGGCGTGCCGATTGGCCTGACGTTCATCGCGGATGTGACCGCGTTCACGTTCATGGCGCTGTTCATCGCGCGCCTCGGCCCGGTGGTGTCCGGCGCGCACCAGATCGCGGCGAACCTCGCGGCACTGGCGTTCATGATCCCGCTGTCGCTGGGTAATGCCACGTCGATACTCGCCGGACAGGCAATCGGCGCCGGGCTGCGCGAACAGGCGCGGCACACCTGCTGGGTGGGCATCCGCCTCGGCATGGCAATTGCGGCCGTGCTCAGCGCAATCTTCTGGTTCGGCGCGCCGCACATCGCCGCGCTGTACACCACCGATCCGCATGTGCAGCAGGTCGCGGCGCCGCTGATCATGCTGGTCGCCTTGTATCACCTCGGCGACGCGCTGCAGGCCGTGGCGGTGAATGCGCTGCGCGGCTACAAGCGCTCGGTTATACCGATGCTGATCTATGGCACGCTGCTGTGGGGATTGGGCCTGGGCGGCGGCGTGCTGCTCGGGCTGACCGACACGTTCGGATCAGCGTTCGGCGCGCCAGGATTCTGGATCGCCGCAATCGCGAGCCTGTGGCTGGTGGCGGGATTGGTGACGGTTTATTTGAACGCGGTCAGCAGGGCTGAAATAAAGACGTAGGGGCTGGGTTCGAAATTTTTCAAAAGAAAACATCGGAACCTGCCCCTTGATTGACGTGATCAGCCTCAGGCAACCTGCGGCAGTTGCGCCAACGAAGCCTTGATCGCTTCTTCCGGATAACTGAAGTCTTCCAGTTGACCGGCGAAATACCGGTCGTAAGAGGCCATGTCAAAGTGGCCGTGACCGGACAGGTTGAAGAACAGTGTCTTCTTCTCCCCGGTCTGTTTGCAGCGCAGCGCCTCGTCGATGCAGGCGCGGATCGCGTGGTTGGATTCCGGCGCGGGGATGATGCCCTCGGCGCGCGCAAACGTCACGCCGGCTTCGAACGTGGCCAGTTGCGGCACGGCCACCGCCTCGATCAAGCCTTCGTTATACAGTTGCGACACCAGCGGGGAATCGCCGTGATAACGCAGGCCGCCCGCATGGATGCCGGGCGGCATGAAGTCATGACCCAGCGTGTACATCTTCATCAGCGGGGTCAGTCCGGCCGTGTCGCCGAAATCGTAGGCGTAAGTGCCCTTGGTCAGCGTGGGACACGAGGTCGGTTCCACTGCCACCAGCCGCACGTTCTTGCCGGCGGCCTTGTCGGCAAAGAACGGAAACGCCACGCCGCCAAAATTGGAGCCGCCCCCGCACGGCGCGAACACCATGTCCGGGTAATCGCCCGCCTTGGCGAATTGTTTTTTTGCTTCCAGTCCGATGATGGTCTGGTGCAGCAGCACATGGTTGAGCACCGAGCCCAGCGCGTAGTTGGTGTCTGCGCGCGAAGCGGCTTCTTCCACCGCCTCGGAAATGGCCATGCCCAGCGAACCCTTGTTGTGCGGGTCTTTCGCCAGAATGGCGCGGCCGGTATTCGTTTCCATGCTCGGGCTGGCAAACACCTGTCCGCCCCAGGTTTCCATCATCGAACGGCGGAACGGCTTCTGGTCGTAGCTTACCCGCACCATGAAGATGCGCACTTCCAATCCGAATACCTGCCCGGCAAAAGACATCGCGGAGCCCCATTGTCCGGCGCCCGTCTCGGTGGCGATGCGTTTGATGCCCGCCTGCTGGTTGTAATACGCCTGGGGGATGGCGGTGTTCACCTTGTGCGAACCGGCCGGGGAGACGCTTTCGTTCTTGTAGTAGATCCTGGCCGGCGTGCCCAGCGCGGCTTCCAGGCGATGCGCGCGGATCAGCGGCGAGGGGCGGTACATGTTCAGTGCTTCGCGCACCGGTTCGGGGATGGCGATCCAGCGCTCCGCAGAGACTTCCTGCTCGATCAGGCTCATCGGGAAAATGGCCGCCAACGCTTCCGGCCCGATGGGTTTGCCGTCCGGCCCCAGCGGCGGGGTGGGCGGATTGGGCATGTCCGCGACTACGTTGTACCAATGCGTCGGAATCTCCGACTCATCCAGCAGAAACTTGGTTTGCGACATTTCGATTCTCCTCATTGATGTATTTTTGAAAACACTTCGCTTCGGGCATATCGGCAGCAGACGGAAGTGTACTGCACCCGCTTGCGGATTACACGGGAAGCGCCCCGCAAGAATAGCGGGGTACGGCTGGGTGTGATTACCTGCCTGAAAAAAGATCATTTTAACCGGGGCAGGACCGCCCTTAAACTTATAGAATGGCCGCATGAGACACATTGAAACACACAGGACACATCGCGTCGGCTGGCTGCGCGCGGCGGTGCTGGGCGCAAACGACGGCATCGTTTCCACCGCCAGCCTGATACTGGGCGTGGCGGCGGCAGGCGCAAGCACGAAGAATATCCTGATCGCGGGCGTGGCCGGCCTGGTGGCGGGTGCGATGTCGATGGCGGCCGGCGAATATGTTTCGGTGAGTTCTCAATCCGACACCGAGAATGCGGACCTGGAGCGGGAAAGAAAAGAGCTGGCGAATGACCCCAAACACGAGCACGAGGAATTGACGGCAATCTATGTCGCGCGCGGACTCGACGCAGGACTCGCCGCCGAGGTAGCGACCCAGTTGATGAAACATGACGCGCTCGGCGCGCACGCGCGCGACGAGCTGGGCATCTCCGAATTATTGGCCGCGCGGCCGGTGCAGGCCGCCTTCGCGTCGGCCGGCACTTTTTCGGTTGGCGCCGCGCTGCCGCTGCTGGTCGTTTTGCTGGTGCCTGCCGCCGCGCTGTACTGGGCCGTTTCGCTCAGCTCGCTGCTGTTTCTTGCGCTGCTCGGCTCGCTGGGTGCGCGCGCCGGCGGCGCTTTGATGGCGGTTGCCGCGATCAGGGTGACCTTCTGGGGTGCGTTGGCGATGGCGCTGACCGCCGGCGTCGGCGCCCTGTTCGGGGTGGCCGCCTGAGTTAGCTGCAATCGCAGGCATGTGGCTGGTCAAGTCTGGAAACGCCGGAACTTGTAATCGTTCAGTTTGCCTGCATATTCATGTTACATCCTGACCTGAAGGAATCGACATGATCTTCCGCCAGCTATTCGACCCGGCATCATCCACGCTGACTTATCTGCTCGCCGACGATCAGGGCAACGCGGTCATCATCGATCCGGTGCTGGAACACGTCGAAGATTACCTGTCGCTGTTCGAGTCGCTGAAGCTGACGCTGCGCCTGGTGCTGGACACCCACGTGCATGCCGATCACATCACCGGCTCGCAGGCGCTGAAGCAGCACACCAGCGCCACCACGGTGATCGCGCAGAACTGCGGCGCGCCGGGTTACGACAGACTGCTGAGCGACGGCGACACGCTGACGTTCGGCAACGAGACCCTGCGCGTGATCGCCACGCCCGGCCACACGCCGGGCAGCCTGTGCTACCTGTGGCGCGACCGGCTGTTCACCGGCGACACGCTGATGATCAATGCCTGCGGCCGCACCGATTTCCAGCAGGGGAGTGCGACTGAGATGTACCACAGCATCACCGAAAAACTGTTCACGCTGCCGGACGAGACGCTGGTCTATCCGGCGCACGACTACAAGGGGCGGCGTGTCAGCAGTATCGGCGAGGAAAAGGTGCTCAACACGCGCATCGCGGGCAAGAGCGAAGCGGAGTTCGTCGAGATCATGAACAACCTCAACCTTGCGACGCCGAAACGCATCCACGAAGCGGTGCCCGCCAACCTGCTCGGCGGCATCACGTCCTGATCATGGTGTCGACTGCGCATTGCTGCACGAACGCTGCCTGTTCGGCGCAGCGTCTCACATGGGTTCCGTGATTAACTGATTAACTTTTCCGGCATTAACTTTTCCGTTTGTTGCATCGCATGTTCGGCTGTTTCCCGATTCGGTACCCATGGGGCTATGCCGTGCAATATGCGCAGGCGCACGCATTCCGGGTTCAGTGATCCGTCTTCCATGAATACCGGGAACTCGCGGCAAACCGAGGGGCGGTGCTCATAGATGCTGCACAGCCCGTCCGTCTGCAGCGCAATGCAGCGGTCGTGGCCGGATTCGGTGCCTTTCATGCAGGCGCGAAACGGCGTGATCTGCGTGGTCAGGTCCGCCGGGACATGGCCGCCCGGCTGGCAGTCCAGTTCGCCCTGGTAGAACGACACGCGAAAATGGCGGCAACACGCGCTGCAGCCGGAACAGGGACTGTCCGTCCCGGTCATGTCGTAATAGATACGGCCATCCCCGGTTGGGATGGCGATCTGTGCATCTTTCATTTTTTTCGACTCCAACTTTGCTTTGAAACTTCTGGGGAAACATCGGGTGATGCCCTGCAGCAGCTGGAGGCGCTAGGTGAAGGGTAATTCGGCGGTGGTGGAAAGGTGCCGCCAGAGTACGATCCCGGTGCAGCGGCGCAGGAAGTGTCCCGATTGAGCATCGGGCGAACGCGCCGTGGCCGGTTCGACGGGACCGGAATATTCTGCGTGGCAGCCGGGTGGAATATTCAAGATGGTTTGAATGGATGAACTGGGGCGGCAGTTTATACGGAATCGGCCGATTTGCAATGGTTTGCCCGGGAGTGTAAATGCGGGCAGCCACTGCAAGGAAAGAGAGTTGAACTGATACCTCGCGGGATGATAGATTGCGTACCGGAGGCGGCATTCACCGCATGCACCCGGCGGAATAACAAGGAACTTCATGACAAACACGAGCGGAGAGCATCGCCCCAGGCGGCTACTGAAATATTCCGCAATTTTGCTGGTGGTCGCGCAGCTTGCCTATGCCGGCTATCTTGCCGTGGAGTCCCGGCACGAGGTGCGGAACGAACAGGCGGCCCTGCTGGCAACGGTTGCCGACCTGGACGCAAGCGCGGTCGATTCGTATTTTTCCCAGCTGGAAATCGGTATGCGCAATCTCGGCGCGGAACTGACCGACACGCAGCGCAAACGCGATCTCGGCCGCGCCTACGGCCTGGTCCACCGCTTCCAGAAACTGCATACCGAACTGGGCAACGTGATCTTGATGCGCGGCGATGGGCGGATGCTGTTGACCGGCAATGAGCCCAACAACCCGGATATGCCCACGCTCGCCGGCGATCCGGTATTCATGAAGTTCCGCGACGAATTGCAGCAGGGTCGCGCGGTTCGCGATCGGCCGGCCGTTGGTGGGCAATATCGACAAACGCTGGGTCGTTGCCGCGCGTTATGCGGTGAACGACCGGGCCGGCAAGCTGGTTTACATCATCAGCGCCAATCTGCCGGCCGGCCTGTTGCAGCCTTACTGGGTAGACACGGACGATCCCCAAGATTTCCGCGCTGGGGCTGGTGCGCGATGACGGCTACCTGGTCAGCTACTATCCCGAACCGGATGCGGCGAGCCAGGATATTCTCTATGGCAAACCCGGGGAGGATGCCATGACCGCATATCTGCGCGCGAAAAAATTCCCGCAGCAAGGGCTGGTCGAGATGCCGGGCAGCGACGGCAGGACTGCAGATCTGCGCGTGTTGCATCGCCTGCAGCACTATCCGGTCACGCTGTTTGTCGACCTGCCGATGTCGGAAATCAAGGCGGCATGGCTGGCCAGGTTACGCGACACCTACTTCCTGTTGGCGCTGATGCTGGCAGGCATCGTCATTTTCTATGGCATGTCGTTCCGCCGCCGCCGTGCGTGGAGCACGGAGCAGCGCCGCGAGGTGCTCAGGCGCAAATATGAACAGGCGCTGAACGAGCGGAGTCCGAACGAAATATTGATTTTCGATAGCGATACGCTGCAGATCAGCTTTGCGAACGATTATGCGCTGAAACATACCGGCTATACGCTCACAGAAATCCTGCAGAAGAACATATTGTCGCTGCACCCGGAACTGGGCATCGAGGCCTTCGGCGCGTTGATCGAGCCGCTGCGCCGCGGCGAGCAGGCGTCGGTCAGGTACCAAACCATCCAGGCGCGCAGCGACGGCGGCAGTTATCCGGTCGAGATCAACCTGCAGTTGATGAAACCGGAGCAGGGCGAAGGGTTCATGGCGATCATCAACGACATTACCGCACTGAAACAGGCGGAGGAAAATTTCAGGAAGTTCAACGCACCGGTCGAGCGCCGCGCGGCGCGGCGCAAATGAACCTTGATCCGGTGCAACGCGCAACGCCGGCTCCGACAGCGGAATTCACCGGGTGAGTAAAGCTGTCCCGACCCGGGAAGAGATTGTGCTGCTGGAGCCGTTTGCCGGCCTGGAACTCGACCGCATCCATGTGCCGGCCAACACGGGCGAATTTGCATCCGCCGCTGCCGAGATCAATGCGGCGGGCATCGTCGGTTTCGATACCGAATCGAAGCCGACCTTCGCAGTCGGCGACGTCAGCGAAGGACCGCACCTGGTGCAGTTTGCGCTGCACGACCGGGCCTACCTGTTCCAAATGCATCGTGCGGAAGGGCTGCCGTTCCTGGTCGAGCTGCTGCAATCGGAACGGCTGATCAAGGTCGGCTTCGGGCTCAGATCGGACCGCAGTCATATTCGCGCGAAACTGGGCGTGGCGTTCGGCGGGGTAGTGGACCTGAACACCGTGTTCAGCATGGACGGCTACCACAAGGAGATCGGTGTGCGTGCGGCGGTGGGCCTGGTGTTGAAGCGGCGCTTCGCAAAGTCGCGGCATGTGACCACGTCGAACTGGGCGCAGCCGCGGCTCACCCCGCAGCAGATGCGCTATGCGGCGAACGATGCCTACGCGGCGCTGAAGGTGCTGGAGGCGCTGGATGTGCGTCGCGAGGATTTGCCTGTCATGGCTGCGCAGGATCAGCCCGCAGCACCGGACGGTATTCCACCCGCGCCGGAATGAAGCGGCGGGCCTGCTGCAAATCCAGGATTTCCCTGCCCTGGCCGCTGTTCCTGCTCAGCGAAAGAAACGCATCGGTCAATTTTTCGCGCAGATTCGCATCCATGTCGGTGCGCACCGCCCAGATGTAATCGCCGGGCGCGGCAACCGCTCCCGATCCGGCATCGTCCGGTTCTTCACGCTGCACCAGTGCAATCACCTTGCCGTTGCTGCGCGCCTGCGCACGGGCAAGATAGCGGCCGTCGATCCGGACCAGATCCAGTTGGTGGCCGAGCAGCGCGTCGACCAGCGCGTCGCCGTTCAGCATCGGCCTGAATTCCATCCTGATGCCGGTACGCTGTTCGAGATAATCGGTCAGCGGTTTGAGTTTGCGCCGCAGCACCGGCGGCGGCTGGTCGGGCATTACCGACACGCGCAGCACCGGCTCGGCATAGCCGGATGCGAAGAGCACCAATGCCGCGAATATCGCGAGCGAGATGAGCAGGTTCCTGAGGCGGATCAGCGATTCATTGCGTTGCATGGCATCGCGGTTTTGCAGCGCGTCGATGTGGCGGCGTGATCGGATTCATGACCGCCAGGCCAGGGACCGGCATCACCTTTTCGCGTTCTGCTTCTGCAGAACCTCCATCGCTTCTTGCGCAATTTCCCGCACTTCCTCGTGAGCATCGTGCAGGCGGGCCAAGACATGCGCGCGCGCGGACGGACTGCCGGTCAAGCCGAGCAGGTGGCAGGCATCGGCGCGCACGCGATGGTCGGGATGGCGGCTGAGTTCGGCCAGCTGCGGCAACAGCTTCTGCAGCGACGACGAGTTGGCATGGGCTTCGAGCAGCGCGCTGACGCCCAGACGAACCCCGAGTTTGGCGCCGGGATCGGCGACGATCGCGAGCAGCGGTTTGAGCCGCTGCGTGTCCGCATCGATGAACGCGGCGGCCTGGGGGTAGCTGCCCTGCGTCAGCAGATGCTCGACATAGTGCGCCGTCCCCGCTTCGCCGTTCGCCCATTCGGCCCACAAGCGCAGTTCGGCCGGGCTGTGCGCGCCGGTCAGGGTGAACGGGCCGAGGCGCAGCCAGGGCGCGGCGCGCACGCCGTATTCGGCGGCCTGTTCGGGATGATCGGCCACGTCGATCACCGTCAGCTTGCCGATCAGCTTCTGTCCGGCGAGCTGGTTCAGACCCTTCAGGACGGTCGCGCAATGCGGACAGCCGGGCGCGACAAACAGCAGCGCGTCGGGTGGCATCGGAGATATTTGAACTGTCGGCGTATCCATTTCGTCAGCTTACTCGCCCTGTATCGTCACGACCAGCCGCCGGCTGCCGCCGCGGTTGCGGTGCTCGCACAGGTAGATGCCCTGCCAGGTTCCCAGCCGGGTCCGGCCGTCGGTGACCGGAATGTTCAGGCTGCTGCCGAGGATGCTGGACTTCAGGTGCGCGGGCAAGTCGTCGGGGCCTTCGTCACCGTGCAGGTAGCCGGGATCGTCCTCGGGCACCGCGCGGCTGAAATAGCGCTCGAAGTCCTCACGCACCGTCGGATCGGCATTTTCGTTGACGGTCAATGACGCGGAGGTATGCATGATGAAGATGTTCATCATGCCTGTCCTGAAATTGCGCAGCTCGGGCAGTTCACGCAGCAGTTCCCCGGTGATCAGGTGAAAGCCGCGATCCCGGGCTTTGAGTTGTATTTCTTTTTGTATCCACATGTCGTTGCGTTCATTCAGCCGTCAGGAGGCTTGGGCAGCAGCGGGCCGGTATCCCGCTGCTGCCGGTCTGTTGCTAGTGCCGGCCTTCGCGTTCCTTTTCCTGCTGTCGGGGCTGGCGGCGCTGTTGCTTCTGTTGCTGCTGGAAATACTGCCGCGCCACCGGTTCGCGCGGCTGATAGCGGTAGCGCTTGGATTCGATCGAACGCTGCACTTCGGGCACGCGCGGGTAGCTGTCTCCGGTGAACCTGCGCTGGTAGGACGGCAATGGCGCGGGGCGCGGGGTCGTGCGGCGATCCCACTTGTCCCATCCGCTGCGGTGCTGTTCCCAGTCGCGGCCCCAGCGTTCACCCCAGTGCGGCGCTGCGTCGGCATGCCAGCCGCGGAAATACGGTGGAGGCCGGCGGTAGTAGCGCACCGGGATGCGCAGCACATACACCGGCACATACTCGCGGGCCACCATTTGCCACGGCCCGTTGTACCAGCTGCTCACATACCAGTCGTCGCCATAGAACACCCAGTACAGGCCATCGTAAAAGAAGAAATTCGAATCCACATAGGGATCGTAGTAGACGGGGTAACCCGGCACCCGGGCCAGTCTCGGGTAAGCCGGCATGTTGATCCCGATGCTGACGCCGGGAACGCTGATTCCGATCCCGACGCTGACCTCGGCTTGTGCTGCGCTTACCGGAAAAAGCAGTACTGATAACACAATTAGCAGATTGCGCATTTTCTGTTCTCCTCTCGGGTAAACGGCCATCGCAGTGATGGTCATGCAAACAGGTTACTTATCCCCGACATGCATGGCAAGAGAAAGTTTCGCGGCAGATTGCGAACCCGGCGCGTGTTGGGATCAGTGTAGCCCGTTGTACCGCCGGCCGTATTTGGGGACAGCAGTTTACTGTGCAAAACCGCTGCAGCGCGCGATGAAAGATTTTGAAAATCACCGTCGCATCACTGACTCGCGCTGCAGTTTGAACCGGCGCCAGATTTCTCCGGATGCCCCGGTTCGGTCAGCCCACGGGCAATCCGTGCTGCAACCAGCCCATCATCCCGCCGCGCAGGTTATAGACGTCCGAGAACCCGTACTGCTGAAGGTACATGCAGGCCTGGGCGGATCGGGCGCCGCTGCGGCAGATGAAGACCAGCTTTTCTGCGGGGGAAAGCTCGTGGATTCTTTCCGGCAGCGTATGCAGCGGCAGGGCTTCCGCTTTCGGCACGGTGCCCATTGCGATCTCCTGCATCTGGCGCACGTCAATTACGCGCAGTTTATGGTTGCTATCGTTCACCCACTGGGCGAGTTCGGGTGCTTCTATTTCCTTGATGCTGTTTGCGTACATATTCGTAGTTCCTGTCCGGGTGAAATTGAACATTAGAAAATGCTAATATACAGGAAAGCCCCACAAAGTCAACGATGTCCATGATGTAAACAGGGTAATTCCTGGATGATTCGCAAACAGACTGGATCGCGGCGGCAATCGATGGAAACGGAAGCGGGCGCTTCAGGACTGGCTAACCGGGCATCCCGTCTGCGCGCGGTTTGACCAGAATCGGCGCATACACCCAGACCAGCAACGCAAAGGCGAACAGCCAGGCCGCCAGCGCGATGGCTATCCACAGCGTGTATTGCAGCGGCACGATCATCGGCAGCAGCACCCGGGCGACGAAGGCCGCGACCAGCGACGCGAATGCGGGCGCGAGCAATCGCGAGTGCTGCTGGCCCCCGCTTCCATATTGCAGGCTGCGACCGGTGTGGCCGAGCGAAATGCGCGCCATCATGCCGGCCGTCATCAGCGCGATGCCGCCGACTGCAAATGCATGCAGATCGAGGAAGGGCAGCATGAACACGAAGGGCGTGAGCGCCTTGATCAGGAATCCGGAAGCAGCCGATCCGTAGCCGATGTACAGGACCCACAACAGCGGTTTTTTCCAGATGCCCCGGGTATGCCACCCCGCCAGTCGCAGCGCATGCGCGGCGAACAGCAGCGCGGCGAGCAGCGCGGTGGCGTCCGCATGCCGCCAGAACACGTCGGCAAGCCAGAACAGCAGGAACAGGAAGATGATCGCGCGATCCAGCCACAGCCGGTTTTTCAATTGCACCGGATAGCCGACGCCGCGCTCGATGAAGAACGGCATCACCCGCCGTGCCATGCTGAAAATCAGCGCGAGCAGGAAATACAGTCCGGAGTACAGGCCCCACGCGATGCCCTGTTCCAGCACGCCGGATACGCCGAGATAAAACACCAGGTTGGCCAGCATCAACAGCACCAGCTTGGAAGCGATGCCGATCTGGTCATGCTGCTTCGCGCGCAGGATCGGGGTGAATACCGCCACGATCAGCCAGGCATCGAACAGCAGGTCCAGCACCATCATCGGCCATATCCGGCCAGGTACAATCCATTCGACCGTCCTTGCCGCGAGCCACAATCCGGCCAGGCCTGCCAGCGGATATCCGCTGAGCGTCGGGATATGGGTCCAGTTGCGCACTGCAGTCAGCAGGAATCCGGCGGCAACCGCGATGCCGTAGCCGAAGATCATTTCATGCGCATGCCAGTAGGCGGCTGAGAACGGCAAGCGCGGCGCCGGCCAGCCGTAGACATAAATCCCGCCCCAGACCAGGATGGAGACCAGCGCATATACGCAGGCCAGCAGGAAGAACGGACGGAAGCCAAGATTGAACAGGGCAAATCCGGGAACGGGCAAGTCTGAGTCTTTGATCGGCAAAATATAATCCTTTATTAAGTCCGATAACCGAAAGAACCGGCGTTTCGCATGCTGCCGGCTAAAATATCGTTTTGTGCTTGCCTTGCCGCCAGAACATGGCCATTAACGGTTTAACGCTGGTTCCGTGGATAAGAATGGACAGCGTAACCACGATCAGCGTCAGTTGTATCAATTGCAACGCCAGCTGCTCCGGTAACCCGTTTTGTATCGCGTACATCAGGTAATACAGCGAACCGATTCCGCGCACGCCGAACCAGCCTGTCAAGCCGCGTATCCGCCGCGTGGTGTGCGTGCCCAGCAGGCCGACGAAAACGCTTATCGGGCGCACGACCACGAACAGGAACAGGGCCAGCCCCACCGCTTCCCAGCTCCACGAGTCAAGGAACAGTGTGCCTCCGATCAGGAGAACCATGACCACTTCCGAAAGCCTTTCCAGATGCTCCTTGAAAACCAATGAGCCTTCGCTGACCGTTGGCGGCGGCTCAGGGTCGGGGGTCGCATTTTCGTCTGCGCGCACGGTTTTTTGGGTGATGCTTCCATCAAAGGCATCCTTGGCGGCCTTGGCCAGCTTCAGCTCGGTCTGGCGCAGCGCAACGGCGGCAAAGAATACCGCCAGAAAACCCCAGGCGTGGATCATCACCGCCAGACCATATACGACGCCGATCAGCCCGAGGCCGAGGAAGTCGTCCATCAATTGATGTTCGTGCGGCTTGCTGCGCAGTTTCCATCCTATGCGAGCCAGCGCCACACCCGCGACGACGCCGATGGCAATACCGGCAACGGTGGCCCACAGCACATCGAAGAGCACCCAGTTCATCCCGAAATCGCCGAGGTCATGCAGGCCCAGCATCCCCATCCCAAGCATCACAAACGGAAAGGCGCTGCCGTCGTTCATGCCCGCCTCGCAAGTCAGCGTAAAACGCAACGCGTCGTGGTCGCCGGGATGGCGGACCTGCACATCGGTAGCCAGCACCGGATCGGTAGGAGCAACGATCGCGCCCAGCAGCACGCCTGCGCCCAATGGCATACCCAGTACGTAATAGGCGAATTCAGCGACCGCCACGACAGTGATGACCATGGATACTGTCGCCAGCAGGATCGGCTTGCGCCAGCGGAAAAGATTGAACGGCATCGGCATTTTGACGCCGGCAGAGAACAGCGAGATCAGTACAGCCACTTCAGTCAACTTTTCCAGCAACGCCGATTCCTTGAGCGGGTTGAAATGAAATAAATTCAGCGCAGTCGGCCCGACCAGCAACCCCACTGCCAGGTATATGATGGAAGAAGTGAACGGCGAACGCTTGAGGAGGGAGGCAGTCAGGCCCATGGTCAGCAACAGTCCGCCTGCGAGCAAGAACCATTGTATGCTAGTCATTGGCTTGCTCCGGTTACGCAGGTGACAGCATCGCCCGATTGAACGAGGGAAAAAGGTATATCACTGTAATTCCGGGGACGGAGCCCGGCGGTCTGATCGCGCCAGTTGACGTGCCAACACCGAGCTAGTGCAGGCTGCTGGACGCGAGCCTGGAATCGGTGCTCAACAGCTTGGCCTCATCGCTGACGATATGGGCCGCTTCGCCGAGGAGGATATCCTTGGCGTTCCGGTTGGCGTGCTCTATGGCCAGCTCGGTGCTGAGATTGCGTTCGCTGGACAGCATGCCGTCATCCTGGAATGCCTGCGCTGCGACAGACTTGCCGGACTGGGATTTACTGCTTTTCTCGCGGTATGCGTCGCGCGCTTCCTGTGCTTCGCGCTCCTTGCGGCGTTCCGCTTCGTTCAGCGAGATCAGGTTGGTGCGGCGCATCTTGTTGAAGTCGGCAATATCCTCTTCCAGGTACCTGAAGTTCCGGTCATGGCTGATGCGATTGTTGTGGCTCGCGATCAGCAGCGGAATGATGCCGCTCAGGTCGCCGTCCGGTTTGTAGTCGGCAGCCTTGATCTGCGACCAGGGCAGCGCATTGTCGAAGGTGGATTCGCCAAAATCGCTGTTGTCGGACAGCGATGGCAGCGTGATATCCGGCGTGACGCCGCGCTGCTGGGTGGTGCCGCCATTGATGCGGAAAAACTGGGCGATGGTCATCTTGACCTCGCCAAATTCGGGCTTGTCGTTTTTCACCAACTGGTCGAGATCGGCCACGGTCTGCACGGTGCCCTTGCCGAAGCTGGTTTCGCCGATCACCACGCCGCGGCCGTAATCCTGTATCGCAGCGGTGAATATCTCCGATGCGGATGCCGATCCGCGATTGATCAGCACACCCAGCGGGCCGGTCCAGGCGGCAACGGCATCGCTATCGTTGTCCACCGTGATGTTGCCATTGGAATCGCGCTGTTGCACGACCGGGCCTTTGCCGACGAACAGCCCGGTCAGCTCGATGGCTTCGTCCAGCGAGCCGCCGCCGTTGTTGCGCAGGTCGACCAGCACGCCGTCCACCTTTTCCTGTTTGAGTTCGCCCAGCAGCCGCGAGACATCCCGGGTTGCGCTTTTGTAGTTTTTGTCGCCGTTCAGGCGGGCGGCAAAATCCTGGTAGAACTCGGGCAGCGAGATCACGCCGATGCGGCGGGTGACGCCCTTGTCCTTTACTTCGATGATCGATTTCCTGGCAGCCTGCTTTTCCAGCGTGATTTTCTTGCGGACCAGCGTGATCAGTTTGTGTTTGCCGTCGGTGCCGGCTTCCGCGGGAAGCACGTCAAGCCGCACCACGGAATCCTCGGCGCCGCGTATCAGCGCCACCGCATCGTCGATGCGCCAGCCCATCACGTCGGTGATCGGGCCCGTTTCGCCCTGCCCGACACCGACGATGCGGTCGCCGGGTTTCAGCTTGCCGGACAGCGCCGCTGGGCCTCCCGCCAGCAGTTCCTTGATTATGGTGTATTCGTCCTTGCCATAGAGTTCGGCGCCGATGCCGACCAGGGACAGCTTCATCGAAATATCGAATTCCTGCGAGGCGCGCACCCCGAAATAATTGGTGTGCGGATCGATCGACATTGCATAGGCGTTCATGAACTCCTGGAACACATCCTCGCTATTCACCTTGGACAAGCCGTCCAGCGAATTCTGGTAGCGCTTGTCCAGCGTTTCGACGATGCTGTTCCTGTCCTTGCCGGCCAGTTTGAGGCGCAGCCAGTCGTTCTTGACGCGCTTGCGCCACAGGTCGTTCAGCTCGGCCTCGGATTTCGCCCAGGGCGCATCCTTGCGGGTGAACTGGTAGCTTTCCTTCTTGTTGAAATCGAAACCCTTCTTCAGCAGCGAACGCGCATACACGTAGCGTTCCGCGATGCGCTGCTGGTACAGGTTGAATATGCCGAACGGGATGCTCAGGTTCTCGTTGAGGATCGCATCATCGAGCTTGTTGCGCGCATAGGCGAACTGGTCGATGTCGGCCTGCAGGAAGAAGATCTTTTCGCCATCCAGCTGTTTCAGGTAGTTGTCGAATATCTGCGACGAAAGATGGTCGTCGAGCGGGATGTTGCGATAGCTGTAGTGACCCAGTACCTTGGCGGACAGAAGCGCCGCCTGCGCCTGCTGCTCCAGCGGCATCAGTTGCGAGGTTGCCTGCGCGCTATTGAATGCGGCAAGCGCAAATGCCAGCAGTATCCAGTGTAGTTTGATTTTCATATGCATATCCGGTAATAAGCTGCCCAACGATGCGGATTGACAGTTTTATGGGGGCCGAGTTCGATATATTATCCTATATGGGAAGTATGTATGGATTACATGACGAATACGTTCCGATCCGGATTCGTTGCAGCGACCGAAAAATCGGCGCGCAGCGCAACCGGGCAGGCCGCGAATCTGCTGCAAACTGTCTTATTATCGGGAAAATTTGCGGGATTCCGGACGAGTCCGGTATGTCTGACGGAACCGCATTTACCCTGTTTTCAATCTGGCTGGCCGTCAGGTCCGCCCCCGACTTTTAGGATACAACCATGCCAGGCTGGCTGCTCCCCGTAATCAAATCCGTTCTGCCCTATGTCGGCACGATCGTCTCGGCCGCCGCGCCGGTATTTACCAAGAAAAGCGTCGATACGGCCGCCAACCAGACGGCATTGCTGCAACAGCAGATAACCGAACTCCAGACAGCCTCATCCGCGAACGATGCGCATATCAAGGAGCTTGCAGTCCAGCTGCAGAATACCGTCGCGGCGCTGGAGAAGGGCGCAACGCTTGCGGACAGGCGCCACCAGTGGGTGCTGGTGTTCGCTATCTTCGCCGTGATGATTTCGGTATTTTCGCTGGCCACTGCGCTGTATCTGCTGCTGGCGTGACGGGCTGCGCCTGATCAATCATCCATGAAAAGCGTATATGAAGCTTCTACCGGGCTGGACGCCCACATGATCCTGGACCTGCTCGCGCAGCAGCGCATCGCGGGCCGTATCGAGGGCGAATATCTGCAGGGCGGGGTCGGCGGGCTGCAGGCGATGGGGCTGGTGCGCGTGCTGGTGCACGAAGCGGACTACGAGGAGGCCAGGCGGATTATCCGCGAATGGGAATCGCAGCAGCCGGCCCCGCAATACACCCGGCCCGAATCGCATCCCGCCGGCGGCATCCAGATTTTCGTTATCGGTGCGATCGTCGGCGCGTGGATCATGTACTGGTTATTGAAGCGGACCGGTTAGGCGATCGTACGCCAGCCTGATTCAGACCACCGTGATGATCAGGTCGACCGCCGTGCGCAGGGTATTGGCCGCTATGCAGCCGCGTTCGGCTATCGTGACCAGCTTGTTAAGTTCCTCCGGTGGATTGCAGCTCGCGGATACCGTCATCCGGATCGCGATAAAGCGTGACGGTGCATCGGCCATATCCCCTTCGATATCTGCACGGGCATCGGTCAATTCGATATTCCTGGCCCTCGCGGCAGCCAGCAAATTGCTCATGAAACACCCGCCCAGACCAGTGAGGATTGCTTCTCCGCCCATCATGCCCTGGTTGGTGCCGCCCTTCGCCTCGGGCCTGTCCATGACCACTTCGTGTCCGCGCGCATATCCTTTCGATGCAGTGCTGCTGATTTGTTCCACTTTCACTGTTGCTGTTGCCATCTGTTTCTCCCTGATGATCGATAACTGGAAGGCGATCGCTGCGGCGGTTCTTCCGATTGCCGCGATGCCACGCGCTTTTTTCGGCCCGTCATCTTACCCTTCCTGAACCATAGCGATAGTTACAAAAAATTGCCGGACAGCGCCCGGCAAAGTCTAACCTGCAGGGAGATCGATTCAGAATTTGTAAACCAGGCCTGCGGAAAGCAGCGTGACCTTGGAGGTGCCGGTGCTGTTTGTGTCGCCGACTTCCCCAAGGTTCTCGTACTGGGCCCTGACCGAGACATTCCGGGTTAATTCGTATTGCAAGCCGACCCCATAGGAAAGTTTGGTCTTGGTGGCACTCTGGTCGACGGTGACGCCGCCCCCCGAAGCGGTGATCTTCAGGTCGGTCGATGCGATTCCCAGTTTCGCAAGGATGGAAAAAGTGCCGCTGATCGGGAATGTGCCCGTTCCAGCAAACTGGACACTGCTGACCTTGTAATCGCCCGACACCGCCGTGCCGAGTATGACCCCAGAGCCCAGGCTCGTTGTACCTGCATTGGCATAACTGAGTTCAGTTCCCCACATCGGCGTGAACTGGTAGCCGCCTGCAATCCTGAAGAAGGTTGGGGTGTTATTGCATCCCGACCATCCTCCAGGCACGCCGGTGCAAGCATCCTTGGCCTTCGCCTGTCCGGCATCGAGCGCCGCATAATAGCCTTCTGCCAGAGCCGGTGTGGCGGCCGCACCAAACAGCAAAGCCAGGGTAATCACAGTTATTTTTTTCATTTGCCATACCTCCAGAATATTTATGACGCTGATTTGACCCGGTCAAATGCCAAACCCTTGCCTGACGGCTTATATGTAGGATAAACAGCATATATTTGATAAGACGAATGCCGATTGTAATTTTCATCGGCGGGTACACAATATCTGCGAATAGGGTGTCCGATGAGTGCAATTCGACTGAGCAAGGTTTCTGCTGCAATCCTGCTGCCGTGCTGCATCGGCATGCAGCCGCAGTCTGTGTATGCCGAAACGTATCTGAAGCCCGATAAATTCCTGTTCGGGGAATGGGCCGGGCCGGGCCACGTTAGCATGGATGCGAACAACAGCACCGGCCGTGCGGAGAATGCGCTGGCACTGGGTTTCCGGGCGGGCTATGCAGCAACTTCTCGGTATTCTTCAATTATTTCCCGATGGACGATTCGCCGGTTTTTGTCACCGGCGCTGCGGGAAGAACCTCATACACCAACAACAGCCCGACAGTCAGCGGGCGCGACAACGGCGGATCGTGGTTTGTCGGAACCGGCTATGAATATCCGATCTCCGGGCAATTGATGCTTGAACCGCAGCTACGCTACAGCCATGGCAATTTTTCCGGCGGGAAATATCATGTCATCGAAATGGCGGTGGGGGTGAGCTGGCAAGCCAGATAATCCGGACGCATGCAGTCGCAATCGACGACGGCGGATTTTTCATTCCATCCTGCTGCAATATGGTCCGGTCCGCTGATCGCCGGGTTTGCTAATTTTTCCGCGCCATCTGTTCGAGCACCAGCAGCAGCGAACTGGTGTCCTGTTCGCCGAAACCGCTGCCCATCAGCGCGTTCAATTGCTGCATCACCTGCGCGGTGACCGGCAGCGCAAGGCCGGCTTCGTGTGCGATGTCGAGCGCGACACCGATGTCCTTGTGGTGCAGTGCGGCGATGATGCCTGCCGCGAAGTCGCGTTCCACCATTTTCTTGCCGAGCACATCGAGCATGCGGCTGCCGCCATAGCCGGCCATCACCGCTTCGCGCACTTTGCCCGCGTCCGCGCCCTGTGCCTGTGCAAACAGCAGCGCTTCGGCCGTACCCTGCAGGTTGGCGAGCTGGCAGATCTGGTTGGCAAGCTTGGTGACCTGTCCGGTGCCGGACGGACCCATCAGGAAGATTGCCTTGCCCATCTGTTCCAGCAGCGGACGCACCTGCTCGAAGTCCCCGGTCTCGCCGCCGGCGAAAAAGGTCAGCGACGCGGTCTTAGCCGCGGCGACGCCGCCCGAGACCGGCGCATCGAGCATCGCGATGCCGCGTTTGCGCAGCTGTGCAGCGACGCTGCGCGTGATGGCCGGCGAGATCGTGCTCATGTCCACATGGATCAGCCCGGGCCGCGCGCCGTGCACCAGCCCGTCCGGACCGAGCGCGAGCGTTTCGACATCCTTGCCGGCGGTCACGATGGTGAACACCACCTCGCTGGCAGCTGCGACTCCGGCCGGTGTGTCGGCTATCTCCAGGCCAAGGCCGGTCGCGCGTTCGCGCGAACGCGCGCCGCGCGCATAGCCGGTGATCGTGTGCCCGGCGGCGAGCAGGTGGCGGGCCATTTCGCTGCCCATGTTGCCGATGCCGATGAAACCGATATGCATGGGTCTGTTCCTTTGCGGTAATCAACGGTGCCATGCTGGTCAGAGCCTGGCGAAGATCATATTGAATACTAGCATCAAAAAGTGGCTGCAAAGGAGATAGAATGCGCGTGCCCGGGCTGGAATGAATTGAAGCGGAAATGCAATCCGGGTACGGCGGACTTGTTGCTGAATCAGCGGTTCAAGTCGATCGAAATTTCCTATGGTGATAAAGATGCGTGGCATGAGTTTCGCGGTTCTGTTGGCCGCGCTCTGGTTTCCTGCGGCAGGTCATGGCGAGGAAGCTGTACAAAGCGGAAAACCGATGCTGCATGAAACCAATCCGCTGGCATTGCTTTCTTCCGACGAACCCAACAGGCTGGGATGCACGCGCGACAGCTACGAGCATGGCTGTTTCATGGATTTCACCGTGTCGTTGCGCTATCCGCTGTTCTACGAGGCGCTGCAGGAAGGGCACAAGTTCGACATGCTGCCGTTCTTTTCCTTTACCGCACGGATGGGTCAGTACGGCGGCTCATCGCGCCATTCCTCTCCGGTCGTGACCAAGCAGTTCAATCCAAAATTGTACTTCCGTGTCTATACTTCGAAGTCTACCGGCGAGAAATTGGGTACCGCAGACAGCAAACAGGACTATTACGATGTCGGTTATGCGCACGAATCGAATGGTCAGTATGTCGATTCCGTTGCAGTGTTCAATTCAACCGCGGCAAGCGTGGGCGGTCCCGCGATCGCGCAGGATTACATCAGCCGCGGCTGGGACTATTTGACTTACAAACGGCATCTGCATTTCGAAGCGGTAGGCAGAAACACGATGGATATCGACCTGAGATATTTTTTGTCTTACGGCTTATTGCAAAAAGGCAGCGAAGAATATTTCCCGTGGGAAGCGCCGCGCTCCATCACCCACATCAGCCAGGTCGACGGCATACGCCTCAAGGTCACGCGCGATGTCGACTGGAGCTGGTTCAAGGGAGCAAGCCTATTCTACACCACCGGCTACCGCAATATCGCGCACTGGAATACGTTCCGCGCGGAACTGGGCTTTACCCCGCTCAGCAACCTGATGGGCTTGCCCATCATCCTGTGGGCGCAAACCGGATACAACGTGAACGTGACCCAGTATTACCGCCATGCCTGGTCTGCCGGTCTGGCGGCGTCGTTTGAATCCTATCAATGATAAGCACTGGTCAATGAGCCGCGCTGCCGTGGCGCAGCCGGCTATTCCATCTCCAGGTCGTCCTGCACCGCCGCCAGTCCGGCTTTTGCGCAGGCTTCGTCGGTCAGCCCGGAAGGGGCTCCGCTGACGCCAATGCCGCCCATGATGTTGCCGGCGATGTTGATTGGGATGCCGCCTGCCGATATCAGAAGCTCGTCTATCTTCGGCACATTGTAGGCACCCTTGAAGCGGTCATCCATTTGGGAGGTCGGCGAATTGAATTCCATCGCGGTGTAGGCCTTTTTCAGGCTGACCGGTATCGAGACATCCATCGCCAGCGTATCGCGCAGCACGACTTGCGGATGTCCGCCGCGGTCGATGACGGTGACCGAGACCGAGACACCCTCCTTGCGGCACTTGTCGATCGCGGCCTTGCCGATGCGCATCGCTGTATCCAGCGACAGGCGCTTGATACTGACCGTCAATGGCTGGCCGCTACCGGCTGCGGCGTATGCCGGATTGCCGGCAGCAACTGAAAACAGGCACACTGCGGTTATTGCAATCGTTCTGGTATTCATCTGTAGGCCCCCTGTTCAGATTGGGTTTGACTGTTTCCGCGAAATTGCGGCGGCGCAGGGATTGCGGAGTTGCAGGCTTACTGTGACGCGACGCCGGCCAAAAATCAAGGGGCCAACCCATAAATTGCAGTGACGGCAAGTCGCAAAGCCGGCAAATCACAAAACTGGCGGATCAGTTAACCCGGTAGGTCATGTGGCAGGCCACGCATTGTTCGGTGACCCGGGATAGCGCAGCCAGCGAGCGGGCCAAATCGCCTTCGCTGGCAGTCATCGCGAAGCGGCTCGCAGCATGATGCATTTCAGTGCCGATGGCCTGCATTCCCTCGGGCATGAAAGGGGCCATGTGTGCTGCTTGATGGGAATCCAGCGAGCTCATGCCGAGACGGGTTTCCGCGATCTCGCCGGCCTGGTCCAGTTTGCCTTTTGCGAGCGCCGACTGGATATCATGCATCGCCAGCAAGTGGTCGCGCATGCTGTGCAGCATGTGGGTTTTCATCATCGCGGGCAAATCCACCTTGATACGAGTGTCCGCGTCGGCGGCGCAGGTCTGCGCGGCCATGATCAGGGAACCGGCAAACAGGCATGTTTGCATTATTTTCTTCATGATTCGTACTCCGGTTAAGGTGCTGGCTGAAAATGGACGGATATCAGCCAATAAGGTTTATCGAATATGCCGGTCCGATTACGCGGCGGGCTTGCGCAGCAGGTCGACGCGTATCGGCATATGGAAGCTGGCCCCGCCGGCAGTCATGTAGCCGTTGAATCTGGTGCGAACCTCATCGTAGGTTTCGTCGGACAATCTGTGCTCGGTGTGGGTGACCCTGAGCACCTGATCCTCGAACTGCGCGAAATCTGCAAAGTGCATCGGCTGCAGAAAGAATTTCTGCCCTGCCAGCACCAGCTGGCCCGACGCAACCGCGCGTTTCTCGGCCGCGAAAGCCGCCTCGCGCACCGCCCGTTCGTCATGGAACAGCTTCAGGACCTCGTTGAATTCGCCCGCATAGACCGGTTCCGAGATGTAAGCGGTGCCGCCCGGTTTCAGCACCCGGCGCATTTCGGAAAAAGCGCGGTCCATCAGTTCGGCGGGCACGTGATGCAGCGATTTGAACATCAGCACGATGTCGAAATTTGCATCGGGCGCCGGTATCTCCTCTGCGCCGCCATGCGCAAATCGCACATTGGGCAGGTCGGTGACGGCGAGGTTTTTCGCGAGCTGCTTTTGATCGACTTCCAGGGCCAGCACCGAAGCTGCCCGTTGTGCGACGATGCGGGTCTTCTCCGCCTTGCCGCAACCCAGTTCCAGCACCGTTGCGCCCTGCAGCTGCAGCAGCTGGTCAAGGATTTCACCCTCGTTCACGGCGAGTCGGACTTCGGGGTCGGATATCAGCATGTCGTTCATTTTCATTTGTCAGGTTGTTCCACGGGGTTATGATAGTCATATTGTACTAGCAGCGAATTGAAATGCGGCTTTAGGGTAGACCAAGTATTATCGGAACCGGGTATCGGTCGCGGAACTTAAAACACGGGCGGCGGGACCAAGTCGAATTAAAAATGCAACCGCTGAGGGGTGAAATGAAACGAATGCCGAGAATTTTCCTGACCTGTGCGGCCCTGCTGCCGCTGTTTATCATCTCGGCCTGCTCCGAACCCGAAGCGCATGTTGCGAGGATTAACCTGATCAACGATCTGGGCCGGCCCGCGGAGCTGGATTTGTGCAAGGATGACGTGCACTGCAGTGCGATCTCGGACCTGTGGCCCCCGGCGAAGATCAACGCGAATGAAACGCATACCTTCGTCGTTTCCAATGAAGAGACCACCGTTTTCAAGGTGTCAACCGAAACCGGTGGCAAGACCGAGGCGCGTTGCCTGCGGGTAAGGATAGACAAGACACTGAAGGCCGAACATAACAACCTTCATCTTTCGTCTGCCACGGGTTGCTGATGCCTGAAATACGGAGGCGGGCAATACGGAGGCGGAAAAGATGACGAGATGGCTGGTCATCATGGGCATCGTTTTCATCGTTGCCGGGTTCGCATGGCCATGGCTGTCGAAGCTGGGCATCGGCCATCTTCCCGGCGATATTGATATCGAGCGCAAGGGATTCAGCTTTTACGCGCCGATAACGACCAGCATCATCATTTCCGTGGTGCTGTCCATACTGTTCTGGCTGTTCAGAAAATGAACCGGCGCAAGCCGCCGATGCCTTGTGTACAGGCAGTTTTGCGCAGTCCGTCGCTATTGCCGGACGCTCCCGGTATTCAGCGCGGCCCGCCCGCAAGCGCCGGGCGTGCCGCTGAATATAGGAGGCGGGAAATTACGAAGCTTTCGATGCTTTCGATTTGCGGCCCGGTGCGGCGGGCGGCGTGATCCCTGCCAGCCTGCACCGTATTCCGATTATTTTCTCGCCATCCTCGAAGCGGGTCGAGTGGTAGGCGACGACCTCGCCCCTGGCGGCGAGTTCTTCCAGGTAGCGGCGCGTTTTGGTCAATGAAAGACCGGCCGCTTCAGCGATTTCGGCATCGAGTCTTTCGCCGTTCTGTTTCAGGTATTGCAGAATTTGATTCATTTTATTGACGTTTCTATCGAGTTGAAAAAGCCGGCTGATCACCGGCTGTCTTGATACAGGCCAACTGCATCCTACGCCAACTGCATCCTACGTAAGACCAGCCCAGCATGCAATTGCCAGCGAAACCCCCGCTAGAATTGCCAAGCCTGTCATCACCAAGCTGCCGATCATATTATAGTGCCTGTCCTGCTCAGTCATTTCTGCCATCTTTAATCTCCTTGGAGTAAAAAATGTTGCCCACAACGCTCAGGGCGTTGGTCTGACTGAGTGTTTCCGATTTGGTTCCATCACCCGGTCGGCAATTCGACCCCGCTTGTTTCCTTCCCGGGCGCATCCACTCAATCCGGCGCAGTACGCAGGTTTGCGGTGATCTGGTAGGAGCGCAGCCGGGCGGAGTGATCGAAGATTTGCGAGGTGATCATCAATTCGTCCGCGCCGGTACGTTCAATGAATTCCTGCAATGAACGTTTGACCGTGTCTGGCGACCCGATCGCCGCGCAGGACAGCACGTCGTCGAGCATGTCGCGGAATTGCGGCGGGATGGTGTCCAGGTATCCCCGCTGCGGCGGCTGCAGGCGCTTGGGATAGCCGCTGCGCAGGTTGACGAATGCCTGCTGCATCGAGGTCGCGAGCAGTTGACCTTCCTCATCCGTGTCCGCCGCAAACACGTTGTAGCCCAGCATCACGTACGGTTTTTCCAGCTGTTCGGACGGCTTGAAGGCGGCGCGATACAGCGCGATCGCCTGCATCATCTGCTCCGGCGCAAAATGCGATGCGAATGCGTAGGGCAGCCCCAGTGCCGCGGCCAGCTGCGCGCCGTACAGGCTGGAACCGAGGATCCAGACCGGCACATGCAGCCCGGCACCCGGCACCGCGCGGACCGCATGGCGTTTCGTCGCCGCGAAGTAATCCATCAGTTCGACGACATCCTGCGGAAACTGGTTGGGATCGGCGGCGAGATTGCGTCGCAACGCGCGCGCGGTGAGCTGGTCCGAGCCCGGCGCGCGCCCGAGACCGAGGTCGATGCGACCCGGATAAAGCGACTCCAGCGTGCCGAACTGTTCGGCGATCACCAGCGGCGCATGGTTGGGCAGCATGATGCCGCCGGCGCCGACGCGTATCGTCGA
Organism: uncultured beta proteobacterium; assembly: GCA_963827265.1. GTDB lineage: Bacteria > Pseudomonadota > Gammaproteobacteria > Burkholderiales > Gallionellaceae > Gallionella. Next base: position 116,428 of record CAWHAD010000007.1, on the reverse strand, counting down.
GGTGCCGCCGGCGACATGGCCGATCAGCACCGCGGTTGCGGCGCTGGCGATGCCCGGCATGCCGTGATGTTCGGCCAGCCAGTAGCGCCGGTAACCCCAGCGTTCTGCGTGCCGGGCAAGGTCGAGCGTGTTGCGGAACGACTGCGCTGCAGCGCTGCCTTCGTTGATCGGTGCCAGGTCCAGGATGGAAAACGGGATCATCTGTTTGTTTGCGGGCTATATGCCGTGTCATGTTTGTTGACAGTGTATCAAATGCAGCCCGATGCAATGCCTGGCGAAACTGATCAGGATGTTCAAACAACCGTTAGCGCAATGATGATGAAACATGATTCTTTGATATTCTGCTACGCTGTTTGACGTTTGCGGTGCATGCCATCGACATGCATTTTTCGCATCAATTTCAGCAGGCAGGACCATGAATTCGTTGCCTGCCATTCCGGCAAGATTAATCCGGGTTTTGGGCGGGGTGATAGACACATTTTGTTGCAATTTTTCTGACAGGGAGGCTGTGAGATGAAAGCAGGATTTATCGGACTCGGGCAGATGGGCGCGGGCATGGCGGCACGTCTTTGCGATGCAGGTTATGACCTCGCCGTTTACAATCGCAGCGTGCAACGCATGCAGCCGCTGGTTCAACAGGGAGCGAAAGCAGCAAAGAATATTGCCGGGGTTTGCGATGCCGACGTGGTTTTTACCATGCTGGCCGACGATGCGGCGCTGGAGGAGGTGGTGCTCGGCCCGGACGGGATGCTGGCGCACCTGAAGCCCGGCGCGATTCACGTTTCATGCAGCACGGTCAGCGTCGCGCTGTCGGCCCGTCTTTGCCGCGAGCATGAACAAAAGCAGCAGGGCTATATTGCCGCCCCGGTATTCGGCCGGCCGGATGCCGCCGCAGCCGGCAAGCTTTTCGTGGTCGCAGCCGGTAAACGGAATCTGATCGACAAGGTGCAGTCGCTGTTCGACGTAATGGGCCAGCGTACTTTCATCGTGTCCGATGATCCGGAAAAAGCCAATCTGGTCAAGCTGAGCGGGAATTTCATGATCGCGTCGGTGATCGAGACGCTGGGAGAATCCATGGCGCTTGCGGAAAAAGGCGGCGTGGACCGGCACCTGTTCCTTGACCTGCTGACCTCCACGCTGTTCAACGCGCCGGTATACAAGAATTACGGCGCGATGATCGCCAACAGGCATTTCGAGCCCGCCGGTTTTGCCGCCCACCTGGGGCAGAAAGACATGCGGCTGGCGCTGGCAGCGGCGGAAGAGTTGAAGGTGCCGCTGCCATTTGCCGGCGTGCTGAGGGACCGCTATCTGGAACTGGCCGCACATGGCGGCGAACACCTGGACTGGTCGGCGATCGGCAGCCTTGCGGCAAGAGATGCGGCGCTCATCGCGTGAACATCGCCGCTCCTGCGGCTGATGATTGCCGCCTTTGATCGATATTCGAACTTGAATAAATACTGATGCCCTCTGTCCATACACGCGAACGCTGGCTGCTCCCGCTCGGCCTGTTCGTCCTTTCCGTCACCTGGGGATACACCTGGGTGCTGGCAAAACAGGCGCTGGGTTATGCGCCGCCCTTCGCGTTCGCGGCGGAGCGCTGTGTCGGCGGCGCGCTGGCGCTGTTTGCCGTGCTCAAACTGATGGGCAAGCCGCTCAAGCTGGTTGCGCCCGGCGCGACCCTCGCGATCGCTTTGGCGCAAGTCACGTGTTTCATGACATTCCAGACCTGGGCGCTGGTGGAAGGCGGACCCGGCAAGACCGCGGTGCTGATCTTCACGATGCCGGTCTGGACGCTGATGCTTGCCGGGCCGATGCTGGGCGAACGGATCCGCGGCCCGCAGTGGGTGGCCGCCGCCAGCACGATTACCGGCCTGCTGCTGATCATCGGACCATGGAACATGCACACCACGCTGTTCAGCAAATTCCTCGGCGTGATAGCCGCATTGAGCTGGGCCATCGGCACCGTGCTCGTCAAGCGCCTGCGTGCGCAACAAAAAGTCGATCTGCTGTCGCTGACCAGCTGGCAAATGCTGATCGGCGCGGTGCCGATTGTGCTGCTCGCGGTAATCGTCCCGGAACATCCCACCAACTGGACCGCGGCCTATACCGGCATCCTTGCCTTCATGTCGGTGATCAGCACCGCACTGTGCTGGTGGCTGTGGATCACGCTGCTCGACCGGGTGCCTGCATGGGAGGCCAGCCTTTCCGTGCTCGGCACGCCGGTGGTCGCGATTGTTTCCTCGCGCCTGATGCTGGGTGAACAGTTCAAGGTCAGCGAACTGACCGGCATCCTGCTGATAGCCGTAGGCCTGGCGCTGCTGTCGCTGATCGGTTGGATGGCCAGCCGGCGGGGTGCGCGTATATGAAGCGGTTGCGGCGCAAGGGATTAAATCGTTAAGGGCGGTATACCGGGTGGAAAAATAATTCGGGCATGTACAGTGTCCTGTTTCAATTACAACGGCTGATCACTGATGAAACAATATCTGGAAATTCTCGAAACTGCGCGCGACAGCATCACCTTTGACGCCACCATGAGCGTGATCGATGAACATTACCACTTCACTCCCAGCGCCTTCCGCAACTGGGAAATGCACAACGAAGCCGGGCAGAACAGCGGCTCCTGCAAAGTCTTCTCCTTCGCCAGTTTGCACCGGCTGACACCGCAGCAGACACTGCATTGCTTCGGCAGCTATTATCGCGACGATGTGCTGAAGCACCCGCAAGGCAGCGACCATCAGAACATCCGCAACTTCATCAAGACCGGCTGGGAAGGAATCGTCTTCGAAGGCAATGCGCTCAGGCTGAAGATAAAATAAACGGAAGCCAGGCTGTCTGGAAAATCACCATCAATCGATGTAAGCTGCATTCCGGCAAAGGGGGCCAAATGATCAGCATCTACGAGCTCAAGCCGCGTTTCCAGGCGCTGCTGCGTCCCGTCGTCGCGCAGCTCGACCGGGCCGGCATCACGGCCAATGCAGTCACGCTGTTCGCGATGATTATTTCCTGTGCGCTGGGCATAGTTCTTTTTGCATTTCCTCATCCGCACTTGTTCCTGCTGTTGCCGTTATGGATGTTTTTGCGCATGGCGTTCAACGCGGTGGACGGCATGCTCGCGCGCGAGTTCGGCCACAAATCGCCGCTGGGCGCATACCTGAACGAACTCACCGATGTGGTTTCCGATGCGGCGCTGTACCTGCCCTTCGTGATGATCGCGCCGTTCGGCTGGGGCAGCGTCGCCGCCGTGATATTTCTTTCCGCGCTTTCCGAAATGACCGGTGCGCTGGGGCCGATGGTGGGCGTCGATCGACGTTACGACGGCCCGATGGGCAAGAGCGACCGCGCCTTCGTGTTCGGCGCGCTGAGCCTGTGGCTGGGCGTCGCGGGCAGCTTGCCGGGCTGGGCGTTCTGGATCATGCCCGCCGTCGCGCTGCTGATCGCGCTCAACATCGTCAACCGCATACGCAACGCATTGAAGCAACTTCCCGGGAACTGAACCATGTGGCTATCCACACTGCTGATCGGAACCGTGCGCCTGCTGGTCGGCGCAAACCCGCGCTGGATCGGTTCGGCGCCGACGGACGCACAGCGCATCTACTTCGCCAACCACACCAGCCATATCGATACCGTTGCGCTCTGGTCGGCATTGCCGCCCGAGTTGCGCGCAAGGACGCATCCGGTCGCCGCGGCGGATTACTGGGGAACCAGCCGCTTGAAACGCTATATCGTTTTGCGGGGGTTGAATGCGGTGCTGATCGACCGCAGCCGCGCCGACCCGGACTCCGATCCGCTGGCGCCGCTGTATGAAGTGCTGGGCCGGGGCGATTCGCTGATCATCTTCCCGGAAGGCACGCGCCAATACGAGCCGCTGCCGGGGCCGTTCAAATCCGGATTGTTCCATCTCGCCGAGCGCTACCCGCAGGTCGAGCTGATCCCGGTGTATCTGGAAAATCTGAATCGCAGCATGCCCAAGGGCACTTTCATGCCGGTGCCGATCGCGTGCACCGTGCGTTTCGGCGCGCCCCTGCAGCGCATTGCGAACGAAGACAAGCATACTTTTCTGAACCGGGCACGCGATGCCGTGATAGGAGTTTCAAAATGAATCCCGGGGATAAATTCTATTGGCTGGTCGGCGGCATGCTTTGCCTGCTGGTGATCGCATCGCTGATCGGCTGGGTGCTGCGCCGCCGCGCCCGGAGCGAAAGCGCGATCGCGGTGATCGACAACCTCAATGCGCGGGTGAACGCATGGTGGGTCATGGTCGCGATTTTTTCCGCGGCATTCGTGCTCGGGCCGGACGCAACCCTGGTCATGTTCGCATTCATCTCGTTCTTCGCGCTGCGCGAGTTCATCACGCTCACGCCCACCCGGCCGGGCGACCATCGCGCGCTGTCGCTCGCGTTCTTCGTGCTGATCCCGGTCCAGTACTGGCTGATCGCGATTCACTGGTATGCGCTGTTCTCCATTTTCATTCCGGTCTATGCGTTCCTGCTGCTGCCGGCCCTCACCGTGCAGTCGGAAGATGCGGAAAACTTCCTGGAGCGCACCGCCAAGATCCAGTGGGGCATCATGATCACGATCTACTGCGTCAGCCACGCGCCGGCATTGCTGCTGCTCGACATTCCGGGGTACCGGGGCGAGGACGCGCTGCTGCTGTTCTATCTGGTGCTGGTGGTGCAACTCAGCGACGTGCTGCAGTACGTGTTCGGCAAACTGTTCGGCAAGACCAGGATTGCCCCGGTCGTCAGTCCCTCCAAGACCGTGGAAGGATTCATCGGCGGGGCCGCCAGCGCGACTCTGATTGGCGCCGCGATGTGGTGGATCACGCCATTCACCCCGCTGCAGTCGGCCGCGATGTCGTTCGTGATCGTGCTGATGGGATTCCTCGGCGGCCTGTCGCTTTCTGCGGTGAAGCGCAGCCTGGGCGCGAAGGACTGGGGGACCATGATCAAGGGCCACGGCGGCATCATGGATCGCATGGACTCGATCAGCTTCGCGGCGCCGATCTTCTTCCACCTGACCCGCTACTTCTTTACCTTCGAGAACAGCCCGTCACTGCATTTGCTGCCGGCCGTAACCCTGATGAGCACAGGACATGGATAAGCACAGGACATGCAAGCTGATATCGGCTACGGATTCTGAATACGAACTTCGGAGAAGCGGCGTGGCCCATTTCATCGTGGAGCGTCGCCGCCTGCAGGGAACGAATACATGTACCGTGAAATCCTGAAATTCTGGTTCGAAGAGATCGAACCGTCGCAATGGTGGAAAAAGGATGAGCGTCTCGACCGGCTGATCGCCGAGCGGTTTTCGGATATTCATCGCCGCGCCACCCTGTGCGAGCTGTTCGAGTGGAGAACGGATGCGCACGGCAGGCTGGCGGAGGTGATCGTGCTCGATCAATTTTCTCGGAACATGTTCAGGAATTCTCCGCTGTCATTTGCCCATGATGCGCTGGCGCTTGCACTGGCGCAGGAAGCAATTTCAGTTGGCGCAGACAAACTATTGAACCAGGCCGAGCGCAGCTTCCTCTACATGCCGTTCATGCACAGCGAGTCGCTGCAGATCCATGAGATCGCCACCGAGTTGTTCCGGGACAATGGCAACCAGAACAGCTTCGATTTCGAATTGAAGCACAAGGCGATCATAGAAAGGTTCGGCCGCTATCCGCACCGGAACAGCATCCTTGGCAGGAAATCTACCGACGAGGAAATCGAGTTCCTGAAGCAACCAGGTTCGGGGTTCTGACGGACTCCGGCCAGTATCCGCCAACACAATAGCAGCGCAGGATTGAACGCGTTGCAGAGTGCGGCATAAGCAAGGGGCGGTATATTCGGCGGCAAAATATTTTTGCCCATCCCTTGCAACCGTGAAGAATCCCGCCACTTGCCAAAACTTATAAATAACTTATACTCGCGGCATGAACGCCATCGAATGGTCGGCCAGGGCAGTGCGGCAACTTCGCAAGATCGCGGACAAGCGCAAGCGGCAGAGCATCTTCGCCGAAGTGCAACATCTCGCAAACTGGCCAAATTGCCCGGGTGACATCAAACGCCTGCAAGGCCGCGACGGTTACCGTCTGCGCATCGGCGACCATCGGGTGATATTTGAAATTGACCAGAGCGGCACCCCTGTCATCGTCACCATCATGCAAGTGGAGAAACGAAATGAACGCACCTACTAATATCCAGATTCTGAAAGACGCGAAAGGCAAACCCGCTTTCGTCGTGATTCCCTACCCTGAATACATGAGTATGACCAAACAAATCGCACCAACCATCCCCAACGCGGTGGTCAACAAAGTCATCAACAAGGACATGACGCCGATCCGTGCGTGGCGCGAACACCTCGGCCTGACCCAAACAGAAGTCGCGCGCCGCCTCGGCATTTCGCAAAGCGCCTACGCCCAACAGGAAGCCAAAGAACCCGTCAGAAAGTCCACCCGCGAAAAAATCGCCAAGGCACTGGGGGTCGTTCCTGGACAATTGGCGATTTGAGAAATCAATTGCGATGCTGACCTTATTAACCGAAGAAACCGTGGTCTGTCCCTACTTGTTGCTAAGAAACCGTGGTCTGTCCCTGATTGTTGCTCATAATCCGGCTCAAGATGTTGTGGTCATCTTCAATGACTGCAACGACTGACGTAATACATGGAACGATGATTTGAGAAACAGACTGGCGATAATGACACCGACGATTATGTCTGGCCAGCGCGAAAATAGCAGGTAACTGCTGCCGGCGGCCAGCAAGACACCGACATTCGCAATCAAGTCATTGCGGGAACACAGCCAGGTGGAACTCATATTCAGGTTGTCGCTGCGGTGCCGATACAGCAGAAAGAAGCAGGCGAGATTGGCGGTAAGTGCCAGTCCGCCGACGATCCCCATGGTTTCCACGCCCGGCATGACCGGGTGCAGCACCTTGTAGGCAGCCTCAATCAGGACGCCGACACCAAAGGCGAGCATGAAAATACCTTTCATCAAGGCAGCGCTCGCCTGCCAGCGCGCCGACCGTGCCAGCACAAAGAGACTGAACCCGTACACCAGGGCATCACCCAGCATGTCAAGCGCATCCGCCAGCAGTGACGTCGAGTGGGCGAAGAGGCCCGCCGTGCCTTCCACGAAAAACATGACCGCGTTGATGACGAGTACGATCCATAACACATGCCCGTGACTTTCACGCAAGGCGGTTATCTCGCAGCTTTTGTCTTCACAGCAATTGGTCACTGGCACTCCTGTCACCGGCACGGTTGTCCGTTACTTTAGACCATGCATGCCTTGGTAGCCAACATAGAAGCCAACCAGCAGCATCAGTGCACCTGAGAAAAACGGCGCTTTGCGGGCGAAATCGCCGAAGCCGCTCCACCGCTTGGAAACGTGTTTCACGCTCAGTGCGGCCAGTATGCCAGATGCCACCATCGTCAACGCCAGACCGATGCTGAAGCACAGAACCAAGGTCGCGCCGAGCGCGATCTTTTTAAGTTGCAGGCACAGCAGCAGCACGGTGATGGATGCGGGACAAGGAATTAGCCCTCCAGTCAGCCCGAACATGATGATCTGGCCGGTCGTCACTTCACGATTGGAGAAACGGTGACGAATGTCATTGGCATGAGCCAACTCATGGGGATCCTGGTAACCCGGAGCCGACACATCCAGACCTTCGTAATCCTTGATGGCGTGGTGATGGTGATCGTGTTCGACGAACTCAACGTCATAGTCGTGGCTGTGGTGTTCATGACCCAAGCGCAGGCGGGCGACGAACTCGTGCGGCTCGGGAATCTCCTGCTCGGATTCCACAAAGCCATCGCGTTGTACGAAAGTGAATGACTGGAGGCTACCATCCGGCCGCTCGGTCTCGATTCGCACCTGATCCGCAGCCCAAACGTGGCCATGTTTGCTTTCGTTGAACAACCGGAAACGCGGTGGCACGCCATCCTCGAACACCTCCAGCCGCACTGCACCATGACCGGTGTCGATGTGCTTTGCTTCGTCGTGGATGTGGTCATGCTTGTGGTCTTGAAAGCATGCACGTTCCTGTCGCCACGTTCGCCAGATCATCCAAACAGCGACCCCGGCGATCATTATGGCGGACGCCACCTGGAGGTAAGGCTCAGTATTCTCTGCACTCCATTTTTGGCCAAAGTACATCCCGCCAAGTGCGATGACCCATACCACCGCAGTGTGAGAAATCGCCGCCGACAGCCCCAACAGAACCGCTTGTGTCTTTGTTCCACGAATGGCAACGATAAATGCGGCCATCATGGTCTTGGAGTGGCCAGGTTCGAGGCCGTGCAGCGCACCCAGCAAGATTGCGCTGGGGATGAACAGCCATGCATTGGCCGCACCTTGTTGTAACAGGCTAGAAAACTCAGTCATGGGATACTCTCAGAGGTACTTGGTGATTGCCTTGAACTCACGAATGGTATCGTCAGCGCTCTGTGTGCCTTCCCGCACTGCATGTTCAAGGCAATGGTCGATGTGGTCATGCACCAGGGTTTTCTTGGCGTTGCCGACGGCGCTTTCAACGGCTTGCAGTTGCTGGGCGATGTCCAGACAGCCGCGCTCCTCTTCGAGCATAGTGATGATGCTCTTGAGATGGCCTTCGGCTCGTTTCAGGCGTTTGATGATGTCGGGGTGCGATGTGTGTGTTGTCATGTTTAAATATCCTATCCTCATGGACAGGATAATAGACAAATGGATATAATGCAAACAGTGCCTAATTGTTAGCAAAACTTTGCATTGCTCCCGTTCAATTAATGCACCAGGACGGGATATGTGGAACGTTGTCCATGCGTTCCCGGACAACAATTAAATGTCAGGCAAACGCATCATATATTTCTGGCAAGCCGATAGACATTCATCAACACATTTTCAAAAACATACCGAAACCAAATTTATGTCTACACATGACTCACACGATCACAGCGGACACTCGCATAGCGGTGGCCACCACCATGGCGATCCGAATAATCATGGCCGCGCCTTTGTCATCGCCATTGCCCTGAACACGGCTTTTGTCATAATCGAGTTTATATATGGCTTCATTGCCAATTCGACTGCGCTGATGGCCGATGCCGGGCACAACCTTTCCGACGTGCTGGGTTTAATCCTTGCATGGGGTGCGGCGATCCTCGCCCGAAAGACACCGCGTGGACGCTACACCTATGGTCTGCGCAGTACGTCGATTCTTGCTGCCTTGGCAAACGCCATGCTCCTTTTAGTGGCAAGCGGTGCCATCGCGTGGGAGGCCATGCTGCGTTTTTCGCAACCACCCATGGTGGCAGGGTTAACGGTTACGCTGGTGGCGGGTATCGGCATCATCATCAATGGTCTGTCCGCATGGCTGTTCATGAAAGGGAGTAAAGGGGACCTGAACATTCGCGGTGCCTATCTCCACATGGCGGCCGATGCGGCTGTCTCGCTGGGTGTAGCAATAGCCGGAATAACAATGGTGTTCACCGGATGGTACTGGCTTGACCCAGTTGTCAGCCTGGTGATCGTGGCCGTTATCGTGATGGGTACCTGGGGCCTGTTACGCGATTCGATACAACTGGCATTGAATGCCGTCCCTGCACATATCGACGTAAAGGCAGTGGAAGCCTACCTGCGCGAACGCCCCGGTATCAGCGATATCCATGATCTGCACATCTGGGGCATGAGCACAACCGAGAGCGCCCTGACAGTGCATTTGGTAATGCCTGATGGCTATCTCGGCGACACGTTTATGGACGATATCATACGGACACTGAAAGAGCGCTTTTCCATTCATCACAGCACGCTGCAGGTGGAACAGGGCACGACCGATCATGCCTGTGTGCTGCATCCAGACACAGCGGCTGTGCACGTTCACTGAAAACGGTGATGACCTCAACGACAAAAATAAACCTGAACCGGATTCCTTCCGGCGTATGGATACTCGGCTTCGTCAGCATGTTCATGGACATTTCCTCCGAGATGATTCACAGCCTGTTGCCGATGTTCATGGTCACCACATTGGGTGCCAGCGTATTTGAGGTGGGCCTCATTGAAGGGTTGGCCGAATCCACGGCTCTGATCGTTAAAGTGTTCTCAGGAACCTTGAGTGACTATCTGGGCAAGCGCAAGGGACTTGCCGTGTTTGGCTATGCCTTGGGCGCTTTGACCAAACCGTTGTTTGCAATGGCCACCACTATCGGCATAGTGCTTACGGCGCGCCTGGCAGATCGGGTTGGTAAAGGAATACGTGGCGCGCCGCGTGATGCACTGGTTGCCGACATCACACCTCCGCAACTGCGCGGTGCTGCATTCGGACTACGCCAATCCCTCGACACCGTCGGCGCATTTCTTGGCCCGCTGCTTGCGGTAGTCTTGATGCTGCTGTGGGCCGACGACTTCAGAGCGGTGTTCTGGATCGCAGTGATTCCGGGAATGATGGCCGTGGGACTGCTTTTATTTGGTTTGCGTGAGCCTGAACACCACGTAGGTGGCAAGCGGTTGAATCCGATTCGCCGAGAAAACCTCAAGCGTCTTGGTGCGCCGTATTGGTGGGTGGTCAGTATCGGTGCGGTGTTCACGCTGGCCCGTTTCAGCGAGGCATTTCTGGTGCTTCGTGCGCAACAGGGCGGCATTCCGATCGCACTGGTGCCGCTGGTGATGGTGGCGATGAATCTGATCTATGCGTCTTCGGCCTATCCGTTCGGCAAGCTCTCCGACCGCATGAGCCACAAGGCGCTGTTGGCTCTTGGCCTGGTTGTGCTGATTGCGTCTGACCTGGTGCTTGCAACCAACGATCATTGGGGTGTAGTCATAGCAGGCGTCGCCCTATGGGGCATTCATATGGGTATTACGCAAGGGTTGCTGGCAACGATGGTCGCCGATACCGCGCCAGCAGACTTGCGCGGAACGGCCTTCGGATTCTTCAACCTGGTGAGTGGAATTGCCATGCTGGTTTCCAGTGTTACGGCCGGATTGTTATGGGATCGGCTTGGAGCTTCGTCTACGTTTTATGCGGGCGCAGCATTTTGCGTAGTTGCGCTGGCAGGTTTAGCTTGGCAACCAAACCGTGCAGCCTCCAAATGATTGTGTCGTTAGTTCTGCTTCGTGAATGGCTGCTATGGAGAAGCGAAAAACTGTAGCCGTCTGGCCGGTTCGGGTCGTTTGGAGAAATTAATCCTGCAAAATTGGTTGTAAGATAGCAGACTGTCGCCAAGGACAGCAGTGTGTTGCGGAAGTTATGATCGTCCGGTTTCGGGCAGCCAAATAACAACGGAATTAAACGGACCAGTGTTGAGTTATTTTCAGCAGCCTATTCCGTCAATTCTTTCAGCTCTCACCGCGAGCATTATTTTGACTACATTGCTGCTTGTAGCTTGGTTTAGAATCAATTGTGTTTCCCCGTCATTATTTGTAAACGCACTTTGACTTTCGCTTCTCATTACCCAATGCGTATCGCACAGCTTCGCCAACGCCTGCGTGATCTCGGTGCCAAGCCGTGCCACGAAGATCGCCTGCTGCGCGGCTGGAGCCAGGTCGGCTCATACGACAGAGTGCACAGTCCAGCTGAATCATTCTTCCCGCTTGCGCTGCGCAACGAGTTGCCCGCCATCGAGGAAGAGTTGAGTGGGCTGGCGCGCCTGTGCAGCGAACATGCGGCAGCCGAAGGTGTGGCACGACTGCTGGTGGAGCTGCATGACGGACAGATGGTGGAGAGCGTGTTGCTGCCGCGCGGCGGACTGTGCGTATCGACGCAGGTGGGTTGCGCGGTGGGCTGCGTGTTCTGCATGAGCGGCCGCGCCGGCCTGCTGCGCCAGCTCGGCAGCGCCGAGATCGTCGCCCAGGTGGTGCTCGCGCGCAAGCGCCGCGCGGTGAGCAAGGTGGTGTTCATGGGCATGGGCGAACCGGCGCACAATCTCGACAACGTGCTCGAGGCGATCCAGTTGCTCGGCACACAGGGCAACATCGGCCACAAGAATCTGGTGTTCTCGACGGTCGGCGACCTGCGGGTGTTCGAGCGCCTGCCGCATGAGCAAGTGAAACCGGCGCTCGCACTTTCGCTGCACACCACCGATGCGGCACTGCGCGCGAATTTGCTGCCCCGTGCACCGCAGATCGCGATCGAAGAACTGGTGGAACGCGCCGAGGTGTATGCGCGCGCCACCGGCTATCCGGTGCAATACCAATGGACGTTGATCGAGGGCATCAACGACAGCGACGCCGAGCTGGAGCGCATCGCGCAACTGCTCTCGGGGAAATACGCGGTGATGAATTTCATCCCGTTCAACGCGGTCGACGGACTGGCCTATCGCCGTCCTTCAGCCGAACGGATCGACGTTGATGGCGCACACCCTGAACCGGCAGGGCATTCTTGCACGGATACGCGATTCGGCAGGGCAGGAGATCGAAGCGGCGTGCGGGCAGTTGCGCGCACGGGCGGCGAACAAAAAATAAACCGGCCGGTTTTCTACTTGACCAGCTTCTTGCTGCACAGCGTCTTGCCGGTTACGCCACGTAGTATTTGACCGACTTGCGCGAGCCGGATTTCTTCTTGTGGGTGACCACGCCCTTGACCGCATCCAGACCGGAGATGGCAATCTCGGGATAGGCGGGATTGAGCGCATGCAGCCACCAGCCGCCCTGAGCATCGCGCCTGAGCTGCCGGAAGATGTGTTCCTCGTTCACCCAGCCGATCACGAACCAGCCATCCATTGCCGGCACACCCATCTCGATGACCAATATCTCACCCTCGATGAACTCGGGTGCCATGCTGTCGCCCAGCACCATCAGCGCGACGATCTCGGTTTCTGAACAGCTGCTTCCGGTCAGGGGGTGATCCTGCGCAGTGGCGGAAACGACGGGGATGTTGATGGGCTTGCGAGTAGTCATATGGTGGCGCTCTCAGGTTGAACGGGACAGTATAAACTTCAAATCCGGAGTTAAAGTTCGGCATCGAAATACTTTATATGAAGCAGATTATACAGGCCGGCCGGGTGTAATTTACGAACCGGCCGGCCGTTTTTCTACTTGACCAGCTTCTTGCCGCGCAGCACCTCGATGATCTCGGGTATCACGCCCGGATCGTCGATGGTCGAAGGCACCATGTATTCCTTGCCGTTGACGATGTTGGCCAGCGTCTTGCGCAGCGTCTTGCCGGAACGGGTCTTGGGCAGCCTGGCCAGGATCACCGTGTCCTTGTAGCAGGTGATTGCGCCGATCGATCTCGCGCATGCGGCTGACCAGCTGCTGCTGCACGTCAGCCTCGGCGATGGTCATGCCGGACTTGAGCACCACCAGCCCCATCGGCACCTGTCCCTTGAGATCGTCGTCGCGCGCGATCACCGCGCATTCCGCGACCGCCGGATGGGTCGCGATCACTTCCTCGATCTCGCCGGTGGACAGCCGGTGCCCGGCCACGTTGATCACGTCGTCCACGCGTCCCATCACGAACACATAGCCGTCCTCGTCGATATAACCGCCGTCGCCGCTGGTGTAGTGGCCGGGCAGGAAGGTCAGGTAGCTGTCGCGGAATTTGTTTTCGTCGCCCCAGATATGGTTCAGGCACGAGGGCGGCAGCGGCAGCTTGAGCGCGATGTAGCCCTGCGTGCCGGGCGGAACCTGCTGCCCGTTCTCGTCCAGTATCCTGCACATTGAAGCCGGGCACCGGCACGGTGGACGAGCCGGGCTTGATCGGCATCGGCTCGATACCCTGCATGTTTGCGGTGATCGCCCAGCCGGTCTCGGTCTGCCACCAGTGGTCCACCACCGGCTTGCCGCTTTGTTCGGTCAGCCATGCCTGGGTGGGCGGGTCGAGCCGTTCGCCGGCCGAATAGATGACCTGCAGTTTGCTCAGGTCGTACTTTTTCATCAGCTCGGCCTGCGGGTCTTCCTTCTTTACCGCGCGGAACGCGGTCGGCGCGGTGAACAGCGCCTTCACGCCATACTCGGCGCAGACGCGCCACAGCGCGCCGGCGTCCGGCGTCATGATCGGCTTGCCTTCATAGACGATGGTGGTGCAGCCGTGCAGCAGCGGGCCGTACACGATGTAGGAATGGCCGACCACCCAGCCCACGTCCGAGCAGGCCCAGTACACATCGCCCGGCTCGACGTTGTAGATCGCCTTCATGCTGTATTTGAGCGCGACCGCGTGGCCGCCGTTCTCGCGCAGCACGCCCTTGGGTTTGCCGGTGGTGCCGGAGGTGTAGAGGATGTACAGCGGGTCGCTGCCCTTGACCGGCGTGCAGCCGACCGGTTTGGCCTTGGCCAGCAATGATTTCCAGTCGTGGTCGCGCCCGGCGACCAGCGTCGCGGTTGCCTGCGGACGCTGGTAGACGACGCAGCTTTGCGGTTTGTGTCTGGCGAGCTCGATGGCGCGGTCGACCAGCGGTTTGTATTCCACCACGCGCTTGACCTCGATGCCGCAGGACGCGGTGAGGATGACCTTGGGTTTTGCGTCGTCGATGCGCACCGCCAGCTCGGGCGGTGCGAAGCCGCCGAACACCACCGAGTGGATCGCGCCCAGCCTGGCCACCGCCAGCATCGCGATCACCGCTTCCGGGATCATCGGCATGTAGATGATGACGCGGTCGCCTTTCACCACGCCGAGGTTGGCCAGCATCCCGGCGGTGCGCGCGACGACATCGGTCAGCTCGGCATAGGTGTAGTGCGATTTGGTATTGGTGACCGGGGAATCGTAGATCAGCGCGAGCTGGTCGCCGCGCCCGGTCTTCACGTGATGATCCAGCGCCATGTAGGCGGTGTTCATCTCGCCGTCGGCGAACCAGTAGCCGAGTCCGTCCTTGTCGAGCGACAGAATCTGCTGCGGGAACTTGAACCACTCCAGCGCCTCGGCCTGCTTGCGCCAGAAGCCCGCCGGATCTTTCATCGAATGGTCATACTCGGTCTGGTAACTCATTTCGACTCTCCCTGATTGCACGCCCTGATGGGCGAAATTCAAAACCGGAAACCTGGCCACAGAGAACACAGAGTACACAGAGAAAGTCGAGCAGGATTTTGCGTGTGGGTGATCAAGCTGCTCATTCCGGCTTAACCCGATTTCTCTGTGATCTCTGTGTTCTCTGATACTGCTACTAGCCATTCGACTAGGTGGCACACGACGCCACCCAAGTCGCTGGCTATGTGGCTAATGGTTTTTCAATTTAGTTGATCACAAACATCTCCATGAAATCATTGACCGGCGTCGCTTCCAGTTTCTTCTTGTCCAGGCACAGCGCCATGATCTGCTGGCAGCGTTGTTCCGGAAAGCGCGTGCGCAGATTGTCCAGGAACTTCCGTTCCAGCACCGGGATACCCTCTGCACGGCGGCGGCGATGGCCGATCGGATATTCCACCTCGATCTTTTCGGTGCTGCTGCCGTCCTTGAAGAACACCTGGATCGCATTGGCGATGGAGCGTTTGTCCGCTTCCAGATATTCGCGGCTGTAGCGCGGGTCCTCGACGATCTCCATCTTGTCGCGCAGTTCGTCGATGATCGGATTGGCGGCGTGGAAGCTGTCCTCGTAATGTCTCCGCCACCAGGTCGCCGAATGCCAGCGGCACCGCGACGATGTACTGGATGCAGTGATCGCGGTCGGCCGGGTTGGACAGCGGGCCGACCTTGGAGATGATGCGGATCGCCGACTCGTGGGTGTGTGATCACGATCTTGCGGATGTCGCTCAAGCGATCCTTCACCCTGGGATGCAGACGTACCGCCGCCTCGCAGGCGGTCTGCGAATGGAACTCGGCGGGGAAGGAGATCTTGAACAGGATGTTCTCCATCACGTAGCTGGCATAGGGTTGTTTCAGGCTGAAGCGGCGCTGGTCTTCCGGTTTGAGTTTCTGGTCCTTGTTGGTCTTCGCAAACAGCACGTCGTAGAAACCCCACTGCGGCGCGGTCAGCACGCCGGGTATGCCCATCTCGCCGGCCATCGTGATCATCGCCAGACGCACCGCGCGCGACGTGGCATCGCCCGCCGCCCAGGATTTGCGCGAGCCGGCGTTCGGCGAATGGCGGTAGGTGCGCAGCGATTGGCCGTCGACGAATGCCTGCGACAGCGCGTCGATCACCTGCTCCTCGGTGCCGCCCAGCATGCGCGTCACCACCGCAACGGATGCGACCTTGACCAGCACCACGTGATCAAGACCGACGCGGTTGAAGCTGTTCTCCAGCGCGAGCACGCCCTGGATCTCGTGCGCCTTGATCATCGCGGTCAGCACGTCGCGCATGGTCAGCGGCTTCTTGCCTTCGGCCACACGGCAGCGGCTCAGGTAATCGGCCACGGCAAGAATGCCGCCGAGGTTGTCGGAAGGATGACCCCATTCGGCGGCCAGCCAGGTGTCGTTGTAATCCAGCCAGCGGATCATCGCGCCGATGTCCCATGCGGCCTTGACCGGATCGAGCTCGTGCGAGGTGCCGGGCACGCGCGCGCCGTTGCGCACCGTGGTGCCGGGCACCAGCGGGCCGAGGTGCTTGGTGCACTCGGGGAAGCGCAGCGCCAGCAGCCCGCAGCCGAGCGTGTCGATCAGGCAGTTGCGCGCGGTGTCGTAGGCCTCCGTCGACTTGATCTCCATCGGCAGACGTACTGCGCGATATCCACCAGCACCTGGTCGGGAGCGGGGCGGGTGTTCATTTCCACATTGGCGCTCATTTCGATTTCCTTAATGCAAAGTCAAAAACTTTTGCCACAGAGAACACAGAGTACACAGAGAGTAGGCAAACTGCATCAATGAGCCGTCTCGTCGATGCATTCGTGCCTCTCTGTGATCGCTGTGTTCTCTGTGGCCAACGTCTGGTTCAGGGTTTAACGCTTCTCGATCGGCACCCAGGCCAGATTCTCCGGCCCGACATAGTTCGCGCTCGGGCGGATGATCTTGCCGTCGGCGCGCTGTTCCATCACGTGCGCGCCCCAGCCGGTCACGCGCGAGATCACGAACAGCGGCGTGAACATGTTGGTCGGCACGCCCATCATGTGGTACGACACCGCGGAGAACCAGTCGAGGTTGGGGAACATCTTCTTCAGGTTTCCCACATCACGGTTTCCAGCCGTGCGGCGATGTCGAACAGCCGCATCTCGCCGGTTTCCTCGGCCAGCTTTTTCGCCAGGCGCTTGATCACTTCGTTGCGCGGGTCGGAGATGGTGTAGACCGGATGGCCGAAGCCGATCACGATCTCCTTGCGTGCCGACGCGTTCGCGGATGTCGGCCTCGGCCTCGTCGGCATTCTTGTAACGGCTCTGGATGCGGAACGCTTCCTCGTTGGCGCCGCCGTGCTTGGGGCCGCGCAGCGCGCCGATCGCGCCGGTGATGCAGGAATACAGGTCGGAGTTGGTGCCGGCGATCACGCGCGCGGTGAAGGTCGACGCGTTGAACTCATGCTCGGCATACAGGATCAGCGAAGTGTGCATCGCGCGCACCCAGGATGCCTTGGGCGGCGTGCCATGCAGCAGGTGCAGGAGATGACCGCCGACGGTGTCGTCATCCGTCTCCACATTGATGCGCTTGCCGCTGGTGCTGTAGTGGTGCCAGTACATCAGCATCGAGCCGAAGCAGGCCAGCATGCGGTCGATGCATATCTTTTGCGACGGATTCGCTGTGCGCTGTCCGGTTCCTGTTCGCAGGTGCCGAGCATCGAGCATCCGGTGCGCATCACGTCCATCGGGTGCGCATTCGCCGGGATCGCTTCCAGCGCCTGCTTTACCGGCTGCGGCAAACCGCGCAGCGATTTCAGTTTGGCTCTTGTAGGTTTTGAGCTGGGCGGCATTCGGCAGGGTGCCGTGGATCAGCAGATGCGCGATCTCCTCGAATTCGGCCTGGTCGGCGAAATCCAGGATGTCGTAGCCGCGATAGTGCAGATCGTTGCCGGTGCGTCCGACGGTGCAGACCGCGGTGTTGCCGGCGACGGTGCCGGACAGCGCAACGGATTTTTTCGGCTTGGGTAGGGTGGTTTCTTCTGCCATGTTCATCTCCTGATTTTAAGTACGATTCAAAACCATTCAGTCCACGAAAATCACGAAAAGCACGAAAACAACAAAGACACTGATAGGATTCTATTTCGTGCTTTTCGTGTCTTTCGTGGACGCATTTTTTTACTCGCTGCCTTTCTCGGCAAACAAGCGATCCAGCTTGCTGCTCGTATGCGTGATAGCCGAGATAGTCGTAAAGCTCCATGCGCGTCTGCATCTCGGCGACGACCTTCTGTTGCGAGCCGTCGGCGAGGATGTGCTGGTACACGTTCAGCGCGGCCTTGCTCATCGCGCGGAAAGCGGACAGCGGATACAGCACCAGCTTGATGCCGACACCGGCCAGCTGTTCGGTGGTGAACAGCGGCGTCGCGCCGAATTCGGTGATGTTCGCCAGCACCGGCACCTTCACGGCGCTTGGTGAATTCGGCGTATTGCTCCAGCGTGGTCATCGCCTCGGGAAAGATCATGTCGGCACCGGCTTCGACGCAGGCCTGGGCGCGCTCGATGGCGGACTGCATGCCTTCCACCGCCAGCGCATCGGTGCGCGCCATGATGACGAAACTCGCGTCGCTGCGCGCATCCACCGCGGCCTTGATGCGGTCCACCATCTCGCTCTGGCTGACGATGGCCTTGTTGGGGCGGTGGCCGCAGCGCTTCTGCATCACCTGGTCCTCGATGTGGAAGCCGGCTGCACCGGCCTGCGCGATCTCGCGCGTGGCGCGCGCGATGTTGAATGCGCCGCCCCAGCCGGTATCGATGTCCACCAGCAGCGGCAGGTCGCTCGCGGCGGTGATGCGGCGCGTGTCCTCGCAAACGTCATGCAGCGTGGTGATGCCGAGATCGGGAATGCCGAGCGAGGAGGCAGCCACGCCGCCGCCGGAAAGATACAGCGCCTTGTGCCCGCTCTTGCTGCGCGAGGATGGCGCAGTAGGCGGTGACCGCGCCGACGACCTGCAGCGGATGATGCTGTTCGACTGCACTGCGAAGCCGGTTGCCTGGGGTGTTGTTCATGGCGTCTCCTCCTTGCAGTTCAGTGGATTTCCACGTTCAGTGTGTCGGAGACCGGCTGCATCCTCGCGACGATGCCGCTTCGCAACGTCCTTCCGCTCTCGCGACGTCGCATCCCGCACGGGCCCCTGCTTCCTGCTCATGCGGCGGCCTCCTCTTCCTTAGCGATCATTTCGCTGATGCTATGCCATGCGCCCTGGATGTGGCGGCGCATCAGCATCTCGGCCAGTTCGCCGTCGCGCTGCGCCAGTGCCTCGACGATCTGGCGGTGCTGCTGCAGCGCCGGTCCGGTGCGTTGCGCGTTGCGGCTGGTGCGGTAGCGGCACATGCGCAGCAACTGGTATTGCTCGCTGCCGAGCATGTCCATCAGCATCTGGTTGCGGCTGCCGCGCACGATCTGGTAGTGGAAATCCAGGTCGCCCTCGTTTTGCGCATAGACCTTGCCGCCCTGTTTTTTGATCTGTGCTTCATGCTGGTCGAGCAGTTTGCGCAATTGCGCGATCTCGTCGTCGCTCATCTGGCTTGCGGCGATGCGGCAGGCCATGCCTTCCAGCGCCTCGCGCACCGCATAAAGGTCGGACAGGGTCTTGCGGTCCAGCACCACCACGCGCGCGCCGACGTTGGGGATGCGCTTGACCAGGCGCATTCCTTCGAGATGACGCAAGGCTTCGCGCAGCGGGCCGCGTCCCATGCCGAAGCTTTCCGCCAGCTCGGCCTCGTTCAGCTTCTGGCCCTGGGCCAGTTCGCCGGTCACGATGCTGTGTGCCAGGCGGTGAGTGGCGATATCGGCAAGGGTGCCTTGTTCGGGAGGGGAGGACAGCATAGCTAATTCAGATTGTCGACAATATATGAAAATGCTAGCACAAAACTCGATAAAAAGTGCAACAAATTTAATTTATGTCGACAAAATAAGATTTTCCTGATGTGCGGCACTTGCTGTCGAAACGCTGATTTCACGCATCGGCAGTGAGATGCCTGCGGTTGCGCCGGTTGATTGGATAAGCTATTTCAGGGGAGCCGGCAGCGGGGTTGCCGGGCGCGGCCTGCAGGCCGCGGTTTGATTTGCCGGGCCGGTCAGGCCTTGCTGCGTGCCCAGCGCACGATCCCGCCGGTATCCATTGCGCCGGCCTGCCGCGCGATCTCGCGGCCATCCTTGAATAGCGCGAGCGTGGGGATGCTGCGGATGTTGTAGCGTGCGCCGAGTTCCTGCGCTTCCTCGGTATTCAGTTTTGCCAGGCGCATCTGCGGTTCGAGCTGGGCTGCCGCTTGAATGAAGGCGGGCGCCATCATGCGGCAGGGGCCGCACCACGGCGCCCAGAAATCCACCAGCACCGGAATGTCGTTGCGGTTGATATGCTGCGCAAAATTGCCGCTGTCAAGCTCCACCGGGTGCGCGTCGAACAGGATCTTCTTGCACTTGCCGCAGACAGGCTGGCTGTGCAGCTTGTCCGCGGGCACGCGGTTTACACCGTCGCAATGCGGGCAAACGATGTGGAGTGATTCGGCCATGATTTTTCCTTGGTGGTTCGGATTTCTGCCAGATGGGGACACATCGCTGAAATTCAAATCCCGCATTCGCCCGGCCGGGTAGGGCGATCTTAATCGCTGAAGCGCATGGACAGGTCGATTGTTTGCAGGTCCTTGGTCAGGCTGCCGATCGAGATGCGGCCGACCCCGGTCAGTGCAATTTCACGCAGGTTTTCCAGCGTGATTCCGCCCGAAGCTTCCAGTTCGGCACGCCGGCCAGTGTGCTGCACCGCGGCGCGCAGATGGTCCAGGTCGAAGTTGTCGAGCAGGATCAGTTTTGCGCCGGCAGCCAGCGCTTCGTCGAGCTGCGTTAGCGACTCGACCTCGATTTGCACGCTGATGCCCGGTTTTGCGAGTCGGAATGCCTGCTCGAGCACCGGCTTGATGCCGCCCGCCGCCGCGATGTGATTTTCCTTGATCAATATTCCGTCGAACAGGCCGATGCGCTGGTTATGTCCGCCGCCGATACGCACCGCGTATTTCTGCGCCTGGCGCAAGCCGGGCAGGGTCTTGCGCGTATCCATGATCTTGACGTTGATGCCGGCGACCTCATCCACATGGCGCCGGGTGCGCGTCGCGGTGCCGGACAGGGTTTGCAGGAAGTTCAAGGCGTTGCGTTCCGCGCCGAGCAGCGCGCGCGCATTGCCGCTGACCTTGCACAGCATTTGCCCCGCGGTGATCCGGTCGCCTTCCCTGGCAAACCAGTCTATCGTGCAGTCCGGGTCGAGCGTGCGAAAGCAGGCATCAAACCACGGTGCGCCGCACAGCACGCCGTTCTGCCGGGTGATGACCTGTGCGGAAGATATCTGTGCGGCGGGGATCAGCTGGGCGCTCAGATCGCCGGTGCCGATGTCTTCGTCGAACGAGTTGCTGACATTGCGGCGGATCAGCGCGGCGAATTCGGACTCAAGCATGGATATTCCTCTGGTCTTTATGAACGCGTCGCAGATTACCCACGCAGTTTCGGAATAGTTGCGACAGCCTGCTAGAACCCGTAATAGACCTGCCCGCCAACGGTGTTCCTGGGTTCGCCGCTGGAAATCCCCCTGAACACGTAACCCCTGGCTTTCAGGTTGCTGTCGAGCCGGTAATTGACGAACGCACTGAGGCCCTGTGCCGTCATTCCCGATGCTGGGGAGCCCTGGGACAGGCTCATGTCGATTCCGGTGCTGGTATTTTCGGAGAACTGGTAGATACCGCCGAACGATCCGTACAGCAAGGGGCTGATGGTGATTCCGGTCGGGCCCGAGATCATTCTTGAGCCCAGCGAACCCCGTGCAGTGAAGCGGTCCATATTCTGGTAAACATCCATCTGGGCCGCGTAATCGTTCAGGGTCAGGCCGAACGAACTGCCTTTATCCGTGCCATTGACCATGACGGTGCCGGTCAGGTTGACCTCGGGGGACGACGCGCTGCCTTCATAGAGGTTATAGCTGACGGCCGCTGCGCTGTTGCCCAGGTTGAATTGGGTATTGCCGGCCATGCCGGTTTGCGCATTATTAAGGGGGTTAGCATCGTTCTGGCTGTATAGGCCGACCGGCTGGGCCAGCTTGAACATCCACGGACCCGCTTCGTATTGATTGGTGCTGTTGTTGAATTCGCTGGACAGGGTGAAGCGCTGATCGGCGGCCCAGGCAGCCGGTGCGGTGCCGAGCAACAGCAGCATTCCTGCCATCATGGCAGACAAGGAAATTCTGTTCATGTCGAGTACTCCTCACTTGCAGCCGGATGAACAGACAACGGGTAAAGTGCTATTCTGCAGAAATTCCGATAACTTTTCAGCGCTTTCGTTCATGGTCCGGGCAAGAAAAATGATTAATTTATAAGGCAATATTTTATGACAAACAGATTATTATTGTCTGGGGCAGAGTGCCAGATATTTTCGGCTGCCACTTGAAATCGAACCTAAGCTCCTCCATTACAAGGACAATTGTCCAACAGGAGTGACTCATGCGTTTCGACAAATTTACAACAAAGTTCCAGCAGGCACTGTCCGATGCCCAGAGTCTGGCGGTCGGCAGCGACAACCAGTTTATCGAGCCGCAGCATCTGCTGCTGGCTTTGCTCAACGATGCAGACAGCGGCGCGACCTCGCTGCTGGCGCGCGCCGGCGGCAATGTCACGCCGTTAAAGGCTGCGCTGAAGGAGGCGGTGGAGCGTCTGGCCAAGGTTGAGGGCCATGGCGGCGAAGTGCAGGTCGGCCGCGACCTGTCCAATCTGCTCAATCTCACCGACAAGGCGGCACAGAAGCGCGGCGATGAATTCATCGCTTCCGAAATGTTCCTGCTCGCGGCCTGCGATGACAAGGGCGAGACCGGACGCCTGCTCAAGCAGCACGGGGTGACCCGTGCGCCGCTGGAACAGGCCATCACCGCCGTGCGCGGTGGCGAGACGGTCGGCAGTGCAGAATCCGAAGGCCAGCGCGAATCCCTGAAAAAATACACCATCGACCTGACCGAGCGCGCCCGCCAGGGCAAGCTTGACCCGGTGATCGGACGTGACGACGAGATCCGCCGCGCGATCCAGGTGCTGCAACGCCGCACCAAGAACAACCCGGTGCTGATCGGCGAACCCGGCGTGGGCAAGACCGCGATCGTCGAGGGTCTGGCTCAGCGCATCGTCAATGGCGAGGTGCCCGAGTCGCTGAAGGGCAAGAAGGTGCTGAGCCTGGACATGGCCGCATTGCTGGCCGGTGCGAAGTACCGCGGCGAGTTCGAGGAGCGCCTGAAGAATGTTCTGAAGGAACTGGCACTGGATGAAGGCCAGACCATCGTGTTCATAGACGAATTGCACACCATGGTCGGCGCGGGCAAGGCCGAGGGCGCGATGGACGCGGGCAACATGCTCAAGCCGGCGCTGGCGCGCGGCGAACTGCATTGCGTCGGTGCGACCACGCTGGATGAATACCGCAAGTACATCGAGAAGGATGCCGCGCTGGAACGCCGTTTCCAGAAAGTGCTGGTGGACGAGCCGAGCGTGGAAGCGACCATCGCGATCCTGCGCGGCCTGCAGGAAAGATACGAACTGCATCACGGCGTGGACATCACCGACCCGGCGATCATCGCCGCCGCGGAATTGTCGCACCGCTATATCACCGACCGTTTCCTGCCGGACAAGGCCATCGACCTGATCGACGAAGCCGCCGCGCGCGTCAGAATGGAAATCGATTCCAAGCCCGAGGTGATGGACAAGCTGGATCGCCGCCTGATCCAGCTCAAGATCGAACGCGAGGCGGTGAAGAAGGAAAAGGATGAATCTTCGAAGAAACGCTTTGCGCTGATCGAAGAAGAGATCGCCAAGCTGCAACGCGAGTACGCCGACCTCGAAGAGATATGGAAGGCTGAGAAGGGCGCGGCACAGGGCACCGCCCATCTCAAGGAAGAAATGGAAAAAGTGCGCGCCGAGATCGTTCAGTTGCAGCGCGCAGGCAAACTGGAACAGGTCGCGGAGCTGCAATACGGCAAGCTGCCGCAGCTCGAAGCCAAACTGAAGGAGGCGGTGCACGCCGAAGAGAACAAACCGAAGAACCGATTGTTGCGCACCCAGGTTGGCGCGGAAGAGATTGCCGAAGTGGTCAGCCGCGCGACCGGCATACCGGTCAGCAAGATGATGACGGGCGAGCGCGAAAAACTGCTGCACATGGAAGACAAGCTGCACGAGCGCGTGGTCGGTCAGGACGAGGCGGTAAGGCTGGTGTCGGATGCGATTCGCCGTTCGCGCTCCGGCTTGTCCGATCCGAACCGGCCCTATGGCTCGTTCCTGTTCCTCGGCCCGACCGGCGTCGGCAAGACCGAGCTGTGCAAGGCGCTGGCCGGTTTCCTGTTCGATTCCGAGGACCATCTGATCCGTATCGACATGAGCGAATATATGGAGAAGCATTCCGTCGCGCGTCTGATCGGCGCGCCGCCCGGCTATGTCGGCTACGAGGAGGGCGGCGGCCTGACCGAGGCGGTACGGCGCAAGCCTTACAGCGTGATCCTGCTCGATGAAGTCGAGAAGGCGCATCCCGACGTGTTCAACGTGCTGCTGCAGGCGCTGGACGACGGGCGCATGACCGACGGCCAGGGACGCACCGTGGATTTCAAGAATACCGTGATCGTGATGACCTCCAATCTCGGGTCGCAGATGAT
The DNA here is from genome assembly GCA_963827265.1 of uncultured beta proteobacterium. GTDB lineage: Bacteria > Pseudomonadota > Gammaproteobacteria > Burkholderiales > Gallionellaceae > Gallionella. The sequence goes on along the minus strand of CAWHAD010000007.1, from coordinate 91,833 downwards.
CCAGCAGATGTCCGGCGACGATTACCAGGTGATCAAGCTCGCGGTGATGGGCGAGGTGAAATCCTATTTCCGCCCCGAGTTCATCAACCGCATCGACGAGGTCGTGGTGTTCCACGCGCTGGACGAAAAGAACATCAAGTCCATCGCGCGCATCCAGTTGCAGTACCTGGAGAAACGCCTGGCGCAGCTGGAGATGAAGCTGGACATCAGCGAAGCAGCACTGGCCGAGATCGCGAACGCGGGATTCGACCCGGTTTACGGCGCAAGACCGCTGAAGCGCGCGATCCAGTCGCAACTGGAAAACCCGCTCGCCAAGCTGATCCTGGAAGGCAAATTCGCCGCGAAGGATACGATCAGGGTGGATTGCAAATCCGGCGTGATGAAGTTCGAAAAATAACCATCGACCCGGCGGGCATATTCCCGCCGGGTCGCAGGGCTGCAGTCTGAACCGGATCAGACGCTGCGGGAATTATCTGCCGGTGCTGGCCGGTTACTCCGGTTAGCTGTTATATTTGCCCGGTCGTGATTCCGAACAGTGAGCGCAAATGAATTCAGTTACCTGGCAAGGCAAACCGGTTTACCCGTCCAAGGTCGTCTGCATCGGCAGGAATTATGCCGAACACATCAAGGAGTTCGATAACGAGCCCGATCAGGATCCGGTCATATTCCTGAAGCCGAACTCGGCCATTTCGAGCGAGGTCTATTCCTGCCGGTCCGAGCTGATTCATTACGAGGGCGAGATCACCTTCCTGATCCGTTCCGGCGAACTGGGCGGTATCGGGTTCGGTCTTGATCTCACCAAGCGGGATCTGCAGTATCAATTGAAGAACAAGGGATGGCCGTGGGAACTCGCCAAGGCGTTTGATCGATCGGCGGTATTCAGCGATTTCGTCGAATTCGATGGCGACGTCAGCATGCTGAGGATGGAGTTCCATATCAATGACAAGCTGGTTCAGCACGGCAACTACGACCTGATGCTGAGCAAGCCGGCGCAGATGCTGTCCTACGCAAAAAGTTTCCTGACCCTGGAAGACGGCGATCTGCTGATGACCGGCACACCCAAGGGTGTCGGCCCGGTCAATCCCGGCGACCGCTATCTCGGCAGGATATTCGAGAACGACAGGCTGATCGTGGAAGGTTCCTGGGTGGTCAGGTAGTCGTGGCCTGGAGCCGCGCGCAGCAGACCGAATCATCGTAAAGGAGACGCCATGCCCAAAGGCTACTGGATCGTACGTGCCGACGTTGCGGATCAGCACAAATACAATGCGTATATTGCGGCCAATGCCGAACCATTCAGGAAGTACGGCGCGCGGTTTCTGGTGCGCAGCGGGCAATTCGAGAATCCCGAAGGTGAAAGCCGGTCCCGCAACGTGGTGATCGAGTTTCCCAGCTATCAGGCCGCGCTGGATTGCTGGAAGTCGCCCGAATACCAGCAGGCGATCAAACTTCGGCAGTCAGCTTCAACGCTGGATATGGTCATCATCGAAGGGTACGAAGGCGCGCAACCTTGAACTGGATGGCTATGCCGGCGGCGGAGCAGGGTGAAATATCAGGCATCCCGATAATCAGGGTTTGCGTCGTCTGGATGGGAACGGTTTTCCACCTCGGACCAGTTCCCTGGTGGGGATCCAGACCGGCCTGGGTTTATCGATCAGCCAGCTTCTGCCCGAGCCCCTGGTTTTCTGGTACGCCTGCAAAGCGGCCAGCAACTGATCCGGGTGCACCAGAATCGTCGCATGCTCGCCATTCAGGTGGTAATCGGCGAGATGTTCCCTGATACGATACATTTTCTTCGCGGTGTCATCATTCTTGCGCTGACTCGCCATCATCTGCTGCGCATCGGCAGAGAGGCTGTAGCCGCCGTCAATTTCGACTACCAGGCCATAAGCGGACAGCCGGGCGAACGCATCGGATAATCTGGTCGCGGAAGGAATCGCAGTTTGCGCGAGATCGATCGCCGTGAAGATTTCGTCCAGGGCGGCGGGTCGCCGCTTGGACGCGACCGACAGGGACAGCAGCAGAATCGCATCAACATCGTGGACTGGGTACATCGTTAACCTTTACGGAACATGAGGGCGCCCGGTTCGGGCGCGCGCGCAGTGGATGCAACGAAATTGAAGGAAACCGCCTGAACCGGCTCCTCCGTGATGGTTATGGTTTGCTGCCCATCGCCTCGCCCAGGTGTATCGCGCGGGCGGGCGACCAGGCCGGGTTGAAGCGCAGCGTGTTCTGCGGGAACAGCATCACCACGGTGGAGCCGAGCAGGAAGCGGCCCATCTCATCGCCCTGGTTCAGCGTGATTTCCCGGTCGTCATAGCGCCATACACGCACCGTGCGCGAACGCGGCGGGTTGACCACGCCATGCCATGTCGTGGCCATGCTGCCGACGATGGTGGCGCCCACCAGCGTCAGCACGAACGGCCCGGACATGCCGTCACCGAAATCGCCGTCGAACACGCACACCACCCGCTCGTTGCGCGCGAACAGTCCCGGCACGCCGCGCACGGTCTTCGGGTTGACCGAGAACAGTTCGCCCGGCACATAAATCATCCGCCGCAGGCGTCCGGCGCAGGGCATGTGGATGCGGTGATAGTCCCTGGGGCTCAGGTACAGCGTCGCGAAGCTGCCGTCCGCGAACTGCGCGGCCAGTTCCGCATCGCCGCCGACCAGCGCGGTCGCGGTGTAGCGGTGCCCCTTGGCCTGGAAAATGTCGCCATGCTCGATCGCGCCGAACTGGCTGATCGTGCCATCCACCGGGCAGACGAAAGCGGCATCGGCCAGCGGGCGCGCGTCTGCGCGCAACGGCCGCGTGAAAAATTCGTTGAAGCTGGGATAGCTCGCGATGTCCGGGTTCGCCGCTTCCTGCATGTTCACCCGGTAGCGCGCGACGAAGCGGCGGATCACGGCCGTGGTGAAGCCGCCCAGCCTGGCATTGGCGAACTTTCCGGCCAGTATGGTCAGCAACTGCTTGGGCATCAGGTATTGCGGCAATACAGCCAAACGATCAGACACGATAATTACCCGTTACGATGAAACGTGCATTATAGCGGCTGCGCCATGCGCCACTTTATCTGTTTTCGGATATCAGCCGATACATTACCGTTAACCCATCGGCAGTCAGTGCGACGGATGCGGATGGTTGCTCTCGATGGTGATCAGTGTAATCTCGGGCGGCGCAAACAGGCGTAACGGCGGGCCCCAGGTGCCGGCTCCGCGGCTGACGTACAGCAGCCGACCGTCGGCCAGTCTGGTCATGCCGGTATGCACGCCGTAGACCAGGCGCGTCAGATAGACGAACGGGAATATCTGCCCGCCATGGATGTGCCCCGAGAGTTGCAGGTCGAATCGAATATTGTCATCGACTATCGGCTGGTGCTTGAGCAGCACCGTGAAGCCGTTAATGGGCGCTGTAACGGGCGCTGTCCGGCTAGCAGGTTCGGCGTGGTGGTCCGGCCCCTGCCTGTCGGGATCGTCGACACCCGCGAGCACGATCCCGCCTGCGAAGGCCGGTTCGCCGCGCAACACGGTGAAGCCCGCGCTGCGCAGGAAGCGCAGCGAGTTTTCCAGCCCGGCATAGTGTTCGTGATTGCCGATCACCGCATAAGCGCCGAGCGGCGGCGAATAGGTCCTGAAGGGCAACGCAAGCGCATCGAGATCATCACCCTGTCCATCGACGATGTCCCCGGTCGCGACGACGATGTCGGGCCTGATCTCGCGCAGTTTGTCCATCACACGACCGAGAACTCCGGCACCCGTCATCATGCCCAGGTGCAGGTCGGAAATCTGCGCGATGGTGATGCGTCCAGAGGCGAGTTTGGTTGTGTTGATGTTTACCTTTTCAATCCGTATCCGCCGCGCTTCGATTGATCCGTAGCCCAGAGCCGCGAGTGACAGCAGGAATACGGTCCGTAACGCTGCCGCATCGGTCAGTGGCCATTTGAAATTCAGCAATGTCGCGAATGCATGGCCGAGATCGAACGCCAGTCCGATGCAGAAAAACAGGAACAGGAATCCCATCCAGCTGTAGCTCACCCAGGCTGTGGCGACGGTTGCGCCATGCCAGTTATGCTTTTCCATATACCAGACCAGCAGCGGGGAGAAAGTCAGGGCTATCCCGGCCAGCACCAGCGCCAGCCCCAGGCCGAACGAATGCGGGAATGCCATCCACACTTTGCCGAATGCATAGAGATGCATGGAGCCATAAATCAGCAATGCCACACTCATGAAGGTCAACATGGGCTTGTTCCCTGTGGGCTATTCCGGCAGAAAATTGTCGGGGCCGTCCCGTGAAGCCGTCAACAAACCGGCTATGCTCTACGAGCGGATTATAACGTTGCCTATGCCGGCTGGATGCTGTCCGCTTCGTAAAATCGGCTACCATGCGAATCGTGCCGGCCTTGAACAGAGCCTTGAACAGGGGCTTGAACAGAGCCTTGAACAGAGCCTTGAACAAATCTGGGAGCAGTCGGTTTGCCGGAACCAGCTTGAGGTGCAGAACCGTGGAAAAACGCTTCGAATATTTCGTTCAGCTTGCCGCCGTGTTCGTGCTGGTGGCGGGCTGCTTTCTGGTGCTGAGACCGTTTCTGGCCGCGATACTGCTTGCGCTGGTGGTGAGTGTTTCGACCTGGCCGCTTTATCTCCGGCTATTGCGCAGCATGAAGGGCCGGCAGAACATCGCCGCGCTTACGATGACGCTGTCGCTGGTACTCGTGGTGATCCTGCCGCTGGCACTGGTCGCATACAACCTGGCAGACAACGTTACCGCCTTTTACGACTGGGTCAGGCAGGCCATGGAGGCGGGCCCGCCGGTTCCGCCGTCCTGGTTGAAGGCGGTTCCGGTCGTTGGCGGGTCTGCCGATTCATATTGGCATCTGATCGCAACCGATCCCCAGGAGAGGGCCGCTCTGGTGAACCGCCTGCTGGAGCCGACCAGGCGATTCCTGCTTGCCGGCGGTATCCTGCTGGGACGGGGTGTGGTGGTAATGAGTCTGGCCGCGTTCGTCAGTTTCTTTTTCTACCGCGATGGCATCGCATTGGCGCGTTTTCTCAGCGGCGCGATGGATCGGGTGGTCGGAACCCATGTGGAGAATGTCCTCGGCATCGTCAGGAACACCGTCCGGGGTGTGATGTACGGGCTGCTGGGTACCGCGCTGGCGCAAGGAATCGTTGCGACGATCGGCTTTTTCATCGCGAGTGTGCCGGCCGCGCTGCTGCTTGGCGTAGCCACTGCGGTACTCTCGCTGGTTCCGGTCGGGCCGCCGCTGATATGGGGCAGCGCGACCGTCTGGCTGTTCTACCAGGGCTCGGTGGGCTGGGGAATCTTCATGCTGCTCTGGGGCGTATTCCTGATCAGCGGCGTGGACAACGTGGTGAAACCGCTGCTGATCAGCCACGGCAGCAAATTGCCGTTCATCCTGATCCTGTTCGGCGTGATGGGCGGCGTGCTTGCGTTCGGCTTCGTCGGCGTGTTCATCGGGCCGACACTGCTTGCAGTGGGATACAGCCTGCTGCAGGAATGGGTGGCCAGTCCCCGCTATTCAGTATCCGAGCGCCCTCGCGACCTGGTAGAACGCGAAGCTGACCAGCCAGGCGAGCCCCAGTGACCAGCCCAGCGACAGCAGCGTGAAACGGGTCTGCTTGGATTCGCTTTGCAGCGTCGCAACGGTGGCGAGACAGGGCGTGTAGAGCAGCGTGAACAGCATGAAGCTGTAGGCCTGCACCCAGTCGAGCTGCTGTCCGAGCGCGCCGCTGAGTGCGGTTCCGCTCAGGCCGTAGATCACCGCGAGCGCGCCGATCACGATTTCCTTGGCGATGAAGCCGAAGATCAGCGCGATGGTCAGTTGCGGGTTGATCCCGAGCGGCGCGAACATCGGCTGCAGCGCGCCGCCTATCATCCCGGCGAGCGTGCCCGGGCCGGCGGGCGCGGCGGACAGCGGCAGATGGGTGAGCAGCCACACCATCACCACCCCGGCCACGATGAACTTGGTCGCGCGGCGCAGGAAGTGGCGCACCTCCACCCAGCCGCGCAGCACCATCTGGCGCAGCGTGGGAAAGCGGTAGGGCGGCAGTTCCAGCACGAACGGCTCGTTGTTCCTGAAGCGGTTCTTGAAGATCAGCGCGGTGAGTATCGCGGTGGCGAAACTGAACAGGTACAGGCTGAACAGCACCACCGGCGCGGCGCTGGCCGAGAACAGCGCGGCGCTGAAAAAGATGAATACCTGCAGGCGCGCCGAACACAGCGAGAACGGGATCACCAGCATCGTCAGCAGCCTCATCGCGCGCGAGCGCATCACGCGCGTTCCCATCAGCGCGGGGACATTGCAGCCGAAGCCCATCAGCAGCATCACGAAGCCGCGCCCGTCCAGCCCGAGGCGCGCCATCAGCGCGTCCATCAGGAACGCGGCGCGCGACAGGTAGCCGCTGTCCTCGACCATCGCCATGAACAGGAAGAACAGCACGATCACCGGCACGAATGCCGCGACGGTGGCCACGCCGTTGTAGATGCCGTCCAGCAGGAAACCCTGGATCGCATGCGGCAGGCCTGCCAGCAGCGGCACCAGCGCGGCCTCCCTGAGCCAGGTGAACGCCGCGGCGATGCCGGCCTGTATCGGCTGGCCGAACATGAAGATGCCCTGGAACAGCAAATACATCACCGCGAAGAAGATCGGCAGCCCCAGCCACGGATGCAGCAGCACGCTGTCCAGTTTTTCGGTCAGGCGGTCCGACAGGCGCGCGGGGACCTGTACGGTATGTTTCAGCACGCGCGCCATTTCCGCTTCGATATGCTCATCCTGTTCGAGCTGGCTGCGCAGGTGTTCGGCCATGCCGGGGGTGGGATAGCGCAGCGCCCGGGTGATCGCCTGCAGCGCTTGCGGGTAGCCGCTGCCGTATTTCGCGCTGAGCAGGAAGATCGGCATTTCCAGCAGTGCGGACATTTTTGCGACATCGACGCTGATGCCGAATTTCTTCGCTTCATCCGCCATGTTCAGGATCACCACCAGGTTGATGTTGAGCTGTTTGAGCTGCAGCAGCAGGCTGATCTGGCGTTCGATCTGCGTGGTGTTGACGATGACCAGCGCGAGGTCGGGGACGTTGTCGTGCAGGAAGTGGCGCACCACCTGTTCGTCGTCGGAAAAGCCGTGCAGGTCGTAGATGCCCGGCAGGTCGATGATTTCGACCATGTCTTCGCCCAGCAAAATCTTGCCGCTGAGCAGCTCGACCGTGATGCCGGGCCAGTTGCCGACGCGCGCCGCGCCGCCGGTCATCCGGTTGAACAGCGTGGATTTGCCGGTGTTGGGCATGCCCAGGAGCGCGATTCGCTTCATGTTATTTGACTTGCACCTTGATCTTGTCCGCCTCGCTGCGCCGCAGCATCACGTCGGTGGTGCCGATGCGGACCTGCAGCGGGCCGGAGAAGCTGGCTTTGCGTATCATCTCGATCTGCTTCCCGGTGCGGAAACCCAATGCCAGCAGGCGCAGATGCAGCGCTTCATCGGCATGTATCGAGACGATGGTGCCGATGTCGCCGGAACGCATCGCGGTAAGCGTTGTTGCGGAGGCCAGGGTTGTTGCTGACACCAGGGTTGTTGCGGACATAGGGATGCTGAATTGAAGAGTGGCGGCATTATTTCACTTCGCGTGACTTTTGTCGCGCAGCCCGTGGGGGCGGTCGAAAATTACGGTAGAATGCTTCCCTTTATTTATTATTCGGCTAGCCCACAACAAATGATCGAGGGAAAAATGATCAAAGGCAGTATTGTTGCAATCGTCACCCCGATGCTGGAAGACGGCAGTCTCGACCTGGCGGCGTTCCGCGCGTTGATCGATTTTCATGCCGAACAGGGCACGGATGGCATCGTCGTGGTCGGCACCACCGGCGAATCGCCCACCGTCAATGTGGAAGAACACGAACTGCTGATCGCCGAGGCGGTGAAGCACGCCGCGAAGCGCATACCCATCATTGCCGGAACCGGCGCAAATTCGACCCGCGAAGCGATCGAACTGGCCGCGTTCTCGAAAAAGGCCGGCGCCGATGCGTCGCTGTCGGTGGTTCCCTATTACAACAAGCCGACCCAGGAAGGCCTGTACCTGCACTTCAAGGCCATCGCCGAGGCGGTGGATATGCCGCACATCCTGTACAACGTGCCGGGGCGCACCGTCGCCGACATGAACAACGACACGGTGCTGCGCCTCGCGCAGATTCCCAACATCGTCGGCATCAAGGATGCGACCGGCAACATCGAGCGCGGCAGCGACCTGTTGCGGCGCGCGGCCTTGTTGAAGCGCGCGAATGGAGATTTCGCGGTCTACAGCGGCGACGATGCCAGCACGCTGGCGCTGATGCTGCTCGGCGCGCACGGCGCGATCTCGGTTACCGCGAATGTCGCACCCAAGCTGATGCACGAGATGTGCGTGGCCGCGCTGAACAGCGAGGTCGCCAGGGCGCGGGAAATCAATTTCCGCCTGCTCGGCCTGCACCGCAACCTGTTCGTCGAAGCCAACCCGATTCCGGTGAAATGGGCGGTGTCGCGCATGGGCCTGATGAAGAATGCACTGCGGCTGCCGCTGACCCCCTTGACGGCGGTCTCCCATCCCAAGGTCGAGTCGGCGATGCGCGAAGCGGGCGTGCTCAATTGAAGATGCTGTACAGCCGGAGAGTAACAATGAAAGTTTTGCAGTTGGCAATATCGGGTGTGGTGCTGGTTTCACTGGCAAGTTGCAGCCTGTTCGGGAACAGCAAACAGATCGATTATGCTGCCTCGGCGAAAAGCATACCCCCGCTGAAGGTTCCGCCGGATCTGACCGTTCCCGCCGGCGATGATCGTTACCAGATACCCGCCGGCGCATTCACATCTGCGAGCGCATCGGCAGATCTGGGGCAGGTCCCGACGCTCGTCGCTGCCGGCAGTGCGAATTCTTCCGCCGCCGCAGTCAGTGCGGTAGCGGCAACGCCCACAACGGCGGTCGGCACGCTCGAACCGGCGGGAACGGCCAGCCTGCGCGAGATATCCGGGGGCAACACCATCATCGTGCTGAACGACCCGTTTGACCGTTCCTGGCGAAAAGTGGGCCTTGCCCTCGAGGCCGCGGGCCTGGTCGTCGAAGACAGGAATCGCGAGAAGGGCATCTACTACCTGCGTCCGGTCAAGCTGGACAGGGGGTGGCTGGACAAACTGATGTTCTGGAAAAGCGACGAGGACACCAGCCGGCATTATCGCGTGAACGTGAAAGACGGCGGAAACACCTGCGAAGTGTCCATTGCCGATCAGACCGGCGCAAGCGACAAGGTAAGCAAGCAGATGCTCGAGGCGATCTACAAGAACATCAATCAGCAGCAGTAGCGGCGATGCGCTGATGGCCATGCGTTTTGCATCCCTGGGCAGCGGCAGCGAAGGCAACTCGCTGGTGGTTGAAGCCGGATCAAAAACCGCTACCTGTCAGACCCGGGTGTTGATGGACTGCGGCTTCGGTTTGCAGGACACGATCCAGCGCATGGTCAGCCTGGACATGTCCCCCGGGGAGTTGAGCGGCATCGTCGTGACCCATGAGCACGGCGATCATATCGGCGGGGTTGCGCGGCTGGCACGCAAATACAATCTGCCGGTATGGCTGACGCATGGCACGCTGCGCGCCCAGGAAAAGGCGTTGGCCGGAATAGCCGATATCCGGGAAATCGATCCCCGGCAGGCTTTCACGATCGGCGATATCGAGGTCATACCCTATCCTGTTCCGCACGATGCCGCCGAGCCGGTGCAATTCGTTTTCAGCGACGGCGCACGCCGGCTGGGCGTATTGACCGACACCGGGTGCAGCACCGCGCATATCCAGCAGACATTGAGCGGGTGCGATGCGCTGGTGCTGGAGTGCAACCATGATTTTGAAATGCTGATGAACGGCGATTACCCTTACAGCCTGAAACAGCGTGTCGGCGGACGGTTCGGGCATTTGAACAACGATGAATCAGCCGGCATTCTGGCCAGCCTGGATATCAGCCGTTTGCAACACCTGATCGCCGCGCATCTCAGCCGCAGGAACAATACCCCGGAACTGGCCGTGCGCGCGTTGAGCATGGCGGCCGGATGCGAAACAAGCTGGGTGGGCGTGGCAACCCAGGAAGACGGGTTCGGCTGGCGGGAGATCAGATGAAGTCCTTAACCAGTGTAATAACTGCAGAAATAAAGAGCCGGCTTGCGCCGGCTTTTTATTGTTCAGACTACGGTTGCTTTACTTCTTTTCGTCGGCAGCAGGAGCAGCAGGAGCAGCAGGAGCAGCAGCAGGAGCACCGACAGCCGATGTAGCGGCGGCAGGAGCAGCAGGAGCGGGAGCGGCGGCAGGAGCAGCAGTTTCAGCAGCCTTTTGGCCACAAGCAGACAATGCAAGAGCCAGCAGAGTGGCAACAAGCGCGATACGTTTCATTTTGGTTTCCTTGGAAAGTTAAGTTGAGATACACAATAATTTACCCGGATTCAAATGCATCCAGAAGCAAAGCGGCAATGCACTCAAGATCGAAGGCGGCGCATTCTAGCAGGTAATATTAGGAAATCCAGATGTTTTGAAATATTTTTTTACAATCCAAGCTTTGTATTGGAAACAGCAGGATGGGATGATTCCCACATCTCCATGAAGCGCGATTTCAGCGCGCGCGCCTTTTCCGGGTCATGCTGGCCCAGAATGCCGCGCGGATCGTCGAAATGGAAGCGGCGCACGTAGTTCGATTCGTCCGCGACGGAAAAGGGGTCAGAAATGTGCTGCAGGTGTCCGGGCGTCTGGTGGATGAACATCGCGGTACCGAACTGTTCCAGCAGCATCAGCATGCGCGGGCACAGCGTGGACAAATAATGCGTGTCATGGGCGAGCACGTAAAGCCGGTGGGCGGGACTGGCGAGCAGGAAATTGCGCAGCGTCGCATAGCGCGCTTCGCTGTTGTAACCCAGCCCGTCGAAATCCTTTTCGAACAGGAGCAGGTTGCGCTGCGCCAGTCCGCACAATGTATCGAGCGCATCGGTGTATTCCGTGATGCCGTTCAACTGGGTGTGCTGCAATTCATCGTCGCTCATGGTTTTCCCCCGGTTCGGATGAGAGAAATATAGCCGTCCAGATACCATCGGTAAAGCAGTTCGCTCGAACCGTCCGTGCAGTCCTTCAGTGCATCGCACGCGCGCCGGTCGGCCAGTTCGCGCAACAGCCGGTAATCCTGCCCGTTCACCTGGTGTGCTTCGCCGTTCATGAAGATCCAGCCGGCGCGGCACAGCATCTGGCTCTTCAGGTCGAGCTGCACTCCGGACTTCCGTATCGCCTGCCTGAATTTCGCCTGGCTCAGCGGACGCCGGGGCGCATCGAAAAAGATATGCGGCTTGGGTTCGCTCAGATAGCAGCCGAGGAAATTCGCGATGTCATCCCTGTCCCAGCGTATCTGCCGGATCGACTGTTGCACCTGATGCAGCATCGCCGCGCTGATCTCGGAGGGGTGCTGCTGCGTCTTCAGCCCGGGGTCGGCATACATGCCCTCCACGTTGATCCTGTCCTGCAGGTATACCAGGAATTGTTCGGCCAATTCCTGGTAGGCGGGTGTGCGGAAGCCGATCGAACAGGTCATGCAATCGTCTTCGGCGATGCCGTTGTGCGCATAGTGCGGCGGCAGATACAGCATGTCGCCCGCTTCCAGCACCCATTCCTGCTCGGCCCTGAAATCGCGCAGGATGCGCAACGGCGCGTCCGGTATCAGGCTGCGATCGGCCTGCGCGGAAATCTGCCAGCGGCGGTGGCCCGTACCCTGAAGCAGGAACACATCGTAGGAATCGAAGTGCGGGCCCACGCCGCCGCCTTTCGGGGCGAAGCTGACCATCAGGTCGTCGAGCCGCGCATGGGGAATGAATGAGAAATGCCGGAGCAGTTCGGCTGCCTCGGGAAGGTAATGATTCACGCCCTGCACCAGCACCGTCCATTTGCTCCTGCCGAGGCTGTCCAGTTGCTCCGGTTCGAACGGCGATTGCTGCAGTTCGAACTTGCCGCGCTTTTGCGTTACCAGCCTGGCCTGCACATCTTCGCTGCAGGCCAGGGCGAGCAGTTTCTGTGCATCGATCAACCCGTTGAAATCAGGAAAGGCCTTGCGGATCAGCAGGGGCTTCTTCTGCCAGTAATCGCGCAGGAATTCGTTGACGGTCAGCCCGCCGAGCATGGTGAGTCCGCTTTTCATCGGATTGATTATAGCCGCGCGATGCCCGGTCTGGACATGCAGCAAATATTTTTATAAGGTTAATAAAATGTGTTTAAAATGGGGCACGGGGGAAAACACCAATGTCTATGCAACTTGTAACAGGAATAGAAGCGCCGCACTTCGAATTGCCGGATTCCGACATGCAGACTTTCAGTCTCGCATCGCAACAGGGAAAGAAGAATGTCGTACTGTATTTCTACCCCAAGGACGACACGCCGGGCTGCACCATGGAAGCCAACGAATTCACCGCACTGGAAGACGAATTCGGCAAGCTTGACAGCATCGTGATCGGGATCAGCCGCGATGACTGCCTGAGCCATGCATCTTTTCGCGACAAGTACGGCCTGTCGGTTTTGCTGCTCTCGGATCCCGATGCGCGGATCTGCAAACGTTATGGCGTGATGTATGAGAAGGAAGTCGACGGGCAGAAGAAACTGTCCATCAAACGCTCCACGTTTGTTATCGACCGGAACGGCAAGCTGCGCCATGTCATGTACGGCGTGCAGGCGCACGGGCATGCGCAGGAAATACTCAATTTGATAAAGGAAATGAAATGAAAATCGCCAAAGACACGGTTGTATCGCTGAACTACGAATTGTTCGACTCGACCGGTGAACTGCTCGAAAGAGTTGATGAGCAGATCAGCTATCTGCATGGCGGATACGACGGAATTTTTCCGCTGGTCGAAGAGGCGCTGCACGGCAAGGGCGTCGGTGAAAAATGCAGCGTGACCATGCAGCCGGATGACGCATTCGGCGAATACGACCACAGTCTGGTCCAGGTCGAGCCGCGCAGCTCGTTTCCGAAGGATGTTGCTGTCGGCATGCAATTCGAAGGCGCGCCGGAGGCTTCGGATGACGAGGATTTCATGCTTTTTTCCGTGGTGGAAGTCACCGACGACGAAGTGACGGTGGACGGCAATCATCCGCTGGCCGGCAAAACGCTGACGTTCAACTGCACCGTGACGAACATTCGCAAAGCCACCGAGGAAGAGCTGGAGCATGGGCATGTGCATGAAGAGGGTGGACACGTCCACTAAAAAACCTTTGTAAAACTACTCCGCTCGACAGAGCGTTGTTGCTCAAGGACTCGGAATGCTCATGTACTCAATGTACATTCCTCTTCCTCTTCCTTTCGCGCCTAGCTCTGCCATCGCTCGCTACGTTTTCCAGAGGTTTCTGATCCTTGGGTTTTACTGCCAAACTACAAATTCAGTTTCTTCGCCAGCCACTCCGCCACCTGATTTGTCCCTTCCGGAATCACCGGCTTCGGTCTGGGCGCATTCCAGATTTCTTCCAGCACTTCTGCAATCTTTCCCTGTTCCAGGGTATCGCGCGCGACTTCGCGGCACAGGCTGTTTTGTTGCAGCCATTCGACCAGGGCGGGGGCTTCGGGCCAGTCGGGGCGGTTCACGTAAAGCACCGGCACGCCGTTGCTCGCGGCTTCGGCGAAGCTGCCGTAGCCGGGTTTGCAGATCAGCGCGTCGCTGCTGGCGAGCAGGTCGCTGAAATGCATGTTCAGTGTTTCCAGGACGATCGCATCGGGATGTTCGGTGTGCCAGCTTTGCTGGACCAGCCAGCGCACGCGGGGGATGCGCGGCCAGCGTTCAATCGGCAGGCGGCTTGCAATTCCGCCCAGGCTGACCAGGACCAGTTTTTCATCATTCGATAACTTCAAGCGATGATCGAGCTCTGCGCGCCGGTTCGTGCCGACCGCGGCGATCGGTGCAACCGGGATCAGGTTGGGCAGGCTGGTCATGGCCATACCCGGTGTGGCGCGCAGGAACGCATCGGCGCCGGCGTAGCAACCGGCTATTTGAACGGCGATGTCATTGTCGCCGCAGTAGTGGCGATAGATATCCGCCCAGTTCAGCGAACACAGCGCGGCATTCGGAATGCCCGCCCGCTGCGCACCCGCCAGCGGCAGGTAACCGACATTGGAAAATACCAGGTCGGTGCCGAGCTCGCGCAGCAGATCCGCCTCGTCGGCGACACGCCGATCCCAGCCCCGGTGGAACGCGCGGTAGGCCGCGCGGCTTTCCTCGACCAGCACGTCCAGCGCCGAAGACATCACCATGCCGATATCGCCTTCACCGGAAAGATATGCGAACGGTGCATCGATGCGTGAGCGCAGATGGGCAAGGGGCACGGTGGAACGCACCGTCAAACGCAGGTCGGGAAGAAGCTGGTGAAGCCGGTTCAGCACAGGCGCCGTCTGCGCGACATGGCCAAAACCGTGGCCGGTTATGCTGACGATGAGGTGGGGGGCGTTGCGCATCAAGTTTAATTCTGTAATTTCGCGGAAATATTTTACACCGCTTATATACAGGCATATTCGCTGTTAAAATTCACACCGGCAGCAATCCGAAATGAACGCCATATCGCACCTGTTGCGACAGGCGCCGAAAGACAAAGGCGGAATCCTTCACGCCATATGTACCCGAACAGGAGATGCGATGCCCCCCAGACTATTCGAGCGAACTCCCGTGCTGTCCGGCAGCAATGCCGAGGCTGCGCGAAGGGAAATTCGCGAATACTTCCTTGCGACATTCAATCGCTACGAGCAGCTTTTCGAAACGCTGGCAGGCGATCAGTCGTTTTTCAGCAAACCGATTTCGCTGCGCCACCCGCTGATTTTCTACTTCGGCCATACCGCGACCTTTTTCATCAACAAGCTGGTGCTGGCCGGGCTGGTCAGGGAGCGCATCAATCCGGAATTCGAAGCGATGTTCGCGGTGGGTGTCGATGAAATGAGCTGGGACGACCTCGACGAAGCCCGTTACGACTGGCCGCGTGTCGACGAAGTGCGCGAATACCGCAACCGGGTGCGCGAAGTTGTCGACAGGCTGATTGAAACAATCCCGCTCGCGTTGCCGATCAACTGGGACCATCCGTGGTGGGCGATACTGATGTGCATCGAACATGAGCGCATCCATCTGGAAACGTCCTCGGTGCTGATACGCCAGCACGCGCTGGAACACGTGAAACCGCATCCTGCCTGGCAACCGTGCCGCAAGTCCTGCCAAAACCCCGATGGCGCGCCGCGAAACCGGCTGGTGGAGATTCCCGCCGGCGAGGTGCGCCTGGGCAAGGAAAGGTCGGCGGACAATTATGGCTGGGACAACGAGTACGGTTCGCACCGGACCGGCATCGCGGCGTTTCAGGCCAGCCGTTACCTGGTCAGCAACCGCGAGTTTCTCGGCTTCGTCGAGGACGGCGGCTATGCCAACGATGCGTGCTGGGAACAGGAAGGACTGGATTGGCGCAACTACACCCATGCGGCGCATCCGACGTTCTGGATCAGGAAAGGCGACGGCTGGCGGTTGCGCCTGATGACCGAAGAAGTGGCGATGCCGTGGGACTGGCCGGTCGAGGTGAATTATCACGAAGCCAAGGCGTTCTGCAACTGGCAGGGGCGGCGCACCGGGCAGGCTGTCAGGATGCCCAGCGAGGACGAATGGTATCGCCTGTACGACTTTGCAGGATGCGCGGAAATTGCGCGAGACCGTATTGCGGCAGCCAACATCCACCTGGATCATTATGCGTCCTCATGCCCGGTCGCCGAATTTGCGCAAGGCGAGCTTTGCGATGTGGTCGGCAATGTCTGGCAATGGACGGAAACCCCGATTTACCCGTTCGTCGGTTTCGAAGTGCATCCGCTGTACGACGATTTCACCACGCCGACCTTTGACGGGCGCCACAACCTGATCAAGGGCGGCTCGTGGATTTCCTGCGGCAACGAGGCACTGCGCAGCGCGCGCTATGCATTCCGCCGCCATTTCTTCCAGCATGCCGGATTCCGTTACGTGGTTGCCGATGCGCTTGCCGGCGTGCCCGAGTCGCATTACGAAACGGACAAGCTGCTGTCCGAATATGCCGAATTTCATTACGGCGATGAATATTTCGGCGTCGCGAATTTTCCGCGGGCGCTTGCCGGGATTGCGATCCGTGCGATGGGTAACAAACCGGCGCGCAACGCGCTCGATCTGGGCTGTGCGGCGGGCGGGGCCACGTTCGAACTGGCGCGCCATTTCGATCATGTCACCGGCATCGATTTTTCCGTGCGCTTCATCCACTCCGGCGTGCAGCTCGCCGAACAGGGCATATTGCGCTACACCCTGACCGAAGAAGGCGATCTGGTCAGCTACCGGGAGCGCAAGCTGGTCGATCTGGGGCTGGACGAAGTGCGGCACAAGGTGGACTTCTTCCAGGGCGATGCCTGCAACCTCAAAACGGTATTCGGCGGCTACGACCTGATACTGGCCGCCAACCTGATCGACCGTCTGTACAGCCCGAAAAAATTTCTCTCCACCGTGCACGAGCGACTCAATCCGGGCGGTGTGCTGCTGATCGCTTCGCCCTATACCTGGCTGGAAGAACACACCAGCCGCGAAGAATGGCCAGGCGGGTTCAAGAAAAACGGCGAGAACTTCACCACGCTGGACGGCCTGAAGGAGCTGCTCGAACCACACTTTCGTCTGCTCGAACCGCCGCAGGACGTGCCTTTCGTGATCCGCGAAACCCGCCACAAATTCCAGCACAGCCTCTCCGAAGTCACGTTGTGGGAGCGCATTGCTTGAGCTCCGGCTTCGATCGGGAAATTCCGCGCGACGGGACGGCTTCGGTCAAGCATGACGGCCGCGCCGCGTATTTCGGCACGGCGGATGTGCTGCCGTTGTGGGTGGCCGACATGGATTTCGCCGCCCCGGAAGCGGTGACACGCGCGCTAGCCGAACGTGCCGCGCATCCGGTATACGGCTACACCTTTTACCCGGACAGCCTGTACGACGCGCTGATGGACTGGCTGAAAAATCGCCACGGCTGGACGGTGCAGCGCGACTGGATCGTGATGGCGCCCGGCGTGGTGCCGTCGCTGTTCGCAACCGTGCTGGCCAGCACGCTGCCGGGTGAAGGCGTGATCGTGCAGCCGCCGGTTTATTTCCCTTTTTTCTCGGCGGTGACCACCAACGGGCGCCGCCTGGTCGAGAATCCTTTATGTCTGGAAAATGGGTATTTGGAAAATTGGCATTTGGAAAGTGGCCGCTACACGATGGATTTCGATCACCTCGAACAATGCGCTGCCGATGGCGCGCGCTTGTTGCTGCTCTGCTCGCCGCACAATCCGGTGGGCCGGGTGTGGAACAGCGCCGAGCTGGAAGAAATCCTGCGCATCGCACGGCGTTACGATCTGGCGATACTGTCGGATGAAATACACGCCGACCTGGTCTATCCCGAAGCGCGCCACACCGTGCTGGCCACGCTGGCGGGGGAACACGACAAGCTGGTCACCGCGGTGGCGCCAAGCAAGACTTTCAACATTCCCGGACTCGGCCTGTCCAGCCTGATCGTGCCCGATCCCGCGCTGCGCGACGCGCTCCGGAAAATCTTCGACAGCCTGCATCTGGCCAACACCAACCCGTTCAGCATTGCCGCATTCGAAGCCGCCTACCGCGGCGGAGAAGCCTGGCTGGACAGCCTGCTGGTCTATCTGCGCGACAACCGCGATTTCGTCGGCGATTATCTGCGCACGCAATTGCCCGGTATCCGGCTGATCCAGCCCGAAGGAACCTATCTGCTCTGGCTGGATTGCCGCGGGCTGCGCATGAACGATGCGGAACTGCGCGAGTTTTTTGTGCGGCAAGCCGGGGTCGGAATGAACCCCGGCATCTCGTTCGGGCAGGGCGGCAGCGGCTTCATGCGTCTGAACATCGCATCGCCGCGCCATGCCATCGACGTTGCACTGCAGCGTATTGCAAGTGCGCTGCAGCAGCGCTAGTCATGTCCGGCTGCGTGGCTGATTCCGCCAGCGCAACGAACTAAATCGCGCAGCTGATCTTGTCCCGCAACTGCTCCAGATATTCTTCGACGCTGTCGTGCAGCGACTCGGGCGCAGTGACGATGTCATGCGCCAATGTGAACAGCGGATAGGCACGCCACTCGAACAGGTGGAATTTCTCGACCATGCGCAGGGTATGCACCCCTTCACCGGAGATGTCGGACCAGTCACCGAGCGCAAGTTTTCGCCCCAGCGTATGGTGATGCGAATCCTCGCTGGTGCCGGTTGTGACCAGATCGCCCAGCCCGGCATAGCTGTCGGGTGTGTGCGCCTTCCCACCGAACGACTGCACGATGCCGGACAACTCGGCAATCGCGGCGACCATCAGATGCCCGCGCATGTTCTTGCCCAGCTCCAGTTGATCCGACACGCCGAACAGGATCGCATACACATTTTTCAGGATCACCGACCAGCTCCTGCCGTGCATGTCCGATGCCTGCTGGCAGACCAGCCGGGTGCCGCGGAACAGGCTTTGCAGCGTCTCGAAATCCGCAGTTTCGGACAGCACCGCATCGGCAAAACCGTGCTTTCCCGCCCTGAGTTCTTCCGAGATCATCGGGCCGTACACCACCCCGTAGCGATGCCTGCCGCCGAACACATCGTCGAATATCTGCGCTGCGGTCTGCCCGGATTCGTCCAGTCCCTTCGCGATGGTCAGGCACAGGCTGTCTCTGGCGAGGCAGGGCGCGATGCGGCCGGCGATTTCGCGGTGCGGATTCACCGGCAGGCAGAACAGGATGACCTGCGCCTCGGCGGTTTCCTGCTCCAGCGTGGTGTGGCGGCCTTTCACGACCGTGCCGAGGTTCCAGATGCGGAGATCGTGTCGTGCGGAAAGCAGGTGTTCCATCGCGTGGCCCATTTCGCCGTAGCCCAGAATCAATACACGTTTCTTCATCGCGCCACCTCATTCGGATAGACGGACATTATCCTAAAAATACCGGTTGCGCGAATGCGGGCTCCGTTCGTCGGAAAATTCCCGCAAGACAGCCCCGTCCGTACTGCCTGCCGCCAGAATTAACGGCTATAATTCCCCACCGTAATTGTCGTCGCAAGGAAATCCGATGCCAGCACTTACCGATCAGCAAGCTTACGAATACATCATCAAACTGCTCACCGCGATGAGCAAGGCGGGTGGCTCAGACCTGTTTATCGCCAGCGATTTCCCGCCCAGCATGAAGTCGCACGGCGAAATGCAGCCGATGACCACGCAAAAGCTTACCGGCGACATCACGCGCCAGTTGGCGCACTCCCTGATGAATGAAGCACAGCGCGCCGAATTCGCCAAGGAAATGGAATGCAACTTTGCCATCTCGGTTCCCGGCGTCTCGCGCTTCCGCGTCAACGTGTTTGTGCAGCAGCAGAATGTCGGCATGGTCATCCGCACCATCGCCGCCGAGATACCCAACTTTGAAAAGCTCATGCTGCCGGAGATACTCAAAGATATCGTGATGAACAAGCGCGGGCTGGTGCTGGTGGTCGGCGGCACCGGCTCGGGCAAGTCCACCTCGCTTGCCGCGATGATCGATCACCGCAACCGCACCTCCAAGGGCCACATCATCACGGTCGAGGATCCGGTGGAATACGTGCACCAGTCCCGGAAATCGCTGATCACCCACCGCGAAGTCGGGGTCGATACGCACAGCTGGCATCACGCGCTGAAAAACACGCTGCGCCAGGCACCCGACGTGATCCTGATCGGCGAGATACGCGATGCGGAAACCATGGAGCACGCGATTGCATTTGCCGAGACCGGCCATCTTTGCCTGGGCACGCTGCACGCGAACAGCACCAACCAGACGCTGGACCGCATCATCAACTTCTTCCCCGAAGAACGGCGCAACCAGCTGCTGATGGATCTTTCCGCGAACCTGCGCGCACTGATCTCGCAGCGGCTGGTGCGAACTCCGGATGGCAAGGGACGCAGGGCCGCGATCGAAATCCTGATCAACACCCCGACCATAGCCGACAAGATCTTCAAGGGCGAATTCCACGAAATCAAAGGCGTCATGGAGAAGTCGCGCGAGCTCGGGATGCGCACCTTCGACTGGTCGTTGTTCGAGCTATACAACGACGGCCATATCGGCTACGAGGAAGCGATACGCAATGCCGATTCGGCAAACGAGCTGCGCCTGAACATCAAGCTCAAGAGCAAGCGCGGCGAGCCCGGCTCGGCAACAGGCGAGACGACCCTGACCCTGCACGAGTACAAGAGCCCCGAGGAAATGGAAGAAGAGCGGAAAAAGGAACTGGCGGCCCAGGAAGAGAAAAAGCGCAAATACGATGCAGAGCAGCTGGCCAAGCTTCAACAGGAAATGCAGCAGCTGGAGCAGGCCCAGGCTGAAAGCCGGGCACAGCCGGTGCTGCAGCAGGATAAAATACAGCTGGCAATCGAATAGCCGGGATGCACCATCCAGTCCGGGACGGACTGGTCAGCATGAAGCAGATCGACCGCAAAATTCAGAGGGAAGCATAGATGGGTTACGAAATCAGCCAATTCGATATTCAAGATCGCGAATTGCATGCAAGCGATCCGCAGCCGAAAACGGTCAAGGCATCGGATATCGGCGAGGCGAAAGTCACCCGCACGTTTTTCGGCAGGGCCAGGGTCAGGGTGATACGCGCGCAGGACAGGAAACGCCGCGCATGGCTGCTGACGGTGCTGCTGGTGATAGTCGCTGCCGCCGCGGCATGGCAGGGATGGGTGATTGTTCAACGGGTGGAAAACGAGCCTCCGCCGGTTCCGTTGAGCGAGCGGATATGGGTAAGCCCGCCGGTCTTCCGCCCTGCACGTATTGCACCCGATCCTCATCCAACTAACCGCAGACCGGAATCGCTGATTCAATCCGAAATCGACAGCCTGCTGTCGGGTCCGCTGCCGCGGCACCCTCCGCCGGAGTTGAAAGCGAAGGTGAAAACCGCCGAAAAGCCGGCCGAGTCCGAGACCGGCAAGCCGGCGGCAACAGTCAAGACGACTGCGGCGAATGATACTGCCCCGCAACAGCCAGTGGGGCAACAGCCGGACAACCCGTCGGTTACGATACGGCCTGAAACGAAGATTGTCTCAGCGACGCCCAAGCCCGCAGCAAACCAGCCAGCCACGCTGGCTGAACCATCGGTCAGCGCAGACGCTGCGGCCCCGTCGCCGACGGATAACGGTGAGCCTGCGGATCCGTCCAAGGCGCAAGATTGAACTGAGTGAATGCGGTTACCCGCAGCAGCGATTGGAATTTTCGGCCGAGAGGTGGAAAATGGCAAAGCCGGACCAGACGACGATCAAGATGCCCTCCTATGCCGGCAAAGTGCCAGGCGCTGAAGCGCAGAGCAATCTCAGCGAGGAGCAGGACAATGCGCTGGAACTGGTAAAGCGGACTGCGCAGTTGCAGGAAGAAAAGAACAGGTCGCTCGAACATCAGAAGACGATAGCGCATCTGCAGGAATGCCTGAAGCAGGAACAGGCGAGAGCGGCAGAGCTGGAAAATGCGCTCGCCGCGCTGGAAGCCCGGATGAAAGAACTTGCCGAACAGGATAACGCCAGCCAGTTCGCCGAGCTGGAAGCCCGGGTCAGCGCGCTGACCGACGCGCTGGGCAGGATTTCGGATATCGCGGCGGCGGGGAAAGCCGGATAGCTGCATCCGGATCGATGTTCAGCCGATCAACTCGCCCAATCCATTGATCAACCTTCCCACATCATGTTCGCTGACATGCAGATGCGGCGCAATGCGCAACGAATTGCCGCGCCGGCTGATGTGGATGTTCCTGGCCTTGAGTTCCGCCACCAGATCAACCGTGCAAGTCTCGGGCAATTGCGCGCCGAACAGGTGCGGACAGCGCTGACCCTGATCGGTAACACGGCAGCCCAGTTGTTGCAGATGCGCCGATATCTTCGCGTTGATCGCCGCAAGCGATGTGGCGATGTTTTCCACTCCCCACATTCTGATCTGCTCCAGCGCGGCGATCGCGCCGGGCAGGATGGTGGGTGCGCATTTCTCGCCGACATCGAAGCGGCGCGCGCCGGGCATGTAGCGATCGGAATAGTTAACCAGCGCGGTGATATCCTCCGCGTTGTCGCGCGCCAGCCAGGTCTCCTCCAGCGGGCGCGCATCGCGCCAGCGTTCTGCCACATGCAGCAGGCTGAAACCGTACGGACACAGCAGCCATTTGTAACCCGCCGCGACCAGGAAATCCGGCCGGATATCCGCAAGCGGCAGGGGCATCCCACCCAGCGTCTGCGTTGCATCCACCGCCAGGATGCTGCCCGCCGCACGGCAGGCGCGGCCGATTTCTTGCAGGTCGATATAGGCGCCGTTCATCCAGTGGCAGGACGAAACCGCGACCACTTTCACCGATGCATCGATGAATTCCAGAATCGCGCGCGTCCAGTTGCCGTCTGCGGGCGCCTGCACCGTGACCATGAACGCGCCGGTTTCCCGCGCCGTCCTGCGCCAGGGCAGCACGACGCTGGGAAATTCATCGGCGATCACCAGTACGCGGTCGCCCGCTTTCAGGTGCGGCTCCACCGCGCGCGCTGCGGTGCTCATGCCGTAACTCGCGGCCGGCACCACCGCATAACCGTCCGCATCGCCGCCGAAAATCTCTGCCGACAAGCGGCGTATCGTTTCGGCGTCGTCGAAATAACGCTGCGGAGTCCGCTCCCAGGGATGGCTTTTGCTGACTACACCTGCCAGCAGGCGGCGCTGCGATTCGTTCAGCAGCGGCGAGCTGGACGCGCAATTGAAATAGGCGATGTCTTCGGGGATGTCGAACAGGTGGCGTTGGGAAGGGAGGAGGGGCATGGAGTTGTGTATCGGCAATGTGAATGCGATGGGGCAGTTTACCGAAAATCAACACCGCCGGGGATTGCACCCGTAAAGGGTACGCCGTGGTTGTAAGTGGCTAAAGCCCCGACAACCACGCAGCCCGGCAAAAGTCGCGGGGCGCGGCCCCGCACACCGATACTGAAAGCATGTTCAGGATGATTACGAATTGCTGCTAATCTGGAATAATGAAACATTGAAACATTGAAAGGAGACCGATATGGATCGAGCCGCTGGAGCAATCATGGGAGCCCTGATCGGTGATGCGCTTGGTCTGGGATGCCACTGGTATTACGATATTTCGGCGTTGCGCCGCGATTATGGCGAGTGGATCACCGGCTATACAACACCGAAACCGGACCGGTATCACGGCGGGATGAAGGCGGGAGAACTCTCTCAGACCGGCCTTATCTTCGCCATGCTGCTACGGTCCGTAACCGAGCAGGGGGAATACCGTGAAAGCGATTTTACGCGCCGACTGGATGAGGAACTGTTTCCCTTCCTGAATGGTGAACCCGCATACGGGCCAGGCGGGTACACCAACCAATCGATACGCGAAGCCTACCGTCGGCGTGTGGAACAGAAAAAATCATGGGGCGAGACGGGGGGGCATGCGGATACCACCGAGGCGGCCGAGCGCGCCATCGTGCTGGCAGCGCGTTACGCGAAAAATCCCAAGAAAGCGGCCGAGACCATTTCATCCAATTGCCGCCTCACGCAAGGCGATGAAGCGATCATCGCGATGAGTACCGCCTACAATTTAGTCCTGTCCCAGCTGGTCGCAGGGGAAAAATTGACTCCCGCGATTTCGGAAAAGTTGATGAGCCTGGTCCACCGCAATGAACTGCCGTTTCATGCGGTGACAAAAAGCGATTTATCAGGACCCCGCCCGGGTGATCCCGACCCGCCACTGGCTGGCCGATTCTCTTCCCCGGATGCGCTGCTGACCCCGCATTATGCCGCCCTGGCCGCCCTCGACCCGGACATCAGGATCGAACCGGCCTGGAAGGCCTCAATTGTTTACGGCATGCCATGCGCCATTTACCACCTGCTTCCTGCAGCTTATTACCTTGCGTCCCGTTTTTCGGATGATTTTGAATCAGCCGTCCTGCATGCCCTGAACGGTGGCGGGCAGAATATGTCCCGTGCCATGCTGACGGGTGCGCTTGTCGGTGCGCAGGTTGGGCTGGAAGGCATCCCCGGGCGATTTATCGACGGCCTCGACAACGGGCAGGAGTTGCTGGCACTGGCCAAAAAGCTCGGGACGCAGGTTTAACCGGAATTTCCAATTCGCGCTTCAAGGGCGCAAGTGATTTTAAACAGACCGGAATCGGCCAATAAAGGTCAATCGCACCTGGCCGCTTCGGGTCAAGAAATTTGGCATCAAGGATTTCTGCCGCGTGCCAAAAGCCGCACTTCGCAAAGTAACCCTGATTGCTGTCGAATATTTCACATTAGCTTGTTAATAAGTGTACAGTCACATGATGGTGAAATTGGTGCATAACAATGAACTTATGAATGAAATCCTGCAATATATGAAGATGCATGGTGAAAAGTTTGACAAAGAGATTGCTGTTGCTACCGGCATCTCGCTTGCTTCCGTGCGTTTGCAATTGGCAGAACTTACTGCCATGCATGAAATTGTGGCGTGCCAATCAATCAGGTTTAACAAGGGCAAGAAATCAGAGGGAACAATTTACAGGGTAGCCGGGTATTCACCACCCGCTTCGCCAGGCAGAAAGCCAAATACTCGCTGAAACTATCCTGGTGCTGTTTATTGGTTAACGCGATGAAACTGCTAACCCGACCTACACCATTTTCTTCAACTGATACAACCTCTCCAGCGCTTCCTTCGGACTCAGTTCATCAGGCTGCAAATCGCGCAGCGATTGCAGCAACGGATGCTCGTCCGGTTCTTCGGGTTCCATGACAGTCTTGTGGTCGAACAGGTCACCCTGCGGATTTTGTGCGGCGCTGTTCTGTTCCAGCTTGAGCAGTTGTTTCTTTGCGGCACGGATTACGTCGTTCGGTACGCCCGCAAGCGCGGCGACCTGCAGGCCGTAGCTCTGGCTCGCTGCGCCTTCATTCACGCTGTGCAGGAACACGATACTGTGCTGGTGTTCGATCGCGGCGAGGTGGACGTTGTATAGTTGCGCGAATTCCTCCGACAGGCGGGTCAGTTCGAAATAATGGGTCGCGAACAGGGTGTAGCTGCGGTTCTTTTCCAGCAGGTGGCGCGCGATCGCGTAGGCGAGCGCGAGGCCGTCGAAGGTGCTGGTGCCGCGTCCGATCTCGTCGACCAGCACCAGGCTCTTTTCCGTGGCGTTGTGCAGTATGTTGGCGGCTTCGGTCATCTCGACCATGAACGTCGAGCGGCCGCTGGCGAGGTCGTCCGATGCGCCGATGCGGGTGAAGATCTGGTCGATTTCGCCGAGCACCGCTGTTTGCGCCGGGACGAAGCAGCCGACATGCGCGAGCAGCGCGGTCAGCGCGACCTGGCGCATGTAGGTGGACTTGCCGCCCATGTTCGGGCCGGTGATCAGCAGCATGCGGCGTTTCTCGTTGAGTGCGGTGTCATTTGGCGTGAAGCTGTCTACTTGCGCTTCGACGACCGGATGGCGGCCCTTGGTGATCGCGATCTGCGGTTCGGCGGAAAACTGCGGCTTACTGAGATTCAGCTTCGCGGCGCATTCGGCAAACGTGGCGAGCACATCGAGTTCGGCGATTGCGGCGGCGATGCGCTGCAGTTGCGGGATGAACGGTGCGAGCCTGTCGAGCAGCTGCTCGTAAAGGAAACGCTCGCGCGCCAGCGCGCGCTCGTTCGCGGACAGCGCCTTGTCCTCGAAGGTCTTCAGCTCCGGCGTGATGTAGCGTTCCGCGTTCTTCAGCGTCTGGCGGCGGCGATAGTCGCCAGGAACGTTGGCACTCTGTGCCTGGCTCACTTCGATATAAAAACCGTGCACGCGGTTGTATTCAACCTTGAGCGTGGCGATGCCGGTGCGCGCGCGTTCGCGTGTTTCCAGCGCGAGCAGGAAATCGCCGCAGTTGGTCTGGATGCCGCGCAGCTCATCCAGTTCGGCATCGAACCCGTCCGCGATCACGCCGCCTTCGCGCAGCACCGAGGCAGGTTCGGCACGCAGCGAGTCTTTCAGGATGGCGAGCAGCGTTGCATCGGCCTGCAGCGCATCGCCCAGCGAAACGACCAGCGGTGCTGCGCAGTCGGCCAGCGTCGCATGCAGCTGCGGCAGCCTGGTGAGCGAGTCGCGCAAACCGGACAGGTCGCGCGGGCGCGCGCTGCGCAGCGCGATGCGGGCGGTGATGCGCTCCACATCGACGCAGGGTTTGAGGTGTTGGTGCACCGGTTGATGCAGCTCGCCGAGTTTGTCGACCGCATCCAGCCGTTCATTCAGCACGGCGCGGTCGCGCAGCGGGTGATGCAGCCAGTGGTGCAGCAATCGGCTGCCCATGTTGGTCGCGCAGCAGTCCAGCTGCGAAAGCAGCGTCGGTGCCGCTTCGCCGCGCAGCGTCTGGGTGATTTCCAGGTTGCGCCGCGTCGCGCCATCCATGCGCACATAACGGTCCGCGCTGTACACCTGCAGGCTGCGAATGTGGCTGATGGCCTGGCCCTGCGTTAGCCTGGCATAACCGAGCAGCGCGCCGGCCGCTTCCAGCCCGGCGGTGAAATCGTCGCAGCCGAATCCGGCCAGGTCGAGTGTCGCGAACTGCTGGCACAGCGCGCGCCGCGAAGCTTCCAGGTCGAAATGCCAATCCGGCAGGGTCTTGACCGGAGCATTGCTGTGCGGCAAAGCGCCATTCTCCGCATGCAGGATTTCGGAGGGCTGCAGCCGCTCCAGTTCGGCGGGCAGGTTCTCCTGTCCGGTTTCGCTGACGAAGAACCGGCCCGAAGCCAGATTCAGCCAGGCCAGGCCCAGCTTGCCCTGATGCTCGTGCAGCGCCAGCAGCAGGCTGTCGCGCTTTTCTTCCAGCAGCGCGGAATCGGTCACGGTGCCGGGCGTCACGATGCGCACCACCTTGCGCTCCACCGGCCCCTTGCTCGTGGCGGGATCGCCGATCTGCTCGCAGATCGCGACCGATTCGCCCATCTTCACCAGCCGCGCCAGGTATTGCTCGGCGGCGTGGTAGGGCACGCCCGCCATCTTGATCGGCTGCTCCGTTGGACGCGCCGCGCTGGGTCAGCGTGATATCGAGCAGCCTGGCTGCGCGCACCGCATCGTCGTGGAACAGCTCGTAGAAATCGCCCATGCGGTAGAACAGCAGCATGTCGGGATGTTCCGCCTTGATGCGCAGGTATTGCTGCATCATCGGCGTGTGCTTTGAGTTAAAATTCGGACTGTTCATCGTTAGCCGGGATAGTGGCTGGGTTCTTTTGAAATTTCAGGAAAGTTATCATGCCAGGCTTGAAGTGCAAAGCGAAGTTTGATCGGAACGATGCAGGCTTCCCTAAAAATATTTGGAGAAATTAGTCGATGCATGACATTCAGCACCCGCTGAAAATATTCCTGATGTTGCTCGCCTTCATCTTTCTGGTCGAGTTCAGCATCATGTACCTGCTCGCCGTTGTCGAGGTCAAACCCATGGTGGACTGGAAGGAAGCATTTATCGATGCGACCCTGCTGACCGCGCTGTGCGTTCCGTTCTTCTGGTATTTCGTCACGAAGCCTCTGAAGAATGCGCTGGAACTTGAGAACCTCAAGTCGCACAAGATACTGGAAATGGCGGCCGAAGGAATTGTCAGCATCGATACCAAAGGCAAACTGCTGTCCTTCAATCGCGCTGCTCAGAAGATATTCGGATATAGCGAAGAAGAGGTAATCGGCAAGAATGTCTCGATGCTGATGCCGCCCCCGCATCGGGACAGCCACGACAAGTATCTTTCGCGTTATGAGCTGACCGGAGAGGCGCATGCGATCGGCAAAACCAGGGAATTGCAGGGGCGGCGCAAGAACGGCATCGCATTCCCGCTGGAATTGTCGGTATCCGAGATCAAGTACGGTGGTGTGCACTTTTTTACCGCCGTATTGCGCGATATCAGCGAACAGAAGCTCGCGCAAAAGCGCATCGAGCAATTGGCGCACTATGACGAGCTGACCCACTTGCCGAACCGCAGCCTGTTTTACGACCGGCTCGGCCAGGCAATCTACCAGGCCAAACGCAGCCGGCGCAGTATCGCGCTGTTGTACATCGACTTGGACGGTTTCAAGCATGTCAACGACACCAAGGGTCACCACATGGGTGACTTGCTGCTGATGCAGACGGCCGAACGTTTGCGCCTTTGTGTTCGGGAAAGCGACACGCTGGCGCGCCTCGGCGGCGATGAATTCACGGTTCTGCTGAATGATGCCCATGTACGTGAACATGTGGAGATGTTGGCGAATAAAATCATCAACTCCATCGATCAACCGTTCAATCTGGAAGGGCTGACAGCGCGTATCGGCGCGAGTGTCGGAATCGCGCGCTATCCCGAAGATGCGCAAACGGCCGGCACCTTGCTGATCGTGGCCGACAAGGCCATGTATGCAGCCAAGGCAGCGGGCAAGAACACTTACCGGTTCGGTACTCCCGGTGATGCGACCGGGGCGTATTCGATACCGAAGCGCGTTTAGCCTTTCGCGCTATTTCCCTTTCAATCCCGCGGTCAGGTGCGGCGCAATTACTTTCAGCAACTGCGGGTGGATGTCGGGGTTGCCCGCGCACAGGTGGCCGGTCTCCAGAAATGTGTCCGAGCCGTGCAGGTCGCTGACCATGCCGCCGGATTCGGTGATCAGCAGCGTGCCCGCCGCGAGGTCCCATGGCTTCAGCCCGGTTTCGAAGAAGCCGTCGTAGCGGCCGGCCGCCATCCATGCCAGGTCCAGTGCGGCAGAGCCGGGGCGGCGCAGGCCTGCGGTCTGCTGCATCAGGTCCCTGAAGATCGCGAGGTAGGCATCAATGTGCTCGAATTTGCTGTAGGGGAAGCCGGTGCCGATCAGGCTGTCGGCCAGATGCAGCCGTTTGGTTACGCGCAGGCGCTTGTCGTTCAGAAATGCGCCGCGTCCTCGCGTCGCGGTGAACAGTTCGTTCTTTGTCGGGTCGTACACCACGGCCTGGGTGATAATGCCCTTGTGCTGCAGCGCGATGGATACCGCAAATTGAGGAATGCCGTGCAGGAAGTTGGTCGTGCCGTCCAGCGGATCGATGATCCACAGGAATTCCGATGCGCCTTGGCTGCCGCTCTCTTCTGCTAGAATCGCGTGGTCCGGATACGCATCCAGCAGGGTCTGGATGATAGTCTGCTCGGCGGCGCGATCCACTTCGCTGACGTAATCCGCGTGGGACTTCTTGCTGATGGTGAGGTGGTCGATCTTGTCCGCGGAGCGCTGGATCAGATTGCCGGCGCGGCGTGCGGCCTTCACCGCGATGTTGAGCATGGGGTGCATTTGGTACGACCTTTTTAATGAGCTGGGAAAATCCAACGCGCATTCTAATTGGAAACGCGTTTTGTATAAACTCGGAAAATCAATTAGCCACAGAGATCACAGAGGAAAGGCAATCGGTTGCCTGACATGGTCTACCATGGGAATCCGGCAGGATTTTGTTGTACTTGCCTCTTCTCTGTGTGCTCTGTGATCTCTGTGGCTTGAATTGTGGATTTTTGGATAGACCTGATTTTGGATAACTTGAATAGTTTGAATAATGTCCGTGTGGTGTTGAGCCACACCACCCATCCGGGCAACATCGGCGCGGCCGCGCGCGCGATGAAGACCATGGGGCTGCGCTGTCTGTACCTGATCAATCCGCGACTTTTTCCCGATCCCCAGGCCGTCGCGATGGCGGCGGGCGCCGATGACGTGCTGCGCGAGGCGGTGGTGTGCAGTTCGATCGATGAAGCCCTGCACGGCGTGGTGTATACGGTCGCGATGACTGCGCGGTTGCGCGACATTTCGATCGAGGTGAAAACCCCGCGCGATGCGATGCCGCAGGTGCTGCAACAGGCCGCAGCGCAGCCTGTTGCATTGCTGTTCGGCACCGAGATGTCCGGCCTGACCAACGAAGAGATGGGCAAGGCGCAGCTGCTGGTGAACATTCCTGCCCACCCGGAATTTTCCTCGCTGAATATCGCGGCGGCGGTGCAGGTGATCGTTTACGAGCTGGTCGTCGCAGCGCAAAGCTATCTGCCGAGTGCGCCTGAAATCCATCCCGCACCGCATGAGCAGGTGGAAGGCTATTTCGCCCATCTCGAAAAGACCCTGTTCGAAATCGGTTTCCTGACCACGCAAAATCCCGCCCGGCTGATGCAGCGTCTGCGCCGCCTGTATGCGCGGGCCAGGCTGGAGCAGGAGGAAATCAACATCCTGCGCGGCATTTTGAGTATCGCCACCGAGTATAATGCGCGCCTCAGGGCACGTTACCGGCAAGAGCATAAAGATGTTTAGCAATATCAGAGAAGATATCGCCAGCGTATTCGACCGCGATCCGGCGGCACGCAGCACTTTCGAAGTGCTGACCTGCTATCCGGGCCTGCATGCGCGCATCATCCACCGCATGTCGAATACCCTGTGGCACGCCAACCTGAAATGGCTGGCGCGTTTCCTGTCGCATATTGCGCGGTGGTTTACCGGCATCGAGATTCATCCGGGCGCGACCATCGGGCGGCGCTTCTTCATCGATCACGGCATGGGTGTGGTGATCGGTGAAACCGCCGAGATCGGCAACGACGTCACGCTCTACCACGGCGTCACGCTGGGCGGCACCTCATGGAAGGAAGGCAAGCGCCATCCGACACTGGGCAACGGCGTGGTGGTCGGGGCCGGGGCCAAGATACTCGGCCCGATCAGCATCGGCGACGGCGCAAAGATCGGTTCCAATGCGGTGGTGGTAAAGGATGTTCCCGCCGGCGCGACCGCGACCGGGATTCCGGCCCGCATTCTCGATGAGGAGAAAAAGAACGCAGTTGCCGGTTTCAATGCCTACGGCATCGGCATCGGCAACGACCAGAACGACCCGGTCAACAAGGCCCTGCACGGCCTGATCGGACACAGCGTCATGGTGGACCAGCGCATCGAGTTCATTATGAAGCAGCTCGAGAAGATGGGTGTGCCGGTTGACGAGGAACGCGCGACCGCGGACAAATTCGATCCCAATCACCTGAACAAGATTGTTGACTAGAAAATTCGGGTATTCTATTATCCCTGTTCACAAAATGTGCGCCGATACCAACGCGATACCAACGGCCGCATTTAACCTTATCAACGACTGGGAGATGACATGCGATTAACCACCAAAGGACGTTTTGCCGTGACTGCAATGGCTGACCTCGCAATGCGCGGCGGGAAAGCCCCGGTGACGCTGGCGGCCATCAGCGAAAGGCAGAAGATTTCCCTTTCCTACCTCGAGCAATTGTTCGGCAAGCTGCGCAGGAACAATATCGTCGAAAGCGTGCGCGGACCCGGCGGCGGCTATTTTCTGGCCCGCCCAAGCAACCAGATCTCGATTGCGGAAATCGTGATCGCGGTGGACGAGCCGCTGGATGCAACCAAATGCGGCGGCATGGGCAACTGCCATGGCGAGCAGCAGCCCTGCATCACGCACGATCTGTGGACCGGCCTGAACGCGAAGATTTACGGTTACCTGGAAGAAGTCACGCTGCAGCAACTGGTCGAAAACCACACCAGGCACAACAGCGAAACCACGACCATTTCCCTGAAGAAGATGATCAAGCCGGAGAATGTCCCCGCATAACCGTCAGGCGGCGGTCATCCACGACTGGCGCCTGCACCGGACCGTGCAAGCGCATTGATGCAACCGTGCCTGCCGGTTAGAATCCTTCCCGCTGCTGCACCGACGCTGATCCTGTTGCCGTTCCGATTCCGCCGGACCTAACACTGCGGATTGGACAATCGTCGCGTGTGCCTGTCCAACGCAAGTCGCCATTAAGGTCGCATGAATATGTTCAAACTCTGGTATCGCATCTCAAACCGCTGGCTTTATCTCGCGGCGGCTCTGTTCGCCGGCGGCCTGATGGCCTTCGCGCTGTACCTGCAATACATCAAACACCAGGATCCCTGTCCGCTATGCATGGTGCAGCGCGTGGTGTTCATCGCGATCCTGGTGGTCTACGCAGTTGCCGCATTGCACGGACCGAAACGTCTGGGCGAGCGCATCTACGCGGCGCTGATCGTGCTGCTGTCGCTGACCGGTGTCGCTGTCGCGGCACGGCATATCTGGATCCAGCACCTGCCCGCGGACCAGGTGCCCGCCTGCGGCCCGGGCCTGGATTACATGCTGGATACCATGCCGCTGGCCAATGTGCTGAAATCGCTGATGCATGGTTCCGGCGAATGCGCTGCAAGGGGCTGGACTTTCCTGACGCTGAACATTCCCGAGTGGTCGCTGCTGTGCTACCTGGGGCTGGGTCTGTGGGCGGTGCTGATCGCGCTCAGGCCGAAAACGAAATAAATCCCTTCCTGTCGGCTGCAAGCCGGTCATCCCGCCCGGGATGGCCGGTTGTCCATTTCGGCTGTATCCGGAAACGCGCGGCTTATTCCGCGAGCACAGTGCGCACGCTGTCGCGTACGCTGACGCGTTCGAACCATGAAGTCAGGTTGGGATGCGCGCCGCGCCAGTCGCGTTCCGGCTGGCGCAGGTCCAGATAGATCAGCGCGCTGACCAGCGCCAGGTCGGCCAGCGTGATCGATGCACCCTCGCACCATGCATTGCCGCCCAGCTGTCCGGCAGCAAACGACAGCGCGCGCGTGATCGCTTCGTTGTGCCGGTCGATGTTGTCGGCCAGCTGGTGTTCCGCGGCGCGCAGCCGTTCGGTGCGTACCACCACCGCCGAATCCATGATGCCGTCGGCGAGCGCCTCCCAGCGCTTCACGCGCATCCGCGCCAGCGCATCGTTGCGCGGAATCAGAATCGGGGTGTCGTTCAGCGTGTCGGCATATTCGGCGATCACCGGCGAATCGAACACGCAGGTCTCGTCATCCAGTATCAGTGCGGGGATGCGCCCGAGCGGATTGGCTCGCGCCACCTGGCTGCCCGGTTCGCGGGGCGCGTCAACGAGGTATTCGTGGGCAATGTTCTTCTCCAGCATGACCAGGCGCACCTTGCGCACGTAGGGGCTGGTGTTGGTTCCGAGCAGTTTCATTGTTAGCCTCCGCCAGTGCTTCAATAATACCGGTATCGCAGCAACAAGCACTGCGGCATTTTTCCGGATAATTCCCTGACTATTTGTCCAACTTGTCCTTCAGGGACTGGCCGGTCTTTTCCAGCGCCTGTCCGCCTTTTTCCAGCGTCTCGCCGGTCGCCTTCTTGAGCTGCTGGTTGATGGTGTGCGTGTCAAACGGGTTGGAATACAGCGGCACGTCGCGCCCGATATTCACACCCAGCCACATTCCGACGGCCGCGCCGATCAGCAGGCTGAAAAAAATCGTTTTAAGCTGTTTCATCTATTTCTCCGGTGATTCGTGAAATTACGATGGGAATGCATGCCGGCAAGCTGGGGCAGGAATTCCCGCGCAGCCGGATTATAGGTTATGCGGATGCAACATATCTACAGAGGTGATTCCGGTTGGGGTAATCCGGCCAAGGTGAATCCGGATCGAGGTTTGCGGATAACGGTTTTCCCTGCTGCCGGGGCCTGTCATCTGCCTGCAACAATTCGCAGTCACTATTTAATTCAATAATACCCGCACTGGTCAATAATGCCCGCACTGGCCGTGCGAATTCGCGATTCATGGATTCGATTCATGGAATGTTTGCGTATTCCCGGCAGTTTGCTGTTGCCCGTCGCGAACCCGGCCTGCCTGCGCTATGGAATATTCAGTTGAACACGGTGTTGTCCCCATATGCATGAAGCCCACTCCGTACTGATCATTGAAGACGATCTGATGATAGGACAAAGCCTGACCCGGGCACTGGCCGACATCAGGTTGAAGGTGGAATGGATCCGGGACGGGGTCAGCGGCCAGGAGGCGATCGAGAATAACCATTATGCGCTGGTACTGCTCGATCTTGGCCTGCCGCTGAGATCCGGCTTCGAAGTGCTCAAAGCGATCCGGGATCGCGGCATCCTCACGCCGCTGTTCATCATCACAGCCCGCGAGGAGATCGATGACCGGGTAACAGGGCTCGATCTCGGTGCGGACGATTATCTGGTCAAGCCATTCAGCATCAAGGAGCTGATTGCGAGAATCCGCGGCGTATTGCGCCGCAACGGCAGCCTGATGATGTCGGCGATGAGCAACGGCGAGATCACGATCAACCTGGCGACGCTGGAAGCGAATTACCGGGACAAGTCGCGGTTCCTGTCCGCCAGGGAACTTGCGCTGTTGCATGCACTGATGGAGCGACCCGGCATGATCCTGTCGCACAGCCAGCTTCAGCAGCGCCTGTACGGCGGCAACGAGGAGGTTGGAAGCAATGTCATCGAGGTGCTGATACACGGCCTGCGCAAGAAGTTCGACAGGGAAATCATTCGCAACGTGCGCGGCATCGGCTGGATGGTGCTGAAACATCCGTCATGATATCCCCGGCATGATATCCCCGTCATGATATCGCTGAAGAAGCAACTCATTGTCTGGCTGCTCGGACTGCTGACCCTGGTCGGCCTGGTCACGGGCGGATTTTCCTACTGGCTTGCGCAACGCGAGGCCAGTTCGCTGCTCGATCACCAGTTGAGGCTGGTTGGCGAAAGCATAGACGACGGGTCGAGACTGCCCGAAATGCAGAACAAGTATGCCGGCGAGACGGTTGCGGAGCGAAAAAGCGATTTTGTGATCCAGGTATGGAATGCGCAGCACGTCATGCATGCATCCCATCCCGACTTCGGACTTCCTGCCGCCAGGGCGACCGGCTATTCCGACCTGGGTCTGCACGGGGAGAGATGGCGTGCCTATACCATCGTGTATCCCGACCGCACGGTGCAGATTTCGCAGTCGGACCAGGTGCGCAGGGATATCGCGACCGATTCGGCATTGCGCTCGCTGTTCCCGATCGCGGTATTGTTGCCGCTGACATGGGTGCTGGTCGTGATCGGGGTAAACCGCATCATGCAGCCCCTTGCCGAAGTCAGCGAAGCGGCGACGCAGCGCGATGCGCAAAGCCTCGCGCCGCTGCCGATCGATCATGTTCCCGAAGAAGTCGCGCCGCTGATCGACGAGATCAACAGCCTGCTTGCGCGCATCGGGGAAACGCTGGAAGCGCAGCGTCATTTCATGCTGGATGCTGCCCATGAGCTGCGCACTCCGCTGACCGCATTGCAACTGCAGATCGAGAACCTCTCGCAAAGCCAATCGCAGAAAGACATGGACGAGCGCATCGCCGAACTGAAATCCGGGATAAGGCGCGCCTCGCATCTGGTCGGGCAGCTGCTGAAAATTGCCCGTTACGAATCGGAAAAGATCACGGTCAGGGCGGCTGTCGATCTGGCGGAACTGGTCAAGGATTGCATTGCGGATTTCATTCCGATTGCCGAAAGGCATGGTATCGACCTCGGGATGACCCATTGCGAATCTGCAACGGTCTGGGCAAATTCGGACGATCTGCGCATCCTGTTTCATAACCTGATCGACAATGCGATTCGCTATACGCCCGGGCAGGGACAGATCGATGTCAGCGTGAACGTCTCGGGAAACATCGCGCTGGTCAGGATACTGGACAGCGGTCCGGGCATTTCCGAAGCGCTGCTGCCGCGCGTATTCGACCGGTTCTTCCGCGTCGCGCCGCATGAAACGGAGGGGAGCGGTGTCGGGCTTGCGATCGTGAAGGCGATTGCGGGACGCGAATCCGCCACGGTCAGTTTGAGCAACAGGCAGGACAGCAGCGGTCTGAATGCCGAAGTGATTCTGAATTCCTGCATCCCCGCCTGAATGATTGCTGATTCTTCTGCTGTTATCCCGGTAGTTGCCGTCAATCGCATGGTGCTTTTTGGACAGGCAATCAGGCAGATATTCAGCAGTGCCGCAGTAATTTCGAGCTTGTAATAATTTCTTAATAATAATTTCACTTTGAATTAAGTCTGCCTGAGTAATTTTCAATCCGCGAAACCTGAGTTGTATTAGTGGCCGCTTGAAACTTTCCAGAATCCAAACCGATTAATTTAGGAGTGAGTGATGCGTAGCAAATTTGAATTCAAGAAGAAATATCTTGCTCAGCTGATGCTGAGCGGTGTACTGATCAGCTCCGCGGGCGTTTCGTTCGCGCAGGACGTGATCGATGTCGGCACGGTGCAAAGCAGCGCTGCAACCGCTACCTACCAGCAGGCGCCGACACAAGGGTCGCTGGTTGCCACCCAGCCGCAGTCGATCATCAACCAGAATTACATCCAGCAAAACGCGTCGGCAGGCTCGAACTATTCGGACATCGTGACGATCGCACCGTCGGTCCAGAGCGTCAACCCAAATGGTCCAGGACTGATGGAAACCCAGAGCATGACCATGCGCGGTTTCGGAGACGGACAGTACAACGTTACCTTTGACGGCATCCCCTGGGGAGACTCGAACGATTTCACGCACCACTCCACCTCCTATATGATGCCGCAGGACATCGGCGGCATCGTGGTTGACCGCGGACCCGGCGATGCTTCGAACATCGGCGACGCAACCTTCGGCGGCACTATTGCAGTCCAATCCAAGAATCCCACTACCGAGGCTGGCTTCACACCCTACGCAACCTTCGGCAGCTTTAACACCAGACTGGCCGGCGGAGAATTCAACACCGGCACCATGAAAAATTACGGCGACGCCAGCATGTTCATCGACTACAAGCATCTCAGCAGCGACGGGTTCCTGACCAACAGCGGCCTGAATCGGGGGAACCTGTTTGTCAAGTACATGAAGCCGGTTTCCGCCGATACGGTGCTGACGTTCGTGACCATGACGGGCAGCCTGCATCAAAACGTTCCGGGTGCTTCGAGTATGGCTGACAAGGCCAAGTATGGCTACAACTTCGGCTTGAGCAACGATCCCACCAGCATGAGTTACTACGGCTACAACTACGACAACATCAACACCGATATGGAATACCTTGACCTGGCCAGCCAGCAGGGCGACTGGGTGGTGAATAACAAGTTGTACACCTACGGCTATACCCACTACGGCTTCAACGGCGATGCTCCTGGCGATCCGACTGCAGTTTCAGGCACGATGTATAGCGCCACTGATGTTTTCGGGCAGCAGATGTACATGTTGTATCGTTCCTGGGGTGACATCCTGAAAGCTTCCGTGCCGATGGCGTCAGGCACGCTGGATGTGGGTGCATGGGTAGACCGGCAGACCAATGACCGCATGGAAAGGAACGTGGACTACACCCTGAATGGGGCATTGGACACGTCGTCGACATCCGCCAACGGCTATACCCGCCTGATGCATGACACCCTGACCACGATACAGCCTTATGTTCAGTATGAGTGGAAGGCCACGGACGCGCTGACCGTTACACCCGGCCTGAAATATTCATCCTTCACCCGGACAAACGATTCGCCGATCAACCAGGGTACCAAATTGCCGTATAGCGGTTCAGACACCTGGACCAAAGCGTTGCCGGCGGTTGTCGCACACTACGCCGTTACGCCAAAATGGAGCGCCTATGCCCAGTATGCGCAAGGTTTCCTTGCGCCCAACCTGAAAGCGTACTACCAGCCTGGTGTTGACATGAGCACCATGAAACCAACCGAGACGACCAATTTCCAGGTCGGCACGACCTGGCAGGACCAGAAGTTCACCGCGTCTGCAGATGCCTACAGCATCCAATCAAAGAACTGGATGCAGGCGAAAACTGTTGGTACCCAGACGTACTTTGCAGATGCAGGTGATGTAAATTTCAGCGGCGCCGAGGCCGAAGGCACAGTGGGTGTTGGAGGTGGATTCAACCTGTACGGCAACTACGCCATCATCAATTACAGCGTAAAGGATCCTGCTTCCCTGGGCAGCGCGGTCAGCGGGATCGGCGGCTGTGGTCCCAATGGCGACAAGCTGTGTGATGTTCCGGACAACACCTATGCGCTAGGCGTGCTGTACAACCAGGGACCCGCGAATGCATCCCTGATCGCCAAGGAAGTTGGCAAGCGCTATAGCGACGTTGTCCAGATGGACGCCTATACGATCACGAACTTCAATGTCGGTTACACCATCGCGAACGCGGGCAGCTCGGTCAAGAACCTGAAGCTCGGCTTCCAGGTCAACAACCTGTTCAACAAGACCGGCCCCTATATGTCTACAGGCAGCACAAGCACTGGTCAGGCGTACTTCGTGATTCCGGAGCGGAATTATGAGGTGACATTGTCCGGAACTCTGTAGATATGCCGCGGCACTTCGTGTCATTCGATTAACTGTTGCACCGGGGGCGTCTAGCCCCCGTCACGTTTATACAAATCATGAATATCGATCATATATTTGAACTCGCCAACCATTCCGGCGGAACGATGTACCTGATGATCGTGCTGCTGCTGGTCGCGCTGACGGTGATCGTCGAGCGTGCCCGCTTCCTGTCCAACATGCAGGGCGGCGGCGCGGAGCTGATCAGCCTGCTGAAACAGCACGAAGGAAAGATCGCCGGCATCGTGCTGACCGGAAAGCAATTGCGCCTGCCGCATGCCCGGCTGTTCGAAATCCTGCAGTCGGAACCGGACAGCATCGACCGCGCCAGCCTCGGCGACCATCTGGAAGAGGCGATCATGCACGAAGTGCCGACGCTGGACCAGTCGCTGTGGATGCTGGACACCGTGATCACGCTGGCGCCGCTGCTCGGCCTGTTCGGCACCATCGTCGGCATGTTCAACGCGTTCCATGCGCTGGGCGACGTGATGAACGACACCACCCAGGTCACCGGCGGGATTGCCGAGGCGCTGATCTCGACCGCGTCCGGCCTGTTCATCGCGATGATCGGGCTGGTGTTCTTCAATGCGCTGTACACGCGCGTGCGCATCATCCTGCACCAGCTGGAAACCATCAAGATCATGGCGCTGAACCGCTACCAGAATTCCGGCGTTCACGCGTTGCCGGGAAAAGGCACGGTCGAAGTGATCCGCGCGCAGGCGAGGGCCTGATATGAGGAAACTGACATGAGGTACTTGGCATGAGGTATATGTCTGCCCGCAAGGCGCGCATCGAGATCATTCCGATGATCGACATCATGCTGTTCCTGCTGGTGTTCTTTGCGATGCTGACGCTGCGCATGATCCCGTCGTCTGGCCATGTGACCAAACTGCCGACCAGTTCGACCGCGACCGTGATTCCGCACCCGAAACTGCTGGTCGAGATCGCCAAGGACGGCTCGCTGCTGGTTGAAGACCAC
Organism: uncultured beta proteobacterium; assembly: GCA_963827265.1. Taxonomy (GTDB): domain Bacteria; phylum Pseudomonadota; class Gammaproteobacteria; order Burkholderiales; family Gallionellaceae; genus Gallionella. The sequence continues at coordinate 52,677 of CAWHAD010000007.1, read as the reverse complement.
ACGCTGACGCTGGACCAGCTCACTGCGCTGCTGCTGCAGCGCGGCGCGAGCAAGACCGCGGTCACGATAGCCGGCAACGATACCGCATCGCTGCAGCAGGTGATGAATGTGATCGATGCGATACGCAAGGGCGGCGCGACCGAGATCGGTCTTGCCACCCGCAATAATGCACAGTAACCGCGATGGCCATGCAGACTCAGCGCAACCGTCATCCGCTGCAGGCATTCGGGCTGGCGGTCGGGATCGAACTGGTGCTGCTGGCGGGTGCCGGCCTGGCGCTGGCGCAATCCAGCTCGGAAAAATCCTCGCTGTCCGTTCCGGTGCCGCTGGAACTGGTCAGCGAAGACCAGGCACCCAAACCGCCGGGGCCCAAGCCGGCGCCGAAGCCGCAGCCCCGGCCGGTACAGCATACGCCACCGCCGCCGCAACCGGCCCCGCAGCCGCTGCCGCCGGCACCGGTACCGACCGCGTTTACCCGGCAGGTGCCACCGCCGCCGCCACCCGCGCCGGCAGCGCCCAGCAAACCCACACCCAGCGCCGATTACCTGATGCAGATCAATGCGGCAGTGAAGGCAGCCCATTCCTGCCCTGCGGCATTGGCCAACCTGCATTTCACCGGCAAGGTGCGCGTGGACTTCCGCCTGGCCGGCTCAGTGCCCAGCGATATAAAACTGCTGGTCGCAAGCGGCTATTCGATGATAGACCGCGCCGCGCTGCAGGCCGTACAGAACGCGCGTTACCCGGAGCAGCCGCCGGAAATCCGCGGTGCCGACTACGTCTACCAGGTCTGGATCGAATGCAACTGAACTGCGTCCGGAAATCCTGAAACGAAATCAAATGGAGAATATATGTTGAAGCTGACCGGTATCACATCGTTAATCTTGTCCGTCGCCGCGCTGCTGGGCTGTGCGACGACCGACGCGCAACAATCCGTAAGTATGATTAGCGCCTATGTGGTGCTCGGGGAAAACGGCACCGCAATGGCGCGCGCGGTCACGACGGACGCGCAATGCCCGATGATCAGTATCGACGGCATCAACGTGCGGATGGACCTGCGCGCGGCGCCGGCAACCGAACCGTTGCGCCCGACACGTTCGGCGCCCGCCGATTCGAAACCCTCCGATTTTCCGGTCCGCACTTGCGAGAAGGCGATACCTGCCGATACGGTGCACGCTACGATAGGCGAACTTTCGCTGCCGCTGCCGAAGAAGGAGATCGACCGCATCGTCGTGATCGGCGACACCGGCTGCCGCCTGAAGAAAAGCGACAATGCCTGGCAGGCCTGCAACGATCCCGATGGCTATCCATTTGCGAAGGTGGCCGCTGCTGCGGCAAGCTGGAAACCCGACCTGGTCGTGCATGTCGGCGATTACGAATACCGCGAGAACAAGTGTCCGGATAACAACTCCGGTTGTGCGGGCAGCCCATGGGGCTATGGCTGGGATACCTGGCAGGCCGATTTCTTCAAGCCCGGTGCCGCATTGCTGCAAGCCGCCCCCTGGGTGCTGGTGCGCGGCAATCACGAATCCTGCTCGCGCGCCGGTCAGGGCTGGTGGCGCATGCTCGATTCACGGCCATTTCTGGCGGGACGCGATTGCAACGACGCAGCCAACGACAAGGTCGGCGACTACAGCGAACCCTATGCGGTTCCGCTGGGTAGCGATGCGCAGTTGATCATATTCGATTCTTCGAACACGAAGAACAGCGCATTCGCCCCGGATGACATCCGCCAGAAAATTTACAGCAATGACTACCGCAAGATTGAGCAGCTGTCGCAACGGGCAAACTTCAACATCATGGCCAACCATCATCCGATACTCGGGGTTTTTGCCGATTACGATGCAAATGGAAAGGTGGTGCTCAAGCCGGGCAACCAGGGGATACAGTCGGTATTTGGCGGGATCAATCCGCTGATCATTCCGCCGCGCATCGATGTGCTGCTGTCAGGGCATCTTCATGTCTGGCAGGAAGTGAGCTTTTCCAGCCCGCATCCGACGCAATTCGTGGCCGGATTCTCCGGCACGATGGAAGACCTGGTGCCGCTGCCTGAACAATTGCCGCCGGGCACCTCGCCCGCGCCGGGTGCGGTGATCGAGCATCACAGTTCCTGGGTCAACGGTTTTGGCTACATGACGATGGAGCGCAAGGGGCCGAAGCAATGGAAGGTCCGGGTATGGGATAGCGCAGGCCGGCAGGTCAATGCCTGCGATATCGACGGCCGGCATTCGAATTGCGAGTTGGCGCAGGTCAAATAGTCGCGAACTCACAAACACTAAACCGGACAAAGCGATGCAAGTAAAAATTCTGGCTATGGTGCTGGGTGCATGCCTGCTGGGCTCAAACCCCTCCAATGCGGCAACAATTCCTGGACAAGGCATCAAGTTCGAAATTGATAAACGCTTCCACATTCCCGGTTCGGGACGATGGGACCTGCTCACCCTTGACGGCAAACGCCACCGTTTGTTTGTCAGCAGGGCAACCCATGTGCAGGTGATCGACACCGATACGGGAAAAGTTGCCGGCGATATTCCCGGCACCCCGGGCGTGCACGGGATCGCGCTGGCCGATGACCTGAACCAGGGATACACCAGCAACGGCGAACGCGACTCGGTCACCGTGTTCGATCTGACCACGCTCAAGGTGACCGGCAACATCAGGATTTCCGGCGCGGATCCGGACATCATTCTCTACGAACCGGTGACCCGGCATGTCTTCACGTTCAACGGCCATTCCGATAACGCGACGGTGATCGATGCGGTCACGCACAGGGAGCTCAAAACCATCGCGTTGCCTGGCAAGCCTGAGCTCGCGGTCAGCGACATGACGGGCAGGGTATACGTGAACATCGAGAACAAAAGCGAGATCGACGTGATCGACAGCGCTTCGAATCGGGTGATCAGGCACTACCCGCTCGGAAGGGGGAGAGAGCCAACCGGGCTGGCATTCGACCGGAAGCACCACCGGTTGTTTTCGGTCTGCGCCAACAGGATCATGGATATCCTGGATTCGAGAACCGGCAGGATCGTTGCGGAAGTCGCGATCGGAGATGGACCGGATGCGGCCGCGTTCGACCCGGCGCTGGGGACTGCATTCAGTCCGAACAAAGACGGGACATTGACGGTTGTGAAGGAGGAAGATGCCAACCATTACTCGGTTGCGCAAAACCTGGTCACGCAACAGGGTGCGCGATCGATGGCCTATGACCCGGATCATCATCGCGCCTATCTGGTGACCGCTGCATTCGGTGCCACACCGCCGGCAACCCTGGCGGAGCCGAAGCCGAAGCCTGAAATCATTCCGGACAGCCTGGTCGTTTTGCTGGTTTCAATGGCCCGTTGATTCCGGTTCGATCTTTTTCTGTCGGGAAGATATCCGGATGCGGCGCAGCATCCGTGATAGCAGTGCACAATTTTCGCGGCCAAAAAAACGCCCGGACATCCGGGCGCTTTTGAATATTGCGGCAACTGCCTGCGGTAAGACAGGCTGAGGTTTTATTGCCCCGGGTGGGGTTGTTCGGGTTTGCCCTTATATAATTTAATTTCTCCCCGAACACACTACCCGTTCCAACCTTCTTTATTATTTGGCTGCGTTCCGGGTTGAACGCAGCAACCTCCCCCAATTGCGCGAAACTCTGCGGACGGAGTATAGGGACTGATTTCAACCGGGTCAAGGCAACTATTTGATAGCATTAGAATATTATAATATGCATGCAGACCGACAGCGAAGGCCGAGGCCGGGTCGGTGTGCCTGGTCCGCAACTGGAATGACGTAGCCTGCCCTTACGGCAGTAGAGCGGAACAATATTCTCATTGCTCAGAGCGTAAGCGCGGCATAAATCCGGAGCATTTTTTCGGGCAAGGATTTAACGTGATCGACGACCATATAGTTCTTCGCGCCGAATATCCTGGAGATGTATTCGTCGGCATTCGGGTCGAGGCCGATGCAGTAGGTATGGACGCCGCATTGCTGCGCCTCGATCACCGCATGCTTCAGGTCGTAGCGCAGGTAATGCCGGTCGGGCATGTCGATGTCGGCCGGCGCGCCGTCGGTGATGGTCATCAGCAGCTTCTTCGCGGTTTTGTGTTCGTTGAGGTGGTGGGTGGCGTGGCGTATCGCCGCGCCCAACCGCGTCGAACGATCGCCCGACATTCCGGCGATCCGGGATTTCGGGATGTCGTCATAGGGCTGGTCGAAATCCTTGAACCTGTAATATTCGACATCCTGGCGCCCCCGGGAATGGAAACCGTGAATCGCCAGCGGATCGCCGACCGCCTCGATCGCGTCCGCGAACAGCACGCAAACCTTCTGGGTGAGCTGCAGCACGGTATAGTCCTGCCCCTTGATCCGCTGGTTCGCCGAACCGGACAGGTCGAGCAGCAGCAGCACCGAAATGTCGCGGGTCTTGCGCAGCGAGCTCATCATCACCCGGTCATCCGGCAGTACGCCCATCCGGAAATCGGTCAGCGCGCGGATCGCGGCGTTGATGTCGATTTCGTCTCCTTCCTGCTGCTTCCTGATGCGCCGCACCCCCTTGTACTGGATCGCCAGCAGCAAATTCTTCATGCGCGTGATCAGGTGCCTGTTCTGCACGGTGATGTCCTCGATGATCTTCAGGTCGCCTGCGACGATTTCCCTTTCCCGCAGCGTGACCCATGAAGGCGTGCTGACTTCGCTGCGGTAATCCCATTCCGGGTAAAAGTAGGTGTCCTCGGCCGCCGCGTCCTTGATGCGCAGCTGCAGGCGGGTGTACTTCTTGTCTTCCTCGGTGCCGGCCTGGGTTTTCTCCGACGCGATCAGTTTCAGCCAGGGTACGTCCAGCGGGTCCACCGTGTCCGAGCCGGTCGATTGCCAGAAATTGCGGTTGTCGTCGCGGTAACGCGGGGCTGCATTGTTCGCGGTGCCATCGAACCGGATCTTGCGTTTCCGCAATGATTCCTCCAGTTCCATACCGAGGTCCCAGGAAAAATTGTCCTTGTCCAGGTTGTCTGCAGCCGAGAACAGCGCGCGGCCCCGGCTGATCCACGGATCGTCGTCATGGTAGTCCGGGTCGAGCAGTGCCCGCGCCAGCCGGTTCAGGTAATCCGTGGCGGTCTGGTTGTGCGCCGGGGTGACGGTATGCTGGGTGGTCCACAGCCGCTTCAGGCCCGGGAAGTCGCGCAATGCAAGGGATTCCACCCGGGCGTCCTCGATGGTCGCGATCACCGCGCGCTGTGCATTGTTGATCAGACGGTCCGGATACAGCTGCCGGGAATAAACGATGTGCGCCGCCGCATGCGTGGCCGCGGCACGATACAACTCCGCGCCGGTCAGGAGCGTGACGCCGTCCACCACCAGATCGTCAAGCTGGGCCGGCAGGCTGATCGACGTTCTTTCGACGAAGGGCAGCTGGATATCGCCGGCTTCGCGCTTCAATCCGATCGGTTTGATCACAAAGTCGCGGCCCCATAATGCGTGCAGGTATATCCTGATGCGCCGCTGCACGTCGTTCAGTTGGGTGCGGTTGCGGATTTCCGGCAAGCCGGTTTGGGTCGCCGCAACCGAACGGCCGAAAAAATTCTGCAGTTCGCGGACCAGGCTTGCGAGGGGATTCATGGCGGGATAACGGCCCGGCAGCAGAGCGGACCGGAAGCGGCAGGCATGAAAACCGGAATTGTCCGTTTGCGCATTTCAGATGCTGCCTGTCTCATATTTCTGGAAATTGATGGCTTCTGGAAATTTGTGGACGCACGCGATGCGCGTCCTTGTCCCGGCTCATGGCCGGCATCCCGATTTTAAGTGTATTGATTGAATCGCTCAATTCCATTCTTGGCGATGGGTTTCAGCGATGGGAGCGTATGGGTCTTGCGCGAACGGTCAATGGCGCTTGTGCGATTCGAGCGCTTCGGCTAGCGAGGTATATTTGTTTACGCACTGGCGCCAGCTGCCGCTGGACGCATTGCCCGGATCGAGCTGCAGCTTGCAGTCGCACTTGCATGCCGAGGCGCGGTAACACCCGGCAATGTTGTCTCCCTTGCATGAGGCGATCTGTGTCGCGCAGCGGCTGTCGCAGCTGCGTTCAATGAACTGGATTTTTTGCAATTGCGCCGGGGGCAGCTGGATATGCGGCGGCGGCTGGGTTTCGATTCCCCAAGCCATCATGACGATGCCGCCGAGGAATACACTGCCGATCAGCCAGTTCAGGCGGGAGAAGAATTCCCTGAATTTCTGTCCCCAGGTCGTATTGCTGCCCCTTTTTCCGATCTCGAAACGCAGCAGTCCCGGCGTTCCATTCTTGTCGTGCAGGCGGTCGCACGCATCGATACATTCGCCGCAGCCGATGCAGGCGTCGGCCACCTTGATGTCGGTCGGCTCGATCGCGGTAATGCAGGATGTCGCGCAGTAATTGCACTTCGCGCAATCCGCGGAACGCGAGGCATCGTAAGTCACGTGCAGCGCATCCCTGGTCTTGAACAGCATGTGTCCCATCCGGTAGAAGCACGCATAGTCGCAGAAGAAATAGCGGACGAACGCGATATCGATGAAGATCAGCAGCACCAGGAAAAAATACGCATACTTCATCGACCCGGTCAATTTCGGGTCGGCGCTGAAGGTCACGAATGCCCACACATCGCCGTGCGGATAGAACAGCAGCATCGGCACGAGCGCCAGAACCGACGCTGCTGCCATGAACGCGGCTCCGAGTATCAGCCAGTTGACCAGCTTGTTCTTGGCGGCGGCAACCACCATACCCTTGCCGTCCACCCGCACATCGGCGCGTTTGCCGAGAAATTTATAAGTCAGGTTGTTCGCCCACTCCGAGAGCAGGTTCTGCGGGCAGGCCCATCCGCACCAGACTGCGCCGATCGACAAATAGGTCATGATGGGAACAACTGCGATGACGAGCGCCAGCCCGGAAATGAAGAAAAAGTTCGACCACCATATCTGGTGGCCCAGCATCATGAAACTGGCCGAGGGCAGGTCAATCCGGAACAACCCGACGGCGGGGATCAGCGAAATCAGCAGGAGTGTGGCGATCTGGACGGTGCGCCTGGGGAAATGGTATTTATTCGCGTGCATTATTTCTTGAAGTTATCGGTTCGGTTAAATCATTACGCGGTCCGGCTTGCCCGTTATTATCGGAACGCGCGAATCAAATCAGCATTTCATTAAAGGCTGAATTTTATCGTGTTGCGTGATGTTTATCCGGCTTTCCTGCAATTTATTTCTGGCATTTTTTGGCAATTTATTACCTGTTGGACATCCGTTTTGCTGGTCGATTTGCGGGTCGGCATGCGTTGTCGAATATCGCGTGACCTGGCTTGCGTCGCGGAAAACTTGCATTGACCGGGCTGCGCAGGCCAGTGATAATCGGCCGCATCCTGTTGAAATTCCTGTCCTGCGGTGTAACGAAGCCTCGATCATCAAGGAGATGCCGGCATGAAAAAATTCCTGCGCGAAAACCCCACCATCGCATTCGGCCTGGGGCTGCCCCTGGTGCTGGTTGTGGTATTCCTGCTGATCTCCGGCATTCCCGCGTTGCTGGTTGCGCCGCCGCAATACGACGTGCTTTACGCGACCGGATACAACAATTATCCGAACGGCGTGCAGATATCGGTGGTGAACCGTAAGGTGCAGGTCGTCTATCTGGGCGGTGCGGCCGGCTACCAGAAGCCGCGACTGTGGCGCTACAACCCGAAAACCGGCGGGGTGCAGGAGATCGCGATCATGCTGCCGCCCGGCCTGACCCCGCCCGGCCAGCGCCCCGCGCCCGACGAGGCGTCCAGAGTCACCCCGATCGATGTCCCCGATCTCGACGGGTTGACGATCGATCCGTCCAGCGTTGCACCGGACGGATACGAATTCAGCGCCGGGGCGAACGGCTATTCGGGCGATGTCTATACCGGCCTGTTCTATGGCGCCCGCTACGCCAGCAGGGCGGTGCTGACCAAACAGGGGCGCAGCATACGCCTGCCGAATTCGGACAATAACTATTACAGCAACAACACCCGCTTCATCGGCTGGGTGGTGTCGCAATGATCTGGTTGCTGATCCTGATCGTGGTCGTCGTGCTGATCGGCGGCGGTCTGCTGGGCTGGCCGCTGGCGGCAGGCATCCTCGGCGCATCGGGCGTCACCGACAAGCGCAGCGCGCTGGAACGCATCGTGCAGTTGATGCGCAGCCACGACATTACACCCGCCGAAGTTGCGGCCGCTTTCGATGCGCCGGCCGCTGTACGCGGCGAGCCCGCACCGCGCAGCAGCCGCGACATCGCCAGAACCCTGTTTACCTATCTCGGCGCAATTTTCATACTGGCCGGCATCAGCACCTACATCGGCACGTTCTGGCAGAGCATGGGCAGCGCGATGCATGTGTTCGTGACGCTGGGCATCGGCTACATCCTGCTGATCGTGCTGGTTTCCGCGCTGTACGAGAACAAGTATCCCAGGCTGGTCCTGCCGCTCGCGCTGGTCGCGGCGTTCACGATGACCGGCGGCTGGTTCGTGCTGATCCACGAGGTGTATCCGCATGGCGACAACTGGCGCGCCGCGGCGCTGTTCGTGTTCGGCGTGATGGCCGTGCACCAGGCCGTGCTGTTCGGCAAATACCGGCCCACGGTGCTGGCGTTCACCGCGCTGTTTTTTGTTTACGGATTCATGCAGGTCGGGCTCGACATGCTCGGCGTTCCGATGGCATACATCGCGATCGTGCTGGGTGCCTCGCTGTTCCTGGTCGGCACCGCACTGGAAAAAACGCCCCATCGCCTGCTCGCGGAACCCGCACTGCTGATTGCCACCATCTGGCTGAACAGCGGCGTGTTCGACCGCATTGCGCTTGCGACCTCGGCGAACTGGGCGAGCCTGGTCACCGGTGCGTGCGTGATGTCCGCGGCCTACGGTGTGCACAAGGCGGGGCGGTATGCGCGCCTGTCCGGTCTCGGCTATTTCTTAGGGGCTATCATGGCCTATGGCGGCCTGTTCGGGCTGGTGCATGACACCCCGTTCGAGCTGGTCTATCTCGCGATCACCGCGGCCATGCTGTATGGCTGCGTGGTGCTGCAAAGCCGGGCACTGCTGTTCACCACGGTGCTGGCGATGCTCGGCTTCATCGGCTATTACACCGCCAGGCATTTCGCAAACTCGCTGGGCTGGCCGGTCACGCTGGTGCTGATGGGTGTCGCTTTCCTGGCCGTCGGCACGATTGCGATCAAGGTAAGGCGGAAAATCTGATCCGCTGCAAAATTCTTTTCGCTGCCAGCCATGAGAATCAGTGGAACCAATAGTTGACTGAATTTGTCAACGAGCGCAGGATGAATTTTCGCCGGAGCTGCAAGCAAAGTATTGGCCCAAAGTACTGGCAATCTGCGGCAATGGCGAACGCCAGCTTCACTTCCTGCATCAATCATGTAGAGGAGGCAGCAGCCATGAACAAATCTGTTGATGAACTCCACAATCATGAAGATTTCACCAGTTTCAAGGACGGCACGTTGTTTTACATCGGGTTGGTCCTGGTAATCGGCGTCCTGGGCCTTTTATTCTGGTCGGCATTTTAAGCGCCTCGACATCGTCGGCAGTCATTCATTGATCAAGGAAGGCGCAGGCTTTTCTGTTCTGTTGCCGTGCCCTCGTTAATTACCTGTTATCACTTGCGGTCCCTTTTTGTCTTTTCGAGGGATCGCTTTCCTCATTCAGCATTTCAAGCCAGTCATCTCCGAACAGCTCGACCGGATGCTGCGCGCGGTCGGAACCGTTCCCGCAACACATGTCGTTAACCGGGCAGTACTTGTCGCAACCCCAGCAAATCCGTTCCGGGTGTGCGGGATGAATTGGGAATTTTTTAGCCATCGTCCATTATCGCATCGCCAGAATAATTGTCAGGACACCCGTAAATCATAATTTCGCCCCCAAAGCCTGCCTGCCGGCAATCCTGAATTTCCCTTGCAGGTTCAATAATTCATCGCGATGCAAACCCGCGATTTTTGTGACCAGTTTATTGCCTTCCGGCGTGAGATATATCTGCACCTCGCGCTTGTCGGCGGTTCCCCGCTGCCGGTATATCAAACCGAGTTTTTCGCAACGCGAGGCAAGCGACACAACCCCGTTATGGTGTGTTTGCAACCGTTCGGCAAGCTCGCCGATCGTCGCCCACTCGCGATCCCTGTATCCTTTGAGATGAAGCAGCAGCAGGTATTGCAGATTCGTGACCCCGAACCGGTCGGTAATGTCCTCGCTGAACCGCACAAAACTGCGCAGCTGATAACGAAACTCGGAGAGTGTCCTGAATTCTTCTTTTTTAAGGATATTTCCTGCCATGATCATCACGCGCAAATTGACAACATTGTGAAACAAACATCATATTGTAATAGTATCACAATAAGATATATTACTGATGCACCATTTATTGAATTGCCTTGTTCGTTGAAATTGTTCAATCAGGAGAAATAACATGCAGCTGCCAGACATCGATGACGAAGGCTATCTGGTCGACCCGTCAACCTGGACGGAACAGATCGCCAGCGAGTTCGCCAGCCAGGAGAATATCCAGCTTACCGCAGACCATTGGGATGCGATCAACTTCATGCGCAAGTGGTATGACGAAAGCCAGGTCGCGCCGGATGTCCGCCATGTCACCAAGCATCTCGCCGAGCGATTGGGGCCCGAATCGCGCAACTTCACTTCGAGCTGTTTCCAAACGGCTATGTGAAGCAGGCATGCAGGATAGCGGGCATGAAACGCCCCAGAGGCCGGCGTACGGGTTAGGCGTGCTGATGGCTGGCAGGGTCTTTTCGAAACCGCCGGTCGACCGCAGCAATAGCGGGCAATAATGCCGGATTGCCAGTTTCAGGATTTGTCCGTGGCTGTCTGACTGGCTGTTTGTCGGGCGGCATCATCGTTATCCCCAAAAATTCTGCTTCTGGATGCCAGCTTCAGGCAATGGTAACTGCGGGACGCAGACCCGGGTTCCCCGTGAAAATATTCCCGGGCGGGACATGTTAAATCTTCCGGGAAGTCCAGTCGGCCTCAGGCTGCATCATCCGGCCATGCGGGATATGGCCGAACGGGCAAGGTTAATTCACACTTATTTATCTGGCTTGCCAGAAAATATTATCATCAAGCTCACTACAAAAAATGGTGTGAAGACAAACAATGCGCCTATCCATGTAATCAACATATTCAAGTACTCCGCGACGATAAAGGAATTCAGGAAAAACCTGAAAAAATAATTGAATTAAAAAGTATCACAATGTGATGTACAATATATCACAATGAAATATATTGTCCAGAGCGATATTGCCATTTTTTAACACTGCCGTATGAGTGACGGAACGCTTGGATTTTATGCGGTGCTATTGCCGATGTGGGAAGTGATTTTCAAGCCTTCGTTGCTACGCGGGGCTATGCGGGAGCGCCATCCATGCTGATCGCAAGTTCTTCTAAAAACTTGAAACAATGAGCGCGGTGAACAATTCGAAGCAGGGCCTGAGCGGATGAAATCGCAAAGACGGTACTGGAAACTTCTAATGCGGTTAAATATCTTGAAACGAGTAAAGCATGAAAAGTGATCCAATTTGCAGGTTGTGTATGGCCATACTCAGGTTGCCGATTTTTTGCAGTCAGACATCATGGAGTGTCTGCCTGAAAATTTCGGGTCACGATTTCACGCCCAGTTCTTCTGCACTGGGAATCTTGAAGACGCCCTGGAGGCTCAATAACTCATTGCGGTGCTCGCCCGCAATTTTTTTTACTAATTCATTGCCTTCCTGGGTGAGATATAGCTTTACTTCTCGCTTGTCGACAGTACCGCGTTGCCGATATAGCAATCCCAGTTTTTCGCAGCGCGAGGCCAGCGATACAACGCCGTTATGCAGAGTTTGCAGCCGATCGGCAAGTTCGCTGATCGTTGCCCATTCGCGGTTCTTATATCCTTTGACATGAAGCAGCAACAGGTATTGCAAATTGGTGACACCATATTGGCGAGTAATATCTTCACTAAAACGTTCAAAACAACGCAGCTGGTAACGAAAATCTGATAGCGCTTCAAACTCTTTTTTGGTGGGGGTTTTTTTTGCCATGGTTTTTATAGTCATTCATTGCCGTGGAGTGGAAACACCTGCTCAGATTCCACCAGGAATATATCGACCCAAGCCGCATTTTGCAAGACTTGCCCGAAGCTGACAGTGATTCATCCGTACTGGCGGCACATTGGCTCAACAACAAAACAAGCCACATTTTATGAGCGTTATTAAAAATCAAATCATGAATAACGATGCCGATATTTTGCATGCCCATGTTCCACAACGACTCGCACCATCGTTGCTCAATGCCAATATGGCTCGGCGATTCCAGGCTATGAATAGCCGGACGCTCTGGATAGGCTGCCTGGGCATTGCTATCGGCGTAACATCGGCTTTGGTTGCCTATGCACTTACCGCACTGATCGGACTGATCACCAATGCGGCTTTTTATGGCCGTATCAGCTCTGCGTTTGTCAGTCCCGCGAATAATCATCTCGGCTTGTGGGTTGTAGTTGTCCCTGTGGTTGGCGGCTTGATAGTCGGCGCAATGGCCAGGTGGGGATCAAAGGCCATCCGCGGCCATGGCATACCGGAGGCGATGGAACAGATCCTGCGCAATGAAAGCCGTATTCCACCACGCATAACCTGGCTGAAACCAGTTTCCTCGGCGATCGTTATTGGCACGGGAGGGCCGTTTGGCGCAGAGGGGCCGATCATTGCCACGGGTGGCGCATTGGGTTCCCTGCTGGGCCAACTGATCCACGTGACTGCAGACGAGCGCAAGACCTTGCTTGCGGCAGGTGCTGCGGCGGGAATGGCGGCGATATTCGCCGCACCGGTCTCGTCCGTGCTTCTCGCAATAGAGTTGCTGCTGTTTGAGCGCCGTGCCCGCTCGCTTATTCCGGTGGCTCTGGCTGCAGTGGCTGCAACAGGTATCCGTTATGGTCTGGAAGGCAGCCAGGCGATCTTTGCAATGTCGCCTTTTGCCATACCTGGGGTCGCCGCTTTACCGGTGTACATTTTTCTGGGTGCGTTGCTGGGCGTGATCGGCGTCGGAATCACGAAGTTGACCTACGGCATCGAAGATATGTTCGGGAAGCTGCCGGTTCACTGGATGTGGTGGCCGGCGCTCGGCGGGCTGGCAGTCGGCACGATCGGCTACTTCGAACCGCAAACGCTCGGTGTCGGCTACGACTATATTGCTGCGATTCTTAACGGACATTTAGCGCTGGGAGCATTGATTGCGCTTTGTCTGCTCAAATGCTTGTCCTGGTCAATTGCACTGGGCAGCGGTACTTCCGGTGGCACGCTTGCGCCGCTGTTCACGATTGGCGGTGCACTTGGCGGCGCAATCGGGCTGACACTTTCCGCCTGGGTTCCGTGGCTCAATGTGGACCCGCGCATCGCAGCGTTGGTCGGAATGGCAGCATTGTTTGTGGGCGCTTCTCGTGCTTTCCTGACTTCAGTCGTGTTCGCGTTTGAAACAACGCAACAGCCCCATGGATTGCTCCCGCTGCTGGGCGGATGCGCAGCGGCTTATCTGGTGTCAGGCCTGCTAATGCGCAACACGATCATGACCGAGAAAATCATCCGGCGCGGTGTACGCGTCCCCTCTGATTACAGCGCCGATTATCTGGATCGGGTGACGGTGGGAGAGATGTGCAGCCGTGATGTCGTTGTCCTTGATGATTCGCAACGTGTAGCAGATGTCCGGAAGTGGCTGGGGGAAGGCAGTGCTGCAGCCCGGCATCAAGGATTTCCAGTATGCAAATCCGGCCTTCATGTCGTCGGCATGGTCACGCACAAGGATATGCTGAACGCAAACCCGAATGCAACGATAGGAGAGCTGGTGCAACGAGTGCCGTTGGTCGTGCAGGAAAACCATTCTGCACGCGAGGCTGCCGATTACATGGTCGAAACCGAGGTGGGACGCTTGATCGTTGTCGCGGATGATGATTCAGCGAGCATGGTTGGCATCGTAACCCGCAGCGATCTTATGGGAACACATACGCAGCGATTGAAAGAAGCGCACCATGTTACGCGCCATCTATCCACGCCATTTCGCGCCAAACTGGACGATGTTTGCTGAAGTTTTCCGTGAATGGGTTTTGTGAGAACGATTTTCGATCAGGCAGTTGTGCCAAATACTGCCAACAGTGTTGAATACTTGCCAAGTACATATACATGGCTAAATTTTTCCCAGGTGTGGCATTCAACTCCCGGTATCTTCCTGCTCTTCCGGAGGATCGGCGGCCCCATTGAGAAGTTCAAGCCAGTCCTCGCCGAACAGCTCGACCGGATGCTGGGCGCGGTCCGAACCGTTCCCGCAGCACATGTCGTGAACCGGGCAGTACTTGTCGCAACCCCAGCAAATCCGCTCCGGGTGTGCGGGATGAATTGGGAATTTTTTAGCCATCGTCCATTATCGCATCGCCGGAATTATTGTCAGCCGTTCCGTAAATCATGACTTCGACCCCAAAGCCTGCCTGCGAATCCTGAACTTCCCTTGCAGGTTCAATAATTCATCGCGATGCAAACCCTCGACGTCGCCCGCCCGCGATCCCTGTGCCCTTTGACATCAAGCAGCAGATATCGAAAATCGAACAGTGTCCCGAATTCTTCTTTTTTAAGGAGATTTCCTGCCATGATCATCCCGTGGAAATTGACAGCATCATGAATCAGACATCATATTGCAATAATATCACTATATGATATATTGCTAATGCACCATTGATTGAATCACTTTGTTCGTTGCACTAGTCCAATCAGGAGAAATATTATGCAGCTGCCAGACACCGATGACGAAGGCTATCTGGTCGACCCGGCCACCTGGACGGAAGAGATAGCAAAAGAGTTCGCCAGCCAGGAGAGCATCCAGCTTACCGCAGACCATTGGGATGCGATCAACTTCATGCGCAAGTGGTACGACGAAAGCCAGGTCGCGCCGGATGTCCGCCATGTAACGAAGCATCTCGCCGAGCGGTTGGGACCCGAATCGCGCAACATCATCTTCGAGCTGTTTCCCTACGGCTATGTGAAGCAGGCATGCAGGATCGCCGGCATGAAGCGCCCGAGAGGCTGGAGTACGGGTTAGGCGCGCTGATGGCCGGGTGGTTTGCCAAAAACCTTGGCGACGCAATGCTGGCGTCGGAGGCGCTCGACCAAATCCGGGCATCCTATGCAGCGATATACGAAGGGGCGGATAGCCGGAACAGTGCAGCGGTTTTCATCCGGCATGAATCGGAGGGCCGTCTTCATTGTGAAGTCATGGCCTATTTTTCTCCCGATGCATTTCGTCTGGCTGAAGCGTTCGAGGCCGTTCCGTGCAGGAGACCCTTGCCGGGCGATTTAAGCCTGCATGCGGGCCCTGATGATTGCTGGCAGGATCTTTTCGAAACCGCCAGTCGACCGCAGCAATAACAAGCGCGAAAGCTGAACCGCTACTTCCCGTTCTTGTCCGTTGCGGCCTTAGCATCCGGCTGTTTGGCCTGCTCGCGGGCCTCAGCGTCGCGCTCTTCCGCGATGGCCTTGCCGATCGTCATGTCTTCCGGAATCGGGTCGGACTTGCTGCCGATTGTTCCAGGCAATGCACCGTTCATATGCCGGATCGCATAGCGGGAAAACAGGGCCTTTTCCTCGGGCGTCAGTTTCTGCAGCGACGGTTTGACGCTGTTGCTCCACTTCGTAATATTGGTGGGCACCTTGGTGTCGTGCGGGTCGCCGCTGCACGCGGCCAGCAATAACGCGAGGCAAAGTATCGAAAATGGTTTCACTTGTATATCCCTCTCTTGTCCGGATGATGGCTGCTGAAGAAATCGTGGCAACCCCGAATCATTTTATCGGAATTGCTGTGCCGCTCACAGCACATAAACCAGGATCGCGACATAATGCGCCGCGCTGCCGGCCAGCACGAACAGGTGCCAGATGCCGTGCGCATGCCTGAGCCGGGTGTCGATCACATAGAAGACAATACCGATCGTATAGAACAGCCCGCCGGCCACCAGCCACGCGAATCCGGCCGGGCCGAGCGCATGCAAAAGCTGTATCAATGCAGCCAGCGCGACCCAGCCCATCATTACGTAGATCAACAATGACAGCATGCGTGCGCTGTTCTTCAGCCACAGTTCCTGCAGGCTGCCGAGCGCCGCGAGACCCCACACCACGCCGAACAGCGACCAGCCCCACGGGCCGCGCAGCGTAACCAGGCAGAACGGGGTGTAGCTGCCCGCGATCAGCAGATAGATGCTGTGGTGGTCCAGCTCGCGCATGATCAGCTTTGCGCGCCCGCGCAGGCTGTGGTAGAGCGAGGAGAAGCTGTAGAGCAGGATCAGCGTCGAGCCGTATATCGACACGCTGACGATCTTCCACGGGTCACCCTGCAGCGATGCCACGACGATCAGCACGACCGTGCCGGCGATCGCCAGTATCGCGCCGATCAGGTGGGTGATCGCGTTGAACCTTTCCCCCTGGTACATGGTACCTGGCGCTCAGGTCACCGGCGTGTTGCCGGTATGAACAATTCCGGGTCGACCATCGTGCCGTTCAGCACCACGCTCCAGTGCAGATGCGGGCCGGTCGCGCGCCCGGTCATGCCGGAACGCCCGATGCGCTGGCCCTTGTTCACCGTCTCGCCGGGTTTCACGCCGATCCGGTCGAGGTGGCAGTACATCGTGATCAGCCCGTCGCCGTGGTCGATGAAGATCGTCTTGCCGTTGAAGAAATAATCGCCGGTCGCCAGCACCCTGCCACGCCCGCTCGCCCTGACCGGCGTGCCGCGCGCGACCGCGAGATCGAGGCCGGCATGCGGCGAGCGCGGTTCGCCGTTGAAGAAACGGCGCAGGCCGAAACCGCTGGACAGTTCCCCTTTGGCGGGCAGGATGAAAGCCAGGTCGATATTCTGCGTGGCGCGCCAGTGATGTTCCAGTTCCTTGATGTGCGTGATCTCGCGTACCGCACGCGCCTCGTCCTCGGGCGACAGTTCGACCTTGCTCTTGTCCTTCAGGACGATGTGTTGCTCGGGATAATCTTTCGTGTCTACCGTAAAGTCCTTCATGGTCGTCAGGTCGCCGATCTGCACGCGCAACTGATGCGGCCCCGGCTCGATATTCAGCGGCAGGCCGACCACCGCATACCATACATCGCGATCGGCGGTGACCAGCACAGGCTGGTCGCCCAGCCAGCTTTGCGGCGCAACCGCATCGGCTGCAACGCTGCCGAGCGGAATCACCGCGACGCCGCCGGGGACGTTCGAATCGTGCGGCAGGCTTGCCTGCGCCTGCAGCGGAAAGGCCAGCGCGAACAGGCTGAGTCGGAACAGGATTCGGCGGGCGAGGGCAATGAGGTCGGGCATGGTTGCTGGTTGCGAAAAGGCAAAGTTAAAGAGTCGGCATCGGGATTATATTGCGTACTGTTTCATTTCAGGACAGATCGGGATGAATATCTGATACCGGGCAATTCAATTCCCGGCATTGATGTGCGTCATGGATACAGGCCGCGCCTGTCGCGCGCTGCCAATACCCGGGTACACGCGATGATGAAGGCGGCGGTGCGTAATGATACCTTGCGTTCCGCGGCCAGTTCGGCCACCGCATGGAATGCAGCCGACATGATGCTTTCCAGCCGGGCATGAATTTCCTGCTCGGTCCAGAAAAAGCTGGAGAAATCCTGCACCCACTCGAAGTAGCTGACCGTCACGCCGCCGGCGTTCGCAATCACATCCGGCACCACCGTGATGCCGCGTGCAGCGAACACATCGTCGGCTTCGGGCAGCGTCGGTCCGTTGGCACCCTCGACGATGATCCTGGTGACGATCCGTTCCGCGAGTGCCGCATCGATCTGTCCCTCCAATGCTGCCGGCACCAGGTAGTCGCTGGGCACGAGCCAGAAATCATCCGCACTGATCGCCTCCACGCCCGGCATGTCGGCGAGCCGGCCGCCCGCTTTGACATAGGAAAGGGCAGCCTCGACATCGATGCCGACCGGATTGGCCACGCTGCCGCTGGCATCCTGGATCGCCACGACGTGTGCCCCGGCTGCGGCGAAACTTTGCGCGGCCACCGAGCCCACATTGCCGAAGCCCTGGACCACCACACGGGCATTCTTGATGGCGACGCCCTGAAGCAAGCCCGCTTCGCGCGCCGCTACAAAAACGCCGCGCCCGGTCGCCTCGCGGCGG
The DNA here is from genome assembly GCA_963827265.1 of uncultured beta proteobacterium. Lineage (GTDB taxonomy): Bacteria > Pseudomonadota > Gammaproteobacteria > Burkholderiales > Gallionellaceae > Gallionella. The sequence continues at coordinate 34,510 of CAWHAD010000007.1, read as the reverse complement.
CCCAGGCTGCCGCCCAGACTGATGGGCTTGCCGGTCACGACACCGGTCGCGGAGATGCCCTGATTGACCGAATAGGTATCCATCATCCAAGCCATGGTCTGTTCGTCGGTGCCGACATCCGGGGCGGGGATATCCTTGTTCGGGCCGATCAGGAACCCGATCTCCGAGGTGTAACGGCGCGTCAGACGTTCCAGTTCCGCCGCCGACAGCGATGCCGGATCAACCCGTATTCCGCCTTTTGCGCCGCCGAAGGGCAGGTTCAATGCGGCATTCTTGACGGTCATCCAGCCTGACAGCGCCATCACTTCGTTCATGCTCACGTTCGGATGATAGCGCACGCCGCCCTTGCCGGGACCGCGCGAAAGATTGTGATGAACCCGGTATCCCTCGAAATGCGCCAGCGTACCGTCATCGCGGAGTATCGGTATCCCGACATTGAGCACCCGTTTCGGATGTTTCAGGGTATCCAGCCAGTAGCCGAGTTTTCCGAGGTGGGGCGCCACTCTGTCGATCTGTTCGATGAAGCTGGCCCAGGGCTGGGGCTTTGCAGGGTCGAGAAATGACAGCATCTTGTTTGTCGTTTCCTGAGTCATCATTTGTCTCCCTCGTTAGTCCGAACGGAATGTAAAAGTGCTTTCTTGTATCTTACGCGGGTATCTTACCCAGCCTGCAAGCTGGTACAAGAGCCGGGATCAAATTCATTTCCTGATATCCATCGTGGACGCCCTCGGTGTATGAATTGCATGATCTTGCGGTTTGAAACGGTGGCGTTCACGCCGTGATACCCCATCACTTGTCATTTTCGGGCGGGGTAAACGAACAGCGCCAACTGGTTACCCTGGAATCCTTGGGGACCGCACTGCTCGCAAGAATCTCGGCAATCGCCTGATTTGCGGCAGCATTGCATTTTGCTATCGTTCGAATATAGGGATTGAACACCCAGTACTGATGGACGTTCTCGGAATTTTGCAGTTCGAGGATCAGCACGGTGCCACTTTCCTTTGTCTCGTTGTGCCCCAATACGAACAACAGGCCAAGCGCCGTCAGCAGTGCCAGCACTGCAATGATCTTCACGACGAACCGGGAGTTGTGGTTTTCATTTTTGCGCATCTTCGTGTTTACCGTCTGATGTAGTTTTGTCTGTCCAGTATACGGGTCTGGCGGGATGATTGCGATCGAGTCAGCACAGAAATCCTGGTGTGTCCGGAATAACGATCTTCGTTTACCTGACAGCCTGCAACTTGGAACCAGTGACGCGATTGGGGGAAGGGCGGTTGGAAAATCAGTTCAGGGCGCACAAGGATAAATTTAACCCGGCCTGTTGGATTAATTTATTGCCGTGACAATCTGATTGCGGCCCTGCGCCTTGGCCTGATACATGGCCAGGTCGGCGCGATGCATGACCTTGTTCAACGATGTATCATCCGCATCGAGTTCTATCAGGCCTATGGATACGGTGAACCTGATCGCCTTGCCGTCCAGGCTGATTTCGAGTGCATTCGTGGCCCTGAGGATGCGTTCTGCCAGGACCTGGGCATCCTGAATCGCGGTCTCGGGCAGCATCAGGCCGAACTCTTCACCGCCCAGGCGCCCGAATATGTCGGATTCGCGAATTTCCCCCCGGCATATTTCGGCAAAGGCTTTCAGCGCCAGATCGCCGGCATGATGACCATGGTTGTCGTTGATCGTTTTGAAGTTATCCAGATCCGCAATCATCATGGAAACGGGGCGCTGATACCGTTTCATCATGCAGATAACGTCTTCCGACTTGTCCAGGAAGTAGCGGCGATTGCATGCCCCGGTCAGCTCGTCGGTTCTGGACAGCGCGACCAGCTGTTCTTCCATCTGTTTGCGTTCGCTTATATCGCGGGCCACTCCCTCCATGTAAGCCGGTTTGCCGTCCGGTCCATAATGGACGGAAACATTGGCCGAAAACCAGATGATCTTGCCGTTTTTATGTTTTATTCTTGCCTCGATCTGGGTTGCCTTGCCGCCGCTATCGAGGGCGGCCTGAACCACATCCTGCCTGTCTTCCCGGACATGGTAGTAGTCCGACAATGCAGTTCCCAGCATCTCCTCGGGGCGGTAGCCGATGATGTCAAAACAGGACGGGGAGATCATCACGATGATCCCGTTCATGTCGGTGCGATACAGGACATCGGGAAGCTTGTCGAATATGGATTTGAGGTCTGCCTTGGATTTTTCCAGTTCGGCCTGTGCAGCCCTTTGTTCCGTCACATCGCGAACGCTGCCGACCGTCACCGTCGCGCCTACCCTGGTTTCGCCCAGCCCGACATTGAGGGAGCACAGGATTTCCTCTCCGCGCGAGGTCAGCAGCCGCATGTCGTAATTCTCGGGGACTATTTTTCCGGCAAGCCGGCCATAATGCCGCTCTGCAACAAGCGGCCGGTCGGCGACGGCGACAAATTCCAGGAAGGGGCGGTTGATCAACTCGTCGAGCGAGTACCCCAGCATTGTTGCCAGACGCTGGTTAACGTAGATCAGCTTGCCATCCTCGATGGCAAATATCCCGTCCTGCAAGCGGTCAAGTAAAACCTGATAACCGTGCTCGGACAGCCATGATAGTTTTTTCAACTGTTCCATACCCGGTGAAAAATGCAGCTTTTGCAGGGCCTGCATGTGCCCATAATTTCGCTCAGGCGTGAATTGTAACCAAATTTTATTCGGCAAGACTTGAAATTAACGTGACCCCAGAGAAAGCAGGACTCGGGCTTGCGATTTTGTTTCGCCGCTACGCTGATGCAGGTTGTCTATAAAGCCCATGAATCTTTTATCTTGCACAATCTTTTGAAGTTAAACCGTGGTCACTCTCCCATGTTTCGTAGATCCAAAATGACCATCTCCTGCTATGACAACCGGCCTTGCTCGACATAATAGCGGTCGATGGTGTTCAGGTAGGCATAGATTGGAATGGCCCCCAGCCATGGCAGTATGAGCCGGGTGAACAAACCGGTGAAGATGCGCATGGGATAGCGCAGCCATTTTAACAACGGGATGGTCCGGCCCAGCCATTCGCCCGCAAACGCTGCAGCCACAACTAAAATAATCAGCGACGCCTGCCGGATATCAAGCAGACATGCTTTAAGCGAAGCCCATTGCGCCGATAACCAACCCGGAAAGAGCAAGTCGCTGATTTTCCAGATCAGCGTGACATAGAGTGCCATGACTGCAAGGAAGACCAGGCTGACGCCGAGCAGTTTTGGGGTCGCTCCAAGCAGGAATGGCTTGAAGAATTTCTTGCTTGCCACGTGCAGTTGCTTGACGAAGCGATCATCGAGTGCCGGATTGGCCATGTGTTCGCGAACGGACAAAAAGCGCCACTGCACCGGATCGACCGGCCGTGTCTCAAAATGATCGGCGATTCGCCGGAGATCCGCCTCGCTCATCAGGTAACCATCGGTCATCAGGGCGAATGCCTCGGTGTCGGTGAACGAGTCCAGGTCGGTGCGGACCCTGGACAGCATCTGCTGTACACCGGGGTCTACACCATAGCTAATTAAAGTGCTTGGCGCCGACCTCAGTTCAGGTTGAGAAGGCACTCCTGTTGCATGCAAATAAGGTATGTCGAAGCTCTCCAGACCACGGGTCAGATGAAAGAAGGCAACGTTTTCTTTCCCCCATGTGCTCTCCAGGCCTTTCACCATCTCCTCGCGCACCCGGGTAGAAAAGATATCCATTACCCGGCTCAGCACGGCAATGGCGCTGGTATCCGGGTGTTGCATATCTCCCATCTGCCCTGAGGCGTCGCTGATGATGAAATCGGTGCATGGATAGATCGGATCCGCGAGGGCGGCGATGCCCTGATTGTCATAGACCCCGCCATCGACCAGCTGCACCCGCCAGCCCTGGTACATTCCGGAAATGGGCAGTGGCGGAAACAACAATGGCACGCCGGCCGAGGCAGCGACCGCGATGCCAAGCGGGAAATCCTGCTGAGCCTCGACGATCTTGTCGTATTCACCGCGCAGCAGACGCGAGTTTTTATCGATATCGTCGGCAAATGCTGTTGCGTGAGGCTGTTCGCCCATGCGCGAAGCCAGGAAGCGCCAGTTGTGCCCGGTGTTGAGTGTCGTGGCGTTGATCAACAATACCGGCACCTTGGCAATGCGGGCGTCGTTATGTCCGGGCATGGTCGGGTTGAACCCGTCTTGATGGGGATCATTCCTGGGCTGGATCTTCAGTTCCCGCATCTCTATCGGCTTGTCGCGATCGGCGCCGAACACCGCCCGATAAAAATAACTGTCGTAGAGTTCGCCGATGCGATTCGAGCGCGAATAACGCGGCAGCGCCATTTTCATGTTTTTCCACGGATTGGCAAACGTGCGGGTGCGCAGGTTTTGCTGTACCGCGGAGAGAAAATCGCGCTCGATCCGCGCCACCAGGTCGACATAATCTTGCCCGGTGATTTGCGCATCTTCCTTGCTCATCAGCAGTTCGCGCAGGCGCAAATAATAAAGCGCACCAATGATCGAGCCGCCCGACACCGTCGAGATCACCTCGACATGGTGCAACAGTCCCAGCTCGGCCATGCGTGACAACACGCCGAGATGATAAAAGGAAGCACGAAAACCGCCGCCCGACAGGGCAAGTCCCAAACGCCGTTTAGCCGGCTCCGTTTGTGCGGGATCGGATAGGTTATTCATCATTTTGTTTGCCCTGTTCAAATCTAGATTGCCCGAGATTTTTCGAGCCCCGAAATGCCTGACAACGTCAATGCATGAAGCGACACACTATCGCTGGTATCAAAAGCCGGATGGCACCAGGCTTGGCGTGTTATACAGATGTACGAAGGACCGTTACCGCAACAGCGCAACATACGAGATTGACAAGAGCCGCGACTACAAAAAGGACGAGCAAGGAGTGCGACAGGGCGCAGGCGTTCGCGCTTACGATATCAAAATAGGGTTGGTATTGGAATCATTTGCCGGACTTTTATGCCGTCATCCACGGGAAAATAGTCGATGCCGACCGCTTTGGATCATGGAAATATCCGGTACGCTGATGCAGGTTATCAATACAGCCCATGAACCCGTTGTCTTGCACAGTCTCGTGAAGTGAAACCGTGGTCTGTCTCCTGTTATTCTGTCAAAGCTTTGGAATTCGTATGCGACTGACCATCAGCGAGCCGGAAACCGCGAACAACAAAACCAGCGGATGAAGCGTGAAGCCGGCCAACTCGACATTTCCGAACCAGAGGGACTCGCCCAACGCGCCCTGCAGGGCGGCCGCAAACATCAACGCGACCAGCAGCACAGACGTCGGGATGGGCGTGCCCTCGAAGTACTTCACCTTGTCTCCGCCCTCGGACATCGCCTCGGTCGTGATGTTATAGCGCGCCAGGCGCGATACGCCGCATGCAACAAAATAGGCCAGCACAATGCGGTCGTAAAAGCCCTGCATGCCGCAACCGTATGCGATCACGGCCGGGGCCACGCCGAAGGATATGACATCGGAGAGCGAGTCGAGCTCACGACCCATTGCAGAAGTCTTCTGCCGCCACCGGGCAATCCGTCCGTCCAGGATATCGAAGATCAGGGCGGCGACGACCAGCCCGCACGCAAAGTAGACATGCATGACATTGGTCGTTTGCAAATAGGTCAGCATGGAAAACAATGCCCCTGTGCCGCAGACCGCGTTTGCCAGCGTGAACCAGTCGGCAAGATGGAACTCGCGAATCATGGAGAAAGGTTTTTTCATTTCGTGGTCACCGTTGGATAATGTGTGCAGCCGATGCCCCTGGTTCCACGAACGACTCTACTTCCCGGGAAACCGTGGTCCGAGCTGTCACTTTGGCATAAAGAGTTGATATGGGGCAACTTCCGCGTTTGCGTTCATGGTAACAAATGGACAGCCCGGAGTCTTCCCGGATTTATGCATTGACCTTGCCGAGCCGGCTGACAGCTGCATCCAGTGACCGCAAAGCCTCGATCAGCCGCCGGGAAATTTCGGGGTGAACAACAATTCCCTCCTCATCCAGGCCGGAACCCAGAACCGGAACCGTAATGGATGATTCCTCGACAATCAGGGCAGACATGACCGTGATGGTCTCCTTGAGTGCTGCGTGTGCATGAACGGCGCGGGGCGATGCATTGAGCAGGGCAACCGGCTTGTTTACGAAAGCTTCGCAACCCACCATCCAGTCGAGGGCGTTCTTCATCGGGCCGGTTACACCGTGAGCGTATTCCGGGCTGGCAATGATGACCGCATCTGCCGCGATTAACTGCTCGCGAAACCGGGCGACGACCGGAAGGTGTGTGGCTTCGATATCCGGATTGAACAGCGGCAAATTCCCGAGGTCGCCAAACAACTCAACAGCGATACCCGGCGGGGCCAAACGCGCGACAGCGCGCAACAGCGCCGAATTGTTCGATGCGGTCCTGAGACTTCCGGATATGGCGAGGATATTCATGATGCTTGACGATCGGGATTGGCACAGGGACGGGGAGAGATTTTTTTCATGAAATCACGGGCGCCGTCACCATGTGATTCAAATGTGTTAATGCAAGGCCCCATGTACTTTCCTGGCTTATCCGGCCCTTCCAGCCTCACGGACAAGTCGCGCATTCGGCGGTAGATTGCTGGCATGGATGCAGGCATCTTCGTATGCAACTCGAAGTTCATCCGCGACCCTGGAACAACGATGGAGTTCGTCTTCATGGTCAGCCAATCCCTCGTCATCGCTGTCTGTCTCCTGAATGATGCGCTCAAGTGTGGCGATTCTGCGGTCGAGCAGCTGAATGAGTAGAACAAGCGCATTCCCGCTCACTTTGGGCATATCTCCCTCCGCAATCTGCATCCGTTCGGCTGCAAGCTAATCATTCAGATGAATGGCGTATATCAGATACAAAACTGCGGCGACAACCGGGACCGCATACCACCAGTATGATGAAGCGCTGGCATCGATATGATAAAGGTACAGCACGATGCAAGCGCAAATCGCACAGAGGGAAGGGAGCGCGAGGATTGAAAAATTCAGGATGCCCGTTTCATACGGGGCCAGATCGTTGCCGTTGGCAATGCCCGCAGCGGAAAAGATCAACAACATGAACAAAAAAGACCCAAGAAACATCTGGCCGACGGTACCGGCGATCACCCATCCCAAAGACATCACGCCTCCAGATCCCGTAGTTGCGACTTGCCGGAACCGTTGAGGGCGACCGCCAGGCGAACGAGCGCCTTGAAGGCGGATTCGTCAACTTCTTCCCCTTCGCGGATGTCGATCGCGCGGCGTGTGTTGCCGTCGAGGCTGGCGTTGAAGAGACTGGCCGGGTCCTGCAAGAATGCGCCCTTGGCGAAGGTCAGCTTGACCTTGTCCTTGTAGGTTTCGCCGGTGCAGAGGATGCCGTCGTGCGACCACACCGGGATTCCGGGGTTGGCAGGTTTGGCCCACTTCCATTCCTCGACGACGTCCGGGTCCGCTTCCCTGATGAGCTTGCGCATTCTGGCCAGGGTTTCCCCGCGCCAGTCCCCGAGTTCGGCGATTCTGTTCGTGATCAGCTCAGATGCCGACTGGCCATTGCTCGCGTCCGACATTTTCATTTCTCCTGTAGCCTACGGTTGAACTGCTTCTGGCGAAGCAGGGATTCTCGGGTACATCGCCGAGTAGCTCAGGCCGGTATGCCGATGCCCGTAACGTGCCGGGATATCCTGGGTCCAATCGCTCGGAATGACCAGCGAGAACAACAATAGTGCTGCAAACGACAGTCGCCTCCAGCCAATGCTCCCGGTCAGCCGGTCTGGTTGCCTGTTGGCCACAGGCGTGGCGGCAGTATCCGCATGGGCGTGGCTCTTCACCAGTGGAGCGAGCACCAGAAAGAGGCCAAGAACAGACATCAGAATGTTCAGCACTTGACCTGTCGCCAGCCCGAGCAGGGTCGTGGGGTACTCGCGAAACAGATCAACGAATATCCTGAGGAAGGCATACAGAAACAGGAAAATACCGGTCCGGACACCTTGTGGCAGCGGTCGCCGGTCAGCGAGCATCAGGATCGGGACGATGAGGAGATTCTTCAATCCATCGTATAACACGACAGGGTGGCGGAATCCTTCGGCATCCGGGAATTTTACGCCCCACCACACGGTGGTCACGCTCCCGACGATTTGCCCATCGATGAAGTTCCCGATCCTTCCGAGCCCCATGATGATCGCTGCCGGTATCACGAGCGCATCGGTGACGCTCAGAAACCGCTTGCCATGATAGCGGGAGAACAGCCAGATCCCGATCAACCCGCCAAACAGCAGACCGTGGGTTGCCATTCCGCCGAGCCAGTAAGCCGGAATCAGGGTTATATGCGTTTGATAGAAAGGCCATTCGTAGAACGCGATCTCGACGAAGCGGCCGCCGAGCAGAACGCCAACCATCAGCAGCAGAGTCAGGTCATAAACCGATCGTGGCGAAATGCCGATCCGGTCGCGGTTGCGTTTGATGAACAGAAACGCGCTCAGGAACCCCGTGGTGTAGCTCAAGCCGTACCACCAGAGGTGGACGCCGAAGATCGTCCCGATGATCGGGTCAATGTGGTGAACGTAGGGGCCAACCAGGGACATCGGCATTCACTTTCGTGGTGGAAACGTATCCATGATTCATGCCTAATTTACTACCGTAAATCGTGGTCTGTCCCATGTTATTTTTGTTTCATGAGCTGCCCTGCTCAGCTTACGGATTCTTCAGGAATCTCAAATAGAAGGCTGAAAACACCAGGACAATGCCGATGTTCACTATCAGCCGCTCCCAGAATCGATGCTTGAAGAAAAGGAAATCTACGCCAACGACAACGGTAATCAACACCACAACGTAAAGCACGACAGACAAGTTCCTTGTCATTTCAATCTCCCGTTCAAATATATCAACAGCCGTCTACCCATGGAGTTGCCGGACTGGAATGATGAATGCGGTGGAGTGCATGAATATTTCGAGCTTGGCATCCTTACTTGTGTGGCCAATCAAGTTCCAGATTAAATCGCGGTCTGCACCTTATTGATGGGTATGAGTGGGCTGTCCTCTATCGCTACGTCGGCGATTGACTGGCGTGGCGACTCTGGCGGTGCGGCGATCAGCCAGGGCGGCGCGGCGGATCAATTCGTTCCAGATCACATCGCTGGCATCGGACTTGAATTGCAGGTACAACGCCACCTCCTCGGGGTAAGCGCCGCTGCAGCCGAGGCGTTCGAGATGGTGTGTTTCTTCTTCTGCTCCCGGGGCGTTATCGGCCTCCCAGGCGCGCACGATGACCTGCCACAATGCGCGCTCGAACGGCGCGTCCGCATCGTCAAAACCGTACTGCCATTTCAGGAACGACGCTTCCGCGGAAGATATTTCGGTGCTGCGAAACTGTATGCTCATGGCGCCTCCAAGCGAACATTGGATAGACAGGGGACGGAGCCCCATTCATTTCACTAAATCGCGGGCTCCGTTTCCATGCAATTTCGGAAAACGCGGTCTGTCCCCTTGTACTACCTGACGTTGCCGATGTCGAACTGAAACCGTGGCAGGTACGTTCAGGGCTTGGCCGGGGCTTTGTCCGGGGCTGGGGCCGGGGCCGGGGCCGGGGCCGGGGCGCTTGCACCAGCCTTTGCTTCTTCGCAGGTCCAGCCCAGGGAAGTCAGCTTGTCGGCGAGTGCCTTGGCCTTTTCTTCGCAGTAGGCGGCATCGTTTGCCGCAGTCCACAGCGTCTGATCTGCCGCGCCTTCGGTGGTTTTTTTGTAGACCACACTGCAGGGTACCGGGCTGGAAGGAGACTCGGCCTGGACATGAATCTCACGCACGTTGCTGCCATTCTTGCAGGTCCATGATGCTGCCTGGGTGCCAAATGGGATGGCGATCAGTGCCAGGGCTGCTGTCATGCTGTACAGGGTAGATTTTTTCATGATGGAAATCCTCTCTGAAATTAAACATACGGGCCGTGTTGCAAGCTGAATCATACTCCATCCGGATTCCTGTCCAAGTGACCTAGGGACGGAGCCCCGCCTTTTTCATAAGATTACGGGCTTCGTTCCGAAGAAATTCAAATGTGTTAATGCAAGACCTGCCCCCGTGTATGCAGGCCGATCAGGACGGCAATCCGGATCGCTACAATTTTTTTGCCGTCTCACCCTTTTTGAGGGTCCCATTGATAAAGGTAAAGTCAACACCGATCAGACGGGATATGAAACCTATCAATGAAGTCACATCTGTGGGTGATGTATTCACCGTTATGATTTGACTGTTTTCGGGTACGAGCGCCATGGCTCTTTTCTGGGTATCTCCACCGGGAATCTGAAGAAAGAGAATATTGAAATTTTCCGCATGGGCGGAGAAGGCTTCATCCGTGGTTCGAAGGCCGGAACAGGCAGTCAGGCTGATCAACACGGCAATCAATGCGATTTTCTTGAACATGAAAAATCTCCTGTCTGTAACATTCATTTATCCAGGGAGCCCGATACGCTTCACAAAATCACGGGCTCCGTCTCTAGTGGTTGTAGTTTGGAAACCGTGGTCTGTCCCGTATTATTCCGTTCGTCCCCATGTTACGTTGCTTTACTCGTCATTTCTTCTGGGTTGCGCATACATCGCGAATCTCGCGCATTAGGGTTCTCGTCGTCGGGGGCGGATCATTTATTAGTGTGTCGTATATTGGAGTTGGCTCTTCTAACCCGCATATCTTGCAAAAAAAGTGATGTAACAAAATAGCAAATGAAAGAAACTCGCTACGTGCTCGATAAATATCCCTGATATTGAGTGACCCTGCAGGAGGCCTTGGTATTCTGGTTCTTCTTTTTGGTTTTTGATATACCCAAGGAACAAGTACAACACGTTGTCCTTCACCACATTCCCAATACTCTCCAATAGACCAGTGTGCGAGTTTGTTTCTACTGCTGGAAAGCTGTCTTGCTTTATCAACCAGTTTGCCCCATTCTGCAGAGTGCTTGTTACCAGCGAGTTTTCTTGCAACAACTCCGTTTGCAAAGTTCAGTTTTGCATTGAATCCATCTAAAGAAAACATGCCAATGGATAGCGCTTCGTGATTTAGGTTCTTGTTGTCAAAACAGGCGACAACAATATTGCGAAGTATATGTTCAATCTTTGAGCACTGAGTTATTGTAGAACCGAGTTGGAAATGAAACAAAATAATTTCTTCATCTTTCGTCATTTTTTCAATTCTTTATCTTTTTTAGATCCAGTTCTTATCGCATACCAAGTAAAGCCAGCCCTGTTTCCGGGTCTATCATCGCACTACCTTAAAGTGTGAAACAAAAGGTGTGAAACAAAAGGTACCGGAGTCGATTTCCTTTTTCAAACATGCCGTCTTCCTTCGAAAACAATTCGATTCCGGTACCTTTTACTCCAGTCTGTCCCCTAATGTTCGCAGTCCCATGTAATTCATCACTTCAATCCAGCGATATAAAGAAACTCTTGAACTACAAGTCTGATATCCACAAGTTGTGGATCGAGGTCTCCACGCTGTGAAACATATCGACGACTATGGGCCGACTTGTCGCCAATGTCCTTAAGTTTCGGTAAAGCCTGTTTACAGTTTCGACTAAGGTTCCACGCCGACTCGGATAGGCAGCAACTGATTAAATCGCGTAGGTACAAGAAATCGCCTTGTGGGTTTTTTATTTTGTGTGCGATTGCATGTTTCTCATATGCCTCAATGATCAATGTTTCAATCAAGCGTCGCACCATTACCGCACAAGCGTCATACCAACCCTTCTCATAGCAACCGTTCGCTTGATTTGCGACTTTCTCAATGTATCCACGAGTACCACGTACAATGGAGCGCGGGACGACAAGTTGTGTATCTGCAAGGAGGCCCTCGTCCGGTGGCCCTAACTCGCGACGAACGTCAATATCAATAGCCTTGGCGGCATTGAAAGTGTTCCTTGCACTAAATGTCATTAACTATCTTTCGCACCGTAGAGATGCTTGGCCATGCTTTTAAATATCTGATCGATTTGATCTGTCGAAGCTTCAGGGGAGATGTGAATCTGTATGTCGATGTGGACCGAGGGATTGGGGCCATTGCTCACGACAGAATGAACTGGTTGTGGGTGTGAGTTCGATATGGGCGAATGCATTGGCCCTGTTTGCACAACCGGCGATGGCTGGTTTTCGGCCGCGCCGAATTCAGCACACTCACACAGCGCCTTGAATGTCGCAACTGTCTTCGCGATAACTTGCTTGCCAGCGGATGAGCTAGTACTAAAAACATGTTCTATTTCTGTGTTATCTCTTTGCCATGCATCTGGATATACGGCGAATAATTCTGCGTAGCCAGCACGGATGGCATCACCGAGAACTGTTTTGTTATGTGCTCCTCTGTACTTTGACCAAATGCCCGTAGGAACTCCAGAATTATCTACAAGGCCGATGGCTTTCAAAATTCCAAGTAGCGAAGCATCATTACTCGATTTGAATCCAAGTGACTTTAGCCATATAGCAGTCGCCTTCGGAGGTATTCCTACACCTCGAATTTTTTCAAGAAATGGCTTAATCTTCCCTGGTACAGTTGTATATGTGAAGTCACCCATTGCATCCTCTCGACATTTCTGTCCTGAAAATTAACAAACAAATCACCCGCACGCCCCGATCGCGCCGCAACTGGTGGCCCCGATCGCCCCGCAACTGGTGCAGAACTCGCAGCCGTCCTTCTTGATCAGCGTGGCGTTGCCGCATTCCTTGCAGTGCTTGCCGGCCAGCGTCTTCGGGTCCGGCGGCCTTGCTTTTCTTCTTCGGCACTTCCATCACGCCCATGTGCTGCATCGGATAGCCGTTCTCGTCGAGGATGCCGAGCATCGCGTAAGCGGTGGATGATCAGCTTCGCGACATAGGAGACCGTCGACGGGTAGCTTTCCATCTTGATGCCGCCGGGCACGCGCGCCATGAAGTCGCCGAGCGGTTCGCCGAAGTTCAGCAGCTTGCGCAGCTTCATGCCGATCCAGGCCGGGTCGATCACGCGCATGTCCAGGCTCAGCACCTTGCACAGCCCGTCCAGCGCGCGCGGATAGACGCCGGCCAGCCACATCGAGTAGGGGCGGCGCTGCCCGTCCGGCAGCACCAGTTCCTTCAGGCCGAGCACGAAGTCGTCGCCGCTGCCGGCGTTGGAAATGTCCACCGTCCAGCTCATCGTGCCGTCGGTGCCGGTCTTCGGTTCCTTCTTCGCGAACAGCGCGTCCATCATCGGCGTGGTCGCGTCCGCGCTGGCTTCCAGCGCGCCCAATGCCTCGATGCGGTATTTCAGCAGATGCGCGAATGCGGACACCAGGCTGGGCATGCGCTGCACTTCGCCGTCGGGCGGCATCGCCATGTCGAACGCGTCGTCGCCGGCGGTCTTCATCAGCATCTCGAGCTTCATGCGCACCCACACCGGATCCTCGGTGCGCATGTCCATCGACAGCGACTTGGCCAGCGCGCCGAGTCCGCGCGGCTGCTCGGAGCCGTTCACCCAGACTTCGAACGGGTGGTTGTGGCCGTTGCTGGTGTGCGACACGAACACCACGAAACTGCCGAGCGGATGTTTGACCACCTGCGAGACCCAGCCGGCGCTGCCGTTCGGCAGTTCCGGGCGGCCCGGCCAGCGCAGCGAGGCGAGCGCGGGTTTCGGCGTCGCTTCCAGCACGATGCGGCGGTCCTGGTCGAAGATGAAATCCTGCGGCTGCTCCTCGGCCATTTGCGGGGCCTTCTCCGGCTTGGTTTCCGGCGTGACCGACAGCACCGCGCCGAGCACGTTGTTCGGGCGGTAGGTCGCGAGGCCTTTCAGTCCGGCCTTCCACGCTTCGGTGTAGAGGTTCTTGAAATCCTCGTAGGGATAGTCCTCGGGCACGTTGACGGTCTTGCTGATCGAGGTGTCGATGAACGGCGCGACCGCGGCGACCATCTTCATGTGGTCGTTTGCGGAAATCTCCAGCGCGGTGACGAACGCGGGCGGCAGGTGGTCCATGTCGCCGCCCATGTGCTTGTACAGGCGCCAGGCGTGGTCTTCGACCGGGTAATCCTTGGTGCCGCCCTCGGCCATGCGCTTCTTGCGCGTGTAGAACCACGAGAACGGCGGCTCGATGCCGTTCGACGCGTTGTCGGCGAACGCGAGCGAGATCGTGCCGGTCGGCGCGATCGACAGCAGGTGGCTGTTGCGGATGCCGTGTTCGCGGATCTTGTTCTTGATCGGCTCGGGCAGGCGCGACGCGAAGCGCGGCGCGGCCAGGTACTGGTCGGCATCCAGCAGCGGGAATGCGCCGCGCTCCTGTGCCAGTTCCACCGAGGCGAGATACGCCTCGTCGCGCATCGTGCGGGTGATGTCGCGCGGCGAATGCGCGCGCGGCGTCGGTGTCGTAGCGCAGGCCGAGCATTGCCAGCGTGTCGCCCAGGCCGGTGAAGCCCAGCCCGACGCGGCGCTTGTTCTGCGCTTCCAGCTGCTGTTCCGGCAGCGGCCATGCGGTGACGTCCAGCACGTTGTCGAGCATGCGCACCGCGGTGCGCACCATTTTCTTGAACGGTTCCTGGTCGAAACTGGCGTTTGCCGCGAACGGGTTCCTGACCATGCGGGTCAGGTCGATCGAGCCCAGGCAGCAGCAGCCGTAGGGGGGCAGGGGCTGTTCCGCGCAAGGATTCGTGGCCTCGATGTTTTCGCAATAGGACAGGTTGTTGTCGCGGTTCATCAGGTCGATGAACAGCACGCCCGGCTCGGCGTGGTCGTAGGTGCTTTCCATGATCTGCTTCCACAGGTCGGTGGCCTGCACCTTGCGGTACACCCACTTGCCGTCGGCGCGCTGGGTTGCGCCCTGCGCCTTGAGCGCTTCGGAAGGCTCCGCATTGTGCACCAGTTCGAACGCGCAGGTTGTTCTCGACCGCGTGCATCAGTTCGTCGGTCACGCCGACCGAGATGTTGAAGTTGCGCAGGTCGCCCTGGTCCTTGGCGTGGATGAAGCGCTCGATGTCGGGATGGTCGCAGCGCAGCACGCCCATCTGCGCGCCGCGCCGCGCGCCGGCCGATTCCACGGTCTCGCAGGAGCGGTCGAACACGCGCATGTAGGAGAGCGGGCCGCTGGCGCGCGAGTTGGTGCCCTTGACCTGGGCGCCCTCGGGACGGATCGACGAGAAATCGTAGCCGACGCCGCCGCCGCGCCGCATGGTTTCGGCGGCCTGTTGCAGCGCGTCATAGATGCCCGGCTTGCCGTCGGTGATGCCGGAGATCGCGTCGCCGACCGGCTGCACGAAACAGTTGATCAGGGTCGCCTGGTTGGTCAGTCCGGCTGCCGAATTGATGCGGCCGGCGGGCACGAAGCCGTCTTCCTGCGCGCGGAAGAACACTTCTTCCCAGTGCTCGCGCTGTTCCGGGTTTTCCGCCTTGGCCAGGCCGCGCGCAACGCGGCGGCGCACGTCCTGGACCGTGTGTTCGCCGGGTTCGGCGTATTTTTCCAGCAATACTTCGGTGCTGATCTCCTGGGTCATCGCTGCGGCTCCTTGGGTAGCGCCATTTTCCGCCTTTTTGCTGGCGAGATCGCTGATTATTTGCTGCGCGGAAACCGGGTTTGCGGAATTGCCTGCGGTGGAAGATGAATGGGGAACGCTTTCAGTTTCAAGCACGATATGACTCCCTTGGTTTGGTTGCGCGGGATACTTTGTCCCGGAAAAACAAAAACCACTATAGGTAGTGGTCTGCCGTTGAATTTCGACTAATTGTAGGATGCGGGACTATTTTTGCAAGCAAAAATTTTGGCCTGTTTTTTTTGGCTAGGATCAACAATAACTTAGCCGGAAAAATAAATGTCAGGGCACGCAACTTGCCGGACGCCCGGGAAATTGCCTTTGGAAAATTATGCCCCGAAATGGTGCGGGCCGGTCCCGCTCACGCGGGTTTTCCCAGCAAGTTCACCAACCCGTCCAGTCCGGCGAAATTCAGCGCATAGCTGGCCTGTACCCTTACCACCGGCTTGGCGTGGTAGGCGACGCTGATCCCGGCCTGCGCCAACATCTTCAGGTCGTTCGCGCCGTCGCCCATCGCAATGACCTGCTCGCGCCGCAGCTTCAGGTCGTCGCGGGTCCGGGCCAGCCAGTCGGCCTTGCCCTGCGCGTCGAAGACCTTGCCCAGCACCCTGCCGGTGAGTTTGCCGTTGGCAATTTCCAGCGTGTTGGCGTGGGTGTAGTCCAGGCCCAGTCTGGCCTTGAGGCGCTCGGTGAAGAACACGAAGCCGCCGGATACCAGCATCGTCCTGATGCCGCCCGCCTTCAGTTTTGCCAGCATAGCCTCGGCGCCGGGATTGAGCTGCAGGCGTTCGTCGTAGACGCGCTGCAGCGCGGCTTCGTCCAGCCCCTCGAGCAGCGCGACGCGGCGGCTCAGGCTCTCGGCGAAATCGATCTCGCCGCGCATCGCCGCTTCGGTGATCGTCGCGACCTGCGGCTTCAGCCCCTGCATGTCGGCGATCTCGTCGATGCATTCGATCGAGATCAGGGTCGAATCCATGTCCATCACCAGCAGGCCGAAATCGGCCAGCCTGCGTTCGCGCGGCACGAAACCGAAATCGAGCCGGTTCGCGATGCAGTAGGGCGCGATCCCGTCATGCGCCTGCGCATCGGCCAGGCGCCAGGCATGCCCGGCAATCTGTTCGCGATCCGTGCATTGCGCAAGCCGGGCGAGATGGTCTATATGCTTGGCGGAAACGGGGAGGTCGGACTGGATGACGAGGTTCATGGGTTCGGCAAGTAACAAAAAATTAATGTAGGGCGGCGTTGCGGCTATGCCGGTGTATTCTAATTCAATTCGCCGATCGTCCATGCGGACTTGACCGCGGAATCGTCAAGTTATCGGCCGCGGGTGCGCGGTCGGCAGGGGCTTCGTGTTAGAATGCGCCCCTTTTTTGATTTTCGTGGAGAGAGATATGTTTATCACTAATGCTTATGCAGATGCAGCCGCGGCCTCGCCGGAAAGCGGGATCATGAATTTCCTGCCGCTGATCGCGCTGGTCGCGGTGTTCTACTTCCTGATATTGCGCCCGCAAAGCAAACGCGCCAAGGAACAGAAAGCGATGATTTCTGCATTGCAGCGCGGCGACGAGGTTGCCACGGTCGGCGGGGAAGTCGGGACCGTCAGCAAGGTCTACGAGCAATACGTGGGTGTGGAAATCGCCGAGAACGTCGAAGTCAAGGTGCAAAAGAGCGCGATCCAGAGCGTGCTGCCGAAGGGAACGATCAAGTCTATCAAGTAGTCAGTAACCCAAAAATCCCGGATTCGTGTGCCGGTCGGACACGAACGCAGTAATCAGAGGGCGTCATGAACCAATATCCATTGTGGAAATATCTGCTGATCCTGGCCGCATTGCTGGCCGGATTGATTTATACCCTGCCGAATCTGTACGGCGAATCGCCTGCGGTGCAGGTCTCGCCGTTGCGCAGCAACCTGAAGGCGGATTCCGCGTTGCAGGAACGTGTCGGCAATATCCTGAAGGCGGCCAGCCTGAATCCGGAGCTGGTGATGCTGGAAGACAACAGCGTCAAGGCACGCTTTGCCAGACACCGACAGCCAGCTGAAGGCCAAGGATGTGCTCGCAGCGCAGCTGGGCGACGATTACGTGGTCGCGCTGAATCTGCTGCCGCGCTCGCCGCACTGGCTGACCGGTCTGCATGCGCTGCCGATGTATCTGGGTCTGGACTTGCGCGGCGGGGTGCATTTCCTGCTGCAGGTGGACATGAAGGCCGCGCTGGACAAGGCGCTGGATGCGGCCACCGGAGATATCCGCAGCACGCTGCGCGAGCAAGAATATCCCGTATTCCGGCGTGGACCGCGACGGCGACCAGCTGGTGGTTAAGTTCCGCGATGCGGATGCACGCAGCAAGGGCGAAGCCGAAATCAAGCAGCGCTATCCCGACTACGCGCTGAACGACCAGGATGCAGGCAGGGAATTCCACCTGCTCGTCACGCTCAAGCCGGAAGCGGCGCAACGCATCGAGGAATCCGCGGTGCAGCAGAACCTGCTCACCCTGCGCAACCGGGTGAACGAACTGGGTGTGGCCGAACCGGTGATCCAGCAGCAGGGCGCTGGACCGCGTGGTGGTGCAACTGCCCGGCGTGCAGGACACCGCGCGCGCCAAGGAGATTCTGGGGCGCACCGCCACGCTGGAAGTGCGCATGGTGGATGAGAACCCATCAGCCCACGCCGGGCGCGCCGCCGCCATTCGGCGACGATGATGTTCAAGGATCGCGATGGCAGACCGCTGCTGGTGAAGAAGCGGGTGATCCTGACCGGCGACCGCATCAACGATGCGCAACCCGGATTCGACAGCCGCACCAACGAGCCGGCGGTGCAACATCAATCTGGACGGCGTGGGCGCGCGCTAGTTCAAGGACGCGACGCGCGAGAACGTCGGCAAGCGCATGGCGATCATCCTGTTCGAGAAGGGCAAGGGCGAGATCGTGACCGCGCCGGTGATACGCGAAGAGATCGGCGGCGGACGCGTGCAGATCAGCGGTCAGATGAGCACACAGGAGGCGCAGGACACCGCGCTGCTGCTGCGCGCCGGCGCGCTGGCGGCGCCGATGGAGATCGTCGAGGAGCGCACCGTCGGCCCCAGCCTGGGTGCGGACAACATCACGCGCGGCTTCAATTCCACCAAGATCGGTTTCATCATGGTCGCGGTGTTCATGATCGCCTACTACCTGATGTTCGGCGTGATTTCCGTGCTGGCGCTGGCGGCCAACCTGCTGTTGCTGGTGGCGCTGCTGTCGATGCTGCAGGCCACGCTGACCCTGCCGGGCATGGCGGGTATCGCGCTGACGCTGGGTATGGCGATCGATGCGAACGTGCTGATCAACGAGCGCATCCGCGAGGAACTGCGCAACGGCGTCACGCCGCAGGCCGCGATACACGCAGGATACGACCGGGCATTCGCGCACCATCCTGGACTCCAACATCACCACCTTCATCGCCGGCATTGCGCTGTTCATGTTCGGCTCGGGTCCGATCAAGGGATTTGCGGTGGTGCTGTGCCTGGGCATCATGACTTCGATGTTCAGCGCGGTGCTGATTTCGCGCGCGATGGTGAATCTGATCTACGGCCGCAAAGCGAGATTGGCGAAAGTAGCCATCGGCTAGGCCGCTTTGTGCAGTTCTTAAAGGAATAGAAGAAATGGAATTTTTCAGGATCAAACACGACATCCCGTTCATGAGCTATGGGCGGTATACCACCACGATTTCGCTGGTGACGTTTCTGTTCGCGGTATTTCTTTCTGGCCACCAAGGGGCTGAACTTCGGCGTGGATTTCACCGGCGGCACGGTGATGGAAGTGCATTACGCGCAATCGGCCGATCTCAACAAGGTGCGCGCGCAACTCGCGGAAATCGGCCTGCCGGAAGCGCATGGTGCAGAATTTCGGTTCCAGCTATGACGTGCTGATACAGGTGCCGCTCAAGCAGAACACGGCCGGAGCCGAAGCTCAGCGAACAGGTGCTGGCCAGCCTGCGCAAGCAGGATGCCAGCGTGGAAATGCGCCGCGTCGAGTTCGTCGGCCCGCAGGTCGGCAAGGACCTGATCGACAACGGCGAGCTGGCGCTGCTGCTGGTGTCGCTGGGCATCGTCGGCTATCTGTGGCTGCGCTTCGAATGGAAATTCGGCCTGGCCGCGATCATCGCCAACCTGCATGACGTGGTGATCATCCTCGGCTTCTTTGCCTTCTTCCAGTGGGAATTCTCGCTGTCCGTGCTGGCGGCGGTGCTGGCGGTGCTGGGCTACTCGGTGAACGAATCGGTGGTGGTGTTCGACCGGATCCGCGAAAACTTCCGCAAGATGCGCAAGGCCGAAGTCGCGCGAGATCATCGACAACGCCATCACCCGCACCATGTCGCGCACCATCATCACCCACGGCTGTACGCAGATGATGGTGACGCGATGCTGTTCCTGGGCGGCGAGACGCTGCATTATTTCGCGCTGGCGCTGACCATCGGCATCCTGTTCAGCATCTATTCGTCGGTGCTGGTTGCCAGCCCGCTGCTGATGATGTTCGGCGTATCGCGCGAAGACTTCATCAAGCCGGAAAAGGTCGAAGCCGAAGAAGTACTGCCTTAAGCACCCCTGATCAGCCGACCACTATGCCTGATCGGATTCCATGCTTGCTGCATTATTCGACATCGTCCTGCATCTGGATGCGCACCTGCTGGCGCTTACCCAGCAGTACGGCATCTGGGTGTACGCCATCCTGTTCCTGATCATCTTCAGCGAGACCGGTCTGGTGGTCGCGCCGTTCCTGCCCGGCGATTCGCTGCTGTTCGTGGCCGGCGCGCTGTGCGGTATGGGCGCGCTGAAACTGCAGTGGCTGGTGCCGCTGCTGGTGCTCGCGGCATTCTGCGGCGACAACACCAACTACTGGATCGGCCGGCTGGTCGGGATGCAGCCTGCTCAAACATGCCGGCGAGCGCTTGATCAGGCGCGAACACCTCGACAAGACCCACGCCTTTTATGAGAAGCATGGCGGCAAGACCGTCATCCTCGCGCGCTTCCTGCCCATCATCCGCACCTTCGCGCCGTTCGTGGCGGGCATCGGCATCATGCGCTACCGCATGTTCGTGCTGTTCAGCGCGCTGGGCAGCGTGGCGTGGATAGCCAGCCTCAGCGTGGCCGGCTATTTGTTCGGCAACATCCCGGTGGTCAAGAACAACCTGACCCTGATCATCCTCGGCATCGTGGTGATTTCCCTGATCCCTGCCGCGGCAGAATTCATCCGGCGCCTCGGCAGTCAGGCCTGACACAGACACGGAACCCCGTGCGGAAGCCCGGGTCCGATGACCGATCCGTATTTCCGCTTGCGCCCGCTCCGGTAATCCCGTGCAATAGCGGAAACAGACTTGGGAGTATCGATGCCAAAGCGATGGATATTCTTGTTGTTATCCGGCCTGGTCAGCATCGGCGCCGTTGCGCAGCCGGAGACGGCTGCCGGCACGGCACCCGATTACAATTCAACCCTGACCGGCGGCTGGGGCGGCGCGCGCAGCGCGATGCACGATGCGGGTTACGACTGGGATATCGTCTACAAATTCGATGTGCTCGGCCAGGTGTCCCGTCCTGCGAGCAAAGTCTACGGCCTGGACAACCTGGATATCAAACTTTCGCTGGACGGCGGAAAGATCGCCGGCATAGCCGGGAGCAGCGCGCTGCTGTATGTGCTGAGCAATCGCGGCGGCAAGCCGGTCGCGCAGGGCGATCATAGCGCCGGGCTGGACAACATCGAAACGCCCGAGGGCGGGAATACCACCAAGCTGTACCAGGCCTGGGTGCAGCAAAGTTTCCTGGACGACCGGCTGTCGGTGCTGGCCGGACTGTATGACCTGAATTCGGAATTCTACGTGACCGAGTCGGCGTCGCTGTTCATCCAGCCGGTTTACGGTATCGGCGCAGAATTCGCCGGCACCGGGCAGAACGGCCCGTCGATTTTTCCGACCACCTCGTTCGGGATGCGCGTGAAGGCACAGGCGGGCGGATATTATCTGCAGGCGGCGGTTCTGGACGGCGTGCCGGGCGATCCGAACAACCCCCATGGCACCCATATCCAATTCAACAAGGGGGATGGCGCGCTGGATGTGGTCGAAGGTTCGATCCCGCTGGGCGCGGCGGCGCACGACAACAGGCTGTCGCTGGGCGTCTGGCAATATACCGCCCGCTTCGACGACCTGGTCGATGTCGACGCCGTCGGCAATCCGGTCAAGCGGCTCAGCCATGGCGGCTATGCGATGCTGGAAAAAGTGCTGCGCGAACCGGGCAGCAATCGGGCAGGCATCAGCGGGTTCGTGCGGGCCGGAAAGAACGACGGCAACACCACCCAGTTCGACAGGTCGTGGAGCACCGGGCTGGTATTTTCAGGGCTGCTGGCGGGACGCGACCAGGATCAGTTCGGCGTCGCCTATGCCCAGGAACGCAATGGCGAGAAATGGCGTGTTTTTTCCGGCAACCCGGTTGTTTTCGAAAGATCGCTCGAGATGACCTACCGCTACAGTGCGACGCCGGCGGTGGTATTGAAGCCGACTGCGCAGTACCTGATCAGCCACAGCAACGACCCGGCCCGGGATCGTGGCTGGTGGCTGGGGATGCGTGTGGAATTGTCGTTTTAGCGACAGGCGGTGCTGCTTAACCGAAACGGCCGGTAATGTAGTGGCTTCGGCCGCCGCTCCGCGGCTTAACATTCGCGATGCTCATGTGAGCCTGCGCCGTTACATTACGGGTTGATTATCCGAAACGACCAGTAATGTAATCCTCGGTTTCCTTGCGCTTCGGGTTGGTGAACACGTTGCTGGTTTCGCCGAGCTCGATCAGGTCGCCCAGGTACATGTAGGCGGTGTAGTCGGAGATGCGCGCGGCCTGCTGCATGTTGTGGGTCACGATCACGATGGTGAAGTCTTCCTTCAGTTCGTCGACCAGTTTTTCGATATGCGCCGTCGAGATCGGATCGAGCGCGGAAGTCGGCTCGTCGAGCAGCAGTATCTCGGGCTTGACCGCAATCGCGCGCGCGATGCACAGGCGCTGCTGCTGGCCGCCGGACAGCCCGGTGCCGCTTTGTTTGAGCTTGTCCTTGACCTCGGTCCACAGCGCGGCCTTGCGCAACGCCCATTCCACGCGCGCTTCCATGTCGTGCCTGCTGAGGTTTTCGTACAGCTTCACGCCGAACGCGATGTTGTCGTAGATCGACATCGGGAACGGCGTGGGCTTCTGGAACACCATGCCGATCTTTGCGCGCAGCATGTTCAGGTCCTGTTTGCTGTCCAGGATGTTTGCGCCATCAAGAATGATTTCGCCGGTGGCTTTCTGCTTCGGGTAGAGCTGATACATGCGGTTGAAAGTGCGCAGCAGCGTGGACTTGCCGCAGCCGGACGGCCCGATAAATGCGGTCACCATCTTTTCCGCGATGCTCAGGTTGATGTCCTTCAGCGCGCGGAATTTCCCGTAATAGAAATTCAGGTCCTTGATGATGATCTTCGGATTCACGACGATTTCGATGTCCATTTTCATTTCACGCCTTGTTGATATTCAGTTTATGGCCGGATTTAATGAGTTGTGGCGCTCTGCCGGAACAGCACGCGCGCCACGATATTGAGTGTCAGCACGCTGGCGGTGATCAGCAGTGCGCCGGCCCAGGCCAGATTTTGCCAGTCATCGTAGGGGCTCATCGCGAACTGGAATATCACCACCGGCAAATTCGCCATCGGCTGGTTCATGTCGTTGCTCCAGAACTGGTTGTTCAGCGCGGTGAACAGCAGCGGCGCGGTTTCGCCGCTGATGCGCGCGACCGCCAGCAATACCCCGGTGATGATACCGGCGCGCGCGGCGCGCAGCGTGATGAAATTGATCACCTTCCATTGCGGTGCGCCGAGTGCCGCGGCGGCTTCGCGCAGGGTGCTGGGGATCAGGCGCAGCATGTTTTCGGTGGTGCGGATCACGACCGGGATCACCAGTATCGCCAATGCGAATGCGCCTGCCCATCCGGAGAAGTGTTTGACCTTGATCACATAGACTTCATAGACGAACAGGCCGATCACGATGGACGGTGCCGACAGCAGCACGTCGTTGATGAAGCGGGTGACCGGGGCCATCCAGCCGCGCTGCCCGAATTCGGCCAGATAGGTGCCGGCCAGGATGCCGATCGGGGTGCCGATCAGGATGCCGAACACGGTCATCATCACGCTGCCCGCGATCGCGTTGAGCAGCCCGCCCGAGTTGCCCGGCGGCGGGGTCATCTGTGCAAACACCGCAGGGGTCAGCGAGGGCAGCCCATGAACCAGCAGGGTCAGCAGGATCCAGCATAGCCAGAACAGGCCGAACAGCATGGCCAGCACCGAGACCGTGAGTCCCATCGCATTGATGATGCGGCGGCGCGTATAGAGGTTCGGGCAGGATGTTCATGCGGCTTGTCCTTCGCGCTTTACCGAGCTCGTACAGCATGAAGCGGGCGATGGACAGCACCACGAAGGTAATGAAGAACAGGATCAGGCCGAGCTCGATCAGCGAGGAGGTGTAGAGTGCGCCGACGGCCTCGTTGAATTCGTTGGCCAGCGCCGACGAGATGCTGTTGCCGGGCATCAGCAGCGACTTGTTCAGGTCGTGCGAATTGCCGATCACGAAGGTGACGGCCATGGTTTCGCCGAGCGCGCGCCCGAGCCCGAGCATGATGCCGCCGGCCACACCCACCTTGGTGTAGGGCAGCACCACCTGCCACATCACTTCCCAGGTGGTCGCGCCGACCGCATAGGCGGATTCCTTGAGCATCGACGGCACCACGTCAAAGACGTCGCGCATCACCGAAGCGATGAACGGGATCACCATGATCGCGAGAATGATGCCGGCCGTCAGCAGGCCGATCCCCATGGGCGGGCCGGAAAAGAACGGGCCGATCAGGGGGAGTGTGCCGATATGCCGGTTCAGCCAGGGCTCGACGTGGTCGGCGAACATCGGCGCAAACACGAACAGTCCCCACATCCCGTAAATGATGCTGGGAATGCCGGCCAGCAGTTCGATCGCGATGCCGAGCGGGCGGCGCAGAAAGCGCGGAGAAAGCTCGGTCAGGAACAGCGCGATACCGAAACTGACCGGAATCGCGATGAGCAGCGCGATACCGGAAGTGACCAGCGTGCCGAACACCGGGATCAGCGCGCCAAAGTTATCGTTGACCGGGTCCCATTCGGTGCTGGTCAGGAAGCCAAAGCCGAAAGCGTGGATGGCGGGCATGCTGCCCTCCACCAGCGAAACGATGATTGCAACCAGCAGCGCCAACACTCCGAATGCGCATAATCGCGTCAGGCTTCGGAATGACAGGTCGAAAAATGCCTGTCGTTTGAGGCTCGCTTCGTGTGAGAAGATCATCATGGTCGATTGTTCTGGTTAAATCATGCTGTGGCAAAAACAACGGGGGCATAAGCCCCCGCGATTATAGCTTATGGGTGTGCCGTGTCAGCCACGTCCCATACTTATTTCCAGACGGGCTTTCCTGCTGCAGTCTTGATCTGTGCGGCCCATTCCTTATGGATCAGTTTAATCAGGCTTTTTGGCAAAGGAACGTAATCCAGATCCGAGGCCATTTTGCTGCCGTTTTCGTAAGCCCAGGCAAAGAACTTGAGCACTTCCTTGGCCGTAGCGGGCTTGTCCTGAACCTTGTACATCAGGATGAACGTCGCGCCGGCGATCGGCCAGCTGTTCTTGCCGGCCTGGTCGGTCAGCAGCAGGTAGAAGCCGGGCGCCTTGTCCCACTCCGCGCCGGCGGCTGCGGCCTGGAATGCGGATGACTCAGGTTGAACGTAATTGCCATCGTGGTTTTTCATCGCAACGTGGTTCATATGGTTCTGCAGTGCATAGGCATATTCAACATAGCCGATGGAACCCTTGATGCGTTGCACGTAGGAAGCAACACCTTCGTTGCCCTTGCCGCCAGTGCCGGCCTTCCATGCAACGGCAGTACCCTCGCCTACGCTGGATTTCCATTCCGGGCTGACCTTGGACAGATAGTTGGTGAAGATGAAGCTGGTACCCGAACCGTCGGAACGGTGCACGACCGTGATGTCCTGGTCGGGCAGTTTGAGATCCTTGTTCAACGCGGCGATAGCCGGGTCATTCCACTTGGTGATCTTGCCCAGGTAGATGTCTGCCAGGGTCGCACCGTCCAATTTCATCGTGCCGGACTTGATGCCCTCCAGATTGACGACCGGAACCACACCACCGATCACGGTCGGGAACTGCATCAGACCATCTTTTTCCAGCACATCAGGCTGGAGAGGCATGTCGGATGCGCCGAAATCAACGGTCTTGGCTTCGATTTGCTTGATGCCGCCACCGGAACCGATGGACTGGTAATTCAGGCCGATACCGGTATGGGTTTTGTAGGCATCAGCCCACTTGGAATATATGGGGTAAGGGAAGGTGGCGCCGGCGCCGGTGATGTCGGTTGCCTGGCTTACCCCAGCGTAAGCCACGGCTGTGGTCGCCGCAATACCGATCAATAATTGTTTCAGTTTGCTGTTCATTTGTATCTCCAGTTGGGTTGGGTTACTGCCGCCATCCTTGAAAACGAATTATTGCAGCGACGCTTTTGTTGCAGCTCCCATGTTAGGGATGAAATATTACAGGAATATTACAGTTACCGGCTGCTTCGTGTCAGCCGATCAGGCTGCGCCACAGGGCGGGTTTCAGGGAGGCGAGTGCGAGTCATCGCCCACTTCGCGCTCGATCTCGTCAGCAGTGATATGCCGCACATCGCGCCCCTTGACCATATAAACGACGTATTCGGCCATGTTCTTGGCATGGTCGCCGATGCGCTCGATGGACTTGGCGACCAGCAGGATTTCCAGCGCGCTGGAAATGGTGCGCGGGTCTTCCATCATGAAGGACACGATATTGCGCAGGATCACGCGGAATTCCTCGTCAACCTGCTCGTCCTGGCGCACGACATCCGCCACGGTGGAAATGTCCATGTTGGAAAAGGCATCCAGCGACTTGTCCAGCATGTCCAGCGTCAGTTTCGAAACATGTTTGATCCGGTCGAAGCGCGGCAGGGACAGGTTCTTCTTTTTTGCCAGCAGCCGGGCCGTCGTTGCAATCCTTTTCGCTTCGTCGCCGATGCGTTCGAGATCGGTAATGGTCTTGATCACCATGATCACCATGCGCAGGTCGACTGCGGTCGGTTGGCGGCGGGCGATGATTTCGGTGCAGCTTTCGTCTATCGCGACTTCCAGCGCATTGACGACATGGTCGTCGGCAATGATGCGATCCATCAGCGCAGGATCGCCTTCGCTCAGCGATTCAATCGCAAGCCGTACCTGCCGCTTGACCAGTTCGCCCATTTGCAGAACCCGTTCACGCACGGATTCGAGTTCGACGTCATATTGTTTCAGGGTGTGTTCGCTGTTGGCCATCGGAGGGTTCCCTGCCGGGACTGGATAAACCGGGAATGGTAAGCCTGCGTTATGACGGTTTTGTTACACCGGTTTGATCGCAATCCGGTGTTGATGAAAGACGGACAATTTTTTGCAGCACGTCTCGCATGTTTCTGCAGACTGTATTCTAATTGCATTTATTATTTTAATAATTGTTAGTAACAAAAATGTAAAGTATATGAAACCGGCGCAAGTTGTAAAAGCATTGGCGGCCCTGGCGCAACTTACGCGTCTGGCGGTTTATCGAGCGCTGGTGGTGCAAAGGCCTGAAAGGATGGTGGCGGTCTTCAGCATTGGTCATGCTTGGGTAATTGCGGTACCGTGAGCATCATCATGACGGGCCAAGCGCTGTCGTCAAGAATCAGAAGTAGTACCGCGCACGCAGTTCCAGCCGGCGGTCGTTCTGCTTCTCGCCAAAGTCGCTCAGGCTCGGCCCATGCAGCCAGAACACTCGGAAACGAAGCTCAAGGTTGGTGACTCCGGTGTACAACAGCTCTGGCGCGATCGAATAGCTGAGGTCGTCGGCGTTGGCGATGGTCGTGAGCGCGGGCGTGAAGTAGAGGATGTCGAACGGTTCCTGCTGGCTCAGCCGCAAGTACAGGTAGCGCCGACCGGGATTTGGCCGGGCCATGGACGGTTGCAGCGCAGTGCGCAACCTGGTGAGAAGCGCGGCGTCGCCGGTCGTCTGGTACTGGTCGTATGCGCCATGTACGGCCGAAGCGAAATTGCGCATTTCGTCCTCGCTATATCCTGCGCCGTTGTAGTAATACTCGAACAGGGTCGTGAGCTGGCTCTCGCTCAGGTAGCGCAGGCCAAGCAGGTAGCTGGTGGCTCTCGACTCGACCGGAGTGATATTGCCGGCGCTGTCCACTACCGGGCGCGTAGCGCTCGCGGCATGCGCCCACTCGCCGTGGATTTCGAGATTGGTGCCAAGATTACGCGAAAAATCGAATCCGTAACGCGTGCTCTTGGCACCCTCGCCCAGCATCATTAAATCGATGTCGGTATCAGCGTATAGGAAATAGACTTTGGCCGCGGGGTTGAGGTGGTCGGACGTGCCGAAATCGGCATTGAGCCCGGAAGTAGTCGGCACAATGAGCGGCGTGAACGTCAGCGTCTTGAGCGGGCCGTCCAAACTGCGCACGAAATTGCCGCCGGCGATGACGAAGCCCTCGCGTGAAAGATCGGGATCATTCGGATCCTTGGGCCGCTGCACGAAACCGACCGGGTTAAAGGCGTAGCCCTTGCCCCAGCTCAGCGTCTTTTTGCCGAGATCTAACGTGGCGTGTTCGTTCGGCTGCAGCCGAGACGGACGCTTCGTAGAACCGCGTGTTGCGATCGTTGCCGGTGTAATCGTGAGCGTAGGAGCCGAAGGCGAGTACGTGCGCCGTGGCGATGCCATGCCGGTAGAGGCCCTCGAGCTGCAGCGAACCGGTACCGCGCTCGAAGCCATCGCGCGGCGGCTGGTCAAAGTAGTTAAGCTGGTACAGCGCGTTTTGGCGGCCGAACGTGAACTGCTCGGCCCTGAACTCGGCGTAGCCGTTGAACTCGAACGGCTTCTTCTCGAACTGCGAGACATCGAAGCTGTCGCTTTCCTGCGCCACTGCAGCCGGAAGCCACACGCTCAGGCAGGCGCACAGCAGCCACCGCATGGCTCAGCGCAACTCGCCGGCGCGCGGGAGGTAGTCCAGGGTGAAGACTTCGTCCGGGAACACGCGCGCCTTGATCTTCGCATACTGCATGACCGACTTGTAGCCCTTGTACAGCGGGCTGTCAGTCTCCATTCTCGCCGGACGCTTGATGCCGTTGCCAAAGTCCTTGAT
This sequence comes from uncultured beta proteobacterium, assembly GCA_963827265.1. Classification (GTDB taxonomy): domain Bacteria; phylum Pseudomonadota; class Gammaproteobacteria; order Burkholderiales; family Gallionellaceae; genus Gallionella. The sequence continues at coordinate 5,789 of CAWHAD010000007.1, read as the reverse complement.
GTCGGAAAAATGCAGCGTCTTGATGAGCAGGCCGCTCGCGGCGTAGGCCTCGATCGTGACCGGCAGCACGGTTGCCTTGTCCACCCACATCTTGAGCCGGTCGTAGGCGACGGCGGTAGTCCGCGCCTTGAGCGAAAGGATGTACTGTGCACCGGCATCCTCGACCTTCTCCACGTTGTACTCGACGCTGTAGTCGAGCGCCAGGATGTCGGCGTTGTTGAACACGCCGCCTACAACGGACTGCAGGCTGGTGATGCGGATCGGCTTGCCGACGCTCGGGATGTACAGCCACATGTTGTCGCCCAGGCGCAGTGTGGCGCGGCCCTTGTCGCTCGGCGGATCGAGGAACAGCCCCACTATTTTGTCGCGGCCTTTCTTTGCCGTGAACAGCACGTATTCCTTCTTCTTCCCGTCCGGCTCGATATTGATGAGCTTGCGGTACGTCGCGTAGGACTCGGGCTCGAGGTTGCGGTCGAGTTGCTTCAGCAGGGCGTTGCCGTCGACGGCGTGCGCCGGTGTCGTGACCAGCAGCGCGAGCAGCGGCAACAGTCCCCGGAGGAACGAGCGTGAAGGCAGGCGGTTAGACATGGCGCAGCGCCGTGATCGGATCCATGCGCGAGGCCTTCCACGCCGGTTGCAGGCTGGCCAGCACCGCGACGACGATCACGGTGACGCTCACGATCAGACATGTCGCCGATGCTGATTGTCGGCGCGAGCGTGAACTGCCTGCCGGGCGAACGCGAAGCTTACGTGCACGACGTTGAGCACGTAGATTAGCCACGAGACTCAATGCGGTGCCGATGACAGCGCCGACCAACACCGAGCAGCAGACCCTCGGTCATGAACAGCGCGAGGATGCGCCCAGGCTGAGTGCCGATGGCCGCGATCGTGCCGATCTCGCGGATGCGCTCGTACACCGCCATCACCATCACGTTCATGATGCTGATGAGCACGATGCCGATCAGCATGACCTTGATGAACAGCGTCGAGCAGGTCGATCATTGAGCGCGATGTTGGCGAACGGCGTGAGCTGGTCCCAGGTGTGGACCTCGAGCGCCGGCCGGCCCTGCTTGTCGGTCGCGTCGGCGAGCGCCTGGCGGATCGCCGCGGCCTGCGGCGATCTTCTGCGGGTTCTTCAGGCGGATCGCGATCTCGCTCACTTCGGGTTCGCTCATGCGCAGCAGCTCGCGTGCATCGTCGATGTTGATATAGCCGTCGCGCCCGCCCGGGCCGGTCACGCTGTCGAGCACGCCCTGCACGACGAAGGTCTTGCCGTTGACCGAGCCGTCGAGGTTGGTCGCGACCAGCACCACCGTATCGCCGACCTTGATCTTCATGCCGGTCGCGAGAATGTCCGGGATGAGCACCTTGCCGCGCTCGACCAGACCGCCATCCGGCGTTCCCTGCAGGAAGCGCTTGAGCATCAGCGGGCAGGTCGGCGGCCTCACGCGCCGGGTCGACGCCGTTGAGGCGGATGCTGGTAGTTTCGGTGAAGTTGCTGAACATCGCGCCGAACTTGAGGCGCGGCGACCACGCCTCGACCGAATCCATTTTTTTGAGCGCGTCGTCGACCTTGGCCGCCATGGCCGGCTTCATGTTGAGGTTGAGCGGCAGGTTGTCGATCGAGGCGACGTAGCCGCGGCGATGAACCTCGCACGTGCCCGAGCATCGAGTCGGTGATCTGCCCGACGATGAGCCGCTTGAACGAGCCTGAGACCGAGACGAACAGCAGCACCGCCAGCACCCCGAGCACGATGAGCAGTGTGGTCAGCAGCGTGCGGCGCTGATAGCGCGGCGAGGTTGCGTGCGGCGAGTTTCAGAACCTTAAGCACGGGCGCCTCCCTCGTTCATGAGCCGGCCGTCTTCGAGCGTGAAGGTGACCTCGGCCTCGCCCATGATCTTGGAGTCATGGGTGGAAAAGATGAACGTGGTGCCGAACTCGTCGCGCATTTTCTTCATCAGTTCAGGATGCGGTAGGCAGTGTCGTGATCGAGATTGGCGGTCGGCTCGTCGGCCAGCACCAGTTTCGGCCGGGTGGCAAGCGCCCGCGCCACCGCCACGCGCTGCTTCTGCCCGCCGGAGAGCTGGTCGGGGCGCTTGTCCGCCTGATCAGCCATCCCCACCGCCGCGAGCAGCTCGGTGACGCGAACACGGCGTTTGTCCGCCGGCCAATCCTGCACCATCAGCAGAGGGTATTCGATGTTCTCGTAGGCCGTGAGTACCGGGATCAGATTGAAGTCCTGGAAAACGAATCCCAGGTTGGCGCCGCGGAAGCTCGCAGCGGCGCGGCGGTCAAGCGCGGCGATGTCGGTGTCGAGCACCGTGAGTTGGCCGCCGCTCGGCTTGTCGAGACCGCCTATCATGTTGAGCAGCGTGCTCTTGCCGCTGCCAGAGGGTCCGACGAATGCGACAAATGCCCCGGGCTCGATGGAGAAATCTACCCCTTTGAGCGCCGGCACATCAATGTTGCCTGCCCGGTATGTCTTGACCAGATGCTGGGCTTTTACCAGACTCACGCAAGCCTCCAATCGGGTTGTTTGGATGATATTCCCCGTGCGGCCAGTATACCCTTATCATGGATTCCGGCAATTTCCCAGCACTGGCCATGCAGAAACAGGAAAATGCTTGCAGCAATTCTTACATTGCAGAGTGTTGGTCGCAATGTGCAAATTCCATGCTGTATGATGCCAGGATGGCAGATAAGAACCGCGCCGTATTGGTTTCACTTGGGAGAGACATTGCTGTGAACCCCTCGTTTAGTTGTGTCATCCGCGCATGGCGCGAGCACGAAAGCGAACTGCGAAACTATCTTAACCATCGCCTGGGCGATTCACAACTTGCCGTGGATTTGCTGCAGGACGTGTTCGTCAAGGCGATGCAGCAGGGCAGCGGGTTCTGCAATCTGGATAACCCGCGTGCCTGGCTGTTTCAGGTGGCGCGCAATGCGCTGGTCGATTATCAGCGCTTGCATCGTGAAACCGTCGAACTGCCGGAGGACATTCCGGAACCCGTCGAGTCAAGCCGAGCCGGTGGTGGCGCTGAGCGTCTGCGTCGGGCGCGTGCTGACCGAGCTTTCCCGTGAAGATCGCGACATCATCGAACAGTGCGACTTGAACGGCATGAAGCAGCAGGACTATGCCAAGGCGCATGGCCTGACCCTTGCCGCCGTCAAATCCCGCCTGCTGCGTGCCCGCCAGCGTATGCGCGATACCTTGTCGGCCAACTGCAAGGTCCAGTTCGACGAAGAAGGCACGGGTCGAAGGTTATGTCCCGCGCAAATAAGCTGCATCCTTTTCAGGGTTCATTCGTCTCCTTGGTGTAGGGCATACATGCCCATTTACCGGAGTCCCCGAACATGAATGCATCAGTTCTCAACCTGCCACGCATCTTCCCCCGGGCCTTTCTGGCTGTTCGCTGCCGTGCTCTGGTTCGTGCATCTACCAAATCGCTGGAGCCGCTTTCGCATCTGCTGGTGAATGCAGTTGCCGCTTGGCCGCGGCAGCCATCTTTACGATGCGCTGCAATTCTTCCTGTACGACACGCCCAAGGTGCTGTTGCTGCTGACCGGCGTGGTGATGGTGATGGGCATGGTCAATTCCTACTTCACGCCGGAACGCACCCGTGCGCTTGCTTTCCGGGCGGCAATGAGGGCGTCGGCAACGTCATGGCCGCGCTGCTCGGTATTGTCACGCCGTTCTGTTCCTGTTCCGCCGTGCCGCTGTTCATCGGCTTCGTGCAGGCGGGCGTGCCGCTGGGCGTGACCTTCTCCTTCCTGATTTCCGCGCCGATGGTCAACGAAATCGCGCTGGCACTGCTGTTCGCCCTGTTCGGCTGGAAGATCGCCGCGCTGTATCTGGGGCTGGGGCTGTCCATCGCCATCGTGTCCGGATACATCATCGGCCGGCTCAGGATGGAAGCGCATCTGGAAGACTGGGTGCGCAACATGGCCCGGATGCAGCGCAACCGTGGAGGGCGATGACCTGACGCTGACGGATCGCATCCATGCCGGGTTTGCCACGTGCGCGAGATCGTCGGCAAGGTATGGCCTTATGTGCTGGCAGGGATCGCCATCGGCGCAGTGATCCACGGTTATGTGCCGCAGGATTTCATGGCCGGGCTGATGGGCAAGGGCGCGCCCTGGTGGTCGGTGCCGGTCTCGGTGCTGATCGGTGTGCCGATGTACACCAATGCCGCAGGCATCATCCCCATCGTCGAAGCGCTGCTCGCCAAGGGCGCATCACTCGGCACCGTGCTGGCCTTCATGATGAGCGTGATTGCGCTGTCATTCCCGGAGATGGTGATATTGCGCAAGGTACTCAAGCCCCGATTGATCGCCACATTTATCGGTGTCGTGGCGAGCGGCATCATGCTGGTCGGTTTTGTGTTCAACGCGGTGGTATGAACATGTCGTCTTGCGCCACACCGGCAGCGAATGCACCCGCCATCAGCATCACGCTGGCGGGATCGGGCGAGCCGCTGCTGCGGTTGGAAAAGAGAATGTCCTGTGCGGCGGCGGGTCTGGGCATCCGGCTGGATATGGAAATACGCAAGGATACCGATGCCTTGGGCATTCCCTATTCGCAAACGCCCGCCGTATTGCATGAAGGCGAAGTGATTTTCAATGGCCTGCCGCGCACAGAGAATATTGAAGCGTGGTTGAGAAGTCTGGTTTGAATATCCGTTTGCGTCACCCGGAACCCGGTGGCGCGCAGTTGGAAAAAGGAGTGACAAAATGGAAGTGAATCGCATCGTCAGTATCTTTGCCGGTTTCATGGTGATGCTGAGCCTGGGGCTGGCGCACTGGATGGGGCAGGCCGATCTGTCGCATCCGGGTTGGCTGTGGCTGACCCTGTTCGTCGGCTTCAACCTGTTTCAGATGGGCTTCACCGGCTTCTGCCCGCTGGTGAAGATCCTGGGCCGGCTCGGCTATGACAAGAGCAAGTGCTGCACGCCGACGAAAGACGGCAAATCCTGCTGCTGATCATCAAGGAGAGAGCAAAATGAAAAACATCAAAGTCCTCGGCACGGGCTGCGCCAACTGCAAGACTACGCTGAAGTTGATCGAAGATGCTGCGAAAGAAAAAGGCGTGGCCGTTGAACTGGAAAAAGTGGAAGACATCCAGGCCATCATGGGCTACGGCGTGATGTCCACGCCGGGCGTGGTGGTGGACGGCAGGGTGGTGCATGCGGGCGGTGTACCCGGCCGCGACAAGATCGCGGGCTGGCTGTAATTGCAATGGATAACGCAGCAGCTTTTCATGCGCGCCTGAAGGGAACCTTTTCCGGCATCCTGCAATGGCAGCAGCTGGATGAGCTGTGGGCGCGCGTCAAAACCGGCCCATGGTTCTTCTACCAGGTGGGCGAGGATCTGCCGGAAAAAACGCTGAGCGGTGACGAGCTCGCTGTGCGCATCGATGCGCTGAACACGCTGCTTCGGCATGACCACGACTACCATTACTGCGGTATTGTCTATGTCGATAATGTGGAAGCGCCCACCTTGATCAAAGTCTATGACCCCAACAGCCTGGGCTCTTCCTGCAGCCATAACGCCACGCCCACTCCGCCCGGCTGGATACTCAGCACCGCGCAGCCGGCGATCATCGAGAGCGGCATTCCAATGCCCAATAACCGCAAGCATTGGTGGCAACTTTTTTCGCATTAATCACGCTGGACACTGATCTTTCATGTTCAAGGAAATGATAATAATCACAGCAAAGCATTTTCATGCCAGGACACTCCGTGACTGCACACAGCCACTCGCATAATCATGACACTCGCTATGACCGCGC
>CAWHAD010000006.1:0-266439 GCA_963827265.1 uncultured beta proteobacterium | reverse complement strand
GCGATCATCGAGAGCGGCATTCCAATGCCCAATAACCGCAAGCATTGGTGGCAACTTTTTTCGCATTAATCACGCTGGACACTGATCTTTCATGTTCAAGGAAATGATAATAATCACAGCAAAGCATTTTCATGCCAGGACACTCCGTGACTGCACACAGCCACTCGCATAATCATGACACTCGCTATGACCGCGCCTTTGTCATCGGCATTGCGCTGAATGTGCTGTTCGTATTGGTCGAAGCATTCTACGGCTGGCGTGCCGATTCGCTCGCGCTGCTCTCGGATGCCGGACACAACCTGAGCGATGTGCTGGGATTGCTGATGGCGTGGGGCGGATTTTATCTGGCACGGTTACGCCCCAATCAGAAGCACACCTACGGCTGGGGCCGCGCGACCATAATGGCGGCGTTGTTCAATGCGCTGATATCTGCTGGTCGCGATAGGCGGCATCGTGTGGGAGGCCGTCTCCCGATTCTCGCATCCGGTTCCGATCCAGGGCGGCATCGTGATGCTGGTCGCCGCTGTCGGTGTCGTGATCAACGGCATCACCGCATGGCTGTTCATGTCGGGCAACAAGGACGACCTCAACCTGCGCGGCGCTTTTCTGCACATGGCGGCAGACGCGCTGGTTTCACTCGGCGTGGTGATCGCGGGTGCGGTATTTATCTGGACGGGGTGGATTTGGCTCGACCCGGCGATCAGCCTGGTCATTGCTGCGGTGATATTGCTGGGCACCTGGGGGCTGCTGCGGCAGTCCTTGCACCTTACTCTGGATGGCGTACCCGCCTCGATCGAATTGGATGCGGTAAGAAGTTACCTGTCCGCACTGCCCGGCGTCAGCGAAGTGCATGACCTGCATGTGTGGGCGATGAGTTCGTCCGATATTGCGCTGACCGTGCATCTGGTCATGTGTGACGGGCATCCGGGAGATGATTTTCTCAACCGCGTGGCGGAGGAATTGCACCATGACTTCGCCATCGAACACGCCACCATCCAGATTGAATACCGGCAATCTGGAATGCGTTTTATCAGGCCATGCGTAGCCGGTGGTTGAGTGGCCGGCTGATTTCTGTTTCAATTGCGCCTGTTATTTTAATAATTGTTTAACAATGGAATTGTAGAATGATGAAACCGGGTCAAGTGGTAAAGGCGCTATCGGCACTGGCGCAACCGACGCGCCTGGCGATTTACCGTCTGCTGGTGGTAACGCGGACCGGACGGAATGGCGGCTGGGCAGGTGTCGGAAAAACTGAAAGTGTCTCCGGCCACGCTGTCGTTTCATTTCAGGGCATTGAGCCATGCCGGATTGGTGGAGAGCAGGCAGGAGGGGCGTTTCATCTATTACGCTGCGAACATTTTGCGGTGATGAACGGGATGGTGGAGTATTTGACCGAGAACTGCTGCGGCGGGGATGCAGATGCCTGCAGGGTGCCGGGCAAGAATATGTGATAACGTTAAAGGGAAATGAAGATGAGTGAAAAGCAATACAACGTGCTGGTGCTGTGTACCGGCAATTCCGCGCGCAGCATACTGGGCGAAGTGCTGTTCAATGCGCTGGGCAAAGGCCGGTTCAAGGCTTACAGCGCGGGCAGCAAACCGGCCGGGCGGGTCAATCCGTTTGCGCTGGAATCTGCTGCAACAGCAGGGATTCGGCACGGAGGGAATGCGCAGCAAGAGCTGGGACGAGTTTGCCGCATCCCGGGTGCGCCGGAGATCGATTTCATCTTTACCGTATGCGACAACGCTGCGGGTGAAACCTGCCCGGTCTGGCCGGGCCGGCCTGCCACTGCGCACTGGGGCATCCCCGATCCGGCGGCAGTGCAGGGTGATGATGCGGCAAAGCGCGCGGCATTTCGCAAGGCCTACGACCAGTTGGCGCGGCGTATCCAGTTGTTCATGAGTCTGCCGATCGACAAGCTGGACAAGCTGGCGCTGAAGGAAAAACTCGCCGAAATCGGCCGCATCGAGGACTGAAGAAATGAATCTGTTCGAACGTTACCTGACCGTCTGGGTCGGATTGTGCATCATCGTTGGCGTGCTGCTCGGGCAATTCCTGCCGGGTGTGTTTCATGTGATTGCCGGACTGGAGATCGCCAAGGTCAACATCCCGGTCGGCGTGCTGGTCTGGGTGATGATCATCCCGATGCTGCTGAAGATCGATTTCGGTGCGCTGCACCAGGTCAGGAAACACAGCCGCGGAATCGGCGTCACGCTGTTCATCAACTGGGGCGTGAAGCCGTTTTCGATGGCCTTCCTCGGCTGGCTGTTCATCCGCCATGTGTTTGCGGCTTACCTGCCGCAGGACCAGCTGGACAGTTATATCGCCGGGCTGATCCTGCTGGCCGCCGCGCCCTGCACCGCGATGGTGTTCGTGTGGAGCAACCTGGTCAAGGGTGACCCGTATTTCACGCTGTCGCAGGTGGCACTCAACGACACCATCATGATCTTTGCATTTGCACCGCTGGTGGCATTGCTGCTCGGCATTGCCAGCATTGCGGTGCCGTGGGACACGCTGTTCGTGTCGGTGGTGTTCTATATCGTGATCCCGGTCATCATCGCGCAATTGATGCGCAGCCGATTGCTGGCAAGGGGAGAAGACGCCTTCAAACATGCGCTGGAAATCATCTCGCCGATGTCCATGGGCGCGCTGCTGCTGACGCTGGTGCTGTTGTTCGCGCTGCAGGGCAACGCGATCGTCGAGCAGCCGCTGGTGATCGCGATGCTCGCCGTGCCGATCCTGATCCAGGTGCTGTTCAATGCCGGGCTGGCCTATGGCCTGAACCGGCATTTCGGCGTGGTGCACTGCGTGGCCGCACCTTCGGCCCTGATCGGCGCGAGCAACTTCTTCGAACTGGCCGTGGCCACCGCGATCAGCCTGTTCGGCTTTCAATCCGGGGCGGCGCTTGCAACCGTGGTCGGCGTGCTGGTCGAGGTGCCGGTGATGCTGCTGGTGGTGAAGATCGCCAATGTCTCGCAATTCTGGTACACGCGAGGCAAGCCCGTGAATTAGCCGATTTCGCGAATTAGCCGATTTGTTGCTGCAGGCCGCGACTTTCCGGGAGCATCATTCCAGACGCGCGGTTGATTTAGTCCGTGTCATCACCGTGTCATGAATCATCCCTATAAGGATGATTCATGCCGATTCGTATCCTGCTCCTGTTGCTCTCCATCACCAGTACCGCTGCCTGGCCGGATGATTCCCGTCACGGGGTGCACGTGGATGTATCAAGGAAGGGAGACCGGTACACCCTGATCGCCACGATCGAAACGTCCTTGACGGAATGTGCAGCCTACCATTACCTGACTGATTATGACGGCGCCAGGGATTTGCCGGGTGTGATCAAGTCATCCGCATATCGTGAATCCGCGAACAAGGTAAAAGTCGACCGTATCGCGGACGAGCATGTCCTGTTTTTCAATGTCCGCCTGCATTCGGTGATGGAATACACCGAACAGCCCTTTGACCGTGTCGCGTTTACGCAGTTGTCGGGCGACTCGAAAGCGTTTCAGGGGAGCTGGATTATCGTGCCGAACCAGCAAGGCAGCACGCTCAGGTTCAGGGGGCTCTGGGAGCCCGATTCGCTGATTCCGCTATTCATCATCGATCATTTCGCGAAGTCCGGGCTGATCGAGAAATTCGATGCGATCGCCCGGCTCGCCGAAAAGCGCAAAGCCGGGCTGTCTGACCGTTGCATCAATCTGGCGACGAAATAAGCGCCGGAGAATCGAAACATTTCCTTTACAAAAAATTAACGCAACTCGGGCAAGGCAGGCCACTCTGAGTAGAAGCACTACCAGTTCAGGCATGGCTGCAGGCCTATTTCCAGCATTACTTTTCAAGGAGATTGATAATGAAACCCAGGAACGACCAATCTGCACACGCTCATGATCGTGATGCCGGGCAAAATGCCGACATCGAATTCAATGTATTTCTCGGCTGGCTTGCCGCGATCTCGATAACGATAGCTTCGGCTGCATTGTCTATTGTTACATAAGGATCAGGCGTTGCTTAAGGATGAGGAAGTACGGATACAGGGAGCGGGATAACGCTCCCTGGCCAATCCAGTTTATCGTTGCTTGATCGGCGCATATCCAGCTAATCCGCAATCACGCACCCCCTGTCAGGACGCCAAACCCGAAGCCGGCACGGATCCGGGGCTTCTGTGCGTAAACGATAATTCAGGCAGCTTGCAGTTTCCGTTCGTTTTCGGTTTTGGGATTTGCGCTGCCCAGCCACTCGATCAGTTCCAGCCGGCCATCCAGATGTTCGACGATCGCGGTGCAGCTATCCACCCAGTCGCCGCAATTGACATACAGCAGATCGCCGACATCCTTGATGGCGGCACTGTGAATATGGCCGCAGATCACGCCATTCAGCCCGCGATCCCTTACCGAGTGGATAACCGAGTCTTCGAAATCGAATATGAACGAGACTGCGGACTTGACCTTGCGCTTGGCGTATCCGGCCAGTGACCAGTAGCCGCCGATGTGCAGGGTGCGGCGCCACCAGGACAGCCACCCGTTGATGCGAACCAGCAGGTCGTAGCCGACATCGCCCAGAACGGCCACCCAGCGATGGTGCCGGGTTACCTGGTCGAACTGGTCGCCGTGGGTGAGCAGCAGGCGCTTGCCGTCGGCGGTTTCGTGCAGCCATTCGTACGAGATCAGGATATCGCCGAATAATGTGCCGCAATATTCCCGCAAAACTTCGTCGTGGTTGCCGGGAATGAAGACCACCTTTTCGCCATGCCGCGCACGGCGCAGAATTTTCTGCACGACCGTATTCTGCTTTTGCGACCACTGTACGCTGCGTCCCATGGACCAGAAATCGATGATGTCGCCGAGCAGGAACAGGTGCTCGCTTTCATACTCGCGCAGAAAATCCAGCAGTCGGTCCGCCTGGCAACCGCGCGTGCCCAAATGGATGTCGGAGAGGAATATTGAACGTACTTTCACGCCGCCAGATTATATGCACAGTATTACGCATTAATTAAAGATTTATTGCATTCTTGTTGCACAGAATCTGTAAAATATTGAAAATTAAAATTCAAATATTGCGATAAATTCCCTCAAACCGTCATATTTGTTTAACCTGTAATTCATATAATAAATAAAGTAGATAACGATTGAAATCATGTTGATCATGAGGAATCATCAAATCAGTTCACCCCAGGCTTCCAACCTGCATCCGTATGCGGAACTGTTGAACGAATTGGAAGAATTGCGCAGCGAACTGAAAGAACTCGAGAAACTGTTTGCTCCATCACTAAAGCAAGTAAATCCGCTCCATCTGGGCAGCGCTATCAATCTGGTTCATTATCTCGGCATCCGGCGGCGGGATATGCGTCCTTTGCAGGAGCGCCTGGCGGCCGCGGGCCTTTCATCGCTGGGCAGGATGGAATCCCATGTTCTGGCGAATCTGGAAGCCATCATTGACCTGTTGCGTTGTGCTTTGGGAAGGAATCCACCTCCACCCGATGAAATATTGCCTCCCGCCTCGATTACGGGAACTGCCCAGCTTGAAAACAATACCGATAATCTGTTTGGCAAGCCACCCTCGCATCGCCGCGTTCGCATCATGGTCACGCTTCCCGGAGAAGCGGCCGACGATTATCCCTTGATCAAGGATATGCTCACCGGGGGTATGGACTGTGCCCGCATTAATTGCGCGCATGACTCGCCGGAAATATGGGAACGAATGATCGAGCAAATCGATCAGGCCCGCCGGGAAACGGGGAGGCATTGCCGCATCCTGATGGATCTGGGCGGGCCAAAGTTGCGCACCGGCGAGATCGCCGAAGGTCCTGCGGTGCTGAAATGGAAACCCCAGCGCGATAATTTCGGCAACGTCGTCGTTCCGGCGCGAATATGGCTGTATCCCGAATCTGAGTCCACTGGCAGTCCGGCTCCCGCTGATGCGAGTCTGCCGGTAAGCGGGGATTGGTTGTCGAAAGTGTCATCGCGCGACATCATTGAGCTGACTGACGCAAGAGGTGCCTCTCGCACCCTGAAACTTGTTGAACAGGTCGGGACGGGCTTCTGGGCTGAGTCCGGACAAACCACCTATATCACACCGGGCATCGAACTCATGCGTATGCGGGTGCCGATTTCCGGACATCCGCGCAGGGTGGGCCGTACCGGCAAGGTGGGTACGTTGCAACCGGTACCCGAGTCGATTCGCTTGCATATCGGGGATAGGCTGATTCTGACACGGGATCCGTTACCGGGCAGTCCGGCACAATATGATTCCGCTGGACGATTGCTTCGTGCAGCCAGTATTGCCTGTTCCCTGCCGGAAGTATTCCAGTATGTACAACCCGGGGAGCGGATCCTGATCGATGATGGCAGAATTGAAGGCGTGATCCGCAGTGTCAACAGCAACAACGTTGGTGTCGAAATTACACAGGCCCGCGATGGCGGGGAGAAACTGCTCGCAAACAAGGGCATCAACCTTCCCGATAGCAAGCTTGAATTGAATGGCTTGACGGAACAGGACATCAAGGACCTGGAATTCATCGTGCAGCATGCCGATATGGTCGGACTTTCGTTCGTCCGAAGTCCTGCCGACATAGAGTTGTTGCAATATCAACTGCAACGGCTTAAAGCAGACAAATTGGGCATCGTGCTGAAAATCGAAACGCGCGCAGCATTCGAGCATTTTCCGGAACTGTTGTTTGCCCTGCAGAGGTCACCCACCATCGGTGTCATGATCGCCCGGGGTGATTTGGCGGTGGAGTGCGGTTATGAAAGACTGGCGGAGTTGCAGGAAGAAATCCTGTGGCTGGCTGAGGCGGCGCGCTTGCCGGTGATTTGGGCGACCCAAGTATTGGAGGGATTATCCAAAAGCGGCAAGCCCAGCCGCGCTGAAATCACCGATGCGGCAATGGGTGTGCGTGCCGAATGCGTCATGCTGAACAAAGGGGCGCATATCATCGAGGCGATCCAGTCATTGGACGACATCTTGCATCGCATGCAATCCCACCAGCAGAAAAAGAACTCACTGTTGAGGCGTCTCCACTGGTGAATTCATTCGGATGACTCGTTCCGCATAAGCGAACATGAATATGATTGGAATGAGACAATCCAATGGACAGGACCGGCTCCTTTGGCACAAACATGAATAATTTGCGTATATTTCAGGTTTGTTCGTACATATCCGATTTATCCATCATGCTGAAGGTTCCGGACTGGGTCATCCAATTGTAAATATTTCAATTGCATGTGTTATGCAAAATAGCTTATCTTAATAAGGAAGAATGAATATTCAAAAAGTAGCAATACATCGTCAGCCTTAATGGGGTTTGACTGGACTGGACGAACACAGCTAATTGGAGGGAAGGAAAGCATCATGACAAAAGCCAGCAAGCCGAATTATCTAGCCAAGGTCAAACAATTATCCAAGATCGAAACCGAGCGATTGCTATCCAGAATGGGCGGCAAACTGGACCGCCGAATGGAGAAGGGTAAGTTGAGCCAGGAAGAAGCCTTGGCCAAACAGTTGGAACTGGAAGACGAGCAGCTTCAGGAATGGCGCAAGGTCATGTATAGCCTGAAGAAGAAGGAAGAAGCCAAGGAAGCCAAGAATAAGGAAAAGGCCGCTGCGTCGCCAAAGAAAGCCAAGACAACCGAGAAAGTTAAGCCAGCGGCAAAGGCCAAAACTGCAACCAAGGCCAAAGCACCCCCCAAGCGCAAAGAAGCGGAAATTAAGGCCTAGTCCGGGCCGGGAATAACCCTCACTTTTCTGTTCTTGCTATGCGCGTGGCGCGCATAGCCAACCGTTGCATATCAATCGCAAGGCTGATTCAGCCAATCCCGGACTTGCTGCGATACCCAAACCCCATCGTCCAGCGGCAAATCATGACCAGCGCCGGGATGCACCTTGCACGCGCAGTGCCATTCACGAGCCAGAGTCAGCGAGCACTTTACATTGACCAGACGGTCCTGCTGCCCCGCCAGCAATAATACCGGAACAGACGGTCTGGCCTGTGGGGCTCGAAAAGTGATCGCCGCCCGAAGTTGTCTCAGGATATTGGCGCGTGTGACCGGACATTCCCGTGCATAGCTTAGCCACTGCTCCAGTATTGCAGGCTGGCGTTCCGAATTCCCTGCGATCGAACTGGTCAGTTCCAGGATCAGGCGTTCGCGCCGCATTGCCGATCCTGACAGCAGGTGACCGATCAACGCGGGATAATTTTCCGGACGCAGCCGGTGATAAAAAGGATTCCAGCGCGGCAGGCTGGTATTGATCAGCACCATGTTCTCCAGTTCGGTAGGATACCGTTCGTTCCATGCCACTGCGACCATCGCCCCCAGCGACAAGGCCAGCAGATTGTACGGTGGCCGGTAACCGCGCTGTTCGAGTTCCTTGCGGCAGTGGTTCGCCATCTGCACGATACTGCTGGGGCTGGTCTGTGCGTGCAGCCGCCCATTGCCGGGAAAATCCAGCGCCACGATATGCTGCGCACCGGCGATGTCCTTGAACAGTCCGGGAAAATCACCCCAGTGGCGAGTCTCGCGCATCAATCCGCGCAACAGTACCCAGGTGGTCATGATTTGTACCAGCGTTCGACCGCGCGCTCCTGGAGACGGCTGCGGGCGGGGCCTTGCGCCAGCCAGTTCCGGTAGCTGCAGGCGGCGCGCATCAGAAAGTCCAGCCATACCGTATGACCGCGCAGTACCCGGTGCAGACGATGTTCGACTGAAGGGTTGAACAGGCCGTGGCGGGAAAATAATTGGCGCGGATTTTTCTTCACCCACAGCCAAGAACCCATTTCCAGCGTCAACGGCAGAAAGGTCTTGCGTTTGTCCTGCTGCGCTTTCAGATACAGGTAATCCCAAACATCCCCGTGAGTACGGTACTGCAGGCATTGGGGTTCAAACAGGTATTTGTTGTTGGGGTAGATTTGCTGGAACAATTTTTCCAGCGTGAAGATGTCGGCCAGGTGCGCGATCGGCTCGACGCTGCGCGCATAGGGAAACCATACCCGGTCGCGCGAGCCAAATCCGGAATGGCAGTCCACCGCGATGCTGAATTCGCGGCTCAGCAATTCTTCTTCGACGGTGCGGCACAGCGCCAGGTTTTCGATCTCCATTCCGGCTCCCGCCATTCCGCGATACCAGGGCAAACTGGGACTGATGCGGTGCCCGCCAAGCAGGAAGGGCACCCTGCCTGCCGCCTCCACCGGGGCATTGCGCATCAGGTCCACGCCCCGCGGATTGCAGCGTGTCGACTGCCACATCCCGCCCGGATTGATCAGCGGCATGAAAACCAGCCGCACTTCCTGAAGCAGGTGATGCAGGCTTTTGTCCCATTCCAGCCGCGACAGCAAGCCGCGCAGAAAATACAGCAAGACCTGTGTGCCGATGCGTTCCAGTCCATGGATGCCGCCAAAGAATCCGATCGCGGGTAGTGCGGGGTCGGGGTTGCCCAGCGTCAACCGATAGACCGGGAAACGCTTGTCGCCGCTGCCGACTTCGCATTCAACGCGCGCATCCAGACGGCCGTCAGCAAGCTCAAGTATGCGTTCCAGTTCGTTCAGTTCGGCGAGGGTGGGCATGGGGCGTTGTTCGGGTTCCGGTTATCAAAGCTTTCGCTTATACCCTTGTTCTGATACGGACATCATTTGTTGTATTTCGGTCAAGGGGCATTTCTTCTCTCTCCGAATTATCACGGAACGAATCGCTTTGGCTGCTTCAGCGGGCATTGTAATCGGGAATCTGCCTGGGACTAACGGAGCAGCTTCGCGCCGGATTTTAACCCCGCCAATTTTCCGGCACCAAAAAAGCGGGCCTCTTGCGAGGCCCGTTAAGCAGGGATGATCGTGTTGCGAAGGTGGAGATTGCCTTTTGCAACCGTTTTCTTCTGGTTGTTTACGCTTTCAGAAAATGCTTTGCATACCGGCTGCTCAAGCGCGACATCGGCAGCAGGATGAACAGGTCGGCCGTATTGAATTCCGGATCCCATGCCGGTTCTCCGCAGATGTAGGCGCCCAGCCGCAGATAGCCTTTGAGCAGCGGCGGAACCGGTGCATCGAGATTCTGGTTCAGTGCATGGAGCGGCAGCGGGCAGCGCGGAAACACGCTGTATTCGGTCGGTGCCGCATAGAGGCGGTGCAGTTTGTGATAGATGCTTGCCGCAACATGACCGCCGTCCGCCATGCTGATGCTGGCGCAGCCGATCAGGTATTCATGATTGTGTTGCAGCATGTATTGGGCCAGCCCGCCCCACAGCTGGGTGATGGTGGCACCGTCGCGATAATCGCGATGCACGCAGGAACGTCCGACTTCGACCATCCGGTCGCTGAGATGCTGCAACCGTGTCAGGTCGAATTCGGTTTCAGAATAATAGCCGCCGATTTTTTCTGCCTGGTCGGGCGAGAGTATGCGATAGGTTCCAATCACCTTGTTTTCGGTGTTCTCGCGCACCAGCAGGTGTTCGCAGTAGTTGTCGAAGATATCGCGGTCGATTCCTTCCCCGGCGCTGGGCAGCGTTGCACCCATTTCTTCGGCGAATACCTTGTAGCGCAGTCTTTGCGCTTCGGCTACTTCCTTGTCGCTGCGCGCAAATGCGGTAACCAGATGCCGCTGGTGCGGCGGATTGCGGTTGATGATTGAGCTCCAGCATCGTATTCCCTTTTAAATGGTTGAAGTTGGGAACAGATTAGAAGCGCAACATTGCAGCGCGATGAAGGAATTGTGAAGGAACTATGAATCCTCTGCCGGTAGCTGGTTCAACATCGGATCGACCAGCAATTCGTATGCGGACAGGGAAGGAAGAACGTATTCCGGTATGGCCGAAACTTCCGGCCGCATTGCGGTTGGATGGATATTGTTGATGGCTTGCAACGCACCGGAAATGGCGGTGTGTGCGGCGCGTGCAAGGACACGCCGATCTGCGTTTTCGGCAATCAGCGCAGGTGTGAATATCACCAGTCCGTTCTGGCGTGGGCAGCGCAGAATCTGCCAGATTGATTGTGCCAATGTCATTTCTCCGACAAACACCGCGGCAGACCCGGGCTCTCCGTCCTTTTCCTGATAGCGCAGTGCCATAGGCTGCACCCTGATTCCGGCATCGATTGCAGGCTGGATCAGCGCAGAGTGGAAGGGAGCGACCTGTTTGCCGTCCGTGGTGGTGCCTTCAGGGAACAGCCCGATCGACACATCCTGCTTGAACAGCCGGGTGATTTGCCGGTTGACCTTAGCGGTATTCTGGCGCCTGGAACGTTCGATGAAAACGGTCCCGCAACGCCGGGTCAGCCAGCCGATCACGGGCCAATCGTTGACTTCCGACTTCGCGATGAATCGCGACGGATGGATCGCGTTCAGCACGATGATGTCCAGCCATGAGACATGGTTTGCGACGATCAGGCATCCTCCGCTGCCATGCATCGGCGGTTGTCCTTCGACGAGTATCCCGATGTTGAATATGGACAGCAGTTGTCTGCTCCAGTCTTTCAGGATGCGGTTCTGGCTGACCTGGTTCAGATGCGGGTAAATGACTGCAAGCAGCAATCCGTATACAAGATGCAGGCAGACCCGGCTACCCCTGAACACGCTGACCAGGATATCCACCAATTGTCTAGCCGAAATTGACATTCTGACTTTCGATTTGCGCCTCTTCCATATTGTGCAGCTGTTGACGGCGCCTCTCGATGAACAGGCTGTTTCCGGACTTCTCCTTGGCCATTTTTTTTGCGTCAGTGGCTGCTTCCGCAACTTCATGGTGCGAACTGAACCATTTCGGGTTGACCCAGACAACGCCGATCGAGAGTGTGGGCAGGGGGTGATGAATGATGTGGCCCTGGCGGTCTCCGCTCATATAGCCGCCGGCCGAGCGATGATCCTTGCCAAACAGCGCCGGGGAGGTTTGCGCAAATGCGGACAGGGCACGGTGGCATCGGTATTCCCAATCCGTGCTCTGCATCAGCATGATGAAATCATCACCGCCGATATGGCCGATGAAATCATGTGACGGATCGCAGACAGAGCCGAGCAACCTGGCGGTGAACTGGATCAGTTCATCCCCCTTGCGATAGCCGCACACATCGTTATATGGCTTGAAGCTGTCGATATCGGCGTAACAGACGGCAAAAGAATTTCCCGATTGCAGCAAATATTCCATGTGCTCATTGATGGGGACATTGCCCGGCAACATGGTCAGCGGATTGGCGTAGCGCGCGGTTTCGATCTGCGCCTTGGTGATTTCGCGCAACAGGTCCTGTCCCGTGCCGATCCCGATGTACCGGCCCTGCTCAGTGATGATGAAACCGTCGGTAAAATGCCGGATATCGGACTCGCTGAGGAATCCGCTCAATTCGTGGATGGGTGTTGATTTTTCGACCAGCAATGGTGCCGCATCCATCAGTTTCGAACAGGGTTTTTTGCCCAGCAGTTCGCGCCGGTACGGTTGTGCAATGCTGTCGACGAATTCGTGGCGGTTGATCAGGCCGACCGGGCGCCCGTTTTTCACGATCGGTATGGCCTGCAGGTTCTTCTGTTCGGAAAACCTGGAACATATTTTTTCAATCGTTGCTTCCGGGTGTGCCGGTTCAATGTAACCGAGAATGGACTCGATCGTGATGGTGTGCGGGGTTCTGTAGGGCTGTTCGGCGATCTGCCTGGAGTTGAACAGACTGACAACTGCGTCAGGGAGGTGCAACGGCGGAATGTGATTCGGTCGGGCAATGAAATAACCCTGTCCGCCGGCAATCCCGATATCGCGTATGGTTCTGAATTCGGCGGCTGTTTCAATGCCTTCGGCAATCACCTGTGTGCCCGAACTGAGTGCGATGTTTTGAATCGATTTCAGGAATTGCTGTTTGAGCGGGTCGGTATTGACGCCCTGCACAAAATGCATGTCGACCTTCACAAATTCCGGGCGCAATTCGGACCATAAACGCAAACTGGAAAATCCCTCGCCCAGATCATCCAGCGCGATCTTGAATCCCATGCTGCGGTAATGCAGCAGTGCGCTGCGCATACCGGCGAAATCGAAGGTGGGCTGGTTCTCGGTGACTTCGATGATTACCCGTTTCGGGTCGATGCCGATATTTCTCAGATGGGCGAGGGTTTGTTCTGTTTTGAAGCCCGGGTGCGTCAGGACATCGGGGCTGACATTCAGAAACAGGTGGCCGGGCAGGTCCTGTGAGGCAAATGATTCCATTACGATCTGGCGGCACAGCATTTCGATTTCGAAAAACAGTCCCTGCTGTCTGGCTGCACCGAAAAGGTTGGCCGGTGAATGCAGCGGACTGTCGGCGGGTCCGCGTATCAGCCCCTCGAAGCCAAGGATAGTGCCTGTTGAAAAATCAATGATCGGTTGAAAAAGTGCAGATAGTTCGCGTTGGTCGAGTATGTTCTGCAGCGATTTCATCGCGATTTCCCCGATCGTTTCATGGTTGCTCAGGAACTCTGCTGGTATATTGGGCGGCTAGCCGAGCGTAAGGCCGGATATGGCCGCGCCGATCGCGATTCCTGCCAGCACATCGCTGGGATAGTGCAGACCGAGCACCAGGCGCGAAACGGCAACCAGTGCGGTGAAAGGCAGCAGCAGCCAGGCGAGAGCCGGATAGTAGGCCAGTGCAACAACGCTGAAGGCGACTGCATGGAGGGTGTGGCCTGACGGGAAGCTGAACTGGTCCAGCGGTGCGATGCCGCAATTGATCTCCGGATTCCGGTTGTATGGGCGCGGACGATGTGTCTTGCGCTTGAGCCATTTGTACAGGATGGTGCAGGCAAGCCCGGCTGCAACCATGTGCAACACGGGGACCAGTGCGGCAGCCCGGTATTCCAGCAACAGCCACAGCATCAGGCAGTACCAGAATATGCCGTTACCCAGCCGGCTTATCAGCCGGAATGCATGCCGTATGGCGGGATTGACGATTGCACTGTTGAAGCGCAAACACCAGGCGTCATCCCAGGTTTGGATCTGCTGCAGGCTGTAGATTCGGTGTGTCATGACGCGATTGTTGTCTGTAAGCCAGGTTTGCAAGGGCTTCCTCGAATTCATCGACGATGTTTTGCCAGTCGAGTTTCAGCATGGTCTGGTGGGCTTGTCTGCGCATTTTCTCGATACCCGCGGGATCGTTTGCCAGTCGGCATGCCACTTCGACGAACTGGTCCGCATTGCCGTACTCGGCATGCAAACCGTTCTCGCCATCCACGATATGTTCGGCTGCTGCGGCATAGCGGTAGGCGACCACGGCAAGTCCGCTGGCCATCGCTTCCACGGTCACGTTTCCGTAGGTTTCAGTCATGCTCGGGAACAGGAAGATATCGCCGGAGGCGTAATGCGCCGCAAGATCTTCCCCGGTCCGCATGCCTGCGAAAATATATTCCGGATTTTGCCGCTGCAATTCCGCGCGCACCGGGCCGTCTCCGACCATGACCAGTTTAAGTTTCGGATTGACTGCCTGCATCGCCTTGAAAGTGCGCAGCACCAGCGGCAGGTTCTTTTCGGCCGAGATGCGGCCCACATAAATGACCACCAGTTCGTCTTCGCCTGCCAGCCCCCACTGCTTGCGCAATTGCCCGCTGCGCTTGCCGGGATGGAACAATGCAGTCTCCACGCCGCGCGCGACGACCTGGAGTTTCTGGTATCCCTCCTGTTCGAGCGTGTCGCGCAATTCATTGGTCGGGACCAGGGTGGTGTCGGTGCGGTTATGCAGCTTGCGCAGATAGGCCGCGACGGTCTTTTGCAGCCAGCCGAAACCGTAATGCTGGCTGTAACTGTGGAAGTTGGTATGAAAGTCGCTGCTGACCGGGATGCCGAGTTTGCGCGCGGCAGACAGGGCCGAAGAACCGAGCGGTCCTTCGGTGACCAGATGAACCACGTCGGGGCGCTGGCTGGTCCAGAGCCGGATCAGCCGCTGTCTGGCCGGAAGACCCAATTTCAGGCCCTGATAGCGGGGAATCGGGAAGCCGCGCACCAGGACTTCCTGCAGGGTGGCTTCCTGTTTGGCGCTGTCCTGCGGATTCTGGCGCGGACGTATCAGTTCGACCACATGCTTCTGGCGCAAGCCCTCCACCATGCGGCTGATGGTCATCGCCACACCATTTATTTCAGGCGGATAGGTTTCGGTCACGACCGCGATACGCAGCTTACGTTCTGACATGGTTTTCCCTCTGGTATTGGACATTCATCGCGCGCACTTTCGCATTTCAACAAGAAGCTTTGATGAAGGATTTGTGATGGATTTGTGACGGTATCAATCCAGCAGGACCAGCAGCCAGACCAGCACCACGTTCAGCAAACTCAGCAGCACGGCCGCGCTGCCGATGTCCTTGGCGCGCTTCGCCAGTTTGTGCTGGTCCAGCGAGGTGTGGTCGACGGCGGCTTCCACCGCCGAATTTAGCAGTTCGACGATCAGTACCAGCAACACGCTGGCGATCATCAGCGCCTTGCCGACACCCGGAACCGGCAACAGTGCCGCGGCAGGAATCAGGATGCATGCCAGCAGCACTTCCTGGCGGAATGCATCTTCGTGGCGGAACGCAGCTCGCAATCCGGCCAGCGAGTAGAACAGCGCGTTCCAGACGCGCTTCAAACCGGTCTTTCCTTTGTATGGGCTTTCCATTGCTATCCTGTAATTGTGATAAGTGAATACCCGTGTAGCGGGCCAGGAGAGCATATGTCATGAGTATTTCAGTTTGGTTACGGCGCCTGACCGGGCAATTTCGGTAATACAGCCTAAAAAATCAGGTTGTACATTCCGGCTTACTTAGGTAGAATCCGCCCTCTTTTGAAATTGGTTGGAGTCGAACTATGGCACGTGTATGTCAAGTCACGGGGAAAGCCCCAATGACCGGGAACAACATTTCCCACGCAAATAACAAAACCAAACGCCGTTTTTTGCCGAATCTGCAGCGTCGCCGCTTCTGGGTTGAATCGGAAAACCGCTGGGTCAGCCTGCGCCTCACCAATGCAGCTTTGCGCACCATCGACAAGAACGGCATCGACTCGGTGCTGTCCGAAATGCGTGCACGCGGCGATAAAATTTAAGGAACACGAAAATGCGCGAAAAAATCAAACTCGAGTCCAGCGCCGGTACCGGCCATTTCTATACCACGACCAAGAACAAGAAGACGACGCCGGAAAAGATCGAAATCAAGAAATACGATCCCAAGGCTCGCAAGCATGTGATGTACAAGGAAACCAAGCTGAAATAATCCGGCCCGGATTTGCTTGCGTTCAAAAAACCCGGCTAGTGCCGGGTTTTTTTTGAGCGGAGTGCAGTGTATTGCCGCGCCCCTTCAAGCAAATGAACTGGCATGCAAATGAACTGGCATGCAAAGGGGCTGTGGCTGACAGCTTTGCGTCAGGGTGTCGGTTTAACGAAGAGGAATCAGTAATGAAGGAAATTATTGCAGTTATGCTGATGTTGGTTGCCGGTAGCGCGGCGGCAATCGAGATGCCGGCTTTGGCTATAGAACATAAATGCAATCTTTGTCATACCATCGACAAGAATTTTGTTGGCCCGGCCTGGACGGACGTTGCGAAGCGCTACCGCTCCGTCAAGACATTTACTTACAAGGGGAAGGAATACCCGCTGAAAGCTGGCCTGCTATTGAAGCTGTCCAACGGGGGAGCGGGGAATTGGGGAACGATGCCGATGTACCCGATTGATCCTGATGATTTGAGCCAGGATGATCTCAGCAAATTGGTCGATTTCATCCTGAACTTACCGGATTGATTCTGCAACCGGAGTGATCCGGCCCGGTTTCACGGTGTCAATAAAAGAACCCGCAGCGGCGGGTTCTTTGTTGGGTGGTAACCGGTGTTCCGGGTCAACGTTCGTTGCGGAACGATTGCTATCTGATTTCGGCGACCGGCAGGATCAGCGTCTCTTTTACTTCCTCCATCACGATGTAGCTTCTCGATTCCTGTGCGCCCGGCAACGTGAGCAGGATGTCACCCAGCAGTCTCCGGTAGTCGGCCATCTTGGGTATGCGCGCCTTGACCAGGTAATCGTAATCGCCGGATACCAGATGGCATTCCAGTATGTTCGGCAGTTTGACGATTTCCTGTTTGAATTTGTCGAAGATCACGCCTGATTTGGCGGCAAGCTTGATTTCCACGAACACCAGCAGCGACAGTTCCAGCGCATCCGGGTCGAGGCGGGCGTGGTAGCCGAGGATCACGCGTTCCTTCTCCATGCGTTTGATCCGCTCGCTGCAAGGCGTGACAGACAGGCTGACCTGTTCAGCCAAGTCGGTTATCGAGATACGCGCATCCTTCTGCAGAATGGAAAGAATCTTGCGGTCTATCTTGTCCAGTTCGCGGATGGCCTGGGTACGAATTCGCATTCAGTTTGGTCTTTCTGGTCAGGAAATCGGGTTATCCGGGTTTTTGGAAAATACAGAATGCCGGATGTGCAATTATAGTCAAAACATCCAGAAAATTATAAAAATATAGATAAATATACTGGTATACAGAGAATAGACTTTGCATATTGTCTGTACTTTCCAAATTGATATCCTGGAGGTGTGCGATGCGCGTCGTCGTGCTTGGAAGTGGTGTAGTGGGCACAACCAGTGCCTATTATCTGGCCCGTGCCGGTTTTGAGGTGACCGTGATCGATCGCCAGCCCGGCCCGGCCATGGAAACCAGCTTTGCGAATGCAGGCCAGGTTTCGCCGGGTTATTCCGCACCATGGGCGGCTCCGGGTATTCCGCTCAAAGGCCTGAAATGGCTGTTCCAGCGTCATGCGCCGCTTTCCATCCGGCCGGATGGCTCGCTGTGGCAACTGCAATGGGCCATGATGATGCTGCGCAACTGCACCACCGAGCGCTATGCGGTCAACAAGTCACGCATGGTGCGTCTGGCGGAATACAGCCGGGATTGCCTGCGCGAATTGCGCGCCGAGACCGGCATCGAATACGAGCAGCGTACCCAGGGCACGCTCCAGGTGTTTCGTACCCAGCAGCAACTGGATGCGGCCGGCAAGGATATCGCGGTGCTTGCCGAATGCGGCGTGTCTTATGAACTGCTCGACCGGGACGGCTGTGCGACGGCCGAACCGGCGCTGGTCCGTGTCAAGGACAAGCTGGTCGGCGGCCTGCGCTTGCCGGGCGATGAGACCGGTGATTGCCAGCTGTTTACCGCCCGGATCGAGGCGGAAGCCAGAAAGCTGGGCGTCGTGTTCCGCTACAATTTGCCGGTAGACCGGCTGCTCAGTGCGAATGGCCGCATTACCGGCGTCGAGGCGGGGGGAGAGCGGATCATTGGCGATCAGTTCGTGGTTGCGATGGGCAGCTACTCAAGACCGCTGTTGAAGCAGCTTGGCCTTGCGATTCCTGTTTATCCGGTGAAGGGCTATTCGTTGACCGTGCCGATCACCAGCCAGGCCGCCGCACCGGTATCCACCATCATGGACGAAACCTACAAGGTTGCCATTACCCGTTTTGCGGATCGCATCCGCGTCGGCGGCATGGCTGAGCTGGCCGGTTTCGACCTGGCCCTCAATCCGCGCCGCCGCGAAACCCTGGAAATGGTGGTTGGAGACCTGTTTCCGGACGGCGGGAATATTCCCGACGCAACGTTCTGGACCGGCTTGCGCCCGATGACCCCTGACGGTACGCCCGTGATCGGTGCTACCCGATACGGCAACCTGTGGCTCAATACCGGCCACGGAACGCTGGGCTGGACGATGTCTTGCGGTTCCGCCCGGGTGCTGGCCGACCTGATCGACAGGCGTACTCCTGCCATCAGGGCGGATGACCTCGGTCTGTGCCGTTATGATCCCAGGCCGGTGGAATGTGCCAAGGCCGTGCCGGGCAGGCAACTGGCAGGCTGAGAGAAATCACGCGATGAGCAGACCTGCTGTTGCGCGTATCCGTCTGGATACGTTCCGCCACAACTACCGACTCGCGAAGGAAGTTCACGGCGGCCGCGCGCTTGCCGTGGTCAAGGCCAATGCGTACGGGCACGGAGCCGTCCCATGCGCGCTTGCGCTCGGGAATGAAGCAGACGGGTTTGCCGTGGCCTCGATCGAGGAAGCGCTGATGCTGCGCGAGGCGGGAATTGCGGCCCCCATCCTGATGCTGGAAGGATTCTTTGAGGTGGCGGAACTGCCGGAGATCGTCGCGAACAAGCTGTGGATCGTGGTGCATCACCGGTGGCAGGTGGAAGCGCTGTTGGCGACGCGATTGCATAATCCGCTGACCGTCTGGCTGAAAATGGACAGCGGCATGCATCGGGTCGGCATTGCGCCGGAAGGATTCCGCGCCGCCTTCGAGCAATTGCGCAACTCTCCGAATATTGCGCAGATTGTCGTGATGAGCCATTTTGCAAGCGCAGATGATCCGGCCAGTGCGCATCCTCTCGAGCAAATCGTAACCTTCCGTAATGCGACTGCCGGCATTGATGCGCCAGTCAGTCTGTCCAATTCGGCGGGCGTGCTTGGCTGGCCGGGCGCGCATCTGGACTGGGCACGGCCGGGCATCATGCTGTACGGGGTGGATCCGTTGACGGAGCAGTCGGGGAACATCGGGCAGCCGCATCACAGTGGTTTGCAGCCGGTGATGCAACTCGAGTCGGCGATCATTTCGGTCCGCGACATTCACCCCGGCGAACCGGTCGGTTACGGATGTGCCTTTGTCGCCGAGCGGCCTACCCGCGTCGGGGTGGTGGCCTGCGGATACGCCGATGGCTATCCGCGCATAGCGGCAACCGGCACGCCGGTCGCGGTGGATGGCAGGCTGACCCGGTTGATCGGGCGGGTCTCGATGGATATGCTGACAGTCGATCTGACTGATCTGCCGGAAGCGGGACTGGGCAGCCGGGTCGAGCTATGGGGCGACCGGGTAAGGGTAAGTGAAGTTGCGAGCCATGCCGGAACAATAGCCTATGAACTGTTGTGCAATGTCAAACGCGCCCGGTTCGAGTATTCGGACAACGCTTAAGGCTTGACTGAGCCCCTGGCATCTGGACGATCCGGATTGAATGAAAAACGGCCGGGATGGTTTCCCATCCCGGCCGTGAAGATATACTTGCTTTGATCAGAAATTGACGACCGTCTGCATAGCAACTGTATCGTTGGTTTTTCCGAAGGTACCGTCGTTGTAATTGTAGAAGGCATCTGTCGTTGCGATGTCGTGGCGCACTTCGCCGCGCAGTGCGACATACTGCGACAGCCGGTAAGTGGCTGACACGCTGATCGAAGTGCGGTTTGCGCCCTTATTTGGATCGGCGTTTGGACCGCCACCTGGGCCAAAGCCGTTGATATTATCGCCAGTGCCGACGCCACTCGTGTCATAGACATTGAATGTTCCACCGCCGTTCTTCTGGTTGTACAGGTAGTCCAGACGTCCGGCGAAAGTCAACCTCGGTATGACGCGTTCGGAAACCAGC
The DNA here is from genome assembly GCA_963827265.1 of uncultured beta proteobacterium. Taxonomy (GTDB): domain Bacteria; phylum Pseudomonadota; class Gammaproteobacteria; order Burkholderiales; family Gallionellaceae; genus Gallionella. The sequence goes on along the minus strand of CAWHAD010000006.1, from coordinate 246,087 downwards.
CAGGAGAGGCCCCACCATCCCGCATCACCGCCGTTCATCGCGGCATCCTTCTGGCGTCCCAACGTGTACTGCAGGTTGGTATTGAAATCGGCGCGCGTCCACCACGCATCGATCTCGAACTGGTCGAGGCGGCTCACGCCCCCCAGGCTCCAGTTGCTGACCTTGCCCTCATAGCCGGTGAACTCAAAGCCCCAGTACTCTGCCTTGGCATAGGTCGCGTTGTAGATGAAAGTCGGGCTCTTGCTGGCTCCCAGGCAGGCTCCGCCACCCGCACCGAATGCTGTTGCGGGGCAATCGTTGCGCGCCGAGTTGAAGTTGGCCAGGATCAGCCTGGTTTCCCAAGGGCCTCTTGTCAGATCCAGACCCGCACCGGTGTAGAAGGTTGCTGCGGTGAAATCGAACAGCATGTTCTTGGTGATGAAGTATTCCGGGAAACCGTAGTACAGCATGTTGCTGTAGACGCTGTTGGCCCCGGCGAAGGTATTCAGGTAAGGCTGGTAACCTGACACGTCAGGCATCTGTCCGACGATTAAACGTGTTGCCGGATCGCCGAGCGGAATGGACGCCGAAGCTTCGTGCACGATATTGCCGAAGTTGTACGCCGATCCGGAGCTCTTGCTCGGCATCAGCGTGATGCGCATCTTGGTGCCGTCGTCCATCGCTTTCTGGATGTCGAGATAAGCCACGCCAAAATAGGAATTGTCGTAGGAATAGGTTTCCCCGCTGTTGGCACCTGCGCCATACAGATCGGTGAAATTGTTCAGGAACATGAACGAACCGGTGCCCTTGTCCTTGTTGTACATGTACACCGGATCGATGCCGCCGCTGATGCGCAGACCGGTGAGGCCGGCCGTTGCCATGCTGTCCTGGATCGCGTCGACCTTGATTGAAAGCTTATCGAACTCGGCAGGATCGACAGCATCCGCCTGGGCAGCGGCGTAAGGTAACGCCAGCAACATGGCGAGGGTGAGTTGTTTGAGTTTTGACATGGGTAGTACTCCCTTCAATAGTTGAAAATATGACGGATCGCTGATAGCCCGACCACGCGGTTGAAAATTGCCAGACATTTATCCCCCTCTCCATAAATAACAACGATGCTGGATCGTCAACAGCCCGATCACGTGGTTGAAAAAAGTTCGGCTATCGCCGCACAGTATTTTGTTCATCTTCATGCCGCCACCGCCTGCATGCCTTCGCGGTAGGCAGCCGACTGTTCTGCCGCGCGCATGCGTTCCTGGCGGCTCATCCACAGACTGCCGGCGACCACGCCAACCGAAACCACTGCCACCGTGATCGTCGCGATCGCATTCACGGTCGGGTCGAGACCCAGCCGCGCACGGGACAGGATCACCAGGGGCAGGGTAGACGTCCCCGGCCCGGAGAGAAATGCGGTGGTGACCACATCGTCCAGCGAGATGGTAAAGGTCAGCAGCCAGGCGGCCATCAGCGATTGCGCGATCAACGGCAGCGTGACCAGGTAAAAAACCTGGAAGGGTTTGCAGCCGAGATCCATCGCCGCTTCTTCGAGCGATTTGTCCATTTCCAGCAATCGCGACTGGATGATCACGGCGGCATAGGACAGGCCGAATGTGGTGTGACCGATCCAGATCGTGAAAATGCCACGCTCGGGAAAACCGATCAAACGCTCGCACATCACGAAGAAGAGCAACAGCGACAGTCCGGTGATCACCTCGGGCACAACCAGCGGCGCATTGATGTGGGCAAAGAATGAGGTGCGTCCGAAGAACGATTTGTAGCGCACCATTGCGAAGGCAGCGAACATCCCCAGTACCACCGAAGCCGTGGCGGTCATCAGCGCGATCTTCATCGACAGAAGGAATCCATTCACCACTTCGCTGTCGTGAATGATGACGCCATACCACTTGAAGCTGAAGCCGCCCCACAGCGTAACCATTTTCGATTCGTTGAAAGAGAAGATGATCAGCGTCAGGATAGGCACGTAGAGAAACAGGTACCCTGCGGTCAACCAGAATTTGCCGAGCCTGCTGTCCATGCTTATACCCCCCGTGCGCCGCCGGATTCGGCCTGAAATTTATTGAAGATGGCCAGCGGAACCAGAATCAGGACGATCATGCTCACCGCGACCGCCGATGCCATGGCCCAGTCGTTGTTGCTGAAGAATTCATCCCAGAGTACGCGTCCTATCATCAGCGTACTGGGCCCGCCCAGCAGTTCGGGAATGACGTACTCGCCGACGCTCGGTATGAAAACCAGCATGGAGCCGGCAACGATGCCGTTTTTCGACAAGGGAACGGTCACCAGCCAGAATGCTTTCCACGGTGTCGCGCCCAGATCCTTGGCGGCCTCGAGTAAGCGCAAATCCATCTTCACCAGGGTGGCATAGACCGGCAGTATCATGAACGGCACATAGGTGTACACCATGCCTACCGTCATGGAAAAGCCGGTGTACATCATCTTGATCGGATCGTGGATGACATGCAGCCAGATCAGCACGTTGTTGATCACGCCGTTGTCGTCCAGCAGGCCTTTCCAGGCATAGACGCGCAGCAAATAGGAAGTCCAGAACGGCAGCGACACCATCATCAGCAGCGCCGGCCGCATGGACGCAGGCGATCTCGCCATGAAATAGGCGAACGGGTATCCGATGATCAGGCAGATCAGCGTATTGATCGCCGCAAACTTGATCGATGACCAGTAGGTCTCGATGTATAGCGGATCCGTGGTCAGGAAAATGTAATTCGACAGCTTGATCTTGAGTTGGAGTATGCCGTCGGCATAGCTGGTCAGGTCCTGGAAATGAATACCGAGCGCATCCGTGCTCGATACGCTGATTTTGAGCACGACCAGAAATGGTACCGAAAAAAACAGGATCAGGAATCCATACGGGATGCCAATGACGGTGCGTTTCCCCCAGTTTCGCTTGAGAAACTGCACAATGCCATTGTTGTTCATGCCGGTTGCAATGTTCATTGTCTTCGCACCCGTGGTCTAGTTCGCTAGCACGACGACATCACTGCCGTCCCACCACGCGTATACCTGCTGGCCGCGGACCAGCTGCGTTTCTTCGTGGCGAGCCGAGTTCTCGCGCGAAGCCTTGATCACCATGCCGCTTTCCAGCTTGACGTGGAACAGCGTGTACTTGCCGAAGTAGGCAATCCCATCTATCGTCCCGCGGGCAGCGTTATAGCCCTGCTCTTCGGGAGATTCGCGCTGTTCAAGGGTAGGCTCGTGACCCTGCAGGCAGATTTTCTCAGGGCGCAACGCGATGCTTACCTGCATGTCTATCGTTCCGGTGATGCCGTGCGAGACGAATTGACGGCACTCTGGCGTATCGATCACGACATGGTCCGGCTCATCGACGACGACCTTGCCCTTGAACAGGTTGACATCGCCAATGAAGCCTGCCACGAATACACAACTGGGCGTCTCGTATATTTCAGTGGGAGGCCCGACCTGCAGGAAGCGGCCTTCCTGCATTACCGCGATACGGTCGGCCATGATCATGGCTTCTTCCTGGTCATGGGTCACCATGGCGCAGGTAACGCCCACACTCTTGATAATATTGACCAGCTCGAACTGGGTCTCCTCGCGCAGCTTTCGATCCAGTGCGCCCAGGGGTTCGTCAAGCAGCAGCAGTTTCGGACTCTTGGCCAGGCAACGCGCAAGTGCAACGCGCTGCTGCTGTCCTCCCGAAAGTTGATGCGGCTTGCGTTTGGCATAAGGTTTGAGTTTGACGATGCCGAGCATCGCTTCCACGCGCTCGGCGATCTGATCTTTGGGCATGCCGTCGCGCTTGAGGCCGAATGCGACGTTTTCCCATACAGTCAGGTGCGGAAACAGTGCATATGACTGGAACATCATGTTGATGGGCCGCTCGTAAGGCGGCATTTTTGCTATATCTTCACCATCGAGGTACATATTGCCTGAAGTTGGCAACTCGAAACCTGCCAGCATCCGAAGGAGCGTTGATTTTCCGCAACCTGAAGAGCCGAGCAAGGCAAAGATTTCGCCTTTTTTGATATCGAGAGAAACATTGTCGACAGCTGCAACCTCGTCGAAATGCTTGCTCAGCCGGTCAATTCTGAGGAATTGTGAATCGTTCCCGCGACCAGTAGAGTTCGCAACTGAATCTGCCATGCCCAGCGCCCCTTTAAATTGCTTGGTTATTATGGGAGTGGCTGTTCCAGCCACTCCCTGTCTAGATTCAAATTATCAGAGGCCAGTCTTGAACGTCGTGTAGAGACGTGTACGCAGGCGGCGAATGTCGCTAGGCACCATATCGGGAGGAACCATCCGGGCCAGATCTTCCGGTTTCATGAACACGGTCTTGTTCGCCAGGATTTCGGGTTTGATGTACTTGGCCGCACTCGGAACCGGGTTGGAATAGAACACCTTGTTGACCAGGCCGGCGTTGACATCCGGACGATAGATGTAGCTCATCCACTTGTAGGCGTTATCCGGGTGCGGGGCATCGACCGGGATTGCCATCGTGTCGAAGAATAATATTGCACCGGTCTTGGGCAACAGCACCTGGATGTTGACGCCGTTGTTTGCTTCCTTGGCGCGCCGTTGGGCGATGCTCATGTCGCCATTCCATCCCAGCGCCAGACATATCGCTCCGCTGGCCATATCGTTGATGTAACCGGATGATGAGAACAGGGTGACGTAGGGGCGGATACTGTTAAGAAGACGGGCAGCTGCCTGGTAATCAGAGGGGTCGTGGCTGTAGGGAGGCTTGCCCAGATAGCGCAGTGCGGCCGGGAATATTTCGTCGCCCGAATCAAGCATGGACACACCGCAGGACTTCAGCTTGCTGATGTATTCCGGCTTGAAGAGCAAGTCCCACGCATTGTCCGGCATCGGCAGATTGCCCAAAGCTGCCTTGACCTTGTCGACGTTGATGCCGACGGTGGTAATTCCCCACATCCATGGCACAAGGTACTGGTTACCCGGATCCATGGTCGCCAGGTTCTTCATCACGAACGGGTCGAGGTTGCCGTAAGTGGTGATCTTGCTCTTGTCCAGTTTCATCAGCAAACCGCCTTCGAGCTGGATCTTGGCCCAGTTTGATGAAGGCACGACGATGTCGTATCCGGTTTTTCCGGCAACCAGCTTGGCATGAAGCGTTTCATTGCTATCGAAGGTATCGTAATGGACCTTGATGCCGGTTTCCTTCTCGAAGTTTTTAATCGTGTTTTCGCCGATGTAATCCGACCAGTTGTAGATATTGAGTACTTTGTCTTCTGCAGCTGCAGACAGACCAGGCATGCCAAGCGACAACAAGGCTGTTGCCAGCAGAGCGCCAAGCAGTCCCGCTCGATTCTTCAGGTTACTACCGAACATAATATTCTCCTTAGTTACATCGGTTAATAAAGTCCAACACTTTCAGGCGACAGACGTGAATGGAAAGTTGCTGTGCGACCGGTATTCCGAAGTCGCAATCACATCGCGATTAAATGGGAATGCAAGTTTTGCGCCATCTCCCACATACATCCAGTCACTGCCATCAATTATACTTATCTAAGTAAATCAAAACCCAATGAATCAAAATATTTCAAGAGCAGACCTGCTCAGCATGACAAATACAACACACTATTTTATATAGGGTATTTTATATATCTGTTAATGTCGGGCTGATTCTCTACCTGAATTGGCAATCAAACAAGAGCCATTTGGGTAATTTTGATGGTGCCAAATATTTCTATAATCCACAGAGGATTATCCTGCCCCAAAAGCATGCAGATGCCTGCCCCAAAATATCATTCGGAATATAGTCCGCTGCACTGTACGTGGCATACGCGCACCCGTTCGTACCATAAAAATTCTGCTGGAATGGAAGTCTTGATCACGAGCTTGCGCGATCTTTGTGAAATAATCCGGTCCGCATCGAAATGATGTCCTGGCCTGTACATATCATTTACAACCATCCTGAAGGAAATTCAATGAAGCAGATTCAAACCGAAAAAGCACCTGCGGCAATCGGGCCGTATTCCCAGGCAATGGTCTCCGGATCGCTGCTGTTTACCTCCGGGCAGATACCGCTTCGCCCGGATGGCAGCCTGGTGGAAGGCGGGATCGAGGCGCAAACGCAACAGGTGTTCGATAATTTGCGCGCGGTAATCGAAGCCGCCGGCGCCACAATGGGGCAAGTGGTCAAGACCACCGTGTTCCTGAAGAACCTGGAGGATTTTGCCGCGATGAATGCCATTTATGCAGCTGCATTCGGCAGCCATTGCCCCGCGCGTTCCACCGTGCAGGTTGCAAGATTGCCCAGGGATGTGCTGGTTGAAATCGAGACTATCGTCTCGCTAGCCTGACGGGAATCAACGGACATGCCTGCACAAAAGCATATCGATTCCATCGTCGATTTTTCTACCCATACTGTTGACGTCGAGAAATCTGCAATCGCTGCCGAAAGAATGCGCACGGACATTCCTTGCCAGACGCAAACCTGGAATCATTACCAGGATCCCAGTGGGCAATTTTTCGCGGGTATCTGGTCATCCAGTGTCGGTGCATTCGAGGTGTCCTACACCGCGGAGGAGCTATGTGTGCTGATTGAAGGGCGGGTACGACTTACCGACAGCAGTGGCGAGGCCAGGGAATTCGGACCTGGCGGTGCCTTTGTGATTCCGGCTGGTTTCAAGGGTGTGTGGGAAAACCTGGAGCCGGTAAAAAAGATATATGCCATGTGGCAGGACCCGAATGTGACCAAATGACGCCAGATCGACACATCGACTGGCGCACGATTACATTCCTGAACGCAGTTTCGATTTTGTCGCAAATTGGCCAGTTCGGTATTGGCGTCGTGGTGTTGCCGCTCTGGCTGACCCGGCATGGTCTGAATGCGGCACAGCTGGGTATCTTCGCTTCAAGCACATGGTTCGGCATGCTGGCCGGTCTGGCGATTGCACCGCGACTGAACGTCCAGTTCGGCTACCGCGCTGTGATTGTTGCTGGGTTGCTGGTCAGCATGCTGGGTCTTGCCGTGATATCCGCTACAGGCTGGCCCGACTGGCTGGCCGCTGCTGTTCTGATCGGACTGGGCATGGGCTTGCGCTGGATCGGACTTGAACCCTGGCTTTACCGGATCGCGCCGGATAATGCACGCGGCCGTCTGGTTGGTTTCCATGAAACACTGATCGGAATCGCACCTATCGTTGCACCGATGCTGGCGAAGTGGGGCGGCATTACCGGCAACATGACGCCTGTTCTGGGAATTGCTTTCACCGGTTCGGCGCTGTTGCCGCTGGCGTTTACCCGACCTACCCCTGCTGCGCAAACCGGGCTGTCAGCCGGTACCGGCAGCAATCCCGGTTCTTTGCAGCGCAGGATACTTGCATTGGGAATCGCTGTTGGAATCATTGCCGGCTTCAGCGAAGCGGCCTTCTCCGGTCTTTTTCCAATTTTCGGCGTGGGCCGCAGCCTGGGCACCGATCAAATCGCGACCCTGCTTGCGGTTTTTGGCCTGGGGGGCCTGTTGCTGCAATATCTGGTGGGCTGGATTGCTGATCATCGCGGTTTGCGGATCGCAATACTGATATGCGCTACCAGCACCGTTATCCTTGCGCTAATTGCGAGTCTCCCGATCGGCTTCACCGGTCTGGCCATCACCATCTTTGCGCTGGGCGGCACCATCACCGCCTATCTGACACTGTCCATCATTGCAGCCACCAAAGCCGGTGACGGCGATTTGTCAATCAACGTCAGGAAAGTCTCCATGGTCTATACGGCCAGTTCGATCTTCGGGCCGCTGAGCGCAGGTACCGCAATGAAGACCCTGGGCAGCGATGCGCTGCTCTGGCAGGTCGGTCTATTGGCCGCCGTCCTGAGTGTATACGTACTGCTGTTTACCCATCCCGCTCTTCCAGAAACAGAAAGCCCTTCCAGTTAGCATCAATCCCGGGCAAGAACACTCAGGCAATCATCGAAAACTTCGAGCAGTCTTGTTATGTCAGCTTCACGGGTGTCCGGGCATACCAGCATCATGTTATGGAAGGGCGTCAGCAGCACGCCACGGTTGAGCAGGAAAAGATGAATCGCGCGTTCAAGTTCATCGTTCTGGGCCGCGCGCGCCTGCCTTGCATTGATCGGAGCAGTCGTGCAGAACTGAAGTTCTAGGCGTGCGCCGATGCGTGTAATGCACCAGGTCAATGCATGCCGTTGCAATATTTTGTTGAGCCCATTCTCGAGCAAGGCGGCGAGTTCCAGCATATGCGCATAGGCGGATTGGGTTGCGACTTCTGTCAGGGTCGCATGCATGGCGGCGATCGCCATCATATTGCCGGACAGTGTGGTGCCGATGCCCGAATGTCCGGCGGGCGCAGCGTCCTTGACGGTTTTCATTCTGGCGGCCAGCGCTGCACTGAATCCGTATGCCGCCGCCGGTAAGCCGCCAGCGATCGGTTTGCCGATCACAATGAAATCCGGCTGTATGCCCGCACTGCGTGCCCAACCGCCCCGCGCGCTGGAAATGGTATGGGTTTCATCCAGCACCAGCAGGGTGCCATAACGCCGGGTCAATTCGCGCAATCCGGCAATGAAGCCGGGTTGGGCAGGCACCATGCCGCAGTTGGTCAGCGCGGGTTCGGTGAGCAGGCAGGCAAATTCTCCGCTGGCCAGTTCCCGTTCAACGGCAGCAAGGTCATTGAAATCGACTGCAACCGTATGCTGGCCCAGATCGGTCGTTTGCCCGAGCAGGCTTGCCCGGCTGACAGTTTTTCCCGCTACAACATCGACCATGGTGTCGTCGACAGTGCCGTGGTAACAGCCGTCGAATACCAGCAGCTTGTTGCGTCCCGTCACTGCGCGCGACCATCGCAGCACAAAGCGGTTGGCATCGGTTGCGGTGGTGGTCAGCTGCCAGCAGGGGAGGCCGAATTGCTCTGCCAGCGCAGCGCCGGTTGCCGGCACAACGGTGCTGGGCAGCATGGTCGTATAGCCGCGAAGCGCCTGCTGCTTCAGCGCGCGGACCAGCGGTTCGGGGCTGTGGCCAAACATGGCGCCGGTATCGCCGAGGCAAAAATCCACATAGTCGATACCATCGGCGCAGGTAAAATGTGCCCCCTGCGCGCGATCGACGAAAAGCGGTGCCGGTGTACCCCAGTCATTCATCCAGTGCATCGGCACGCCATACAGGAAATGCCGGCTGGCCTGCTGGCCCAATTGGCTGCATTGCGGATGCAGTTCAAGATAACGCTGCCGTTCTTCCGCAACCATGCGGGTTGCATTGCGATTGAGCATGCTGGTGGATGCAGGAAAGGTTGGCATAAGAAGCCTGTTCAAGTCGGTTTTTTGAATGGACAGCAAACAGAAGCGGTACCATTAATTATATAAAAAGTGGCTCTATGGATTGGGCCATTGTCTGGGCTAGTATCCTACCGAACTGGCTGCACCTGTTGCAAGTTTTCGTTTCGCCTGTGCTGCGTTGTGCATGAACGGCGCAAATTTTTTTGATGAATGTCGGTATCCGCATCTCAAATCATCTGAAGCAGATGCGAAATTTCGGGGATAGTTTGCGGATCGTCTGATTGGAGTGACACCATGAACCATGCTTTTGCCTATACACGTTCGGGCGGATTTCTAGGCCTGCCGATTTCACCGGATGACCATGACGCTGACGCTTCGAGGAAACCCTACGCGATAGTCGGCGTGAACTGGGATGGCAGCGTCACCAATCGGCCGGGAGCGCGGTTCGGACCAGGCGCAATCAGGCAGGCCAGCCACATGCTGTGCGATGCGACGCATCCGTTGTTCGATACCTCACCGCTGGACCATCTGACCGACCTCGGCGATTTGCCGCTGCCCAACACCAGTCTGGACAGCATGCGTGCCGCACTGATGCCGCAAGCGGGAGCGTTGATAGCCCGGCACCAGATGATCTGGATGGGCGGCGATCATTCGATCACGCTCCCTTTGCTGCGCGCTTACCGCACCCATTACGGGCGGCCGCTCGCCTGCATCCATTTCGATGCACATTGCGATACCTGGACGGATCATTATGGCGAACCTTCCGGACACGGTACGTGGGTGTATGAGGCCTATACCGAAGGGCTGGTGCTGCCGGAAGCTTTTGTCCAGGTTGGCATCCGATCATCGGGGATACGCGATGCGCGTGAATACGTGAATGACCGCGGCGGACGGATATACACCGGCCGCGAATTGCGGGGTCGGGACGGCGCGGCATTGCAGGATGTCATCGATGAGGTCAGGGCGCGTATGGCCAAGGCAGACAACCCGCCGCTCTATCTGACTTTCGATATCGATGCGCTGGATCCGGCCTATGCGCCGGGTACCGGGACCCCGGAACCGGGCGGACTGACCAGTGCGCAGGCGATGACCCTGCTCGAAGGCTGGCATGACCTCAACTGGGTCGGCATGGATTGCACCGAGGTTGCACCCCCCTACGACCATGCCGAGTTGACCAGCAATGCCGCCGCAACGCTTATCTGGACCTGGCTGTGCGGGCGGATTGCCGCGACAACCGGTAATTGAAGGAAGATTTATGCTGGCAAGTGAACAGAAACTGGTGCAACACTCATATTACGCGGCAACAGCAAACGAACAGCCGCATTACCCTGGACTGGAGGAGGACCTGACTGCCGATGTATGCGTGGTCGGTGCCGGTCTGGCCGGTCTGTCAGCCGCGATCGAGCTGGCAGACAGGGGCTACTCGGTAGTGGTCCTGGAAGCGGAAAAAGTGGGCTGGGGTGCAAGCGGCCGCAATGGCGGGCAGATCATTGCCGGACTGGCCTGCGAGCAGTCAGTCATCGAGAAGGCGCTTGGAATCGACGCGGCCCGGCAGGTCTGGAATATCACCCTGGATGCGCTCGATCTGGTGCGCGAGCGTATCAAACGGTTCGACATCAAGTGCGACCTGGTCGATGGTTTCCTCGGTGTGGCGGTCGGCGAGCGCAAGGGTGCCGCACTGCGCAAATGGTATGAGGATATGTCGAAACGCTACGGGTATGACACCGATTCCGAGTGGATAGAGCCGAACGATTTGCACCGGTGGATAGACAGCCCGAGATTCCACAGCGGTTACCATGACCGCCGATCGGGCCATCTGCATCCGCTCAATTACACGCTCGGTCTGGCGCGCGGGGCGGCCAGCCTGGGCGTGCAGATATGCGAACATTCCGCGGTGAGGTCGATGAGTTGCGGCGCCCCGGCACTGTTGCGCACCGACCACGGCAGTGTCAAGGCGCGGTATGTCGTGCTCGCGGGCAATATGTACCTGCCTGAAGTTGCACCCGGCGTTGCGCCGGCACTTGCGCGCCGGATCATGCCGGTGGGTACCTACATCGTCGGCACCGAACCGGTTGACCCGGATCTGGTGACACGCCTGATTCCTTCGCGATCGGCGGTCTGCGATTCCAATTTTGTACTCGATTACTTCCGGTTCTCGGCCGACCAGCGCATGCTGTTCGGTGGAAGGGTCAGTTACAGCACCATGACCCCGCCGAACCTGAAGGAAGACATGTATCGGCGCATGAAGCTGGTTTTCCCGCAGCTGGCCGCCACCAAAGTGGAATACGCATGGGGCGGGTTCGTCGATATCACGATGAATCGCGCACCGGATTTTGGCAGGCTGGAGCCGAACGTTTATTACCTGCAGGGATTCTCGGGCCATGGCGTGGCGCTCACGGGCATGGCCGGAAAGCTGGCCGCAGAGGCGATCACCGGCCAGGCAGAACGTCTGGACCTGTTCGCGCGTATTCCTCACCATGAATTTCCGGGCGGGAAGCTGCTGCGCATGCCGGCTTTGGTGCTGGGCATGCTGTGGTATCGACTGCGCGATGCGCTAGGCTGATCTCGATTCGGAGGCCAGCGCTGCCTGGATTACATCTGCAAGAATGCGGCCGTAGTGAGTGATGCGTTCTGTAGCGGCATAGGCGTAACCGATGATCAGGCCTTTCGCCCGATTCTCGCCTATTCCATAGCATGACAACGGATATATCCTCAGGCCTTGCTCAGCGGCCAGAGCCGCTACGCGCACATCGTCGCAGTATGACGGCAGCCCGACCATCAGGTGCAGTCCTGATCCCGCGACGGGCAGACTGGCCCCGACACTGGCGATCGGGGCCAGCGCTTCCTGCAGCAGGCGGCGCCGTTCGCCGTAAATCTGGCGCAGCCGCCTGATGTGGCTGGCGAAATGTCCTTCTTCAATGAACTCGGCAAGGGCAGCCTGGATGACCACCTGGCCGGGGCGCTGCAATTCATACAGGCCGAATTTGAAACTTTCCGCCAGGCCGACCGGCACCACCAGGTAGCCCAGTTTGATGCCGGGGTACATCACCTTGGAAAAGGTACCGAGGTAAAGCACTCTTTCATGTTGATCCATGCCTTGCAGTGATGAGAGCGGGTGGCCGCCAAAGCGGAATTCGCTGTCGTAATCATCTTCCAGTATCCAGGAGCCGACGCTGGCGGCATAGTCGAGCAGCAAACGGCGTCGTCCGTAACTCATGACCACGCCTTTGGGATACTGGTGGGAAGGCGTGGTATAGATCAGGCGCGGTGGGTGGCGAAAATCTTCCGTTGTCGGCGATATACCCTCTTCGTCTACCGGAACCGGATGGAGTTTAAGGCCATTCACTTCGAGTACCCTGCGCGCGCCCCAGTAGCAAGGGTCTTCCAGCCAGATCATGTCGCCATGGTCGGTGAGCAGGCGCGCGCACAAGTCGATCGATTGCTGTGTGCCGGAAGTAATCAGGATCTGCTCTACCGTAAGATTTACGGCACGGGACATGCGCAGATAGTTGGCGATGGCACGCCGCAAGGGCAGGTATCCGCCGGCATGTCCGTAGTCGAGATGGGCGGGTTGCGGATCGCGCCATTGGCGATTCAGAAGGCGCCGCCATAGCTGGGTAGGGAAGGCCGTAAAGTCGTCTTCACCCGGCGCAAACGGCTGTACCTCGTAACTGGTCTGATCTGCCCGGCCTGCCGCTACGGTGCCGCGTATGGACAGACCGCTGGCGCTTTTGCCGCCGGTTCTTACTGCCTCTCTGTCCGGTTCCGTTTCGCTGAAATCTTCCGGCAAGGTTTGCGCAACGCGGGTACCGCTCCCGACTTCGGAAATGACATAGCCCTCGTCGTGCAATTGCTCAAAGGCAGCCAACAGGGTATTGCGGGATAATTCAAGATCCGCTGCCAGGCTGCGGGTGGAGGGCAAGCGCGTGCCGGGAACGAGATAATGGCTGACAATCGCGCGGCGTATCGATTCGTAGACCCTGCGGTGGACGGGCATCCGCGACGGGAAGCGTCCCTGTTTCAACTCGGCAAGCAGCCATTCGGATATGATCAGTGATTCCAAAAATGTTCTCCAGCGCAGAAAATGGTACCGTGGCATTGGCCTAAATGGCTCTTGTAAGATTGCCAATTAAAGCGAAGAATACACTTACCGTGGCTAGCAGCGCAATTACAAATTTATATAAAACAAAGTGTTGGGCTGAGCAGCGAGAAATTTGAGCGTTGTCGCGGGCTTGAGTTGGTGCATTGCTTATTAAACTTGAAACGGTACCAATTAACGACAAATCGGGGTAGCGTTCCCAGTTATTGATCCAGGATTTTTAAATGACCCAGAATCGCACGCCGGTCGTACTCCTTCCGGCAGATTACAGACAACTCGGCGACCATCCGTTTCATGTCGTCGGCCACAAGTATGTCGATGCAGTTGTCCAGGCGGCGGGCGCCTTTCCGCTGGCAGTCCCTGCGCTCGGTTCCGTAAGCGAAATGACGGCGGCGCTTGATGTTGCCGACGGCATTTTGTTGCCGGGCGCAGTATCCAATGTTCATCCCTCTCATTTTGGACAGGATGTACGTGATCCGTCCTTGCCGCTTGATCCCGGGCGCGACGCTTTGACTTTGCGTCTGATCCGCGCCGCTGTGGAGGCGGGTATCCCCCTGCTGGGTATCTGCCGTGGTTTGCAGGAAATCAATGTCGCCTATGGAGGCAGCCTGCACCAGGCAGTGCATGAAACCGAAGGAATGTCGGATCACCGGGAAGCAGAAGCCCCCACGCTGGAAGAACGCTATGGCCAGGTGCATCCGGTGCGAACGGTGGCCAAGGGCAAACTGGCCGAAATTACCGGTTGCAGCGAAATCATGGTTAATTCCCTGCATGGCCAGGGTATTGATCGTCTGGGAGCCGGACTGGCGCCCGAAGCGTATGCACCCGATGGGCTGATAGAAGCGATCAGCATCCCCGGCGCGAAATCGTTTGCGTTGGCGGTGCAGTGGCATCCGGAATGGAATGTAATGAACGTCCCTGCTTATCTGGCGATCTTTCGCGCATTTGGCGAGGCTTGCCGGTTAAGAGCTGCACGGCATAATGATGGAGCAGATAAAGAAGCAAAAATGGAGAACATAAATGTCTGAACGCAAAGTTTTTATCGATAGTGACATGCATAGCTGGCTGGCCGAGAAGCGAGTTACCGAAATGGAATGCCTGGTTCCCGATCTCACCGGTGTGGCGCGCGGCAAGATACTGCCGCGCGAAAAATTTACGGCCGAACGCGCGATGCGTTTGCCGGAAGCGGTGCTGGGAGTGACGGTGACCGGAGAATCGCCGGAGGACAACGAGGGTTACGATGACGTTTTCGGTTTTACCGACAAGGATATGGTGCTGATTCCGGATCCGACCACGGTGCGGCTGGTACCCTGGGCGACCGATCCGACTGCACAGGTCATCATGGACTGTTTCTTCCATGACGGAACACCGGTCGACTTTGCGCCGCGCAATGTGCTGCGTCGGGTGACGAATCTGTATCGGGAAATGGGCTGGACGCCGATCGTCGCACCGGAACTGGAATTTTATCTGCTGGCGCGCAATATCGATCCGAACCAGCCGTTGGTTCCACCTATTGGCCGCAGCGGACGTTCCGAGACCAGCCGGCAGTTGTACAGCATCGATGCGGTAAACGAGTTCGATCCGCTGTTCGAGGATATCTACGATTACTGCGACATCATGGAGCTGGAGCTCGACACGCTGATCCACGAATTCGGCGCGGGGCAGATGGAAATCAACTTCCTGCACGACGAGCCGATGATACTGGCCGACAAGGTGTTCTTCTTCAAACGCACTTTGCGTGAAGCGGCTTTGCGCCACGACATGTATGCCACGTTCATGGCCAAGCCGATGACCAACGAGCCGGGATCGGCCATGCACATCCACCAGAGCGTGATCGACACCAAGACCGGGCTGAATATCTTCAGCAATCCGGATGGCACCGAGTCACCGTTGTTCATGCACTATATTGCCGGCCTGCAGAAATATTTGCCATCCGCAATGGCGCTGCTGGCGCCTTACGTCAATTCCTATCGTCGCGTGGTGCGCGGCGGTGCTGCCCCGATCAATATCGAATGGGGCTATGACAACCGCACCGTGGGCATACGCGTGCCGATCTCCGAACCGGAAGCGCGCCGTGTCGAGAACCGCGTGGTCGGCGCCGATGCAAATCCTTACCTGGCGATGGCGGTAACCCTGGCATGCGGTTACCTGGGTATCGTGGAGAAATTGCAGCCGAGCAGGGTCACGACGGGCAGCGCCTACGATGCCAAATACCAGTTGCCCAGGGGGTTGTCGGAGGCGCTGGATATGCTGAAAGACGCCAAACCGGTGCATGACATGCTGGGCAAGCGTTTTATCGACGTCTACGTGGCCGTCAAGGAAGCCGAGTACGAAGAGTTCATGCGCGTGATCAGCCCCTGGGAACGCGAGCATCTGCTGATGCACGTTTGATTACTGTTAAACGAAACGGGATATAAACAAGGAAATCACCATGGCAATTACGACCCGCGAAATTCAAACGCTGGATTCAGCGCACTATATTCATCCTTTCACGGACCACAAGACGCTGTCCAGGACGGGTGCCCGCGTGATTACACGGGGTGAAGGGGTGTATATCTGGGATTCGGAAGGCAAGAAAATCTTTGATGGGATGTCCGGCTTATGGTGCGTCAATGTCGGATACGGCCGCAAGGAACTGATCGAGGCAGCGGCACGGCAGATGGAAGTGCTGCCTTTCTACAACAGTTTTTTCCAGACCACCAACGTTCCCGCAGTCCAATTGGCTGACCGGATTGTCGGGTTGGCCGGGGACCGCTACTCCCATGTGTTCTATGGAACATCCGGCTCCGAATCGAACGACACCAACGTGCGCATGGTGCGCCATTACTGGGCAACGCTGGGACAGCCCGAGCGCAGCGTGATCATCAGCCGCAAAAATGCCTATCATGGTTCGACCATGTGCGGCGCCTCGCTGGGCGGCATGTCCGGCATGCATGCCCAGGGCGGACTGCCGATCCCCGGCATCGTGCATATCGAACAGCCTTACCACTTTGGATTGGCACCGGACAAAAACAGGAACGAGTTCGGAATTGAGGCAGCCGGCTGGCTGGAACAGAAAATACTCGAAGTCGGCCCGGAAAAGGTTGCCGCATTTATCGGCGAGCCGGTGCAGGGCGCGGGCGGGGTCATCATCCCGCCGAAAACCTACTGGCCGGAAATCCAGCGTATCTGCGACAAGTACGGAATCCTGCTGATTTGCGACGAAGTGATCTGCGGCTTCGGGCGGCTGGGCAGCTGGTTCGGTTCAGAACTGATGGGCGCGAAACCCGATCTGATGACCTTTGCCAAGGGCGTCACCTCCGGCTACATACCGCTGGGCGGGGTGGTGGTCGGCAAACGGGTCGCCGAGGTATTGATCGAGAAAGGCGGGGAGTTTACCCACGGGTATACCTACTCCGGCCATCCCGTGGCATGTGCGGTGGCGCTGGCGAATCTGGATATCATCGAACGCGAGGGGCTGATAGAGCGGGTAAGGGAGGAAACCGGCCCTTACCTGGCCGGACAATTTGCCGAGCTTTCGGACCACCCCCTGGTTGCGGGCGCCGAGACCATGGGCATGGTGGGCGGTCTGGTGCTGATGAAAGACAAGTCGCAGCATCTTGGCTTCGATCCGTCGCTCGACGTGGGCATGGTTTGCCGCAATCACTGTTTTGCCAACGGCCTGATCATGCGGGCGGTGGGCGACCGGATGATCATTGCGCCCCCGCTGATATGCAGCAAGGCGCAGATCGATGAAATGATGGAACGTATCCGCATCTGCATGGATGCGACGCTTGCGGATCTGCAGTCGCGAGGCTGGATGGACGCTGACAACCAGGCGCAGGCGCGGGCATGAATCAGTCCCGGCAGGACTGAAACCGTTCGCAGACAAAAACATTTCGAGTTACAAACTTGCGGGTAGCCGACAGGCATATCCGCATATCCAGTCAGGAGAAGCCATGTCTATCAAATTGAATCATCCATCGCTGTTCAGGCAGACCGCCTGGCTGGGCGGGCAGTGGGTAGGTGCCGATTCCGGCGCAACTTTCAGTGTCAGAAACCCGTCCAGCGGGGAAACGATTGCACAGGTGCCGATGATGGGGCGCGCCGAAACAGAGCGCGCGATCGCCGCTGCCGCATCGGCGCAAAAAGAATGGCGGGTGCTTGCCGCAAAGGAACGTTCCGCGCTGCTTAAAAAATGGTTCGCGCTGATCATGCAGCATCAGGAGGATCTGGCGCATATCCTGACTGCCGAGCAGGGCAAGCCGCTGGCCGAAGCGCGCGGCGAAATTGCCTATGGCGCGAGTTTTATCGAGTGGTTTGCCGAGGAAGCCAAGCGCGTGTATGGCGAGACGATTCCTTCGCCGCTCAATGATCGCCGGCTGGTCGTGCTGAAACAGCCGATCGGTGTCACGGCGGCGATTACGCCGTGGAATTTCCCGACCGCGATGATCACCCGCAAGGCCGCACCGGCACTGGCAGCGGGTTGCACGATGATCGTAAAGCCGGCGGAACAGACGCCCCTGTCGGCACTCGCGCTTGCCGCGCTGGCCGAACAGGCCGGGATCCCGGGCGGCGTGTTGCAGGTGCTGACCGGGGATGCGCGGGAAATCGGCGCAGCCATATGCGCGAGCCCGGTGGTGACCAAGCTGTCGTTTACCGGCTCGACCGAAGTCGGACGCATCCTGATGCGCCAGAGTGCGGACACGATCAAGAAACTGTCGCTCGAACTGGGCGGCAATGCACCCTTTATCGTGTTCGACGATGCGGATCTCGATGCCGCGGTGGAAGGCGCGATTGCCAGCAAGTATCGCAACGCCGGACAGACCTGCGTGTGCGCGAACCGGCTGTTCGTGCAGGACGGCGTGTTTGATGCCTTTGCGAAAAAGCTGGCGGTTCGCGTGGCGCAACTGCAGGTGGGCGACGGACTCAGTGCCGGCGTGACGCAGGGGCCGCTGATCGATGATGCGGCGCTGGCCAAGGTGGAAAGCCATGTCGCGGATGCGATTGCCAAGGGCGCGCGCCTGGTTGCCGGAGGCAAACGCCACGCGCTGGGCGGCACTTACTATGAGCCCACCGTGCTGACCGACGTGAGCCCGGATTCTATGATATTCCGCGAGGAGACCTTCGGGCCGGTGGCGCCGCTGTTTCGCTTCAGGACCGATGATGAAGTCATCGAACTGGCCAACCGCACCGAATTCGGACTGGCTTCGTATTTCTACAGCCGCGACATCGGGCGCATCTGGCGCGTCGCGGAAGCGCTCGAGTACGGCATGGTCGGCGTCAATACCGGCATCATCTCCAACGAGGTGGCACCGTTCGGCGGCGTCAAGCAGTCCGGTCTTGGCCGCGAGGGATCGCACCACGGCATCGACGAATATCTTGAAATCAAATACGTCGCGATGGCCGGCTTGTAGCCACCGCCGGCAAAGCGTTAACGAGGATCTGATATGAGTACAATCGACTGGCATGCGCGAGCCGCTGCGCTGAGCATAGACGGAAGAGCCTTTATCGACGGCAGGCGCGTGCCGGCCGTCGACGGTGAAACATTCGAGTGCCTGTCCCCGGTGGACGGGCGCAAGCTCGCTGACGTTGCACGCTGCAAAGCCGCCGACATCGACCGCGCCGTCGCGGCGGCGCGCGCCGCGTTCGAGGACAGGCGCTGGGCCGGCATGTCGCCCGGCGAGCGCAAGCGCGTGATGATCCGGTTTGCCGGTCTGGTGATCGAAAACCGCGAACAACTGGCGTTGCTGGAAACGCTGGATATGGGCAAACCGATCAGCGCCTGCATGAATACCGACGTGCCGGCCACCGCCAACACGCTGCGCTGGTACGGCGAGGCAATCGACAAGGTGTACGACGAGATCGCGCCGACCGACGAACGCACGCTGGCGCTGGTCACGCGCGAGCCGATGGGCGTGGTTGGCGCGGTAGTGCCGTGGAATTATCCGATGCTGATGGCTTCCTGGAAGATTGCGCCAGCACTGGTATCGGGCAACAGTGTGGTGCTCAAGCCTTCTGAGAAAGCGCCGCTTACCGCATTGCGACTGGGCGAACTGGCATTGCAGGCCGGCATACCCGCAGGCGTGTTCAACGTGGTGCCGGGCTTTGGCGCGGAAGCGGGATCGCCGCTGGCGCTGCATATGGATGTCGACTGCATCGCGTTCACCGGTTCGACCGCGGTCGGCAAGAAAATCCAGGTCATGGCCGGACAGAGCAACCTCAAGCGCGCCTGGTGCGAACTGGGTGGCAAGTCCCCGAACATCGTGTTTGCGGACTGCCCGGATCTTGATCGTGCGGTTGCGGCCGCGGCCGGATCGATTTTTTACAATCAGGGCGAAAGCTGCAACGCGCCTTCGCGCCTGCTGGTCGAACGCTCCATACGCGACGAGTTCGTCGAGAAGCTCAAGCAGTATTCTCCGCGGCACATGCCAGGCGACCCGCTCGATCCGGAAACGACAATGGGGGCGCTGGTGGATCAGGGGCAGATGGACAACGTGCTGAAATACATCGAATCCGGCAAACAGCAGGGCGCCACGCTTTGCTGTGGCGGCGAGCGCGTGCGTGTCGAGTCGGGCGGCTACTATGTGGCACCGACCATATTCGACGGCGTGACCAATGAAATGATCATCGCCAGCGAGGAAATCTTCGGGCCGGTGCTGTCCGTGATCACGTTCGATACCCAGGAAGAGGCCATCCGTATCGCCAACGACACCAGCTACGGCCTGGCCGCGGCGGTGTGGACCCGCGATATTTCGCGCGCGCACCGGGTGGCCCGCGCGCTGCGCGCGGGCACCGTGCATGTGAACAGTTACGATGAGGACGACATTACCGTGCCGTTCGGCGGATACAAGCAGTCGGGCAACGGCCGCGACAAGTCGCTGCATGCGCTGGAAAAATACACCGAACTGAAAACGACCTGGATCAGCCTGGCTTAATTCACTGGGAAAGGAATAATAAAATGAATGCAAAAGTACCTGTTCAGATCAACAATGCGTCGCTGCACCAGCGCCGCCTCGCCGCCACACCACGCGGTGTCGGCGTGATGGCGGGATTCTATATAGACCGCGCGCTGAATGCCGAAGTGTGGGATGTGGAAGGCAGGCGCTATATCGATTTTGCCGGCGGCATCGCAGTGCTGAATACCGGTCATCGCCATCCGGCAATGGTGGCCGCGATCGAGGCGCAACTCGCCCGCTTCACCCACACCTGCTACCAGGTGCTGCCCTACGAAAGCTATGTCAGTCTCGCCGAGCGGATCAATACGCTGACCCCGGGGAGCCATGCCAAAAAGACCGCATTTTTTTCGAGCGGCGCGGAAGCGGTCGAGAATGCAATCAAGATCGCCCGCGCCAGCACCGGACGCTCGGGCATCATTTCCTTTTCCGGGGGCTTCCACGGCCGCACCATGATGGGCTGCGCGCTGACCGGCAAGGTCGTTCCCTACAAGGTCGGCTTCGGGCCGTTCCCGGCCGAAATCTACCATGTGCCGTTCCCGACCCCGCTGCATGGCGTCAGCGTGGCGGATACGCTGGGCGCGCTGCAGACCTTGTTCAAGGCCGATGTCGATCCAAAGCGGGTTGCCGCGATCATCATCGAGCCGGTGCAGGGCGAGGGCGGCTTCTATATTGCCCCGGCGGAACTGATGAGTGCGCTGCGCCAAGTATGCGACGAGCACGGCATACTGCTGATCTTCGACGAGATACAAACCGGGTTCGGCCGCACCGGCAAGCTGTTCGCCACCGAGCATTATGGCGTGCTGCCGGACATCATCACGATTGCGAAGAGCATGGCAGGCGGAATGACGCTGTCCGCGGTGTGCGGCAGGGCGGAAGTGATGGATGGTCCGGCACCGGGCGGACTGGGCGGAACCTATGCCGGCAATCCGCTGGCGATCGCCGCGTCGCATGCGGTGATCGACATCATCGAACAGGAAAAGCTGGTGGAACGCTCCAATCTGCTCGGACAGAAACTGATCGCGCGACTCAACGCCGCGCAGTCCAGGGTGCCGGCGCTGAAGGAAGTACGCGGGCTGGGCTCCATGGTTGCGGCGGAGTTTTTCGATCCCGCCTCAGGCGAACCTTCGCCCGAGATTGTCAAACGCGTGCAGCAGGCCGCGCTGGAAGAAGGCCTGATCCTGCTGACCTGCGGCATCTATGGCAACGTGATACGTTTCCTCTATCCGCTCACGACTGAAGACGCGATTTTTCACGAGGCGCTGGACATTATCGACCGCGCGCTGGGCAAGGCATAGCATGACCGCTTCCGCAGATCACGCGATTGAAATGATCGCCGCGACCAGCCAGGCGGAACAGCGGCTGGCGGCGATGGGCGTGCATACCGTCATCGCGCAGTTTGTCGATATTCACGGCTCGGCCAAGGGCAAATACGTACCGCTGGTTCATCTGGCGGATATCGTCGGTACCGGGGTCGGATTCGCCGGACCTTCCATCTGGGGTCTGGGCCTGCCGCGCAACGGCCCGAGTTCCGAGTATTACGGACGCGGTGACCTGGACACACTGCAAGCATTGCCCTGGATGCCCGGCTATGCCCGCATCGTATGCAACGGCGTGGTCGCCGGCGAGCCGTTCGGACGTTGTTCGCGGCGCATACTGCAACGCCAGGTTGCGCGCCTGGCCGAACGCGGCTGGACCCTGAACGCCGGCATCGAACCGGAGTTTTTCCTGCTGCACAAGGATGAAGCGGGCCGGCCGATATTGTCCGACAGCGCTGACAGGCTCGAAAAACCCTCCTACGATCTCAACGCGATGGCGCGGGTGCGCGATGTGCTGCGCAGCATGGAAAAGGGATTGGACGAATGCGGGTTTGACGTATTCCAGATCGACCACGAAGATGCCAGCGGACAGTTTGAGCTGAATTACCACTACAGTGATGCGCTGACCGCCGCGGACCGGTTCATCCTGTTCAAGATGGCTGCCCATCACATTGCCGAGGATGCCGGGCTGATTTTTTCGCTGATGCCCAAACCGTTTGCCGACCGTCCCGGCAGCGGCCTGCATCTGCATTTGTCGCTGAGCGATCGCGAGGGCAGGGCCGTGTTGGCAGACCGGAATAATTCGCACGGACTGTCCGTAACGGGCCGTCAATGCATTGCGGGCCTGCTTGCCCACAGCCCGGCGCTGGCCGCCATGCATGCGCCCAGCGTGAATTCCTACAAGCGCCTGGTGGTCGGACGCTCGCTTTCAGGCACGACCTGGGCGCCTGCCCATATCGCATGGGGCGACAACAACCGCACCACCGTGGCCCGTGTTACCGGGGGACGCATCGAATTCCGGCTCACCGATGGCAGCTGCAATATCTACCTGGCGCTCGCTTCCGCGATTGCGGCGATGCTGGACGGGGTTGAACGGCAGATGCAGGCGCCGGCTCCGATCGATGAGGATATCTATGAATGGCCGTCCGCGCTGTTTGCCGAACGCGGCGTGCTGACCCTGCCGCAGACGCTCGGCCAGGCACTGGAAGCGCTCGAAGCAGATGCAGCGCTTAAAGCAGCAATCGGCGGTGATTTTGTGTCTGAATTTCTCGCGGTCAAGCGCGCCGAGTGGATCGATTTCTGCCGCTCGGTCAGCGACTGGGAATACCAGCGCAATCTGACCTGGCCGTGATCAAGTTGAAGCAGCATATCTACTGGCTGTATCTCGCAATCGCGATCGTTACCGAGGTGATAGGCACCAGCGCGCTCAAATCCTCGGCGGGATTTTCGCGATTGCTTCCTTCGGCGGTGGTGATGGTCAGCTATGCGATCGCGTTCTACCTGCTGTCGCTCACGTTGCGCACCATCCCGGTCGGGATCGTGTATGCGGTGTGGTCGGGTGCAGGCATCGTGCTGCTGGCACTGATCGGCGCCTTTTTCTTCAAACAGACACTGGATACCCCGGCCATCATCGGCATCGGCCTGATACTGGCCGGGGTCATGGTGATCAACCTGTTTTCCCGGTCAGCGACAGACTGAGCCTGTGCAGCGCTTCCTGCGCGTTTATGCCGCTTTGCCGAGTATCCGTTGCTGCTGCTGAATTTCCTGCTGGTGCGCGGCCCATTGCTGTTCGTTTTTCAGGTATCGGGTGAAGTCCAGCGCTTGCTCTCCTTCGGCTGCAATGGAGGTGAGTGCTTCGGCTATGCAACTGAAGATGCGATCGATCTCGTTCTTCTCGATCGTCAGCGGAGGCGAGATCGCGAGCACATCGCCGGTATAGCGGACCAGCACGCCCATCTCGTAGCATTTCAGATAGGTCGCAAAGGCACGCGCACCGGGCTTGCCCGGGGTCGGTTCCAGTTCGATGCCGGCCACCAGGCCGATATTGCGGATATCCTTGACGAAGGGCACGCCTTTCAGTGAGTGCGCGGCTTGTTCGAAGTGGTTGCTCAGTCCGGCCGCACGATCGACCAGCTTTTCGTTGATAAAGATATCGTTGGTCGCGATGGCGGCTGCACAGGCGATCGGGTGGGCGGTGTAGGTGTAGCCATGCGGCAGTTCAATCGCATTGGCCGGGCTGTTGGACATGAACGCATCGTGGATCTCGCGCTTGACCGCTACCGCACCCATCGGGACAGCGCCGTTGGTCAGGCCTTTGGCGCAGGTGAGGATGTCCGGCACAACGCCGAAGTAATCCGACGCGAAGCGGGTACCGAGGCGGCCAAATCCGGTGATGACCTCGTCGAAAATCAGCAGGATGCCGTATTTGTCGCAGATTTCGCGCAGTCGTTTGAGGTAGCCCTGCGGTGGCAGGACCACGCCGGCGGAACCCTGCATCGGTTCGACGATCAGCGCGGCTATCGTCGCGGGGTCGTGCAGCGTGGTGATGCGCTGCTCGAACTCGTTGGCGAGTTCAACGCCGCCGTCCTTGGGCAAGCCGCGGGTAAACGCGTTGCGGACGATGTCCAGCGGATGACGGATGTGGTCCACGCCGGCCAGTCCGTTGCCGAACGATTTGCTGTTGCCGGCAATTCCGCCAACCGATACGCCGCCAAAGTTGACGCCGTGGTAGCCGCGCTCGCGTCCGATCAGCTTGTTGCGCAGCGGGTTGCCGGTCACGCGATGGTAGGCCAGCGCGATTTTGAGCGCGGTGTCGGCCGATTCGGAACCGGAGTTGGTGAAGAAGATCCGGTCCAGTCCAGCCGGCATGAATTGCGCAAGCCGTTCGGCCGCCTCGAAAGCGAGCGGATGGCTGTTCTGGAACGCGGGCGCATAATCCAGCGTGCGCAACTGGTGCGCCACCGCGCCGGCGATTTCCTCGCGGCCATGACCGCCGGCCACACACCACAGGCCGGCCGTTCCGTCCAGCAGGGTGCGGTCGTCGATCGTGGTGTAATAGTTGCCTTTTGCGGCCTTGAACAGGCGCGGCATGCTTTTGAACTGGCGGTTTGCGGTAAACGGCAGCCAGTAATGGTCGAGATTCGGCAAGCTGGACATGGTAACTCCTGGGTTAATGAGGACGCGAGTCTCGATGTGTTCAACACATGCTGTCAAGGCTGTATCTGGATTAAATTAACACACTGATTATTATGGTTTGTGTTACGTTAATGTTATCCAATATTTAACACTATTAACATTTTGTCGGGAGTAAGGATGGATCACGAAGTTGGCGTCAGACTGCGGCTGGTCAGGCTGCGTCATCAACTGTCGCAACGTGCGCTGGCCAAGCGCGTCGGCGTGGCACATGCAACCATTTCGCTGATCGAATCGGGACGCAGCAACCCGTCGATCAGCGCACTGAAGCGCATCCTGGCCGGGATCCCGATCACGCTTGCCGAATTCTTTTCGGATGAATTGCCGCCCGCGACAAGCAGGATATTCTATCGCGCCGCCGATCTCACCGAGATCAGCGGCGGCGAAGGGATTTCCTACCGCCAGATCGGTTCGGCACGGGAAGGACATGTGTTGCAGATCATGTTCGAGCGTTACGAGACCGGCGCGGATACCGGGGTAATCATGTTGCGCCACGAGGGTGAAGAGGGTGGTTTCATCCTGTCCGGGCAACTCGAGGTGTCGGTCGGCGAATCAACCCGTATGCTGGGTCCCGGGGATGCCTATTATTTCAACAGCAGGCAGCCGCACCGGTTCCGCAATGTGGGTCCGGAACCCTGCACTTTGGTCAGCTCCTGCAGTCCGTCGTCATTCTGAAAGTCCGATGGTTTCCGACAGCGCGGCATCAGCCGCGAGTGGCTGAACGGGGAAGCGACCTGTTCCCGCAAAGAACTTTTCAGCCCTGTACCCAGGCCTTGGCTTCCTCATAATCCGTAAACACCCGTATATCCGCATCGACAAAGATGCGCGACAGCCAGGCCTGCCAGGTAATCCACTGGTTGTCGGTAACGACGGCGATCTTGGTGAAGTCGTGGTTGTGTTCGCGCCGGAAGAACTTGATTTCTTCCCAGGCCACGTCGAGGGTGTAGCCGACCATCGCGCGCAGGTCGAACAGCAGATCCAGCTCGCCGGGGGATTTCAGTTTGTAGAGCGTCTGTTCTTCGAAGGTCTTGAAGTCGGCGATGGTGAATTCGCCGAGGACGGCCACGTTGACCAGGTTTTCGGTTTGTTCGATGGTGATCATTTTCTGTTCCTTGGAATTATTGTTCCGGAGACGATTATTGTTGCGGAGACGGGTGCTTTGGTGTCAGCCGTAAGCTTAACACACCGCCCGCGATGATGAGTGCCATGCCCAGCCAGCTGTCCAGCGGCAGCACTTCTTTCCACAGCAGCATGCCGAACACGCTGGCAAACACGATGGTGCTGTAGGCCAGGCTGCCGACCACCAGGGTATTGCCGGTGCGGTAGGCCTGGGTCATCGCAAGTTGAGCGAAGGTGGCGGTGCTGCCCATACCCAGCAGGATGCCGAAGCCGCGGAGGGTGACGGGATGCACCGTGTTGAACAGCATCCACACGCCGGTGCTGACCGTGGCGATCAGGGTGAAATAGAACACGGTGCGCGCAGCAGGCTCACCGAGGATGCCGAGTTGCTTGACGTTGATGTAGGCGACGCCGGCGAGGAAGCCCGAGATCAGCCCGAGCAGCCCGGTCAGCAGCTGGTCGCGTTGTATGGACGGGTGCAACAGCAGCACCACGCCGCAGAATCCCACACCGATTGCGAAAGTCATCGGCAGGTTGAATCTGTCCTTGTAGCATCACCATCGTGAGCATGGTCAGGAATAGCGGCGAGGTGTAGTTGAGCGTGACGGCGGTGGCGAGCGGCAGCATCGTGATGCAATAGAAGAACAGTGCCAGAGCGAGCGTTCCGGAAATACCGCGCCACAGGTGTGCGCGCCAGTGATGTGTGACCATGCTGACGCGATGTGTTCGCATGATCGCGGAGATGATCAGCAGGCCGAAGAACGAACGGTAAAATACCATCTCGATATGCGAGAAGTAAGGCGCGCCGAGTTTGACGAACACACCCATGCAACCGAACATGAGTCCGGCAACCAGCATCCAGCGAGAGCCGGTGAGTTTCATCATTTCGGAGGTGTCAGCTAGAGGTGTGGAGCAAGATTGCGGCGCAGATACTCATGGAAGTGCAGCATGCCGTCCTCGGTGGGAGACTGGTACGGGCCGTGTTGTTCGATACCGCGCTGGTACAGCAATTTTCGGCCCTGATGCATGCGCAGGCAGATGGTGTCGTCCTCGATCGCGGTTTCGTTGTAGGCCTTCTGTTCCGCTTCGACGTATTCGCGCTCGAACAGCACGATGTCCTCGAGGTAATAGAATTCGACGATGTTGGTGCAGGCCTCGGGACCGCGGGGCAACAGGGTGCTGATGACCAGTGTACCGGGATACCACTCGATCATGATGTTGGGATAATAGGTCAGCCAGATCGCGCCGTACTTGGGCAGTTTGTCGCCGTAATAGCGCAGCACCTGTTCCTGCCACTTGGCATACACATCGCTGCCGGTCTTGCGCAGTCCGTTGCGGATGCCGACGGTCTGCACGCTGTAATGCTCGCCGAATTCCCACTTGAGGTCGTCGCAGTCCACGAAATTGCCGAGACCGGGATGGAACGGCACGACGTGGTAGTCCTCCAGATACACCTCGATGAAGGTTTTCCAGTTGAACGCGTATTCGTCCACCTGCACGCGATCCAGCATATAGCCGGAAAAATCGATCTCCTGCATCACGCCGATCCTGGCCAGGTCTTTTGCGACATCGCGTTTGCCGGCAAACAGCAGGCCGTTCCAGTTTTGCAGCGGAGATTTGTTCAGGTTCAAACAGGGATTTTGCGGGAAGTGCGGCGCGCCGAGCAGTTCGCCATCGGTTTTGTAAGTCCAGCGGTGCAGCGGGCAGACGATGTGTTGCGTATTGCCCCTGCCTTCCAGCATGACCGCCTGGCGGTGGCGGCAAATGTTGCTGAGCAGTTCCACGCCATTCTGGTTGCGCACCAGCACCTGTGACGCATCCTGCAGCACATGGTAATCGCCGTGATTCGGCACCAGCAGTTCATGGCCGACGTAATTCGGTCCGCTTTCGAACAGCAGGCGTTGTTCGACTTCCAGTGTCTTTGGATCGAAGTACCAGCTTAACGGTGGTTGTTCGGGAACTCTGGTGAGATGAGCCAGCTTTGCTAATTCAGACATACCCACATCCTCATCTGGAACGTTGAATACGGTTTTAATCGGGGGATGGGATTGTCCCCGAATTCGATTGATGGGGCAACCGCCGAGTCAATTTGTTCCGCACAAAACTCAGATTCCGCGGAGCCGGAATTTCCTGCCAGCCGATTATTGTCGGTGTTCAGCGGAAATTTTACAGCCAGTCGGATCGCTTGAAATGCCGATAAAGAATGCCGCAGACCACAATGATGATGAACATTGCAACAGGATAGCCGTATTCCCATTGCAGTTCAGGCATGAGCTTGAAGTTCATTCCCCAGATCCCGGTGAATACGGTCGCGATGGCGAAGATCGCGGCCCATGCGGCCAGTTGTTTGTTGATCGCGTTCTGTTCTATGGCTACCGTGGACTGGCTGACCATAATCGCGGTACTGATGGTGTCGCGCATCGCGTCTATCGTCGAATTGATTCGAACCAGATGATCGTAGACATCGCGGAAATATTCCTGGGTGGAACTGCAGACAGGGGGCACGCGCCCGCCATACAATTTTCCGGTGGCTTCCATCAGCGGCATCACTGCATGCTTGAGTACCATGACTTTGCGCTTCAGTTCATAAAGTTGAGCTATGTTGGCAAGAGCGCCGCCCTTGTCGAACAGCCGTTCCTCGATTGATTCCAATTGCGATTCCAGATCATCTATCACCGGGAAGTAGCGGTCGACTACCGCATCCATCAACGCGTAGACCACGAAGCCCGAACCAAGTCGAAGCAATTCAGGCTGGCGCTGACAGCGTTCGCGCACACCAAGAAAACTCTGCTTGCTCCGGTTGCGGATGGAAAGAACGAAGTTGCGTTCCACGAAAATGCTGATTTCCCCTACCGACAGTTCAGAGCCGTCGATCTCGATCAGGTGCATCACCACAAAAAGCGTGTCGCCATATTCCTCAATCTTCGGGCGCTGGTGACCGTGACGGGCATCCTCGACTGCAAGGTCGTGCAGTCTGAATTCTTCCTGCATCTGATCGAGTTCGTCATCGGTGGTGTCACGCAATGCCACCCAGACGAAGCAATCATTTCTGTCCAGGTAGTCACTGATTTCCTCGACGGCCAGATCGGCGAGTTTCACGCCGTTCTGGTAGGCAACACAATTGATCAACATGGCGTTACATTGCTGTTATGAATGAGTCTGTGCAGTATAAGCGCAACTTCCACAAGGTTATAGCATTCTGGGACATGATCAGTTTTCGGTAATAAATTGTCCCAAGCAAAGCCTTTCGGTAGAATAAGTCCCTTTGCTAACGGAATTCAGATGTCTGGCACCCCTCATAAAACCCCGGCAAAAATCCAGAAATCAGCAAGCTTCGAGGCGGCTATGGCCGAACTGGAGAAGATCGTCGCCGACATGGAATCGGGCAGGTTGACGCTTGAAGATTCCCTGGCTGCTTACAAGCGCGGCGCCGAATTGTTGTCATTCTGCCGCGCGCGTCTCGACGATGCGCAGGCGCAGGTGCGTGTGCTCGAAGAGGGAGAGCTCAAGGATTTTCCCGCGATGGGCCCCGGACAATCCGTATCGGCAGGCACTGGACAGGATTGATGCAGGCTGATTTCCAGCGCTGGATAGCCTCGCAGCAGGCATGTTTCGAGGACCAGTTGCGCGAGTTGTTGCCGAATGCGCAAACCGTTCCCCAGCGTCTGCATGATGCAATGCGCTATGCCGTGCTGGATGGCGGCAAGCGGGTGCGGCCGTTGCTGGCGTTTGCTGCAGGCGAACTGGCTGGAGCCGCGGCAGAACGCCTGACCATCGCCGCAGCGGCGGTCGAATTGATCCACGCCTATTCGCTGGTGCATGACGACATGCCGTGCATGGACGACGACGTGTTGCGCCGCGGCAAGCCGACCTGCCATGTGCAATACGATGAAGCAACCGCATTGCTGGTTGGCGACAGCCTGCAGACGCTGGCATTCCAGCTGCTCGCGGAACATCGTTTGTGCGACGATCCGCAGCGCCAGCTGGAAATGATCAAGCTGCTGGCGGTTGCTTCCGGTTCGCGCGGCATGGCGGGCGGGCAGGCGATAGACCTTGCCAGCGTGGGCAAGTCGCTGACCCTTCCGGAGCTGGAATTCATGCATATCCACAAGACCGGCGCACTGATCCGCGCAGCAGTCCTGCTCGGCGCCCATTGCGGTTCGCTTGCACCGGCGCAGCTGGACAGGCTGGATCGTTTCGGCAAATCGATCGGTCTCGCATTTCAGGTCGTCGACGATGTGCTGGACTGCGAAGCGGATACGGCCACGCTGGGCAAAACCGCGGGCAAGGATGCGGAAAATGATAAACCGACTTACGTCAGCCTGCTCGGCATTCAGGGGGCGCGTAACATGGCGCAGCGGCTGCATCGCGATGCATTGGAGGCGTTGTCCGGTTGCGGCGATGCGGCGCAGCGATTGCGCGAGCTTGCCGATTTTATTGTGCTGAGAAAGTTCTGATGTATACCCTGCTTGATACCGTCAACAGCCCCGCCGAATTGCGCGCGCTGAGCCGTGAACAGTTGCCGCAGCTGGCAAGCGAGTTGCGCGAATTCCTGGTTGAATCGGTCAGCAAGACCGGGGGGCATCTGTCCTCCAACCTGGGGACGGTCGAGCTGACCATCGCGCTGCATTACATCTACGACACGCCGGAAGACAAGCTGGTCTGGGATGTGGGTCACCAGACTTACGTTCACAAGATCCTGACCGGACGCCGCAAGGGAATGAGCAAATTGCGCATGACAGGCGGTATTTCCGGTTTCCCGAAACGCGACGAAAGCCCGTACGACACCTTCGGAACCGGGCATTCCAGCACCTCGATCTCGGCGGCGCTGGGCATGGCGGTTGCCGCCCAACTGCAGGGTTCCGGGCGCCGCGCGGTGGCGATCATCGGCGATGGTGCGATGAGCGGCGGCATGGCTTTCGAGGCGCTCAACAACGCCGGCGTCATGGATGCGAACCTGCTGGTGATACTCAATGACAACGATATGTCCATTTCGCGGCCGGTCGGCGCGCTGAACAATTACCTGGCCAAGCTGATGTCCGGGCGCTTTTATGCGGCGATGCGGCGCGGCAGCGAGAAGGTGTTGAAAGGGATGCCGCCGGTGCTTGAATTTGCGAAGCGCGCCGAAGAGCACTTCAAGGGCATGGTGATACCCGGCACGCTGTTCGAGGAATTCGGCTTCAATTACATCGGCCCTATCGACGGACATGATCTTGATGTGTTGCTGGACACGCTTAAAAATATTCGAAAACTTGAAGGTCCGCAGTTCCTGCATGTCGTCACGCAGAAGGGCAAGGGCTACGCGCTGGCCGAGGAAGATTGCCTGCTGTATCACGGCGTGAGCAAGTTCGACCGCAGCCAGGGTATCGCCCCGAAAACTGCCCAGGGCGACAACGGCAAAGGGCAAATCGCCAAGCCGACCTACACCCAGGTTTTCGGGCAATGGCTGTGCGACATCGCAGTCCTGGATGAGCGCGTGCTGGGTATCACTCCCGCAATGTGCGAGGGCTCGGGTTTGTCCCAGTTCGCCGAGCGATTTCCGGACCGCTATTTTGATGTGGGCATTGCCGAACAGCATGCGCTGACCTTTGCCGCGGGTTTGGCGTGCGATGGTTACAAGCCGGTGGTCGCGATCTACTCGACTTTCCTTCAGCGCGCGTACGACCAGCTTATCCACGACATTGCGATACAGCGTCTGCCGGTGGTGTTCGCGATTGATCGCGCCGGCCTGGTCGGTGCGGATGGGGCGACCCATGCGGGCAGTTTCGACCTTTCCTATTTGCGCTGCATCCCGAACATGACGGTGATGGCACCGGCCGACGAAAACGAATGCCGCCAGATGCTTTACACCGCCATAAAGCTGAATTCCCCATGTGCGGTTCGCTATCCTCGCGGCACCGGTCCGGGCGTTGCGATCAGCGAGGAAATGAGCGCGCTTGCGGTCGGCAAAGGAGAGCAGCGCCGCGCTGGCAAGCGGGTCGCGATCCTGGCATTCGGCAGCATGTTGGCGCCAGCGCTGTCAGCCGGGGAACAGCTCGATGCGACCGTGGCGAACATGCGTTTCGTCAAACCGCTGGATGATGAATTGGTGATGCGACTGGCGCGCGAACACGAACTGCTGGTCACGGTAGAAGAAAATACCGTGCAGGGCGGTGCCGGCAGTGCTGTCGCGGAATGCCTGTTGCGGCAAGGCTTGAACGTGCCGGTGCTGCAACTTGGCCTGCCGGACCGGTTCATCGAGCAGGGCGACCATGCGCAAATGCTTGCAGCCTGCGGTCTGGATGCCAATAGCCTGATTCTGAAGATTAAAGATAAATTAACTTAGTAAATTTGTCGGGATTGGTTATAATATTTCGCCAACTAGAACCTTAATCCAGGAGGAAGTCAGCCATGAATAGTCCCAAGCCAGATTTTATTCCTGATGTGCAAAACTCAGCTGATACACGTCATCTTGCGATCGATCGGGTCGGCATCAAGGGTATACGCCATCCGGTGAAAGTAAAGGACAAGAGCGTCGGTGTACAACACACAATCGCCACATTCAACATGTATGTGCACCTGCCTCACAACTTCAAGGGCACCCACATGTCGCGTTTCGTCGAGATCCTGAACCACCATGAGCGCGAGATATCGGTCGAGTCCTTTGAAAAAATCCTGGACGAAATGGTAACGCGCCTGGAAGCGAAGTCCGGATACATCGAGATGAGTTTTCCGTATTTCGTGAACAAGACTGCGCCGGTGTCGGGGGTGCAAAGCCTGCTCGATTACGATGTCACGCTGATCGGCGAAACGGTAAACGGAAAGCATCAGGTCACGATGAAAGTGCTGGTGCCGGTCACCAGTCTGTGCCCGTGTTCGAAGAAAATCTCCGAGCGCGGCGCGCATAACCAGCGTTCGCATGTCACCCTGTCGATACGCACCAACGAATTCGTCTGGATCGAGGACGTGATCCGCATCGCGGAGGAACAGGCATCCTGCGAACTGTACGGCTTGCTGAAACGGCCCGACGAAAAATTCGTCACCGAACGGGCCTATGACAATCCGAAATTCGTCGAGGATATGGTGCGCGATGTGGCGACGGTGCTGGACCAGGACAAGCGTATCGACGCTTACATCGTGGAGTCTGAAAATTTTGAATCGATACACAACCATTCAGCCTATGCACTCATCGAACGGGATAAGACAAAAGATTGAATATGGAAAATGGCAGTTCAAAATTCCGGTGGAGGCTCACATTGGCCGATAGGCCAATGTTATGCCGGAACCAAAACATCGATTCCATCCACAATCACTCGGCGTATGCGCTGATCGAGCGGGACAAGACCAGACCGTGAATGTGGCGGCGGCAGTGAAGCGGCAGCAGCTTGAAAACTTCCAGCGCCCGCAATTCATATCCCCCGTTACCCTTTCTGTCTTCCGGGAAACGCTCGCCAACCATCGCTGCAGCAACAAGGTCTCGGTGATCTTGTCGAATTTTCGTGTATCGGCATTCCAGCGCGACAGAACATAATCGATACGGGTGATTCCGCACCGCAGGATGGCCAGGTTTATGCACGACTGCAGCTTCGCAGACATTGATAGAAAAGCCGGCGCAGATTACGCCAGCGCTGAACGGGCAATTGCTGTCGCCTGTTCAGCGAAATCCGGAACTGAAACTGCGGCACTTAAGATCCTGCAGCGCGGCAGCCAATGCACGCCAGGGCCGGAGTGCAAGAAGATCAAGCGGCCACTCGCCAGCCTTTCGACTCCTTTCGCACCGAATGACATCGCGCCGCAAGGCGCATTTTTGTTCGGGACTGTATAATCCTTACTCTTTGCGCAGCGGCGTCGCATTCCATATTTCAGGGTTGCATGATTAAAAAATTCTTCAAGCGTGTATTTCAAAAGTCCGCCGGTGCCAGACAGGCGGGGAATGCGCAGGTGATTCCGTTCAGGCAGCATGGCGTGGCAAGGGAGCAAATCAGCTACGGCGCACTGAGAGTCACCGACGGGCTGCAGGCGGCCGGCTATCAGGCCTACGTGGTTGGCGGCGCGGTGCGCGATCTGTTGCTGGACCGCATTCCCAAGGATTTCGATATCGCGACCGATGCGACCCCGGAAGAAGTGCGCCGGATATTCCGCCGCGCTCGCATCATCGGCAGGCGTTTCAGGCTGGTGCATGTGATGTTCGGGGAAGAAGTGGTCGAGGTATCCACCTTTCGCCGGATGATCGAGGCGGAAGATGCCGAGACCGACGAACATGGCCGCCTGCTGCGCGACAACGAATTCGGCGATCAGGAGCAGGATGCGGCACGGCGCGATTTTACCGCCAATGCGCTGTTCTACGATCCGTCAACGCAGGAAATATACGACTTTCACGGCGGCTATGCCGATACCCGCAACCAGTTGCTGCGCATCATCGGCGACCCGGCGGTGCGTTACCGCGAAGATCCGGTGCGCATGCTTCGCGCGGTGCGCCTGTCGGCCAAGCTGGGTATCAGGCTGGATGCGGCGTCCGCCGCGCCGATCGGGAAGATGAAATCCCTGCTCGACAACGTGCCCAAGGCGCGCATGCTCGACGAGGTGTCTCAAGATGCTGTTGTCCGGCCATTCGCTGGAGTGCATCCAGCAGTTGCGCAAAATGAATCTGCATCACGGTCTGCTGCCGCTTGCTGGACGTGATGCTGGAACAGCCGCTGGGCGAAAAATTCATCATGCTGGCGCTGCGCAATACCGACGAGCGTCTCAGCCAGGACAAGACCGTTTCCCCTGCGTTCCTGTTCGCGGCCTTGCTGTGGCATGAAGTGCTGGCAGCGTGGAATCTGCGCGTTCGGCAAGGCATGCGCCCGGTGGGTGCGATGCACGAGGCAATGGACGAGGTGCTGGCCAAGCAGCGGGCGCAACTCGCGATACCGCACCGCCAGGATGCGGTGATGAAAGAAATCTGGCTGATGCAGCAGCGTTTCGAGCAGCGCTCCGGACAGCGACCGTTCCGCCTGCTCGAGCAGCCGCGTTTCCGCGCCGCATTCGATTTTCTGCTGTTGCGCTGTGCCAGCGGCGAGGTGGATGACCAGCTCGGTTTGTGGTGGGACGAATTCCAGGACGCCGGTACCGAGCGCCAGATTGAAATGCTGCAACCGGAAGCCGGCGGCGAAAAAAAACGCCGCCGCCGCAAACCGCGCAAAAAATCCGATCCGGCAGCCGCGGAGCCGCTGCCCGCGGATGACTAAATTGCATAATTCCGGAGAGCATTATCAAGCCAATGCCACACATCGCCTTTATCGGACTCGGCAGCAATCTCGAGGATCCGCGCAGCCAATTGCAGCGCGCCTTCGCCGAGCTTGGAAGGTTGCCGGACACACGATTGCTGGCCAGTTCCTCGTTGTATCGCAGTGCCCCGCTGGATTGCCCGAATCTGGCCGATTTTCAGGCGCAGCCCGATTTCGTGAATGCGGTTGCGAAAATTGAAACGGCGCTGACACCGCAAGCATTGTTGCAGGCGCTGCTGCTCGATCGAGCATCAGCACGGCCGGGAACGCACTTTTCGCAACGCGCCGCGCACGCTCGATCTGGATTTGCTGCTGTATGACGATATGCAGCTGCACGAGCATGGGCTGACCATTCCCCATCCGCAGATGCACGTGCGCGCATTCGTATTGCGGCCCTTGCTGGAGATTGCGCCTGATATCGTCATACCCGGTGTGGGCAAGGCGGAGCGCGCGCTGGAGCAGTGCCGGGATCAGGTGCTGGACAGGATGTGCAATGCTGTTTGACAGGTATCGCTACGTCGTGGTGGAAGGGCCGATAGGCGTCGGCAAGACCAGTCTCGCGCTGCGCCTCGCGCAGCATGCCGGATCCGCGACGCTGCTGGAAAAGCCGGATGAAAATCCATTTCTTGCCCGGTTCTACCAGGACCCGCCGCGCTATGCGCTGGCGACCCAGCTGTTTTTCCTGTTCCAGCGCGGCAATGAAGTGCGCGACCTTGCGCAGATGGACCTGTTTCGCGAGAGCACCGTGTGCGGACTATCTGTTCGACAAGGACCTGCTGTTTGCGCGCCTCAACCTGAATGACGAGGAGTTTGCGCTGTATCAGCAGATTTACCGGTCCCTGCAATTGCAGGCGCCTGTTCCGGACCTGGTGATCTATTTGCAGGCCGCGCCCGAGACGCTGGTCGAGCGCGTGCAGCGGCGAGCACAGCCCTACGAGTCCGGTATCGCGAAAGTTATTTGCTGCGGCTGTCACAAAGCTACAGCGATTTCTTCTATCATTACGATGCGGCGCCGGTGCTGATGGTGAACAGCGAGCATCTGAACTTTGTCGATCGCGACGAGGATTTCGTCCTGCTGCTGAAACGTATCGAGGAGATGCGCGGACCGCGCGAATTTTTTAGCAGGGGGAATTGATGCGAACTACGCTGACCAAATTGCATAACCATGAGCGGCAAAGGCGAGAAGATCGCCGTGCTGACCTGCTATGACGCGAGCTTTGCCGCGCTGCTCGAAGGCGCAGGGTGTGGACGTGCTGCTGGTCGGCGACTCGCTCGGCATGGTGTTGCAGGGGCATGAAACCACGCTGCCGGTAACGCTGGACGACATGGTGTACCACACCGCCTGTGTGGCGCGCGGCTCGAAGCAGGCGTTCATCGTCAGCGACATGCCGTTCGGCACCTTCCAGGTCAGCCCGCAGCAAGCGTTTGCCCATGCCGCACAGTTGATGGCGGCGGGCGCGCAGATGGTCAAGCTGGAAGGCGGCGCGACGATGGTCGAAACGGTGCGTTTTCTGACCGAACGCGGCATTCCGGTGTGCGGACATATCGGACTGACTCCGCAATCGGTGCACCAGCTCGGCGGCTACCGGGTGCAGGGCAGGGAATCTGCTGCAGCGCAAAATTTGCTGGACGATGCGGTGGCGCTCGAACAGGCCGGCGCTGGAATGATCGTGCTCGAAGCGATCCCGGCGTTGCTGGCTGCCGAAATCACCTCGCAACTGACCATACCCACCATCGGCATCGGCGCGGGCGCGGCCTGTTCCGGCCAGGTGCTGGTGCTGCACGACATGCTGGACATCTATCCGGGCAAGAAGGCGCGCTTCGTGAAGAACTTCATGCAGGGTGCCGACGGTATCGCGGAGGCGATCGCAAATTACGTTGCCGAAGTCAGGGCGGGCACATTCCCGTCGCAGAAGCACAGCTTCTGATGCAGGTCGTTACAACCATTGCGGAATTGCGCGCACGGCTGGCCGAAGAACGCGCAATCGCTTTCGTGCCGACCATGGGCAATCTGCATGAGGGTCATCTCAACCTGATTCGTCTCGCACGCGCGCATGGCAGCTGCGTGGTCGCGAGTATTTTCGTCAATCCGCTGCAATTCGGCCCGAGCGAGGATTTCGACAGGTACCCGCGCACGCTTGAAAAGGACTGTGCACGGCTGCAAGGACTGGCGGACGTCGTGTTTGCGCCATCGGTCGACGAGGTATATCCCGAACAGCAGAAGGTATTCGTCGAACTGCCGGCTATCGCCGATCAACTGGAAGGCGCATCACGCCCCGGACATTTCCGCGGCATGGCAACCGTGGTGCTGAAGCTGTTCAACATGGTGCAGCCTCAGGTCACGCTGTTCGGCAAGAAGGATTACCAGCAGCTTCACATCATCCGCCATATGGTTGCGCAATTGAATCTGCCGGTAATCGTCGTCGGCGGCGGCACGGTCCGGGATGCGGATGGCCTGGCGCTGAGTTCACGCAACCAGTATCTGAGCGATCCGGAACGAAACGAGGCGGTAGTTCTGTACCAGACGCTGCAAGGCTTACGCCAGGTCGTGTTGCAGGGCGAACGCGATATCGAACGTTTGCAGCTGCAGGCAATTGAACGATTGACCAGCCGGGGCTGGTCGGTCGATTATGTGGAAGTCCGCAACCGGTCCGATTTGCTGCCGCCAGGCAAAGCGGAAACGGTGGATTCCCGGGATTGGGTGGTGCTGGCCGCAGCCAGACTGGGCAAAACCCGTCTGATTGACAACATCGAGGTTTGATTGGGTCTTTGTCTACCCTGGTAGCAGCCCGTCAGCCGCGCACGACAGGGATGGATTTGAATGAGGAAATGGCCTTGTATGATCCCTTGGCCATGTCAGCCAGGGTGTATTGGTCGAGCACTTCCAGAAAAGCGGCTTGTGCGTTGAAGATGACGCCTTTCAGGCTGCAGGAATTGCTGATCACGCACTGATCCGTGGCCGGGTTGAAGCATTCGAGCAAGTCCAGATCCGGTTCGGTCGATCGTACCAATTCACCGACCAGTATGTCTTGCGCGGGCCTGGCCAGCCTGAGTCCGCCGTGCCTTCCCCGGCTGGTCAGGATGTAGCCGTCGATGCCCAGGTTGTGCACTACCTTGACCAGATGATTGCGCGAAATCCGGTAAAAGTCCGCGATTTCGGTGATCGTCACGTTTTCATCTTCCTTCCCTGCAAGATATAGAAGAACCCGCAGTGAATAATCGGTGTACAGGGTCAGGCGCATTTCAATTTCTTTTGGTTAACAAAGTATTGAGAGTCGTATTCACGAGATATTTACTCCGGATTCACGGCTCATAATTCCAATCAATTTACTTCAACATTTCTGTTGCGCCGAATAGGGAAGGGTGGGGTTGATCTATATCAGACTTGCTGTAACTTTCCGGGAATTAGTCTTGACCGAGATAATATCAGGGAATTATGATGTATTCAGTATATATGTTAAATTGTGGCCGTCAAAAAGCAGTCCGAATATAGATCCTGAAGTGGCATTAATACGGTTGCCAGTACATTCTGGCAGCAAGTTCAAAATTATCTGGAGAATGATCATGAGCTTATATGAGGAAATCGGTGGTGAAGGTGCCGTTAACGCGGCAGTGGATATTTTTTTATCGCAAGGTCCTGAAGGATGACCGTATCAAGCGGTTCTTCGACGATGTCGATATGGAAAAACAGGCAGCCAAGCAAAAGGCCTTCCTGACGATGGCGTTCGGCGGACCGAACAACTACACCGGCATGGATATGAGGAAAGGCCATGCACATCTGGTGAAGATGGACCTCAACGATTCGCATTTTGATGCTGTGGTGGAAGATCTGGGCGCCACCCTGACAGAACTCAGGGTGGCTGATAAGCTGATCGCACAAGTCGCCGCACTGTGTGAAACCACGAGAAAAGACGTTCTGGGCAAGTAAGGCAACGCACCCATGTCCAAGGTT
The DNA here is from genome assembly GCA_963827265.1 of uncultured beta proteobacterium. Taxonomy (GTDB): domain Bacteria; phylum Pseudomonadota; class Gammaproteobacteria; order Burkholderiales; family Gallionellaceae; genus Gallionella. The sequence continues at coordinate 206,992 of CAWHAD010000006.1, read as the reverse complement.
ATTTATTGCGGGCAATCATACGAGTGCGGGAAAGATCCGGTTCTTGACTGTTTGATTGCACATGGGGTTCCCGTTCCCGCTTCCTGCCATTCCGGTATCTGCCAGTCCTGTCTGATGCGCGCGGTCAGGGGTACGGTACCGGAGAAGGCGAAGGCCGGATTGAAGCTGACGCTGGCTGCCCAGAATTATTTCATGGCTTGTTCGTGTTACCCGGAGCATGACATTGAGGTCGTTCTACCGGAGGCAGGAACGGGTAAACTCAAGGCCAGGGTTAGCAGTGTCGAATATCTGAACGACGACATACTCGGCATCCGGTTGAACCCTTCCCGGCCCTTCGAATACAAGGCCGGGCAGTTCATCAGCCGTTACAGGAACGAAACCATCGCGCGCTGCTATTCGTTGGCAAGTATTCCCGATCTAAAAGAAGAGCTCTTTCTCAACGTGAGGAAGGTCCCGGGCGGCATGGTTAGCAGTTGGGCTTTTGCAGAACTCAGGGCAGGTGATGAAGTCACGATATCGGAGGCGACTGGAGATTGCTTTTACGTCCCCGGCAATCCCGAACAGAATATTCTGCTGGTTGCGACTGGCTGCGGCCTGGCTCCCTTGTATGGCATCATCCATGACGCGCTATTGCACGGACATCAAGGCAAGCTCAGTCTTTACCATGGAAGCTACGACACCAAAGGATTTTATCTGGTCGACGAATTGAGGAATCTCGCGCAAAACCATCCCAATTTCAGTTATTTGCCATGCGTGTCCGAAGGGGAGGCGCCGGAGGGCTATGCGCAAGGAATGGTTCTGGATGTTGCGCTTGCCGACAATCCGGATCTTTCCGGCTGGCGTGTATTTTTATGCGGTAATTCGGACATGGTCAATGCGGCAAAACGGCAAACCTTCTTCGCGGGGGCCTCGATGAGCGAAATTCACGTCGATCCCTTTCAGTCCGCCTACTCAACTGGTATTTGCCGAACTTTGCATTCCAATACTGCCGTGTGACGCAGATACGCGTGACGAGCAGATACGCGTGACGATAAGGCTTCAAGAGGAATCAAGTTTTAGTGCCCGGTCAGTTTCATTGACCTCACCATTGTTCGCAGGTAGCATTCGGCACTTTGGCAACCATGGGATAGAAACGAGATGCGTCGCAAACTTGTCGTGGGAAACTGGAAAATGTACGGCCGCCTGGCACGCAATCAGGCGTTGCTGCAGGCAATTCTGGCAGGGGTGCGCGGGCTTGATAAAGCTGGCTATGCCGTATGTGTCCCTTACCCCTACCTCGCGCAGGCGCAATCCTTGCTGGCAGGCAGCAGCGTTGCCTGGGGTGCGCAAAATCTGAACCCGCACGAAGAAGGTGCATATACGGGTGAGGTTGCCCCGGGCATGCTGATCGATTTTGGTTGCACTTATGCAATCATCGGCCATTCGGAGCGGCGCGGACTGTTCCACGAAAGCAACGAAGTCGTATCGGCCAAGTTTGATGCAGCCCTCAAGGCAGGCATGAAACCGATCCTTTGCGTGGGCGAGACGCTGGCGGAGCGCGAATCGGGCATCACCGAGCAAGTGGTGGGTACGCAACTGGATGCAGTGCTGAATCGTGCGGGCGCACAAGCCCTGGCGAAAGCGGTGATTGCCTATGAACCGGTCTGGGCTATCGGGACTGGAATAACCGCGACACCCGAACAGGCGCAGGCGGTCCATGCATTCATTCGCAAGCGTGTCGCACAACACGATAGCCAGGTAGCACAGAGCTTGTGTATACTCTATGGCGGTAGCGTCAAGGCGGCGAATGCGGCCGAGTTGTTCGGGATGCCGGACATTGACGGCGGTCTGATAGGCGGAGCATCGCTGGTGGCGGAAGAGTTCGTGGCGATTTGCCGCGCGGCTCAGAATTAATTCTTGGATATGGGGTAGTTTGTGGAAACATTGGTTTGGGTAGTGCATGTTTTGACGGCAGTGGTGTTGATCGGCCTGGTGCTGATGCAGCATGGCAAAGGGGCTGATATGGGCGCGGCTTTTGGCACGGGTTCGGCAGGCAGCCTGTTCGGATCCAGCGGTTCAGCAAATTTTCTCAGTCGTAGTACGGCAGTCGCAGCGACGCTGTTTTTTATTACCAGCCTGTCGCTGACCTATCTGTATTCCCATCCCAAGCAGCAACAGGGGATAATGGACAAGGTAAATCCGGCTACCACTCAAGCGGCCCCGGTCGCCCCGGCGGCCAGCCCGGCACAGTCCAGCCCGGTCGATGACTCGAGGTCCAAGGACATTCCGAAATAATAAATTCAGGGTTTTGCGGTTGTGGTGGAATTGGTAGACACGCAAGCTTGAGGTGCTTGTGCCCGCAAGGGCGTGGGAGTTCGAGTCTCCCCATCCGCACCAGAAATTAAGAAATGGGCCATGCATTGGTCTGCCGTCAGGGCGACAACAATAATACTTGATGGTTCTGGGTTAGCTCACAAATCATTCGCAAAGGGGGGAGAGATCCTATGCTGGAAAATTATTTCCCGGTGCTGTTGTTCATCTGTGTTGGCATCGCGATGGGCGTAGTCCCTGTGGTACTGGGTAAGCTGGCTGGCCCCAATCGACCGGACGACAAGAAACTGTCTCCCTATGAATGCGGTTTCGAGGCATTTGAGGATGCGCGCATGAAATTCGATGTGCGCTATTACCTTGTTGCCATCCTGTTCATACTCTTCGATCTTGAAATTGCCTTCCTTTTTCCCTGGGCGATCGTGCTGAAGGAGATCGGTACGTTCGGCTTCGTCTCGATGATGATCTTTCTGGCCATTCTGGTGGTAGGCTTTGTCTATGAATGGATGAAAGGCGCTTTGGAATGGGAGTAACGGCATGAGCGGGAAACAGAGGCTGCGCACCGCGCGGATGCAGCCATCCGCGACTGCTGTCAGGGTTGGTCGGTTGCCGGGCAATTTCAGTTTACCCCGCCAAAATTCGCAAGGGGACGGCAATGAGCATTGAGGGCATTCTGGAAAAAGGGGTCGTCACCACGACCCTGGATACCATCATCAATTACACGCGCACCGGCTCCCTGTGGCCGATGACGTTCGGGTTGGCATGTTGCGCGGTGGAAATGATGCATGCCGGCGCGGCGCGATACGATCTTGATCGTTTCGGCGTGGTGTTTCGCCCCAGTCCCCGGCAATCGGATGTGATGATCGTGGCCGGGACGCTGTGCAACAAAATGGCACCCGCTTTGCGCAAGGTCTACGACCAGATGGCCGAGCCGCGCTGGGTGATCTCGATGGGCTCCTGTGCGAATGGCGGCGGGTATTATCACTATTCCTATTCGGTAGTGCGGGGCTGCGACCGGATTGTGCCGGTGGATGTCTATGTGCCGGGTTGCCCACCGACGGCCGAGGCGCTGCTTTACGGCATCATCCAGCTGCAAAAGAAAATCAAACGAACCAACACGATCGCTCGCTAGGATGAACTATGGCTGCTGAATTGGGTGCCCTGCGTACCAATCTGACAGTTGCGTTCGGCGACAAGCTGGTCAGTCTGGAAGAAAAGCTGGGTGAGTTGACCGTCGTGGTCAAGGCGCCGGATTTGCTTGATGTGCTGAAGCGCATGCGGGATGAAAATGCACTGCGCTTCGAGCAACTGATAGATCTGTGCGGGGTCGATTACTCCGCTTACGGCAGCGATATTTCCGAAGGGGGTGCTTATTTTGGGTCTGGCATTCCCGCTCAGGACTGCTGCTCACCCACATCGGTTTGCAGTGGTCTATAACCTCCTTTCGGTGACAAATAACGTGCGTATGCGCGTGCGCGTCTTTGCCGAGGATGACGAGTTTCCGGTGCTGGCATCGGTGATCGACATATGGCCGTCCGCCAACTGGTATGAGCGTGAAGCTTTCGACCTGTATGGCATCGTGTTCAGCGGCCACCCCGATCTGCGCCGTATCCTGACCGACTACGGTTTTGTCGGCAATCCGTTCCGCAAGGACTTCCCGCTGTCCGGGAATGTGGAAATGCGCTATGACCCTGAACAGCAGCGTGTGGTGTATCAGCCGGTCTCGATCGAGCCGCGCGAAGTGACGCCGCGTATCGTGCGTGAAGAACATTACGCGAGCAAAGCGGAGAACAAGTAATGGCTGAAATTAAAAACTACACCATGAATTTTGGGCCGCAGCATCCGGCCGCGCACGGGGTGTTGCGTCTGGTGCTGGAGCTGGACGGCGAGGTGATCGAGCGCGCCGATCCGCACATCGGTTTGCTGCATCGCGCCACCGAAAAGCTCGCCGAGCACAAGACTTTCCTGCAGACGCTGCCCTATATGGACCGGCTGGATTACGTGTCGATGATGAGCAACGAGCATGCCTATGTGCTGGCCGTCGAAAAACTGGCCGGTATCGAAGTGCCGTTGCGCGCGCAATATATCCGCGTGATGTTCGATGAAATCACCCGTCTGCTGAATCACCTGCTGTGGCTGGGCGCGCACGGTCTGGATATCGGCGCGATGACCATATTCCTGTATTGCTTCCGCGAGCGCGAAGACCTGATGGATGTGTACGAAGCCGCATCCGGCGCGCGTTTGCATGCCTCCTATTACCGTCCCGGCGGCGTGTATCGCGATCTGCCGGACAGCATGCCGCAATATCAGGCATCAAAAATCCATAATGCCGCCGCAGTCAAAAAGCTCAACGAGAATCGCCAGGGCTCGCTGCTGGATTTTCTGGAAGACTTTACCGACCGCTTTCCCGGTTATGTTGATGAATACGAGACCCTGCTGACGGATAACCGCATCTGGAAACAGCGCACCGTGGGCATCGGCGTGGTCACGCCGGAACGCGCGCTGGCGCTCGGTTTCACCGGCCCGATGCTGCGCGGCTCGGGCGTGGAATGGGATTTGCGCAAGAAGCAACCTTATGAAGTATACGACCGTCTGGATTTTGATATTCCGGTCGGCAAGACCGGCGATACCTATGACCGTTATCTGGTGCGCGTCGAAGAAATGCGCCAGTCCAACCGTATCATCAGGCAATGCATCGCCTGGTTGCGCAACAACCCGGGCCCGGTGATGACCGGACAACCACAAGTTTGCACCGCCGGCAGCGAGAATCCATGAAGGAAAACATGGAAGAGCTGATCCACCATTTCAAGCTGTTCACCGAGGGGATGCATGTGCCTGCCGGCGAGGCTTATGCGGCCGTCGAGCATCCCAAGGGCGAATTCGGCATTTACCTCGATTTCCGACGGGGCGAACAAGCCTTATCGGATGAAGATACGCGCCCCGGGTTTTGCGCATATCGCCGCGCTGGACGAGATGGCACGCGGCCATATGATCGCGGACGTGGTGACCATCATCGGTACGCAGGACATCGTTTTTGGCGAGGTTGACCGCTGATGTTATCCGAACAAATACAGACAAGATCAACCGCGAACTGAAGAAATATCCGGCGAACCAGAAGCAATCGGCAGTAATGGCGGCATTGCGCTTCGTGCAGGAAGAAAAGGGCTGGATCGCCACGGACGACATGGCGGACATCGCCTCGTATCTGGGGATGCCGCAGATGGCGGTTTACGAGGTCGCGACCTTTTACCACATGTATAACCTCAAGCCGATGGGCAGGCACACCATCACGGTGTGCACCAATCTGTCCTGCCAGCTGGGTGGCGCCAATGAAACGGTCGATTATCTGAAGAAGCAAGCTGGGCATCGGACTGGGCGAGTCGACCGCGGATGGCAAGTTCGGTTTGCGCGAGGGCGAATGCATGGGTGCATGCGTCGATGCGCCGCTGTTCACCATCAGCAACAAGAAAATGTGCGGCCGCCTGACGCCGGAAAAGATCGATCAAATTTTAGCGGAGCTGGACCAATCATGAATAAAGCTGGCATGAACGGCCCGGTCATTTTTACCACGATGGATTTCGACCAGCCCTGGACGCTGGAAAATTACCTCAAGGTCGGCGGCTATCAGGCGCTGCGCAAGGTGCTGACCGAAAAGATGGCGCCGGACGCGATCATCGCCGAGGTCAAGGCGTCGGCACTGCGCGGACGCGGCGGTGCGGGATTTCCGACCGGCCTGAAGTGGAGCTTCATGCCGAAGGACTATTCCGGGGAAAAATACATCGTCTGCAATTCCGACGAAGGCGAGCCGGGTACCTGCAAGGACTGGGACATCCTGCGCTATAACCCGCATCTGCTGATCGAGGGCATGGCCATTGCCGCTTACGCGATGGGCGTGAAGACCGGATACAACTATGTGCACGGCGAGATCTTCGAGGCCTACGAGCGCATGGAAGAAGCCTGCGAACTGGCGCGTGCCGCCGGTTATCTCGGCGACAGTATCATGGGCACCGACTTCAGCTTCGACCTGCACAACCATCTCGGCTATCGGCGCCTACATCTGCGGCGAAGAAACGGCCTTGCTGGAATCGATCGAGGGCAAAAAAGGCCAGCCGCGATTCAAGCCGCCGTTTCCGGCGAGCTTCGGCCTGTATGGCAAGCCGACCACGATCAACAATACCGAGACTTTCGCCAGCATTCCCTACATCATCAAGAACGGCGGCCAGGCATTCCTGAATCTGGGCAGGCCCAACAACGGCGGCACCAAGCTGTTTTCGGTTTCCGGGCATGTGAACAAACCGGGCAACTTCGAGGTGCCGATGGGGACACCGTTCAGAAAGCTGCTGGAAATGGCCGGCGGAATGCGCGGCGGGCGCAAACTGAAGGCCTGCATCCCGGGCGGCTCGTCGATGCCGGTGTTGCCCGGCGAAATCATGATGGATCTGGATATGGACTATGACTCGATTGCCAAGGCCGGTTCGATGCTGGGCACCGGTGCGGTGATCATCATGGACGATACGACCTGCATGGTGCGCGCGCTGGAACGTTTGTCCTATTTCTATTACGAGGAATCCTGCGGCCAGTGCACGCCGTGCCGCGAAGGCACCGGCTGGCTGTATCGCATCCTGCACCGCATCGAGCATGGCGAGGGGCGCAAGGAAGATCTGGATCTGCTGTTGAGCATGGGCGAGAACATCGCCGGACGCACGATCTGCGCACTGGGCGAGGCGGCAGTCTGGCCGGTGCAGGGCATGCTCAGGCATTTTCGCGACGAATTTGAATATCACATCGAACACAAGCGCTGCCTGGTGTGAAGCTGACGGATTGGGTGAGTAATGATCAACATTGAAATTGATGGCAAGCCGGTCGAGACCGAACGCGGTTCCACGGTGATGGACGCGGCGAACAAGTCTCGGCGTCTATATTCCGCATTTCTGCTACCACAAGAAACTTTCCATCGCGGCGAATTGCCGCATGTGCCTGGTTGAAATCGAGAAGGCTCCCAAGCCGATGCCGGCCTGCGCGACCCCGGTCGCGGAAGGCATGAAGGTGCGCACCCATTCGGAAATGGCGGTCAAGGCGCAGAAGGGCGTGATGGAGTTTCTGCTGATCAATCATCCGCTCGATTGCCCGATCTGCGATCAGGGCGGCGAATGCCAGCTGCAGGATCTGGCAGTCGGTTATGGCGGCAGCGCATCGCGCTACCACGAACCCAAGCGCAGCGTGATGCACGAAGGACATCGGGCCGCTGGTGTCCACCGAGGAGATGAACCGCTGCATACACTGCACGCGCTGTGTGCGTTTCGGACAGGAGATCGCCGGCGTGATGGAACTGGGCATGGCGTTCCGCGGCGAGCATGCAGAGATCATGAGTTTTGTGAACAGCACGGTCGATTCCGAGTTGTCGGGCAACATGATCGACCTGTGTCCGGTGGGCGCGCTGACCAGCAAGCCGTTCCGCTATACCGCGCGCAACTGGGAGTTGTCGCAGCGCAAATCGGTCAGCCCGCACGATGGCCTGGGTTCCAATCTGTCAGTGCAGGTGAAGGACAACAAGGTGATGCGCGTGTTGCCGGTCAGAGAATGAAGCCATCAACGAATGCTGGCTGTCCGACAAGGACAGGTTCAGCTATGAAGGACTGAACTCGACCGGAGCGTCTGACCAGGCCGATGCTCAAGCAGGACGGCAAGTGGATCGAGGTCGAATGGCAAGTCGCGCTGGAGTATGTGGCGAACGGCTTGCGCCAGATCGGCAGCTCGGCCGGAGCCGACCAGATCGCCGCGCTGGCGACGCCGCACAGCACGCTGGAAGAACTGTATTTGCTGCAGAAGCTGATGCGCGGCCTGGGCAGCGGCAACGTGGATTTCCGTTTGCGCCAGTCGGATTTCACCGCGGACGGCAAGCTTGCGGGCGCGCCCTGGCTGGGCATGGCGGTAGCGGACATCAATACCCGTGACCGTTTCCTGATCGTCGGCAGCTTCCTGCGCAAGGACCATCCCCTGCTGGCGAGCCGCGTGCGCCAGGCCGTCAAACAGGGCGCGCAGGCCAACATCGTGCATGCCAGCGACGATGATCTGCTGATGCCGGTAAAGAACAAGTCCATCGTCGCACCGGACGAGCTGGCGAACAGCCTGGCGCAAATCCTGAATGCGCTGGCGGCCGAAAAATCAATCACGCTGTCCGGCGAAACCCGGAAAGTCGTCGCGGCCGTGCAGCCCACCGCACAGGCGCGTGCGATTGCCCACAGCCTGGCGAGCGGCGAGCGTGCCGCAGTGTTGCTGGGCAATTTCGCGCAACAACATCCGCAGGCCGTACAGATCGCGATGCTGGCCGAGCAGATCGCGGCAGTGTGCGCCGCGAAGTTCGGCTACCTGGGCGAGGCGGCGAACAGCGTCGGCGGCTACCTGGCCGGGGCGCTGCCCTCCGGCGGGAAGGGCATGAATGCCGCACAGATGCTGGCATCGCCGCGCAAGGCCTATCTGCTGCTGAATGCCGAGCCGGAACTCGATATGCACGATCCGCAGCAGGCGATGTCGGCGATGCATGCGGCCGACATGGTGGTGGCCCTGTCCGCGTACAAACATCGCGCGGCCGAATACGCCGATGTGATGCTGCCGATCGCGCCGTTCACCGAAACGTCGGGTACCTTCGTCAGCACCGAAGGCCGCGTGCAAAGTTTCAGGGGCGCGGTCAAGCCGCTGGGCGAAGCGCGGCCGGCATGGAAGGTGCTGCGCGTACTGGGCAACCTGCTGCAGCTGCCGGGTTTCGATCAGGATACCGGCGAGGCGGTGCGCGACGAAATTTTGCCCGGGGGCGAGAACGGCATTGCCGGCAAACTGAACAATCATATGGAGGGTGTTGCACTGCAAACCATTGCAGGCAGCGGCCAAGGCCTGCAGCGCGTCAGCGATGTGCCGATCTACTCCGCCGACGCGGTGGTGCGCCGCGCGGCGGCGCTGCAATTGACGCGCGATGCGGCAACCCCTTGTGTGGTCATGCACAGCAGCGAGTTGCTGAAGCTGGGTGTGCAAGCCGGGGACACGGTGAAAGTGAATCAGGGTAAAGCAAGTGCGCGCCTGGTAGCGCGGGCGGATGACGGCATGCCGGTCGCTACCGCACGCGTGGCAGCGGGTCATCCGGACACGGCTGGGCTGGGCGCGATGTTTGGCGCAATAACGGTCGAGCGTGCATGATGGAAGCCCAGATACTGCATTTTTTCCAATGGTTCTGGAACCTGTTCGGGCTCTGGGACACGATGTGGGGTTACATAAAGCCGGTATGGCCGCTATTGTGGACAGTGGTCAAGATCTTCGCGATCATCTTGCCGCTGCTGGGTGGCGTCGCCTATCTGACACTGGCCGAGCGCAAGGTCATCGGCTACATGCAGATCCGTATCGGTCCGAATCGCGTCGGTTATTTCGGGCTGCTGCAACCGCTCGCCGACGGCGTGAAATTGTTTCTCAAGGAAATCATCATACCGAGCGGATCGAGCAAATTCCTGTTCGTTATTGCTCCCATCATGGCTTTTGCTCCCGCGCTGGCAGCCTGGGCAGTGGTGCCGTTCGGCGAAGGGATGGCGCTGGCCAATGTCAATGCCGGACTGCTGTATATCCTTACGATGACCTCGCTGGGCGTGTACGGCATCATCATCGCCGGTTGGGCATCCAATTCAAAATATGCATTCCTCGGCGCGGTGCGCTCTGCGGCGCAGATCGTGTCATACGAGATCGCGATGGGTTTCGCGCTGGTGTGCGTGCTGATGGCGTCGCAAAGCATGAATCTGACCGACATCGTGCGCGGCCAGCACGGCAACTGGGGTGCGCTGAACTGGTATGTGATCCCGCTGTTTCCGATGTTCATGGTGTACCTGATTTCCGGCGTGGCGGAAACCAATCGGGCGCCGTTCGACATGGCCGAAGGCGAGTCGGAGATCGTCGCGGGTTTCCATGTGGAATATTCCGGCATGGCGTTCGCGGTGTTTTTCCTGGCGGAATATGCCAACATGATCCTGATCGCCTTCCTGACGTCGATCATGTTCCTGGGCGGATGGTTGTCGCCGGTGCCGTTCCTGCCGGACAGTTTCATCTGGCTGCTGGGCAAGGTTGCGTTCATCCTGTTACTGTTCCTGTGGTTCCGTGCCACTTTCCCGCGTTATCGCTATGACCAGTTGATGCGCCTGGGCTGGAAGGTATTCATCCCGCTTACCATCATCTGGGTGGTGGTGATCGCAGTGTGGATGCAGACCCGGTTCTGGGTCTGGTAAAAGGCGGAGGAGACGAACATGCAAACGATCAAGAATTTCTTCAAGACCTTCCTGCTTTTCGAGCTGGTGAAGGGTATGGCGCTGACCGGGCGCTATTTCTTCGCGCGCAAGATCACGGTGCAGTTCCCGGAAGAAAAAACCCCGCAGAGCAACCGCTTCCGCGGACTGCACGCGCTGCGCCGCTATGCGAACGGCGAAGAGCGCTGTATCGGCTGCAAGCTGTGCGAGGCGGTCTGCCCGGCGCTGGCGATCAAGATCGAGGTGGCGGAACGCGAGGACGGCACACGCCGCACCACGCAATACGACATCGACCTGGTCAAATGCATCTTCTGCGGCTTCTGCGAAGAGGCCTGCCCGGTGGATGCGATCGTTGAGACACGGATATTCGAGTATCACGGTGAGAAGCGCGGCGACCTGTATTACACCAAGCCGATGCTGCTGGCGATGGGCGACAAATACGAAGCGCAGATCGCGGCAGACAGGGCGCTGGACGCCAGGTACCGCTAATCGGGCCGAACAGAGGGCCGAAGCAAGGATAAAGGGCAAGTTAATGAATTTTGAAGTCATCGTGTTTTATATGTTTGCCGCGCTGATCGTGTTTGCCGCGCTCGGCGTGATCACCGCGCGCAATCCGGTGCATGCGGTGCTGTTCCTGGTGCTGGCATTCATCAGCTCGGCCGGGATCTGGCTGCTGCTGGAAGCCGAATTCCTGGCCATCGCGCTGGTGCTGGTGTATGTCGGCGCGGTGATGGTGCTGTTCCTGTTCGTGGTGATGATGCTGGACATCAACCTGGTGAGGCTGCGCGAAGGATTCTGGCGCTGGTTGCCGTTCGGCGCGGCGCTGGCCGGACTGATGGCTTTCGAGATGATCTGGGTGCTGGGTTCGGAAAAATCGGCAGGGGGCGCGGTCGCCGTCCGGCACGCTGCCGATTACAGCAACACCAAGGTGATTGGGCGTCTGCTCTACACCGAGTATGTCTATCCGTTCGAGATAGCCGCGGTGATTTTGCTGGTCGCAATGGTGGCCGCGATAGCGCTGACATTGCGCCGCCGCAAGGATGCCAAATCGCAGGTGGTCGCCGACCAGATTGCGGTCAGGAAGGCGGATCGTTTGCGCATCGTTCCGATGAAGTCCGCGCGCAACGACTGAATAATAACGGGGGGCGAAAACATGATCACACTGTCGCATTATCTGGTACTGAGTGCCGTGCTGTTCGCCATCAGCGTGGTTGGTATCTTTCTGAATCGCAAGAATCTGATCGTGCTGCTGATGGCGATCGAAATGATGCTGCTGGCGGTAAATACCAACTTCCTCGCGTTTGCGCATTACCTGAACGACAGCGCCGGGCAGATCTTCGTATTTTTCATCCTGACCGTGGCTGCCGCCGAAGCGGCCATCGGCCTGGCGATTCTGGTGGTGCTGTTCCGCAATCTGAACACGATCAATGTCGACGATCTGGACAGTTTGAAAGGCTGATGGGATGAATATGCAAACGCTCTATCTGCTGGTTCCGCTGGCTCCGCTGGCCGGTGCGATCATCGCCGGTGTGTTCGGAAAATGGCTGGGACGCACCTGGTCGCATCGCATCACGATCGCGCTGGTAGCCGTTTCCTTCTTTGCTTCTGTGGCAATATTCCAGGATGTGCAGGAAGGGCATGTGTTCAAAGGCTCGGTCTATACCTGGCTGACATCGGGCGATGCCAGGTTTCAGGTCGGTTTTCTGATCGACAGCCTCACCGCTGTCATGATGCTGGTGGTCACCTTTGTGTCGCTGATGGTGCACATCTACACCATCGGCTACATGAGTGAAGATGCCGGCTACCAGCGCTTCTTCAGTTACATCTCGCTGTTCACCTTCTCCATGCTGATGCTGGTGATGGCCAACAATTTCATGCAGCTGTTCTTCGGCTGGGAAGCGGTGGGCCTGGTTTCATACCTGCTGATCGGTTTCTGGTACGACCGCCCTACCGCGATCTATGCCAGCCTGAAAGCCTTCCTGGTGAATCGCGTCGGCGACTTCGGATTCCTGCTTGGCATCGCCCTGGTGCTGATGGTGTTTGGCACTCTGCAATATGATGCGGTGTTCGCCAATGCGGCCAGCCACGCCAATGACATGGCGCCTATCCCGGGCATGTCGGTGAATCTGCTGACTGCGATATGCATTTTGCTGTTCATCGGTGCGATGGGCAAATCGGCACAATTTCCGTTGCATGTCTGGCTGCCCGATTCGATGGAAGGTCCGACACCGATCTCCGCGCTGATCCACGCCGCGACCATGGTGACGGCCGGCATCTTCATGGTGGCGCGCATGTCGCCGCTGTTCGAATTGTCCGATACGGCATTGTCATTCGTGATGGTGATCGGCGCGATCACTGCGCTGTTCATGGGTTTCATCGGCATGATCCAGAACGACATCAAGCGCGTGATCGCGTATTCTACCCTGTCGCAACTCGGCTACATGACCGTGGCGCTGGGCGCTTCGGCTTATTCTGTCGCGATCTTCCACCTGATGACCCACGCCTTCTTCAAGGCGCTGTTGTTCCTGGCCGCGGGCAGCGTGATCATGGCCATGCACCATGATCAGGACATCCGCAACATGGGTGGTCTCAGGAAATACATGCCGATTACCTGGATCACTTTCCTGATCGGCTCGCTGGCCTTGATCGGCACGCCGTTCTTCTCCGGCTTCTATTCCAAGGACAGCATCATCGAGGCGGTCGGGCTGTCACACCTGCCGGGTGCCGGTTTTGCCTACTTTGCGGTGGTGGCAGGGGTGTTCGTCACCGCATTTTATACATTCCGTATGTATTTCCTGGTGTTCCATGGCAAGGAGCGCTTCGGCAAAGCACACCATGATCACCATGGCGATCATGCCGATGAAGAGGTGTCTGCGGACCACCACCACGGTCTCGCGCCGGGACAAAAACCGCACGAATCGCCGTGGGTCGTTACCCTGCCGCTGATCCTGCTGGCTATCCCGTCGCTGTTCATTGGCTATCTCACCATCGAACCGGTTTTGTTCGGCAACTATTTCAAGGATGCCATTTATGTCTCGCCCGAACATCCCGGCATGGCAGAGCTGGCAGACGAGTTTCATGGCGCATTTGCAATGGTTTTGCATGCCATATACGGGTACCCGCTTTGGATTGCTTTGTCAGGCGTGCTGACCGCTTGGGTGTTCTATATGAAACGCCCGGACATTCCCGGCCGCGCTGCAGAAGCGTTTCAGCTTCATCTACACCCTGCTGGACAACAAATATTATTTCGACCGCTTCAATGACTGGTTCTTTGCCGGCGGCGCGCGCGGTACCAGCGGCCTGCTGTGGAAATTCGGCGATATAAAACTCATCGACGGAGTGATGGTGAACGGAACGGCCAGGCTGGTGGGCCTGTTTTCCGGTGTGCTGAGACGTTTGCAGTCCGGCTACATCTACCACTATGCGTTTTCGATGATCATCGGCGTGTTCGTGCTGCTGACGGTGCGGAACTGGTTTCATTGATACCTGGATAGTACGGCGCGACAGCGGCGGGAAAGTAAAGGAATAAAGCATGTTTCTGGGATTACCTGTAATTAGTGTTGCGATCTGGCTGCCGATCCTGTTCGGCATACTGGTGCTGGCAACCGGCGACGACAAGAATGCGCCGCTGGCGCGCATACTGGCGCTGGTCGGCTCGGTGCTGGGCTTCCTGGTGACGATCCCGCTGTATACCGGTTTCATGCGCAACACCTCGGCGATGCAGTTCGTCGAGATGCACAACTGGATCACGCGTTTCAACATCCACTATCACCTCGGTGTGGACGGCATCTCGGTGCTGTTCATCCTGCTTACCTCGTTCTTCACGCCCATCGTGGTGCTGGCCGGTTGGCGTGTGATCGAGAAGCGTGTCGCGCAATACATGGCATCATTCCTGATCATGTCCGGCATCATGATCGGCGTGTTCGCGGCGCTGGACGCGATCCTGTTCTATGTGTTCTGGGAAGCGATGCTGATCCCGATGTTCCTGATCATCGGCGTGTGGGGCGGCGCCAATCGTGTGTATGCGGCGGTCAAGTTCTTCCTCTACACCCTGCTCGGTTCGCTGCTGATGCTGGTGGCGTTGATCTATCTCTACAATCAGTCCGGCGGCAGCTTCGAAATACTCGATTTCCACCAGGTCGCGATCCCGATGACCGCGCAGATCCTGATCTTCATCGCGTTCTTCTTCGCCTTTGCGGTCAAGGTGCCGATGGTTCCGGTGCATACCTGGCTGCCTGATGCGCACGTCGAAGCGCCGACCGGCGGCTCGGTGATCCTTGCGGCGATCATGCTGAAAATGGGCGCTTACGGTTTTCTGCGTTTGTCCATACCGATCGTGCCGGATGCCAGCCATCACCTGGCCGGCGTGATGATCGCGCTGTCGCTGATCGCGGTGGTGTACATCGGACTGGTCGCGCTGACCCAGACCGACATGAAGAAACTGGTGGCGTATTCATCCATCTCGCACATGGGTTTTGTCACGCTGGGCCTGTTCATCTTCAACGATTACGGCATGGAAGGCGCGCTGCTTCAGATGATTTCCCACGGCTTCGTATCCGGCGCACTGTTCCTCTGCATCGGGGTGCTGTACGACCGGATGCACTCGCGCAACATTGCCGACTACGGCGGTGTTGCCAACACCATGCCGGTATTCGCCGCATTCTTCATGCTGTTCGCAATGGCCAATGTCGGACTGCCGGGCACCAGCGGCTTCGTCGGCGAATTCATGGTGATACTCGGCACGGTGAGAACCAACTTCTGGTATGCATTTGCGGCCGCATCCACGCTGATTTTTGGCGCAGCATATACGCTGTGGATGTACAAGCGGGTGATCTTCGGCGCAATCGCCAATGCGCAGGTTGCCAAACTGACCGATATCACCCTGCGCGAAAAATCGATATTCGCGATTCTGGCGCTTGCCGTGCTGGGCATGGGGCTGTATCCGTTGCCATTCAGTGAAATTCTGCATGTGTCGGTAAACGATTTGCTGGTGCACGCTGCACGATCCAAGCTGCCATGATTGTGCAGGGAGCACGGTTTTTTGTGCCAACGCGGCCAGCGAAATAGATTTTTAAGCGTGGGCACAAAAACCGTGCCCACCCTACGGTTGATTTTGAGGTGTATATGGATTTGATGACAAATTTGATGCCGGCCGGCGCGGAAATCTTCCTGCTGATCATGACATGCGTGATCCTGATCGCGGATTCGCTGATCAAGCAAAGTGGCAGGCTGATCACTTACATGCTGGTCCAACTTACCCTGATGGTGTGCGCGCTGATCACCGTCGGCACGCATCAGAACGGCGTGGCACAGGTATTTCACAACATGTTCGTGGATGACCTGATGTCCGATGTGCTGAAACTGCTGACCTATCTGTCCGTCTCGATGATGCTGGTGTATTCGCGCCAGTATCTGACCGTGCGCGATCTGTTCAGCGGCGAGTTCATGGTGCTGACGCTGTTTGCAACGCTGGGCATGATGGTGATGATCTCCGCGAATCATTTCATCTCGTTGTACCTTGGCCTGGAACTGTTGTCGCTGAGCCTGTATGCGATGGTTGCGCTGCAGCGCGATTCCGCGATTGCCACCGAGGCCGCGATGAAGTACTTCATCCTCGGCGCGCTGGCTTCTGGCCTGTTGCTTTACGGCATGTCGATGCTGTACGGCGCGACCGGTTCGCTGCAACTGGACGCGGTGTCCAGGTCGATCCAGTCCGGGACTGCGAACAACACGCTGCTGGTGTTCGGACTGGTGTTCGTGGTGTCCGGGCTGGCGTTCAAACTCGGTGTGGTGCCTTTCCATATGTGGTTGCCCGACGTGTATCACGGTGCGCCAACCGCAATGACCATGCTGATCGGATCGGCCCCGAAACTGGCTGCATTCGCTTTCACTTCGCGCTTGCTGGTATCCGGCCTGCAACCGCTGGTGCTGCACTGGTCAGGCATGCTGATCATTCTTGCCATCGCATCGATGGCGCTCGGCAATATTACCGCAATCGCGCAGACCAACCTGAAACGCATGCTTGCTTACTCGACCATCGCGCACATGGGGTTCCTGCTGCTGGGATTCATCAGCGGCGACAGTGAGGGCTACGGTTCATCAATGTTTTACGCTGTGGTCTATGTGCTGATGACGCTGGGCTCCTTCGGCATGATCATGATGCTGTCCAGGGTCGGATTCGAGGCTGATAACCTGAACGACTTCAAAGGCCTGAACCAACGCAGTCCGTGGCTGGCCTTCCTGATGCTGTTGCTGATGTTCTCGATGGCCGGGGTGCCGCCCACGGTGGGTTTCTACGCAAAATTCTCGGTGCTGAACGCCGTCGTGCAATCCGGCCACGTCTGGCTGGCTGTAGCGGCGGTGTTGTTCTCCCTGATCGGCGCGTTCTACTATCTGCGCATCGTCAAGCTGATGTATTTCGATGCGCCGGAAAGCCACGAACCGATCATCTTCGGGCAGGATACGACGCTGCTGTTGAGCCTGAACGGAATCGGCCTGCTGTTGCTTGGCGTGCTGCCTGGCACGCTGATGTCGGTTTGTGCGGTGTCGGTCAAGCAATCCCTGTTGCTGCATTAGGAAATTCCTTGCGCAACGGTCCTGGCGCCTGGCCAGCCGATTGAAGCAGGAAACTGAATTCCTGACGCACCCAATACCCGGGCAAGCAGGGTGTTTCGCATCGGATTTTGATAGCGGATCGATTTACGGTATCATCGCCGCCTACGAAAGCATTTGCTAAACCATTAGCCTTTCCGCCAGCCGTCAGCAGACGATAGCCATGCGGCAGGTTATATCCGGGCATCCGCATGACCAAGTACATCTTTATCACGGGCGGCGTTGTTTCTTCTCTGGGGAAGGGCATCGCCGCCGCTTCGCTTGCAGCCATACTCGAATCGCGCGGCCTGAAAGTAACGATGCTCAAGCTCGATCCCTATATCAACGTGGATCCCGGCACGATGAGCCCGTTCCAGCACGGGGAAGTTTTCGTGACAGAGGATGGTGCGGAAACCGATCTGGACCTGGGGCATTACGAGCGCTTCATTTCCGCGAAGATGCGCAAGGCCAATAACTTTACCACCGGCCAGATCTACGACAGCGTAATCCGCAAAGAACGGCGCGGCGAATATCTGGGCAAGACCGTTCAGGTGATCCCGCATATCACCAACGAAATCCAGGAGTTTATTGAGCGTGGTGCGGCCGCTTCGCATGACGGCAATGCCGATGTGGCGATCATCGAAATCGGCGGGACAGTCGGCGACATCGAATCGCTGCCGTTCCTGGAAGCCGCCCGGCAGATGGGTTTGCGCCTGGGTCGCAATCAGGTCGCATATGTGCATCTGACCCTGGTCCCGTACATCGCCACTGCCGGCGAGCTGAAAACCAAGCCGACCCAGCACAGCGTGCAGAAACTGCGCGAAATCGGTATTTTCCCGACTGCGCTGATCTGCCGAGCAGACCGGCGCATTCCCGACGACGAGCGCGCCAAGATTTCGCTGTTTGCCAATGTGCGCGAAGAGGCGGTGATTTCGATGTGGGACGTGGACAGCATTTACAAGGTGCCGCAAATGCTCAACCAGCAAGGCCTGGACCGCATCGTTTGCGAGGAGCTCAGAATGGATCTGCCGCCCGCCGATCTGTCGGTATGGGCATAAACTGGTGAAGTCGCAGGAAAATCCGCAGCATCGGATCACCATCGGCATGGTCGGAAAATATGTCGACCTGACCGAATCGTACAAGTCGCTGATCGAGGCGCTGCGGCATGCCGGGATACACACCGCAACGCAGGTGAAAATCGAATATATCGATTCCGAAACGCTGGAAACCGCCGGCATGCAGGGCCTGGCGCATTTCGATGCGATACTGGTGCCGGGCGGTTTCGGCAAGCGCGGGACGGAAGGCAAGATTGCCGCGATCCGCTTTGCCCGCGAAAACAAGGTTCCTTATCTCGGTATCTGCCTCGGCATGCAGCTGGCGGTGATCGAGTATGCCCGCCACGTCGCGGGCATGGCCGATGCGAACAGCACCGAATTCGACCCCGCCACCGAACATCCGGTGGTCGCGCTGATCACCGAATGGCTGGACCGCGACGGCAAGGTCGAAATTCGCGACAACGACTCCGACCTGGGCGGAACGATGCGACTCGGTTCGCAGCGCTGCCCGATCAAACCCGGCACCATGGCACAAAGCATTTACGGTGATGAAGTCAATGAACGGCACCGCCATCGCTACGAAGTCAACAACCATTACGTGCCGGAACTGGAAAAATCCGGGCTGATCATTTCGGCCCGCACCCCGAGCGAAGATCTGCCGGAGATCATGGAATTGCCTAAATCCCTGCACCCGTGGTTCATCGGCGTGCAATTCCACCCAGAATTCACCTCCACGCCGCGCAGCGGGCATCCCTTGTTCAAATCGTTTGTTGAAGCCGCTTTGCAACGCCAGGCAGCGCATGCGAAAGAAAAGGTGGCGGTATGAACACGGTGCGCGCAGCGGCGGTAACAAAGTCAGGCAATCCACTATGCGACAAGTCGCATGTGGAGTTGACACTGCGGGTAATGCCGCCAGCCACCGAGATGGCCATTGGTGGATATCCGAATCGCGGTAACGAGGTGGCGGCGTGAGGCTGTGTGGATTTGATGTCGGCCTGGACCAGCCGCTGTTCCTGATTGCCGGTCCGTGCGTGATCGAGTCGCGGCAGCTGGCGATCGATACCGCCGGCATGCTGAAGGAAATATGCAGCGGGCTGAAGATAAACTTCATCTACAAATCCTCCTTCGACAAGGCCAACCGCAGTTCCGGGAAATCGTTTCGCGGCCCGGGAATGGACGAGGGTCTGAAAATACTTGCCGAAGTGAAGAAGCAGATCGGGGTGCCGGTGTTGACCGATGTGCATGACATCGAAGAGATCGCGCCGGTCGCGGCAGTGGTCGATGTGCTGCAGACCCCGGCGTTCCTTTGCCGCCAGACCGATTTCATCCATGCCGTGGCGAAATGCGGCCAGCCGGTGAACATCAAGAAGGGGCAATTCTTGTCGCCATGGGATATGCAGAACGTGGTGGAAAAGGCGCGCGAAGCCAGCGGAGCGGACAACATCATGGTGTGCGAACGCGGTGCGTCGTTCGGCTACAACAACCTGGTGTCGGATATGCGCTCGCTTGCAGTGATGCGCAACACCGGTTGCCCGGTGGTGTTCGATGCGACCCACTCGGTGCAGCTGCCCGGCGGGCAGGGGACGGTCAGCGGCGGGCAGCGCGAATTCGTGCCGGTGCTGGCGCGCGCGGCAGTGGCGGTGGGAATTTCCGGCCTGTTCATGGAAACGCATCCGAATCCGTCCAGGGCCTTGTCGGACGGTCCGAACGCATTTCCGCTCGGACATCTAAAGGAATTGTTGCAAACGCTGAAAGTGCTGGATGAAACAGTCAAGCAGCAGGGTTTGATCGAAGAAAAAGTCGACTTGAAAAACGTTTAGAAGAAGGAAGAAGGAAAAAAGAATGAGTGCAATTGTTGATGTGATCGCCCGCGAGATTCTGGATTCGCGCGGAAACCCGACAGTGGAAGCGGACGTACTGCTGGAATCCGGTGTGATGGGGCGTGCCGCCGTGCCGTCCGGCGCATCCACCGGGGAAAAGGAAGCGATCGAGTTGCGCGATGGCGACAAGCAGCGCTATCTGGGCAAGGGCGTGCTGAAAGCAGTGGAAAATGTCAACACCGAGATCGCCGAAGCGATCATCGGACTGGATGCCGCCGAACAGGCCTTCATCGACCAGACCATGATTGAACTGGACGGCACGGAAAGCAAGGCGCGCCTGGGCGCGAATGCGATCCTGGCGGTGTCCATGGCAGTGGCGCGAGCCGCGGCAGAAGAGAGCGGCCTGCCGCTGTATCGCTATCTCGGCGGTGCTGCGCGCATGGAAATGCCGGTGCCGATGATGAATGTGATCAACGGTGGTGCTCATGCGACGGGCGGTTCGGACATGCAGGAATTCATGATCATTCCGGTCGGCGCGCAGAGTTTCCGTGAAGCGCTACGTACCGGTGCCGAAGTGTTCCACGCGCTGAAGGCGGTATTGCACAAGCGCGGGTTGCCGACGACGGTCGGCGATGAAGGCGGATTCGCTCCCGCGCTTGGTTCCAACGAAGCGGCATTGAAAGTCATCGTTGAAGCGATCGAGGCAGCCGGCTACGTTCCGGGTACGGATGTGGCGATCGGTATGGATCCGGCGGCATCGGAATTCTACAAGGGCGGGAAATATCACCTCAAGGCGGACAAGCTGACCCTCACCTCGGCACAGATGGTCGACTTGTATGCCACCTGGGTGGACAAGTACCCCATCATCAGCATCGAGGACGGGATGAGCGAGCACGACTGGGACGGCTGGAAAATGTTGACTGACCGGCTCGGCAAAACCATCCAGTTGGTCGGCGACGACATTTTTGTGACCAATACCAAGATACTGCGCGAAGGCATCAAGCGCGGCATTGCCAATTCGATCCTGATCAAGGTCAACCAGATCGGCACGCTGACCGAAACCTTCGCGGCGATCGAGATGGCCAAGCGCGCCGGATATACCGCCGTGATCTCGCACCGCTCCGGCGAAACCGAAGACAGCACAATTGCCGACATCGCGGTGGCCACGAATGTGCTGCAGATCAAGACCGGTTCGATGTCGCGCTCGGATCGCATGGCGAAATACAACCAGTTGCTGCGTATCGAGGAAGACCTGGGTGACACTGCCTCTTATCCGGGGCGCGATGCGTATTATCAGTTGGGCTGATGCGTGCGGTCACGCTGATATTGGTTGTGCTGCTGCTGCTGCTGCAGTACCCGCTGTGGCTGGGCAAGGGCAGCTGGCTGCAGGTGTGGGATTTGCATCGTCAGGTCGAGGCGCAGCAGCAACTCAACCAGCAGACCCGGATGCGCAATGCGGTGCTCAATGCCGAGGTGCTTGATCTCAAGCAGGGTACGGCGGCCATCGAGGAGCGTGCACGCAGCGAACTGGGCATGATCAAGCGCAACGAGGTTTTCTATCAGATACTGGAAGACCCGCAGCCAAAATTGACAGGCAAACAAACCGCACAACCTTCCGCGGTTGCCGGCGCCCAACATTGAATCTTGTTCCCCTCGACCGGGCTTGCCGGTTAGACTGGTGCTCGAGTTTCCCCGAATAATCGAATTTCGCATTATTTATCTGCATATTGGTATTTGTGCAGCCGGTTCTGCCGGTGATCTGCCGAGCGTCGCGGCTTTGCCGGTATAAATTTGTAACATATTGAATAAAAATATTATATTTTATATTCAAGATTTGACATTTCTGCTGTGCAGAACCGGTCATCGCAGCGATTACCGTTCATCAGAATAAAACAACCGTTGATTACTACAGTTTTTGACTATTCGGCAGTTATTAAATATTCTGCAGTCACTTGGCAAACCTGTTGAAAAGCAGGGGCGCAAAGTCACCGGCCTAAGGGAAACTATGGCAGCGGGACTGCAACACGGGGAATCTTCCGTGTTTGTTACCCACCTGCCTCCTGTGCCATTTGGAAAGATGAATAGGAGAGCAAAATGAATACTTGCATTTCTGGTTCGTATTTCGTGCGGGCGCAGACAGTAATGTGGAAGCTAGGGCTTGGGTTGATGCTGATCGGGTATGCGATTGCTTCACATGGAGCACAGTCCGGTTTTGATCAATCTGCTCCCGGCGTCGATATTTTTTCCCTTCCGCTTGCCTATACAATCACCGGAGTCGACCGGGCTTCTGGCCTGGGTACAAACGATCAGATGCCCGACCGGTTCGGCTTCGGTAAATTGCCAAACTTGCGCCCCTATTTCGATCTTAAGAAAGTGGTCTCCTGGGTTTCCAGCGTCCGCTGGCATTTGAGCGAAGAAGATAACCGCGTTTCAATGGCACCACGCCTGCAGGTGGAATCCAGGGATACCCTGATATCGATCAAGCCGCGTATCCACTCGATCATGGTGGAGTGGCGCAGAAAACTGGACTGACCGTCAAGCTGGACTGACCGTCAAGCTGGATTGACACCATCCTGCTTTGTACGGATCAAAGGAAAGATCCAATCACGCGCTTCACCCCGGCGCTGAGCAGCAATACGCTGAAAGCGGCCAGTACCGCAGTAGCCAACAGATGTGGCGCATCGCCGGAGAAGCCGGAGAAATGGAACAGTTCACGCAGCACCGGGATATTGAATACCATCGCCAGTCCGGCACCGCCTCCCAGCACGATCCACCAGAGAACAGGATTTCCGCCCGACCAGGCGCTACGCCACGACATCCCCAGTGAGCGGTTGCTGAATACCAGCGCGATATTGCCGGTGACCATCGCAACGAACACCAGTGCCCGCACGGTATTTTCTTCATATTCACTTGATATTCCCCACGCATAAATGGCGGCTATCACCACCAGTGACATCCCCCCCTGCAACAGGCTGCCGGCAAGCAATTTGCCGCCGAACAGCGGTTGCATTCGCCTGCCGTGGCGGTCGCTTCATGATACCGGCTGCTTCAGGTTCGGCCTCGAAGAAGATCGAACAGGCCGGGTCGATGATCATCTGCAGGAACATGATGTGCGCGGGCAACAGCAGCAGCGGTTCGCCGAGCACCACCGGCAACAGCGCCATTCCGACGATCGGGATGTGCACCGCCAGCGCGTAACTCATCGCCTTGCGCAGGTTGTCGTAAATGCGGCGTCCCAAACGGATGGTCGCAACCAGCGACGCAAAGTCATCGTTGAGCAGTACCAGCCCGGCAGCTTCACGCGCTACGTCGGTACCGCGCTTGCCCATTGCTACCCCGATATGCGCCGCCTTCAGCGCAGGCGCATCATTCACGCCATCGCCTGTCATCGCGACGATCTCGCCGTTGTCCTTGAAGGCTTCCACCAGGCGCAGCTTCTGCTGCGGAACGATGCGTGCGAATACCTGCACGGTGCGCAGTCTGATGCGCAAAGCTTCATCGGAAAGCGTGTCCAGATCGGTGCCGGTCAATACCTGTTCAGCCGGCAAGCCCAGTTCGCGCGCGATCGCCTGGGCAGTACCGGCATGGTCTCCGGTGATCATCACGACACGGATGCTTGCCGCATGGCATTGCGCAATGGCTTCAGTGACATCGGGACGCAGCGGGTCCTGCAGGCCCAGCAGGCCGACAAACGAGAACGCGATGTCATGCTGCTGTGCCGGCCATTGATGCTCCGGGTCTTGGCCGGTCCCGAGTTCCGCACGCGCCACGCCCAGCACGCGCAATCCCTGGGCCGCCATTTCGGCCGCAACTTCAGCGATCTCACCCGCCTCTGTCCCGGGCAGGTGGCAAAGGTCGACGATGGCTTCCGGCGAGCCTTTGGCTGCGACGATGTGATGTTCCTTGCCGTCTCCCTGCCAGACGTGTGACATCGCCAGAAGGTCGGGACTCAGGCTATATTCATGGACCAGTTGCCATGCCTGATGCAGGTGTTCGCTGCCGCTCAGGGTGCGTTGCCCCAATTCGTGCAGCGCGCGTTCCATCGGGTCGAACGGTTCGCGCTCGCTGGCCAGGATGCCGAACTCCACCAGTTCGTGCCAGGGCTCCGGCAGCGGGCCATGGCGATCCACTTGCAGCAGCCTATTTTTGCCTGGCATGGGGCCGTTGCTGTACAGCCTGCTGATCACCATGCGATTCTCGGTCAGCGTGCCGGTCTTGTCGGTGCACAGCACGGTGGTCGCGCCCAGCGTTTCGATTGCATCGAGCCGTCGCGTCAGTACATTTCGTTGTGATATCCGCCATGCGCCGAGCGCCATGAACACCGACAGGATCACCGGGAATTCTTCAGGCAACGACGCCATTGCCAGGCTGACGCCCGCGAGCAGCGCATCCAGCCAGTGGCCGCGTGTGGCACCGTATATGATAGCCAGCGTCAGGCAGAAGATACCGGCCAAGATAGCGAGGCGGTTCACCAGCCTGTCGGTCTGCATGCGCAGCGGAGAGGTTGCGCTGCGGGTTTCCTGCAGCGCCTTGCCGATCTGTCCGATCGCACTGGATTTGCCGGTTGCGGTGACCAGGCCGATACCGCTGCCCTGTACCAGCACGGTGCCTGCGTACACGAACGGCTGGTCGTCTCCGCCCGGCTGCACAGCGGGTGACTCCGGGCTGCCCGGTCGTTTGCGCACCGGAACCGATTCGCCGGTCAGCATGGACTTCGTCGGCAGACAGGTCGTTGCAGCTCAGCAGCACCGCGTCGGCGGCGACGCGGTCGCCTTCCTTGAGCAGCATCAGATCGCCCGGCACCACTTCACGTCCAGCAATGCGCAGTTGCCTGCCGTCGCGTATCACCAATGCGCGCGGGCTGGACAGGTCGCGCAGCGCTTCCAGCACGCGCTGGCTTTTGTGCTGCTGCGACACGGTCATCACGATGATCAGCACCACGAAGAACAACAGCATCAGCGCGTCCTGCGCTTCGCCCAGCAACAGGTAAATCCCGCCGGCAAAGACCAGCAACAGGAACATCGGTTCGCGAAACGCATCGGCAACGGAATGCCACAGGCGATGTGGCCGGGGCGGATACAGTTCGTTGTATCCGGATTCGGCAAGGCGCTGTTGCGCTTCTGCCGCGCTCAGCCCGGATATCATCTGTTCGCTTTTCACTGCGCTCATTCTGGCGGATCCGAAAGGTTGTGATGACGGAAGCATACCCTGATCGCAATCGATGCGTAAATCAAACAGGGATTGCATGGACGATTGATCAAAAGTGCTGCACGAGCAGCGCGTTTGGGGTAAATTGCGGACTTTTTAAAATAATGGAACGGACAGGAACGGGCCTATCCGGCCTGTTCCACGCACCTCGGCCGGTTCCATACAATTGGGAGCATGAAGTTATGAAGCAATACAGCAAGCGCATGGTGATCGTTCATTGGCTGACCCTGGCACTGTTGATCGTTGCCTGGTATCTGGGCGACAGCCTGGCCGACGCGACTGACGAGAGCAAGGCGACATTGGCCGGATACCTGATCCATATGGCGGTGGGGGCCTCGGTATTGGTTCTGGTGTTGTCGCAACTGTTGTTCCGCCGCAAGGACGGCACGCCACCGAAGCTCAACGACAAGCCGGTATTCCATGCAGCCGCCAAGGGCGTTCAACATCTGATGTATGCGGTGCTGTTGCTGGTGCCGTTCAGCGGTATCATGACCGTGATCACCAGCACGACTGGCAAGGCTCTGCTGGCCTGGGATGTAAACATGTTGCCGAAAGAACATGGCTATCACAACGTGTTTGCCCATTCCGTGCATGGGCTGCTGGTCAATGTGTTGATCGGGCTGGCGATAGTGCATCTGCTCGGCGCAATCAAGCACCAGTTCTTCATGAAGGACGGTTTGATGGAACGGATGATGCTGCGCAGAAAAGGCTGATCCATTAAGGACGAAAAAACCTTTTACACGAAAAACACGAAGCGGGGTAAGCAGGCATTTCGCCGCAAGGCGAAAGCTTGTGAAATTCGGGGTTCCGGGTTGCAGATTATTTCCCAATGAGGCAATAAGCCGGTAAGCGTTGTTGAGTCTTTTTCGTGCCTTTCGGGTTTTTGCGGGTTATTGCCCTCGGACAATATCCCTGCGAGAACCAATTCGTGGACAAGTTGCTTTGTTGATTCAAAAAATGGGTTGATTCAGCGCCCAGCCTATCCCGCCCAGCGCACCGAAGAAGATCAGCAGATGCGCCCAGCTCCACAACAGGTAGCGGCGCGATAGCCTGGCCTGGTCGAGGTTGCTGACCAGGAACAATTGGCCGTCGCGCGGGCGGCCGATGATGTTGATATCGGTTTGCGCCTCGGCTTCGCGCCTCATTTTTTCCACCTCGCGCCGGGCGGCGGACCGCGCCAACATCCATTCCTGCATATCCAGTGTGCCGTTTCCGTCCAGATCGAAGCGCTTGAGCAGCGCCGGCATGTCCTTTTTCCATTCCGCCAGCAGCGCGCCGATCTCCTCCCGGGTGTTGAACTCCAGGCTGCCGCCGCCCTGGGTGCGGAATTGTCCGATCACGTAGATGCTGTCATGCTCGATCAGCTTCCACTCGGTATAGCGGTAATCGCCATCGTGCCACTGGTCGCGGTGCCGGGTCAGTATCTCCGCCTGGTCCGGATCGACCACGCACTCACCGGTATCGTCGCGCAGGATGAAGGTATCGTCGCTTTCGCCCCTGCCGACGGTCTTCCACTTGCCTTCCGCTTCGCGTTGTTCGATCTGGTAGCGATACCACAGGCAGGGCAGCAGGCTGAGCTGCCCGATCACGGGTTCGCCGAACGGGTGGCCGCGTCCGGCAAGTTCAACATATCCCTGTGCGGCGGAGGCGATCTTCGAAGTCGG
This sequence comes from uncultured beta proteobacterium, assembly GCA_963827265.1. Taxonomy (GTDB): domain Bacteria; phylum Pseudomonadota; class Gammaproteobacteria; order Burkholderiales; family Gallionellaceae; genus Gallionella. Next base: position 180,068 of record CAWHAD010000006.1, on the reverse strand, counting down.
GGTATCGCGTATGGTGCGCAGCCTGTTCAGCGCAGACAGCCAGGCCAGCATGCTGATCGCAGCCATCAGCGACAGCACGAACAGCCAGCCGTTGCGCGATTCCAGCCCGAGTCCGACCAGCAACAGCAGCAACTGTGCCCCCGAGGTGACCAGGTGCGCGTAATCGCGGCGCAGCGAGACTAGCATGGTGGATTAATGGGGTACTCGCACAGCGAGACGTTTGCTTGGCTCCGCACGACTCGCTTCGCTCTCCCCGCATGCGGGGCGAAGGCGGGGTTTCGCGAGGCATGCTTCGCGCCGCCGTAGCCGGGCGGGGGTGCAGCCCCGCCCGTGGGGCGCGGAGCGGAATTGAGGAAAGGGGGCAAGCAGGTATGGCATCAATGCCTGTCTGCTAGCCGAACAGCGACTTCATGTCCACATCCGCTTTCTCGCCGGCAGTGAATTCCAGCAGCGGCTTTTCGCCGAAGTTGAACATGCTCGCGATGATGCTGGCGGGGAAGACTTCGATCTGCACGTTGTTGATGTTCACCGCTTCGTTGTACAACTCGCGGCGGTCGGCGATACCGTTCTCCAGCGAGGTGATGCGGTTCTGCAGGCGGATGAAATTTTCATTGGCTTTCAATTCCGGGTAGGCTTCCGCGACCGCGAAGAGGTTGCCCAGGCCGGCGCGCAACGCACCTTCCGCCTGGCCCAGCGCGCCGATGTCCTGGCGTTCGCGGGCGGCATGCACCTGGGCGCGCGCCGCGATGACTTTCTCCAGCGTGGCCTGTTCGAACTGCTTGTATTGTTTGCACACTTCGACCAGCTTGGGCAGTTCGTCATGGCGCTGTTTGAGCAGCACGTCGATATTGGCCCATGCCTTGGACACGGCATGCTTGACGCTGACCAGATGGTTGTAAAGACTGATGCAGTAGATCACCAGCACCGCGACGACGCCGAAAAATATCAGCATGCCCATGGTTCCCCCTTTTGGTTTGACTGTGTCTGCCAGCCTCAGGGCTGATTGTGCCACTGATTTGAACAGCGGGCGAGTTTCCTGCATGCCTGTATCGGTGGCCAAACAGTGGGATACCGACCCGTCTTGATTCGCGGCCCTGAACTTGCTACGGTATCCGCTGCAAAACCCGATTGTCGGGTGGGAAGCTGGGGGCGGGAGGGTATGAACATCGTTGTGCTCGGCTGTTATGGCGGTATCGGCGGCGCGCGGCGCACCACCGCGCTGCTGCTGGACGACGACGTGCTGGTCGATGCCGGCAGCGGAGTCGGCGAACTGAGCCTGGATCAGATGGCGCGGGTGGAGCACGTCTTCCTGACCCATTCCCACCTCGATCACTGCGGCTTCATTCCGCTGCTGGCGGATGCGGTGGCCTATTTGCGCAAGCGGCCGCTGCTGGTGCATGCGCTGCCGCAAACCATCGCGGCACTCCGGGAAAACCTGCTCAACGGCGTGCTGTGGCCGGATTACACCGTGCTGCCGACGGCAGAGGATCCCTATATCCGCTTTGTCCCGGTCACGCCCGGCGAGACCGTGCTGCTGGGCCGCCGGCGCATCACCCCGTTGCCGGCCCGCCATGCGGTGCCCGCGGTCGGTTACCGGCTGGATAGCGGGGCGGGCAGTTTCGTTTATTCGGGCGACACCACGGATTGCGAAGAATTCTGGGCGGCCTTGAACCGGATCGAAAACCTGCGCTACCTGATGATCGAAACCACCTTCCTGAACGGGAATGCCGGCGCGGCGGCGCGGTCCGGGCACATGACGGCCGAACTGCTGGCGCAGGGCCTGGCGCGGCTGCAGCGCCCGGTGCAACTGCTGATCACCCATATGGAACCGGGCAGGGAAGAAGCGATCTTCGCGGAAGTCAGTGCCGCCTGCGCGAGGCTATCACCCGGTCAGGCTGGAGCAGGGGCGGCAGTTCGTCGTTTAGGCCTACAGCTTCAGCAGGTTGTCCAGGCAAGTTTGCGCGCGCTCCAGGCGCGCGATGCTCGGCAACAGGTTGAGGCCGGTTTCCTTGCGCAGGACCTGTGCATTTTCCCTGAGCTCATACAGCGATATTTCGACCGGATCGCCTTCCGCTGCCAGCGCGATCGCATTGCCGCTTTCGCAGGAAGGAAAAGCCAGCACCCGATCATCGAATGCCGCAGCCATCCGCGAGATGCTGCGGTCCAGGCGATGGTTGCTGGTGAGCAGGTTGACCGACAGGATACCCCGGCTGCCCAGGCGTGCCCGGCAATACTGGTAAAACAGCTGGCTATCGAGCTCGCCCGAGCTTGCGAACTGGTCATAGCCGTCCACCAGGATCAGGTCGAATTTCCGCTCGCTGAGTCCGACGAATTCCATTCCGTCGCCGATCACGATGCTGATGCGCCTGGGGTCTTCGGGCAGCTTGAAAAACTGCCGCGCGGCTGCGACCACATCCGGTTCGATTTCGACCACGGTCAGATGCGCGAGCGGGAAGTTGCGATACAGGAATTTGGTCAGCGATGCCGCGCCCAGCCCGATCAGCAGCACCTTGCGCGGCCAGTTGCTGTTGTCGCGCAATAGCAGTGCCGCCATCATCTCGCGGGTATATTCGAGTTCCAGATTCCACGGGCGCGCAATGCGCATCGCGCCCTGTATCCAGTCCGAGCCGAAGTGCAGATAGCGCACGCCGGCTTCTTCGGAAATGTCGATGGGAGTGGTCATATGATCAGGGAATCATTTCCGTTTGTGCGGGAATGATGGCGGGAGTCTGTGCAGTGCGCTATTTATTCAGGATTGCCGGATTATCGTATAGTTGCCCGGCGTTCACCAGCAGCTTGTGGCGACCAAAATTTCTGACGTCTGTCCTGCACGATTCATATCCTGATTTTTTCCTGCCTATGTATTGGAATGTGTAACATATCGCGTTACAATCCGTTCCGACGATCAAGAGCTTTGCGCACAAGGGGATCAAGGCCTTTTTCGAGACGGGCATTCAGGCCGCCCACGCACCCCGCCTGCGCTTGCAACTGGCCGCATTGAACCGCGCAAGAACGCCTGCCGACATGGCCGTGCCCAACTGGAAATTGCATCCGCTCAAAGGCAGTCTGGCAGGGCATTGGGCGGTTACGGTAAATGGAAACTGGCGCATCACTTTCCGCTTTGAAAACGGCGATGCGCTGCTGGTGGATTATCAGGACTATCACTGAGAGGTAAATAAAATGGCAACCATGCACAACCCTCCGCACCCCGGCGAAATCCTGCGCGAATGGCTGGGCGACATGAGCGTGACCGATGCGGCGCAGCATCTGGGCGTAGCCCGCGCCACGCTCTCCCGCGTGCTGAACGGTTCGTCCGGCATATCGGCGGACATGGCCTTGCGCTTGCACGCCGCACTGGGAACCAGCCCGGAAATGTGGATGGGGCTGCAGGACGATTACGAACTGTGGCAAGCATCGAAGGGCAAGCGGCCGAAGATTGAGCCGCTACGCCTTGCCGCGTAACAGTCAAGGGAGGGCACGGACATGGGTTTTCGTTTCCGCAAGCGCATCAAGATCCTTCCCGGCATCTGGTTCAACCTGAGCAAAAGCGGGATCAGCACGTCCATCGGCGGCAAGGGGCTGACCGTCAACCTCAAGAACGGCAAGACCAGAACAACCGTCGGCATTCCCGGCACCGGCATCAGCTACAGCGAGACATCTACCGGAAACCCTGACGATCCAACGCCAGAGCGGCAAACGATCCCGGCATGGTTTTGGTTGTTGATCGTCATGGTTATCGCACTGGTGTTTATTGCGAAGTAGTCAAGCAGGGTGGGCAGCCCCTGCCCACCATTCTCATTGAACATTCAGCATCCGCGTGGGCACGTGTGTCCATCCTACACGGCTTCTTCGGAAATATCGATGGGTGTGGATATCAAGCCGCAACTTCCAGCGGGGCATCCGGTATCAGCCTGTTGCGGTACAAGTCGGCGACAGGGAAGCACAGGTCGTAGTCGCCCCACACCAATTCGCCGTATTCGATGCGAAATGCCGCAAAGCGTTCAGGTTCGAGATAGGCGCGAATATCGGGATGGCGCGATTGCGAAAGGAAAGGTTTGAAGTCTACCGTCTGTGCCGTGCCGTCGTCGAAAGACAGGCGCAGTGCATAATCGCCAACCCGTTCGGCAGCGGTGATGTTGATCGTTTCAGGCATCATTTCAGTCTCCTGGTAATGCGTTCCGATTTTACAGGTTTATGCAGCACAAAGAAATCAATCCACTTGGCGACGATGTCTGTCGCGCGGGCGGTCACCAGCTCTTCAAAATGGCGCATCTCCGTATTTCCCAGCGGTGCACGTCCGGCGACATCCGAATAACGGATATCCATGATCTCGCCATTAACCACAATGATCTCTGCGCGTGATTCACGATCCTGATATTTGCCGTGCACATGCACCGGCTCATGCTCGTTGGCGTAGAACAAAACTATCAGGCCAAAATATTCGTAGAGTTTTGGCATCACGCACTCCCTTTCATCTTAACCAATGATCTGCCCAGCGTCTGTTGCTGGGTTAGTCAGATGGCTAGTTGTTCTAGCAGCACCATTTTTTCGTCGCTCATGCCTCGGTTTTCCTTTTGGCGATGCGCTTTGGTTTTGTTGATTCCGTCGGCAACAGGCTGGTGAGTTGCTGGTAGCGCTCGAACAGGAATTCCACGCGTTGCGCGTCGCTGGTGAAGGCGGCTTTGCGGTAGCAGGCGTCCACGGCGCGGTCGAGGGCCTGGTGGGCTTTGACCAGCGCGGGCGGCATCGTGAGCGGGTCGTAGAGGTCGGCGAGCGAGCTTTGCGGGAATTGCGCGCGGGCATCCAGCACGGCTTGCGCGGCGGCTTCCACGGCTGCGCGCTGTTTGTCGGTGGGTTCGTCAGGCCACGGGAAGTTGTTGTAGACGATGTTGACGGAGTAGCGATAACGACTTTCCAAACGACCGACAGCAGTACGCATCCAAGCCTTGTGCATAGTTGAATTCAAGATGCCGAAGTGGTAGAGCGTGGCATCTGGAATGATTTGCAGATTTGTTAGCTGGCAACTATCTGCGTGCATAGAAACCCGATTGGAATGATAGCGCTCGTTTTCGGATGACACTTCCGGGATTACCAGATAATTGCTGTCGGGTTGGCAGTCTTCACGTGAAAGAGCGTTGGTGTGGCAGCGAATTTCACGTGTGTCGCGCTCTTGCTGGCTTGCTAGGCGGAACTCGCGCACCGCTTCAACCCGCTGTCATCACTTGCGGCATTGCGCTAAGTTCGTTGGGCGAGCATCTTCCAGCCACAGGCACCAACGCGTCGTCGTTGTTGATAAATTCATCTGCGCCCAGATCAGCGGCGAAACCAATTTTCTGCGCTTGCGGTTCGTTTGCTGAGCAATTCGCGCTTTCCATCTCGCGTGAAGAATTAAGTTGCCGCCATCGGTCGGTTTGTTGCCGTTGCACAATGTCGGGCACGGTGCAAATCGGCTGCTGCGCGATTGCCAGCAATCACATTCGGCGCATCCACCAGATAAGGATTGATGTTGCGCGCGGCGACGGCGTGCGGTTCGCCGCGGATGTCCTCGTATTCGTAAATGGTCTTTTTCTCCACGTCGAACGCGCCGAAGCCGATGATGACGCAATGCACCGCCGCCATGCCGCGCGCTTCGTTGCTCCACTGGAAGGTGCGGTGGGCGAAGTGGATGTGGATGCCTTGCGCGAGCAGCCAGCCCCACAGCACGCCGACCTGTTCGCCTTGGGTGATGCTGTTGGTGGAGACGAAGGCGCAACGATCAGTTCGCGACGTCCGATCTGACGCTCGCGAATGATATATCGCGCCGCTTTCACATACCAGCGGCGACGAAATCCAGCAGGCCGCCGCTCTTGATGTCCGCGAACACGCGTTGCGCATCTTCGCGCTGCGCGTCGTTCATGATATTTCGCGCCCACGAACGGCGGATTGCCGAACACATAGCTCGCGCGCTCCGCCGGCAGCACGTCGTTCCAGTCCAGCGTGAGCGCGTTGCCGTTGACGATGTGCGGCGAGGTCTTGAGCGGGATGCGCGCGAAGTACATGCCGAATTCTTCCGACACGCGCACGTTCATCTGGTGGTCCATCAGCCACAGCGCGACCTGCGCGATCTGCGCCGGGAATTCCTCGATCTCGATGCCGTAGAACTGGTCCACGTCCACGCTGATCTCCTGGTGGATGTCGAGGAAGCGCGAGCCGGGGCCTTCGTGCACGGCGCGCAGCACGTCCAGTTCCAGCTTGCGCAGTTCGCGGTAGGCGATCACCAGGAAGTTGCCGCAGCCGCAGGCCGGGTCGAAGAAAGTCAGCGTGCGCAGTTTCTTGTGGAACTCGAACAGCTTGTTCTTGTTGCCTTTGACGCGCTTGAACTCTTCATGCAGGTCGTCGAGGAACAGCGGCTGGATCAGCTTGAGGATGTTCTCTTCGCTGGTGTAGTGCGCGCCGAGGTTGCGCCGCGCCTTCGCGTCCATGATGCTCTGGAACAGCGCGCCGAAGATCGCGGGCGAGATCGCGCTCCAGTCCAGCGCGCAGCAGTCGAGCAGCGCTTCGCGCATCGCGGCGTCGAAGTCGGCGATGGGCAGCATCTCCTCGAACAGCTTGCCGTTGACGTAGGGAAAGGCGGCGAGTCTGCTCGTCGAGAGTTTTTCGAGCGCTTGTCTTCCGGCGTGTTGAGCACCTGGAACAATTGCGCGAGTTGCGGCCCGAGATCGGAGCCGTCGGGCGCGGTGCGCTCCTCGATCCAGGCGCGGAACGCGCTGGCGGGCTGGAAGATGCCGGTGTCTTCGGCGAACAGGCAGAACAGCAGGCGCACCAGCAGCACTTCGAGCGGATGGCCCTCGTAGCCCGCCGCCTTGAGGGCGTCGTGCAGCTTGCCCATGCGCTCGGCGGCCTTGATGTTGACCGGGTTCTGCGGCGCGATGGTCTGGGTGCGGTAACCGGCGATGAAGGCGAAATGCTTGATGCGCTTGTGCAGGTCGGCGAGTTTGAATTCCTGTCTGCGGTGCCTTCTTCGAGGTCGTACAGACGAAAGCGCGCGAAATCGGAAACCAGCACGTATTTCGGCAGGTCGCGTTCCTTGATGCCGGGGAAATAATCGAGCGCCTGGGTGTAGGCCTTGTCCAGATCCTTGCCGCGCGACTTGTGTTCGACCAGCAGCATGCCTTTCCAGAACAGGTCGATGTAGCCCTGCCTGTCGCCGAGCTTCTTGACCGGCTCCTCGAAGCTGGCGACACGCTTGCGGTCTATGCCGAAGACGTTGAAGAACTCGACCCAGAACGGCTTGGCTTCGGCATCTTCGGAAGTCTCATCTTCCCAGCGCTTGGCGAATTCGTGCGCGCGGTTGCGTATCTCGTTCCAGCTTAACGGCATGGTTATTTGTCCATCCACTGGTTCAACAGCCAGCGCGCCCACTCGGTGACGTCGCGTCGCGGTCATGCCGATCGTGATGCCCTGTTCCGCCAGCGCATCGCCCGCCGCGCCGTGCAGGTGCACGGCCAGCAGCATCGCGTCGTCCGCGCTCATTCCCTGCGCGATGAAGGCGGCGATCATGCCGGTCAGCACATCGCCCATGCCCGCGCTGCTCATGCCGGGATTGCCGGTCTTGTTGACGAACAATTTTCCGTCGCGGGTGGCGCACAGGCTGTCCGCGCCTTTCAGCACCACGCTGCAGTGAAATGTCTGCGCCAGTTCTTTTCACTGCCGCAACGCGGTCCGCCTGTATCTCTGCCGTGCTGCAAGCCAGCAGGTGCGCCGCTTCGCCGGGATGCGGCGTGAGCACGGTCGCGGCCTTTCGGTTGCGCAGATCGTCCTGCAGGTCGGCGTGGTGTGCGAGCAGGTTCAGCGCATCGGCATCCAGCACCAGCGCAGTATTGCATTTGAGCGCCTCGTACAAAATCTTTTGCGCGGCGATCGAGGTGCCCAGGCCGCAGCCGATGGCGAGCACGTCCAGGCCATGCAATCGCAATGCGGCTGAAGCGCTGTGCAGCATCAGCTCGGGCTGGTTCATATCGACGGCCGGCGGGTTGTCGGCCAGCAGTCCGACATGCACGCAGCCTGCGCCCAGTTTGAGCGCGGCCCGGGCCGCCATCAGCGCCGCGCCGACCATGCCGCTCGCGCCGCCGATCACCGCGACCGTGCCGAACAGGCCTTTATGGCTGTCGTGCGGGCGTTTCGGGAAGTTCGCAATGACCTGCTTGCGGGTGAGGGCAGTGACGCGTTGGTTCATTTTCACGAATCATTCATATGGGTAGCGCATAGTATAATCCCGACCCGGGATTTTATTTTGGACATCACCATGTTTCGAGTTTCCGTCGGTTCCGCCGCGTTGTCCGAATTTCGTCTGCTCAAGCTGCGCAGCGCGCTGCAATCGGTTGCACCCGGCGTGCGCCTCGCTGATACTCGCCACTGCTATTTCATCGCGCTGCGCGAGGGTGGGACCGGAGTTTCCGGTGCTCCGTCTCCGAAAGGCGCAGCACGAGGCGCCACGTTTGGCAAGGCGCAGGCCAGGCTGCTGGACAGGGTGCTGGGCCTGGCTGCAGGCGCCGGCGAACCCGGAAAAGCCGACACCCTGCAGCGCGTGCTGGTGGTGCCGCGCCTCGGCACGATTTCGCCGTGGTCGTCCAAGGCCACCGACATCGCGCAGCATTGCGGCCTTGCGGCCGTGCAGCGCATCGAGCGCGGCGTGGTGTATTACCTGGAAGACCGGGAGCGGCAGGCCGCTGGGCAACGCGGAACGGGCAGGCCGTGCTGCCGCTGCTGCATGACCGCATGACCGAGTCGGTGCTAGACAACATCGACAGTGCAGCGGAAAAAATATTCCGGCATGGCAAGCCGCAACCGCTTGAAACGGTGGATGTGCTGAAGGGCGGCAGCAAGGCGCTGCAGAAAGCGAACCGCGAGATGGGGCTGGCGCTTTCCGACGACGAGATCGAGTATCTGGTCGAAAATTTCACGCAAGCTGGAGCGCAACCCGACCGATGTCGAGCTGATGATGTTCGCGCAGGCCAACTCCGAACATTGCCGCCACAAGATATTCAACGCCGACTGGGTGATCGACGGCGAGCAGCAGGACATCTCGCTGTTCGGCATGATACGCAACACCCACAAGGTCAGCCCGCAGGGCACGGTGGTGGCGTATTCCGACAACTCCTCGGTCATCGAGGGCGCGCGCGTCGAGCGCTTCTATCCGCGTGCCGATGGCGGCTATGCGTTCAGCGAGGAACTGACGCATATCCTGATGAAGGTCGAGACGCATAACCATCCCACCGCGATTGCGCCGTTCGCGGGCGCGGCGACCGGCTCCGGCGGCGAGATACGCGACGAGGGCGCGACCGGCAGCGGTTCCAAGCCCAAGGCCGGGCTGACCGGATTCTCGGTATCCAACCTGAACATTCCCGGCTTCGAGCAGCCGTGGGAAGCCGATTACGGCAAACCGGATCGCATCGTCTCGGCGCTGCAGATCATGCTGGAAGGCCCGATCGGCGGCGCGGCATTCAACAACGAATTCGGCCGCCCCAACCTGGCCGGCTATTTCCGCACCTTCGAAGAAAACGTCAGCGGCGAGATGCGCGGCTACCACAAGCCGATCATGCTGGCCGGCGGGGTCGGCAATATCGCGGCGATACCATACGCACAAAGCACGAATTGCCGGTCGGCGCGCTGCTGATCCAGCTGGGCGGCCCGGGCATGCTGATCGGCCTGGGCGGCGGCGCGGCATCCAGCATGGATACCGGCAGCAATGCCGAGAATCTCGATTTCGATTCGGTGCAGCGCGGCAATCCGGAGATGCAGCGCCGCGCGCAGGAAGTGATCGACCGCTGCTGGCAGATGGGCGACGAACAACCCGATCCTGTCGATACACGATGTCGGCGCGGGCGGCATGTCCAATGCGCTGCCGGAACTGGTGCACGGCGGCGGGCGCGGCGCGCGCTTCGAGTTGCGCAAGATCCCGCTGGACGAGACCGGCATGTCGCCGAAGCAGATCTGGTGCAACGAGTCGCAGGAGCGCTATGTGCTGGCGATCGCGCCGGAGCGGCTGGCAGAATTCCGCGCGCTGTGCGAGCGCGAGCGCTGCCCGTTCGCGGTGGTCGGCGTGGCGACGGCGGAAGACCAGCTGACCGTGCACGACAAGGAGTTCGGCAACTATCCGGTGGACATGCCGCTGTCGGTGCTGCTCGGCAAGCCGCCGAAAATGACGCGCAATGTGGTGCGCGAAACGCCCAGGTTGACTGCCTGCGATACCGGCAAGATCGAGTTGCGCGAGGCGATCGAGCGGGTGTTGCGCCTGCCGTCGGTGGCGAACAAGACTTTCCTGATCAGCATCGGCGACCGCACCGTGGGCGGCATGACCGCGCGCGACCAGATGGTCGGCCCGTGGCAGGTGCCGGTGGCGGATGTCGCGGTCACGCTGATGGGTTTCAACACGAATCGCGGCGAAGCATTTGCGATCGGCGAGCGCACCCCGCTGGCGCTGGTGAATGCGCCGGCCTCGGGCCGCATGGCGGTGGGCGAGGCGATCACCAACATCGCGGCGGCGCGCATCGACAAGATCGGCGACATCAAACTCTCGGCGAACTGGATGGCGGCCGCCGGACATCATGGCGAAGACGCCGCGCTGTTCGACACGGTGCGCGCGGTGGGCATGGAACTGTGCCCGCAGCTCGGCATCAGCATCCCGGTCGGCAAGGATTCGATGTCGATGAAGACGGTGTGGCAGGACGGGGAGGAAAAGAAATCCGTCACCGCGCCGCTGTCGCTGATCGTGACCGCCTTCGCGCCGACGCCCCGATGCGCGCGAAACCCTGACGCCGCAGCTTGCGCCATTCATGGATACCACGCTGTTGCTGATCGATCTGGGCCAGGGAAAAAAGCGCATGGGCGGTTCGGCGCTGGCGCAGGTATACAAACAGGTCGGCGATGTTGCGCCGGATGTCGACGATGCGCTGCTGCTCAAGGCATTCTTCGAGCTGATACAGGAGCTGAACGCCGAGGGCAAGCTGTTCAGCTATCACGACCGCTCCGATGGCGGCGTGTTCGTGACACTGTGCGAAATGGCATTCGCCGGCCACATCGGGGTGACGATACAGCTTGATCGACCAGCACAGCGACACGCTGCGCGCCCTGTTCAATGAGGAACTGGGCGCGGTGATCCAGGTGCGCAACCGCGACGCGCAGCACGTGATCGAACTGGCCCATGACGCGGGACTGAAGAGCGTGCAGAGGATCGCCACGCCGAACCAGACCGGCATGATCGAGATTTTGCGCGGCAAGGATATCCTGTTCAGCGAAAGCGGCGTGAACCTGCAGCGCATCTGGTCGGAGACCAGCTACCAGATGCAGAAGCTGCGCGACAATCCGGACTGTGCCCGGCAGGAGTTCGACCGCATACTGGATGCCGCCGATCCGGGACTTGCATGTCAAATCGACCTATGAACTGAACGAGAATATTTCCCCGTTGCTGCTGCTGACCCGGCCGAAGATCGCGATCCTGCGCGAGCAGGGCGTGAACGGCCAGGTCGAAATGGCGGCGGCATTCGACCGTGCCGGATTTGCCGCGGTGGACGTGCACATGAGTGACATCATCAGCGGACGCGTTTCATTGCGCGACTTCAAGGGTATCGCGGCATGCGGCGGATTCTCCTACGGCGACGTGCTCGGGGCAGGCGAAGGCTGGGCGAAATCCATCCTGTTCAATCCGCGCGCGCGAGACGAGTTCGAGGCGTTCTTCAAGCGCAGGGATACCTTCGCGCTGGGCGTGTGCAACGGTTGCCAGATGATGAGCAACCTGCACGAGATCATTCCGGGTGCGGAAAACTGGGCGCACTTCGCGCGCAACCGCTCCGAACAGTTCGAGGCGCGCTTCGTGATGGTCGAGGTGCAGCCCTCGCCGTCGATCTTGTTCAACGATATGGTCGGGCAGCCGCATGCCCATCGTGGTGTCGCACGGCGAAGGCTATGCCGATTTTAGTTCCGACATCATGCCCGCAAGCGGGCATGAGTCTTCACCGGAACTTCGTTTTGGCGACGGGAAGAAACTCAAGGCGGTGCAGAAACTGGTCACGCTGCGCTATGTCGACCATCGCGGCAATGCGACCGAAACCTACCCGCTCAACCCGAACGGTTCGCCGCAGGGCATTACCGGCCTGACCACGCCGAACGGGCGCTTTACCATCATGATGCCGCACCCCGAACGCGTGTTCCGCGCGGTGCAGAACTCCTGGCATCCCTACGGCTGGCAGGAAAACGGCGCATGGCTGAAGATGTTCCAGAATGCAAGGAAGTGGGTGGGTTAGTAATTCCGATGATGAAAACGCTATGTGGTAGCAGATAATAAAAAAGGCGACCGGATGGTCGCCTTCTTATCCGTCAGATAAAGCCTACGGTTGTGATACCAGCTGGTAATTCCTGGGCACGCTGAATTCGCTGTCGTGCACCGGTTCGATCGCGAGCTTCTTCACCTCGACGGTAAACGACAATATCGGTTCACCCGCGGCCTCTTTCATCGTGTCTTCTGTTTTCTTTTGCGCGAACATCCCGGCGAGTCCGGAAACGAGGTCGCCCGCACTGGAAGGAATCGAGGATTTATCTTCGGTTTTCGCGGTTTCCTTGGCCGCACAGGCATTGCCGTCCATGTTCCACTCCAGGCGAGTCGATATCGGGTAGCCCTTCACCCTTTCCATTTTTCTGCCCGCATCGACGAATGCCTTCAGGTCATGCTGTTTCAGGGAACTGGCAAGATAGGCCGTAATCAGCTTCGTTGCCTCGGCAGGCATGACTTCCCGTTCTTTTGTGTCGGCAATCTTCCCGAAAAAGGCCCGCGCATAGCTTTCCTCCAGCGCCAGCACATCGCGTATCTTGCCGGTTGTCGGTGTGGTCCAGATATCCAGACTTACCGTGCTGGTGGAATACCGCCCCGAATTGTCGCGCAGCTTGACCACCCATGCGACCTGGTATTCTTCGGTATTGAAACCATTGATGGATTTTTTCTTGCCGGTCGCTTCGACCTTGAAGCCGGTGTGCGCGATGCGCATGGTGCAGCCCGGCTCCTTACTTGCCTGCGGAGACTTTTCGGCAGGCTGCTTGGCAGCAGGCTTGGAGGGTTTGACGCATCCCATCAAGGGACATTCGGTGTACTGCTGCTTGTCCGTATCGAGCGACCATATCAGCTTGCGGTCGATGCGCGTTATTTCCGTATCCGAGCGTGTGCCGACCAGAAAGCCGGTGAAAGTGCCGGTCCCCTTGAAAGTCGATTCGTCACGGCGCATGTCGGCTCGCACAAAATGCCGGCTGCTGCTTTCGAAAGGGAGGAAACCCTTGATGCCGTTGCTGGTGACTTGCTGTTCGATCACTGCAGTGCGGTTGAGCGGCGTATTGTCGGCCACAACTGCAGCCGGAGGTTTGGTCGCGCATCCGGCGATTACGGCGCAAATAACAATTATTCCAGGAAGATTACGTAACATGATTGCCCCCTTTGTTTTTGCAATACGGGCATTATAGAGGGCGAATTCGGTAATGGAAGCGCAATCTTGCAAGCCGCTCACCGCGTGCCGGAAAAGGTGTCATCCCGGTCCGGTTCAGCGGTCAGCCGGTTCCCGGCGGCCAATTTGATGTTACGATTACAGCATCATGACCGTTCCGAAAAGCGATCCGATCAACACGCCCGACGTCGTGTTTGCCAACCTGCTCGACGAGGATCCGCTCGGCGAAGCATTCTGGAAGCACTGGTTCGGGGCCGGGCAGTTCGGCAAGCTGCGCGGCCATTTCAGCGCGCTGGGTGAAAGCGGCGCGCTCGCAACCGGACTTTCTGCACGTGCAGACAAACAGGGACCGATGCTCCAGACACATGATGCGCGGGGGATACGCATCGACCGTATCGTCCAGCACCCCGATTACCACGAACTTGAACAACTCTCATACGGGCGCGGGATCGTCGGGATCAAATACCAGACGGAATTCCTGTCCAGGCATCGCGCATACCGCCATCTGCTCGGATTCGGCGCGGGATATTATTTTGCCCAGAGCGAAATTGGCCTGTATTGCCCGATCTGCATGACCGATGGCGTGGCCCGGGTGCTCGAACGCCAACCTGAAGGTGCGCAAACCCCGCTTTATGAAATGACCATCGCCCATCTTTCCGCCAGCGATCCGGACCAACGCTGGCAGGGGGCGATGTTCCTGACCGAGAAACAGGGCGGTTCGGATGTCGGGAGCAATGCCGTCACCGCGACCCGGCAGGGCAGGCGCTGGCTGCTCAATGGCGACAAGTGGTTCTGCTCGAATGTGGCGGCCGACGCCATCCTTGCGCTGGCGCGGATGCCGGGAGGCACCCCCGGCACCAGGGGGCTCGGACTGTTTCTCGTGTTGCGCGACAGACCCGCCGGCAATTCCGCGACGATCCGCATAAACCGCCTGAAGGACAAGCTCGGTGTGCGTTCGATGCCGACCGGCGAAATCACGTTCGAGAATACCGAAGCTTTCCTGGTCGCAGGCGAGAACGAAGGCTTCAAGCAGATGGCCGAGATGCTCAACCTCTCCAGGCTGTATAACGCGGTCGCGAGCGTGGCCGGCATGCGCAGGGCCGTGCTCGAGGCGCTCAAGTACGGCAGCGGGCGGCTAGCTTTTGGCCAAAGACTCGACGAGCTGCCGCTGTGGCGCGCGGCGATGGCCGATCTGGTTGCCGAACACCTGGGCATTTTCGTGCTGGTTTTCGAAACCGTTCGCGCGCTGGACCGCTCCGACAATGGTGACGAGGAAGCGCGCAAGCTGGTGCGGATCGCAATCCCGATGGCCAAGGCCTTGAGCGGCAAGCTTGCCGTCTTCGCGGTCAGCGAGGCGATGGAGGCGATCGGCGGCAATGCCTATATCGAGGAAAGCATTCTTCCGAGGCTGCTGCGCGATTGCCAGGTTTTGCCGATCTGGGAAGGCACGACCCACATCCTGACGCTGGACGCGCTGCGCGCGATCCACAAGGAAGGGAGCCACGAGGCATTGTTCGCGCGAATCCGGCTGGCATTGGCACGCGCGAAAAAATCCGACACCGGACCGGTCAAAGCCAGGCTGGAATGCGACATCCGGCGACTCGATGCGCTGTCGATGCTGCCTCCCGAACTGCAACAGCGCGAGGCGCGGCTATGGCTGGAAACCGCCAGCCGGACTCTCACGCTGGCGCTGCTGCTCGAAAACGCGGCTCAACCGCCGCTGCGGGAAGCGTGTCTTGCCGCCTGCCAAAGGCTTTCCGTGCGGCCCACCGGTGTGATGCCGGTTTGCCACGGCAACCCGGCCGCGCTGGTGGATACCGAAGCGGCGCTGCTTCGATCCGCAACCCGCCGGGATTGATCCCCGGAATCCCGCGAACGGCAGACCCGTTGTGCGTGGTGTATTGAGGTTGTATGTCGGGTCACGTGCTAGCTGCGGTACATGTATTCTCTGGTGAGGGGCAAGTGCCCGGCAGCGGCATTGCCGGCCTTGCAGGCGAGGACCTGGTAGATGTTGATCCAGTTATGCGAAAAAGCATGGGCGCAGCCGGCAAGATAAACTTCCCAGATGCGGAAGCGCTTTTCCCCGGCAATGTCGACCGCACGGTCGCGGTTGGATTCGAGCCGGCTGGCCCATTCGTGGCAGGTGCGCGCGTAATGGCGCCGCAGCGATTCCACATCGGTCGCCTCCAGGCCTGCCGCCGCGATTTCCTTCAGCGCCAGGCTGAGGTGCGGCAATTCCCCGCCGGGGAACACATATTGCTCGATGAAATCCCCGGCTCCTGCCCCGATCTCGCGGCTTTCCACGTCGCTGGTGGTGATCCCGTGGTTCAGCACCAGACCCTGGTCGGCCAGCAGCGACTCTATTTTTGAAAAGTAGACCGGCAGGTTTTTCAATCCCACATGCTCGAACATGCCGACGCTCGCGATCTTGTCGTACACCTCGCCGTCCGGCAGGTCGCGGTAATCGCACAGCTCGACCGTGCAGCGCTCCTGCAGCCCTTCGGCCTGGATAAGTTTGCGGGCATGCTCGAACTGGTTCTTCGACAGCGTGATGCCTTTCGCTATCGCGCCGTACTTTTTCGCTGCGCGCAGGATCAGAGCCCCCCAGCCGCATCCGATGTCGAGAAAACGCTCGCCCGGTTTCAGCATCAGCTTGTTCAGGATGTGATCGAGTTTCTGTTCCTGGGCCGTTTCCAGCGTGTCATCCTGGTTCCGGTAGTAAGCGCACGAATAGACCATGTTCCGGTCCAGAAACATCGAGTAAAAATCGTTCGAGACATCGTAATGGTATTCGATCGCAGCGCGGTCTTTCCTCAGGCTATGCCGCCTGAACAGCGGCAAGCGGCCGCGCTGAATGGCGGCAAACCGGCTCACCAGACTTTCCGCAACCCCGAACAGTTCGTGTACCGATCCCTCGACGCGGATATGGCCCTCCACGAATGCAGCGCCCAGCTTGTTCAGGTCGGGCGGAATGAAATAGCGCAGCGCCGAGGCAGACGGAACATAGACGGTGACCGTGGGTTTGGCGGAGAGATTGAACTCGCGGCCGTTCCACAATATCACCCGCAACGGAATGCTGATGCCGTCACTGATCCGTTCGAACAATTTTTCCAGGCGGTATTCAATAAACATTGCGGTTGCTCTCAACAGTTTTTGGCGCGGCCGCACGGCCGGTGCTGCCGAACAGATGGTCCAGGAATTCACTGGTCACGCCGTAGTAACCCGGTCGATCGATGCGGTGGTGATGCAGCGCATGCCAGTGTTTGCGCCGCTTCAGCCATGCGTTGTTGGCGCGCCAGTGGTGAACGGCATGGTGGGTGATCGTGTAGGACAGATATCCTGTCAGCACCCCGAGCGACAGCGCGCACGCGCGCCACAGATCGGCCGCGAGCAGCGCAGGAAGGAACACCAGCATGGCGATCAGCGCCGCGCTCAGGATCGTCGGGGTGAAAATCAGCGCCCTGGGCCGCCGATGGTGTTCCTCATGCCAGCGGCGAAATGGCTGCACTTTGTGCAGCACGAAACGGTGCAGCGCGTATTCGATGCCAGGCCAGCTTGCCAGCCCGGCCAGCGCAAAGGACACGATTTCAACCCGCTGCTCAGGCGGGGCGTATATTTCCAGGAAAGCCGCCAGTGCCATTACCATCAGGCAATACATCGCGAGGTCCGCACGGTGCGCCGCCTTGCTGTGTTCCAGTGTGAAGATTTGCATACAACTCCTCTAGCGTCTCGACTGATATGCCGGAAGTTCCCCCCAACCCCCGGCCTGATTCCCTGATCGTTACTTTTTCCAGAACAATATCTTCGGTTCCTTCCTGGAGGTCGCCACGGTCTCGCCGCTGGGAACCCCGACCACCACGGGCGCGATCGCAATATATTCGTCCGGGATGCCGAGCTCGGTTTTCACCTTGTGTATATTCAGCGCAGCAACGGCGGAACCGATTACGCATGTCCCCAGTCCGATAGCGCTCGCCGCAAGCATCAGGTTTTCCGCGGCCAGCCAGCAGTCGGCGGATACGAACTGGCTGGACGGCCTGGCGCAGATGATGATCAGCGTACCGGCGCCATGGAAGATATTGAAATCCGGCCGGGTGAAGTGATCGAAGGAGTGGCTGTGCCCGTGGGCTGTGCGGCGGCGGGCTTCCTCGACGAAAAGCGGTTTGGCCAGATCGGAAAGGCGCCGCAGCAGCGCATGATCCTGAATCACGACGAACGCCCAGGGTTCCTCGTGCATCGCGGTCGGAGCGCGCACCGCGGCTTCCAGCAGGGTTTGTATTGTGTTGCGGTCAAGTTCGTCAGGCCGGTAGGACCTTACCGAGCGACGCGCAAGTATGGCCTCGAATGCATATTTCCTGAGGGGTCTTTCGATAGCAGTCAAGGTCATGATTTCGAACTCCTATAACAGGAACTTCAACCATTGTAGCCAATATATCGGAGGTTGGATTCAGTATCAATACGTATTTCAGGATGCAATTCAGCAGGTGTGTGGCGCGACTTAGGTGTGTCGGAGATTTGGGCAATACAGCGCCAAACAATGCATTACAACATATTCCCTTCAGTACCATGCAGGTAAATCATTTTGCGGATCAAGCTGTAATCGGAGACCGTGAAGCAGTCGACCGGAGAAATATTGAGGAGTTCAACATCGCAGTCGCATGATTCTCGCGGTTTGGTTTGAATTCGACACCAATCTTCGTCAAACATTTGCCGTTCGATCCGGTTTGGTTTGTGAGACGCAGTTGCCAGCCGGCAGACTGCGCAGGAAGTTATCCGATTGCTCCGCCGTCTATGCCAACCCGGCACGCCGATTGGATGATCTGTGCAATTTCCAGACGCCGGGCTCGTTGGTTTGCCCGGGATTGCGAGACAGTAGCGGTGCTTCGGAACAAATTCCCGCAAGGCGGTGTCTTCAGAACGGGCGAGCCTGCAAGGACGGGCTCCGGCCCTCGGGTTGGTAATTTGATACAACTGTCGAAACCGCCGAAAACGGGGCGCTGGCAGTAAACATCTGCACGTGTATATTTTTATTGAAATATTGCCGTAACCTTGGGCGAACATGATCTTGCCGGGACGGTCATCTTCTTCCCGGTCTATTCGTAAGGAGCATGAAATGGCACAAACACGAAATGCAAGGAACGCGTCATGAAACCGGCCGGCAACGGTGTTGCCGCGTATGAAAATCGTCCACCTTCTCGCGCTGCATGGCAGGATCCGCCGGCGCTGATCCTGGACGAAAGAGGCATAATTTGCGATTGCAGCAAGGCCGGCGAAATTCTTTTTGGCTATCCGAGGCAAGACATGGTCTGGCAGCATGTTTCCAAATTGTTGCCGGAGCTTTCCGAAATCCAGCTGGTAAAGAATGGGCAATTCAACCCGCAACTCGGTTTTCTCTGCCATTGCGGGCATCACTTCCAGGCAACCAACCGGCTTGGCAAGGTCTTTCTGAGCGAGCTGCATTTCGTTATCCTGAATGACGCAGGGACACGCCAGATAAGGATGATTGTGCAGCCTTCCGGCATCGTGCAGTCCTGACAGTATCGCAGCAGGTAATCTGAAAGGCTTAGCAGTTGCTCAGGCCGCAAGGGCAGGCGGCAACTTCAGTGCCACAAATTTGTTATGCCTCCGTTGCACGCTGCCGTTGCACGCCGCTTCAGTCGAACGATGTGCCGCTGCTTGACGGCAAGGCCGTCGCGAGCGGCGCCCGCGGAATTCCATATGTGGCGGGTATCGCACCCGTTCCGCAATCGCACGGATTGAGAACGTGCATCAATGCAGGATCGCGCGAAAATGATCGGTTCGCCGCATCGGAACGCTGCTGGCCGGCAGACCGGGCACAGTACGGGTAAAATGCGGCGGTGCCGGCAGGTTTGTTGCGACTCAACCAGAATCAACGGGAGGACGAGATGAAACTTGACGTAAAGGCATTTGCACTGAGCTGCGGGCTGATATGGGGATTGGGGTTGTTCGCGCTGACCTGGTGGATCATCGCTTTCGACGGTGCGGCCGGAGAGCGAACGTTGATCGGCCAGCTCTATCGCGGTTATAGTATCAGCCCGGCCGGGAGCATCACCGGTTTGATCTGGGCGTTCTTCGACGGGCTGACCGGGGACGGCCTGACCGGGACGGCCTGACCGGGGGCGCGATTTTCGCATGGCTCTACGATGCCATTGCGAACCGCAGCTCGAATAATTAAAAATGCTGCATGAACCATATTTCGGGAGAACATCATCATGACCTACAAGACCATCCTCGTCCATAGCGACGCCGGCAAACGGTGCGCGGCGCGCGTCGAAATTGCGATTCGGCTTGCCCGGCAATTCGATGCGCATCTGGTCGCACTGAACGCGCTGAGCAGGATTGATCTTCCGGGGTACGTGCTGGAAGGAGTAGGCGGTATGACGATCGAGGAATTCCGGAAACGCTATGTCGAAGAACAGGTAAGGAATGGGAAATCAATCTTCAGCAAGGCGCTTGCCCCTTCCGGATTTGCCAAGTCGGAGTGGCGCGCGTCCGACCTGGATGCCGTTGATGCAGTCACGCTGCACGGGCGCTATGCCGATCTGATCGTTATTGGCCAACCCTGGGCGGTGGACAATTCGGCAGTTAACAGCAGCTTTGCCAATCAAGTCATGCTCGAAGCCGGCCGTCCGGTACTGATGATTCCACACGCTGGCAATTTCCCCACCATCGGCAAGCGCATCATTGTCGGCTGGAACGCAAGCCGCGAGGCGACGCGTGCGGTTACCGATGCAATTCCATTCCTGCAGCAGGCCGAAGTCGTTCAGGTCATGGTAGTCAATCCAAAAGCCGGTGAACATGGCGCGATGCCCGGCAACGATATCGCGCTGTTCCTGGCACGACACGGGATCAAAGTTGAGGTGCGCGTGGACGAGTCGAGTGAAATCGACATTGGCAACGAGATGCTGTCGCGCGCCTCGGATTTCGGCACGGACCTGATCGTGATGGGCGGATACGGTCATTCACGGTTCAGGGAAAGCCTGATGGGTGGCGCCACCCGCACGCTGATCGATTCGATGACCGTGCCGGTGCTGTTGTCGCATTGAGGCGCTTGCTGGTTTCGCGCATGCAGGCCGATGACACTTTCTTCGCCGCGGCCATCCGCATCATCCGGTCCATAGACCCGGCCATCGAGAAGGTTCCCGCGGTGCAATGACTGCGCCTGTCTGGTCTGCACATTTGTTCACCTGGGCAGTGGTTCACCTGGTCGGGCCGGATGAACCATTTTCAATATCGATCATCATAACCCGTGATCGCGCCCGCTGCCGGTCGTGAAAACCGCGGATGAGTTTGCACCTTCGTGTGCCGGGTTAACCTGGTTGACACATTTCCGGAATAGATTGTCCGGCTCGGGAACAGGCGAATCACCGTGCGGCAGCAAAAATGGACAGGGAGCCAGAATGAAGTTATCCCGGATATGAAGTCAACTTGGAAAGACAGTATTTACCAGCAGCGCGAACAGCTCGCGCGTTTGCTGCGGGAACCCATCGCGCGGCTGGCAGAAAAGTGCGCATCGGCATGGGGCGATCGCGAACAGCTTAACGCAGTCCTGCAGGATGGTTTCGGCAGTATTCCGCACTGCACCTACCTGTACTGCGTCGGCACGGATGGGGTGCAGATCTGCGACAACATACATCAATCCGGGCGACTGCCCGAACACTTCGGTCGGGACCGGTCCCAGCGACCCTACATGAAGGAGGCGGTCCCGAGCTGGGGATTTCTGCTGTCGGATGCCTATATCAGCCTGATGAAAGGCAGGCCGTCATTGACCGCGCTGCAGGTCGTTGATGCGGATTCCCGGTTAGATTCCGGGATACTGGGATATCTCGGTGCCGATTTCGACCTGCGCAACCTGCCGGTGACCGCGGAGCTCTACGAAGAGCCGGCCGCATGGCGCCAGGTGAGGGGCGACCCGTCGATCCGCAACGCGGTGATGTATCAATGCCGTGTCGAGAGCCAGATGGACAAACATCTGGACCAGACGCTGTCGATTCTGGAGGAACTGCTGACCAACCGGGGCGTGTTCCAGTGCTCGATCCATTTTTCGAGCAGCCAGGCGACGATCTGGACGCTGGACGATCCGTACCGCTATCGCATGCTGGATGACGAGGCGCTGAGCGACCCGGATATCTGTCTGGTCTACCCGCCGCAATCCTATCCGTCCGATGCGGTCATTCCCGCGCGGGATATCGTCCGCATCCTGGTTGCGCTGCGCGAAATGCGCATGGCGGACGAGAACATCTATCTGCGCATGTCTTCGATCAACATCTTCAACGGCATGATCAGCCTCACCTTCTCGTGCGACGGCTCGCATTACATGCGCTACGACGAATTCCTCGGCAACGGCACGCAATCCTGGTTTGGCATCGCTGCGTGAGCAGGGTGGTGATTCCGCTCGATTGAACCGACATATCCCGCGCAGCAATTCGCTGACGCTATAATGCGCAGCCTGTTGCTGCGGCAACATTTTTTCATCGTCATACCGGAGTTGCCTTGTTCAAGCTGATCGGTTTCATCGCAGGTTTTTATTTTTTCGGATTTTTCGGTGCGCTGGCCGGACTGTTCGCCGGGTCGTTCATCGATCGCATGCTGGCTTATGGTCCGGGCGGGATAAACCCGTTGCAGAACTCGCTGCGCCAGGCGGTGTTCCTCGAGACGGTATTCATCTCGATGGGCAAGCTGGCCAAGGCCGACGGGCATGTCTCGCAATACGAGATCGACCATGTCGAGCAGTTCATGCAAAAGCTCGGTATGACCGAGATGCATCGCCAGCAGGCGATCGCGCTATTCAAACAGGGCGCCGATTCCGCATTCGATATCGGTCCGGCCTACCAGAAATTCATGTCCGTTTGCGGCCACACCCGCCACCTGAAACAGGTGTTGCTGGCCTATCTGATCGTGATGGCGCATGCGGACGGCCATTTCCATCCGGCCGAGGAGGCGCTGCTTACCGGCATCGCGGGCAGACTGGGTTATGACCATGCCGAATTCAGGCAGATCCTGGAGATGGTGCAGAACCAGTCGCACTTCGCGGGAGGGCAGGCCAGTTCGGCCTCGGCGCTGGACGATGCGTACAAGGCACTGGGCGTCAGCAGCGACAGCACCGATGCGGAGATCAAGCGCGCCTACCGCAAGCTGATGAGCCAATACCATCCCGACAAGCTGATCGGGCAGGGCATGCCGGAAGACATGATCGCGATGGCGACCGAGCAGGCCAAGGAGATCCAGCTGGCCCACGACCTGATCAGGAAGCACAGAAATATCTGATGAAGATATTTCTGGTTCGCCACGGCGAGAGCGAGGGAAATGTGATCCACGAGATCAACGACGATCCCGGGCGCATCGTCAACCTGACCGCGAAGGGCAGGGCGCAGGCCGAAGCCGCATCCGGAATCTTTCGCACAATGCGTTTCACCCATGCCTACGCGTCCGAATTTCCGCGCGCCCGGCAGACGGCCGCCATCCTGTTGCGCAGCCATGCGCTTGATCTGCAGATCGATGCCCGGCTCAACGAGCGCCGCTCCGGCATGGACGGATATCCGGTGGCGGCGTTCAACGACCTGGTGTTCAACGATCCGCTGCGCTTCAGGCCGGACCGCGGGGAATCGTTTCTGGAACAGATGGAGCGGCTGCGCAGTTTTCTCGATGAAATTTCCGCGCGTCACCCGGATGGAACGGTGCTGGCGGTATCGCACGAAAATCCGATCGTCGCCGCGAAGGCTTTGCTGGCGGACGACCCTGAACAGGTGGTGCGCGACAGCATTGCGAATTGCGGTTGGGTCGAGCTGGACTGGCCGTAGCAGCAGGGGTGAGGGGCTGATATTTTGCGTGCCGCCAGGCTGCCCACCCCCGGGAATGAAAAAGACACCTCGCGGTGTCTTTTTGATTGATGCGAATCGGCGGTTACTCGATCTTGGCTTTGCTGCGCAGATCGGCTACATAGTCCTTGATGGATTGCTGCTGCAAACGCTGCATCAGTTGCGGCTTGAGTTGCTCGAAGGTGGGCACTTTCAGGTCGCGCACATCATCCAGCTTGATGATATGCCAGCCGAACGGGGATTGCACCGGCACCTTGGTGTAGCTGCCCTTTTTCAGGCTGACCAGCGCTTTGGCAAAGGGTGCGACAAAGTTGCTCGGGACCGCCCAGTCGAGTTCGCCGCCATTGGCCGCGGATCCGGCATCCTTGGATTTCTCCTTTGCGATTTTGGCGAAATTACCCTTCTTGCCGAGTTGCGCGATGATGGCCTTGGCTTCGGCTTCGGTATCGACCAGGATGTGGCTCGCCTTGTATTCCTTGGTGCCGAGATGGGCTTTCAGTTTGTCGTATTCCTGCTTCAGCTGATCGTCGGTGATCGGATGGTTCTTCGCATAGTCCTGCACGAATGCGCTGACCAGTACCGACTGCCTGGCAAGCTCGGTCTGCTGGATGACATCGGGATTCTTGTCCATCCCGGCCTTTTGTGCGGCCTGCGTCAGTACTTCGAGATTGATCATGTCGTCGAGAACCGCTTTTTGCAGTTCCGGTGTGTCCGGCTGCCCCTGCGCCGTCGCGATCTTGACTCGCATATCCACGCGCGCCTGCGGAATTGGAACGCCATTTACCGTGGCGGCAGCCTTGTCATCGGCGAAAGCCGGGTTGACCAGCATTGCGCTCAATAATGCCAATGCTGCAAATGCTCCAGTTTTAAACATACATTGTCCTTTTCTATGAATTAACAGTTAAATTTCGTCAGGCGCACTCGCCTGTATCGTGAGCGCGTGAATTTCGCGCTTCATCATATCCCCGAGCGCGGAATATATCATACGGTGGCGTGCAACCGTATTGTTGCCGGCAAACCGGGCCGAGACGATGTTCAGCACATAGTGGCCGCCCCCGTCGCGCGCACCGGCATGGCCGGCATGCTTGTGGCTTTCGTCGATGATCTCGATATGCAGCGGGTCAAGCTGGGCAAGACGGGCACGAATCTGCGTTTCGCGGCTGTCATTAGTGGAAGGGGTCATTGGGGAAAGGTTTTCCTGAATGGCTGGACACGGACCTGCGCATATACGCCCGCCGCCACGTAAGGATCGGCGTTTGCCCAGTCCTGTGCGGCAGCCAGCGACGGAAATTCGGCCACGATCAGGCTGCCGCTGTATCCCGCAGCGCCGGGATCGGTGGCATCCACCGCCGGGAAAGGACCGGCCAGCAGCAGACGCCCCTGGCTCTGCAGTTCCTGCAGGCGCGCAAGATGTGCGGGCCGTGCGGCGGTGCGCTTATCCAGGCTGTCGGCCACGTCCTGTCCGATGATTGCATATAACATCAAAAGCCCTTTATGAGATGAGATTTGTCATACTTGCTATTTCCGTTTATACCAGCCAAACACAACCTGACCTTGAACAAAGGTAGAAGGGACGATTGCTTCCTCTCCCATTTGTGGGAGAGGATTGAGGAGAGGGCGCGGGATCGGCGAGATTAAATCATCCATCAGTTTTTTTCCTTTTTCTCATCGATATATTTCGACAGCCAGGCGCCTTGCGCGAGGATGAATATCACCATCAATCCGGTAAACCCGAACAGCTTGAAATTTACCCAGCTATCCGTCGAAAAATTGTAAGCCACATACAGATTGATGAAGCCAAGTGCCGCAAAGAACACGCTCCAGATCAGATTGAGGCGATTCCAGACATGCACGGGCAGTGCAATCTTTTCATGCAGCAATGCGCGCATCAGGTTCTTGTGAAACAGCAGATTCGAAAACATCAGGATTACCGAAAAAATCCAGTATAAGGCGGTCGGTTTCAGTTTGATGTAATTCTCGTTGTGCAGCAACAGGGTTGCACCGCCGAGGATGCTGATGATGGCAAAGGTTACCCATAGCATCATGTCGACCTTGCCATGCCTGAACCGGGTCCAGATGATCTGGAAGACTGTCGCGGCGATCGCCACCCCTGTGGCGACATAGATTCCCTGGAACTTGTAGGCGACAAAGAACAGCAGGACGGGAAATAGATCAAATAACAGTTTCATCGTAATTATCGGCCGGCTAGGATTTATCCAGCACCAGCGAGGCGGAGTTGATGCAATAGCGCAAGCCGGTGGGTTTCGGGCCATCCGGGAAAATATGCCCGAGGTGTGCGCCGCATTGCTTGCAGCATGCTTCAACACGTTTCATGCCGTAGCTGGTGTCGGTCTTTGTAATGACGTTTTCGGTATTGACGGGTTGCCAGAAACTCGGCCATCCGGTTCCCGACTCGAATTTGGTCGACGAATCAAACAGGGGGCTGTTGCAGCACGCGCACCGGTAGACACCCGCATCGTGGCAATTCCAGTACTGGCCGGTGAAAGGCGGCTCGGTGCCGCATTGACGGCACACCCGGTATTGCTCGGGGGTGAGTTCGCTGCGCCATTCGGCATCGGATTTTTTGACCGGTTGTTCCATGATTTCCTACAAAACCTCTCCCGCGTAATCCGCCAGTCTCGAGCGTTCGCCGCGCATCAGCGTAACGTGCCCGCCGTGCGGCCAGCCCTTGAACCGGTCCACCACATAGGTCAGGCCGGAGCTGCCTTCGGTAAGATACGGCGTGTCGATCTGTGCGATATTGCCCATGCACACCACCTTGGTGCCGGGACCCGCGCGGGTCACCAGCGTTTTCATCTGTTTTGGCGTCAGGTTCTGTGCTTCGTCTATGATGACATATTTATTGAGGAAGGTGCGTCCGCGCATGAAATTCAGGGACTTGACCTTGACCCGCGAACGGATCAGGTCGCGCGTGGCGGCGCGGCCCCAGTCGCCGCCTTCCTCGTCGGATTTGTTCAGCACATCGAGATTGTCCTCCAGTGCGCCCATCCACGGCGTCATCTTTTCTTCTTCGGTGCCGGGCAGGAAGCCGATATCTTCGCCGACCGGAACCGTGACACGGGTGATGATGATTTCGGAGTAAAGCTTGTGCTTCCAGCGTCTGCAGCAGTCCGGCAGCCAGCGTCAACAGGGTTTTCCCGGTTCCCGCCTGGCCGAGCAGCGTGACGAAATCGATCTCAGGATTCATCAGCAGGTTGAGCACGAAATTCTGTTCGCGGTTGCGCGCGGTGATACCCCAGACATTGTTCTTGCTGTGGGTGTAATCGGTCAGGGTGCACAGCTGGGCGGTCAGTTCGTTTTGTTCCAGCACGATTGCATAGAACGGCGTGGTTCCGTTTTCCTGGTAGACGAACTGGTTGACGAAGAAGGCCGCGCACAGCGGGCCGTATATCTGGTAATAGGTGCGGCCGTCTTTTTGCCAGGACTTCATGTCCTTGCTGTGCCGGTCCCAGAAATCGTCGGGCAGCGGCAACACGCCGGTGTAAAGCAGGTCGCTGTCTTCCAGCACCTTGTCGTTGAAATAGTCCTGCGCTTCCAGCCCCAGCGCGCGGGCCTTGATGCGCATGTTGATGTCCTTGCTGACCAGGATCACCGCGCGTTCGGGCTGCTGCTTTTGCAGCTGGATCACGACGCCGAGTATCGCATTGTCGGCTTTGCCGAGCTCCAGATTCTCCGGCAGTTCGTATTTGACAAAGCTGGTCTGCAGAAACAGGCGTCCGGTGCAGTTCTTGTGCACCGGAGATTCGAGCGCGATGCCTTCCTCTATCCTGTGCGGCGCATCGCTGACGATCTGGTCCAGAAAGCGGCTGGCCTGGCGCGCATTCCTGGCGACTTCGGTCATGCCTTTTTTCTTGTTGTCCAGTTCCTCAAGCACGAACATCGGCAGGCATATGTCATGTTCTTCAAAGCGGTACAGGCTGGTCGGATCGTGCAACAGCACGTTGGTGTCCAGCACGAAAAGCTTGGTGTCGGTTTCCTTTGCCGCTTTGCCTGTCTTGTTGCGTGGGGATGGGGACATTAGGTTCCTTTAGTTGAGGGTGTTAACGAATTCCAGTACTTCCTCGGCGTGCCCGTCGGCTTTCAGGCCGCGCCATTCGCGCCGCAGATTGCCATCCTTGTCGAATACAAAGGTGCTGCGCTCGATGCCGCGTACCAGTTTGCCATACATGTTCTTCTGCTTGATCACACCGAACAGCTCGCATGCTTTCTCTTCAGCATCGCACAGCAACTCGAACGGCAGCGTGAACTTTGCCTTGAAATTCTCATGGGACTTCAGGCTGTCGCGCGAGATGCCCACCACCTCGCAATTTGCCTTTTTGAATTTTGCGTACAGATTGCGGAATTGCTGCGCCTCGGTGGTACAGCCCGGGGTGTTGTCCTTGGGATAAAAGTAAATTACCAGGTGTTTGCCGCGTTTGTCTGACAGGGTGAAAGTCTGGTTGCCCGTGGCGGGGAGGGTAAAATCTGCAATAGTGTTTTCTGACATGAGTGCGCCTGCTAAATAGGGTGACATTCTTGTCAAAAAACGCGCTAAAGGCAAGCTTCATCGCACCCTCGTCAAACTATCGCGGTTGTGCTACGGTTGCAGCCCTTTTTCGGTAGTTGCAGGTTTGGGCTGGTTGAACTTGATGACGGATGCAGATTACATGCGACACGCGCTGGAACTGGCGCGCCAGGCCGAGGCGGCCGGCGAAGTACCGGTGGGGGCGGTGGTGGTCAGGGATGGCGTGATCATCGGACGCGGCTACAATGCGCCGATCTCGCGCCACGATCCTTCCGCCCATGCCGAGATGATGGCAATGCGCGAGGCCGCGCAGAATACCGGTAATTACCGGCTGGTCGGCTGCGAGCTGTTCGTCACGCTGGAGCCCTGCCTGATGTGCGCGGGTGCAATCATGCACGCGCGCATCGCGCGGCTGGTGTATGGCGCAAGCGACCCGAAGACCGGCGCGTGCGGCAGCGTGCTGAACGTGTTTGCCGAGCAGCGTCTGAATCACCACACCGAATTGTCGCCTGGCATACTGGCCGACGAGTGCGGTTCGATGCTCAGCAATTTTTTCGCGCTGCGCCGCGCTCAGCGGAAGGTTTCGTGAAGATCATCGTGCGGATTCCCGACCAGCAGCTTGAATTGCTGGACGATGCCGGGAAACTGCTGCGCCGCTATGCGGTATCCAGTTCCGGAAAAGGCGTCGGCGAGATGTACGGCAGTTATCGCACGCCGCGCGGCAAGCATGTGGTCCGCGCCCGGATCGGCGCCGGACAGCCGGTCAACACGGTGTTCGTGAGCCGCCGCCCGACCGGCGAAATCTATACCCCGGAGCTGGGCGCGCAGTTTCCGGAACGCGACTGGATACTGACGCGCATCCTGTGGCTGTCCGGCTGCGAGGTGGGCTTCAACCGCCTGGGGGAATGCGATACCATGCGCCGCTATATTTACATCCATGGCACGCCGGATTCAGTGCCGATGGGTATACCGGATTCGCACGGCTGCATCCGGATGTGCAATGCAGATATAGTCGAGCTGTTCGATCTGGTGCCGGCAGGGACTTCAGTCGAAATCGTCGGGTGATTCACTACGGGATAATGACAGGGGGAATGCAGTTATGGGTAATCCATTTACCGTAAGTCTGGTGTGCTGGCATGACGGCGAGCCGTTGCTCAAATCGATACGCGAGGCGGTGTTCATCCGCGAACAGGGCGTTCCGGCAGAGCTCGAATGGGACGGACTGGACGAGGGTGCCCGGCATGCGCTGGCGCTGAGCCATCAGGGGGACACAATCGGCTGCGGGCGGATGTTTCCGAACGGCCACATCGGCCGCATCGCGGTGTTGCCGCAGTGGCGCAATCAGAAAGTCGGCACCGCGATCATGGAAGCGCTGCTCGATTACGCACGTGCGCATGATTACAAGCAGGTGGATGTGGATGCGCAGAGCAACGCGGTACCGTTCTATCGCAGCTTTGGTTTCTCCGAGCAGGGCAAGGAGTTCCTGGATGCCGGGCTGCCACACATCAAGATGACCCTGAAGCTATAGATCCGCCATATTGCCATTCGCGCGGATTCAATCCGCCAGACATTAACCGCCTTCGGAAGTGCCCGGCAGCGAAGTGCTGCGATGTGCCAACAGGTGAGGCCGGTCTGGCGGGCCGGGGATATTCCCGGGATAACCACAACCCGTAAACCAGATATGCCAGAACGGTTTGCCGGCCAATGGATTTGTACCGCTACCTTCTGGCAAGGTCGGTGACTATAGGACAAACACCGATGGATGGCTTCACTGTCTGCTCAGGCTGAATTTATGGTTCAACCTGTATAACAATACAACTCGCAAGCCTATAATCCCGTTCGAGCAGCTTTTTAATTCATGAAGGAGGTATGCGTCATGAGTGATAAAAGGAAACTGACCACGAACGCCGGTTGCCCGGTCATCGACAGCCGGACAGTGTTGGCCGCAGGTCCGCGCGGCCCGCAACTGCTTCAAGATGCCCGGTTCCTGAAGAGGCTCGCCCACCTCGATCGCGCAGCCATTCCGGAGCGAAGCATGTACGCAAAGGGATCCGGTGCCTAACGCACTTTCGCCGTCACGCACGATTTCCCGAAATATACCCGGACCAAGGTTTTCCCCCTGTTCGGCAAAACGAATGCTGATATGTATTTATTATCATTCCGATATTAACAATCAATTTGATAAATTGATCGCATCCTCCCAGAATCGGACCTCCCATGTACAGGGTAATCAACCGACAAGGAGATAGACATGACAACCGAAGCAAAATGCCCATTCGTTCACCCTGCCGGTGCCGGCACGTCGAACCGGGACTGGTGGCCGAACCAGTTGAAGCTCGATATGCTGCGCCAGCATTCCTCGAAGTCCAATCCGATGGGCGAGGACTTCAACTACGCCGAAGAATTCAAGACGCTCGACCTGGAGGCCGTGAAGAAGGACCTCCGCGCCCTGATGACCCAGTCACAGGACTGGTGGCCGGCGGACTTCGGCCACTACGGACCTTTTTTCATTCGCATGGCCTGGCACAGCGCGGGGACCTACCGCACCGGCGACGGCCGCGGCGGAGCCGGAACCGGCAATCAGCGTTTTGCTCCCGTCAACAGTTGGCCCGACAACGTCAACCTCGACAAGGCGCGCCGGCTGATCTGGCCAATCAAGCAGAAATATGGCCGGAAAATCTCCTGGGCCGACCTGATCATTCTCGCCGGCAACGTCGCGCTGGAATCGATGGGTTTCAAGACCTTCGGTTTCGCCGGCGGGCGCGAGGACATCTGGGAACCGGAAAAGGACATCTACTGGGGTGCCGAGAAAAAATGGCTGGAGGACCAGCGCTACTCCGGCGA
Source organism: uncultured beta proteobacterium (assembly GCA_963827265.1). GTDB lineage: Bacteria > Pseudomonadota > Gammaproteobacteria > Burkholderiales > Gallionellaceae > Gallionella. Next base: position 149,397 of record CAWHAD010000006.1, on the reverse strand, counting down.
GCGCGATCTCGAGAATCCGCTCGCGGCCGTGCAGATGGGCCTGATCTACGTGAACCCGGAGGGCCCGAACGGCAACCCGGACCCGGTCGCCGCCGCCAAAGACATTCGCGAGACCTTCGCACGCATGGCGATGAACGACGAAGAAACGGTGGCACTCATCGCGGGCGGCCACACCTTCGGCAAGACCCACGGCGCGGGCCCGGCCTCCCATGTCGGTCCCGAGCCGGAAGCGGCCGACATCGAGGAGCAGGGCCTGGGCTGGAAGAGCAGCTTCGGTACCGGCAAAGGCGGCGACACGATCTCCAGCGGCCTGGAAGTCACCTGGACCACGACGCCGACGAAATGGAGCAACAACTTCTTCTGGAACCTGTTCAGCTTCGAATGGGAACTGACCAGGAGTCCGGCCGGCGCGCATCAGTGGACGCCGAAAGGCGGTGCCGGCGCAGGCACTGTGCCGCATGCCCACGACAAGTCCAGGCGTATCGCGCCGAGCATGCTGACCACGGACCTCTCTTTGCGGTTCGACCCGGCCTACGAAAAGATCTCGCGCCGCTTCATGGAGAACCCGGACGAGTTCGCCGACGCGTTCGCGCGGGCCTGGTTCAAGCTGACGCACCGCGACATGGGGCCGCGCGCACGCTATCTCGGCCCGGAGGTTCCGGCCGAAGCGCTGATCTGGCAAGACCCCATCCCCGCGGTCGATCACAAGTTGATCGATGAGAAGGACATTGCCGCCCTCAAGGACAAGGTGCTGGCTTCGGGCCTGTCGGTCGCGCAACTGGTGTCGACCGCCTGGGCTTCGGCGTCCACGTTCCGCGGCTCCGACATGCGCGGCGGCGCGAATGGTGCGCGCATCCGTCTGGCGCCGCAGAAGGATTGGGAAGTCAACCAGCCTGCCCAACTGGCGAAGGTGCTCATGACGCTCGAGGGTATTCAGGGCGAGTTCAACAAAGCCCAGTCCGGCAAAGCACAGTCCGGCGGAAAGAAGGTGTCTCTGGCTGACCTGATCGTGCTGGCCGGTTGCGCAGGCGTTGAAAAGGCGGCGAAGAACGCCGGTGTCGAGGTGACGGTTCCGTTCTCGGCGGGCCGCATGGACGCATCGCAGGAGCAGACCGATGTCGAGGCTCTTTGCCGTGCTGGAGCCGATCGCCGACGGGTTCCGCAACTACCAGAAGGCCAGGTACAGCGTCGCGGCCGAGGATCTGCTGGTGGACAAGGCGCAACTGCTGACACTGACCCCGCCGGAGATGACGGTGCTGGTCGGCGGCATGCGCGTGCTGAATACCAACTTCGGACAGACCAGCACGGTGTCTTCACCGACCGTCCGGAGGCGCTGACCAACGACTTCTTCGTGAACCTGCTTGACATGGGCACCGCCTGGAAGCCGGCTCGGCAGACAAGGATCTGTTCGAAGGCAGTGATCGCAAGTCGGGCGAACCGAAATGGACCGGCACCCGTGTCGACCTGATCTTCGGCTCGAACTCCGAGCTGCGCGCGCTGGCCGAGGTCTATGCCGCGGCGGACGCGCAGAAGAAGTTTGTCCAGGACTTTGTGGCGGCGTGGAACAAGGTGATGAACCTGGATCGCTTCGACCTGGCATGATCCCGGTGGAAAGGCGTTACAGGTCATACCGGGTAGACTGAAGGGAGACAAGTTATGGCTGGCGATCTGGCCGCACTCAAACCCGGCTGGGCAGAACTGCTGCGCGAACATGCACGGCTCCATACATCGGCGGCGCTGGGTCTGGGCGTTGCGCTGCTGGGTGTGCTGGCCCTGCTGATTCAGAGCATGGTACAACTGGCCGGTGGCAATGCCGCACCCGGGTTTCGTCTTGCCATGCTAGGCGGTTTGGCGGGCTTCGCGACGACGGCGCTGGGTGCAGTGCCTGCACTGTGGTTGCGCGGCTTACCTCAGCGAGTGGAGGACAGCCTGCTCGGGTTCGCGGCGGGAATGATGCTTGCCGCGAGCGCCTTCTCGCTGCTGTTGCCCGGGCTGGACGCGGCCGCAGACATGCTCGGCAGCAAGGCGCTGGGCTCGGGCGTGGTCGTGATCGGCATGGCGCTGGGTGTGATGCTGATGCTCGGCCTCGACGAGTTCACCCCGCACCAGCACGAGAAGACCGGTCCCTGCGGAGCCGGCTTTGAACGTTGCAGCCGCATCTGGCTGTTCGTGTTCGCGATCGCGTTGCATAACCTGCCCGAAGGCATGGCGATCGGTGTCAGCTTTTCGCAGGCGGACATGGCGGTGGGCCTGCCGCTCACCACCGCAATCGCGCTGCAGGACATACCGGAAGGGCTGGCGGTGGCGCTGGCGTTGCGCGGGGCCGGTTTCAAGCCGGGCTTTGCGGTACTGGTCGCGATCGCCAGCGGTGTGCTTGAGCCTTTCGGGTCGCTGCTCGGCGTCGGCCTGTCCAGTGGTCTGGCATTGGCATACCCGGCCGGACTCGGGCTTGCGGCCGGCGCGATGATTTTTGTGGTTTCGCACGAAGTCATTCCGGAAACCCACCGCAACGGCCATCAGACCTTTGCGACGATCGGCCTGATGATCGGGTTTGCATTGATGATGGTGCTGGATACCACGCTGGGCTAACCAATTTTTTACCAAGGAGAATCGATCATGAACGCAAAGAAAAACAAATCCGCCTCGATCAACATCGGTATCAGCGACAGGGATCGCGAGAAGATCGCGAAGGGACTGTCCGCCCTGCTCGCCGACAGCTACACGCTCTACCTGATGACGCACAACTTTCACTGGAATGTCACCGGGCCGCAGTTCAACAGCCTGCACCTGATGTTCATGGCGCAATACACCGAACAGTGGAATGCGCTCGACATCATCGCCGAACGCATCCGCGCACTGGGTCATCCTGCCCCCGGCACCTACAAGGAGTTCGTCGAAGCTGGCCTCGATCAAGGAGGTCGAAGGCGTGCCCAAGGCAATGGACATGATCCGCCATCTGGTTGCAGCGCAGGAAGCAACGGCGCGCACGGCGCGCGAGCTGTTCCCGCTGGTTGATGCCGCGAACGACCAGCCGACCGCCGATCTGCTGACGCAGCGCCTGGATGTGCACGAGAAGACCGCCTGGATGCTGCGCAGCCTGCTCGAGGGCTGAAATTGCCGAATCCGGGGCGACCACCCGCATGTTGTCATCAAAGGCGATGGAAATAAATGATCCACACAGATCGCATTCAAGCGCCAATAAATCTGCGTCCGGCAAACAAGGCCGACCTTGCTGCGATCAACCGGGTCATCGAACGCGCGGTGCAGACCTGGAATTTGCCGGAGCGGGTCAAGCGCCTGGCGTTGCCCACCTATCTCTACAACGAGCATGACCTGGATCATCTGCACCTCATCATTGCCGAAGACAGCGCTGCCGGCGTGATCGGCGTAGCCGCGTGGGAAGATGCCGCCCCGCGTGATTGCCCGCAGGGGCGTCGCGGACTGCTGCTGCACAGCCTGTATGTCGACCCGGACCGGCAGCACCGTGGCACGGGTTCCCGTTTGCTGTCCGCCGCAGCTGGCGCTGCGCGGGAACAGGGCTACGATGGATTGCTGGTGAAGGCGCAGGCCGGTGCCGAAGGATTTTTCAGGTCACGGGGGTTGCAACATCTTGCCGTAGCCGATGCCAGCCGGGATTATCCGAACCGTTTCTGGCTCGATCTGACGGGGGCAACAGAATGATATTATGGATAATCGGGTTCAGCATGCTGGGCAGCATAGGCGCAGTCGCGGGCGCGGCGCTGATGCTGCTTTTTCCGGACAGCATACGCAGGACGCTGGTTCCGGTTCTGGTCAGCTATGCGACCGGCACGCTGCTCGCTGCCGCCTTTCTCGGCATGATCCCGGCCGGCCTGAAACAGGCACCGGCGCCGGCGTTAATGGCCACGGTGCTGGCCGGCATGGTGCTGTTTTTCGTGCTGGAAAAATTCGTGCTCTGGCGTCATTGCCACGAGAACGAATGCGAGGTCCATAGCCGCGCGGGTCCGCTGATCCTGATCGGCGACGCGTTTCATAACTTCGTGGATGGCGTGGTCATTGCTGCCGCTTTTCTGACCTCGATCCCGCTGGGGATCGCCGCATCGTTCGCGGTGATCGCCCACGAGGTTCCGCAGGAGGTCGGCGACTTCGCGATCCTGCTGGATAGCGGTTACGGACGGGCGCGGGCTTTGCTCTTGAACGGACTTTCATCTGCCGCCACGCTGCCCGGCGCGGTGATGACCTATTTCTGGCTTGGCGAAACGCATGCGGCGGTGCCTTATATCCTTGCGCTGTCTGCTGCGAGCTTCATCTACATCGCTGCGGCAGACCTGATACCGGGGCTGCACCGGCAAGTCACCGCAGCGGCATCCTTGCGTCAGCTTGTGCTGCTGCTTGCGGGCATCGGCACGATTGCGCTATTTCACTTCGGAGGTTGAACCGTGAACAAACAGCATGAAGCTGGAATTCCAGAGCGGCTCGCGCGGCGATCATGAACACGGTCGCGGAAAAGGGCGGCGGCACGTTCCAGGGCATCAAGCTGCTGCTGTGCGAAAACCCGCTGCCGCCGATCGACGAGGCCATCGCTGCGGCGCAGGCCGAGGTGCCGAACGGCAACTATTACACCGAACCTTATTCGGCACCGCTGCGCCAGTTCATCGGCAAGCAGCTTGGCATTCCCGAAAGGCTGATCCACATCAATGCCGGCTCCGAACTGATCCTGCGCCAGCTTTTCGATCGCTATCGGCCAGCAGGTCCATTTGCTGACGCCGACCTATATGCTGTTTCCCGAGATCGCCCGGCGCTATACCGAACAGCGACTGCTGCCCGAAAACGACTTCGCCTTCGATTTGAACGAATTGGTGATTCCAGTGGGCACGACGCTCGCGGTCATCGTCAATCCGAACAACCCCAACGGCGGCATCTTCGACATGAAGCCATTGCCGGAATTGTTGCGCCGTCACCCTGAAACCCGCTTCCTGGTCGACGAGGCATTCATCGGCCTGGCCGGCGAGTCGGTGGCCAGCCTGGTGCCCGAGCATGCCAACCTGCTGGTCACGCGCACCCTGTCGAAGGCACACAGCCTGGCGGGCTTCCGGGTCGGCTACGCGATACTGCCCGAAGCGATCGCCGACGACCTGAACAGCCACAACGACGCCTATCCGCTCGCCCGCCCCAGCCAGGCAGCGGCCATCGCCACGCTTCAACACGAAGACAAAATTCATGCACGCGCCGTGCAGTTGCGCGCCTGGACCGAACAGCTTGCAGCGCAGTTGCGGACCATGGGCGTGCGCACCTATCCGACCGAAACCTATTTCTTCCTCGCCGACTTTGCGCCGCATGATGCGGCCCAGCTTGCCGAGGCCCTGAGGGTCAAGGGAATTCTGGTCAAGCCATTGGGTGACCCGGCACTGGGCAAAGGGTACATGCGCGTGACCACCTCGCGACCCGAGGAAAATATGCGTTTTGTCGATACCTTGCGGATGTTGCTGGGATAACGAAAGGCGCTGTTTCCGGATACGGCTTATTTGCGCTGTGCGATCTCGCTGATGAAGCGTTTGTCAGCCTGCAGCGGAGCGGGATAGGCGTCGAACCGGTCGCCCATTTCCTTGTCGAGCAGGGTGAGGCGGTCACGCGGCGAAGGGTGGGTTTTGAACATCAGCGCCAGCGACGAATCGTGCGGATTGATTGCATCGAGTATTTGCAGCACCGCGGGCAGGCCGTATGGATCATAGCCGGCACGCGTTGCAATCACGATGCCCATCCGGTCGGCCTCATATTCGTCTTCCTTGTCCAGGCCGCGCGCATAGACTTCCGTTCCGGCCTTGATGGCCTTGTCCAGCACTGCGGAGTTGCCCCTGTCCTTGAGCGCCTCGCCGGCGATTTCACCGGCGATGTCCATGCGCGCCCCTTTCTGCAGTGCCGCCAGATGGTGTTTGCGCAGGACGTGGACCATTTCATGAGCCAGCACGCCGGCCAGTTCGGATTCATTGTCCATTCTCTGCAACAGGCCATTGGTGATGAAAATGGTGCCGCCCGGTGTCGCAAATGCATTGATGTCGGAACTGTCCAGCACGCCGAATTGCCAGGGCAGGTCGGGACGCTCGGTTTGCAGGCTCAGCCAGCGACCGACTTCATTGACGTATTGCTGAATCCGGACGTCCGGCAGCAGCGGCGCGGCGCCGAGTATGTTTTCGGCGATGCCGTGGCCGATCTGGATTTCTTCCGGCTGGTCGATCGGTTTGTGCGCCTGCTGCACTTTCTTCGCAATGCTGATCGCCTGGTCGAAGTTGAAGTCGAACGCATGGGCCGGAAGCGCAATCAGCAGGCCGGCGCAGAATGCAAACAGTGTGCGGTTGAACATGGCTGCGTTCCTCGCTTCAGGGGTTGCCGCTGGACGACAGATAATCGATCTGGCGCGCCTTGAGTCTGGCGTCGTGCGCAAATTTTTCGGCTTTTGCCTTGCTTGCCGCGTAGTGCTGCAGTTTGCCGAACTCCGTCGGATTCGGTCGCGCGTTCTTCAGGTCTTCCTCGGACAGGCCGCGCACCCCGGTCGCCACGGTGATGCCGCTGCTGCCCGAGCGGCCGACATTGATCAGGCTTTGCAGGCCGCTGTCCCCGCGCTTGCCGGTCTTGCTGTCGCTGCGCAAGCTGAGCATACGGACCCAGCCGTTGCCTTTGCTGCTGCTGATATTGACCCAGCCGCCGCGGCGCGACTGAACTTCCACGCCGGTTTTGTCGGCCAGTGTCGCGACGGTCTTCGCATCGCTGTACGGTTGCTGTTTGATCTCGGTGCTGCGCACGGTAAAGGCAGTCTGGGCGGCGCCGGCCGGGTCTGCCAGGGTGGCCCAGATAACCAGGGTGGCGCAGATAATCAGTGCGTACAGAAATCTCATGGTTTTACACCGGGGGTAAATAATTCCACTTCCTGGGAGCGGCCTTTGACTTTATATGATCCGGCCGCCTTAAAGTCAAATGCATTCCGGCCCTCGCTGGTAATACAGCGTGCGACCGTGTCCGCGGAAACCAGTATCCGCGCGACGCCCTTGGTCAGTCCTTCGATGCGGCTGGAAAGATTCACCGTGTCGCCGATCGCGGTGTAATCCAGGCGCGCTTCCGATCCGAGGAAGCCGACCACGGCCCTGCCGGTATGGATGCCGATGCCGACATCGAAATCCCTGCCTTCTTCGCCCAGTTCGGCCTTGAAGCGCAGCAGCGACTGCTCCATTTCCAGCGCCGCCGCCACCGCATGTTCGGCATGCTGCGCATCGTCCTGCGGCGCGCCCCAGAATGCCATGATTGCGTCGCCGATGAACTTGTCCAGCGTGCCGCCGTGGCGAAAGATGATTTCCACCTGCAGGCTGAAATAGCGGTTAAGCAGGCTGACGATTTCCTCGGGCGAGCGCTTTTCCGAGAGCGTGGTGAAGCCGCGTATGTCGGAAAACAACACGGTGATTTCGCGTGCCTGGCCGCTCAGCGATTGCGGCGTCTCGCCCTGCGCGACCAGCGAGCTGACCACACGCGGGTCGAGAAAGCGGTTGAAGATGCGCACCGTCTGTTCGCGCGACTTCTTTTCGCGCAGGTATTCGCCCAGCGCGGCGGCAAAATAGAATCCCCAGCCGAACAGCAGCGGGGTCAGCAGCGCGACGCTGTAGCGTTGCGTCATCGCATAGTATTGCGCGCCCAGCAGCGCAACGCTCGACAGCAGCAGCAACCCGCCTATGCTGGGCACATCGAGGCGGCGCCGCACAAACAGCGGCATCTGGACCGCGATCAGCAGCAGCGCGATCAACGGCGAGAAATAGGCGGGCGCGGCATGCAGGTAGCGCTGGTTCTTCAGGTTGTCCAGTGCGGTGGCCAGAATCTCCACGCCGGGATACTGGCTGGAAACCGGGGTGGCGCGGATGTCGTGCAATCCCGAGGCGGTGGTGCCGATCACGACAATCTTGCCGGTCAGTTCGTGCGGATCGCGCAACGGCTTTCGGCGCGACTGGTCGGCATACAGGTCGGCATAGGAAATGCGCGTGAACGCGTGGCTGTCGCCGCGCCAGTTCAGGCTGATGTCGGGCTGCGGCGGGATCGGGTAGCCGAGATCGCGCATCACGCGTGCCGGCAGCGACTCCAGCTGCCACCCGGAAATATCGCGGTGCAATTCGTAGCGCCGGGTCACGCCGTCGGTATCTTCGATCAGGTTGACCAGGCCGACGCGCCACGACTCGGTCGCGATGGCCTGCGGCGGCAGCAGGATCGCGCGCGCTTTTGGATCCGCGCCGGGACTGTGTGACAGTCCGATCACCGGCGCAATCCCGGACAACGGGACCCCGCCGCTCTGTTTCCCGTCCAGTTGCAGCATCGGAAAATACACATTGCGCAGCTTGTGCAGCGCCTCGTTGAAATACTGGTCGCTTTCCGGGCGATAGCGGTCCGGTTCGCTGAACAGGATATCGAACACGATCGCGCGCGGTCGCTGCCGTGCTATGCCCTGCAGCAACTCCCCATGCACTGCGCGCGGCCAGGGCCAGCTTCCGGCGGTATCCTCCATTGCAGCGAGACTGGCTTCGTCGATATCGACGATCACGATGTCCGGGTCGGGGCGGAGCTGTTTTGCAACTTTGCGTGCGAACAAATCGCTGAGGCGGTTGTCGAGGCTGCCGAACAGGTTCAGCCACACGCTGTTCAGCGCGATCAGCAGGATCGCCACCAGCGCAAGCAGATAGATGCGGGAAGTCGAGCCGGGCTGGTTCATCGCAAGCAGGGCGGGATATCCAGATGGGATCGATCAGCAGGGTCGATGTTGTTCTCAGGCATCGGGCAGCGGATAGGGCAGGGGCAGGAATTTCAGCGGCTCGCCCTGCAACGATTTCCAGTGCACAACCTGTGTCTCCCGGCTGGAATTCTGCACGGTCGCCAGCAGGTCATATCCGCCGTCCGGCGCAGGTGCCGCATTCACGATCATGCCGCTGGCCTGGCCCTCCATGTCGGCGCTGTAAAGCTCGTCGCCGGGCATGGGTGCCGTGCCGCTGTCGAGATGCGCAAGATACATGCGGCGTTTCAGTTTGCCGAGATACTGCATGCGCGCGACGATTTCCTGTCCCGGATAGCAGCCCTTCTTGAAATTCACGCCGCCGATGAGTTCGAGATTGACCATCTGCGCAACGAACTGTTCCTGGGTTTGCGGCAGGATCACGGGAATGCCGGAACGAATGTCGAGCCAGTCCCAGCACACGCTGCCGGCCGGCCGGCAACGCCGGGCGCATGCTGCCCACAATGCGGCAGCATCTGTCACGGTGGAGTTGACCTGGTAGCGCTGCTCGCCGATCCGGATCACGTTGCCCTGTTCGGCGGCGCTGACACCGAGCGTCAGGGTCGGCAATTCGCCGAAATGCGTGCGCAGAACCGCCTGCGCATCGGCTCCGGACAATCCCAGCACAATGATCTCGTCACTGGCATCGGTGATTTTTACCTTGGCGCGCAGCACATACATGGTCAGTTTTTTGCGTATCGGTTCGCGCAGCTGGCGCGGCAGCTGCAGCATGTAGTCGCTGCCTTGACGCCAGATCAGCATGGTCGCCAGCATCCGCCCCTTGGCGCTGTTGAAGCTGCTGTACTGCGCTCGGGTGGGGCTGGCTTCGCGGATATCGTTGCTGAACAGGTTCTGCAAAAAGGATTGCGCTTCCTCGCCGGACACGCGCAATGTTCCGAACTGGCTCAAATCGCAGAGTATCGAGCCGTGTTCCGCCGCGTTCAGTTCGGCGGTGCTGTCGCCGAAGTCCTGTGCGATACCGTCGGCCAGGGTTGCGCCGTGCCGGGTGAGAAAATCTTGCCAGTCTGGATTCATGGTGGTTTGCCGAGAGTGCCGAAGATATACGCGTACAGTGTTGTTCAATGCACCGGTGATGTCAACCTGGCCGATGACGCGCCGGCGCGATTCCGCTACACTGGATGCCATGAAAATATTGACGCTCTTCCTGCTGGTTGTGCTGCTTTCCGCCTGCGACGGCGGGCTGTGGAACGATCCCTATCCGGCATCGGACGAGGGCAAGTCGATTTTCTATACCGCATTCACCGAACGGCCCAAGCATCTCGATCCGGCACAGGCTTACAGCGAAAACGAGTACGAGTTTCTCGCGCAGATATACGCGCCGCCGCTGCAATACCATTACCTGAAACGCCCCTACCAGCTGGTGCCGCTGGCGGCCAGCGCGATGCCGACGGTGCGCTATCTGGACAGGCAACACCGGCCGCTGCCGGACTATGCGCCCGCGAAGCAGATCGCGTTCAGCGAGTACGAGATACATATCAAGCCCGGCATGCGCTATCAGCCGCACCCGGCGTTTGCGCCGGAATACGATCACCTCAGGCCGGATGATTTGCGCGGTATCCATGCAATAGGCGATTTTCCGCACAGCGGGACGCGCGTTGTTACGGCGGCGGATTATGTTTACCAGATCAAACGCCTGGCCGATCCGCAATTGCAAGTGCCGATTTTCGGGGTGATGAGCGATTACATCGTCGGGCTCAGGGAATATGCCGACAAGCTGCGGCAGGCGGTGAAACAGCATCCCGACGCGTTTCTCGACCTGAACAAATATCCGCTGCGCGGCGTGAAGGTGGTCGACGAACATACCTACCGCATCGAGATATACGGCAAATATCCCCAGTTCGAATACTGGCTGGCGATGCCGTTTTTTGCGCCGATGCCGCCCGAGGCCGAGCGCTTCTATGCGCAGCAAGGCATGCGCGAACGCAACCTGACCCTGGACTGGTGGCCGGTCGGCAGCGGGCCGTATTACCTTTCCGAGAACAATCCCAACCAGCGCATGGTGCTGACGCGCAATCCGTACTATGACAGCGAGACCTATCCGACCGAAGGCGAACCCGGCGATGCGGCTGCCGGCCTGCTCAGGGATGCGCGGCAAGCCGCTGCCGCTGATCGACAAGGTCGTGTTCACGCTGGAAAAGGAAACCATTCCGTACTGGAACAAGTTCCTGCAGGGCTATTACGATGCATCCGGCATCAGTTCGGACAGCTTCGACCAGGCGGTGCAGGTGAATGTCGGCGGTGAAGCGACCGTGACCGACGCGATGAAGGCGCAGGGCATCAAGCTGTCCACGGCAGTGGCGACCTCGACCATGTATACCGGATTCAACTGGCTCGATCCGGTGGTGGGTGGGAGTTGCGCAAACTCAACGAGTGTTCCCTCTCCCCAACCCTCTCCCGCAGGCGTGAGAGGGGGCAAACGAAATAATTCATCGTGTGATCCTGAGCGGGCGCGCAAGCTGCGGCAGGCGATTTCGATCGCGGTGGACTTCGAGGAGTTCATCTCGATCTTTGCCAATGGCCGCGGCATCCCGGCGCAATCGCCGATCCCGCCCGGCATCTTCGGCTACCGCGACGGGCGAGGCCGGGCATCAACCATTATGTGTATGACTGGGTGAATGGTGCGCCGCAGCGCAAGTCCATCGAGACGGCCAGGCAGCTGCTTGCCGAGGCGGGCTACCCGAACGGCGTCGATGCGCAAACCGGGCAGCCGCTGGTGATCAATCTGGATACCACCGCGGGCGGGGTGGGGGACAAGTCGCGGCTCGACTGGATGCGCAAGCAATTCGCCAAGATCAATGTGCAACTGGTGGCGCGCAGCACCGACTACAACCGCTTCCAGGACAAGATCCGCAAGGGCGATACGCAGATGTTCTACTGGGGCTGGAATGCGGACTATCCCGACCCGGAGAACTTCCTGTTCCTGCTGACCAGCGCGCAGGCCAAGGTGGGCAAAGGGCGGTGAAAATGCGGCGAATTACAGCAATCCGGAATACGACAAATTGTTCGAGCAGATGAAGAACATGGAGAACAGTCCCGCCCGCCAGGCCATCATCGATCGCATGCTGGAGATATTGCGCCGCGATTCGCCGTGGCTGTGGGGTTACCATCCCAAGAATTATGTGCTGCAGCAAAGCTGGCTGAGCAACGTCAAGGCCAACGTAATGGCGAACAACAAGACTCAAATATTGGCGCGTCGACCCGCAGTTGCGCGATCAGTTGCGCCGCAAATGGAACCAGCCGGTGCGCTGGCCGCTATGGCTGGCGGCATCCTCAGTATTGCTGTTTGCATTCTGGCTGTGGCGGATGCTGCGCCAGCGCGAGGAAGCGCGATGAATATGCCCGGAGCAGGCGCGTTTACCTGTTGCGGAAGAAGTAAACGACGGTCCATGCGACCACGGTGACGAGCCAGGCAATGACCTTGTAGACTGTCGCATTGATGATCAGCATGTTCAATTGCAGCACTACCGCGAATGCGGTGATATTGAATGCCACGATGGAAAACAGCACGAATAACGGATAGGGCAGGAACTTGTTCATGGCAGGGGATTCTTGAATTGAAATCGAAAACGGCAAACGCGGGGAAGGTACCCGACGACTGCCCGCAAAATCCGGCTGGCGTCCGGTTTGCCGGCATTGATGGCCGGCAACAGAAAACACGCCACCTTGAGGTGGCGTGCAAACGGCTGGTTATCCTATGCGCTTATTCTTTTCCGTGCGGCATTTCGGGTGTGTCCATCAGGTTGCCCGCGGCATAGCCGACCAGGGCGATACTGACAAATACGCAAATAATCCCGAATATGTGTGCAAACTGCGTATGGCCAAATGCGAATCCGCCTACCAGCCAAAAGATCACAGAAATGATTACCGATACAACAAGCAAGCGAATTTTTGAATCCATGATTAACCTTTCAAATAAGATGTCCGCCCGGTCATGAACATTGTCCGTGCGGGACGAATGATAGCTCAATGACCGGAAAAAATGTGTCCGGAAAGCAAAAATGCCAGGCAAATAGCCGATTATTACAGTCAGGAAATATAATCGACCGGTGCAGCACAATTCCGGACGCAAACAATTGCACAAGCCCGGTGCCGTTGTGCGCTGCATGTGAAACAATGCCGACGCGCCAGAATAATCACTTGTCCATCTATCCTCAATGATCGCCTACCTGATCCGCCGCATTCTTTATGCCCTGCCAATTCTGGTCGGGGTGAACCTGCTCACCTTTGCGCTGTTCTTCGTGGTGAATACGCCGGACGACATGGCGCGCATGCAGCTCGGCATCAAGCGCGTCACACCGGAAGCGATCGAAAAATGGAAACAGCAGCACGGTTATGACAAGCCGCTGTTGCTGAACAGCGCTGCCGGCGGCATCGGACAAGATCACCGACACGATTTTCTGGCAGAAATCCGCCAGCATGTTCGTGCTCGATTTCGGCTATTCGGATGACGGGCGCAACATCAGCCGCGAGATCGCGACGCGCATGTGGCCCAGCCTGGCGATTGCGCTGCCGACTTTCCTGATCGGTCTGGTCGTGTATGTCAGCTTTCGCGCTGCTGATGACGCTGTTTCGCGCCACCGCGCTGGACATGGCGGGCGTGGCCCTGTGCGTGCTGCTGATGTCGATATCCGGCCTGTTCTACATCATCGGCGGGCAGTTCCTGGTGAGCAAGCTGTGGCATCTGGTGCCGATTTCCGGCTACGCGGGCGGGCTGGACAGCTTCAAGTTCGTGGTGCTGCCGATCGTGATCGGCGTGGTCGGCGGCGTCGGCTCCAGCAGCCGCTGGTATCGCACCATCTTCCTCGAGGAAATCGGCAAGGACTATGTGCGCACCGCGCGTGCCAAGGGACTGTCCGAACTGCGCGGTGCTGTTCACGCCACGTGCTGAAGAACGCGATGATCCCGATCCTGACCGGCGTGGTGGTGGTGATCCCGCTGCTGTTCATGGGCAGCCTGCTGACCGAGTCGTTCTTCGGCATTCCCGGCCTGGGCAGCTACACCATCGATGCGATCAATGCGCAGGATTTCAGCGTGGTGCGCGCGATGGTGTTTCTCGGTTCGTTGCTGTACATCGTCGGGCTGATCCTCACCGATATTTCCTACACCATGGTTGATCCGCGGGTGCGGCTGTCATGAGTTTCATGCCGGTCATCCTGTGGAGCGACGCGCTGGTGTTCCTGCTGCTGGCCGCCGGCATCGCCGGCGCGTGGTATATACGGCAGCGCGAGCATCTGTTGCTGCCGTGGCAACGGGTGGCGCAGAATCGCGACGGCGATGGTGTCGCTGCTGGTGCTGTCGCTGTTCGTGCTGGTCGGGTTGCTGGATACGCTGCACTACCGGGCCGCATTGCCGGAAAAGAACAGCGGGGAAACGGTGTATTCGCCCGAGGTGCTGAGCGTGTTTGACAAGCTGGTAACGCCGCTGCGCACACAAACCGAGAAAACCTATTCGGCGCCGCTGGCTGTGACGCTGTATGCGAAAGAGAGCGTGGTGGACGCAAGCGGGCATGTACTGCGCGAATATCCGCGCCTGCGCTACGGCGGCGCCAGCCTGACCGATGTGCGTCAGCGTGATGCCGATGTGCTCCGGCGCGGATTGACCGGTGCGCTGGCGGGACTGGCGGCAGGTTTGTTGATTGCGCTCGGCAGCAAACGCTGGCTGGTGCAGCGCAGGTGGCCGATGCGCGCGCTGCTGGTCGCCACGCTGGTCATCTCGGTCCTGATCGGTGCGACCGTCGATCTGGCCGCGGCTTATCACGTGCTCGGCACCGACAAGGTCGGGCAGGATGTGCTGTACCTGTCGCTGAAAAGCATACGCACCGGGCTGATCATCGGCACGGTGACCACGCTGGTCACCCTGCCGCTGGCCCTGTTTCTCGGCGTGGCGGCGGGCTATTTCCGCGGCTGGGTGGATGATGTGATCCAGTATATCTACACCGTGCTGAGTTCCATACCCAGCGTGCTGCTGATTGCGGCGGCAGTGCTGATGATGCAGGTGACCATCGACACGCATCCGCAATGGTTTGAGACATCCGCATCGCGCGCCGATCTGCGCCTGGTGTTCCTGTGCCTGATTCTCGGTGTGACCAGCTGGACCGGACTGTGCCGCCTGCTGCGCGGCGAAACACTGAAGCTGCGCGAGATGGAATACATCCAGGCGGCGCAAGCGTTCGGCGTGTCGTCGTTGCGCATTCTGACGCGCCACATCATGCCGAACGTGATGCACATCGTGCTGATCTCGCTGGTGATGGATTTCAGCGGGCTGGTGCTGGCCGAGGCGGTGTTGTCCTACGTCGGCGTGGGTGTCGATCCTTCGATGATCAGCTTCGGCACGATGATCAACGCGGCGCGGCTGGAAATGGGGCGCGAACCGATGGTGTGGTGGGCGCTGGCCTCGGCCTTCGGTTTCATGCTGGTGCTGGTGCTGGCGGCCAATCTGTTTGCCGACGCGGTGCGCGATGCATTCGATCCGCGCCTGAACCGTACCGGGGAGGCGGCATGAACAAGGTGCGCGCAGCGTCGGTTCGGGCAATGCCGCCGGCCAGCGAAGAAATTGTCCAGTGTGGTGATTCGAGTCGCGAGATTGAGGTGGCGGAGTGATGGGCGATATCCTTAAAGTCTCAAGCCTGGTTACGCAGTTGCGCAATGGCGTTCGTATCGTCGACGACATCTCATTCAACATCAGGGCGGGCGAGACCTTTGCGCTGCTTGGTGAATCCGGCTGCGGCAAATCGATGACCGCGCTGTCGCTGATGCGCCTGCTGCCGGATGGGGTGGTGCATGCAGGCTGGGCGGCGCAACTGGACGGTATCGCGCTGTTCGGGCTGCGCGAGCGCGAGATGCGCGACGTGCGCGGCGGCAGGATGGCGATGATCTTCCAGGAACCGGGGCTGAGCCTGAATCCGGTGATGACGGTCGGCCAGCAGATCGCCGAAGTATTGGGGCTGCATCAGGGTATGCACGGCGCTGCTGCACAGACTGCGTTGCGTGGAATTGCTGGATCAGGTCGGCATTCCGGATGCGGCTCGGCGCGTTGCGGAATATCCGTTCCAGCTTTCCGGCGGCATGAAGCAGCGCGTGATGATCGCGATGGCGCTGGCCGGGCAGCCGAAATTGCTGATCGCGGACGAGCCGACCACCGCGCTGGATGTCACGATACAGGCGCAGGTGCTGCAATTGCTGCGCGACACGCAGGCAGCCAGCGGCATGGCGATGCTGCTGATAACGCACGACCTCGGCGTGGTGGCGGAAATGGCGCATCAGGTCGGTGTGATGTATGCCGGGCAAATCGTCGAGCAGGCGAGCCGTACCCAGTTGTTCGACCAGCCGCTGCATCCCTATACGCAGAAATTGTTTGCCGCACTTGCCCGGTGCGGCTCAGCCGCAACCAGTCACTGGCCGCGATTCCCGGCAGCGTACCGCCGCTGGGCAGCGTCATGCAGGGCTGCCGCTTTGCCGCGCGTTGCGACAAGGCATGGTCGCTGTGCCACGAAAAGACGCCGGACTGGACCGAGGTCGGTGAAGGGCAGGGAGTGAGGTGTCATCTTTACTCCGCCGTCGATGCGGAAGTGAGAAGGGTGAATGGGGAAGAGGGAAGGGTAGATGCGGGTTTGGCGGTTGTCCCTTCTCCCTTATCCCTTCCCCCTTCTCTTCTTGAGGTCTCCGACTTGCGCGTCCATTTTCCGATACGCAAAGGCGTGCTGCAGCGTGTCGTCGGGCAGGTGAAAGCGGTGGATGGCGTGTCGCTGGATATCCCGCAGGGACGCACCCTGGCGCTGGTGGGCGAATCTGGCTGCGGCAAGACCACGCTGGCCAAGGCGCTGCTGCAGCTGATCCCGGCAGTTTCCGGCCGCGTCCAGCTGGCCGGACAGACATTGTCGGGATACGTTAGCCGCGAACAGCGCGCCTCAATGCAGATGGTGTTCCAGGATCCCTATGCTTCGCTGAACCCGAAAATGCGCGTTGCGGAAATTCTCGAGGAAGGCATGGCCGCGCTGGATATCGACAGCGGCAGTGCGGCGCGCCAGGCGCACATCGATACGCTGCTCGACCAGGTCGGACTTGCGCGCGGAGCGAAGTGGCGTTATCCGCACGAGTTTTCCGGCGGACAGAGGCAACGGATTGCGATCGCGCGCGCGCTTGCCGTTTCGCCGCGGATGCTGATCTGCGACGAACCGACCAGCGCGCTGGATGTTTCGGTGCAGGCGCAAATACTGAACCTGCTGAAGTCCCTGCAGCAGAAGTTTGAACTTGGCTACCTGTTCATCACTCACAACCTTGCTGTGGTCGAATATCTTGCCCATGAGGTGTGCGTGATGTATCTCGGCCGCATCGTGGAACGCGGCACTGCTGCGGAGGTGTTGCGCTCACCCATGCATCCCTATACTCGGGCGCTGTTGTCCGCCGTTCCGCGCATAGACGGGCCAAACAGGGAGCGCATCCGGCTGGAGGGTGACTTGCCTTCGCCTGCCAATCCGCCTCATGGTTGCCATTTTTCGCCGCGCTGCGCGCATGCGACGGAGCAATGCCGCACGCTTTATCCGCCGTCGACCCGCCTCTCGCCGACGCACAGCGTGAGTTGCTATTTGCATGTCGAAAACCCGGGTTGACGGCAGGGTGATTTAGGTTTACAAAGGTTGCAGGTTCTCCCGCTGGAAGCGGGGTTTTCAGCGTAAGTTGATCACGAATAGTTTGCATAAATTAAGGAGTGAATCATGAGCACGAAACTGGCAAAAAAAGAAACCGAAGCAGACAAGGATAAACTGATCCAGGATTTTCGCGCGGTCGTCGCAGATGCGGAGGAATTGCTGCGTGCAACAGCGGGGCAGGCGGGTGAAAAGGTGGCTGCGGCACGCGAGCGTATCCAGGAAAACCTGGTTGTCGCCAAGGCGCGCCTGAATGCGGCGGAATTTGAAATGATCGAGAAGACCAAGCTTGCCGCGAAAGCCACTGACGAGTACGTGCACGATAATCCGTGGACGGCAATCGGTGTTGGCGCCAGCGTGGGTGTCATCATCGGCATGCTGATTGGACGCGGCCGTTAGGCCATGGCCGGGCAGGGTGCCGGATTGCTGGATTCAGTCAAGCGACTGGCTTCGACGCTGATCGCGATTATATCGACGCGGCTGGAACTGCTTGCGAATGAGCTGCAGGAGGAGCGTTTGCACCTGACGCAAATGTTCTTCCTGTCATTGATCGCTTTGTTTTGTTTTGGCATGGCGCTGCTGTTGCTTACGATATTCATCACGGTGCTGTTCTGGGACGATCATCGTATTGCAGTGCTGGGCGGGTTGTGCGCGCTATTCTTCGTGTCGGGGATACTGATCGCATTACGATTGCGCAGCAAGGCGCAGTCCAGACCCAGGCTTTTTTCCGCGAGTCTTGCCGAATTGGCCAAGGACAGGGAACAACTGGAACCAGGGGAATAACTGGTGCCATGAATGAAAAACTGTATGAACTCAAGCAGCGCCGGGGTGAATTGCTGGCAAGAATCGCCGCGCAACGCGGGCAGATAGCCGAGGCCGGAGCGGAATGGGATGCACCGTTGGCCTTGGCCGACAGGGGAATAGCGGGAGTGCGTTATTTGCGCCGCCATCCCTTGCTGGTAGCCGGCGCGATGGCTTTTATTCTGGTTCGCCGCCGCAGTGCGGCGGGTTTGATGTGGGGTGCCTGGCGGCTGTGGAAGGGGTACCGCTATTTCAGTACCATGCCGGAAAAGAAGCCGTCGCGAGCCGAACTAGATTCCCTGTGAAGACTCGTTTGAAGGCTCATTGCTGTTTTGCGCGACTTCGCGAGACCTGTCCCTGGATTTTCTGTGCTTGATGTAGCGCGGGCTTAATCCTTCTTCCGAGACAACCAATGTCTGGCCTATCCTGATGATTCTCAACGGGCCGTTCCATCGCCGCAACTTCGCGATGCTGACGTGATAACGGCGCGACAGGGCACCCAGTGTGTCTCCCCGGCGGACTTTGATTCTTGTCGGGCTGTCGGTGGGCGCAAGATGCATATTGAAGGCTTCGAATTCGCTGGAGGTTTCGTCGCCGTTTACCGGTACCAGCAGGGTTTGTCCGGTACTGATATTGCCGTGCCGGGAAAGCCCGTTCACGGACTTCAGGTTGGCCAGCGACAGGCCGAAACGCGGAGCCAGCTTGTCAAGGCGTTCCCCCTTCTTGGGTTTATATGGCTGCCAGCTTACCAGCGGCTTGTCATAGTTTTCCAGATTGGTCCTGAAGGTTGCTATCTTGTCGATCGGCAACAGGATGAAATCATTATTGTCCTGCAAGATCACCGGCCGGTTGTGTGCGGGATTGAGCGCTGCGAATTCATCTTCCGAGATACCGGCAAGCTGTGCGGCCAGTTTTACATCGATGTGCTGGGTGGTGGTAATGGCTGCAAAATAGGGTTTGTTCGGAATATCCTGCAACGCCAGCCCGAATTTCCCGGGATCTGAAATGATGTGTTTGATGGCCAGCAATTTTGGCACGTAATTGCGCGTTTCCCTCAGCAGCCTCAGGTGTGCATAGTCGGTGGGCAAACCGCGTCTGCGATTGTGTGCCTGGGCGCGGAGTACCGCGCCTTCGCCGCAATTGTAGGCAGCCAGGGCCAATTGCCAGTCGCCGAACATGCTGTGAAGATTCTGCAGGTAGTCGAGCGCGCCATTGGTCGCGCTGATTACATCGCGGCGGCCGTCATACCACCAGTTCTGCTGCATACCGAATTTTTTGCCGGTGGAAGGCATGAATTGCCAGATGCCGGACGCGCGGCTGGTCGAATATGCGCCCGGATTGAACGCGCTTTCGACCATGGGCAGCAGCGCGATTTCGCTGGGCATGCCGCGTCGTTCCACTTCCTCGGTGATGTAATACAGGTACAGGCGGGCGCGATCGACCATGCGCGCAAAATATTCAGGATGACGGGCGTACCAATTCTCATGCCTTGCGACCAGTTTGGAATTCAGTTCTTGCATCTCAAAACCGTCGCGTATTCTCGTCCACAGATCCTGCGGCAAAGGAGCTGCACGGGGGATGAGTTCGATTCTGATATCGCGCCCCGATGGAAGCCACTGTGGAACCGCTTCGTCCGTTGCAGGACTCGTGACAGGACTGTTAAGCGCGATCTTTTCCTCCGGTTGCCCGGCCGGTTGCGTTTCCGCTGTTTGTGCATAGGCCGGCAAGACGGCGCAGAAAACGCAGATAAGCAGAGAAATAATGAATCGAATCAAGAACACGTGCATCCTTCCTGAAGTAAATCCCGACGTGATGGTAGTCTAACATCCCTACACAGGTCAATCGAAAACAGCGACTAGATGACAAAAGGCAGCGGACCGGTGATGGAAGGTCGGGAATGCAGGCTGACGCGCATATTCTGCCGCATTCCGGGTCGAACCGGCACGGCAGCCGGTTCAACAAGAGTGTGCTCGCGCAACCTTCCGCCAGATCGGCATGTCTGCGTCCGGCCTGGAGGCCTGACCTGCAATCTATATTGCGTTTTTGAGCTGATCCAGTATGGCCGGATTTTCCAGGGTCGATACATCCTGGGTGATCTCTTCGCCATTGGCGATTGCCCGCAAGCAGGCGGCGCATGATCTTTCCGGAACGTGTCTTGGGCAGATTGTCGCCGAAACGGATTTCGTCCGGTTTGGCGATCGGGCCGATTGTCTTTGCTGACCCAGTTGCGCAGTTCCTCGGCAATTTCCCTGGCTTTTGCTGCATCCGTCGGGCGTGATCCCTTCAGCACGACGAAGGCGACGATAGCTTCGCCCTTGATGTCATGCGGCTTGCCGACCACGGCGGCTTCCGCGACCAGCGGGTTGGCGACCAGGGCGGACTCGATTTCCATCGTGCCAAGACGGTGGCCGGATACCTTCAGCACATCGTCGATGCGCCCCATGATCCAGAAGTAGCCGTCATCATCGCGGTGGGCCGAATCGCCGGCCAGATAAGTAGCCGTGCATTTCTTCGGGGAAATAGCCTTTCTTGTAGCGTTCCGGATCGCCCCAGATGGTGCGGATCTGCGACGGGAACGGACGAGTGATGACCAGGAATCCGCCATGCTGGTCGTGCACTTCATCGCCTGCTTCGTTGACGATGGTGGCCATGATGCCGGGCAAGGGCAGGGTGCAGGAACCGGGCTTGATCGGCATTGCGCCGGGCAGCGGGGCGATCATGTGGCAGCCGGTTTCGGTCTGCCACCAGGTATCCACGATCGGGCAGCGCGCCTGTCCGACGGTGTTGTAGTACCACATCCACGCTTCCGGATTGATCGGCTCGCCGACCGTGCCGAGCAGGCGCAGGCTGGACAGGTCATACTTGTTGGGCAAGTCGCCGCCCAGCTTGATCAGCGAGCGGATGGCGGTGGGCGCAGTGTAGAAAGTGGTGACCTTGTGATCCTGGATCATCTTCCAGAAACGGCCGGCATCCGGGTAGGTCGGGATGCCTTCAAACATGACCTGGGTTGCGCCCATCGCCAGCGGGCCGTAAGCCACATAGCTGTGGCCGGTGACCCAGCCCACGTCGGCGGTACACCAGAAGATGTCGGATGTCCTTGTAGTCGAACACCCATTTCATCGACACCATCGCGCCGAGCAGGTAGCCGCCGCTGGAATGCTGCACGCCCTTGGGTTTGCCGGTGGAACCGGAGGTGTAAAGGATGAACAGCGGATGTTCGGCGCCGACCCATTCCGGTTCGCAGTGGGTGGGCTGGGCATTGAACAGGTCGTGCCACCAGATATCCGGTTGTCGTTCCATTCCACATTGTTTCCCGAGCGGTGATAGACGATGACGCTGTGCACCGATTCGCAACCGCCGATGGCGAGCGCTTCATCGACGATGGGTTTCAGCGGCATCTGCTTTGCCGCCGCGCATTTGCGCATCGGCGGTAATCACTGCACAGGCTTGTGCATCGGTGATGCGTTCATGCAGGCTCTTGGCGGAGAAGCCGCCGAACACCACCGAGTGGATCGCGCCGATACGCGCGCAGGCCTGCATGGCCACCACGGCCTCGATGCTCATCGGCATGATAGATCGATGACGCGATCGCCTTTCTTGATGCCGCGCGATTTCAGGCCGTTGGCGAACTGGCTGACGCGCCCGTGCAGTTCGCGATAGCTGACCTTGCTGACCTTGCCGTCGTCAGCTCGAAAATGATCGCGGTTTTTTCCGGCACGGTCGGCGAGATGTTTGTCCAGGCAGTTGTAGGAAACATTCAATTCGCCGTCTTCGAACCATTTGAAAAACGGCGCATTGCTTTCATCCAGCGACTTGGTGAATGGTTTTTTCCATTGCAGGGTTTCGCGTGCCAGATTGGCCCAGAAGCCGGGGTAATCCTGTTCGGCCGCCTTGCACAGCGCCTGATATGCCTGCATGCCTGACACGTTGGCTTGTTTGACGAATTCGGCCGAAGGCTCGAAAACGCGTATTTCATTCAGAACGGATTCGATGTTGGACATGTGCTCTCCCGAATAGCAATTAGATTATCGTTGAAGTTGGAATGAATGACACGCAGTGCCGGGGAATGTAGTTTTTTTTTGTGCGGTCTGTCAACCCGGAGCGGACACGGTTTGCTTGCATCATCATCCCGGGATCAGTGTTTTGCAGTCGCATCGGGATAGACCGTGATGCGGATCAGCGTATCCGGGGCGCTGTCCGGCCGGGAATTCGAAAAAGTCAGGTGGCCCTCGCCCTTGTAGTAAGCCTCGGTGCGCTGAGTGTCTCCGCCGAAATAGAATGGCTGGTATTGTTTGCCGGTGATCCGGCTGTCGGACTTGTCCGGCATTCCGATCAGGTGCTCGACCTGTTCAAGGGTCATGCCGATTTGCAGTTGGGAGAATTTGCTGGCGGGAGCAGGAATGCCGACGATTTCTCCCCTGACCAGTCCGTCCGCCGACGTTACCGAGCGCACAGGCGGTTTCGCAACTGGCGGGGCGTGATGCGCCGATTTGTTTGTTCCGGCTTTTTGCCAGGACGCACAACCAGACAGGAACGCCAGACAACAAAAGGAGAGTAGCAGCCAGGCTTTGCGATTCATGAGAAGTATCCCCATCAGGAGGTGTTTCGAGGAAGTGGTGTGCAATTCTACCCCGAATCAGTGCAGTGAAGAACCCGGCATGATTGCCGTATCATGCAAGGCGCAATATCGTACATCCCGGATGTTGCTGTCTTATTCAGGATGCTTGGCGATTTGCAACGGTATGTATTTTGCAACGGTATGTATAATGAGCCCGGGATTCTTCCGGCCATGAATATTACTTGACTTGCCTGCCAGACAAATGAAAGCTGCCCACCCCGTTATGTTTGCGTCCTGTTACGCTGCCAGTGCCGTGACCATGTCGCCAGCGCTGCCGTTTTCGGCGGGCCCGGTATTTGTATCGAAACCGGAAATCGGGCTGACAATTCCGGCAGGATTGATTGCGATCGGGCGTCCGGATCTATCCGATCGAGATCGCCAAACCTGAACTCCTGCACCCCCACACATTTTCCGGTCCACGATCCAGCGCCATGAGACTCTCTGATTACATGAAACCGAATATCGGGTTCAAGCTGGGTTCCCTGCTTGCCGCATTCGGTATCCTGGCGACTATCCTGACCGGCTATTACTTTTATACGTCCAGCCGGAATATGCTGACCAGTGCGGCGGAACGCGACCTGCTGACCGCGACTCAGGTGGTGGGCCGGAACATGAAGATCATCATCGATGTGATCGCGGAGGATTCGCAATTGCTGGCCGCCCTTCCGCTGTCGCGCAATGTTTTTCTTTCTCCGGATAAGAAGACTGCCGAACAGGATAAACAGATACTGGCCGACACCTTCACTGCAATGCTGTCCGCGCATCCGGAATATTTCCAGATCCGCCTGATAGGCATCAGCCAGGGCGGTCCGGAACTGGTACGCGTCGACCGCAACGGCAAGCAGCTGACCCGGGTGCAAGGCAGTGATCTGAGAAAGCGGGGGCGCTATCCCTATGTTGCCGGAACGCTGCGGCTGGCCCGGGGGGATATCTTTCTTTCGGATATCACGATAAACCATGAGAAGGGCGCACACTCGGGCCGTGATAAACCGACCGTGACGGTCTCGACCCCGGTATTCGCACAAAACGGTAAAAGACTCGGTTTGATCGCAATCAATATCGATCTGAACGGGCTGGCCAGGCTGTTAAAAAGCAATTTGCCCAGTTCTTATAATCTGTACCTCAGCAACCAGTCGGGTGACTTTCTGATACATCCCGATCCGAGCAAGACCTTCGGCTTTGATCGCGGCAAGCGCATCCTGATCCAGGATTCCTTCAAGCCGGTGTTGTCGCTGATTCATGGCAATAAGATGAATGTCGTGACGCATGTCTACGATGAAGCGCGGAAACAGGATGGGCATGTTGCAGCCTTCATACGCGTGCCGTTTGGCGACACGATAGACAAACGATTCGTGATTCTCGGATTGTCCGAGCCGATCGCAAGCATCACGCAGGAAACCTCAAGGCTGGGCTGGGACACCTTCCAGATCATCCTGGCTTTCAGCGCGCTCGCGCTGATCCTGTCCGCGCTTGTATCGCGCATTGTCACCGGTCCGTTGAACGCCGTGGTCGACGCGATCAGGAAATTCTCGACAGATCACACCGTGAGCATGATGCCGCTGGCCCGCAACGATGAATTTGGCCTGCTGTCGCGCAGTTTTCACGATATGCAGACGCAAATCGTCGCGCATCTGTCCGAACTGGACGAACATCGCAAGGCGCTCGATCATCAGGCCAGGCACGACACGCTGACCGGCCTGCCCAATCGCCGGATGTTTTTCGACCGTCTGGAACATGCGATCGTCAGTTCGCGCCGAACCGGCAAGCACCTCGCCGTGCTGTTTGTCGATCTGGATCGCTTCAAGGAAATCAATGACACGCTGGGTCATGCGGCCGGAGACAGCGTGCTGGTCAACTTTGCAAAGCTGTTGAAAGCAGCAGTGCGCGAAGCGGATACGGTCGCCCGCCTGGGCGGCGACGAGTTCGTGATACTGCTCGATTCGATCAACGATCCCCAGCAGGCCATGGTCGTGGTGCGGAAGCTGCATGATCTTTTCCAGGAAGCGATGCAGATCGAAAGTCATAAATTAGTCGTTCATTCCAGCATCGGGGTCAGCATTTACCCTGAGGATGGCAAGAGCGCCGACGAATTGATGCAGAATGCCGACCAGGCAATGTATAAATCCAAAAAAGAGGGCGGCAACACCTCCTGCCTCTACAAGCGCGTATCGAAAAAGTGAGCGGGCCGGGCAGTTCCGCAGCGGTTGCTGCGCGGGTAAAATTGAAAGAATGATGGTATACACCCAGCCGTAATTATTTCGTTTGCCGGACATTCGATGCGGTGAGCACCGGCCGGGAAAGCCAATCTTGTAGAATCTCGGGAATTTGAAATCATGCATACTATTCAACATGACGCTGCCGTTCAGCAAAACCTGGACCTCGCTTACGGGTTCACATTCGACGACCTTTACGACCGGGCTGGACTGATCCGCATCGATGCGGCTTTCCGCGAATCGCTGGGCGAAAGCGATCCGGCCTTGCGCGCGCAACTCGAAGCCGCCCGGCAGAACCCCGGCGAAATGTCTGGCAAGGCGCAATCGGAGTTGCTGGTCGCACTTGCGCCCCACCTCGACGATTTCCTCGCAATCCTGTTCGGCATCGAGACGCAAGTGCGGGCATTGGCCGAGCGCCATCATGAACTGGCGCCGCTGTACAGCTGCAAACGCCTGTTCGTGCAGCGCCGCGCGATGACCAAGGTGAAAGCCGAAGAAGCCGCAACCCTGGACGGACCGGCGCTCGAAGCCGAACTGGAAGCCCGCATCGGCACGCCTTTCAGCGAACTCGCCTATGCCAGACAGGTCGGTCTGTGGCTGGAGGATGAAACGGCCCATGCCGGCGAATTGCAGCTCGCGATGCATTATGCGGCCTGGGCGGTGCAAACGGCCGCCGGGCGCGAGCGCCACCGCAGCGGCATCCTGTTCAAGGTGCCGGCCAAGCTGGATTTCGACAACCTGGTTCCGCTGGCGACGGTGAACCTGGACGGCATCCGCGCCTATCGCCTGGGCGCCGGCCATGAATTGCGCCGCCGCCAGGGTTTTGCGCTGACCGATGCCGGAACCGACCTGACCGGCGCGCTGGACCAGGCGAATTACTGCATCTGGTGCCACGAACAGGGCAAGGACTCCTGCTCCCACGGGCTCAGGGAGAAGCCGCCCGCCGGCGGCGGTGACGCAGCGTTCAGGAAGAATGTTTTCGGCGTCAAATTGGCCGGCTGTCCGCTTGAGGAGAAAATCTCCGAGTTTCACAAGGTCAAGACCGGTGGCCATGCGCTGAGCGCGCTGGCGATCGTCGTGGTCGACAATCCGATGGTCGCGGCGACCGGTCATCGCATCTGCAACGATTGCATGAAGTCGTGCATCTATCAGAAGCAGCAGCCGGTCGATATTCCTCAGGCGGAGACGCGCACCCTGAAGGACGTGCTGGAATTGCCGTGGGGTTTCGAGATATACAGCCTGCTGACGCGCTGGAATCCGCTGCACCTGCAACGGCCCTATCCGATGGCGCCCACCGGCCGACGTGTGCTGATTGCCGGAATGGGGCCGGCCGGCTTCACGCTCGCCCATCATCTGATCAATGACGGACATACCGTGGTCGGCATCGACGGCCTGAAAATCGAACCGCTGCCGCCGCATATCGGCGGTGTTGCAGCCGGCGGCGAGCGTGTCGCATTCGTGCCGGTCCGTGACATCGGCACGCTGTACGAGTCGCTCGACGACCGCGTGCTGGCCGGGTTCGGCGGCGTCGCCGAATACGGCATCACGGTGCGCTGGGACAAGAATTTCCTGAAGCTGATCCGCCTGATGCTGGAGCGGCGCAGCCAGTTCGCGCTGTTCGGCGGCGTGCGCTTCGGCGGAACGCTGACCGTCGACACGGCGTTCTGCCTCCGGTTTCGACCACATCGCGCTGGCCAACGGCGCCGGCCGCCCGACCGTGCTGGATATTCCCAACGGACTGGCGCGCGGCGTGCGCACCGCGTCGGATTTTTTGATGGCGCTGCAACTGACCGGCGCGGCAAAAGCAGAATTCCATCGCCAATCTGCAGATACGCCTGCCGGTCGTGGTGATCGGCGGCGGCCTCACCGCGATAGACACGGCCACCGAGTCGCTGGCCTATTATCCGGTGCAGGTCGCGAAATTCCTGCATCGCTACAGAATACTGGTTGCCGAAAAAGGCGAGGAATGCGGTGCGCCGGCGCTGGACGCCCGAGGAGCGGCAGGTTGCCGATGAGTTCCTGGAGCATGCGCGGGCGATCGAATCCGAGCGCAGCCAGGCTGCCGCGCAGGCCGCGCAGCGCGCATCGTCGAATTGCTGCAAAGCTGGGGCGGCGTCACGATCGCCTATCGCAAGCGCCTGATCGACAGTCCCTCGTATACGCTGAACCATGAGGAGATCGAAAAGGCCCTGGAGGAAGGGATCAGTTTTGCCGATGCACTCAACCCGACACGTATCGAGGTCGACGAATTCGGTGCGGTGTGTGCTGTCCGGATGTCGCAACAACTGCGCAACGAGGAAGGCCATGTGGAGTCCGGGTGCAGAGACTGGATATCGCGGCGCGCACCGTGCTGGTTGCAGCGGGTACGCAGCCGAATACCGTGCTGGCTCGTGAAGACCCGGAACATTTTGAACTGGATGGACGCTATTTTCAGGCCTGCGACGAACGACGGCGCTCCGGTACGGCCCGAGCCGGCAAGTGCCAAACCGAGTGACTGCGCAGGTATTGCTGTCCAGACAGGCAGATGGGCGTTTCATCAGTTTCTTCGGCGACCTGCATCCGTCCTACTTCGGCAACGTGGTCAAGGCCATGGGTAGTGCCAAGCAGGGGTATCCATCTGTCAGTGCCGTGCTGAACCGGGTTTGCCCGTCTTCGCTTCTTTCGGATGCCGAATTCCTTGCAACGATCAATCATCAGTTGCACGCGACGGTTCACGAAGTGATTCGCCTGACGCCGAATATCGTCGAGGTCGTGATCAACGCGCCGCTGGCCGCGCGCAATTTCAGGCCCGGACAGTTTTACCGGCTGCAGAATTACGAGGCCAATGCGCTGGAGATCGATGCGACCCGCCTCGCGATGGAGGGCCTCGCGTTGACCGGCGCCTGGGTCGATCCGCAGCGCGGACTGATCTCGACCATCGTGCTGGAAATGGGCGGCTCGGCCGACCTGTGCGCGATGCTCAAACCCGGCGAACCGGTGGTGCTGATGGGGCCGACCGGCACGCCGACCGAGATTCCCGCGGATGAAACGGTGATGCTGGTGGGCGGCGGGCTGGGTAATGCGGTGCTGTTCTCGATCGGCCAGGCGTTGCGCGCCGCCGGTTCCAGGGTGCTCTATTTCGCCGGGTACAAGAAACTGATCGACCGATACAAGATCGCCGAGATCGAGAATGCGGCCGATGTGGTGATCTGGTGCTGCGACGAGCAGCCCGGCTTCGCTGCTGCGCGTGCGCAGGATCGCAGTTTCGTCGGCAATATCGTCGATGCGATGACGGCTTACGCTAGCGGTGCGCTCGGGGACCAGCAGATTCCGTTTGCCGATGCCGACCGCATCATCGCGATCGGGTCGGACGGCATGATGGCGGCGGTGGCCGCCGCGCGCCATGCGGTGCTGAAGCCGTACCTGAAGCCGCATCATTTCGCGATCGGATCGATCAATTCCCCGATGCAGTGCATGATGAAGGAGATCTGCGCGCAATGCCTGCAAATCCATATCGATCCTGACACCGGCAAGACCAGCCACGTGTTTTCCTGTTTCAACCAGGACCAGCCGCTGGATCGCGTCGACTTCCCCGGGCTGAAAGCCAGGCTGCGGCAGAACTCGGTGCAGGAAAAACTGACCGCGCAATGGATAGACCGCTGCCTGGTCCGGTTGCATCTGCGCCCATCCGCCGCTGCTTGATGCAGGTGTTATGAATACCTCGCCGACAGTTTCGCCAAACATGGCAAAATGCGCCGAATGAAATTGAAGACGACAGAAATTATCGAGGTACAGTGATGGAAGTGTATTGGATCTGGTGGCTGGCTGCGGTGGTGCTGGTAATCGCCGAGATCAGCAGCGGCACGTTCTATCTGGTTGCGGTTGCGTTTGGCCTGGCTGCCGCTGGTTTATCGGCCTATCTGGGTATGACCTGGGGCGGACAAGCCGCAATTGCGGCATTGCTCTGCATAGGCAGCGTGGCGGCGATCTATCGCTGGAAGCGGGGACAGGGGCTGGCGGACGGGCAGGCCAATCTTGCCTATGACATCGGCCAGACCGTGCAGATGGTGCGCTGGATGGACGAGCGTCATGCGCGGGTAAATTATCGCGGTGCGGAATGGGATGCCGAATTGGCCGACACCGCATCGGCGGATGCAGCGCGACAGAACTGGCGCATCAAGGAAGTCGTGGGCAGCCGTTTGATCATTGAGCAGGTTCCGCATATCAAATAATCAGTCATCAGGCAGGAGCAGTGCATGGACATATTTCTAATTGTGCTGGGGCTATTCGCGGCATTCCTGGCGTTCAAGACGATCAGGATCGTGCCGCAGCAGAACGCATGGGTCATCGAGCGATTCGGCAAGTTCAACAGGACGCTTGAACCCGGACTTAACATCGTGATTCCGTTCATGGACCGTGTTGCCTATCGCCACCGCCTTACCGAATTTCCGATCGATATCGAACCGCAGGTGTGCATTACCCGCGATAACACCCAGGTGCAGGTCGACGGTGTGCTTTATTACCAGGTGACCGATGCGGCGCGCGCCAGCTATGGAACCTCCAACTATCTGGCCGCGATCACGATGCTGGCGCAAACCGCGCTGCGCTCCGAATGCGGCAAGCGCGACCTCGACAAATTGCTGGAAGACCGCGAGGCGATCAACCGCACCGTGGTATTCGCGCTGGACGAGGCCAGCCCGACCTGGGGCGTGAAGGTGCTGCGCTATGAGATCAAGGACATCACCCCGCCGCAGCAGGTGCTTGCGTCGATGCAGAAGCAGATCACCGCCGAACGCGAGAAGCGCGCGCTGATCGCTCAGTCGGAAGGCAAGAAACAGGAAGAGATCAACATCGCCGAAGGAAAAATGACCGCATCGATCCGCGAGTCGGAGGGTTCCAAGCAGGCCGCGATCAACAACGCCCAGGGCGAAGCTGAGGCGCTGTTGCTGGTCGCGAACGCGACCGCCGAGTCGATCAAGGTGGTCGCCAGCGCGATCCAGAACGACGGCGGCCTGGTCGCTGTCAACCTCAAGGTTGCCGAACGATTTGTCGATGCGTTCGGCAACATCGCGAAGCAGGGTAATACCATGATCCTGCCCGGCAATGCCGCAGACATCGCCGGCATGGTCGCGACCGCGATGCAGGTGGTGAAGAAAAGCTGATTGCCGGAATGGCGGTGCAGGGCAGGTATGGTCGATGATTCAACTGATGCGGGAATTGCAATGGAACTGAAAGAAACTCGTCTGGATTCTGAACTGATGTATGAGGGCGATTTCATCCAGGTGCGCAAGGACAGGGTGCGCCTGCCGGACGGTGCGGTGAGCAGCCGCGAATACATTACCCACCCGGGTGCGGTCGCGGTGCTGGCCATGCTGGACAACGGCAACCTGGTGATGGAGCGGCAATTCCGCTATCCGCTGCAGCGCGAATTCATCGAGTTGCCCGCCGGAAAGATCGACCATGGCGAAGACATACTGCCCTGTGCGCAACGCGAGTTGCTGGAAGAAACCGGCTATGTCGCGAGCGAATGGATACATCTCACCACGGCATGGCCGTGCATCGGCTATGCCGACGAGCGCATGGAATATTTTCTTGCGCGCGGCCTGGCCCATCAGGGCAGGCAGCTGGACGACGGGGAATTCCTCGAGGTATTCGAGCTGTCCCTGACGGATGCGCTCGACTGGATCAGGCAGGGCAAAATAAACGACAGCAAGACGATCGTCGGCCTGTTCTGGCTGGAAAAATTTCTCGGCAACTGGCAAGATTGAAAACGCCTTCGGGAGTATCGGCATCAACTAAATAATAAATCCGTACCGCACACGGTACGCGCAAAGGGGAGAAGAGTGGAAGATCTGAGAGTCAGTAATGACACGTTGTTCATTTTGCTGGGCGCCATCATGGTATTGGCGATGCATGCCGGTTTTGCATTCCTGGAACTGGGCACGGTGCGCAAGAAAAACCAGGTAAACGCGCTGGTCAAGATACTGACCGATTTCGCGATGTCCACGCTGGCGTATTTCTTCATCGGTTATTTGATTGCGTACGGGACGAACTTTCTGGCAGGGGCGGATCAGCTTGGCGCAAATGAGCGGCTACGCGCTGGTGAAGTTCTTTTTCCTGCTGACCTTTGCCGCCGCGATCCCGGCCATCGTTTCCGGCGGCATCGCGGAGCGCGCCAAATTCCATCCGCAGATGGCGGCGACCTTCATGCTGGTTGGCTTCGTCTACCCGTTCTTCGAAGGTATCGCGTGGAATCATCATTTCGGAATTCAGGCATGGTTTGCAGCGACGTTCGGTGCGGAGTTCCATGATTTTGCCGGATCCGTGGTGGTGCATGCGGTGGGCGGCTGGATCGGGCTGGCGGCGGTGCTGCTGCTCGGTGCGCGGCGCGGCCGCTATACCAGTGAAGGGCGTATTTCGGCACATCCCCCCTCGAGCATTCCGTTCCTTGCGCTGGGTGCGTGGATCCTGACGGTGGGCTGGTTCGGCTTCAATGTGATGTCGGCACAGACCATCAACAACATCAGCGGGCTGGTTGCGGTGAATTCGCTGATGGCGATGGTGGGCGGCACACTGACCGCGCTGTGGATGGGCAGGAACGACCCGGGGTTCGTGCATAACGGGCCGCTGGCGGGTCTGGTCGCGATCTGCGCGGGTTCCGATGTGATGCACCCGGTTGGCGCGTTGATTGTCGGCGGCGTGGCCGGTGCGCTGTTCGTGTCGATGTTCACGCTGACGCAAAACCGCTGGAAGATCGACGATGTGCTCGGTGTCTGGCCGTTGCATGGTTTGTGCGGTGCCTGGGGCGGAATCGCGGTGGGAATATTCGGAATGAAAGCAATGGGCGGGCTAAATGGTGCCACCATAAACGGCGTCACCATCAAGATCAGTCTGATGTCCCAACTGTGCGGCACGGCGCTCGGTATCGTGATCGCGTTTGCCGGCGGCCTGCTGGTCTATGGCGTACTGAAGAAACTGGTCGGCATACGCCTGAGCCCTGAGGAAGAATTCAACGGAACCGACCTCAGTGTGCACAAGATCACCGCGACTCCCGAACGCGAGTCGGGCTGGTGATTATTTTTGCACGCTGTTTGGTGACAATAAAGTCTTGAATAGACCTTGAAATTTAAACTGGATAAAGGTTATCTATGCAAGCTTTTCAATGAACGACTGCTTGTTAGATGCGGTTTCAACCGGTCGTTGGCGAGTAGCCTACTCAACAGTCGCTAGTCGGCCAATTCCTGAACTTCAACTTGAAATCTCCTCTAGTGCTCTGACCGTATAATTGAAATGGCCTTGCAATTAATATGCACCACATATATGAAATATCGCGTGTCATCATTGTAATTCTTATGCTGAGTCAATATTTGAAAGTGGCGATGTTTGACCTTGTTTTAATAAAGAACTAGAATTAATAATCACTTGGCAAACATACTGAAAGGTATGGACGCAAAGTCTCCGGCCTAAGGGAAGCTATGGTAGCGGGATTGCGACATGGGGGTTCCTTCCCTATGCCTGTCTTTCTTCTTCTATGTCTGCACACTTCCCTTATTGTAGTTAAATGATTTGCTTTATCCTCGGGAGAGATTCACCGGGATGCCCATTACGAACCAGATTTAATGGCACGCGCAAGTCCAGTGCGTTAAAGATATCGCAACATGGCAAGCAATTTTAAAGGGCACCATGCAGACAAACGATGAACAAGTTGGATAATTTTAGTGGCCATAGTCTCGGCCCCGTTTATAATCTTTGTGGCCGTTATTTTCCACTATCTGTAGGTGGAAAATAACTTGAACAAAAAAGAATCGGCAATGCAATCTGCACAGCTGCGGCAGTTGCTTTCCATCAGCAATGTATCGCTGCTTACCAGTATATTCATCGCCACAATTCTTGCTTATGTACAGCGAGAAGTCATTTCTCCTCAAGTTCTTCTGCCCTGGTATTCGTTTGTATTGTTGGCATCGCTCTTACGAGCTAGCCAGATTATTGCCTATCAACTTCATCCACTAGTTGACGATGCCGCAACCCATGTTCGACTGGTAAAGTTTCGCCTGGTTATTCTAGTTTCCTCCTTGGTGTGGGGGACGGCTGGTTGGCTGCTATTCCCCACAAGTGATCTACGACACCAAGTGTTCCTGATTCTTATGCTTGCCGGAATGACTGTTGGAGGCGTGGTTTCATTTTCGGCCGACTTGGTAAGTGCCATTGTATTTTCAGTATTGGTTATTGCCCCTGTCACGATCCGTTTGTTTGTTTCAGGAGACAGTTTGTTTGTGGCACTGGGCATGGCAATGATATTGTATCTCTGCTTCATTATCATGAGCCTGGTACGTATCAACCGGAACATATACGACAACATAACCTTGCGTCTTGAAGCAACCGAGCGCGAGGAATTCGTTAGAGCAAGCGATGAACGCTATCGCCTGCTGCTGAACTACTCGCCTGTTGGTATTTTTCATTACGACACCGACCTCATCATTACCTATTGTAACAATCGGTTGGCCGACATTCTGCAAAGCAAAATTGAACACATTGTCGGGCTGGATATGAAGCTTCTCAATGATCAGACCTTGCTGCCAACTTTGAGAAAAGCATTGGGAGTTCAAATAGTGCATTACGAAGGTCTTTGTTGCACTCCCTTTTGCAATGCAGACTTGTGGTTAGCATTGACCTGCGCATCTTCCCGTGATCGCAACGGAAATGTCGTGGGGGGTATTGCCATTGCTCAAGATATCACCGAGCGCAAAAAATCAGAAGAAAAAATCAATAATCTGGCGTTCTACGATCCGCTTACTCATCTGCCCAACCGTCGGCTTCTCACTGACCGGCTCAACCAGGCATTGGCATCAAGTAAACGAATTGGCAGAGAAGGGGCATTGCTGCTCATTGACCTGGATAATTTCAATATCCTCAACGACTCGCTGGGCCATCAAGTCGGTGATCTGCTCTTGCAACAGGTTGCGCTACGTCTGACCGCCTGTGTGCGCGAAGGTGATACCGTTGCTCGTTTGGGTGGCGACGAATTTGTGATCTTGCTGGAAAACCTGAGCGAGCAACCCATGGAAGCGGCAGCACAGACGGAAATCATTGGTGAGAAAATTCTTGCCGCCATTGCCAAAACGTACCAACTTGAGATGCATGAACACCATTGCACTGCCAGCATCGGTGCAACCGTGTTTAACAGCGGCCAACTGGCGGCGGACGAACTGCTGAAACAGGCCGACATCGCCATGTACCATGCCAAGAAAGCTGGCCGCAATACCCTGCGCTTCTTCGACCCGCGGATGCAGGCCAGCATTACGGCCCGCGTCGCACTGGAAGGTGAATTACGCAAGGCACTTGAGCTGCAACAATTCCAACTTTATTATCAGATACAGGTAGATAGTTCACATCACCCATTGGGCGCAGAGGCCTTGATCCGTTGGATACATCCTGAACGTGGAATGATCTCACCTGCTCAATTTATACCGCTGGCGGAAGAAACTGGGCTGATCCTGCCCATAGGCCATTGGGTACTGGAGACGGCCTGCGTCCAGCTCAAGGTATGGGAACAGGATGTACTCACCCGAGACCTCGTTCTGGCGGTGAACGTGAGTGCCAGACAATTCCATCAGCGTGATTTCGTGGCTCAAGTACATGATGCTGTGCAACGCCATGCCATCAAGCCGAAGCGGCTCAAGTTGGAACTGACCGAAGGGATGTTGCTGGATAACATTGAAGAGACCATCGCAACCATGAGCGCTTTGAACGAAATCGGTATCCAGTTCTCATTGGACGATTTCGGCACCGGCTATTCATCCCTGCAATATCTCAAGCGATTACCGTTGGACCAGATCAAGATCGATCGGTCGTTCATACGCGATATCAACACAGATGACGACGACAAAGCGATTGTACTTACCATTGTTGCGATGGCACGAAGTCTGAATATACACGTTATTGCCGAAGGAGTTGAAACAGAGGAACAACGACAACTACTCCTGGACAGAGGCTGTAATCACTACCAAGGGTATCTGTTTGGCAGTCCAGTACCGATTGAGCAGTTTGAGGCGTTACTGAAGCAGGACAGAGCGGTAGCGGGTGATTGGCGAGTTCGGGTAAGCTAAATTTCCGTAACGTGCAATTATGCCCACGTTAACATAACGACTATCAAAGAACAGAAAATTCAGTGCCTCTTAAATAATTGAGAACGTTTTACATAGCGACAACCAACATGCTCGGTACTGAACTAATTTCCCTTCTAGCCAAAAAGCATCCCCAGTTCACTGCTTTTGATGCGGGGCTGATTGTTAATACTGTCATTGACTCCATCGTTAACCACTTAGCGCAAGGTGGCAGGGGTGAAATAAGAGGATTTGGCAGCTTCAGTGCTCATGCCAGGCCGCCAAGGTTGGGCCGAAATCCTAGAACTGGTGAGGTGGTTCATGTGCCCAGAAAGTATGTGCCACATTTCAGACCAGGCAATGAATTACGGGAGAGAGTGAATGTTGGACAGGTTAAACAATTTCATTCTTAATTTCGGTTATGAATGAATACTTTTTGCGGCGTTGCATGTCTCTTGTGTTGGTAGCGACCGCCAACGAACAAAAAGATTCAGCGTTTCTTTTAGTTGATTAGCAGCCAGTGGCGCTTGTAATCATGAATGGTCAATGTTCTGGGCAATTACTGCCAGTGGTGACTGTCTGCTTTCCTGCGCTCAATATTGAATCATAAGTGCACGCTTCGTGCCAAAAACCGACATCCAGCATGCCAACGGAAAGTTTGGTATTGTCCGTCTGCCAGATTAGCTGCTAAGCTTAGCACGTGCTAAGTAGGAGTAACTGTTCAATTCGGGGAGACGACCATGACCAAACAATCACATCCTGCCGGTTTCTACCCCATCCGCCGCGAACGGATGGCGCTGGAAACAGTGATGGACAGCTACAAAACCAAGGGCAAACTTCCTGAGCCGACAGTCTGCACGGACTGCGGAGCGGTATTCCACACCGGGCGGTGGCAGTGGCTGGACAAGCCGAAGGATGCACATCAGGCGATCTGCCCGGCCTGTCATCGCGTGCGTGATGGTTTCCCAGCTGGTTATGTATTGTTGGCTGGGGAATTTTTCGCTAAGCACGAACAGGAAATCCTGCAACTGATACGACATCGGGAAGCGCAAGAAAAGGCGGGACACCCGTTGCAACGCATCATGGCCATCGAGAAGACGAAACACGGCACCGAAGTGACCACCACTGACATCCATCTGGCGCGCGGCATCGGTGAAGCATTGCACCACGCCTATCAGGGCGAACTGGAGTTCCACTACAATTCGGACCAAAACCGGCTGCGTGTCAGCTGGAGCCGCTAAAGCACGATCACGGCGGGCATTTTACAGTGGGTGCCATCACCACCACGACGTTTCGAACAATCAGTGTCGTGCCTTTGTCATCACCCGCTTACTTCGACAATACTTTCCAAATAGAACAGACTTATCGGTACACTCGCAGGTCAAATTCAATGCTGTTGCTCGTAGACTGAATGAGCGACCAAGAAAGACACTGATTTCGAAACACCGGCAGAACGATTTAACACATGTGTTGCATCGACTGGTTGAATTCGCATATGCCAATTCTGCTGGTTGATGCGCAAACCGCTGGGCAAGGTCATCAGTCACTCTACACAAAACTTGAATGGGCATCCGCTTAGGAGAATTGACCGGCCGCAAAAGGTCGACATTTGTCGGACAAAAGAATGAAAATCGGATGGCTGGTTTCGGGAAGCGAAAAATTAAACTTGACCGGCAGGGATGGGCACAACTTTGCCAGTAATAAACTATAAAGCGAACGTCTGGTCTAAAAATAAATGCAAGCTTTGATAATTGAAAATTATGTATTAATAGATTTTAGATGATGATTTCAATGTATCAAAATCTCAAGCTATCGTTAATCATCAGGACTCTTATTCTATTAATATTTTAGGTAACGTTATTTCTGCGTTATCATAGAAAAATAGATGTTTCAGGGGAAGCTCAATAATCGAATCGCCGCTACATAATCCAATTAATGCGACAGCCCCCATAGTGGTGAACCGTGGACGTCCATTGTGCGTTGCCGACGTCAATCATTTACAGATGAAAAAAAGCATCTCCATGCTCGTCGCCGTCTTCATCATTTTGGTTGGAACCAACTTCGCGCGAGCTGAAACCGAAATTGGGCTTTCTCATACAGTGGTGGGCCAACGTTTTGAATACGTGATCCAGCAGGGGGATTTTCTCATCAGCCTCGCCGCGCGGTTTGGAGAATCGGCTATGGCTATCGCACGAAGCAATGGGATCGACTACAACGAGCGCATTTACCCGGGGCAGCGGTTGGAAATCGATAATCGGCACATCGTTCCACGAACCCCGGGGAACGAGATACTGATTAACCTGCCTCAGCGTATGTTGTTTTTCTTCCGTGATGGAAACCTGGCTGGTGAATACCCAGTAGGGCTCGGCAAGCCCACTTGGCCCACGCCGACTGGTCAATTCCGCGTGGTTCTATTGCAAAAAGACCCAACATGGACGATACCCCTCTCTATCCAGGAAGAGTTGCGTCGGGAAGGCAAAGTAGTGTTAGAAAAAGTCCCACCTGGGCCGGACAATCCACTCGGAAAGTATTGGATCGGACTTAGCCTTCCGGGCTATGGCATCCATAGTACCAGCGAGCCAACAAGCGTCTACCAATTTCTCAGCCACGGGTGTATCAGACTGCGGCACGAGGATGTAGAAAAGCTATTTCCCGAAATTAAAATCGGAATGACCGGCCAGATCATTTATGCACCCGTGCTGCTCGCGGAACTGGCTGATGGGCGCATTTTCCTTGAGGTTAATCGGGATGTGTATAACGAGGGAGTCAAAGTGCTAGAATTCGTACATGAATTGGCTGAAGAAAATAACTTAACAAATCGCATTGATTGGCAAAAGACCGCGCAAATTTGCCATCAACAAGAAGGCCTTGCTAAACAAATCAACCTACAAACAGATATACATTAGCAAGGAGAGCCATGTTGATCAAACGTTTGGGAAATTCACTGAACTTCTGCCATTCCGACAGTCGCCGTCGTTTCTTGGCAATGGGCGCCGGTGCATTGATTGCTGCTGCAGGCGTTCGCTCGCGCCCGGTCTTCGCGCAAACCACAATCGCTGCATCCGAACGCACGTTGTCCTTTTACAACCTTCACACTGGGGAATACCTCAAGACAGCTTACTGGGTGGAGGGCAAATACATTCCCGAATCATTGTCCGACATCAATCATCTCTTACGCGATTTTCGCAAAAACGAAATCAAACCGATCGAACTGGGCCTGCTAAACCTTCTACACGCAATTAGTGTACAACTTAGCACTTCAAAGCCCATCCACCTCATTTCCGGTTATAGATCTCCTGCCAGCAATGAATCGCTTCATGCCCGCAGTTCTGGCGTGGCGAAGCACAGCCTGCATATGGACGGTATGGCCGTCGACATTCGAATTCCCGGACATGACTTGAGAGAATTGCATAAGGTTGCGATGGCGATGCATAGGGGCGGAGTCGGCTACTATCCTCAATCCGATTTTGTTCATATGGATGTAGGTCCCGTACGTTATTGGACAGGGGTGTGAGTCTGTGTAGGGAGTAATGTTGTGCAGCCGCTTTGTGTCGATTGCCGTATTTCACCAATGTCCGGTATCGGGTAGCGAGTTTAGATACTCATATGTCGCCTTTGGGCCGATTCTGTTGAAAAACTCCAATTTTTAGAAACGTTGAATTTCTGCCAAATGTCGTTGCAATGGAAAACGCAATTAATTTTCATCGTATAGGCGAATGAGGGGGTTCTACAACGAACGATCTGACAAAACGGGTCTCCCCCTACATTCGTCAAAAAATAACTTGCCTAAGAAGCTTAAATTATTTTTGGCACCCTGAAATAAGGGTTTTTCAACAGAATAGGCGAATAGCAGACATTCAAATTTCCGGAATTTCCTAACCAGATACCTTTACGATGCAGTAGTGCTAACGTATCTGCCATGCTATGTTATCGCCCAGGAGAATCCAATAACGCTCGCGATGAAAACGACTGCACGAATCAAGCGAAAACTAAGATTCAGGAGGGACAAAGCTAAAGTCCTGACACTGCCTATT
The DNA here is from genome assembly GCA_963827265.1 of uncultured beta proteobacterium. Lineage (GTDB taxonomy): Bacteria > Pseudomonadota > Gammaproteobacteria > Burkholderiales > Gallionellaceae > Gallionella. Next base: position 110,205 of record CAWHAD010000006.1, on the reverse strand, counting down.
CGTAGCGGGGGTTTGGTCGGTTCGCATCCAGGGAGTGTTGGCTATAAACCATCGATCATAAGATGGCTTTTGACGAAAAACGAATGATGCTTCTATGGAATCGGCAGCACAAATAGGAATTCTCAGGGTACTTATTGCACCAGGCGGATGTGAGGGTATCGCCTCAACCAAGGCTGACTTGTACATCAGCTTTGCCGTTCCTGCATTCCTTCATTTCAAACACTCAAGTTACTGGAGTAGTTAGTTTATGAACATCCGAGAATTACGCCAAAAAATTGCAATGTTTGATGACAATTTGCCTGTTGTTTTTTGTTCTGAGAAAAATGACCAGGTTAGAATTTTTACCTTGACGCATATCTGTGAAGCTGAAGCCTTGATTAGTCGTGACGATGATGGAAATTTATATTGCAAGTTAGGGAAATCTCCCATTTCAGAAAAGCACGTATTTATTGATCTCGAACCGTCTGACTAACCTGAATAAGGTGTGACATGTCAGTTGCCAATGAGTACCGTACAAAAATTGCTAATGCATTGCTGGTAATTGGCATTTTCCTGCTGCTTTTTGGTTCGTTCACGAGTTCTTCATGGGGATTTTTTGCAATACTGTCAGGGGCAGCGCTTTTTGCTTTTGGTGCGCTTATGTCCGCATCGCTTTCAATAATCAATGTAGCTCCGTGGCTCACCCAATTGATTTCACGTCATGCTGAACCAGTTTGGGATGGGGAATTACTCCATACCGATGGTAGTGAGTTCAAAATTCGCTATGGTTTTAATCATCAGAACAGTCCCTGGTTTGTGGCAAGTGATGTTTGTATTGCGGTCGGAACGAAAGTACCTCCTAAAGGATCTTTGAAATGGGGGGTGTTCCTTTATTCATATATGGCAAGCAGGTTTGTTTTTCTGAAAAACATGTTCAAGATTACCTGATACCATTAGCCATAAAAAATCATGCAGCCAATCGCCTGCTTCTAAACATTCGAAATAACGACGGGTACTTGCACTTGCTCTCTCAGGCAATGGGCACCAGTACTTCGACTTGGAAGGTTCAGATACTAAGCTAGTAGTGTCTATCGGAGAATATGGTGAAAAGTGGTGGTTAGATAATGGTTAGCCCAGGAAAAGCGATGAAAGAAATGGAAATTGAATGGCTGGTAATGAGAAGTCTAGTTGCGACTTTGGGTCGCTTTCTATTCAAGATTATATGTAAAGAAACAACAATTGCTTAATCTGAAACATTTCATCCTGAAAACATCGAACTTGGCATAAAACAAAAAACCAGCCTGAACCGGCTGCTTTTTTCATCGCAATTCCAATTTGGTTCTTTATTGCTTCGATCTCGAATACCAGTTTCACGTCGTCGCCGATGCCGGGCAGTCCGTATTTGATGCCGAAATCCGAGCGTTTGATCTGCGCGCTGGCACCGGCACCGCATTCGCTTTTCTTGCTCATCGGAATGGAGCCGCAATTGAATGCATCGATCGTCAGCGTGACCGGCCTGGTCACACACATGATGGTCAGGTTGCCATCCACGCTGGAAGGGGTATCGCCCTCGAAATGCACCGCCGTGGATTTGTAGGTGATCGCGGGAAATTCCGCCGCGTTGAGGAAATCCGGGGATTTCAGGTGCTCGTCGCGTTTCACGTACCCGGTGCTGACCGAGTCGGCAGCGATGCTGATGTTGACCGAGCCGGATTTTGCAGCGCGATCCAGCGTGATCGTGCCGCTGGTCAGGTCAAAGCGGCCTTGCAGCGTCGAAAAGCCCAGGTTGCTGATGCTGAAATGCGGAAATATGTGATTGGGGTCTACGGTATGGCTGTCGCGGCAAAGGCGGATACCGGCAGCGCTATGGCAATCGCGATGGCGGCGAAAAGCGGCTTGTGCATGGTCCTTCCTTCCTGTGGCTTGGGCTAAAGCGTGTATGAGGGGAGGTCAGCACAGCAACCGGTAATGCCCGTGTTAAAGAATGCGCAATTGTGTTTCTGCCAACTGTTAAAATGGCGGGGCACGGGCTATTTTGATTTTCTCCCGCCACGCAAAGGTGTAGCATGTCGGTTATTGGATTCCAGGCATGTTCGAGATCAGCAATGAATAAAAAACGTCCTAAACACCTCGCTCTGCATAAAATCAAATTGCCGCTACCCGGTATCGTGTCCATACTCCATCGCATCAGCGGATTGTTGCTGTTCATTGCATTGCCGCTGCTGTTGCTGATGCTGCAGTACAGCCTCACCTCGATTGAAACCTATACCGAATTGATGTCCGTGCTAGCGCACCCGCTGGCAAAATTGGTGCTGCTCGGTTTGCTGTGGGCGTTCCTGCATCACTTTTGCGCCGGACTGCGTTATCTCGCGATTGATCTCCACCTGGTGCGGGACCTTGCCCAGGCGCGCAACAGCAGCAAGGTGGTGATGGTGGTGAGTCTGGCTCTGACGGTTTGGCTGGGGGTGAAATTATGGTGAACCGTGTCGTTGTCGGTGCGCACTACGGGTTGCGCGACTGGCTGATTCAGCGCATCACGGCGGTGCTGATGGTGCTGTACGTGCTGGCAATCGCGGGCTATCTGCTGATGCAGCCCTATCTGGGTTATGACATCTGGACCGCGCTATTCTCCAGCCTGGTGGTGCGCACTTTCACGCTGTTGTTCCTGATCGCGCTGTTCTACCACGCCTGGGTCGGCGTGCGCGACATCGTGATGGATTACGTCAATTCCGCCGCCGTACGATTGGCGATTCATGTGCTGGTGATCCTGGCCTTGATAATTTATGCGATATGGTCGGTTGAAATTCTGTGGGGAATGTAATGGCAGTCGCAAAACGAACTTTCGATGTGGTGGTGGTCGGCGCGGGCGGTTCCGGAATGCGCGCGGCTTTGCAGCTGGCACATGCCGGGCTGAAGGTCGCGGTGCTGTCCAAGGTGTTTCCGACCCGTTCCCATACCGTCGCGGCGCAGGGCGGCATTGCCGCCTCGCTCGGCAATATCAAGGAAGACAACTGGCACTGGCACATGTATGACACGGTGAAGGGCTCGGACTACCTCGGCGACCAGGATGCGATCGAGTTCATGTGTCGTGCCGCGCCGGAGGTGGTATATGAACTGGAGCATTTCGGCATGCCGTTCGACCGCACCGAAGCCGGGAAGATCTATCAGCGCCCGTTCGGCGGCCACATGCAGGAATACGGCAAGACCCCGGTGGACCGCGCCTGCGCGGCGGCCGACCGCACCGGACACGCGATGCTGCACACGCTGTACCAGCAGAACGTGAAGGCCAACACGCACTTCTTCATCGAATGGATGGCGCTGGACCTGATCCGCGACAAAGACGGCGATGTGCTCGGCGTGACCGCGCTGGAAATCGAAACCGGCGAGACGATGATCTTCCAGGCGCGCGCCACGCTGCTTGCGACCGGCGGGGCGGGCCGCATCTTTCATTCGAGCACCAATGCATACATCAACACCGGTGACGGCTTGGGCATGGTGGCGCGCGCCGGGATTCCGCTCGAGGACATGGAGTTCTTCCAGTTCCACCCGACCGGCGTTTATGGCGCGGGCGTGCTGATCACCGAAGGGGTGCGCGGCGAGGGCGGCTATCTGGTCAACAAGAATGGCGAGCGCTTCATGGAAAAGTACGCGCCGAACGCGAAGGATCTGGCCAGCCGAGACGTGGTGGCGCGCGCGATGACGATCGAAATCAACGAAGGGCGCGGCTGCGGCAAGCACGGCGATCACGTGATGCTGAAGCTGGACCACCTTGGCGAAGACGTGATCCGGCAACGTTTGCCCGGCATCCGTGAGATTTCGATGAAATTTGCCCATGTCGATCCTGCCAAGGCGCCGATCCCGGTCGTGCCCACCGCGCACTACATGATGGGCGGCATACCGACCAATTTTCACGGCCAGGTCGTTGCGCCATACAAGACCGGCCCCGACGAGGCGGTGCACGGCCTGTATGCGGTTGGCGAATGCGCCTGTGTGTCGGTGCATGGCGCGAATCGCCTGGGCTGCAATTCCCTGCTTGATTTGATGGTGTTCGGACGCGAAGCCGGCAGGCAGATTATCGAGGACCTGAACAACAATCCTCATCCCAAGCCGCTGCCTGCCGATGCCGCCGAGCGCCCGCTGGCACGCCTGGCGCGCCTGGCAAACCAGAAAAACGGCGAGCGCGTGCCGGATGTCGGCGAAGCGATGCGCAGGACCATGCAGAAGCATTGCGGGGTGTTCCGCTTTCCGGGTTTGCTGGCAGAGGGCGTGGAACAGATCAAGCAGGTCGCCGAACGGGTCGCGAATACCGGGATACAGGACAAGAGCAAGGTGTTCAACACCGCGCGCATCGAGGCGCTGGAACTCGACAACCTGATCGAGGTCGCACAGGCGACCATGATCGCGGCACAGGCGCGCCAGGAAAGCCGCGGAGCCCACGCGCGCGATGACTTCCAGCAGCGCGATGACGTGAACTGGCTCAAGCACAGCCTGTATTTTCGCGAGGGACAGCGGCTGGATTACAAGCCGGTGCGGCTGAAACCGCTGACGGTTGAATCGTTTCCGCTCAAGGCGCGGGTTTATTGATCAGGCAATTCAAGACGATTGCCGGGAACTGGTTATTAGGAGCAGGCAATGAAGTTTCGCATCTATCGCTACAACCCTGACACGGACGCAGCGCCGTATATGCAGGACTATGAACTGGATATCAGGCACGACGACAGCACCCAGGGAAAGATGCTGCTCGACGCGCTGCTGATGATAAAGGAGCAGGACGACAGCCTGTCGCTGCGCAAATCATGCCGCGAAGGGGTGTGCGGATCGGACGCGATGAACATCAACGGGCGCAACGGCCTGGCCTGCATCACGCCGCTTGCTTCGCTCAAGGAGCCCGTGGAATTGCGCCCCTTGCCGGGACTGCCGGTGATCCGCGACCTGGTCGTGGACATGACGCAGTTCTTCAAGCAATATCATTCCGTCAAACCTTACCTGATCAACAATGATCCGCCGCCCGAAACGGAGCGCCTGCAATCGCCGCAACAGCGCGCGCATCTGAATGGCCTGTATGAATGCATTCTGTGCGGATGCTGCACCACTGCATGCCCGTCGTTCTGGTGGAACCCTGACAAGTTCGTCGGCCCGGCCGGGTTGTTGCAGGCATACCGCTTTATCGCCGACACGCGCGATCAGGCCACCAGCGAGCGTCTTGACGATCTGGAAGACCCCTATCGCCTGTTTCGCTGTCACACCATCATGAATTGCGTCGATGTGTGCCCCAAAGAACTCAATCCGACCGAAGCCATCGGAAAAATCAAGGATATGATGGTCAAGCGCATGGTATGAAAAACCTGGAACGGATACGCTGGCGCAGCAGGCGCGGATTGCTGGAACTGGATATCGTGCTGGGCCGTTTCATCGACAAGCATTACGCCCAGCTTGACGAAACCGGTAAGCGGGCGTTCGAGGAATTGCTGGATACACCCGATAACCCGCTCTGGGATATGATTGCAGGCGGGCAACAAGCGACGCAGGAAAGTCACCAGGCGTTGCTGGAGTTGATCAGGTCGTCCTGAGGACACGCATTAACTGGAGATTACCGATGGAGAGCAAGCAACGTATCGCAACATTGACGCTGGATGACGGGCGCAGTATCGAACTGCCCATCCTGTCAGGGGTATTGGGCCCGGATGTGGTGGATGTGCGCGGCATCAACAAGCTCGGTGTATTCACCTACGATCCGTCCTTTTCAGCCACGGCCAGTTGCACGTCGTCGATCACCTTTATCGACGGTGAGGCAGGGTTGCTTTATTACCGAGGTTATCCGATCGAACAGCTTGCCGAGAAATCCGATTTTCTCGAAGTTTGCTATCTGCTTAAATACGGCGAATTGCCGAACGCGCAACAAAAAGCGGCTTTCACGCAGAAGGTCACCAAACATACTATGGTGCACGATCAGTTGAACCGGTTCTACAGCGGCTTTCGTCGCGACGCGCATCCGATGGCAGTGATGGTGGGTGTGGTCGGGGCGCTGTCGGCGTTCTACCATGATTCGCTGGACATCAATAACCCGGAGCATCGGGAAATATCCGTGATGCGCTTGATCGCCAAGGTCCCGACCATTGCCGCGATGGCCTACAAGTACAACACCGGCGAACCGTTCATGTATCCGAAGAACCGTTTCAGCTACGTGGAAAATTTCATGTACATGATGTTCGGCGTTCCGTCGGAGGATTATGTGCAGAACCCGGTTCTGGTTCGTGCGCTTGAACGCATTTTCATACTGCACGCGGACCACGAGCAGAACGCATCCACCGCAACGGTGCGCCTGGCCGGTTCCAGCGGGGCCAATCCATTTGCCTGTGTCGCATCGGGCATCGCCGCGCTGTGGGGTCCCGCGCACGGCGGAGCCAACGAGGCCGCGCTGAACATGCTGGAAGAGATCGGCGACATTTCGCGCGTGAAGGAATATGTGCAGGGCGTGAAGGACAAGAAGTACCGCCTGATGGGTTTTGGCCACCGCGTGTACAAGAATATGGATCCACGCGCCAGCGTGATGCGGAAAACCTGTTACGAAGTGCTCAAGGAACTCAAGCTGGAAAACAACAAGCTGTTCGAGCTGGCGATGGAACTGGAGCGTGTCGCGTTGAAAGACCCATATTTCATCGAGCGCAAACTGTATCCGAACGTGGATTTCTATTCCGGCATCGTGCTGCGCGCATTGGGCATACCGACCAACATGTTCACGGTGATCTTCGCGCTGGCGCGCACCATAGGCTGGGTGTCGCAATGGAACGAGATGGTGGGGGATGCCGAACAAAAGATCGGTCGCCCGCGCCAGCTCTATCGGGGTGCCGCCAAGCGCGATTACGTTCCCGTGGAGAAGCGTTGAACAAACCGGTCAATTTCATGAAATGGATGCGTGACAGCTCGCTGCTGTTCGGCGCCAATGCGCCCTTCGTCGAGGAGCTGTACGAGAAGTACCTGGTCGATCCGAAAAGCGTGCCCGACGCGTGGCGCGGGTATTTCGACGCGCTGCCGCCGCTGGCCAACGGCGCGCATGACGAACTGCACAGCCGCATCCAGCATGCCTTTGCGTCCATGCCGCTACTGGCCATCAGCAACGTGGCCGCAACGGATGCCGAGCTGGAGCGCAAACAGGTCTATGTTCTGCAGCTGATCAATGCGCATCGTTTCCTCGGCTTGCGCGTCGCAGATCTCGATCCGCTGAAGCGTTTCGCCAAACCGCTGGTCGCGGAACTCGATCCGGCTTACTACGGTCTGGCCGAATCCGACATGGATGCCACCTTCGATACCGGTTCCCTGGTGGGCGGCGCGCGCATGACCTTGCGTGAAATCCTCAAGTTGCTGCGCCAGACCTACTGCGGCAGCATCGGCGCGGAATACATGTATATCAGCGATGTCGCGCTGAAACGCTGGATACAGAACCGCCTGGAAAGCTCGCGCGGCGATCCCGGTTATGATCACGCAATGCGGCGCCGCATCCTTGAACGCATCACCGCGGCAGAAACCCTGGAGCGTTACCTGCATACCAAGTTCGTCGGGCAGAAGCGCTTTTCACTGGAAGGCGGCGAAACATTGATTTCGTCGCTTGATCATTTGTTGCAGCGTGCCGGCGCGCAGGGCGTGCAGGAAGCCGTGATCGGCATGGCACATCGCGGGCGCCTGAACGTGCTGGTGAACATCCTGGGCAAGCAGCCGGGCATGCTGTTCGCGGAATTCGAGGGCATCCATGCCGAACACCTGACTTCCGGCGACGTCAAGTATCACCAGGGTTTTTCCGCGGACATCGCAACGCCGGGCGGCGAGTTGCATGTCGCGGTGGCGTTCAACCCCTCGCATCTGGAGATTGTCGATCCGGTGGTGGAAGGTTCGGTGCGCGCGCGCCAGCACAGGCGCAAGGATCATGAAGGTTCAAAAGTGATGTCGATACTCATCCACGGCGACGCTGCCTTTGCGGGGCAGGGTGTGGTGATGGAAACGCTGGCAATGTCGCAGACGCGCGGGTATGGCACCGGCGGCACGGTGCATATCATCGTCAACAACCAGATCGGCTTTACCGCGTCCGACCCGCGCGACGTTCGCTCCAGTACCTATTGCAGCGATATCGCGAAAATGATCGAAGCGCCGATATTCCACGTGAATGCCGACGACCCGGATGCGGTGTTGATGATCACCGAGATTGCGCTGGATTTCCGGATGCAATTCAAAAAGGATGTGGTGATCGATCTGGTGTGCTTCCGCAAGCTCGGGCACAACGAGCAGGACGAACCGCTGGTCACGCAACCGTTCATGTACAGCTTCATCCGCAAGCATCCCGGCACGCGGGCACTGTATGCGCAGCGCCTGCAGGAGCAGGGGGTCATCCGGACCGGCGAAGCGGAGGAGATGGTTGCGACCTACCGCGAGGCCATGGATGAGGGAAGGAATTCGATACAGCCCGCTCTGGAAGTCAGCAATTCCAAGTATGGAGTCGATTGGTCAAAGTTCCAGAATGACGTGCCATGGGATGTGCCGGTGAATACCTCAGTGCCGCTGGAACGGTTGCGCGAACTTGCGATTCCGCTGACCACGGTTCCGGAAGGTTTCATCCTGCAATCGCGCGTGCAGAAGATCGTCGAGGATCGTATTGCAATGGCGAACGGCGAAATGCCGCTGGACTGGGGGATGGGGGAAACGCTTGCTTACGCCACGCTGCTCACCGAAGGCTACCCGGTGCGCCTGAGCGGACAGGACAGCGGGCGCGGCACATTCTTCCACCGCCATGCCGCCTGGCACGACCAGAAGCGCGTGGAATTTGGCGACGGAGTCCATACTCCGCTGCAGCGTCTCGCGCCGGACCAGGCCGATTTCGTGGTGATCGATTCGCTGCTGTCCGAGGAGGGGGTGCTTGGTTTTGAATACGGCTACGCGACGGCAGAGCCTTCTTCACTGGTGCTGTGGGAAGCTCAGTTCGGCGATTTTGCCAATGGTGCGCAAGTGGTGATCGACCAGTTCATCGCATCCGGCGAAGTGAAATGGGGCCGCAAGTGCGGACTGGTGATGCTGCTGCCGCACGGTTATGAGGGGCAGGGCGCGGAACATTCCTCGGGGCGCATCGAACGCTATCTGCAGCTGTGCGCCGACTACAACATCCAGGTTTGCGTGCCGTCAACCCCGGCGCAGATGTTCCACCTGCTGCGCCGCCAGATGCTGCGCCCGATCCGCAAACCGCTGATCGTGTTCACGCCCAAGAGCCTGCTGCGCAGCAAGGATGCGGCTTCGCCGTTAGAAGAGCTGACCCACGGAAAATTCCGGCCGGTGATCGCCGAAGTCGATGCGCTGGATGCGGCCGGGGTGCGCCGCATCATCGCGTGCAGCGGCAAGGTGTATTACGAACTGCTTGCAGCACGCCGGAGCAAGGGCATCTCGGACATGGCCATCATCCGCATCGAGCAGCTTTACCCTTTCCCGCACGATGACTTCGCGGCGCAGATTGCGGCCTTTCCGAACGCTACCGAACTGGTCTGGTGCCAGGAAGCGCCTGGCAACCAGGGCGCATGGCATCGCATCCAGCATTACCTGCTGCGCCATATGCGCAAGGACATGCGTCTCGACTACGCGCTGCGGCCCTCGTCTGCCGCGCCGGCCGCCGGCTATCTGGCGGTGCATCAGGAACAGCAGAAGGCGGTGATCGAAGCCGCATTCCGCGACGACCTCGACAACAAACCCAATCCCGGAGCTTTACACCATGGCCATCATTGACGTCAAAGTACCGCAACTTTCCGAATCCGTATCCGAAGCGACGCTGCTGAACTGGCACAAGCAGGTCGGCGAGGCGGTCGCGGAAGGCGAAAACCTGATCGACGTGGAGACGGACAAGGTGGTGCTTGAATTGCCCGCCACCAAGAGCGGTGTGCTGAGCAAGATCATCAAGGGCGATGGCGAAAAAGTGGGCAGTGACGAACTGATTGCGCAGATCGACACGGCAGCAACAGCAGCCAAACCGGCAGCATCGCAGGCCGCTGCCGCCGCCGTGCCCCCCTCGGTGCGCAAGCTGGCGCGGGAACACGAAGTCGATGCGGGCAGCCTGCACGGCAGCGGACGCAGCGGGCGCGTCACCAAGGAAGACGTGCTGAATGCGATGCAGCAGGTTGCGCGGGAGGAAGCGCCTGCCAGCGTGCCCCGGTTGTGCCTCAGGTCGTGCCGGCGATCGCGCCGTCCGGCAACCGTCCCGAACAGCGCGTCGCGATGACGCGCATCCGCCAGCGCATCGCCGAGCGGTTGCTGCAGTCGCAGCAGAATGCCGCGATCCTGACCACGTTCAACGAAGTCAACATGCAGCCGGTGATGGACCTGCGCGCGCGCTACAAGGATGCGTTCGAGAAGAAGCACGGCATAAAGCTCGGTTTTTCGTCGTTCTTCGTCAAGGCGGCAGTGCTGGCTTTGCAGAAATTCCCGATCGTCAACGCCTCGGTGGACGGCACCGACATCATCTACCACGGCTATTTCGATATCGGCATGGCCATCGGCAGCGAGCGCGGCCTGGTCGTGCCGATCATCCGCGATGCCGACAAACTTTCCTTTGCCGACATCGAAAAGCAGATCGCCGATTTCGGCGCACGCGCCAAGGTCGGCAAGCTGACGATGGAAGAACTCACCGGCGGCACATTCTCGAGTTTCCAACGGCGGCGTGTTCGGCTCGATGCTGTCTACTCCCATCATCAATCCGCCGCAAGCCGCGATCCTCGGCATCCATGCGACCAAGGACAGGCCGGTGGTCGAAAACGGTCAGATCGTGATCCGTCCGATGAACTACCTTGCGCTGTCCTACGATCACCGCATCATCGACGGCCGCGAAGCGGTGCTGTTCCTGGTTGCGATCAAGGAAGCGCTGGAATATCCGGGGAGGGTGTTGCTGGATTTGTAGGGTGCAGCACTCCCTCTCCCACGAGGGGAGAGGGTGGGGGAGAGGGGGCTGTACATAAGGCCGTTCGTGGTGAGGAACCATGAACGACAAATTCAAAGTCGCGGGGTGCGGCCCCGCACGCCGATTATCTTCTTTTGCTTCGCCAAAGAGAAGGTAACCGAAGAAAAGGCGACCCCGGTTTGCCGCCGCTGCGCGGTACCCTCGATCAGCCGACAAACGAGCGGGGCTGCGCAACTCGCACGATCCGCTACGCGGCCACGTGCTCAAACATAACCAGCGACTTGGCTGGCGTCGTTTGCCGGCTTAGTCGAATGGCTAGTTGATTCATCAGTGCTCGCCCAACCCCACCGCTCGTTTGCGTCTGATCGAGGCGGCGCACAGGGGATGAAAGCAAAAGCAAAAAACAAAAAACGAAACCGGGTGGGCAACAAGTTGCCCACCACACAGACGTAGATTAGCAAAATAATTCGGCTCCGGTACATTGGAATCTCACCACCATCACACAACAGGAGATCGATATGACAATGGAGCGATTAAACAATAGACCAAGAAAGCGGCTTGGATTCTTGACACCAGCTCAAGTATTCTTCAAGTCAGGCGTTGCACTTCAAATCTGAACCTGTGGAGAGAATAATATGGACTGGATAGCGGAGTTGTTTGTCGCATGTGTATTTCTTTATGTGCTAATCGGCATCAAAGACACACTAAAGGAAATCTCAATAAAATTAGACGCCATAAGCGAAAACACAAGTAACTTGGATGATATCCAATTTACATTGGAAAGCACCTGTAAGAATACGAAACCCTGAAACAAGCGTAGATTGGGCTGAACTTGTGAAGCCCAGCGTTTGCGTGAATGTAGAAGTCAATTATCCGGCGGGTTACGCTTCGCTTAACCCGCCCTGCAATATATTACTCGACAACGCACGGGGAAGGGGCGATACCCACAGTTAATATGAATGACAAAGGGGGGCGTAATGTCTGTTCGACATACTCCCCTTGTTTGCCTCGTAAATCAGGAAACGCTTTCTATCGTGATGCTGCCGTCTGCCAAGTGCTTGTGAAACTTATCAAGAGGTAGAGCAAAAGAGCCATAGGGATAGGCAACTTGCACAACGCCATTTCGTACACTGGCAGCACAAGGCCTGTCTGTTGGCAAGGTTACTCGCAATGTTTCACCAACAACTGTGAGCAGGCTAGTAATGTTGATACGGTACTGCATAACGATTCTCCTTGGAGTTAAGAAGAATCAGCCCAAGAAAGAGCGCTTAAGCCGAAATGGCGACGCCGAACCTCTTCCCTTCTTCTACGCGCAAATATGGAGCGTTCATGTCGCCATGTCAAGACAATCCCGATTTCATCTTGCCCCGATTTGCCTGTAAAATGTCCCCTTTACAAATGGCGTGCCCCACGTACCGTAGTCGAATTGTTTTAGCTATCTACTTTTGCATGGTGGGCACAACGTGCCCACCCTAGATTTAAGGTTTTGGCTTTTGCTTTTCTTCCCCTGTGCGCCGCCTCGATCAGCCGCAAGGAAGCGGAGGTTTAGGCGAGCACTGATGAAACAACTAGCCATTCGACTAGGCTGAAAAAATACTTCAGCCAAGTCGCTGGTTATGTTCGAGTCCCGCAGTGGGGCGCGGGGTGTGCGCCCCGCCAGGTCGAGTTGCGCAGCCCCGCTTGCTTGCGGCTGATCGAGGGAACCCCGCAGGGGCGGCAAACCGGGGTCGCCTTTTCTTTGGTTACTTTATTTTGGCGAAGCAAAAGAAAGTAACTAGCTGCCGGGCTACCCCGGCGGTTTTGATTTTTATTATCCGTATGCATCATAGCGCGCCCGCCGCTATGCGGCGACCCTTCGACATGCTCAGGGCGAACGGCCTTATGATGGGTAACTTTTGGCGACTTTGACTTTGGATATTCACATGAAAAAATTTTCCGCTTACCGCATCTTCGAACAAGACGGCAAATCCTCCGGCCGTTTCGTCGACCTGACACTGGACGATCTCGACCCGGGCGAGGTCGTCATCGAGGCGCATTACTCCAGCGTCAATTACAAGGACGCGCTTGCCGCCACCGGCGCGGGCAAGGTGATACGCCGCTTTCCCTGCGTCGGCGGCATCGACGTCTCGGGCGTGGTGGCGAGTTCATCCGACGCGCGCTTCAAGGCCGGCGATGAGGTGCTGGTGACCGGCTACGACATGGGCGTCGCGCACGACGGCGGTTACGCCGGCTATGTGCGCGTGCCGGCCGACTGGGTGGTGCCGTTGCCAAAAGGATTGTCATTGTGGGATGCGATGGCGCTGGGCACGGCGGGATTCACCGCTGCGCTGTCGATACATCGTCTCGAACAGAACGAGATTGCGACCCCAAAATGGCAAAGAGGGCAACGGCAAGGTGATCGTGACCGGCGCGACCGGCGGGGTGGCCAGCCTGGCGATCGTGATGCTGGCGCAGCTGGGTTACCACGTGGTCGCGATTACCGGCAAGGATGCCGAACACGATTACCTGAAATCGCTGGGTGCGGCCGAGATTCTGTCGCGCAAGGAGGTGCAGATGGGCACGCGCCCGCTGGAAAAATCCCTGTGGGCCGGCGCGCTGGATTCGGTGGGCGGCGAGACGCTGGCCTGGCTGACGCGCACCATGCAGCAGAACGGCGTGATCGCGAGCTTCGGCAACGCGGGCGGTATCGAACTGAATACCACCGTGCTGCCGTTCATCCTGCGCGGCGTTCGCCTGATCGGCATCGATTCGGCCGCGACCGCAATGCCGGTACGCAGCCGGATCTGGCAGCGCCTGGCAACAGATTTGCTTCCCGGACAGCTGTCACGGATTGCGCATACCGTCCCGTTTGCCGAGCTGCCGCAGGTTTTCCCGATGCTGCTGCAAGGCAAGCTGCACGGGCGCTCGGTGGTCGAAATAAAAGCGCCAAGTTAGTGAAATAGGCGCTTAGTGATATAATCGGCCCAAAGCTGGAAGCAAACAGCGCGAAAGTGGCGGAATTGGTAGACGCACTGGATTTAGGTTCCAGCGCCGCAGGGCGTGAGAGTTCGAGTCTCTCCTTTCGCACCAAAGGATAGTTTCAGGGATTTTCAGGAAGTCTCAGTATGGTATTTCATATAAATAAAAACAATTACTTATGTATAGTGATAGCCTCAGATCAGAGCACTTGATTCCTTGACAGCCTAGCATTTGATGATAACATTGACGGTAACAAAGGATTCATAGTTACCCAAACATGCCAAAGGTTGTCCCTCCCCTTACTAATACTCCGATCAAGAACGTAAAACCTTCTGCCAAACCGATAACAATGTTTGACGGGATGTAAGCAGGCTTGCATCTTTTAGTTCAGCCTAACAGCACAAAGCCCTTTCGTCTTAAAATCCAGAGCAATGGCAAAGATCGTCGCCTAACAATTGGTACGTTCCCGGATATGTCTTGGGCTGAAGCCAGAGAGGAAGCCAGCAAAAATAACAAATTGGTAAAGCAGGGCATTGATCCGACCGAGCCTACGACTGTATTCATCAATCATAGTCAGCATGCGCATCTTGCTTCAGTTAACGAAAGCCACTCTGAAATATTCCATCAATCATACTAAAGTGGTGAACAATAAGATTTCATCTTCTGCTTGCGAAGACAACAGGATACATGTATTATCCATATATGTTATAAATGCAGTTATGTCGAAATATAAGTTCATGATGAATAATCCGATAAAGTACAAAAATGAAACTGACTCAATACTCTGATCTTGGCTTTAGGATGCTGATGTACTTGGCTATGCGATATGGAAATACATCCACGATACAGGAAGTGAGCGTGCGGTTTAATGTATCCCAAAATCATATGATCAAGATATCGCACCAATTGACCAAGTCGGGTTTGGTTGAGAGTTTAAGGGGCCGTAATGGCGGGGTGCGCCTTGCAAAACCACCAAAAAAAATCAGCGTAGAGGAAGCTTTGTATGCAACCGAGGACAACTTTGATCTTGTTGAATGCTTGGGCCCTAACAATCACTGCATCATTTCTGGTGTATGCAAATTGAGCGGTGTTCTGGATAACGCTCGCGAAGCATTTTTTAGTGTGCTGCGACAAGTCTCGTTGGCTGATCTGGTGAAAAACAGCAAAACTCTTGAGAAATCCCTGCTGTCATTTCCAGAAAAAAAAATTGTCAAGTTTCACCCCCGATCCGCGAGATCAGCAATACATAAACCGAGTTGATCAAACTGGAACGCCTTAGTGAAATTCATCAGAATGAAACTAGGGAGATGGGAAACTTAGGAAAACGATTACCGGCTCATGTGCGATTCGAAGAGCGAAAGCTTTTTCAGTTTTTGAAGGTTAGCTGCAGTTAAGGTAAGGAGGAAATGTAAATAATGATATCTCTGGAGATGCCCATTTCTTAAAGCCATCACCGGAACCCAGATTTATCAAGGCGCATATAATCAAATCAGGAAAGTTATTGCATGAGTTTTCTGTTGTTAAAATCCATACACATCTCCAGCGTAGCTGGTAGCTACATACTGTTTTTTTTGCGCGGTATTTGGAGCTTGAAAGACTCAACCATTATGCAAAAACGCTGGTTAAAAAGTGTTCCGCATATTGTCGACACGCTTTTGCTCATTAGTGCAATAGCACTGGCTTTCACCATCCATCAATATCCTTTCAAGGATGCTTGGCTAACTGCCAAGATCATGGGGTTACTGGTATATATCGGCATAGGCTTTATCGCACTACGCAATGGCATAAATAAAAAAATCCGCATTTTATCTTGGTTGGCTGCGCAGACAGTATTCGGTTACATCATACTTGTGGCCGTATCCCATAACCCCTTTCCGCTATAGCAGTAGCACCCCTTGTTTTTCTATTCCTCAGCAGGCTCTCGCAGTCGTATCAATGACATAACACGGATAACGGTCATATTGCGCAACTCCTGCCAGTCGATCATTTCAGAACCGGATACCGCTGAACAGTGTTAAGGATAAAACGTTAAATCACCAACATCCTTTAAATCACACTTTTAAGACTTTTATATCTCTCAGGTGAGTTCACTATGTCCCGCAAATATCCCGTTATTGCTGTGACCGGTTCATCCGGCGCAGGTACCACTACGGTAAAGCGTGCTTTTGAAATTATTACACGCCGCGAAAAGATCAAAGCGGTGGTCATCGAGGGCGACAGCCTTCATAGTCTGGATCGGATGGCCTTCCGCGCTGCCGCAGCCGAAGCTGCCAAAGCCGGCAACAACACGTTCAGCCACTTTGGTCCGGAAGCGAACCACTTCAACAAGATCGAAGATATGTTCAAGGTTTACGGCGAAACAGGCATGTGCAAGCGGCGCTACTACGTGCATAGCGAAGAAGAGGCCGAACTATACAACCAGCGTTTCAAGCTTCAAGATTTGGAGCCTGGCAAATTCACGCCATGGGAAGAGATCGAGCCTAATTCTGACATGCTGATCTACGAGGGCCTACATGGACTGGTTACCGATGGCAAGATTGATGCGGCAAAATATGTCGACTTGAGGATCGGCGTAGTGCCGGTGGTGAACCTGGAATGGATCCAGAAGATACACCTCGATGCAGCGGAGCGCGGCCATTCGGCGGAAGCAACGGTAGATACCATCCTGCGCCGCATGCCGGATTACATCAAGTACATCGTCCCACAGTTCTCGCGTACCCACATCAACTTTCAGCGTGTTGCTACCGTGGATACATCCAATCCGTTCATCGCACGCGATATCCCGACGCCGGATGAGAGCTTTGTGGTGATTCGCTTCCGCGACCCCAAGAGCGTAGATTTGCCCTACATGCTGACGATGATCCTCGATTCCTTCATGTCACGTGCAAACACGCTGGTTGTGCCCGGTGGCAAGATGAGCCACGCGATGGAAATTCTCCTCCCGCCAATTATGCACGACATGATCAAAAACAAAAAGAAATAGAGGTAGAGCAATTAAGTTAGGCGTAGATGAAAATCGTTCCTGCAAAACTACAACACGTATGGGCTTTGTCTGAATGCGTACTACATATCAATCTACTGGCGTGCTGCCAACACATTCCTCGGCATTTCCAAAGATATGTTTATCTCCAATTCTGTATAAGCTCACAGTCCTGTATTAAGTCGTCTCTTGTACGTTGAGTTTCATTTAAGAGGGCGGAATTTTCCTCGCCAAAACTGGCAGCTGTTATTTGTTCCTGTATTTCTATATTGAAGTGGGTTAGCTGTGTTTTGCAGTCAGCCTTCAAATTTTCAAGGTGTTCATCAATCAGTGTCTTCACTGCTTCCTTATCGTTTGTATTCTCCATTCCATTTCGTAGATTTTCAAGGTTTATTAAGTATGAAAAACTTAGAATGGATCTATCTACAGAGTTTTGTATTTTAAGAACCGATTCTTTATCTGAACCTTTTACCGAACTAGATATGGCAAGGATGTTGCTTTGATGATTTAACAGTGTTTTCATCATGTCGCCTAGACTTTTTGCATAATCTTCATTCGCATAAGAAACCTTAATTAATAAAATGAACAATACAATGATGAGGCCCCAATCTTTTGTTAGTGTATTACGTTTCATGTTAACCCCCCGTGAATGTCAGGATGCTATTATTTGTCGCCACTTTTGAGAAGATGTTCTTTAAGCTGCTTGTCTGCATATTGAATATGCGCGAGTATCCTTGTTCGCGGCCAGTGATTGAACCAATCCGTGAACATTTCTTCTCCAACATCGGCTAATTTTTCTTTGAGACTGAGCGCGTCCCGCATCAGTTCCTTATGCTTATCTTTGTGAAACTCAGTATAAGCATATCCGGACTGAGCCATCAGCCGCTCTTCGGTTGAAAAATGTAAACGTGTAAGTGCAATTAAGTCATCTATGATCCGGTAAATATCTGCTCGTGGCTCTTTATTTTTTACGGCATCGTTCAATCCGTTAAGAATGTGTGCAAGTTCCAAATGTTGCTGGTCAATTTCTGACATATCGAACATTTTTACTCCTCCTCTCCTTCATAATTGTATGTGGCTTTGTTAAATTTTATTTAACACAGTGGTTGCCAAGTAATAATCATCTTCCATTGATTGAGAAATCGGGTATGGTTAACAAACGGTCTGGTAATGCGATTCCATAAGTTAAGCTCTTGAAACCTCGCTGTCGGGCGGATCAGTCACGAGTCAACCCATCCGCTTCGCCAAGAGCAGATGTCCAATGTTTGGACAAGAGCAATACATTAGAGGTCAAGGTATCACTTTCCTATGTCTATAAATGAAATCGAATACCGTTACAATCGTCGTCAGGAGAATGTTTTCTAGCTCTTCCTGATGATTATTTTGGCGAAGATGCCCAAATTATCTTAGAGCCCGATATTTTGAAGCGTTTTCAGAAACTGGGCGGTATCCTGATAGCCTGTCACGCGAAAATCAGCCACCTCTTTGCCATTGGTATCGAAAAACAGGACACCAGGCGGGCCGTACAGGCCATAGCGTTTGAGCAGGGCTTTGTCTGCCTCGCTGTTTGCGGTGACATCGGCTTGCAGCAGCAATACCGGTTTGAGTTTGGCTTTTACGTTCGGATCGGAAAAGGCAAAGTGCTCCAGCTCCTTGCAGGAGATACACCAGTCGGCGTAGAAATCAAGCATCACAGTCTGTTTCCCGCGTACCTGGGCGATGCGTTGATCAAGGTCTGCGCTGTTCCTGACCCGGGAAAATTGCAGCGAAGCCGGCGCCAGTGTTTCGGCATGGCCGACGTTGCCTAGCGGGCGCAGGATATCTTTCGCGCCGGATAGCGCACCAATCAGGTAGGCTGCCCCCAGCAACAGCGCAAACAGGCCGACACCCTTGAGCAGCCTGTGCCAGCCGCCGGCATTGTGCGGAAGCGCATCCAGTGCACGCAGATAAATCGCCGAAAAGATCAGCAACGCCGCCCACAGCAGCATCTCCACGCTGACGGGCAGCAGCGGCTGAATGATCCAGATCGCCAAAGCCAGCAACATCACGCCGAAGAATTGCTTGACCGATTCCATCCACGCACCGGCTTTGGGCAGCAACACGCCGGCCGAAGACCCGATCAGCAACAGCGGGACACCCATGCCCAGCGACATTACAAACAGCGCAACGCCGCCCAGCACGGCATCATGTGTCTGGCCGATGTAGAGCAGCGCACCGGCCAGCGGCGCAGCCACGCACGGTCCCATGATGATCGCGGACAGCGCGCCCATCGCGAACACGCCGCTAATATGTCCCCCGTGCAGGCGGTTGCTGGTGTCACTCAGCCTGCTTTGCAAAGCGGTGGGCAGTTGAAATTCATAAAAGCCGAACATGGACAACGACAGCAGCACGAACAACGCAGCGAAGCTGCCGAGTACCCAGGGTGTTTGCAGCGCATTGGAAATCAGGTTGCCGGAATATCCCGCGGCAACACCGGCTGCGGCATAGGTGATCGCCATACCTAGCACATAGGCCAGCGAAAGCAGGAAGGCGTGTCGGTGGGTGATTTTGTGGCCGCGGCCGACGATGATGCCGGACAGGATAGGGATCATCGGGAACACACACGGCGTCAGCGATAACAGCAGCCCCGCGCCGAAGAAGAAGGAAACAATCAGCCAGAAATTGCCATCCCTGAACAATTTTGCGATTTTCGAATCCTCCGAGACGGGCTGGGAAGGAGGCTGCGCAGATTCGGTCAACAGCGGCGCTGCGGTCTGGGCAGCGGTCTGTTCGGCGGCAACTTTCGGCAGGGAGATGCGCAAGGACTTGGTAATGGGCGGATAACACAGCCCCTCTTCACTGCAGCCCTGATAGACCGCATCCAGTGTAAAACTGGTTGCTGCATTGGTGGTGCGGCTGAGCGCGATCAGGCCCTGAAAGGAATGATGAAACACCTCGGTGTCGCCAAAATTGGGATCATGCTTGATTTCACCTTTGGGCAAAGTCACCGAGACGATTTTGACATTGCTGTCTTTGCTGGTGAAAACGACTTTGTCGCGATACAGATAATAGGTCGGGGTCACGCTGAAGCTGGTTTGCAGAGTGTGTTTGTCGTGCACAGCGACGTCAAGACCGAATGCCTGATCCGGGGTGAGGAAGTTGGTCTGTTTGGCAACGGCCGACCCAGGCGCTCGATCTAGAATACCTTCTGCATTTGAGGCAGTCGTAATAAAAAATATCAACAACAATACAAAACGCATCGTTTATTCCTTGGAAGAAAGCGCAGATGTCAGTTGCGTTATTAGCTAAACTCCCGGAATCAGGAATATTGTTTGAAGAAGTGTCACAAGGCGCAAATCGGTCTGTGGTCGTTTATCAAAACAGACACTCAAGGACCTCATGCGCTGATTGTCTACGCAAGGACGCTCAAAGATAACTTGATATGACCTGAAATAGCGCATGTAAATCTGCTCCTAACTCTTCAATCCGTGCGCAGCAGGAGCGGGTCCACCACCTGTTGCAACCTTTCCTTGGTCCACGCCGGCTTCCCATCGTCCCAGCCATTATCGGCCAGACGGCCTTTGCGATCGATCACGAAACTCACGGGGATGTGCCAGATACGACCATAGTCGCCGGCCCAGGGGCTACCGAGCAGCCCCACCGGAAAACTCAGGCTCGCCGCCACCTCCTTCACCTTGGGCAGATCTTCCGGCCCATCGAGGCTGAAGCCCAGCACGCGCAATCCTTGTTGCGCATGATCCGCAGCATAGGCTGAGAGTACCGGCAACTCTTCGCGGCAAGGATCGCACCAGGTAGCCCAGAAAGTGGCGATCACCACCTGACCGAGCAGATCGCGTGTAGCGATGCTGTTCCCGTTCAGCGTGTGCAGCAACAATGGCGGGGCCGGCTGGCCTACCGCCAGCTCTTTCGCTTGTGCCAACTGGGGGAGCATGCCTCCAGCCGC
Source organism: uncultured beta proteobacterium (assembly GCA_963827265.1). Lineage (GTDB taxonomy): Bacteria > Pseudomonadota > Gammaproteobacteria > Burkholderiales > Gallionellaceae > Gallionella. The sequence goes on along the minus strand of CAWHAD010000006.1, from coordinate 89,421 downwards.
CATAATGCCCAGCGAGACCGCGCCCCGTAACAGGGCGCGGCGCTTCAAGTCCGGGGAAAGGTAAGGCTGGTGTGCAGCGTTGCGGCTGGAATGTGATTGACGTGTCATTTCAGTTTTCCATATGTGATAGCTGATCGCCATGGCCGGACAGTAAACCCGTTCTAAAGTGCCCTGCCTCCGAGCCGGCGTGCCGCTCAAAAGGCATGACTGATCCCGACCGTGGCCGTGTAGTGCGGGAACAGCTGGTATCCATCAAGATTGCGGTATATAGGCAATTGCACGAAGGCATACATCTGTGTGTTCTTCATAACACTCGCACTGACGCCGGGACTCAGGTACGCCACGGTGCCGGCAGTATCCGGCGTATCGGCAAGCGCTCCGGTATCCGCGTACTTGCGCGTGATATTCACCTGCAATTGCGGAACCAACTTGGGGTTAGCCTCGTAGCGCAGGCCCAAGCTCACGGTGGCCAGATTGCCGGGGCGGTAATCCGCCCCGGGCTGGTCGAGCGCATGCACCATTGCCGCCTGGAATTGGCCGTTGACAAAGGCGTCGAAATTCTGGCTCACCGGTTGATAGTAATATCCGCCGACGATCAGGTCGGTGCTGCCTGTGCCGGCCTGCAGGCTGGTGTCGAGGAGTTCTCCGCCCAAGTTGCCACCCGGGCCGAACGAGACAGGGCTGCGCCCAACCGTGCCGGTGCCAGCGGCATTTGGTCCGCCATAATCGCCGGTGGGTAGTTTCACGCCGAGCTGAACCCCGAGATTGTGCGTAGGCAGCAAGCCCTGAAAGCTGACGATGAATTTGATGTCCCCCAGGCTGGAAACCGTTGCGCCGCTGATCTGGTCCGGGGTAAGCGGGTTGGATGCGGCGCTATAGCTAGTGTGGCTGCGATCGATGTAGGGCAGCAGCAACCGGTAGCTCCATTCCGCACTGGACGAGTAGCTTATGCCCAAGGTGATGTAGCGGTTAATGGTCTGGTGCTCGACTTCCTGGCCGGCTCCGGGAGCCGGCGTGTTGAGCGCCGCAACTTGCGACGGCGATATCGTTCCCGTGCCGGTGCGCATCTGGTCCTGGTTGATAAATGAGTAGTCCGCACTCATTTGCCAGCCTGTGGTCGTGGAATAGCCCATGGCTGCGTCGGTGGACAAGGAGCAGCCGCATGTGGCGCAGGCAAATGCTTGGTTGCCGAAGGCAAGGGTGACAAGGAACAGGGATAGTTTAAGCCCAGTTAGCAAGCGTCCCGAGTTTTGAATGGTGTGTGAGAATTGCATAGGGGTCCCCTAAAAGATGTACTAAGCATATATCTTATATCATATAATAAAATGACTGTAAATCTTACTGTATAGCTGTCGATCAATTGCTTGACATTAAAATAGTTTAGGATTATCTTCTTAAAAATGTACAAACGATACATGTATTGAACTTCCGAGACTGCTCGGGTTTTTCAAAACTAAAGAAGCAGATATAGAGGTACGAAAAATAATGGATGATTTGGTGGCATGGTCAGCAAGCTAGGCGGTAGCTACTGCTAGTGAAATTGCTTTCTTGCAGGCAGAGCGTGACTCATGAATCCATCAGGAATACAGGAATATCAGGAATACAGTTGTGTGATACAAAAAGCCATTAAAGAAGATCTAAAGCATAAATTTTAAGGGGGTATATACAGTGAAATCATCCAAATCTGGGATCGCACCGGCTTCTTTTATGCAGCGCATGCTGCACAACAATTTTTTACAATTGACCGTAGTGTTGGCTGTTGCTACGGTAGCCTTTATCGGTTTTTATTTATTCAAGTTGCTCAGTTACTGAACAATTAAATTTAGTATAAGGGTTCTTGAATAATCATGGCCCTTAGAGAAAATAGCCGGAAGTTGTACTTGTTTGTTTTGTATAGATGTTCAGGTCAAGTTGTTTTGTGTCAACAATTAATGGCATCAGCCATCAATTTGCTAAAGGGAGGATCGAATCATGTCAGAATCAACTTCGAGTAACAGCTTTAAACCTACCGTCCTTCAACGGATACTGGAGGACAACATGCTTTTGCTGTTTTTGGGCATCACTGTGCCTACCGTATTTTATGTGTTATGGGGGTGCTTGGAAGTGCTCTCCATGCCCCTGGCGAAATAAAAGGCTATGGCCTTACCTAGTTAAATAATAAGGAGAGAAATAAAATGGGAACTTCTTATACCACCCCAACCAATCCTGACTGGGGCCGGGAACCGATTGAACGCACCGAGATAGTTTGGATTACGATTGCATTTGCCTGGTGTCTGTTCATGTTCGGATGGATGGTCAGTTGGCACTGGATCGGGCACCAGAATATGAGGAACGAGGCCTACCGGACCACCCCCGAGGCATATGCCCAGAAACTGACTGAACAGTTGGCGAAATATACTGTCCGCAAGGATGCGGCCAGCGGAGAAGATGTGGTGGCTCCTCCTCCCGGCGGCGATGTCTATATAGCCGGCATGCAGTGGCAATGGCGTCCCATTATCGAACTGCAAAAGGGGAAGACTTATCGCGTTCATATTTCTTCTCTTGATGTGGATCATGGGTTTTCATTGCAACCCGAGAATATTAACTTTCAGGCTTATCCCGGTTACGAGCAGGTTATCACTATGACTCCCAATAAAGCCGGCACCTACGCAATATTATGCGGTGAATATTGCGGCGGCGGCGACACGGCGGGGCATCATACGATGCTGGGCAGAATTTACGTAAAGGAGTGAAATAATGGCAACGACAACGATGTCCGATTTTCGTCTCGACCCAGTGTCTGGTCTCAAGATTCACAACCAAGCCAACGCGCTGGTTAAGGCGAATGCATTTGCAGCAGTTGTATTTTTGATGATAGGCGGTTTTTTTGGTCTCGGGGTGGCGCTGACCCGCATGCCGGAAGTGCAGTTGCTCAGGCCCGAGATGTTCTATATGTTTCTAACCGCGCATGGCATCGTCGCGCTGATGGTGTGGATCATCTTCTTTGAAATGGCTGTGCTGTATTTCGTCGGTGCGCACTTGCTGAACAGCCGCATCGCGACGCCGCGTTGGGCTTGGGCGCAGTTCTGGCTGATGGTTATCGGTGCGCTTATGACCTTCGTGGCAATAATGCAGGGGAATTCCAGCGTGATGATGACCTCCTACCCGCCACTGGAAGCGGCTCCGCATTTCTATCTGGGCCTGATTATTTTTGCCGTGGGTGCGTTGATCGGCTGTTTCGTATTTCTCGGCACGCTGGTGATTGCCAAGGAAGACAAAACCTATGGTGAAGGATCAATTCCGCTGGTGACATTCGGCGGCGTGACGGCCTGCATATGTGCCATTTTCACAATCGCTACCGGCGCGATTATCCTGATACCCACTTTTCTCTGGAGAGTTGGACTGATCAGCCACATCGATCCGATGATGTACCGGATCATCTGGTGGGCGTTCGGCCACACCTCGCAGCAGATCAACGTGGTCACCCACATATCCATCTGGTATCTCATTGCGGGATTGGTATTTGGCGCCAAGCCGATGTCAGAGAAGGTGAGTCGTACTGCGTTCCTGTTATATATCCTGTTCCTGAACCTCGGTTCGGTGCACCACCTGCTTTCCGATCCAGGGTTGAGTTCCACCTGGAAGATTTTCAACACCAGCTACATGATTTACCTCGCGGTATTGGCCAGCCTGATCCATGGTCTGACTGTTCCAGGTTCCATTGAAGTCGCACAACGCAAGAAGGGGCTTAATACCGGCTTGTTTACCTGGCTCCGCAAGGCGCCTTGGGGCAACCCGGTGTTTTCCGGCATGTTCCTGTCGTTGATCGGATTCGGTTTCATCGGCGGTATCACCGGTGTGGTGATGAGCGTGGAACAGATCAACATGCTCATTCACAACACCATGTACCTGCCTGGCCATTTCCATGGCACGGTTGTGGCCGGTACTACCACGGCGTTCATGGCGGTCACCTACTATCTGATTCCGGTGGTGTTCCAGCGCAAGGTGGCTCTGGCAGGATGGGCGAAATTGCAGCCCTACGTTTACAGCCTCGGTTCCTTTACTTTCAGCATTGCCTTGATGGGCGCCGGCACCATGGGTCTGCAACGCCGTCAAGCGGATATAACCTATGCCGGTCAGGCTTTGGGTTACCAATATCCGGAACTCGGCAAGGCATTGCTGTCCATAGGTGAGATAGGCGGCGTTATCATGGTAGTTGGCGGAGTCATGTTTATCCTGATAGTACTGGCATCCGTTTTCGGAGGTGAGCGCATTCCGGAAGGTTCCGCACCTTGGCCCAAAGTTGAAGATGCCGATGTTGTATATGCGAGATCAGAACATAAGAAACATATCGGTCTCTTTGGCTTCGAAGCGCCAGGTACTTTTGTGCTTGCCATGATTCTGTTCGCGACCCTTGTGCTGTACTACTTCATTAACTTTAAGTATCTGTCCACTGTATGGACGCTGTCCTAAATCAATAAGATGGTTGGAAGGGTGCCACTGCATCCTTCCGATTCTTCTTGGACAAAGAAGAGGTTTGGTTAGGAGTAATGAATCGTTGCTCGCCTAATCAACATATTCTCCAGATGCCAGTGGAAATAAGAGAGGGGCATAAGATAATGATCAGACAATATATTGATGTATTCAAATTGCGTATTGGTTTTGTGATTGCTTTGGCTGCGCTGAGTGGCATGGCAATTACGCCCGGGGAGTCCTTGCCAGTATGGAAAATTCTAGTTTTGTTTATGACGGTATTAATGGGTTCAGCGGCAGCCGGGGCCTTCAACCAATACAGTGAACGCGATATAGATGCGAAAATGACGCGGACAAAAAACCGTCCTTTCGTGAGTGGATTTTTTCAACATAGTCGTGCGTGGCTGGCATTCATCGGGGCCTTGCTTCTTGTTGCAGTAACATCCGCTGCCTTTGCTTTTAATGCGATGACGGCGCTTAATATTTTTCTCGGGGCATTTACTTACGCTATTGTTTATACAGTATGGCTGAAACGGCGTACCTGGCTAAATATCGTATTTGGAGGATTGGCAGGTAGTTTTGCCGTGCTTGCAGGTTCGGCAGCAGTTAATCCATCATTCGGCCCGCTTCCATTGGCGTTGGCAATGGTGTTATTCCTGTGGACTCCGCCACATTTTTGGAGCTTGGCGATAGCCATCCGTGATCAGTACGAAGCAGCTGGAGTGCCTATGTTACCAGTGGTAAAAGGCGACCAGAAAGCGGCGCGCATGATACTTGGGCACACCGTCCTTTTGGTGTTGGTCTCCCTATTGCCGGTGTATTACGGTCTTGGTTGGATATATCTGGCCGGGGCCTTGTCCGGAGGTGGCTACTTCCTGTATAAAAGTGTGCAATTGGTACGTAATCCCACTAAACAAACGGCTATGGCTAATTTTTTTGCATCACTGGTGCAGCTTTGTGTGTTGATGTTCGCGCTGATGCTTCAAGTGAGTTTCGCCGCCTGACCCTGATCCTCACACTTTGTGTAATAGGTATTTCGTTAGGTATTCGTGAAGATGGGATACTTTTATTGTGAGAGAATTATTTCTGGCCAGATCCGGGCTCCCTTAAAGTGAATTGAACTGCATGGAAGTATGAATTATGTCTCTTTTCTCATCGTGTCTAATTTGGACGGTTTTATTATCTTCAGTAACGCCTGCCATGGCACAGAATAATGATACCAATGGTTTAAAAATTTATATTGATGCCATATCGACAGCAAAACTACATATACAACCAAGAAGGTCAAATTATCAGGCTTTTGATGAAAAGGAAGCCCTGAAAATAAGTCAGGGTGCAATAGGCAAGCAACTTGGTGATTACACTTTTCTGAATCGTGGCGGACATACTGTGCGTCTGTCCGATTATCGAGGTAAGCCCTTGGTTATCGACATGGTGTATACACATTGTCCGCTTGTCTGCGCAACCAAGACCTGGAACTTGAAGGTAGCACTCAAACCGTCAATGGATGCATTAGGGGCTGACAGCTTTAACGTTCTGACCATTGGTTTCGATACGGAAAACGATACTCCGGATGCGATGGACGCTTTTGCAAAACGTATGGATGTGAAACTACCCAACTGGGAATTCGTTAGCGCTGATTCGGACACGATCAAGAATTTGAGCAAGGATTTGGGGTTTGTCTTTTTCGCCTTCCCCTGGTGGCGGTTTCGATCATATAACACAAACGACCTTTATTGATGGAAAGGGTAGGGTTTATCAACCAAATTTATGGTGATGAATTTGATAACAAGACATTGCTCGAACCATTAAAAAATTTGATATTCAACATCAAGACTTCTGAACCAATATACAACTTCAAGACAGCGGAGACTGGATCAGCTGGTATTGCAAAAAGCGTCGCGGCTATTTTGCTCGACTTATGACCCAAAAACTGGAACATACAAAACGGATTACGGACGCCTTTATGGGATGGGACTGGATTTTATCGGGTTACTTATTATTGGAAGGTGGATCGTGATTGAGTATCGTCGCAGCCAAAAGCGGAATTATCCCGATCATGCCTGAGACGCCTAAAATCAGCGCTTTTATCGCCCTGATATGCTTTGTTTTGTCTGAAGTTATTCTTCTGGAAGTTAAACGATGATTAAGATCTTGCAAAGAGTTGCGCAGGGGATTTTTTTACGCCTGGAGAGCGCACTCAATAGAATTTTTGGACCCGAATTGAATCCGTTTTATTATTTGGGCGCGATTGCCTACTGGATGTTCTGGATCATCGTAGTCAGCGGTTTTTATATTTATGCCTTTTACAAGACTGGCGTGGACGTAGCATTCATGTCGGTGGAGCATATAACACATCAACCATGGTATCTTGGCGGCGTCATGCGTAGTCTGCATCGCTATGCTTCCGACGGTATGATACTGGCTGCCATATTGCATATGGCGCGAAACTTTGCTTTTGACCGCTACCGAAATTTCCGCTGGTTTTCTTGGTATACCGGGATCGCGGTACTATGGCTGATATATATGGCCGGCATTAACGGTTACTGGCTGGTCTGGGATAAGCTGGCACAATTTGTTGCGGTAGCGACTACGGAGTGGCTTGATTACCTGCCCATATTTATAGCTCCGTTGGCACGTAATTTCCTGGAACAGGGCAGTGTGAACGACCGCTTCTTCTCGCTGCTCTCATTTGTACATTTGGGTGTCCCGTTGATAGCTTTTGCAATCATCTGGATACACACACAGCGAGTTTCTGACGCAAAAACCTCTCCACCAAGGTCGCTTAAAGTTGGTTTAACCCTGTCCATGATTGTGCTTGCGCTGGTCAAACCGGCATTAAGCCAAGGGCCGGCAGACTTGAACTCTACAATATCTGTCATTCACCTGGACTGGTTCTACCTGTTGACTTACCCCTTGCTCTATTCCTGGAGCCCGGGCAAGGTATGGGCATTGACAGCTGGCCTTACGAGTGTTGCTTTATTGCTGCCATTCCTGCGAGGAAAAAAACGCGGCAAGGAGGAATATGAGATCAATTCTATTCCCTGCGGACACATGGTTACGGCCAAGAGAGGCGAAACCATACTCGAGGCTGCATTGCGTCAGGGGTTGTATCTGCCTTACCTTTGCCGTGACGGAGCTTGCGGTGTTTGCAAGGGCAAGATACTGAGCGGCACAGTCGATTATGGTGTTTACCAGAAAAGCGCTCTTACCGATGAGCAAAAGAAGGAGGGCCTTGCGCTGTTTTGCTGCGCAAAGCCACTATCCGATCTTGAGATAGAGTGCCATGAAGTCGACGAGTTGAGGCGATTCCCGGTAAAGACCATGAATTTCATGGTGAAGAAAATGGACCGCATGGCACAGGATGTGATGGTGCTTGAGTTACGGCCAGAGGGTGATGAGCAGATGAATTATATCGCCGGACAGTATGTTGCTTTGCAGTTGGAAGATGGCACCACACGCAGTTACTCCATCGCCAACGCACCGCATGAATCAGATCGCTTGCAATTGCACATTCGTCTGGTGAAAGGAGGCAAATTCACCAGTCATGTCTTCAATGGGATGAAGGAAGGTGATGTGCTCAAAGTGGAAGGTCCCTATGGTTCATTTTTCCTTCGTGAAGAAAGCGACAAGCCTGTCATCTTCATGACGGGTGGATGTGGTTTCGGTTCCATCAAGAGCATAGTGGAACATGCCTTCAAGGTTGGCTTAAACCGTCCTATGGTGTTGTATTGGGGTGCCAGAACACCGGCTGATTTTTACCTTGCAGATTTGCCGGAAAAATGGCAACAGGAGCATGACAATTTCAGGTTTATACCTGTATTGTCCGAACCCAAACCTGAGGATGACTGGCATGGCAGAACCGGGTTGGTTACTGAAGCCATCCTGCAAGATTATCAAGGACTTGACAGCTATCAGGTATATGCCTGCGGTTCACCTGAGATGGTCGAGGCAGGCCGTGGGCCATTCATCGCAAGGGGGCTGCCGGAAGATCAGTATTTTGCTGATGGGTTTTTTGTTGCATGTCATATAGCTCCGGCTGAAGAATCATCCATACCCTCCGATGAGGTCACCCATGGCTAAGCCTATGCAATATGTGGGTCAAGGATTGTTTTATGCCCTGTTTATAGGAATGATCGGCTATTTCTCTACCTCGCCGGCATATACTCACATGCCGCCTGATGAAGCCTTGATCAAGCTGAGTTTCAGCCATGCCGGCCAACACATAGGAGCATGCCGCAAACGTACACCGGAAGAGCTTGCCAAACTGCCGATGTATCGGCGCAAAGTGACTATGGTATGCCCACGCGAAAGAGTTAATGTGGTTATTGAACTGGAAATGGATGGGAAGCAACTCTATCATTCAGTATTGAAACCGGGCGGGTTGGCTCACAACAGTATTTCCAGTATCTACCAGCGCATTCCGGTCAAGGCGGGCGTCCACACCCTGAAGGCGAGCCTGAATGACAATGGAGGGGATCATTTCAACTATGTGCATGAGGAAAAAGTTAACCTTGCTCCGGGGCGCATCATGCTGATTGATTTCCAGGACGGAACAGGCTCAAATGGAACAGGCGGATTTATTTTCAAGAACCATGATACAACACAAAGGTAACAAATGAGCTCGGCATATCAGCAAGCAGTTATCAAAGAAGATTCAGATGTTGCTATCGAAGGAAAATATGGGCGCGATTTTGCGCTATCTCTGCCTTTTGCCGCGACTCGAAAACTGGCTTCCGGATGGCTGTGGCTCGGCATCGTATCGCTGTTAGGTGCCGGGCTGTTTGCCATTCTTCTGGTACTTTCACGCACCCCCTATATTGAGGATATTTTTCCCTGGGTTGATTTTTTCCGAACCGCGCTGGTGGTGCATGTGGATCTATCCGTGCTGCTGTGGTTTATGTCATTCGCCGGGGTGTTGTGGAGTCTGAATTCATCATCCAGATTGATCGGTTTTGGTTGGCTAGCTCTGGTGCTGGCTGCCAGTGGCGCAGCTATGATTGTCTTATCTCCCTTTGTCGGTCCCGGAAAGCCGCTGATGAGTAATTATGTGCCAGTTCTCCAAAGCCCTTTCTTTTTCTCGGCCTTGATTATTTTTGCCACTGGTATGGCGGTGCTGGTGCTGCGCAGTCTGATTGTGGTGCCTCCTTCCGGCCTGTGGCAGGGAGGGGAAGGATCCATTCGCGTCGGATTTTATGCTGCATCAATTTCTACGCTGATTGCCCTGGCCGCTTTTGGCTGGTCGTACATCATGATCCCCCATGCATTGGATAGCGCAACACATTACGACAATTACTACAATCTTCTATTCTGGGGCGGTGGTCATGTGCTGCAATTCACCTATACGTTGTTGATGTTGGCTGGGTGGCTGTGGCTTGCAAATGCGTGTAGGGTGAAAATTCCATTGACTCCAAGAGTAGCATCAATTCTGCTCGTACTTGGGCTGTTGCCGGTGTTGTATGTTCCCGTAATTTACCAAACCTTTGTCGGACTGAAGGGTGATTTTATGGGTAACTATATGGAGCAGTTCACGCTGTTGATGAGAATTGGTGGCTCATTTGCTGCCGTGCCATTGGGGTTGGCGATCGTTTACGGAATCATTGTGAGTAGGCGATCAACAGTGAGTAGTCCCGAACGTGCGGCATTGTTATCGTCTGTGTCGTTGTTTGCCGTGGGTGGTGGAATAAGCCTGCTGATCAAGAACAGTAATACGATCATCACGGCACACTACCATGGAACCGGAGGTGCAGTCAGTCTGGTATTCATGGGGCTGACCCTCCATCTGCTGCCTCGTCTAGGTTATCGTGAGCCGAATTTGAAATGGGCAACACTGGCACCTTACGTATATGGTGCAGGTCAACTGCTCCACTTACTCGGTCTGTTGTGGTCGGGTGGTTATGGCGTACAACGCAAAGTTGCGGGAGCTGCGCAAGGACTGCATGGTTTTGCTCAGACGGCAGGTATGGGATTAATGGGTTTTGGGGGACTGATAGCGGTGGTGGGTGGTGTCATATTTCTTGTGGTGGTTTTCAAAGCCATGCTCAGGCCGGTGCAGCAGAGGTTGTAATTTCCAGTCATTGGTGAAGCATGTGTAACAGTTGTGCTAAACCCAGCGGAATTTCTCCCGGTTAATTCGAGTAACGTACAAAATAGTTGACGAAGCCGAATGTGAAAAAAGCCAGTACCAGGATAATCAAAAAGAAAACGAGACTGCGCAAGCCGCGATTCTGAAAGCGTTTTCCGCGTGAAATTTCAAAACGGTCAAGCAGCCAGTCGGCTGCGAAATAGAGACCGCCACCAATCAGTGTGTAGTAAACAACTTCCAAGTTAACTCCGCGATTAATAGTTAAACTTAAACTTGGCGCATTATACAATGTCACCAGTCTTTTGAGAGATGAAATCAACTAAATATTTCAACTGTGATGTGGATGGTATTGATTCAGGGGCACTGAATTGATCACCTCAAATCCCGCCGAATCATGGGCGCGCCGGGTTTTGTTTTGGTTTGAAGGAAGCCTGAATAAGATCTTCGGTAATGAACATAACCCTCTTTACCATCTGGGAGCGCTGGGATTTTACTTTTTTTGGCTGATTGTCATTAGCGGTGCCTATATCTATGCATTCTACAAGACTGGCGTTGCATCATCCTACCCTTCTGTAGAATATCTCACACATGATCAATGGTATCTCGGCGGCATCATGCGCAGCCTGCACCGTTACGCTTCCGACGCACTGGTGGTGGTGATGGTCTTGCATATGTTGCGTGAATTCATTCTGGGACGCTATCGTGGAGCGCGCTGGTTCGCTTGGGTCACCGGCGTGTTGCTGATATGGCTGGTATTTGCCTCCGGTATCAATGGTTACTGGATGGTTTGGGACAAACTGGCTCAATATTCCATCGTAGCCACTATGGAATGGTTTGACTGGCTGCCGATATTCGGCGCACCGATGTCTGGTTTTTTTGTTTCACAGCAAGGGCTCAACGATCGGTTCTTTCTCGCTGATATCGTTTGCGCATGTAACTATTCCGCTGATTATTCTGTTTTTCCTTTGGGTGCATATCATGCGCATCAGCAAGCCGGTGGTTAATCCACGGCGCAGGCTTGCGCTGGGAATGCTGCTGGCACTGTTGGTTCTGGCATTGATAAAGCCGGTACTGAGCCAGGGCCCGGCAGATATGGGGATCGAGCCAAGCAATATTGATATCGACTGGTTTTATCTGTTTATTAATCCATTGCTGGATGTATGGTCGGCAGGGCAAGTATGGGCGTTGGTAATCGCGCTCAGCCTGCTGCTTGGCGTATTGCCGTGGCTACCAGCCAGATTCAAGCAAATTCCAATAGCCGAAGTAAACCTTAGTGATTGCAGCGGATGCAGGCTTTGCGTTGCCGATTGCCCTTATGAGGCGGTAGTGATGAGGCCTCGCAGCGACGGCCTGCTCTTTAAGGAAGAAGCGGTGGTCGTAGCGGATCGCTGCGTGAGTTGTGGTATTTGCGTCGGGGCATGCCCCTCATCAAGTGCTTTCAGGGCCGCTCAATATGTAAGCGGAATCGAAATGCCAACTCTGCCGATATCAGGGTTGCGTACTGCCATGATCAAAGACTTGGCTAAGCTAAAGGGTGATGTACGTATCCTGGTTCTCGGCTGCGATATGGCGGCGAATATTGAGAAATTGCGCAGTGTAAGTGTGGCCGTATTAAGCCTGCCCTGCATTGCCATGCTGCCACCGTCCTTTATTGAATATTCGCTGCATGAGCATCATGTGGATGGCGTTTTGATTACCGGTTGTCGCCAGAACGATTGCTACCATCGCTTGGGTGTGCTGTGGACAGAGAGGCGCCTGACTGCAGAACGGGAGCCGCGCCTGCGTAGTCGCGCTGAGCGTAAAAGAATCAGGAAATCTTGGGCTTCTTCCGCTGATTTCAAGGAATTGGTGTTGGAATTAGAAGCGTTCCGCTCCACTCTGCGTACCCTGGCCGAGAGTGAAAATATATCAAAGTAATTGGTGAAGAACGGAGACGGTTAATGCAACATTAAGTGCCAAGTAGCCCGATCTGAAATGCTTTTCAACACTACCGTGTTTCACTCCTCGTGATCCTGCGCTCTACCGCATCCAGCTTGGTCTGTAGCAGCTCACGGAGCACCAAAATATCATGGCCCCATCCGCAAGAAGGGGTTCGCGTGCAGCCCCGACCTTAGGTACGGTCTGAGGGCAGCTGCTCAGTTTCAGCGCTCACGACCATCTATACGTCAACCTTGTTTATAACGCTTAGCGGATCCGCAGGGATAAAGTGGCAAAACCACTGGCCGGATACACCGCACTGGTCGGCGGCCTGCCCGGGATCGGCTCTATCCAGGCCGTGCGAGCGAGCAGTTCCTCCATAACCATACGCATCTCCATACGGGCCAAGGGAGCGCCCGGGCAGACATGGATTCCTGCGCCATAAAGCAGATTTCCAGTCGGGTCGCGGTCCAGCCGAAAAGCATCCGGATCCTCGAAAACGCGACTGTCCCGGTTGGCAGAGATCCATATCAGTGACATCATTTCGCCGGCACCGATGTTCCTGCCCCCGATTTCCACCGGACGGATCGTTATGCGTCGGTTGGCCGTCAGCGGTCCGTGAATCCGGAGTATCTCTTCGATTGCAGCGGGCAGTAACGACGGCTGAGCGCGCAGCCGTAGCTGCAAATCGGCGTGCTCCGAGATGTAGTGGACCAGTATCCCCACCGCTGACGAAATCGTGCCGACCTCACCGACGGTCCAGTTTCGCAGTATGCTGACAATCTCTTCATTCAGCAGCGGCCGGCCCCAGACCTGTTGCCGTAGCAAGCTGGTGGTGATGTCGTCCCTTGCCTGTGCATCAGCCGCGCACCGAATCTGCAGCAACTCGCCGACGTACCCCTCGAACTCACCTGCGATTTTCGCCATGGCCGCCCGGTCCTGAGCAAGTGTTGCTTGCTGATTCTTCTGCGTCCAGAGACGCAGCGGTTCGTACATGTTCGTCGGCCAGCCGAGAAATGCACACTGAGCTCGCACGGCGAAGCCCTGAGCAAACTCGCTGATGAACTCTACCTCCACTTGCTTCAGCACTGATTGAACAAGGTTCGCGGCGATCTCACGACATTGCGGCTCGAACGTCTCAATGTATTCTTGTCGAAAATAGGGTTCGATAATGCGCCGGTACTCGGTATGCTCCGGGGGATCCATTCCGTTCGGAACGGAGAGATGCCTGGATACGGCGTTGCTGAAAGTGTCGGGATCGTTCAGCACGCGGACGATATCCTCGTGCCGAAACAAGGACCATCCCATAAAGTCGCTGTACGCGACCGGACACCGCTCGCGCATCTCATCATAGGCTGCACGCTGATCACGCAAGACAGCATCGGATCTCGGATCCCAATCCTGTTGAAGCTTATCGTTCATGGTCATACCTTCCTCATCTATAGCATACTTGGCTTACCCTGTTCGTGACGCTGAATCTTTTTCGTAACATGACGACCGAACTAATCGGTATTAAACTTTAAGTGCTTCGGGAGCTCGTTGTTGAAGCTGTGGGAGTAGCTCCTTCTCGAACCACGGGTTTCTACCAAGACAAATAGTAGTTTACGAACTTGGGTGCGGAAGAGGGACAGTCTTGGGGCAATGGGATCGCCAACTGCGAACCGTCTCGGTAAGTGATCAATCACGGTTTCTTAAGCTGCCGCGCCGCGACTTCAATGCGCAGCCCCGGTGCGATCCGCTGGTTTGTAGCCTTTGAACACATCCGTGGCATAGCGCGCGTGGCAGGCGCCGCAGCCTTCCATCATTTTGGAAAAATAGAACGCCTCCAACTCATAATTGTGTTCCAAGGCAGCGTGCGCCAAGCCATCGGCATGGCGGTGGAACTGGCTGTCCATTTCAACGAAGTCCCCCGGCAATGACTGCTCCAGTTCCTCAAGCTCCGCGCGCGAAAGTTTCTGCTTCATGATGTAACTGTCGCGGATATGTTCGGCCCGTTGTGCTGCCGCCTCCCATTCGCCCATCGCAATTAATCCCGAAAGCTCGGCGACCCCTGCCTTGACGCCCACCATCTCCGCCACCAGCGCCACGCGAAGTTTCGGCGACAGCGGCAACACCGCCGTCCCCTCCGCCTTCGGCGCTGCATGTTCCTGTGCCAGGGCCACGCCCGCCGCAGCCAATACACCCGCTATCACCATACCCAGTAACCTCGTGCCAGTCATATCATGTCTCCTTTTGTAGAAGATGACCGTCCGGTCGTCCAACTGTTGCATAATATTTTCATTATGCGCCTGTTCTTGCAAGTCGATCGATCCCTCCGGCTAACGGAATAACGCGCTGTTTTCCTGGATCACAACCGCCTCGTTGTGTTCTTCGTCCTTCGCGGCATAGACGAGTGTTACGACGCCCTTGTCCAGTTCTTGCTTTAACATCCGGATTTGCTCGCTGTTGACTTTGAGTTCGGCGAGATACCGCTCCTTGAACTCTCCCCACCTGCCCGGGTCGTGGCCAAACCATTTCCTGAGCTCCGTGCTGGGGGCAATGTCCTTGAGCCACAGATCAACACTTGCTTTTTCCTTGGTTAGACCGCGTGGCCAGAGCCTGTCCACGAGGATACGCCTGCCGTCATGCTTGTCAGGCTGTTCATATACCCTTTTGATCCTGATCATCATGGCTCACTGCAAAGCCGTCATCAGTAGCCTGAAAATTCTTCGGTGCGGATATTGTCATCGTCTACTCCCGCTTCCCCCAATATTTTACGCATCGCATTCACCATCGTCGGCGGGCCGTCGATGTAGTAGATGGGGAGCGTCAGATCATCAATGTATTTCAGGAGCATGGCCTTGCTGATAAACCCGGTTTCTCCATGCCACCCGCGGCTGGATTCTTCCATCTGCGTCATCGTACCGACAAAGGTATAGTCCGGATTTGTCTTGCGGGATACCGTCAACTCGTCCAGAAACGCCGCATCTTCCGGTCTTCGATTGGAATAAAAGACAAGGATTCGGTGCGGCACATGGTCGTGCATGGCTTGAAGAACGATGCTTCTCACCGGCGTAACGCCGATACCGCCGGTGAGGAAAACGGCTGGAATGTTCACATTGTTGTGGAGGGTGAACGAGCCATGAGGGGCGTCCAGAGTGAGTTCAGTGCCAGGCCCCATGGTTTTTAATACCCGCTTGAACGCAGAGTCACGCATCCGTGTCGCCAGCATAAGCTCGTCTTCAAAAGGGGCGCTTGCAAAAGAAAACGCTCGTGTGTCGCCTTCGGCGTCAGTTTCCGCGGGGCTGGTCAGGGTGCAGTCCGCGAACTGGCCTGCTTTGTAGGCAAAGCCCGCCGGCTTTTCAAAATGAAACGCCATCGTTCCATCTGCGATTTCCCGTTTGTATTTTAATTTGACTTTGTAGATTGGCATGGCGCAATTCTCCTTGCTTTTGTTGAAGGTATGGCGCACTCAACAACACCGCGCGCTCATGACATTTATCTTCATGTGGAACCGCTGACCCTTCTGGATTAAAAACAAGATTTCGTATTCAGCAAGGGCAACAATTTCGCCTAAGGTTCCTTTCCATCGACTCGCGACTGCATCAGGAAGGGGATATACCGCCATGCAAGCATTGCAAAACAGATAAACCAGCACGACGCAGATAGGTAGATCCAGAGTGTGTAGCTTGCTGGGTAAACCTGCGGTGCAATGATACGAAATATAAACGCCAAAATCATCATTCGGAGAGCCAATTTGTCGAACGTATCAAAAATTACCTTTCTGCCCGTGTGCCCCTTCGATATTCTGATTAACATAGCGGGAATAATCAGACCCATCACGCCGAAGGTAAAGACGTGGATGGACACCGATATCCCCCACGCGGGATGGATTATCTGCCTGAGAAACTCAATCAGCAGTTGAGCAATGATAGCGAGGTAACCCAGATACATGATGCCAATATCGAGCCGCTGCATGGCCAGTTGTGGCTTCCAGTATATGAAGCGCCCTGACAGCAGAACCGCGAGCAGCAGGGCGATCCAGCCCGATACTTGTGGTGGCATCAGGCTTTCAAACACCAGCAACAGTCCGAGAATCTTGATTGACTTGTTCAGCACGGGGTTGCTCAGGATCGAAACCTGAAAAATGCCCTTCATGAACTGGGTCAGCGTTCGTTCCAGCATCACCAGAAAGGCCATGCGGAACAGCCCCACCGCCATGCTCCAGCCGATCGGGTAGTAATCGTGGCTCAGCATCAGGTTCTTCGCTATCAGATAAACCGGAAGTATCAGGAGAAAAAAGTAGTTGTCGCGGTAGGAGTCGCCCTTGCGGTTGCGAATCAGCGTCCACACCAGCATGGCAACGATGGCAGCAATGAACAGGTTGTTGGAAATCCGGAACAGCAATGGCGGCCAGATTCCCTGGAACCACATCCCGGCCCGCTCAAACAACCATGCCGCCACCAGGAACATCAGCGCGTAACCGTGGTAGCCACGCACCCCGACCCAGTTCTTTGTTGCGGTCAGCAGGAAACCGCCCAGAACCGCCCATCCGAAGCCGAAGAACATTTCATGGGCATGCCACTGCACCATGGTAAATGTAGTCTGCGGCGCGGCGATCACACCCGAATATATCAATGCCCACAAAACCGGCAGGCTTAGGCCAGACAATAGCGCCAGCGTAAAGAACGGCCGAAACCCGACCAGCCAGAGCGGATGTGTAGGCAGGTATATTTTGTATCCCATTCGCTGGTCTTTCACTCCCGCTACAATAAACTTTCGAGCACTGGAAAAAGTTCGCGCTCCTCAAATCGGACATGAGCCGACAGGCACTTGCTGAAACTATCCAATGCCTGGGCTTCATTCTGTCGTACGGCATTAATCAGCTCGCGCAATTGCTGATGGTCTGCCAAGGTGCGTTCGATCAGCGGCTGTGTTGCAGTGCCGTGCAGCAGCGGCAGCAAAGATTGTTCCTCGAACTGGAAGTGTGGCTCCAGTGCATTCGAGAATGCATGGATTGCGCGCTGGCAAGCTTGATTTACCAGCACTCCATCGCCTGATTTCGCAGCACGTTCGCAGGCTTTCGCCAGCGTAAGGGCGGTGTGGTGTTCTCGCGACAGCGGCTGCAGGATCGCGCTTCGTTTCATGTGTCAATCAAACCTGCGTGACGATAAAGACATCTGGATCGTCGCCATGCTCCAGCAGGATGCTGCGTACGCGTGCTTGCCAAAGCTGCCGGAATTCAGCTGTTTCGCTTTGCCGTTGCTGTATTCGACAGGCAACTTGCCATAAGCGCAGGCAAGTGCGGTGATGCCGGAACGTGCTGCAGGTTCGTCACCACTTGTACGGTCAGGTTCGTGTCGAGTCGGGTGAAACGCATTTCTCCCGTCATTTCCACCGCAAAGAACAACCGCTTCCGCCTATCGAAGCGTCCGCCAATGCCCTTGAAACCATTGTCGGACATTGCGCCGGTCAACATGCTCACGACATTCGCGATTACACCTGTAACACCGCTTGTAATCTCCTGACTGAACTCGACTCGAATATCGCCGCGTATCGGGGTTGCGCCTGGATAGAGGAATGCGAGTGCCCTATAGGTCGACCAGTAGGCGGCAGCGACCGTCGGGCAGGAGTGACCCGCTAGCCGTACCGCGTCAAAATAGCCATATTGCAGAATCCCGTCTTCTGTTGCACCGAGGAATTCAGCCAGTGGGTCGTACAAACTGATCTTTGGCACTACATCAAAGAAATCTGGATGGTTCATATTTTAGAATCTCTTATTCCCCACGCATGCGGCAACTCCGCTCCATTTCCACCAGATGCGGCAACAACTCCGAATGCGCCTGTATGTGAAAAATAAAGCGTGGTATGTTGCGTTCAGTGGACTGTGCCATGAACGGCTCACCCCAGAAACTCAGCAGAGCCTCCTCTGTCGCTTCCGACTGGGTGTCGGCAAGGATGAAGGAAATATTTCTGCTGAGAGTGCACCAATGCGGCTGCTGCACCTTGCTGCTGCCGTCACAGGAGTTGATTTTCGGCAAAATTTCGGCCTGCCACAATTCTTGCTGGCTTTCATCGAGAACGAATTGAATTGAGGTCACTTGATGGTTTTCAATTGCCGGGCGCAGCAGTGCGTCGAATAGCGGCTGCGTTCGGTACATCGACAGACAGACATTGAACAAGACTACCTCTCCCGCGCATATTGCGGGCGAACTGTTCGTTCGCCCTGCGCAGTTGGCGTGGACCGATCAGCACCACGTCCGGGGTGGACAGGGATGATTGCATCCTCGCTACCATATTCTGTGTGAACTCCACTTGTTCAGCGGTACGCTCATTGTTCCGCGTATGGCGCATGAAATTGATAAACAAAAGCGCCATCAGGGCAAGCACGATGGAAAACAGGGTAGGCTCGTCGACGATATGGAGCAGATGCAGGATGAGCGCTGCCGTGGCGGCCAGTATGCCGGCGATGGCATCCCATTCGTAGCTCAGAAATCGGCTGAGTTTCATGTCAATTACAACTTCATATTTAAAGTTGGAGTCTGCTCACCGCAGTTGTCAGCAATAGCACAACCCGCTTGGCGCGGCTATTTTCGGGTGAAATCGATGACGATCTGTCCCGGCTCGCGCGCGACATAGTTGATAGAGATGGTATCTCCATAACGTTGCGCCAATTGGGCGAGCAGCGGTAAAGGGTCGTGGTCGTTGCAGAAAGACATCGTCTCACCCGGATTCAGCGCGTCCAGCGCGCCAAAAATGGCGGCATGACGAAAACGTTTTGCAACGCCTCGCGCATCGAACGGGTAACGCAGGTCAGAGGAAATAGTGTTGGAGCAAGCATGTGTCATTTTGGGTTCCTTGGATTGAATTGTTTATGTAATGTACCGTACCGTACGGTATGAGAATCATGCCGCTAACCACACACATAATGAACATGTACAAATAATACATGTATTATTATATAATGGCAATGTTCTCAGATCAGACCGCCATTGCCGCAAGGAACACACCGCCATAAATTTATTTGAGGAGGCTGTTATGCAAAGCATTGCCGAATTTATGAAAGACAATAATCGCGACTGCGACGAGGCATTTGCCATCGCAAAACAAGCCGCTTTAGCCAACAACCGAGGTGTGGCGTAAACTTACTTTTCACACACTGGCAAGATACTGGCATGTTCGCCCTGAAACTCCAGGAAAAGATTACCGGCCTGCTGGTGCTCTATTTTATTGTTGCCCTGCTCGCCATCGGTTCGACGCTGTATGTATCCTGGCGGCTGGAGGGTGGTGCGGCGGCGATTAACAATGCCGGCAGGGAACGCATGCGTTTGTACCATATTGCTTTCCTGCTTGCACTACAGGCGGGGAAAACGATACCCCCTCAACCTCGGGAGGCGACAAATTTGCGGACCGGTATCGAAACGGATATCACGCAGTTTGAGGCGACTTTGACCAACCTTCTGCAGAATGATCCCCATCGCTCACTTTCCCTGTACCTGGATAAAGACGTCCGTGGCCAGTGGCGAAAATTGCAGCAACACTGGCTTGACGACATCAAGCCCGATATCAGACGCATACTCAACAACCCGAAACGGGCCGAGCAGGAAAAGATGCTGGCAGAGTTCCAGCCTGTCTTGGAGGATTTCGTTGGCAGCGTGGACGTGTTGGTAGGGATGGTGGAGAGCAACAACGCCCAAGTTGCCACGCTATTGCGTTCCTTCCAGATCGGGCTGGCAAGCTTGGCGTTGATTGGCACGGTACTGCTGATACGACTATTTTCGCTAATTGTAGTCCATCCAATTACACGCCTGCAGGAAGGCATCCAGCGTATGGGTAACGGAGATTTCGATGTGCGCCTGCTAATAACCAGCGAGGACGAATTCAGTGATCTGGCCAAAGGATTCAACCAGATGGCTGCTCAGTTGCAGGAAATCTACGCCACGCTGGAACAGCGGATAGAGGAAAAAATACAAAGCATCGAAATCAAGAACCGCGAACTCGCCGCACTGTATGATATCGCTGTATTCCTCAATTCCGCGATTGCAACGGAACCACTGTGCGGCAAGGTGTTGGGCAAGCTGTCCGCCCTGACAGGCGCCAGTGACGGCGTGGTGCGCCTGATCGACCCGATGGGGAAACAACTGAAAATCGTTTCGACGCGCGGAGTCTCCAAATCTTTTTTGGCCGAGGAAAATTGCCTCCCCTTTGGCAATTGCCTGTGCGGTGATGTGGCGCTCAGCGGTACTGTGGTCAATTCCGATTTTTCCATTCCGATAACTCCGGCGCCGCACTATGCGTGCAAACGGGAAGGATTCAATGGGGTAGTGGCGGTTCCGATCCGTTCCAAGCAGAAGGTGCTCGGCATACTTAATCTATTTTTTAAAGAATCGCGCATTTTGCCGCCATCGGAAATCCGCCTGCTGGAGTCGGTGGGGCAACATCTTGGCATTGTCATAGAAAATCGCCGGCTCGCTGCGTGCGAAAAAGAGATGGCCGTGTCGGAGGAGCGCAACTTGTTGGCCCAGGAACTGCATGACAGCATTGCCCAGTCTCTCGCCTATCTCAACATCGAGGTGCAATTGCTGCACAAAGACCTGGAAAAGAGACGCATCGCTGCGGCGCAGCGAGATCTGGAACGAATCCGCGAAGGGGTGCAGGAAAGCTACGACAAGGTGCGTGAACTGCTGGTGCATTTCCGCATCCGCATCGGCAGCGCAGACCTGGAAGCCGTCTTGCGTAGCGCGCTGGAAAAATTTGAGGGACAAACCGGCATACAGGTCAACTTTTCCCGGAAAGGCACAGCGCTGGAACTGCCGCCGGAACATGTACTTCAGCTCATGCACATTGCCCAGGAATCGCTCTCCAACATTCGCAAGCACACCAAGGCGACCCGAGTTGACGTGGAACTCGTCGGTAATAATGGAGAATGCGTACTCCTAATTCACGACGATGGCAGCGGTTTCGACTTGGCGCGCGATGCAGGCGATGCTCACGTGGGGCTGAGCATCATGCGTGAGCGGGCGCGCCGCATCGATGCTAAACTCGCGCTGGAATCGACACCTGGACAGGGTACGTTGGTGCGCCTTGTCCTGCCATACAGGAGTGAGTATAAGGTATGAAATCAATACGTATTCTGATCATTGACGACCACTCTCTGTTTCGCGGCGGCATCAAGCAGGTATTGCAGCGACAAGATGGTTTCGAAGTGGTGGATGAAGCCGACGATGGGCTGGAAGGCGTCAAACGCGCAATACAACTCAAGCCCGACGTGGTTTTGCTGGATCTGCATATGCCAGGCACAGGGGGACTGGAAGCGTTGCGCCTACTGAAGGAAGACATTCCGGAAACGCAAGTTGTCATGCTCACTATTTCTGAAGAAACCGAAGACTTGCTGGAAGCACTGCGTGCCGGGGCAAGCGGCTACCTGCTGAAAAATATCGACACTGAGTTTCTGCTGGAGTCCATCCAGAATGCAGCGCGCGGCGAATCTGTGCTGTCGCCGAAAATAACGCGCAAGCTGATAGACTTCCTGCGTATGCCACACGAGGCTGATGTTGCTGTGGCGGATGTTAGTCCGGGCAAACTGTCCCCGCGCGAACGGGAAGTCATCATCATGCTCGCCCGCGGGTCCAGCAACAAGGAAATCGCCCGCGTACTCAATCTGTCGGAATCCACCATCAAGATCCATGTACAAGGCATCCTTCGCAAACTCAACCTCGCCAAACGCGTGCAGGCTGCCGTGTATGCAATGGAGCATGGTCTCA
Source organism: uncultured beta proteobacterium (assembly GCA_963827265.1). Taxonomy (GTDB): domain Bacteria; phylum Pseudomonadota; class Gammaproteobacteria; order Burkholderiales; family Gallionellaceae; genus Gallionella. The sequence continues at coordinate 67,224 of CAWHAD010000006.1, read as the reverse complement.
TCACCTAGAATCACCTCCCACCAAAAAGTAACAAACTACCCAAAAGAACTAGTTCCTTTTCCTCGCTTACCCTGTACTTCAGAAGGGTAGGCACACTGCCCGCATAAGCCTATTCTTCAACAATAAATCTTGGGATTGTCGTGCCATCGCAGGAATGCGCTGTCACGGAGGGGCAAGCTTTATTGTTTACGCTCTTCTTAACGTAGTTAACATGGTTTTAGGTTTTGCATAATCTGGGGGTTTAATGAGTTTTATGCTTTGCATAATCTGGGGGTTTAATGATGGATATGTCATCTAAAAATTTTCTGTCATCTATCATCTCGTCTAAAGGATGGGAGCGAATTCTGCGGATTATCGCGTGCGGTTTTGTGCTTGGCTGCATGTCCGCGTACGTGGGGGGAGTGGGAACAGCTTACGCCAGGGGCGCCACATCGGGCGCTGACGTGTACGTCAGAGAATGCCTTGGGTGCCACGGGCCTAAAGGTGATGGAAATGGGGCTGCGGCAACGTATCTCTATGTCCGCCCACGCAACTATACGCAAGGCAAGTTCGAGTTCGGCGGGTCGATCGCTGATATCGAGAAGAGGGTGCGGGACGGCATGCCGGGAACGGCCATGCCGTCCTTTGCGTCGGTCCTCACTAAGGACGAGATCGCTGGCGTAGCCACCTATATTCGCCATTTCGTACCGGGAAAAGCACCAGCAACTTTTATCCCGCCATCCCCTCCTGCCGACTTGGACGATGTCACGCGCGTTTCGCGCGGGGCGGCGCTTTATCGCGAGGCTTGCGTAGCGTGCCACGGCTCGGTAGGTTTGGGCAACGGGCCGGCAGCCCTTGACCTGACTGATACAGCCGGAAACCCTGTACGGCCGCGCAACCTCGTCGCAGCGCCGTTTGAGGGCGGAGAGAGGCCAGGGGATATTTACTCGCGGATTCATCAGGGTATTCCCACTGTAATGATGCCTGCTTTCGGCGGCACGTATTCCACCGCGCAGTTGTGGGATATCGTTGCGTATGTGAAGAGCCTCCGCAAGGACGTGAAGTTCCCGGTTGAGGCGCCGGACAGCATGGCGAGCAAGATTTTAATAGCCGGACATCCAAAAGCGCGGCGCGGCGGTGTGCTTGCGTGGAGTATCGATGACCGCGCCTGGGCGAATACACCTGCGGTGACGCTCACGCTCCATCCGCTCTGGTACCGGCCTTCTTGGCCACGTGCGCTCGAGGTCAAGACACTTACCAACGCCAGTTCAATCGCATTTCTCTTTTCCTGGCCCGACGCGACCCCGCACCGGTTGCAGGGGTCGACGCAGGATTTCCACGATGCCGTAGCGGTGGAGCTTCCACGGGAAGTTTCGAGTATGCCGCCTTACATCGGGATGGGCGGTAGCGGTGCGCTGGCGCACGGCAAGAAACCGCAGGGCACCGAAGTTTGGATTCTCCAGTGGCGGGCGGTTTCATCAGGGCCGCAGTTGCCGCCGAGGACCCATCGCGATCCGAACCCTTGGGAAGCCCAGCCATTCGCAACGCCCGCGCGCGCGGCGGGTAACCCGCTCGCTGTCCCGTCAGGCGCGTTAGCGGAATACGTCGCTTCAGGACTCGGAACCCTTACCTACGTACCGGATGATGGCAAAGCATATTCCCAATCCCGTTGGAGTAACGGCCGCTGGCAGGTGCTCATCAGTCGGCCGCGCCACGGTGTCGCTTCGCTTTCAAAATCATCCACGTGGGCGGCCTTTGCCGTCTGGGACGGTGCCGCACACGACAGGAATGGGCAAAAGTCCGTGACAAGATGGATTCGACTCAAACTCTAAGAAAGAAGGAAAATGATCATGAAGAGACTTACTCGCCGTGACTTTCTGAAAATTGCTGCAACTTCTGGGGCTGGGCTTTTTGCGTCTGGTTACGGGCTTTCCGCCTTTGGCACGCTCGCGCAAGTGGCTCCATCGCTGGACGGCATCATGGAAGTGGGCAACCCCCTCGAATACTATCCCGCGCGTGACTGGGAGAAGGTCTACCGCGACCAGTACCATGTTGACTCTTCCTTCACCTATATCTGCGCCCCTAACGACACCCATATGTGCCGCTTCCGGGCGTTCACACGAAACGGCGTGGTCCTTCGCACCGAGCAGAACTACGGCGACGGCAATGTCCGCGACATCTACGGAAACGGCACGTCGGCCCACTGGAATCCACGCGGATGCCCCAAGGGCTACACCCTCCACCGCCGCCTCTACGCTAACCACCGGTTGAAGGGTCCATCCATTCGGAAGGGCTGGAAGGAATGGGCCGACGACGGTTTTCCGTCCCTTACCGACAAGCCGGAACTACGCAGTAAGTACCGTTTCGACGACCGCGGCAATGACGATGCCATGCGCATCAGCTGGGACGAAGCCAATGACTACGCCGCGCGCGGTCTCTTGGCGATCGCCAAGACCTACTCGGGCAAGGAAGGCAGCGACCGTTTCACCCGCGACGGCTACCCCGATGAGATGCTCGAGCACTGGGACGGGGCCGGCACGCGGACCTTCAAGTACGGATCGAACCTTCCGATCCACGGTGCCATCGGAAAATTTGGCATCTATCGCTTTGGCAACGTGATGGGTCTCCTCGATCACCATGTGCGCGGCGTTCCGCCCGACAAGGCCAGGGGCGCACGGGCATGGTGCGAGTACACTTGGCGGGGCGATCAGGCGCCGGGCAGACCCTTCGTCACGGGTCTGCAGGCCACCGACTGTGATTTCTCAGACCTCCTTAGCACCGGGCTCCATATTCAGTGCGGCAAAAATCTAGTCGAAAACAAAATGGCGGACTCGCACTGGTTCATCGAGCTGATGGAGCGCGGCGGGAAGATCGTCTCGATCTCGCCGGACTACAACGCCCCGGCGGCGAAATCCGACTACTGGATCAGGGCCCGCGCAGGTCTGTCCGACACGACGATCTTTCTGTACCTCGCCCATTACGTCATGGAGCACGGGCATGTCAATGTCGAATTCGTCAAGCGCTTCACTGATTTTCCCCTGCTCGTCAGAACCGACACCCTGAAGCGCGTCAAACCTGAAGAGGTGATTGCTGACTACAAGATGCCGGATCTTTCCGCCGGCCCGAGCTTCAAGATTCAGGGGCTCACCGCCGAGCAGCGCAAAAAGATCGGCGACTTCATCGTTTGGGACGAAGGCGCGAAGGCTCCGCGGGCCATAACTCGCGACGATGTGGGTGAGCAGCTTGCCAAAAAGAACATCAATCCGGCTCTCGAATGGAGCGGCGAGCTCACCGGCACGGACGGCAAGACATTCAAGGCCATGACCATCTACGAGGCCTACAAGAGCCACTTGCGCGATTATGATCTCGCCACGGTCGCTGAAATCACGGGGTCCGACCCCAACCTCCTCGAACGTCTGGCGAGGGACTTTGTCACGATCAGGCCAGTCGCAATTCACATCGGCGAGGGCATCAACCACTACTTCCACGCCACGCTTCACAATCGGGCGGAGTTCCTTCCGATGATGCTCATCGGTGAGATTGGAAAGCACGGCGCGGGGGTCTACAACTGGTCCGGCAACTACAAGGGCGCGATGTTACAAGGCGCCAAATGGGCCGGGCACGGCGCGGGAGTTTATACCAAGGAAGATCCCTTCGCTCCAGCACTCGATCCGGCGATGCCGGCCAACAAGGTACCGATGCACGACATGATGCATGGCGAGGAAGTCGGTTACTGGGGTGCCGGCGACCGGCCGACGATCATCGAGACCCCGCACGGGCGCAAGGTGTTCACCGGGCATACCCACATGCCGACTCCGACGAAGGTAATGTGGTACAACAACGCCAATCTTTTGAACCAGGCCAAATGGCACTACAACATCATCGAGAATGTCCTGCCCAAGGTAGACATGATCGTTGATCAACAGATCGAATGGACCGGATCGGCCGAGTACGCCGACCTCATACTTCCGGCTAACTCCTGGCTCGAATATGAGGACTATGAGCTGGGGGGATCGTGTTCGAATCCGTTTATCCAGATATCCAAGGGCGGCATCCGGCCTCTTTACGACAGCAGGGATGACGCGGTGATCTTCGCTGGCGTCTCGACAGCCCTTGGGCGCTTGACGAATGATAAGCGATTCGCGGACTACTGGAAGTTCATCGTGGAGAAAAAGAGTTCGGTCCATCTCGATCGCATCCTCGACTCGTCGACGACCACTAAGACCTCAGACGGCCGGCGCTACACCGTGCAAGACATTATGGACGGAAAGTACGGCACGCCGGGGTCGGCGCTTTTCCTCACCCGGACCTATCCGAGGGTTCCGTTTTACGAGCAGATCAAGGACTCGAATCCTTTTTACACCGACTGCGGGCGACTTGCGTCCTACTGCGACCTTCCCGAGGTGATCGATGCGGGCGAGAATTTCATCGTTCATCGGGAGGGTGTGGAGGCGACACCGTATCTCCCCAATGTGATCATCTCGACGAATCCGATGATCCGACCGAACGACTACGGAATCTCGCCCAAGGAAGTCGACGCCGACCTTCGCCAGGTGCGCAACATCAAGATGCCCTGGTCCGAGGCGAAGCTGACGACCAATCCACTTTGGGCGGAGGGATACCGTTTCTTCTGTTCCACGCCGAAGTCGCGTCACTCGACGCACTCCTCCTGGGCGGTGGTCGACTGGCACATGATTTGGTCAGCCAACTCAGGCGATCCCTACCGAACCGATCCGCGTTCCGCAGGTGTTGCGGACCGGCAGATTCAGATGAACCCGGCTGATGCGGCGTCCCTCGGCCTGGAGGACGGCGACTATGTTTGGGTGGATGCGAACCCGGCCGACCGGCCCTATATCGGCTGGAAGGACGAACAGGATGCTTTCAAGAAGCGCTCGATGCGGTGCATGGTTCGGGTGAAGTACAATACGTCGCTCCCCCCGAACTTCACCATCATGAAGCACACCGGATGGATGTCTACTTCCAAGTCGGTGCGCGCGGGTGAGACGCGCACCGACGGCCTCCCCTACTTAGAGGAGAGCGCATACCAGTCGTCCTACCGCTACGGCTCGCATCAGTCGATCACCCGAGCCTGGTCGATGCCAATGCACCAGACCGACACGCTATTTCACAAAAAGGCCGTCGCAATGCAGTTCACATTCGGCTTCGATGACGACAACCACGCGATCAACTCCGTTCCGAAGGAAACACTCGTTCGGATCGTGAAGGCGGAAGCGGGCGGTCTGGGCGGGCGCGGCGCCTGGTATGGAGCCAAGACGGATTTATCGCCCGGCCGCGGATCGGTCAACGGCGACGCCTACCTGGCTGGTGCGCTTACAAAGGTGAAAAAGTCATGAGTGGACATGATGCGGCTCGCGTTACCGGCGCTGATAAGTCCGCCGAACCGGACGATCCGATGATTCTTTCCTCCGCCTTTGTGCCCGGCGGACTCGATGCGATGAGCGAGGCGGTGGTCGAGGAGTACGCCCAGCTCGGCATGCCGGCGGATAAAATATTGGAGTTGTTCAAGTCACCGTTTTATTTTGCCACGCATCGTTACTATCGCCTGCGGGGTGAGGCCGAAACGGTAGCGATGATCGCGCGAGTGCTCGAACGTGCACCGGTCCTTCGCTATCGATACGAGAGAGGAAATCATGAATAACTACTATAACAAGGAGGCGCATCATGACTGGTGAATCAAAAAATCGAGGTTTAGGTGAATCGTTTGAGCATAAAGTTCTGAATCGCCAGCTCGGCCGGGAGATGGAGTACCCGTACGAAGAACATCATCCAGACCGCCAATTTGCTTTCGTCTTCAACATCAACCGGTGCATCGCGTGCCAGACATGCTCGATGGCCTGCAAGTCCACCTGGACCTACGGTGAGGGGCAGGAATACATGTGGTGGAATAATGTTGAGACGAAACCCTACGGCGGCTACCCCCTCCACTGGGACGAGAAACTCCTTGCGATGCTCGAAGCGAAAAATCCCGGAGGGCAGGTGTGGGACGAAAAGGGCGTCTTCCAGGGCAAGACCATTTTCGAGACCGGCATTGAACCGGGAATGGACGAACGAATCCTGGGGTACCAGCCGACCGATGAGGAATGGCGTGCACCGAACATTTTTGAAGAAACCGCACATAACAAGGACGGGGCGAAGGGTCCTGCGAACGGTGTGTCGCTTCCCGAACATGCAAGCTGGTATTTCTACCTCCAGCGTATCTGCAATCACTGCGACTACCCGGCGTGCCTTGCCGCCTGCCCCCGTAAGGCGATCTATAAGCGGAAGGAAGATGGAATCGTTCTCATCGACCAGGAACGCTGCCGGGGCTACCGCAAGTGTGTTGAGGCGTGTCCGTACAAGAAGCCGATGTACCGGACGACGACAGGTACCTCCGAAAAATGCGTCGCCTGCTACCCCCGAATCGAGGGACGCGCCAAGGAAATCTCCGATGTTCCGATTGAGACGCGCTGCATGTCGTCCTGTCCCGGAAAGATCCGCATGCAGTCACTCGTGCGCCGAGCGGCGGACGGGGACTGGGTGCCCGATTCCAGCAATCCGGTCTATTATATGGTCAAGGAGGAAAAGGTTGCCCTGCCGTTGTATCCGCAGTTTGGGACTTCGCCCAACGGTTTCTACATTCCGCCGCGCTGGGTTCCCAGGCAATACCTCGAACAGATGTTTGGTCCGGGCGTCGAAACGGCCATTGAGCGGTATGTCGCCCCGAGTCGTAGGCTTCTCGCGGTCTTGGCGCTCTTCCGCGCGACCCGCGAAGTAATCTTCCGTTTCGATGTGAAGGAGGGGCCAAAGGTGAACGAGCGGGAGGTAGTTCTTCCCTCCGGACGAAGCGTTACCCAGGAGATCTTTAACGATACGGTGATCGGCTACGACGCCAAGGATCGGGAAGCCGTGCGAATCACGATTGAGGAACCTACCTATGAGCGCCCAGCCGAACACCTTAACTCAATTTAGCGCCGTGCTTCTCGCGCGGGCGGTGCTGTATCGCCTCGCCGCACGGTGCTTGGCTGATCCGATGCACGCGCCATTCGCGCAGGCGAAGGATGCCGAGGCGGCCGAGGCGGCGGCGCAGTACCTCGGCGAACCGAAACTCGCCTGGGCCGCAGCGCGGGTCGGGCTGGCTCTGCCGGTCAAGACGGCCGAGGTTCGCGAGGGATACCTCCGCATATTTGGAATGGTCGCCTCGGGCACGGTTGCGCCGTATGAAGTTGAGTATGAGGAAAAGACCAATGTTTTCTTCCGTACCCAGCAACTCGCCGATATCGCAGGCTTCTACCGGTCCTTCGCTCTTGATGCGGTGCCTGGCGAGCGATCCGACCACATTTCTATCGAGGCGGAATTTTTGCAGTATCTCCTCGAACGCAAGATCGCCGCGCGCCAGCTCGGCCACGGGCGGGAGAAGGTATCGCTTCTCGATGACGTCTTCATAAAATTCTTCCGTGAGCACTTCGGCCGCTGGGCAACATCGTTCGCGCGCGGTCTTTATACGCTCGCGCAGGAGCGAGGCAATGATCGGTTCTACACGGCAGCAGCCACCTTTCTCGAGCTTCTTACGAATGCGGAAGCCCGACGTCTCAAACTTCCAGAACCGGCGCTGCGCGCGTCCAACGTAGTTGACCTTTCCTCGGAAGCGGAAGCCTCCTGCGACGATGGATGTTGCGGGGTCAAGTAGAGTTTCCTCAAGTTAATCTCTATGGGATCAATTCCCCGCCCCTTTGGGCGTAAAGCAGGCGAACGGCCTGCTGGTATGACTTTGGTGTTGATACTCCGCCCCTTGGGGCGGGGTTATTCATTTTGAAATCTGGATTTTTAGAGGTTCTCATATGATAAGGGTGTTGTTTTTCGGACCGGTCGTAGAACGTATCGGCAATAATCAGGCGACGGTTGCATTCTGTCCCGGCATCCGCTTGCAGGACGTGCGCGACGAGCTGGCTGCTAAATACCCGCAGGCATTCGAAATCATCTGCTTCGCCGCAGCCAACGGCCAGCATGTACGTGATATGTCGTTGCAACTTGCTGATAACAGTGAAGTAGCTTTCATGGCAAAGTTTTCGGGCGGTTAATGGGTTGTTGAAAATCGCAGCGGGGAGAGCCAGATGCAAGGCGCACGGGGCACTACGACAGAGGCATATCAAGGAGATAGACGAGGAAATGAGTACCGTACAACTCAGCACAGGGTCGCCCCGGTAGTTTTTCCTCTTTATGAATGGAAAACTGGGAAGAAATGAAAGAAGCAGTCAGGATTCAGCAGGAAGATTTTCACCAGGACGTGGAAATAAGGGCGCTTCAATCCAGCTCGAAACGCATGGGCGGCATCGCCACGTTTCTCGGATGCGCGCGCGATTTTTCGCAAGGCATTGAGGTTTTGGAAATCAGCTTTGTTGCTTACGTTGGCATGGCGCTGCCTGAACTGAAAAGGTTACGCAGCGATGCGATTGCGAAATTTGGCTTGCTGGATGCGCGTATAGTGCATCGCATCGGCGTGGTTGGCGCGGGCGAGCAAATCGTTTTTATCGCGGCAGGCGCGGAACATCGCGTCACCGCTCTGGAAGCCTGCCGCTGGTTGATAGACGAGTTGAAGCTACGTGTGCCAATCTGGAAAAAGGAAATTACACCGCAGGGCGAGGCATGGGTGACGCCACATCGATGAATATCGCATCCTTAAATCAAGCCATATTTACCATTGTCGGGCATTCAGGTTCCGGTAAGACTACGCTGGTTGAAAAATTGCTGCGCGAACTGATCGGCAGAGGGTTGCGCGTAGCCACCATCAAACATGCGCATCACAAAGTGGTGCTAGACACCCTCGGAAAGGACAGCTACCGGTACAAACAGGCGGGCGCGTTGATGAGTATGCTGGTAACGACCAATCAGTTGCAACTGGTCGCAGACGTGATTGACCGACGCGAGCCGGAACAACTGGCGCAACGCTTCCTGGGTGAAGCAGACGTGGTTTTAGCTGAAGGATTTTCGCAATGTGCCACGCCCAAGATCGAGGTTCTGCGCCGTGAATGCGCCAAGCTGCCGCGCTGCATGGTTGAAGATGGGCTGATTGCTATCGCCACCGACATGTGCGAGGTCTATCCACAACTGCCACATTTCGGACTGGAAGACATCTCCGGTATCGCCCAATTCATGCTTGACTACAAAAAATGATCGCAGATTGCACCGCTGTCATTCTGGTGGGCGGTGGCTCGCGCCGCATTGGGGTGGATAATGCGGCCCTTCTGCTAAGCTTCAGATTCATTTGGTATTGGAATAGGCCCATGACAAAAAATGGGGGAATCCCAGCACAGATGTCTCTAATGGAGGTTTCGTTCAATGAGAAATAATTTAGGGAGGGTACTGAACAAGTACCTTGTTGTGTAACCCATTCTGGTTAGTGAAGCCGCAAGCCTTAGGTGCTGCCTGGGCGATTAACTCCTTTTGGCTGGAGTAGACAGAATCGCCATACACCCGATGTTTGTTGCCATGCAGTGATTGGTGGCCTACATCTTTTCGGGTGTTTATGACGGCATATTAAGTGGCATACTCAATACCATTGCCCATATATTTGTATTTGGCGCGAGCAGTATGCATTACAAATCATCCACCGATGTATGACATCTCAATTCTTTTCACTGCTCGCTCCGAAACATTTGTTGCCGTACTCCGCAACGCTGAGTATCGATCAGCGCGCAAACGCCATAGGTGCGCAATGACAGTGGAGATTTCCTGATCTGTTTTGCCGTCTCGCATCAGTGCCCGCAGGTTCTGACCGTTCGCCGCAAAAAGGCAGGTGTAGAGTACTCCATCGGTAGATAGCCTAGCACGGACGCAGTCATGGCAAAATGTTTTTGTAACGCTTGAAATAACCCCAATTTCGCCGCTGCCATCCTGATAGCTCCAACGTTCTGCGGTTTCGCCTTTGTGGCTTGGTTCGATTTCTTTAATCGGCATGTGAGCGGCAATGCGCCGTACCACTTCGGAGGATGGAAGAACTTCATCCATTTTCCAATTGTTGGAAACTCCTACGTCCATATATTCGATAAAGCGCAAGATGAAAGGAGAGTCCTTGAAGTAGCGTGCCATGGGTACAATTTCATGGTCGTTCATGCCGACTTTGACAACCATGTTCACTTTGATTGGCTCGAAACCGACTGTGTGGGCGACATCCAGGCCGTGCAGTACATCCGATACGGGAAAATCAACACCGTTCATGCGCTTGAAGGTGGCGTCAAATAACGAATCGAGCGAGACTGTAACACGATTCAACCCAGCATCTTTAAGGGATTGTGCTTTTTTGGCGAGCAGCGATCCGTTTGTGGTTAGCGTTAGTTCAAGATTGCGACCATCTAATGTTTTCAATTGTGCGAGCAGGCCAATCAAATCTTCAATGTGCCTGCGCAGTAGAGGCTCACCTCCAGTCAGGCAGATTTTTCGGACGCCATGGGCGACGAAAATCTGTGCAATACGGGTGATTTCTTCAAAACTTAGCAGCGAAGTTTGCGGCAGAAAAGCGCGATCCTTACCGAATGACTCTTCAGGCATGCAATATACACAACGAAAGTTGCAGCGATCCGTGAGTGAGATGCGCAGTTCCTGTAATGGGCGCGCAAGCGTGTCGGCGACAAACCCCGTTGGCGATTCGAGTGCAGTGGGGATTGTCGGAACTGTATTAAGCTGGCGGTGATATGCCATGGGTATAAGTTTTTCTGGCATGGTATAGATCAAATTCAATACGCGGTTTCAAGTTCGTTGTGTTAATGCTTTGGCATATTATTTAGTCTTTTCTGAAAAAACCATTATCACGTAGCCATCATCCACTGTTGAAAGGCAATTGCATTCTATACTGCGCCAATCGTTATGACAGACACCAAATCTGAGCATCTATAAAGTAACAAACTACGCGGTATCTCTCGCCAGTATTAGCTTGATCTGTACGGGCCGCGTTAATGGCATGGACATTGATCCCTTTATGAAAATTCCAGCTGTTAAGATTAAGCTAACATCGGCCGTATACCTATACTTCCGAAGTACAAGATAAATGAGGAAAAGGGACTAGTTCTTTCGGGTAATGCATTTTTTTGGATAGAAGTAATGGAGAAGTAGTTCCGACAGATTAAGCAAGCGACCGATTTTCTTGTTGCTGGCACGTGTTTCATCACCCGGGAGGTGTCATGTGTCATTTTTGATTCCTTGGATTGAAATGTATATGCGATTTGCCGTATGCAAATCATGCTGCGAAACATGCAGACATAATTAACGTGTATACGCGATACTTGCATTACTGAGTTTAACAATTTGAATACTGAAATGGCGTCGTTGGCAGTTAGCCATGGTACGGAAGGCTTAGGCTATGGGCCGGCAGTTCATAACCTGACTGATATAGCCGAAAACTTGCTCGCCGCGCAACATCGTTGTCGCCTAGTTTGAGGACGGAGAGAGGGCAGACAGCTTGGAAATCACGATTTTAATAGCCCGCCATGCTCTGTGGGATATACCCATAAGGGTGGAGTTGACCTGCTCCAAGTCCAGACGATATATACAACACGGAGGGCATTGCGGCCACTAGTGTCCCCATATACCCATATTTATAAGGCTTCGTTAAAACTCATTTCTAGATTGAATAATACTGGATTAAGCCCTACCTATATACCTGGTCAAGCTAGATCACCTTGGAATAGAGTGCGTGCTCCTGCCGCGTGCGCAAATACTTGTCGAACACCATGCAGATGTTGCGTATCAGCATGCGTCCCTTCGGGGTAACCTTGATCGACTGCGGTGAAATCACCAGCAACCCTTCGCGCTCGTAGTCGCGCAATTCATCCAGCTCGGTCGCAAAGTAGTCATCGAAATCGATCCCGTACGCGCTGCTGAAAGTTGCCTTGGAAAGTTCGAAGTGGCACATCAGGGCCTGAATGATGGCTCTGCGCACCAGGTCGTCCGGGTTCAATTCCATACCGCGCATGATGGGCAATACGTCCCTGTCCAGCGCATCGTAATAATCCGCGAGATCACGATAATTCTGGCTGTATGTCGGTCCGATCTTGCCGATCGCGCTGAGACCGAGCGCCACCAGGTCACAGTCCGAATGGGTGGAATAACCCTGGAAATTCCGGTGCAGCCTGCCCTGGCGTTGCGCAACGGCAAGCTCGTCTTCAGGTTTGGCAAAATGATCCATGCCGATGTAAACATAGCCCGCACCGGTGAGCTTTTTGACAGCCATGTCGAGTATGTCCAGCTTCACCTGCGGCGCGGGCAAGTCCTCTTCATGAATACGCCGTTGCGGCTTGAAGATGGTTGGCATGTGCGCGTAGTTATAGATGGATAAACGATCCGGGTTGGCTGCGATGACCCTGTCCAGGGTCACGCTAAAGCCATTCAGGGTTTGTTTGGGCAAACCGTAGATCAGATCGATGCTCACCGATCTGAAACCGTTTGCGCGCGCCGCCTGAATCACCCGCAGCGTTTCTTCTTCGCTCTGAATGCGGTTTACGGCGCGCTGCACCTCATCATCGAAATCCTGCACGCCGATACTGATCCGGTTGAAACCCACCTCGCCCAGCAGCGCGATGGTCTCCTCGCTTACTTTGCGCGGATCGATTTCAATCGAGTACTCGCCGTCTTCCACCAGCCTGAAATGCTGGCGGATCGCCTCCATCACCTGGCGGATCTCGTCATCGCTCAGGAAGGTCGGCGTGCCGCCGCCGAAGTGCAGCTGTTCCACGACTTGATCCGGTCCGAGCAGCATCGCCTGCATCGCCATTTCCTTGATCAGGTAACGCAGGTACTCGGCAGCTTTGCTCTTGTCTTTGGTTATTACTTTGTTGCATGCGCAATAGAAACACAGTGTGTTGCAAAAAGGAATATGGATGTACAGCGACAATGGGCGGTCAACGCCGCCAATCTCCCGCTTGGCCACCCATTGGCCATAACGCCCGGCATCGAATGCTGCAGTAAATCGATCTGCGGTAGGATATGAGGTATAACGCGGTCCGTTTCTGTCCAGACGGCGTATCAGTTCCTGGTCCACGATCAGTTGATTGGCCGATTGATCCATATATTCTCCTTAAGTATTGACCGTCATGTCAGTTCAGGCTTCAGCAGCCTATTCGAATACAACATAAGTCTGAAGGCGGGCCATATTTCCAATGAAAATGAGTGTGAATCAAGAAGCAGGCACGTATTATCCGCTCCTGTGCGGCACGAGCCACCCGTACGCCGGAATGACGCTGTACAATTTAAGATCATTTGTGAAATACGTTTAATATCACATAACTACAGCTATTTTTGCATGCTGGATTATGCTTATTTACGTGTGAAGTTGATGATAATTTGTCCCGATTCGCGGGTGACATAATTAATTGCGATGCTTTCACCGTAACGCTGGGTCAGTTGGGCGAGCAAGGGCAATGGATCATGGTCGTTGACGAAGACCATCGTTTCACCCGGATTCAGCGCGTCCAGTGCGCCAAAAATGGCAGCGTGACGAAAGCGTTTCGCAACGCCGCGCGCATCGAACGGATAGCGCAGGTCAGAGGAAATAGTGTTGGAGCAAGCATGTGTCATTTTGGATTCCTTGGATTGAAATGTATATTTGATGTACCGCATGCGAATCATGCCGCAAAACACGCAGGCATAATTAACATGTACGCATGATACATGTATTGTAGTATAATGGCAATGTTTTCTAGTTTTATCATGTATTGCCGCAAAAAAACGAACCGCCCGGAATTTTTATGAGGATGCTGAAATGCAAACCATTGCCGAATTTATGAGCACGAAACATCACGACTGTGATGAGGCATTCGCCGTCGCCGAACAAGCCGCTTTAGCCAACAGCTGGAGTGATGCAGAAACTGCGTTTAACAATTTCCGTACTGAACTGGCCCAGCACTTTCACATGGAAGAAGACGAGCTTTTCCCTGCGCTGCTCTCCGCTGGCGGTCCTGCCGGACCGGTGCAGATGATGCGCATGGAGCACGCGCAAATGAATACGCTTGTTGAACAAATGGCCTTCACATTGACACATCAGGATGCGCAAGGATATGGCGGCTTGTCGGAAACGTTGCTGATAGTGATGCAGCAGCACAACCTCAAAGAAGAACAGATGCTCTATCCCATTGCAGATCACTTTCTGGCTTCACAGCGTGAAGCGTTGCTTGGCCGCATGCTGGTGGCTTGACATCATGTGTGCGAACTTGGCACATGAACTGGATGTGCGCGGACTGTCCCCACCAGAACCGTTCGAGCATATTATGTATGCATTACAGTCACTGCCAGCAGATGAATATCTGCAAGTACATATTGATCGCGAACCCTATCCGCTTTACGACGTGCTGCGTGATGGAGGTTATGAGTGGCAGACCACCGCGCAGTCAGGCGGCAGTTTTTCGATTCGCATCAGCCGCAGCGCATGAAAGTCATCTCGCTCAATACTGAGCAGGCACCGCCGATATCTGTACCGCTGCGCTTCTTTACTGCCGCCCCGATGTTCCTGTTGCTGGCTGCACTGATGCTAATGTTCGGTGCAGATAATCCGTTTGCCAATATACACTCTCCCGCTCTGCTTGCCGCAACGCACTGTGTCACACTGGGGTTCATGACGATGATCATGCTGGGTGCGATGCAACAAATTCTGCCGGTGGTGATCGGCAGCCCGATGCATGCATCTCGAATGACTGCATGGATCACTTTTTTGCCGCTGCTATCGGGCGCACTGCTGCTGCCAGCCGGGTTCATGCTGGGCGAACCGGTATTGCTCAATCTAGCCTGGCCGCTATTGGGGCTGGCATTCGTTGCATTCATCAGTGCCAGCCTGGTCAGCCTGGCTCTCTCTCCCGCATACAATGCCACCAAGACTGCGATGCTGCTGTCCATCCTCGCGCTCAGCGGAGCTATTGCATTCGGCATGCTGCTGGCGCACGGCTATGCTGCCGGCTTGCTGCTGCCCTATGCCAAATTGACCGTAGCCCATGCCAGCCTGGCGTTGGGCGGTTGGGTAATGTTGCTGGTCGTTGGCGTGTCCTATCAAGTTGTGCCGATGTTCCAACTCACGCCAAACTATCCAAAATGGTTAAGCAAAGGTTTAGCTCCCTTTATATTCATCGTGCTGCTGTTGGGCTTGCTGTCCCTTCTTCTCGAAGGCAAGCCGTACTGGCTGGTAACCGTTACACAAGGCCTGTTCTGGTTTTTGGCAGGCTGTTATGCCGTAATCACACTCAGATTGCAATGTAATCGACGCCGCCGCGTTGCGGATGCAACTCTGAGTTTTTTCCGGCTGGGCATGATGGCGCTGATATGTGCAGCACTATTTGCGTTAGCAACTCTGTTTTTTCCGGATATTGATGGTTTCGCCACAGAATCCGCTGTAATGTTCATACTCGGTTTTGCCATGTCTTTGATACACGGCATGCTTTACAAGATTGTTCCCTTTCTAGTGTGGTTCCACCTGTTCCGTGGGGGGGTAAAAAGTGCAGTTCCCAATCTGAAGGAAATTATCCCGGAAATCTGGAAGTGGCGGCACTTGTGGCTGCATCGCAGCACATTGCTTGCAGCACTATTTGCACCTTGGTGGAATGCCGCAGCATGGTTGGTCGCATTTTGCCTATTGCTGGAAGGCATGCTGCTTGGATACGCGCTCCTCATTGCTATTGCAGCGTATCGACGCACTCTTGAACGCATCGAGGGGGATTCATCATGAGCATTTTGTTGGTCAAAGATATGCATATCAGAAGGCTAAAGAATCCAGAATACTTAAGCGCAAATTGCAATCCAGACATTCATGACTCAACTTACCAATTTTAGGAGCCCTTGAAATATGAGATTGTCTTCCATAAGCCAGGCTCGACTTCCCATGCAATTCAAAGATAATGCGTACCTTCTTTCAAACTGTTTTTTACTTTTATTTCAGGGTAACCAAAATGATAAGCAAAAGCGTACTATTTACATATTTAAACTCATTTTTCAATGGCATTGGTTTACTGTTGTTATGTTCTTTGGTAATCACGGGTTGTGACAACAGCCCGCGGTATAAATTTGACATGACGCGTCTTAACCAGGATGGCAGCACTAATGACGGCAAAGATTATACAAAACAACCATGGTCTTGTTTGCACGACAACAAAACCAATTTGTTCTGGGAGGTGAAAAAATCCGAACCTGGCTTGCAAAGCGCAAATAATACTTACAGCTGGTATGATCCGGATCCAAATACCAACGGCGGTTGGGCCGGCAAAGCCAACGCCGGAGTATGCATCGGCAGCGATTGCGATACCAAATCGTACATCAATGCGATCAATGCAAAAAAACTTTGCGGCTTCGCGGATTGGCGTCTGCCAAGCAGAGAAGAGTTGAGCACCCTGGTGGATACCAGTGTCTTTTTCCCGGGGCCCACCATTTCAACAGTTTATTTTCCGGAACAACAGCCGCCCGGAAAATACTGGACCGATACAACTTTCAGAATCCGCCATGCCGGTGCTTGGGCATGGCGTTTCGATTATGGCAACGACTTTCTCTCGGAAAAGAGTGAGGCACTTAATGTTAGGCTGACTCGCGGTATTCCAAAAACGATTGGAGCGAATCCAGCTCAAAATGACTAATCCGGTTCAAGTGTGGACAAGAAATATACCGATAGCCGCGCAGAAAATCTCCTGATGCGTTTAGCGCGGTTTGATTAGAACCTGGTATTGGGGGCTGAGTGTGGAACGCGGCGGCTCGCCATGCGGGGATTTCATGCGGAATTTAGCTGCGTGTTGGCTGGATTCGAGACGGTTTTGATTGCGACGCTTATTTTATAATTTAACGTGACAAGCAATAGCAAGAGCAGTGCGGCGACGCCATTGTGCGCCACAGCCAGCGCCAGAGGTAACTTCAGGAACACATTCGATACGCCGATCGCAAATTGCAGGGCGATCATGGCCAATAGCCAGCGTGCCGTCTTGCGTAAGGCGTCTATTCTGGATGCTCTAACTGCCAGCCACGCAACCAGCACAACCACAACTAGGGCGAACGCGCGGTGCACCCAGTGAATCGCGGTCAATGCCGGGAAAGGCAGGTAATCGCCATGAGCGGTCATGCCCAGATGGCGCCAAAGCGTAAATCCGTCAGAAAAATCCATTTGTGGAAACAATTCACCGTGGCACAACGGGAAGTCAGTGCAGGCCAGGGCCGCATAGTTAGTGCTGACCCAACCGCCGAGTGCAATTTGAATTATCAGCAGCAGGAGAATCAGCATTGCCGGTATGCGCAGGGCAACAGCCGATCGCGACACCGTCGGTTGATCGCTTAAGCGCGCGCCGAACCATGTCAAAAGGGCCAGCAGCGTCATGCCCAGCAGCAGATGTATAGTGACAATAACAGGCTGCAGTTTCATCGTGACAGTCAATGCGCCGAAGGCGCCCTGCATGCAAACGAATGCAAACAGCAGTGTGGGGAACAGCGGCGAAAATTTCATTTTCTTGCGCCCCGATTGCTGCCACCTGCGCCAGGCGATCACCATCAACGCGATGATGAGCACACCGATGGCCATTGCTAGATAGCGGTGTATCATTTCAATCCATGCCTTCATGACGGTTACCGGGCCTGTCGGCATGGCGGTTTCGGCGGCAACGATGTCTGCATGCGCCTGCAGAGGATTGGCCTGGCCATAGCAGCCAGGCCAATCGGGGCAGCCAAGACCGGAATCGGTCAGCCGTGTGAATGCGCCGAACATGATCAGATCAAACGTGAGAAAAAGTGTGACCCATACCAGTTTGCGGTATTTGTCGATATCGCTAGATACCCATACCATTGTAAGCGGCAGCAGCGCCACTAATACCCCCATGGTTCCAAGCTGGATCAGCATGATGAGCTTCCATTATCAGCTTGCTGAACGAGTCCGGTCTGGAATAGGCATCCGGGGTGGTACGCGTTTTGGCATTTGGTGTATCTGTTCATTTGATTGGTTTCCAACAACATTATGATCTAAGCAGTTATAAGAGATAAAAATTGGAAATATTCCGGACCGCCGCTTTGCAGATTTGGAGGTTTCAGTTCCTGGCAATGGGATACTGAACTTTTCAGGTCATGGCATGTTTTTTTGTTTCAGGCCAGCAACCGCACCTTTATTTCAGCGAGAACCCTGGCAGGGGATAATGACCTTAGATCCAGAGGCGGAAGTTCCAGCGCATCCAGCGTATTTTTCACCAGCAGGCCAAGCTCGGTATCCCCTTCCATTCGCAGACGACGACTGAAGAAAAGCGTATCCGGATCTTCCTTGCGCAGGGCAAGCATCAGGAAATCACTGGCACTCGCGGTGATGGTCAACTCAGCATCCTGGGTGTAATGGCAGGCGATCAGGCCTTTCTGACCGAGAATGAAATAAAAAACCACCCCGGCATCAATCACATGGATGCTGATGCGTTTGCCCAGCAAGGGCAGCATCACTTCCGAGCGGAGGGTATCACCCATCACCAAATTGACAGCCTGCACAAACATGAAGGTCTGCGGATACCCCGGCAGAATCGACAGGACTGTGCCGACTGGCTTGGGAACGATGAAAGGCTGGATATTCATATCGGTTGCTGGTTCGCTATCCTTTCAGGTATTCAGTTGCTGCTCGGTAATTATATTCGCATTCAACTATCGCTACTCTTCATTCATCTTGCTGGCGAAGGATATCTGCTCCATCCCAGGCC
This sequence comes from uncultured beta proteobacterium, assembly GCA_963827265.1. GTDB lineage: Bacteria > Pseudomonadota > Gammaproteobacteria > Burkholderiales > Gallionellaceae > Gallionella. The sequence goes on along the minus strand of CAWHAD010000006.1, from coordinate 48,571 downwards.
GCCCGTGCCAGTAGCCGTTACAACCTACTTCCGGAACCAGATTGTCGATTTGCTGCACGGCGTGTTCGCGACTTACCCGCTGGTCAATACAGTCGCGAAACAGGCGGATGATCGCTGCGCTATGGCTGGATTGCGGGCTGATGCGCACAACATCCACTCCGACATTTTTCAGGGAATCTAGGTCGCCGATCAGGTTGTACACCAGTGCTGACTGTGTCTGCGTGCCGTTGATCACCAGAAACGGCTTGCCTTCGCGGGTGCGCATGGTCTTGCCGTCGGGATCGTTGGAGCACAGGAAACGGCAGTCGTCCTTGGGCAGATTGTGAAAGCGCGCGGTGAAACAACGCGAAGAAAAAGCCAGCGGCAGCCTGCCGTAGGAAAATACTTCCGTCTCGATCCCTGCAGGCATGGCATGTTGCAAAGGCTGTAGTGCCTGGAGGGACATTTCCACCGGTATGACCCAGCGCCGGGCGCCGAGAGACGCGATCAGATCCAGAGTCTGCAGGTTATAAATGTTCAGGTAGGGGCCGGCAATGAAAGGAACACGGCCCTCCAATCGGTGCACCGCTCCCATGTCATTGGCCTCCACCGCGAAATCGCCGTTATCCGTGATCCTGCGCATTGATTTCAGGTCGGATTCGGATTCGATCAGTGCTTGGCTGGAAAGAACCACTTGCTTGCCGGCGGCAGCAAGCATTTTTGCCACTTCCAGCCAGTCTGGCAGGCGCATGACATGGCGCCGCGAGCAAACTGTTTCTCCGAGATAAACGATATCGACCGGCGTAGCGGCAATCTCCTCATAGTATGCCTGCAGCTTTTCTCGCGGCCAGTAGTAAAGGATCGGGCCGAGTGATATTTTCATTTCCATGGTCGGTTATAAGCGCCCAGGGTCTGTTGCTGGCCTTCGGAGATTTTGCCCAGTTGCGCAGTCCACGTCGGTCTGACAGAAAAGCCTTAGAAGGATCTTTCATGCATTGGTCTATCGCCTCGCGCCAGACCCGGGTGACTTGCTCCACATAGGCGGGGCTGCGTTGCCGCCCTTCGATTTTGAGGCCGCGCACTTTGATGCGCAGCAGTTCCGGCAGCAGCTCCAGCGTGTTCAGGCTGGTCGGTTCTTCCATCGCGTAATAGGTTTCTCCTTCCACCTCGAAGCGTCCTTTGCACAAGGTAGGGTAGCCGGCATTCTCATCATCGGCATAACGGTCGATTAGCACACCGTTGAGTCGCGATTCCAGGCCTTGGGGAGTTTGTTGCCAACGCACTGCCTTGGGTGGTGAACATACACCGCAATTGTTGGGAGAATCGCCGGTGACATAGGAGGAGAGTGAACAACGTCCTTCGACCATCACGCACAACCCGCCAAAGCCGAACAACTCAAGCTCCACCGACGTACCTCGGCGACAGTTCCTCGACCTGTGCAAACGACAACACGCGTGGCAAGACCGCACGGCGGACGCCAAAGTGTTCGTGGTAAAAATTGATCGCTTCGTAATTGGTGGCCGAACCCTGCACCGAAAGATGCAGGTGCAACCCGGGATGGGTCTTCATTGCATATTGCATCAGGCCGGGATCTGCCAGGATCACCGCATCCATGCCTAGATCGGCGGCCTGGTCAATTGCTTTCGTCCAGCGTTCCACTCCGAGCGCCTTGGGATAGGTGTTGAGTGCCAGAAATACCTTTGCTCTTTTCGCATGCGCATACTCAACACCCTTGTGTGCATTAGCCATATCGAAATTGAGCCCGGTGAAATTGCGCGCGTTGGTGTCGTCGCGAAATCCCAGATAGACACAGTCCGCACCGTTGTCCACGGCGACCTTCAGCGCCGGGAGGCTGCCCGCCGGGCAGATCAGCTCCAGTTTGTAGTCAGGCTGCATAAAGACAATCTTCCCGGGCGGCAGTCAGGCTGGCAAACTGCCCCTGTCGATGACCACGACGTTGCAGTTCAGCTTCGATGCCATTAAGGATATTCCATTTTTGTGAACACCATGAAGGGGCAAGCAGGATGTCTTTAGATGCGGTGCCAGTGATGCGGTGGTACACGATATGTGGCGGGGTGCGTTCGATCAGGTCAGCTGCGATCCGGATATAGTCAGTCACGTCAAGCGGTAGATATTCGCCGCGCCGCCACTCGGCAGCCAGCAGTGTATTCCTGACTACATGCAGCGGGTGTAACTTGAGTCCGTCGGTTCCCAGGGCCAGCACGGTGTCTAGCGTAGTGTGGTAATGATATTCCGTTTCGCCGGGCAAGCCGATGATCAGGTGAGTGCAAACTGGTATGCCGCGTTTTCTTGCGGCGGCCACTGTTATTTCATATTCCCTGAGGCCATGACCGCGGTTCACCCGCCTGAGTGTCTCGTCGAAGGCTGATTGCAACCCGAGTTCCAGCCACACCACCCAGCCGCGTTGTTGATAGCTCAGCAGCAGATCCAGTACCTCATCGGAAACACAATCGGGCCTGGTACCGACGCACAAGCCTGCCATATCGGGTTCGGCCAATGCATCATCATAGAGTGCGGCCAGATCAGCAACATCTGCATAGGTGTTGGTGTAGGCCTGAAAATAGGCCAGAAAGCGGCGCGCCCGGGTGCGCTTCGCTATGGCGTGTTTACCGTGTTTGATTTGTTCTGCAAGCGCAGGGGGAGTGCGTCCATTCGGGCTGAAAGAGGCATTGTTGCAGAAGGTGCACCCTCCCGTGCCCTTGGTACCATCCCGGTTGGGACAGGTAAAGTTTGCATCGAGGGCGATCTTATGCACCCGATTACCGTGCTGCTGCACCATGTACTGCCCAAAAGTAAGGATATAGTCAGAAAGTGCCATTTATCACAATCAATACAATTCTCATAAATTCAGGTTAAGGCATAAATTACGAGTAGTTATTTGTCGGGTTTCTTGTAATCAGGACGAAGGCCTAACCGACTGTTTGCGGTTTGGATGCAAGTCTCAAAGTCGTAATAATTGCATTCTGTGCTCCATGTCACTATGCAATAGGGTGCGACTTTTGATGAGAGAGGCTCCGTTTCATGATTGGCTATGCAATCCCCTTGTTTCCTGTTGCACGCATGCATTCGTTGTAAGAGTGATAGTTGCAATTATCCAAGCGAATCTTTTCTTCGGACGAACTAGAAAAAAATGAACAAACAGCCGTGGATTGCATAGACGGGATTAAAGCGTACAACATCAGGCAGGAAATTATTTTGTCAGTTTGCATTAGGTCCGTGTCTAGGTTAGCCGGTAAAAAATTTCAGTTTAAGCCAATATGCATAACCATATTTTAAACTAATATCGCTAATAGATGTATGCATTATACATCTATATAAAAAAAATACAATAATTGTGGTTGATTTTGTATCGATTAGTTTGCTATTTATCCAAAATTATTCATTTAAAATAATCTGAAAAAAGGAAACAGAATATTGAAGAATATTTTTGTAACAATAGTGCCATATTGCTGAAGTATTTATAAATATCGATAGTACATTTCAATTTTTAACAAGGATATCGTGAAAACTTTTTTACGTTGTCGCTCATGATAACTACAGCCAGGGGGTATCTTATGTATCTGAAGCTAATTCTATTGACTTTCTTTCTTGCCTTTTGCGCGGTGGTGTTTAGTGCCTATGCGCGTCTTTCCGATGCTGGTCTTGGTTGTGCAAACTGGCCCGCTTGTTATAGGGAAAATGCGTTGAAAGAAAGGCAGCAGCCACAAGCCGGTGCCTTGAACGAACATACCTCGTGGCGGTGGAAAGTACAGAACATGGTCGGATTGTTGCTTGGGATACTGACAATTTCGGTATGTGGTCTTTCGTGGCAAAAGCGCAAGGAATTGCGTCAATCGCCTTTTTTGCCGACTCTCCTGGTTGCGTTAATGGCATTTCTGGCGGCATTCGGTATCTGGGCTTTTTCCCATCTGCCGCGCTCGTTGATTGTCCTGGTGCATCTAGCTGGCGGGAGTGCCACCTTGATGCTGCTGACATGGATCGCGTTGCGTCAAATGACCCCTGCCGGAGAGGTTGATTCTGCAGAGATGCAGAGTTGGCGCATATTTTCGTTAATTGCACTGGTATTGGTGCTAATTCAGATAATGCTGGGCGGCTGGGTAAGCTCCAATTTTGCCGCTCTTGCTTGCACCGAGTTTCCTCTTTGTAAAGGCTCGTTGCTTCCGCCGATGGATTTTTCATACTCACTGGCTGCAGATGGATTGCCGCTTTCTACGGAAAAAATGACGGCGATTCAATGGATGCACCGGGTTGGCTCATTGCTCACCCTTGTTTACTTGGTTTGGTTGTCATTCAGGATTATGAAGATAGTGGGTCTTAACAAAATTGGAAAGGCCATGCTGGGCTTGGCAGGGTTTCAGTTAGTGATTGGAGTATCCAATGTGTTGCTTGGGTTGCCGCTTGCGGGCGCAGTCCTGCATAACGCTTTGGCGATGCTGATGCTCGTTACGCTGGTGATACTGAACTTCAGGGTCCAGACACGTAGAAAAATAATGCGACTGTTTGATTAATGATAGACATTGCAACTTTGACTTAGCGAGAATTACCGCTTGACAAGCTGTCAATTTTCCCCGAGGATGATAAACGTGTATTGCAGATACATGTTATATGTGTTTTTATTGATTAAGCATATTTATGTAGGCCATAGTCACAGACAACGGTGTCTATAGTAGAAATGAACAATACATGATTCAATAAACTTGCGAAATCCTGAGGCAATTAATTTCTGCCTCAAGAAGTTACTTTAACCGTGAAGTAGACTCAATTAAGGAGCGAACATGAAATCTGTTATTTTAAGTATGGTTGCAGCCACAGGACTGTTGATCGCTGGTAGTGTGCTAGCGACTGATATGCCGCCACTTGCCAAGAAGAGCGGTTGCACCAATTGTCACTCGATTGACAAGAAGATAGTTGGTCCGGCCTGGATGGATGTTTCGAAAAAATACAAAGGGGATGCGGGGGCTGAAGCCAGGTTGATAGCTAAAGTTTCCAAAGGCGGTTCCGGCGTATGGGGTTTTTCGCCTATGCCGGCTAACTCTCCACGCGTCAGTCAAGCCGACATAAAGGAGTTAGTTGAATTTGTTTTGGGTCTCGCCAAGTAGTACTAGTAAGAAGTTATCTGGTGTTTTGGCTTGCCAAATTGTAATTATCAAACGCTAAAATTGGCTAATTTCCAAGGAGGAATGATCGTGAAAAAAAGTGCAATATTCGGAGTACTCATCCTGGCGCTGTCGACATTTTTTTCTGCTACTTCATGGGCAGATGAATCTGGGGCAGTAAGTATTGTTAAAGATCCGACCGAAGTTGGTACGCCTGTTGGTAAGCGCGGACCAGAAACGGTCAAATTTACGCTGGAAGTCAAAGAGGTGCTCGGTATTCTGGACGCCAAGGACAAAACAACTTTCAAGTACTGGACATTCAATGGAACAGTACCGGGTCCGTTGCTGAGAGCCCGAGTGGGAGACACAGTACAAGTTACCGTGAAGAACGACTCGACTAGCCTAATGATTCATAACGTTGATCTGCATGCAGTATGGGGCCAGGGCGGGGGTGCTGCTTATGATTCCGTCGCTCCCGGAGAATCGAAAACCTTTACTTTCAAGGCAACGACGCCTGGACTGTTTGTTTACCACTGCGCTACACCGGTGATAGCACAGCATATTTCGAGCGGCATGTATGGCATGATCCTGATCGAACCAAAGGGTGGTCTGAAAAAGGTTGATAAGGAATTTTATGTAATGCAGGGAGATATCTATGCTACAGGCACCGGCTCGGAGAAAACATTCGACATGGACAGAATGATGGACGAGAATCCAACAAACGTGGTGTTTAACGGATCTGATGCCGCTTTGGCAGCGAATCCGATGAAGGCAAAAGTGGGTGACACTATCCGCATCTTCTTCGGTGTCGGCGGTCCTAACCTGACCTCATCCTTCCATATGATTGGCGGTATCTTCGATAAAGTTTTTGCCGGCTCCCTTACCGATCCAACATACGTCAATGTGCAAACCACCATAGTGCCCGCTGCCGGATCAGTCATGGTGGAAGCGAAGCTGCGCGTTCCTGCCAAGTACATTCTGGTTGATCACTCGCTTACCCGCTTGCAGAAAGGTGCTGTCGCAATTATCCAGGCAGAAGGCCCAGATCAGCCTCAACTGATCCACGCAGGTCCAGCAAAATAATTAATTAAGTTGTTTTATTTTGATTTATCGCCTTCCTTTACCCTCCATGGCACCTCCAAGGCGATAAATCATATTGAGCAAGGCGGAAGCCTTGCTCTTTTTTCAGACACAAAGCAAAACCTTGTCGGCAATAGTCCAAATGATTCTTTAAATAACACATCAGGAGTAGTGCTTGCAAGCAAGTTGCAGATACTGTGAAGCTTGGTAATAACTTTCGACACTGTTTTCTGCATTGGATGCGTCGGGAATTAAATTAGGAGTATCTGTAACTGCGCTCCAATGACACGTCAACTTATTTTTTGCAGAGACATTTTGCAGGGTAGCAGGTGTTATGTAGTAGTTGCTAACGTCCAGGTCGCGGGTCCAACTCGGGTTCAAACCGGAATAGATTACATTAAGATCTTCAAGTGAAAAGGCTGTATCTGCTTGTGCAACATCAGCCTGTGCAACGGAAGTTGCCAGAACGCCGGCGACGAAAATGCTTGTTAAAATACGTAATTTCATGTTCAAACTCCTTGTCTATAACATCGGTTGTAATCCCTTTCGCCTTGGCGAGGGGTTGCATCCGCGTCACCAAAGAGGTTGAGTCACGGATGCGTGCAATAAGTAAAGCATTAACCGTGCCAATTTATATCTTACTGATATGCAGGAAACTATTTTTTGTGTTAAGACTCCAATTGTTCACTATGAACATTAAGCCGTGTTTACATTTAACAATAGGAGCGTGCAATGGACATGATCTCGCTGTCTAGTTTGGGTTTGGTCATGGAGAAGCTCGAAGAAGGTGTGCTGTTTTTGGATGAACAGCGCAATATCGTGGCAATCAATCCTTCTGCGGCACAAATGATCGGACGCCAGCACGGCGATATTGTGGGCAAGAGCTGCCCGACTGTATTCCCAGGCACGCCCTGTGCCCGCACTTGCGAGGAAAGCGGGAAATGTTCGCTGATGGGTGACGCAGCAAAAGAAAGCAAGCTGGTGCAGGATATCGTGGTGGCGCGTCCGGATGGGATGCTCGTGCCTTTGCACATGTGGGCGACGGCGCTGCCGACTGACGAGCCGCTGGCGCACTGCGCGGTGGTGTTGCGCAACCGTACCCGCGAAGTGCAATTGGAGGATACAGCATCGCGGCGTTTGCGCTTGGGTAATTTGGTGGGCCATAGCCACGCCATGCAAAACCTGTTCCGCGAAATTCTGCTGGCGGCGACAAGTAATGCCAATGTGCTGATTGCCGGAGAGACAGGAGCCGGCAAGGAACTGGTGGCGCAAGCGATACACGACAACTCTGACCGCGCCAAAAAACCCTATCTGCAAGTGCACTGCGCCGCTTTGCCGGAGAACCTGCTCGAAGCTGAATTGTTCGGCCACAGCAAGGGTGCATTTACCGGCGCAGCGGCCGAGCGGCCCGGGCGCTTCGAGGCCGCCGATGGAGGCACGCTGCTGCTGGATGAAATCGGTGAAGTGCCCTTGGGTATTCAGGTGAAATTGCTGCGCGTGCTGCAGGAAAAAGAAGTAGTCCGCCTGGGTGAAAACCATTCGCGCAAGGTGAATGTGCGAATTATCGCCGCCACCCACCGCGATTTGTCCGCCATGATAATAAGTGGAGAATTTCGCTCCGACTTGTATTATCGTTTGCGCGTGCTGCCATTGCGCGTGCCATCCTTGCGCGAACGCCGCGATGATATTCCATTGCTGGCCAGCTCCATTCTTTCCAGTCTGACAAGAAATTACAAGCGTGATGATGTCATGCTGTCCGCGCAAGCGGTGGAGTTGATGCTCGGTTATGACTGGCCGGGTAACGTGCGCGAATTGGTCAACGCCATGGAATACGCGCTGGTGCACGCAGACGGTACGGCCATCCTGCCGCGCCATTTCCCGGCTGAGTTGCGTGATGCGGTGCCCGCAACCACCGTTTCAAAAGGCAAAAACGATGCTTTGCTGACACGATATTATCGTGGCTCCGCAGCCGAACGAGAAAAGGAACTGATACTCGCAACGCTTGCCGAAGTGGGCGGCAACAAAAGTGCTGCGGCAGAAAAACTCGGCATGTCACGTACTACTTTGTGGAAGCGTTTGAAGGAATAAGATATTGTTAATGATGCCTCAATATCCGAGACGAATTGAAATATAACCTGATTCCCCTCAATGCACTGACGAGCTTATCATTATTTTCAGCGAGGTGAAGTAACTTAATTTATTGGCAAATATTTTCAGCAATGACAGAGTAGGGCAAAGAATGATTCCGCAGGAAATAACTGTTCCCCTATTTTGGCTGTATTTTAAGCCACATATTCAAATTCAATCAGTAGTGTCCGGTTAACTCACAAAATCCCGAGCCAATACTCAATATTGATGTGGGTTACAAAGCAATTTATTTTGGTGCCGATTTGAAATCAGTTTATCCATATTCCGCTTCGAATAACTTCCAGAGTTTGAATTCTTTGGAGGTGAGCCATGAACTTGGGCAAGATGTTGTTTGCGCAGGTTATGGAGTACATTCCATGGACCAGCTTTGCGCGCATCGTAGACCGCCATGGCGGCGATTCCAGAATGCGCAGCTTGAGCTGCCCAGAGCAATGCCGCGTCATGGCAATTGCGCAACTGACCTACCGCGAGGGCCTGCGCGACATCGACACCTGTTTGCTGGCCGACCAGACAAAGCTTTACAGCACGGGCTTTCGTCCGCCGATCAGGTGTTCGACGCTGCATGTCGGCAGGCCTCGTCAGGGGTGACGTTTTGCAGTAGATGCCAGCATTGTGGCCGCGGATGCGAGCCATCAGCACAGCGCACAGGCAGGCAATCACATTGACTGGTCAAATACGGAAATTAACAAACGCCCTGTGCGCGAGTACCTGGAAGCCTTGGATGGCGAAGTGCCCGCGGAGGTCATGCCACGGAGGGGTAATATCCAAAAATTATATCTTCTGAAATGATCAACCCGATTTAGACTTCGAGTTTTTCAATAGAATCGAGAAAACCCAGCTATATCAGATCAGGCCTTCGCAGCCAGTTGGCATTTCCCGGAACAGACCAACTATTATAACCAACTAAATTTGTTCGACTTTTAACCGGACACTACTGAAATTCGATATGGATTTTATGGGCGTAAGAATTGTAATATAACCTTGCATGATCAAGTGTATCATTTTTGACGATAGATTTTCAAGTTCGAACATATTATATGAATTATATGAAATATGAATACTTTTCGCTCAGAAAAAGGTTTGCTCACGATGACAGTGACATTCTGAAAAAAGGCAGGCACTTATTTGCAGTGCATGGCTGGATAGGGAGTTAACATGTTAATGGGTAAATTGTTATTGTTAATGTGCATGTTGCTGCTTACCTCCTGCGGGCAGCGAGAGATGCCGCCATCTTATAACGCGATAGATGTTACTGTGCCGCTTGAACAGGCTGATTTTCACCTCACCGATTTTAATGGCAAATCTCGCACACTGTCGGATTTCAGAGGGAAAGTGGTGGTAATGTTTTTCGGTTATACCCACTGTCCTGTGGCATGCCCAACCACCTTGGCCGAACTCGCGCAAGTCATGCGCATGCTAGGCAAAGATGCCGATAGGGTTCAAGTATTATTTGTTACAGTCGATCCAGAGCGCGATACACCTGAATTGCTGGCGAAGTTTGTTCCCGCTTTCTACCCTTCTTTCCTGGGCTTATATGGCGATTCTCAAGCTACCGAAAATGCTGCCAAGGCGTTTGGCGTCAGCTATGAAAAGCAATATGACAAGAAAGGCGGCTACTCCATGCTTCATTCTGACGGCACGTTTTTAATCGGCCCCAATGGTAAGCCATTGTTGCTCTCTCGTTACGGTCAGAAAGTTGAACTGCTGGTGCAGGACATTAGGTTGCTGCTGGCCGCCGATTAGCCGTAACTAGATTGCGCCGCGCTTGCCTGCACCGAGTTTCCTCTTTGTAAAGGCTCGCTGCTACCGCTGATAGATTTTTCTTACAGCCCGGATAGATATGGGCCACCAAGTTCCGTGGAAAAATCGACGGAGATACACTGAATGCACCGGGCTGGCGCGCAGTTTACCTTTCCTGCTTGAGAAGGCCGTCTTTCAGGGCCATGGCTCTGCACACAATCGGCAACGCCATGCTGGGATTGGTTGTGCTTCAGTTTTGCTCGGAATCTTCAATGTGCTGCTCGGGTTGCCGATCACGGGTGCTGTACTGCATAACGCGGTGGTGCTGTTGGTCACGCTGGCGTCGTCGAATTACAGGCTTCAAAAACAGAACATATGACGAGTGCATTTTTGGAAAGACTCGTCACCCTGGCAGAGGAAGTATTCATTAGCTTTGCCAGTCCTGGTTTATCAAGTCGCCCACAACCAAATACCTGATAAGAATACTTGGGTTATCAGGGATTAGTATTATTCCTTATTCTTGACAATTGCTCCTTTTGAGAATAGGTTTTCGTTTTAATATATGTATATGTAATACATGTATAGCAGAAATTTCGCAATCTTTGCGGGTAAAGTGAATTGCGTACATTTCCTGTTCAGTTTTATTTACCTGCTCGTTTAAGATGCTCCGGGGCCAACATTGCTTACATGCGAACATATTTCACAAAAGTTGCGCTTCCAAAATTGAATCTGCTAAATGTTGAAGTCACTAATCACTCATGGAGAATAAAATGAAATCAATCATCGTAAGCATTGCAGTAGTGTCGGGTATGGCATTTGCAGGCAGCGCAATGTCGGCGGACATGCCGCCAATTGCCAAGAAAAATGGTTGCGCCAATTGTCACGCAATTGACAAAAAGTTGCTTGGACCAGCTTGGCAAGCAGTTGCCGACAAGTACAAGGGTGATGCAGGTGCGGCCGATAAGCTGAGCGCAAAAATTTCCAAGGGCGGCAGCGGCGTATGGGGACCTGTGCCTATGCCTGCCCAACCAAAACTTAGTGAAGCGGATAAAAAGGAACTGGTTGATTTCATTCTGGGGCTAGCCAAGTAGTGCGCAAACACTCAGAGGCTGGCTTGTGTAGTTTTTCGGACTCCGGGTGAGTTCTATAACTGCTATTTGTTAATACAATATGGGAGGAAATATGAACAAGCATTTTAAAAATGTACTCGCAGCATTATTCGTCCTGGCCGCATTACCGCTGGCCATACACAATGCTTACGGTTCACTAGAAGATGCAATACACCACGATGCGATTTCCAATGCGCCGCAGATAACCGAAGCGGAATTTGCCAAGGGTAGTCAGATTTTTTTCCAGCGTTGTGCAGGCTGTCACGGTGTGCTGCGAAAGGGCGCGACTGGCAAACCATTGACGCCGAATCTTACGATCGATAAAGGTACCGATTATCTGAAGACATTCATTACTTATGGATCTCCGGGCGGTATGCCGAACTTCGGCTCCAGCGGTGAGCTGACCGAAGCTGAGGTCGATCTGATGGCGCGTTACGTACAACAAACACCAGTGGCTCCACCTGAAATGAGTTTGAGTGACATGAAAGCCACCTGGAAGGTTATCGTGCCGGTGAAAGACCGCCCAACCAAACAGATGAATAATCTTAACCTGGGTAATTTGTTTTCCGTCACGCTGCGCGATGCGGGTCAGGTGGCACTGATTGATGGCGATACCAAGGAAATCGTGACCATACTTAGTACCGGTTATGCGGTGCATATTTCCCGGATATCTGCTTCTGGCCGCTACATCTATGTGACCGGTCGCGATGCCAAGATCAACCTCATCGACTTGTGGATGCCGACACCTTCCATCGTGGCTTCGATCAAGACCGGTGTTGAAGCGCGCTCCGTGGAAACCTCCAAGTTCAAGGGCTATGAAGACAAGTATGCGATCTCCGGAACCTATTGGCCGCCGCAATTCGTGATCATGGAAGGCGATACGTTGGAGCCGTTAAAGATCGTTGTGACCAGCGGGATTGCCTCCGAGACCAATGAATACGTCAAGGAAGCGCGCGTGGCGGCTATTGTGGCATCTACCTTCCACCCCGAGTTCATGGTCAATGTCAAAGAGACCGGGAAAGTGATGATGGTTGATTACTCGGATCTGACCAATCTGAAGACGACGACGATAGACACGCCGAGATTCCTGCATGACGGCGGCCTGGATTCCACTCACCGTTACTTCATGGATGCCGCCAACGCCTCCAACAAGATCGCGGTGATCGATATCGAGAAAGACAAGCTGGCCGCCGTGGTTGATGTGGGCAAAACCCCGCATCCAGGCCGTGGTGCCAACTTCATCGATCCGAAATACGGGCCGGTGTGGGCCACCAGTCATCTGGGGGATGATGCCATTTCCCTGATTGGCACCGACCCGGTCAAGCACAAGCAGAATGCCTGGAAAGTGGTGCGAACTTTGAAAGGCCAGGGAAGCGGATCGCTGTTCATCAAGACCAATCCGAAGTCAAGAAACCTGTGGGTTGATACCCCGCTCAACGGCGATGCCAAGATCAGCCAGTCGGTCGCGGTATTCGACATCAAGAATCTCGACAAGGGGTTCGAAGTGTTGCCGATCGCCGAGTGGGCCAACCTTGGTGAAGGCGCCAAGCGTGTGGTTCAGCCGGAATACAATAAGGCAGGCGACGAAGTCTGGTTCTCGGTCTGGAACGCTGCGGACAAGAAATCTGCCATCGTGGTGGTTGATGACAAGACGCGCAAGCTGAAGAAAGTCATCATACGATCCGAGGATTGTTACGCCGACAGGAAAATTCAACGTCAACAACACGATGCACGACGTCTACTAGAGAGTTGTCAGTACGCCGTCAGTGTAAGAAGGGCGGGATCATCCCGCCCTTCTTTATGGAGCTTCTGATTATGATGTGCTTATCGCGTTCCGAACTTCGGGCAATCATTACAACATTGGCGGTAATGCGGCTGATGAGCGTTTAATTCAGTAATTCCATAATAAATTTTCAAGGTATTTCCGATGAATACTTCTTTCCAAAATGGGCGCGTGATTGTTGCCTTGTGTTGCATGTTCAGTATGATCCATGCGGTTTGCGCAGCAGAAGAAGGTGATAACGAGCCGATGGAGCTGCTGATTATTACACCGACCAGAACGAAAATTTCAATCTCCGATGCGCCTGCTGCAGTAACAGTGGTGACTGCCAAAGATATCAAAGCGAAGAACGTCTCACGACTCGGTGATGTGCTGGACCAGGTTCCCAGCCTCTATTTGCGGGACGGTGCTTTTGGCCAGTCGCAGGGCACTTCAGGGACGAGCGGCATGTCGCTGCGCGGAGTGGATCAGAGCAGGACGCTCATCCTGCTCGACGGACAGCCCATACAGGACGCCAGGTCCGGAAAAGTGAATTGGCAAGTCCCATTCGTCGAGGACATCGCCCGTGTCGAGGTGGTGCCCGGCGCATTTTCCTCGCTGTATGGCAGCGATGCGATCGGCGGAGTAATCAACATCATTACCAAACAACCGGACAGACATGAGTTCACGGCAAATGTTAAGAAAGGCTGGGGCGATGCCAGCGGCGAGGATGCCAGCATCTATGTTCGCAACAAACTGGATAACGGATTGGGTATCGTTGCGGGACTCGGTTACCATAACCGCGATAGCTACGTGAATGATTTTGTCGTCAAGGTTCCTGCAGGAGCACCAGGACCTATCGTTGTTACAGGTGCGCAGCCTACTACGACCCGGGATGGGACTCCTGCCTATCTGGTAGGCGACAAGGGCACGACACCATGGCACTCTGCCAATGCGACCGCCAAGCTGTTTTACGACCTGAATGACCGCGACAAGATTTATACCGGGATCGCCTATGAGGAAACCAATCAAGGCTATACCCAGTTCAACACCTATCTCAGGGATACTGCCACCGGATTACCTGTTTCCAGCGGTTCGCTTAATATCAATGGGCAGGGAGTAGCGCTGACAGAATCCAGTTTCGTCAACAATTCACCGCTGCATGAGGCTGCAACCCGATATTTTGTGGGCTATGACGGTACTCTCGGCAATGATTATGCGCTGAAGGTAGACCTCGCAAAGATCGTGCGAGCATACAGTTTTATGTTCGCCGGTTCCACGGTAGCCACCACTTGGAACGGTGGCCCAGGCGCATATTATGACACTCCGAACACGGGACTGAACGGCACGGCCCAGTTGACCTTTCCTGTAGGCTTACGGCAGGTTCTGGTGACCGGGTTGGCACTGCACAATGATACTGCGAATCAGCAAGTCTACACACTCGCCGACTGGCGCGATCCTGATACACAGACCGCCGTGACCAGTAGCTACAATGGCGATTCGACCACTACTTCCATATTTGCTCAGGACGAGATCAGCGCAGCGGATGCACTCACGGTTTACCTGGGCGGACGACTGGATAATTGGCAAACCAAAGGTGATGCCAGTGTCGCTGGGTATGGCACCACGTATTATCCGATGCGCAACGTTACTGCCTTCAGTCCCAAGGTGTCCGCGGTTTACCGGGCAACCGAGACCGCAACACTGCGTGCCTCTTTCGGAAGATCGTTTCGTGCGCCGACGAATGAGGATATGTATACAACATCGATCACCCCCACCAGGACAACTGAAGGTGACCCGAATCTGCAACCCGAGCATGGCACTACATGGGAGGCAGGCGGTGAGCTTCGATATCACCGAAAACACCAAGGTCACGGCCACCTATTACGAGACTCAACTCAGCAATCTGATTTACCTGGAACAGGTTTCCAGCTCGCTGTCGGTTCGCATCAACGCCGGGAAAGCCAGGATACGCGGGATAGAACTGAGCGCCGCCAGCAAATTATCAAGCTGGCTGGAACTGGATGCCAACTACGCCTATATCGATTCAGTGATGCTTGAAAACCTCGCCGATCCCGGGAGCGTAGGCAAACGGTTGACCGATTCACCCAAGAACATCGCCGGCATCGGGCTGACTGCGCAACAAGGTGCATGGTCAGGCACGTTGAATGCACGCTACGTAAGCCACTCGTTTTTCACCGCACACAATACCGATGTCGTAGAAGGAGTGCCAGGCAGTTATGACGCTTATACCATGGTGAATGCCAAGCTCGGTTACGAGTTTGCCAAAGGGGTGAAAGGAGCCTTGGCCATCAATAACCTGCTGAACGTAAATGCCTATTCATACTTCTTGCTGCCGAGTCGGAATGTGACGGCCGAAATGGATTTTTCATTCTGATACCGTGCTGAGCATGCTTAAACCGAAGTATACCTTTGCGATGCTGTGCCTGATTTCATTCTCTCATGCAGCCAGTGCGATTTCGCTCGCAGATAGATTCACGCCGGGGACATCATATTATTTCGATAGTTTCGATCCCGGGCATCAACCTTGGGAACCAGGGCAATATTTGAACATCGAGGAGGTGTACAAGAATTACCAGTATTATGAGATCGTAATCGATCAGGATGGAAACGGAATTACCGTTAGCCGATTCCTTCATGGCACTAAGGAGAGCAGCGAACAATATCAGCTGATGCCGGATAACTCGTTACGTAAGAAATGATCCACCCTGATTTATTTGGCGGGCCATGCATACAAGAAGGCAAGGTTCAACAAGCTGGAATCTCCGATGGTGAATTACATCGGGCATCCGTAGATCACCTTGGTGCCTTCGCGTACAAGGTTCTACAAGGAGTTGAAATGTCGATGCGTAAATTATTCATGTTGTCGTGTATCTTGCTATTGCCCGCTTGCGGGCAGCACGAGTTGCCTTCGTCCTATCACGCGATAGATGTTACTGTGCCGCTTGAACAGGCTGATTTTCACCTCACCGATTTTAATGGCAAATCTCGCACACTGTCGGATTTCAGAGGGAAGGTGGTGGTAATGTTTTTCGGTTATACCCACTGTCCTGTGGCATGCCCAACCACCTTGGCCGAACTCGCGCAAGTCATGCGCATGCTTCCATGCCGATCAGACACCCGGCGGGTAATTGCACCAGCCATTCGGCCAGTTCCTTGAATCGAAAATTGGGTGACAGTACATTTCTCCCCTGGGCATCCTGGGCATATACTGTGATAACTTCTTTTGCGAGATCGATGCCAACTGTCGTAATATTCATGTTGACTTCTCCTTCGTTTTTTAGATTGACCGGAAATTCAATCTTGGCACATTTGATGCCGTGCGGTTTAGCCGCTCTACGAATGCGGGAAGTCCATTTATATTCAATTACAAACATCTGCTCGGCCACCATGCGTTTGAGTTTGGCGTTCTCGGATTCCAGTTTCTTGAGCTTGCGGGCATCTGATACTTCCAGCCCACCATACTTGTTACGCCAGCGGTAAAAGGTCTGTTCAACAATATTGTGCTTCCTGCACACATCCTGAACTCTGGCTCCGGTTGCTTCGACTTCCCGCAGGATGCGAATGATCTGTTCTTCGGTGAATCGCTTCTTCATCTGTAAAGCCCTCCAGTAAAAATACTATAGGACTCTCAGTTGATTTGGCTACACGTATGGTACTCAGGTCAACCCTGATTGCGTTTGTGCAACAAGGAACTACGCAGAATCAGCGTGTAATCACCGGGACATCGACATCCCTGCATGGGATCACACTGATAGAAAAGCAGCAAACTCCTGCCCTGATCATGGTCGGCAAGGCCGTCACGCTCAGGGAAAAGCTAGCCTGGTTTGATCCAAAGAAACCAGGGGATCGGCAGATTAAGGAAATTATTGGTCTGCATTCCAGCTTGTGTCCAATCCTCTTGGTTGAGGATGAACAAACTTGGCGCTATAATCAATGTCGTTTAGCATTATACTGTTAGTATGTTGGGTTTTATTTTGTGTAGCGTGGGGTTGGTGGGCTTGATGGATATCGCGGTCATGTGCCCCTTCAACGTTTCCAGATCGTCGGTCAATTCGATACCCGCAAATACCATGCACAATTTATTTATTGCGGTACATAGATAACTATCGAGAAAAATATTAACCAATGCACCTCCCCTCCAAAAAACACTGCAACCATAAAGCGGTTTCTAAATCTGCTACACGGTTTGCCACGTACGTCAGCTCCTTCCTCCTGCTGTGCGTTAGTGTCTCTCCGGCTACCACTGAAGCCGCACCGCAACCATCCATTAAGTGGGAGCTCTCATCCGCACCGTCGGCAGGTGATGAATCTCTGACTTTATCGCTTAAGGCAGAAAAAGCGGTAAAGGGCTGGATGAAATCTTCCGTTCCCATTTTGACTATTCATTGTGAGAAAGGAAAATCGGCTCTTTACGTTGAAACGGGGATGGCGCTGGAGGTTACAATGGTTGATAAGCAATTCGTGCGCCTACAGCTTGATGATAAAGAACCCTTTGCACAAAATTGGCAGGAAGTGACCAATGCGACGATTTCCGCGTGGCATACACCTACTCTGATCAAACAGCTTACTCAATCCAAAAAATTTATATTCGAATTCACTCCCTTTGGCAGCCCACCAGCACGAGCCGAGTTCACCGTTGTTGGCTTATCCGATTACTTGTCGAAACTTACCAAGGCATGCGGGTTAAAATAAATCTTCCAACGGCATTGTCAACTAAGCAGTCCGAGGTTTATCTGAACTGTATGTGGCGGGATGGCAGTAAGAAAAATCAACCTAGAAGATCAAAAGCAAATAGCAGCCGGCTGTTAATAGCCGGGGAGTTTCAATATTGCGAAGATGCGCTTCATTCGTATTAACTGCCTGACAGAGTGAAACGCGGAGCATGAAGAATATATGGGGCAAAATCGTGAACGGTTTAAATATGAGCGGCAACTTCGAACAGAAGCAAAAAGGCAGATATGTCTGCATTGGAATTATTGGGGTTAAGAATGGCTGAGAAATTCCATCGTTTGTTTTCGTGGTTAACGCACGGTATGAACTCAATGAAACGCTCTCCTGAAAATCCAGTAGATTATTTGTAGGAAAACTCAGGGAGTCCGAGCTATACTTTGACGATGGGAGCGCAACAATCTTTCGAATAATCTGTTTGGGGATAGCCAAAACATGAAAGCATCAGGGAAATTCTCCTCGCCAATAAAGGCAACCTTGTTTGCGGCTTTACTGTTGTTGTTTGGCATCACCGAAACAGCATATGCCAGTAACTGGAACCTCAAGGACAGGAATGGGGCTCATTACACGCTGTCCGGGCTGCGCGGCAAATGGGTACTGGTCAACTTCTGGGCACCGTGGTGTCCGCCCTGTATTCAGGAAATGCCCGATCTGGCCGCGTTGCAGCATAAGCACAAAAACTTGCAGGTGATTGGTGTGGCGGTCATGTATCAAAGTATCAAGTCAGTCACGGACACGATCAACAAGCTGTCCGTCACCTATCCGATCGTGTTTGGAAATGAAGACACGGCGGGAGATTTCGGCGGGCTGGTTGGATTGCCGACCAGCATTCTATATTCACCCTCCGGCGAACTGGTTGGACATCACCAGGGTATCCTGACACAAATTGAAATCGAACAATCGATCGAACAAAAGCGGGGTGTCACAGCGCTTTTCACCCGTTAACATTTTTGCCAAGTTCAATTGAAAGGTCAATTTCGTAGATGCTACCAACTTCCCACTCGTCTGCTACGACGGTGATTGTCAACTCACCAATCGCTGCTTTGTAGAATAGGTCATCTAAAGGGCGATTGCATTGCTCACTCGCATGTTCAATGCTGAGATCTGGGCGCTATGAAGGTAGGGTATAAGAATTTTTGTCTAAACGGTCAATTGGCAGGAAGCTGCCGCAATTCTGAAAGGAGTCGCAATGACCGCAGCAAAAGTACTACCCGCAGATTTAATCGACATCCTGCTGTCTGATTATAAGAAATCTGAAGACCTGATAGGCGAGAACGGCCTGCTCAAGCAACTCACCAAAGCGCTGGTCGAGCTTGCATTAGATGCCGAGATGGAAGCCCATCTCGGTCACGCCAAGAACGAGGCGGTCAACAACCCTGCAGGCAACACCCGCAACGACCAGAGTAGCAAATCGCTTAAGGGCGAGTTCGGCGAATTGCCGATCGAAATACCCCGTGTGACCGCAATGGCAGTTTTGAGCCGTAGCTTATCCCCAAACACCAGACCCGCTGGAATGGTTTCGACGAGAATATCCTGTCGCTGTATGCCTGTGGCATGAAAGTGCGTGGAATACAGGTAAACCTGGAAGAGATGCAGGGCACTGAAGTCTCGCCAATCCTGATCCCATCGGTCACGGCATGGCAATCCAGAGCGCTTGATGCGCTGTATCCCATCGTCTATCTTGACTGCATCGATGTGAAGGTATGTGACGCGGGTACGGTAAGAGCCAAGGCGTGCATCTGTAGTACTAAGATAACTTTAGTCATTGCGCTCCCTGTAGTTTGCCGCCGACATAAGTTCACCGCGGAATCGGTTTGTCACCAAGGTGTACATAGCAAGTAAAAAGAACCACAAAAGAAAGCCAAGCAGTATCGGCTACACCCAGTCATGCCAGAGCAAGCTGATAACTCTAGATTACCGTCTATCTATGCAATCAGCTATGGATCGAATACGATTTTGATGTAACGATATCGTGCTGTTTGTAATCCTGGTTTAAAAACTCGCATCACGTTCAAATTGCTGATGCTCGCCAGCCTATATGCTTGTCTCGGCTTCGGTGTATGAATCTAATACGCATGATATAATTAACCGCTATTAAAGGCAGGATGGTAAGAGGGACGGTAACAGATACCTTTGTTTCCGATAAAATTCGAATGTAATCAAGGTGTAACAGGATCGTTCGAGTCTCTCCTTTCGCGCCATAGCAAGCGGCCTTTCGCACCAGCCGCCAATCAACTTAAATTCAAGGAAATACAAAGCATGCCCAGCGTAGAAACCGTAAGCGCGTTAGAACGCCGTCTGAACGCATCCATTCCCCGGCAGCTTGTCAGCAGCCAGGTCACCGACCGTCTGAAGAACATCGGCCGCACCGCCAAGATCGCCGGTTTCCGTCCCGGCAAGGTGCCCACCAAAATCGTCGAGCAATATTACGGCGCGCAGGCCTGGCAGGATGCTTTGAACGATGCTTTGCAGCATTCGTTTTCGGAAGCTTCGCACACCAACAACTTGAAAGTGGCGGGTTACCCCCAATTTGAAGTCAAGACCCATGACCGGAATGCCGAGCAGATCGAATACAGCGCGACCTTCGAGGTGTATCCGGAAATCGTGGTTGGCGACCTGTCGGGCGTAACGGTTGAGCGCCTGGTATACGAACTGACCCAGGACGACGCGGATGCAACCATCGCGTCATTGCGCAAACAGCGCACCGTGTTCGAAAAGGTCGACCGTGCCGCGCAAACCGGGGATCGGGTTGTTGCCGATTTCTCCGGCAAGATCGGCGGTGAGGCATTCCAGGGCGGTGAAGGGAAGGATGTGCCCGTGGTGCTCGGCGAGGGTGGCATGCTGCCCGATTTCGAGGCGGCCATCGCCGGCATGAGGTCGGGCGAGACCAAATCCTTCGATATGAACTTTCCGGAGGATTATCATGGCAAGGAAGTTGCGGGCAAGGCGGTGAATTTCACGGTCACCGTGAATACCGTCGAGGCGCCGCGCCTGCCCGAAATCGATGCCGAATTCGTTAAATCTGTCGGCATCGCGGACGGTGATGTGAGCAAGCTGAATGACGAGATCCGCAGCAATCTGGCGCGCGAGATTTCCCGGCGCTTGAGCGCACGCAACAAGGAGGCGGCGATGGATGCGCTGCTGAAAGTCACCGACTTCGCAGTACCGAAGGCGTTGCTGGAGTGGGAAATGCAGGCGCTGATGGAGCAGACCGTGTCAGAAATGGAATCGCGCGGAATGAACATGAAGAGCATGCCGCTGCATCCGGAGCTGTTCAGGGAGCGTGCCGAGAAGCGCGTCAAGCTGGGCCTGATACTCGCCGAACTGGTGAAGCAGCACGGCATCACGGCCAAGCCTGAACAGGTCAAGGCGATGATAGCGGAATATGCGCAGAGCTATGATGATTCCGAGCAAGTCATCCGCTGGTATGCGGCTGAACCGAATCGCATCAAGGAAGTCGAAAATATGGTGCTGGAAGAAAATGTGGTGAACTGGACGATGGGCCAGGCCAAAACGGTAGACAAGCAGGCTGTATTCAACGAACTGATGGGAAATAACTGATATGACGCATTATCAAAAGCTGCAGGATAACGGTGCCGGCTACGAGGCACCACAGAATATCGGCCTGATCCCGATGGTCGTGGAAACCAGCGGGCGTGGTGAAAGGGCATACGATATCTACTCGCGGCTGCTCAAGGAGCGCGTGGTGTTCCTGGTCGGAGAAGTCAATGACCACAGCGCAAATCTGATCGTCGCGCAAATGCTGTTTCTGGAATCTGAAAACCCGGACAAGGATATCAATTTCTATATCAATTCGCCGGGCGGCTCGGTGACTGCAGGCATGGCGATCTATGACACCATGCAATTCGTCAAGCCGAACATCAGCACGCTGTGCATCGGACAAGCCGCCAGCATGGGTTCGTTTCTGCTTGCTGCGGGCGAAAAAGGCAAGCGCTTCTGTCTGCCCAATTCACGCGTGATGATCCATCAGCCCATGGGCGGTTTCCGCGGCCAGGCATCGGATGTCGAGATTCACGCGCGCGAAATCCTGTATCTGAAACAGCGGCTCAACCAGATGCTGGCTCAGCATACCGGCCAGACCGTGGAAACGATCGAGCGCGATACCGACCGCGACAACTTCCTGAGTGCGGAGGAAGCGGTAAAATATGGCCTGGTCGACCAGGTTCTGCAAAAACGCATCTAGGCAATCAGGAATTCTGATAATCTCGAAGGAAGGTTGATAGCGATGGTTGACGATATTAAATCAGGCGAAAAACTGCTTTATTGCTCGTTCTGCGGCAAGAGTCAGCATGAAGTGCGCAAGCTGATTGCGGGCCCGTCGGTATTCGTCTGCGACGAATGCATCACGCTGTGCAACGACATCATGCGCGAAGAGATCCTGAATGACCAGGCCAAGACCGGGAAGTCCGACTTGCCGGTTCCGAAGGATATCTGCGCGACGCTGGACGAGTATGTGATCGGCCAGGAACAGGCCAAGAAGATACTGTCGGTTGCGGTATACAACCATTACAAACGACTCAGGGGCTCGGACAGCGACGGCGTGGAACTGTCCAAGAGCAATATCCTGCTGGTCGGGCCGACCGGTTCCGGCAAGACACTGCTGGCGCAAACCCTGGCGCGCTTGCTGGATGTTCCGTTCGTGATGGCCGATGCAACCACCCTGACCGAGGCGGGCTACGTCGGCGAGGATGTCGAGAACATCATCCAGAAACTGCTGCAGTCCTGCGACTACGACGTTGAGAGAGCCCAGCGCGGTATCGTGTATGTCGACGAGATCGACAAGATATCGCGCAAATCCGACAATCCGTCGATCACCCGGGATGTGTCCGGCGAAGGCGTGCAGCAGGCATTGCTCAAGCTGATCGAGGGCACCAAGGCCTCGATACCGCCGCAGGGCGGGCGCAAACACCCGAATACGGAATTTCTTCAGGTGGATACCACCAACATCCTGTTCATTTGCGGGGGCGCCTTCGATGGACTGGAGAAAGTCATACGCAGCCGCACCGCAAAGGCGGGCATCGGCTTCGGTGCAAGTATTGCCAGCAAGGATCAGCGCAAGACCGGAGAGACCCTGCGCGAGGTTGAACCCGAGGATTTGATCAAGTTCGGGCTGATTCCGGAGTTTGTTGGCCGTCTGCCTGTGGTTGCCACGCTTGAAGAGCTGGACGAGTCCGCGCTGGTGAAAATCCTGACCGAGCCGAAGAATGCGCTGACCAAGCAATACCAGAAGCTGTTTGCGATGGAGAATGTGGCGCTCGAATTTCACGAGGGGGTATTGCTGGCGATCGCCCGCAAGGCGCTGGCGCGCAAGGCCGGCGCACGCGGATTGCGCTCGATACTCGAGCACGCGTTGCTGGATGTGATGTTCGACCTGCCATCGATGGATAATGTCAGCAAGGTGGTCCTGGATGATGGTGCATCCGGGGAAATTAAACCCATCATCATTTATGCCGATAGCCATATGGCGGCTTGATTAGCCGCCGTTCGTTCTTTACGTATCTTGTCCCGATGGGGCAGCTTGAATTCTTACCGGCTGTCCCCATTTAACCTTCAATTCAACTAAAAGGTTCGTCATGTCAGAACAAGATATCCCAGGCACCAACCTGATTTCAAGCAACCTGTACCCGCTGTTGCCTTTGCGCGACGTGGTGGTATTCCCTCATATGGTGATCCCGCTGTTCGTAGGCCGTTCCAAGTCCATCAAGGCGCTTGAGACTGCGATGGAGGCCGGCAAGAGCATCGCGCTGGTCGCGCAGAAGTCTGCGACCAAGGATGATCCGGGTACCGAAGATCTCTATTCCATCGGCAGCATGGCCAACATCCTGCAAATGCTGAAATTGCCCGACGGCACCGTCAAGGTGCTGGTCGAGGGCACCCAGCGCGCCACCGTGCTGCACGTGTATGACGCCAAATCGCATTTCGATGCCGAGGTGCAGATCGTGCCGGCCGAAGATGGCACGGACAGCGAATCCGAAGCGATGCGCCGCGTGCTGATCGCGCAATTCGACCAGTACGTCAAACTCAACAAGAAGATACCGCCGGAAATCCTGACCTCGCTGGCTGGGATAGATGATGCAGGCCGTCTCGCCGATACCATCGCCGCCCATCTGCCGCTGAAGCTCGAGCAGAAGCAGGAAGTTCTCGAGATCTTCGGGGTGCGCAAGCGCCTGGAACATTTGCTCGGCCTGCTGGAAGGCGAGATTGACATCCTCCAGGTCGAGAAGCGCATTCGCGGCCGCGTCAGGCGCCAGATGGAAAAAAGCCAGCGCGAATATTATCTGAACGAACAGGTCAAGGCGATCCAGAAGGAACTGGGTGACGGCGAAGAAGGCACCGACTTCGACGAACTGGAAAAGAAGATCAAGGCTGCGCATATGCCCAAGGAGGCGCGCAACAAGGCAGAGTCGGAGCTGAAGAAACTGCGTTTGATGTCGCCGATGTCGGCCGAAGCGACCGTGGTGCGCAACTACATCGACGTGCTGGTCGGCTTGCCCTGGAAGAAGAAGACCAAGATCAGTGCCGACCTGAAAAAGGCCGAAGTGGTGCTGGAAGAAGACCACTATGGCCTGGACAAGGTCAAGGAACGCATCCTCGAATACCTGGCTGTGCAGCAGCGCATGGACAAGATGAAAGCGCCGATCCTGTGTCTGGTGGGTCCGCCGGGCGTCGGCAAAACCTCGCTGGGCCAGTCCATCGCGCGCGCGACAAACCGCAAATTCGTGCGCATGTCGCTCGGCGGTGTGCGCGATGAATCCGAGATTCGCGGCCATCGCCGCACCTATATCGGTTCGATGCCGGGCAAGATCCTGCAGAACATGACCAAAGTCGCGGTAAAGAACCCGCTGTTCCTGCTCGACGAAGTCGACAAGATGGGCATGGATATGCGCGGCGACCCGTCATCGGCGCTGCTGGAAGTGCTCGATCCCGAGCAGAACAGCACGTTTGTCGATCATTATGTCGAGGTCGAATACGACCTGTCTGAAGTGATGTTCGTCGCAACGGCGAATACGCTGAACATTCCCGATGCGCTGATGGACCGTATGGAAATCATCCATGTATCCAGTTATATGGAAGACGAGAAAATCAACATTGCCACGCGCTATCTGGTGCCCAAGGTGGTCAAGAACAATGGCCTTAAACCGGAAGAAATCAACATTTCGGAAAGCGCATTGCGCGACATCGTGCGCTATTACGTGCGCGAGGCCGGGGTGCGCGGACTGGAACGGGAAATCTCCAAGATCTGCCGCAAGGTCGTGAAGGCGCTCCTGCTGAAGGACCGCAATACCAAGGTCACCATCAACTCGCGCAATCTCGACAAATATCTCGGCGTGCGCCGCTACTCCTACGGCGTAGCGGAGAAGAACAACCAGGTCGGGCAGGTGACGGGGCTGGCATGGACGGAAGTCGGGGGCGAATTGCTCACCATCGAGGCGGCGGTGCTGCCCGGCAAGGGCAAGACCACCACCACCGGCAAGCTTGGCGAGGTGATGCAGGAATCCATACAGGCCGCATTGAGCGTGGTGCGCAGCCGTGCCAAACGGCTCGGAATTGACGAAGAGTTCTACCAGAAAACCGATCTGCATATTCACCTGCCCGAAGGCGCGATCCCGAAGGACGGACCGAGTGCGGGCGTGGGCATGTGCACGGCGATGGTTTCGGTCCTGACGGGCATCCCGGTGCGTGCCGATGTCGCGATGACAGGCGAAATCACGCTGCGCGGGGAAGTGTTGCCTATCGGCGGATTGAAGGAAAAACTGCTGGCGGCGCAACGCGGCGGGATCAAAATCGTGCTGATACCCGAAGAAAACACCAAGGACCTGGCTGAAATACCGGACAACATCAAAAACAAGCTCGACATACATCCGGTCAAGTGGATCGATCAGGTGCTTGAAATGGCACTTGAACGCAAGCCCGAGCCCCTTGCCGAAGTCGATGAAAATGTTGCGGTTGTTCCATTGGCGGGTAATCCGGCAGGGTCGGATTCGACTGTTGTAACCAAGCATTGAGCAGAAAATTTGTAACAAAATTGCTGCCGCAATGCATCATGAAAATAATTCCAGTATTCGCTTGACCAAAGCCGCGAAGCCTTGATATAAAGGCTTCGCAGGGATATTCCTGTTTTATTAATCACTCGCGAAGGGGACATACGTGAATAAATCTGACTTGGTAGATGCAATTGCAAAAACCGCTGATCTTTCTAAAGCAGCCGCAGTCCGTGCGCTGGATGCGACTGTAGATTCCATCAAGAAGGCACTGAAAAAAGGCGATACAGTGAGCTTGGTTGGTTTTGGTACATTCAAGGTAGGCAAGCGCGCAGCCCGCAACGGCCGCAATCCTCGCACCGGTGCGACGATCAAGATCAAAGCAGCAAAGGTTCCCAAGTTTAGCGCTGGCAAGGGTCTGAAAGATGCTGTAAACTAGCCGACTTTTGCGGGTGCTTAGCTCAGTTGGTAGAGCGTCGCCCTTACAAGGCGAATGTCGGCGGTTCGACCCCGTCAGCACCCACCACAAAAAGTTACTGGAGTGGTAGTTCAGTTGGTTAGAATACCGGCCTGTCACGCCGGGGGTCGCGGGTTCGAGTCCCGTCCACTCCGCCAATTCGAGGCGAACGCAAGTTCGCCTTTTTTGCATCTGTTTCATTTGTATCAATAGTTGGATGGCATCGCTATGTTTGATTTCGTGCATGAAAATAAAAAGCTGGTACAGATAGTTCTGGCAGTGATTATTTTGCCGTTTGCATTGTGGGGAGTGAGCTCATACGACAAATCTGGAAGCTCCGCAGACGTGGCTGCCACGGTAAACGGCACAAAAATTTCCCAGAAAGAACTGGATGATGCACTTCGCCGGCAACAGGACCAGATGCGCGAGCAGCTCGGTGCAAACTACGATCCGTCGATATTCGAGGGCCCCCAGGCAAAACAGGCGGTTCTGGAAAATCTGGTCACACAGCGATTGCTTGTCGAGCGCGCCAGATCGGCAAGGCTGGCCATACCGGATGAGCAGATCGTGCAGGTGATTGCCGGCATTAATGAATTCCAGGTTAACGGCAAATTCGACAAGAAGCGTTACGATTCCTTTCTGGCAAACGAGAGACTGTCGCCCCTGTCCTTTGAAGCGCGCGTGCGTGACGAACTGCTCGGGCAGGAAATACAGGATTCCTACGTGCAGAACGGGTTTTCCGCCAATATCGTTGCGGACAAAATTATCCGGCTGAGCGAACAGCAGCGCACGGTGAACGTGCTGGCCCTGAAGCCCCAGTCGTTCATGTCGCAGGCCAAGGTGGACGATGCCGCTATTAAGAAATATTACGACCAGAATTCGAGCGAGTTCCAGGTCAATGAACAGGCAAGAGTCGCCTATGTCAGATTTTCTGCAGATGGCCTGGTCAATAAGGTCAAGATTAGCGATGCTGACGTGCGCAATTACTACGACGCGCACAAAAGCGAATTCGGCACGCCGGAGGAGCGTCGCGCTGCCCACATCCTCATTGCGGTGAAAGCTTCCGCGCCGCAAGCCGAGCAGGATGCGGCCAAGGCCAAAGCAGAACAGGTGCTGCAGCAGGCCAGGCAAAATCCGGACAAGTTTGCCGATCTGGCGAAAAAATATTCTCAGGATCCCGGCTCTGCCGCAAACGGCGGCGATCTCGGCTATTTTGCCCGCGGCGCGATGGTGAAGCCCTTTGACGATGCTGCCTTTTCCATGAAAGTCGGCGAAATCAGCGGTCTGGTCAGATCGGATTTCGGGTTTCACATCATCAAACTTCTGGCAATCAAACCTGCCAATGTGTTGTCTTTCGATGTGTCGCGCCAGGGTATTCTGAACAAAATGCGCCAGCAAAAGGCAGACGATATGTTCGCCGAGCTGGCCGATAAATTCAGCAATACCGTCTATGAGCAAAGCGACACTTTGCAGCCGGCAGCACAACTGGTAGGCGCGAAAGTGGAGCAGAGCGGATGGCTGGTTAAAGGGGCTCCTTCCGGCGATCCCTGGACTGCAAAAATGCTGCAGGCAATCTTTTCCGATGATGTCATCAAGAACAAACGCAACACGGACGCGATCGAGGTGGTGCCGAACACGCTGGTTGCCGCCCGCATTCTCGATTACAAGCCGGCTGCATTGCGCCCGCTCAGCGAAGTGCGCGGCCAGATCCGTGAAAAATTGCAGCGCCAGCAGGCGCAGGAACTGGCAGTCAAGCAGGGCCAATCGCTGCTGGAAAAGCTGAGCGGCGGAGCCGGCTCGAAGTTGAACTGGGAAGCAGCGCAGGGCATTACCCGGGCGAAACATGGCTCGCTGGATATCGGTCTGGTGCGGCAGATATTCCAGTCTGGCACAACGAAGTTGCCGCAGTATGTCGGCGCGGAATTGCCGGGTAATGGTTATATGCTGGTCAGGATCGACTCGGTCAAGGACGGTGACGCAATCGATAACACGAAACGCGCGCGTTACGATCAGCAGTTGCAGCGACTGACTGGAGAGGAATTGTTCCGTGCATACATGGCTTATGCCGAAAAAAACGCGACCATCAAGCTGAACTTGCCTGATGCGAAGACGGCCCAGCCCTGATTTAGCAGCATCGTTGAAAATGAAAACGCCACTTCCGAGTGGCGTTTTCATTTGTATTCCGGCACGCGATTCTGTCCGATATTTCAGACGCCCGGGCTGCGGCCCGGATTGTCACTTTATCTACAGGGTTATGGCCGTCAGGCCGGCAATTACGTTGTCACTGCCAAACGCGATCGTATATAATGCACTGCTGTCAAACTCTGGATTTCCCCTTCATGCTGGAAGTCAGCAATCTTGCTTGTAGTCGAGGCGACCATCGTTTGTTTTCCGGGTTGAATTTTCAACTGCATCTCGGGCAGATCATGCAAGTGCAAGGCGCCAACGGCAGCGGGAAAACCAGTCTGTTGCGGATCCTGTGCGGTTTCCTGATGCCGGATCAGGGTGAGATTGCATGGCGCGGACAGAAGATACGCGAGCTGGCTGAAGATTACCACGGCGAGATATTGTACCTCGGGCATCTGAATGCGATAAAAGACGAACTGAGCGCGCTGGAAAATCTGCGCATCTCGGCAGGACTATCGGGGGTTGAATTAGAACAAAAAGAGGCGTTGGCCGCTTTGCGGCGTTTGGGCTTGCGCGGACGGGAAATGCTGCCGACCAAAGTCCTGTCGCAAGGCCAGCGGCGGCGTGTCGCGCTGGCGAGATTGCTGGTCAGCGATGCCAAATTGTGGATACTCGACGAACCTTTGACCGCACTTGATGTCGGAGCCGTGGCATTGATACAGGAACTGATTGCAGAACATCTGGCTCGCCAGGGGATGGTGATTTTTACCACGCATCAGCCGTTGCATGTGGCGGGGATGGAGATGCGGATTTTGTCCCTGTCATGAAAAAATCCGGGATGCTCGATCTGCTGCTGCTGGTGATCAGGCGCGATCTGGTGCTGGCGATGCGGCGCCGCGCGGATGTGCTGACCACGCTGATTTTTTTCGTGATGGTGGTCAGCCTGTTTCCAATGGGTGTCGGTCCGGAAATGGATATGTTGCGCAAGATGGCGGCGGGGGTGTTGTGGGTGGCGGCGTTGCTGGCCTCGATGCTTTCGCTGGGCCGCCTGTTTTCGGCAGACTATCTGGACGGAACGCTGGAACAGATGATGCTGGCACCGCAGTCGCTGTCCGTGCTGGTGCTGGGCAAGATGGCGGCGCACTGGATGTCTTCGGGGCTGCCGCTGGTGCTGATGGCGCCGGTGCTGGGTTTGCAGTTCGATATGTCGATTCAGGCATTGGGCGTACTGATGGTAAGCCTGCTGCTGGGAACGCCGGTGCTGAGCATGATCGGGGCAATCGGCGCGGCGCTGACCCTGGGTCTGCGCGGCGGCGGGGTGCTGTTGTCGCTGCTGGTGCTGCCGCTGTGCATTCCGGTGCTGATATTCGGCACCGGCGCAGTCGGGGCAGTATCAGGCGGGCTGAGCATTGCGCCCCATTTGTCGTTGCTGGGGGCGGTGCTGATACTCGCCCTGGTGTTTACGCCGTGGGTGACCGCGCAGGCGTTGCGTATTTCGATGGAGTGATGATTTGGCAATCAACTGGTTCAAATATGCCTCACCCACAACCTTTTACGGCCTGGCCGGGAAGATGATTCCGTGGTTTGCAGTTCCGTCCGCGATACTGTTCGCAGTCGGCCTGTACATGGGGTTTTTCGTTGCGCCTGTTGATGCACAGCAGGGCGAGTTCTATCGCATCATGTTCATCCATGTTCCGACCGCCATCCTGTCCATGTTCTTCTACCTGGTCATGGCAGGCTATGCGGCTCTCAGCCTGATCTTCAACACCCGCCTGTCGGCGATGATGGCCAGCGCGATCGCGCCGACCGGCGCACTGTTCACGCTGATTTCGCTGTGGACCGGCGCGTTGTGGGGCAAGCCGATGTGGGGCACCTGGTGGATATGGGACGCGCGCATGACTTCGCAGCTCATCCTGCTATTCCTTTATCTGGGCTTCATCGCGCTGCACGCCTCGATAGACGAACCACGCCGCGCCGACCGCGCCTCGGCATTACTGGCCATCGTCGGATCGGTAAACGTGCCGATCATCTATTTTTCGGTGAAATGGTGGAACACCCTGCATCAGGGATCGACGATCAAGTTCAGCGGGACCAGCATGCAGATCACCATGCAGCATACTCTGCTCATCATGACGATTGCCTGCTGGTTCTATGCGATTGCGGTCGTGCTCTCGCGGGTGCGCAGCATCATACTCGAGCGCGAGCGCAAGACCGACTGGATCAGCGAATTGCCGGAGGTGCAGCAATGAACATCCTGGACTGGATGAAGGCGAACCCGCTTACCTATATCTGGATCGGTTCGTACGTGTTCGCGTTGATTATTTTCGTGATCGAAATCGTTATGGTCGTCCGCAAACGGAAAACAACTTTGCAGCAGGTTCGCCTGATGCGTGATGCAGGAGATTAAGAGTAAATGAAACCGCGCCACAAAAGATTTGCATTTATCGCAGTTGCCCTTGTCGCAGTCGGGCTGGCGGTGGGCCTGGTGCTTTATGCGCTGAGGGGTAACGTGAATCTGTATTTCACCCCCACCCAGGTGTTCGACAACCAGGTTCCGAAGGACCGCAGTTTCCGCATCGGCGGCCTGGTTGAAAAGGGCAGCGTCAAACGCGAAACGGACGGGTTGACGACAAATTTCGTGATTACCGATATGTATAAGGAAATCCCGGTTGTGTATAAAGGCATCCTTCCGGACCTGTTCAAGGAAGGCAAGGGTGTGGTTGCCGAAGGCAAGATGGAGGCGGGCGGCGTGATGGTTGCCGATCAGGTGCTCGCCAAGCATGATGAAAACTATATGCCGCCTGAAGCGGCCGATGCGCTGAAAAAGGCCAAGGCAATGGAAGCGGCCGATGCGCTGAAAAACGGCGGGGTTGCCAATGCGGCCGGGACAGTTTCCGTACCCGGCAACGCCCCTGTTCCTGTTGCTCAATAATTTCCTGAGGGGTTAGACATGATTCCAGAACTTGGCCATTTTTCGTTAATCATCGCATTGTTCCTGGCTTTGGCGCTGGGCGTACTGCCGATACTGGGCGCTGCGCGCAACAACAGGGTGTTGATGAGCCTTGCGCGCCCATTGGCAACAGGGCAATTCGTATTCGTCGCGTTGGCATTTTCCGCACTTGCATATGCATTTCTCCACAATGATTTTTCCGTGTTGTATGTCGCGGAACATTCCAATTCACAATTGCCATTGCATTACCGGTTTGCCGCAATCTGGGGCGGACATGAGGGTTCGCTGCTGCTGTGGGTAACCATGTTGTCAATCTGGGCCGTAACGGTTGCGACGTTCAGCCGGCACCTGCCCGAGGAAATGGTCGCGCGCGTGCTGGGCGTGATGGGACTGATCGCGGTCGGTTTCCTGCTTTTCATGCTGCTTACTTCAAATCCGTTCACCCGCCTGCTGCCTGCCGCGACCGACGGTCAGGAACTGAATCCGCTGCTGCAGGATCCCGGCCTGGTGATTCATCCCCCGATGCTGTACATGGGCTATGTGGGATTCTCGGTCGCGTTCTCGTTTGCGATTGCCGCACTGCTCGGCGGCAAGCTTGATGCCACCTGGGCGCGCTGGTCGCGTCCATGGACCACGGTGGCCTGGGTGTTCCTGACCTGCGGCGTGATGCTGGGCAGCTGGTGGGCATATTATGAACTCGGCTGGGGCGGCTGGTGGTTCTGGGACCCGGTCGAAAATGCGTCGTTCATGCCGTGGCTGGTGGGCACAGCGCTGATCCATTCCCTGGCTGTCACCGAAAAGCGCGGCGCGTTCAAGAGTTGGACGGTGCTGCTCGCAATCGCCGCATTCTCGCTTAGCCTGCTCGGTACTTTCCTGGTGCGTTCCGGCGTGCTGACTTCGGTGCACTCGTTTGCGACCGATCCCAAGCGCGGCGTGTTCATTCTGGCTTTCCTTGTGATCGTGATCGGTTCGTCGCTGCTGCTGTTCGCATGGCGCGCGCCGAAGATCGGACTCGGCGGAAAGTTCGATATCGTCTCGCGCGAATCGATGCTGCTTGCGAATAACGTGCTGCTGTCCGTCGCATCCGCTTCGGTGTTCATCGGCACCCTGTATCCGCTGTTCATGGATGCGCTTGGTATGGGCAAGCTGTCGGTGGGTCCTCCCTATTTCGAGGCAGTGTTCGTTCCGCTGATGACGCTGACCATCCTGATCATGGGCCTCGGTGCATTGGCGCGCTGGAAGCAGTCCAGCGTGCCCGAACTGATCCGGCGCGTGCGCTGGGGATTCGTTGCGGCGGCAGTGCTGGCAATTACGTTGCCGTTTATCTTCAAGCACTGGACCCCCATGATTGCGCTGGGATTGCTGCTGTCATTCTGGGTTGTCGCATCGCTGGTGGTGAGCCTGCAGCAACGCTGGGCCGGGTCGGGCCCGTTCATGCAGCGTGTGCGCAGCCAGAGCCTGAGCTACTACGGCATGCAGCTCGCACATCTCGGCGTGGCGGTATTCATCATCGGCGTGACCGTGGTTAAGGGTTATGAAACCGAGCGCGACGTGCGCATGAACGTCGGCGACACGGTCGATTCCGGAGGCTACATATTCCGGTTTGACGGCGTGAACAACGTTACTGGCCCGAACTATACCGCCGAGCAGGCGCACTTCACCGTTACGAAGAATGGCAGCCTGGTCACCGTGCTGCTACCGCAGAAGCGCCACTTTAACGCGTCCGGCATGCCGATGACGGAAGCGGCCATCGACACCGGCATCTTCCGCGACCTTTACGTCTCGATGGGCGAACCGATTCCGGATTCGCAGGGTGCCTGGTCGATGCGCGTCTACTACAAGCCGTTTGTGGTCTGGATCTGGGGCGGCTGCCTGTTGATGGCCATGGGCGGCGCGCTGGCGATCAGTGACCGCCGCTACCGTATCCACAGCAGGAAGGCGGCGCGCATCAGTGCAGGCAGCCTGCCAGTCGGCGGAACCATCGCGACAGGTGGTGCGTCATGACGCGCTTCTGGCCATTCCTTGCTTTTGTGGTGCTGGCGATTTTCCTGTATATCGGACTGGGGCTGGATCCGCACGAAATTCCCTCGCCGCTGATCAACAAACCCGCGCCGGCGTTCACGCTGCCGCAGCTGTACAACCCTGCCAAACAGTTTTCGTCGGAGGAAATGAAGGGCAAGGTCTGGCTGCTCAACGTGTGGGCATCCTGGTGCGTTTCGTGCCGCGAGGAACATCCCGTGCTGATGGAATTGTCGCAGCAGCACATTGTTCCGATCCTGGGACTGGACTACAAGGACAAGAATCCTGACGGCGAGGCGTGGCTGCGCGAAGGCGGCGATCCATACTCCCTGATCGCCACCGATGCCAACGGACGCGTCGGGATCGATTACGGCGTGTACGGCGTGCCGGAAACCTATGTGATCGACAAGCAGGGCGTGATTCGCTACAAGCAGATTGGTCCGGTTACCCATCAAAGTCTGCAACAGAAAATCCTTCCACTGGTTGCGGAGCTGCAGTCGAAATGAAATATCTATTGATAATACTGATCACCCTGTTGCCGACCTTTTCCTACGCCGGGCAGGCGAAAGACATGGCCGAAGACCCCGTACTGGAACAGCGCATGGTCCACCTTGCGAAAAACCTGCGTTGCCTGGTCTGCCAGAACGAATCGCTGGCCAGCTCGCGCGCCGACCTGGCCAAGGATCTGCGCCAGGAAGTGCGCGAAAAAATGAAACAGGGCATGACAGACCAGCAGATCATCGATTTCCTGGTTTCCAAATATGGCGACTTCGTGCTGTTCGATCCGCCGATGAAGCGCGATACCATACTGCTCTGGTACGGCCCGTTTGCGTTGCTGCTGATCGGCCTGGCCGGTCTGGTTTACCAGCTGCGGAAACGCAAGAATAGCGTCCCCGAAGTACACCTGTCCGCCGAAGATGC
The DNA here is from genome assembly GCA_963827265.1 of uncultured beta proteobacterium. GTDB lineage: Bacteria > Pseudomonadota > Gammaproteobacteria > Burkholderiales > Gallionellaceae > Gallionella. The sequence goes on along the minus strand of CAWHAD010000006.1, from coordinate 14,410 downwards.
ACAACGCGCAGCAGCTTTGCTAAACGAACCGAAAGAACCACAAAAATGATTTTATTCTGGATACTCTGTGCGGCGCTGTTGCTGGTCGCGGTACTTTTTATTGCGTTGCCGTTGTGGCGCAAGGCTTCATCGCCCGATGAAGTGTTGCGGGATGCGGCGAATCTGGAAATTCTGCGCGACCAGGCGACGGAGCTCGAGGTCGATCTGCACAACGGCCTGCTGACCCAGGAAGCATATGACCAGGGCAGGACCGAATTGGAGTCCCGTCTGCTGGAAGAGGTCAAGATCACCGAACAGCCTGCGGCAAAACCGCCGCGCAACCCGGCCAAGGTGCTGGCTGTCGCGCTGGCGGTGCTGCTGCCGGTGGTCAGCGTGTCGCTGTACCTGACCTTGGGAAATATCGATGCATTGTCGCCGCAGGACATGATTGTGGCCGATGCCGAGGGGGTAGTTCATTCTCCGGAAGCGCTGCACAAACTGGAAAACAAGGTAAAGCGCGGCTCCCAGGACCCGAGCGACTGGTGGATGCTGGCGCGCACCTACACCGAGCAGAAACGCTTCTCGGATGCGTCCAATGCCTATGCACGCCTGGTGGTGCTGGTGCCGAACGAGGCGCAGTTGTGGGCAAATTATGCCGACGTCTATGCAATGGCGAATGGCCAGACCCTGCAGAATGACGAAGTGTCCAAGATGATCAGCAAATCGCTGGAACTGGACCCCAACAACAACACCGCGCTTGCGCTGGCCGGTTCGGCTGCGATGGAGCGGGGCGATTTCCTTACCGCGATGAAACGCTGGCAAACACTGGTCGACCAGCTCGGGCCCGGTTCGCAGGATGCGCAGGTATACATCGGCGGCCTCAAACGCGCGGCCGAACTGCTCGTCAAGCAGCCCGGCGGCAAGAAACAGCTCGAGCTGCTGGCAGCGGGCAGGGCGTCTGCAAAATCGGCACTGACCGAGTCGGCCATTACCGGCAAGGTTACACTGAGCAAAGCACTGACGGGCAAGGTTTCACCCGACGATACCGTGTTCATCCTCGCACGCGCCGCCCAAGGGCCGGTAATGCCGCTGGCGGTGATGCGCAAACAGGTCAAGGACCTGCCGCTGAAATTCACACTGGACGACAGCATGGCCATGCAGCCGCAACTGAAGCTGTCCGGTTATCCCAAGGTCGTGGTGGTGGCGCGGGTGTCGAAGTCCGGCTCGCCGCTGCCGCAGGCCGGCGATCTGCAGGGCATGACCGCAACCATCAAACCAGGCACCAAAGGCCTGGACATCGTGATCAACAGCGTGATGCCGTAGTCCGGCGTTGCGCAGCGACAGCGGCACCGGGTCGTCAGGTCCGGTGCCGTTTCTGTTTGCGCCAGGGAAAACGCATCGACAGCGCGGGCTGCATCGCTGCGCATCGCAGCATCTGCGACAGCGAGCAGGGCAGGTATGTTCTGTTGCGCACGGAGGTGTAACGGGGCTGCGCCCGTTGGGCTTGGGGTTATTGCTTTTGCTTCTTTATCGCGTACATGTTGACGTCGGCATCATGCAGGATTTCATCCGTGGTTCTCGATTTTCCGGTAGCGGTTGCATGGCCGATGGACAGCGCTATCTGCCATCCTTCTTCCTTGAAGATCTTTTCCGATGCCGCCTTGATACGCTCGATCAGGATGTCGCAAACATATTCGTCCGTTTCGGTAAACAGCAGGACGAACTCATCGCCGCCGATGCGCGCCGCGGTATCCACGCTCCTGGAGTTTTCCCGCAAAATGTGTGCGACTGCCTTGAGGGCCTTGTCGCCGACGTGATGGCCATGCTGGTCATTCAGCTTCTTGAACTCGTCTATGTCGATATACAGCAGGGAATAGGGGGTGCCGTAGCGTTCGCTGCGGAACTGTTCGGCTTCGAAGCGCTCTTTGAATTCCAGGCGGTTGGCCAGTTCCGTCAAAGTGTCCTTGCGGGAGTATTCCCTTTCCCGCCACAGCTTGGTTACCACCCGGCCAAGCACGGTGAAAGTGACGCTGCGCGTAAAAATGTTCATTGCAAGCGCAGACAGCGGGAAACTTGGCCAGATTACCGCTGCCTCCACACCACTCCAGGCTACCGCAACAATAACGCCGATGAGAGTGGAGGTTTGCGTATCGGAGCGGCGCATCGAACGGATTGCGCCAATCTGCGCAGCCTGGATGACCGGCAGGCAATAAAGCACGTCCAGGGAAAAGTATGTCCCGGACTCTTTGTAATCCAGGTAGGTGATGAAGAGGATTTCCACCACGACCAGGAAGAATCGCCAAATCGTATTTTTTTTAGTGGTCATGGTTCAAGCGGCCAGATATACAAATTGCGATATACAAATTGCGGCGTTGTTCGATCGATTTCGAATTATCGCAATATCCAATGCCGGCCCTTCTGATTGTATTAACGCTGTTTTACGACTCAGATCGCAGTCTATGATAAACGAGTCGGGATGGTTTGGTGTAGTTTTGGAAGCATCAGGGGAAATTTGTTGTTTTGCCGGCAATTCTGCTGCTGGGATCATCGCAATGGTACAGCCCCGTATTGCGTTTGGACCTGGTGATCTGGCTCCCCGACCTGGACTCGAACCAGGGACCTGCGGATTAACAGTCCGTCGCTCTACCGACTGAGCTATCAGGGAATGAAGAGGTGCGCATGATAGTGATTTTGCGTTGTCCGGTCAACCTCAATTAGACTATAAACGTTGAATTCCGCGTCCTGCCAGCGTAGGCCGCAATATTCTATTCACCGGTCATGTGCAGTGTGCAGCGAGTAACACGGTAACGCGCGGCATGCACGCTGGCCAAGCACGGGGGCGGAAAAGCAAACACAGGCATGCCGGAAAATTAATATGACATATCTGTTGGTGCGTACCGGGATACCACTGGTTACCTGTTCTCCGATCTGCCGTAACGAAATGATTTAAAATCGTAATAATTGCGCGCGATCAGATAGAATGGAGCATGGACAATAAAACGATTTATGTCAGAACCAGCGCCGGCGAAGAACAGGTGCAAAGTCGGACATCCCCCCTGTCCGGTGACGTGAAGCGCGCCCTGTCGATGGTGGACGGGGTTTCCACTTTCGGTGAAATCAGCAAGCGCGCCGCGCCCAGCATGCGGACCAATCTTGCCGAAATGTTTGAAGAACTGGAAAAGTCCGGGCTGATCCACGAAAAAGGCCTTTCCGGCAAGATTACGAAATCAGCCGCGCCTCCCAAGATGGCCATGCCGGTCAAAATCGCAACGCCGCGCAAACCTGCACAGGAAAAAGTTTCGGACGAACTGGATTTCATGTCCACCTACGAGGCACCAACGCGCGCAGATACGGCAGGCAACAACCAGGACGCGGTTCTTCGCGAAGCAGAACAGCAGGCCAGACTGCGTCTCGAGGCCGCGGCCAGGGAGCAGCGGGAAGCCGAAGCAGCGCGCATCAAGGCGGATCAGGAAGCCAGGCGGGCGCGCGAAGAACTTGAAGCCGCCAAGCTGAAAGCAGAGCAGGAAGCCAGACGGGTGCGTGAAGAACTGGAAGCCGCCAGGCTGAAAGCCGAGCAGGAGGCCAAGCTGCGACTCGAGGCCGAGGAACGCAAGCGCAAGGAAGCCGAGGTTGCACGGATCAAGGCGGAGCAGGAAGCGGCGCGCATCAAGGCAGAACAGGAAGCTGCCCGCATCAGGGCAGAACAGGAAGCAACCCAGCGGCAGGCCGAACAGGAACGGGCCAGGCGCACGGCGGAATTGGAAGCTGAAACTGCCCGCAAACTGGCCGAACAGGAAGCCGAACAGGCGCGTAAAGCAGCTGAAGCGCGAAAAAAATCAACTGGAACGGACCTGGGCGTGACCGGATCGTTTGCGTTCGATGCATTCCAGATCGATGAAATTCAGCCCGCTACACCGCAGCAAAATCCGCACCCCGTGCAGGAACCCGGATCCGGTGAATCTGCATCCGCGTCAGTAAAGCAGGATGCATTTTCGTTTGACTCGTTCAATGTCGACGAAGCCCGCCCGGCCGAGCCGCCCAAAGAACGGCAGGTAGCCAAACCGGTCCAGACTGCGGTTGAGGCCGCATCGCCCCGCGCGGTCACGCCGCCGGTGAAGGACGAAGCGGCTGCCCGGGAAAAGGCGGAAAAGGAAAAAGCGGAAAAGGACCGGGCAAAGCGCGAAGCCCAGGCGCGCAGTGCCGAAGAAGCACGCATCAGGGAATTCGCTGACGCCGAGGCCAAGCTATGGTCCGAAGCCGAGCAGCGCGCGCTGGAGTCCGCCCGGGTCAACGCCGAACGTGCGGCACAACTTGCCGAACATCCCCGCGAAACTGCACGCGCAGAAAAGGCCAGACGTGCCGCACGCGCGCCGCGCAAACCCTTTGCATGGGACAAGCTGTTTGGAAGTATCGTCATGCTCGGGATATTCCTGCTGGTGCTGCTGGTCGGCGCGCTGTTTGTCGCACCCTACTTCCTGCCGATGCGCGATTACATGCCGAAAGTACAGCAGATGCTCTCCGGCGAATTGCATCAGCCGGTGCACCTGGGCTATCTGTCCGGCCGCATCCTTCCGACGCCGCGTCTGGATCTGGGCGAGATATATATCGGCGATGCGAAGCAGTTCCAGGCCGCGGCCGCGCAAATCAATTTTGATATCTTCGGCGTGTTCGGCGACAGCAAGCCGATCGACAGCGTCGATTTCCAGAAGGTCACCGTCAGGGGCATCGCGTTGCGCGACTCGGGTGTCTGGCTGCAAAAGCTGGCCGGCAGCAGCCAGTTTCCGGTGAGCCGCATGACGATCAGCGAGGGCACGCTGGATACCGATATCTTCCAGCAGACCGGTGTGGAAGGCGAACTGGATTTCGACCCGGCAGGCAAATTTACCCATGCCCGATTCAGCGCCAACACCGGCAAATACAGCGTGACCATCGATCCGCTCGCGGGCGGCAAATTCAAGACAAACATAACGGTGCATGCAGGCGCGCTGCCGCTGCTGCCGAACTGGAATTTCGACGAACTCGATGCGAGCGGAGAAATATCCGGCGACGAACTGCTGATCGACAAATTCGATGCGCGGATACTCGATGGCACGCTGAATGGGAACGCGCACCTGAACTGGCATTCAGGCTGGCATGCGGACGGTGCGATCACAGCGAAGAAGATCGGGATGAAGGAATTCAGCAAATTGCTGGATGGCAACATTGATGGCTCGGCGCGCTTCAGGATGAGTTCGCCGGATCTGGGCGGGCTGATCGATTCCGCGTTGCTTGATGGCAGCTTCGTTTCAAGCGACGGGTTGATCGCCGGGCTGGACATCGTCGAAACGGCGCGCACGCGCAGCAAGACAAACCTGCCGGGAGGCAGGACCCATTACGACCATCTCCAGGGCGACTTCAGCTACAACAAGGATGGGTACCATTTCAGCAAGGTCAAAATCGACGGCGGCGTGATGAATGCGCTTGCATCGTTTGACATCGGCAACCAGCAGTTGACCGGCAAAATGAAGGTCAATCTGGACATGCATGGACTGACCGGCACCGAACTTCATTTGGGCGGTGCGATCGACAGCCCGACGCTGGTTTATGCGCCCTGATTCAAGTACTCATTAAATAATCAGGTGCAGGGATGTAGTGTTGTTGTTGCTGGAGCGAGCCATGCCGCTCCTGCAAGTCTGAAGGTCAGCCCCGCGCTGAACCCTTACGACAGCGCCTTCGCGATACGCTCCAGCGCCGGGTGATTTTGGCTCCGGCGTAACGTGTGCGTGGTTGTTGCCGCTTTAGCGGCTTTACAACCACGGCCTCCCCCTTGCGGGGAAAACGTTAGCTTTGCATAGCCAATCGGCTAAGCTGGCAAACGACGCCAGCAAGCCGCTGGTTAGCCTGCGCCGAAACCTTAAGCCAGCGCCTTCGCGATACGCTCCAGCGCCGGGTGATTTTGGCTCCGGCGTAACATGAACGTTAGCCTGCGCCGAAACCTTAAGCCAGCGCCTTCGCGATACGCTCCAGCGCTTTCTTCAGGTTTTCCATTGAAGTGGCGAAGGACAGGCGCAGGTAGCCTTCGCTGCCGAACGCGGAGCCGGGCACCACCGCCACGCCGGCTTCAACCAGCAGATATTCCGACAGCGCGAGGTCACTGGCTACCTTCAGCACGCCCTTCTTGTGCAGCGCGGCGATCGCGCCGCTGAAATCCGGGAACGCATAGAACGCGCCGCCCGCCATCAGGCACTTCACGCCGGGAATCCGGTTCAGCGCATCCACCACGAACGCATGCCGCTCGCGGAACGCCTCCACCATCGGCGTGATGCAACCCTGGTCGCCGTTCAGTGCGGCCTCCGCGGCGACCTGCGAGATCGAGGTCGGATTCGAGGTGCTTTGCGACTGCACGTTTTCCATCGCGGTGATGATCGCTTCCGAACCCGCCGCATAGCCGATGCGCCAGCCGGTCATCGAATAGGCCTTCGATACGCCGTTCAGCACCATCGTGCGCGTATACAGGTCGGGGCACGCATTCAGGATGTTCACGAACTTCGCGTCGGTCAGCGCGATATGCTCGTACATGTCGTCGGTTGCGATCAACACGTTCGGATGCTTGCGCAGCACCGCGCCGAGCGCCTGCAATTCGGCCAGCGTGTAAACCGCCCCGGACGGGTTGCTCGGGCTGTTGATCACCACCATCCGGGTCTTGGTCGTGATCGCGGCTTCCAGCTGCGCCGGCGTGATCTTGAAACCCTGGCCTATGCCCGCCTGCACGATCACCGGCTTGCCTTCCGCGATCAGCACGATATCGGGATACGACACCCAGTAAGGCGCGGGTATGACCACCTCGTCGCCGGGATTGATCACCGCCAGCGCGAGATTGAAGAAACTCTGCTTGCCGCCGCACGAAACCAGGATCTGTTTCGCGGTGTAGTCCAGCCCGTTGTCGCGCTTGAACTTCGCGATCACCGCGGCCTTCAGCGACGGTGTGCCGCCGACCGGGGTGTATTTGGTGAAGCCACGGTTGATCGCGGCGATCGCGGCGTCCTTGATATGCTGCGGCGTATCGAAATCCGGCTCGCCCGCGCCCAGCCCGATGATGTCCTTGCCTTCTGCTTTCAGCTTCGCCGCGCGCGCGGTGACGGCAAGAGTGGGTGAAGGCTTGATGGCCTGTACGCGAGTGGAGAGTGTCACAATTTTTCCTTGGTTATGAGATGGCGGGAATTATACTCTTGCGCGGAAAACAGTGGATTGACGAAACACAACCCGCAGCTTGCGCCCGCGCGCTTTTCCCGGCCCGGGTTGCGGATCAACCGGATACCGCCGCGATGCTGGTTGCGGTTGCCGCCGCCGCGGTAGAATCCGCTTCGAAGAAACGGGTGACCTGAATTTAATGACCGGAATCCAATGACCGGAATCCAATGACAGGAAACAGGGCATGATCGGATTGATACAGCGCGTCAGCGAGGCAAGTGTAACCGTGCCCGATGTAACCATGAAGGCCAGCGTCGCCGGACAGATCGGCGCAGGGCTGCTGGTGCTGCTCGGCGTCGAGAAGCACGACAGCCACAGGAGCGCGCAGCGCCTGCTCGAACGCCTGCTGGGTTACCGCGTGTTTCCCGACGACACCGGCAGGATGAATCTGTCGCTTGCGGACATCGGCGGCGGCCTGCTGCTGGTCCCGCAATTCACGCTCGCGGCGGACACGCGCAAGGGCACGCGCCCCAGCTTTTCCTCGGCCGCATCGCCGGAACTCGGCGCGGAACTGTTCGATTACTTCGTGAAGATCGCGCGCGAGAAGCATGCCATCGTGGCGACCGGCGTGTTCGGCGCCGACATGAAAGTGAGCCTCGTCAACGACGGCCCGGTCACGTTCTGGCTGCAGGCCGGGGCGGGAGAAACACCATGAAGCTGGGCGTGGACCTTGGCGGCACCAAAATCGAAATCATCGCGCTGGCCGACGATGGCACGGAATTGCTGCGCCGCCGCGTTGCAACGCCGCAGAACGATTACCACGAAACGCTGCGGGCGATCGCCGGCCTGGTTCGTTACGCCGAAGCCGAACTCGGGCAGCGCGGACCGCCAGATGCTTGTACATTGGGTGTCGGCACGCCCGGCGCGCTGTCCCGCGCAACCGGCCGGCTGAAGAATTCCAACTCGGTGTCGCTCAACGGACAGACTATCCTGCAGGACCTCGAAGCGCTGCTGCAGCGCGAGGTCAGGGTCGGCAACGATGCGAACTGCTTCGCGCTGTCCGAAGCGACCGATGGCGCGGCGGCGGGCGCGGCTGTGGTGTTCGGCGTGATCCTCGGCACCGGCGTCGGCGGCGGCATCGTGGTCAACGGGCACATCCTCACCGGGCCGAACGCGATCGCCGGCGAATGGGGCCACAACCCGCTGCCGTGGCCGGAAGCACGCGAACTGCCCGGACCGGCGTGCTATTGCGGCAAGCACGGCTGCATCGAGACCTTCCTGTCCGGCCCGGGCATGATGCGGCAGTACCAGCTCGAAACCGGCGCAACACTGGGTTCCGCAGAGATCGTGCAGCGCGCGGCGCAGGGCGATGCAGACTGCGAGCGTACCCTGCAGCAATATGAAAACCGCCTCGCCCGTTCCCTCGCGCACGTGATCAATATCCTCGACCCGGACGTGATCGTGCTGGGCGGCGGCATGTCCAACATCGACAGGCTGTACGCGAGCGTGCCCGCGCTGTGGGGCAACTGGGTGTTCTCGGACCGGGTCGATACCCGGCTGGTGAAGAATCGTCATGGCGATTCCAGCGGCGTGCGCGGCGCGGCGTGGCTATAGGGGCATCAGCGTCCGCACAAGCTCGGCCGGTTTAATATTCCCGTCATATTCGGTGCCTACTATCCGCTCAGGAGGATATATGCGCCAGAATCACCAACCAGGCAATGAAATCGTTTCGCTGATCAATCCGGTCGACGGCATCTCGCCGGAATGTCCGCTCGAAGTGGTCGCCGATCTGTTTACCGCCCCGAAATACGCAAAGCTGCTGTCCCTGCCGGTCGTCGAAAACGGCCGCCCGGTCGGGATGATGAGCCGCTACCGTTTCATGGATATCTATCTGAAGCGCTACGCGCGCGAACTGCACGGCAAGCGCCCGATCCGCGCCTTCCTGAACGACCAGCCGCTGCTGGTCGAGCTGGACCAGCCGCTCGCGGTTGCCGCGCAGCATATCGCAGCCAACATGAAATACCCGTTGACCGAGGATTTCATCATCACTTGGGACGGCAATTATGTCGGCGTCGGCTTCGTGATGGACCTGCTGAACACCATGGAAGTGCAGATGCGCGCCAACACCCGGGAGCTCGAGCAGGCCAATGTCCAGCTCAAGTCTTCGCAGCTCGCGCTGGTGCAATCCGAAAAGATGGCGTCGCTGGGCCAGATGGTGGCCGGCATCGCGCACGAGATCAACACCCCGCTCGGCTATGTGCAGAACAACGTCGCGATGGGCCAGGGGCTGTTTCGCCAGTTGCAGGACATGATCGCGGGATATGAGGGACTGGCCGACGCGCTGCTCGACGAAAACGCGACCGAAGACAGGATCGCCGCGCTGATGCAGCAGATCGCCGCGTTCCGCAGCGACATCGATGCGGGGGAGATGCTCGGCGAGATGCACGGGCTGATGGAGGATTCGCTGTACGGGATATCGCAGATTTCCGAACTGGTGCTCAACCTGAAGAACTTCTCGCGGATGGACTCGGCCGCGACCGAAGCGGTCAGCCTGAACGACTGCATCGACAGCGCGCTCAACATCGGCCGCAACGTGCTCAAGGACAAGGTCAACGTGGTCAAGGAACTGGGCGATCTGCCCAGCATCACCTGCGCGCCGTCGCAGCTCAACCAGGTATTCCTTAACCTGTTCACCAATGCGGCGCACGCGATGGAAGGGCAGGGCAGGCTGTTCATCCGGAGCTGGTCCGCGGGCGACTCGGTGTACGTCAGCGTCGCCGACAACGGCAAGGGCATCCCGGAAAAAGTGCTGGCCCGCATCTTCGACCCGTTCTTTACCACCAAGGCGGTCGGCGAAGGCACCGGTCTGGGGCTGGCGATCACCCACCAGATCATCGCCAAGCACGGCGGGGAAATCCGGGTCGAATCGCGCGTCGGCGAAGGCACCCGTTTCGAAATCAGGTTGCCGGTTGAGCCCCCGAAAGCGATGCATCAAGCTGCGGTGCTGGAGGCGGCGGCATAACACCAAGGAGAAAACCATGAGCAAACCCACCCTACTGCTGGTCGACGACGAAGAACGCATCCTGCGTTCGCTGCGCATGCTGTTTTTCGGCGGCTACCAGGTGCGCATGACCACCGATCCCGATGAAGCGCTCAGGATATTGCGCGACGAGCGCGTGCATGTGATCGTCAGCGACCAGCGCATGCCGGAAATGCAGGGCTCCGAACTGCTGCGCCACGCCCGCGAGATTTCGCCGGCGACGATGCGCATCCTGCTGACCGGCTATTCCGACCTGGATGCCTCGATCGCCAGCGTGAACGAGGGCGAAGTCTTCCGTTACCTGATGAAGCCGTGGGATGCCGAGGAGGTCAAGAGCGTGGTGGCCGAGGCCGCGGAGATCGCCGAGGCCAGCTTTACCGTGCAGCCGCATGCGGACGATGCCGAAACCGGCGCTGCGAAGCCGCGCGTGCTGATCATGGACCACGACGAGGCTACCGCCAGCATCGTGCACGAGACCCTGGCGGACCGCTGCGAGATCATCTGGGCGGCCGATGCGCAGCATGCGATGGAAGAGCTGGCCAGGCAGGACGTCTCGGTGGTCGTCTCGGAACTGATGCTGGGCAACACCAATGTCGGCTACATCCTGAAGACCATCAAGCAGCTCAATCCGCGCACCCAGTGCATCATCGTGACCTCGTTCAGCGACACCTCGCGGCTGATCGAGATGATCAACCAGGCGCAGATCACCCGCTTCCTGCCCAAGCCGTTCAGCAAGGGACTGCTGGCGCGCAACCTGGAGTCGATGCTGGAGCGTTTCCATGCGCTGCGCAACCAGCCCGAACTGCAGAAGCGCCAGAGCGTCGCGCCGATCAGCGATCCTCAGGAGAAGGCACTGTCGGGCAATTTCCTGAGCCTGCTCGGGCGGCTGCGCGTCAGGATCGGGGCCTGATCGCGCCCGGTATCAACCGGCCAGCAGTGCGTAATCTGGCTCCTCGGATTCCGTCGGATAAGGCAGCCAGCCTTATACCTTATATAGGTCTACATCAGCCGTTTCCATCGGATGCAGCTTGATCATTTTGCCAGCCTCGCGGCACGGGCGCGTTGGTTGGACAGGAAAAGACTGTCACGTTTGGCGACGCTATCGGTGTGCAGCAAATTTATCCATTCATCCGTACCCATTACCGCGGCGAAGCGTGCCTGCATCGCGACCGTAAACGAGCGATGTATTTCCTCGGCGCTGGCCGAGCCAGCCTTGTTGAGATAGGGCAGGGAACCTGCTGCATCCGACAGGAACTCCACCGTGAGCCCGGTATGGAATGCATGCTTGATCGTGGAGTCATCGCAGTTGTGCGTCATGTAACCGATCACAGTCAGCGTGTCGATCTGGCGCTCGCCCAGCCAGTCGGCAAGATCGGTCCCGGCAAAGGCATTGGGCAATTTCTTTTCGAAATAATGATCCCGGCTGCGCGAGCGCACTACTTCGTGCAGCTCCCAGCCATCGCTGCCATGCGCGAAGACAGGCGAACCGGCGGGTGCAAACTGTTGCACCACGACGATGGGTATATCCGCCGCCTTGGCGGCATCCATGGCCTTGGCGATGTTGGCGAGCGACAAATGGATGTCCGGGTACTCGATCGGCAGGTTGCCGGTAACGTATTCGTTCTGCACATCGATGACAATCAAAGCGCGGCGGGAAGGCATGCGATCTCCTTGAGTGGTAGTGGATGGCCGCATTATCTGGATAGTGGCGCTGGCGGAATAGTGGCCTGAATGACATAATTCGAAAAAAACAGGCCAAAGTGTAAAAGGTATGCCATGCGTGAGAATACCATCGCAATAATCGCTTTTCACGGCATCAGCCCGTTTCATCTTTCCGTTCCATGCGCGGTTTTCGGCGAGGATCGTACGGGCGCTTGCGTACCCGAATTCGAACTGCTGGTTTGCGCGGCAGAACCAGGAAAGCTGAAAACGTCGGCGGGATTTACGATAGAGACGCGCTACGGGCTGAAAGATCTATCCCGGGCAGCGACCGTCATCGTGCCCAGTTGGCGCAACCCTGCGGAAATTCCGCCTCCGGCCTTGTTGAATGCGCTGCGCAAAGCGCACCAGCGCGGCGCGCTGATCGTCGGCTTGTGCCTGGGCTCGTTCGTCCTGGCCGCAGCCGGTTTGCTCGATGGCCGTCCCGCCACCACACACTGGTTCTGGGCGGAGGAATTGGCCGTTCGCTACCCGCAGATATGCGTGGACTCCAACGTGCTTTATGTGGATGACGGCAATATCATCACCTCGGCGGGAACAGCAGCGGCGATAGACTGCTGCCTGCATATGCTGCGCCAACGATATGGCGCCAGGGTGGCGAACCAGGTTGCGCGGCGCATGGTCGTGTCGCCGCACCGGCAAGGCGGGCAGGCACAATACATCCAGCAACCGGTGCGCGATGTTTCAACCGTCGATCATTTCGCAAAAGTGCTGGACTGGACCCGGCGCAACCTGGACAAGCCGCATAGCCTCGATACACTCGCCGAACGGGCGTTGATGACGCGCCGCACGTTTACTCGGCGCTTCCGGCAAGTCATGGGCGTGACGGTGAGCGCATGGCTGCTGAACCAGCGGCTGGGCCTGGCCCAGCAACTGCTCGAAACGACTGACAAACCGATAGATGCGATAGCGGAGAAGGCGGGGTTCGGGACGCCCGCTTCGTTTCGCCAGAACTTCAACCGTAGCTTCAGGATTTCGCCATCGCATTACCGGCGGCAATTCCGCGGGGCGTGAACTGATCAGCAAATCATCCAGGGGATCAAAGACACCGGAAGTCTTGGCTGCAGCAACTTTGCGCCAGTATCAAAGTTCAGCCAGCCACGTATCCCCGAAATTAATAATACGAACAGCAACGCGTTGATGGCGACCGTGCCATCTGGCTGAGCGCATATCGAACACGCTTTCATTATTGATGGACGACCCAGATCGTTGCGCAATTCTTGAGCCCAAGTTCACCGCGTATCGCTGTTTGGTTATCGTCGCTTTCCCCGTACAATACATGACTGACCATGGCCATCAAAACCTTCCCCGGCAGTCCCTATATCCTGCACCAGCCGTTCGAGCCGGCAGGCGACCAGCCCGCGGCGATCGCGCAGCTGGTCGAGGGCATACGCGACGGCTTGTCGTTCCAGACCCTGCTCGGCGTGACCGGCTCGGGCAAGACCTTCACGATGGCCAACGTGATCGCGCAGCTCGGCCGCCCGGCGATGGTGATGGCGCCGAACAAGACGCTGGCCGCGCAGCTGTATTCCGAGTTCCGCGAGTTCTTCCCCGAGAACGCGGTCGAGTATTTCGTCTCCTATTACGACTACTACCAGCCCGAGGCCTACGTGCCGTCGCGCGACGTGTTCATCGAGAAGGATTCCAGCATCAACGAGCAGATCGAGCAGATGCGCCTGTCCGCGACCAAGGCGCTGCTGGAGCGCGAAGACTGCGTGATCGTCGCGACCGTGTCGGCGATCTACGGCATCGGCGACCCGGTCGATTACCACGGCATGATCCTGCACTTGCGCAACAATGAAAGAATGCACCAGCGCGACGTGATCAAGCGCCTGGTCGAGATGCAGTACGAGCGCAACGAGATCGATTTCGCGCGCGGCACGTTCCGCGTGCGCGGCGACGTGATCGACATCTTCCCGGCCGAGAGCAGCGAGAATGCGCTGCGCGTGACGCTGTTCGACGACGAGGTCGAAACCCTGTCGCTGTTCGATCCGCTCACCGGCCACATCCTGCACAAGGTGCCGCGCTACACCGTGTATCCGTCCAGCCATTACGTGACGCCGCGCAGCACGGTGGTGTCCGCGATCGAAACCATCAAGGTCGAGCTGGCCGAGCGCATCGCGTTCTTCCAGCGCGAGAACAAGCTGGTCGAGGCGCAGCGCATCGAGCAGCGCACCCGCCACGACCTGGAGATGCTCAACGAGATCGGCTTCACCAAGGGCATCGAGAACTATTCGCGCCACCTGTCCGGGCGCACGGCGGGCGAGCCGCCGCCGACGCTGCTCGACTACCTGCCGCCGAACGCGCTGATGTTCCTCGACGAAAGCCACGTGATGGTTCCGCAGGTGGGCGGCATGTACAAGGGCGACCGCGCGCGCAAGGAAAACCTGGTCAACTACGGTTTCCGGCTGCCGTCCGCGCTGGACAACCGCCCACTGCGCTTCGACGAATTCGAAAAGATCATGCGCCAGACCGTGTTCGTCTCGGCGACGCCCTCCACCT
>CAWHAD010000005.1:0-670431 GCA_963827265.1 uncultured beta proteobacterium | reverse complement strand
TGCATTTCCCGGTCGGGAAATATCGCCTCGGTTGAAGCCGAAATTCCTCATATCCCTGATCCGCATCGGGTAAAGAATGCCCTGCAGATGATCGCATTCATGCTGCACCACCCGCGCATGGAAACCGCTCACGGTACGGTCGATGAGTGCGCCGAACTGATCGAAGCCCTGGTAGCGCAACTGCTTGTAGCGCGGCACCAGGCCGCGCATGCCGGGGATACTGAGGCAGCCTTCCCAGCCTTCTTCCATTTCGTCGCCAGGGCGTTAGCACGGATTGATCAGCACCGTATGCGGCACGGTCTCGGCATCCGGATAGCGCGGAGTTGGCTGCACGCCGAAAATCACCACCTGCAGGCCCACTCCGATCTGCGGTGCGGCCAGCCCGACGCCGTTGAGCGCAGCCATGGTGTCGCGCATGTCTGCCAGCAAGCGCGTGCAACTCCGGTGTATCGAAAGCGGCACCGGCTGCGGCCGTCTCCAGCAGGCGCGGATCGCCCATGCGCAATACGGTTCTAATCGCCATCCAGCTCCACCACATGCTCCAGAATGTTCCGCACCCGCTGCATCGCCTGCTTCAGCACGACGTCGATCTCCTCGAAGCTGATAGCGTGCTGGCTGGTACCGCGCCCGGCGGCATAATTGGCCACCACGGCAATGGTGGCATAGCACAGCCCCAGTTCCCTGGCCAGCACCGCTTCCGGCATGCCGGTCATGCCCACCATGGTGGCGCCGTCGCGGTCCAGACGGTTGATCTCCGCTGCCGTTTCCAGGCGCGGCCCCTGCACTGCGGCATAAACGCCGCCATCGATACAGGTTTCTCCCGCCAGCTTCACGCTGCCTGCATGCACTGCTGGCGCATTTTTTCGCAATAGGGCTCGGTGAAATCGATGTGCGTGACCGGCTTGTCGCTTGCCGTCAAAATAAGTGGCACTTGCGCCCATAGGTGTAGTCGATGATCTGGTCCGGGATGACGATGGTGCCCGGCGCGTGATCGGCGCGGATGCCGCCGACCGTGGTGACCGACACGACGTGCTGGACGCCCTGGTCGCTGCAGCGCCCACAGGTTGGCGCGATAATTCACCTCATGCGGCGGAATGGTGTGGCCGTAGCCATGGCGCGCCAGGAACACCACTTCGTGCTCCTTGATCTTGCCGAAGGTCAGTGCGCCGGAAGGTTCGCCGTAAGGCGTGCGCATCACCTGCCGATGCGTGATCTTCAAGATTGGCCAGTTGGGTCAGGCCGGTGCCGCCGATAATTCCTAGCATTTTATCACTCTTCCTTTAATGCATAAATTGCGGGCAGATTGCGCCATGCCCCGTGCACATCCATGCCGAAGCCGAACACGATAACGGTTGGGCAGGTCCATTCCGACAAAATCAGCACTGGATGGGTTTGCTTCGGCCGGTTCTCTTGTCGGCGAATACGGCGCTGTAAAACGACTTGCGGCACCCAGCTCCAGCACGCTTGTCCCGGATCGCCGCCAGGGTCTGGCCTTCGTCCAGAATATCGTCCAGCACCAGCACGACCCGCCCCGCACATTCTCCTGCGGCATCACCTTCCAGTGCAAGTGGCCGCCCTGCGTTGTCATTGCCATAGCGCGATGACGTGCAGGTAATCGAAATCCAGCGGGAAATCGAGCAGGGGCAACAACTGCCCGGCTGAACACCACCGCGCCGCCCATCACGGACAGCACCAGCGGATGCGATTCCGCCAAGCGCGCGATTGATCTGCCTGGCCACCCGTGCACGCAGCCTGGACCTCCGCTGCGAACGCATCGTTCGGCCTGATCAGGATATCCGTGCGTTCTGGCCGATACTCATGAAGTATCTGGCTTCGTTCGTGCTTGCGCCTGTTCGTTTGATCACGTCATGCTCTTCAGGTAGGCGGCAAATCCTCGCGCACTTCCGGATGCTTCAACCCGAACGCGACCGTCGCCTTGCAGATAACCGAGCTTGGAACCGCAATCGTAGCGGATGCCATTGAAGCGGTAGGCCAGCAATTGCTCTTCCTTGCATCAGTGCGGCGATGCCGTCGGTGAGCTGGATTTCGCCGCCCGCACCGGCCTGCATGTTCTCCAGATGATGGAAGATGCGCGGCGTCAGGATATAGCGTCCCACCACGGCCAGCGTGGAAGGCGCATCCTCCGGCTTGGGTTTTTCCACGATACCGTTCACTTGCTCGATACGCTCGGCCAGATGGCACGCTGCTGACGATGCCGTATTGCCGGGTCTGCTCGCGCGGCACGTCCTGCACGCCGAGAATCGAGCATTGATGCTGTGCAAACACTCCACCATCTGCTTCACGATCGGCGGTTCGCCATCGATCAGGTCGTCGGCCAGAATCACCGCAAACGGCTCGTCTTGCACTACCGGCTTGGCGCACAGCACGGCATGCCCCAGCCCCAGCGGCTCGGCCTGGCGGATGTAGATGCAGTTCACATGCTTGGGATCGACGCTCGCGCACCAGTTCGCAGCAATTCTTGTCTTGCCGTGCGCTTCCAGCTCGGCTTCCAGTTCGTAGGCCTTGTCGAAATGATCCTCGATCGCGCGCTTGTTGCGGCCGGTGATGAACACCATGTCGGTGATGCCGGCCGCCACCGCCTCTTCCACCGCATACTGGATCAGCGGCTTGTCCACGACCGGCAGCATTTCCTTGGGCTGGCCTTGGTGGCCGGCAGGAAACGGCTGCCCATGCCGGCAACCGGAAAAACGGCTTTGGTGATCTTTTCATTGCATTGCCCTCCATTTCAATTGTTTGATTAATTCAGTTTCTCCAAATCGTCTAAGGTTACGAAACTTCCACATGACTTCCCTACCTCTCCCGCTAGCGGGAGAGTGGATGCTCGAGCTCAACCGCCTGGGGAAGAGGATGCCGGCCGTTCCAGCAACTCCATCAAGCCCTGCTCATCCAGCACCGTCACGCCCAGTTCCTGCGCCTTGTCCAGCTTGCTGCCGGCTTCGCTGCCTGCCACCACGTAGTCGGTCTTTTTCGACACGCTGCCGCGACTTTCGCGCCCAGCGCTTCGAGCTTTTCCTTGGCTTCTTCGCGGGTGATGCCGAGTGTACCGGTAAGCACAAAAGTTTTGCCAGCCAGCGGCAGCGTTTCGACCGGCAGGCCCGCGCTTTCCTGAGGCGCGACACCGCCGTGCAGCAAATCCTCGATCACGTCGACGTTGTGCTGTTCCGCGAAGAAAGCAACGATGCTTTGCGCCACCACCGGTCCGACATCCGGCACCTGCTGCAGCTGCGTTTCATCGGCCTGCATCAGCTTGTCCAGCGTGCCGAAATGGCGCGCCAGATCCTTCGCGGTCGCCTCGCCGACGTTGCGAATGCCCAGCGCAAAGACGAAGCGCGCGAGCGTGGTCTTTTTGCTGTGTTCGATCGCATCGACCAGGTTGCCGGCCGATTTCTCGGCCATGCGCTCCAGCTCGGCCAGCTTCTGCAAATTCAGTTTATGCCTGGTCGTACAGATCGGCCGGCGTGCTGACGATGCCGCCGTCCACCAGCTGATCGACCAGCTTGTCGCCCAGGCCCTCGATGTCCATCGCGCGGCGTCCGGCAAAATGCAGCAGCGCCTGTTTGCGCTGCGCCGGACAGAACAGCCCGCCGCTGCAGCGCCAGTCCGCCTCGCCCTGCTCGCGCACGATCGCGCTGCCGCACACCGGGCAGTGGCCGTGCAGCAGGTGAAACAGATCGAACGGCTTGCCCGCATTTGCCGGACGGCGGTCGAGCACCACGCCGACCACTTCCGGAATCACGTCGCCGGCGCGGCGCACGATCACGGTATCGCCGATGCGCACGTCCTTGCGCCGCGTCTCGTCCTCGTTGTGCAAAGTCGCATTGGAAACCGTGGTGCCGCCGACGAATACCGGTTCCAGCTTCGCGACCGGCGTCAGCTTGCCGGTGCGCCCGACCTGGATATCGATGTCGTGCACCACGGTCATCTGCTCCTCGGCCGGGAACTTGTGCGCGCAGGCCCAGCGCGGCTCGCGCGTCACGAAGCCGAGTTTCTGCTGCAGCGCGATGCTGTTGACCTTGTACACCACGCCGTCGATATCGAACGGCAGGCTGTCGCGTTTCTCAGCGATGCGCCGGTGGAATTTCACCAGTCCCTGCGCACCGTGCACCACCGCCCGTTCCGCACTGACCGGCACGCCCATTTTGTCCAGTTCATTCAGCAGCGCGCTGTGCGTCGCGGGCAATTCCCAGCCGCGCACTTCGCCCAGGCCATACGCGAAGAACGACAGCGGGCGGCGCGCGGCGAGCGCCGGATCGAGCTGGCGTATGCTGCCCGCCGCGCCGTTGCGCGGATTGACCAGCGTGGCCAGCCCCTGCGCGCGCTGCTTTTCGTTGTAGCGCTCGAAATCGCGGCGCGACATGTAGACCTCGCCGCGCACCTCCAGCACCTCGGCATCGCAGCCGCGCAGGTGCAGCGGAATGCAATGGATGGTGCGCACGTTCTGTGTCACGTCCTCGCCGGTTTCGCCGTCGCCGCGCGTGGCGGCCTGCACCAGCACGCCGTGCTCGTAGCGCAGGTTGATGGCCAGCCCGTCGAATTTCAGTTCGCAGCCATACTCGACAGCAGGATCGGTTTCACCCAGCTTCAGTTCGCGGCGCACCCTGGCATCGAACGCAATCGCGCCTGCGTCGCTGATGTCGGTCTCGGTGCGGATCGACAGCATCGCCACGGCGTGGCGCACCGGCGCAAACGCATCGAGTACCTTGCCGCCGATGCGCCGCGTCGGGGTATCGGGCGTGACCAGTTCGGGATGCCGGATTTCGAGTTCCTGCAGTTCGCGGAACAGCCGGTCGTATTCCGCATCCGGAATCAGCGGCTGGTCGAGCACGTAATACCGGTAGTTGTGCTTCTCGATTTCAGCACGCAGGGTCGCGATGCGTTGCGCGACTGATGTACTCATCTGAAATACCTCTGTACAACGTTGCGAGCTCTGGTGATGGCATGACACGGCGTTGCCCGGCATCCGGGGCGGCAATGCCTGCTGGTTTGCTGCCAAGCCGTCATCAGGAAAACAGCCGGCGCGCCTGGGTGCTGCCCGGGGTCATGCCCTTGGTGCACATTTTCAGTTCGACATCGTTGATGCGCTCGCGGATCAACGCCAAGCCCTTTTCGCTGAGCGCGACGCCGTGATCGTCCACCAGGTTGACCTGCAGTTCCTTGCCCAGACCGCGGGCGACCTGCATCATCCGGTCGAAATTCGGGCCGGGATTATCCACGCGCGGCACATCCAGCAACAGCGTCACGCCCGGCGTGCTGAACGTTTCCAGCGTGAGGTGCTGGAACGGCTGGTTGTCCCGGTTGATCAGGCTGAACAGGGTGCGGCCCTGCGCATCCTGCAGGTGAAACGCGCCGTCCGCTTCGAGCGTCATGCCCTGCAAATTGGCAGCCTGCGCGATCTTCCCGCCGCGCAGCTGGCGCCCGCCCGGCGGCACCAGGTTGACCCCGGCCATCTGGTCCACTTCGGCGCAGAACGCATCCATTTCAAGTGCATGACGATAGGTTTCGCGGATGTCCGGCACCGTGGTATCGGCCTTGATCTGCCCGGCGACGCCGAGCACCAGGTCGCTGAAATCCGCCAGCTTGGTTTCGCTGATCGCGCCGGCCCGGTCGACCAGCTGCAGCGCAATGCGGAAACTCACATAGAGCACCTGGCTTTCGGCGATCACGCGCTCCCATTTTTTGCCGTTCAGTGCCAGCCCGCATACCAGCACCGGCTTGCGGAAATCGAACTTGCGCTGCCACAGTCCGTCCAGCACCGCCGCATGGCTGGGTTCGGACAGGCGCAGCTCGATGATGAAATCGCTGCGCGCATTCAGCAGCGCGCAGGAATCGTCCAGCGCGCCGGTTGCGGGCAGCGCATCCCCCAGTCCGACATCCCCCAGTCCGACATCCCTGAGGCCGGTATCCCCGATTCCGGTATCCCCGAGTTTATTATCTGCGCCGACCGCATCGTCGGACGCGTCATCGGCCTGCTGCACCGGGTAACCGGCCTGCCCTGCGTTGCCCGGCTGATACAGTGCGTCGCTGTGGTTGGACTTGAATGCCGCGCTGAATTTATTCCGATATTGCCTTTGCTGCCACCAGCCGTAGACATACACCGTGATGATCACGCCGATACCGATTACCAGGAGCGCTTCTTGTAATTGACTCATAGGAGAACCATAGCAATTATTCGGAACATGGTGCGGATTATCTCACGCCCTGCGGACAGGCATAATACTCGCCGACACGGGACCGGTCAGGCAAGCGGCAATTCCGGGTTGCTCATGCCGATCGCGGCGACCTCGTCCAGCGCCTTCAGGAACTGCTGCTGCTCGTGCAGCCGGTCCCAGCGACTCCGGATGCGGCCTGCCGCGCATCTGCGCGAGCCGGGCGATGCTTGCGGCGGGCATTTCCCAGTTCAGCCCGCGCAGCAATTCATCCGCCGATTCCGGCTTGTTGCACACCAGCACCATGTCGCAGCCGGCATTCAGCGCGGCCTCGGCGCGCTGCACGATGCCGCCCGCGACGGTCGCGCCCTCCATGCTCAGGTCGTCGCTGAACACGCAGCCCTCGAAACCCAGTTGCCCGCGCAGGATTTTTTTCAGCCAGACCGGCGAGAAGCCGGCCGGCCGGCTGTCCACTTTCGGATAGATCACATGGGCCGGCATCACCGCGGTCAGGCCGCAATCCACCATGCGCCGAAACGGGACCAGGTCGCACATCTCGATGTCGACGAATGCGCGCTCGTCCACCGGGATAGCCAGGTGCGAATCCGCCTGCACGTAACCGTGGCCGGGAAAATGCTTGCCGACGGTATGCATCCCGCCCTGCTTCAATCCGATCAACAGGCTGTGCGCCAGTTCGGCGATCGCCTGCGGATCGCTGTGGAACGCGCGGTCGCCGATCACGCTGCTCTGCCCGTAATCCACGTCCAGCACCGGCGTGAAACTGAAGTCCACGCCGCAGGCGCGCAGCTCCGCAGCCAGCACAAAGCCGGCCTGCTGCGCCAGATGGCGCGCGCGCTGCGGATGCGCGTCCCAGATCCTGCCGAGCTCGCGCATCGGCGGGATCCTCGTGAAGCCCTCGCGGAAGCGCTGCACCCGCCCGCCCTCGTGATCCACCGCGATCAGCAGCGGCGGCGTGCGCAGCGCGTGGATCGCCGCGGTGAGTTCGGCCAGCTGGCCGGGCGACTGGTAATTGCGCGCGAACAGGATCACCCCGCCGACCAGCGGATGACGCAGCCTGGCCTCGTCCTCCGCAGTCAGTTGCGTGCCCAGCACATCCAGCATCACCGGCCCCAGACCCATATTCACTCCCGTTAACTTTCAAAGACTACATAAATCATGGTAACTCACCCTCTCCCCGCCCCTCTCCCGCTCGCGGGAGAGGGTGGTCGCCAGACCGGGAGAGAGGGCTCGCATGTCAAAGAAACAATGGAGTTACACAACCTCATCGGTCCAGCGGACTCACCACACCCTTGCCGCCCTTGTTCAGCACATGCGTGTAGATCATCGTGGTGGAAACATCCGAATGGCCGAGCAGCTCCTGCACGGTGCGGATGTCGTAACCGTTTTGCAACAGATGCGTGGCGAACGAATGGCGCAAGCGTATGCGGCGTGGCCGGCTTGACCAGTCCCGCATCGCGCACCGCCTGCTTCACCGCGCGCTGCACGCCCTTCTCGTCCACATGATGGCGGCGCGTCTTGCCGGAGCGCGGATCGACCGACAGATTCTTCGAGGGGAAAATATATTGCCAGCCCCACTCGCGGCCGGCGTTCGGATATTTCTTGTCCAGCGCAAAAGGCAGATACACCTCGCCAAATCCCTGCGCCAGATCCTCTTCATGCAGGGCTTTCACCTTTACCAGTGCGCCTTGAGTGCGGCCGTCACCGATTCCGGCAGCATCGTCACCCGGTCCTTGAAACCCTTGCCCTCGCGCACCAGTATCTCGTGCCGCGCAAAATCAACATCCTTCACCCGCAAGCGCACCGCCTCCATCAGTCGCATCCCGCCGCCGTACAACAGCGAGGCGATCAACGCATGCGTCCCCTTCAGCCGCGACAGACACCGACTGCACCTCGCTCACCGTCAGCACCACCGGCAGACGCTTCGGCGCCTTGGCCTGCGTGACGTTTTCCAGCCAGGGCAACTGGATCTCCAGCACCTCGCGATACAGAAACAGGATTGAGCTCTTGGCGAGATTCTGCGTGGAAGCGGAAACTTTCCCGTCTACGGCAAGATGCGTCAGAAACGCTTCGATCTCGCGCGCGCCCATATCTTTCGGGTGGCGCTTGCCGTGATAGTAAATATAGCGTTTAATCCAGTCCGTATAGGTCTGCTCGGTGCGAATGCTATAGTGCTTCACGCGCAACTTGTCGCGCACCTGGTCCAGCAACTTGGGAGGATTTGCCGTGGTGCTTTTATCGGAAATTTTGGGGTTTACCATAATTTCGCCTCCTGTAAAAACAAGGTCTTGCCGGACAGTGTCCAGATTGTACACCTCGAGGCTTTTCATTTTGTCGACTCGTCGGTCGGCTCAATCGAAAAGAAACCTCGCGTCATTTTCTGTTCCTCTCAAGCATGCTTTCAGTCCTTCGGGTTAGGAAAGCGTTCAGCCGCTACCATTGGCACCTTTGGCATTGTCATTAGCCCTCGCGCCTGGAAGCCGTACTATGTGCGTCACGAAATGATTCATCACCTTCAGGATGAGAAATTGGGCATGTTCAAGGCATGGCGTGATCCCAAGTGGTTCATCGAAGGTATGGCGTACTCTCTCAGCGAAGACCCTCGCCCTAAGCTGTCTGAGCCATTTGAGCAGTACCGTTCCCAATTTAAAGTTTGGTATAAGCAGGTGGGCAAAGAACAGCTATGGACAGAGGCGCGTAACTTATGAGCATGCATAACCTTGCGCTCAAGTGGGACGCCGCAAAAGCGCGGCGCCCCTTAGCTTCACGTTAGGTGCTTATGAGCATGTTCACATCACTGAAGGCTCAGGCCAAGCAACTCAAGCAGCACACCCTCACGGTGTATTTCGCTGCACGTGATCCACGCACGCCACTTTTTGTTCGCGCTCTAGCGGTGTTCGTGGCTGCATATGCCCTCAGCCCCATTGACCTCATTCCAGATTTCATTCCGGTCATCGGCTACCTTGATGATTTATTGTTGGTTCCGCTTGGTTTGGCCTTGGTTGTCCGGCTTACTCCCCCCGAGATTTTAGAGTCCGCTCGGGAGCAAGCGCGACAGGCCGCAAGTAGGCCCATCAGCTATACCGCCGCCGTATTTTTTGTGGCGTTGTGGCTTGTCGTGGCATGGGTTGTTGTCAGTTGGGTAGTCAGTGTTGTTCGCACCTAACCTTGCGTTCGAGAGGGACGCCGCAAAAGCGCGGCGCCCCTCAACTTTACGTTATGCCTCAAGGAACGCCAATGAGTGATCGCCCACCAATTCCCGCTGGACTACGACGAAGGGTTCTCGTAGAGGCTGGTCACCGATGCGCCATTCCTACTTGTCGTTATATTGACGTTGATGTCCATCACATCGTGCCTTGGGAAACGTGCCAGAAGCACGAATACGAAAACCTTATTGCTCTTTGCCCTAATTGCCATAGGCGTGCGCATAAGCTCAACGAAATTGATCGAAAGTCCCTGTATCACTACAAGGCCAATCTCAGGTTCACTCACGACAGGTTTTCTCAGCTTGAGGTTGATATGCTCTTTGAGTGTGCGCGAGTTGCTGGCCAACATCTCATGTGGGCGCCTTTCAACATGCTTCTGCTCAAGCGGCTTATTGAGTCTGGTTACGTCCAGTACACATCCACTCCTGCTGGTGTAACCATTGGGGGCATGAAGTCAAACCCAGACTACATCTGCATCACACAAAAGGGGCTCGATTACATTGGTTCGCTCGGAGAGGTTGATCTATGAGGCATAACCTGTCGTTCGAGCGGGACGCCGCAAAAGCGCGGCGCCCCTCAACTTTACGTTGGACCTCATGATATTGCTGCGGACGCTCCTATTTTGTATTCTCGGGATTCTCCCGAGCGTTGCTGCCAGCGCCGACGAAGGTCTGTTGCCTATTGGCGAACACCGCTCTCGTGGTGGCGACTGCGAAGTTCGAATCTTGACTTCTGCGGAGGGCGGAGGGCGGAACTTGTCCATAGTCCGGCCTAAATCTGCTTTGGTTGCGCAGGATGTGACCGGTGCCATATGGCGCGACTCAATGACTCTCGTCTACTCGGTAAGTCCGATTTATGGGCGGCCGGGAATATTTGAGCTAGATTGCCAATCGGGACATTACAGAACCGTCGTCCCACCTGTGACGAAAAACAAATGGTATCCGGATGGCGCAGACTACTTTGAGTTGGTGAGTGTGGATCCTAAGATGCAGCAAGCATGCTTCTATTATTCCCCGGATGTCGATCGCGCAGATTTCACAAGCCTTCGGACGCCCGAACATATCCGATGCGTGCAACTACAATAAGGCCCAACTTGTCAGTCAAGCGGGACTGCGCAAAAGCGCGCAGCCCCTTACTTTTACGTTAGATATTAGTTTCGTTTTTTGGAAAGGATTCGAATGAATCACTACTCAAAGCTAGCTACCGCTACCGTTCGACTCTTGGGGGTACTATCAGCATTACTAGGATTGATGGGTTTTCTTTATGCGGGTCTCGTATCTTTGTTCTTGAGCGGCGCTGATCCAGAACATGCATCGCAAAGTGCTCGTCTTTTATCCGCAGCCATATTTCTCGCTGTTGGCATCTTTCTTTATTTCATCGGCAAGCCAGTCGGCAAGCTTGTTGGGGCTGGGCTTGAGTAAAATATCTAACCCTGCGCTCAAGCGGGACTGCGCAAAAGCGCGCAGCCCCTTAGCTCCACGTTAGAAATCAGCGGTGGTTCAATGAATAGGTTTGCCGTCATCTTATTATTAGGCTGCACTACACTGGCAGGGTGTACGTTCGCATACAAACCACCTGATCCAGGTAGAAATGTCGCGAAAGTACGCTTTTTCGCACCTGAGGTTGGCAGCAAAGGAATTCTGTCTGTTTCAATCTATGCCTTCACAGACGATAAGTGCAGTGGCACTACAAAGCTCCGGCAATTGGGTGGGCCTAATCTGGTATACAGCATTCCATCGAAAGATACTGATATCGGCATGTGGAAAGATCCAGCAACCAATTACGATAGAAACTTATACGTAGAGGCCCCCGTCGTGACGGATCAACGTTTCAACTTCGCAATCCTGGTGTCTTACGTCAACACATCATGCAATGTGACTTTGTCGTTCCTTCCACAAAGCGATCGGCAGTATGAGGTCAAGCACTTTACCCAAGGTCGCCAATGTAGCGCTACGATTAGCGAGATAACTAGTGAGGGAGAAAAAATTCTCATGTCAAAAGAGCCGACAGCCCAGAGGAACTCAAAGGCATGCACGCACTTTTGGAACTGATTTCTAACCCTACGCTCAAGCGGGACTGCGCAAAAGCGCGCAGCCCCTTAGCTCCTCGTTAGACCGAAAGGAAAGTTCAGTTGATATGCCATCAGTGTGGTAAAGAACATTCGATTGATGAAATGGAATTATCATTCCGTCGGCCTGATGATGCTGCGAATCTCACACCGGAAGAACGTGAGCGAACGGTCAAAGAAAATAATGACCTTTGCATCATCTCTGGCAAACGATTTTTTATTCGGGGTGTGCTCCCACTTACGATCGAAGCACGTGAACGTGCTTACAACATTGGGCTTTGGGTTGAAGTTGAGCAATCTGCGTACGACCGTGTTAACGAGCTGTGGATTGATCCAGAACAAAACAAGGAACCACCATTTGCGGCGCTCATTGGAAACAGCATACCTACACTGCCCGAAACAATTGGAGTGTCGGTAAAGCTTCAGCTTACTGGCCCGACTTCACGGCCAGAAGTGTTCGTTTCAGCAAGCTCGCATCCGCTTTACATTGAACAGACCGAAGGCATTACAGAGCACCGTGCACATGAATACAGTTCATTATTCGCATAAAATTCGGTCTAACCCGGCGGTCAAGAGGGACGCTCCGCCGAAAAGCGCGGCTCCGCGCCCCTTACCTTTACGTTAGGTCATCCCCATGAGAGAAAACTTCACCGCTGACTGGGCATTTGGAATTCGAGGGGCAATCGAAAATATTGTCCGCTCCAATTTTCCTCAAGATCTCCGGTCATGGCCATTACTACAGTCATTTGACTTTGAGGCGTACTCACTCCCGGAGAACTACGTCCTGCTTATTCTCAAAGACAAACTATCTGGGATTCCGGCAGGTCCGGGCGTCTGCTCAGCGTTTCCACATGGGGGGCTACCCGTGCTGCCCCCGAAAGTTTCGGACATTGAACTCTGGCAGTTTTACTTGAGAAGCAAATTTTCCTTGCGTGAGGAGGATGCTCCGTTTCTTGTTCCGATAAAAGACTCAGGGAAGAACGACGCATCAAAGGACTATGAGTTGTTTTCCGCAGAAGAGCAGCTATTTTGGAATCGCCAAATTTCCTACGTGGTCTCTCGCTATAAATCCCATCTTCAATCCATGACAAAACAATCTCCTGTACAACCACCCAACATTACCTACAACCTCAGCGGCACAGGTGCGCGAGTGAATATCAACTCCACGGATTCGTCCGTCAACGTAATCAGCACAGAAGTTTCTAAGGTGTTTGCTCAGGTACGGGAAGCTATCGGCCTGATACCTGATCCAACCGCGAGAAACGAAATTGAGCGAGCGGTGGACGAAATGGAGCAAGCGCATGGTTCAAGCAATTTTTTGCAGAAGTACCAAGCCTTCATTACCTCTGCGGCGAATCACATGACTGTTTTGGCTCCAATTATTCCGGCTATAACGAGCCTCCTGACCTAACATGGCGCTCAACCTCGCTCCCTTCGGTCGCTGGACGCTGCGCGATAAAGCCGCGCAGCGCCGGTTAGCTCTACGTTAGGCAAAAGGGGTATCGCATGAAGTTAACTACCAAGTTTGTTGTGGCAATCACATTTGTTTCGATTATGGTTTGTGAGTCTGCTAATGCAGCAGATTGGGGAACCAATAGTAAAAGTGAACATACTACCAATCGGCTATACCAAACTTTCTACGGTTACGTCGATATGTGTCAAAGGTACTCGTCTACAGAAGCTGCTGAGATAAAGGCGGAAGCAAAAAGATTTATGGAAGCACAACCAGAACTAATAACAGAACTAAGTGCATCGCCATATTTTGCTTCAGCAAAAAGAAAGATGGATGAGGATATTGCTAGTAAGATTGGGTTTGCAAACGATACGTGCCAAGCCGAATTGGCAATGCTGAAGCAGATGAACAATCCTCAATTTAAAGAGGGAAGAGATCAAGCAGTTAATCAATGGATAGCTGATCTAAAAGGGCAGTGACCGCCTGATGTAGGCTTGCATAATATGGTTGAATCCAAAAGGGTTTCAATTTAAGTGGCCACAGTCACGTAAATGCCTAACTTAACATTCAACCCGGACTCCGCCAAAACGCGGAGCCGGTTAATTCCACGTTAGCCCACACTAGGAGACGCACCTGTGGCTCATACCAACATCGACTTGTTCAATCGGTTCGCGCTCGCCCTCTTCGCAAAGCTACACGAGAGCTTTCCGGTTCCCGCCAATCTGGACTTTGAGTCGATCATGATGTCCGTGATCCCAGATGATGAGGGTTACGAGGAAACTTTCAACATTCTGGTGACCGCGAGAGAAGCCGTGAACTTCCTTGAGTCCGAAGGCTTTCTCTCTGTCGGATTCAAAGGCACGGACGGTCGAGGAGTTAGTCAGGTTCGATTGACCATGAAGGGCCTGGCAATCCTCGACTCCGTACCAGCGTCTTTGGAAAAGAAGGAGTCGCTCATCTCGTCAATTAGCGCAATCACAAAGAAGGGTCTGAAGCAAGCTGCCTCTGACCAGGTGAGTGAACTGGCAAAGCAAGCCTTCACACTCGCCATTGCATCGGGTCCTGCCCTTGCAAGCATGCTGCGATGATGTGGGCTAACCCGGCAGTCGAGAGGGACTGCGCAAAAGCGCGCAGCCCCTCACTTTTACGTTAGGGCGCACTCTATGCAACGCTACACCACGCAGCCAATGGTCTCAATATTTAGAACGGTGCGCCTCGTCGTCATCGCTCTGTTATCGATAGTGCTTAGCAGTTGTGCGGTTCAACTCTATGAAGGCGATTACCCTTCAAATGAGATTTCTACTATCGTGAAAGGTGGTCGGGTGAAAATACACGAAGTAGACGGTGTAAAAGTATACGGTTTTGAGGCGGAATTGGCTGGAAAAACGGGACCAATCAAAATACTTCCTGGAAGGCACACTGTCGCGGCCGAGGTGCCGGGATTCACCTATAAAGGGACTCGCTTCCTTGGTTCGATATATGGCATAACAGGACGAGCAACTCTGAATTGGAATGCTAAAGCCGGAAAGACATACCTTCTCAACGGGAGACATGGTGGCCCGACAGGCTGGCGAATCTGGATAAGCGAAGCGATCCCTGCCTCGTCAAGGATGACTTTACCGACGCCGACGACCGTAGTGGCTGGAAACGCACCCCCACCGCACATCACGGGTGACAAAAGCATAGCTCTTCCGTTCGTGGCTCCCGTAATCGTCTATTCAAAGAAGACCGTTTTGTATCGTGGTGCCTCGTACTGTCCATACCCTCTTTGTGGAGAAATTGGGCTGCTAACCATAACCGACGCGTCTGTCGCGATAGAAGGAGAATACGATAAGCAAGCATCCCTAAAGATTTCAAAAGACAATATTCAAAACGTGACATTGGGTGAGTTCGTTTCGCCCGTTGAGGTGGAACCCCCCAACCTGATCGAGGCCATTTTTCTTTACTACTTCGAATCAGGAGAAAACAAAGTTATCGTACTTACAAGCACGCCGAGTGACACCGAGCAAGACAGCTATATTTATTCTGCGCTGCTGCGTGTCACGAAGACTGATGCGCCCTAACATGGCATTCAAGAGGGACGCGCTAAAGCGCGCCCCTTAATTTAACGTTATACATTTTCTGAAAGGATTTGACTTATGCTCGCCATTTTCAAAAAACCAATACTCCTGTTAAAGCTCGAAGGCTTCGCCGTCTTTCTCTTAGCGCTCGTTATTTATTGGCAGCAGTCTTTCGGATGGACACTGTTTTGGTCAACCGTATTGCTCCCAGATCTTGCACTCCTTGGGTATCTCGTTAATGCCAAGGTTGGCGCAACAGCGTACAACATCACGCACTCGAAATTATTACCTAGTGCGTTAGCTGTTGTTGCCATCGTAACGGGCAATGCCTTGTTCTCGGCCTTGGCTCTTATTTGGTTTGTTCACATTGGCGTAGATAGGATGTTGGGTTACGGCCTAAAGTACCCGGAGGGATTTAAAGTCACCCATCTTGGCACCATTGGACAAATGGGTGGTGAACCACGCCGCAGCTATTTACCGTGTGGAAAATAAAAATGTCTAACCCTACGCTCAAGCTGGACTGCGTAAAAGCTCGCAGCCCCTTGTATCTTACCCCCAGCTCAGAAATGAGCTAAATTGCTCTGGCGCGAAAGAGCAGGGAGACGGAATACCGGGCGTGCCCCTAAGGCCATCGAGCCTGTAGCTAAGATTGGTGACCGTCTCCCATCCTGTATTCATCAAGATCGAACGGTATCTTAGCTCCACGTTAGACCTCTTGATGCCATAAGGCACACAGGTGTAATATTTATATTATGAAGCCTGTGAACTGGAGCACCGAGAAAAATATTCGCCTCAAGGCTGAGCGAGGCGTATCTTTTGAGGAGGTGTTATCGGCCATGTCGAATGGCAACCTCCTTGTCGTGCTGGACCATCCGAACACAGCTCAATATCCGGACCAACGTATGTTTGTGGTTCGCATTCGTGGCTACGCCTATTTGGTGCCGTTTGTGGAGGCTAAGCGAGAGGTCTTCCTGAAAACGATTATCCCGAGCCGGAAAGCCACTCGCATCTATCTTAATGAGGAGCTTTAAATGGATAAGGAAAGAAAACTTGAGGAAGAAATTTTGGCATCGTTTGAAAGAGGTGAATGGCAACCTTCTCCAAAAGGAAAAAGTGAAATTGCTCGTTTTGCGGCAATGGCTTCTGCATCTCTTGCTAAAGACAAGCGAGTCAACATTCGCATCTCTTCCCGTGATCTGGATGACATTCAAGCCAAGGCAGCCGAAGAATCAATACCATATCAAACATTAATGGCCAGCGTTCTTCACAAGTACGTCACCGGGCGTCTTGTAGAGCCATCTTCCAGCCGAACCCCTCGCTCAAGCGGGACGCGCCAAAAGCGGCGCGCCCGTTAGCTCAACGTTAGGCATACAAGGAACACTCTATGCGTGGTAAATGTCTCTGCGGATTGATTGAGTTTGAGATTGTCGGTTTGGTTCCGAAGCTCTACCAATGCCATTGCTCCCTATGTCGAAAGCAAGGTGGTGCTTCGTCGAATACCGCAGCCATTATTGGTAAAGAGCATTTCCGGTGGGTAGGCGGCCAAGAACACATTTCCTCTTGGGTTAAAGACACGGGGTTCCGTTCCGATTTTTGCTCTAACTGCGGTTCCCCCGTCCCTAACCCACTCAGAAGCACGCCTAACTATTGGGTGCCTGCCGGTCTGCTTGAAGGGGATGTCCAACTTAAGGTCAGCGCCCACCTGTTCGTTGGCTCCAAGGCATCGTGGGATGTGATCTCATCACCTGGAAAACAATATGAAACCATGCCCGAATTGTCTGAGCTTTTGCGCCCGGATGACCTCTAACCCTGCGCTCAAGTTCGCTCCGCTTCGCTGGGACTGCGCTAAAGCGCAGCCCCTCAACTTCACGTTGGGCGTCATCAGCTGGTGCGGTTTTTACATAGGGTGAAAATATGAAGGGCAGTTGTTTGTGTGGAGCCATTGAATACGAAGTTGATCAATTGGACATGCCAATTAGTCACTGCCATTGCCGCACTTGCCGCAAAGCTCATGCAGCCGCTTTTGCGTCGAATGCTGGTGTTATGCGGGAGCATTTCCGCTGGGTTAAAGGTAAAGAAAAATTGGCGGCCTTTGAGTCATCTCCGGGAAAGCTCAGGCATTTCTGTTCCGTTTGTGGTTCTCACCTGATGGCCGAGCGCCTTGCACAACCACACGTCATTGTGCGAGTGGCAACGCTCGATGAAAACCCGTGCACCAGACCTACTATGCATATCTGGTGTTCACATGACGTTCCGTGGCTGCAGGACGATAAGGACGTTTCGTTCTATCAAGAATGGCAACCCGGTAGATAACCCAATGCCGCCCAACCCTACATCGAGCGGGACAGGCCAGAAGCGGCCTGCCCCTCAATTTGAACGTTGGGCGTCATCATTTACTAACAAGGAGTGTTCTTGAAGACAATCGGACTGATCGGCGGTATGAGTTGGGAGTCAACTGTTCCGTACTACCGACAGATCAACGAGACAATCAAGAATCGCTTGGGCGGGCTACATTCGGCGAAGATCGTTCTGTACAGCGTCGACTTCCATGACATCGAGCAACTACAGCATGCTGGCGACTGGGAAGCTGCTGGAGCTATGTTGGCCGAAGCTGCCCGCTCGCTCGAAACGGCGGGTTCGGATTTTTTGGTCTTATGCACGAACACCATGCACAAAGTGGCCCCCAGCATCGAGGCAGCTGTAACCATTCCACTGCTTCATATTGCCGATCCAACCGCTGGAGAAATCAAACAAGCAGGCCACTCTACCGTCGGTCTGCTCGGGACGCGGTTCACGATGGAAGAGGCCTTCTACCGCGACCGCTTAAGCAAACATCACGGGCTTCAAGTGTTCGTCCCGAACGCGGAAGACCGCGATACTATCCACCGTATCATTTACGAAGAACTGTGCTTGGGGGTTGTCTTGCCTGAGTCCCGTAGCGAGTATCGGCGAATCATGGAAAGCCTGGCATCACAAGGCGCAGAAGGCATTATTCTTGGGTGCACAGAAATATCCCTTCTTGTCAGCCAGCAAGACTCCGGGGTTCCGCTGTTTGACACCACGGCCATTCACGCGTGGGCGGCTGCAGAAAAGGCGCTTGCCTAATGACGCCCAACCCTGCATTCGAGAGGGACGCAAAAGCTCCGCGACCCTTACCTTTACGTTATGCATAGTAGATGAAAAGAAAAAATTAAAGAGGCTTCACCCTTATTGTTTGATCAAAGCGGATAAAAATGAAATATGAGTAATATTACAGATAATATGAACGTCGAATACATTGATGACGCAATTCGGAAGTTAAATACATACGCAAAGGAAGACAGTTTAAAACCTTTAATATCGATATTAGAAGCGTTAAAACAAGACCCACACAACCAATCACTTTCGGCAGAACTTACTGATACATGGAGGAATCTTGGTGTGTATCAAGGCACAGTTTTAACCTATGTGCCCGATTTCTATACTTTGATACCGGATGATATTTTTGGAGATAATTTAAAGAAATAAATGGGGTCACCCATTTAAAAACGCATAACAATGCGCTCGTTCGGACGTTCACTACGCTACGCTCACGCCGCACGGCTTTGTCGTTAGACGTCATATGATTCGCGCCAATCGAAGCTACTTAGCCAGTTTGAAAGCGAGCAAATTTCTCTGCCGTGCAGGTCGGCTGCGGGATGCCGGGCGGAAGGAAGAAGCGTTGAACATAGCTCGCCAATCGCTGACAGTCTTGCGTTCTCCCTGGGTTGTGCGTCGCCGGCCCGCCGAAGGTTCGCTTCCGCATCGGCCATGTCGTTCTTGTTGGTTTTGACATAGGCTTTCACGAACTGTGGTGCTATCAGTTTGACGTTGTGCCCATATCCTTCGAACTTCCTCGCCCAATGGTGCGCACTGCCGCAGGCTTCCATGCCAATCAAACACGGTTCCAGGTTGGCGATGTAGCTCGACAGCTCGGCACGCTTCAGTTGCTTGCGCACCGACACTTTGCCGTGTTCATCCACGTCATGAATCTGATAAACTGATTTTGCCAAATCAATGCCAGTTATCTTAATCTTCATTTTGGACGCACCTTTCTATGTCTAGTGATCGTAAAACCAACATCACTTTGGCACTTCGATGCCCTATTAGGAAGTGGGCGTCCATTCCATTACGTTGGGCTTCTATCTACTTCATAGGGGATCAAGAATGAAGTCTCAATCCAAATCCTCTGCAGCGCTGCCGATTCATCACTTTCAGCGGCAACAGGACTGGTCTACTTGGCTAAATGAAAATCACAACACATCACCCGGCGTGTGGTTGCAGCTTGCAAAAAAGGGCGCCGATACACCGTCAGTTTCATACGAGGAAGTCATCGAAATTGCGCTTTGCTTTGGATGGATAGATGGACAAAAGCAAACCCACAGCGAGCAATTCTGGCTCCAGAAATTTACCCGGCGTTCGGACAAAAGCGTTTGGTCGAAGATCAATAAGGACAAGGCGCTCGCTCTGATTAAAACGGCAAAAATGAAGCCGGCCGGACTCAAGGAGATTGAGCGTGCGAAGATTGACGGGCGCTGGGACGCTGCGTATGACTCTGCCAGCAAGGCAACCGTACCAAGTGACTTTCAGTCCGCGCTGGACGGTAATGCGCGAGCGAAAGACTTCTTCGGAACGCTCGACAGTCGGAACAGGTACGCTGTTTTGTTCAGGATTCAAACCGCCAAAAGGGCTGAAACGCGCGCCAAGAAAATTTCACAGTTTGTGCTAATGCTGGAACGGCACGAGAAGGTGCATCCGTGACCAATTCATGCAGTCCTGCCAGAAATGAGCCCATCCCTACATTCGAGCGGGACAGGCCAGAAGCGGCCCGCCCTTCAATTTAACGTTAGGGCACGGTAGTACCCCCACAGGAGATCATCATGATTGCAGTAATCTTCGAAGTCTGGCCAGTCGAAGACAGGGCCAAGGCGTATTTCGATCTGGCAGCCGAACTCAGGCCGCTCCTGGAAGAAATTGAAGGGTTCATTTCGATAGAACGATTCGAGAGCCTGACAACAAAAGGGAAGTACCTGTCACTTTCTTTCTGGCGCGACGAAGAATCAATCCAGGCCTGGCGAAACATGGAGGAGCATCGCGAAGTCCAGGCAAAGGGACGGAGCAGCATATTCGCAGATTACCGGATACGGGTTGCCTCCGTGGTGCGGGATTACGGATTGGGCGAGCGCGACGAGGCGCCTGAAGACAGCCGTTCCGCACACGGCTAAACCTGCATACACTGAGGGCAGATGGAAGTTGCGCACAAAGATGGTGGCCTTATCAGCGGCTGGCCCATGGGGGTTCATTTACCGTTTAACTCGTCATCCTTGAAATACTTGGTGCCTTGAATCGTGGCTTGCAAAGCAAGGCCTGTTTCTGTGAGCTGGTACAGATCCACGCCCGGCGCAACCGTAATTGCGCCTGCCAGCGCGCCTCCTTTTTTACCGGTCTTGGCGGCTGCATCCGCTTGTACATCCGCCTCCCATCCGCTCTCGACAAATTGCCTGAATGCCTTGTCGTTCGAGAACACGAAGATGCCCCGAAAATCCTTTACGCCCAGCCCGAATCCAACACCGCCGGAAACCATCTTCATGTAGATATCCTTGCCGGTCCGGTTATCATGGGCCACCCCGGAACCACCCGCCACCGAAAGGAGAATCAGGTTTATGCCGACGTTGCTGAATACCGCGTAACCAGCCGCTTTTTTTATTTCGCCCTCGGCGCGTGGCTGCACTTTGTACAGTTGCGCCAGCGTTTCGCTGCGCATCTTCCATATTTCCTTTTTCTTTTCCTGCGGGGAAGCGGCGTCCGCCGAATGGGTAAAACCCGAAAGCAGGATTCCGACAGCGACAGCCGTCAAAATATT
The DNA here is from genome assembly GCA_963827265.1 of uncultured beta proteobacterium. Taxonomy (GTDB): domain Bacteria; phylum Pseudomonadota; class Gammaproteobacteria; order Burkholderiales; family Gallionellaceae; genus Gallionella. Next base: position 649,578 of record CAWHAD010000005.1, on the reverse strand, counting down.
CCTGGATAAAGTGCCTGATTTCACGAATACACTCCTTAACGATCATTATTGGTACGCGGCTCGAAGTTCGGCCCGGTGCCGATAGCTGCGAACCCCACATTTTAAATTCAATGACCGCTTGCAAGTGCTCAGCGGACGTTGGATGATTCGATTTCAAACGAACAGAACCGGCCGATTCCGGCCATTGAAGGCAATCGGTCCATACGCATTCTATCCAGGCGCATTCTAACCAGACTCATTCTAAACCGAAGTGGAAAGTGAGGACATCATGAAATTTCCTGCTATCAACATTTCGATATTTTCCGTCTTGCTGCTGTCAGCGCCAGCGTCCGGCCAGATGATGGGCCAGATGATGCAAGGCGGGGGCATGATGGGCATGTCGTCGGTTCGCCATCAATATGTCATGCGAAACGGTGTCGATCCAAAATACGCGACCAGAACAAACCCGTTGAAACATACCACCGGAAATATCGGGGATGGAAAGCGGCTATATGAACAGAACTGTGCCCTTTGCCATGGACCAACAGGTACAGGGGATGGCGAGGCAGGGAGGAACCTGTCCCCTCCACCTGCAAATATTGCCGCTTTCAGCAAGACGCGGTTGGCAACTGACGGATACCTGTACTGGTCAATCGCGGAAGGAGGCGTGCCTTTTGCAACCGGAATGCCGCCATTCAAGGGCAGTCTCAAGGAAGAAGAAATATGGAAGATTGTTCTTTACTTGCGTGAGCTTTAAAGCCGGGATGGCCGGCCTGAAATGAAGGCGGCGATCAATCCTTTTTGAATTCGGGATCGCGCAGGGTGTAGATTCGACCAGCAATCGAGCCAGACCCCATGCTCAAGGGTGACAGGTCGAAAGCAGCCTTATTCCAGGCTCAAACACAGCCCCTGGAGAACGCAGATGAAACCTCGAGTCAGCCTGATCACGCTCGGCGTCGATGACCTGGAAGCGTCGCTGCGCTTTTATCGCGATGGCTTGGGTCTCGCAACGCAGGGAATCACAGGCACGGAATTTGAATACGGTGCGGTCGCGTTCTTCGATTTGCAGGCGAACCTCAAGCTCGCTCTCTACCCGCGCAGGAGCCTGGAAATGGACTCGGGTCTTCCGCCGGGAACGTCCGGAACCCCGACTTGCAGCCTTGGCCACAACGTTTCTTCGAAGGACGAAGTCGACCAGGTAATGAAACAGGCAATGCAGGCCGGCGCAGCCATCGTCAAGCCGGCCCGGGATACTTTCTGGGGCGGTTACGCAGGCTATTTCCGGGACCCGGATGGTCATCTCTGGGAAATTGCCTGGAACCCGCAATGGCCCGTTCCGGAGTAGGGCATAATCGGGCGAGGCACACACCGAAGGCATCGTATGAACGCGACTCTGATTTCGTATTTACCGCTCATCATACTGTCCGTGATTTACACGGTCATCTGCGTGATGCATGCCGCATTCGTCAAGCTGTCCGGGAAGATCCTGCGTGGTTCGGTGGTGAGCTGGAAGCATGCATTCATTTTTGCGCTGGCAGTCACCGTGATGCTGCTGATCATGCTGGTCGCATCCGTTGCAGCGGGGATTTCCGTCCCGCCGGCCGTGTCCATGGTTCTCGGCTTCGTACTTTCCACGGTGTTCGGCAGCTGGTTCTTCAGCACCCGGGGCATGACGCAACAGGGCCGGCCATTGGGCTGGGAAGGCGGGCTACGGCTCAGCGCGCTGGCGTTCCTGCTTCTCGCTGTTTCGGGTGTTGTGATAAAGGGCGTCGTGCATGTGCTGGCAATGGCCGTGCATGCCTGACGCCGGATTCCGTATGGACGCCGAGAACACACATCGGGTATTCGAATGGCTGTGGACTTCCGGCCAGCTGTCGGAGCCGGATATCGCACGCCTCCCCGCGCTCGGCATCGGGGCGGTGATCAACCTGGCTCTCCCGACTTCGTCGAATGCATTGCCCGGCGAGGCCGAGCTTGTCACGCGGCTGGGGATCGCCTACATCCAGATTCCGGTCGAATGGGAACGGCCCGAACTGCACCAGCTGGAGCAATTCTTCACGACGCTCGGTGCGTTTGAGCATCGCAATGTCTGGGTGCATTGCGCGATGAACAAGCGCGTGTCCGCGTTCATCTATCTCTACCGCAAGCTGTGCCTGAACCACAGCGAGGAAGATTCGATGCACCCGATGCGTGAAGTCTGGATACCCAACGAGGCCTGGCAGGCGTTCATACGCCAAGCGTTGGACGCCCGCTCCACCCCTGCGGATGGACCGGCAATCCCCAATCGGGGCGGCCTGCAACCGGAAAGCAGATAGGCTAATATTCACATGTGTATTTTGCCAAGTGTGCGTTTTTAAGGAGAGCCGGCGATGACCAACATAGCCAGGTTACGGGATTTCATCCAGTCCTTCACCAAGGTTATCGAACAACACCGCAACGATGAGGAGCGCATCTTCGCGGATGGCAGGAAACTGCTGTCTGAGCTGATCGAACACGATGACTGGCTTCCGGACGAGTTTGCCCGACCGGATCCGGAGCGGTATCAGCAGTACCTGCTGTATTGCGACCCGATGGAGCGGTTCTCCGTCGTGAGTTTTGTCTGGGGGCCGGGCCAGACCACCCCGGTGCACGACCACACGGTGTGGGGCATGGTCGGCATCCTGCGCGGCGCGGAGACCTGCGAGGAATTCGAAACGGAACCCGCAACCGGCCGCCTGCGCGCAACGGGATCGCACCGGCTGCCCCGCGGCGGCATCGACCTGGTATCGCCGCGCATCGGGGATGTCCACAAGGTGTCAAACGCACTCGCCGATCGCGCGTCGGTCAGCATACACGTCTATGGTGCGAATATCGGGGCGGTGAGACGCCATGTCTACGAACCGGATAGCGGCCGCACCAAAACATTCATCTCCGGATATTCGAGGGACGTGACGCCGAATATCTGGGATCGTTCCGTCGAATTGGTCATCATCGACTGATAATGACCGACGCGATGAGCGCGCTTCGTTTTTCACTATGCTGGGCCGCCATTGTTGCCGGGCTTGCCGCGATCCCTGCCCGGCCCGCATATGCCGATGAGGCCAACGGCTTCGGCAGCCGATTCAAGGCCTTCAGGGAGATGATGGCGAACAAGCGGGAGAATGATGCGCTCAAGGTCAGCGAAGAAGATCTGGGTGCGCATAGCCAGAATGTGGTCCAGGACAGCTACGCCGGACGCGACATGATTCTTTATGTGCCGTCGCAACTTCCGCCGCCGGGACAGCGCGGCATGGTCGTTGCGCTGCACGGAGGCGGCGGCAATGCCGGGTTCATCAAGGACCACCTGAAAATGGACGGGGTCGCCGAGAAGTACGGATTTATCGTCGCGTACCTGAACGGCTCGGATGCGTCGGCCAGGCTGCCCGGCAAGATGAAGGCCTGGAACGCGGGAAACGGCTGCTGCGGCGAGCCCTACAAGAACAAGGTGGATGATGTCGGTTATATCACCGCTGCGGTGCATTACCTTGCCGGGAAATACGGCGCCAATCCGAAACGCATCTACGGTATCGGCCATTCCAACGGCGCGATGATGACGGAAACGCTGATCTGCGAAACCGGTTTGTACCAATCGGCCATCTCGCTGGCCGGCAGCCTGATGGCGGAGGCCGATTCCTGTGCCGGCGCGCGCGGCAAAACGATACTTGCGATCCACGGCATGAACGATGCGAATGTTCCGCCGGGCGGCGGCAATGGCACCCGGGGCGTGACCAATATCGCGTTCAAATCGGAAGCCGGCTCCAGATCGATGTTCGAAAGTTCCGGCGGGAATTACATCATTCAGATGCTGCCGGGCACCGACCATAGCCTCGAACACATCGGTGCAACGGTACAGAAGACCGAGGGCATCAGCCTGGCCGAAAAGGCGGCACGGTTCTTCGGGCTCGCGCCGGGGAAGCAATTCTCATCAAGCCGGCATTTACCGCTGCAATAATCCGGCCAGCAGGACCCGCGCATATTTTCCACACTGGAGATAACCAACATGAATACGACTGAAAATCCAAGGCTGCCGTTGCCGCCATTTGACGCAGAAACCGCAGCCCGGAAAGTCCGCATGGCGGAAGATGCCTGGAATACCCGCGATCCGGAACGGGTCTCGCTCGCGTATACCCGGGACAGTATCTGGCGCAACCGCGCCGAATTCTTATCGGGCCGCGACGCAATCGTCCAGTTTCTCACCCGCAAGTGGAGCAAGGAACTTGATTACCGCCTGATCAAGGAACTTTGGGCGTTTCACGGCAACCGCATCGCGGTGCGCTTTGCTTACGAGTGGCATGACGACTCCGGACAATGGTTCCGATCCTATGGAAATGAAAACTGGGAGTTCGACAAGGACGGGTTCATGCAACGGCGCATCGCCAGCATCAACGACCTGGCAATCAAGGACACCGAGCGGAAATTCCAATGGCCGGCAGGTCGCCGGCCCGACGAACACGCGTCACTTTCCGAACTCGGTCTGTAATCGCGACTCGCCCATGTCCGAACACTGCACCAAACCGCTACGCTTGCTTTTACACCGGCTCTGATATGCCACCGTACCCTGCCACCATACAAACCAGGATAGCTTCCTTGGCCGATGCCGCTGACATCGCGCCGCTGTTCGATGCATATCGCCAGTTCTACGAACAGCCAGCCGACCTGCCCCTGGCCACCCGGTTCATCCGCGATCGCTTGCGGATGAACGATTCCGTCATTCTGCTGGCAACCGGCGCGGACCACCGAATTCCGGGATTACGAATTCCGGGATTACGAATTCCGGGATTACGAATTCTGGGATTTTGCCAGCTTTACCCGACCTTCTGCTCGATCCAGGCAATGCCGGTCTGCTCCCTGTACGATCTGTATGTGCTGCCGGAAGCAAGGCGTTGCGGCGCAGGCAAGGCGCTGTTGCAGGCTGCTGAAAGGTATGCAGCGCAAAACGGTTTTGCACGATTGGACCTGACCACCGCGAAGACGAACGCTACCGCCCAATCCTTGTACGAGTCCCTCGGATGGGTCAGGGACGAAGTCTTTCACGCGTACAGCAAACTCGTTCAAGGTTAGTTTGTCCGCGCATCAGCAGACAACTCCAGGCGATCTGACTTTTCCGCTTAGCCGCGCTCCAGCACCACGAACGCGACGATCATGTCGCGCTCATCGCTGATGGAAAGATGGAAGCCGGTAATACCGAGCTCGGCCAGGTGGGCACGCAGCGCGCCGTCGAATTTCAGCGACGGTTTGCCGAGACGGTCATGGATGACGCCGATGCGGCGCAGACTGACCGGGGCGCGCAGCCCGCTGCCGACCGCCTTGGCAAACGCTTCCTTGGCCGCGAAGCGCTTCGCGATGAAATCGCGCGGGATCGGCGTCTGAGCGTCGGAATTCGGGCAACTCGTCCTCGCTCAGCATGCGCCCGGCAAGACGCTCGCCATGGCGCGCAAACAATCTCTCGAAACGCGCAAGCTCGACCAGGTCCGTGCCGATCCCGAAGATCACTGTTGTCCCGCCAGCAGCGCTTTCATTTTCCTGATTGCCGCCTCCAGCCCGATGAACAGCGCCTCGGCGATGATCGCGTGGCCGATGTTCAGTTCGACCAGATTGGGTATGGCAACGACGGGCTGCACATTGTGGTAGTTCAGGCCGTGCCCGGCATTCACCTGCAACCCTTGCGCATGGGCATGCTCCGCCGCGCAGCGGATGCGTTCCAGTTCGTGCTCCTGCTCCGGCACATTGTGCGCATCGGCATATTTGCCGGTGTGCAATTCCACCACCGGCGCGCCGGTGCGCCGCGCCGCGTCGATCTGCTTCGCGTCCGGGTCGATGAACAGCGACACGCGGATGCCGGCATCGGCACAGCGCGCGCAGGCGGTCTTGATGTTGTCGAAATAGCGCACCACGTCCAGCCCGCCTTCGGTGGTCAGCTCTTCGCGGCGTTCCGGCACCAGGCACAGGTCGTGCGGCTTGATGCGCACCGCGATATTGATCATCTCGTCGGTGACCGCGCTTTCCAGGTTCATGCGCGTCTGCAGCATGTCGCGCAGTATTTCCACGTCGCGGTCCTGGATGTGGCGGCGGTCTTCGCGCAGATGCAGCGTGATCGCATCGACGCCGGCAGATTCGGCCAGCAGCGCGGCGCGCACCACGTTGGGATAGGGCGCGCCGCGCACCTGGCGCAGCGTCGCGACATGGTCGATGTTCAGTCCCAGTTTGATCATAGTTTCTGTAACTCCTTAATCAGTTCCCGGGTGTGCAATATCTTGCCGCCGAGATGATGGTTGAGCAGCATGCGCATCAGCTGCTTGCTCTGCTGCGCGGTGGCCGGATCGCCGTATTCGTCCGCCGCCATGTCCAGCAGCGTCTTGCCGAGCACCGTGAATCCGGCGCTGTCGTCCCCGTCTTCCGGGCCGCCGCCATTCGGCAACGGGCCCCGTTCCACCGCATAACGATAGCAGAGTTCCGGCCGTATCGGCCTGGCACTGATCGCCTCGCGGTCCAGCAGCAGCGCATAGCCCAGTTCCTGCAGCAGGTGCTTTTCGAAACAGCGCAGCGTCGCGGCATGGTCGGCTTCGTTGCGCCAGGCGGTACAGCGTGGCGCGGTAGTAATCGAACAGCTGTTCGTGCGGGTCGTCGCGCGCCAGCAGGTTGAGCAGCAGCTCGTTCAGGTAGAATCCGCACATCAGCGCCGTACCCTGCAGATAGGGTTGCCCGCCCTGCCATTCCGCGCTGTGCAGGGTGCGCACTTCACCCTTGCCGAACCAGCTCAGCAGCAGCGGCTGGAAATTCATCAGCACGCCGCGCAAAGCGGAACGCGGACGCCGCGCCCCGCGCGCCACGATCGCCAGCCGCCCGTGCCGCCGGCTGAATACATCGAGTATCAGGCTGGTTTCGCGAAACGGGTAGCTGTGCAGCACAAATGCCTGCTCGTCCTGATGTCTGTTGCGGTCTGCTGCGGTCATGCGTATGCCTTGGTCATTTTTCAACCGGGATCATTCGTAACGCGCGGTTATTCATAGCCAAGGCTGCGCAACATCCGTTCGTCATCCGCCCAGCCGCTGCGCAATTTGACGAACACCTCGAGAAACACCTTGCCGTCGAACAGTTTTTCCATGTCCAGCCGCGCCTGGGTCGCGATCTCCTTGAGCTTTTCGCCCTTTTTGCCGATCAGCATCGCCTTGTGCGCTTCCCGGTCGACCAGGATCGCGGCATGGATGCGGCGCAGCTTGCCTTCCATCTTGAACTGCTCGATCACCACGCTGGTCGAGTACGGCAGTTCGTCGCCGGTGAAACGGAATATCTTTTCGCGCAATATTTCCGCCGCCAGGAATCGCTCGCTGCGGTCGGTGATGTCGTCCTTGTCATAGATCAGTTCGCCCTCGGGCAGATGGCTGCGTATCGCATCGCGCAGTTCTTCCAGCTTGCTGCCCAGCTTCGCGCTGACCGGCACGATCGCGGCAAACCTGAAGTCCTGCGCGACCCGCTCGGCAAATGCGAACAACTGGCCCTTGTCGGCGACTTCGTCGATCTTGTTGATCACCAGCAATACCGGGCGGTTATCCGGCAGCAGCTTGAGCACTTCCTGGTCGCGTTCGTCGTAACGCAGCGCTTCCAGCACGTACAGCACCACCTGCACGTCGCGCAGGCTGCTGGTCACCACGCGGTTCATGCCGCGGTTCAGCGCATTGAGGTGCCTGGTCTGGAACCCGGGTGTGTCGACGAACACGAACTGGCTGTGCTCGTCGGTGTAAATGCCGTGGATGCGGTGGCGCGTGGTCTGCGCCTTGCGCGAGGTGATGCTGATCTTCTGGCCGATCAGGTGATTGAGCAGCGTCGATTTGCCGACATTGGGCCGGCCGACGATCGCGATAAAGCCGCTGCGGAATCCTTCAGGTTGTTGTTCTGTCATGTGGCGTCCGGCAGTTGCTGGTAGGCGGCCCGCGCAGCCTGCTGCTCCGCATTGCGCCGGCTGGTCCCGCTTCCGCGGGTGGTAATTTTCAATCGCGGAATCGCGCATTCGACATGAAACGATTGCTCGTGGGCCTCGCCCTGCATCGCAATGATGGTGTAGGTCGGCAACGGCAGCCGTTTGCCTTGCAGATACTCCTGCAGCAGCGTCTTGGCATCCTTGCCCAGCGTCTGCACGTCGATCGTTTCGAGATAGGGGACATACAGATTCAACACGGCCTGTTCTGCCTCGTTGAAGCCGGAATCCAGCAAGACCGCACCGAACAGCGCTTCCAGCGCATCCGCCAGTATCGACGGGCGGCGAAAACCGCCGCTCTTCAGTTCGCCCTCGCCCAGCCTCAAATGGCTGCCGAGATCGAGCTGCTGCGCCAGCAGGGCGAGCGTCTCTTCCCTGACCAGACTGGATCGCAGACGTGACAGTTCGCCTTCGCTCAACTCGGGATAATTGCTGTACAGGTATTTGGCAATCACGCAGCCGAGCACGCTGTCGCCCAGAAATTCCATGCGTTCGTTGTGTTCGGGTGAATAGCTGCGATGGGTCAGTGCGCGCTGCAGCAGTTGCGGCTGCCGGAACTCATGGCCGAATTTTTCGCCCAGCGCACCGCCGGGCACGGCGTGCTGCGCGCTGCGGCTGTCCTTATTTACCGGCACTGCTGGGATTGAATTCGAGAAGCAGGCTGATGTTGCCGGCCACCGGAATTTTGACGGTATAGCTGGCACTCAGCACCGGCGTCGCGCCATCGCTGGAAATCACGATATCGCCCGAATTGATCGCGGTGATGTCGTCAACCGCAGAGTGCCGGTCAAACGACTCCTTGATGTCGTGCGGCGTGGCATTCTGCAGGTTCGGATCATGGGCGATCTCGACGAAAGTATTCTTGATGGTGGCATCCTGTATGTAGGCGGGAATCAGCCTGAACCCGAAAATGGCGCACACCACCAGCACGAAAGCACCGAATATAAATCCGCCGAAACTCATACCGTGTTGTTTTACTGGCATTGCTGTATTCATCATTTCTCCCTTGATCAGTTGATCGACATACCGATGCGCTTCAAATCAGAAAAATTCATCCAGATAAAAAATGCCTTGCCGACAATTTCGCTGTCCGGCACGAATCCCCAGTAGCGGCTGTCCCGGCTGTTGTCGCGATTGTCGCCCATCATGAAGTATTCGCCCTGCGGCACCTTGCAGCGCACCAGGTCGGTATCATATGTGCAATTCTCGCGACCGCTGAAATCGGCCACGGCATTGAGACGTACTGTCGGCATTTCCGGATTGATCAGCAAAGCATGCTTGCGATTGCCCAATGTCTCGATACGCTTGTCGGTATGCACGAAGTTCAGCCCGGCCTCGACGTAATTATATTCCCCATCCGCCTGCTGCGGCTGCACCACGCCATTGATGGTCAGCACCTTGTTGCGGTATTCGACGATATCGCCGGGAACCCCGACCACGCGCTTGATGTAATCCAGCGAAGGATCTTCCGGGTAGCGGAACACCATCACGTCGCCGCGCTGCGGATTATTGATCGGGATGATTTTCTTGTCGATGACAGGCAGCCGTATGCCATAGGTGAATTTGTTGACCAGAATGAAGTCGCCGACATGCAGGGTCGGGATCATCGAGCCGGATGGTATCTTGAAAGGTTCGATCAGGAAGGAACGAATGAAAAACACCACCAGGATCACCGGGAAAAAACTCTTCGCATACTCCACCCACCACGGCTCGGCGGCCCCGCTGCCGCGTTTGGCGGCCAATGCGAATCGATCCAGCAGCCAGATGCAGCCGGTGACCACCAGCAACACGAACATAATCAGTGCGAAATCCATTTTTATCCTCTATTCCAGTTCAATTTCGAAGGTCAAACAAGGCGGCGACAAGTGATCGACGCAGGCAGTGCAAGTGTCGCCCTGACACGGTGAGCGCAGCTTCCGGTGCGGGAAGGGCGACCTGGCAACAGCTCCCGCAATCGGCCGGCTGCGCCAGTAACGTGTCGCCGTTGCACGACCAGGAGTGAGCGAGTAAGCCAACGCAGTTTCACCGATGAAACTGAATCGGATTTAATCGTCCACACGCAGGATCGCCAGGAACGCTTCCTGCGGGATTTCCACGCTGCCAACCTGTTTCATGCGCTTTTTTCCGGCCTTTTGCTTTTCCAGCAGTTTCTTCTTGCGCGAGATGTCGCCGCCGTAGCACTTTGCCAAAACGTTCTTGCGCATCGCCTTGACGTTCTCGCGCGCAATGATGTTCGATCCGATCGTCGCCTGTATCGCCACATCATACATCTGGCGCGGGTATGAGTTCGCGCATCTTGGCCGCCACTTCCCGGCCGCGGTGCTGGCTGTTGGCGCGATGCACGATCACCGACAGCGCATCCACTTTCTCGCCGTTGATCAGCATGTCCACCTTGACCACATCGGCCGCCCGGTATTCCTTGAACTCGTAATCCATCGACGCATAGCCGCGCGATACCGATTTCAGCTTGTCGAAAAAATCGAGCACGATTTCCGCCATCGGCATTTCGTATACCAGATTCACCTGCTTGCCGTGATAGCTGATGTTGATCTGCGAGCCGCGCTTCTGGGTGCACAGCGTGATCACCGAGCCCACATACTCGTTCGGCATGTACAGATTCACCGTGACGATCGGCTCGCGTATCTCCTCGATCTTGGACGGGTCGGGCATCTTGGACGGATTGTCCACCGTCAGTATCGTACCGTCGCGCTGTACCACCTCGTAGATCACCGTCGGCGCGGTGGTGATCAAATCCATGTCGAACTCGCGCTCCAGCCGCTCCTGCACGATCTCCATGTGCAGCAACCCCAGAAAACCGCAGCGGAAACCGAAGCCGAGGGCCTGCGACACTTCCGGTTCGTAGCGCAGCGACGAATCGTTCAGCTTGAGCTTTTCCAGCGAGTCGCGCAGCGCTTCATACTGGTTCGATTCCACCGGAAACAACCCGGCAAACACCTGCGGCTGAACTTCCTTGAAGCCGGGCAACGCCTGCTGCGCCGGCTTGCCCAGATGGGTGATCGTATCGCCCACCTTGGCCGCTTTCAGTTCCTTGACCCCGGCAATAATGAATCCAACCTGCCCCGCGCTCAAGGCAGGCGCGCGGTTGCGACTTGGGCGTGAATACACCGACATTTTCAGTCAGATGTTGCGCGCCGGTGGCCATGAACAGGATTTTTTCCTTGGGCCTGATCGTGCCATTCATTACCCGCACCAGCATCACCACGCCGACGTAATTGTCGAACCACGAATCGATGATCAGCGCCTGCAACGGCGCATCCGGATCGCCCTTCGGAGGCGGGCACCCTGACGATCAGCGCTTCCAGCACATCCTTTACGCCCTCGCCGGTCTTGGCTGAACAGCGTACCGCATCATGCGCATCGATGCCGATCACCTCCTCGATTTCCTCGATCGCGTTTTCCGGATTGGCGGAAGGCAGGTCGATCTTGTTCAGCACCGGCACCACCTCGACGCCCAGATCGAGTGCGGTGTAGCAATTCGCCACGGTCTGCGCCTCAACGCCCTGCGAGGCATCCACCACCAGCAGCGCGCCCTCGCAAGCCGACAGCGAGCGCGACACCTCATAGGAGAAATCCACATGCCCCGGTGTATCGATCAGGTTGAGGTTATAGACCTGGCCGTCCCGCGCCTTGTAGCTCAGCGTTGCGGTCTGCGCCTTGATGGTGATGCCGCGCTCGCGCTCCAGATCCATCGAATCGAGCACCTGCGCCTCCATCTCGCGGTCGGACAGGCCGCCGCAAAGCTGGATGATGCGGTCAGCCAGAGTGGATTTGCCGTGGTCGATGTGCGCAATGATGGAAAAATTACGGATATGCTGCATAGAGTCCAAAATATAAATCCCGCCTGAACCGGCGATTTCGGGAACCGCCCGGTATTTCAAAGGCACGGATTCTAGCCGATTTGTGCGGGACACGCAGGGCCGGGTTACTTCTCGTCCAGCCTGATTGCAACATAACTCGCGCTATCGCCTCTGCGCACCAGCAATGCAACATTGTGCCCCTTGGGTACCTGTTTGAGCAATGTCGTTCAACTGGGACAGGGAACGAATCTGCACATTGCCGACCGCCAGCAGCACATCGCCCGGCTGCAAGCCGGCGCCAAGCGCAGACGACCCGGTCACATTCTCGACCAGCAAGCCGCCGCTGACCTGCAACTGCTGAAGCTGATCGGCATTCAACTCGCTGACGGCAATGCCCATGCGCGAAATCGCCTCTCCCGAACGTTCGGCAGGTTTCCCGGCAGCATGCACCATCTTGCTTTCATCCGGCATTTCCCCGACCTCGATGGTGACCCGCTTGACCTTGCCTTTGCGCCACAGCTTGACGGACGCTTTGGTGCCCGGCTTGACCACCGCCACCATGCGCGGCAGATCGGCTGAGCTATTCACCGGCTTGCCGTCGAATTCGAGAATCACGTCGCTTGCCTGTATGCCCGCCTTGTCGGCCGGACCGTCCTTTTCGACGTTGCTGACCAGCGCACCATTGGGACTGCTCAAACCGAATGATTCAGCCAGTTCGCGGTTCAATTCCTGTATCGTCACGCCGATGCGGCCGCGCGTTACCTTGCCGCTGCTGCGCAACTGGTCGGCAACCTGCATTGCGACATCGATCGGGATCGCAAAGGACAGCCCCATCGAACCGCCGGAACGCGTGTAGATTTGCGAGTTGATGCCGACCACTTCCTCATCCATGTTGAACAACGGGCCGCCCGAATTGCCGGGGTTGATGGCCACATCCGTCTGGATGAACGGCACCAGATTTTCCTGCGGCAGGGATCGTCCCTTGGCACTGACGATACCGGCCGTGACACTGTTGTCAAAGCCGAAAGGCGAGCCGATCGCGACCACCCATTCACCGACCCTGAGCCTGTTCGGATCGCCCACTTTCACGGTCGGCAGGCCTTTCGCATCGATTTTCAGCAATGCCACATCGGTTCTGTTATCCACCCCGATGATCCGGGCGCTGAACTCGCGCTTGTCGGTCAGGCGCACCGTGATCTTGTCGGCATGATCAACCACATGCGCGTTGGTCATGATGTAGCCTTCGGAGCTGATGATAAATCCCGAACCCAGCGATTGCGACTCCTGCTCGCGCGGAATCTGCGGTGCAAAGCGGCGGAAAAATTCGTAGAAAGGATCGTTCTCGGGAATATTGGGAAAAGCCTGAGTACCCTGGATGATCTGCGTCGTGCTGATATTGACGACCGCTGCACCCTGCTTTGCCACCAGATCGGTGAAATCCGGCAGTTCTTCGCTGAAAGCCAGTGTGCTGACTATCATCCCGAAGACCAGCATCACGCCGGAAAGCAGCAACGACATGTTCGCAAATTTTTTCAGCATATTATTTCCCCCTCAAACAGACTCAAGACGCAAGGCTGGAGTTTTCCTTTAGCCTTGAACCTTACAGCTATTCCCCGCCGCACTGCCGGGCAATAACGGCGCCGGACTGATTCCTGTCCCGGAACGATGAAATCCGCCTGGCAATCGCAAAGCCGGCAGCCAGGCCAAGCATTGCGCCGGCAGCGGCATATCCATCGCGTTGCCCGGGAAGATCCGCCCAGTGGCTGCCAAGCATGGCACCCGTTACCAGCAGCAGCAGCGGCAACAGGTATATCAGACCGATTCCGCGCAAAATCGAACCCTCGGCTATCGATATGATAACTTCATCCCCGACACCCGCATTGATTGGATTTCCCACCTGGAACAGGCGGGGGTTGCTGCAAAACATCCGGGACAGCTTGCCCGCCCCGCACCCCTTGCCGCTGCAATGCTCGCAACCGCTGGCCTGGCTGGCCTGAACGAGCGCGTGCTGGCCTTCGATCCGAACAATAACGGCGCGCGTCTCCAGCATGTTACTTGCCGTTGTAGCGGACCGAATCGAGCACCTGCATTACCGTGCGCGGCGGAACTTCACCAACCACGGTGATCAATTCCTTGTCCAGCACCTTGTGATACAGATTGACCGCGCCCCGGCTGGACAAACCGTCCTCATCATCCTCGTCCCTGTCATTCGGTTCGATGAATATGGAAATCGAACTCAGGCCGTCGGAAAACACCATTTGCGTCACCGGGGCATGCCTGCCGTGCATTTGCCGCTCGATTTCCAGCGTCTTTTTGAATCCAGACGGCAGCATATCCGCGACCCAGCCGCTATTGACCGGCTTGATGTCCGCGTTGGCCGGCGGCGCATCTTTCTCCTGCGCAGCCGCCGCATCGCATTCCTTGATCCAGGAACGATCGATTTTTCCGCCGATTTGCAGCTGGGTAAAAGCGTATTGTTCCTCAACCTTGTTGTTGTCTCCCAGCACCGCTGCTTTCAGCAGCAAACCCGAATCGGTATGCACCCATATTTCGTGGGCGTATCGAAGATTGTCGATGGGTCTAAACAGGATGACCTGGGTGTTGTATCCCGCGACCCGCGCCATGCCAAGCAGTTTGGCCTTGTAATTTGCCTTCAATGCAGCAAGCTGTTCCGGCAACAGGGATGGAAAGCTGCCATGCCCGTAATTGCTGCCCAGCTGAACCAGTTTGTGGTTGACGAAGCCCCAGATCCTGCCGTCATGGCTGATGATTTCGCGCTGGGGGCCATCCAGGCTTTCCAGCTTCTCATATTCGCCGTCCGGCTGATTGACGTGAATAATGCTGGTCGTCTCGACGCGATTATCATATTGATAGACGAATACGCCGCTGTAATCGGTCTGGTGACGGGCAAAGGCAACAATCTCCAGCCAGTTCAGGTCTGCCGGCAATTCATCTGCATGACTGTTGGCAACAACAGCAAGCAACAATCCACAAAGTACAACCGGCAGCCTTATCACTATCTTGTTCCCGAGCTATATTTCATCATGGTGATTTTTACTGGGCCGCATCATTGCTGTAAGAGACCGTGCGGATATAGGATGCACCGCCGTTCAAATCCGCGCTGGGTGAAAATTCCTGGTGCGCCGCCAGATAATCATTGGCGTCAGGTTTGATCTGCATGCTGGCGGGACGGAATGCAGTCTGCTGCATTGCCAGTTGGGGTGCCGCTTCCGGGCTGATTTGCAGCGACATCCAGGCTACCACGCCGACCGCCGACAGGGATGCGGCGGCCGACAGTGCGATAGTACGCAACTTCTGTTTTACCGCCCGTACCCGGGGGGCGAATACGACAGGTTCATCTTCCATACGATCACGGATTTTGTTACTCATACCGCAATGTATGTGTTCGGGCTGGCGCAGCACATCCCCGATCAGGTGATACATTTCCCAGTCATTGTCCACATCGGAACCGCGTTTGATCTGGTCGAGCAGGGCTTCAGCTTCATCCTCGAACAATTCGCCGTCCATCAGTACAGATATCTTCTGTTTCATCCTACCACCTCTTGCCTTTGCTGGTTTCTAACAATGGGCGGAGGTTCTCCGCCACCGCCTCGCGCGCCCTGAAAATTCTGGATCTTACCGTACCGATCGGGCAATCCATTACGATTGCGATCTCCTCGTAACTCAAGCCTTCGATTTCGCGCAAGGTCAACGCGCTGCGCAAATCCTCGGGTAATTGCTGCAATGAAGCTTGCACGACACCGACAACCTGCTTGCTCATAAGTTCATTTTCCGGGGTATTTACTTCCCGCAACAGGCCCGCATCCTCGAACGACTCGGAATCTTCCGCATCAAATGGCGTACTGGTCGGCGCACGGCGCTTGCTGGCCAGACAGGTGATTCTTTGCCGTATTGATACCGATCCGGTATAACCAGGTATAAAACGCGCTTTCGCCGCGAAATCCGGGCAACGCCCGGTAAGCCTTGATGAAAGCGTCCTGGGTAACGTCCTCGGCCTCCGCCGGATCACGCACAAAGCGCGAAATCAGCCGTCCCAGTTTGCGCTGATACTTGGTCACCAGCAAATCAAAGGCGTGCTTGTCCCCGCGCTGAACGCGCTCGACCAACTGCTGATCGACATCTCGATCTGTCATCCCCGGCTTTTCCAATTTTTATTCTTGCTGCGCAACATGATATACGGGGCAAGTATAACCGCTCCGCCCCCTGGTCGTCAGCTATCGGCAAACCGTCGCGATGCGCACCGGCGAAAAGACCGCTGTACCGGCCCGAATATCCGGGCTGCCGCAATGCCGACTGTCTGATATAGTCCTGTATAAACTCCATGTACAGGGAATTAAATTGCCTCAATTTGACACATTGATTATCGGTAGTGGTCTGGCCGGTCTGACCCTGGCCATCAAACTGGCCGAACACCAGAATGTCGGGCTGATCACAAAAAGAACGCTGCTTGACGGGGCGAGCGGATGGGCGCAAGGCGGCATTGCCGCGGTAATGTCCTCCGAAGACTCCCTGGAAGCACACATCCAGGACACCCTGACCGCCGGCGCGGGACTATGCGATGAAGCCGCGACCCGCTACGTCGTCGAGCATGGCAAGACATCGATCGACTGGCTGATATCCCAGGGAGTCCCTTTCAGCAAGGATCCGTCCAGCGATACCGGCTACCACCTGACCCGTGAAGGCGGGCACAGCCGCAGACGGATCATGCATGCCGCGGATGCGACCGGACATGCCGTACAGGCAACGCTCGCCGCGCGCGTGCAGGAGCACCCGAATATCACGGTGCTGGAAAATTGCATGTCGGTCGACCTGATCACCGGCAGGAAGCTGGGACTTCAGGATAACCGCTGCCACGGGGTTTATGTGCTCGACTGCCTGCGCGATGAAGTGCTGACCATCGGCTCGCAGAACACCATTCTGGCGACAGGCGGAGCCGGCAAGGTCTATCTCTACACCACCAATCCCGACACCGCGACCGGTGACGGGATTGCGATGGCATGGCGCGCCGGCTGCCGCATCGCCAACATGGAGTTCATCCAGTTCCACCCGACCTGCCTGTATCACCCCCACGCAAAATCCTTCCTGATCAGCGAGGCGGTGCGCGGTGAGGGCGGCATCCTGAAACTGCCAGACGGAACACGCTTCATGCCTCAGCACGATGAGCGCGCAGAACTTGCCCCGCGCGATGTGGTCGCCAGGGCGATCGATTTCGAAATGAAAAAGCACGGGCTGGATTGCGTCTATCTGGACATCTCGCACCAGTCGGTCGAGTTTCTCCAGGAACATTTTCCGAACATTTATGAGCGCTGCCTGTCGCTGGGCATCAATATCAGCAAGGAGCCGATTCCGGTGGTTCCCGCTGCGCATTACACCTGCGGCGGTATCGTAACCGACCTGCATGCGCGCACCGATGTCGAGAACCTCTATGCCGTCGGAGAAACCGCCTACAGCGGTTTGCATGGTGCCAACCGGCTGGCCAGCAATTCGCTGCTGGAATGCCTGGTATTCGCTGACGCCGCAGTTCGCGACATTCTGGGCAAGCCGGGCCATGCGCCCGCCCCCCTTCCGGCCTGGGATGAAAGCCGTGTCACGGACGCAGACGAGCAAATCGTCATTTCGCACAACTGGGCCGAACTGCGCCACTTCATGTGGGACTACGTAGGGATTGTGCGCACCACCAAACGCCTGCAGCGCGCGCAACACCGCATCCAGTTACTGCAGGATGAAATCAACGAATATTATGCCCATTTCCATGTCAGCTCGGACTTGCTGGAATTGCGCAACCTGGTCCTGAACGCCGAGCTGATCGTGCAAAGCGCATTGTCGCGTCATGAAAGTCGCGGACTGCATTTCAGCAAGGACTATCCGGGCTTGCTGGACCCCCCCCAGCCGACTGTACTAACCCCGAACACCTTCTTCAAGCCGCGCGAATAGCCATGGGCAAGTGGCGTAACAGGAAAATAGGTTCGGCTTCATGCAAACTTCAGGTGAACGCATAATTCCCGAAACGCGCCCGTGCGCATCGAATCGGGGAACAAAACGCGGAAAACCGGTTTGTGGCGCCCTTGCGGACGCACCCTGAGTAACACGAAATAGGGGCTGACCACGGTCTGGTTTGCGACCTGGCCGAGGAGACCGGGGCCGCTACGGGTGACCACCGAGACCTCATGCTGATTGAGGGAAATCTCGTGCCATGAGTCCGGCAGCAGCAACAGCCCATCACGCAGCAGATAATACGCCAGGCTAAATGCTATCAACAGCAAGAGCAGCAGTTCGGCTGGCAATGCAATCACAGTTGCCGCCACCACAGATGCCGCCGCAAGGTGCAACAGCAGCAGCAACACTGCAAAGCGCAAGGAAGGCCTGACCGGAAACTGCAGAACGATTGCGCCGGACATTTTTCTGTAGCCGGGTTATGTGTTCCGGGGGCGATTCAGAGGAAAAAATACCAGGTGACGCCAAACAGCACCAGCAATGCAATCACGGTCATCAGCAAGTTCCAGCCATTCAGCTGGGTAGATATATCCTCGGGTGGCTGGCTGCTGGACGGGCGATTTTTTGGCAACGGCTTGGCAGCAACCCTGACGGCACCGGCCTGGCTGATCGACTTCGCGCTCGGCCGGGTGATATTCAGCGTTTTCGACAACTCGTCAACGTCCTCGCTGGAAGCGGTCAGGGCTGCCAGACGCATGGTCGCGACCGAGGAATCGAATGCTTTGGATAATCTAACATTCGACTCGGATTTGATGCGCTCGGTGTCTCCGTCCCCCTTCGAGGTAATTTCGATCGTGTCCGGCAACTTGTTCTTGCTTGCCGCAGGCGGTATCGATAAATCCACCTTGTGTATCGAACTCGGCATGGTATCCCGGCAGGTGCGCAAATCGGCAGCAAAATCCTTGGCATTCTGGTAACGGTCCTCCACCCCCTTCGCAAGCGCCTTGGCCACAATGAAATTAACCATTTCCGGCACTCCCGGATTGATTGTGTTCGGCGGAGGCGGGACTGCATTCAGGGTCTGGTACATGATGGCATTGACATTCTCGCCGTCAAAGGGAGCCTGCCCCGTCAACATTTCGTAAAGCATCACGCCCAGGGAAAAAATATCCGAACGCGGATCTATCGTCTTCCCCATGACCTGCTCGGGAGACATGTATTTTGGCGAACCAAGCACCATGCCCGTTTGCGTACGCACCGAAGAGGATGCCATGCGTGCAATGCCGAAATCGGTAATTTTCACATGACCATCGCGTATCACCATGATATTGGATGGTTTGACATCGCGATGAATGATTTCATGCTCGTGTGCATATGCCAGGCCTTGCGCGACCTGGGCAGCGATATTCAACACCTGGTCTATGGGCAATAACGTGCCCTCGTTCATGATATCGCGCAGTTCGCGGCCTTCCAGCAGCTCCATCGCGATATAGGCAACATCGCCGCTCTTGCCCACATCGTAAATGGTCACGATATTCGGATGATTCAGACGGCCAGCTGCCCTGGCCTCCTGATAGAAGCGCCCTTCATATTCATCTTTCTCATCCATTGCCAGGCTGAGGTTGATGGTCTTGATTGCAACCACGCGATCAATCAGCGGGTCCCGGGCCTTGTAAACGACTCCCATGGCCCCTTGGCCAAGCTCGCCAAGCACCTCATAGCGCCCCAGGTTGCTAATCAAAATATTCACCCGAATGAGTCATTGTCGTCATGCCAGATTTTGTCATCCCGCTACCCAGATATGGTTACACTAGTTGCAACGGCTGGGCTTGATATGTACGCTCTTGCCGGGACCGAGTTTGACGCTCTGCGTAAATATACCCTTGCTTGCATTGCTCAAAATCAGCGAATGTTTTCCCGGTTGCACAAGTACCGACAACGGCGCCTTATCGATCCGCCCTTTGCTGATACCGTCCACGAACACCTCCGTTCCCTCCATGCAGGCGATCACAATATACGAATATTTGCTGCCGCTTGATGTGGTGTATAGCGAGCTGGATTCGTTATCGCTCTTGCTTTCAGTCCTGGCCTGATTACCCGCAACCCTGGCTTTTTCTTCCGGTCTGGTCTTTGCCTTGACAGGTGATTTGTTCATGGCAGCGGCTTTGGCCTTTTTGTTCTCGGCCTTTTTCCCGGCCTGCACTTTCGAATCCGCCGGGGAATGCGTCACCGCTGCCTCTTTGGTCTTGACTCTGGAATCTGCCGGGGCAGACGTAACGGTCGAATCCGCCAGACCGGGTTGTGGCGCTATTTTTGCCAGCTCCGCTGCGGTCGGTTTTGCCGCGACTTCATGGTGAACCGACCATCTAGCCAGCAGCGCAATAATCAACAGTAATGGAATTGCGACAGCCGCAGCATATATCCCGCGCTGCCGGATGTCAGCTTCACGGAATCGCGCAATCACCAGATCGGTCCATGCATGCATGCGCGTCGTTGCCAGATGCGAGGCCGTTCTGACGCGCCCCATTGCACTGATCCATTTATTTTCTTCGGGTTCGGCAACCGGCGGGATGGCCGCTCCCCGGCGCGTCGTCTTGTCACCCGGATAACCGATTGCATACACCTCGTGTTCGCGCACATGTTTGTCGGTCCGCGAACCCTGATAGTGGAACATGCCGGCATACTGCGGTGACAGGCGGGAAACCGCATCGTAATAGGAACGCGACACGAGAATCTGGGCAACATCCGCAAATCCCATTACGCGCTGCGCAACGTTGATTCCGTCCCCACTATATTGGGCTGACCGTTGATATCCCTGACCAGGCGCACCGGACCCAGATTGATTCCCATGCGCACCAGCAGCGGATGATCCACGTCAGGCGCTTCATTGAGCAGGCTTTCGCGCAAACTGAGGGCTGCTTTCAACGCATCTTCAACATCACCGAGAAAATTGATCGCTGCACCGTCGCCCGTATCCAGAATGATCCGGTCCGTCATCGGTACGTCACGAATCGCCTCGGAAAGATAGCTGTTGAACCTGTCCTTGAGTGAAATTTGTCCAGCGACAGACTTCTTGGAATATTCGACAATATCCAAGAACAGCACACTACACATTATGGTCTTGTTACCGCGCTCTTCCATTCAAAATTCCCGTGTCCAGACAGTTGCAGTTACCTCAATACTCCGGCCTTGTCAGCCTGCACGTTGTATTCATGCAGATTCTAGTGGCAGTCAGTGTTTTACACCAGACTTACTTTTGTTCGCGTACGCCGCTCCGGCACGTCTGACATTCCCCGCTGAGCGGGCAGAATTCCGGACTGGTTTCTGTGTCGGTGATCGATCGGATTGGCGGAGGGCCGGCAACTTCTGCTGATGCAATTCAGTGCTACCGGGGGCAATGCCAACCCATTCCAGCACCTGTCGCCACCTCGCCCTCGCCCAATTCAGCAGTCATGCCCCGCTTCAGACGCGGCGGCAGGTTGATTATACCGAAGCGTATGCGCATCAGCCGGCTCACCGGCAGCCCCAGCGCATCGAAAGTACGGCGCACCACGCGATTGCGCCCTTCCTTGAGCATCACGCGATACCAGTGGTTGAAACCCTTCGCCCCCCTGATCTTCAAGTTTTTCAAACTTTACCCGACCATCTTCCAGTTCAACGCCCTGCCTGAGTGCCAGATCTATCTGCGCTTCCGTCATCATCCCCTGTACCCGGACCGCATATTCGCGCTCCACTTCAAAACGCGGATGCATCAGCCGATTCGCCAGTTCTCCGGAAGTGGTGAAAATCAGCAGGCCACTGGTATTAAAATCCAGGCGGCCAATCGCGATCCATTTCTGCCCGCGCAATTTGGGTAGCTTGTCGAACACGCTGGTGCGTTTCCCGGGATCGTCGCGGCTGACGATTTCCCCTTCCGGTTTGTGGTAAAGCAGCACGCGTACGCGTGTTCGCGCTCGCCAACACGTATGGTGCGGCGCTCGGCTTTTACCAGGTCGCCTTCGAACACCCGCATACCCAGGGTTGCGGTCTCCCCGTTGACGCTGACCTGCCCGTTTGCGATCCATTCCTCCATCATGCGGCGCGAGCCGAACCCCGCTCTGCGCCAGCACTTTCTGCAGCTTCTCGCCCAGGCAATTTCTCATCAGATATGCTGACATCGCCTGCCGGGTCAACTTCCGGTTCCGGCTGGGAAAGTGCCTTGTGGTTCCGCTTCATGCCTACTACCTCGCGCCGCTCCAGCACGGCTTGCGCCAGGGTTCCGCTATCCACCTGCTCCAGTTCACCGCCCACCGGCAGCCCGCGCGCAATGCGCGACACCTTGATACCCTGTGATTGCAGCAATGTTGCCAGATAATGCGCCGTGGCATCGCCTTCCACCGTAAAGTTGGTCGCCAGTATTACTTCGCACCCCTGCTCCTTTGCACGCCTGACGAGTCGCTCAAGATGCAACTCATTCGCGCCTATCCCATCGAGCGGCGACAGCCTTCCCATCAGCACGAAATACAGCCCGCGATAGCACTGCGTCTGCTCCATCATCAGCAGGTCGGCAGGCATCTCGACCACACAGAGCAGTCCGGCATCGCGCTTGGAGGACGCGCACAGGCTGCAAACTTCCTGCTCGGAAAAATTGTTGCACTTGCTGCAATGCTGGATGTTGCTGACCGCCAGCTCCATTGCCCGTGCCAGATGAAGCGCGCCGGCGCGGTCACGCTGCAGCAAATGATAGGCCATACGCTGCGCCGACTTTGGTCCCACTCCGGGCAAACACCGCAAAGCGGCAATCAATTCTTCGAGATGCGAAGGCGTCACCAGAGGAGAGGACATCAGAATGGAAACTTCATCCCGGGCGGCAAGCCCATGCCGGAAGTAAATGCGCTCATACGCTGCTGGGTGGTCGTTTCCACCTGTTTCAGCGCGTCGTTGACAGCCAGCACGATCAAATCTTCCAGCATGTCCTTGTCATCCGTCAGCACGCTGTCGTCGAGCGACACCCGGCGCACGACATGACCGCAGGTCATGGTGACCCTGACCATGCCGGAACCGGCCTGGCCCTCGACTTCCACGCGTGGCCAGTTCGGCCTGTGCCTTCTGCATATTCTGCTGCATCTGCTGGGCCTGCTTCATCATGCCGCCCAATCCGCCTTTCATCATTTCTTGTTCTCCTTGACTCGTTGTATCGGTTTGATAGATTCTTCTATCAGAACTGCATCAAGCTTTGCCTGCGCATCGTGCACGAAGCGATCATGCACTATCGAGTCGCTGGCCTGCTGCTGATTGAGCTGTTTGCTTTGCTGCTCCAGAATAGCAGGCGTTGCCGAATCGGCATTGCCCAATACGATTTTCAGCTTTACCGGCCTGGCAAAATAATCCGTCAGCGCGGCCTGCAATTTTTCTGTTGCCATTCTGTTGCTTTGCAAATGCTTGTGTTCCTGGGACAGGCGCAGGGTAATCTGCCGGTCCGAGAAACTTTCCATGACGCAGTGCTTTGCCAACTGCTGGGCCATTCCCTGCACATTCAGCTGGTCCAGTATCACGCCCCAGTCCGGCTGATTACCCGATTGATTTTGTTCCTTTGCTGACAGGCCGGCAGAAACCGGCGCAGCCGTACCGGGTGATACTGCAGGTTCAGCGCGATTTCCGGCAGCAGCCGGTGCCGCATTCGGCTGCGCCCTAGTGACGGGCATACCCGCAGACGGATGTGCGATATCCCTGGCGGGCGCAAATGCCAGCATGCGCAGCAACGTCATGGTAAAGCCGGCATATTCATCAGGTGCCAGATCGATTTCGTCGCGCCCATGGATGGCGATCTGGTAATACAACTGCACTTCTTCAGAAGTGAATAGCTGTGCCAATTCCAGTAGTCGCGCCCGCTCCGGTTCATCGTCGTCGATTGCCTGCTGGCACGGTCTGCGCCACGGCAATACGATGCAGCAGCGTAGCCAGCTCCTGCAATGCAGTATCGAACGCAATACTGCGCGCGGCCATGTTGTCGGCAATCGCAAGCAGTGCGACACCATCCTGTTCACGCAACGCTGAAAGCAAATCAAACAGGTAGCTCTGGTCTATCGCCCCCAGCATGGTATGCACCGCCGACTCCTCAACCTTGCCGGCGGAATAGGCGATCGCCTGATCCATCAGGCTCAACGCATCGCGCATACTGCCCTGTGCGGCGCGCGCAATCAGACGCAATCGCCCCGTTGCTCGAATGAGATCTGCTCTTGCTCCAGCACATACTGCAGGTGTCCCGCAATCAATGCGGGCGGCAATTGCTTCAGGTTGAATTGCAGGCAGCGCGACAGCACGGTAACCGGGATTTTTTGCGGATCAGTGGTGGCCAGAATGAATTTCACATGTGCTGGCGGCTCTTCCAGCGTCTTCAACATCGCGTTGAAGGCTGACTTGGACAGCATATGCACTTCGTCGATGATATATACCTTGAAGCGACCGCTGCTCGGCGCGTACAGGGCGCTTTCCAGCAACTCGCGCATATTGTCGACCTGCGTGTTCGATGCAGCATCCAGTTCGATCAGGTCGACGAAACGCCCGCTATCGATCTCCCTGCAGGCACTGCATTCCCCGCACGGCGTGGCCGTGATGCCGGTCGCGCAATTCAGGGACTTGGCAAAGATTCGCGCAATGGTGGTCTTGCCGACCCCGCGCGTGCCGGTAAACAGATAGGCGTGATGCAGACGATTTTGCGTGAGTGCATTGCTCAACGCGCGTACCACATGCTCCTGCCCCACCAGTTGGGCGAAGCTTCCTGGGACGCCATTTACGGGCTAAAACCGTGGTTGCTGACAAGACTGTGCCAACTTATAAGGCGGATGGATAACATCCATAATCACCGGCAAGGACGCTGGAACTGAACGATACATCATCGTGCACTTACCCCAATAATAAGGAGGCGAGCCTTACCCCCGGCACTTGCATAAGTAGCTGTGGCTGCTTCCTTCCGGACCTGACCAGATTCACTACGCTGCAATGCGGGGAGACCCGCCAATTCGTAAATTTTGTAATACGGACGAAGGCCCATGATAGTCGAATTGGCCGTCAAAATCCATGCCAAATCAGCTCTCTTGCCGGACGGTGCTTATCAGCTTAACGCCAGTGCCCCTGCAATCAGTATCGCCAACCCTAGCGTCAGTGTGAACCAGATCAAATCGCGATCATGTCTCAAGCGGCGCAACATCCCGGGCGAGCGCGGCGAGCGCGCCAGGCGCTTGAGGTCGCGCGGGGTTGGCGCTTGCAGGCGCGCCATCGCCTGGTCGGAATTGAATCGCCACGACAGAGTCAGGCGGTTGTCGGTTGCCACGTCCGCAGACATGCGGCGCGGGGAAGGCTTGCTGGCAGATGACGGCTTGAGCACGATCGTTTTATTGGCCGTGTCTGCCAGTGGCTCATCCTCCTTGACCGGAATGTCGGCAGTTCGCTGCAGTGTGATCGTTGACGGGGCCAGTTCCTGCAGGCAGTGGCGCAAATCATCGACCATTTCCCATGCGCTCGCGTACCGGGCAGACGGTTTCTTCTCCATCGCGCGCTTGACCACCAGATCCAGCAGGGGTGGCACTTCCGGATTGATCCGGCTTGGCGGGGGCGGCTCGAAATTAGCCACGTTATGCATTACCTGGGTCAGGGTGTCACCCTTGAACAGTTTGATGCCAGTCAGCATTTCGTAAAGCACGATCCCAAGCGAAAAAATATCGGTGCGGTGGTCGAGCGTGCTGCCGCCAATTTGCTCAGGTGACATGTATTTTGGCGTGCCCAGCCGCATACCCAGTTGTGTCTTGATATCCGACACCTTCAGACGGGCAATGCCAAAATCCATGATCTTTACCCGTCCACGCGGCAATAACATGACGTTGCTGGGTTTGATGTCACGATGGATCACCCCGCTGTCGTGCGCAAACGCCAGTCCTTCGGCCACCTGCTCGGCAATTGCAACTGCCTCGCTGATCGGCATCGATGCCTGCCCCATGCGTTCGCTCAATTCGCTGCCGTTGAGCAGTTCCATCGCCATGTAGGCCAATGCGCTTTCCTCGCCAAAGTCGTAGATGGTAATGAGCGACGGGTGGTTCAGGCGTGCGGCGGCCTTTGCCTCCTGGAAAAAGCGTGCCTGGTACTCTTCCCGATCCTGCGCTGTATCGTCCAGCGCAATGGTCTTGAGCGCCACGGTACGATCGAGCACCGGGTCATGCGCCTTGTAGACCACCCCCATCGCGCCTCGGCCGAGTTCGGCCTGGATGCGGTAGCGCCCCAGTTGCTTGAGCTTACGGCTTGCCATGGGTGAACCTCATGATGTGATCAAGCGAGGTGAAAACCTTGCTTCCGATGTAGGGAGCCAAAGGCCGCGGCCGGTTCGGCACGCCCAGACGCAGCGTCACTGCGGTGGCGAGCAGCAAGGTGGTAGCAACGACGACGGTCAGTATGAAGCGCCGCCGGCGTTGGCGCGCCGCGCCGCGATCAAGGCGAAAGACTTGATAAGTGCGCAGTCCGGCATCGCTGAAATTCTCGGTCTGTACCAGCACACTTTCGGAACCGGGTGACATTTGCGCCAGCGCAGTACGAAAGTTTTGCGTCACCAGCATTCCGGAATCGGTGGCAAAGGCTGCCATCACCGAGGCGGTAACCACTCCGTCACCAACGAGCGCACTGCCGGATGCGCCGTTCATGACCTCAACCGGTCCATGATCGATACCGATGCACAACCCCAGACCGGCCTGATTGGCATTCAGTGCACGCTCGGCAAAAGCCAGCGCCGCAGGCGCGTTGTCCAGCACTGCCACGGCCGCACTACCGTTGCCCGCGAGCACAATACGGGCATGGTCCGGAATATCGGGCAGCAACATGGCCAGTACGGTGTCGAGTTGCGCGCTCAGCCGTGCCTGCTCAGCGACAGGGCGGCGCGCATAATCATTCAGTCGAAGCAGGATAACGCTGCTCAGTGCCGGTAAATGGTCAGCTTCGGTCATAGGCCGGGGGTTGGAAATGGACGATCATGGTAACAGTTTAGCCCATGCGCCCGGGTTGTTGCGGATCAAAACTTTTGAAGTTCGCCGCCATTTTTGCAGACATTTCATAAAACAGCGTCTTTCGCAGCGAGCAATATTTTCCACGCTGCCATAACCCGCCCATCCCGGAAAACGTTAAAAAACGGTCAGCGACAGCCAGGCTAATCTGTTCATGATGCGGAAAATCCTGACGTCAATTGTGCTGTTGAATATTAGCTCATTCATGCAGCAAATTTTGTGAAACTATACCAGACGAATAGTGATTCCTGCATTTTCATTTTGCGACCTTGACCGGGATTGCAGCTATCCGTTGGCTCCATTTCGCCGGGCCGATTTCGTGTACCGAGCAGCCTTTGGTATCCACTGCGACGGTAACCGGCATGTCTGCCACCACGAACTCGTATATCGCTTCCATGCCGAGGTCGGCAAAGGCAACGATCCTCGATTGTTTAATCGCCTTGGATACCAGGTAGGCAGCGCCGCCGACCGCCATCAAATATACCGCACCGTGCTTCTTGATCGACTCGATGGCCTTCTTGCCGCGTTCGGCCTTGCCGACCATCCCGATCAGTCCGGTCTGCTCCAGCATGGTATCGGTGAATTTATCCATACGCGTTGCGGTGGTGGGTCCGGCAGGGCCGACCACTTCGTCGCGCACCGGATCGACCGGACCGACGTAATAGATGAAACGCCCGTTAAAATCCACCGGCAGCGGTTCACCCTTTGCCAGCATTTCGACCAGACGTTTGTGCGCCGCATCACGCCCGGTGAGCAGTTTCCCGGATAACAGCAGCGTCTCTCCCGGTTGCCACTTGGCTAGGTCTGCGCGCGTGACGGTATCGAGGTTGACGCGGCGGGCTTCAGGGGAAGGTTCCCAGAGCACATCGGGATAATCTTCGAGTTTCGGCGGTATGAATTGCGCGACACCGCTGCCGTCCAGTTCAAAGTGGATATGACGTGTGGCGGCGCAATTCGGAATCAATGCAACTGGTTTCGACGCCGCGTGAGTCGGATAATCGAGTATCTTCACATCCAGCACCGTAGTCAGGCCGCCCAGCCCCTGTGCGCCGATACCAAGTGCATTTACCTTGTCGCAGATATCGATGCGCAATTCCTCGATGTAACTCTTTGCACCTCGCGCCTTGAGTTCGGTCATGTCGATGGGTTGCATCAGCGATTCTTTCGCCAGCAGCATCGCTTTTTCCGCCGTACCGCCGATGCCGATGCCCAGCATCCCTGGCGGACACCAGCCGGCACCCATGCCCGGCAATTGGCTGACCACCCATTCGACCACGTTATCGCTGGGATTAAGCATCGCGAAACGTGCCTTGTTCTCCGAGCCGCCGCCCTTCGCACTTATATGTACATCCACCTTGTCACCAGGCACGATATCGATATGCACGACCGCCGGCGTGTTATCGCCGGTGTTCTTGCGCCTGCCTGCCGGATCGCTGACGATGGAGGCTCTCAGCACGTTGTCCGGCAACAGATAGGCTTTTCTCACCCCGGCATTCACCATCTCGTTCACACTCATCGCCGCGCCTTCCCAGCGCACATCCATACCAATACGCACAAACGCGACGACAATGCCGGTGTCCTGGCAGATAGGCCGATGCCCCTGCGCGCACATGCGCGAGTTGGTGAGTATCTGCGCCATCGCATCCTTTGCTGCAGGAGATTCCTCACTGCGATATGCTGCAGCCAATGCCCTGATGTAATCGGCTGGATGGTAGTAGGAAATAAACTGAAGCGCATCAGCGATGCTATCGATGAAGTCCTGCTGGCGTATAGTGGTCATGACGAATGGTGTAAATTATTTCTGATGAGTATGCGCATCTATGAATGCAACGTCAAATCGATGATAAACGATGCTGGCCACCAACAATATGTATTCACTCAGCAATGTAGACAGGCCTGACAAAAGCGCAGCGCGGAACGGGACAGGCAACCGGACCAGTAACAGATATTTGGTCGGCAGTAAAAGACTTGAACTTTCGACCAATGGATTAAGAGACGCTTTAATGCATCCGCATTAAATATCAATATCAATCAATATAAGCACTTCCAGCTCGTTATAACACATCAAATAACCTATATACCACTTCGCGGTTGACAGTGCGTTGACAGTGAAAAGATGGATTAATCGGAATCAAATTCCCTCTACATTGGTAAATTTAAGGGACTGCTGCCAGGCAATTACGTCCGATTGGCGCCAGCGTACCGATCCCGTACCGACAGATAATGGACGGGGAAATTTCCCTAATTTTATCAACCGGTAAATTGTTGCCTTGCTTAGACCAGACATTTGTTCAACGGTCTTGCGCCGAAGGAGGTAGTCAATTTGCGGAGATGCATTTTGCAATTGAAGGTACGCTATCCATTCAGAAAATAAATCATGCCTATCGTGCAAGCAGGTGACTACTTAGCTACTCTCACAACTTGCCATAAACTGGCGGAGGCTGTGAGATTCGAACTCACGGAACATTTCTGTTCGGCAGTTTTCAAGACTGCTGGTTTAAACCACTCACCCAAACCTCCAAAGAATGCAATGATACCTGAACTTGCCTCTCTCATAAACCGAGCACACGGCTGCTCAGTAGCCTGGTCATGGCCATGTCATCACCAGCATTCCCAAGTCGTGTCCAGGTGCCGACACCACCTTCTTGAAGCAGAAATCAGACAAATAACATAAATGCGCTTTAGTCGCTGCGCGGCTCATTTGTCCTGCCTTCCTCTGCAGCACTCCGGATCAACAACCCTCCTGAGCCGCGAGGGTGTAAGAATTTTTGTGTAAACGGTCATTTGGCAGGAAACTGCCGCCACTTTGAAAGGAGTAGCAATGACCGCAGCAAAAGCACTACCCGCAGATTTAATCGACAGCCTGCTGTCTGGCTATAAGAAGCCCGAAGACCTGATAGGCGAGAACGGCCTACTCAAGCAGCTCACCAAGGCACTCGTTGAACGTGCGTTGGATGCCGAGATGGAAGCCCACCTCGGTCCATGCCAAGAACGATACCGTTACCAATCCCGCAGGCAACACCCGCTAACGGCAAGAGCAGCAAGAAGCTCAAGGGCGAGTTTGGCGAACTGCCCATCGAAATCCCCCGCGACCGCAACGGCAGCTTCGAGCCGCAACTCATCCCCAAGCATCAAACCCGCTGGAGCGGCTTCGACGACAAGATACTGTCGCTCTACGCCCGTGGCATGACCGTGCGAGAAATTCAGGGCCACCTGGAAGAAATGTACGGCACCGAGGTGTCGCCCACGCTGATCTCATCGGTAACGGATGCCGTTATTGAAGAGGTCAAGGCATGGCAGTCCCGCCCGCTCGATGCGCTGTATTCCATCGTTTATCTCGACTGCATCCATGTGAAGGTTCGTGACGCTGGTAGCGTGCGTGCCAAGGCGGTATATCTGGCACTGGGCATCAACATGGCAGGCGAGAAAGAGCTGCTAGGCATCTGGATCGCCCAGACCGAGGGCGCGAAGTTCTGGCTGCAGGTGGTGACCGAACTCAAGAACCGTGGCGTGCAGGACATCTTCATCGCCTGCGTGGATGGCTTGAAGGGCTTCCCGGAAGCCATCGAGACCGTCTATCCCAAGACCGCCGTGCAGCTGTGCATCGTGCATATGGTGCGCTACAGCCTGAACTACGTGAGCTGGAAACTGCGCAAGGAGATTGCGGCAGACCTGCGCACCATCTACGCGGCCGCTACGGTCGAAGAGGCTGAACAGAATCTGAACGAGTTCGAGGAAAAATGGGGCGCGGCCTATGCGCCCATCGCTCAATCCTGGCGACGCAACTGGCCACGCATCATCCCGTTCTTCGACTATCCGCCGGAGATCAGGAAGGTGATCTACACCACTAACGCCATTGAGTCGGTGAACATGAGCCTGCGCAAAATCACCAAGAACCGGGGGTCGTTCCCAACAGATGAATCGTTACTGAAATTGTTCTACCTGGCGCTGAATAACATCAGCAAGAAATGGACGATGCCAATACCGAGATTGGAAGGCGGCACTAAATCGGTTTAGTATCCAGTTTGAAGACCGGATGCCGCAGCAGTAGGAAAATCCCGTTTACACAAAATTCCGGACACCCCCCATCAGGATGCAGGAAAGCTGAAATGGCTGCATTCGATTTTGGGCGATTTGATGCTGGATGAAATCACGCTGGACGTGATCGTTCGCATCAAGGAAGCACGGCTTAAGGAAGTTGGAAAATCGAAGTCCACGATAAACCGTTTTTTGGCGTTAGTTCGCGCCATTCTCAAACGTGCTGTTGACGAATGGGACTGGCTCGAAAAGGCACCAAAAGTAAAGCTCTTTAAAGAATCTGAAGGCCGCATTCGTTTCATTACACCGGAACAGGTGCAAGCCCTTTTGCGTGAGTTGCCGACACACCAGCAGGATATGGTGTTGTTCTCTCTGCAGACGGGTTTGCGTCAAGCCAACGTGGTCAAGCTCGAATGGTCGCAGGTTAACCTTGAGCAATGCCATATGTGGGTAAATGCGGCTCAGTCGAAGAACCGTAAGCCTATTTCGGTTCCGCTTAACCGTGAAGCATTGGCGGTGTTACATCGGCAACTCGGTAAACATCCTGTGCGGGTTTTTACCTTCGCAGGTAAACCGATAGCTAACGCCAATACTCTCGCTTGGCGGAATACTTTAAAGCGTGCTGGCATTGAAGACTTCCGCTGGCATGATTTACGGCATAACTGGGCAAGCTGGCACAGAATGCAGGGTAGCCAGCTCTTATTGATAATCCAACGACCGCTTTATGGCGCATTTTAGACGCTGGACTTATCGTTTTAGATCGAGCAGAGTGCGGCCAAAAACAGCCACTCGCGACTGGCAGCTTTCCAGCAATCAATATGGCAACATGGAGTCCCGCAGCCTGGTGCGAACAGTTAACATTGAGTTCTGATTGGTTCCGCATTCTTGACCTGTGCCAAAAACTTTCTCCTTATCATGCTTTTCTGGTGGATTCATGCCCCATACATCAACGTTTAATATAGTGTTAAAGGGTGTCGACCGCTATAATTTTGCAACAACTTTCAAAAATCAATCATGATCAAACGTACATACAGAAGAGACATAATGCGATTGCTGGATATTCATAAAGAATGGAAAGTAATCGATATAGGTAGTTCGAATCACGCAATTGACCGAGCCAATGTCGTCACTGATATAAAAGATTTGTCCGAATATTATGCCAAATCAAACAAAGTATTTGTTCGTTGTTCTGATCTTAAAGGCTTTGCTGACAAATCTTTTGATTTTGCTTTTGCTAGCCATGTTATTGAACATGTTTCCGATCCAAAAAACTTTTGCCAAGAATTAGCTCGAATTGCAGATAGGGGTTATATCGAAATCCCCACTCCTCTTTTTGACAATCTTTATTATGGCAATGAAGGTTCTCATATAAATTGGTTTTATTTTGATGACAGCAAAGAGCGTTTGATATACGACAAACGAAAAGCGGTGTTGCGACCAATTATTGATATAAAGGAAGGTAATTTGCTATTCCCACACTTTAGACAAAGTATGGTTATTGAACTTTATTGGGAAAAGCAGATTGATGTACGATCCGAACCCGGTTTCTTTTATCAAGACCCTGATGATTTAATGTCATATAACGAATTGCCACTGCACACAAAAATACATGAGCACAACCCATTTATTCTTGGAACCAAAACTTCGAAAATAATGCGTCTGCTTTGTTTTTTTGGTTATAGTGTTTTAATTCCTCTATCATTACTAATTAGAAAATTCAGGCACTCAATTAAGGCTGTGTTTAAATAGCTTGGGGCAGGTCAGATGCGACAGATTGGCTGAAAGGTTCAGCGGGAAAGCTGACAGCTATGAAGGGCAACAATGTGCTAGAGGGTAATTCGCGCCATGTTTCTACAGCAATACTAAGTTCTCGTTTCGTACAAGGAAATAATAAAAATGGAAAATAAAATTCTGGTTACAGGAGGGGCGGGCTTTCTGGGATCGCACTTGTGCGATGCGCTTTTAGGTGCGGGGCATGATGTTTTATGTGTAGACAATTTTTTTACTGGCAGCAAGTCCAATATAAAGCATCTCTTCTCGCATCCTTATTTTGAGCTGATGCGCCATGACGTCACTTTTCCCTTATACGTTGAAGTTGACCAAATTTACAATTTGGCATGCCCGGCCTCGCCCGTGCATTATCAGTTTGATCCCGTGCAGACTACCAAAACCAGCGTTCATGGCGCGATCAACATGCTCGGCCTAGCCAAGCGGGTAAAGGCCAAAATCCTCCAGGCTTCAACGTCCGAGGTATATGGCGATCCTGAAGTGCATCCCCAGCCGGAAAATTATTGGGGGAAAGTCAATCCCATAGGCATGAGGAGCTGCTATGACGAAGGCAAGCGTTGCGCCGAAACGTTGTTCTTCGATTACTGGCGGCAGCATCGCCTTGCCATCAAGGTTGCCAGAATTTTTAATACTTATGGACCGCGGATGCACACGAACGATGGGCGCGTGGTCAGTAATTTTATCGTGCAGGCCTTGCGCGGCGATGCCATCACGATTTACGGGGACGGTTCGCAAACACGCAGCTTCTGTTATGTGACGGACTTGATACGCGGACTCGTCTCGCTGATGGATGCTGCGGAAGAGGTTACAGGCCCGGTAAATCTTGGCAATCCCGTCGAATTCACGATGCTGGAACTTGCCCAGCTAGTGCTGGAATTGACCCACTCAAAGAGCAAACTGATTTTCAAGCCGCTTCCTTCGGACGACCCAAAACAACGCCAGCCCAATATCGAACTGGCGAAAAGTGCGCTCAAGTGGGAGCCCTCCGTTTCGTTGCAAGATGGCTTGAAAGAAACTATTGCCTATTTCAGGACGGTCATCTAAGGAGCGTCTAAGTCGCAAGTGTTATAAATATTTTTGGAGTATGCACAGTTGCGTAATTTGCTGCGTTTGCCGCGCAACGTCATGGCCGGGCAACAATCCAAAAACCATCTGCCCGTATCAAGTCAACAATCAATCTGCGCGAGCATCGGAGATTTATTTTAAACATGAAAATAATTTGCATACAATCAACTACGTATGATTACCTTACCGCAACCTTGATAGAGGGCTTGCAGGAACTGGGGCATACCATCATTGCTTCGGAAAATAGCAACTATGCAAAAAAATCGGGGGACAGGCTAATAAAAAAGGAGGCGGAAAGCGCCGACATCATTATCGTCTTTTCGAACACAAACGTCAGAACCCATCTGGTAGCAAATATTAATAACCCTAACAAGGTATTTGTAGATGGGTCGGATCCTCAGCCCTTTTGCGTTCCCTCCGAGATTTTATTCAAGGCGGTTTTCAAGAGGGAGCTAAATAAATGCTGGGTTAATAAATTGCATGAACCAATTTTTCCGTTGCCATTCGCAGCTGAAAAGAGATTCTTTCTTGGCAAATCAAATGCGCGCGATATAGATTTGTCATACGTGGCGGGCTTAAGCAGCAATACCATACGCTATTCCGTATATTATCGATTATTAAATAAAAGCAAGCCCCAATTTTATGTTGGGCCTACCGATGAGTCCGCCTATCGTCATACCAGAATAAGAGGAGGGCCAACCGAGACGCCGGTATTCAGGGACATCCTGTTCAGGAGCAAGATATCCGTTAACGTCATCGGAGGCGGTTATGATTGCGCAAGATATTGGGAAATACTCGCATCCGGGGCGATGCTGTTAACGCAGGAATTGGAAATCCAAATTCCCAACCCGTTTACTGACGGGTTAAATTGCTTTACATTTAACTCGATGGACGAGCTGGATGAAAAAGTTGAAATGCTTCTTTCAAATCAATCATTAATTAAGGAAGTGGCAGAAGCTGGTTACTTCCACTTATTGAATCATCATACGACAAAGGCCAGAGCCCAATATTTTCTGGATTCGTTTTTCAGTGTAGCCAAAGACCAATATTGCACAATTTTTTTTGATCCCAAACAGGCGACTCGTTTGCCCGGCCTGATTAGATATTTACGATAGGCCAGCGACCATAAAACAATACTGATGCTCAAACAGTACACAAATATTCAGGTTGGTCACTTCCTTCAATGTCCGCTATCGGAAAACCCCAATCAATAGGCAACAGGCCGCTTCCGGGTCGACAAGCGACGTTCACGTCGACTAATTAATATCCGTTTCTATCACTGCTTCCGGGCGTAAAGCGGACCTCCGTATGTCCAATTTCTCACTGGTATAGTAAATTTATCCAGAATTTTTATGTAGGGTTGCCTATTACCCCTTAATGGGCTATGCTTTGACTATCGTTGAACCCACACCTGAAAGGCAACGAAATGTCTACACTCAAAAAGCAACCCATCCCTCCCCTCACCGATAAAGAAGCTCAGCAGTACATCCAGATCGTTAACAAAGCCAGCGATAACTTCATCGGGAATTTTGACGAACTTGAAATGGCTATTGGCATGCTCATGATCGGGCGGCTGGTTGGCTGGAAAGTTTTGGTCATCATTCATAACAAGCGCACTATTCGCAAGTACGAGGAAATCCTCGGTATTAATGTCCGCGAAATGTTCCCGGAGGTCGGCCCCCTGGCTGCCAAATCTCTTGGCTACAAGGCGGCGGTTGCCCTTGGCAATTTCTGGAAAGTCGTCAGCGGTGATCTCAAAATAGATGACCGCAGGGAATTGACGCTCAAATAAGGGTTTTCCCATACCCTTGACACGGGTTTCCATTACCCCTTACAATGAGGGGTATGGATTACCCTTCTGCAAAATTTACGCCTTTATCGTACCGCCTATATAGCGTGAGGCCGCATGCGTGCGCTATTGCGCGCGCTGCGGTCTCCGCTATTGGCGGAATGCGCCTGGGGAAATACCGCCGGAATGGAATGACACCCCCCATTACTAATAGGGGGGTGCAAATTATTCCCAATCTTTCTCATGGGGGTTGGTTCCATGATTAAGAATTTATCCATTTCCATTCATTGGTTGGGTATTACGGGCCATTTCAATCCATCCCATATGGCGAAGGCTTTCCATAATTCTGTATTCAATTCCCAATATCCCGATAACCAAGTCGATCTTTACCCTTTCGAATACCAGGGGGTCAGCGGTCGTGGCTATCAACATATTCACCAGTGGAGTGGTACGGGCGCTTATCTGTATATCACCCCTTTGGATGGTGCTGTCCATTCGCATCTTGAGCTCAGGGGTAATTTCTGCGAGGCATTCCAAAGCAACTTGCCCAATCTGCTGGCTAATCTCCGTGAAGCCGCATCGGAAGCGTCATTGGGAAATACCCTGACCGACTTCAATCCCTCGCTTGGCAAGCTGCATGGAACCCGGCTTGATATTGCATTTGACCATGTGCCGTTTACCCCAAAGGAACAATACGCAGCTTATGCATCGGGTGAGGTCATTACCCGTTGTCGGTCATTCAAGTGGCTTGAGAATGAGGATGGCAATACGTTCTATTTGGGCTCTTCCAAGTCTGACCGTCTGACCCGCTGTTATGACCGCAGGGGATTCACCCGGCTGGAATTGCAACTGCGCAATGCCTATGCGGATGAGGTCATCCAGGCCATGCTGGATCAGCGTGAATGGCTAGGCTTGGCGGTCAGTTTCCTGCGTGGTCATGCCGATTACACAACTCCTTGGTGGCGGTCGGTAATTGACGAGTCCGTTCCACGATCTATCCCTACGGTGAAGCTAATCCGATCAGGGCTCGATCAGTTGCGTGCTGCCGCCTCCAAGCGTGTGCTCAATACCTTGAAGGAAATCGCCCCTTTGGCGTTGGGATTAGGCATGGACTTAAAAATGGAGTCGCTCCTGCTTATCGACGGACTGGATAGTGGCGGCTTATGGGCTGACGATTCGAAACGAACCATACGCCTGGCCTGTGAACTGAGGGGCGTCAAACCTACATTGCAGAACTTCAGGGCCATGTTTGAGCAATACAAGGCGGAATGACATGGACATCAATTTCAAATCCTATCCAGGTACGGGTTTCCGGAATTTCAAAATCAGCAAGGAACACAAACAGACCTTGCGTGAGATTGAGCGTGTGCTCAAAGGCTCTTTGCTTTATCTCTGCCCCTATAACATTTACTCGGTCGAAGTAATCAAGCCGCATGGGGGCATATTTGACCGCATTGAAGTCGGCAGGTTTGAGCATGCTGGTTGTGCCTATCGGGACAGCGAAGGAAAGGATTCCGGACTGGATCGCAGGACTAAGGCTTGGGATTGCTGCCGGTCAACCTATGCCGATCTAGTCAATAAAAATGAGATTTTTAGATTTGTGGTTATTTGCAGTGTCGATGCTGAGGGCAAGAAATCGATTATTCATGTGCTCGATTCTGCCGATCAGTTAAG
The DNA here is from genome assembly GCA_963827265.1 of uncultured beta proteobacterium. Taxonomy (GTDB): domain Bacteria; phylum Pseudomonadota; class Gammaproteobacteria; order Burkholderiales; family Gallionellaceae; genus Gallionella. Next base: position 612,453 of record CAWHAD010000005.1, on the reverse strand, counting down.
CCGCAAGTATTGCTCAGGAAAGCTGCTTTAGTGGGATCGATGCGCCATGAATACGTTGAACCTTCCCGAAGCTGCTTCCTTCCTCAAGATGAGCCGCGAGGAGGTACGTCGTCGCGTCAAGGCAGGAAAGCTTCCGGGCGCAAAAGCCGGGAAGTGTTGGGTGTTTATTGAGGATGACCTTGTTAACTATCTGCGTTCGCTCTATGCTTCTTCTCGGCAAGCGTTGCGAGTGGTTTCAGGAAAGGAGATTGAACCATGCCACTCTACAAACGCGGTAATACGTGGTGGATCAGATTCACCACACCGTCAGGGGAGCGTATTAGACGTTCTGCTGGCACAGCCGACAAAACCCAAGCGCAAGAACTCCACGACAATCTGAAGGCGGAAGCGTGGCGTATCCGGTCGCTAGGGGAGAAGCCGAAATACACTTGGGATGAAGCTGGCTATAAATGGCTGGTCGAAACTCAGCACAAGGCCACGCACGAGGCAGACAAAGCCAAGTTGCGCTGGTTACAGCAATTTCTACGCGGCAAGCTGTTGTGCGAGATAGATCGGGAGTTGATTAGCCGTATTGGTCAAATCAAGGCACAGGAGGCCAGCCCTTCAACAGCCAATCGTCAATTAGCGTTAATCAGGGCTATTTTGCGGAAGGGGTGTTACGAATGGGAATGGATCGACAAGGTTCCGAAGATACGTCTTTACCCGGAGCCCAAGCGTCGTATCCGCTGGCTCACCCCGGAGCAGGTAAAGGGGCTTCTCCAGGAGTTAATGCCACATCAGCAGGACTTGGTGTTGTTTGCCTTGTCCACTGGCTTGAGGCAATCGAATGTGCTTAATCTGGAATGGAGCCAGGTCGATCTGGAACGCAAGACGGCATGGATACATCCCGACCAGGCCAAGGCGAGGAAGGCAATTCATGTCCCGCTTAATTCGGTTGCGTTAACGGTATTGCTCCGGCAAGTCGGCAAACATCCTTCAAGGGTGTTTACGTTTAAGGGCAAGCCAATTGCATGGGCGAATACCCGTGCATGGCGGGAAGCTCTGAAACGATGTGGCATTGAGGATTTCAGGTGGCACGATCTGCGGCATACCTGGGCGAGCTGGCTGGCGCAACAAGGTACGCCCATGAATGTGTTGCAGGAGTTAGGCGGATGGGAGTCGCAGGAGATGGTGAGGCGGTATGCTCACTTATCTAAACCACAACTCATGCAACATTCAGAACTCGTGTCGAATGTCCTAGATGACACAATTTTGGCACATCAGGAAATCAAAAAGGCTAGCGGAGTACGCTAACCATTTGATATTTGGTGGGCCGTGAAAGACTTGAACTTTCGACCAATGGATTAAGAGTCCACTGCTCTACCAACTGAGCTAACGACCCATTTTCGTGCGAACGTATATCTGCATCGAATTATCGGAAATGCATAATGCTTTGTCAAAGATTTCGATTCAGAAATCCGTTGATATGAACAGCACCAAGTCATAAACTCAAGTTGGTCTGTTTTCAAACGCCATAAACAACAAAGCCCTCCTCGCGAGGGCTTTGTTGTTTGTAAGGAGTCTGACGATGACCTACTTTCGCATGGGTAATCCACACTATCATCGGCGCGGAGTCGTTTCACTGTCCTGTTCGGGATGGGAAGGAGTGGGACCAACTCGCTATGGTCGTCAGACAAACTGTCAGGCCGGCTGCGATGTTTTGCAGCCAACCGTGTTTGTTGTTCCTTGCCCGAGCGTTGCGGCTCACTCAAGGAACGTTATGCGGAAGAAGTAAAGTCTGGGTTTTGATTGTACTGCGATCGGGTTTGGGGTTCGGGATCAGGTTTTACCCTTGCACCTGTTACCTTGCACCTTGCTACTTTCTTAATGTTATAGGATCAAGCCTCACGAGCAATTAGTACTGGTTAGCTTAACGCATTGCTGCGCTTCCACACCCAGCCTATCAACGTCCTGGTCTCGAACGACTCTTCAGGGGGGTTAAACCCCCAGGGAAATCTTATCTCAAGGCGAGTTTCCCGCTTAGATGCTTTCAGCGGTTATCTCTTCCAGATTTAGCTACCCGGCAATACCACTGGCGTGATAACCGGTACACCAGAGATCTGTCCACTCCGGTCCTCTCGTACTAGGAGCAGGTCCCTTCAAATTTCCAGCGCCCAAGGCAGATAGGGACCAAACTGTCTCACGACGTTTTAAACCCAGCTCACGTACCACTTTAAATGGCGAACAGCCATACCCTTGGGACCGGCTACAGCCCCAGGATGTGATGAGCCGACATCGAGGTGCCAAACTCCCCCGTCGATATGAACTCTTGGGAGGAATCAGCCTGTTATCCCCAGAGTACCTTTTATCCGTTGAGCGATGGCCCTTCCATACAGAACCACCGGATCACTATGACCTACTTTCGTATCTGCTCGACTTGTCAGTCTCGCAGTTAAGCATCCTTTTGCCATTGCACTATCAGTACGATGTCCGACCGTACCTAGGATACCTTCGTACTCCTCCGTTACAATTTGGGAGGAGACCGCCCCAGTCAAACTGCCTACCATGCACGGTCCCCAACCCCGATCAGGGGTCCAGGTTAGAATCTCAAACACACCAGGCTGGTATTTCAAGGTTGGCTCCACGAGAACTGGCGTTCCCGCTTCAATGCCTCCCAGCTATCCTACACAGGTCTATTCAAAATCCAATGCAAAGCTACAGTAAAGGTTCATGGGGTCTTTCCGTCTAGCCTCGGGTAGATTGCATCTTCACAAACATTTCAACTTCGCTGAGTCTCGGGTGGAGACAGTGTGGCCATCGTTACGCCATTCGTGCAGGTCGGAACTTACCCGACAAGGAATTTCGCTACCTTAGGACCGTTATAGTTACGGCCGCCGTTTACTGGGACTTCAATCAAGAGCTTGCACCCCATCATTTAATCTTCCAGCACCGGGCAGGCGTCACACTCTATACGTCCACTTTCGTGTTTGCAGAGTGCTGTGTTTTTATTAAACAGTCGCAGCCACCATTTCACTGCAACCCCATCGCGCTTCACGAGTAAATCGCTACACGCTACCGGGGCGCACCTTTTCCCGAAGTTACGGTGCTAATTTGCCGAGTTCCTTCACCCGAGTTCTCTCAAGCGCCTTAGAATTCTCATCCTGCCCACCTGTGTCGGTTTGCGGTACGGTCCCAATGCAACTGAAGCTTAGTGGCTTTTCTTGGAAGCTGGGTATCAGCAACTTCGTCTCCGAAGAGACTCGTTATCACGCCTTGGAATTGACCCTCCGGATTTGCCTAAAGAATCTTCCTACACGCTTGAACCGGGACATCCAACACCCGGCTTGCCTAACCTTCTCCGTCCCCACATCGCATTGCATTGAGGTACAGGAATATTAACCTGTTTCCCATCGACTACGCATTTCTGCCTCGCCTTAGGGGCCGACTCACCCTGTTCCGATGAACGTTGAACAGGAAACCTTGGGCTTTCGGCGAGGGAGCCTTTCACTCCCTTTATCGCTACTCATGTCAGCATTCGCACTTCTGATACCTCCAGCATCCCTCACGGGACACCTTCGCAGGCCTACAGAACGCTCTCCTACCATCTAAACATCCCGAAGGACATCTAAATCCGCAGCTTCGGTGCACAGTTTGAGCCCCGTTACATCTTCCGCGCAGGACGACTCGATCAGTGAGCTATTACGCTTTCTTTAAATGATGGCTGCTTCTAAGCCAACATCCTGACTGTTTTAGCCTTCCCACTTCGTTTTCCACTTAACTGTGTCTTGGGGACCTTAGCTGGCGGTCTGGGTTGTTTCCCTCTTGACACCGGACGTTAGCACCCGATGTCTGTCTCCCATGCTCGCACTTCTCGGTATTCGGAGTTTGCAATGGTTTGGTAATCAGCAATAGACCCCTAGCCATGACAGTGCTCTACCCCCGAGAGTGATACATGAGGTACTACCTAAATAGTTTTCGGAGAGAACCAGCTATTTCCAAGTTTGTTTAGCCTTTCACCCCTATCCACAGCTCATCCCCTAACTTTTCAACGTTAGTGGGTTCGGACCTCCAGTACCTGTTACAGCACCTTCATCCTGGCCATGGATAGATCACTTGGTTTCGGGTCTACACCCAGCAACTATCGCCCTTATCAGACTCGGTTTCCCTGCGCCTCCCCTATGCGGTTAAGCTCGCTACTGAATGTAAGTCGCTGACCCATTATACAAAAGGTACGCAGTCACCCCAGCTCAAAGAACCCTCTCTTCTTTACGCTTGGCAAAGTTTCAAGAGGTTCTATTTCATCCTGGAGTCTTTTGAGTCGCATCGCAAGGCGATGCTCCTCGAAAGAATCCCGAAGGTTCTTTAAGCTGGGGCTCCCACTGTTTGTATGCATGCGGTTTCAGGTTCTATTTCACTCCCCTTCCGGGGTTCTTTTCGCCTTTCCCTCACGGTACTGGTTCACTATCGGTCGATTACGAGTATTTAGCCTTGGAGGATGGTCCCCCCATGTTCAGACAGGGTTTCTCGTGCCCCGCCCTACTTGTCGCAATCCTAGTTCCACTCCTGTGTTTTCACGTACGGGGCTATCACCCACTATGGCCAGACTTTCCAGACTGTTCCGTTAACACAAAAGCTAAAAATTGCCGGCTGCTCCGCGTTCGCTCGCCACTACTTGCGGAATCTCGGTTGATTTCTTTTCCTCCAGGTACTTAGATGTTTCAGTTCCCTGGGTTCGCTTTACCCTGCCTATGTATTCAGCAGGGAATGACCCCGAAGGGCCGGGTTTCCCCATTCAGATATCTCTGGATCAAAGCTTTTTGCCAGCTCCCCAGAGCTTTTCGCAGGCTAACACGTCTTTCATCGCCTGTAATCGCCAAGGCATCCACCACATGCACTTATTCGCTTGACCCTATAACGTTAAGCCCTCGATCTCGCAATCAAGGCGTCATAGCATTTCGCATTTTCAACTTTTACTTCCACCGGACTGATTTAAGGATCCGGCTTTCGCAAAGGTTTGTGACTGACTTACAGTGACTAACCATAAATCAGCTTGATACAATCAAAACCCATTGTTTTTCTCGCACGCGCTCCAATAGGTTTCCCTACCTTCACTTGTGCGTGAATCACTTTCTTTACTTCTTCCAAATTTTTAAAGAACTGCCTATCGGCAAAAGCCAATACCAAAGCCCCGCAGGCTTGAATATGGGTTCTCGCTTTTGTTTCCTTCGCCACCCGATGTTTGGTGGAGGTTGACGGGATCGAACCGACGACCCCCTGCTTGCAAAGCAGGTGCTCTCCCAGCTGAGCTAAACCCCCGTTAAAACAGATGCAAGATGCAAGGTGCAAGGTGCAAGGTTTTACTTGCCCCTTGTATCTTGTCTTCTTTTCCTCTGATCCTGGTGGGTCTAGTTGGACTCGAACCAACGACCCCCGCGTTATCAACACGGTGCTCTAACCAGCTGAGCTACAGACCCCGAAACTGTTTCAGGATCAAGGCCCAAGATGCAGGAATCAAGGGGTAAAGCAGCACGCTGCCCCAACTTTATCCTTGTACCTTGTTTCTTGGTCCTGCTCTGAACAACCGATGAGTGTAGGCACTCAGTCTCTGGATTCTCTAGAAAGGAGGTGATCCAGCCGCACCTTCCGATACGGCTACCTTGTTACGACTTCACCCCAGTCATGAAACCCAGCGTGGTAAGCGCCCCCCTTGCGGTTAGGCTACCTACTTCTGCCAGATTCCACTCCCATGGTGTGACGGGCGGTGTGTACAAGACCCGGGAACGTATTCACCGCGACATGCTGATCCGCGATTACTAGCGATTCCGACTTCATGGAGTCGAGTTGCAGACTCCAATCCGGACTACGATCGGCTTTCTGAGATTAGCTCCCCCTCGCGGGTTGGCAACCCTCTGTACCGACCATTGTATTACGTGTGAAGCCCTACCCATAAGGGCCATGAGGACTTGACGTCATCCCCACCTTCCTCCGGTTTATCACCGGCAGTCTCATTAAAGTGCCCAACTAAATGATGGCAATTAATGACAAGGGTTGCGCTCGTTGCGGGACTTAACCCAACATCTCACGACACGAGCTGACGACAGCCATGCAGCACCTGTGTCCAGGTTCCCTTTCGGGCACAATCTCATCTCTGAAATCTTCCTGGCATGTCAAGGGTAGGTAAGGTTTTTCGCGTTGCATCGAATTAATCCACATAATCCACCGCTTGTGCGGGTCCCCGTCAATTCCTTTGAGTTTTAATCTTGCGACCGTACTCCCCAGGCGGTCAACTTAGCGCGTTAGCTGCGGTACTAAAGAAGTCTCCTTCCCCAACACCTAGTTGACATCGTTTAGGGCGTGGACTACCAGGGTATCTAATCCTGTTTGCTCCCCACGCTTTCGTGCATGAGCGTCAGTGTCGACCCAGGGGGCTGCCTTCGCCATCGGTATTCCTCCACATATCTACGCATTTCACTGCTACACGTGGAATTCTACCCCCCTCTGCCGCACTCTAGTCTTGCAGTCACAAACGCAGTTCCCAGGTTAAGCCCGGGGATTTCACGTCTGTCTTACAAAACCGCCTGCGCACGCTTTACGCCCAGTAATTCCGATTAACGCTCGCACCCTACGTATTACCGCGGCTGCTGGCACGTAGTTAGCCGGTGCTTCTTCTGACGGTACCGTCATTAGTCACGGATATTCACCGTAACCGTTTCTTTCCGTCTGAAAGAGCTTTACAACCCGAAGGCCTTCTTCACTCACGCGGCATGGCTGGATCAGGGTTTCCCCCATTGTCCAAAATTCCCCACTGCTGCCTCCCGTAGGAGTCTGGACCGTGTCTCAGTTCCAGTGTGGCTGGTCGTCCTCTCAGACCAGCTACGGATCGTCGCCTTGGTAAGCCTTTACCCCACCAACTAGCTAATCCGATATCGGCCACTCCGAAAGCGAGAGGTCTTGCGATCCCCCGCTTTCCCCCTCAGGGCATATGCGGTATTAATCCGGCTTTCGCCGAGCTATCCCCCACTTCCGGACATGTTCCGATATATTACTCACCCGTTCGCCACTCGCCACCAGGGTTGCCCCCGTGCTGCCGTTCGACTTGCATGTGTAAAGCATGCCGCCAGCGTTCAATCTGAGCCAGGATCAAACTCTTCAGTTCAATACCTGTTTTGATTCATTTCTGAATCGGTCTTACTCAAAGTGAATCATTGACATGATTCTTTTCGACTTTGCGTAAGTACTACTATATTTTTAAAGTCGTTCCCGTATCCCGCCATATTTACATATATAAAGGATACAAAAACTTCCCAAAAACCAAGCACCTACACTCGTCGATTGTTCGTTTGTTTTTTAAAGATCGGGCTGAGGGTTGCGGGGACAGGATTTGAACCTATGACCTTCGGGTTATGAGCCCGACGAGCTACCGAGCTGCTCCACCCCGCGTCAGCGAAGACCGACACTATAGCAAAGCATTTCTGGAGCGTCAAACACTATATGGTTTCTCGCTGTAATTATGGTCGCCAGCCTGGCATAGGAAGCGCAATTCCCAGCTCCTGCATTCGGGGCCAAACCGTTAGCGCGGCGCTATAATCACCTCCAGAGGAACTGCAATCATCACACATGACATTACCCGTATTCATAGGCAGTGCCGCTGCAACACTCACCACCATAGCATTCGTTCCGCAGGCGTGGAAAGTATGGCGCACCAGACACACCGCCGACATCTCAATGGGTATGTACGTCCTGTTCACGATCGGAGTCGCGCTGTGGCTAATCTACGGCATCCTGATCGAATCATGGCCGATCATCATGGCCAACTCGCTCACACTGGTATTGGCAGGGGCAGTATTGGCAATGAAAAACAGGTTCGGCTAAACAAATAATATGACATGAATCAAATTTCCGAAATCAGGCCTGGTCAATCCATCGAATTGCTCAAAGAGCTGCACATACTTACACGTGATGGCAAGCTCAATCAGGACAGCAGGCGGAAGCTGAAGCAGGTATATCACTTGTTTCGCTTTATCGAACCGTTGCTGAATGAAGTGCTGAATGCGGAAAAGACGCTGACGATCGCTGATCACGGCGCCGGCAAATCATATCTGGGATTCATCCTCTACGATTTATTCCTGCAGACACACGAATCAGCACACCTCTATGGCATAGAAACCCGCAGTGAATTGGTCAGCAAATCACAGCACCTTGCATCCAGGCTGGGCTTTACGCGGATGTCGTTTCTGAACCTGTCTGTCGAAGAATCAATCTCATCACCGCAAATTCCCGAGCAAATTGATATAGTCACCGCACTGCATGCATGCAACACCGCCACAGACGATGCAATAAAATTTGCTCTGCAGAAACAGGCAAAATTCATCGTGCTGGTACCGTGTTGCCAGGCCGAAGTGGCAGCCACCCTGAACAGGAACAAGAACCAGTCATTTGGCAAAACACCACTCGCCGAAATCTGGCGGCATCCGATACACACTCGCGAATTCGGCAGCCACCTCACCAATGTGTTGAGATGTTTGCTGCTGGAGTCGCATGGCTATCAGGTGACTGTAACCGAACTGATCGGCTGGGAGCATTCGATAAAAAACGAACTGATAATCGCACGCAGTACTGGCGTGCCGAGACGAAATGCACACGAGATGATTGAGCATATTTTACGTGAGTTGAACCTGGAAGAATTGCGCGCCAGGTTCAACTATTGAAGGAACCACTGACCATCGGTCATATCCTGTGTTGCAGCAGAGCCCACTCAACGTGCTCCCGCACCAGTTCCGACTCATGGTTGGCACGTCGTTCCAGTGCAGCTATCACCGCCGCCCCCCTGGGTGCATTACCCAAAGCTACGGCAATATTGCGTAGCCATTGTTCATAGCCGATACGATAGATAGCACTGCCCGCAAGCCTTGCTCTGAACTCTGCTTCATCCCACGAGAACAATTCGGCGAGCGATACATCATCCAGACCGTGCCTGACCATAAAATCCGGTTCGGTCGTGATTTTCGCAAAACCATTCCACGGACACACTAACTGGCAGTCGTCGCATCCGTAGATTCGGTTGCCAATCAGAGGGCGAAGTTCAACCGGTATTGTTCCTTTGAGCTCAATAGTGAGATAGGAAATACAGCGTCGCGCGTCCAGCCTGTATGGTTCAATAATCGCATGGGTAGGGCATATGTCAATACAGCGCATGCAGGAACCGCAGTGCTCCTGTTGAGGTGCATCCACCGGCAGTGGTAGGTTCAGAAATATTTCACCGAGAAAGAACCATGAACCGTGCTCCCTGGTCAGCAGCAATGTGTGCTTGCCACGCCAACCCAGGCCGGCTTTGCGTGCCAGCTCCACCTCCATCACGGGCGCACTGTCCGTAAAAACACGCCCGTCGTATTCCGGTACTTCGGCATGAATTTTATCGGCCAGTTTCGCCAAGCGATCGCGCATCACCTTGTGATAATCACGTCCAAGGGCATAACGGGAAATATAGGCGCGTTCACCCTCAGCCAAAACTTCCCAGCTCTCTCGGGCATTGGGCGGAAAATAGTTCATGCGAAGTGAAATTACTCGCAATGTGCCGCGTACCAGTTCTTCCGGACGACTGCGTTTGGTGCCATGTTTTGCCATATAATCCATCTCGCCATGCCAGCCTTGTGACAGCCATCCAAACAGACCGCTTTCAGCCACGGTTAGGTCAGTGTTGCTGATACCGACAGCCTGAAAGCCAAGCTCGTGCGCCCATTCGCGTATTCGTGCGGCGAGCGCCACCCAATCAACCTGTTGAGGGATTACCTTTTGCATAGACACGATGATAGCCTAATCAGAATGCATCTAGCGGATGAAAGCGCGACCATGGGGCTGGCTCGGCGTCTCGCTGAAAGATTGAGGCCCGGAATGGTGATATTTCTGCATGGGGATCTGGGTGCGGGCAAGACAACCCTGGTCCGCGGCATCATGAATGCAATCGGTTACACAGGCCGGATTAAAAGTCCCACATATACCCTGGTTGAACCTTACCATATCAATGGGTTAGACTTACGTCACTTCGATCTGTATCGTTTGCATGATGAAACGGAATGGGAAACAGCCGGATTCCGTGATGAGTTTAACGGGAAAAATATATTTCTCATCGAGTGGCCCGAAAAGGCAATAGAATTCATTCCGAAGGCCGATATCGACATTACTTTTGAAATCCTCCCCCATGGGCGCAATGTCGGCATTAAAGGTAACTCACCATCAGGACGGGAATGTTTAGCGCAATTTTAAAACTCGTTTCGATATCCTTTATTTTCTGGCTGCCACAGGCGCAAGCTGCTTCCACCACCGTCAGTGCGGCGCGCATCTGGCCGGCACAGGACTACACGCGCATGACACTCGAGTCCAGGCATGCCATCCATTACAACATGTTCAACTTGAGCAATCCGGAACGGCTGGTAATCGACCTGGATAATGTACGACTCGACAAAATACTCAACAACCTGCCCAAACTGGTCGGCAGCGACGATCCCTACATCAAGAGCGTGCGCGTAGGACGTTTCAAACCAGGGGTGGTACGTCTGGTGCTGGACTTGAAAGCAGAGGTTAAACCGCAGTTATTCGTGCTCAAACCGGTTGCAGAATATGGCTACCGTCTGGTGCTGGACGTATATCCGGAACAGCCTGTTGATCCGTTGATGGCATTGCTAAACAATATTCCCGGGGCTGCGAGCACACCTGCCGCAGGCAATCATCCCCCCTCCTCCGCATCTGACAAAATGCAGATCGCGCAGAGTCCGAGTATCAACAATGCAGATAAACCATCTCCCGATACAAATCCGCCGCCCGCTCCCCCGGGGATGCACGCGCGTACCCTGATCATCGCGATCGATGCAGGACACGGTGGCGAAGATTCGGGCGCCCGCGGCAAGCACGGCTCCCTCGAAAAGAATGTAACACTGGCAATTGCGCGCAAGGTAAAAGCTTTGATCGACAGCCAACCGAATATGCGCGGCGTAATGATACGGGACGGAGATTATTTCATCCCTCTGATGGGTCGAGTCGCCAAGGCGCGCAAGGCGAATGCAGATCTGTTTGTCTCCATCCATGCGGATGCATTTATCAATTCGAAAGCGCGCGGCTCGTCTGTATTTGCTTTGTCAGAACACGGCGCGACCAGCGCCGCCGCACGCTGGCTGGCAAAGAATGAAAATGAAGCTGACCTGATCGGGGGGGTAAATATCGCCGAAAAAGACCCATACCTAGCGCGCACCTTGCTCGACCTGTCACAAACCGCGACTATCAACGACAGCATGAAACTCGCAAAATTTGTACTTAACAAACTCGGCGATATCAACCAGCTTCATCGCGGACATGTGGAGCAGGCTGGATTTGCCGTGCTCAAATCGCCGGACATCCCCTCCATTCTGGTTGAGACGGCTTTCATCAGCAACCCCAGCGAAGAGCGTCGCCTGAACGACCAAGGCTATCAAATGAAGGTTGCTCATGCGATTGTAAGCGGAATCGACCGCTACTTTGCCCAGAACCCCCCGTTGTCGAAACCGAGAATCGCGCAAAACTAACCGTACCCGAAGCAACAATCGGAATATCAGGCCGGAAAGACTCCCGTCGAAAGATAGCGGTCGCCACGATCGCAGACGATGAACGCGATCACGGCATTCTCGACTTGCTGTGAGATGCGCAGTGCAGCGCTCAATGCACCGCCGGAAGAAATACCGCAAAATATTCCCTCTTCGCGTGCCAGGCGACGCGTCATTTCTTCAGCATCCGCCTGGCTCACATATTCCAGCTTATCCACGTTTTTGCCGTCGTAGATCTTCGGCAAATAGGCCTGCGGCCATTTCCGGATGCCGGGTATCTGGGCACCCTCTTCCGGCTGCACGCCGATGATCTGGATGTTGCGGTTCATTTCCTTGAAATATCGCGAGCAACCCATGATGGTACCGGTAGTGCCCATACTGCTGATGAAGTGCGTGATCTTGCCGTTCGTATCGCGCCAGATTTCGGGTGCGGTACCTTCATAATGCGCCAACGGATTATCCGGGTTGGAGAATTGATCCAGGATGATGCCTTTGCCTGCGGCGCGCAGTTTCTCGGCCGTATCGCGCGCCAGTTCCATGCTGCCCGCTTTGTCGGTCAGCACCAGCTCCGCGCCAAATGCACGCATCGTCTGGCGTCTTTCCATGCTCTGGTTCTCCGGCATCACCAGTATCATATTGTAGCCGCGCATCGCTGCGGCCATCGCCAGTGCAATGCCGGTATTGCCGCTGGTCGCTTCGATCAGTGTATCGCCGGGCTTGATCTCGCCGCGCTGTTCGGCGTGAGTGATCATCGAAAGCGCAGGCCTGTCCTTTACCGAACCGGCGGGATTGTTGCCTTCCAGCTTGGCGAGCAGGACATTGCTGGTATTGCCAGGGATACGTTTCAGTTTTACCAGCGGGGTATTTCCGACAAATTTTTCTAACGATGGATACACTTGAATATTTCCTGATTGAACAAATTTTGCTATTTTGCCGCGTTGAGCATCTTTTCTACATACCTTGCCACACCCTGCTCCACGCTCAAAAAATCTTCGGAGTAACCGCAATTGCGCAACGCGCCAATATCCGCCTGAGTGTAACTCTGATATTTGCCGCGCAACGATTCGGGGAAGGGGATGTAACTGATCAGCCCTTGCTGTTGCATTTCGACTAGACTAAGTACCGGCCTGGATTCTGTTTTGCGCAATGTATTGATGGTAGCCATCGCCACGTCGTTGAAACTTTGCGCCTGACCGGTACCAAGGTTGAATATCCCCGACTTGCCCGGGTTATCCAGAAAATACATATTCACCCTGACCACGTCCTCGATTGACACGAAATCTCGCAGTTGCGCTCCGTTAGCGTAGCCATCACATCCCTCGAATAATTTGACCCGGCCCTCGGCCCGATACTGGTTGAAGAAATGATACGCGACCGATGCCATGCGCCCCTTGTGCTGTTCACGCGGACCGTATACATTGAAGTAGCGGAGCCCGACGACCTGCGCGCTGCGCTTTTGCCAGCGGCGCCGCACGATCTGATCGAACAGGAATTTGGAATAGGCATACACGTTCAACGGGGCTTCAAATTCGCGGCTCTCCTTGAATACGCTGCTTCCGCCGTACACCGAGGCCGAAGATGCATACAGGAACGGGACTTCCTCGTTCTGGCAGTAATTCAGCAATTCCAGTGTGTACTGGTAATTGTTTTCCATCATGTAGCGGCCATCGGATTCCATGGTGTCCGAACAGGCGCCCTGGTGCAGCACCGCACTGACCAGGCCATCGAAATATCCATCCTGCAATTTCTCCAGGAAGTCCACCTTGTCGAGATAATCGGCGATCTCGCAATCAACCAGATTCTTGAACTTGTCGGCATTCTTGAGATTATCGACAGCGATGATGTTGTGTTCCCCGCGCTCATTGAGCGCCTTGACCAGGTTGGAGCCGATAAATCCGGCGGCGCCGGTGATGATGTAATACATAGGTTTCTCCTCACATTTTCAGGCTTAATGCCCAGAGACAAAGCAAAGGTAACATGATGCCAGCAAGAGCACTTTCGCCCTTGAACCTCAATCCTGATCTTCCGATGCGATCTCCATTTCCCGCACAATCTCGTCACGGCTGACGACCGCCGTCCCCAGCTTCCCGACCACGATACCTGCCGCACGATTCGCGATGCGCATCGACTCGGGCAAATCCGCGCCGCTCGCAAGCATCACCGCCAGCGTGGCAATCACGGTATCGCCGGCGCCGCTGACATCAAATACCTCGCGGGTATGGGTCGGCTCGTGATGCACTTCGTTGGCGCGGAACAGACTCATGCCTTCCTCGCTGCGCGTGACCAGCAACGCATCAAGCTGCAATTCCGTACGCAGTTTTTCCGCTTTCCTGTTGAATTCGGCATCTGACTTCCAGCTTCCCGCCACTTCCCGAAATTCGCTACGGTTTGGTGTCAGTATGGTTGCCCCGCGATAGCGGGCGTAATCATCACCCTTGGGATCAACCAGCACCGGTTTTCCCGCATCCCGTGCCAGACGGATCATTTCGGCTATATGCGTCAATCCGCCCTTGCCATAGTCGGAGAGAATCACAACCTGAGCCAGCGGCAGCTGCACGCGATAATCCTCAAGCGCGGCATGCAACACCTCATGGCTGGGAGGCGTCTCGAAATCAATTCGCAGCAACTGCTGGTGGCGCGCGATGGCGCGCAACTTGATAATGGTGGAAAAGGTGTTGTCGCGATGCAGCAGCGCAGCAAGATTGTGGTACTCGCTGAGCAACTTTTCCATGCAACCCCCCGCTTCGTCGTTCCCGACCACTGACAGCAATGTGGCATGCGCGCCAAGCGAGGCGATATTGCGCGCCACGTTGGCTGCGCCACCCGGTCGCTCGTCGACGCGCTCGACCTTGAGCACCGGCACCGGAGCCTCAGGCGAAATGCGGCTGACATCGCCGAACCAGTAACGGTCCAGCATCACATCGCCAACCACCAGTATCCTGGCTTCGTCAAACTCTGGCAGTGTGGTCATATCCGTGTGCACCCTTCATGTTGATACTGCTCCCTGTTTTCCTTCATATCAAGTTCCTGATTGATTTCAAGCAGCGCACGCAACGGATCAGCAGCCTGGGTGATCGGGCGGCCAATCACCAGGTAGCTGGAGCCCGCTTCCATGGCTGCATGAGGCGTCATCACCCTCGACTGGTCATCAAGGCTGGCCTGTGCCGGACGAATGCCCGGCGTAACAAGGCAAAAATCGTTGCCAAAATACTTGCGCAACAGCGCTGATTCATGTGCTGAGCACACTACGCCATCGAGTCCGCTGTCACGTGCCAGTGTCGCCAAGCGCATCACCATCTCGGCGGGTGTTGCGTTGATGCCAATGTCAGCAAGATCCTGTTGCGCCATGCTGGTCAGCAGGGTCACGGCAATCAGTTTGGGCTTCTGTGAAGTGCTGGCAACTGCGTCGCGTGCCGCTTCCAGCATCTTGCGCCCGCCCAGCGCGTGCACATTGACCATCCACACACCGAGGCTGGCCGCCGCTTTGCATGCCTGCGCCGTGGTATTGGGAATGTCATGGAATTTCAAATCGAGAAAAATTTCAAATCCCCGCTGCATGAGCTGCTCAATCAAATCGGGACCGGTGGCGGTGAACAGTTGTTTGCCGACTTTCAACCGGCACTGCGAAGGTTCCAGCCTGTCGGCCAGCGCAAGGGCAGGCTGGGCATTCGGGTAATCGAGCGCGACGATGATTTTGGGATCGTTCATAGCGGTGCTCCGGTTTCTTCACCGCGGCGCGGGGAATAGCTGCCCCAGGCCTGGCAAGCCGGGCAGTGCCAATAGAACTGGCGCGCCTTGAAACCGCAATGAGCGCAATGATAGGTGGCCAGGTTACGGGTGCGCTTGTGAACCAGATCCTTGACCAGTTCAACATCGGCACGCATTTCCCCGGGCATTTCCAGCAGCCGCGCTTCCAGCAATTTATCCAGGCCTAGCAAGGTCGGATTGCGCTTCAGTTCATCGCGCACCAATTGATAGGCCGCAGATGAGCCTTCGCTTTTCAGCACACCGGCAAACACCACATTCATCATATCCAGGGAATGATATTTACTCAAATACTCGCGCAGCATTGCGACCCCATCCGCTTCACGATTCAGGCTGCGATAGGAATTCAACAGGCGTTCCGCAACCAGCGGCAAATATTGCGCATCCTGAGATTCAATGCCTTTCCAGGTGTCGATTGCATCGGCATGCCTGCCCTCGCTGGCCAGCATATCGCCCAGCATCATGGTGGCACGAACCGAATTCTGGTCAACCCGCAATGCCTGCTGCAAATGTTCGCGAGCTGAAGCGAAATTTCCAGCCTCGTTCTCCTCGCTCGCCATCTCGCAATAAAAAAAAGCAGCCTGTGTACTGTAGGATTCCCCGGTTACCTGCTCAAGGCGACGGGCCACTGCAATCGCCTTGAACCAGTCATGCTCTTTCTGAAACAACTCCAGCAGAAATTCCAGGGACTGCCTGGCATACATGGTGTTTTCCAGTTCACTGAACAGACTTTCGGCACGATCAAGGATTCCTGCCTTCAGATAGTCCTGGGCCAGTTCGAATATTGCATGCTGGCGTTTGTCGTCGTCCAGATCCGCCCTGTCCACCAGGTTATGGTGCATGCGCAGCGCCCGGTCCACTTCGCCGCGGCGGCGGAACAGACTGCCCAGCGCAAAGTGCAATTCGACCGTCTGCGGATCAACCTTGACCACTTCGATGAACGCTTCGATGGCCTTGTCCTGTTGCTCGTTGAGCAGGAAATTCAGCCCCTGAAAATACGAATTCGGCAGTACGCTCGATTCCGAAAGCAGCTCTTTAATATCTATGCGTGCGGCCAGCCAGCCCATTCCAAAAAACAGCGGAAATATCAGCAGCATCCAGAATTGAAATTCCATAATTAATGCATTTATCCCGGCAATTGTTGGGTTTCATCGATTTCGGCCAGCTTTTCCCTGGCGCGAAGCTTGCGCTTCAGCGCGGCGATTTCACGACGCTGCTGCACCATTTTCGGGAACATCGCGAGCACACCCACGACAGCGCCGGCAGTAAAAAAAATCAGCAGCGCAACGACAAGGTAGGACTGCCATTCATATCCGAAGAAATATTTCAGCGTGATCGGTTGATCGTTTTTTGACCGCAAAACCAAGCAGAGCGATGAACAGCAGTACTCGAATAATCCAGTTCAGATAACGCATGGCATACCCCGTCAAGTTCACCGCAACGATAGCATAAAAAAAGGCGGCGATACCTTGCGATATGCCGCCAGTTGAAGTGCTGTCCTGGAAATCAGGTCTTCTGTTCGCAGACCCGTTCCCTGAGTTCCTTGCCTGCCTTGAAGTGCGGGACATACTTGGCCGGCACTTTCACCTTGTCACCGGTCTTGGGGTTGCGCCCCTGACGCGGCGGACGGTAATTCAGGCCAAAGCTGCCGAAACCGCGAATCTCGACACGTCCGCCACGCGACAGCGTAGCAGACAGTGCATCCAGAATCACTTTCACGGCCAAGCTCTGCATCCTTGGCCAGCAGTTGAGGATGCAACTCGGCCAGCTTGGCAATCAAATCAGAACGAATCATCTCGGAACCTCAATCTAAACTTCGGTCTTGTTACCGCTCATCTTGGCCTTCAGCAATGCGCCCAGATTGGTGGTGCCGGCACTGGCATTGCTTTCCGCTGAAAGCTTCTGCATCGCCGCGGTATCTTCAGTCTTGTTCAGCGCCTTGATCGACAGGTTGATGCCGCGATTCTTGCGATCCACGTTGATGATGACAGCTGTAACGCTGTCACCTTCCTTGAGGTGGGTGCGAATATCTTCGACGCGGTCAGCCGATACTTCGGAAGCCTTCAGATACGCCTCCACATCGCCTTCCAGCGCAATCACGGCGCCCTTCGCATCCAGGGACTTCACGGTGCCGGTAACCACGGCACCCTTTTCATGGCTGGAGGCAAAGCCGCCGAATGGATCGCCTTCCAGTTGCTTGATACCCAGGGAGATGCGCTCGCGTTCGACGTCGATCGCCAGTACCACGGCTTCGACTTCATCGCCCTTCTTGTAGCTGCGCACGGCTTCTTCGCCGGGCTGGCTCCAGGACAGGTCCGACAGATGCACCAGACCGTCGATACCGCCATCCAGACCGATGAACACGCCAAAGTCGGTGATCGACTTGATCTGGCCCTTAACCTTGTCGCCCTTCTTGTGGTTGATCTCGAAATCATCCCAGGGATTGGATTGGCATTGCTTCATGCCCAGAGAGATGCGGCGGCGTGCTTCGTCGATTTCCAGAATCATCACTTCGACTTCATCGCCCAGGCTCACCACCTTGGAAGGATGCACATTCTTGTTGGTCCAGTCCATTTCCGAAACGTGCACCAGACCTTCGATACCCTGCTCGATCTCGACGAATGCGCCGTAATCGGTCAGGTTGGTCACCTTGCCGAACATGCGCGTACCCTGCGGATAGCGGCGTGCCAGACCATTCCAGGGATCGTCGCCCATTTGCTTGATGCCCAGCGAAACACGGTTCTTCTCCTGGTCGAACTTCAGGATTTTGGCTTCGATCTCGTCGCCTACCGTCAATACTTCGGACGGATGCTTGACGCGGCGCCAGGCCAGGTCGGTGATGTGCAGCAAGCCGTCGATGCCGCCCAGGTCGACAAACGCGCCGTAATCGGTGATGTTCTTGACCACGCCCTTGACGATCGCGCCTTCCTTCAGATTCTCCATGATCGCTTCACGATCGGCACCCGCGCTGGCTTCAAGCACCGCGCGGCGGGAAACCACCACGTTGTTGCGCTTGCGGTCGAGCTTGATGACCTTCAGCTCCATGGTCTTGTTTTCGTATGGCGTGGTGTCCTTGACCGGACGGATATCCACCAGCGAACCGGGCAGGAATGCGCGGATACCGTTGACCATCGCGGTCAGGCCGCCCTTGACCTTGCCGCTGACATAGCCTTCCACGATCTTGCCTTCTTCCATCGCGATTTCCAGCTCGTGCCACGCTGCCAGACGCTTGGCTTTTTCGCGCGACAGCTTGGTTTCGCCATAGCCGTTTTCCAGCGATTCGATCGCGACGGTGACAAAATCGCCCGGCTTGACTTCCAGCTCGCCTTTGGCGTCGAGGAATTCCTCGATCGCAATCAAACTTTCGGACTTCAGTCCGGCATTCACGACCACCATGTTGTGGTCGACGCGCACCACCTGCGCGGTAATCAATTCGCCTGCGCGCATTTCCTTGCGCGTCAGGCTTTCTTCAAACATTGCTGCAAAACTATCGGGATCTTGTACTGCTGTTGCGGTTGAGGTTGCGTTCATCGGATACACCTGAAATATTATCTGCCCGAAAATACAAATCGGCGCAGTGGGTTAGTTAAAGTTCCCGTCCGACGGAGAGTCTTCTGGGGCCTGGTTTTTCAGCGCTTTTCACCGGGTAGTCTGCCAGCATTTTCCTCGCCGCCTGCTCGATGTCCTGAACTGCTTCATCGATGCTCAGCGCCGTGGTATCGAGCAGATTTGCTCCCGGTGCCTGTTGCAACGGAGATGCGCTGCGCTGCGAATCACGCTCGTCGCGCACACGAATATCCAGCAAAAGGGCGGCGATATTAGCATCGATCCCTTTTTCCTTCAACTGCTTATATCGGCGATCTGCGCGGGCCTCGGCACTGGCGGTCAGAAATATCTTCAGCACCGCGTCCGGAAAAACCACCGAGCCCATGTCGCGGCCATCCGCGACCAGACCGGGGGCCCTGCGGAAGGCATGTTGCTTGTTCAAAAGCGCGGCGCGCACCCCGGGCAGGGCTGCCACAATGGAGGCCGCGGCTGCGCATTGCTCGCCGCGCAATTCATCGCCGACCAGCGCGCCGTCCAGAAAGATGCTTTTCCCCTCAAAACGGATTTCCATGCGTTCGGCCAGTTCTGCCAGACGCGGTTCATCGGTCAGCTGAACATGGGCGCGCTGCGCAGCAAGCGCCAGCAAGCGGTATAACGCCCCGCTGTCCAGATAATGGAAACCCAGACTTGCCGCAACCAGCTGCGCCACCGTGCCCTTGCCGGATGCGGACGGCCCGTCGATCGCGATCACCGGCACTGCCTGGACAACATCGTGCAGCACCGTGAAATAATTCGGAAAAGTTTTTGCGACACAGCGCGGATCGTTGATGCGCATGCCTTCCGCGCCAAACGCGGCCAGCGAAAAACACATCGCCATGCGGTGATCGTCGTAGGTGTCGATCGCGGCATGGCGGATTTTTGTCGGGCGGCGTGATGCGGAGGTAATCCGCACCCTCTTCCACCGTCGCGCCGACCTTGCGCAACTCGGTCGCCATCGCCGCGATGCGGTCGGTCTCCTTGACCCGCCAGCTGGCGATGTTGCGCAGCGTGGTCGTGCCCTCGGCGAACAGCGCGACCACCGCCAGCGTCATCGCCGCATCGGGGATGTGGTTGCAGTCCAGCTCGATCGCCGTGAGCCGCCCCGATTGCGGCGCGCGCGACGCTATCCAGTTCGCACCCATTTCGATCTGCGCACCCATCAATGCCAGCGCATCGGCGAAGCGCACATCGCCCTGTATGCTGCCGCTGCCCACCCCTTCGATACGCACCGGCCCGCCGCCGATCGCGCCGGCGGCCAGAAAATAGGATGCCGACGACGCATCGCCTTCCACGTAGATCAAGCCGGGCGACCGATACCGGCTGCCCGCCGCAATGCGTGAAGCTGCGCCAGCCGTCCCTTTGCACTTTTACACCGAAGCGTTCCATCATCGCCAGCGTGATTTCGATATAAGGCTTGGAGATCAACTCGCCGACCACATCCACGGTGACTTCTCGATCCAGCAATGGCAATGCCATCAGCAAAGCCGTCAGGAACTGGCTGGACACGTCCCCGCGCACGCTGACGCGCCCGACTCCGGTCAGCGTTGCCGGATGGATCTGCAGCGGCGGAAAACCCTCATTGTCCAGGCATTCGATATCGGCGCCGAGTTCGCGCAGCGCATCGACCAGGTCGCCGATCGGCCGCTCGTGCATGCGCGGCACCCCCGACAACCGGTACTCGCCCCCGGACAGCGCCAGCGCCGCCGTCAACGGGCGGAACGCGGTGCCGGCATTGCCGAGAAACAGCTCCGCCTGCCTGACCGGAAAATTCCCGCCGCAGCCGGTCACGCGGAACACCAGCGGTTCCAGCTCCTCCACATTCACGCCCAGCATGCGCAAGGCATTGAGCATGCGCGCGGTATCGTCGGACAGCAGCACATCGCGTATTTCGGTCGTGCCCTGCGCCAGCGCCGACAGCAACAGGATGCGGTTGGAAATGCTTTTCGAGCCGGGCAGCGTGATCGTGCCGCGCGCGCTGATCAATGGGGGAAGATCGATGAAGTTTTCGGACGTCATTGCAGTTGAATTGCATCGCAGATTTGCAGGTGCGGGATGATACCGCAAAGCCACGACCTGCTGCGACAGAAGCATCGCTTCGCCGGGTTATTCCGGATTGCCCGCTCTGAAATCACCTGCACGTATCTGCTGCAATGTTGGATGCCGATTCGCTATGTTGTATATTCCGGAAAAAGCAAGGGCGGACCGGGTAACCGATATCGCCTTTGCCCTGAAGCGGGATCAGCAAGCGTGGAATGCACGAGGGGGCAGCTGTGAATACAAGGGGATATTGCCGGAAAGGATTGCTGCTGATCGCGCTCGGGCTCGTTTCCCCGGCTCAGGCCCAAGACCAGCACCAGGACCAGCAGCCGGCGCCCGCATCTTACTCTGATGCGATCTGGGATTACCTGACCAACGGCAGCAGCTTGGCGATTGGCATAGGCGGACGCGAAGCGGACCTGACCGTCAAACGGCTCTCCGACAACGCCACTGGCAAGCTGGTCCAGCGCAATCAAAGATCGTATTTTCTCAGCTACAGCACCCGCCCGTCTTTCTTTGACGGCTCCCATATCGGCTACGACTTCATGTTCAACCTGTCGACCTTTCACATGAACCAGCAGGCGACCTCGAACAACACCTACCAATATCTGGGCACCGGAGGAAGCGGCAAGTTAGCCTATGTGGTGCCGACGTTGTTCTATATGTGGGGAGATAACCGGCAAGGCACCTACCTCAAGGCGGGAATAGGCCTGGGAGCGGGGATAGCCACGTTCGACGGAGACATCATCCTCACCGATTCGGCGACACAGGATCACGTCTATTTCTCGCACAAAACCACCGACCTGCATATCGCATCAAGCCTGATCCTGGAGGGACGCTGGAATAACTGGGGATTCCAGTTGGCCGCGGCGGGACCGAACATGCAGCAGGACGGCTATTCGATCCAGGTAACGGATATTTCGCTGAGCTTTGGTTATCGATTTGTATTCTAGCTTAGGCACGCAGGGCCTTGCATCATGCGGAACCCCCATTACCCTTGCCCGGCGTGGCATTGCTCAACTCCATTCGGATTGTCGACGCACGATAAAATCAATCGGGCACCGTCCCGAGTAGTTTTGGTAGATTGCTATAACGCAAGACCTCGTATATTGACTCCGTCGGCGAGACGTTATGCAATGACGACGTTGAGCAGGCTGGGCGACATGACATCGGCAAGACGTTAAGCGACTGAGCTTGTGGGTCAGATAGGTGCGGTTGCCCATTTCACGTTCAATCAGACCGAACGGTAACTTGGGCCGTACTGCCGAAAGGCAGCCAGAGCCTGCATACGAGGAAGGTATAAACGATGAACGAAGCAGCCACCTGCGTGGTTGGAATTGACGTATCCAAACGCAAGCTCGACATAGCATTACTTGCCAACGGCAAGACGAAATCCAAAGTATTTGACAACACACCGTCAGGCCACCGCGAGCTTGCGCAATGGCTGGTCGAGCGTGGTGCCGGACAAGAGCACACCCATATTTGCATGGAAGCGACCGGCCCTTACAGCGAAGCCGTGGCCATCGCACTGGTCGAATCGGGGTGGCGGGTCAGCGTGGTCAACCCGGCGCGCATCAAAGGTTTTGCCCAGGGAGAGCTGGCACGCAACAAAACAGACCGGGCCGATGCATCGTTGTTGGCACGCTTCAGTATGGCCATGCGCCCCAGCCTGTGGACGCCGCCTTCCGCCGAGTGGCGCGAACTGCGCGGATGGGTGGATCGGTTACAGGCGCTCAAGGACATGCACCAGCAAGAGAGCAACCGGCTGGAAGCGCACACGGCGAGCGGGCAAGCTCCCTTGATCGAATCGGTGCAGACCCACTTGGACTGGCTCATGCAACAAATCAAAACGCTGGAGCGCGACATTGACGACCACATCAACCGCCATCCCGAGCTCAAGCGCGATGCCGAATTACTGCACAGCATTCCTGGCATAGGCAACACCACGGTCGCCAAAGTGTTGGCTTACGCGGGTGATGTGCGGCGCTTTGCCAACGCCAAGGCGCTAGCGGCATTTATCGGCGTGACGCCACGACAGCGTCTGTCCGGCAGCTCGGTCAAAGGGCGAACCATGATGAGCCGTGCCGGCCATGCCGACCTGCGGCGGGCTTTGTACATGCCGGGGCTGGTGGCGCGCAGGCACAATCCGGTGCTGCGTGCTTTCGGGGACAAGCTGAAAACCAACGGACTGGCACCGAAGGCGGTGGTGGGGGCGGTAATGCGCAAACTGGCGCATCTCATTTACGGCGTGATCAAATCGGGGCAGCCGTTTGATGCCAGTTTTTCAGGACTCAGGCTTGACTTTCAAGACGGTATCTGACCCCGGGATTCTCTCCACCGAGAGGTTGGGAATTCGATTGCCAATAATTGGTCGCCATGGTTTGTTCGCCTCTTGAGATTGGTTATTCGGTTATCGTCATGTGGTATGCGCAGACCCGCCGGGTCTTGCCGTGTTGGCGCAGAAACACGGCCAGTGTATTAACCTGCTCGGACTCGGAGTGGCTATATGGCAGGTAGCCCCATTGATTAACGGACGTCGAATAAAAACGTGTCGATGTAGTTAATGTGCTGATATCTAAACATCCCGATAGTCGGACCAATCGGCCGAAACTCAGGAATTGGAGACCCATTATAGAGATGAAACGGATACTCCCCGCTCGGGTGGCCGAAAATCGCCTTCGTCTTTGGAATGTCGAGACGGTCATTACCGACGGCGAGAATGTACGCCCTTATTGGTTTACGGCCGTCGGTTTCGTAGTTAACATGTTGCTCTGCATGCCCGCAACCAAAGTCCGGCTGTACCACGACATTGTCCGGCGTCCCATCGTTATCGATGTCCACCGGCGGTTCGTAGCGCCAGGTTCTCGCACCACGCTGATGCATGTCCTCCACGTTCCGGAGATAGCTTTCCGGAGTGACCCATGTTCCACATCCAGCCCTACTCTCTGCAATCTTCTTCCTTAGCTGCCTTGCTGCCCAGTACGTTGAAAATTAAAATGTGTTGTCCGAACGATCAGTAATCTCCTCCGCCGTCAACTGCACCCGATGTAGCGGTGTGAAGCCGGGGACTTGGGTTTCTTCCGGGATATTGCAGTACGGCGGTGTAGTGGAGTAATCGGCGGTGTTGAGGCGTTTGAGGTAGGCCTCGCACACGGCCGAGCCTTTGCCCTGGATCAGGGTGAAATGATAGGTCTGGCCGTTCTGTGGGTTGTCGGACGTCGTCGCTGCGTGCGAAGACCATGCCAGCACCAGCCCACCTATCATTGCGAATGCAAGGTTTTTAACGCCGTTAAATTTATTCGTATTCAAGATTCCTCCCTGTCCGATCTCTATCGCTTAGCATGTTCCTATGTTCGCCGATTAAGTTCTATGTGTCAGAACTGCCGATTAATCTACACATTGTTTCTTTGCTTCAATCATCGCCTTATGAAATTTTGCTGCCCGCTTACCCATGTGCTCCACCCTCGGCTTCCCGCCGTGGTGCTTCTTCCTGCTTCGTATCCACTGTCGCCACCGCACTCAACGACCCCTGCCCTATTCGCACGATCTCGTCCACCAGCAGGTTCTTCGGCATCGCATGGGTGATGAACATCATCGTCACCTTACCCTTGAGCTGATTGATGGTGGCGGCGAAGTGCTCGGCGGTGGTGCTGTCCAGGCTGCTGGTGGCTTCGTCGAAGATCAAAATCTTGGGTTGCGTGATCAGCGCGCGTGCGATCGCGATGCGCTGCTTCTGCCCGCCGGATAGTCCTACGCCGCGTTCACCGATCTCGGTCTGGTAGCCTTGCGGCAGTGCTTCGATGGCGCTGTGAATCTCGGCCATCTTGCAGACATGCACCACCTGGTCGAAGGTGGCGTGGGGGTTGGCCATCAGCAGGTTGTCGTAGATGGTGCCGGAGAACAGGGTGGTTTCCTGCGGCACAACGCCGAAGTAATGCCTGAGCTCGTTGGCGGACAGATAGCGGATATCGTTGCCATCGATCTTGATGGTGCCGCCTGCGGGCTGGTAGAAGCCTTGCAGCAGTTTGGTCAGCGTGCTCTTGCCGGAACCGGACGGCCCCATGATCGCGACGACCTTGCCGGGTGCGACATTGAGGTTGAATCCTTCGTAGAGGAAGGGCAGGTTGTCGGCATAACGGAAGCTTAATTGTTCGATGTCGATCTGTCCCTTGCCCTTGCGCAAGCGGGTGGGGAGGATGGAATACGGTTCGGCCGGGGCGTTCATGATGTCGCCCATGCGCTGCACGGAGAGGTTGGCCTGCTGGAATTGCTGCCACAGCCCGACCAGCCGCAGCATCGGTTGGGACAGACGGCTGGCGAACATCTGGAAGGCGACCAGCATGCCGATGGTGAAGTCGGTATTGTTCATCACGGTCCAAGCGCCGATGGTGAGGATGCCCAGGGTCATCATCTGCTCCAGCCCGTTGGACAGCACGTTGTAGGTGTTGCCGATCTGGCGCACGGTAAAGCCCGAGCGCAGATACTCGGCGAGATAGTCGCTGTAACGGGCATTGAGCTGCGGTTCCATGCGATTTGTTTCCATCAAATTCCCCATCTCAAATGCCACGTAATTCAAGGCATATCCGGCATCATTCCCCGCTGCGCTCCTTCACTTCGCTCCGCGCCCACCCCTTCGCAAACGTGATGCGCAGTTCCTCACCTACCGCCAATTTCGCCGCGTCAGACACCACCGCGCCGCCCGCGTCCTGCACCATGCTGTAGCCGCGAGCCAGCACTTTCGTCGGGTCCAGCAGGACCAGGTGTTGGGCGGCATTGTCTGCCCGCCCCGAACGCTGCAGTTGTTCCGCTCGCATCGACCTGACAAAGCCGGCGGCCATCCGGCTTAACCGGCCGCCAAGGTCGGTCATTCTGCTGTTTGTTGCGCGCTGCATGCGCTGCTGTAGCTGGTCCAGCTGCAGCGTCTGGCGCTGCAGCTGCTGGGCCGGATGCACCAGGCGCCGCTGCAGGTAGTCCACGGCCTGCATCGCATTCTGCAACCGGTTGCGCTGCGCGCGTTGCAGGTGCTGCGCCTGACCCTGCAAAACCCGGAGCAGCGCATGGCGGTCCGGGACAACGCGCTGCGCGGCTGCCGTCGGGGTCGGGGCGCGTTCGTCGGCGACGAAATCGGCGATCGTGAAATCGGTCTCGTGGCCGACCCCGCTGACGATCGGGATTTCGCTGGCGGCGATCGCGCGCGCGACGACCTCCTCATTGAACGCCCACAGGTCTTCGATGCTGCCGCCGCCGCGGCACAGGATCAGCACGTCGCATTCCGCACGACGGTTGGCAACCGCAATGGCTGCGGCAATCTTTTCCGCACTGCCTGCCCCCTGCACCGGGGCGGGATACAGCACCACGGGCACGCCGGGCAAGCCGCTTTCTCAGGGTGGTGAGCACATCGCGCAATGCGGCGGCCTGCGGCGAGGTGACGATGCCGATGCAATTCGGGAAAGGCCGGCAAGGCACGCTTGCGATCGGCGGCGAACAGCCCCTGGCTTTCCAGCAATTGCTTCAGCCGCTCGAAACGTTCATACAGCATGCCCAGCCCGGCCGGGCGCATCTGTTCAACCGTCAGCTGAAAGTCGCCGCGCTGCTCGTACAGGGTGGCGACCGCCAGCACTTCAACCTGCTGGCCGTTGGCGACCGGCTCTTTCAGCAACTGGTTTTTATGACGGAACATCACACAGCGCACCTGCGCCTGATCGTCTTTCAATGAAAAATAAAAATGACCGGAAGCGGCTTTCACCAGATTGGAGATTTCACCGCGCACCCACAGCAAAGGGACGTTGCTTTCCAGCAACTGCTTGATTGCAAAGTTGAGTTCTGCGACCCGAAATACTCGCGTCTTTTCGTCAGAAAAAATGTTCGAATTCATCTTGACAACCCGGAATAATCCACACAGCAAGGAAATTTGCCGCTTCTCGCCGCTTTGCCCGGCAACACAACCGATAACTTACGATATGTCATTGTTTATTAAATATATAATATTAGTCACAAATAAATAGGCAAATTAATAAAATCTCTTATACCACGCCATGTTAAAGCCGGTATTCCGGAGAGTTCATCCACAAAGTTATCCACAGTATTTGTGAGTAAACGGAAATACTCTTTTCAAATGGCAAGTTAACAAAATAGTGCTGAAGTAAATCCTGAGAAAGGTTGCTCAACTGAATTCGACAGGCTAAAGTTGCGCCCTGGAATTTAAGCACATTTGGAGAATCCGCGTGTTTGCAATCGTTGAAGCGGCCGGCTGGCCGATCTGGTTTTTGATCTCTGGCATCCATCATTGCAGTCGGCCTGATCATTGAACGTCTGATGTTTTTGCGCAACCCAGCGCATTGCCCCCCCGGCCCTGCTGGACGAAGTCATCAAGGAACTCAAACAGCGCGGTGTCAGCGACGGCATGCTGACCAGGCTTGCCGACAGCTCGCCGCTGGGACGCATTTTCGCGGCAGGCCTGAAGAATATCAAAAGCACGCCTGAAGTGATGAAGGAATCCGTCGAAGAAGCGGGACGTGCAGTCTCGCATGATCTCGGACGTTTTCTCACCACCCTGGGCACGATCGCCTCCATCAGCCCGTTGCTGGGGCTGTTCGGCACGGTGGTCGGCATGATCGAAATTTTCGGTTCGCAAACCGCGGTCGGCAACTCCCCGGCGATACTGGCACACGGCATTTCCGTCGCGCTGTACAACACGGCCTTCGGGCTGATCGTGGCGATACCGAGCATGATTTTCTACCGCCACTTCCGTTCGCAGGTGGACAGCCTGACCATGGAGATGGAGCAGCAGGCCATCAAGCTGGTCGAGATCGTGCACGGCCAGCGCACCAGTCTAGGCAGCGATGAATTTCCGACTGGGACGCAGACGCGAGGAACCGGAGATCAACCTGATCCCGATGATAGATGTGTTGCTGGTGATATTGATCTTCATGATGGTGACCACCAGCTATGCCAAGTTCTCGGAATTGCAGATCAACCTGCCGCAGGCCGGCGGACGAGACCGCAGGCGCAAAAGCGAATCTAATCACCGTTGCCGTGGATGCCTCTGAACACTATGCGATCAACAACCAGGGCTTGTCCTATAACGGGGTAGACGCGCTTGCAGCCTCCCTGAAAGCGGCCGCCGCCGGCCAGGCCGATCCGACCATCGTCATCGATGCCGACGCCAAAGCCACGCATCAATCCGTGATCAACATCATGGAAGCGGCACGGCGCGCGGGCTATTCGGACGCATCACCTTCACCACGCAGAACCAGCCGGAATAGCGGCTCTCCAACGTGCACCGGCTGCAAAACCACTGGTATCGATTTCCCCGCCTGCACTTTGATCCTGTATCCGGTCAGCCTGGTATTTCGCGCACTGGTGGCGCTGCGCCGCGAACTGTATCTCAGCAGCTTCCTGCCCAGCCATCAGTTGCTGCTGCCTGTCATCGTGATCGGCAACATCAGTGTCGGCGGAACCGGCAAAACCCCGCTCACGCTTGCTTGGCGCAACAACTCATCGAGCGCGGCTGGCATCCGCTCATCATCAGCCGCGGTTATGGCCGCACCGTCTCCAGTCCGCAGGCGGCAAGTTCGACCAGCTCCGCGGCACAAGTCGGGGATGAACCGCTGTTGATGGCACGGCGTGATATTTGTCCGGTGTGGGTAGGGGCGGATCGCGTTGCGACAGCCCATGCGGCGCTGCAAGGCCTGCCCGCAGTGCAATATCGTGCTGTGCGATGACGGATTGCAGCATTACCGCCTGCAGCGCGATGTGGAAATCGCGGTCATCGATGGCATGCGCCGTTTCGGCAACGGATTGCATGCTCCCCGCCGGACCGCTGCGTGAACCGGTGTCGCGCTTGCAAACGGTGGATGCGATCGTGGTGAACGGCGGAGAAGCCGCAGCGAATGAATATGCGATGAGCCTGGGCGGCGAGATTTTCTACAACCTGCTCGATCCGCGACAGACCGCCACTGCTGCAGATTTCAAACGGCCAACATCCATGCCGCGCCGGCATCGGCCATCCGCAACGCTATTTCCAGCATCTGGAATCGCTGGGCATCGCGTTTACACCGCATGCCTTTCCCGACCATCATGCCTATCGTGCGGCCGATCTTTCCTTCGCCGAATGCGATGCGATACTCCTGACCGAAAAAGATGCGGTAAAATGCGGCGGCATTCGCTGATGCGCGATACTGGGTATTGCGTGTGGATGCCCGAATCGACCCGGCCCTGACAGATCACATATTGAGAAAGATCGACCCCCATGGACACCAAACTGCTTGATATCCTCGTTTGCCCGCTGTGCAAATCCCCGCTGATCTATCAAAAAGCCGCGCAGGAACTGATCTGCAAGGCAGACCGGCTGGCCTTCAAAATCGCGGACGACATCCCGGTGATGCTGGCCGACGAGGCGCGCAAACTGACCCTCGAAGAAGTCGAAAAACTTCGATGACCGACTTCCACGTCGTCATTCCGGCGCGCCTCGCATCCACACGGCTTGCCCGGCAAACCGCTGCTGCCGATCTCCGGCAAACCCATGGTGGTCAGGGTCGCCGAACAGGCCGCGCAAAGCGGTGCGCAGCAAATCTGGATCGC
Source organism: uncultured beta proteobacterium (assembly GCA_963827265.1). GTDB lineage: Bacteria > Pseudomonadota > Gammaproteobacteria > Burkholderiales > Gallionellaceae > Gallionella. Next base: position 582,931 of record CAWHAD010000005.1, on the reverse strand, counting down.
GACCGACCATCACGCGATTGCCAACGCGGTGCACGAGCATGGCTTCAAGGCCTGCATGACCAGGGAGAGCCACGCCAGCGGCACCGACCGCATCGCCGAAGTCGTTGAACAGCAAGGCTGGCCGGATGACACCATCGTGGTCAATGTGCAGGGCGACGAACCGCTGATCCCGCCGGCGCTGATCCGCGCCGTTGCCGAACATCTGCACGACCATCCCGAATGTGCGATTGCCACGGCCTGCCATGCCATTCACGACGAAGCGTCGATGCGCAACCCGAACATCGTCAAGGCGGTGCTGGACAAGGATGGCAACGCGCTGTATTTCAGCCGCGCACCGATTCCCTGGCCGCGCGATGCGTTTGCGGCACAACAGCCCCTGCCTGCCGATTTGCCGGTTTTGCGCCATATCGGCATCTATGCTTACCGCGCCAGCTTCCTGCGGGCATACGGACAACTCCCCCCAATAGTGTTAGAACAGCTATGAGGCACTGGAACAATTGCGCGCGCTGTATTATGGGTACAAGATTGGCGTGTTCATCGCCCGAGCAGGCTCCGCCCGGCGGGGTGGATACCGAACAGGATTTGCAAGCTGCACGACAACTATTTGAAACCCGGATTAAATCGGAGGTAGGCAATAAATGAAACTGATACTGCTCGGTGCACCCGGCGCAGGTAAAGGAACCCAGGCAAATTACATCAAGGAAAAATTCAACATCCCGCAAATTTCCACCGGCGACATGCTGCGTGCGGCAGTCAAGGCGGGCACCCCGCTCGGCGTCGCGGCGAAAAAGATCATGGATGCGGGCGGACTGGTGTCGGACGACATCATCATCAACCTGGTGAAGGAACGCATCAAGGAAGCCGATTGCGCCAACGGCTTTCTGTTCGACGGCTTTCCGCGCACCCTGCCGCAGGCGGAGGCGATGAAGCAGGCTGGCGTAAACATCGACTACGTGGTGGAAATCGACGTGGCCGATCAAGAAATCATCAAACGCATGAGCGGCCGCCGCGTGCATACCGCCTCGGGCCGCACCTATCATGTCGTGTTCAATCCGCCCAAGGTGGCCGGCAAGGATGACGTCACCGGCGAAGACCTGGTGCAGCGTCCGGATGATGTCGAAGAAACCGTGAAGAAGCGCCTGTCCGTGTACCACGATCAGACCAAACCGCTGGTGAATTACTATTCATCCTGGGAAAAATCCGGCGAAGCAAATGCGCCGAAATGCATGAAAATTCCCGGTGTAGGCAGCGTGGAAGCGATCCGCGACAAGATATTCGCCGCGTTGAAGTGAGTATTGCCGTCAAGCATGGTAAGCAAACCGATACTCACGCTGGAAAATGCCAAACGGATCGCGGCTGCTGCCGCGGCCGAAGCACGAAGCAATGACTGGCGCGTGGTGATCGCCGTGGTTGACGATGGCGGTCACCTGCTTTATCTGCAACGCAGCCACGACACCCAGTTTGGCAGCGTCGAAACAGCGATCCGGAAGGCACATGCGGCAGTCGCATTTCCAGCGACCGACCAAAACCTCGGAAGATGCGGTATTGAGCGGACGGTTGATACACCTGGCCCTCCCCGGCGTGATTCCGGCCGAAGGCGGCGTACCGTTGCAGATCGACGGCGTGGTCGTGGGCGGTCTGGGTATCAGCGGCGTGCGCTCGTTCCAGGACGGCCAGATCGCGGCGGCAGGCGCTGCGGTCCTGACGGAAGAATAGGATATTCTCCAGAACGGACCGCGATTCAGTTCCAATATCTATATCGTTGTAAACCTGCCGACAGGGCGGCCCGCCCTGTCGGATCGCTGCCCACTACGCCACCATCGATGAAAATCCATCCGGATTCCCGGTGCTAGAATAAGCGACCGGCAGTTCTGAAAACCGCAGCATCGTTAATTGCATTCGGCGTTTCGCTCATTTTCCATTCTTGGCTCATTTTCCATATCTTGGCTCATCTTGCATGCTTGTCTCATCTGGTATTCTTTGCATCGAAATTCGTCGATCGGCAATTTTAAATTGGGGAGATCATGATGAAACACACCAACATACGTCGTCTGCTAGTTTTCGCGTTCTCGATATTTACCCTTACCCTGGCGGGCGGCTGCGCGACCGGTACAACTAAAAATGCGACCAGTGTGGTCGATTATCTTTTCCCGAACACCAGGGATCCTGTCGTCACTCCCGGCATCCCGGTACTCAAGCTGCCGTTGCGCGTGGGCATCGCATTCGTACCTGCCGAAAGTTCGTACCGCGGACACAGCAGGCAATCCACCGGCATGTTCCCGAGGTACATGGATGGCAGTCCCGCGCTGACCGAAGAGCGCAAGATGAGCCTGATGAAAGCGGTTGCCGACCGCTTCAGGGAATATCCTTTCGTCAAGGATATCGAGATCATCCCCTCGGCCTACCTCACGCCGGGCGGCAGTTTTGCGAACCTCGACCAGATACGCACCATGTACGGCGTGGACGTGATCGCGCTGCTGTCCTATGACCAGGTACAGTTCACCGATGAAGGCATGGCGAGCCTCACCTACTGGACCATCGTCGGTGCCTATGTGATTCCCGGCGAAAAGAACGACACGCAAACCATGCTTGACGCGGTCGTCTACGACATACCCAGCCGCAAGATGCTGTTCCGCGCACCCGGCCTGAGCCGCATCAAGGGTTCGGCCACACTGGTCAACCAGAGCCAGCAGCTGCGCATCGACAGCGGCAAGGGTTTTGACGAGGCGGCGAAACAGCTGATCGTGAACCTGAACCAACAGCTCACCCAGTTCAAGGAAAAGGTCAAAGAACGCCCCCAGGAATACAAGGTCGTGAATTCCCCGGGATATAGCGGCGGCGCGGGCGGCGGCGCCATCGATCCGGTTTCGCTGCTGCTGCTCGCCGGACTCGGCGGAGGTTTCCTGTGGCTGCGCAAGCGCTCCTGAGCACAGCACGTCTGCCGGTCCGGACGCTGGTGATCTGCGCCGCCGCACTGCTGGTTCATTCCGTGCCCGGGCTTGGGCCGCTGCTGATCTATGACCGGGCCGCGATCGCCGACGGCGAACTGTGGCGGTTGCTGACCGGCAACCTGGTCCATCTCTCGGATGCGCATCTGGCCCTGGATCTGGCCGCATTCCTGATCGCGGGCGCGATCATCGAACAGCGCGGCTACCGACATTTCACGACGCTGTGTGTCTCGGCAGCCGCGCTGATCGGCGTTGCGATCTACCTGTTCGAACCCCAACTGCAATTCTATGGCGGCCTTTCCGGCGTCGTGACCGCTGCCGTCGTGTATCTGTGCCTGCAGGGCATGACCGAATCGGGAAGCTGGCGCTGGCTGTGCGCAGCAATGCTGACGGGTTTGTCGGCCAAGCTCTGGATCGAGCTGGTGTCGGGAAAATCCCTGCTGATGATTGTCGGCAGCGTGAATTTCGTGCCGGTTCCGCTGAGCCACCTGACCGGCGCCGTTGTCGCAGTTATTCTGTTTGCACTGCTGCATCTGCCGGCAAACTTCGTGCCCCGTGATGCCGCGCGTAGCGGCGCCGCGTGACCCGCCGGCCGGAATCAGCGCCGTGACGCAATGAAAAAAACCATCATCTTCACCGACCTGGATGGAACGCTGCTGGATCAGTCGAACTATTCATTTGCCGACGCGCAACCCGCATTGCAGCGGGTGGCCGCCAGCGCTACGCCGCTGATCATGTGCTCCAGCAAAACGCGCCGGGAGCTTGAAGATTACCGACGGCTTCTGAACTCCCCCCATCCGTTCATCTCCGAAAACGGCGGCGGCATATTCATTCCGCGCGGATATTTCCCGTTTGCTGTCGCGGCCGAGCCGGCGGATGAATACCAGCTGATCCGGCTGGGCACGCCATACACGGAAATCAGGAAACAGTTCGTCCGTTTGCGCGAGCAGTTCCATGCAAAGGTGCGCGGCTTTGCAGACATGAGCGTCGCCGAAGTTGCGGCGCTGACCGGTCTTGCCGGGAAAGACGCGCTAGCGGCACAGCAGCGGGAATTCGACGAGCCGTTCATATTTGACGGCGAGCCCGACCAGGATTTTTTGAACGCGATCGAGGCCGCCGGGTTGCGCTGGACCCAGGGTCGTTTTTTTCACATCATGGGCAGACACGACAAGGGGCGTGCGGTGAGCATGCTGATTGCGCTCTACCGCAGGCAATTCGGCGAAACGCGGAGCATCGCGCTCGGCGACAGCCTGAACGATCTTGCGATGCTGGTGGAAGCCGATCAAGCGGTGCTGGTCAAACACGCGGACGGCAGCTTCGATAGCCGGATCGACATGGCGGACTTGCTGAAAACCAGGCTTCCCGGCCCGGCGGGCTGGAACGAAACCGTGCTCGGCCTGCTGGCTGACGAACCTCAAGCGGGTTCGCCGTTACACCGGCAGGAACTGGCCGGCATTTTTGACGCCGCGCTGGCGGCGGTCGATCCCTTCAACGCAGTGCTCAATGCGGTACGGGTAGAGCAAGATCATTTGCTTGTTGCCGGGGAAGCGTACCACCTTGCCGAATTCGAGCGCATCATCGTGGTCGGCGCGGGCAAGGCGACCGCACGCATGGCGTTGGCGCTCGAAACAATGCTCGGCAACAGAATTGCGGCCGGTCTGATCGTGGTCAAGGACGGGCACACCGCCCCGCTGAAGATCATCGACCAGGTGGAAGCGGCCCACCCGGTGCCGAACCAGGCCGGCATCGCGGGCACGCAGCGCATCCTCGACATGGTGAGTGCGACCGATGAAAAGACACTGGTAATCGGCCTGATCTCGGGCGGCGCGTCGGCGCTGCTGATCGCGCCGGTCGATGGAGACAAACCTGGGGGCGTCACGCTGCATGACAAGCAGGAAACGACCCGGCTGCTGCTGAATGCGGGCGCAAATATTTTCGAACTGAACGCGGTGCGCAAACATCTGTCCAGGGTAAAGGGCGGCAGGCTGGCCGAAGCGGCTTTCCCGGCCCGGATGGTGACGCTGATCGTCTCGGACGTGATCGGCGATCCGCTCGACGTGATTGCGTCGGGCCCGACCTCGCCGGACAACTCGACTTTTGCCGAAGCATGGGCAGTGATCGAAAAATTCGGTTTGCGTGAAAGACTTCCGCCGCGCGTTGCGGACTATCTGCAGCGCGGCATCGCCGGAAGGGTCGTGGAAACCGTAAAGAAAAATGATCCCTGCCTGACCAGGACGCGCAACGTGATTGTCGCCGGAATAAACCAGGCGCTGGATGCGGCACAGCAGCGCTCGACGCAGCTCGGGTATTCTGCCAGGGTGATTTCCGATACCCTCCAGGGTGAGGCAGATGATGCGGCAAGGTTGCTGGCACAGGCCGCTCGCGACGAACTCACCGGCATGAAACCGGACCAGCGGCGTTGCCTTTTGTACGGCGGCGAGACCACCGTCACGGTGCATGGCAACGGCAAGGGCGGCAGGAATCAGCAGCTCGCGCTGGTATTCGGGCTTGAGGTCGATGGCCTGCCCGGGGTCGCGATGCTGTCGGCTGGCACCGACGGTACCGACGGTCCGACCGATGCCGCCGGCGCAATGGTCGATGGCGACACGATCGCGCAGGCGAAGAGACTGGGCATCGATCCGCAGCACTTTCTGGGCAACAACGATTCCTATGCATTTTTCGACAAGCTCGATAGCGAATCAGGATCACATTGCCATTTCAAGACCGGACCGACCGGCACCAACGTGATGGACATACAGATCGTGCTGCTGGATACTACCCGGCAGCAAAACTGAAGTGGAGCAAGCGCACACGCAAGTTGACTGAATTTCCAGGGAGGTAACCGGCCATGAAAACCGCCGCCTTCAGAACGGAAGTGCATGAACAACTGGAACGCATCGGGCAGGCCGACATCCTCGTCGGTATACCCAGCTTCAATAATGCGCGGACCATCGGCCATGTGGTGCGCGCGATCCAGGCCGGACTGGCCAAATACTTTCCCGGACCACAAGGCGGTAATCGTCAATTCCGACGGCGGCTCCAGCGACGGTACGATGGATGTGGTGCGCAACACCTCGATCGACGATTTCAACGCGATACTGCTGCTGCACCGCATGGAGCCCGTCTCGAAGATCGCCTTCCCGTATACCGGCATCCCCGGCAAAGGCAGCGCGTTCCGCACCATCTTCGAGATCGCCGATGCGCTGGGCGTAAATGCCTGCGCCGTTGTCGACTCCGATCTCAGGAGCATCACGCCGGAATGGATCGAGTTGCTGGTGAAGCCGGTGCTGATCGGCGGCTACGATTATGTTGCGCCGCTCTATCACCGCCACAAGTTCGACGGCACCATCACCAACAGCATCGTCTATCCGCTCACCCGCGCGCTTTACGGCAAGCGGGTGCGCCAGCCGATCGGCGGCGATTTCGGTTTTTCCGGAAGCCTGGCAAAGTTCTACCTGACCAAGGATGTGTGGCAAACCGATGTCGCGCGTTTCGGCATCGACATCTGGATGACCACGACGGCGATCGCGAACGGTTTCAAGGTTACCCAGTCGTTCCTCGGCGCGAAGATCCACGATGCCAAGGATCCCGGCACCGACCTGAGCAACATGCTCTACCAGGTGGTCAGCGCAACCTTTGCGCTGATGGATACCTATGCAGACGTATGGATGCCGATACGCGGCTCGGAATCGGTACCGGCCTTCGGATTTGAGTATACAGTCGGGCTCGAACAGGTCAGCGTCAACACGGATCGAATGCTGAACACCTTCCGTGAAGGGCTGCGCAACCTCGGCGAAATCTGGCTCGACATCCTCGGCGCGGGCGATTTCAAGGAGGTCGAAAGACTGGGCGCGCTGCCCGACAGCGAATTCCATTTCCCCATCGCGCTGTGGACGCGGGTGGTGTATGACTATGCGCTCGCGTTCCACAGGAAAAAATTTCCGGTCGAGCAACTGATCAAATCCATGACCCCGCTCTATGTCGGGAAGACCGCCTCGTTCATCCTCGAAGCGAGGGACATGGTGCAGCAGGATGCGGAAGCGGAGATCGAAAAACTTTGTATCGAGTTTGAAAACAGCAAGGACTATCTGGTAAGCAACTGGAAATAACCAAAGGAGGTGTGCCATGGAAGACTTTATCAACCTGATCCTCGAGCCGTTGAAGCAGTTGTTCCTGAAATTCAAGGATTTCGTGCCCAACCTTCTGGCGATGCTGGTGATCCTGCTGGCCGGGATCGTTTTTGCCCGCCTCATCAAAGTGGCCCTCGTGAAATTCCTGACCGCGGTCAAATTCGACAGCTGGTCGGACCGCATGGGCTTCACCAAGCTGATGCGCAAAGGCGACATGTGGGCCAAGCCGTCGGTGATACTGGGCGAGATCGTGTTCTGGCTGCTGATCATCGTCACGCTGATGACCGGCCTGAACGCGCTGCAGATACCCGCGATCGACCAGTTGGTCGGGCAATTCTTCGGTTATATCCCGCGCCTGTTTTCCGCCGCGATGATCATGGTCGTCGGCTACCTGATTTCGGGATTCATCAGCCGCACCGTGCTGATCACCGCCGCGAACAGCGGCTTCCATTACGCAAAGCTGCTTGCCAAGGCGGTCAACACGCTGCTGATCGTGCTGATCCTGGCGATGGTGATGGAACAGCTGCAAATCGCCCCCAGCATCGTGCTGGCAGCATTCTCCATCATCTTCGGCGGTATCGTGATTGCGCTTGCGATCTCTTTCGGCGTGGGCGGCATAGCTGCGGCCAGGCGGATGATCGATAACGAAGCCACCGCAAAACGCGGAGAAGACGCCAAGGACGAGATCGAACACATTTGAACCATTGGTCCAGGAAAAACACGAAAGGCACGAAAACTGACAAGCGGGCATATTGCCGCAATACGGTAGCAAATGGATCGATCAGTTGCAGCACATTAGATCGTTATCCTTTGAGCGTATTAAATGTGCCATGCCACTTGTTGGTTTATTTCGTGCCTTTCGTGGACAGCTTTTTTTTCGGATTTAAGGGGGATACATCATGAGTGACTTTTACCAGACCGGCATCATCACGACCCTGCACCAGTTCGGCAAATCATCGCTGGAGCGGCTGGAAGCAGACCTGTTGCGATTCTCGAAAGTCAGGCCGGTCGCGCTGGTGTTGCCTGCGCTGTATTCCGAATTCGAAGGCGTGGCGATGCCCGGCATCATCCAGGAACTGAGCAAGGTCAAGTACCTCAACGAGATCGTGCTGGCGCTGGACCAGGCCTCTGAAACACAGCTGCAGCGGGTACGCGAACTGATGGCGGCAATACCCACGGAACTCAGGATCATCCACAACAACGGCAAAAGGATTACCGAAGTCTATGAGACGCTCGCGCGAAACGGACTGGATGTGGGGCAGCCGGGCAAGGGCCGGTCCGCATGGCTGGCCTATGGCTATGTGCTGGCACGCGGCCGCTCCGACGTGATCGCGCTGCATGACTGCGACATCGTCACCTATAACCGCGAATTGCTGGCCAGGCTGTGCTATCCGGTGGCCAACCCGAATCTGGACTTCATGTTCTGCAAGGGCTATTACAGCCGGGTGTCCAACAAGATGAACGGACGTGTCACGCGACTGCTGGTGACGCCGCTGGTGCGTTCCATCCAGCAACTGGTTGGCCAACACCACTTCCTGACCTTCCTTGACAGCTTCCGCTATCCGCTCGCCGGCGAATTCTGCATGACCACCGATCTGGCGCGGGTGAACCGGATACCCTGGGACTGGGGGCTGGAGGTCGGCTCCCTTGCCGAGGTGCACCGCAATTATTCGCCGCGCCGCGTCTGCCAGGTGGACATCGCCGCGACTTACGAGCACAAGCACCAGGCGCTTTCTCCGGACGATGCCGGAAAAGGACTGAAGAAAATGGCGGTCGATATCTGCAAATCGATCTTCCGCACGCTTGCCTCGGAAGGCGTGGTGTTTTCGGACGGTCTGTTCAAGTCGCTGCTGGTGACCTATTTGCGGCAGGCGGAAGACACGCTGCTGAAATACGAGGCGGACGCGATGATCAACGGTCTGAATTTCGACCGTCACGAGGAAGCCAAGGCAGTGGAAACCTTTACCGATGCGATCGGCATGGCCGCTCAGATATTCATGGAAAATCCGATGAGCACGCCGCTGATCCCGAACTGGAACCGGGTGATATCGGCCATCCCCGACATTTTCGAAATGCTCAGAATTGCCGTCGAAGAAGACAGCAAATAAACATATCTACAGGAATCGCAAAACAAATTCTGCCTTGGCACAACCGGATCTGCGGTTCCGCCAGCCGTGCAAATGCCGGCCTTATAACCCTTTGGTGCACATTGTTATCGCCCGTCAGGGCATCTCGCTATAACCAACAAATGCACGGCGGCTATCTCAAATTGGAAGTATCCTTACGGCCTGTAGTTGCTTGTGGAAGCTCTGGCATGCAATTTATGCAAGGGCAATTGGCTGATTATTCTTAAGGGGAGGTATCATGTCGGGTGGTCTTGGATTTGCGTTGTTGTGCGCTGTTGTTGCAATCTTCTACGGCATCTTTTCAATCAAATGGATACTCGGTAAACCTACCGGCAATGATCGCATGCGCGAGATTGCCGCTGCAGTACAGGAGGGCGCGCAAGCCTACCTGAACCGTCAATACACCACGATCGGCATCGTCGGTGCGATCCTGTTTGTCGTTATCCTGGTCGCGCTGAAATGGCCGACCGCAGTCGGCTTCGCGATCGGTGCGATGCTCTCCGGCTTGACCGGTTATATCGGCATGAACGTGTCGGTGCGCGCCAATGTGCGCACCGCAGAGGCCGCCAACGAAGGACTGAATGCCGCGCTGAACGTTGCCTTCAAGGGTGGCGCAATCACCGGCCTGCTGGTCGTTGGCCTGGGGCTGCTGGGTGTGGCCGGCTACTTACGTCTTCCTGACCATGGTGATGGGCGCGAACGCCACCGAGGCCACCCATTCGCTGGTTGGACTGGCTTTCGGCAGTTCGCTGATTTCCATCTTCGCCCGTCTTGGCGGCGGCATCTTCACCAAGGGTGCTGACGTCGGCGCCGACCTGGTCGGCAAGGTCGAAGCCGGCATTCCCGAAGATGACCCGCGCAACCCGGCGGTGATCGCCGACAACGTCGGCGACAACGTCGGCGACTGCGCCGGCATGGCCGCCGACCTGTTCGAAACCTATGCGGTGACCATCATCGCCACCATGGTGCTGGGCGGCCTGCTGATTACCGGTTCCCCCGAATGCGGTGATCTACCCGCTGGTGCTGGGCGGCGTCTCGATCATCGCTTCCATCATCGGCACCTTCTTCGTCAAGGCGCGCGAAGGCGGCAAGATCATGAACGCGCTGTATCGCGGCCTGGCTGGTGTCCGGCCGTGCTGGCGGTGATCGCGTTCTACCCGGTAACCACCTGGCTGCTGGGTGATGGCGTGATGATCGGCGGCAAGCTGGTATCGTCGATGAATCTGTATCTGGCCTCCCTGATCGGTCTGGCGCTGACCGCCGCGATGGTGTGGATCACCGAGTACTACACCGCGACCGAGTTCAGCCCGGTGCGCCACATTGCGCAGGCATCCACCACCGGTCACGGCACCAACGTGATCGCCGGCCTGGGCGTGTCGATGAAGTCCACCGCAGCGCCGGTGCTGGCCGTGTGTCTGGCAATCTATGGCGCCTACGCACTGGGCGGCCTGTACGGCATCGCGATCGCCGCAACCTCGATGCTGTCCATGGCCGGCATCATCGTGGCGCTTGACGCCTACGGCCCGATCACCGACAACGCCGGCGGTATCGCCGAAATGGCCGGTTTGCCCGAATGCGGTCCGCAACATCACCGACCCGCTCGATGCGGTGGGCAACACCACCAAGGCCGTCACCAAGGGCTACGCCATCGGTTCCGCCGGTCTGGCCGCACTGGTGCTGTTCGCCGACTACACCCACGCGCTTTCCGTCAACCATCCCGGACTGACCTTCGACCTGTCCAACCACATGGTCATCATCGGCCTGTTCATCGGCGGCATGGTGCCCTACCTGTTCGCCGCGATGGGCATGGAAGCGGTCGGTCGTGCCGCCGGTTCGGTGGTGGTCGAAGTGCGCCGCCAGTTCAAGGAAATTCCCGGCATCATGGAAGGCACCGGCAAGCCGGAATACGGCACCTGCGTGGACATGCTGACCAAGGCCGCGATCAAGGAAATGATCATCCCGTCGCTGCTGCCGGTTGCCGTGCCGGTGATCGTCGGCCTGACACTCGGCGCGCAGGCGCTGGGCGGCGTACTGGTCGGCACCATCGTCACCGGCATCTTCGTGGCGATCTCCATGACCACCGGCGGCGGTGCATGGGATAACGCGAAGAAATACATCGAGGAAGGCAACTTCGGCGGCAAAGGTTCGGAAGCACACAAGGCCGCGGTGACCGGCGACACCGTCGGCGACCCCTACAAGGACACCGCCGGCCCTGCGGTCAACCCGCTGATCAAGATCATCAACATCGTCGCGCTGATGATCGTGCCGCTGATTTGAGCCAGGTTCCGGAACAAAAGCCGGCAGCACAATAAATCAGGGCGGAGTTTCCGCCCTGATTTTTCGCCTGACCCATTATGATACTGACAGCTTGAAAAGAGGTACCGGCATGCAAAGCACTGCTGACATCACGACTGTTGCTCATGTGATACAACTCGCCGTTGCTCCCGTCTTTCTGCTGACCGGTATCGGCGCAATCCTCAATGTGATCACGAATCGTCTCGCTCGCATCGTGGACCGAACAAGGGTACTGAGCAATCTGAGCGATCAAATAAAATCCGCCCAGGAACAGGAAAAGGCAATGCTGACGCGCAGAATGCGATGGGTTCATTGGGCAGTCAGCCTGTGCACGATGTCAGCGCTCCTGATTTGCTTCGTTATCGCTGCACTTTTTTTAGGCTCGGTGATGGGCTTTGATCCAGCCCGTACCGTTTCGCTTCTTTTCATTCTCGCGATGTTCGCGTTGATTTCCGGCTTGCTGTGTTTCCTCCGCGAAATTTTTCTGGCTACTGGAAATTTAGGATTGCGAATTAAAAGTTGAACCCTATTGGCCGCCTATCAAGGAGCTGCATTGATCCAGCCGCAATGGGTAGCGGACAGTACGCGGCACTCACTTAGTTCCTGAAAATACCGTAACATGAAATCCTTCAAATCAAAGTAACCATGCAGGGAAATCAAAGTAATCAGGCAATACAAAGGCAAACATTAAGAAATCGAATTCAACAACCAAGGAGAAAGTTAATGTCGAAGAAGAATGCTTTTTATGCGCAATCCGGCGGCGTCACCGCAGTCATCAATGCTTCCGCCTGCGGGGTGATCGAAACCGCACGCAAGCACAAGGACAAGATCGGCAAGGTCTATGCCGGCCGCAACGGCATCATCGGCGCGCTGACCGAAGACCTGATCGACACCACCAAGGAATCCGCCAAGGCCATCTCTTCGCTGCGCTACACGCCTTCCGGCGCATTCGGTTCCTGCCGCTTCAAGCTCAAGAGCCTGGAAGCCAACAAGCGCGAATACGAGCGCCTGATCGAAGTCTTCAAGGCGCACAACATCGGCTACTTCTTCTATAACGGCGGCGGCGACTCCGCCGACACCTGCTACAAGGTTTCGCAGCTGTCCGAAAAGCATGGGCTATCCGGTGCAGGCCATCCATGTGCCCAAGACCGTGGACAACGACCTGCCGATCACCGACTGCTGCCCCGGTTTCGGCTCGGTCGCGAAATACATCGCCGTCTCCACGCTGGAAGCCAGCTTCGACGTGCGTTCCATGGCCAAGACCTCGACCAAGGTATTCGTGATCGAAGTGATGGGCCGCCATGCCGGCTGGATCGCGGCAGCGGGCGGCCTGGTCGAGGACCACGGCATCCCCGTCGTGATCCTGTTCCCCGAGATCGAATTCGACCAGAAGAAATTCCTCGCCAAGGTCGATGCAATGGTCAAGAAACACGGCTATTGCAGCGTGGTGGTCTCGGAAGGCTGCCATTACCCGGACGGCAAATTCCTCGCCGAACAGGGCACGCGCGATGCATTCGGCCATGCCCAACTCGGCGGTGCGGCACCGGTCGTCGCCAACATGGTCAAGGATGCGCTCGGCTACAAATTCCACTGGGCCGTGGCCGATTACCTGCAGCGCGCCGCTCGCCACATCGCCTCCAAGACCGACGTCGACCAGGCCTATGCACTGGGCAAATCCGCAGTCGAACTGGCGATCAAGGGACAGAACGCGGTGATGCCCACCGTTGACCGCATCTCCGACAAACCCTACAAATGGAAGATCGGCGTCGCGCCGCTGAGCAAGGTTGCCAACGTCGAGAAATTCATGCCGCGCAACTTCATCACGCCGGACGGTTTCGGCATCACCGACAAAATGCCGCACCTACCTGTTGCCGCTGATCAAGGGCGAGGACTACCCGCCGTTCAAGGATGGCCTGCCGCAGTATGTGCGTTCTGAAAAATGTCGCAGTGCCGAAGAAGCTGGCCAAGCTTCAGCATTTAAGGGAATACTGGAATAAGTCCGTTCGCCCTGGTAACCAGCGAACAGGCTGTCGTTAACCAGCGGCTTTTGTCACCCGTATATTGTTGACCCGGCCGAATGATATGCAACGCTTTTGACAGCCTGGTCGAATGATGGCTTACCCAGTGTTCTTTCTGAGTCGCAATGGCTGAAAAAATTCTTGCACCCTCATCGCGGCTATTACAATAAATAAAAAGGCGGCCGTTCAGGCCGCCTTTTTACAACTACCAGCACTGGAAGTGCTTACATTTTGCCAGACTTAACAGCTGCAAAAAGTGCTTTTGCCGCGTCATCTTCATGGCCCTTGATCAAGGACTTGAACTGTCCTGTCATAATGGCTGCCTGGTTCTTGAATTTAGGCTCAGTGCTTGCTATTTTGCGATCTTCCACCTTAAAGCCAGCCTTGAATACCTTTGCCAGAGCTGCCTCGCTGCCGTATTTCTCTGCAACTCTTTTCCAGGCAGGTCCTACGACATCATGATCAATCGCATGACAAGCCTTGCATGGTGCAGTTGAGAAGGCGCTTGCCGATGCAGAAATAGCCAGCAATCCAGCGGCAGCTACAAAAAGCGTAAATGATTTTTTCACCCTACATTCCTCCCTTATATAAATCTGAATCAAAAAAACAGGGTAATTAAGGAATTTAATTACCCGGCCTGCTAAGTATGTCTAGAGAGACGCTAAGTACGCATGGAGAGACTACGAAACGTACTTGTTTTTAATATATCACAATAATTGAAATGTATATCTGAAATAACATTTATTAACATCTGATCGCGTGATCGCGGCTGGCAAGAAGTCCGAATGCCCAGTTTCGGGCTGCAAATTTTGATATTCATTTGTCGGGGTCGTTGGCAGAATTTGGCAAATGTCTGCTTCAGGGCATCGAACTTGATACTATGAAGTTCTACCTTGCGTCACAGCAGAATTCAATTATACATTCTTGAACATGAACCCACTCATCACAACCACCCATTTGCAAGAACTCCTGAACGGCGGCGCTAAAGTACTGATTTGCGATTGCCGCTTTGATCTGGCCCAGGTATCAGCCGGACGGGAAGCTTACGCAAAGGGCCACATTCCGGGCGCCATTTATGTCGATCTGGATACCGATCTTTCAGGCACCAAAACCGGGAAGAATGGACGCCACCCGCTGCCGGATCCCGATCATTGGGCAACGACAAGGCAACGCCTGGGGATAGGCCCCGATTCCCATGTGATTGCCTATGACAGCCAGGGCTCGGCCTTTGCCAGCCGCTTGTGGTGGATGTTGCGGGCAACAGGCCATGGCAAGGTGCAGGTGCTGAATGGCGGACTGGAAGCCTGGAAGGGGCTGATCAGCACAGCGATACTTGCCCCGACACCGCTGGAAAATTTGCCTAAGCCTGTGGCATACACGGGTTTGGTTCGGGTCGATGCGATCCTCGATAATCTTGCATCGCAGCGCAAAACCGTCATCGATGCGCGCTCGCCCGATCGCTTTCACGGGCAAAACGAAACGCTTGATCCGGTGGGAGGACATATTCCCGGCTCGTTGAATCGCTTCTTCAAAAACAATCTGGAAGGCAGTGAATTCAAATCCCCGGAAACGCTTCGCAATGAATATTCAGAATTGCTGGGAAACTCCCGGGCTTCCGACGTGATTCATTCGTGCGGCTCCGGCGTTACTGCATGCGTCAACCTGTTGGCCATGGAACAGGCAGGACTAGTCGGCTCGCTTTTATATGCGGGCAGCTGGAGCGAGTGGTGCGCCGATCCCAAGCGCCCGGTTGAGCGCTAATTTTCATATCGAAATATTTCCAGGCATTTCCGGCCGGCCTTAATCCGCCGAATTGCCTGCCTTACTGTATGAGTCCTTTATACAGGAACAAGGCATAGACACCGATAAGACCGATGCCGACCATGCGCGGGATCCTGCCGAGGATGGTGATGCACAGGAAATGAACCGCCCCCGCGCCGAGGATGATCAGGGTGCCCATCTGGAAGAAAGCGGGAATGTGTATGGGCTTGAAAACCGCAAACAGGCCGATGCACATCGGGATGCAGATATGCCCGTCGCCGACCTGGGAAGTCATCACGATGTCCTGCCTGCCGATACGCGTGTAATAAAGCGCGAGGATGGCATTCGGCACGACCATCAGCAGGCCGCTGAACCAGCCCAGCTTGGCAAAGCTCAGATACGGACTCTTGCTGGCCGAAACCCAGTCCACCAGATGGTTGACCGTAAAGTAGACGAAGTAGGCGCTGACACCGAGCAACAGAATGTCGACCAGCAGCGACCAGTGGAACGCCTTGTCCTTGCGGATGTTGTCCTTGAGCACCTCGAACACGTGCAGCACCTGCCAGAACAGGAACAGGCCGACCAGCACCAGACCGTCGTAGAAGTCCAGCACCCCGTCCTTGGCCAGCGCCCAGAGCGTGCCGGTGAACAGGAACAGCGCGATCAGCGTGAACAACAGATTCAGCCGGTTGATACGGTGAAATTCCGCGTGCTCCCTGGCTTTCCGCTTCGTGCCGCCTTTCTGGATCACGGCCGCAGAGCCAAAGATGGCGGCCAGACCGAGGATCAACGTCAGGTTGGTAACATTGTTGACGAGACTGTTCTCGATGACCAGGCCGCCATTTTTGGCCGAACTGCTCATCACATAGGCAAACACGAGATTGGGAAACCCGGAACAGTAGGGCATGATCAGCGTGCCGAGAACGGTGCCTTCGAAGCCCTTGCCCTCCATCGCATGCAGGCGCCAGATCATCATCAGGCTTGCCGCCAGGAACACGGCAAGCAGCGTCAATGGATGAACAAGATAACCCTGGATAGTTGCGATTGAGATGTTCACGGCCGCCAAGCTTAATGATGAGCCGCAATTCTACCCTGCCTGACGAAAAATCCGGCAAGCATCAACGCTGGAAATTTGCTTCGCAGCGCCTACCGGAAGAGTGCGTTCCTTGTCTGCTTTAGGTAAACTGTGCGCCTTCTTGATAACGCGGATCGCCATGAAAAACACTCCCACACTCAAGGCTAACGAGGCCGCCGAGCGCATCGTTCAACATTTCCAGGCCAACGGGTTTGCCGGCATTACCGAGGCGCTGATCATCCGGATACGCCCGAAGGGAGGAGACCGGTCGGAGATCGAGGCGGCTTTCGAGGCGGCGCATGAACAGGATATGCCGCCCCCTGTGCAGCAGTATTTCGAAATACGGCCCTTCGGTCACTATTCGGGTTTTCGCAGTTTCGAAGAAGCAAAATCAGCCATTCAAACCGATTTTACCGAAGCACTGCGCATGGAGATTCCAAGGGTCTACTTCGATCCGGCCCCGGTCGTGACCGATGATGCAATGGCGAGCGGAACCAAATACGATGTGCTGATGAAGATCACCGACAATGTCGACGGGTACGCTATCGGTATTTTGCTGAATGATCCGGAGGCATCGTTCCTTGAATATATCGGAACTCACCACGGCGACGATTGGCAGCAAATCATCGGTAATCTGGAAATCACGACATCCTCCCTGGCTTCTGAAATCAACCTGTTCTGACAAACAGATCTAATCGATCCCCGACTACCGGGCAGACTTCCGGGCAGATATGAATCGGAACAGCCGATTTGACCGCTCGGACCGGCGTCGCCCTTTGGGCCTGGATGGCAGCAGCGTCCGGAACCGGACGCTGAAACAGCCACACTCAGGCTGACAAAAAAGGGATGAGCTTTCGCCCATCCCTTCCGGGTTGATCAAAGACCAATTAATCAAGCGTATGAACGAAATCGTCTCTGCGATTTTCCTTCCAGCATTTCTCTTCATGACATGTCAGGCGCGGTTTCTCCAGGCCAAAGCTAACCGTCTTGATTTGTGAAGCCGGAACGCCCAGTAATTCCAGGTCCTTGCGGGCGGCGTCGGCACGCTTTTCTCCCAATGCAAGGTTATATCCCGGACTGCCACGCTCGTCGCAATTTCCTTGTATTGTCACGGTGTCATTCTTATTGGCCTTGATGAAATCGGCTTGCTTCTGAAGAACATCCTTGTATTCAGACTTGATGGCGGACTTATCCAGGTCAAAGTAGATGCTTTGTTGTTGAAGAGCTTGTATTTCATCGGCCAATTTCTTCGATTCCAGTTCTGATGGCGAAACAGAAGCTGTTGTCACGGTGGATGCCTGGGGAGTGCTATTTTCGCCAGCTTGAGAGGACGGCTTTGGCGTGCTGGCACAGGCTGCAAAAAGCAGGGAGATTAAAACGACTGCAATTTTTTTCATATCGATTATCCTGAAAATTAGAAAACCCTAAATATTAGAAAACGTTTACCCATTGAAGCACCACTAAAACGTTTCCGCTTTGTTTATGTTGACATAAGCACAATTAGTTACAAAAGATAGCCGGGGCACGTCATTCGCCAGCGGCAATGTAATAATCGGATAGCCGTGTCCGACAGATTACTCGGAAGGTAATAGCCAACTTGGTGGGAAAAAATGAGGGGAAAATTTGAACGACAAGTTTAACGAAGATGAAATATATGCCCTGCACAAGAAAAAGACCGGGAAGGTCATGAGGGTTGTTGTTGCACTGGTTGTTGCAGTGTTTGCTTTTACCTTATATTTTCTTTTGACGAACGATTAAATATGGAATTGGAGCATGACCATCCAATTTGCCCTTTTGTTGATTGGCAATGTCCGAAGCTCGCAGTTGCATAAGCGACGCTGACCTGTGGAATAACCAAAGGGCAGAGTCGAAAAAATGAAGGCGTTCACGCCTGTCCGTATTTTTAATGCATATGCGGACAGATAGAATCAGGTGGTTTATATTGAATCGATCAGTTACCGACAATATGCACGCCTCACTATTCTTGATGATACGGACCAGTGGACCCATCCGATTACTATCAGGCTCACCAAAAAATCACCGCACTTGACATACCATTATTGGTATATACATAATGCGACATGTGGCAAATCGAAGAACACCGTCGCGTTGACAAACAGCTTTCTGGCTCTGTCCCTATTGAAGTTTTGAAGCGTTACGAGAAATGGAAAGATATTGCCAGAGTATCGGGGCCGCCGGGATTACGCACCATCAAGGGCTTTCATGACGAAGCTTTGTCTGGTGAGTGGAAAGGCCATCGTTCTTCCCGGCTTGGCTTTCAGTGGCGAGTTATTTACCGGGTTGTCGCCAGGGTGCTGCTGATTCAAGTTGTTCAAGTTACCGCCCATGATTACAGGAGGCCATAAAATGAAAGAGTTTCGTCCAGCAAAAAAGCGAGTCGAGGTCTCGGTGGGAGAATCCGTGCGTATTTTGCGCGAACTCCAAGAGCTGAGCCAAAGCCAGCTTTCCGAACTTACAGGTATACCGCAAGCCACCATTTCAGCCATTGAAAACGGCAGAGTGAATTTGGGTGTCGAACGCGCGAAGGTTTTTGCTCGTGCCCTCAAGTGCCATCCCGCCGTACTCGTGTTTCCAGGCTGGGAGGTTCCACTTGAACGTGCCGCTTAACCCTGCGCTCAAGCGCGACGCCACGCAAGCATGGTGCCTCTTGGCTACACGTGAATGTCCGGTTTCGGAAAGAAGCAATGTCCGCTAGCCACACGTCCTGATTCATATCCACGACGCGTCGTTAGCGGTAACAGCAGAGTCCAAATCCCGGCGCACGCATCGCCCTCACCCGCATCGGTAGCCCGGCCCAGGCTCTATGCTACAATTCGCGCCTTCATTTTTATCCCGGAATTCACTTAGGAAGGCGCTGCATAATGAGTTTGAACAAAGTCCCGTCCGGACAGAATCTCCCCGACGATTTCAACGTGATCATCGAGATCCCGCAACACGGCGAACCGGTCAAATACGAAGTGGACAAGGATTCCGGCGCAATCTTTGTGGATCGCTTCATGAACACCGCGATGCACTACCCCTGCAACTACGGCTACATCCCGCACACCCTGTCCGACGACGGCGATCCGGTCGATGTGCTGGTCATCACCCCGGTCCCGCTGAACAGCGGCGTGGTGGTGCGCTGCCGCCCGCTCGCGGTGCTGAAGATGGAAGACGAGTCCGGCCAGGATGCGAAGGTGCTGGCTGTTCCGGTCGACAAACTGTCGACCCTGTATCGCGGGCTGAAAGATTATTCGGAACTGCCACCCATCGTGCTGAAACAGATCGAGCATTTCTTCGCGCACTACAAGGATCTGGAGCCGAACAAGTGGGTCAAGATCGGCGGCTGGGAGGGCATCGATGCAGCCCGCCAGGAAATCATGCTGGGCGTCGAGAATTTCCGGCAATCCCCCGACAAACCGCAATTCTGAACCGCAGGGAACCCGAATGAGCGCACAAATCATCGACGGAAAAGCCATTGCCCAGCAGGTGCGTGCCGAGTGGAAAATACGCGCCGATGCGCTGAAGGCGCGCGGCATCACCCCGGGGCTGGCGGTCATCATCGTCGGCGAGGATCCCGCCTCCAGGGTATATGTCGCGAACAAGGTGAAGGCCTGTGCCGAACTCGGCCTGCATTCCGAGCATATCGCGCTGCCGGCCGACACGCCCGAAGCCGAGCTGCTGGGCAGGATCGCCGCACTGAACGCCGATCCGAAGATACACGGCATCCTGGTGCAGCTGCCGGTGCCGAAGCACATCGACAGCAGCAAGGTGCTGGAAGCGATCGACCCGTCCAAGGACGTGGACGGCTTCCATCCGATCAACGTCGGCGCGCTGGCCACCGGCAACATGCGCTTTGCGCCCTGCACGCCCTACGGCTGCATGAAGCTGCTGGAAAAAAGCGGCGTGTCCATCGAAGGAAAGCATGCTGTTGTCGTGGGGCGCAGCAACATCGTCGGCAAGCCGATGGCGCTGCTGCTGCTGCAGGCGAACGCGACCGTCACGATCTGCACCTCGAAGACTGTCGACCTTGCCAAGTTCACCCGCGATGCCGATATCCTGGTTGTCGCGATTGGCAGGGCAAAGATGATCACCGGCGACATGGTCAAGCCCGGTGCCGCGGTGATCGACGTCGGCATGAACCGGATGGACAACGGCAAGCTGTGCGGCGACGTGGATTTCGATAGCGCAAAAGAAGTCGCCGGCTGGATCACCCCGGTCCCGGGCGGCGTCGGCCCGATGACCATCACCATGCTGGTCGCGAACACCGTGCAGTCTGCCGAGCGCACGCAGGGCTCCGGCAAGTGAAATCCGCGTTGCGCATCGTCGCTGCATTGCTGATTGCTTTGTTGGCTTTGCTGGCTGCCAATGCGCAGGCCGGCGAATTGACCATGACCGAACGGGAGGATGTCCAGATCATCTCCTGGTCGGTCGAGTTCATTGCGATCTTCATCGCGCTCGCGATCGCGGTATTTATCTGGCGCCTGAGCAAGCGCGATCGCAACAGAAGAAACGATCGGCAACAGCACACAAAGCCGGATTAGCTAAAGCCGGACTAGCCAAAGCAGGCCAGGCAATCAGCCCTTGCGCCAATCAGACCTTGCGCTTTTCCAGTTCCTCCCAGCGCGCCATCGCGTCCAGCAGTTCCGCCTCTATCTCGTCGTTGCGCGCCTGCAGTTTCCTGGCGCGCTGCACGTCGTCGCGAAAGATCGTGCCATCGGCCAGGTGCGCGGCGATGTCGCCCTGCTCGCGCTCCAGCGCCTCGATGCGCTTCGGCAGTTCTTCCAGTTCGCGCGCCTCCTTGAAGCTCAGTTTGCCCGCCGCTTTGGTTTTTTCGGGCGGCGCAACTGCAGCGCGCGGCGGCGTCGCTAACACCGGCTTGGCCGTAGCTATCGTTGCCTGGTATTTCTTCACCCGCACCCAGTCCTCGTAGCCGCCGACGTACTCGATCAGCTTGCCGTCGCCCTCGAACGCGATCACCTGGGTGACCACGTTGTCGAGGAAGGCGCGGTCGTGGCTGACCAGGAACAGGGTGCCGTCGTAGTTCGCGAGCAGCTCCTCGAGCAGTTCCAGCGTCTCGATGTCGAGGTCGTTGGTCGGCTCGTCGAGCACCAGCACGTTGGCCGGCTGGGTGAACAGCCGCGCCAGCAGCAGGCGGTTGCGCTCGCCGCCGGAACAGCTCTTGACCGGCGAGCGGGCGCGCTCCGGCGGAAACAGGAAATCGCCGAGGTAGCTGATCACATGCTTCTTCTGCCCGGCGATCTCGACGAAATCCGAACCCTGGCTGATCGTGTCGGCCAGCGTCGCCTCGTCGTCGAGCTGCGCGCGCAACTGGTCGAAATAGGCCACCGAGATTTTCGTGCCGAGTTTCACCTGTCCGCTGTCCGGCTGCAATTCGCCGAGGATGATCTTGAGCAGCGTGCTCTTGCCGCAGCCGTTCGGCCCGAGCAGGCCGACCTTGTCGCCGCGCTGGATGCGGCAGGAGAAATCGTCGATGATCTTGCGGTCGCCGTAAGCTTTGCTGACATGTTCCAGTTCTGCAACCAGCTTGCCGGAACGCTCGCCGCTATCCACGCTCATCTCGACCTTGCCGACTTTCTCGCGGCGCGCGGCGCGCTCGCGGCGCAACTGCTCCAGCCGCAGCACGCGGCCCTCGTTGCGGGTGCGGCGCGCCTTGACGCCCTGGCGTATCCACACTTCTTCCTGCGCCAGCACCTTGTCGAACTTGGCATTCACGACCGCCTCGTCGCTCAGCATGCGTTCCTTGATCGCCTGGTACGCGGAAAAATTGCCGGGAAAACTCGCCAGCTTGCCGCGATCCAGTTCGACGATGCGCGTCGCGACATTGTCCAGGAAGCGCCGGTCATGCGTGACGAACAGCACCGCGCCGTTGAAATTGTTCAGCAGTCCTTCCAGCCATTCGATCGACGCGAAATCCAGGTGGTTGGTCGGCTCGTCGAGGATCAGCACGTCCGGCTCGGCCACCAGCGCCTGCGCCAGCGCGACGCGCTTGCGCTGCCCGCCGGACATTTCGCCGATGCGCTTGTCGGGATCCAGATCCAGTTTGCTGATCGCGGTCTCGATGCGCGCTTCGACCTGCCAGCCGTCCTGTGCTTCCAATTGGGTCTGCAGCTGCTGCATCTGTTCCAGCAGACTGTCGTAGTCCGCGTCCGGTTCGGCCAGCTGGTGGGAAACATGGTGATAGTCGTGCAGCAGCTTTTGCAGCTTGCCCAGGCCCTTCGCGACCGCATCGAACACCGTGTCGCCGGGCTCCAGCACCGGCTCCTGGCTGACAAAGCAGATGCGCGCGGTCGGCGCGCGCCACACCTGGCCATCGTCTAAAGTGCCCTGCCCCGCCAGCACGCGCATCATGCTCGACTTGCCGCCGCCGTTGCGCCCGATCAGGCCGACGCGCTCGCCCTCGTCGAGCTGGAAATCGGCATGGTCCAGCAATGCAACATGACCAAAGGCGAGGCTCGCCTTGTCCAGAGTGATAAACGGCATGGATTATTTTTCTAAAAAATTGATTGATGAAAAGCGGGCCCTGCGTGTGTTGTTGGGGCTTTAGCCCCTTACAACCACGGCGTACCCCTTGCGGGTGATGCCCGCGAACACCTTTTCGCGGGCATGGCCCGCTCCTGCAAACTCCCGGAAAAGTAATTGTCATTTCCGGATTACAGTTTTGCTCCGGCGGTGAATTTCTTCAGGTCATCGATTATCTGCACCGAGTGGCGCGAAGTATCCACGCTCAGATACTCCTTCCTGACATTGCCTTGCGGGTCGATCAGAAAAGTGTAGCGCCGCGCGAACTTGATCAGGTACAGATTCATCAGCGCGCCGTAGCGCTGCGCGGTCTCGGTGCTCTTGTCGGCCAGCAGCGGGAACGGCAAATGATACTTCTTCGCGAATTCGGCATGGCTGCCGGTGTCATCGACGCTCACGCCGACCACCGCCGCGCCGAGTTCGCTGATCTTGCTCAGGTCATCGCGAAACGCGCACGCCTCCTGGGTGCAGCCCGGCGTGTCATCCTTGGGATAGAAATACAGCACCAGCCACTTGCCGCGATAATCGCCCAGCGTATGCAGCTTGCCATTCTGGTCGGGCAGATTGAAATCCGGCGCGGGTTTGCCGAGTTCCGGCAGCTCGCCGGCGCGCGCGGCACGGGCGACCAGCAGCGCGGCAAACACGATCAATACGACAACGATTCCCAATATTTTCATTTCATTTTTCCCCTTGATCGATTTATCCGGGATCGATTTATCCGGGATCGATATGCCCCGGAAACACCAGTAACGCAGCAACAGCGCGCTCAGCAGCGACAGCAGGGCCGCAAACAGGAACGCGTCGCCGGCATTCCGGTAATGCCACACCGCGCCGAACAGCACGCCGGCCGGGATCGCACTGATGCCCACGGCGAGATGATACCAGCCAAACGCGGTGCCGCGTTCGCGCTCGTCGGCATACAGGCTGATCAATGCGCGTTCCGATCCCTCGCCGATGCCGATCAACAGACCATAGACCACGGTTGCGAACCATAATTCACTGCTGTGCCCAACCATGCCGAGCAGCACGAAACTCAGCGCATAGCCCGACCAGCTGATCAACGTGATGCGCTGCTTGCCGAACGCATCCGCCATGCGGCCGCCCGGCAGCGACGCCGCCGATTTGCAGACATTGAGCACCGCCCAGAGCAGCAGTACATGCACCAGGCTCATGCCCAGTTCGTTGCCGCGCAGCAGGATGAATGTCTCCGATGCGCGCGCAAACGTAAACAGCACCAGCACCACCAGATAACGGCGCATGGTCGGCGAAAGCAGCGCCCAGGAAATCCGGACCTGCTGTGCTGTCCGATCCGTATCCGGAGCGGCTGACACGGCCTTGGTCGCAGGTTCGCGCACGCCCGCAATCAGTATCAGCAGCACCATCGCGCCCGGCACCGCCGACCACAGAATCACTTCGCGCAACGGCCAGTGCATCCAGCCCAGCGCGGCAACCGCGAGCAGCGTACCGCCCAGCGCGCCGGCATTGTCCATTGCGCGATGATATCCGTAGGCCAGGCCATGTATCTCTGAATGCGCGCTGTCCGCAAGCAGCGCGTCGCGCGGCGCATCGCGCAAGCCCTTGCCGGCGCGATCCAGGCTGCGCAGCAGCAGCAAGGCTCCCCAGCCCGACACCAGACCCAGCAGCGGGCGCGCCAGGTTGGACAGGCCGTAGCCGAACACCATCAATCTTTTGCGCCTGCCATGCTTTGCATCGGAATAGTGTCCCGCCCACAGCTTCAGCAAGCTGGCTGCCGCATCCGCAACGCCCTCCACCAGCCCGAGTATCACCGGCCCCTGGCCGAGCACGGTCGCGACCAGTATCGGGATGAATGGCGTAACCATCTCCGAAGCAAGGTCGTTGAAAAAACTGACCAGTCCGATCGCAATCACGGTGGCGGGCAACTTGTGGCGTGTCATTTGCATCGGGTCATTTGAAATGTGTCATGTCAGTCGGGGCACGATTGCGCTAAAATGCGCGGCGTTGTCCTCGTAGTTAAATGGATATAACCGGCCCCTCCTAAGGGTCAATTACAGGTTCGATTCCTGTCGAGGACGCCAAAGTTATTGCAGCCGCGTACCTGATGCGCGACTTCGAGTATCAGATTGCACTCGGTGCAATCTTTAAGTTTATTTTGCAAGTGCATTTGCCAAGTTTATTCGAATTCAGCCCGTCTCGGTTTGGCACCAAGCGAATTAAGCATCTTGCTATCGCTCCGCCCGCCCAATGCCATCGGCAATTTGAATTCAGGTCAATTAATCAGAGTGCGGCATAGCAGACAATCGCCTTGTTCGGCTCCCGGCACCGAGCGGCAGGTCAGGAGTTGCCATAAGGTCCGCTCCTCGGTGCCATTGCTGCCGGTGGCATTCAGATGGACCACGGTCCGTTATTGAATAGTCACCGGCCATTTGGTGAGGAAAGCCGCAGAATCAGACTCCGTTCAATCAGCAAGGAGTCTGAAATGGAAACCTCTCAATCCTGCGAACCATGGAATAAAGGCAAACTGATCTGGCAGAAGCCACCATTCAAGCTGAAGGACATCTGGGCCATTCGTATTCATCTGCAACTCGACAAAAATATTCGTGACCTGGCAATGTTTAACTTGGCCATCGACAGCAAACTGCGAGGTTGTGATCTGGTCAACCTACGAATCCGGGACGTTGCTCACGGCAATCAGATGTTGACGCGGGCGATGGTCGTTCAGCGAAAAACGCAGCGGCCGGTGCGGTTTAAGCTGACAGAAGATACCAGAAATGCGGTCGCCGCATGGATTGCCAAGGCCAATCTGAAGTCGGAACAATTCTTGTTCACAAGTCGGCTGCAAAATTCTCCGCATGTTTCAACTCGGCAATACGCTAGGATTGTTCATCAATGGTTGCCGCTATTGGTCTTGATCCCGCCATCTATGGCACATATACGATGCGCCGAACGAAGGCTACTCTAATTTACCGGCGAACTAAAAATTTTCGGGCAGTGCAACTGTTGCTAGGCCACTCGAAGTTAGAAAGCACCGTGCGGTGCTTGGGGATTGAAGTTGACGATGCACTGGAGATTTCCAAACAAACAGAGATATAACCAATGGGGTTGCGGCTGACCTTCCGGTCAGTCGCTCCCTCGCGCGCAAAATGGCGGCCTGCCTCCATCAATGGCCGCTTTGAGGTAGCGTAGTGCTATGGGTGCTATCGGCCAAGAGCAGACGGTCACAGTCAAAAGCAGACGGACTGTATGTGGATGTTGCTGTCTGCACACCAGTTAGGGACTTTGGTTTTACCACTCCTGTATTAATTTGTACTTCTCAGGTAGTAAATTAATTATTTCCCTTTGGACTAAAATATCATGCTCTTCATAAAACGGGCTGACGCGTAACGAAAAGTTTTCGTCAAAATTCTTTATAACCTTTTCACCCTGCCATAACCAATCAACAGGCAGACATACTTCAGAGTCTACATCACAAGGAAACTCTGACTTTACAACACCTATGGCTTCAATTTTCAAACTTGATTCAAGACAGTGTTTGATGAACACAATATCTTCATTCCTGATGGGAGAAACAGTGTTATGCAGGTCAATTTTTCCATCAGGTGAGTGTGGAAGGCACACAAAGTCGTTTTCGATGAAACCAAGTGCATTGCATTCTTCAAATCCAAATATCGAGGCCATTTTTGGCTCCTTTGCATTATGGTATTTGCTGAATATGTGAGGTGAACTAATTTAATATCAGACTAATCGATATGCAACGAAAGAAGTTTCTTTATCCCTTTCTGTGCAATATTTGATTATTGGGTATGTGACAATTACAAACCCACAATGGACGCTACAGGATCAAATTTACGTACCATATCCAGGATCTGTACGCTCCTAATTGTGTCGGGATCATATTTCACGATCAAAGCATGGGGATGTGGATGACGATTGAATCCAGCACAATCAACTCCAACACGCCCTTCTATCATTTTTTCAATTTGGGTTCTTCTTTTCGCATCTAACTCTGGATGTATATGTACTAACATATCGGCCGTGTTCATAATCTTCTCCTTGCAATATTGAAGAATGGAAATAGTGCACACATATTACGCACTCACGGATTATTTGCGATTTAGCAAATGTCAATTATCGGATCGAATTTGAGGATAACTAAATCAAGTTTTGTTTCTTTCCGTCTCATTCAACTGGCCGAGCCGAACGAAGGATCGCTGGAGTATGGAGGTGGAGGTACGCCCGCCAATCGAGAACCTTGACTCACCGGGCCTTTCGGGAATAGCTCATAGAGGTATCGATGCCCACCTTCATCAACGAAATCTTTCTCCAGAATATGAATAACTTCACGTGCACTCGTGGAACGACCCCTATCCCTATACAGGTTTCGCAAAGCGTAGATCACATGCCAATGAGCATCTGAGAGTTCTTCAATTCCCTCTTCTAGAGCAAGTTGCTTGACGGTCAGCGGGGACCAATGCTCCAAGCCATACATGTTGCCATCTGGATCATGGTGATGAAGTGCTTCGTTGAAGATGGCGTTATTGATGTCCAACATGGCGATTCCTTTATAAATTGAAGTGCGGTCTTCCACGATAATGGAACACCAAATACTCTCCACTTCAAAATGTACTTATATAGGCTAATCAAACTACCGCAATACATGCTAAACCAACCACAAAAGCGGCGGCGATTATTCCGGCAAATAACTCAACGCTATGCAAGATATCGACGCTCTTTTCGCTGCTGAGAATTTCAAACAGATGGGAGTTCATGACTTTAACCTCCTGCAGATAATTTGAAGTAACTATCGAACCTATATAGTCACTGCAACTGTGTTTGATCTGCTCCCACAAATGCGAATTTATTATATATAACATAGCAATTTAGTCAAGTATTAATGATGCATTAAGGTTAATAACTTTGTAACTAAGACGGTACTATTTGGCCAGAACGAGCACTCACAATATCTTGATTACAGCATCTAATCTTAATAGTTGGTCAACTATGCAGAACATTGGAAGGCAGATATGCGTTATGTGAGGGGTAGAATTCGGCCAGTAGCGGAGGGCCGCAGTTAAACCTGTTGTCCACAAATACTCAACAATAGGAGTTTGCATGAAATTATATTACGCCCCCGGTGCTTGTTCATTGGCATCTCACATCGCACTGCAAGAATCAGGATTGCCTTTTGAAATTGACAAGTTGAATGTTCCTTCCAAAACAACCTCCGCTGGCGAGGATTATATGCAGCTCAATCCAAAAGGTTATGTACCTGCCATCAGATTGAATGATGGCAGTGTCCTGACAGAGGGCGCTGTGATTCTGCAATATATTGCCGACCAGAAACCAGATTCTGGGCTAGCACCTAAGGCTGGAACGAGGGAGCGTTACCGCCTGCAAGAATGGCTCAATTTCATTGGAACTGAGATACACAAATCATATGGCCCATTATTCAACAAGACAACAACGGATGACGCTAAGAATTCGGCTCGCATTTTGCTTTCAAAACGCTTAGCGTATGTAGAATCACAGTTGGCGAACAAGCCTTATTTGATGGGTAGTAGCTTCACTGTCGCCGATGCATATCTGTTTGTAACATTGAGTTGGAGCGATCATGCGGGCTTCGATCTCGGCCCGTTCCCAAGGATCAAGGAGTACATAGCAAAAATTCGTATACGCCCAGCGGTTCAGGCGGCGATGAGGGCGGAAGGTTTGATCCAGTAAAAAGTTTGCTGGACGTCGACTTAAGGTGGTCAATGAGGTGGGAATGAAAAGCCAAAGGCTGCTGTTGCATTGGTAACGGACATTCATAATTGCCCTTCCATGTGAGTAGTGGCAGGATGATCAATAGATAAAATTCAGGTTGAAAATCAGATGAAGCTTATCGAACAGGACGAGATGAATGATTTCCAGAGGGTGTTGAAGCGATTCCAACTATCTTTGGAGGACTTTGACTTGGCTGAGACCGATACCACAGACTCCAAAACCGATGAGATATTCGCCCTTACTGGATTTGTCGTGGTTACGCGAATATCCACTAATCTGAAAGCACAATACCCAATTGGAGACGGATCCAGATGGGTTGAAGAATTTGAGCGAGATATTGAAAAAAACTTGTTTGGCCGATTTGGAGCCTCATCATGAACAGCAGACCAGAGCGAGATTCATTTGGCAACATTGAGGTTCCAACAAATCATTATTGGGGAGCACAGACCCAACGTTCGCTGTTGCATTTCCATATATCAACTGAACAGATGCCAGAGGAGATCATATTCGCCCTCGCAGAAGTCAAACGTGCATGCGCACGTGTCAACTGCGATCTTGGTCTACTGGAAAAGCAGAAAGCTAATGCCATCATCGATGCGTCAGGAGAAGTGCTGAAAGGTCTGCTTGTGAGTGAATTTCCTTTGTCGGTTTGGCAAACCGGATCCGGCACCCAGAGCAATATGAATATGAATGAAGTGCTGGCTAACCGTGCATCCGAGTTGCTGGGAGGTGAACGCGGAATTAACAGGCTTGTACATCCCAATGACGAAGTCAATCTTGGTCAATCATCCAATGATATTTTTCCGACAGCCATGCATCTTGCAGCAGCAATCGGTTTGACGAAAAAGGTTCTTCCTGCGTTGATTGAGTTGCGCACTACTTTAGCTAAGAAATCCGAAGCATTCTCAGATATCCTTAAAGTCGGACGCACCCATTTGCAAGACGCTACCCCACTGAAACTAGGACAGGAATTCTCTGGGTATGTTGCACAATTAGAACATGCAGAGTCCGCAATTGTGGCTGCCTTAGAGCCAGTCTATGAATTGGCCGTGGGTGGAACTGCGGTGGGAACCGGATTAAACACACATCCTGAATTTGGCGAACGAGTAGCTGCGGAACTTGCCCGTGATAGTGGGATGCCCTTTGTCAGTGCCTCCAACAAGTTCGCCGCACTTGCTGCCCACGATGCCTTGATCAATGCCCATGGAGCACTTAAGACGCTTGCAGTCGCCCTAATGAAAATTGCAAACGATATTCGCTGGATGGCATCTGGACCACGTTCAGGACTGGGTGAAATCAGCATTCCAGAAAACGAACCCGGTAGTTCGATGATGCCTGGCAAAGTGAACCCAACTCAATGCGAAGCTTTGACGATGTCGTGTTGTCAGATTATTGGCAATGATGTGGCAATCACCTTCGGTGGCGCATCGGGCAATTTTGAACTGAATGTCTATAAGCCGCTCATCGCACACAATTTTTCGCAAAGCCTGCGCTTGCTTGCGGACGGCATGAAAAGTTTTGAGCAATACTGTGTACGTGGAATTGAAGTCAATCGCCTGAAACTCACAGAATTAATGGGGCAATCCTTGATGCTGGTTACCGCTCTTGTTCCGCACATTGGCTATGATCGTGCCGCGGAAATAGCAAAACGTGCGCTCAGCGATTCATGTTCACTTAAACAAGCCGCTATTTTACTTGGATATGTCACTGACGAAGATTATGACCATTGGGTTGTGCCAGCCAATATGACATATCCTTCTGGCCAAAGTAACACTTGATTGGCCGGTATCAATTAAAAGTACGCAGTCGCGTTTCGAGAAAGCTGCCATTCGGGATGATTTCCTCACCTAATGGCCGGTGACTATTCAATAACGGACCGTGGTCCATCTGAATGCCACCGGCAGCAATGGCCGGAACCGCCATTTCAAAATGTATTGACTAAGTGGCTGCTTGGCACAAAGTGACCCGTGAAAACACGGCCTGGTACGCTCATGGGTATGTCACTGTCCAGAATATGGGAATCGTTGGCGGAAGAATCGATACTATGATATCGTTGCGATTCGATATATATTTCGTATTTTCACGAAATACATTTTCCGTTAACTTGCCGAAAGAACCAGCCGCATCGCGATGGTAAAACAACCCGAACCCGACATTGACGAGATCATCAAGGCCTTGGCCCATCCTGTCCGCAGGCAAATGCTCGAATGGCTGAAGAACCCGAAAAAGTCCTTCCCCAGCCAGGTGCATTCATTTGAACTCGGGGTCTGCGCCGGCAAGATAAACGAAAAAGCAAAACTTTCCCAATCGACCATCTCGGCGCATCTGGCCACCCTGCAGCGGGCCGGGCTGATCACGCCGCGCAAGGTGGGACAGTGGATTTTCTATTCCCGCAACGAAGCCCTGATCGTGAAATTTCTCGCGCGCATCAACAGCGAGCTTTGATCGGCGCGGCAATAAATGAAACTGCAAAGATATGACTGATCAAGCATTGAGTATTGGGGTCCCTTCCGAAATGAGCAAACCGCAGGATCGAATCAAGGTATTGAGCGCCGGCATCTTCAGCCTGATCCTGGCGCTCGGCATTGCGCGCTTTGCCTATACCCCGCTGCTGCCGGTCATGCAGCATCAGGCCGGACTGGGCGTGGTCGCGGCAGGCTGGCTGGCGGCGATCAATTACGCCGGCTATCTCGGCGGCGCGCTGATCGCATCGCTGATCAGCGACATGGTGCTGAAGGATCGCCTGTACCGCATCGGGATGATCCTGGCGATACTCAGCACCGCGATGATGGGCATGTCGACGGATTTCACCGTCTGGGCAGTGTCGCGTTTCGTTGCCGGTTTCAGCAGCGCTGCCGCCTTGCTGCTCGGCAGCGGACTGATCATGAACTGGCTGATCCGCCACGACCACCGCAGCGAACTGGGCATCCATTTTGCCGGGATCGGTCTCGGCATCGCCTGCGCGGCGGCCGCCGTGTCGCTGATGAACGGCTGGCTGGACTGGCGCGAGCAATGGTACGCGCTGACCGCGCTGGGTTGCGTGCTGGTCGTTCCCGCGCTGGCCTGGCTGCCGGCGCCGGACCGCAGCACCGTGACCCGGACCG
The DNA here is from genome assembly GCA_963827265.1 of uncultured beta proteobacterium. Taxonomy (GTDB): domain Bacteria; phylum Pseudomonadota; class Gammaproteobacteria; order Burkholderiales; family Gallionellaceae; genus Gallionella. The sequence goes on along the minus strand of CAWHAD010000005.1, from coordinate 551,189 downwards.
GCCAGACGATGCACGATGCGCCGCCGAGCCCGCTGTTCCTGCGCCTGTTCACCTTCGCGTATTTCTGCGCGGGCATCGGTTATGTGGTCAGCGCGACCTTCATCGTCGCGATCATCGACCATATTCCCGGCCTGACCGGCAAGGGTTCGCTGGTCTTCCTGGTCATCGGGCTGGCCGCGGCGCCGTCGTGCATCGCGTGGGACCTGATCGCGCGCCGCATCGGAAAACTCAATGCGCTGATCGCGGCTTCCATGCTGCAGATCGTCGGCATCCTGCTGCCGGTCTGGACCCACGGCATCGCGGGCGCATTCGCCGGCGCGCTGCTGTTCGGCGGCACGGTGATGGGCATCGTGAGCCTGGTGCTGACCATGGCCGGACAGTATTACCCGACCCGCCCGGCGAAAATGATGGGGAAAATGACGATCTCGTATGGCGCCGCACAGATCATCGCGCCCGCGATAACCGGGTCGCTCGCCAGCCATTTCGGCGGCTACTCGGCCGGTCTCTATCTGGCCGGCATCGCGATGATCGCCTGCACCCTGCTGCTGCTGATGCTCAAGGCCGTCGAAAACCGCGAACGCCCCGGCATCATCAAAAAGGAGGCCGCATGAACATGATGCAATCCAAATACAAACTGCTTGCGGCCGCCTCGTTGCTGTTCGCGCTGGCAGGTTGCGCAAGCACTTCCGGCATTGCGCCCAGCGCGACGATGCTGGTGCCGCATACCCTTGCCGGCCAGACGGATCATGCCGCCTTTCCGCAGCAGCGCTGGTGGCAAAGCCTCGGCGACCGGCAGCTCGACGCGCTGATCACGCGGGCGATCGCAAACAACCACAGCCTGAAGGCGGTGCAAACCCGGATGAATGCCGCGCAGGCGATGGTCGCGGAAGCGGACAGCGCGCGCTATCCGCAGGTCAATGCGGAAGCGGAATCGACGCGCCAGCACCTGAGCGCGAACAGCATCTACCCGCCCCCGCTGGGCGGAAGCGAAGTCACGATGAGCACGGCGCGCATCGCGGCGCAGTGGCAGATCGACTGGTTCGGCAAACAGCGCGCGGCACTCGATGCGGCAATCGGACAGGAACGCGCCGCGCAGGCGGACGCGCAGGCCGCCCAGGTGATACTCGCCGCCACGGTCGCGCAGCAGTATTTCGGCCTGGCGCGCCTGCAGCAGCAACAGCTGATCCTGCAACAATTGCTGCAAAGCGCCGAACATCATGCGCAGCTGATCGACCAGCGCGTCGCGGCGGGACTGGACAGCAAACTGGCGCAGCGCCAGTCGGCGGTCGCAGGTTCTGCAAACGAAACGCGAACTCGCCGCGCTGGCCGAACAGATCGCGCTGTCCCGGCATGCGATGGCGGTGTTGCTCGGCGCGGAGCCCGGCGAAACCGACCGGCTGGACGCGCAACTGCCGACCAGCCTCCGTGCGAATGTTCCTGACCGACTCCCCGCCGAACTGCTCGGACATCGTGCCGATGTGGTGGCCGCCCGCTGGCGGCGTGGAAAGCGCTCTGCAGGGCGTGCAGGAGGCGCGCGCCGATTTCTATCCGAACCTGAACCTGACCGCGTTCGCCGGGTTTGAGTCGCTCACCCTGTCGCAGTGGCTGAAAGCCGACAGCCGCAGCCTCGGCATCGGCCCCGCGATCAGCCTGCCGATCTTCGATGCCGGACGATTGCGCGCCGAACTGAAGGGGCGCGCGAGCCAGGCCGATGCCGCGATCGAAACCTATAACCAGACGGTGCTGAATTCGCTGCGCGAAGTCGCCGACGGACTGGCGTCCTGGAACGCGCTGCAGACGCAGCTGCAGGCACAGGAAAACGTGATCGCCGAATCGACCGGGAGCTATGACATGGAACAAGCCCGATACCATGCCGGGCTCGTCAACGATATCAGCGTGCTGGCCGCACAAAGCGCATTGCTGCAGCAGCGGCGCACCCTGGTCGATTTGCAGGCGCGCGAGTCCGATATCTATGCGGGTCTGATGCTGGCGCTGGGCGGCGGTTACGCAGCGCCCGCCTCACCCGACAGCCGATTAACCAGTGAAGGAATCCAGTCAAAATGAGCGGAACTACCCCAGACAATACGTCCCCCGGCAATAAATCGGCGGCAAACGGCAACCAGGCCAGGCGCAAAAAATGGATGCTGGCGCTGGCCGGCATTTTTGCGCTGGCCGCAATTCTCTATGCAGCCTACTGGTTTTTGGTCGGGCGCAAATACGAGTACAGCGACGACGCCTATGTGACCGCGAATATCGTGCAGATCACGCCGCAGGTAGCCGGCACCGCGGTCGCGATTACGGTCAATGAAACCGATTTCGTGAAGGCCGGTGAAGTGCTGGTCAGGCTGGACAGCACCAATGCCGAAATTGCGCTGCAGGAAGCCGAGGCTGAACTTGCGCAAACCGTGCGGGAGGTGCGCACCCTGTACCGCGCGAACAACAGCCTGACCTCGACGCAGGACCAGCACCGCGCGGAGCTGGAGCAGGCCCAGACTGCGCTGCTCAATGCGCAGGCCGACTTCAAGCGCCGCGAGTCGTTGCTGGCGAGCGGCGCGGTGTCCGAGGAAGATGTGCAGCATGCGCAAACCGCGCTGCAGACAGCGCTCGATCATGTCGCCGCCTTGAAAGCGGCACTGGTTACCGCAAAGGAACAGCTGCGCGGCAACGAGTCGCTGACTGCCGGCATCGACGTCGCGAATCATCCGCGCGTGCTGGCCGCGGCCGCCCGGGTCAAGCTGGCCTACCTGAACCTGAAGCGCTGCTCGATCATTTCGCCTGTCGACGGCTATGTCGGCAAACGCAGCGTGCAGCTGGGGCAGCGTGTCGCGATCGGCGCGCCGCTGCTGACCATCGTTCCGCTGCGGCAGGTCTGGGTGGATGCCAATTACAAGGAAGCCCAGCTGCGCCATATCCGGATCGGCCAGCAAGTCGAACTGACGTCCGACGTGTACGGCAGCAAGGTCGAATATCAAGGGCGCATCAGCGGCATCGGCTCGGGGACCGGCGCCGCATTCGCGCTGCTGCCCGCGCAGAACGCGACCGGCAACTGGATCAAGATCGTGCAGCGCGTGCCGGTGCGGATCGCGCTTGACGAACAGGAGGTGGTCGCGCATCCGCTGCGTGTCGGGATGTCGATGGAGGCGACTGTGGACCTGTCTTCACCCGGGCAATCCGCGCTGTCCAACGCAGCCACGCCCCGGCAGGAAAACCGGACCGGCGTATACAGCAGCGACGACCGTGAGATCGATGCAATGATCGCGCGGATCATTTCGGGCAATCTGGGCAAACAGCCCGCGACGGCGGCGCAGCGCTGACAGCACGATCCATGGCGAACCCGGCCCCGACAACCCCGCCGCCGCCGATGAGCGGCGCCACGCTGGTAATCGCCAGCATGGCGCTGGCATTGGCGACATTCATGAACGTGCTGGACGTATCGATCGCCAACGTGTCGATCCCGGCGCTGTCGGGCGATCTCGGGGTCAGCTTCAGCCAGGGCACCTGGGTGATCACCTCGTTTGCGGTGGCCAATGCAATTGCGGTTCCGCTGACCGGTTTCCTGACCCAGCGCTTCGGCGCGGTCCGGTTGTTCATATCCAGCGTCGTGTTGTTCGTGGCCGCCTCCTTCCTGTGCGGGATGTCCACCAGTCTATCCATGCTGGTTTTTTTCCGCGTGGTGCAGGGCGCGGTCGCCGGCCCGATGATCCCGTTGTCCCAGTCGCTGCTGCTGTCGAGTTATCCCAAGGCAAGAGCCGGGGTGGCGCTGACCATCTGGGCAATGACAACGCTGGTTGCACCCGTGATGGGCCCGATAATGGGCGGCTGGATCACCGACAACATTTCCTGGCCGTGGATTTTCTATATCAACATTCCGATCGGCCTGCTGTCCGCGGCGGTAACCTGGGCGCTGTACCGGAATCGGGAAACCCCGACACACAAGGTGCCGATCGATTATGTCGGACTGGGCCTGCTGATCGTCTGGGTCGGCTCGCTGCAGATTCTGCTGGACAAAGGCAACGAACTGGACTGGTTCAATTCGACGCAGATCATCGCACTGGCGATTACTTCTGCAGTCGCGTTCTGCTTCTTCCTGGTCTGGGAACTCACCGACCAGCATCCGGTAGTCGATCTCAGCCTGTTCAAGGGGCGGAATTTCTGGTCCGGGACACTGGCACTGTCGGTCGGCTACGGCGTGTTCTTCGGGAATGTGGTGCTGTTGCCGCTGTGGTTGCAACAAGACATGGGCTATACCGCGACCCTCGCCGGCTCCGTGCTGGCGCCGGTCGGCTTGCTGGCGATACTGCTGTCCCCGCTGGTCGGAAAACACCTGGCCAAATCCGATCCGCGCCGGTTTGCGACCGTCGCATTCACGGTGTTCGGACTGATCTTCTGGATGCGTTCGCAGTTCACGCCGCAAGCCGATTTCGTGACCATCATGATTCCGTCACTGATCCAGGGCATCGCGATGGCGACCTTCTTCGTTCCGCTGATGACGCTGATTTTTTCCGGACTGGCGCACGACAAGATCGCGGCCGCCTCGGGGCTGTCAAATTTCGTGCGCATCATGGCGGGCGGTTTCGGCGCGTCGATTTTCACCAGCGCCTGGGTGAACCGGACCAGCGCACACCATGCGGTGCTGACCGAGCATATCAATTACGCAAACCTGGCCAGCCAGTCGGCGATCAGCGGCCTGGAAAATAGCGGCATGACCAGCCAGCAAACACTGGGCTTCATCAATAACATGGTGAACCAGCAGGCCGCAACCATGGCAGTCGATGACATGGCCTGGATTTCCGCGGTGCTGTTCATCGTGATGATCGGGCTGATCTGGCTGATCCACCCGATCAAGTCTGCCGCACAATCCGAAGCGGCCGCCGGCGGGCATTGATCCGCCCTGCGCTGCCGGTTACCGGAACTCAATCGAACAGATTTTGCTGCTGCGGCTCCCTGCCGGCCCTGACCAGTTCTTCCAGCGCATTGCGCGCCGCATCGGTGATGCCGTGCTGCCTGCCCAGTTCGAGCAGCTTTGCGACCGCGCGATCGAACGGATAGTCGGCCTCCGACCACGACTCGATGATTTCCCCGGCGCTGTGCCGGGTCATCTTCAGGACGCCCGACCTGACGTGCACCAGGTGCGCGCTGTTCTTGCCTTTTTTCGCGACGATCGCGATATGGCGTTGCCTGTCCATCAACACCTGCCCGCGCGTGACATGCAGGACGGCGGGAATGAAATCGACGGTGCTGTAATCGGTTGCGTCTTTGGCCATGGTGCCGGTTTTTATTGTTCGGTTGTGCAAGTTTGATATGGTTTTCGGCAACTGGCAAACCGGATTTGTATCGCCCGCAATTTCCCTGTATCCGGCATTGCCGTTTCTGCCTGCCCGGTGCACACCTTGTATATACCCGGACGCCAGCATGCCCGGCTCGCAATGCCTCCATTCGGGGAATTGTCCGGTTGAAAATGCACCATTCTGGCTTCTGGCGCAGCGCCATTCCGGCCGGATTTTCCGGAAACGGATCATTCCGTAATGCGCCCTGTTGTTTTATATCCGTAAAATATTTCCGACCCGGATTTGGCATGCAAGTTGCTCATTCACTTGGTGGAAGCACGGACAGTTTGTCCGTGCCGTTAATCACAACAGGGGAAAACAACATGACGACAGTTGCCGGTTCGGAAAGCAATTACAGGTGGTTTCATAATCGTTGGTGGCAGCTCGTTTTCGGGCTGGTTGCGATGATGTCCATTTCCAGTTCGCAATATGCATGGGCGATGTTCGTCAAGCCATTGCAGGCTACACTGGGTACCAGCCTCGCGGCGATCCAGGTCACCTTTTCGATATTGATCGTTTTGCAGACCTGGTTTTCGCCGCTGCAGGGCTATCTGATACAGAAATTCGGACCACGGCTGCTGATTTCCGCCGGTGCAATATTGACCGGCGGCAGCTGGGTGCTGGCGGCTTACGCACACGACCTGACCAGTTTGTATATCTCCTACGGAATCATGGGCGGACTCGGGACCGGCATCATCTATGTCGGCATCGTCGGCCTGATGGTGCAGTGGTTCCCCGACAAGCGCGGTCTGGCCACCGGCCTGGTCGCAGCCGGCTACGGCTTCGGTGCGATCATGACGACTTTCCCGATCGCGATGACGATCAAGAGTTCGGGCTATGCCGCCGCGCTGACCGAGTTCGGGATCATTCTCGGCCTGGTCGGACTGGCCGTCGCCCAGGGTTTGCGCCGCCCTCCGAATCCATCCAGCCTGCCCAAGGCAGCAACGATTTCCGGGAAGCAGGCTGCGCGCGATTATTCCCCGCGCGAGATGCTGAAAACGCCGGTGTTCTGGCTGTTGTTCGTAATGATGACGATGATGTCGACCGGCGGCCTGATGGTGATTTCGCAGATGGGCGCATTCGCGAAGGATTTCGGCGTCAGCGACGTGCTGGTTTTCGGCCTGGCTGCGCTGCCGCTGGCACTGTCGATCGACCGCTTCACCAACGGGCTGACACGCCCGTTCTTCGGCTGGGTTTCCGATCATATCGGCCGGGAAAACACCATGACCATCGCGTTCCTGCTGGAAGCCGTCGCGATCCTGATGATGCTGGTGTTCAGGGAAAATGCGGTTGCGTTCGTGCTGCTGTCCGGTGTTGTGTTCTTCGGCTGGGGTGAAATTTTCTCGCTGTTTCCGGCAACCCTGACGGACATTTTCGGTGCCGGCAACGCGACCACCAACTACGGGTTCCTGTACATGGCCCAGGGTGTCGGCGCGATACTCGGCGCCCCGGTTGCCGCGCTGCTGCATGAAAGCACGCAGAGCTGGGTGCCGATCTTCGGCATCGTCTCGGTGATGGATGTCGCGACCGCACTGCTGGCGTTCTTCGTGCTCAAATCCTGGCGCAAGAAAATGGTTGCCCTGCCAGCCGGAATGAACCTCGCTGCCGCCACGAGCTGATTCTTCCCGGTCGCCGGCTTGCGTATTGAAACAGGCCGGATGATCATGTTGGTGCCGCCGTCCAGGCGGCACAACATGAGGGCGATTCCGGCCATCATCGCGCAAAATTCGATGGCCGTTTTCCGCGGCCGACATCTTCAACACAGGGTCCAACTTCATCCCGGTCTGGTAGACTGGCATGCAGCAACCCGGTTCACTACGCAACGACCAATATGCAACGAATCGGATGGCCAATATAAAAGTCCCAATATAAATATCCCGGGCATGATCGTTCGTGCCATCTTGATGGATTGTGTGCCCATAATGATTCGTGCACCCATGATTGTTTGTGCACTGGGACAGGCCCCTGAACAGGCAATGGAGCAATCTTGAGCAACTGCAAATCATGACCAGCGCGTTGAAAGCCGGCCGCGCAATCGCGGTCGCGCCGCATTTTCTCGCCGCACAGGCGGCGCGCGACGTGCTCAAGGAAGGCGGCAACGCAGATCGAGGCGATGGTCGCTGCCGCCGCGACGATCGCGATGGTGTATCCGCACATGACCGGTCTGGGCGGCGACGCGTTCTGGCTGATCCATGAACCGGGGCAGGAGCCCATAGCCATAGACGCCTGCGGCGGTGCCGCCGCGGGATTGACCCCGTCGTTCTATACCTCGCGCGGATTGCACAGCATCCCGGTGCGCGGACCGCTGGCCGCAAATACCGTCGCGGGCACCGTGTCGGGCTGGGAACGCGCGCTGGATTTCAGCAAGCTGCGCTGGCGCGGACAGATGCCGCTGTCGCGGCTGTTTTCCGATGCGATCCATCACGCGGAGCACGGCGTGTCCGTCACCGCCAGCCAGATGCGCAGCACCACGACCAAGCTGCCGGAACTCGCGCAACAGCCGGGCTTCGCCGGATGTTTTCTGTCCGGCGGCAAACCGCCCGCTCAAGGGAGCCTGTTTTTCCAGCCGCGCATGGCCGCGCTGTTGCGGCATTTGAGCCGCACCGGACTGGACGATTTCTATCGCGGCGAACTGGCGCAGACGATCGCGGCAGACCTGGAGTCAATCGGCAGCCCGGTTACGCTGGCCGACCTGAACGGCTACCGTGCCGGGCAGGTCGAACCGCTCGCGCTGGCGCACAGCCTGGGCACGCTCTACAACCTGCCGCCGCCGACCCAGGGTGCGGTATCGCTGATGATCCTCGGCATACTCGACCGCCTGCACCTGGATCAAATCGAACCCGACAGCGCGGACTACGTGCACTGCGTCGTCGAGGCAACCAAGCTGGCGTTCCGTATCCGCGATACCGAAATCACCGATCCGCGCTATATGCGCTACGCGGCGCAGGATTTCCTGAAGACCGAATTTCTCGATCCGATTGCGAACGCGGTCAGGCCGGACCGGGCACTGCCCTGGGGCAAGGGCCGCGGACCGGGCGACACCGTCTGGATGGGGGTCATCGACAGCGAGGGACGCGCGGTCAGTTTCATCCAGAGCATTTACCACGAGTTCGGCAGCGGCGTGGTGCTCGAACAGAGCGGGCTGAACTGGCAGAACCGCGGCTGCAGTTTCTCGCTGGACGAGAACGCGCTGAACGGGCTCAGGCCCGGACGCAAACCTTTCCATACCTTGAACCCGGCGCTGGCGCGTCTGCATGACGGACGGGTGATGGTGTACGGCACGATGGGCGGCGACGGCCAGCCGCAAACCCAGGCCGCGGTATTCACCCGCGCGATCGTCTACGGTCAGGACCTGCAGCAGGCGGTCAGCGCGCCGCGCTGGCTGCTCGGACGCACCTGGGGATTGCCGTCGGACACATTGAAGCTCGAAGCGCGTTTCAGCGCGGAAGTCGTCGAATCGCTGCGACAGCGCGGCCACGAGATCGAGATGCTGCAGGATTTCGACGAGGCCGTCGGCCATGCCGGCGCGATCGTCCTGAATACGGACGGCACGCTGCAAGGCGCATCCGACCCGCGCAGCGACGGTGGCGTTGCCGTACTTGAATGACGGCTGCCTGATTACCGGATAACTTCTGCTGCGATCAGTCCGGCCGCTATTCCGCCTCTGACGCCTGGCCGTAACCGGCAAAGCGCTGCTGCGCATCCCGGAATTCCTGCGCGCTGAGCAGCACCGGCTCGCCGGCCTGCAGCGCGCGCAGATACATCTCGCTGAGCGACTCGACTTCCACCGTGTTGCGGAACGCCTCGGCGAGATCGGTGCCCGCCGCGATCATGCCGTGATTCGCGAGCAGACAGGCCTTGCGATCCGTCAGCGCGAGCAGCGCGTTGTCCGATAATTCCTGCGTACCGAAGGTCGCGTAGTTCGCGCAGCGTATCGTGTCGCCACCGAGCAGCGCGATCATGTAATGGAACGGCGGGATGTCGCGCCGCAAACAGGCCAGCGCGGTCGCCGCGGTCGAGTGCGTGTGCACCACCGCGCCGAACTCCCCGCTTTGCATAAGTATGTCGCGATGGAACAGCCACTCGCTGGAAGGCTGCCAGCGCCCGCGCGACGTGCCGTCCATCTGCACGAACACGATGTCGTCTTCGGTCAGTCCCTCCGCACCCATGCCGGAAGGCGTGATCAGCATGCCGTCCCCGAACCTCGCCGAGAGATTGCCGGAGGTGCCGCGGTTCAGTCCCAGTTCGTCCAGTTGCTTCGTGATGCGCACCATCTCGCTGCGCAGTTCGATCTCGTTCATGATTTCACTTTCTCAAAAATACTTTCACGACCTTCATCCACCCGCCCCATGCTCAACAAATTCAAAAACAAAATTCTTGCCACAGAGACACATAACCAGCGACTTAACGAGCGTTGTTTGCTCATTTAGTCGAATGGCTAGTAGTTTCACCAGAGCACACAGAGAAGATCGGCGAGATGACAATTGCCTGCAGTTTTCTCTGTGGTCTCTGTGTACTCTGTGGCTAAAGGTTTTACCGTAAAGCCCGCATCGCCTCCGCATCCGCCTTCACCACGCCGCGCTCGGTGATCAACCCGGTCACCAGCCGCGCCGGGGTCACGTCGAAAGCGTAGTTCGCGGCGCGCGAACCTTGCGGGGTAAGCCGCACGCTGCGCACCTGCCCGTCGTCGCACAGTCCGGAGATGTGCGTGACCTCCGCTTCAGCGCGTTCCTCGATCGGGATCTCCTTCACGCCGTCCTGCAGCGTCCAGTCTATCGTCGGTGTCGGCAGCGCGACGTAGAACGGCACGCCGTTGTCATGTGCGGCCAAGGCTTTCAGATAGGTGCCGATCTTGTTGCAGACATCGCCGCGCGCGGTGACGCGGTCGGTGCCGACGATCACCATGTCCACCCTGCCGTGCTGCATCAGATGCCCGCCGGTATTGTCCGCAATCACCGTGTGCGGCACGCCGTGCTGGCCCAGTTCCCACGCGGTCAGGCTGGCGCCCTGGTTGCGCGGGCGGGTCTCGTCCACCCACACATGCAGCGGGATGCCCGCGTCGAATGCCTTGTAGATCGGCGCCAGCGCGGTTCCCCAGTCCACCGTCGCCAGCCAGCCGGCGTTGCAATGAGTCAGGATGTTTACCGTGGCTTTTTTCTTTTCATGCATCGCACGGATCAGCTCGCTGCCATGCTGGCCGATGCTCGCATTGATCTCCACATCCTCGTCGGCGATGCGCGCCGCCTCCTGCCACGCCGCCGCGGCGCGTTCGCTTTCCGGCAGCGGCGCGAGGAACGCGCGCATCCGCTCGATTCCCCAGCGCAGGTTCACCGCCGTCGGGCGCGCCAGCAGCAGCTTGTCGCAGGTCGCCTTCAGCGCGGCATCCGAGGCATGGTGCTTCATCGACAGCGCCACGCCATAAGCCGCCGTCACGCCGATCAGCGGCGCGCCGCGCACCTGCATGTCCCTGATCGCGCGCTCCGCATCGCGCATGCTCTCCAGCCGCAGCGTGGCGAAAACATGCGGCAGCCTGGTCTGGTCGATGATCTCCACCGCCGTATTGTCGGCGGTGGGCCAGATGGTGCGATAGGGGGTGCCGTTGATTTTCATGTTATTTGTTCATATTTCCTTCTTTGTGCGCCTTCAATATGTCATTCAACTCGTCTCTAGTAGCCAAACCGATTTGTGATTCATCTATCACAAAGTCCAACAAATTCGTAATGCCAGGAGAGAAAGTCCAAGGTTTTTCAAAATCGCTATCTTCAGTTGGCCGAACAAATTTACATTTTTCAGCTCCAATACCATTTGCAATCTTCAAGAGCGGAGATTATGTTGTTGATGGACATACAAACCAACTGAAGTTGCTAAGGCCACCCTTCACTTTCCAATTCAAAGATATTTTCTTGATCTTAAATTCCTGTTGTTTCCATGACTCCTGCCAACAGGTTCTAACCTAATGAATTTTGTGCCTTGCTCAGAACCACCAAGTGATTTCTTCTTCGCTTGGCGGCGATCTGACACCATACTCATGCTCTATTCCTACCGACTATTTGAGCAACTACCAGCATCCACCCTAAATGTTTCGATTCCCACTGTTGTATTCATCAATATGCTTATCATCTAAAAACTCTTCAAGCATCCTCCAGAACCTAGTAAATAGTTTTTTCGTAGAATGCAACAGCCCGCTCCGTATTGGGCATTTATAATGCTCATAAAGAATTAATTCATCACAGAGGTCAAGGACAACTCATCAACATTTATTTTGTGAAAATTTATTATCTCCACCCACAACTTTCTTAATTTGAGAACGAAGCTCGGTATTGGAACATTTTGCCACCCAAGCGTAAGCACAATCTGGGGCTTGGATATATGCCCCAAGCAATGAGAAGAATGTTTCTACTGCATGATGTAACGTTGTTCTGAGAGCTATTGACGCTCTATTTTCATCCTCTGCATTCAAATGCAAATTCAACAAGTATTCAAAGTAGTCAACATCAATGCCTTCAATAAATGTCCAAGTTCATCTTCTCTAAATCAACTCCCCAAATACAATAAGGCTCATCGTTGACTACGACAATCAGTACTTTGCAGAGCCTCATTTAAGTTGCTAGTCGCCCTCAAACTCGCACAACGCAAACACCTTGTGCCCGTGCTTCTCCAGTCTCGCGCGTCCGCCGATGTCGGGCAGGTCGATGATGAAGCTGCATTCGACGATCTTGCCGCCCATCTTTTCGATCAGCTTGCAGGCGGCTTCCGCGGTGCCGCCGGTGGCGATCAGGTCGTCGACCAGCAACACGCGGTCGCCTTTCTGTATCGCGTCGGTGTGGATCTCGATGCGGTCGGTGCCGTATTCGAGCTCGTAGTCGTGGCCTATGGTCTCGGCGGGCAGCTTGCCTTTCTTGCGGATCGGGATGAAGCCCTTGCCCAGCGCATAGGCCAGCGGCGCGCCGACGATGAAGCCGCGCGATTCGATGCCGGCGACCTTGTCGATCTTCACGTCCTTGTAGCGGCGCGCCAGTTCATCGACCGTGGCGCGCAGGCCGACCGGGTCCTTGAGCAGCGTGGTGATGTCGCGGAACATGATGCCCTGTTTGGGGTAGTGCGGGACGGTTCTTATTCTGGACTTGATAGGCATGTAAATTTTTCCTGAAGTTATTACTAATACAAAAAATATTTGGCCACAGAGAACACAGAGCACACAGAGATATCGGCGGCCTTTCAGAGTTTTCCAGCTCTTTACATATGGATCACGAGTATTCTTCTACATCAAAAAAAAACAGGTTTTCTCTGTGATCTCTGTGTTCTCTGTGGCTGATTTTCGTTTTTGCCTTTATTTCTTCAATACTCTCCCCGCCACCGCGGACAACTTCTCCACCATCGCCGCGTTGCGCGCTTCGGGTGCGGTGATGATCGCGTATTGCAACGCGCTGCGGCAGCTGCATGCCAGCCGCGCTTTTATCGGCATGCACCAGCGGCGCGACAGTCTTGACCAGCGCGCGCGCCTTGTCGGCATTTGCGAGCAGCACTTTCACGATCGCATCAACCGTGACGTCGTCGTGATTCGGGTGCCAGCAATCGTAGTCGGTCACCATCGCGACGGTCGCGTAGCAGATCTCGGCCTCGCGCGCGAGCTTGGCTTCCGGCATGTTGGTCATGCCGATCACGTCGCACTGCCAGGAGCGGTACAGCTCCGATTCGGCGAGGCTGGAGAACTGCGGGCCTTCCATCACCAGGTAGGTGCCGCCGCGCGCCGCCGGGATGCCGGCCTGCTGCGCGGCCGCATACAGGTGATCGCCGAGACGATGGCACACCGGATGCGCCATCGATACATGCGCGACCAGGCCGTTGCCGAAGAAACTCTTGTCGCGCGCAAAGGTGCGGTCGATGAACTGGTCGACGATCACGAACATGCCCGGTGTGAGATGCTCGCGCAGCGAACCGACTGCGCTGACCGAAACGATGTCGGTCACGCCCAACCGCTTCAGCGCGTCGATGTTGGCGTGGTAGTTGATATCGGATGGGGGAATGTTGTGCCCGCGTCCGTGTCGCGGCAGGAACGCGATCGGCTGCCGCCCCAGATCACCGATCGGCAGTTCGCCGACCAGCACCTCATCGGACGGTTCGCCGAATGAAGATACAGCCTTCACCCAGCGGGTATTTTCCAGCCCGTCGATGTCGTAAACGCCGCTGCCGCCGATGATCGCCAACATTTCTAACCCCTCATAACCCAAACTATAAAAAAACCAAAATCGATTTATCCACGAAAAACACGAAAGGCACTAAAGAATTCAACAGCCAGAACCAGCTAAAAATAGAATTCGGAAATCTGGTTTATTGATTGTGATATTTTTTTCGTGCCTTTCGTGTTTTTCGTGGACTGAATGCCTTTCAGTTATACCTCAAACCACAACCGGTACGCGCGTGGTCAACGCACACATCAATTCATAGCTGACGGTTCCGGCCGCGCGTGCAACTTCCTCGATCGGCATCCCCTCGCCCCACAGCACCACCGGACTGCCGACATCGGCACCCGGCAGCGTGCTCAAATCCACGCACAGCATATCCATCGAGACGCGGCCAACCGTTCGCGTGCGCTGCCCGTCCACCAGTACCGGCGTGCCATTCCACCCGCCAAGGGTAGGCCGGCGGGTTCCCGGAGCCTCTGGCTCCACCCTTCCGCACGGTGCGCTGCGCGGATAGCCGTCGGCATAGCCGCAGGCGACGATGCCGATGCGCATCGGATGATCGGCGCGGAACAGCGCGCCATAGCCGACCTCGTCGCCGGCGCGCAAATCCTGCGTCGCGATGATGCGGCTGCTTAGCGTCATCGCGGGTTTGAGACCCAATTGCTGCGCGCTGAACTGTTCACCGATGTCCGGCGCGAACGGCGACGCGCCATACAGCATGATGCCGGGACGCACCCAGTCGCCGTGCGCTTCCGGATAGCGCAGCAGCGCGGCGGAATTCGCCAGCGAGCGGGCAACACGATAGGGGGCGGCGAGATCGTTGAACAGCGCGAGCGGTTCGGCGATGCCGCGCGCTTCGTCGGCGTTCGCGAAATGGGTCATCAGCGTGATCTCGCGCACCGCGCGATGGCGGCGCAGCTGTTCCATAGACTGCGCAACCTGTTGCGGCGCAAAACCCAGCCGGTTCATGCCGCTGTTGACCTTGAGCCAGACATCCAGCGAGCCGCTCGCGGGATAAGCGTCCAGCAGCGCAATCTGCCACGGACTGTGGATCACGCAGGTCAAATCATATTCCGCGATCACGGGCAATTCTTCCGCGCTGAAGAAACCTTCCAGCAGCAGGATGGTCTGGCGGTAACCCGCCTCGCGCAGCCGCACCGCATCGGCCAGGTCCAGCAGCGCATAGCCGTCCGTCGCTGCCAGCGCGTCGGCGGCGCGCATCAGGCCATGGCCGTAACCGTCCGCCTTGATCACCGACATGATGCGTGCGGAAGTGGCGCGGCGCGCCACGCGGAGATTGTTCTCCAGCGCGCTCAAGTCCAGACTGGCCTGTATCGGGCGGGGCATGAAAGTCGGCTGATTGCAAGGTTATTTAACAGAGACGAATGATAGCAGGGGCAATACTTTCATGTTATAAAACGAACTGATAATTACAAGCAACGTTTAATGAATCCCGGCTTTTACATCATCCTTGCGGCGCAATTTTTCTCCGCGCTCGCCGACAATGCGCTGCTGTTTGCCGCCATCTGCATTATTGCAATCGATGCATGCGCCCAACTGGTACACGCCGGTATTGCAGGAAGCCTTCATCTTCTCCTACATCATCCTGGCCCCCTTCGTCGGCGCATTCGCCGACTCGCTGCCCAAAGGGCGCGTGATGTTCATCAGCAACAACATCAAGATCCTGGGATGCCTCGCGATGCTGTTCGGCGTCGATCCGCTGATCGCTTACGGCCTGGTCGGCCTGGGTGCGGCGGCCTATTCGCCGGCAAAATACGGCATCCTGACCGAATACCTCCCGCCCGGCCAGCTGGTGCTGGCAAACAGCTGGATGGAAGGACTGACCGTGCTGGCGATCGTGCTCGGCGCGGTGCTGGGCGGCCTCATGATCAGCCCGGAGATTGCCGCAGCCAATGCTGCAATGGTGGGATGTGCCTTTCATCGATACCGGCATCGATACGGCGCCGCAAGCTCGCGATCGCGATCATCGTCGGCATTTACATTGTTGCGGCCGTGTTCAACCTGTACATACCCATGGTGGCGATCGACCACAAGCCGCTCAGCCGCAACCCGGTCTTCCTGCTCGGCGAATTCTGGCATTGCTTCAAGCTGCTGTGGAAAGACCCGCTCGGCCAGGTCTCGCTCGCGGTCACCACGCTGTTCTGGGGCGCCGGTGCGACGCTGCGCCTGTTGCTGCTCGGCTGGGCGGCCGTGGCGCTGCATTACGGCATCAGTTCCGCCGCACAACTCACCGCCTGGTTCGCGATCGGGATCGCGATCGGCGCGGTGCTGGCGGCAAAGCTGGTCAAGCTGGAACACTCGGTCAGGGTCTTGCCGGTCGGCATCGCGATGGGTGTCGCGGTGATCATCATGATCCCGGTCACCAACAGCACGCTGGCAATCCTGTTGCTGATCGCGATCGGCGCGATGGGCGGCTATTTCGTGGTGCCGATGAATGCACTGCTGCAGCACCGCGGCCACCTGCTGATGGGCGCGGGACACTCGATCGCGGTGCAGAACTTCAACGAAAATATCAGCATCTTCGCCATGCTGGGTCTGTATGCGCTGATGGACAAACTGAATCTCAGCATCTACCTCATCCTGCTGGTATTCGGACTGCTGCTGTCCGGCATCATGGCTGCGCTATACAAAAAGCACGGGCACGACCAGGATCATGGGCAGATGTAGACGATAGCTGGCCGGCAGTTTATTCGGACTTCACCACACCGTCTCTTGCCCGCAAAGCCATGGTCAAATCCTGCCATGCCTTGGCTTTCTCGGTGGGGCTGCGCAGCAAATAGGCGGGATGGTAGGTGACGATCAGCGGTGTGCCGCGGTAGTCGTGCAGCTTGCCGCGCAGGCTGGCCAGCGTCGCGTCCCTGCCGAGCAACGCGTTTGATGCGACCTTGCCCAGCGCGACGATCAGCTTGGGTTTGATCAGTTCGATCTGGCGCTGCAGATAGGGCAGGCAGGTCGCAATCTCATCCGCATCCGGAGTGCGGTTGCCGGGCGGGCGGCATTTCACGATGTTCGCGATATACACATTTTTGCCGCGCTTCAGTTTGATCGCCATCAGCATGTTGTCCAGCAGCTTGCCGGCCTGCCCGACGAACGGCTCGCCCAGCGCATCCTCGTCCGCTCCCGGCCCTTCGCCGACGAACAGCCAGTCGGCATTCTCGTCGCCCACGCCGAACACGGTCTGCGTGCATCCGGCGCGCAGCTTGCACGCGCTGCATTCGCTTACCCGCTGCTTGAGTTCAGGCCAGTCGAGTTCGGCAACATCGGAGCGCGGTGAAACAGCGGGAGCCTGTATAGCCTCGGCTTTAACCGGCTGTTCGACCGCGACCGCCGGATTATCTGCTGTACGCACTACTCGGGCTGCTTTGACTGGAACCTGAGACTCGGGCTGGATGACAGCGTCCGGTTCGGCCCCAGGATCAACAGCGCGCGGCGCAGGCGCGGGCGCATCCCGCCGTTTCCACAGCGGATACAGATTCAATTCGCGCAATATCGCTTCACGCCTTTCCATCAATTCTTTCCATCAATTCTGCCCGTCAAATCGCACGCCATCGTGATTGCATCCTCGTTGCCCTCGGCATTCCGGTAATAGTCTCGCCGCAGGCCGATATCGGCGAAACCCGCGCTGCGGTACAGCGCCTGCGCCGCCGCATTGGAAGCGCGCACTTCCAGGTATACCCGGCATATCTTTTTTTCGCGTGCAAGATCCAGCATTTCCCGCAGCATCGCGCGTCCCAGACCCTTGCGCTGCTGCCCCGCCGCGACGCCGATATTGAGCAGTTCGGCCTCGTCCAGCAGCGGCATCATCACCGCATAGCCGCGTATCTCGCCGTCCGCTTCGTCGACGCGGCACAGATATCCGCCGGTCAGCGCATCGGTGAAATTTCCGCGCGTCCACGGATAGGCCTGCACCGTCTGCTCGATCGCGTACACCGCATCCACATCTTCCAGTGTCATCGCACGCATTTGTTCCTAACGCTGCGCCCGTTCGCTGGTCTTCAGCGCAACCTTGTCGCGCAGATACAGCGGCAGCGCCTGGGCCGCATCCACGCCGAGTCCGGCGCGCAATCCGTGCCGCGCCGAGCGCCGCGATCGCGGCAGCCTGCGGCACCGCGCTGCCATCCATTCCGGACAACTGCCCGGCATAGCCCTGTTCCAGTGTCATGCCATGCATCGCAAAACCGCTGCCGCTGCCAAACCATTCATTGCCCGCAACAGGCGGAGCATCTTCCGGTTTGCACAGGCACGGACTGCTTGCTTCCGCCCAGACACCCGTTCAACTTTTCATACGCCGCGTGATAGATCTCGCCCATGCGCGCATCCAGTGCGGCGATCACGCGCGTTTTGCCCGAGGCTTCCGCCAGCGCTTCCAGCGTGCATATCCCGGCCACCGGGAGGTCGGCGCCAAACGCCGAGTCCCTGCGTCGCGCCGCACGCGATGCGCACGCCGGTGAACGAACCCGGCCCTTTGCCGAAGGCGATGCCGTCGAGCTGGGCCAGTTTCAGTCCGGACTGTTCCAGTAGCGCGTCCAGCATCCCGATCAGCATCTCGGAATGTTTTTGCCCGGCCAGTTCGCAGCGCTCGATGACCGCACCGTCCTGCCACAGCGCGACCGAGCAGTATTCGGTGGAGGTGTCGAGAGCCAGTACGCGCATCAGAAAATTTTCATCAGTTGGCCAGCAGGAGAACCACCGCCTGCGCCGCGATTCCCTCGCCGCGTCCCGGTAAAGCCGAGCTTCTCGGTGGTGGTTGCCTTCACGTTCACCGCGCTTTTTTCGACGCGCAGGTCGGCGGCGATGTTATCCACCATCTGGAAGATATGCGGCGCCAGCTTCGGCGCCTGCGCGATGATGGTTGCATCGACATTGCCGACGCGGTAACCCTGCTCGCGCACCAGGTGCAGCGCTTCGCGCAACAGGATGCGGCTGTCGATGTCCTTGTATTTCGCATCGGTATCGGAGAAATGCCGCCCGATGTCGCCCAGCGCCGCCGCGCCGAGCAGCGCATCGGAGATCGCGTGCAGCAGCACATCCGCGTCGGAATGTCCGAGCAGACCCTTTTCATACGGGATATCCACGCCGCCGATGATCAGCTTGCGGCCTTCGACCAGCTGGTGGACATCGTAACCCTGTCCGATGCGCATGATTATTTTCCCCGTTGAGTGAGCAGCAATTCCGCAATCAGCATATCCTGCGGATAGGTCACCTTGAAATTGCGGGTATCGCCTAGCACCAGCTTGGGTTGCAGGCCCAGCGCCTCGACCGCCGATGCTTCGTCGGTAAAACTGCCGGCCTGCTGCAGCGCCTGCGTCAGCAGCCCGGCACGGAACATCTGCGGCGTTTGCGCCTGCCACAGGTGTTCGCGATTCTCGGTGCGCAGGATACGCCGATGTTCATCGGCGCGCTTCAGCGTATCCGCCACCGGCACCGCGAGTATGCCGCCCACCTCATCGTCGCGCAATTCGGCGATCAGTCTGGACAGGTGCGCCTGCGTCAGGCAGGGGCGTGCCGCGTCGTGCACCAGCACCCAGTCGTCCGGCTCCAGCTCGGATGCGATCAGGCCGTTGCGCACCGTGTCCGAGCGCAGTTCGCCGCCGCAATACAGGGTCTGCAGCTTGTCGCCGAGATGCGACCAGTCGTAGCGGTGAAACCGTTCGTCGCCGGGCGCCAGCACCACGAACACCGTGGATATATCCGGGCTGGCGCACAGCGTATTCAGCGCGTGCGCGATCATCGGCTGGCCGGCCAGCGGCAGGTACTGCTTGGGCAATTCCTGTCCCATGCGCGCACCCGAAACCGGCGGCGGGGACCAGGGCGTGAAATTCAGTCATGGACGGGATTGTAAATTAAAAAGTTGACCGTGCGCTTGGCTTATAATGCGCGCCTTTGTTTCAGGTTGTCCGTCGTGCTTTTCCTTTCAAAACATGCCCGTCCCCGCTATACCGGCCTGCAAGGTTCGTCCGACGCGCTGGCACTGGCGCAATACGCCGCAAAACACTCGCCTGTGGTCGTGATCGCCGCGAACGCGCAGGAAGCGCAGCGGCTGGTCGAGGAGATTCCGTTCTTCGACCCCGGCCTGCGCGTGCATCTGCTGCCGGACTGGGAGACGCTGCCCTACGACCACTTTTCGCCGCACCAGGACCTGATCTCCGAACGGCTGGCGACGCTGCATCATGTGCGCAGCCGGTCCTGCGACGTGCTGGTGGTGCCGGTGACCACCGCGCTGTATCCGTTGCCGCCGGTCGAATATCTGGCCGCATATACCTTCTTCCTCAAGCGCGGCGAACGGCTCGACCTGGACAAGCTGCGCGAGCAGATGACGCTTGCCGGATACAGCCATGTGCAGCAGGTGCTGTCGCCCGGCGAATACTGCGTGCGCGGCGGCATCATCGACCTGTTTGCGATGGGCAGCGTGCTGCCGTACCGCATCGACCTGTTCGACGACGAGATCGAGACCATCGCCACCTTCGATGTGGACACCCAGCGCACGCTGTATCCGGTGCCGGAAATCCGCCTGTTGCCGGCACGCGAATTCCCGCTCGACGATGACGGGCAGGCGCGCTTTCGCCAGAGCTTCCGCGAGCGCTTCGAGGGCGATCCATCCCGGTCGCACATCTACAAGAACGTCAGCAAAGGCAATGCGCCGGCGGGCATCGAGTATTACCTGCCGCTGTTCTTCGAACACACCGCCACGCTGTTCGACTACCTGCCGAAGAATGCCACGCTGTGCCTGCACCACGATGTGAACGAGGCCATCGCCGCGTTCGCGCGCGATGCCGCATCGCGCTACAACCTGCTCCGGGGCGATCCGCAGCGGCCGCTGCTGGAGCCGAAGGAACTGTTCCTCGATGCGGAGCAGTTCTTTATCCGCGTGAAGGATTTCGCGCGGCTGGACATTCTTCCCTCTCCCTCCGCTGCGCTCCACCCTGATGTGACAACTAGCCAATCGACTAAGCCCGCAAGCGGTCAAGTCGCTGGTTATCTCCCGCTAGCGGGCGAGGGGACAACCGCTCCTCTCTCCATCGAAGGAAGAGAAGCAGGGAGACAGGGTGAGAGCGTACCAAAAAACATTATTCCCTGTTCCACCGCGCCGCTGCCCGACATCGCGGTCAACCGCCGCGCCGAAATCCCGACCCAGGCATTCGCGCAGTTCCTGGATAGTTACACGGGGCGCGTGCTGCTGCTGGCCGACAGCCTGGGACGGCGCGAGATCATGGCGGATTACCTGCAGGAATACGGGCTGTCGCCTGCGCTGTGCGACAGCTATGCGCAGTTCCTGTCAGGCAACGAAAAGTTCATGCTCGGCATTGCGCCGCTGCAGAACGGCTTCATCCTGACAGACGACAACCTTGCGCTGGTCACGGAAACCGAACTGTATGCCGCGCAGCCGCGCAGCCGTGCCGCGCGCGCGGCAAAGAAAACCAATGTCGAAGGCATGCTGCGCGACCTGTCCGAACTCAAGGTCGGCGATCCGGTGGTCCACGAACAGCACGGCATCGCGCGCTACCAGGGGCTGGTCAATCTCGACCTCGGCGAAGGCGAGAACGAATTCCTGCTGCTGGAATACGCCGGCGAGGACAAGCTCTACGTGCCGGTCGCGCAGCTGCACCTGATCAGCCGCTACAGCGGCGGCGCGCCGGAAACCGCGCCGCTGCACAAGCTGGGCAGCGGCGCGTGGGACAAGGCAAAACGCCGCGCGATGAAGCAGGTGCGCGATACCGCCGCCGAACTGCTGAACCTGTATGCGCAGCGCGCGCTGCGCAAGGGACACCAGTTCAAACTGACGCCGCACGATTACGAGGCGTTCGCCGCCGGTTTCGGTTTCGAGGAAACGCCGGACCAGGCCGCCGCGATCGAGGCGGTGATCAACGACCTGCAATCGCGGCAAACCGATGGACAGGCTGATCTGCGGCGATGTCGGCTTCGGCAAGACCGAGGTCGCGCTGCGCGCCGCGTTCGTCGCGGCGATGGACGGCAAGCAGGTCGCGGTGCTGGTGCCCACCACGCTGCTCGCCGAACAGCATTTCCAGAATTTCTCCGACCGCTTCGCCGACCTGCCGGTCAGGATCGCCGAGCTGTCGCGCTTCCGCTCCGCGAAGGAACAGAACCAGGCGCTGAAAGACATGGAAGACGGCAAGCTCGACATCGTCATCGGCACGCACAAGCTGATCCAGAAGGGCGTGAAGTTCCACAACCTCGGGCTGGTCATCATCGACGAGGAACACCGTTTCGGCGTGCAGCAGAAGGAACGGCTGAAAGCGTTGCGCGCCGAGGTGGACGTGCTGACGCTGACCGCGACACCGATCCCGCGCACGCTGGCGATGTCGCTGGAAGGACTGCGCGATTTCTCGGTGATCGCCACCGCGCCGCAGCGCCGGCTGTCGATCAAGACCTTCGTCGCGCAGGCCAGCAACGGCATCATTCGCGAGGCGGTGCTGCGCGAGCTGAAACGCGGCGGGCAGGTGTATTTCCTGCACAACGAGGTGGACACCATCGCCAACATGGCCGAGAAACTGACCGCGCTGCTGCCTGAAGCGCGCATCCGCGTCGCGCACGGGCAGATGGGCGAGCGCGACCTGGAAGCGGTGATGCGCGATTTCTACCAGCAGCGTTTCAACGTGCTGCTGTGCACCACCATCATCGAAACCGGCATCGACATCCCCACCGCCAACACCATCATCATGAACCGCGCCGACCGCTTCGGGCTGGCGCAGCTGCACCAGCTGCGCGGCCGGGTCGGGCGTTCGCACCACCAGGCCTACGCGTATCTGCTGGTCGAAACCGAAGCGCTGACCGCGCAGGCGAAAAAGCGCCTCGAGGCGATCCAGGCGATGGAGCAGCTCGGCAGCGGTTTCTACCTCGCGATGCATGACCTGGAAATACGCGGCGCGGGCGAAGTGCTCGGCGAATCGCAGAGCGGCGAAATGCAGGAGATCGGCTTCAGCCTCTACACCGACATGCTGAATGCGGCGATCTCCTCGCTGCGCCGCGGCAAGGAGCCGGACATGGCGCACCCGCTCGGCGTCACCACCGAGATCAACCTGCACAGCCCCGCGCTGCTGCCCAGCGAATACTGCGGCGACATCCACCAGCGGCTGGTGATCTACAAGCGCCTGGCGAACTGTAATACGGGTGAAGAACTCGACGACATGCACCAGGAGCTGATCGACCGCTTCGGCCTGCTGCCCGAATCCGCACAGACGTTGCTCGACAGCCACCGCCTTCGCATCCTGGCTAAGCCGCTCGGCATCAGCAAGGTGGACGCCTCCTCCGAGGCGATCACGATCCAGTTCGTGCCGGAACCGCCGATCGACCCGATGAAGATCATCACGCTGATCCAGAGCAAGCGCCACGTGAAGATGGCCGGACAGGACAAGTTGAGGATCGACCTGAAATACGGTGAATTGAAGCAGCGGGTGCTGGCGATCCGGAATTTCTTTGGCGAACTGGCAAACTGAAATAATTTCAATCGCAGTCCATGCTGACCCTGTTCCGGGATATCAGCAATACATTTTGTTACTCAATATCCGATCACGGAATGATAGAGTGATATCGGTAATGGCTTGAGTCTGTGATGCCGATTTTATTGAACAATCACGCACGGGCGTTTATTCGTGGGTTGTCCGGTTCCATTCCGAAAAAAACGCATACATGCTCAAACTCAACGCCAATAAACTCATTGCCGGGTAGATTGAAAATACATGAGCCGGAATGCAAGCAAATTTGATCAGGAGATATTTGATAATGACTAATCCCGCCAGGATCGTATTCCTGCTGCCCTTCTTTCTCGTTGCCTGCGGTGGAACATTCCCGCTGTTTGGCGCCGTTGAAGCGCCTCATGGCACCAGCGCGAACCAACAAAAGAACGACATCGCGTTTTGCAAAAATCAGGCGGTTGACCAGGCAAGCAATAACGGCGAGCAGGCCGAAGCATTTCTGTTCGGATCTTCCGCGCTTAAAAAAGAACAGACCCTGCAGCGAAATGTGTTTTCCGAATGCATGACGACCAAGGGGCTATACGGTTATTCCGGTCCAGACTGCGAAAGCTGGAGAATATCAACAAACCAAACCCACCTGAGCCATGCCAGAGCACGTACGACTTCGAGACGTACGTTCAGGACAAGCTGCGGATTTAATTGCAATACGGTGAGTCAAGCAGCGGGCGCTGGCAAGGCGGAATTTTGCATGTCCGTTCCAGTTCCAAAAGAAGACATTGACATGGATATCAATCGGCCAATTTGACTGGCTCTTATCGACCTGCCAGTTCAGCCACGCGTTCTTCTTTCCATCATCTGGCAAGCGTTGACCCGGAGGAGTCAGTCAATAATGTGATTTGGTCACCCGATGCCGAACCTTCCAAATGTCTGGCCCCCGACAGATTGTGGAATGTCGACTTTTCTAAAATGAAAGTTCAAAACAAAACAAGGGGAGTGACACTTATGCTGCGTTACATTTGAACAAGGATTGGGTTCTCATAAGACAAGTCTTGTGTTGACAATGTCATTTCAGCAAGATGCTTCAATTTTAAATCCGGTCGATTACGCTTCTTATCGATTTTCCTCTGGTTTCCCGAAAGGATTCCCGAATATCCCGCCTTCTTTGCCCTTGCGATCATCGCGCGCATCGTGATGGTCTTCGTCCTCGTCATCCTCATCATTTTTTCCATTGGCACTTTTAATCTTTTGTATGGGCACGATAAAGGACTGGTGTCCTTCAATTTGACTGAATGAGCAATTGTTGTCTTCATTCAATTCCATCACTACATTACCGGCATCCGAACAAGCAGCCAGATAATACGTTCCCGACAACAGATTACTGGGTATGTGAAAGACTTTCTGATTGATGCTGTCTGATTTTCCCGGCTGAAGTGCGGCAATAGTCCGTTCGCCGATAACCTGTGCCGCTTGCGCAGTAGTGACATCGATAATCGGCGCGGCGGAAATGTAGTAACGGGTAACCGATGCCGGCGCCTTGACGTTGCCGATGTTCTGGGTTTGCTCGCTCATATAGAATTTATTGCCTCCTTTTGTGATCAACAACGGAGGGCTGAACAATGGAACCGCCAGATCCGCCCCGCCCGACCAAACGACAACTCCTTTATCGTCATAGCTAACTTCCCCGCCATAAAACAGGGCGGTGGCAATGATATTGTCCGTCCCGGTTTGTGCACTGGTGTATGCCAACGTCGCGATACCTTTGGTATCAGTTTGCGTGTCACCTAACTCAGTGCCGGCATTGGGTCCCGAATCCACTGTAAAGCGGATCGGAATGCCTGCCAAAGGCGCGCTGCCGTTGGCGAGGTCAATCACGGTAACGGTGAGTCTCTGGTTGCCGCCAATCGACAACAGCGAGCTTTTTGGAGCAAGCGATACTTTTGGCTCGATCTGATTGTTCGGCGTGTTATTGATCAGCGCCTGAACATTCAGAAAGACCAAGGCATAGCCCTCGCTGGTGCGTTGCGCAGGAGCGGATTGGCTAATCGTGGACAGCATCGGTTGCAACAGGGTTTTGGCCGTATAGAAATCCTTTGCATCCAGCGCTTGACGCGCAGCGGCCAGTTGGCTGGTCAGGGTATTTGCCAATGTTGGGTCAGTAATCCAGCCAAGCTGTTTCGCGCGAACCATGTCATCGCGCAGTTGGTTCCAATGGGCAAACGAACCATATGCAACACCGGATGGGCCAAGCGACACGGTATGGAAGATGATGTCACGCTCGACTTGTCCTGCTGCCAGTCTGTCTGCCGTGGATACCGCATCGTGATCGGCAACGACATGCACCCAGAAGGGAATGAGCTGCACATGGCGTATCGTGGGTACCCCGTAGCTGATCAATTGAAATCCACCGAGGCTGGTGCCTGGGGCTATGTTGGGTATGTTATCGCCGCTAAAAAAAGATGCAACGCTGTCTATTCCCAAGGTACCAAACCAGCCTGGTGGCAGATTCAACCCGAACGGTACGATGGTTTGTGGCTGCAGCGGCCAGGGTTCGCTTAAGCGATTATTGGTTGCCACCCTCTTGGACAATTCAGTAGCAAAATCTTTTCTGCTCAATCCCCATGGGATGGTAAGTCCCCACGTATTGTTAGCCATCCCGTTGGTCGATGCGTCAGCTGAAACATCGATCTTGATGTCCCATATTTCGCCCGTGTTACCGGCCGGGTTGGTTACCGTGTAGGCATAGGTATATGTTCCCGCAGTCTGATCGAGAGCCGCATCGGCGCTGATACGCGCGTTGGTCAATATGGGAGTGGGCATCAATCCAACTGCTTGAACCTGGCCGACTGCTTGAACCTGGGCGGCCAACAACAGGCACCCGAATAGGTAAAATCTAATTAAATGCTCAGTCGGCATTCGCGCAATCCAGATAGATGCCGTCGGGTCCCCGAACTAGTGTCCTTCCATCATTGCTTCCAATTGCATATTCACCGATCGCGTCATAGTTCAGATGAAGTCTTCGTGCGGGCACCTCGCTTCTACCGCCGCTCGGCCGTTTTCCTTTCCATCCTTCGGGGTAGAACGCAGTAATCGGAATGTCATAAACTGCCACTTGGTGTTCAATGTCACCACACGAGATTCCCCCATCAAGCTTGACTACTCCTAAATCGGCCCAATATGGCAAATCGATAAAGTCTCCATCCAGAGTGGGCAGGACTTCGCACTGGTACTCACGGGGTGTGTTGGTACCCAGGCAAACCACGAGCCTCGCTGCGAACTTCTCGCTTTTGGGCATACCAGCAGGACTTTCCTGTTTGATTGAGCGGTTGACCACCCAGGCTGCAAAGTCCGGAATCTTGTCGTCATTGAATCTGCCCACGATGAATCCCAGCGACTGCCTTTTCTTGCGTACCGCAATCTCATCCGGGGATAAAAAGTTTTTTAGTTGACTCTCATCTTGCAGGAAATCTTCATTTCTGGGGATTTCGTATCCCGGGAGGACTTTGCTGATGGCCTCTTGATACTCGGGTGGTATATTTGACGGCAATGTTGAAGTTGTTTCGGATACGCCCGACCCGCCCCAAGCCAAGCCGGCTTGAACCAGCAAAACAGCAAGTACTGACGCCAGAAATACCTTCTTCGGTTCATTCATTGCGGCTTCCCTTCCTCTGCCTGAGTATGATCAATCAAATCTATGGATGACTATCAAACGTGGGTAAGATCAGAACGAACTTGCCGCACTGCCACTCGCACGAAGCTTTAACTAAGAATTATAAAAATGTAATTGAGTAACTGACGAATGGTAATAAGTAACGGACAAATGGCAAGTTACATTTGCCATCTCCTTATTGCATCAGTGGGTCGATATTATCGTTGCGGTTGGTCGAATTGAGGAACATTGCGGCTGGCCGTTATTGACCGCTCACGTGACGCCCCTTCTTTGGCAATTCCTATAGTCGCTTGCTTGGCAGGATTGACTTACTGACATTCCTTCGCCGAATCTTGAAAGTAAGAAGCGCTATTCCCAAATGGATAGTATGTGTAAAAGATGGTTTCTGTCCCAGTTGGAATGTCATTAATATCAGAGATGAATGCCGGATCAGCCCCAACTCCGCCATTTGCATATTGAATTATGGTATATCCCTTTGGAGTTGTTCTTGAAATGAGAGGCCCTGTAAACGGTACGTATTGCCACTTATCAACTATGCATTCAGCTATCTGCTTTGAAGATTTCAAGCTAATAAATTTAATCTCTGGAGGTTTTTGGCGCAATTCATTTGGTTTTGTAGCACACCCTAATAGAACTATCGCCACTAAAGCCGCCGAGATTGAAGGCAGCAATACAGCAAATAGTTTGTTCATGGCTCCTCCCATTGGCCGCATTCTGCCCTTAGTTTGTCATGTCCGCCAACGTCTGCTTCAACCCAAAGCAGACATGGCAACGTTTCCATAGCGGACGTTCGTCAATCACCGATAGCCCCTTCATCGTATCTGATAATTGCCTATGACTTTTCTATACGATGCCAATTTAATTTGTTCATCAGTCAAAACTCGACGAAGTAGCTCCTTGCGCCAAGCTAGTTACTGGGTTTGGTGACTTTCAATAATTGCCAATTTAATTTTTTTGCATATGGTCGCTGAGAAATCGAATAAAAGCCTTAAGCGGGGCCGATAAATGTTGGCGGCTGGCATGATATAAATACCAACTATCATATGTCGGAGACCACTCAGTAAGCATTGGGACCAGCCGACCTTGAGCGATGTCTTGACTCATATATGCTTCCGCCATATATCCGATCCCGATTCCAACGCGCAACGCCTTTACCATTAGATCGACATCGTTGACGATTAATGGACCGCTTACCCCAACCTCGATTTTTTTCTTGTTCTTTTCAAATTCCCATGTCAGTAGTTGCTGGTTGCCACGCCTGAATCGAACACAAGCATGATTTTGCAAATCCTGAGGGATTTCGGGCATTGGGTGCTTCGCAAGATATTCCGGAGATGCAACAGCGATCATACGTGAGGGAACACTGGCCTTAACCATAATCATATCTTGGGCAATCAGCCTGCCGTAACGAATTCCTGCGTCAAATCGTCCTTTAACAATATCTATATTGACGTTATCTACTTCGATGTCCAGATTAATGGAAGGATAAGCCTTCAAAAAATCCTTCAGCATCGGTGCAATAATCATCTGGGCCGGAATAGAAGAAACGCTAAGACGCAAGGTTCCCATCGGCGCATCACGAAAATCATTGATCGATTCGACAGCTGAGTTCATATCTTCAAACACAGGGCGAATACGTGCAAGAAGATGCTCTCCCGCCTCGGTAAGAGATACGCTACGCGTGGTTCTATTAAGCAAACGCACACCAAGCCGTTCTTCTAAAGAACGTATAGTCTGGCTAAGCGTCGAAGGAGCCAGCCCAAGATAAAGCGCGGCACGAGAAAAGTTGCCATGCTCGACTATCTCTATAAAGGCACTCAACTGGGCAAATTCAGCGCCACGCATTCTTCATCTCCATTTTGCTACAAGTTTTCCTCATTTAGCCCTTTCTATAAAAGTATTGCTGCTTTTAATGAGTGCTATATGATCGTCGCCACCATTATTCGACTACAGCGAATAATGTATACACATTGTTGCATATTATCATGACAATACATGTCCCCTACAATTCCACACTTCTAATTGAACTTGACGCGGAATGCCTTATGACGAATCAAACGCTGGATAAGAATCGGCTTCGCCGATACTTGTTTATTGGAGGAGGGATTGTATTTGTAGCAATCGCGACAGTTTTCTATTTAACCGGTGGACGAATAGTTTCTACTGATGATGCTTATGTTCAAGCAGCGCATGTGGACATTGGTTCAAATATCGCCGGGCGGATCTCCAAAATTTTCGTCAAGGAAAACCAGCAAGTACACCAGGGTGACCTTCTTTTTGAGCTGGACGACCGCGACTACAGAATTGCTATAGAAGAGGCAAAGGCGAAATTGGCTAATGCCAAGTTACAGATTGCAGCCTTAAGAGCTACCTATAAGCAACGCCAGGCGAATGAACTTGCCGCAACAGCAACTCTTCTATATCAAAAAAATGAGTTTGAACGCGAAAAACTTCTGGCCTCCAAGGGAATTGCATCGCAAGCACAGCTGGAACAGGCTCGTCATACGCTTGCCGATGCCACACAGAAATTGAGTGCAGCCAGGCAAGAACAAAGGAACGTACTCTCTTTGTTGGGGAATGACCTGTCTATCAATATTAATGACCATCCCGCAGTGCAAGAAGCACAAGCGGTGCTGCAGCGAGCCCAGTTGAATCTGTCATATACCGTCATTAAGGCCCCGATGGACGGTATCGTTTCCAAGGTCGACAACTTGCAGCGCGGCGATTACATAAATGCGGCAGCTCCTTTGTTTTCACTTGTCTCCAGAAGACTTGTCTGGGTCGAGGCGAACTTCAAGGAAACCGAACTAGCCAATATGGTTCCTGGCCAAAAAGCCACCATCGAAATCGATGCATATCCGAACCGAACGTTTCATGGCAGCGTAGAAAGTTTTAGTTCTGGGACTGGCTCAAGTTTTTCCTTGTTGCCACCCGAAAACGCGACGGGAAACTGGGTCAAGGTTGTGCAACGGCTTCCAGTACGCATCAATATTGATGATCTCGACCCCAAATCGCCATTGGCATCCGGACTGAGCGCAATCGTGAATGTCGACACCCATCACAGCCGTATAAAGCGAATTTGGCAATGACAGAACATTCCTCACCAAACACGCAGCTTGAGGAGGTGATCGAAGAGGCTGGTGAAGGTGCCACAGTCCCTCATCCACCACATTTGGATAGTTCCAAGGGTCCGTTAAACCGCCCGCTGATCACTTTTTCCATCATGGCGGCAACCATTATGCAATCTTTGGACTCTACGATTGCCAACGTGGCACTGCCCCAGATGCAGGGTACTCTTTCTGCGACTCAAGACCAAATGGGTTGGGTGCTTACTTCGTACATCATAGCCGCAGCCATCATGATTCCACTGACCGGATGGCTGGCCGGGCGATTCGGACGAAAAAAAGTATTTCTGATATCGATCGTCGGCTTCACCGTTACCTCTGCATTATGCGGCATCTCGACAAGCTTGCCGGAAATTGTGCTATTCCGTCTCTTGCAAGGAATATCCGGTGCGGCACTCGTGCCGCTTTCCCAAGCAGTTCTCTTCGATATCAATCCGCCAGAAAAGCATGGGAAGGCCATGGCCGTTTGGGGTGTAGGCGTAACACTGGGGCCTGTTCTGGGGCCGGTACTTGGAGGATGGCTTACCCAAGATTACAGCTGGCGCTGGGTTTTTTTTATTAATGTGCCGATTGGTATTATCGCATTCCTGGGCCTGTCGACCTCGATGCCGGAAACAAAAAAGTTGTTTAGCCGCTTCGATTTCTTCGGCTTCGCCGCCTTAAGCCTTTGCATTGGGGCATTGCAGTTATTCCTCGACCGCGGTGGCATCAAGGACTGGTTCAATTCCGGCGAGATCATCACGGAAGCGACGGTGGCGTGCATGGCTTTCTATTATTTCATTGTCCATTCGTTCACACATCGGCAGCCTTTCCTGAGCCCCGCCCTGTTTGCCGACCGGAACTTTGTCACGGCCAATGTATTCATCTTCCTGATCGGTGTTGTGCTGTTCGCCACTCTGGCTCTTGTACCGCCTATGCTGCAGAACGAAATGGGTTACCCGGTGATGTTTAGCGGACTTGTTACGGCACCCCGAGGCGCTGGCACGATGATCAGTATGATGGTAGTCGGCAAACTGATAGGCAGGATCGAAGCTCGAATAATAATGGCTGCAGGCTTGGGGTTAACAGCGTTCTCCCTATGGCAAATGACGAATTTTAATTTGTTAATGAACGAGAATCTCGTTGTCGAATCCGGACTTATTCAAGGATTCGGTATCGGCCTGGTTTATGTGCCACTCTCCACTTTTGCTTTCGGCACGCTGCCTGCATCACTCCGCAACGAGGGAACCGCATTCTTCAATCTGCAGCGCAATCTGGGAAGTGCGATCGGCATCTCTGTCGTAGAAACGCTTTTGACCCGGAATACTCAAATTATGCACGCGACTCTTGCAGAGCATGTCACTCCATATAACCTCAACAACCCAGCCTTCTTATCCAGCGATATTGACCCTCATAGCCATTCGGGTATCACCGCTTTAAACCACCTGATCACAAATCAGGCCGCGATGGTTGCATACCTTAATGATTACAAGCTAATGATGGTGCTGACAATTGCAGTTATTCCCCTGTTGATATTGTTGCGTCCTCCAGTTCAGTCGAAAAGTCTAAATGAAATGGCGGTGATGGAATGAGCATAAAAAGACCGGGCTTTATTTTTGGGATTTTGGTGTTGCTCTCTGCTTGCAGCACTGGCCCTGATTTTAAAACTCCGGCCACTCCTAAAGGTACTACTTTTACCTCTAATGATGATGCAGTGCCTTTGAATCAGCGCATCGTACTGGGTAAGCAGATTGAAACTGATTGGTGGACACTGTTTGCGTCAGGCGCATTAAATGGCCTTATCCATCAAGCTGTAAAAAACAACTATGATCTAACCTCTGCCAAGGAGACGCTTGCTCAGGCAGAAGAAGCTGTTAAAGCAGAAAGCGGAAGCTTTTTGCCTCAAGTCTCGCTAAACGCGACAGCCGGGCGCCAAAAATATGGCGTCGCCCTGTTCGGGCCCAGTAATTTCAACATTCCGCCATTCAGCTATTATCAGGCAGGCCCCTCAATAAGCTGGTCGACCGACTTATTTGGTGGCGGGCGACGTGCAATTGAGCGGCAGCAGGCCTTGGCAAATTATCAGGCACACGAGCTTGACGCCATCTACATAGCACTTACCGGTGATACCGCCTCGGCTGCATTGGAAATAGCTTCGGCAAATGCGGAAATTGCTGCAGTCAAAAGTATGATCGCGGAAGATCAGAAAACACTTGCGCTTGTTGAGGAATCTTATGCTGCGGGGGCCTCCACCAAGGTGGATATCTTAGGACATTAAAATCCAGCTTAATATTGACCAGGCGATACTGCCGCCGCTGGAGCAGCGTTTAAGCGTCGGCCGCCATGCACTTTCCATCTATCTTGGGAAAGCCCCCGCCAATTGGACGCCACCAAATATTGAATTTAACGACCTCAGGTTGCCTAATAAGATTCCGGTAAGCCTTCCATCTGACTTGGTAAAAAGAAGACCGGACATTTTGGCAGCGGAAGCCAACTTGCATGCAGCGAGCGCTGCCATAGGCGTGGCCACCGCAAATCAATACCCGCAACTTACGATCACTGCAAACATGATGCAAGAAGCACTAACGCCTGCCGGTATTTTCAGGGCGGCAGGTAACGCATGGTCTCTTGCCTCTGGATTAACAGCACCCATTTTCGATGGGGAACAATTAACTGCAGAGAAACGCGAGGCAGAACATGCTTATCAGGCATCGCTCGCTCAATACCAACAGACAATCATTGTCGCTTTCAAGCAAGTAGCCGATGCGCTTACGTCACTTGCACATGACGATGAAGAGGTTACTATCCTTAATAATGCGTTAGACAATGCTAGCATTTCGCTGGGCCTGATGCGTTCGAGCTATCGGGCCGGTTCTATTGGCCTCTTGCCAATGCAAAACGCGCAGCATGCATTGGCAAAGGCGCAGCTAGACATTGTTCAAGCACAGCATCAACGTTTCTTGGATTGCATCCGGTTGTTTGTTGCATTAGGGGGTTCTCCAATAGCAACAAAGCAATTATGGGATTTATCTATTCGACATGGTGCCTAAAGGCCCTGCACGAATAGAAATATCCTGAACTACATATTTCGTGGTGAATGCTATCTGGAGAATCTTTGATCGTCCACTCCTGGCCGCATTCTGCCTGTTTGACTTCGCTAACTCAACTGGCTGCTTATCAGCCAATTTTGGCCGCACGCTTCTCTCTCCATCAATCGGCAAACGCCAACCCGCAGCTGTCTTCGCAACTTCACTATAACGGACGTTCAAGGCAATTATTTACTCAAAAACCCGGAGACGCTCCAATGCAGCATGTTGCAATTGATCAGACAGGATGATCGCGGTAGAAGTACCCACAATTACTTCGATGTAATTCGTCACGATATCGTAAATTCCGTGGGAACTTTACTGCGTCTTTTGTTACGAATCTAATGTTTCGGCCTCTTCAACATCACATTTATTCCAGAAAACTGTGTGTCCCTGGTGTGACATGTACAAACGAAATTGCTGATTGAGGTGCAGTTTTGATTAAAATTAACTGCCACTCATCCTTTGCAGGACTCCCGCCACTCTGCCTGGCAGTTTTCCTCTCGGGTTGCAGCAAGATCCCGCTACTTGATCCCAAAGGACCGGTCGGCGTTACCGAACTCCATGACATCGTCGTGGCATTCGCGCTCATGCTGATCGTCGTCATCCCGGTTATTTTCATGGCCCTCTGGTTTCCCAGCAAATACCGGGCATCCAACCCGAATGCTGAATATGATCCGAAATGGAGTGATTCCGTCCAAATCGATTTGGTCACATGGCTGATTCCTGCTGCGATAGTCCTGGCCCTTGGGACATTGTCCTGGAAGGAGACCCATCGGCTTGATCCCTTCAAGCCTATCGATCCATCGGTCAGGCCGATCAGCGTCGAAGCAGTGTCTCTTGATTGGAAATGGCTATTTATCTACCCTGGCCAAAATATCGCCACAGTCAATCAATTGGTGTTACCTGCCAATGTCCCGGTAAGTTTCAGGATTACCTCGGACACCGTAATGACATCCTTTTTCATTCCACAGCTCGGCAGCCAGATTTATGCCATGGCGGGCATGCAAACTCGCTTGCATCTTCTTGCCGATACGCCTGGCGTTTACTTCGGCCAGAACCAGCAATATAGCGGCCGGGGTTACTCGGACATGAATTTCAAGGTAAGCGTTACTTCTTTGAATCAATTCAAAGCATGGGTGCAAAAGGTCAAACGATCTCCGGATAGACTGGATCTTGCCCGATTCAGGGAAATCAGCAAACCGGGCATCGATTTCCCCGTTGCATCCTATTCATGGGTCGAACAAGGACTGTTTGAGAACATCATAGAAAAGCACCGGAATAACCGCGGGAATATTGCGAATGCTACCCGGGAAGAATCCATTTCTTCAGGAACGCATTGATATGTTCGGCAAGCTGAACCTTGCATCAATACCCTGGGACAACCCGATCATCATGGGTGCCGTAAGCGGCACGCTTTTGCTGGGCCTGGTGATTCTGGCGCTGATCACGTATCACAAGAAGTGGGCATACCTGTGGAAGGAGTGGCTGACCAGCGTAGATCACAAAAGAATCGGGGTTATGTATATTCTCCTGGCACTTGTGATGCTATTGCGAGGCTTCTCCGATGCCGTCCTGATGCGTATGCAACAGTCTGTGGCTGCCGGCACTTCGCATGGATTCCTGGCACCGGGACATTTCGACCAGATATTCAGTGCGCACGGCACGATCATGATCATCTTCATGGCCATGCCTTTTCTGGTCGGATTGATGAATATTGCGGTGCCCCAGCAAATTGGCGCGCGTGATGTCGCATTTCCCTTTTTGAATTCAGTCAGTTTTTGGCTTACTGCATCCGCAGCCGTGCTGGTGATGGTGTCGCTTGGTGTGGGTGAATTTTCCAAAGCCGGTTGGTCTGGTTACGCACCGCTTACGGAACGACAATTCAGCCCCGGCACAGGAGTGGACTACTGGATATGGTCGATACAGATAGCAGGTATCGGCTCGCTGCTAACCGGCATCAATTTTCTCGTCACCATCCTGAAAATGCGCGCTCCCGGGATGAAGCTGATGCGCATGCCGATCTTCGTGTGGACCACTTTATTTACCAATGTGCTGATGATATTTGCGTTCCCGGTATTGACCGTCGCCCTGGCGCTGCTTACGTTTGACCGCTATCTGGGTATGCATTTTTTCACCAGCACGCTGGGCGGCAATCCGATGATGTATGTCAACCTGTTCTGGATCTGGGGACATCCCGAAGTCTATATCGTAATCCTGCCTGCCTTCGGCGTATTCTCGGAAGTCGTTGCCACGTTCTCGGGCAAGCCCCTGTTCGGTTACCGTTCTATGGTTTACGCTACAGCGGCAATAACGGTATTGTCTTTTTCCGTCTGGTTGCACCACTTTTTCACCATGGGTGCCGGTGCCAACGTCAATGCGGCTTTTGGCATCGCAACCATGCTGATCGCCATCCCGACCGGGGTGAAGATATTCAACTGGCTATTCACCATGTACCGCGGCCGCGTGCGTTTTACCTCGCCGATGTACTGGACTTTGGGATTCCTTACAACGTTTGTCATCGGAGGCATGACAGGGGTCATGCTGTCTCTACCGCCTGCCGACTTCGTGCTCCACAACAGTCTGTTCCTGGTCGCGCACTTCCACAACGTGCTCATTGCCGGCACTTTGTTCGGTTTTTTCGCAGGGTATGCCTATTGGTTCCCCAAGGTTACCGGATTTATGCTGGACGAAAAGTGGGGCAAGCGCGCATTCTGGTGCTGGCTGATCGGCTTCTATCTTGCATTTATGCCGCTGTATGCGCTGGGCTTCATGGGTATGCCACGCCGTATGGAACATTATTTCAACCTTGCATGGCAACCCTACCTGATTGTCGCCGCCACCGGTACCGCGGTGATCCTGCTTGGCATCATCTTCCAGATAACCCAATTGGCCGTGAGTATCAGGCGTCGTCATGAAACGCGCGATCTGAGCGGCGATCCCTGGGATGGCCGCACCCTGGAATGGTCGATCTCCTCCCCTCCTCCCCCCTACAACTTTGCGGTCATCCCTGTCGTGCACGCCATCGATGCCTTGACGGACATGAAGGAAAAGGGCGTTGCCTGCCTGCAGCCGGGTAGATATCACGATATCACGATGCCCGGAAATACCGGCAAGGGATTCATCATTGGAGCATTAGCTTTCGTGTTCGGATTCAGTATGGTCTGGTATATCTGGTGGCTTGCCATTTTCAGCGCCCTGGGCATGCTTTTCACGGTGATCGCACGAGCGATGGACGATGAGGTGGAATATGTCATCCCGGCGGCAGAAGTCGAACGGATCGAAAATGAGCGCTACCGCAAATTGTTATCCATTGCCGGCAATCGGCATGCAGGCGGACTGGTCCCGGGAGGTTAAGTGATGACAGATCAAGCTGCGGTTATGGACGAACTGCCTGTCGGGCAAATGGAGCATCCGGATCACATCGCCATCAAGGCATTCGGGTTCTGGATTTACCTGATGTCTGACCTTGTGCTTTTCGCTGCATTGTTCGCGACCTATGCGGTGATGAACCACAGTTATGCAGGCGGCCCCCGCGGGAGTGACTTGTTCCATCTGCCCGAAGTATATGCAGAAACCTTATTCCTGCTTGTGAGCAGCGCGACCTACGGACTGGTGATGCTGGCCGTGCACAACAACAGGAAAGGCCTGGTGATGGCATGGCTCGCCGTCACTTTTCTTCTGGGCCTCGGATTTGTCTTCCTGGAAGTCAGGGAGTTTCACGCCATGATCGTCGATGGCAACGGCCCGTCGCGCAGCGGTTTCCTTTCAGCTTTTTTTGCCCTGGTGGGCACCCATGGCACCCATGTGACTTTCGGCCTGATCTGGATGCTCACAATGATGGTACAGGTCCTGACCAAGGGGCTGACCGCCCCAGTCCAGTCCAGACTGCTTTGCCTGAGCATGTTCTGGCACTTTCTGGATATCGTGTGGATCGGTGTTTTCACCATGGTCTATCTGCTGGGGGTCACATAAATGAACCGGGATTCGATCGACAGTGCCGGAATGAGCAGGGGAACCGGGAAATCCTATACCACCGGTTTCATACTCTCCATCGTATTAACCACCATTCCGTTCGCCTTGGTGATGCACAAAACGTTGTCACACCCAGCGACGATCATTACGGTAATCAGTGCGGCCATAATTCAGGTAATGGTGCACCTGTATTATTTCCTGCATATGGATACATCATCGAGAGCGCGCTGGAACGTCCTGGCCATGCTATTCGCCGTATTGATCATGTTCCTGATCGTTGGCGGGACAATGTGGATCATATACAACCTCAATTACCGCATGATGTAAAGGACGCACGTTATGCTCAGGGACTATTGGTGCATCACCAAGCCGGGGATGGTGTTAGGCAACCTGGTCCCGGTAATGGGAAGCTTTTTTCTCGCTGCCAAAGGGCATGTCGATATGGCCATGTTTGTGTTGACGATCATCGGTATATCCCTGTTGATCGCCTCGGCATGTGTTCTGAACAACTGGGTAGACAGGGACCTGGACCGAATCATGACGCGGACGCGCGACCGGGTGCTTGCCACGGGACTGATGCCGACTAATACGGCATTCATATACGCGTCGGTGCTTGGTATATCGGGCTTGTCATTGTTACTGGAAGAGGACAATCTGCTCTCGGTAGGAATCGTGCTCGCAGGTTTTGCCATATAGGTGTGCGTTTACAGCCTGTACTGGAAACGTCATTCAGTATACGCGCCGTTGATCGGCAGTCTGGCGGGGGCAGCGCCCCCGCTTGCCGCGTATTGCGCGGTGACCGGGCGATTCGACACGGGGGTGGTAATATTGTTATCGATCTTCGGCTTGTGGCAAATACCCCACTTTTACGCCATTGCCATTTATCGCCTGGATGATTACACCGCCGCCGCAATCCCGGTCCTTCCGGTCAAGCAGGGTGTGTCAGCGACGAATCGGCAAATCATCGGTTTCATCGTGGCCTTTAACCTGGCTGAGATGATGCTGACTTTCGGCGGATATACAGGTTACCACTTCCTCGCGGCAGCATTTGTGTCGGGTTTGGTCTGGTTGTCAGTTGCTTGGAAAGCTTACAATTCATCCGAGAAACGACTTTGGGCCAGAAATTTGTTCGTCTGCTCGATAATTATCAATTTCACCTTGTGTGTCATGATGTCCATCGACTATACAATGCCCACCGTATAGTAATAACTGCACCATTAATGCTCGTATTCTGGCGTGTCCAGAATCTAAAATTTTCAATGTCCACTTCACTGCGCTGCACTACGATATGGAGATCGCTTTGCTGTCTCATGTATTTCCTACGCGCAGTAACGAAAATATGCCATTGTTCCCCCTATAGCAACAGCCGGAATGATTAATTAATTTGCACTGATTACAAATTCAAGAATAGTGCACCCGAAAAAATGTAACTGGATACCGGGCACACGTAAGACCCCCACCAATTTTTGGTTTATCAGATTGATGAATGTTTGCAACCAAAATGAGCGTCGAAAGAACGATATTTTTGTTTGAAAGACAGCGATTACTAACTCAAGGTTTATTCCATCATAGCGCTTGAATGCCTGATTTCATCCGATTTATGATTGTATGTGCGGATGCACGGTTAATCCGGTTCAGACCGTAAAAGCTGGATCGCGCCGGCAAACCAAGCCAAGTTGAAACATTGCTGACCGGGAGCGAGCTGCTCGCAAATATGGCCGGATAGTCCCTTATGACCGCAATGGTTTCTACCATTTGTCGCCCGGCTTCTGCCGTATGTCGAAAGTGTCTTTATTCCGCAGAAGTTATATAGAACAATTTGACCAGGCGATGAAACGTTAATTGCCCGTGCCCACCTCTCCTCCCACTGGGCATTTGTTCTGACTGCATGCAGAACTCCCCTTATCCCCGACCCGTACAGGCTTGGGGATTTTTATTGCTGTTACAAAACGGATTTCACCATTGGCGCACAACTGCACTATTAAAGACCATCGGATTCTTGCCACATTCAAGTATGCTGCGGGCTATACTGCCAGTACGCCCGGCAAGTCCCTGATCGAGTCGATGATGATGTCCGGTCTGATTCGGGAAGCCGCGGCGTAGTCTTCACGAAACTTCCCGGTTTTGACCAGTATGCCGGTAATACCCGCCCGTTGCCCGCCCCCAACGTCAGCATCGATATCGTCGCCAACGATTGCGACTTCTGCCGGTGACAACCCCATGGTGCCCAATGCAATATCGAAAAAATCAGCCGATGGTTTGCCTATGATTTTTGCGGTGGTATTGCTGGCATATTCCAGGGCGTCGACAAATCCGCCGATATCCATCTGCAAACCGCTGGACGTTTGCCAGAACCGGTTCTTGTGTATGGCTATCAATTGAGCGCCCTTCATCAGGCAATCGAAAATCTCGTTCATCAAGCGATACGACCAGGTAGCTCCGATATCCCCGACCAGTATGTACTCGGCATCGGTATCCGATTGCCGGAATTCCCCGAAGTCCCGCTTTACATCATCCGATAGCAGGAAGCGGCACACCGGATCATGCTGCCGCTTCAGGAACAATAACGCCGCCTGCGGTGCGCTGATGAGTTCCTGCCTGGATATCGAGAATCCCATCGAATTGATTTTCTGAAGAAGCGTATCCAGCGACAAGGTGCTTGTGTTGGTAACGAAGCGGCATTGAATTCCGCTGGCGCGGGTGCGTTCAACAGCATCGATTGCACCCTCGATCACCCGGGAGCCGACATAAAGCACCCCATCCAGATCGAACAACAGTCCCTTAATTGCCGGCAAGTCTTTCATCGGAATCAACGCCAGAAAATACCATGGCCACTCCTGAATTTTCGATCGCATCCACCTGGTCAAATTTTACCCGTAAACGACAAATCGGCAATCCGGCCAACTATCGAACCCCCAACCGCCACAACGAAGTTACCTCCTTCGCCCGTGCCTCATGCAGCGGATCGGTGTGATCGGCGACCTTGGGATGATGCGGGCGCACATCCAGCCGCTCGATCACCCGCAAACCCGACGCTTCGAACAGCGCCAGCAGTTCTTCGCGCGTGCGCAAGCCGAGATGCTCGGCAATGTCGGACAGCACCAGCCAGCCCTCGCCGCCCGGTTCCAGGTGATCGGCAAGTCCGGCGAGGAAGCCGCGCAGCATGCGGCTGTCCGGGTCGAAGATCGCATGTTCGATCGGCGAACTGGGGCGGGCGGGTATCCACGGCGGGTTACACACAATCAGCGGCGCCCTGCCCGCGGGGAACAGGTCGGCCTGCACGACTTCGACCTGCGCATCCAGGCCGAGCCGGGAAATGTTCTCGCGGGCGCATGCCAGCGCGCGCGGGTCCTGGTCGGTGGCGACGATGCGCCTGATGCCGCGGCGCGCCAGCACGGCCGCAATCACGCCGGTGCCGGTGCCGATGTCGAAGGCCAGTTCAGGCTCAGGAAATTTCTGTGGCAGCGGCGCTGTGTTCGCCAGTTCCAGATATTCGCCGCGCACCGGGGAGAACACGCCGTAGTGCGGGTGGATGCGCGCGCCCGTTATTCCATCTCCCAGGACGGGAATCTCGACGCCCTTTTTGCGCCACTCGTGAGCGCCGACCAGCCCCAGCAATTCGCGCAGTGACGCAACCGAGGGCTCGCTGCTTTCCCCGTAAACTTCAGTGCAGGCCTGCTTGATATCCGGCGCGCGGCGCAACGGAATGGTGTAGTCGCTGTCCAGCGGAATCAGGATCATCGCCAGCGTGCGCGCGCGTTGCGACTGCGCCTGGCGATGCAGGTGGAATGCGGCAGCGGGAATTGCCGGAGCCTCCGCAGTCCTGGCCTTGCGCGGCTTGCGATCGGCGCGGCGCGACATCGCCTGCAGCAACTGCTTGGCGTTCTGAAAATCGCCACGCCACAGCAGCGCCGTCCCTACACTGGCCAGACGATATGCCTGGTCCGCCTTCATCGTGTCGTCCGCGATGGCCACGCGCTTCGGCGGCGGCATTCCGCTCTCCGATCGCCAGCGGGCGGTGCATTCCCGGCCGGCCTCGCTCCAGTTGATCATAGTGTGCATCGAATTGCTGTCCGTATTGTGCATGCAGCCATCATATCGCGATGCGGTGGTCTCCGATGCGGGATATCGCGCGAATCGATGCTGCCGGCGCCTGTATCTCGCGGGGCACGGATTGCATTGACAGCGCGTTGATCGTTCTCATATGATTCATCAAGGTATCGCCCGCCGGGGGAAGCGGCAAATCAATCTGCCAACCAGTTTCCCGGCAAATCTGTTTTTCCGGGGCGGGCAGCTGCGGCAAACCAGCGGCAAGATTCACCAGCGGCAAGATTCGCCAGTGACAAGATTCGATAGATGAAACACATGCAGTATCGGTAAACATGTCCATTTCCCATGAGCGACTGGGAAACTTAGGGCGATACTAATCAGGGAATGTAGATGTTTCGACTACTGCGCTATTTCTCGATCGCCAGCCTGGTTTCAATCGTGCTGGCGGCAGTCGTCCTGGGCATACTCCACCAGTTGCTGGAACAGGGTCATCTGCTCAAATACGGCGAAAGCCGGAACGTGGCGCTGGCCCGGTCTTTCGCCAACAACACCTGGCCGAAGTTTCAAGGCTTCCTCAATACCGCAAAGGGTTTGGACGCAGATACGCTGCGTCGCCAGCCCGTAATTGCGAGACTGGGTCGTAGCGTGCGCAATGCGGCGCGCAATACCGCAACGCTGCGCGTACAAATCTACCAGCTCGACGGTCGCATGCTGTTCTCGACCGATGCCGCGCAGATCGGGACCAGCAACGGCAGCGACCCCGGCTTTCTGTCGGCAACGCAAGGCGTGCCGCAAAGCAGCATCACCCACTACGACAATTACGACAGCCTGAACGGGAAACTCGCGGACCGCGAGGTGCTGTCGAGCTTCATCCCGCTGCGCTCCGATGCGGATAAGCCTGTTCAGGCGGTGATCGAGATCGATTCCGATCTCACCGACCTGGTCGCAAGCGAT
Organism: uncultured beta proteobacterium; assembly: GCA_963827265.1. Classification (GTDB taxonomy): domain Bacteria; phylum Pseudomonadota; class Gammaproteobacteria; order Burkholderiales; family Gallionellaceae; genus Gallionella. Next base: position 509,385 of record CAWHAD010000005.1, on the reverse strand, counting down.
ACCCGGGAGGGAACCCGGGTCGCATTGAGCGTGATCGCGGTTCTGACCGCGCTGTACGGAATCCTGTTCTTCATCGTCAGGTATGCCGACAACATCATCAGGAACCAATATGAGAAGCAGCGCCGCATCGAGCAGAACCTGCGGCATGTGACCACCCACGATGCATTGACCAACTTGCCGAATCGCCTGCTGCTGCTGGACCGGATCAAACAATCGCTGTCCTCGGCTGAGCGCAACAACAACCTGCTGGCCGTGGCTTTTGTCGATCTCGACTTTTTCCAGAACATCAATAATTCGCTGGGGCACGAAATCGGCAACCAGGTGCTGCAAACCGTCGCACACCGCCTGGAGGGATGCGTGCGCGAAAGCGACACCATCGCCTGCCTGGGCGGCGATGAATTCGTGGTCAGTGTGCCGGACATCAAGTCCGGCGCAGACATGTTGCAGATCGCGACCAAGATGCTCAACGCCGTCGCGATGCCGATCGAGATCGGCGGGCGCGAGCTGCATCTGACCGCCAGCATCGGCATCGCCCTGTACCCCGAGCACGGAAAAGATGCCGAGACGCTGATCGGCAAGGCGGACATGGCCATGCACAACGCGAAGCGCCTGGGGCGCAACCGTCACCAGATGTTCTTCGAACACATGAGCGAGGAAATCCGGCAGCAGGTGCGACTGGAAGACGAAATGTGGCGCGCGCTGGAGAACAACGAATTCGTGCTCCATTACCAGCCGGTCATCGACCTGAAATCCGGTGCGATCATCGGGGCCGAAGCGCTGGTGCGCTGGCCCAACGCGCATGGAACCTGGCTATCGCCCGCGGAATTCATCCCGAAGAGCGAAAAATGCGGCCTGATCGCGCCGCTCAGCGAATGGGTGCTCAGCGAGGCGTGCGCACAGTTGCAGGCCTGGCGGGAAAGCGGGAACGGACTTGACCAGCTCAGCATGTCGGTGAATCTGTCGTCCAGCCATTTTTCAACCCCGGGCCTGGAAACGATGATAGCCGGCGTAATCGAGCAGGCCGAGATCGACCCGAAGCTGCTGCACCTCGAGATCAACGACGGCTTCCTGAAAAATCCGGACGATTCGGTCCTCGCCAATTTCGAGGGACTCAAGCGCGTCGGCATCAAGTTCACCCTCGATGATTTCGGCACCGGCTATTCGAGTCTCGGCTATCTGCGCAGCTTCCCGATCGACCTGCTCAAGATCGACCGGACATTTATCCGCGGCCTGCCGGACAATGCCGACAATGCGGCGATCGTGACCACGATCATCTCGCTGGCAAACAGCCTCGACCTGACGGTCGTCGCAAAAGGCGTCGAAACTGCCGGACAACTGTCGTTCCTGCAGCAGCACGGTTGCCAGCTTGCGCAGGGATTCCTGTTCAGCCGACCGCTGCCCGCGGACGCGTTTCTGTCGCTGGCACTGGAACGGCGCGATATGCGCAGCGCCCGGCCGGCCACTCCCGGGTAACGGCCGCGGCGTTACCGGTCTTCAGCCGGGCCTTCCCGATTCTGTTCGCGCATCCGCGCGAATTGGGCAACGAATTCCGCAAAAACGCCAGCCTCGACCGCGGTGCGGATTTCGCCCATCAGCTGCTGGTAATAGTACAGATTGTGGATCGTGTTCAGGCGCGCGCCGAGTATCTCGCCGATGCGGTGCAGGTGATGCAGGTAGGCCCGGGTGAAGTTGCGGCAGGTGTAACAGCCGCACTGCTCGTCCAGCGGGCGCATGTCCGTGCGGTACTGTGCATTCTTGATCTTGATGTCGCCAAGACGGGTGAACATCATCCCGTTGCGCGCATTGCGCGTCGGCATCACGCAATCGAACATGTCGATACCCTGCGCGACGGCCGCGACGATATCCTCCGGCGTGCCGACGCCCATCAGGTAGCGCGGCTTGTGTTGCGGCAGCTGCGGCGCAGTGTGCCGCAGTATGCGCATCATGTCTTCCTTGGGTTCGCCCACCGACAGTCCGCCGATCGCATAGCCGTCGAAACCGATACGCTCCAGTTCGCGCAGCGATTCATCGCGCAGATGTTCATGCATCCCGCCCTGCACGATGCCGAACAGCGCATTCGGGTTGTCGCCATGCGCGGCTTTCGAGCGCGCCGCCCAGCGCAGCGACAGCCGCATCGATTCCGCGGCGGTGTTTTCGTCGGCCGGATACGGCGTGCATTCGTCGAAGATCATCACGATGTCGGAATTCAGCACGCGCTGGATATGCATGGATTCTTCCGGCGACAGGAAACATCTGTCGCCGTTGACCGGCGACTGGAACTTCACGCCCTCCTCGGTGATCTTGCGCAGCGCCCCCAGGCTGAACACCTGGAATCCGCCGGAATCGGTCAGGATCGGTCCGTCCCATCCCATGAAACGGTGCAGCCCGCCGTGCGCCGCGATCACTTCCAGCCCCGGCCGCAGCCACAGGTGGAAGGTGTTGCCCAGCACGATCTGTGCGCCGATCTCGCGCAGTTCGAGCGGCGACATCGCCTTGACCGTGCCGTAGGTGCCGACCGGCATGAACGCGGGGGTTTCGACGCTGCCGTGGGCAAGCTCGAGTGTGCCGCGGCGGGCAAGCCCGTCGCTTTTATGCAGGGTAAATTTCATGGATTTCTTTCGATCAACATCGCATCTCCGTAACTGAAGAAGCGGTACTCCTTTTCTACTGCACGACGGTAGGCTGCCAGCATTTCGTCCATTCCGCCAAACGCGCACACCAGCATCAGCAGCGTCGAGCGCGGCAGGTGGAAATTGGTGAGCAGCAAGTCCACTATCCTGAAGCGGTAGCCCGGTGTGATGAAGATGTCCGTCTCCGCGCGCCCGGCCTGTGGCACACCGGATTCCGCGGCGCTCTCCAGCGCGCGCAAACTGGTGGTCCCGACCGCTATCACCCTGCCCCGTTTTGCGCGGGCAGTAGCGATTGCATCGGCCGTCTCCTGCGGAATCTCGTAGCGCTCGCTGTGCATGGTGTGGTCGCGGATATGTTCGGCGCGCACCGGCTGGAAAGTGCCCGCTCCGACATGCAGTGTCACCCAGGCGATCCGCACCCTCTTGTCGCGCAGCGCTTGCAGCATCGCTTCATCGAAATGCAGACCCGCAGTCGGCGCCGCGACCGCGCCCGCCGTTTTTGCATACACCGTCTGATAGCGCTGTTCGTCCTCGTCATCGGCCGCGTGGGTGATGTAGGGCGGCAATGGCAATTGCCCGTGGCGCTCGAGCAGGTCCAGCACATCTTCGTTGCCTGCAAATCGCAGGCGATAGAATTCGCCGTCTCGCCCCAGCACCTCGGCCTGCAATCCGCCCGCACCCGCAAGGGGTACGCCGATGTGTGCCCCGCTGCTGCGCAGCGACCCTTTCGCAGCAAGATTCAGCAGGCTGCCTGGCCTGGGCGCATGGCTGGCGCGCACCTGGGCCAGAAACTGGTGCTTATCCAGCACTCGCTCGACCAGCACTTCGATCCTTCCTCCGCTTTCCTTGCTGCCGGTCAAACGCGCCTTGATCACGCGCGTGTCGTTCAGCACCAGCACATCGTCCGGCCCGACCAGTTGCAGCAGGTCCGCAAACAGCCGGTCTTCGAACACGCCGTCATGCACATGCAGCAGACGGCTGGCGCCGCGCCGCTCGGGCGGATGCTGCGCGATCAGCCGTTCCGGCAATACAAAATCAAATTCATCGGTACGCATCAACGCGGGAAAAAGCCATGCAAAGCCGGAATTGTAGACGATGTGCAATATCTGCTCGCGACAAAAGTGCGTCCGGCAACAGCGAAGCAGGGTATTCCGCAGATGCGTACGACCCGAAAATTCCCAAGCCGAAATACCCGCCGCATTTAGCGGAGGCTGTCGATAACGAGCCCGAGCAGGGCCTGGTCAGCGGCCGGCAAAACCAGAAATTCCGGGTTGTGCAGATCGATCTTGTTGTAGCGCAATTCCTTGCCGGCCAAGTCGCACACGATGCCGCCCGCCGCGTTCACCACCGCATGCGCGGCGGCGGTATCCCACTCCATGGTCGGTCCGAGGCGCGGATACAGATGCGCCGCCCCTTCTGCAACCAGGCAAAGTTTGAGCGAACTGCCCATGCTGATCGTTTGATGTTCGCCGAGGCGTTCGAGCAGCGCTTCGGTGCGCGCGCCGCGATGCGAGCGGCTCGCGACGATCCGGATGGGTTCTCCCGCGCTGCGGGGTTTTGCGGTGATGGGCTGGGCCGGGGCGTTGCCGCGCTGCACGAAAGCGCCGGCGCCGCGCGCGCCGTAGTAGCACTTATCTTGCACCGGGACATACACCACGCCCAGAACCGGTTCGCCCGATTCCACCAGCGCGATGTTGACCGTGAATTCGCCGTTGCGTTTGATGAATTCCCGGGTGCCGTCGAGCGGATCGACCAGCCAGTAACGCTTCCATTGCGAACGCACCGGGTATGCGATGTCGGCGGCCTCTTCGGAAAGAATCGGGATATCCGGCGTCAGCCCGGCGAGTTCCTCGACAATAATGCGGTGCGCGGCCAGGTCTGCCAGGGTGAGCGGGGAATTGTCCGCCTTGGCGGTCTCCCCCGTCTCGCCGCTTTGATAGACCGCCATGATGGCTGCCCCGGCACGATGTGCAATTTGCACCACTTGCCCTAGGTATTTTTCGTTCACGTTTGATTATCCTGTTCCTGACCGCGCTTGGGCGTTCCGGCATCCATAACGACTTACGCAACCGGCGGCTAATGACATGCCCGAACTTGACGCCGAATGATATCACTTCGAATTCTGCACCTGACCGGCATCGCCACGGCAGCGCCCGACCCGGCGTCACGATGTCCCGAATACCGGCGGGAATGCGCTGAGAAGCGCTCCAGCCGTACTCGCCCGCCCAGAATCAGGTTGATATGGGACCCTGCATCATGGATAATGCGGCCCGCTTAGCCGGGGTGGTGGAACTGGTAGACGCGCCGGACTCAAAATCCGGTGTCTGAGAGGACGTGAGGGTTCGAGTCCCTCCCCCGGCACCATTAAGCGCTGTGTTTTCGTCCAGAAATGGCAATTAATTGCGGTTGCGCTGGAATCCCATGCACCCAGCATTCAAAACGGGGCCCGGAATCCCGCAATTCCGGACAATTCATGAAGAATCCCCCCAACCGGTGTCAACCGAACAAATCTGGGATGCGTTATAGGCACTGACACGGTAGTGTCGTAAACGTTGATCAATCTACTATAAATTGGAGTTCACAATGAGCAAACTGTTATCCTTACTGATCGCCGCTGTATTTGCTGCTGTTTCTTTCACCGCTGTTGCTGCTGACGAAGCTGCTCCTGCCGCTGGCGCAGCGATGGCTGCACCTGCAAAAGCTGAAGCAAAGAAAGAAAAGAAAGAAAAGAAAGAGCACAAAGCAAAGAAAGCAAAAAAAGTCAAAAAAGCACACAAAGCAAAAAAAGAAAAGAAAGCTGAAGAAGCAGCACCAGCAGCCGCCAAGTAATACCGGCACTAGCTCAGCGAAGGCAGGGGAAACCCTGCCTTTTTTATTTTAGGACAAAAAATGATCTGGAAACCCAATGTCACTGTCGCCGCGATCATCGAACGCGACGGAAAATTCCTGCTGGTTGAAGAAGAAACTTCGGCCGGCGTGCGCTGCAACCAGCCCGCCGGGCACCTTGAAGCGGACGAGTCGCTGGTGGATGCCGTGGTTCGCGAAACGCTGGAAGAATCGGCTTACCACTTTGTTCCGCAGCACCTGCTCGGCATCTATCGCTGGCATTCCGACGAATCGGATACAACCTACCTGCGTTTTGCGTTCACCGGCATGATCACCGGCCATGAGCCCGGCCGGAAGCTCGACAGCGGTATAATTCGAACCTTATGGCAATCCCACGAAGAAATCCGCGACTCCCGATCACGCCACCGCAGCCCGCTGATATTGCGCTGCGTCGAGGATCATCTTGCCGGAAAGCGCTATCCGCTGGAGTTGCTGGTCCACTATGACTAAACGCATCGTGGTTGGCATGTCCGGAGGCGTCGATTCTTCCGTCACCGCCCTGCTGCTCAAGCAGCAGGGCTACGACGTGGTCGGGTTGTTCATGAAGAACTGGGAGGACGACGACAACGAAGCGTATTGCTCTTCGCGCCAGGATTTGATTGACGCGGTGTCGGTCGCGGACACCATCGGCATCCCGATCGAAGCGGTCAATTTCTCGAAGGAATACAAGGAACGCGTGTTCAGCGAATTCCTGCGCGAATACCAAGCCGGGCGAACGCCCAACCCCGACATCCTGTGCAATGCCGAGATCAAGTTCAAGGCCTTTCTCGACCACGCCATGCAGCTGGGGGCGGACGCCATTGCGACCGGCCATTATGCCCAGGTGCGCGAGATGGGCGGACTGTACCAGCTGCTCAAGGCCAGCGATGCGAGCAAGGACCAGAGCTATTTCCTGCATCGCCTGAACCAGGTGCAGTTGAGCCATGCGATGTTCCCGCTTGGCAAGCTGCTGAAATCGGAGGTGCGCAGCATCGCAGAACGGCACGGTTTGTCCAATCATGCCAAACGCGACAGCACCGGTATCTGCTTCATCGGCGAGCGCCCGTTCCGCGAATTCCTGAATCGCTATCTGCCCACCCGTCCGGGCGAGATGGTCACGCCGGAAGGCAAGCGGGTCGGCCAGCATATCGGGCTGTCGTTCTATACCATCGGACAGCGCCAGGGACTGGGCATCGGCGGCGCCAGGGAAGCATCGGGTGAACCGTGGTTCGTCAGCGGCAAGGATATCGAGAACAACCGTTTGATCGTGGTTCAGGGGCACGATCATTCCGCATTGCTCAGCACGCGCCTGTCCGCGCTGGACAGCCACTGGATCAGCGGCAGCGCGCCGGCGGTCGGTCATCCCTACGCGGCCAAGACACGCTATCGCCAGGCCGATGCGCCGTGCCGCATCACGCACCTCTCCGGCAGCACCTGTGAATTCGCATTCGATGAAGCGCAATGGGCCGTCACGCCCGGGCAATCGGTGGTGGTCTATCACGGCGAGGTTTGCCTCGGCGGTGCGATCATCGAACAAGGACAAGCCTGATTCGCGTAAAATGTGCCTTTCGCTTTCCTCGGGTGCCTCTAAAAATTCAGAGTTCGCCCAAATGCAAGACGTGGAAAAAATTCCGCGGCGCCGCATATGATTTATATGTAAGCAAGGAATTTTTTTCGCAACACAGCAGTTGGGATGAAATCTGGATTTTTAGAGGCACCCTTAATCATGACGACACTCACCAAACTCACCGCCCTGTCCCCGCTGGATGGACGCTACCACGGCAAGGTCGATGCGTTGCGCGCTTATTTCAGCGAATTCGGCCTGATCCGCTATCGCGTGCTGATCGAAATCGAATGGCTCAAGGCGCTCCGCGCGCAGCCGGATATCGCCGGAGTCGCGCCGTTTTCCGCTGCCACCGTCGCGCAACTGGACGCGCTCAACGAAAATTTCTGCGAGGACGATGCACTTGCGATCAAGACCATCGAGGCCACCACCAACCACGACGTGAAAGCCGTCGAATACTGGCTGCGCGACAAACTGTCGGGCAACCCGGAAACTGCCGAGGTGCTGGAATTCATCCATTTCGCCTGCACCTCGGAAGACATCAACAACCTCAGCCACGCGCTGATGCTCAAGACTGCCCGCGATGCGGTGATGCTGCCCGACGCTGAACGTGCTGATCGAGCCGGTTGCAAGAGCATCGCCCACCAGCATGCCGAACTGCCGATGCTGTGCCGCACCCACGGCCAGACTGCCACGCCGAGCACGCTGGGCAAGGAAATGGCCAATGTGGTGTACCGCTTGCAGCGCGCCGAACGCGCGCGTGGCCGACACCGAAATACTCGGCAAGATCAACGGCGCGGTGGGCAACTACAATGCGCACCTGGCGGCCTATCCCGACGTCGACTGGGCAGGTTTCGCGGAACGCTTTGTCAGCGCGCGCGGCCTGATGTTCAACCCGTACACCATCCAGATCGAACCGCACGACTACATGGCTGAACTGTTCGATGCCTACTGCGCGCATCAACACCATCCTGGTCGACCTGAACCGCGATATCTGGGGCTACATATCGCTCGGCTATTTCAAACAGAAGGTGGTCAAGGGCGAAGTCGGTTCCTCCACCATGCCGCACAAGGTCAACCCGATCGACTTCGAGAATTCCGAAGGCAACCTCGGCCTCGCCAATGCGCTGCTGCGCCACCTCAGCGAGAAACTGCCGATTTCCCGCTGGCAGCGCGACCTGACCGATTCGACCGTATTGCGCAACATGGGCGTGGCGCTCGGCTACACGCTGCTCGCCTATGAATCCTGCCTGAAGGGGCTGAACAAGCTGGAAGCCAATCCCGCCCGCCTCGCCGATGACCTGGACACAAGCTGGGAAGTGATGGCCGAACCGATCCAGACCGTGATGCGCCGCTATAACATCGAGAACGCCTACGACAAGCTCAAGGAATTGACGCGCGGCAAGGATGGAATCAACCGCGCGTCGCTGCAAGCCTTCATCAGCACATTGGACATCCCCGAACCGGAAAAGCAGCGACTGCTGAAACTGTCGCCGCAAACCTATATTGGCAAAGCGGCCACGCTGGCAAAGGGGATCTGATCTTCTCGTCAGCCATGAAAAAAGCCCGCAATTGCGGGCTGGTCCGGACTGAATGGCAAAACATCGGTGATCTTCGGTTGTCGGTATCGCCACCGCGTAATCCGTGGATACGGTCAAAGCGACGTAACATTCAATCCGGCTATTTGAAATTGCGCCGTATCGTCAACGAATAGTCATTCCGGTCATAGGAATACGCGGCAACATTTGACGTATTTAAATAACGTACCAGTTGCGGACGCACGATCCATAGTTTATCCAGATACCACTCTACCCCGATGGTCAGGTCACCCAGGCGGTCCAGTCGGTGACCCGAAATGGTCGGATTCTCGTTGCTGAAATAGCCGACCTGTTCGCCGCCGCTGATGTAAAGTTTCGCGTTGTCGCTCATGGCTGCCTGGCCGCCGACGCGTATGCCGACGAAACGCTTCGCGCCATCTGTCCGTCCGCCCGCAGGCCGGGTCGCCGTTGCCGGCCCGACGTCATTTTCGGTTCCCAGATAAAAACTGCCCGACAGCGCGGTTTTACCATCCCCCAGGATACGCAGCACGCCCGTTCCGGCAACAATCTGGTTGATGTCATTCAGCTGCAGCGCGGGATCCGCATAGCGGTACCGGACATACTGGCCGAACAGACTGATCTGCTTGTTGGCAGTTGGCATGTGCCGCCATTCGCCGTTCACGCCGGATGAATCATAGTATCGCGCCCCGCCCAGGGAATTCTGCCCTCCGGTCAGGCCGATCCGGTAGCGGTCGGTTTCCGTGCCATAGATCATGCCGACGCGCTCTTCCGTTCCGAACAAATCAAAACTCTTCAGCCGGTAGTTATTGCGCTTGCTGATATCGGCCCCCGCATACAGCCGGAAATTCGCATTCGGGTCGTGGCTGATCTCGCCCCCTGCAGCGGCACCGATATAATTGTCGGCCAACTCCTCACTGGTCGGATACAGCGTTGGCGTAATGATATTGTTGGGAAACTCGGAAGCGTTGTTGACGTTGGTATCACGCCCTGCCTTGCCCTCGACATAGCCGCTGATATGTGTCTTGCTCACGTTTTGCTGCTCTGCAATGTCATCCAGATATTTCCGTATCGTGACGCGCGCCGCATCGGACGGATTTTCGTTCAGCACCGTTTCAAACTCGGACTTGGCGCGCTGCAGGTCTCCAAGCTGGTAATAGGCGCGCGCCATTTCCAGGCGCGCACCGGCATAATTCGGATCCTCGGCCAGTACCCGTTCAAGTGCGAGTGTCGCCTTGTCCGGCTTGCCGCTATCCAATGCCGCGATTCCGATCAGGTAATCGAAGCGCACCTCGCCGGAACGTTCAAACTCGTACGGCTCGAGCAGCTTGTAGGCAAGCTCGGGCTTGTCTGCCTTCATCAAGGCTTCGGCATCTGCGAGCAGTTTTTCCTTTTCATCGGCTTTTACCGGCTTCTGGCTTTTCTGGCCGGATGCCTGGCGCGGCTTCCCGGCAGTGTCCTGCGCATACGCACCGTTTGCAGCCAGCATCAAACCCAATAACAGCCAGCATGCCGAATTTGCAAATCTCATCACACTACACCTCATGTAATTGCGCACGGCAGCCTGAATACGGATGCGCCAATTCTTGTTGCATGACAGAAAACCGATCCATCGAATGCATAATTTTTTACCAATACCATTCTACTAAAAAGCACGGGGATAAACCCGGCATATCAGCCGATGTGGCGCAAAACGCAATTCCCCTCGCGAACGGAATTCAATTCCCCATGGCATCCTGTATCCAGCCGTTGATGCGGCAGGCTGCTGGACATCGTGCAGGTCACAGCAATCCTTTTTCCGCGAATGACAGCGTTTGCCCGGCCGCCACCACGAAATGGTCCAGCACTCTCACGTCCACCAGACTCAATGCCTGCTTTAACGCATCGGTCAGCAGTTTGTCCGACTGGCTGGGTTCGGCGACACCGGAGGGATGATTGTGGGCAAGTATGACGGCGGCTGCATTGCGCGCCAGCGCGCGCTTGACCACTTCGCGCGGATACACACTGGTCTGGCTGAGCGTGCCGCGGAACAACTCCTCGGTGGCGATCACGCGATGCTGGGTATCCAGGAACAGCACCAGAAAGACCTCATGCTGCCGCCCGCCGAGCAATAACTGCAAATAATCGCGCACCACGCGCGGCGAGTTGAGCGCATCGCCCCGGTGCAGTTCCTCCCCGAGTGCGCGCCGGGACATTTCCAGTACCGCCTGCAATTGCACATATTTTGCCTGGCCCATACCGTGCACAGCGCAAAAATCCGCTTCGCTGCTGGAAAACAATTGCGTCAGGCCGCCAAACCGGGCGACCAGTTCGCGCGCCAGATCGACCGCGCTTTTGCCCGTCACGCCGGTGCGCAGAAAGATTGCCAGCAATTCAGCATCGGATAGCGCGGCAGCGCCGCGGCTTAACAGCTTCTCGCGCGGCCGTTCGCCTTCCGGCCAATCCGGGATCGCCATATACCCTCCCAGCCCAGATGGGGCCGATTCTTGTTAATATGTGCGGCATTATGGAACAAGCAACGACAAAACGCATCGTGCCTCAGACACATACTGACAAACACATCCTGCTGGGCATTACCGGCGGCATCGCTGCCTACAAGGCCGCTGAACTGCTGCGCCTGCTGATCAAACAGGAATTTGAAGTTCAGGTCGTGATGACCGAAGCGGCTTGCCATTTCATCACACCGACCACGATGCAGGGCCTGTCCGGAAAGCCGGTACTGACCGACCAGTGGGATTCGGGTGTGCCGAACGGCATGCCGCACATCAGCCTGGGCCGCGCCGCGGATGCGATCGTGATTGCACCCGCGAGCGCCGATTTTATTGCCAAACTGGCGCACGGACTCGCGGATGATTTGCTTTCCACACTCTGCCTGGCGCGCGCGTGCCCGCTGCTGATCGCGCCCGCGATGAACCGCGAGATGTGGGCGAATGCGGCCACCCGGCGCAACGTCGCACAACTGGCTGCGGACGGGGTGCAGGTGCTTGGCCCGGAAAGCGGCTTGCAGGCGTGCGGCGAGGAAGGCGCGGGACGGATGCGCGAAGCAGCGCAACTGGCGCAAGACATCGCTGCCTTTTTTCAACCAGAAATACTTTCCGGCAAAAGAATACTGGTCACCGCCGGCCCGACCTACGAGGCGATCGACACGGTGCGCGGCATCACGAATCGCAGTTCCGGCAAGATGGGTTATGCAATCGCGCAGGCCGCCCATGAACTGGGTGCGGTAGTCACACTGATTTCGGGTCCAACATCGCTCGCAAAACCGCAGGGGGTGCAAAGCGTGGATGTGCAAAGCGCCGAGCAGATGTTCGAAGCGGTAAAGCAGAAAGTCGGCAATTGCGATATTTTCATCAGCGTGGCAGCCGTGGCCGATTACCGCGTCGCCCGGCCCAGCACACGGAAGATCAAGAAAAGCGCGGAGAATCTGACGCTGGAACTCGTCCCGAACCCGGACATTCTGGGATATGTGGCCAGCCTGACTGCCGCCCCGTATTGCGTGGGTTTCGCAGCCGAAAGCGAGAATCTCGCCGAATATGCCGAACAGAAACGCCGCGCAAAAAAAATCCCCTTGCTGGTCGGCAATCTGGTGCAGCAGGCGGTTGGCAGCGATGAAAACGAACTGGTATTGTTTGAAGACAGCGGCACGCTGACGCTTCCGCGCGCCGACAAACTGAAACTGGCAAGGTTACTGATGCAACATATCGCGCAACGTAATTTGAGGAGCGGTAAATGAAACACCCAGCCGAAACGGAACACATCTCGGTCGATGTCAAAATCCTGGATCACCGTTTGCATGAACACATGCCCGGCTATGCGACGTCAGGTTCCGCCGGGATTGATTTGCGCGCATGCATCGAACACAATCTGGTGATCCAGCCCAAGCAGTGCGAACTCATTCCCAGTGGCATCGCGATACATCTGGGCAACCCGGGTTATGCCGCGATGATATTGCCGCGCTCCGGCCTGGGGCACAAGCATGGCATCGTACTCGGCAACCTGGTCGGTCTGATCGACTCGGATTACCAGGGACAGATTTTCGTTTCGCTATGGAACCGGAGCCAGATACCGTTCACGCTGATGCCGATGGAGCGCATGGCACAGCTGGTGATCGTGCCGGTGATGCAGGCGAAATTCAATCTGGTCGAGGAATTTCCGCTGAGCGAACGCGGCACCGGCGGTTTCGGCAGCACGGGAAAACATTGAGAACACACCTAAAAATTCAGAGTTTGCCCAAATGCAAGGCGCGGAAGAGGGGTATGCAGGCAAGCCGCATAGCGGCGGCTCGCAAAAAATTCCGCCGCGCCGCAAATTTGTTATAGGCAAGCAAGAAAACGAAGTTTCAGTGTAGGGTAACCCTTAGGTTGGCCGTAACTAAATTTTTTACGCAACGCAGCATAACCAGCCACTTAGTTGCCGTTGTTTGGCGACATAGTGGAATAGCTAGTAGCTCCATCAGTTGGGATGAAGTGGGGTAGGCAGGCAATCCGCGTAGCGGATGCTCGCAAATCTGGATTTTTTAGTCGCGCGGAATCGCCGCCTCGATTTCGGCGAAGGTATGCGCCAGTTCAAAACTCTGAACCTGCGCTCCCAATTGACGGGCAATCTGAGTAAGGGAGAACAGGCCGCATACTGACTGCTTGCCATCACCACCTTCAGCGACCACCAGCGCGTGTTGCCGATGTGAATGTTTCAGGCTGGCAACGATATTCCCGACCTTCGCATTCTGCACTTCATCGATTTTCATCACTTCCAGGTCGCGTTGGGTGGTCATGATGTCGCGCACCATGATGTCTGCATGGGTTCCGCCCATATTCTGCAGGAAACGCATCGGCTTTTCTCCCAGCACATCGGTGGCAGTCAGCAAGCCAGCCACCTGATCGTTATCGTCCAGCACCAGCAGCAGGCGGACCCCATAGCGAATCATCTTCGCATTGGCCTTGTCCACCGAAGTTCTGGTTCGGACACTCACCACCGAAACCTTGTGCAGATCGGTCATCACGTCCAATGCGGGATCGTTCAGTTTCACCCGCTCCGGAAGTTTCTGCACTGGTCGCACAAAAGAGGAGCCGGGTTTCAGACGGAACGATTGCAGCGCGTTGTATTCCTTGATCAAGACCTTCTCCTAAGTGAACGAAAGGAAACTACCGGTACGCATGCTGGAGTTGCGCCGGATTGCCTTTGGGTGCGGGCAGAAAACTGGCCAGTTCCTTAAGCGCCATCGTGTACACTTCACGCTTGAATTCGATCACGGCGTTGATGTCCAGCCAGTAATTGTTCCAGCGCCACGCATCAAATTCCGGATGCGCACTGGCGCGCAGGCAGACATCACAATCACGGCCGACAAGGAGCAGCAGAAACCAGATCTGCTTTTGTCCGCGATAGCCACCGCGCGATTCACGTTTGTTCCAGCTTTGCGGAACCTCGTAACGCATCCATTCCCGGGTACGTCCGAGTATCTTCACATGCTGCGGCATCAAGCCGACTTCCTCGTGCAACTCGCGGTACATCGCCTGCTCCGGGGTTTCGCCATGCTGGATGCCGCCCTGCGGGAATTGCCATGCATGCTGCCTGACCCGCTTGCCCCAAAGCACCTGATTCCTGTGGTTCGTGATGATAATGCCGACATTCGGGCGGTAGCCGTCTCGGTCTATCATTTGTCACTCTACTCAGTTAATTTCAATGGCTTGATTCTTTCACATTTCCACTTCAATGAAAAGGGATACCGCCATTCGCGGTCTCCGCAGCATACCGGAATAGCGGCATTCCCTGTAAAATCACGGGCCGAATTCAATAACCAGACTCTACTCACCATGCGCGTCTCACAATTTTTCATTTCCACGCTTAAGGAAGCCCCCTCGGAAGCCGAGCTTGCCAGCCACAAACTGATGATACGCGCCGGCTATATCAGGAAACTGGCCAGCGGACTGTATACCTGGATGCCGCTTGGTTTGCGCGTGCTGCGCAAGGTTGAGAATATCGTGCGCGAAGAAATGAATCGCAGCGGCGGGATAGAATTGCTGATGCCGGCCGTTCAACCTGCCGAACTGTGGCAGGAGAGCGGGAGATGGGAAGTATTCGGGCCGCAAATGCTCAAGATCAGGGACCGGCACGGCAATGATTTCTGTTTCGGGCCGACCCACGAGGAAGTGATCACCGATATCGCGCGCCGCGAGATCCGCAGTTACCGCCAGTTGCCGGTCAATTTCTACCAGATCCAGACCAAGTTCCGCGACGAAGTTAGGCCGCGTTTCGGCGTGATGCGCGCGCGCGAATTCATGATGAAGGATGCGTACTCATTCCATGCGGATTATGCGAGCCTGGAAAAAACCTACCAGGTCATGCATGAAACCTATACGCGCATCTTCACCCGGCTAGGCCTGAAATTCCGCGCCGTCGCGGCCGATACCGGCGCGATCGGCGGCAGCGGTTCGCATGAGTTTCATGTGCTGGCGGATTCCGGCGAAGACGCTCTGGCCTACTGCCCGGTTTCCGATTATGCCGCGAATGTCGAACTGGCCGAAGCCGTAGGACCGACGACGGCGCGTGCCGCCCCGGCGGAAATGATGCGTGATGTGGAAACGCCCCGGCAAACCACTTGCGAACAGGTCGCGGAACTGCTGGGCATCCCGTTGCAGCGCACCGTGAAACTGCTGGCCCTGGTCGCCAATGACAAGCTGCATATCCTGCTGCTACGCGGAGACCACAGCCTGAATGAGGTTAAGGTCAGCAAGCTGCCGGGGCTGGCGGATTTCCGTTTCGCCACCGAAGACGAGATACGGGCCCAGTTTGGCTGTCCGCCCGGTTTTCTTGGGCCGGTTGGCGTCGATCGCACCAGGATGCGTGTGATCGCCGACCGGACCGTATCGATGATGAGCGATTTTGTTGCGGGTGCAAACAAACCGAAATTCCACATCGCCGGCGTGAACTGGGGACGCGACCTGCCGGAACCCGATCTGGTGGCGGACATACGCAACGTCGTCACGGGCGACCCATCGCCGGACGGAAAGGGAACACTGGAAATCTGCCGCGGTATCGAAGTCGGCCATATTTTCCAGCTGCGCACCAAATATGCGGAAGCGCTGAAAGCCACATTCCTCGACGCGCAGGGCAAGACGCAAATCATCGAGATGGGCTGCTACGGCATCGGTGTGTCACGCATCGTTGCCGCGGCCATCGAGCAGAATTACGATGAACGCGGCATCATCTTGCCGACTGCAATGGCACCGTTCCAGCTTGCCATCGTGCCGATCGGCATGGGCAAAAGCGAGACGGTGCGCAATACCGTGGAAAAGCTGTATGCCGATCTGCAGGCCGCCGGAATCGAGGTGTTGCTGGACGACCGCGAAGATCGTCCTGGAGTGATGTTTGCAGACATGGAACTGATCGGAATTCCGCACCGCATCGTGATCGGCGAGCGCGGATTGAAGGACGGAATGCTGGAATATCAGGGCAGGCAAGAAACCGACGCGCAGTCCTTGCTCTTGCAAAATGCGCTGGACTTCGTAAAATCAAGGATATGCGATTGATCCGACTGTCATTGCTGACGAAATTTCCCGCGCTTTTCTGCGTGGCGGGTTTGCTGTTTGCGTCTGCAGCACAGGCCGGCGGACAAATTTACACGCCGCTATCCGCCAGTGTCCGCGCGCTGATGCAGCACAGCGTATCGGACCAGGCTGAGCCGAAACTCGCTTTTGCAACACAGTACGAAGCAGACTTCTGGCTGAACCAAATGTCGCGGCGTTTGCAAAAAACCATGCCCGACGAGGAATACCGCCTGCATTTCCTGAAAACGGTGCACTATGAAGCGACGCGCGCCGGCCTCGATCCGCAACTGGTGCTGGGCCTGATCGAAGTAGAGAGCAGATTCAACAAGTATGCTATCTCCAATTCCGGCGCACGCGGCTACATGCAGGTGATGCCATTCTGGGTAAAGGAAATCGGCACGAAAGGGCAGGATCTGTTTCGCCTTCGCGTCAACCTGCGCTACGGCTGCACCATCCTTCGTCATTACCTGGATATCGAAAAAGGCAATCTGTTTCGCGCGCTGGGCCGCTATAACGGCACGCTGGGGCAGCCGGGATACCCGAATCTGGTGCGCGCCGCCTGGCACAACCACTGGGCGATGCCACCCCGCACGGTCAGCAATTTCCAGATCCCCACCAGCTGATCGTACCGGCCATGGCGCTTGCGCTTGTTACGCCGCCGCGACAATCGGCACGTGCGTATCAAATGTCCTGTTTCCCTGAAGCTTCCCTACCTGATTGACGGGCGTGACCCGATTCGGCCGCATGGCTGAAATAGAGCGCGAGCGCGATCAGCGCGATGCTCGCACCGAGATAAACCAGATCCAGCGGGGTGGTCAGTTTCATGTTGATCGCCTCCTGGAACAGGGTCACGATCAGTATCATCAGTATCACTTTTGCCAGCCGGGTCTTGAGATCATCCAGGCTGGTGATGACCAGTATCTTGCTGGATGCCTTGTTGCCATGCGCCTGGTCGATGTCGCTGATGAACAACTCATACAGGCCCAGCGAAAAAATCAGCATCACCGTGGCCAGCAGGTAGCCGTCCACCACCTCGACGATATGGGTAACCGTGCTGTCATGCAGCGTCTTGCGCGCTTCGTCGGTCAGGCCGGAGTCTGCATAATGCAGCGCATGCATGAACAGGTTGACCACATCAACCGTCGCCATGTAAAAAATCGCAAAGCCGGCCAGCAGGCTGCCGATCACTGCCGCAATAATCACAAAACGGCTGTTCCAGAGCAGGCCCTCAAAAATTGTTTCCAGAAGTTTCATTTTATCCCCAGATTTTCAGCGACAAAATCGCTGCGCATTAAAACTCAATTGCCTGCACCGGGCAAGCAATCAATATTCCTCCCGTGCAAAGAGTTCCTTCAGGGTGATATCGGTGTTTTGTTCCAGTTGCCCGGTGCAAGTCGCAAGCCATTCCCGCAATGGATCATCGGCTTGACTGGCAGGCAGCGAGCCGAGGTCCAGCACGAACAAATTAAGCAGTTCCTTCGCGCGAATCCGGTTGCCGTCACGCGTCAGCAGCCAGCCCTGCCCTTCGGCCTTCCGTACCATGTCGGCGCTGGCCAGCTTCTCCAGTATCGCTTCCAGTTCATCGTAGCCGATACGCAGGGACCTGGACATCTGCGGGAACGTGCTCACCTTGCCCTGCTCGAATTTGCTTATCATGGTTTTCAGTATTCGCAGCGCATCCAGCAAAAGGATCGCGGATGATGGCTGATGCATCGCGGGCGTCCGCCAATGCGACAACGATGCGGTGATTTCGGCACCCAATAATATGGTCAGCCAGGACAGGTATATCCACATCAGGAAGACCGGCACGCTGGCAAATGCGCCGTACACCAGCTTGTAAGTCGGGAAATGGCTGACGTAATAGCCGAATATCCGGTTCATGGTCACGAACAGCACGGCCGCGACGAATGCGCCGGTAAGCGCATGGCGACGCGGCACATAACGGTTCGGTATCAGCCGGAACATCAGCGTGAACGCGAGCATGGTCAGCAATACCGGCAATATTTTCAGCGTCTCGATGCCGAACAACGGAATATGCTTCGCATAGCCCATCGACAAACCGACCAGCCATGAAGTCAGCGACAGGCTCACCCCGACCAGCAGCGGCGCGAGGGTCAGCACCGCCCAATAGATCACCAGCCGGTTGATCAGCGGGCGCGGCCGCTTTACCCTCCATATCACGTTGAATGTCCGGTCTATCGTCAGCATCGTCATCATCGCGGTCAGGCCCAGAAAACCTATCCCGACCGTGGTGAGGCGGGCCGCACTTTCGGTGAATTGCACCATATACCGGGTAATCACCACGCCGGCGGTATCCGGCATCAGGTTCTCCAGCAGATAGGTCTTGATTTGTACGGAAAAATCCTCGAACACCGGGAATGCGGAGAACATGGTCAGCGCGATGGTCATCAGCGGAACCAGCGACAACAGCGTGGTGAACGTCAGGCTCGCTGCGGTTTCCGTACATCGATCACGGGAAAAACGCACTGCAATGAAATTGACCAGAGCCCGAATTTCGTTAAAATTTTCAAGCATAGTCCGACAGTTTCCCTATAATTCGGCCATGTCAACCAGCAAAGAAATCCTGATCCTGTATTACAGCCAGCATGGCGCAACCAGGCAAATGGCGCAACTGATCGCTCGTGGCGTCGAGCAGATCGACGGCGCGCGCGCCCGATTGCGCACTGTACCCAAAATCTCTGCGGTTTGCGAAAAGACCGAACCGGACATTCCGGGGAGCGGCGCACCCTATGTCGAATTGCGCGATCTCGAAGAATGTGTCGGTCTGGCGCTGGGAAGTCCAACGCGCTTCGGAAACATGGCTTCAGCACTGAAATATTTCTGGGACGGCACGGCCGGATTATGGATGAAACACACGCTGGTCGGCAAACCGGCTGCACTGTTCACCTCCACCGGCACCATGCATGGCGGCCAGGAAACCACGCTGCTGTCGATGATGCTGCCGCTGCTGCATCACGGCATGATCATCGTCGGATTGCCCTATGCCGAACCTGAACTCTCTTCCACACAGAGCTGGCGGCACACCCTATGGTGCCAGCCACGTGTCCGGTCTTGGCAACGACCTGCCGATTTCCGAGTCCGAAAAGAAACTGTGCATCGCACTGGGCCGCAGACTGGCTGAAACTGCGCTGAAACTCGCGGCATGATTGCCCACGAAGCGCGCCGTCTGCTGCGCGGCCATCGCTATGGCGCGTTGTGCACCCTGTCAAAAAAACTCGATGGTTACCCGTTCGGCTCGATCGCACCCTATCTGGTTGACCACGATGGAAGCCTGCTCATTCTTGTCAGCACCCTCGCCGAACATACCAGGAACATCCGGGACGACCCGCGCGTGAGTCTGATCACCCACGATCAGCGCGACCCGCAGATCCAGTCACAGGGCCGCGTAACGGTAATCGGCAATGCCATGCCTGAACCTGACCGGAATCAGGCCGGATTGCGCTATTTGCGCTACTTTCCGGAAGCGCAAAACTACTACCCGATGCAGGATTTTTATTTTTACCGCATTCGCCCGATTGCCATCCGATATATCGGCGGCTTCGGAAAGATACACTGGATCGATATGGAAAATTACGCTGTCACGCAGGCCGAAAAATTCGCCGCACGAGAAGATATCCTGCTCGCGGAACTGAACACGAAACAGCACAATTTTCTGCTGCAACTGTTGCACCAGAACGGAATCGATGCGACGGAGATGCAGGCGATAGGTCTCGATTGCGATGGAATTGATTTGCGCAGTGACGGGCAAATCCGGCGGCTGAATTTCCCCGAAAGCATAGCCGAACCTGTTCTCAGTGCGCTGGCCACATTGAAAATGGGCGGATAAGGCACCCGCCTTATCCGCCCATTTCTACCAACTTGCTGCTGCGTATCCTTCAGAAACGGAATCCCAGTTTGGCACTGTAGGATGGCGCCGAACCCGTCTTGTCATATTCCAGGGCAACGTTCGCCACCCCGAAGTTCAGATTGCCGCCGACATAAATCTTGCCTTGCTGAAAAGATTCATTCGTCAGCCCGGATGCAGCGTCGGGAGTACTGTCAACCCAGACCCGTCCAATCCCGGCATAGGGGGTGAATATCGCGAAGCCCTTGGAAACGGAAACATCCAGGCTTTTGGTGGTCAATCCCAGCTGGTCCACCCCGGTCAGTTTTGTCAGCGCACCCCGGATGCCGACTGCCGGCAAGGCCACACCGCCCTCGAGTATCGCATAGCGCAATTCCCCGCCATAGAACTTGATATTCGTGGTCGGCACGGCCGAGTAAAAAGCACCGACATCGATATTCAGCGGTAGCCCTTTGTAGATGTGCAGCTTGGGCACGACCAGGTTGTTCATTGAACTGTTTGTCGCAATATCCAGGTTTCTCATTTTGGTCGAAGTTACCTCGATACCCAGATCGAAACCGGTGATACCCAGTGGTGTCGGAGGGGTGATCGGTTTGTAGCTCAGCGCCGCGCCCAGATCTTCCGAGAAAGCCTTAAAGTCGGTTTGAGCCGTCGCACCCGTAAAGTTGCCCAGATTGACGTTGTTGGCCGCCCAGACCGGTTGCACAAAGCAGCTCAACACACACAGCAACGATAAACATTTTTTCATGATTAAACCCTTCATTGATAATCCAGTCTTTTAAGACTGTACCCAAAAAAACAACAAGTGCACCAACCTTCCGGTGTCCACTGAACTCAGCCAGAAAACCGAATCCGCCAGGACCATTGAAAATAAAAAGGGTTGGCAACGAGTGCCAACCCTTTAATGGATTTCACAACCAACCTCAGTCAAGACCAGTCATGTATCGATATTTATCAAACCGATTCCGGATTGATTATTTTTTTCTGTCCCATTGAGAATCATCCATGACAATGATCACTCCGACAAGGAGAAACATGCAAACAAAGAATATCGCTACGCCTTCCATTTTATGCTCCCTGGTAATTAAGAAGTTTGGGACAGGATATACGCCTACCAGTGTCTCGCAAATCAGTTAGCGATATCAATTAACGATACAAGACAACGCGATGACGGCATAACTCTGAACACCGGGCTGAATTATAAGCCCTGTTTGCCCAAATGGTAAATTTTTATTGGCTGGCCGGAAAATCCATAGATTTTCTGGTCAGCCCGCCTTCCAATTAATTCATCCATGCGCCGCGATTCTGCTTAAATTTCCCGTCCAGGCATGAAATCACACTTGCGGATGGGCGCGTTCCAGCTTGCTGTGCAATTTGTTCAGCGCATTCAGGTATGCCTTGGCCGACGCGACCACGATGTCGGTATCGGCACCCTGCCCGTTCACAATGCGCCCGTTTTTGGACAGTCTGACCGTCACTTCGCCCTGCGCATCAGTTCCGCTGGTAATGTTATTCACCGAATACAATTGCAGTTCACCGCCACTGTTCACGATCTGCTCTATCGCCTTGAAGGTGGCATCCACCGGTCCGCCGCCCTGCGCGTCAGCCTGGTATTCCTTGCCGTCTATGCTCATCACGACACGCGCGACCGGCAACACCCCGGTTTCCGAATGTGCGCCCATCGCGACCAGGCGATAATGCTCGTTGACCTGGGACACCGCTTCGTCGCTGACCAGAGCCTGCAAATCCTCGTCAAAAATCTCGTTTTTTCGATCCGCCAATTCCTTGAAACGCTGAAAAGCGGCATTGAAGGCTTCTTCCGAAGGGAACTCGATATTCAGCGCAGCAAAACGCTGGCGCAATGCATTTCGCCCGGAAAGCTTGCCCAGGGTAAGCTTGTTGGCATTCCAGCCCACGTCTTCGGCACGCATGATTTCGTAAGTCTCGCGATGCTTCAGTACCCCGTCCTGATGGATGCCGGACTCGTGAGCGAAGGCATTTGCGCCGACGATAGCCTTGTTCGGCTGCACCGGATATCCGGTGATGCTGGAAACCAGCTTGGACGTCGGCACGATCTGGGTGGTGTCGATGCGCGTATCCAGGTTGAATATATCGCGGCGTGTTTTGACCGCCATCACGATTTCTTCAAGCGATGCATTGCCGGCACGTTCCCCGAGTCCGTTGATGGTGCACTCAACCTGGCGCACGCCATTCATCACGGCGGACAGGGAATTGGCCACCGCCAAACCCAGATCGTTATGGCAATGCGTGGACCAGATCACCTTGTCTGAGTTCGGCACGCGTTCGATCAACTGTTTGATGCGTTCCCCCCATGCCGCCGGAATGGAATAACCCACCGTATCCGGCACATTCAGCGTTTTCGCTCCGGCCTGTATCACCGCATCAAAAACCCGCACCAGGAAGTCCATGTCGGAACGCACGGCGTCCTCTGCCGAAAATTCCACGTCATCGGTATATTCCAGAGCCCACTTCACCGCGCTCACCGCACGTTCCACGACCTGGTCTTCATTCATGCGCAATTTGTGCTGCATATGGATCGGACTGGTCGCAATAAAGGTGTGGATACGCCCTGACTTGGCTGGCCGGACAGCTTCTCCGGCACGGCGTATGTCGTTCTCGATTGCGCGGGCCAGCGAACATACCGTAGAGTCCTTGATACTCTCGGCAATCGCCTTTACCGCCTCGAAATCTCCCGGACTGGCTGCCGCAAAACCCGCCTCGATGATATCAACGCCCAACTTTTCCAGTTGGCGCGCGATGCGCATTTTCATTTCCCGGGTCATCGCCGCGCCGGGACTCTGCTCGCCATCGCGCAAGGTGGTATCAAAAATTATCAATTTTTCTGTCATGATTTTCTCCAATGCAAAATAGATTCAGCCTGCGGAACCGCCAGGGTTACCGCGCATATTTCAAACTTGTGGGGATATTGATTAGCGCGCGCCGCGCAGCAGCAGCGCAGCCATCAGGCTGAACGTGGAGTGGAGTCTTGCGATGTGGGCAGAAAAATGCATGGCACGAATATAACCAGTTTTACCGGCTCATGCAATAGGCCTGTGTTTCTGTCTTCTGCGCCAGGCCCACAGCACGTAGCCTGACAGGGCATAGCACAGGAACAACCCGAACAGCACACCAGGCGGGTAGCTGGAAATGAAGATGAAGAACAGCGCGGCCAGAAAGATCGCAACAAACGGGACGCTTTTGCGCATGTTGAAATCCTTGAAGCTGTAGTAAGGGCAGGTTGCTGACCATGCTCAAACCGGCAAACACCGCAAGTACCGCTGCATACCAATGGATGGAATCGCCGCTTATTTCGTGGTCATGCATCACCCAGACAAAACCGGCGATCAGCGCCGCCGCCGCAGGACTGGGCAGGCCTTGAAAATAGCGCTTGTCCACCACATCGATATTTGTGTTGAAGCGCGCCAACCTCAACGCAGTCGATGCGCAATATATGAACGCGGCAAACCAGCCCAATTTCCCCAACCCTTTCAGCGCCCATTCGTAAACTACCAGCGAAGGAGCCACACCGAACGAGACCATATCCGACAGGCTGTCGTATTCCGCCCCGAATTCGCTTTGCGTATGCGTCAATCGGGCCACCCGACCGTCCAGCCCGTCCAGAACCATCGCGATAAAGATTGCCACAGCGGAATGCTCGAAATGGGCATTCATTGCCTGCACAATCGCATAAAAACCGGCAAACAGCGCGCCGGTTGTAAACAGATTCGGTAACAGATAAATCCCGCGCTTGCGCAGATTCATCGATTTACGGGTATCAAATTCATCCATATATCCAGATTAACTCTTTTGCAGCATCATTGCCAGGCAAGAAAGCCCTGCCCGCAGACAACCCGTCATGTTGAGCATCTCGCAGGTCCCCCGGGCTGCAATCAGGGTAGTGCTCGTTTCGCCGTCCGGGATGGTGTGAAGATGATCCATAGATCATGTTTCAGGTCGCAAGTTGATTGCCGATCCGGCTGGTTGCAGGCCGGAACCGGCATACAACCAGCGATCTTCAACTTGCCGCTAGTTCTTCGATTGATCGACCAGCTTGTTCTTGCTGATCCACGGCATCATCGCACGCAACTTGGCCGCCAACCTTTTCGATCGGATGCTCTGCATTCAAGCGACGGCGAGCGGTCATTTCCGGATAGTTGGTGCGGCCTTCCAGGATGAACTGCTTGGCATAGGAACCGTTCTGGATGTTCTTCAGGCATTCCTTCATCGCGGCACGCGCCTGGTCGCCGATCACGCGCTGGCCGGTCACATATTCGCCGTATTCCGCATTGTTGGAGATCGAGTAATTCATGTTGGCGATGCCGCCTTCGTACATCAGGTCGACGATCAGCTTCAATTCGTGCAGGCACTCGAAATAGGCCATTTCCGGGGCATAACCCGCTTCGGTCAGGGTCTCGAAACCGGCCTTCACCAGTTCCACTGCGCCACCGCACAGCACGGCCTGTTCGCCGAACAGGTCGGTCTCGGTTTCTTCGCGGAAATTGGTCTCGATCACGCCACCCTTGGTGCCGCCGTTGGCTGCCGCGTAGGACAGCGCGATGTCCTTGGCCTTGCCGGACTTGTCCTGATACACCGCGATCAGGGTCGGAACGCCGCCGCCCTTGAGGTATTCGGAACGCACGGTGTGGCCCGGGCCTTTCGGCGCGATCATGATCACGTCCACATCGGCACGCGGCACGACCTGGTTGTAGTGCACGTTGAAGCCGTGCGCAAAGGCCAGCGCTGCACCCGCCTTCATGTTCGGTGCAACCTCCGTGTTGTAGACATCGGGAATATTCTCGTCGGGCAACAGCATCATCACCACATCGGCGTTCTTCACCGCATCGGCCACTTCGGCGACCTTCAGTCCGGCCGCTTCGGCCTTCTTCCATGAAGCGCCGCTCTTGCGCAGACCGACGGTCACGTTCACGCCGGATTCCTTCAGATTCTGTGCATGGGCATGGCCTTGTGAGCCGTAGCCGATGATGGTCACTTGTCTGCCCTTGATCAGGGACAGGTCTGCGTCTTTGTCGTAATAAACTTTCATGTTGCCCTCTTGTTAAATTTATAAAATTAAAGTTTCAAAATCCGGTCGCCGCGCCCGATACCGGAAGCGCCGGTGCGCACCGTTTCCAGAATCAGGTTACGATCGATCGCCTGCAGGAAACTATCCAGCTTGGCACAGGTATCGGTCAGTTCGATGGTGTAAGTATGATCCGAAACATCGATGATGCGGCCCTGAAAAGATATCCGTGATACGCTTCAATTCCTCGCGCGCTGCGCCGTATCGGCACGCACCTTGACCAGCATCAGTTCGCGCTCCAGATGTTCGCCTTCGCTCAGATCCATCACCGCCACGACGTCGATCAGCTTGTTGAGCTGCTTGTTGATCTGCTCGATCACCGCATCCGAACCGCTGGTGACGATGGTCATGCGCGACATGGTCGGATCTTCGGTCGGCGCGACAGTGAGTGACTCGATGTTGTAGCCGCGCGCCGAGAACAGTCCGGCCACGCGCGACAAGGCACCCGCCTCGTTTTCCATCAGCAGAGAAATGATATGTCGCATTACAGATCCTCCGCCAAAATCACTTCAGACAAGCCCTTGCCGCCGGGAACCATCGGAAACACGTTTTCCGTCGGGTCAGTCTGAAAATCCATGAACACCAGGTCGTTCTTGCGTGCAAAAGCTTCTTTCAGCGCCGGCTCCACATCGGAAGGTTTGTCGATCCGTATGCCGACATGCCCATAGGCCTCGGCCAATTTCACAAAATCCGGCAACGCATCCATGTAGGATTCGGAATAGCGGTTGCCGTGGAAGAATTCCTGCCACTGGCGCACCATGCCCAGATACCGGTTGTTCAGCGAGATCACCTTGATCGGCAGGTGAAACTGCTTGCAGGTGGATAGCTCCTGAATATTCATCTGGATACTGCCTTCGCCCGTCACGCAGGCCACGGTTGCGCCGGGATTGATCAGTTGCACGCCCATCGCGGCAGGCAAGCCGAAACCCATCGTGCCCAGGCCGCCGGAGTTGATCCAGCGCCGCGGCTTGTTGAACTTGTAATACTGCGCCGCCCACATCTGGTGCTGTCCGACATCCGAAGTAACGAAAGCATCGCCGCCGGTGATCTCGTAGAGTTTTTCAATCACGAATTGCGGCTTGATGATCTCGGTGGAATTCTTGTAGCGCAGTCCGCCACCTTTTTCGCGCCACTCATCCACCTGTTTCCACCATGCCGCCATGTCAGAAGCATCGGGTTTCTGTTTGCTGCTGCGCAATTCTTCCAGCAGTTGGTCCAGCACCAGTTTCAGATCGCCGACGATCGGCACATCGACCTTGACGCGTTTGGCGATGGAAGATGGATCGATATCGATATGGATGATTTTGCGCGGCACCTGTGCGAAATGTTCGACATTGCCGACCACACGGTCGTCAAATCGCGCACCCACCGCCAGCAGCACATCGCAATACTGCATCGCCATGCATGCTTCATAAGTACCGTGCATCCCCGGCATGCCGACGAACTGTTTGTCAGTTGCGGGATAGGCACCCAGCCCCATCAGCGTATTGGTGCAGGGAAAACCGAGCAGGCGCACCAGTTCGGTCAATTGAGAAGCGGCACCGGACAGAACCACTCCGCCACCGCTGTAAATCATCGGGCGCTTGGCCTCCAGCAGCAATTGCACGGCACGCTTGATCTGGCGTACTGTCGCCTTTGCCGACCGGATTATAGGAACGGATGCTGACACTGTCCGGATAGGTAAATTCGGCTTTCTGGTTCGATATATCCTTGGGTATATCCACCAGAACCGGTCCCGGACGTCCGGACTTCGCCAGATAAAACGCCTTCTTGATGGTCGGCGCAATATCCCTCACGTCCTTGACCAGAAAATTGTGCTTCACGCAGGGCCGTGTTATCCCGACCGCATCGACTTCCTGGAAGGCATCTTCGCCAATTGCATAACTGGGCACCTGGCCGCTGATCACCACCAGCGGGATCGAGTCCATATAAGCGGTGGCGATACCCGTTACCGCATTGGTTATACCCGGACCGGAAGTGACCAGCGCCACGCCAACTTTCTCGGATGAACGCGCATATCCATCAGCGGCATGTATAGCTGCCTGCTCGTGGCGCACCAGAATGTGCTTGACCTTATCCTGCTGGAACAGTGCATCATAAATATGCAGCACCGCACCGCCCGGATAGCCGAATATGTATTCAACCCCCTCTTCCTGCAAACAGCGGACCGCGATTTCCGCACCAGTCAACTCCATCACAAACACCTTAGATTTAAACGAAATAGAACCGCGTAAGATAAAGGTTGGCAACGGTTTGGTCAACCATTGCCGTTCTAACAACATGGTTGCATGCGGAGAATCAGGCAATTTGCTACCATGCAACCTGCCTAAGGGTCATAAAACTTGTGCACTTCAGCCGAACTAAGCCAATTTCTCAGCAACGTTGAGCGCCGCGCGTTTAAACACGCGGTATTTGCCGTGCACGACGATCACACTGCCTTGGATATCGTTCAAGACGCGATGCTCAAACTGGCTGAAAAATATGGCGACAAGCCGGCAGAAGAACTGCCAATGTTGTTCCAGCGTATCTTGCAAAATACCATACGCGACCACTACCGCAGACAGAAAGTCCGGTCATCCTGGATATCGCTGTTTTCCTCATTGCAGTCCAGGCATGATGAGGAAGAGATTGATCTGCTGGAGGTACTCGAAGACGGCGAAAACAACACGTCGCCGCTTGCTCCCGACGAGTCCTTGAAACAGAAACAGATTATTGCGTTAGTCGAACAAGCGCTTGGCAAGCTCCCCGCACGTCAACGCGAAGCCTTCCTGCTGCGTTACTGGGAAGGAATGGATACGACCGAGACGGCTGTAGCGATGGGTTGCACTGAAGGAAGCGTAAAGACCCATTGTTCGCGAGCGGTTCACGCGCTTGCTGTCTCCCTCAAAGCTAAAGGAGTAGAACTGTCATGAGCAATGAACTAAATCCCGAAAAAGTCGCGCAATTGCTGACAAAAAGCACCCAACACATGGATAACTCGACCTTATCCGCATTGGCCAATGCGCGTCGGAATGCACTAGAGAAACAGACCGCCCGGGTCCCTGTCTTTACGTTTTCTTCGGCCTCCGGACATAACTCGGCACGCTGGACAGACAGATTGATACCGCATTCTGCTGCGCCCTGGATCGCCGCAGGCCTGCTTGTCGCAATTCTGCTGGCGGGAACCAGTTACTGGCAGCATGTCCAGGAACAGCAAATTGACGACACGGATGTGGCGATTCTGACGAGCGACCTGCCGATTGAAGTTTTCGTTAATTAATTATTTCGAATGCAGCAGCGCATGAAACGAATTATTATTCATATTCAAAGTATTGTAGTTTATTTGTTTTTGTTGCTGGGTCTGATCAGTTCTCCTTGCAGCGCGGCAGCGCCTTCCTGGCGTTCCCTTACCCCGACACAGCGCGAAGCGCTTGCCCCTATGGACGGGCAATGGGATATCCTGCCCGAGATACAGCGAAACCGCCTGCTCGAAACCGCCAAGCATTATCCGCAAATGACGCCCGAGCAGAAACAGCGCTACCATGATCGCCTTGAAAAGTGGAGCCAGCTCACCCCCGAACAGCGCGAAACCGCGCGGAAACGATATCGCGCATTCAATAAGCTGCCGGCAAAGGAACGCGAAAGAATAAGACAGAAGCTCAAAGCTGAACAGGCAAGAAAAGCCAAGCAATCCGCCAGCGGGGTATCCTCAACGGCCGCACCCGGACAGTAGGTTCAACGCCTCTCCGTCCACCACAGCATCGCGACCCCAAGCAACAGGAACAATCCCGTCATTGCAGTGGCACTTAGAAATGGCTGCCAGTCGTTCAGTGCGCCCAGGCTGCCAAACAGCTGCCCGGCAAAGTGGAACAGCAATCCAAGTACGATGCCCAAGAATATCATCGATCCCACCCCGCCCGCGCGACGATGGTAAGACGCAAATGGAAGCGCCAGAAGCATCATCACCAGCAAGGAAAATGGGTAAACCAGTTTGTTCCACATCGCAATTTCGTAGCGTGCGCTTCTTTGGTGATTATCCCGGAGATGTTCGGTATATTGGTACAGATCCCACGCTGACATCTGTTCAGGGACAACCAGCAACACGCTGAAAATGCCTGGACTCAAAGCCGAATGCCATTCCTTCTGCGGCTGAACATCAATGCTGGTACCCGCTTGACTGAACCGGGTCTCCATTACGCCTTCAAGCTGCCAGCGCCCCTGATCGATAAACTTCGCCCGCTTGGCACTGATAATCGACTGCAAATGGTAACTGTCATCAAATTTATAGATATTAATATTCAATAAACTGGTGTCCGGCATTACGTTCTTGACATTAACGAAACTGAGTTCGTCCTTGACCCAGACACCGGAACGAAATTCTTTCAGCGATATCTGGGCATGCTGCGCCTTGAGACGCAATTGCTGCGCCATCTTTTCGCTCGGTGGTGCAAGCAACTCACCGCAAATGAAACTCAGCAACACCAGCGGCAGGGCTATCTTGAACAGTGCGCCAACCATCTGCATTAACGATGCGCCAGAAGATCGAAAAACCGTCAACTCCGAGCTGGCCGACATTTGCACCAGCGCAACTATCGTCCCGATCAGGACCGCCACCGGAAATAGCTCGTAGATATGTCCGGGTATGGTCAGCATCACGAACAGCAGCACATAGCCAAGGTTGTACTGCCCCTGCCCCATCGCGTTCAGCTCGTGGATCAGATCAAGGAAGGAAAACAGCAGCAGGAGTGCAACAAATACCAGCCCGATACTGAGGTAAATTTCCCGGCCGAGATAGCGAGTCAGCAAGTGCATGCTCTTATCTCGGCTCATCGCGATTCCTTTCTTCCCTGGACGGATAAGAAGCGGTCATACCATCATTAGCATCAGGAGGGTTGGCCGGTACAGAGGTCCCAGAATCCGGCCGATTATTCGTCAAACGCCGGCGCAACGAGTACAGCGTCATACGCCGATAGAACATCAGCAAAGTCACCCCCAGCATGAATGCATGAATTGCCCACAGACCGATGCCGGGCGACATTTTGCCTTGCCCAACCCAGGTATTGGTGACACTGATCATATTGTTATAAAGCATGTACAGCACGATCGCCATGATCAGGTTCAGCGAACGGCCGGCGCGCGGATTGACGTAACCGAGTGGAATCGCAAGCAGCGCGAGCAACGTTGCACTGATCGGCAAACCTATTCGCCACTCCAGTTCGGCGTAATTCCACGTTGTAGGGTCGCGCCATAACGCCAGCGTCGTCATGGATTTCACCTGGGGCGCAGCCTGCCGGACGGGCGCTGCGTCGATTCGTACGGCATAACGCTGGAATTCGACGATGCGGTAATCGCGCCGGCCCGGTGTACCTTCATAACGGGTGCCATTGAGCAACACCAGAAAGCGATCGCCGTTCGGTAATGTTTCCTGCAAGCCTTGCCTGGCCACCATCGTGCCAAGTTTGCCATTCTGCACGGATTGCACGAAGATGTTGCCGACGCGGTTGGAACCGACATCGACATTATCAACAAAATATACCCGGTCGGCCTGTCTGGATTCACGGAACAATCCCGGCGTTGCGGCCGTTACATCATCACGACTTTCCAGTTTGGTCCTGAACTCATCAGCCTTGCGCAATGACCATGGAGACAACACCAGGCTGAGCAGTGCGATCAGACCAACCACCGGCAGCGCATACCACAGGACCGGACGAATCCAGCGCGTCAATCCGATCCCCGAACAGAACCACACTACCATCTCGCTGTCCCGATAACAGCGTGACAGGGTAAGCAGAATGGATATGAACAGACTGATGGAAAGCAGCACCGGCAGATAATTCATGGCGCTGAATCCAAGCAGCGCCATCACCCCGTCCACCGCAATCACGCCGCTGACTGCATCACTTAACAGTCGGATCAGCTGGCTGACCACGATAATACCCAGCAACACGGCGAAAACCAGCAATCCATTGCTGGCAAATTCGCTGACCAAAGCACGGTGAAAAATCCCGGTACGCGATGGTTTTGACTTTATATGGTAAGTATGCGGATAATCGTGCATCGGGGAATGATGATTTCAATAAGGAGCTACGCGTGGAATTTAGCATAAAACAAGGCAGTCCGGAGAAGCAGCGCTGCGACTGTGTAGTGGTTGGCGTTTATGAGAATGGAAAACTTTCTGCTCAGGCTCAGCTGCTCGACAAACTGGCCGCACATCAGTTAAGCGATCTTGTAGCAAGTGGCGACATGAATGGCAAAGCGGGTACCACCCTGATGCTGCATCACGTTACCAACATTGCTGCAAAACGCGTATTGCTTGTAGGGCTCGGCAAGGCCAGTGAATTCGCAAGCAAACAGTTCGTCGACGTTTTACGCTCAACTATGGGCGCGCTGCAGAAAACCGCCTGCAAAGATGCCGCGCTGTATTTTGCCGACCTGCCCGTCAAGGGGCGTGATGAAGCCTGGAAGATCATGCAGACCGTGCTGATCGCTGCCGAGTCCGGTTACCGCTCCGACCAGCTCAAGAGCAAACCCGCCGATGCACCGAAGCTGCGCAAAATCCTGCTGGGCTGTAACGGAAAGCCCGACGGCAAGGCGCAAACAGCGCTCAGCCAGGCCACCGCAATCGCGCATGGCATGAAATTGACCAAGGATCTGGGCAATCTCCCCGGTAACATCTGTACGCCGACCTATCTTGCCGACCAGGCTAAATCGCTGGCCAAACAGCACAAGCTCAAGGCGACCATCCTCGAGGAAAAGGACATGCAGAAGCTGGGCATGCATTCTTTGCTGTCGGTTACGCGCGGCAGCCGCCAGCCGGCCAAACTGATCACGCTGGAATATGCGGGTGGCGGCAAAAAGCAGAAACCCGTCGTGCTGGTCGGCAAGGGCATCACCTTCGACAGCGGCGGCATTTCGCTGAAACCCGGCGCCGAGATGGATGAAATGAAATACGACATGTGCGGAGCCGCCAGTGTGCTCGGCACGATGCAGGCGATAGCCGAAATGGGGCTGAAGCTAAATGTGGTTGCCGTGATCCCGAGCTGCGAGAATATGCCTGATGGCGCCGCAAGCAAACCCGGTGACATCGTGAAGAGCATGTCCGGCCAGACCATCGAAATCCTCAACACCGATGCGGAAGGTCGCCTGATCCTGTGTGATGCGCTGACCTATACTGCACGCTTTGCACCCGACACCGTGATGGACATCGCCACCCTGACCGGGGCATGCGTCATCGCGCTCGGCCATGTCGCGTCAGCGGGCTGTTCAGCAACGATGACAAACTTGCCAGGGAGTTGCTGGATGCGGGCGATCACTCATACGACCGCGCCTGGCATATGCCGCTGTGGGAAGACTATCAGCAGCAACTGGACAGCAACTTTGCCGACATGCAGAACATCGGCGGGCGGGCGGCGGGCAGCATCACCGCTGCATGTTTCCTGTCGCGCTTTACCAAGGACTATCGCTGGGCGCACCTGGACATCGCCGGAACCGCGTGGAAATCCGGCAAGGAAAAGGGCGCCACGGGACGCCCGGTACCGTTGCTCTCCCAGTATTTGATCCATCGCTCACTGGCCGCAAAATAATGACCCCATCGTCATGACGAAAGTGGACTTCTATACCGGCTCGCCAGACAAGCTGCGCACTGTTTGCCAGTTGAGCCAGAAAGCCATGCAGAATGGCGTACGCGCGGTTATCAGCCTGCCCGATGCGACGACCGTGGATGCACTGGATAAACTGCTCTGGCATTACCCGACCAACGCCTTCATTCCGCACTGCCGCAGCGATTCCGCCGCAGCCGGGCAAGAGACGGAGGTCCTGTCCGATTGGCCGGTCATACTCGACCATGGCGGCGACAGATTTCCTCATCATGAACTGTTGATCAACCTGCTCGACGAATGTATGCCATTCTTCAGCCGCTTTGAACGAGTCATCGAGATCATTGGCAACAACGAGGAAGACAGCCGCGCTGGACGTGAACGTTTCAGGTTCTATCGCGATCGCGGCTATGAGCTCCATCATATTGACCTGTCCAGAACCCAGAATACGTGACACCAATTAGAAAAACCGGCAAACAGCCAACCAGCGACACTCCTGAAGGATCTTCCCAGGACGCTGTGCAGTTGAACGAAAGCGCATTGAACAGCTTGCCGCTGCTGACCGAGGTAATTGACAAATCAAATTCAAATCTGCCACGTGTATTGAGCGAACATGAGATACAGCATCTTCTGTTTAGTCTCGAGGCCCGCATTGAAACCCTGTTCACGCAGAAACTTGGCATGCATCTGGAACAATTGCAGCGCCAGGCTATCGACCGTGCTCTCGACGAGATCAAGGCGGAGCTGCCTGAATTGTTGCGCGAAGCAATGGACAAATACCTTTATTCCCGATGACCACCACGGCTGCAGATCTCCAATCCCGGTTCCAACCTCACGTAAACCTTACACAGGCGTATTAGCCAATAGCGAACCGCCTGCCTTTGGTATAATCGCTGCCCTTATGGAAAGCTCAGGACCGGCAGTTCGCCCCGACGTAGAACAATGGAACTCGAAAAAAGTTTTGAACCCAAACACATCGAATCGCGCTGGTACCCCGAATGGGAAAAATCCGGTTACTTCAAGGCCGGATTAGATCCGCATAAAACTACATCATTCTGTATCCTGCTGCCTCCGCCCAATGTCACCGGCACGCTGCACATGGGGCATGGTTTCAACCAGACACTGATGGATGCGCTGACCCGCTATCACCGCATGAAGGGCGACAACACGCTGTGGCAGCCGGGCACCGATCATGCGGGCATCGCGACACAGATCGTCGTTGAGCGCCAGCTCGACGCACAAGGTATCTCGCGCCACGACCTCGGCCGCGAAAATTCATCGAGAAAGTGTGGGAGTGGAAGAAATATTCCGGCGACACCATCACCAAGCAGATGCGCCGCCTCGGCACCTCGCCCGACTGGTCGCGCGAACGCTTCACGATGGACGAAGGGCTGTCCCATTCGGTCACCGAGACCTTTGTGCGCCTGTACAACGAAGGTCTGATCTATCGCGGCAAACGCCTGGTGAACTGGGATCCCCAAGTTGCACACCGCCGTATCCGACCTCGAAGTGGTGCAGGAGGAAGAAGACGGCTTCATGTACCACATCCGCTATCCGCTGGTCGACAAGGACAGTGTGCGCGGACTGACCCATCTGACGGTTGCCACCACCCGGCCCGAAACCATGCTGGGCGACGTCGCGGTGATGGTGCATCCCGAAGACGAACGCTACAAGCACCTGATCGGCAAGCAAGTCACGCTGCCGCTGTGTGACCGCCACATCCCGATCATCGCCGACGAATACGTCGACAAGGAATTCGGCACCGGCGTGGTTAAGGTCACGCCCGCGCATGACTTCAACGACTACGCGGTGGGCCAGCGTCATGGGATGGACAAAATAATCGTGCTTGACCTGACCGGCCATGTACCGCATGTTGCCCACGTTTACGCCGCGGATGGTGCTGCTAAGGAATCAATTGATCTGCCCAAGAATTTAGCTGGCCTGGATCGCTTTGCGGCACGCAAGCAGATCGTTGCCGACCTGGAAGCCGCGGGCCTGTTCGAGAAGACCGAGAAGCACAAACTCAAAGTACCGCGCGGTGACCGCACCCATGTGGTGATCGAGCCGATGCTCACCGACCAGTGGTTCGTCGCGATGAGCAAGCCCGGCAACGAAGGCAAGAGCATCACCGAACAGGCGCTGGAATGTGTCGCTTCCGGCGAGATCAAGTTCCACCCGGAGAACTGGGTCAACACCTACAACCAGTGGCTGAACAACATCCAGGACTGGTGCATCTCGCGTCAACTGTGGTGGGGGCATCAGATTCCCGCATGGTATGGTGTGAACGGCGAAGTGTTTGTCGCGCACGACGAAGCCGAAGCGCGCCATCTGGCCGACAAGGCGGGTTATGCCGGGCAACTCGATCGCGACGCCGACGTGCTCGACACCTGGTTCTCTTCCGCGCTGTGGCCGTTCTCCACGCTGGACTGGGATGATGGGAAGCCGATCGAAAAGCAGAATGCCTTCGTCCAGAAATACCTGCCCTCTTCGGTGCTGGTCACCGGCTTCGACATCATCTTCTTCTGGGTGGCGCGCATGGTGATGATGACCAAACACATCACCGGCAAGATCCCGTTCAAGGATGTGTATGTGCACGGCCTGATCCGCGATGCGGAAGGCCAGAAGATGTCCAAATCCAAGGGCAATGTGCTCGACCCGATCGACCTGATCGACGGCATCGGCATCGAGGAACTGGTGAAGAAACGCACCACCGGACTGATGAACCCGAAGGATGCCGAGAAGATCGAGAAACGCACGCGCAACGAATTCCCCGAAGGCATCCCGGCTTTCGGCACCGATGCGCTGCGTTTCACGTTTGCGTCGCTGGCCTCGCCCGGACGCGACATCAAATTCGACATGCAGCGCTGCGAGGGCTACCGCAACTTCTGCAACAAACTGTGGAACGCCACGCGCTTCGTGCTGATGAACTGCGAAGGTCAGGATGTCGGCCTGGATGAGAGTCTGCCGCTGGAATTATCAGCTGCCGACAAATGGATAATCAGCGTGCTGCAGCAGGCCGAAGCGGAAATGGCGCAACACATTTGCCGATTACCGTTTCGACATGGCCGCGCGGACAATGTACGAACTGGTGTGGAATGCCTACTGCGACTGGTATGTGGAACTGGCCAAGGTGCAGATCGCGACTGGAGATAGTGGCCGGCAACGGGCAACACGTCGCACGCTGGTGCGCGTACTGGAGACGATCCTGCGGTTGGCGCATCCGATAATTCCGTTCATCACCGAAGAATTGTGGCAAAGCGTGGCGCCACTGGCCGGCAGATCCGGCAAAAGCATCATGTTGCAGGCCTATCCGGAAGCGGACACAGCCAGGATAGACCCAGGTGCGATGGAACAGATCGCGTTGCTGCAGGAAATTGTCATCGCCTGCCGCAAACTGCGCAGCGAAATGAATCTCTCCCCGGCACAACGCGTGCCGCTAATTGCATCAGGAGATGAGGGTGCGCTCAGGGCATTGGCGCCCTACATCAGCAGTCTGGCAAAACTCAGCGACAGTGCAGATCGTTGCCGATCAACCCGAGGGCGATGCGGCAGTGGCTATCGTCGGTGCATTCAGGCTGATGCTGAAAGTCGAGATCGATGTCGCGGCAGAACGAGAGCGGCTGGACAAAGAGATTGTCCGGCTTGAAAACGAAATACAGAAAACCCGGGGCAAGCTGTCCAACAGCAACTTCATTGATCGCGCTCCCGCAGCAGTGGTGGAACAGGAACGCAAACGCATGGAGGAATTCAGCGCGGCACTTGCCCAGATACAATCCCAACGCGGCAAGCTGGGTCAGTAAAAATCAACGGCGGCTCAGTTGGAAGACGAATTCCCCTTCCTTTGCTTGCCGTCGAAGTCAGCAATTCATTGCCAGTTCAGGCAGAATCCCGCGAAATCCTCGGACGTGCCTTTGTCTGTTGCAATTATTCTGAACACCTGACCGCTATACATTTTCGCCAGTGATTTTTTGCCTGCAGGATAGGCAAAGGGCGGGCCAGCCGGCGCGCATCAAGATCGGCATCAAACCTCATGGCTCGATCGGCAATCCCGCACGAGCCCATGCAACAATCCCGCCCTGCAGGTTATAGACATCGGTAAAGCCATTCGCCGCAGCAAATGCAGCGGCCTGCGCAGAACGCCCGCCCATCTGGCAATAGAAGACCATGGTGGAATTCTTGTCCATCCCGCCCAGACGCAGCGGCAGCAGATGCAGTGGCAATGGATCTCCCTGCGGAATTCTTCCTCGGGCAATTTCCGCATCCGTGCGCACATCAACCAGGCGCAGACTTCCCTGCTCGATCATCGTCTTCAGTTCATCGACGGTAATATTCCTGAATCCGTTCATGTTCATGATGCTAGGCATTTTCCGACTCGTCTTCCTTTTGACTGTTATCTGCCAAAAGATGCGATACACGTGCATTTGCAACCGACAAGCGCTTGACCAGCATGCGCAGGAAGGCATCACCGAACTGCAACCTGCATTCGGGTGTGGCATGCCTCAGCACATCGGGGTTAATTTCAATCAACACCACGTCTTTCTTGGCAATCACGTCCGTACTTCGTTTGAAATCGCGCTCCAGAATGTGCGCCATTTCACCAAAACAGTCACCCCGATGCAACAAACTCAGCAATCTTCCCTGTTTGGTTACCCTTACGGTACCCTGGCCCATGACATAGAAAGATCGTCCGCTTTCACCCTCGCGAAGAATGTACTCGGAATCCGGGACTTTATGCCATGCGCTGATGCGCAATACTTCCCAGAGTTCGGCGTCGCTGAAATTCTTGAAAAATACCAGGCTACGCAACGTGTCGAATTTTTCCGTATCAAGAATTTCACTTTCTGGCGGCGCCGAATGGCTTGAAAACCCGACCAGATCGTCGGCAAACTCGTGCCACGTCTGATACCGCCTGGAAGTGTCCTTTTCCATCGCACGCAGCACAATCGCATCCAGTTCCGGCGGCGTTTCGGGACGAAACATGCTTGGAGGCGGCGGATCGATGTTGATGATGTGATAGATCATGCTGAAATTGTTGCTCGCGTCAAACGGCAGCTTGCCGGTAAGCATCTTGTACATCACCACGCCCAGTGAATAGATATCGGTCTGATGGGTCAATTTCAGTTCTTTGACTTGTTCCGGCGACATATAGGCAGGGGAACCCACCCCGCTGACCTGGGTAGTTTGCTGGTTCTGGACAGCAGCCGCACCAAAATCCGAAATCTTGATGTCGGACTCGCCCTGAAAAAGGATATTGGCGGGTTTGATATCGCGATGAATCACCCCCTGCGATTGCGCATATTCCAGTGCCTTGCAACACTTGTAAATGATTTCAGCAATGGTGCTGATCGGCAGCAGCGTATCGACTTCGGCGTATTGCTCAAGCGTACTGCCCTCAACATATTCCATCACCACGTAATTCAGATCATCCTCCATTACCGCATCCAGAATCTTTGCGATATGGGGGTGCGACAATTTACCCGCCAGCGATGCCTCGGTCATCAGGAGCTTGCGATATATCTTGGCGCGATTGGAATCGTGCAGATTGCCCAGGTCAAAAAGCTTGATGGCGACCTGCTGTCTGTTGAACGGATCTTCAGCAAGGTATACCGTGCTGGTCGCACCGGTACCAAGCTTGCGGACTATCTCGTATTTGCCAATTTTGTCCATTTTCAGACTGTGAAATTCAAAACGTTACAATTCTGCGCATTTTGCAACGTGCTGTCTACATCGGATGAATATACTTTGCAACAATATGTCGATTAACGCAGTGTGAACCCTCCATGAAAACGACTATCATAGCTTCCATGATAAAAATGGTCCTGCTATTGTTGCTGTGCCTGTCGCCTAGTGCACTGGGCGACGGGCTCCCCGATCTCGGTGATGTTTCACAGGCTTCGCTTACCCCGCAACAGGAACGCCAGATAGGACTGCAAAGCATGATGCAGATCCGTGCCAGCAAACAGTATCTGGACGATTCCGAGGTTAACGATTATCTGAATACAATCGGCGACAGACTGGTCGCGAACAGTCCGGAACCTGCCCTCGATTTTCAATTCTTTGCCGTCAATGATTACAGCGTCAACGCGTTTGCACTGCCGGGCGGCTTCATCGGGGTAAATGCGGGGCTGATCCTGATCACCCAAAGCGAATCGGAACTGGCCTCCGTGTTAAGCCACGAAATATCGCACGTCACACAACACCATCTGGCGCGCATGATAGAGGCGGAACGGGGCAGCGGCCTGATCTCGATGGCGGCCATCGCCGTCGCGATACTTGCCGCACGCACCAATCCGCAAGCTTCGGAAGCGGCCATCGCCAGCGTACAGGCGGGCAATATACAGCGGCAGCTGAATTTTACCCGCGGCTACGAGGAGGAGGCGGACCGCATCGGTTTGCAGCTGCTGGAAAAGTCCGGCTTCAACACCCACGCAATGCCCGAGTTCCTGAGAACGGCTGCAAAAGGCATCGCGCCTGCTTGACGGCAATACGCCCAATTACATGCGTACCCACCCGATCACCAGCGACCGTATCGCGGAAATCGAAAATCGCGTGCGCAACCTGCCCTACCTCCTTATTCCGGACAGCCTTGATTTTCAGCTGGTGCGCACCAAACTCATCGCCGCGCAAAAATCCGCCCCGGATGCCATCGCCTATTTCAGTGCAGCGCTGGGGCCGGAAAATTTCGGCAATCCGATTGCGCAACGCTACGGGCTGGTCAGTTCGCTGTTGCGCGACAACCAGGTCGCGAAAGCCAGCCGCGAGATGTCACTGCTGCTCAAACAGGCAGCGTCCAGCCCGGCAGCGAGCAACAACGACATGATAGCGACCCTGGAAGGTGAAGTTTTGCGCGCCGAAAAAAAGGATTCCGCGGCACTGGCATTTTACCGGACCGCGATACTGAATTTCCCCGATCATCGCGCGCTGATTTATGACTACACCGACCTGTTGCTGCAGAACAACCAGCCCGAAACCGCCGTCAAACTGCTCGCCGAGCAAGTCACACGCCACCCCAGCGACACCACATTGTACGACCTGCAAGCCAGAGCCTACGCGATGCAGGGCAAGGCGCTGGAGCAGCATCAGGCGCAAGCCTACAGCTATGCCTGGCAGGGCAACCTGAAAGCCGCGATGGAGCAGCTCCGATTGGCCAAACAGGCGGGCGGAAACTTCTACCAGCTCTCTTCGATTGAGAGCGACCTTAACGAATTGCGCCAGATGCAGGATGCGGCCAGCAAACACTAGTCGCTGTTCGTAGCAGTTCAGACCTCCGGCGTAACCCCCGATATTTATTCCCGCCGATTCGGCATGTAGGGACGCACTTTCAGCTTGGGTTTTGGGTGAGTCCGCATCGGGGCCAAAAAAAAGCCCCTCATGCGAGGGGCTTATGCTTGCAACACTACCCTGGGGTAGTTGATGAGGAAAGATTAACCGCAGGACTTCGGCAACACGTTGGTCGGTATCGTGTTTGCGCCCGCTTTGGCTATATCAGTGGTCGCGGATGCGGCTACGTCAGAACTCGCGTCGCCGTTTGCACAGGTCCAGGAACCGTCGACCGAGTTATAGTACATATGCACGCTCTCGGGCGTATTGCCTGTAGCGTTAGACGTCAACAGCCTGCTGCTGATATTTTGATTCCTGAAGTCAGCCTGCACACTGGTCAGACTGCTCGTTGTGGGAACGATAGTCGATCCGGCAGAGAGCAAGTTAACATACTTGCCGCTGGTGATCGCCGTAATGCCGCTGTTACCGCCAATGAAGAAATCGCCGTTCGATGTATACAGCTCGGTCAACGGTGTCTTCACGCCGTCCATCAGCGTAAAGGCTTCAGCAGCCTGCGCACGTGCGGTATAGTCGCCGTAGGCAGGGATCGCCACAGCCGCCAGAATACCGATAATCGCGACCACGATCATCAGCTCGATCAGCGTAAAACCTTTCTGAATGTTTTTCATCATGATAAAAACTCCTTGGTTTGAATTGAACACATTAAACCATGTGTCGAGGTTGTTAATGCAATAGCTGTGCCATGACTTTATGTATTTGTTTAAATTTATATTTTTATATTCTCTCAAATTTCATGACTGCCACAAACAACTCAACTTCGTCACTGACTGACGATTTTTGTCAGTCTTGTCCGACTACGATATCAGATTTACCCCCGGTATCCTGCTCAAATCCACATCGTCTATCTGTTCGGGCGAAAGGAATTGTTTGGCATACTCGAGATAGACTTTTTCCCGCATGAACACATCGAACAAGTCGGGGTCGATATGCCCCCCAAGCTTGAACTTGCCGAGTATGGTCAGCGATTCGGTGAGGGTTTTGCCCTTCTTGTAGGGCCTGTCCTTGGCAGTGAGCGCCTCGAAGATATCCGCAATGCCCATCAACCTGGCCTGCACCGACATCTGATCGCGCGTCAGCCCGCGCGGATAGCCTTTGCCGTCCATGCGCTCGTGATGGCCGCCTGCATATTCCGGGACATTCTTCAGATGTCTCGGCCACGGAAGCGACTCCAGCATCTTGATGGTGACATCGATGTGGTGGTTGATGATTGAACGTTCGGCGGCTGTCAACGTTCCGGTGCGTATGGTGAGATTCTCGATCTCGTCATTGCTGAGAAACCTGCCCAGCTTTCCATCGACATCGCGCCACTGATAGGCCGCGATCCGGTGTACCCGCTCCTGCGCCTCGGCAGACATTGCCTCGCTGCCGACATTGCAGTGCCGAAGAAATTCCCGATCCTGGTCAAGCTGTTCTATTCGTTCGGCATAGTCTTCCCGGGCCGCCTCGATCCGCTGGTTATCGGGACCTGCTGCGGCAATTTCACGCAACATCGCGATCTCGGCATCGCGCTTGAGTATCTCAAAACGCGTGTCCAGCAAATGAATCCGGTCGAAAAGCGTGTGCAATTTGGTCGCTTTATCCACCACATGCACAGGCGTGGTGATTTTTCCGCAGTCATGCAGCAGGCCGGCAATCTTGAGCTCATGCCTGTCCTTGTCTGTCATCACAAAGTCCTTGAGCGGACCCTGGGTGGTGCGATTGACCGCTTCAGCCAGCATCATGGTAAGTGCGGGCACCCGTTCACAGTGGCCGCCGGTGTAGGGTGATTTATCGTCTATCGCCGTATTGATCAACTGGATAAACGATTCGAACAATTCTTCCAGTTGATCGATGAGATGGCGGTTGGTCAGGGCGATGGCCGCCTGCGAAGCCAGTGATTCCAGCAATTGCTGGTCATCCCTTGAGAACGGGATGATCGCCATTTCCCTGGTCCAGCGCATTGATCAATTGCAGCACGCCTATGACTTCATTTTCGTGGTTGCGCATCGGAACAGTCAAAAATGACTGGGAACGATAACCGGTTTTTGCGTCAAATTTTTTGGTACCCGAAAAATCGTAACCCTCGGCCATATAAGCATCGGGAATATTCACCGTTTCGCCGCTTAGTGCCGCATGGCTCACCACCATGGCGTGGTTGGGGCTGCCTGTACCATCGTAAAGCTGAATGGGGTAAAAGGTAATCGGTTCGCCGCTGGTTCCGCCCATCGAAATATTCAGGGTATTGTTGCGCAGTATTTCGAAACGCAAAATCCGCTGTTGCTGTTCATGCAGATAGAGCGTGCCGGCATCGGCACGGGTAATGCGCATCGCCGCAAACAGGATGGTTTCCAGCAAGCTGTTGAGATCGCGCTGCTGGGACAGCGCGATGCCGATCTCATTGAGATCCTTGAGGCGATCAAGCAGGTTGTCAGAAGCGTTCATTCGATTACTTGATACAAACAGCGCGCACCTGGTGCATATCGGTTATGCCCTGCAGCACTTTTTCCATGCCATCCTGTTTCAGGGTGTGCATGCCTTCATCCAGTGCGATGGCCAGCAGCTCGGCGACCCGGGCATGCTCCTGGATGGCCTTTTTCACCGGATCCGTACCGAGCAGCAATTCATGCAAACCGACCCGACCGCGGTAGCCGGTGCCCATGCATTTGTCGCAACCAACCGGGTTGTAGATCGTGAATTGGCCTTTTTCATCGGCGAACGACTTCCGCCACTCGGCATATAACGCCTTCATCGCAGCAGACGGATCCTTTTTCCAGGATGCGGTATTGACCAGTTCGGAACTGTATTCGTCCAGCATCAGCTTGATCTCGTCGGCCGGCGCGATATGCGGTTTCTTGCAATCGGCACACAGGCGCTTTGCCAGGCGCTGAGCCAGAATACCCAGCAAAGCATCGGCAAAATTGAACGGGTCCATTCCCATATCCAGCAGGCGGATGATGGATTCGGGCGCGCTATTGGTGTGCAGCGTGGCAAACACCAGGTGACCGGTCAGCGAAGCTTCGATCCCGATCGACACGGTTTCCTTGTCGCGCATTTCGCCGACCATGATCACATCCGGATCGGCACGCAGAAATGCGCGCATGATGGTCGGGAAATCCAGCCCGGCCTTTTTGTTGATCTGCACCTGGCGCAGACCCCTCTGGGTGATTTCAACCGGATCCTCGACTGTCCAAATCTTGGTTTCCGGCTTGTTGATGTATTTGAGGATGGAATGCAGCGTGGTGGTTTTACCGGAACCGGTCGGGCCGCACACAAAAAACAAGCCATAGGGTTTGGCTACTGTCTCCTTGATCAGCTCGTTGTTGCGCGCCGAAAAACCCATTTTCTCGAGCGGCAATGGCTCTCCGGAAGCGAGTATACGCATCACCACGTCTTCCACACCGCCCTGCGAAGGAATGGTCGCCACACGCAATTCGATATCCAGCGGGCCGAATTTCTTGAACTTGATCTTGCCATCCTGCGGTTTGCGCTTCTCGGAAATATCCAGGTCGCACATGATCTTGAGACGTGTCACCAGCGCGTTGCGGTAGGTCGACGGCACCTCGATGTAGTTCATCAATGATCCGTCCTTGCGCACCCGGATCACCGTCTTGGCCTTGCCCGGACCCGGTTCGATATGGATATCCGATGCGCCCATCCGGTAAGCATCCATGATGACCTTGTTGACCAGTTTGACCAATTCGTTATCTGCCGCAGCACTGACGTCTTCCTGGTTGACACCGGAAATTTCTTCCTCATCACCGC
Organism: uncultured beta proteobacterium; assembly: GCA_963827265.1. Lineage (GTDB taxonomy): Bacteria > Pseudomonadota > Gammaproteobacteria > Burkholderiales > Gallionellaceae > Gallionella. Next base: position 465,604 of record CAWHAD010000005.1, on the reverse strand, counting down.
CCATGCTGGTCAACAACTCGTCCATGGACGACTCGTCGCCTGCCAGCATACCGCCGCCATCCGTGGCGGTACTGCCGCCATAGAACAAGGTCAAGGGTTTGCCTGAACTCGCGTTGCGAGCATACCTGGTAGTTAAGGCGGCTCTTGGAGAATATGTTGTTGACCACGCGCGAGGCCTGGATCCGCTCCGGATCGGTGGTCAGAATCATCAACCCTTCCTGGGTTTCCTCGATAGGAATCCAGTGACTGCTTTCCACATACTCGCGCCTCAGATTCTTCAATAGATCGACCGGCTTGATGCGGTCGCCCCGGTAAGGCTGGTACGGTACGCCGAAAAAGCTGGATAGCGCCTTTCCCAGGGCCGCGGGACTGACCTGAAATTCGTCGAGCAGAACCTCTTCGATGTCGATGCCCTTGCGCCGTGCAGTTCGTGTCGCCAATTCGAATTCGGCAGCGGAAAGCACTGCATCTGCAACCAGATAATCGTATTTGGTCTTCGCCGAACTGTGTTGCTGGCGCTGGTGCTGGCGCAATGCCACCGCCATGGTCTGGGCAAGTTCCTGAACTCCCTCTTCGATCATGGTCGCAAAGGGGACGCCCGCCTTGTTGTTGATCACCTGGATTACGCCGACCAGGTCACCGTTGCCGGCATCCAGAATCGGGGCAACCAGCATTTGTTTGGTGCGATATCCGGTGCGCTTGTCTACTTCCTGCAAGAATCGAAGGTGCGTACTGTACTGGGCCAGTTCTTTTTCATCGTAAACATCCTTCATGTTAAGCAGCTTCTTATGCATTGCCGAATAACCGGCAAGACTTTGTTCGGCAATCGGTAATTTGAGATCCTTGAAAGAGTTGAGTCCGGTCTTGACCTTGGAAACAAGGGAGATATTGTCTTCACCGACGACGTAGATCGTCAGCCTGTCCGCATTGAACAGCGCGCAGATGTCCTTGCTGACCTCCAGCATGATTTCGTCAACATTACCGGTGGCATGTATCTTGTTGTTGACTTGATTGAGATTCTTGGTGAATTCGAGCCTGAGGGCCATATCACCGGCATTTCTTGCTGTGCTGTTAGCTGTCATCACTGTACTCATATCACTCCCTCGGACGTCTCATTGGGCTGCTGTTCTGCCAATCCCGGTATCGCGAATGCCAACTGTGCCATGCGGCTCATCAACCGCTCTTACAGTTCGAATTCCTGATTGTTCAACAACATTGCTGGCGGCAAACCGCTCACACAATCCTCTATCTCACGCATGGTCAACTCAAGTTCACCCGGCTTGAGATGGGTAATGAAAATCTTGGCGTCACCCCTGAATTTCTCCAGTTCTACCGCAAGCATACTCGGACACAGATGTTTTGAAACCTCCGCCAAATCCCTTTCACTGTTCGAAAATGCGGTCTCGATGAGCAAATAGCGCAAGTTTGCAATTTTGTTGACCGTTTCCCAGAATGCGTCATTCGTGGTGGTATCGCCGCTGAATACCAGACTCGCCTGACCGCTGTCCAGATGATAACCGACCGCAGGCACAACATGATTGGCCGGAACAGAAGTGATTTTGCGGCCATCCAGAACCACGGTCGCACCCAGTTCCATCGCCTGGTAACGCATGTAAGGATACTGCGCATTGGGTATTTCGACGAAATCCGGCCAGATTTTCCAGTTGAAAATATGCTGTCTGAGTATGTCCAGCGTTTCCTCGCTTGCATAAACAATCAATGGCCGATCGCGCATGAATCCGACACTGTCGACCATGAACGGAATGCTGGTGATATGGTCAAGATGGGCGTGCGTAATGAAAACATGGTCTATCATGGCGAGCTCCGTAAGGCTGAGTTCGCCCACCCCGGTGCCGGCATCGATCAGCACGTCGTGATCGAGCAGGAACGAAGTGGTGCGCAGATTGCCACCGATCCCCCCGCTGCATCCCAATACTCTGAGTTTCATATTTGTCTGTCTGGCTGTCCCGAGAGTTCTATTGGATCACTTGGTCTGAAAATCGAATACACCGTCCCAATCCTGATTGGGCGGAGTTTTTCGGAAGGTGGCAATCCGCTTCGCGTAGACCTTATACAACTCGCTGTCCGGCGACAAGCGTTGCAAATTCATCAGCTGCAATTCCGCCTGCTCCCAATCCTGCTTGCGATACAGGCGGCGCATTTCGTGAAACAGCTTGACTTCATCGTGCAGCGCTTTGCCGGCCTCGGCCAGCAACCCGACCGGCTCGTATATCGCCACGGGTTTATCTTTACCTTTTACCCGTACATGGTCAAGTTCCCGATACAGGAACTCATTCGCGAGGCGGCGGGTATTTTCGCCAACGATGATGCCTACTCCATATTGCTTGGTGATCCCTTCCAGGCGTGATGCCAGATTGACTTCATCACCCATCACCGTGTACGCAACGCGGACTTCCGAACCCATGTTGCCGACACTGACCCGCCCGGTATTGATACCCACGCCAACCTGTAATTCCGGCCAACCGCGTTCCCTGAAGTGCGGCTGCAATGCATTCAACGTTTCCAGCATCTCGATACCCGACAGAATTGCGTTGCGGGCATGATCCTTGTCCGGTAGCGGCGCGCCCCAGAATGCCATGATACAGTCGCCCATATACTTGTCTATCGTTCCGCGGTGCTTGTAAACGACACGCGACAAGGGCGTCAGGAACTCATTCATCAGCATGGACAGCTGCTTCGGATCCAGTCCTTCGGAAATACTGGTAAACCCGCGCACATCCGAAAAAAGAATGGTCATATCGCGGCTCTCACCTACCATCGACACACTTTCCGGATGCTTCGCCATTTCCTCGACCAGTTCGCTCGGCACATACTGCCCGAACAATTCGGTAATCTGCCGCTTGGTGCGTGATTCGACGAAGTAACCGTAAGACATGTTCAACGCAAACAGCAGTGCGATCATCACCAGGCTGTTCGTAACCGGCATCAACACGTCGCCATACTGCCAGGCGACCAGACTCAGCCCGGTCGTGATGATGAGCGCAAAGGCAGAAGCAAGAATGGCTTTGGCCGGAGTAAATAACGGCAACAAGAAGCTCAGCGCGATGCCGACCAGCAATACCCAGACCACTTCCGCTCCCAGCATATATGCCGGGCGCTCCTTCAAATTCTGATTAAGGATACCCGAAATCATATTCGCGTGAATTTCCACCCCGGGATAGACCTTCGCCACTGGCGTAGAGCGCATATCCAGAAGGCCTGGCGCCGTTGTTCCAACCAGGACGATCTTGTTTTTCAGTTGCGCGGGGTCGACACGCTCGTGCAGCACATCGGTTATCGAAATGTAACGGAAGCTTCCCTGTCCACCGCGGTAGGGCACAAAAGTTGACACATCGCGGTCAACCGGAATTCTTAACTTGATGTTGGCTGCATCCAGATCCAGCCACTCCATCGCCGCATACCCGTCCGCCTTGGTTTTGGCATATCCGGGCGACAACTTTGTCTGTCCCAGCAGGGAACGTACGATTGCAAGCGACAACGATTCATAATACGCACCGCCATATTCGACCAGCATGGGAATACGGCGTACCCGGCCATCGGAGTCAACCACGGGATTGAAATGACCGGCGCCTGCCGCAGCCTGCTGTAATTCGGGAAGATTGGCACCGTAGCCATTCCAGGTCGTGAAATCGACCTCATGCCCCTTGAATGCCCCGGGCGGAAAAGTCGGATCAGGCAACATTCCCGAGGTATGCGGCTCGGCCTGATTGGTAAGGTAATATCCCAGCACCACATTGCGGTTCCTGATCTTCCTGGCAAACAGGTCGTCGTATTCCAGCTGCGGACGGATTTTTTCCAGCGTCGCCTGGAACGACTTGTCGCCCTTGAGTTGATTTTCACCGAGCCGCTGCAAAACCCTGAGCCCCGAGCTCTCATCCTTTTCGGCAAAAACGACGTCGAACCCCACCACCGCAACGTGATACCTGTCGAAAAGCTTGTCCATCAGCAGCGCCATCCGGTCGCGCCCCCAAGGCCAGCGCCCTTCCTCCTTCAGGCTCTTTTCATCGATATCGACGATAACAATACGATCGTCCATCGTACGCGGCATCGTCAGGCGCAACCGATAATCGTAAAGTATGGAAGAAAGCTGGTCGACAATGTCCAGCCGGTAAAACCGCGCAGCGCTGCCGACAAAGAACAGCATTATCAGGAGCCCCAGCCCGATCAGGATTGCATTTTTTTTCACAGTGCTGAACAAGTCGAACGACTTGTTGTTTCTTTGGAAGGGTCGGTACAGAAAACAGGTTGTTGTGAGATGCGCGCCAGCTCATCCGGAAATACATTGCAGTTCAGGCCGTACACCTGTATTGCGCCCGGTGTGTTCTGCACTGAATCCGACACTCACTATCCCTTGAAGTAGAATTCCATCTTGATCCCGGCCAGCTCAATCACATCATGTTCATTCAACTGATGCGCCTGATTGGTCAGCGCCCTGCCATTTACCAGCGGGAAATTTTCGCCTTCCACATGCGTGATGAAATAGCCGTGCGGACGGCGGGTCAGTACCGCCACCTGCAGTCCGGGCTTGCCCAGGGTGGTCAGGTTCTTGACCAGTTCGAGCTCCTTGCCGGCATTGGGCCCGGTCAAGACCTGCACCACGGCGACCTGCTTCTGCGCTCCGGGCTGGATGCCCCCGGAAGTGGGAGATTTAATCCCATGGTCGGTTTGAGTGGAAGTCTGGGCGGCCTGGTATGAGTCAAACTTGCCGGTCCTGTCTGCTGCTTCCTCCAGTGCCGGCTTTCCTCCTGGCTGAACTTTCATTGCGCCCTGCGGTTCAGCAGGCTTGTTCCCGGCCGGAGCGGCTGCCTCTTTTTTTGCAGGCGCGCGCAACACCATGGTTCTCTCGAAATCTTCGGGAGCGGTCTGGGTTATCTGGTCCGTGATGTATTTCAGCCTGTATTTGCCGATTTCGATAACATCATTGTTCTGCAGGAAGTGCTTTTTGGTGGGTTTCCCGTTCACTTCCAGACCGTTGGTGCTATCCAGATCCTCAAGAAACGAATCATTCAGTATGGTAACGACCGCGGCATGCTCACCGCTCACCGCCAGATTGTCGATGATGATGTCGTTGTGCGCCTTGCGCCCGATGGTGATTCGCTCTTTGTTGAGGGGATATTCCTTTATGATCCCCCCATCCATGCTGAGTATCAATTTTGCAGCCATAGTCTTAACCCTCGTAACAAATTATTTTTCAAACCAATTTAATATTCTGGCCAGCAAACCGCGCGGCACGGAAAACCTTCCCTTTACCTTGACCAGTATCACCGAAATATTATCGCGCCCGCCGTTATCATTCGCCATCTGTATCAACTGGCTTGCAGCAAGCGGCAAATTGCTCTGCAACGCTAACAGCGTTGCCTGAATATCATCGTCCTCGACCATGTCGTTCAAGCCGTCGGAGCACAGCAGGTATATGTCCCCGACCAACACGTCGTGTACATGGATCTCGGAATCCACGTGAGCATCTATGCCGACTGCGCGCGTCACCAGATTCTTGTTTTTAGACATGCGCGCGTCTTCGAGACTGATCATCCCGCTATCAAGCTGCTCCTGGAGCAGCGAATGATCGTGCGTGATCGTTTCCAGCTCCTCACCGCGCAACCGATACATGCGCGAATCGCCGACGTGGCCGACAGCCACGCGATTATCATAAAAAAGTGCGGAAACGATCGTTGTTCCCATCCCGGCATACTGGGGCTGGCTTTGCGCGGCATGAAAAATAGAGGCATTGGCCTTCTGGATATTTTCACGCAACAGCGCAACGCCCAATTCCTCGCCGCCATTCTCCGGGATATCGACAGGGCTGGCATTCAGCAACCGGTGACTGACCTCCGTCGCGACTACCGAAACAGCAATCCCGCTTGCCACTTCCCCGGCATTGTAACCACCCATTCCGTCAGCCAGCACAGCCAGACCACAGGCGGGCTCACAGGCAACGCTATCCTCGTTGTGCGAGCGCACCATGCCGGGATCTGTCTGGCTGAAAATTTCCAGTGCTTCTGCTATCTTCATCTACATCCCCTTTTGTTTCTGGCTGCGGAAGGGTCGCCGTCAAGCGGCGTAGCGCCCACCGCCGGCATCAATTCCATATCCCCGTTAAATCGGATGACGGATTGCCTGCCTCAGTCGAGTTCTGCGCGAGCGCTGCACACTCGCGCAAGTCTTCGGCCATTTCAGCGCCACTGTCATAGCGCTCCTCAACCTGCTTGGCCAAGGACCGGTTGATAATTGCAACCAGACACGGGGGCAAATCCGACCTGATAGTCAAAATATCGGGATGGGGTTCATTGGCGATCCTGAACATCAACTGCGCCATCGACTCCCCTTCGAACGGAAGCTTACCACAAGCCATTTGGTACAAACTTACGCCCAGGGAGAACAGGTCCGACGCGCCTTCGATCTTCTTCCCGGCCAATTGCTCCGGCGACATGAAAGACGGCGTTCCCAAAACCATGCCGGTTTTTGTTTTGCTCGAATCGGTGATACGCGCTATACCGAAGTCAGTCACCTTGGTCGAATCCGTTTCGGGATCGTACATGATGTTGGCGGGCTTGATGTCGCGATGCACCACATTCTGTTTGTGCGCATAGTCCAGGGCGTCGGCGACGCGCGCAAAAATGTTCATCAACTTCGGCAAGGGCAGCAAATTGCCCGGTTTGGTGTAGGAAATCAGATCCTTGCCCTTCAGGAATTCCATCGCGATATAGGCCAGGTCATGTTCTTCCCCCGCGTCGTAAACGGTCACGATGTTCGGGTGGTTGAGGCGTCCTGCCGTTTCGGCCTCGCGGAAGAACCGTGCTTTCACGTCTTCCAATTCGTCGGTATCGAACTCCTGCGCCAGCGCCATGGTCTTGATCGCGACGACACGGCCGATTTTCGGATCTTTTCCGAGATACACGACACCCATCGCGCCTTTGCCCAGTTCCTTCTCGATTTCATAACGGCCCAGCATCGGCTTCGACACACCCGCCTTGTCCAGCACCAGGGTGCTTGCATTGCCCCTTCCGGTTGAACCGCCGAGTACCACGGTCTCCGACAGCGCCCGGGACTGCGCCATACGCGCATCGAGATCGCGAAATTTGGGATTGTGTCCGGCCATATGCCTGAATACCGACTCGGCCTTGTTGAACTGGCGCTTGCGCTCGTAATCAAGCCCCAGGTTGTACAGCACATCCATCAGGCTGTCGTCCAGCGGCACCTTGCGGAATTTGTCAAAGGCCATGTCCAACTGCCCCTGCCCCTGGAAAGCCAGGCCAAGCATGCGATTACTCTCCGCCGATTCGGCATCCGATTTCTGTTTGCTTCTTTCGGTCATCAGGTAACGTTTGGTCGTCAGCAGCAAATGGCCAACCAGCAACAGCGAGGCGGGCAGCATCAGTTGCAGCCACATTGCCTGCGTCGTCATCAGCACGAAATGGGTAACAATCAGCGCCGCAAACAATCGTACCGGTGACCGCCGCACCGATGGCGGCAGTAAGCCGCGGAAGCAACAGGACCAGGTACAGGGTTACCAGCAAAAAGACGCCGATTTGCGCCAATCCCGCCCAGTCCGGCGTTACGAAAAAGTCGCCTTTCAGGATACTTGATACCGAGTTCGCCAGCGTCACCACCGGCGCCATACCGGACGAAACCGGCGTCACCTGCAACGAACCGATGCCGGCGGCCGACGCACCGATCAACACGATCTTGTCCCGGTATTTGTCGGCCGGAATTTTCCCGGTCAGCACATCGTAGAAAGAATCCACCGGAAAGGCCGGATGACCATCCCGGTCCTTGTAAAAATAGGTATGCATCCGCAGCGCCGGATCGGTGGCTATCTTCAGGTTGCCCAGTTGCACGCCTTCGCCCAGATTGATGTGTATATCCTGCGGGCCGAGATTCAGGCTCTTGGCTGCCAGCATGAGTGACAGCGAAGGATAGTACTGATTGTAATAGTTGACCACCAGCGGTTCGGTGCGGATCGCGCCGTCAACATCCGGGTAGCTGTTCAGATGCCCGATTGCCAACGCCTTGCTGCCCAGCACCGGGATCGGTGCCAGCACGGCCATTGCGAGGCAGCGGAGAATCGCCCAAACCTCCCGGATCCTTCACATTGGTGAGATCATTGCGCAGCACATAGTCGGGTAATTCGTGATCGGGTTTGCCTTGCGGTTCACCCAGTTCGAAAAACATCGGCAACAGCACATCGTTTGCACTGGCAATGCTTTTGCTGAGTTCCTGATCGTTATCGAGATTTTGTTCCGCCTCCTGCAGCAACGACACCAAGTTTGGCCAGATCGGCCTGCTTTCCGGGGTCGGAAGTATCTTTAAGTCTTGAGTTACCAAGCAATTCGGCAATTTTCTGTATGTAGGACAGTCCGGCGTCTACCTGCGGCTCGAAAAAGAATGCGGTATAGCCGATCACTTTGGGATGCCCTGCAGCCAGTACATCCAGCATCCTGGCATGTATCGCGCGCGGCCATGGCCAGCGCCCCAGATTGGCGATGCTTTGCTCATCTATCGCAATCACCGCAATCTTGTCGCTCGGTGTCCGCGAGGAAGCCAGAACGCCCAGGTCATATGCCTTGCGCTCCAGGCTCTGCATCAGTTCGCTATTGGCGCCAAGAATGAAAAGCAAAGCCACCAGCAAACCTACGAACCAGTCCTTCCGCCAAAATGACCACTTATTCATGCTATCCCTTGATGCCCTTTGCCGAACCTTAGGCTTACTGTCAAACAAATATGGAGAGAATATTAGTATATTTCATAACAACGCACCACAATCCTTTAGATTTATTAAGAAATATCGGAATCCAGGACCTCATGGTGCGCGATCCTTTACCCCAATATGCCTATTTGATCAGCACCACCGGACAGTCTGCCAGCTGCAGCACTTTTTTCACCACCGTTCCCAGCAGCAGGGATTGCAGGCCGCCCAGTCCCTTTCTGCCCATCACGATCTGGTCTGCCTGTTGATCCCGGGCATATTGAACAATCGCTTCCGCCGTACTGCCGATGCTGATGTGATACTGATAGGGCAATCCGGCGGCATCAAGCGCGGCGCGTGACGCCTGGAGCGCCGCCATCCCCTGTTCACGGCAGTAGTCATCGATCGTTTCCTGGTCGATGAACAGCTTCACGTTGCCCTGCGCGACATTCCGCTGCACGTTCAGCAGCAGCAGTTGGGGGATCTCCTTCAGTTCGGCAATATTTCTGACCACGTAATCGACCGCACGCAGTGCGTTGGCGGAACCATCAACCGGAACCAGTATTTTCATATTCTTACTCCTGTGATTTTCTGTCCGGCACACCGGATACTGCCTCATCCACCAGGTCAATCACTTCGCGTCTGGCAATTTTGCGCATTGCCAGCAACTTCCCGAGCCCCAATACCAGCAATGCGCACAGCACCGGTATCAACCAGTGCAGATAGTGGCGCGCCTCGACCACACTGGATAACAGCGCCTCCCCGACCAGCATTTCGCCAGCCACATATCCGAGCAGCGCGCCGCCGGCGTAGATGATAAACGGGAAACGGTCGATCAGCTTCAGCACCAGTTGGCTGCTCCATGCGATCAGCGGGATGCTGATCAGCAGGCCGAACACCAGCAATGCCACATTGCCATTGGCTGCGGCCGCCACACCCAGCACGTTATCCAGACTCATCACGAAGTCGGCAACGATGATGGTCCTGACCGCGCCAAACAACCGCGTGTCGGCCTTGATGTTGCCTGCGCTGTGTTCTTCCTCGGGCAGGATCAGCTTGATGCCGATCCAGATCAACAGCAGCGCACCAACCAGTTTGAGGTAAGGCAGCGACAACAGGCTCACCGCAAAAAAAGTCAGCACGACGCGCAATCCTATCGCGCCGCCCACGCCGAACAATATGCCTTTCTTGCGCTGCTCGGGAGGAAGATTGCGGCAAGCCAGCGCAATCACCACCGCATTGTCACCGGACAACAACAGATCGATCATGATGATCTTCAAGACATCGACCCAGAACTGGGTCGAGGCGAGCATCTCCAGCATCAACTGCCTTTCAGCACTTTCTGCATCACGCGCCCCATTTCAGCCGGATTGCGCGTGATGTGGATGCCGCATTCTTCCATCACCGCCAGTTTGGTATCGGCGCCGCCCTGCCCGCCGGAAATGATCGCTCCGGCATGCCCCATGCGTTTGCCGGGTGGCGCCGTCACCCCGGCAATGAAACCGACCACCGGCTTGTTCATGTTGTGCTCTGATCCAGCGCGCGCATTCCTCCTCGTCGCTGCCGCCGATCTCGCCGACCATGATCACCGCATCGGTGTCCGGATCGTCGTTGAACAATTTCATCACATCGAGATGCTTCAGGCCGTTGATCGGATCGCCGCCTATGCCGACACAGGAAGACTGCCCGAGACCCAGCGCGGTCAAGTTGCCCGACCGCTTCGTAGGTCAGCGTGCCGGAACGCGACACCACGCCGATGCGGCCCTTGCGATGGATGTGCCCGGGCATGATGCCGATCTTGATCTCGTCCGGCGTGATCAGTCCCGGGCAGTTGGGCCCGATCAACAGTGTGCGCTTGCCCTTCATCCTGTATCGCGTGCGCAGCATGTCATGCACCGGAATGCCTTCGGTGATGCAGATCACCAGATCGAGGTCCGCCTCGACCGCCTCGTCGATCGCTGCTGCCGCAAAGGGGGGTGGCACATAGATCACCGACACGGTCGCACCGGTTTGCGCCTTGGCTTCGGCCACGCTGTTATAGATCGGGATACCCTCAAAACTCTGGCCGCCCTTGTTCGGCGTGACGCCCGCAACAAAACATTCGGCGCCATTCGCATAGGCCTTGCAGTTGATGGTATGGAACTGGCCTACCTTGCCGGTCATGCCCTGGGTCATCACCCTGGTGTTCTTGTCGATCAGTATGGACATTATGTTCCCCTTCGCAGCAGCAACGACTTTCTGCGCTGCATCCGCCATATCATTGCCGGAAATGATGGGCAGGCCCGAATCAGCCAGTATCTTCTTGCCCAGTTCGACATTCGTCCCTTCCAGACGCACCACCAGCGGCACCTTGAGATGCACTTCGCGCGCCGCCGCCACCACACCCTCGGCGATCACATCGCACTTCATGATGCCGCCGAAGATGTTGACCAGAATGGCTTTGAGGTTGGGATTCTTCAGCATCAGCTTGAATGCCTCGGTGACTTTTTCCTTGTCCGCGCCACCGCCGACATCGAGGAAATTCGCCGGGCTGCCGCCATACAGCTTGATGATGTCCATGGTCGCCATCGCCAGTCCCGCGCCGTTCACCAGGCAGCCGATGTCACCGTCCAGCGAGATGTAGCTCAGGTCGAATTTCGACGCCTCGATCTCGGCCGGGTCTTCCTCGTCCAGGTCGCGCATCGCGACGATTTCGGGATGGCGATACAGCGCGTTGCTGTCGAAATTGAACTTGGCGTCCAGCGCCAGCACACGTCCGTCAGCGGTCAGTACCAGCGGATTGATCTCCGCCAGCATCGCATCCTTCTCGACAAAGCAGCGATACAGGCCCTGCATCAGCTTTACCGCCTCGCCCTTCGAAGTATCGGGGATACCGATCGCATGGGCGGTGCGTGCGGCATCCTCGGCAGTCAGTCCGGCAACCGGATCGATACGCAGGGTGTGGATTTTCTCGGGGGTGTGCGCGGCGACCTGTTCGATCTCCATGCCGCCTTCGCTGCTGGCCAGCAGTGCCACACGCTGCGCGCTGCGATCGATCACCATGCCCAGATAATATTCCGTGACGATCTGCGCACCCTCTTCAACCAGCAGGCGCCGCACCACCTGGCCGTCCTTGCCGGTCTGGTGCGTGACCAGATGCATGCCCAGGATCTGCCGCGCCGCATTGCGGACTTCATCGATCGAGCGTGCCACCTTTACCCCGCCGCCCTTGCCGCGTCCGCCGGCATGTATCTGCGCCTTCACCACCCACGCTGCCCCGCCCAGTTTCTTTGCAGCGGCAACCGCCTCATCGACGCTGAGGCACGCCATCCCGCGCGGCACAGGAACGCCGAACTGGCACAGAATTTCCTTGCCCTGGTATTCGTGAATTTTCATGATGTTCGCTTTAAAGTATCGATAGCCGGAACAGAACCCTCGCCGTGGCTGAGGCACTGGATGCAATGTTACCGAATTATCAGGTGATGGTCGGAATATCGTGCGGCCAGCAAGTGCCTCGCCCGAACATGCAATCATGCCTCGAATGGCGCAGCATGTTGTTCATGCAAGCGACCCAGCCGACAGGATAAGCCTTGCAACCCGATTCAACCGGCCAATCACGGTGATGGTTGCCTACAGCCAGCCCTTGCATTACAACAGTGGTGCGATGAAGGAAATGAATTCACTGATGATTTTCTCATCATGCCCGGCGTCTTTCATTTCCCACTTTATCGTGTTGAGCAGTTTCGCCTTCTTATAAATATTCAGTTTATGTTTCAATGAAAACGCTCGAATTCGAACGACCAGGCTATCGAACCTTCTCTGGTATTCCTTCTTCGGAATTGCCTTCTCTTTACGATCCGATGGTGGAAACAGCCGATTGACCTCGCGCACAATTTCCTGAGCAAACGAAACCGCTTCTCCAGCGTTGAACCATTCAAGTATCATATTGACGCTCCGAATATATTTCTGAAACAACAAGGACAACATCTGCGGTTACCGGGCCTGGAAGACGATTCTGCACTTCTCTTCCAGACAGCAACCAGATAAATCAAGTCTAACAAATATCTTCCTGAAAAGGTTATCAGATGGGAATATTCGACCGATTGCGCAGCGCTGCACCGCCGCCCGGCAAACCGGACACTTCCGGACAGGATGCGACACGCCTGATCGACCAGGGCCATGCGCTGGAGGCGCAGGGCAAGCTGGACGAGGCGATGCAGTGCTACCGGGAGGCGATCCGGCTCGCGCCCAATCCGGCCCGCGGCCATCTCAATCGCGGCAATGTGCTGTTGCTGCAGGGCGACCTGGACGGCGCACTGGATGCGTTCCGCACCGCGCTCGAACTCCAGCCCGATTATGCCGGGGCCTATTACAACATCGGCAATGCGCTGCTCGGCAACCGCCAGTTCGACGCGGCCGTGGCAAGCTACCGCAAGGCGCTCGCGATCAATCCCGATTATGCCGAGGTCCATTGCAGTCTCGGCGTCGCGCTGAAAGAGCTCGGCCAGATGGACGAGGCCGTCGCCTGTTTCCGCCGCGCGCTGCAGATTGCGCCCGGCCTGGTCGAGGCGCAAACCAATCTGGATGCGGTTGTCCGGGATGTGTTCAACCAGGGGAATATACTGATGGGTAGCGAGCGACTCGATGAAGCAGTGAAGTACTACCGCCGAGTAATCGAGATTAAACCCGATTATGCTGAAGCGCATGCCACCTTGGGTGTTGCTCTGAGGGAACTTGGTCAAATTGAAAACGCGATCGAATGTTATCAGCAAGCATTAAACATCAACCCTCGTTTGGCAGAGGCGCATTACAATCTGGGCGCTGCCCTCAAAGACATTGGAAAACTTGATCAGGCTACGGCGAGTTACCGCCAGGCGCTGGAAATAAGGCCTGATTTTCTTGAAGCGCACAATAACCTGCTTTTTGCTCTCAACTACAGTTCAAGCGCGTTACCTTCGTATTATCCCGAACAGGTACGCCGGTATGGCCGGATAATTTCAACTAAAGTCGAAAAAAAATTTTGCAACTGGCAGTGCTATGCCAATCCAGAACGCCTGCGGATCGGCCTGGTGTCCGGGGATCTGTTCAGCCACCCGGTGGGATACTTTCTGGAAGCACTGCTGGCCAATATCGATCCGGATCGCTTTCAACTGATCGCTTACCCCACTCGCAATATGGAAGATGAGCTTACAGACCGCATCCGCACCTATTGTTCAGGGTGGAACCCACTTGTCGGTAAAAGCAATGCAATCGCTGCAAACTTGATACATGCCGATCGTATCAATATTCTGCTGGATCTTTCCGGTCACGTCGCGCACAACCGTCTGCCGGTGTTCGCCTGGAAACCCGCGCCGGTGCAGGTCAGCTGGCTGGGCTATTTCGCCACCACCGGCGTGGCTGAAATCGATTATTTCCTGGCCGATCAAGTCGGCGTGCCCGAGGATCAACAGGCGCAATTCACCGAGTCCGTCTGGTACCTGCCCGACACGCGCTTGTGTTTCGCTCCCCCCGGTATCGACGCGTCCGTTTCATTATTGCCCGCATTGAAAAATGGCCATATCACCTTCGGCTGTTTCCAGAATCTAACCAAGCTGGGTAATGATGTGCTCGAACTATGGGCAAAAATTCTTGATTCACTACCAAATTCAAAACTCCGCCTACAGTGTGCTCGATTCGCCGAATCCGCCCAAGTGGAACAACTGCAACAGCGATTAGGTCGATACGGCATAGACCCGGCGCGGGTGATCACCCGCGGATCTACCGACCGACCGGCCTATCTGGCTGCTCACTCGGAAGTGGATATCCTTCTGGACACCTTCCCCTACACGGGCGGCACCACCACCTGCGAAGCGTTATGGATGGGCGTGCCGACCCTGACCCTCGCCGGCAACAGTCTGCTGGCCAGACAGGGTGCAAGTCTGCTCACGGCGGCGGGACTGGAACAATGGATAGCAAACAGCAAGGAGGAATACGTGGCCAAAGCCGTGGCATATGCATCTGATCTTGAGCGCCTGGCCGCGCTGCGTTCTGTCTTGCGCGAACAGGTGCTGGCTTCCCCGCTGTTCGATGCGCCGCGCTTTGCCCGGAATTTCGAGGATGCGTTGTGGGGAATGTGGGCGCGTTACCAGGCCCAGCAGGAACCTCCGGAGATATCCTGAGATGGGCCTGTTCGACCGATTGCGCAGCGCTGCACCGCCGCCCGGCAAACCGGACACTTCCGGACAGGATGCGACACGCCTGATCGACCAGGGCCATGCGCTGGAGGCGCAGGGCAAGCTGGACGAGGCGATGCAGTGCTACCGGGAGGCGATCCGGCTCGCGCCCAATCCGGCCCGCGGCCATCTCAATCGCGGCAATGTGCTGTTGCTGCAGGGCGACCTGGACGGCGCACTGGATGCGTTCCGCACCGCGCTCGAACTCCAGCCCGATTATGCCGGGGCCTATTACAACATCGGCAATGCGCTGCTCGGCAACCGCCAGTTCGACGCGGCCGTGGCAAGCTACCGCAAGGCGCTCGCGATCAATCCCGATTATGCCGAGGTCCATTGCAGTCTCGGCGTCGCGCTGAAAGAGCTCGGCCAGATGGACGAGGCCGTCGCCTGTTTCCGCCGCGCGCTGCAGATTGCGCCGGAATTATCTGAAGCGCACCTGAATCTGGGTTCCCTGTTCCTGTCCCAGGGCCGCTACGCCGAAGGCTGGCCCGAATATGAAGCACGCTATGATCCGGGCTACTCGGGACGCCAATCCATCCCGCCCAACCTGCCCTACCCCCGCTGGCAAGGACAGCCGCTGGCCGGCAAGTCCATCCTGATCTGGCCCGAACAGGGCTATGGCGACGAAATTCAGTTCGCCCGATATGTTCCGCTGCTCAAGGCCCGGGGTGTCTCCCGCATCACGCTGGTCTGCAGAACAGCGCTCAAGACCCTGCTGGGAACGCTGGCAGGCGCTGATGCGGTCGTCACACAGTCCGAGGCGGCCGCACTGCTGTTACACGACTACTGGATATTTCCGATGAGTCTGCCGCTGCACTTTGCCACCACGGTCGAGACCATCCCTGCCGGGTTGCCCTATCTGAGCGTTCCGCCAGAAAGACTGAAGCGCTGGCATCAGCGACTTCCCGCGAGCGGATTAAAGGTGGGGCTGGTCTGGAAGGGAAGCGCCTTGCATGGCAACGATGCCAACCGCTCCCTGCCCAGCCTGTCCCTGCTCGCGCCGCTGTGGTCCGTGCCGGGCGTGAACTTCATCAGCCTGCAGAAAGGGCAAGGCGAGGAAGAGGCCGCATCTCCGCCGGCGGGTCAACCCATCCTCCATCTTGGCTCGGATATCATGGACTTTGCCGATACCGCCGCGATCGTGGCACAGCTGGATCTGGTGATCTGTATCGACACGGCGATCGTCCACCTGGCGGGCGCGCTGAACAAGCCCTGCTGGGTGCTGCTGCCCGCGACCGGCACCGACTGGCGCTGGCTCCGGGACCGGTCTGACTCACCCTGGTATCCGGATGTGGTACGTCTATTCCGCCAAACGAACTCGGGTGACTGGTCAGCCACCATTGAAGATATCGCTCAGAATCTGGCCTCCTGGGCTGCCCTGCAAAGAAATCCGGAGATATCCTGAGATGGGCCTGTTCGACCGATTGCGCAGCGCTGCACCGCCACCCGGCAAACCGGACACTTCCGGACAGGATGCGACACGCCTGATCGACCAGGGCCATGCGCTGGAGGCGCAGGGCAAGCTGGACGAGGCGATGCAGTGCTACCGGGAGGCGATCCGGCTCGCGCCCAATCCGGCCCGCGGCCATCTCAATCGCGGCAATGTGCTGTTGCTGCAGGGCGACCTGGACGGCGCACTGGATGCGTTCCGCACCGCGCTCGAACTCCAGCCCGATTATGCCGGGGCCTATTACAACATCGGCAATGCGCTGCTCGGCAACCGCCAGTTCGACGCGGCCGTGGCAAGCTACCGCAAGGCGCTCGCGATCAATCCCGATTATGCCGAGGTCCATTGCAGTCTCGGCGTCGCGCTGAAAGAGCTCGGCCAGATGGACGAGGCCGTCGCCTGTTTCCGCCGCGCGCTGCAGATTGCGCCCGGCCTGGTCGAGGCGCAAACCAATCTGGATGCGGTTGTCCGGGATGTGTTCAACCAGGGGCATGTCCTGATGGGTCTAGGACAATTCGACGGTGCGGCAGAAAACTTCCGCCGCGTGCTGGCAATCGAACCCGATTACGCCGAGGCACACATTGACTTGGGCGTTGCGCTGAAAAACCTCGGTCAACTGGAAGGTGCGGCGGCAAGTTACCGCCGCGCACTGGCAATCGATCCTGATTCAGCCATGGCGCACAGCAATCTGGGCGTTACCCTGTACGAGCTCCAGCAACTTGATGACGCGTTGGCAAGTTGCCGCCGTGCGGTAGAATTAATACCTGAATTTGCCATAGCACATAGCAATCTGGGCAATGTCCTGCAAGCGATTGGTCAATTTGAAGATGCGGTGGCAAGTTACCGCAGGGCGGTGGAACTAAAACCCGATTCCGCCGTAGTGCATAAAAATCTGGGCACTGCATATACACATCTTGGGCAACTTGAAAGCGCGATTGCCAGCTTTCGCCGTGCACTGGAAATTAAACCCGATTTTGCCGAAGTGCATAACAGTTTGCTGTTTACCCTGAATTACACCGCGAACCATACCACTTCACATAATCTGGAGCAGGCACGCCAGTTTGGCAAGATGGTTGCGGCAAAGGTCGGTACCCGTTTTACCTCCTGGCAATGCCGCGCACAGCCTGATCGTCTCCGGGTCGGGCTGGTGTCGGGTGATTTGCTGAGTCACCCGGTAGGATTCTTTCTGGAAGCATTGCTCGGCCATATCGATCCAGCCCGCATTGAACTGATCGCTTACCCGACACACCATTCGGAAGATGAACTTACCTCACGCATCCGTCCGTATTTCTCCGCATGGCATCCGCTAGTGGGCAAAAACGATGAAACGGCCGCACGCCTGATCCACGCCGATGGCGTGCATATCCTGATCGAACTCTCCGGACATACTTCGCACAACCGTCTGCCGGTGTTCGCCTGGAAACCCGCGCCGGTGCAGGTCAGCTGGCTGGGCTATTTCGCCACCACCGGCGTGGCTGAAATCGATTATTTCCTGGCCGATCAAGTCGGCGTGCCCGAGGATCAACAGGTGCAATTCACCGAGTCCGTCTGGTACCTGCCCGACACGCGCTTGTGTTTTACTGCACCCAATATCGATCTGCCTGTCGCTTCTTTGCCCGCATTAAACAATGGTTATATTACCTTCGGCAGTTTTCAAACGCTGGCCAAGGCGGGGGATGGCGTACTTGAAACATGGGGGGAAATACTGGCCGCGTTGCCCGATGCAAAATTGCGGATACAGTGCAAACAATTGTTCGAGCCGGCGCAGGTGAAATTGTTGTTGCAGCGATTAGGTCGATACGGCATAGACCCGGCGCGGGTGATCACCCGCGGATCTACCGACCGACCGGCCTATCTGGCTGCTCACTCGGAAGTGGATATCATTCTGGACACCTTCCCCTACACGGGCGGCACCACCACCTGCGAAGCGTTATGGATGGGCGTGCCGACCCTGACCCTCGCCGGCAACAGTCTGCTGGCCAGACAGGGTGCAAGTCTGCTCACGGCGGCGGGACTGGAACAATGGATAGCAAACAGCAAGGAGGAATACGTGGCCAAAGCCGTGGCATATGCATCTGATCTTGAGCGCCTGGCCGCGCTGCGTTCTGTCTTGCGCGAACAGGTGCTGGCTTCCCCGCTGTTCGATGCGCCGCGCTTTGCCCGGAATTTCGAGGATGCGTTGTGGGGAATGTGGGCGCGTTACCAGGCCCAGCAGGAACCTCCGGAGATATCCTGAGATGGGCCTGTTCGACCGATTGCGCAGCGCTGCACCGCCGCCCGGCAAACCGGACACTTCCGGACAGGATGCGACACGCCTGATCGACCAGGGCCATGCGCTGGAGGCGCAGGGCAAGCTGGACGAGGCGATGCAGTGCTACCGGGAGGCGATCCGGCTGGCGCCCAATCCGGCCCGCGGCCATCTCAATCGCGGCAATGTGCTGTTGCTGCAGGGCGACCTGGACGGCGCACTGGATGCGTTCCGCACCGCGCTCGAACTCCAGCCCGATTATGCCGGGGCCTATTACAACATCGGCAATGCGCTGCTCGGCAACCGCCAGTTCGACGCGGCCGTGGCAAGCTACCGCAAGGCGCTCGCGATCAATCCCGATTATGCCGAGGTCCATTGCAGTCTCGGCGTCGCGCTGAAAGAGCTCGGCCAGATGGACGAGGCCGTCGCCTGTTTCCGCCGCGCGCTGCAGATTGCGCCCGGCCTGGCCGAGGCGCAAACCAATCTGGGTCTGGCGCTGCAACATTACTACAACACCGGCAACCTTCTGCTGAACGCCGGAAAACCAGAAGATGCCGCAACGAATTTCCGCAACGCGCTGGCGATCGAACCGAATCTGGCCGAGGCGCATTACAACCTCGGCAACGCGCTGAAGGGACTCGGCCAGAATGAAGACGCGGCAGCCAGCTACCGGCGCGCGATCGAGATCAAGCCCGATTTTGCCGAGGCGCATGGCAGTCTTGGCAATGTCCTGAAACAAAATGGGCGGCTGGCAGACGCGGTGGCAAGTTACCGGCGTGTTCTGGAAATCAAACCCGATTACGCCGAGGCGCATAATAATTTGGGCAATGCGCTGAAAGATCTCGGGCAACTTGAAGATGCCGTCGCCAGTTACCAGCTTGCGCTGAAGATCAAACCCGATTACACCGAGGCGCATAATAATTTGGGGAATGCGCTGAAAGATCTCGGGCAACTTGAAGATGCCATCGCCAGTTACCAGCTTGCGCTGAAGATCAAACCTGACTTTGCCGAGGCACACAATAATCTTGGCGTAGCACTTTATGACCTGGGTCAGCTGGCAGAGGCGGAGGCAAGTTGCCGCCGCTCATTGGAGATCAAACCCGATTACGCAGAGGCATACAACAATCTGGGCAATATGCTGAAAGATATCGGCAGGATTGAAAATGCCATGGCCAGTTATCGTCGCGCACTGGAAATCAAGCCCGATTACGCAGAGGCATATAGTAATCTGGGCAATGCCTTGAAAGATATCGGACAGTTCGGAGATGCGATAGGCAGCTACCAACGCGCACTGGAAATCAAACCTGGTTACACTGAGGCGCGTGACGGCCTCTTGTTCACCCTGAACTACGATACTCGCCATACTCCTTCGTATCATCTTGAACAGGCACGCCAGTATGGCCATGTTGTTGCCGCGAAGGTTGGTGTGCGTTTTACCTCCTGGCGATGTACGCACCGTCCCGAACGCCTTCGTGTCGGGCTGGTTTCCGGCGATATGCGCAAGCATTCCGTTGGGTATTTCCTTGAAGGGCTGCTCGCCCATATTGATCCGTCCCGCATCGAACTGATCGCATACCCCACCCATCATCAGGAAGACGAACTCACCGCACGCATCCGTCCGTATTTCTCCGCATGGCATCCGCTAGTGGGCAAAAACGATGAAACGGCCGCGCGCCTGATCCACGCCGATGGCGTGCATATCCTGTTCGATCTCTCCGGCCATACCGCGCACAATCGACTGCCGGTGTTTGCCTGGAAGCCCGCGCCGGTGCAGGTCAGCTGGCTGGGATTGCCGGCCACGACCGGAGTTGCGGAAATGGATTACGTGCTGGGTGATTCCTGGGCCATTCCCGCGGAATTTGAAAATCAGTTCTCTGAAGCAGTATGGCGCATGCCGGAAAGCTATATATGTCTTACCGTTCCCAGCCAGTCCGTTGATATCGTCCCGCCCCCGGCGCTTATAACAGGTCGCATAAACTTTGGTAGCTTCAACAACCTGGCCAAGATGAACGATGCTGTGGTTGCGGTGTGGTCAAATATCCTCCAGTCCGTACCCAAATCACGACTGCTGCTAAAGACAAAGCAATTGAGTGACGCAGTGATCTGCAAGCAAACATTTCAGCGATTTGCTGCCAGAGGCATAGCACCCGACCGGTTGCTGCTGGGCGGGATACTCGCTTCCCGCGATGAGCATCTGGCTGCGTACAACAAGGTCGATATTGCATTGGACACATTTCCCTATCCCGGAGTCACCACCAGCGCTGAGGCATTGTGGATGGGCGTGCCGGTGTTGAGTATGCAGGGCAACAGTTTCCTGTCATGCACAGCTGCAAGTATTGCCAATAATGCCGGACTTCCCGACTGGGTCGCGGCTGATGAAGCCGACTATGTGGCCAAAGCCGTGGCATATGCATCTGATCTTGAGCGCCTGGCCGCGCTGCGTTCTGTCTTGCGCGAACAGGTGCTGGCTTCCCCGCTGTTCGATGCGCCGCGCTTTGCCCGGAATTTCGAGGATGCGTTGTGGGGAATGTGGGCGCGTTACCAGGCCCAGCAGGAACCTCCGGAGATATCCTGAGATGGGCCTGTTCGACCGATTGCGCAGCGCTGCACCGCCGCCCGGCAAACCGGACACTTCCGGACAGGATGCGACACGCCTGATCGACCAGGGCCATGCGCTGGAGGCGCAGGGCAAGCTGGACGAGGCGATGCAGTGCTACCGGGAGGCGATCCGGCTCGCGCCCAATCCGGCCCGCGGCCATCTCAATCGCGGCAATGTGCTGTTGCTGCAGGGCGACCTGGACGGCGCACTGGATGCGTTCCGCACCGCGCTCGAACTCCAGCCCGATTATGCCGGGGCCTATTACAACATCGGCAATGCGCTGCTCGGCAACCGCCAGTTCGACGCGGCCGTGGCAAGCTACCGCAAGGCGCTCGCGATCAATCCCGATTATGCCGAGGTCCATTGCAGTCTCGGCGTCGCGCTGAAAGAGCTCGGCCAGATGGACGAGGCTGTCGCCTGTTTCCGCCGTGCCTTGAAGTTCGACCCCAACCTCGCCGAGGCACATATCAATCTGGGCAATGCCCAAAAGGAATTCGGGCAACTTGAGATGGCTGTGGAATCTTACCGGAATGCAATCGAGATCAAGCCAAATCTGGTCGAAGCGCATACCAATCTGGGGATTGCGTTGCAGGGTCTTGGGCTAGTCGAAGACGCGATGGCGAGTTACCGCCAGGCACTGGAGATCAAGCCAGATTATGCTGAAGCCCATAATAGCCTAGGCAATGCTCAGCAAGTCCTCGGGCAGCTGGAAGGCGCGGTGGCGAGTTATCAGCGAGCGTTGGAGATAAAACCGGATTTCGCCGAGGCGCATTGCAATCTGGGGCTTGCGCTGCAAAACCTCGGGCAGCTTGAAGGCGCGGTGGCGAGTTATCGGCGAGCGTTGGAGATAAAACCGGATTTCGCCGGGGCGCATTGCAATCTGGGGCTTGCGCTGCAAAACCTCGGGCAGCTTGAAGGCGCGGTGGCGAGTTATCAGCGAGCGTTGGAGATAAAACCGGATTTCGCCGAGGCGCATTGCAATCTGGGGCTTGCGCTGCAAAACCTCGGGCAGCTTGAAGGCGCGGTGGCGAGTTATCAGCGAGCGTTGGAGATAAAACCGGATTTCGCCGAGGCGCATTTTAATTTAGGTTTGCTGCTCCTTTCACTAGGCCGATATGTCGAAGCATGGCCAGAATTCGAAGCTCGTTACGACCCAGACTATTCTGGAAGACAATCCTTTCCCCCTAATCTCCCTATTCCCCAGTGGCAAGGTGAACCTCTAACTGGCAAGTCTATCGTGGTCTGGCCCGAGCAGGGCTTCGGCGACAAGATTCAGTTTGCCCGCTATTTACCATTGCTCAAGATGCGTGGCGTCTCCCGCCTCACTTTGGTCTGTACACCCCCTCTTATTGCATTGTTCGAGAAATTCACGGGCGTGGATGTGATAATGCCCTATTCTGAGGCTGACTCATTACCTTTTCACGACTACTGGATATTTCCGATGAGTCTGCCGCTGCACTTTGCCACCACGGTCGAGACCATCCCTGCCGGGTTGCCCTATCTGAGCGTTCCGCCAGAAAGACTGAAGCGCTGGCATCAGCGACTTCCCGCGAGCGGATTAAAGGTGGGGCTGGTCTGGAAAGGAAGTGCCACACACAAAAACGATGCCAACCGCTCCCTGCCCAGCCTGTCCCTGCTCGCGCCGCTGTGGTCCGTGCCGGGCGTGAACTTCATCAGCCTGCAGAAAGGGCAAGGCGAGGAAGAGGCCGCATCTCCGCCGGCGGGTCAACCCATCCTCCATCTTGGCTCGGATATCATGGACTTTGCCGATACCGCCGCGATCGTGGCACAGCTGGATCTGGTGATCTGTATCGACACGGCGATCGTCCACCTGGCGGGCGCGCTGAACAAGCCCTGCTGGGTGCTGCTGCCCGCGACCGGCACCGACTGGCGCTGGCTCCGGGACCGGTCTGACTCACCCTGGTATCCGGATGTGGTACGTCTATTCCGCCAAACGAACTCGGGTGACTGGTCAGCCACCATTGAAGATATCGCTCAGAATCTGGCCTCCTGGGCTGCCCTGCAAAGAAATCCGGAGATATCCTGAGATGGGCCTGTTCGACCGATTGCGCAGCGCTGCACCGCCGCCCGGCAAACCGGACACTTCCGGACAGGATGCGGCACGCCTGATCGACCAGGGCCATGCGCTGGAGGCGCAGGGCAAGCTGGACGAGGCGATGCAGTGCTACCGGGAGGCGATCCGGCTCGCGCCCAATCCGGCCCGCGGCCATCTCAATCGCGGCAATGTGCTGTTGCTGCAGGGCGACCTGGACGGCGCACTGGATGCGTTCCGCACCGCGCTCGAACTCCAGCCCGATTATGCCGGGGCCTATTACAACATCGGCAATGCGCTGCTCGGCAACCGCCAGTTCGACGCGGCCGTGGCAAGCTACCGCAAGGCGCTCGCGATCAATCCCGATTATGCCGAGGTCCATTGCAGTCTCGGCGTCGCGCTATATGAACAAGGAAAACTGGAAGAAGCAGCTAAAAGTCACCGGCAAGCGCTGGCGCTTATACCTGATTTCGTCGAGGCACACAGCAATTTGGGAAATGTCCTGCAAGCAATCGGGCAGTTTGACGAAGCTGCTGCGTGTTATCACAGAGCGCTGGAACTTAAGCCTGATTTCGCAGAAGTTCATAACAATCTCGGCAAAGCCCTGCAAAAACTTGGGCAACTTGAAAGCGCATTGGCGAGTTACCAGCGTGCACTGCAGATCAAGCCCGATTACGCAGAGATACCTGTCAATATAGGCAATATCTGGTTGGAACTTGGTCAATATCAGAAAGCAATAACGAGTTATCAGCATGCACTGCAGATCAAATCCGATTATGTCGACGCATATTGCAATATCGGTCTTGCCCAGCAAAATCTCAACCAACTTGATGCCGGTGTTGCAAGCATCATGCGCGCGCTGGAAATATCACCCGATGTTGCCGAGACACATTTCAACTTGGGTGTTGCACTGCATAATCTGGGGCGGATAGAAGATGCAGTGGCGAGTTACCATCGTGCTCTGGAAATAAAACCAGACTTTGCCAAGGCGCACTTTAATCTGAGTTTGCTGTTCCTGTCCCAGGGCCGCTACGCCGAAGGCTGGCCCGAATATGAAGCACGCTATGATCCGGGCTACTCGGGACGCCAATCCATCCCGCCCAACCTGCCCTACCCCCGCTGGCAAGGACAGCCGCTGGCCGGCAAGTCCATCCTGATCTGGCCCGAACAGGGCTATGGCGACGAAATTCAGTTCGCCCGATATGTTCCGCTGCTCAAGGCCCGGGGTGTCTCCCGCATCACGCTGGTCTGCAGAACAGCGCTCAAGACCCTGCTGGGAACGCTGGCAGGCGCTGATGCGGTCGTCACACAGTCCGAGGCGGCCGCACTGCTGTTACACGACTACTGGATATTTCCGATGAGTCTGCCGCTGCACTTTGCCACCACGGTCGAGACCATCCCTGCCGGGTTGCCCTATCTGAGCGTTCCGCCAGAAAGACTGAAGCGCTGGCATCAGCGACTTCCCGCGAGCGGATTAAAGGTGGGGCTGGTCTGGAAGGGAAGCGCCTTGCATGGCAACGATGCCAACCGCTCCCTGCCCAGCCTGTCCCTGCTCGCGCCGCTGTGGTCCGTGCCGGGCGTGAACTTCATCAGCCTGCAGAAAGGGCAAGGCGAGGAAGAGGCCGCATCTCCGCCGGCGGGTCAACCCATCCTCCATCTTGGCTCGGATATCATGGACTTTGCCGATACCGCCGCGATCGTGGCACAGCTGGATCTGGTGATCTGTATCGACACGGCGATCGTCCACCTGGCGGGCGCGCTGAACAAGCCCTGCTGGGTGCTGCTGCCCGCGACCGGCACCGACTGGCGCTGGCTCCGGGACCGGTCTGACTCACCCTGGTATCCGGATGTGGTACGTCTATTCCGCCAAACGAACTCGGGTGACTGGTCAGCCACCATTGAAGATATCGCTCAGAATCTGGCCTCCTGGGCTGCCCTGCAAAGAAATCCGGAGATATCCTGAGATGGGCCTGTTCGACCGATTGCGCAGCGCTGCACCGCCGCCCGGCAAACCGGACACTTCCGGACAGGATGCGGCACGCCTGATCGACCAGGGCCATGCGCTGGAGGCGCAGGGCAAGCTGGACGAGGCGATGCAGTGCTACCGGGAGGCGATCCGGCTCGCGCCCAATCCGGCCCGCGGCCATCTCAATCGCGGCAATGTGCTGTTGCTGCAGGGCGACCTGGACGGCGCACTGGATGCGTTCCGCACCGCGCTCGAACTCCAGCCCGATTATGCCGGGGCCTATTACAACATCGGCAATGCGCTGCTCGGCAACCGCCAGTTCGACGCGGCCGTGGCAAGCTACCGCAAGGCGCTCGCGATCAATCCCGATTATGCCGAGGTCCATTGCAGTCTCGGCGTCGCGCTGAAAGAGCTCGGCCAGATGGACGAGGCCGTCGCCTGTTTCCGCCGCGCGCTGCAGATTGCGCCCGGCCTGGCCGAGGCGCAAACCAATCTGGGTCTGGCGCTGCAACATTACTACAACACCGGCAACCTTCTGCTGAACGCCGGAAAACCAGAAGATGCCGCAACGAATTTCCGCAACGCGCTGGCGATCGAACCGAATCTGGCCGAGGCGCATTACAACCTCGGCAACGCGCTGAAGGGACTCGGCCAGAATGAAGACGCGGCAGCCAGCTACCGGCGCGCGATCGAGATCAAGCCCGATTTTGCCGAGGCGCATGGCAGTCTTGGCGTGGTACTGCACGACTTGTGGAAATTTGACGATGAAGTAGCCAGCTATCGGCGGGCGCTGACGATCAAACCCGACTTCGCCGAGGCACACAGCAATCTTGGTGTCACTCTCAAGGAACAAGGAAAGCTGGCGGAATCCGAAGCCAGTTATCGTCGTGCGCTGGAAATTGAACCCGATAATGCGCTGTTTCGTGCGGTTCAAACTTTCACACTGCCGATTGCACCCCAGTCCATATCTGCTTCAACTGACATTCCGGCACAGTTCGAGCATGCGCTGCAGGAACTGTCCGAATGGCTGGAGTCTTCTCCCACCAACCGGGCAAAGCTCTCCGACGCTATCGGTTTGCAACAACCGTTCTATCTTGCCTATCGGGATGGCAACCACGTCGAACGATTGTCGCGCTATGGCGACCTGGTGGCAGCCAGCCCTGACCAGAATACGGACTTACCCGGTCCGGAATGCAATAGAATACGCCTCGCGGTGGTATCGAACCATTTCCGCCGCCACTCGGTTTGGGATGTGATACTCCGGGGCATATTGGCCAATCTGGATCGGGACCGGTTTGAAGTGTTGCTGTACAACATGAGCCATCAGGAAGACGAGGAAACAAAGTTCGCCAAGTCACGATGCGATGTGTGGCGCGATTTTCATACCGTGACCGGCTTTGAGGGCTGGCTGGAAGCAATGAAAACAGACCGGCCCGATGTGATCTTTTATCCGGAAATCGGCATGGACAAGATGACGTTGCGCCTTGCGGCTCATCGGCTTGCGCCATTACAGGTCACTGGCTGGGGACACCCGATCACCACCGGACTCCCGACTATTGATCTCTATTTTTCCGGCGAGATGCTTGAAGCAACGGATGCCGATGGGCATTACCGCGAAAAGCTGGTGCGCCTGCCCGGCACGGGGTGTTGCACAACTCCGCTTGAGCTTGTGCCGGAAGCGATACCGGAAATCGAGGCGGAATTATCCAGGCGGCCCGGTGTTCGCTTTGTGATTGCGCAAATGATCTTTAAGTTCGATCCAGCCGATGATGCGCTGTTTGCCGACATCGCCGCTGACGTCGGCGCAAGCACATTCATTTTGTTGAACGACCCGCAATTCTCCTGGGCGACGGAACAATTGATCGCGAGACTCAATCGGACATTTCGTGCTAATAACCTCGACCCGGAAAAGCATCTGTTGGTGGTCCCATGGCTGTCTCGGGAGAAGTTCTATGCGCTGCTCGACCTGTGCGATATCTATCTCGATTGCCCATCGTTCTCCGGTTACACCACGGCCTGGCAAGCGGTTCACCGCGGCCTGCCGGTGGTCACGCTGGAAGGCCGGTTCATGCGTCAGCGACTGGCAGCAGGATTGCTGCGCAGGATCGGAATGACCGACACCATCGCTGCATCCAAAGCGGAATATGTGGCAATTGCGGCCCGGCTGGCCGCGGAATGCCGGGACCCTGTTCGCCGTGCTGCCCGTCGTGACGAACTGAAAGCCGCCGCTCCAAGAGCTGATCATGATGTCAGCGTAGTCAGGGCATTCGAGCAAAGCGTGATTGATGCGCTGGCCGAACGGGGAAGGCATTTTGAGTTCGGCGACGGCGAGCAGCACCATTCACTATCCTCCAACGCAGGACAAAGTTGACATGGATCCGGGTACTGAACACGTGCGGATAATGCTGGATGCCGACCTGTACCTGCAAACCCTCGGCCCGGATCATGCCCCGGTCGGCTTGCTTGAATTGATTAAAGCAGCCACCCAACGGGTGCTCGATCTGGGATGCTTTTCGTTAAACGGGTTCTGAGATGGGAATATTCGACCGATTGCGCAGCGCTGCACCGCCACCCGGCAAACCGGACACTTCCGGACAGGATGCGACACGCCTGATCGACCAGGGCCATGCGCTGGAGGCGCAGGGCAAGCTGGACGAGGCGATGCAGTGCTACCGGGAGGCGATCCGGCTCGCGCCCAATCCGGCCCGCGGCCATCTCAATCGCGGCAATGTGCTGTTGCTGCAGGGCGACCTGGACGGCGCACTGGATGCGTTCCGCACCGCGCTCGAACTCCAGCCCGATTATGCCGGGGCCTATTACAACATCGGCAATGCGCTGCTCGGCAACCGCCAGTTCGACGCGGCCGTGGCAAGCTACCGCAAGGCGCTCGCGATCAATCCCGATTATGCCGAGGTCCATTGCAGTCTCGGCGTCGCGCTGAAAGAGCTCGGCCAGATGGACGAGGCCGTCGCCTGTTTCCGCCGCGCGCTGCAGATTGCGCCCGGCCTGGCCGAGGCGCAAACCAATCTGGGTCTGGCGCTGCAACATTACTACAACACCGGCAACCTTCTGCTGAACGCCGGAAAACCAGAAGATGCCGCAACGAATTTCCGCAACGCGCTGGAGATCGAACCGAATCTGGCCGAGGCGCATTACAACCTGGGCAACGTGCTGAAGGGACTCGGCCAGAATTGAAGACGCGGCAGCGAGCTACCGGCGCGCGATCGAAATCAAGCCTGATTATGCCGAGGCGCATTTCTATTTGGGCAACACCCAGAAGGATATCGGACTACTTGATCAGGCCGTGCCGAGTTATCGCCTGGCAATTGAAATAAATCCTGATCTGTACCAGGCACATAACAATCTGGCACTTGCCCTGCAGGAACTTGGGCAACTCGACAGCGCAACAGCGAGTTATCGCCGGGCAATCGAGATCAAGCCCGATTTCATCGATGCGATTGATAACCTGCTGCTTGCACTAAACTACAGTGTCAGCCATAACCCCGCCCATTATCTAGGCCACGCGCGCCAGTATGGCCGGATCGTTTCAGCAAAGGTCGGTGCCCGCTTTACCTCTTGGCAAAGCCGCGCACAGCCTGACCGTCTCCGGGTCGGGCTGGTTTCCGGCGATATGCGCAATCATTCCGTCGGGCATTTTCTGGAGGGATTGCTGGCCCGTATCGATCCGTCCCGCATCGAGCTGATTGCGTATCCGACTCACCACATCGAAGATGAACTGACCGCGCGCATACGACCGTATTTCTCTGAATGGCGGCCGCTGTTCGGTAACAACGATCAGTCAGCGGCGAGCATGATCCATTCCGATGGCGTGCATATCCTGATCGATGTCTCCGGACACACCGAACACAACCGCCTGCCGATGTTTGCCTGGAAACCGGCGCCGGTTCAGGTGACCTGGCTGGGATTACCGACCACGACCGGAGTGGCGGAAATCGATTATGTGCTGGGCGACCCCCATGCCATTCCCCTGGAATTTGACGATCACTTTTCGGAATCCGTGTGGCGGCTACCCGACAGTTATTTGTGCCTTACCATTCCCGATTCGTCTGTAACTGCCGCCGCGCTTCCGTCGCGTTCGAACGGTTATGTAACCTTCGGCAGTTTCAACAATCTGACCAAGATGACCGATGATGTCGTGGCAGTGTGGGCACGCATACTCGAGGCTGTGCCGGACTCGCGGTTGCTGCTGAAATCCAGGCAGTTGAATAATCCTGCTACCGCTGAACAAACCCGCCAGCGTTTTGCAGCCTGTGGTATTTCGCCCGACCGGCTGATGCTCGGCGGTACGTTTGCCTCCCGAGATGATCACCTGGCGGCCTACAGCAAGGTGGATATCGCGCTGGATACTTTCCCCTATCCTGGCGTGACCACCAGCGCTGAAGCCTTGTGGATGGGTGTGCCGGTATTAAGCCTGCGCGGAAACCGCTTCCTTTCGCGCACGGCGGAAAGCATCGCCCGCAACGCCGGATTGCCTGACTGGATTGCCGCTGATGAAGATGAGTATGTAGCCAAGGCAGTGGCATTCTCGTCCGATCTTGGGGCGCTTGCCGCGTTGCGTGCAGTCCTGCGAGAACAGGTGCTGGCTTCCCCGCTGTTCGATGCGCCGCGCTTCGCGCGGAATTTCGAGGATGCGCTGTGGGGAATGTGGCAACGGTACCAGTCCCGGCAGTGAATATCCGAATGTCATGCTGTCTTCCAGCGTGACATTCACGGCCAGGCAAATCATGTCCGGAAGCCGGAATTATCCGCACTGCGACTCATGGGTACAAAACCGCAACAGTTGAATTGAAGAGACGCGGCAGTTTCAGGGAACTGGTGCCGCTTGTCGGATTCGAACTGACGACCTACCGCTTACAAGGCGGTTGCTCTACCAACTGAGCTAAAGCGGCATGAAACACGGAGAAAATACAGACCCATTTGCAAGTTGGTGGGTCGGCCGAGATTCGAACTCGGGACCAACGGATTAAAAGTCCGCTGCTCTACCGGCTGAGCTACCGACCCATCGCAAAGGAGCGCGAATTATACGGGTATCGCTCTCAGTGTCAACGCAAAATACCCTGTGAAGAATTCAAAATTTTATGTTAAGCGATACATTGTCGGATCATCCACGCCTGCAGCAACAAAGCCGGCGCGGCGCAACCGGCACGCATCGCACAAGCCGCATGCACGGCCCGATTCATCGGCCTGGTAGCATGAAACCGTCTGTGCAAAATCGACGCCCAGCTTATTGCCCTGGCGCACGATTTCAGCTTTGCTCATGTTCATCAGCGGCGCATGCACGGTCAGTGTGTGGCCTTCCACCGCCGCTTTGGTCGCGAGATTGGCCATGCGTTCAAACGCCTCCACGTAGGCAGGGCGGCAGTCCGGATAACCGGAATAATCGACCGCATTCACGCCGATGAAGATGTCCTGCGCACGCAGCACTTCTGCCCACGCCAGGGCCAGCGACATCATGATGGTGTTGCGCGCGGGCACATAGGTCAGCGGAATGCCCTCGCTGGGCTGTTGCGGTACCGCGATATTTTGATCGGTCAGCGAGGAGCCGCCGAACACGGTCAGGTCGATGTTCACTACCCGGTGTTCCTGCGCGCCCAGCATATGCGCAACGCGTTGTGCGGCAGCCAGTTCGGCATGGTGGCGTTGCCCGTAATCCACGCTCAACGCGTAACAGGCATAACCCTGCGCGCGCGCCATCGCCAGTACGGTTGCGGAATCCATCCCGCCGGATAAAAGCACTACGGCACGTTTCACATTAATGTCCCGGAGCGTTGTTCCACAATATTTTATGCAGTTGCAATTGCAGCCGGACCGGCAAACGGTCGCGCAGTATCCATTCGGCCAGTTGGGTGGCATCCATTTCGCCATGGACCGGCGAAAACAGCACCATGCACTTTTCGGCAAGTTGGTGCTGCTGCATGACCTGTCTTGCCCATTGATAGTCACCCTCGTCGCACAGCACAAATTTTATTTCGTCATGCATGGTCAACAGCGGCAGATTTTCCCAGCGATTTTTTTCCACTTCACCGGATGCCGGGGTTTTGATGTCGACCACGCGCATCACGCGCGCATCCACCCCGCTGATATCCAGCGCCCCTCCGGTTTCCAGCGATACCCGATAACCCGCATCACACAGGGCAGACAGCAGGGGCAGACAGTTTTTTTGCGCCAGCGGTTCTCCGCCGGTGACCGTCACGTAGGCCGGGCGATATTCCGCGACCTGCTGGAGAATGTTTGCGAGGCTCAAGTTCTTCCCGCCGGTGAAAGCGTAGGCGGTGTCGCAGTAGACGCAGCGCAGCGGGCAGCCCGTCAGGCGGATGAATACCGTCGGCAGGCCGACGCGGCTGGTCTCACCCTGCAGGGAATAAAAAATTTCGCTGACTCGCAGTTGCGAGTCTGTAATGGCATGCGACATGTTAATTACTTTTTGGCAGCCAGCCGCTTTCTGGCCTTGGCGGCGGCTTTGCTGGAGGGAAATTTGGCGATAAGTTTTCTGTACGTTTTTTGTGCCGCTGCTTCGTGCTTCAGGCCATGCAGGCACTCCGCAATTTTAAGCAACACATCGGGTGTAATCGGTGTATCGGGATAGGCCTTGAGCAATCCCTCGAAGGAGTCCAGCGCAGCGCGGTAATTCCTGACCGCATACTGGGCATTGCCAAGGTAATAAATCGCATTGGGGATGTGGATCGAATCCGGGTACTTCTTGAGGAACGCCTGGAATGCCTTTGCCGCATCGGCATGTTTCCCTGCCTCAAACAGACCATATGCTTTAGCGAACGCATGGTCCTCGGAAACAGGACTGGATGTATCGGCAAGCGTAGTGGTCGATTTTGCGGCTGAAGCGGCTGCCGCCTTGGCAGCTTGTTCTTCGGATTCGAAATGGCGCACGCGCGTATCCAAATCCACATAAAAATCCTTCTGGCGCTTTTCGGCTTCCTGCAGGCCGTGCGCTGTTTCTTCATTCTGTCCGCGCAGTTTGCGGAGATCCGTGCTCAGTGCATCAATCTGGCTTTGCAGATCGAGCATGGAACGGGTTTGTTGCTGGACGCTATCCTGCAGCTTCTGCACACGCGCCTCCAGTTCCTTGATCTGTTGACGTGCCTTGTCATCTTCCAGAATTCCCGCTTGCGCGGGAATGGCCAGACACAGACTCAGCAGCAGGAGAGCGCGGTGCATCAGCATTGTTGCATTACGTTACCTTGTTATTGATACTTGATATCGCTCCGGCGATTCTGCTTCCAGCATGCTTCATTGTGATCTGTGCAAACCGGCTTTTCCTTGCCGTAGCTGACCGTTTCGATCTGACTGGCTTTTGCACCGGCCAGTTCGAGCATTTTCTTCACGCTGTCTGCACGACGCTGACCAAGGGCAAGGTTGTACTCATTGCTGCCGCGTTCATCGCAATTGCCTTCGACGCGAACTTTGCGATCGGGATGCTCGCTCAGGTATTTCCCGTGTGCTTCGACAATAGGCTTGTCGTCAGCCTGCACGGCAGAAACATCGAACGGGAAATATACGCTGCGCTTGGCCAGAATGCTGGTCGGGTCGTTCAGCGGATCAACGGCAACAACCGGAGCGGGTGCAGTTGCAGGAGCAGGCGTTTCAACTGTTGGAGCTGGCGCAGCCTCGGGCTCTTTCGGTTTTTCGCTGGCGCAGGCAACCAGCAAATTTGCCAGAACAATACTGATCAGGATTTTCTTCATCGTTTATTCTCCTTCGTAGTAAAAGTTAAAGATGTGGCCCCCACACCGGTTCGCGGGCATCACCGCTTTGCGTGAACATATGTTCCTGCACACGACCATCGCTGGATACGGTTGCTAATATACCACGATCGCGCAATTCACTGGCAAACAGGATAAGTTTCCCGTTCGGCGCATAACTGGGGTTTCTTCTCCCATCCACCGGTGGTGAGAACCTGTACCTGACCGTTCTGAAAATCCTGAGTGGCGATGAAGAATTTTCCGTTAATGAAGTTCGTGTACACAAAATCCTTGCCATCGGGACTATAGTGCGGCGAGAAGTTGTTTCCTTCGCCGAATGTTAGCCGCTGTACCGGTCCACCCGCTGCCGGAATGGAATATATCTGCGGGCTCCCCCCCCGATCCGAGGTGAACAGCAAAGTTTGCCCGTCAGGAGAAAAATTCGGCTCGGTATCGATCGCATCGCTGAATGTGATGCGGCGCAAGCCGCTACCGTCCGGCTTGACCAGGTAAATTTGCGTGATGCCGTTGCGTGACAGCGCGATAGCCAATTGCTTGCCGTCCGGCGACCAGGCCGGCGCGCTGTTGCTGCCAGGAAAATCGGCCAGCACCCTGCGCTGCCGGGTAAACAGCGATTGCACATACACCACGGCATGCCCGGTTTCGAAGCTCACATAGGCCAGATGGCTGCCGTCCGGCGACCAGGCCGGCGACATGATCGGCTCGCTTTGCTCGAGCACGCTTTGTTCGTTGTAGCCGTCGCTATCCGCAACGATCAGGTTGTAGTGCTTTTTGCTCTCCCGGTTTACATAGGCGATGCGCGTGCTGAACACGCCCTGGTCACCGGTCAGTTTTTCATAGATCAGATCCGCGATGCGATGGGCAACTGCGCGCATCTGGTTGGCATTCGCCGAGACCGATTGCCCGACCATTTGCGCCTGTTTGACCACATCCAGCAACCGGAAGTTGGCCTCGATGCGGCCGTTCGGCAATGTCGCGACCGTTCCGATCACCAATGCATCGGTGCCGCGAACCTGCCAGTCTGGATAGTTGACCTCTTCAATCTCGTGCGGGGATTTGCCGATCGGGTCGATCAGCCGGAATAAACCAGTGCGCTGCAAGTCGCTGACAATCACCGTGTTGATGGCCAGCGACAGATTCTGATCGCCACCGAACGGCACGATTGCCACCGGTATCTGGTGTTCTCCGGCGCCGATAATTTCGATGCTCAAGGCGGCACTGGCGGTTGATGCCTGGGCCAGCAACAGCAATCCAACCAGGACGTTCCTAACTTTCATCGCGATATGCACCCCTGTTATTCGGTCGGCTTGAAAACCAGATCCAATTTACGAAATCGATTGAACAAAGTCACGTCCGGCGGGACCGGCAGCGGATCGGATTTCAGGATCGCCCGCTCCACCGCATCGTCATAGGCCGCATTGCCGCTGGATTTTACCCGTTCCGAATTCAGCACCGAGCCGCCCGGCAGCAGCGTGACCAGGAATTCGGCGCGCGCATCCTTCGCTATACCCTTCGCCATATCCGGCGTCATCACGATGTTGCGGCGTATCTTGGCCTGTATTTTCGCCTGGTACTCGTCCACGACCCGGCCGATTTCCGCCGCCTGCTCAGCCTGCCTCGCCTGCTCCGACTTCTGCAATGCAGCCTGTTGCTCAGCCATGCGCGCGGCCTCCTTATTCAGCCTGGGCGCTTTCGATTTTTCAGGTCTGGGCTTGGCCGCCTTGGCAGCTTGCGGAACCGGTTTCTTTTGTTCCGGCTCGGGCTCTTGCGGCGGAACCGGAACGGGTTTCTTTTTCTCCGGAATCACGATGTCGGGCTGCGCGATTTTTTCCGGTTGCGGTGGCACGACTGCTTCGATTCTTGGAACCACCGCAGGTGTAACAGTATCATCCGGCAAGCTCGACCACAGCTGCACGCTCATCGTTGCGGGCAAATAGGCGTGCCGGTTCCAGTTCAGGCCGAAATACAACAGTGCGAAAAATATGCTGTGCACCGCGAGCGCCAATATGCCTGCCGGTACCCTGTGAGGTTCGTGATAGACCGTTGCGCTCATTATCTGACTTGCGTCAACAAACCGACTTTCTGGATATGCTGCTGTTGCAGCACATCCATCACATTCACGACTTCTTCGTAGCGCACGTTCCTGTCCGCGGAAATCACCACCGCCTGGTCTGCCTTGTTCGCCTGCCTGGCTTTCAGTATCGCGACCAGTTCTTCCTTTGAAACACGGCTTTCCAGGCCGCCCCGGGCGTGATCGCGCAATGCAAGCGTATGGTCTTTTTTGATGATGACTTCCAGCGGGGCAAGCGACGGGGCAAGCGACTTCGACACGCTGGGCAAATCGATCTGGCCGGGATTCATCAGCGGCGCGGTCACCATGAAAATCACCAGCAGCACCAGCATCACGTCGATATACGGCACGACGTTGATCTCGTTCATCAGGCGATTTTCGTTTCGGCGTTTAGATCTCACAAAAGCCTCTCATGCTTTGCGGCAAGTTTGACTCGAAGTTCATGGCTGGCGCTGCAATACGTTGGAAAACTCCTCGGTAAAACTGTCGAAGCGCGTGGACAGGCGATTGATCGCATGCGCGTAGCGGTTGTAGGCGACCACGGCCGGAATCGCCGCAAACAGGCCCATCGCGGTTGCAACCAGCGCTTCGGCGATGCCGGGCGCGACGTGTGCCAGCGTTGCCTGACCCACGTTTGCAAGGCCGCGAAAAGCGTTCATGATGCCCCAAACCGTTCCGAACAGACCCACATACGGGCTGACCGATCCGACCGAGGCGAGAAACGCCAGATGCGATTCCAGCCTGTCCATCTCGCGCTGGTAAGTTGCGCGCATCGCGCGGCGCGTGCCGTCCATCACCGCGCTGGCCTCCACCCCATGCTGCTTTTTCAGTTTCACGAACTCGACAAAACCGGCGACAAATATGCGCTCCAGCGCACCGTGGCTGGACTGCGCACTGCTGTTTGCATACTTGTAGAGTTCGTTCAGATTCTGGTTATGCCAGAACGCATCCTCGAATTCCTCGGTCAACCTGACTTCGTCGCGGATCGTGAACATCTTCAGGAAGATATACCACCACGACATCAACGATACCAGCAGCAGCAAACCCAGCACCAATTGCACCAGCACGCTGGCATTGGTGACCAGATGCACAAACGACAAATCCTGCGTCACTTCCATTTCAACGGTTCCCTTTATAACGGCAATTTTTTGCGCAACACTTCCGGCACGCTGACCGGCTTGAAACTTTCCACCGAAACACAGACCAGGTGCACCTCGGCCTCGGTCAGCAGTTCATCGCCGCGATGCACCGTTTGCAGCACCGAAAGGCGGCTGCGGCCGATGTCCTTCAGCAGCACCGTCACCTGCAGCGCATCATCCAGCTGCGCGGGCCTCAGATAATCCAGCTTCATCGTGCGCACCACGAACACCACACCGAACTCTTTCATCAATCCGGCATTGCTGTAGCCGTGGGCGCGCAGCCACTCAGTCCGCGTGCGCTCCATAAAGTTCAAATAGTTGGCGTGATAGACCACCCCGCCCGCATCGGTGTCCTGGAAATAAACGCGCACCGGCAGTGAAAAAACTTTGCTTTTGGTCATGTCAGCGATCGTCACCCAGCGGGAGTTCGGCATTGACCGGCTGGTGACCGTCCGGACTGCTGGACACGGCCAGGCCGAAATGGCGATAGGCGATCGCGGTAGCCATGCGGCCGCGCGGGGTGCGCTGCAGATAGCCCTGCTGGATCAGGTAAGGTTCCAGCACATCCTCGATGGTGTCGCTTTCCTCGCCGATCGCCGCGGCAAGATTGTCCAGGCCGACCGGACCGCCGAGAAACTTCTCGATCACCGCCAGCAGCAGTTTCCGGTCCATCACATCCAGGCCGTGCGAGTCCACATCCAGCATGGTCAGCGCGGCATCGGCCACCTCGCGGGTCGCGTCCCCGTCCGCCTTCACATCGGCAAAATCGCGCACGCGCCGCAGCAGCCGGTTGGCAATGCGCGGCGTGCCGCGCGAACGCCTGGCGATTTCCAGCGCGCCATCCTCGGTCAGATTCATCTTCAGCAGGCTGGCCGAACGCATCACGATGCGCTGCAGTTCCTGCGGGGTGTAGAACTCCAGACGCGCAACGATCCCGAAGCGGTCGCGCAGCGGGTTGGTCAGCATGCCCGCGCGGGTGGTCGCTCCGACCAGCGTGAACGGCGGCAGGTCCAGCTTCACCGAGCGCGCCGCCGGGCCTTCGCCTATCATGATGTCGATCTGGTAATCCTCCAGCGCGGGATACAGGATCTCTTCCACCACCGGGGACAGGCGATGGATCTCGTCGATGAACAGCACGTCATTGGGTTCCAGGTTGGTCAGCAGCGCGGCCAGATCGCCGGCCCGCTCCAGCACCGGCCCGGAGGTATGGCGCAGATTGACCCCCATCTCGCGCGCGATGATTTGCGCCAGCGTGGTCTTGCCCAGCCCGGGCGGTCCGAACAGCAGCACGTGATCGAGCGGCTCGGTGCGCTGTTTCGCCGCCTCGATGAAGATCTGCAACTGTCCGCGGATTTTTTCCTGGCCGACATATTCGTCGAGTTGCCTGGGGCGCAGCGCGCGCTCCAGCACTTCCTCATGCACCGATGCCGCGGCCGGCGCAACGATCCGGGCGGAATCGTGGTGCGGCTCGGTGGAGAGGTTATCGTCGTGAATCATTTGGGTAATCGCTGTTCATGCGCCTGATCGTTCTGTTCCGGGTAACCTCATGGTGTAACCAGTTGCGTGCTGCAAACCGGCCGGTGCGGATTCCCCCGGAAGGCCAGCGGTCCGGCGGCATTGCGGCATGGCGTTGCACGATTGCTTGCCCATTCGCTACCCGACAGACTTATATTCCGGGCAATTATAGCGCATGCCGCCTGCAGAATATCCGGTTCCTGCCCGCACTGCGCGAACCGGTGTTTGCGGCAAACGGATGACCGAATTGCCGATGAACGGATCATGGCAAAACATATTTGTCTTATACTTCGCCGGCTTTCAAACAACGGTACTTCGCCGGCCTTCAATCAACGGAAACCACCTCATGACCAGCCCTCTTTTTACCCCTCTCCCGTTGCGCCAGCTCGCACTGGAGAACCGTATCGTGATCGCACCGATGTGCCAGTATTCCGCTCAGGACGGGAACGTCGGCGACTGGCACCTGATGCATCTGGGCCACCTCTCGCATAGCGGGGCCGGCCTGCTGATGATCGAAGCGACCGCGGTCGCACCTGAAGGCCGTATCACGCCAGCCTGCACAGGCATGTGGAGCGATGCCAACGAGGCTGCATTCGCCCGCGTGCTGAAAGCGCTGCGGCAATATTCATCGATGCCGGTCGGGATCCAGCTGGCTCACGCGGGGCGCAAGGCTTCCTGCGCGGTGCCCTGGCGCGGCGGCAAGCAACTGGCGGAAACGTCAGGCGGCTGGGCGACGGTCGCGCCGTCCGCAATTCCGTTCAACGAGTCCGATGCCGCCCCGATTGCGCTGGACAAGCGCGGCCTCGAGCGGATACGCGACGCCTTCGTGCAGGCTGCGCAGCGCGCCGACCGGCTCGGGATCGATGCAATCGAACTGCATGCCGCCCACGGCTACCTGTTGCACCAGTTTCTCTCGCCGCTGGCCAATTTGCGCGGCGATGAATACGGCGGAAAACTGGAAAACCGCCTGCGTTTCCCGCTGGAGGTGTTTACCGCGCTGCGCGCGGCCTGGCCCGACAGCAAGCCGCTGGGCGTGCGCGTCTCGGCGAGCGACTGGGTGGAAGGCGGATGGGACCTGGATCAGACCGTCGCATTTGCAAAGGAACTGAAAGCAAGGGGTTGCGACTACCTGCACGCATCCAGCGGCGGTTTGTCGCCCGCACAACAGGTGGCGATCGCGCCGGGATATCAGGTGCCCTTTGCCCGGCGCATCAGGCAGGAAACCGGCATGACCACGATCGCGGTCGGACTGATCACCGAAGCCAGGCAGGCCGAGGCCATCGTGAATGAGGGCAGCGCCGACCTGGTGGCACTGGCGCGCGGCATGCTCTATGACCCGCGCTGGCCGTGGCACGCCGCCGCCGAACTGGGCGGGCAGATATCGGCACCGCCGCAATACTGGCGCAGCGCCCCTTCAAGCCTGTTCAAAACATAAACGGCCAGCCTGTTCAAACCGGAGAATTGATCCGGCCTTCGTTCAGCGGTTTTGCGTCTTGCTGATGACGCCCAGCAAGCCCGCTTCCAGATAGACATCGGCTCCCCCCGCCGGCGTGATCGCTGCAGCGGGGATGCTTGCGCCATTGCGCCAGTTCGTCACCGCCTGCCGCTTGCTTTCCCCGGTGACCAGAAACATGACCCGGTGCGCCGCGCCAAGACGGTTTGCACTGAGCGAGACGCGCTCCGCCGGCGGCTTGGGGGCATCGTGCACCGCGAGTGCGGCCGGCGCATCCGGCGTATTGCCCAGCTCATGGCCCGGAAACAGGCTGGCGGTATGCCCGTCCTCGCCCAGACCCAGCAATACCAGGTCGAATTGTTCGATTCCGTTCAGCGTCCCGGTGTAATCAGCGGCGGCGGCTTCCGGACCTTTTTCTGCAGGTATCGGATGTATCTGCGCGCGCGGGATCGCAACGTGGTCCAGCCAGGCCTGCGCGGCCATCCGGCTGTTGCGCCCGGCATGATAGGGCGGCAGACAGCGTTCGTCCCCGAAATAGACATGCCACGATGACCAGTCGGTATCCGCCGATCTCATCGATTCATAAATTCTTCGCGGGGTAGTGCCGCCAGCCAGCACGATGTGGAATTGTCCGCGCTGAATGATCGCCTGCTGCGCTGCATGCTGTATCGCCCGCACTGCCGCCGCTTCCAGCCCGGTGATCGTGCGGTAACGGTGCCAGCGGCAGACTGCGGCATTGCTTGATGAAGGCATAAGATGGATCCCGGAAAAAATGCATGCACGCTCCGCCGCACTATCCTTCCGTGCGATCACGCATCTGAACGAAATTCAGCGCGGCTCGATTTGCGACAGATGCCGCGCCACGGAAAGCCATGCGCCCAGCCAGCCCAGATACATCGAAAAGAACAGCAGCGCCAGGCTGTCTCCCGGTGACAGCGGATGCAGCGCGAATTGGCTGGCATAGAGCTGCACCAGCCCGACCAGCTGGTGGTTGAGCAGCAACAGGCTGGCGCTGATGATGAGCCAGGCAGCAATGCCGCCCAGCAGACCCTGGATCGCGCCGAAGTACAGGAACGGGCGGCGAATGAACGCATTGGTCGCACCGATCAGTTTGGAAACTTCGATCTCTTCGCGCTGGGTCAGAATCTGCAAACGGATCGTGTTGAAAGTGATCGCGACCAGGGCAAGGCTGAGCAGGCTCGCGAGTATCAGCACCAGCATCCGCCCGAACTTGAGCAGCGCTTCAAGCTTGTAGGCCCAGGCCGAATCGAGTTGCGCCTGTTCCACCTTCGGCAGCTTCGCCAGTTCGTCGCGCAGCCTGTCCAGCGCGTCCGCATGGCTCGGCTTGGGATAGACGATGAATGCATCCGGCAAGGGATTCTGGCTCAAGCCCCCGATCACGTCGGCTAGTCCCGAACTTTTTTTGAGCTGTTCGAGCGCCTGCGCGCGCGGGACGAACTCGACCCGTTCAATCTCCGGCTGCTGTTCCAGCTGTTTGCGCAAACGGTCGATGTCATCCGCCTTCGCATCCCGGCTCATGAACAGGCTGATCTGGGGGGTGCCGGAGAACTGGTCGACCAGTCCCTGCGCGTTCTGCAGCAGCACATACATGCCGGCCGGCAGGCTGAGCGCGATACCGATCACCAGAATATTGAATACGCCCGACAGTTTGGAGGCGAACATGCGGCGCAATACGCCGACGTTCTGGTCGAACGCGTGCCTCATGGCTGCAGCTCGCCGTGTTTCAGCGCAAGCACACGCGCATCGTTATTTTTCAACACGCTCTCGTCGTGGGTGGAGATCAGCAGCGTGACGCCGACCTGATGGAAGGATTTGAATATATCCATGATCTCATGCGCGTATTCGGTATCCAGATTGCCGGTCGGCTCGTCGGCCAGCAGGATGGAGGGACGGTTCACGATGGCGCGTGCGATGCACAGGCGCTGCTGTTCGCCGCCGGACAGCGCGATGGGCTGCGATTTTTCGCGTTTGAGCAAGCCGACCTTGTCCAGTGCGGCACGCACCCGCTTGTGGCTTTCGCGGTAATCGAAACCGCAGATCTGCAGCGGCAGCATCACGTTGTCGAACACGCTGCGGTCGAACAGCAGCTTGTGGTCCTGAAAGATAATGCCGAGGTTGCGGCGCAGAAACGGCAATGCGCGGCTTTTGAGCACGCCGACGTTCTGGTGGTTGACCAGCACGCTGCCCAGATTGGGCCGCTCGATCGCCGCGATCAGCTTGAGCAGGGTGCTCTTGCCCGCGCCGGAGTGCCCGGTCAGAAATACCATCTCGCCCTCGGCGATCTCGAACGTGACGTTCTTCAGCGCCTGATAGCCGCCCGGGTAACGCTTGTGAACTTGATTGAATTTGATCATCGCGAAAAATCAGTTAGCCACATAACCAGCGACTTGGCTGGTGCTTTTTGCCAGCCTGGTCGAATGGCTAGTTGATATATCAGAGAACACCGAGTTCACAGAGAAAAACCATAGATTGCGAAAAAGCCCGATTACCCTTCAGAAGAGCAGAGAAAATACATTTAACCCGGACCATCTCTGTGTCCTCTGTGTTCTCTGTGGCAGCAATGTTTGAGGTCAGGCTCACTCCTCCAGCCCCATCAGTGCCGCAACAAAATCTTCCGCGACAAATGGTCGCAAATCGTCCAGTCCCTCGCCTACGCCGATGAATCGTACTGGAATCGGATGTGCCTTGGCAATCGCCGCGATCACGCCGCCCTTGGCCGTGCCGTCCAGTTTGGTCAGGACCAGCCCGGTGACGCCGAGTGCCTGATCGAATGCCTTGACCTGGCTCAGCGCGTTCTGCCCGGTGTTGGCGTCCAGCACCAGCAGCACCTCGTGCGGCGCATCCGGAATCACCTTGGCAATGACGCGCTTCACCTTCCTGATTTCTTCCATCAGGTTCGCCTGCGTGGTCAGCCGGCCCGCGGTGTCGGCCAGCACCACGTCGATGCCGCGCGCCTGTGCGGCCTGCACGGCATCGTAGATCACCGCGGCGGAATCGCCGCCCTGCTGAGAGATGACCGTCACGTTGTTTCGTTCGCCCCAGGTTGCAAGCTGTTCCCTGGCGGCGGCGCGGAATGTGTCACCCGCTGCCAGCAACACCGACAAACCGTGGCCCTGCAGGTATTTCGCCAGCTTGCCGATCGAGGTGGTCTTGCCCGCGCCATTCACGCCCACGATCATGATCACGAAGGGTTTATGAGCCCTGATCAGTTCCGGGGTTAGCGGTTTAGCCAGCGGTTCGAGCAGCCTGAGCAGGCAATGCGCGAGCGCTTCCCTGAGTTCGGCGGCTTCACCCAGGCGCTTTTCCCTGACCTGGTGGCGCAGCTCGGCCAGCAACGTCTGGGTCGCATTCAGACCGACATCGGCAGTGACCAGGATGGTTTCCAGTTCCTCGTAAAGATCGTCGTCAATTTTTCCGCCGCGACCGAACAGGCCGCTCAGCTGGTCGCCGGTGCGCGCCAGGCCGGACTTGAGCTGTGCGAACCATCTGGAACCCGGCTTGTCTGCGTTGTCCAGACCGCTTTCGGGTCCGGTTGATTTCTTTTTCAGGAAACTGAACATTGTTTTAATCTGCTGATGCAAATAATGACGCGGGTGCAACAAGCCGTCGGAGCGGGCTTGACGAGAGGCCGCAGCGACGGGATGTCTGCATCGGTCATAAGGTTATACGGTAAACGAACATAGTGTGCGGGCAATCAAATGCCGCATAATGCACGCGCATTTTATGCCGATTACGAGTTGAAAGGTTCCGATTTATTCGTTGAAGGGTTGCAAGAGATATGAGAACTATCCTGATTTATATACTGCTGCTTCTTGGCCTGTCGTTCAATGCCGCGCAGGCGGAGGTATTCGAACGCACGCTGGCTAACGGCCTGAAAGTCATCGTCAAGGAAGATCACCGCGCGCCGGTGGTGGTGCAGCAGATCTGGTACAAGGTCGGCAGCATGGACGAAAGCACCGGAACCACCGGTGTCGCGCATGCGCTGGAACACATGATGTTCAAGGGCACCAGGACCGTGCCGGCGGGCGAATTTTCGAAACGCATCGCTGCGGCAGGCGGACGCGAGAACGCGTTTACCAGCAGCGATTACACCGCGTATTTCCAGCAACTGCATAAATCCAGGCTGCCGCTTGCGATGAAGCTGGAAGCCGACCGCATGCAGAACCTCAATCTGACCGGGAAGGAATTCAGCAAGGAGATCAAGGTGGTCATGGAAGAACGGCGCATGCGCACCGACGACGATCCGCAGTCGCTGATGAATGAAGTCATGATGGCGACGAGCTATCAGGAACATCCCTATCACAATCCGGTGATCGGCTGGATGAGCGACCTGCAGAAGCTCACCGTGAACGATGTCAAAGCCTGGTATAAAACCTGGTACGCACCCAACAATGCGACGCTGGTGATTGCCGGCGACGTCAAGCCGAACGAAGTATTCGCGCTGGCGCAACGCTATTACGGCGCCATCCCCAGACGTGCTTTGCCGCTGCGGCACAACTTTTGCGAGCCCCGGCAGATCGGCATCAAGCGCGTGGTCGTCAAAGCGCCCGCCGAATTGCCCCAGCTGGTGATGGCCTACCACACGCCCGGTGCTGAGGGATCCGGAGCAGGACTGGAAACCCTATGCGCTGGAAGTGCTGGCCGGCGTGCTGGACGGCAACGAGCTCGGCGCGCCTGAACAAGCATCTGGTGCGCGAGCAGCAGGTCGCAATTTCCGCGGACGCCGGTTATGACATCGACATCGCGCGGACCCAGCCTGTTCACGCTGGATGCGACGCCGAGCACCGGCAAGACGGTGCAGGATGTCGAGGCAGCGTTGCGCGACCAGATCGCATTGCTGGTGAAAGGACGGCGTCAGCGAAGACGAGTTGAAGCGCGTCAAGGCGCAAGTCATGGCCGGACGAGGTGTACAAGCGCGACTCGGTGTTCTACCAGGCCATGCAGATCGGCCAGCTGGAAAGCATCGGGCTCGGCTACCAGTCCATTCCGGTGATGCTGGAAAAACTTCAGGCAGTGACGGCGGAACAGGTGCAGCAGGTCGCCAGGGAATTCCTGCAGGACGACAATCTGACGGTCGCGGTGCTCGATCCGCAGCCGCTCTCGGGAAAAAAGCTGCATCAGTCTGAAGGAGGTTCCAATGTACGCTAACGCAAAACTGGTCAAATTTATCGGGTTTGCGGCCTTGATCTGCATTCCGGCGCTGGCTTGCGCCACGCCCGCGATCCAGCATTGGCAAAGCGCCAGCGGCGCGAAGGTGTTGTTCGTCGAAAATCACGACCTGCCGATGCTGGATGTCGAGGTGACGCTGCAGGCGGGCAGCAGTTTTGACGCACCGGACAAATCCGGCGTCGCGGGCCTGACCCACCAGCTGCTGGACGCGGGTGCGGGCGGATTGAGCGAGGACCAGATCTCGCGCGGGATGGCGGACGTCGGCGCGCAATTCGGCGGCGACTTCAACCAGGACAGTGCCAGCATATCGCTGCGCACGCTGAGCAAGCCGGCGCTGCGGGACAAGGCGCTGGACATCATGGCGCGGGTGCTGCAGCAGCCGGAATTTCCGGATGCGATCATGGCGCGCGAAAAAGTGCGGCTGATCGCCGCGCTGAAGGAGGCGGAAACCATGCCGGAAAGCATCGCCGGCAAGGCTTTCCAGAAAGCGGTATTCGGCACCCATCCGTACGCATTGCCGGTTACCGGCGAAGTCGGCACGGTCGGCAAGATCACGGTGCAGGATCTGCGCGATTTTTACCGGACGCATTACCAGGCCGGCCATGCCGTGGTCGCGAT
This sequence comes from uncultured beta proteobacterium, assembly GCA_963827265.1. Taxonomy (GTDB): domain Bacteria; phylum Pseudomonadota; class Gammaproteobacteria; order Burkholderiales; family Gallionellaceae; genus Gallionella. Next base: position 420,668 of record CAWHAD010000005.1, on the reverse strand, counting down.
CATCGGCGATGCAACGCGGGCAGAGGCGGAAGCGATCGCCCGGCAGCTCACCGCGCAATTGCCGGTATCCCCCGCGCCTGCCGCATTGCCCCAGGTGTGATGAATATCGCCGCGAGCGAACTGCGCATCCCGCATCCGGCCAGCCAGAGCCATATCCTGATCGGCGCGCCCGGCGTCGCGCGCGGCGACCCGGATTATTTTCCGCTGTATGTCGGCAACTACATGCTGGGCGGCGGCGGTTTCGAGTCGCGCCTGATGAACGAAGTGCGCGAAAAGCGCGGCCTGGCTTACAGCGTCTACAGCTATTTCATGCCGCTCAAACAGCCCGGCGCATTCCAGATCGGCCTGCAAACCAGAAAGGACCAGGCCGATGAAGCGCTGAAGCTGGTGCGCGCCACGCTGGCGAAGTTCATCGCCAACGGCCCGACCGAACAGGAATTGCTCGCCGCCAAACAGAACATCATCGGCGGCTTTCCGCTGCGCATCGACAGCAACCGCAAAATACTCGGCTACCTGAGCGTGATCGGCTTCTACGATCTGCCGCTGACCTATCTGGACGATTTCACGCGCAACGTCGACAAGGTCACGGTCGCGCAGATCCGCGCTGCGTTCGCGCGCCACATCGATCCGCAGGCGATGGCAACGGTGATCGTCGGCGCTCCCGAAGAAAAGGCAAAATAAATGGTTGATCGCGCGTAATGAATGAAAAAACTGTCCACGAAATTCACGAAAGACACGAAATTATGGATAGGGTGAATTTGATGCAGGGTAATATGTTTGAAGTGTGTAACTAGCAAGTAGAAATTATTAAATGTGTAGAGACACTTTCGCGATTTTGCGAGCTTTCGCCTTGCGGCGAAATGCCTGCCTACGCCATTTCGTGTCTTTCGTGGACGGAAACATCAAGTCATACGATGAATAAAGTCAGGATCATCGGCGGGGAACTGCGCAGCCGCATCATCAGCTTCCCGGATGCGGATGGATTGCGTCCCACCCCGGATCGCGTGCGCGAAACACTGTTCAACTGGCTGGGGCAAACGCTGTACGGCCGCACCTGCCTGGACCTGTTCGCCGGTAGCGGCGCGCTGGGATTCGAAGCCGCTTCGCGGGGCGCCGAACGGGTGGTGATGGTGGAACTCGACCGCGCAGCGGTGCGCGCGCTGCAGGACAATATCAGCAAGTTCGGCTGCGCGAATGTGTCCGTGCAGGCGCAGGATGGGCTAGAATTCGTGCTGCGCAACGCAGACAGGTACGATGTGATTTTCCTGGACCCGCCGTTCCGCAAGGATTATCTGCCGGGACTGCTGAAGATCCTGCCCGATCGCCTGAACGAAAACGGCGTTGTATATGTCGAGTCGGGCGCTGCAATTGAAGTCCCGCCACCCTGGCAAACGGTCAAATCGGGGAAGGCCGGGCAGGTGCATTATCAGTTATTACAAATTAAATAAGTCCACTTTTGTGGGATGAAACGCAAGGAGCCGCGCAGCGAATGACGCAGGCATATCAGGTTGATAGACCAGGAATGAGCGAGCACGCGACACCGCGGTTCGCCCACAAATGGATTTAATATGATCAAAGTCGTTTATCCGGGAACATTCGATCCCATCACCCGCGGCCATGAGGACGTCGTCAGGCGCGCGTCCGGGCTGTTCGGCGAGGTCATCGTCGCGGTGGCCGAAAGCCGCGCGGAAACCCTGTTCTCGCTCGCCGAAAGGGTGGATATCGCGCTTGAAGTGTTCGCGGATTTTCCCAACGTACGGGTGGAAGGCTTCAACGGCCTGCTGATGAGCTTCGTGCAGGAGCATGATGCGCGCGTGGTATTGCGCGGACTGCGGGCAGTGTCGGATTTCGAATACGAGTTCCAGCTGGCGGGCATGAACCGCAACCTGTACCCGGAAGTCGAGACGCTGTTTCTGACCCCTGCCGAACAGTACACCTTCATCTCGGCAACCATGGTTCGCGAAGTCGCGCGTTTCGGAGGCGATGTCAGCAAATTCGTATCGCCCTACGTAATGGAAAAATTGCAGCAAAAATACAGATCACCGCAGAATTGAATCTGTCCCGAAACCATTTCGATCAAGGAAGACCAGCATGGCACTGATGATTACCGATGAATGTATCAACTGCGACGTATGCGAGCCGGAATGCCCGAACGACGCGATCTCGCAGGGCGATACGGTATATGTCATCGACCCGAACAAATGCACCGAATGCGTCGGGCACTACGATACGCCGCAATGCGTTGATGTGTGCCCGGTGGATTGCATACCGATGAACCCGGACTACCCGGAAAGCAAGGAACAGCTGCAGGCCAAGTATGAAAAACTGATGGCCGCGAAGGGCAAATAGCCTTATTCAAAATTGCAGGAGCGGGCCATGCCCGCGAACAAAACAACAATCGCGGGCATGGCCCGCTCCTGCATCCAGTCAAGGTTTTTTCCAGACCCCCTTGATCGCCTGCGCATCACGGCTCGCGCCCAGTTCGGGCAGACCGTAGAAGTCGAGCAGCGTGCGCAGCACGCTGTAGTGATCGATGCGCTGCATGCTGATACCCCGCTTCACCATCGGCCCCGCCAGTATCGTGACGACATGATTCTCGGCACGAAAGTCGTCCTCATCCCAGGTCAGTATCAACAGGCTGTTGTGTCTGAATGCCCAGGCGACATAGGGTTGGATATGTTTCTTCAGCCAGCGGTCCGCCTCCTCGAAACTGCCGTCGTGCATATCGTTGTTCTGGTCCGGAATCACAAACGAGACCGTCGGCAGGCTGGAATAATCCCGCGGGAAATCGGCAAAACGCCTGTTCAGGCCGGCGTCCATCCTTGTGCCCTGCCAGCTGGCCGCGGGATTGTGCTTGCGCCGGTATGTGCCCGATGCGCAAACCAGGTCGCCGGTCTTGGGCAATGACTCGGAATAGGTCGCAAAAGCGAAACCTCCATCCAGCAGCCGCGTTGCAAGATTGTCGCTGTTGAAAGTGTGCTTGCAGGCATCGTCGGTGACGCCCTGCGTGGAACCCGAAAACAGCGCCAGATAGTTCGGCAGACTGGGATGCGTGACGCCATGTGCATCGGTGAACAGCATGCCGCGTTTCGCCAGTGCATGGACATACGAATTGTGGTTGCGCCTGTGCATGATCTGGGCAAAGCCGTGGTTCTCCTCGATCACGATCACGACATGATCGGGACGCGGCAGCTGTTCCGCCAAGGCGGCGGGAGCAAGCATGAAAAACAGCAATACCGCTAGCAGGTGGCGCATCGTGATGATCCGGTCAGGCACGATGGCTATTTTCCCGCTTCATCGATTTGCTTCTTCGAGGCCTCGGTCGCATCCTGGACCATCTGGTCCACATTCTTGGCCTTTTCCAGTGCTTCGCGTTGCGGTGCGGCGATTTTCGGCGCGGCAGGTTTGTCGCATGCACTAAGCAGCAATACAAAGGTGAGAAAGATGAACTTCATGTTTCCTCCGATAAGTGATAATTGATCGCGAGTCTGCCAGAACCAGCAGAAGTTTAACACCTGCCAAAATGAGATGGTTGGTCTTTGCGGATTGAGTCCAGCCGTAGCACATTCATATCGGGCCGCTTAACTACAGTTTATTCATGCTGGAGAAGGGCGTATGTTTTTGATGTCTCACAATCCGGAACGTAACAAGCAACTACCGCTCGATCTGACTTGCCGGCTTGTGTTTTCCATCTTCCCGTTCATGGGCACCCTCGTCCATACGCTTCGTCACATAACCGAGATCGAAGTCGAGCACGCGGGCGGCAAGTTTGTCGATCAGCGGGGCTTGCCTGTCGTCATTTTTCTCATGGTTTTTGTCGCTCTCGTGTTCCTCATCACGACCCACTTCCGGCTGTTCTTTCCTGATCATTTCGCGCAGCACTTCGATCTGCTGCTTGCCGACCTCGGGCTGGTTCAGTTGGCAGGCGCTGATCGCGGACTGGAAATTGCGGTCGAGTTGACCCGAGAAAGTCGCATCAAGCAGGTTCATTGCTATCCAGGTGTGCATCTGGGTCTGGATGCTGCCAAGCAATGCAGCGGCGTCGAAAGGGTCGGGGACCGCGATCATTGGGACGGCAACGGGGCGGGGTACAAAATCATTTTGCCTTAGCTTTTCCAATTGATCTGAAATTTCCCCATCTGGGCCTTCATCCACATACCCAAAAACCGGGGTATCGCCCTGAATTTGAGCCATTCCAATTCCCGGAATATCTTTACTGGCAAATCCGAATCCATCTTGCATCGAACCTGCTGCTAATCCTGGGGGTGATTTGTTCGATGAATCAGTCATCCAGCCAATACGCAATCCCACTTCAGTACTTATCCAAACACTGCCATCCCAATTGCGAGGCGATGTAATGGCCGCTCGACCAATTTTATTGAATTGCTCAAGGTCGCTGATGGCGATATCTTGACGGCGCTTCGGTAAAGGAGAAGAAGAAACGATATCGCTTACCGGGTCAATAATAAATGTGACCAAAGGTTGCCGACTGGACAAACCGTTTTTTACGCGATATTTATAATCGATAATATCTGTCTTACGCAATCTGATGGCCGACCAAACAAAAGGATTTATTTTTGTGGCTGGAACAAATTTTGTTTGACGCAACGGTTTGTCTTTTTTGTTTCCTGGACTGCCCGTCCCGAAGTAAGTAATTTGATAGTCGCCAGTATTTGGATCAAGAACAATGCTTTCACCGGGGAGCCCATAAGCTTTTGTAACAATGGCTAAGGAAACAAAAATTACATTGGCCTTCAAAAATAGAGAATGCATTTTTATTCCTTTCTGTTAAGCAATCGCGTATGGAAATGTTGCCTGACGGGGTCGCCGATGAATTCCAAGAGTGGATCTATTTCCATCATTCTTGCCATCTTTACGAAATCCTTAAAAAGTTCGGGGGGAATAGCTCCTGAATTTGAATTTGCACGTACATCAATATCAGTGCCACGCCTGTGCTCTTTATGTGGAGTATCCCAATCGCCATCAATGTCAAACAAACCGCCCCACTTCAGGCTTGCATCGTTCAAATGTAGCAGCGATGGGTTCACAATTCCGTTACGAATTTGATATTCGTAAAAATTTTGTGCCAGGTGCCAAAGCTGTAGTTGGGCTCCGCTGGTCACGTAATGGTTGCTGCTATGGTTTGTAGTGCTTCCGATAACTTTAGAACTGCCATCTTCGGTGAGTGCGTAATACGGAGAAGCAGATATCGGCCACAACCCATCCACCTTGACATTGATATGGTCAGTGATCGACCCGCTACATTGGGCACTGATGCAGGTGGCAGTGATACTCTGCGTACCAGATACATCTGGCGCGTTAAAAGTAAAACCAACATAGCCGTCAGAACCAGTGGTGCAATCATAAGTATCCTGAGCGGTGTCGTCGGGTTCAAGGTCGCAGCTGCTACCGCTTAAGTTGCCTCTGGGTCTTCGTGCCGGGTTTTCACCATGATCGTGCCCGCCACTGGTTAGGTCTACATCAAGATGGGTTTTCACAACCGCCCCTTGCTTGGGCAAACCAGTCTGGATGCTGACCACTCTCGCAGTGACTACCCTGGATGAGCCAGGTTCCACGTCTGGAAGCAGAGTCTCATTTTGCTCAAGGGTGAATTGCTCTACAACACATCCTTCCCCTGAGGAGTTTGGCACGGCTCCCGGATTACAGGCACATGGAGAGCCGGACATGTTTACCGGACAGCTATTGACAGATATGCAACTTGTCCCAGCGGTGTCGGATACATAGGGATCAGTACAGGTACAGGTGGAGCCAGTCGGCGTTGAGTTGAGAGGGCAAGAAGCCTTTGTCATGAGCCATCCAAATCTTTGGGCATAATATGCATTTCCTGGCTGACTTGTGGCATATCCCATACAAGCATATCCAACCATCTCCCCGCCCGGATAATACCAAACAGCTCCGAAATAATAATCAGGCCTATTACCAATTGCTACCCTGCAAGCTTCTTCCTTTGTTGGATAAATGCATGAGGCTGGATCATATTCATTCGCACACCACATAGGTGCAGTATTGGTAACCGTGCCCGATGCATGCGCGGGTTTAACCATCATCATCGAAACCACGATGGCCAATAGATAATAAAAGACAGTTAGACGAACATTGGGATTCATTCCTTGCCTGATGCCGACCCCAAACATTGGCATATCCATCGTTATCCCCTGAGCGATTAAAATCGTATTTGTTGTCAGCCCTTAAAGCACAGCATTGTTAATTCTTTATTCTAATATTGAGCGATGCAATCCAATATCAGACGGGGGGTCGTCAATATCCGACGAACGGAAAAATTGCGCTTGCCAGGATGAAAATTTCAGTCAAGAGGCAGAAAGAATCTTACGTGCATTTACTAGCAATACCGGTGCTTTTTATGTAAAGCGGCATTGTTTGTCGAAAGATTACCGTTTCAGTTGGCCTTTCTGTGAGGGGGTTTGTTTCATTTGCAGACGTGCGGTCTTTATCGTCCCTACCCATGTGCCTGATCACATAACCGAGATCGAAGTCGAGCACGCGCGCGGCGAGTTTGTCTATCAGCGGGGTTTGCCTGTCGTCGTTCTTCTCGTGACTTCTGTCGCTCTCGTGTTGTTCATCGCGACCCATGTCCGGCTGTTCTTTCCTGATCAGTACGCGCAGCACTTCGATCTGCTGCATGCCAACCTCGGGCTGGTTCAGTTGACAGGCGCTGATCGCGGACTGGAAGTAGCGGTCGAGTTGAGCCGAGAAGGTCGCATCGAGCAGTTTCATTGCTATCCATTTGTGCATCTGGTACTGGATGCTGCCAAGCAATGCAGCGGCGTCGAACGGGGCTGGCACTGCAATCATAGGAACAGCGGCGGTGCGGGTAACAAAATCGTTATCGCGTAACCGGTTCAACTCAGTTAAAACGGCGCTGTCTTCCACCGGGCCTTCGTCGGAAAAGCTGAGGACCTCGCCAATCCCGTCCATTTGGGAGGGCCACACACCGGGCAAATCCGCGCTACTGAAACCAAAGCCTGTCAACGTGTGTCCCGCCTGTATACCCCCAGTTTTAAGTGTACCCTTGGGCATCCAAAAAACTCTGTCCGGGTATTCGCCCTGAAAACGGTTAATACCTCCATCCCAGCCAGCTGGGGAGAGAGCAGCTTTCTCGGCCGCATCGTATGCGGCGTTTTCTGCAGGCGTGGCGTTTTGAAGAGCGCTTGGAAATGGAAGCTCGCCGATTATGGGATTAACAATCTGATCTAGCACCACGCCGACGATGGCTTGCTTGGCCGTTGTGCCATTGGATACGGTGTAGCGGTATACGATGATGCCTTTCCCGCCTAGGCGGAAGCTGGAATGGATAGCCGGTACAACTTTGGTAGAAGGTACGAAAACCGTTTGCGACAGCTCGGTCGAATTCGGGTCGCCCCGGTAGGTGATGGTGTAATTCCCGGTGGCCTGATCAAGCACGATGCTTTCGCCAGGATAGGCTTGCGCATAAATTGATATCACCATTGCAGCGATGCCTGTTAACAGTTTGCTGGATGTTTTCATTGTTGTTCTCCTGAAACTGAATGTTGACAAACTGCAATGCAAACCTGGAAGTACTTTGCGACGAAGGTCTAAGCAATAACGCCAGTACAAACCACCATCACTTCTGGCAACTACCGCAATAAAAGCTGGAGCGCTGCCCCTGTTTGATCTGTTTGATCTTCGCGCCGCAGCGGCGACACGGCTCCCCTGCTCTGCCATAGACCCAGTAAGTCTGCTGGAAGTAGCCGGCCTGACCCGACGTGTTGACGAAATCGCGCAGCGTGCTGCCGCCCAGCCGGATCGCTTCGGCAAGCGTTGCGCGGATTTCTTCGACCAGCCTGGCACAGCGCGGCCGGCTGATTTTTCCGGCGGCGAGTTGCGGCCGGATGCCGGCGCGGAACAGCGCCTCGTTCGCGTAGATGTTGCCCACCCCGACCACGACGTGGTTGTCCATGATGCACTGCTTGATGCTGACGCTGCGCCCGCGCGTGACCTGATAGAGATAGTTCGCATCAAAATCCTGCTCCAGCGGTTCCGGGCCGAGTGATGCGAGCAGCGGATGCGTGGCCGGATCGCCCTGATGCCACAACACCGCGCCGAAGCGGCGCGGATCGCGCAATCGCATCAGCGTGCCGTTGCTTAATATCAAATCGAAGTGGTCGTGCTTTCCTGCGGGAGTATTCGCAGGCAGGATGCGCAAACTGCCGGACATGCCGAGATGCAGGATCAACGTGCCGTTACCGCAATCCATCAGCAAATATTTGGCGCGGCGCTTGAGCGAGACGATGGTCTGCCCGCGCAAAAGCTTCGGCAGGTTCTTCGGGATCGGCCAGCGCAGGCTGCCGTTGCGGATCACGGCATCCTTGATCGTGAGCCCGGTCAGATGCGCGGCCAGGCCGCGCCGCGTGGTCTCGACTTCGGGGAGTTCAGGCATGGTGGGTTAATTCATCAGGGATCAATCGAGTCTGACACTTAACGATAGAATCGGCCTACTTCCTCAATCAGTTTCTGTAATTGCTGATCTATGCAAATCCGGTGTTTTGTCGAGTAAGTTTTAAAGCCCGGCAAAGACGAGTTAATGAATTTATCGCAGTCATTGCCAGTCAGCGCTTCAAGGTCTTTCCTCCATCCAAGAAATATTTTCTTGCCTAACAAAGGACTGGCAGTTTGGAGATTGCGATCCAGGCGAAGCACATAATTACTTGCACCATGAAGCTCATTCAAGTAAAGCGATTGGTTATAAGCAATGATCTCCATCATTGTTGGGTCGATCTTCAAGTCGGCCTCTTGACAACTAGGGTCGTCACCGGGATTTTTCCACACCGCCCAATCATGAGGTCTCAATTCCACCAGTACGTTATTTTTCGTCCACGCAAGATTCCTCCCTACATATATCCCGCTCGACCCCAACCCGCCTTCACACTCACTATAGCTCGATGACATGAAAGCAAGACGAAAGTCGCCCAATTCAACAAACGCATCATCTGGAAGTATTTTTATGATCTCCAATTTGTTATTGACGAGCGACAATTGTCGCATATAATTTTTTTCTTCATTCCCGGTTTTCATTTTCCTTAAACCAAGTTTATCCTCTGGAATAATGATATCGACTTCTGGGGACATCGACCCTCTAGGAAATGTTCCATATTTCAAGGCTATACTTTTAGGTACTGGGCCTACTATTCGATAACCAGGCTGTGGAAAGAAGTCCCATGGAATATCTGACTTTGGAAAATATACTTCCTCCAACTTGCTCTCTGGTGACAACGCCTCGATCCTCCCCTACGTAAGCATGAAGGATGCAATTAACATCGGCACATTTCTCGCGAGTAGCAAGCCAGTCTTTCTGAGACTGCTTGAGCACCGATGGATCTTTCGCATGTTTCAAAGTTTCCGAATATGTCCAAGCTAGTTGACTATCGAGGTCGGACAGCCTGTAGTCGAAACAAATTAGTTTTTCCTGGGATGTACTCGCTTTAGCACAATCGAAGCTCGCCGCTTGCACATGCGATGTCAATACCGACCAAACCAGCAATGTCGATGCTATCCATGCACCTCGTTTCATATAGCCGTTCATGTTACCCCCTGTTCCCGCCGTTTGTCTTTTCCGTATCTTATTCGCATATTTAAGACCATCTCACAACGTAGCGAGCGATGCTGAGACAAGGCAAAAAAGCGGCGAGAAACCGGAATGTGCTATTTTGCACATGAGGATTTCAAGCCGTTTTTTAACGCAGTATCAGCAAGCGCAGCCGTTGTGTGGCGGTCTTTCAGGAACGGCGGCGTTTCCACCAGATATAACCTCCCGCACCCGCCAGCAGCAGCGGCAACGCAAGCAGGAAGATTGCGCTGATGATTTCGAGCTGCATTTTGCCCAGCTCCAGCTTGCTGTCTTTCGCGGGGCGCAATTTCTGCGTGATCAGGTGCTCCTCGCCGGCAAGCCAGTTCACCATGTTCAGGCCCAGGTCGACATTGCCGCCGTTTCCGGCAAAACTGTTGGACAGGAACGCGCCGTTGCCGACCACCACGATGCGCTGATCGCGGTCATTGATGTGCCGCTGCAGTGCGACCGCGATCACGACCGGGCCGGGCGTGTCTTCCCGTTTGTCGAAGTGCAGCGGCGCTTTGCCTGCCGGCAGCTTGCGACTCACCCAGCCGCGCGGCGCGACTTCGACCAGGGGATGGTGTTGCCAGTTCGTTGCATCTTCGAAGTCGCGTCATTCGAATCGGGCGAGCTCTCGTCCCACAGCAGCGGACGCGCGGACGGAAACGCGGTGGTCAGGTCGAAATTGCGCGTGATCGCGTGGGGCGGATAGCCGGCGGCCAGCGACCAGTTGGCGGGTGCATTCATCTCGGCCGCAGCCGGGTCGATCACGATGCCGGGCGGGAGCTGCAGGTCGAGTTTTTCTGCCAGGGGCTCCAGTCCGTGCAGCGGGCCCGGGTCCACCAGCCACAGCAGGTTGCCGCCGCGATCGACGTAACGGATGATTTTGTCCACTTCGCCGGGCAACAGATCGACCTGGGGCTGGGTGATCACCAGCACGGTGGCATTGTCCGGAACCTGCTGCGCCAGCGCCAGGTTAAGGGCGGCGATGCGAAAACCGCTCTGCTTCAGCTTTGCGCCGAACACCGAACCGAGGTCGAAGTTGGCGATGCCGTCGAGTTTGGGTTCGCCGTGCCCGTCCAGATACATCACGGTCTGGCCGCTGGTATGCGCCAGGCGCAGCAATGTGGAAGTCACGATCGCTTCGTTGATCTTGGTCAGGTGTTCGCTGCGTCCGGCGTATTCGATCACCATTTCGCCGTTGAAACGCACCTGTGCGGCGCGCGCCTTTTCGGTCTCTTTCGTCGGATCGACGAATACCACCTTGATGTCGGGCTTGTAGCGCTGGTACAGCGACAGGAAATTGCCGATGATCTTGCGTATGTCGCCGAGCCGCGCGTCCTGCTCGGTCGCATACACGGTGATACTGACCGGGCCGTCCATCTGTCTGAGAACCGCGATGCTGTCCGGGTCCAGGCTGTTGATGCTGTTGTAGGTGACATCGCGCTGCAGATGATGTTTCGCCGCAAGGTAGCCCAGGCCGGATGCAACACCCAGCACCAGCAGCACAAACAGCAGATTGCGTATCACGGGATTGCGCGCGAATTCATGCATCATTCTCATTATTTTCAGGCTCATCCGTATCTGCGGTTGTTGTGCAGCCGCCTGATCGCCAGCACCAGGAACACGGCCGTGAACAGCACGAAATAGGCCGCATCGCTGCTGTCCAGCAGCCCTTCGTTGAAATTCAGGAAGTGATGCAGCGGCGAGAACGCATGCCACGGCGAATCTCCGGCGACCGCGCTGATGTCGGCCAGCCACAAGCCGATCAGCACCGCAAACGTGCCGATCGCGGCGATCACGGGCTGTGCGGTGAGCGCGGAAATGTACAGTCCCAGCGCGATATAACTGGCGGTAAGCAGGAACAGGCCGAGGATGATTGCTCAGCAGCAGGCCGTTGTCGAGACTGGTGCCGAACGACAGGGTATACAGCATCAGCGGCACAGCGGCGATCAGCGCGGCCAGGAACACCAGCAAGCCGAGGAATTTTCCGAGCACGATGTGCAGGCCGGACAGCGGCGACGAGAGCAGCAGCGCAAGCGTCTGGTTGCGCCGCTCCTCGGCGATCAGGCGCATCGTGAACAGCGGCACCAGCATCATCAGCAGCAGCGCGACCGTGTTGAACATCGGCGCGGCGACCATGTTCGTCACCCCCGGCGGATTGGCAAGCTGGGCAAGCTGCGGCTGGACTTCGAGGAAGGCATCGAGCCGCGCGAGGAAGAACCACGCGAAAATGAATTGCAGTGCCGCCAGCACGAACCAGGTCGACGGCATCGCGAACAGGCTGCGCAGTTCGCGCAGGGCAATCAGGCGGATCATCGTTCCGCTCCCGGGCCGGGACCATCCGATGGGCGGGGCTGCGATTCGCCTGCACGCGACCGGGCCGCTGCGGCGGTTTCCGCATCGGTGATGCTGACGAACACTTCTTCCAGCGTGGCCTGCAGCGGGGTCAGTTGTTCCAGTTGCCAGCCCTGCTGTTCCGCCAGGGTCAGCAGTCCCGCCTTGGGATCGTGCTCCGGTGCATGCAGCACGCGGAACTGCGTGGCGGAAAGCTGCTCGACGCGGGCTATCCCTTCGATGGCCTGCAGAACGCCCAGCGGCGGCGGGTTGCGCAGGCCGACAACGAAACCGGATATGCTGCCGTGCTGCTGCATGTGCGCGCTGGTACCGCCATAGATCAGCCTGCCCTGCTGCATGATCTCGATGCGGTCGCAGATGCTCTCCACCTCGCTGAGCAGGTGCGTGGAAAGGATCACGCTGCCGTGGTCGCCGAGTTCGCGGATCAGGCTGCGTATGCCGCGGACCTGCGCGGGATCGAGGCCGACCGTGGGTTCGTCCAGCACGATCACGTCGGGCTCGTGAATGATGGCCTGCGCGATGCCGACGCGCTGCTGAAAGCCCTTGGACAGCGTGCCTATGGTCTTGCTGCCGACCGCTTCCAGTCCGCAGCGCTGCCTGGTCCGCGCCAGTGCCGCGGCAACCCCGGCAGCTTTCATGCCGCGCAGGCGCGCCGCGAACACCAGGTAATCGTCGACGCTGAGCTCGCGATACAGCGGCGGCGTTTCCGGCAGGTAGCCGAGGTGTGCCTTGGCTTGCACCGGATGGTGCAACAAATCGATGCCGCAGATGTCTATGCCGCAATGATTATCGTCGACGTCATCCGGCAACAGGCAGCCGGTCAGCATCTGCAGCGTGGTGGATTTCCCTGCGCCGTTGTGCCCGAGCAGACCCAGCACCTCGCCGCGCTTCAATTCCAGCGACACGCCGTGAACGACCTGGACATTGCCGAAGCGGCGCCCCAGGTTGCGCGCGGAGAGGGTAATTTCGGGGGCGGTGTTGGTCAAGGAATAGGGCCGTCGTTGTTGTTGTGTGTTTCGGAAAAACCGGACATTCCGGGATTAACCTGAATGCACAGGGATTAACCTGAATGCACAGGGATTCACCAGAATGCATGGTGTTTCACCAGAATGCACGGCGATCAGGATATCCGTTCTGATCGGACTTAAAGTATTTCCGTACCGAAACTTCGATCAGCGGCGGCACAGATGGCCGATATATTAGCAAGAAAATTTGTCCGCAACGAAGCAGGCTCAATGAAACCCGGATTTTTTGCAGCGCCTCTGATCTAATTGGCTTCAATATAACTTATTATTACGTTCCCTTCACAGGCAGTATGCTCATGACCAAGCTGAAATATCTCCTATTCGCCTGCTTTCTGCTCAGCGCCTGTGCGCATGCCCCGGTGAACCAGGCCGTGCAAACCGGGAGCGAGACAGAAGCGCCGCCTGAAGAAACACCCGAAGCACAACCGGAAGAAAAGCCGATGGTGCTGCCCGACGTCAGGTTGAGCAGCAGTGTGCTGTATGAATACCTGCTTTCGGAAATCGCCGCCCAGCGCGGCAACGGCAATGTTGCCGTCGACGGCAGTCTGGATCTGGCGAAAACAACGCGCGACCCGCGCCTCGCGATGCGTGCCGCCGACATCGCCCTCAAATTCGGCCAGCCCGACAAAGCCGTCGAGGCATTCAGGATCTGGAGCGAAACCGATCCCTCCTCGATGATGGCCAAGCGCATGCTGTCTTCGGTATTGCTGCACATCGGCAAAATCGACCAGGCCCGCGATGAACTGGCCGGTTTGCTCAAGGCGGACGAAAACCATGTGCAGCAGAATTTCATCCAGATCTATCAAATGCTGGCTCCCTATCCGGACCAGGCTGCGGCGCTGAAATTGATGCGCGAACTTGCGCAGCCGTATCCGCGCGTCGCTGAAGCCCATTGGGCCGTGGCTCAACTGGCGCATGCGTCCGGCGACGGCGAGCTTGCGCTGAACGAGGCGCAGCAGGCACGCAGCCTGCGCCCGGAGTGGAACATGGCGGTATCCCTTGAAGCGATGTTGCTGCTGAAAAAGGACCCCCAGCGCAGTCTGGATTTGCTGCACAGCTATCTGTCCAGCTATCCCGATGCACATGAAATCCGCATGCAGTACGCGCGCGAATTGCTCGACCAGAAACAGTACAAGACGGCGCGGGAACAATTCCGGTACATGGCCGACAGGAATCCCGACAACCCCGAGTTTGCCTATGCAATCGCGCTGATATCGCTGCAGCTGAACGACCTGAACAGTGCCGAGACAGAACTCAAGCAGTCGCTCAGCAAAGGCAAAAAGGACCAGGGTACGGTGCTGTACTACCTGGGGCAGTTGAGCGAGGCGAAAAACAGCGACGATGAAGCAATTGCCTATTATCGCCAGGTCAAGGATGGTGATTTCCTGGTGCCGGCACAGATACGCACCGCCTATCTGCTGAGCAAGCACGGTCATCTGGCCGAAGCCCGCCAGGTACTGCATGAAATTGAGCCGGCCGACGATCAGCAGCGCGCGAAACTGGCCATGCTCGAGGCACAGCTGTTGCGCGATGCCGGCCAGTTCGATGAGGCATACCGGGTGTTGGATCAGGCGCTGGAAAAACAGCCCGATGAAATCGACCTGCTCTACGAAACCGCGATGATGGCCGACAAGATCGGCAAACCCGGCGTGTTCGAGGAACTGATGCGCAAGCTGATCAGGATCAAGCCGGACTACGCGCAGGCTTACAATGCGCTGGGCTACGGCATGCTGGAACGCAACGAGCACATTCCGGAAGCGATGCAGCTGGTGGAAAAGGCGCTGCAACTTGCGCCCAATGACCCTTCCATCATGGACAGCGTGGGCTGGGGCTACTACCGCAGCGGCAAGCTGGACGAGAGCGTGAAAATGCTGCGGCGCGCATATGCCGGCGATGCGAATCCCGAAATCGCCGCACACCTCGGCGAGGTGCTGTGGATGCGCGGCGACAAGGTCGAAGCGAAAAAAATCTGGCAGGACAGCCTCAAGGACAATCCCGGGAACGTGCCGCTGCAAACGGTCATCAGGAAATTCGATCCATGATGATGCGCATGCTGGCTTTGCGCATGCTTGCATTGCGCTTGCTCGCATTTGTGGGCCTGTGCGGGTTGGGCGGTTGCGCGCTGCTCCCTTCTCCTGCTGCAACGAATGCGCGTCCGGCCCAGGTCGAAACCGCCTCGTTCGCGATGAACGGCCGGATTTCGATCAACCATGACGGCGAGCGCCATTCCGCCGGGCTGCACTGGACACACCGCGGGCAATCCGATGAAATCCTGCTGCTCACCCCGCTCGGCCAGACCGCGGCGCGGGTATATCGCGACGCACAAACCGCAACCCTGGACGACGGCAACAAGCACTACCAGGCCGACAATGCGGAAGCGCTGATGCAGGAGGTGCTGGACTGGCATTTGCCGCTGCGCGGCCTGCACCAATGGGTGCTGGGACTGCCCGACGGCGACAGTGACGCGCAAATCACCCGTGACGGCAACGGCCGCATCAGCGAACTGCAGCAGGATGGCTGGGATGTGCGCTACTTGCGCTACGCCGACAGCTTGCCGGCGCGGCTGCAGCTGAGCCGCGAACACCTGACGCTGCTGTTGCTGATCGACCAGTGGCAATGGAATCCGCATTGAGACCGATACCCGGCAAGGCGGAATGCCGCGCATGCGGTTGTGCGCCGGTCGCAACCATAGACCGCTAATCTCCGGGTTAGCCTGCAACCGGATTATTCGCGATGAAACTCTCCTGCCCCGCGCCCGCAAAATTGAACCTGTTCCTGCATGTCGTCGGGCGCAGGCCGGACGGCTACCATTTGCTGCAAACCCTGTTCCGCTTCATCGACCTGCACGACACGCTGCACTTCAGCCTGCGCGACGACGGGGAAATCCGCCGCACCAATATATTGGAGGGCGTGCCGGAAGCGCAGGATCTGTGCGTGCGTGCGGCGCGCCTGCTGCAAAGCGAAACCGGTTGCGGCTTGGGCGTCGATATCACGATCGAAAAGCATATCCCGATGGGCGGCGGGCTGGGCGGCGGCAGCTCCGATGCGGCAACCACGCTGATCGCGCTGAACCGGCTGTGGTCGCTGGGTTTGACGCGTGCGCGCCTGATGGAGCTCGGGTTGCGGCTGGGCGCGGATGTGCCGGTATTCATGTTCGGTGAAAATGCATTTGCCGAGGGGGTCGGCGAGCAGTTGCAGGCTTATCCCCTTGCCCGATGCGTGGTATCGTGGTGCTGTTCCCGCCGGTGCAGGTGCCGACCGCGCAGATTTTTGCACATCCGGAATTGACACGGAATGCAGATTCCATCACAATGCGCGCCCTTTTGGAGCGGGTAAATCGCGGCCAGCGGGAGTTTCGCAACGATTTGCAGCCGGTGGTGTGCAAGCTCTATCCGGAAGTGGCGCGCACATCTGGCCTGGCTGGCGAAATTCGGCAAGGCGATGATGACCGGTTCCGGAGCATGCGTATTCGCCGAGTTCGGCAACCGCAAGCAGGCCGAGGCCGTGTTGAAACAGTTGCCGCACGGAATGCGCGGTGTGGTGGCGCAAGGTTTGTCCAGGCATCCGTTGCATGATTGGGTGCCGGAATAAGGCAACACCAGCAAACCTGCGCAAGCAGGTTTTTGGTAATTGAGGCAGTTTTATTGGGGAGTCGCCAAGTGGTAAGGCACCGGATTTTGATTCCGGCATTCGTAGGTTCGATCCCTACCTCCCCAGCCAGTTTTCAGGGCGTGATGCCCTATATTTTGATATTTGAGGGGTTGCACGTGTCCTACGACAGCTTGATGGTGTTCACCGGCAATGCCAATCCCAAGCTCGCAGAAGAGGTCGCGAAGTATCTGCACATTCATCTCGGGCGTGCCACGGTGGGCCGTTTTTCCGACGGCGAAGTCAGGTCGAGACTGCTTGAGAACGTGCGCGGCAAGGATGTGTTCGTGCTGCAATCCACCTGCGCGCCGACCAATGACAATTTGATGGAAGTGCTGGTGATGGTGGATGCGCTGAAGCGCGCTTCGGCCGGCCGCATCACCGCCGCGATGCCGTATTTCGGCTACGCGCGCCAGGATCGCCGCCTGCGCTCGGCACGGGTGGCGATCACCGCCAAAGTGGTGGCCGACATGCTGCTCCAGCGCCGGCGTGGATCGCTTGCTGACGATGGATCTGCACTCCGACCAGATACAGGGTTTCTTCGATATCCCGGTGGACAACATCTATGCCAGCCCGATCCTGTTGTCGGACGTGTGGAAGCATAATTACCCGAACCTGATCGTGGTATCGCCGGACGTGGGCGGCGTGGTGCGTGCCCGTGCGCTGGCCAAGCAACTGGATGCGGATCTGGCGATCATCGACAAGCGCCGTCCCAAGCCGAACGTGGCCAAAGTAATGAACATCATCGGCGATGTGGCGGGCCGCACCTGCTTGATCATGGATGACATGGTGGATACCGCCAACACGCTGTGCGAAGCTGCCAACGCACTGAAGGAAAAAGGCGCGACGCGCGTATTGGCCTACTGTACCCATGCGGTGCTGTCCGGCCCGGCGATCGAGCGCATCGAGAATTCCGCGATGGATGAACTGGTCGTTACCGACACCATCCCGCTGAGCGAAGTCAGCGCGCAACTGCAAGCGCATCCGCCAGTTGAGCATGGCCGAATTGCTGGCTGAAACGATACGCCGCATCAACAACGAAGAGTCGGTCAGTTCGCTGTTTACCGAATGAGTATTTAAGCGGCAGCCATGTTGGCTGTTGCAACACAGGGATCGTCTGGTCGCGGACGATTCTGTTCAGGGAGCCTCTGGATCTCGGAGGTTCCCGATATAGGAGAAGTAAAATGGCAATTGAAATCAATGCAACAACTCGTAAGGCGCAAGGAACGGGTGCGAGCCGCCGTCTGCGTAACACCGGCCGCGTGCCAGGTGTTGTGTATGGCGCGGGCGACGTGAACCTGATCGAACTGGATCACAACGAGCTGTATTACAAACTGCGTGCAGAAGCGTTCCACGCATCCATCCTGTCGCTGAATCTGGACGGCAAGAAGGAATCCGTGCTGCTGCGCGATTTCGTGATGCATCCGTTCCGCCAGCAAGTGCAGCACATCGACTTCCAGCGCGTGGATGCGAAGAAAAAGATGCACATCAAGGTGCCGCTGCACTTCATCAATGCAGATATCGCTCCCGGTGTCAAGGAGGGCGGCGGCAAGATCAGCCATGTGCTGACACGAACTGGATATCACCTGCCTGCCCAAGGATCTGCCGGCCTTCATCGAAGTGGATCTGGGACACCTGGAGCTGGGTCATTCCGTGCACGTAGCCGACCTGAAGCTGCCCGCCGGCGTGGAAGTTGCCGCACACGGCACCCATACAGCCGAAGCGGTAGTCGCTGTGGTGCAAGTTCCGCGCGGCATGATGGAAGCCGAAGTGGCTGCCGAGGCTGAAGCCGCAGCAGCAGCTTCAGCGGCATCCGCTCCTGCACCTGCTGCCGGAGTGGCCAAAACGGGATCAGCTGCCCCTGAAGCCGCGGCTCCCGCCGCGAAAAAAGCCAAGTAAATCGGCCAAGCAAATCGACTGGCTTCATCAACCCGCCATTGCTGACTCAGGCATGGCGGGTTTTTTATTCAGCCGCCAATATTTTCTGACACCATGACCGCGATACGATTGATTGTAGGCCTGGGCAACCCGGGGCGGGAATACGAATCCACCCGGCATAATGTCGGCTTCCTGTGGGTGGACGAACTCGCGCGTCTGCAAAACCTGGGATTCAGGAACGAGGCAAAGTTTCACGGCCTGACCGCGCGCGGCCAGCTGCATGGACACGAAGTGTTGCTGCTCAAGCCGCAGACCTTCATGAACGTCAGCGGCCGGTCGGTCGGCGCGCTGGTGCAGTTTTACAAAATTTCACCCGAAGCAGATGCTGGTCGTGCATGACGAGCTGGACCTGCCGCCTGGCGTGGCACGCCTGAAAATCGGCGGCGGGCACGGCGGACACAACGGGCTGAAGGACATCATCGCGCATCTCGGCAGCCAGGATTTCTGGCGCCTGCGCATCGGCATCGGCCACCCCGGCGACCGCAGCCGAGGTCACCAACTACGTGCTGAACGATCCGCGCCGCGAAGAGCGGGAACTGATAGACGAGGCCATGCAAAAAGCGCAAAACATCGCGCATCTGGTCATTGAAGGAAAGACCGAAGCGGCGATGCTGAAGCTGCATAGTGCGTAAGCCAACCAAGCACCTGACAGGCAGATTCAAAAGAGAACCGTCGCTCCTTTCGTTACTATGTATATGCTGACGGGGTAGCTTTTACATAAGTTTAGGGTTACTCATCCATGCTTTCGGGTGAAACACCCTCAACACGCAAAAATTAATATTGATTAATGCTTTGATTTTAAAGTAGATGCTGCATCCTTAAGAAATTTGGTACGCGCTTCCAAGTTGTCTATATGCATTGCAAGCGCTTTACAGAGATTGCCAAGATTATCTGCTTTGCTCGCTTCCTTTTTTACCAGCACACGGGCCATCGGTCCAAGTGATTGGGCGAGATGTTTTTCCAAAAGCGCGCTGCATTCCGGCGTTATCCAGGGCGGGAAAGACGCTGATGATCTCGACGGGGGAAAACTATTTATTTGCGCAGCTTTCACTGGGCCGGAGTCGGTTGGCCGCTGATTTGGAGCACTTGCAGAACGAAGTGCAGTTTTGTCGAGGTTTTGGTTGTGACCATGTGTCCCCAGGAGGAATAACTCACGTTCCGTTGGATCGCCTATGCTTTGAGCCAACAATTGTCTAAGTTCAGATTCACTGGCAACCCGAGATCTAAGTTTACGAATCAATACAGCGGACAGGGGGCCAAGATGGTGAGCAAGATCTTTCTCAAGCCTTAACAATATTTCCTGATCCATATCAAAATCCGCCAACCCTGTAGCATCGTTCATATAGACAGTGTTATCACCAGATCGGTCACCATCATTTTCTTTGATGACGGCATATATATGATGGACACGATCATGTTTGTCACGACGTTCACCCAAATAGGTGAAGCCCCGCTCTGCACCATCAGTGAGGCAGGCCACGATGTCATAGAAGGCACGCGATACAACAAGACCGTTACTTTCAGCAAAACTCATCACGCGCTGGCCAACATTGATACCGTCTCCTATTACATTTTTGCGTCCATTCAAATCGTTGATGATGCGTATGGGTCCTATATGTAATCCCATACGTACATTTAGTCGATCTTGTTCGGCTAACGAACACTGAATGTCTCTGGCAGCGTAAAGCACTTCCTCAGGATCACCCATAAAACATATGACCGCACCATCCCCGCTGTCCAGGGTAATTCGTGAACTTTCGGGAATATGGGAAAGTTTGCCAGCAATCAACTGATTAAAATTCAACTTAAGTTGATACTGTTCGTTTACTGAGGTCTTTGAATAGGCAACGATATCCATGAATAAAATGCTGCACACCAAATTCGTTGTATGGGATTCCACCCCGATAATTTTTTTTCCTGACGGTGTTGTCCCATCCCACGCTGTTGGCAATAAAATTCTTGTATCAGCCATCCCAATTGTGCTGTTTTGTTGCTCCCCTTCATCAAGACGACTGCGAAACTCGGCGACTGACTGCGGGCGACGCTTTTCATCCATGTTGAGCGCCCAGTCGATTGCACTAAGTAAGGATTCACCTATCAAGTATTGGGATTCAAGCTGCGAAGCGGGGACGATGGCGTCCTGTTTCATGCGCTCAATGGAGCTCAATGGCTTTTGGCCGGAAATTAGCCAGTACATCACCGCGGCAAGTGCATAAAGATCTGTCCAGGGTCCCTGATTGCCATTGCTTAGATACTGCTCGAACGGTGCAAAGCCTGGACTGACTATGCTTGTCAATTCTCGGTCAGTACTCGTACTGCGAGCCGAACCAAAATCTATTAGCACTGGCGAATCGTCAACCCGGATGTATATGTTGTCAGGCTTTATGTCTCTGTGCAGATAGCTTGCATTGTGCATTATCTCCAAACCATCCAGCAAAGGATGGATCAACTTTAGCAGGGCAGACTCATTCAAGGAGTTTTGACGCGGTAACCAATTTTTCAGGGATTCGCCAGATTCGAATTCCATGACGATGTATGCCGTTCCATTGGCAGAAAAATACCGCAGCACACGAACAATATTGGGGTGACGAAAAGTAGCAAGGACGCGTGCTTCCGCAAGAAATCGCTCCAGCCCCCAGCGGAACTGATCATCAAATGCACTTCCTAAAGTTTGCACGCTGTCATCCACAGCGCGTAATGCCAGATCAGTAGGCAAGTACTCCTTGATTGCTACAGGCAAATTCAGGTTGCTGTCCCGAGCAAGATAAGTTATTCCAAAGCTGCCGCACCCCAGGGTTTTCTCAATGACGTATTCCATTATGGCATGACCGGATTTCAGGGCATGCGATATCACTGGTCCTTCCGGATTTGCCGAATGTAAACTGCCAGGATCGCTCATTGGTGAAAACCCAAGGAATAAAGCAGCCCATTACTCTTCGATCATTTGTATTGCCTTCTCCAGGCTGCGACGCATTCGATTGAATGAACTGGAAAGAACCGAGATTTCATCACGTCCCTTTTCCGGGAACTCTGGTTCACTAAAATCACCAGTGCTAATCTTGTCTGCTACAGCAGAGAGATGGCGGATCGGACGTACAATCACGTAGCTCAACATAATATTCAGGGCTGCAAAAATGATTAAAAAGATCACTGCAAGGGATACCATGAAAGTGATAAAGGCTCGATCGGCATTTCGAAGTGGAACTTCCGTCGGTACTGTGACCAGTTGAGCACCGATCACTTCATTCATCTGCCAACCGAATCCGTTTGCAGTTCCGTAGACCCTGATCATGGAAGCCGGCGCAGCTTCCGCCGTGGAATGACATTGCAGGCATGCAGGATTGGTGATTCGAATAGGGCGTGCAATGTATAATTGACGTCCGGTTGGCGTGTCTCGTTCCGATATGATCTCTTTGGCATCATCTCCCTGCCTGAACCGGCTGATAATATCGGTTTCCCAATCCGTTGCCCTGTCTCTGGGATTGGTTGGGTTGAGAGTGGATTCCTTATAGCCGTAATCGGGATGCTTTTTTTGCAATTCCGCGATTACTTCGGTTGCCGCATAAGCGGGTACCGTCTGGGGGTAAAACCTTTTGGTGTGAATTCTTTTGAGCTTGGGTACTATTTGTTCCACTGTGTATTTACGTACTGAAAGGGCGGACTCCATGATCAGCCCGGCTTCCCTGAGCACCTCTTCTCTTGCATTTTTCTGAAGGATTAAATACGAAACTTCGGCAACGGCAACATACCCGATCAGAAAAATAGTGATAAGCACTAAATTGAATTTAACCCTGAGGCCCATCGCGTATCCTTATTATGAAAGTTACCTTGACATGCTGCAGGTAGTTGACATGCTGCAGGTAGTGAGGTTCCGCTTTGCAGCAAATGTATAGCATGAATTCGCTACGAAGAATAGTACTTTGGCATCAGAAAACCGCCTGATTTAAGGAGATGCAAATTCCGCTTTACCGGTGTGGTTACCTGCATTGTATTAACGTGATTTAGTGACAAGAACTAACCTTGAGCGGTATTTTGCCTAATCAGAATATTGAGTCGACGATCCCAATTCAGGAATGCAGAGAATCTGGGTATCATGCCGCTGATCGAAAGTGGCTTGCACATCCCGGTTCTTCCTTGTCGGAAGTTTCAGCAACATGTCCAAAAACCCTGTTATTTGCTGAAATTGTTTTATGCTCAACTTAGTGGGCAGGCAAGTCCGGCCGACCAACGATGATACAATTCGCGCCTTTTTGAATCCGATATAAATTAAGGAACAACAATGAGTTTGAAATGCGGTATCGTCGGACTGCCCAATGTCGGCAAATCCACCCTGTTCAATGCGCTGACCAAGGCGGGCATCGCCGCGGAGAACTATCCGTTCTGCACCATCGAACCGAACGTCGGCATCGTCGAGGTGCCCGATCCGCGCATGGAAGAGCTGGCGAAGATCGTCAAGCCGCAGCGCATGCAACCGGCGATCGTCGAGTTCGTCGACATCGCCGGGCTGGTGGCGGGCGCGTCCAAAGGCGAAGGTCTGGGCAACCAGTTCCTGGCCAACATCCGCGAGACCGATGCCATCGTCAACGTGGTGCGCTGTTTTGACGATCCCAACGTGGTGCACGTCGCCGGCAAGGTCGATCCGATTTCCGACATCGAAGTCATCCTGACCGAACTGGCACTGGCCGACCTGGCCGTGGTGGAACGCACCATCCAGCGCGACGGCAAGAAGGCCAAGTCGGGCGACAAGGATGCGCAGAAGCTGGTCGCGCTGCTGGAACGCCTGCTGCCGCACCTGAACGAAGGCAAGCCCGCGCGCACATTCGGTTTGAGCGATGAAGAGAAGCAGCATCATCAAGCCGCTGTGCCTGCTCACGATCAAGCCCGCGATGTATGTCGGCAACGTGCTGGAAGACGGCTTCGAGAACAATCCGCATCTGGACCGCCTGCGCGAACATGCGGCAAAGGAAGGTGCGCCGGTGGTCGCGCTGTGCGCCAAGATCGAAGCCGAACTGGCCGACCTCGACGATGCCGACAAGAAGGAATTCCTTGCCGACCTCGGCCTGGAAGAGCCGGGCCTGAACCGCCTGATCCGCACCGGTTACGAACTGCTCGGCCTGCAAACCTATTTCACCGCCGGGGTGAAGGAAGTGCGCGCCTGGACCATCCACAAGGGCGACACCGCACCGCAGGCGGCCGGCGTGATCCACACCGATTTCGAGAAGGGATTCATCCGCGCGCAGACCATTTCCTACGCCGACTTCATCGCCTGCGGCGGCGAAGCGGGCGCGAAGGAAAAAGGCAAGATGCGCGTCGAAGGCAAGGACTACGTGGTGCAGGATGGCGACGTGATGAATTTCCTGTTCAACGTCTGAATCGTTAATCCAATACGCTCCGGCCTTCGGGAATGCGCATATACCGGAAATTTCTCGATGGCGTGCCCGAATACCTCGCGCGCCATTACTGGTGGGCCTACCTGTGGGACTGGGGGATCTGGTTCTTCGATCACCAGCCCGTCATCAATGCCATCCTGTTCCGCCAGTACGACAGCCTGCTGAAAAAGACGCTGGCCCGGATCGAAACCAGGCCGGACGCAAGGCTGCTGCAGCTGACCTGTGTGTACGGCAAACTCACGCCATCGCTGCTGTCGCTTACCCGGAATGAAGTTCACCTGTGCGATATCGCCACGGGCCAATTGCAACTGGCGGACCGCAAGACGCGCGGCTTTGCGGCACGCCGCCACCTGGCGCGCATGAATGCCGAATGTCTGGCTTATTGCAACGATGCCTTCGATCAGGTCATCGTGTTTTTCCTGTTCCACGAAATGCCCGCCGAAGCAAGGCTCAGGGCCTATGCCGAAATCGCGCGGGTGGTGCGGCCCGGGCGGTTCGGTGCTGATCACCGAATATGCCGCAACGCCGCAGTCGGCACTGGCTGTACCGCTTTCTGCCATTCCGCTGGCTGCTCGGGCATCTGGAGCCGTTCCTGCCGGGATTCTGGCGCGAAAACGTCGCGGAAAAGTTATCCGGTGCGCTCGGCCGGTTCGGCAAGGCGCTGGAGGGTGAAGCCGCGGTGGAATTCTGTTTCTCGGATTTCTATCGCATCATGCAATTCAATATTGCCGCGACCTGAAACCGCGTGTCTCGACGGTGCCGGTTACGACTTGCTAATCCCGCAACAGCCATTCCTGCAGAAAAGCCCATTGCTCGAGCTCCCGCGCGGCAATGTGCGGAGGCAGGTCGAACAGCGATTTCCCCTCGAATGCAGCATTCACATACACCTGTGTCTCGCGCAAATAGGCGAGTATCGGCAATTCGAGGGTGGCGAGGAAATGTTCCAGTGCCCAGGCGGCCTTGGTGCGCATTTCCATGCGCATGCCGACCACGCCGATGTGGCAGTGGCTGTTGCGCACCTTCTTTTCTTCGGCAAGCGCTTTCAGGAAATCCAGGCTGGCCTGCAGATCAAACAGCGATGGCGCGACGGGCACGATGATTTTGCTGGCCAGCTTCAGCGCATGGGAGAGATTCTTGCCATGCAGGCCGGCGGGCGAATCGATCACCAGCCAGTCGCTGCGTTGCGCTTCGTCCTTCCTGGAAACCAGCATTTGTATCGGCGGAAGATCGGCGGGACGCGTTGCGATCCAGAGCGCGGCGGACTGCTGGCGATCCAGGTCGAGCATGGTCACGCGCTCGCCGCGGCTGGCCAGAAAACCGGCAATATTGACCGACAGCGTGGTCTTTCCGCTGCCGCCCTTGGGATTTGCGACCAGTATGGTTTTCAATTGCCATTCTCCTTGCTGAATCGTAAAACGATTGCCGGAATCCCCCAAAAACCGGTTCGGCATGTCACCCGTTACACTGCACCAGAATTTCGTCTGTTCGGTCTTCCCGGTACCGTGCTGTGGCCAAGGCCTTGAATGTTGGGTTATTGGGGCGAAAATGATACCATCGCGCAAGGTTTTTATTCATAACAATATTTCTGGCTTTTTTCGGGGAACGGTATGGCAGGACATAGCAAATGGGCGAACATCCAGCATCGCAAGGGCAAGCAGGACGCCAAGCGCGGCAAGATATTCACACGACTGATCAAGGAAATCACCGTGGCGGCACGGCTGGGCGGCGGTGACCCGGACGGCAATCCGCGCCTGCGCCTGGCGATGGACAAGGCCTATGCCAACAACATGCCCAAGGACAACGTCGAGCGCGCGATCAAGCGCGGCAGCGGCGAGCTGGAAGGGGTGAATTACGAGGAACTGCGCTACGAGGGCTACGGCATCAACGGCGCGGCGGTCATGGTCGATTGCATGACCGACAACAAGACCCGCACCGTGGCGGATGTGCGCCATGCCTTCGCCAAGAACGGCGGCAACCTCGGCACCGACGGTTCGGTGTCGTTTCTGTTCAAGCACTGCGGCCAGATGATCTTCGCGCCCGGCACGGACGAGAACGGCCTGATGGAAGTGGCGCTGGACGCCGGCGCGGAAGACATCGTCAGCAATGACGACGGCAGCATCGAGGTAATCACCTCCCCGCATGATTTCGTCAATGTGAAGCAGAAACTGGAAGCGGCAGGCTACAAGCCCGAGTTCGGCGAGGTCATCATGAAGCCGGCCAACGAAGTGGTCTTCACCGGCGAAGATGCGGTCAAGATGCAGAAACTGCTCGATGCGCTCGAAGATCTGGACGATGTTCAGGAGGTCTATACGACGGCGGTGATCGAAGAACAATGAAAAAGGTACAAGGTACAAGGTTCAAGATTCAAGGGGAAACTGCAACACATTCCAAAGATACAACCCTTGCACCTTGCACCTTGCCTCTTGCCTCCTCGCACACAAGGATACTAGGTATTGACCCCGGATTGAGAGTGACGGGTTTTGGTGTGTTGGACAAAATCGGGCAGCAATTGCACTACGTCGCCAGCGGCTGCATCAGGACGCCGGACGGCGAATTGCCGGAAAGATTGAAGGCCATACTGAATTCCCTGGGCGAAGTGATCGCCAAGCACCAACCCGCATCATGTCGCGGTGGAAAAAGTGTTCGTCAACGTCAACCCGCAATCCACGCTGTTGCTCGGCCAGGCCCGCGGCGCGGCGATTTGCGCGGCGGTGCTGGCCAATCTGCCGGTGGCCGAATACACCGCCCTGCAGGTGAAACAGGCCGTGGTCGGCAATGGCCATGCCGACAAGGAACAGGTGCAGCAAATGGTGCAGCGGCTGCTGAAGCTGTCCGGCACCCCGAGCCCCGATGCGGCAGACGCACTGGCCTGCGCGATCTGCCATGCGCATGGCGGGCAAGGATTGGGAGCATTGGCGACGGCGGGATATCGCATGAAAAACGGGAGACTGGTTTGATTGGAAGACTGACGGGAATATTGCTGGAAAAGAACCCGCCGCAGATATTGCTGGATGTGCAGGGCGTGGCTTACGAGCTGGACGTGCCGATGAGCACGTTCTACAACCTGCCGGTGCTGCACGAAAAGGTGGTGCTGCACACGCAACTCATCGTGCGCGAGGACGCGCATCTGCTGTACGGATTCCTGAGCAGCGAAGAACGCACCGCATTCCGCCAGCTGCTCAAGATCAGCGGCGTCGGTCCCAAGCTGGCGCTCTCGGTGTTGTCCGGACTGAGCCTGAATGACCTGGCCATCGCAGTGGTGAATAAAGAGGCAGGCCGACTCACCAAAATTCCCGGCGTGGGCAAGAAGACTGCAGAACGCTTGCTGCTGGAATTACAGGGGAAATTCATTGCAACGGGTGCTGGCGGCTCGCAACATGGCGCACCTGTCGTATCTACCGGCAACGACATCGTTAACGCTCTGTTGGCACTGGGTTACAACGGCAAGGAAGCCGACTGGGCAACCAAACAGTTACCCAAGGATACCAGCGTGTCGGACGGTATCAGACAAGCTCTCAAATTGTTGTCCAAGGCTTGAAACTTCCATAGAATAAACTCGCATCAATTCGTCAAGTCAGGATTGTCCGGAATCAACTGAAAGGAGCTTGCAATGAAAAAATCCATTGCTTTTGGGCTTTTCGCAGCAGCTTTATCCATGCCGGCGTATTCAGCCCTGAATACCGGCACCGTGGCGCCGAACTTCGTTACACAGGCGTCCCTGGGCGGAAAGGTGTTCACCTACTCGCTCGCTGATGCACTGAAGAAAGGTCCGGTGGTCCTCTATTTTTATCCGGCAGCATTCACCCGGGGTTGCACCATCGAAGCGCACGACTTTGCCGATGCAATCGGGAAATACCAGGCACTTGGCGCGACCGTGATCGGTGTTTCGCACGACGATATCGGGAAGCTGAACCGGTTTTCGGTAAGCGAATGCCGCAGCAAATTCCCGGTGGCTGCCGATCCTGACCAGCGCATCATGAAATCATACGATGCGATCCTCGCCGCAAAACCCGAGTATGCGAACCGCACCTCCTACGTGATTGCGCCCGACGGCAAGATCATCTATACCTACACAAATCTGCAACCGGAAAAGCATGTCGAGAACACGCTGGATGCGCTGCGAAAATGGGCGGAGAATCGCAATTAGCGGAGTCGTGCGGCTGAAGCCCGGCTATCTGTTCTTGCCCGGAGAATAAAAGCTGTTTTTCGTGACCAGCTTCAATCGCTCGCCGAATTCCTGGGCAAAGTGCCGCATCGCTTTTGCGGCCTCGACTTCCCCGGTGGCGCGTTCGAAACTGTCGGCCATGGATAACAGGTTCTGGTGATAGAACTGCTTCATCTCGTCGACCATCATTTCCTTGGTCCACAGGTCGATGCGCAGCGTGTTCCTTTCCCGGGTATCCCAGAGCGCAATCATCACCGCTTTGCTGGTGCTTTCCTTGTTCGCGTCGGAAGCGCTCCACTCGATGTTTTGCGGCACCTTCTTTTCGTCGAGGGTGATGGTAAATTTTATTTCTGATTGATTCATAGCGGAATTGCACCTGTAAAATCCCCGAGCGGGGATGTGTGTTCGTTGAATAATCGGATTGAAAATAAAATACCGCCGTTGCGACCGGCAGTACCCGGCCCGCTCACTGGCCGACCTCCTGCATCCCCGTCTGGTATATTTTAACGTTGTTCCGGCCATTTTTCTTGGCGTGATACATCGCGATGTCAGCGCTCTTGACCAGCAGCTTTTCATTGCTGCCGTGTTGCGGGTAGACGGCAACGCCGATACTCGAGCCGATTCGGAGCGTATTGCCTGCCAGCACAAACGGCTGGTTCAGCGAAATGCGGATTTTCTCCCCGACCTTGCTGGCGTCCACCGCCGATTCGATGGCCGGCAGCAGGATCACGAACTCGTCTCCGCCGATACGCGCGGCCGTATCCGAATCGCGCAGGCAATCCTGGATGCGCGTCGCGACTTCCTTCAGCAGCAAATCGCCGATGCCGTGGCCGTACGTATCGTTGACCGGCTTGAACTTGTCCAGGTCGATGAACATCAGCGCCAGATGCGCCCTGTTCCGCTGTGCGGCGGCGATCGCCTGGTGCAGACGGTCTTCGAACAGCGCCCGGTTGGGCAGGTGGGTAAGCGCATCGTACTGCGCCATGTGTTTCATGTGTTCCTCGGCATCCTTGCGCTCG
The DNA here is from genome assembly GCA_963827265.1 of uncultured beta proteobacterium. GTDB lineage: Bacteria > Pseudomonadota > Gammaproteobacteria > Burkholderiales > Gallionellaceae > Gallionella. Next base: position 391,515 of record CAWHAD010000005.1, on the reverse strand, counting down.
GTGATATCGGTGGAGATGCCGCACAAGGCATGAATGCTGCCGTCCTCGACGCCGCAGCGGCAACTTGACCGACAGAAACACCTCGGTTACTCCGGTAAGAATATTGAGACTGGTCTCCTCGACCTGGATCGTTTCCCCGTTCTGCAGGACCCGCAGATCATCCTTGCGCATGCTGTCCGCCGTATCCGCATCGAAAAACTTGTAGTCGTCATAACCGACGATTTCTTCAATCGGCGCATCGAAGCGCTCGCGCAGCAGGCGGTTGGCAAACAGGTAGCGGCCCTGTATGTCTTTCGTATAGATGTACGCGGTGACGTTTTCCAGAATATCGGAAAGCAGTTTCTCGCTGTCCTTGAGTGCCTGGTCGGCATAACTGCGCCCCAGCGCGACTTCGGCCAGGTTGGCGGTCTGCTCGATCAGCCGGATTTCCTCATCGGTCGGCCGGTGCGCCTGGCGATGGTAGATTGCGAAGGTGCCGAATACTTTCCCGGAGGCCGATGTGATCGGTTCCGACCAGCACGACCCGAGTCCTGCAGCATCCGCCAGTTCCCGATAGGGCGCCCAGTAAGGATGGGTGAGTACGTCTTCGACGATGACGCGCTGCCCGGTATAGGCTGCCGTGCCGCAGGAACCGGCGCCGATGCCGATCTCGATTCCGTCGATCGCGTCATTGTATGAAGCGGGCAGGCCGGGCGCAGCCCCGGTATAAAGGCGCTTTCCCTCGTTGCCGATCAGCATGATGCTGCAAAGCATGTCCGGATATTCCTGCTCCACGCCGCGCACGATAGCCTCCAGTACCGTGGTAATCGGTGCGCCGTGGGCGAGCAATTCCAGCACATGGTTGCGGGTATGTTCCCGCCGCTCCGACTGGTCGCGGTCGGCGGCATCGCGAACTTGTCTGCGCTTGATCAGCACGATGTAGATGGCGGCGGCCATGATGCCGCCCGCCAGCAACAGGAAAAGCACTAACACCGTCCGGCACTCCTGCGTGCCGCCGCGCCGCGCTGCAGCACGGCTGGCAGCGGCACCCGAATCGGTAAACGATGGTCGAATGGCATAATGGGAACGGATCGGCAGCCGGAATAACCAGGAAATTCATGCTACCACAGGATCGCGATACGATAAAAAGCAGCTGCGCTATCCCGGTGTGGATTGGCTGCGTTTCTATCCAGGCTAACGCAGCGTCAGCAAATAGATGTTTTCCCGCAACCGGGTCAGGCCGCGATCCCGAAAGCGCGGGTTTTGCTCGAGCACGTCCAGTTCAGCGAGCACGCGCACCCCGGCATGCTTGCGATACAGCGCGTCAACTTCGCCTGATGAAACGGAAAACGGCGGACCCTGCATTTCCGCCTGCGGATAGTCCACCGTAACCAGCAGGATTTGCGTCGCCGGCGGCAATATGCCGGCCAGATGGCGGACATAGCGTTCGCGCATTTCCGGCGGCAACGCGATCAGGGATGCGCGGTCGTACACCGCAGCGACGTTTTTCAGGTCTTCCCTGCGCAGGTCGAAAAAATCACCGCACAGGATGCGGATACCGCCCGCCTCGCACAGATCGAATTTCCCGGACGTTTCGTGCTGCGGGTTGTAGCCGTTCTCGCTGAAGAATGCCTGCACCGCGATCGCGCTCAGTTCCACCCCCAGCACCGGATGGCCCTGATCGCGCAACCACAGCATGTCCAGGCTTTTGCCGCACAGCGGGACGAATACAGCAGTCCCCTGTGCAAGGTGCAGATCCGGCCAGTACTGGCGCAAATACGGGTTGAAATCGTTCTGATGGAAACCGGTTTCCTTCCGCTCCCAGCGTTCCAGCCAGAATTCCTTTTTCAACTTTTCATCTCCGGATCGAGTGGGGCATTACTAAAAATCAGGATAAACCCGCTGACTGCGCCAAACCCGGATATAACGGCCGGCCCGCTTGCCGCTTCGGAACATGCCGGGAATGACATCCCCTCAATGGGCCACGAAGATAAACCAGATCAATCCGCTGACCACCAGAAACACCGCGGCGAAAATGATCAATTTTTGCAGTAAGTCCATATATTCTCCAGATCAGCAAATCGTAAATGTAAACCAGAAAGCGCTTCCCGGTAAGCGGGCGTCACCATGGAATCGGCTTGCCATCATAACCGAAAAATTTTCCGGAGTCGGCTGGGGAAAGTCCGGCGATCAGTTTCCGCATGCCGGACACGCTTTGTTCAGGCGTAATCATCGCATTCGGTCCGCCCATGTCGGTCTTGACCCAGCCGGGATGGAACACAACGGCAATGATGCCGAACGGTTTCAGGTCGATCGACAGGCTTTTCACGACCATGTTGACCGCCACCTTGCTGGAACGATAAAGGTAGCTGCCGCCACCGCTGTTGTCCGAAATGCTGCCCATTTTGCTGGTGATGGTCACGATGGTCTTTTGCGTGCCGCGAGCGATTTGCGCGGCGAAAGTCTCGGCCATCTTGAGCGGCGCCATGGTATTGACGCGGAACGCCTCTATCCATTCCGCATAATCGGTATGGCCAAACCCGCTCTTATCCGAATCCGGATAGATACCGGCGTTGTTGATCAGCAGATCAATCGATTCATCGGCCAGCATCTGTCCGAGCCGATCGATCTCCACATGATCGGCGACATCAAGCGCATGGACCATTATCCGTCCGGGGTTCAAAGATGCCAGCTTGTTGAGTGCATCGGATTTTTCGGGATAGCGGCAGCAAGCCAGAACTCGCCAGCCATCAGCCGCATATTGCCGGCAAAATTCCAGCCCGATTCCTCGGTTGGCGCCGGTGATCAAGGTGGTTTTCACAGCTGTCCTCCGTCGTTGTTTCCGGTTTCAAGCGATACCGTGTCGTTCAGGGCTTGACGAAACGCAGCGCAAACTTGTCCGTCGGTATCGCCATGTTGAAAAAGGGCTGGTCGCGCGGGTCGGCCGGATTCTTCATGAAGTAACCCTCCTTCTCCAGCTTGAATCCGGCTTTCCGTTCCTCGTCCAGCACCACCTTCTCGTCGATACGGTGCAGCGTTTTTGCAACCGAGATACCGCTGCCCGGCTTGGCCGAATGATCCAGTATGACCAGATGCCCTCCCGGTTTCAGCGCATCGAACAGACGCCGGTTCATCTTTTCCCGGTCAACCGGCATATAGGTGATATCGTGGTAATTCATGATCAGGGTGATCAAATCCAGCTTGGGCGCATTGACCGGCACCGGATCTTCGAAAGGCCGGGCAACCGGAACGATGCCGGCCTGCGGGTGCATGGACAGACGTGCCTGCATGGCCTGCCCGATCTCGGGTCCCTGAGCCCAGACCGTCCCCTTGCTGCCGGCAGCCAGCGCAAGCAATTGCGTGGTATAGCCGCCGCCTGCCGCAACATCCAGCACGCGCATGCCGGGACGAACCCCGGAGAACTGCAGGAACTCATATGGCTTGCGATTGGCATCGGCACGCCTGTCATCATCGGTCCGTATCGGGCTGGCAACTGCCTGCCGGTAGATTTTGCTCAGGGCCTCCCGGGTCTCGAGCTGGGGCGATGCATGACTGTTGGCTGCACATGCCAGACCCAGGCTGGCGAGCGTCGCCACGATCCATCGCAAGTTCCGGCTGCATTGTGATCTCGACATATATATACCCTCCCTGAAACGATATTCCCAACTTGCAAGGCGGGCAATCCCCCGCCATCCAGGACATCGCCCGTAAACAGTAAAAAGTATACCCTGCGATCGACATCTTCTGCCAAACGATAAATTTTGTAACAAAATCAGACGTGGCTTCTTTCCGGTCCGCCGCACCGATTGCGCCGGCCGGTGTTGATCCGCCACATCAGACGCCTTGATGCCGTCACATTGTGTAATATCTGCCTGAAATGGCTAATCTTCAGCGAAAATTCGTCGGTCTGCGCGGTCTTTTGCCGGCTCCGGTATGGTGCACGACGCTGCTGTTTCCTTTGAACGTGCTGGGTGCAGAACCGGCTGCCGTACAGCCGCAACCGACCGGCATTTTCGCGTCCATGGATGCGCAGCGTGATTATTTGTCCGGAAAAATAGCCAATTTCGCAACCGATATGGATCGCTTCTTTGGCAACGATCGCAATTATCAGGAAACCAATAAAAGCGTCGTTCAACTGGACCTTGCCCGGGCAACCGGATATGGCGGCGATCGCAAGCTTGTGCTTTCGGCGCGTGCCAACCTGAGCCTGCCTTCGACGGAAAAGCGGTTGCATCTGCTGATCGAGTCCAACCCCGATCAGAACATCAGCGGCGAGCCGACGACAACCCAGAATACCGCGATCAACAACCAGGTTTCAGGTCCCCAGAGCTATGGCTTGGCGTTGCGCTATGAAAGGGTAAAGGAAGAATTGCGGGCATTCCACGTCAGTGCCGATGCCGGGCTGAAATTCCAGGGGATACATGTCGATCCTTTCATGCGCGCCAGAACCAGCTATTCAGTCCCGTTCGATACCTGGCGGATGAAAGCAGCCGAATCCGTGTACTGGTTCAACACCATCGGTCTGGGTGAAACCACCCAGGTCGACTTCGAACACGTGGTGAGCGAACCGGTCCTGTTCCGCGCAACCAGCAATGCGACCTGGCTGAAAGACAAACAGAACTTCGACCTGCGCCAGGATTTTTCCCTGTACCAGACCCTGAACGATCGAACCGCCCTGCTATACCAGGCAAGCGCGATCGGCGTCAGCAATCCGCAGGTCGAACTGACCGAATACATCGCGCAAATTCTGTACCGTTACAGGCTGCACCGGCAATGGATGTACTTCGAGTTGAACCCGCAACTGATATTTCCGAAGGTGAATAATTTCAGATCCAGCTTTGCGCTGACCATGCGCCTGGAGATGCTGTTCGACCAGTCCAGGTGAGACCGGGGATTATTTTCCCTTCCTGAACCGCTCGATCTCGCGGCGATCGCGCTTGGTGGGCCTGCCCTTGAAGAAAAACGGCTGTGGCTGCAACTTGAGCTGGGCGGCGATCTCTTCCCTGCGCTGGCGGCTGGCATCGGTTTCGCGATACAGTTTCTGCGCCTGTGCGGCCGGTCCGCGCCGGCTGGACAGCGCGATTACCTCGACGATGTACTGTTTCCGGCCGATATTGATGGTGAGCATATCCCCCACTGCCAACGTCTTGGCCGGTTTGACGCGCACCTCGTTGACATGGACTTTACCGCAATCGACAGCATCGGCCGCCAGTGAGCGCGTCTTGAAAAATCGTGCTGCACACAACCACTTGTCGATGCGGAATTTTTCTGTCTGGTCTTCTGTACTCATTGCAATGCGGCGAATTTCCGGATTGTGCCGGTGCCGGCCCGATCGTCCCGGATGAATCCCGGAATCATTTTATTTCAGCAGCGGATCGTCTTTCGGCAACTGTTTCGAGTACCAGATTGCCAGCTTGTGCCGCAGCGTCTTCTCGGCAACCTGGTCTTCGGGCAATGGCTGTATCACCTTGTCATGGACCAGCAGCCGGTATATGTACAGGAGTTTCTCGCTCGCCGAATCGGTCGGCTCGAACTCGACCACGCCGCGCCCCTCTGCATATTTCACGCCGGCAAGCAGTGCACTTTTGAACAACTCGGCTTCATGTTTCAGTTTTTTCATGATGACCTCCGCCTATGACCCAACTATACTGAAAACCGGAACCAGGGCAAGCGGCCTGTTTTGGAATTGCCAGGCGGAATGTTACCCCGACAAGCGATCGGAACAACGAAGGGCGGTCATACCGCCCCCTGTTGCACTGTTTTTCGTCGATTTCCTGCTCCTTCAGGATGCGAGGCCTGCCCACGCTGCGATCGTGACCGCAAGGGCTGCAAGCCAGCCGAGTGTCGCGTGAAATTCCATTTCATCAGAGTGTTTGTTGCCGCTGTTGTTTTCGCTCATATCAAGGCTCCTTTCGATTTATCCCAACACGGATTTATCCCAACACGATGGAATCTTCCCTCATGACAGATTCCGGCATGACAGATTCCGGCATACTGACCTGACCAACAGGGTTTTGTTTCCTGACTATATTGTTAATTTTTGTAAATGCGCATATGCCTGGATGCGGCCGCGCATCTTTCAGGGTATATTGTCCAGACTGTTGAACTTCAGGACGCGCGGATACGAGGCGACCGCAATTGCCCGACTGTTTTCCCCACACCGTTTCGGTCATCGCAAATTCAACCATTTACCCTGTAAAAAATAATTCGAATCGCTTACAGAAAGGAACATTCATGTCATTGCTATTCTCAAAAACCACACTTGGAACACTCACGTTGCAGAACCGTCTGGTCATGTCACCCTTGACGCGCAATCGCGCGACCGGGAATATCCCCAACGAACTCATGGTCGAATACTACGCCCAGCGCGGATCTGCCGGGCTCATTATCACCGAAGGCACATCGCCCTCCCCCAACGGCCTCGGCTATCCGCGCATCCCGGGAATATTTTCCGCTGCGCAGGTCGCGGGCTGGAAACGCGTCACCGATGCGGTGCATGCCAGTGGGGCAAAAATGTTCATCCAGTTCATGCACTGCGGGCGCATCGGCCATCCGCTCAACCTGCCTGCAGGCGCGCGCGTGCTCGGACCGTCGGCCGTAGCGGCCGCCGGCGACATGTACACCGATGCAGAGGGCATGAAGCCGAATGCGACACCGCAAGCAATGACCGAAGCCGACATCAAGACTGCGATTGAGGAATACGCCCAGGCCGCGAAAAATGCAATGACGGCGGGATTCGACGGGATCGAATTGCACGGCGCGAACGGTTACCTGCTCGAGCAGTTCATCCGGCCGAATTCAAACCAGCGCTCCGATCGTTATGGCGGCTCGATTGAAAATCGCGCACGCTTCGTGCTCGAAGTTGCCGATGCGGCCATTAACGCGATCGGCAAGGACAGGGTCGGCATACGCCTGTCCCCGTACGGCGTGTTCAACGACATGCCGCTGTACGACGGTATGGAAGCCGATTACACCTATCTGGCGCAGCAGCTCAATGCGCGCGGTCTGGTCTACATCCACCTGGTCGACCATTCGCCGATGGGTGCGCCGGTTGTGCCCGACTCGATCAAGAAGATGTTCCGCGACACATTCAAGGGCAAACTGATCCTGTCCGGGGGCTACGATGCGGCAAGAGCCGAGAGCGACCTGGCTGCCGGGAAATGCGACCTGATCGCGGTGGGCAGACCTATCCTCGCCAACCCTGATCTGGTAGAGAGATGGAAAACCGGTGCGGCAGTTGAACGATGTCGACATGAGCACGTTCTACACACCCGGAGCCAAGGGATATACCGATTACCCGGCGCTGGGCTGAAGCCGTTTAAATGGTCACGCAGCCATACAGAACTGCGTGACCATTCCGCATCATGAATATTGAAAACCGCTAGTCCTTTGCCAGCGCATCGTCGATAACCGCCGCAAAATTCGCGTATGGCAGCGCGCCGACCACAACACGACCTTCGACCGTGTCACCCTGTGTCTTGCCGACGATGAATGTCGGTGTTCCGGTGATCCCCAGTGACTGCGCATATCTGGCCTCTGCGGCAATTTCCTGCAGATGCTTGCCGTCGGTCATGCATTTGCTGAAGGTGGCGCCATTCAGGCCGAGATCCTTTGTTGCATAACCGTTCAGCGAATCCGCATCCAGTTTGTTCTGGTTCTTGAACAGCAAGTCCTTCATCTCCCAGAACTTGCCCTGGTCCGCTGCGCAATGCACAGCCTGGGCGGCTTTCAACGCGTAGGGATGGAGTCCCTCCAGCGGCAGGTCGCGCACGATCAGGCGCAGCTTGCCGGTGTCGATATAGTTCTTTTTGATTTCCGGGAAAGTGGTTGCCTCGAAACGCCCGCAGAACGGGCACTGGTAGTCGGTGAATTCCACCATCGTCAACGGCGCGTCGCTTTTGCCGAGCACATGGATCGCATCGCCCTTGACCGTCAGGTTTTGCGGCATCCCCCGATCGGGTTGCACCAGCCCCGGCGGCGCCAGCTGTGGCTGCTGCTGTTTTGCCAACAGTGCCTTGATCTCGCGCAGTTCCTTGAGTATCGCGTCACCCTGTTGCTTCGTCATTGGTGCAGCCGGGGTCATCGGTGCGGCCAGCGTCGTTCCGCTCACGGTGATGATTACCGTACTCATTATCGTCAACAGAAAATTTTTCATGATCTTCCCTGAAATATATTAATGGGTATTTGCTAATGGGTATTTGTTAACGGATATGTGCTACCCGTCAAACCAGATTCGCTATGCACCCAATTATATTCCTTTACTTTTTTACGCGCGGGATTATCATTTGCGCGCGTTGAACCTTGCCGTATCCGGCAAGGTCTCAACGGTCGTAATTCGAGTCATTTATCACACCCGACTTTGCAAGTGTGCGAGTCGTCATCCAAAGGAGAACGATCATGGCCAAAGGACAACAGCGCAAGACCAAGGAAGCAAAAAAGCCCAAGAAGCAGCCGGAGCCCGCAAAGATCAGCGGCGCAATCTGAGTCTGCAGTTCGAAGACGCCCCCGAAACATTGAAGGGTGCCTTTGATCTTGACTAAACGTACGCCGGACCACGCCCGGCTGGACCGCGTGGTTGCCGAAGCGCGCCGGTCAGCCAGTTCAAGCAGGGGCAGCGAACGCGAGGCGAGCTACCGCGAGCGGGCGCTCAAGCTGTTCCCGTGGATCTGCGGGCGCTGCGGCCGGGAATTTTCCGGCGCTCGTCTGCGCGAGTTGACAGTGCACCACAAGGACCACAATCACGACAACAATCCTCTGGACGGCAGCAACTGGGAACTGCTGTGCCTGTATTGCCACGACAACGAGCACATGCGCCTGCTCGAAGAACAGTCGCGGCCGGGCAATCGCGACAACCACTCATCCGCGGCGACACATAATCCGTTCGCCGACCTGCAGACTCTGTTGAAAAAGAAGTGATGCGGCTTGGAAGCATCAGGCATAAACAACAGGGGGAGCCGAAGCTCCCCTGAACACCCAATCCATACTGTCAATCAAAATAGCGTGAACACGTTGATCGTCGTGGTCCTGCTGCCTATCAAGTTAGTATTGGTCAAACCGCCAGGGTTGATATTTGTATCAGGATTGACCTGATCCCAGTAACTGCCGCTGTTTCGAGTGTAGGTAAAGGATGCCATCATGTTTTGTGCAAGATTGTATGTAACGTTCAACATGATCGCATTGTCAGTTGAATTGGAACCGCTGCCGTCATCCACACCGCTGTTGCCCTTGCGTATGGCCGCCCCTACCGTAGCGACACCGGGCAACACACCCAGTTCTGCGGCAATGTTGAATGAACTGCGGGTCAGCGTGCCTCCCATGTCATAGACATTGGCAACGGCCGCTTCATAGGGTGCCCTTGCATAGGTCACGTAGAGTCCGGTTGGCATGTTGCCCAAACTGCCTTGCATCTGTCCATCGATTGCCGTTGCTTTCGTAACGACTTGTGCCGTCGCTGCGCTGCTGTAGGAACTTCCTCCCCAGCTCTGCACACCCACTCCCGTATCCCAACCGGCCAAATCAAACATGGCCGCTACCCGAGCGTAGGTCGAACCAAGGTTTGATGCTATTCCAGCATCAGCATTTCCCGGTACGGTCTGATTAAACCGGGTCAGGTTGACGAAATAACGGGGGTTGTCTATCACAAAAGTCATACCCGTTGCCCCGCCGCCGGTGCCAATATATTGTTGCGCCGATATCGCGTAGGAGTGTGCGTTATTCATTCCACCGACCGGACTCATCTGGTGCACGGCATTGGCGCCTGTATTCAGCAGTTCAAAACCATAGGATGCGCCCTGAGCATCCGTGGTGAATGGAACGATTCCGGCACGGGTAGCATCAGCGACCTCGAACAGGACAGGCAGCTTTGCGGAGCCCGTTGCTGCCGGACCGGTGGCGCCAAGTTCGGCCAGAAAACCGGCGTTGTCGCTCACCCGGCCACCATAGAACAGGGACAGTTCGCCACCGTTGGCCGGCACATAGAACTGGCCATTGCCCGGGTTCAGCGTGCCGATCGACGGGGCGCCGGGAGCCTGGTTGGACTTCTCATAGCCGAAGGTCGTCAGCACCGCCAGGTTCAGCGTGGCGGGAATGGACAGGTGGTCGCCTTCCACTTTTCCCTGTGTGCCCATCAGGGTGTAAGCGCCGGATTTGAATGAGCGGCCAAAGGCGGTCAGCAACGGGAAGTGCTGAAAGTGACACGCCGCACACTCCATGCCGGTTTGACGGGCGAATGCCGGCAACGCAAAAGCGCCCGGCGCGAACGCCGCAGTAACGATGCCGGCCAGCAACAAAATGACTTTATTCATGCAACTCCCTTGTTTACGATAAATATCCCATCGGTATGTATTGTATAACCATTCAACTACACTGCGTCGCTCCGTGCAAATACCGCGCTTTGTTGCTGCGCGCAGCAATGTATGCAACGCTTCTTGTCTGAACTACTCCGCTTGATGCTTGGCGCATTTCCATATCCAGGCAGACCGACGCAATTCCGGCAGCCGATAAAAAACCCGCCTCCCCTTGCAGGGAGGCGGGTTTAGTATTACCGGTTAACTTAACCGTATGTTTTATACGATCAGAAGGCAGCCCACAGGTTCAGGACAGTCATCTGGTCGCCGGTGCTGCCAGGTGCTGTCATAAACGCAGAACCGGCATTGTACAGGTCACCGCTGTACTTGGAGTAGGTCAACTCGGCCCTGACGTTCAGCGCGATGCTGTAGGTCGCACCGATCATGACTGCATTGTCGGACGCATTGGTCGAACCGCCATCAGCCATACCGGATTTTGCATTGCGGTATCCCAATTGCACGGTAGTCTTCGGCAGCACGCCCAGTTCGGCACCCACGTTGAACGATTTACGGGTATCGGTACCGCCATTGTTGAACGCATTGATCGGATCGCTACCTGTCGCATTCGGCGCTCTTGCATACGATGCGATCAGCGTCAACGGCATGCTGCCCAGATCACCCAACATCTGCGCATCGACCGCAAACGCTTTGGTTCCGTAGACACCATCAGATGATGGGCCGCTAACAGTAGTTCCAAGGAGCGGGGAACCTGAAGCACCACCCCAGTACTGGAAGCCGACGCCCGTGTCGAAGCCGGCTACATCACCCAGCCAGGCTGCACGCAAGTAGTCTGAACTTGGAGATCCACTACCTGTGGAAGTAGGAGCAGCAGCTCCACCACACACATCGCCGTTACCGCAGATCGAGTCGAGACTCCACTTGGTGAAGTTCACGAAACCATAGTCGTTCGCCGCGACCAACGCCACACCATATGCACCGGTACCCGTGCCGATATATTGCTGCGCGGAAACCGCATTCAGGTCCTGCTGGTTGAACACGTGCACATTGGATGCGCCGGTGCTCAGGATTTCAAAGCCCTGCGCAGCGCCCAGACCGTCGGTGGTGAACGGCACCACCAGCGTCTTGAACGAGCCCCAGTCCTGTGCGAACGGGATCTTGACCGATGCCAGCGCTGCACCGTTGTTCAGACCGACTTCACCCTCGAAACCGATGTTCTCGCCGACACGGCCGCCCATGAACAGGCTGTATTGCGTCATCGAAATCTGGCCGTTGTTGGTATCCTTGGTGAGTTGCATTTGTATTTGTAGTAGGGCCGTTGGTCTTGGCGTATTGAAAGTTGGTGATGAACGCGAGGTTCAGCGTGGCGGGAATTGAAAGTCCGTCGCCTTCGACTTTTTCTTCAGCGCCCATCATCGTGAAGCCGCCTTCCTTGAACGCGCGGCCGAAGCTGTTCAGGGTCGGGAAGTGCTGGTAATGGCAGGCGCTGCAGGCCATGCCCACTTGACGCGCGAAGGCGGGAATCGCTTGTGCCTGGGGTGCCCAGATCGCGGCAGATACCAGCGCAGATACCGCTAATAGTGCATTTCTCAATTTCATGTTTAACTCCCTTAGGTTATTAATTTGACAAGTCCTGCATAACCACGCAACCAGATCATCAAGCCCCTGCAATCCGGCTGCGCATTATTCTTGCGACTCAAATGAACTAACTTCCATTTCATTTGTCCGGCGAATATAACATAAGTAAAAAAATCGATGAAATCCCTTTGTAACAAATGTTGTCAGAGTTGTTATATTTACAACAGAATTTTTTAAAATAGTGCGAAGAGATTAAAAGTTGTGGTCGCGCTGCCCAGCGCATTCTGGTGCGCAGCATCCCAATAGCCGCCGCTTGCGCTGGTGAGCGACAGCGACGCCATCATGTTCTGCGCCAGCTTCTAGGTGCCCAGCAGCGTGATCGCATTGTCGCTCGCATTGCTCGCTCCCCCTATCGCAACACCGCTCCTGCCGGAGCGGACCGCGAAGCCCAGCGTGGCCTTGTCCGGAATCACGCCCATTTCGGCGGAGAGATTAAACGCACTCCTGGTTGCCGTCCCGTATACGGGAACGGGCGTCGTCGCGGTCAAATTGATCAACGCGGCGGCAGGGTCCCTGTTGTACGTATTGGTACCCGCCGGGGCCGTGGCATAACTGGCGTAAAACCCCACCGGCGTATCACCAATTTCCCCCTGGAACTGTGCATCTATCGCCCTCGCCCGGGTGTCTGCGTACTGATAGATTCCATCAGCATGTTCAGCCGAGTTGCCACCCCAGACCTGAATCCCCGCGCCCGTATCCCAACCGGCCAGGTCGAACATCACAGCGGCACGAAGATAGTTGGAACTCAATGCGGCCAGGGTACCTCCTGCGATTCCGCTCTGGTCGTACTTGGTCAGATTGATGAAACCGCCGGAGCTGTTTGCCACCAATGCGACGCCGGTTGCGGCACCCGCGGTACCGATGAATTGCTGCGCGGATAGCGCCGCGTTGTGCGCGCCATTCAGGCCGGGCACCGGGCTCATCTGATGCACGACATTCGCGCCGGTGTTCAGCAGTTCAAAACCGTACGACGCGCCATGATCATCCGTGCTGAACGGAACAACGCCGGCGAGGGTGCCTTCCGGCAAATGCAGTTTCGGAACATTCAACTGGAATAGCACGGGCAACTTGGCCGAGCTATGGGTCCCGCTGACATCCGTGCCCGAGACCGATCCACCGGTGCCGATTTCAGACAGAAAACCGGCGTTCTCGCTGATCCGGCCGCCGAAAAACACCGACAATTCACCCCCGGTGCCGGGAACATAGAACGCGCCATCCCCGGTGGTTTTCTGGGGGCTCAGACTGGATGCCTGGTTGGTTTTTTCATAGCCTGCCGTGGCCAGCACAGCCATGTTCAGCGTATTCGGAATGGTCAGACCTTCACCTTCCACTTTTCCCTGTGCGACGCCCATCATGGTAAAGCCAGCGGACTTGAATGCCCGGCCGAATCCGTTCAGCATCGGAAAGTGCTGGAAGTGACAAGCGGAACAGACCATGCCGGTTTGCCGGGCGAACAAGGGCAACGCAGACGCTGCAGACGAAAAAGCGACCGCTGCAATCACGCCCGCCATAAGGAAAAGTGCTTTTGCGCGTGCAACCGAAACCATGTTTTTATTCATGACTCATTTCCAGCGCGTGTGAGAATACCTGATGAGATCTGCATATCCCTCCGAGCAATCAGGAACAAGCGGCAAAGCAAATGATTCAACCGCTTGGTGTTTGGCATGTGCTATGCATGCATCGAGCGGTATTGTGACAAAAAACCAGTCCCAGGTCACGATTTTCCGCTGATATTATCAGTGCCGGCCGCCTGCTCTGCCTATTTGGTTTCGTCGCCTGGCCCATAATTGGCCGATGAACCCGAATTTAATTCGCTGTCGTCCGCAGCCCGTCTCCGGGAAATTGGCATCGAACCTTTTTAAGGCTTGGCACTCCAACGCTGCGAGTGCTAGAATTATTGCGTTAAATTATTGCGTTAATCAGGAGGTATCACAATGAATGCAACCATGAGTTTGCCGATTCCGTCAGCTGTAGGCAGCCTGGAGAACTATATCCAGGCGGTGAACCGCTTCCCGATTTTGACACCGGAGCGCGAGTTTGCATTGGCGACTCGCTTCAAAAACGAAGACGACCTTGATGCCGCACGCGAACTGGTGCTTTCCCACCTGCGCGTGGTGGTCAGCGTCGCGCGGGGATTTGCCGGTTACGGCCTGCCCCAGGCCGACCTGATCCAGGAGGGAAACATCGGCCTGATGAAAGCGGTGAAGCGCTACGACCCGGAACGCGGCGTGCGTCTGGTATCGTTTGCGCTTCACTGGATACGCGCCGAGATTCACGAGTTCGTGGTGCGCAACTGGCGGCTGGTGAAGATCGCGACGACCAAGTCGCAGCGCAAGCTGTTCTTCAACCTGCGCAGCATGAAGCAGGGACTCGAGCCGCTCAGACCCCGGCAGATCACCGAAATCGCCAAACAGCTCAATGTCAGCGAGCACGACGTGGTCGATATGGAAGCACGTTTCGCCGGTCATGAAGTGACGCTGGAGCCCGTCGGCAGCGATGACGATGAAAACTACGCACCGATAAACTACCTGGCCGACAATTCGGAACACGAACCTTCGCAGATTCTTGAGACTGCCGAACGCGAAAAATTGCAAACGTCCGGCCTGGCGAACGCACTCGCAGTTCTGGATGATCGCAGTCGCCGTATTGTCGAGGCACGCTGGCTGTGCGAGGAAGGTTCCGGCGCAACGCTGCATGACCTGGCTGCCGAATTCAATGTGTCGGCCGAACGTATCCGGCAGATCGAACAAAAGGCCATGAGCAAGATGCATACTGCACTGGCAGAAGCCGCTGCGTAAAATAATGCTTCCGGGACAGGAAAGCCGCTTATCCAGCGGCTTTGCTATTTAACGATCTTCAATTTTGGTTTGTGCGCCGGCGGCCTGTTAACGCTGTCGCCGCCAACCGGTGAAGGCGGCTGATCGCCGCTCTGGAATACCAGCCCCTGCCCCGTCTCCTTCGCAAATATGCCTATGGTTGCCGCCACCGGGACCAGGAGATCGAACGGCACCCCGCCAAACCGCCCGGTGCAGGTGATCATTTCGTTGCCCAGCTGCAAATTGCGCACCGCATCGGCGCTGATGTTCAGGATGATTTCGCCGTCCTTGACATGGGTACGCGGCACTTCGGTATGTTCATCGACCCTGACAGCAAGATAAGGGGTCAGGCCGCTATCCACACACCATTCATGTATCGCGCGAATAAGATAAGGCCGCGTGGAAAGATCGTTCATACCAATCCCGTTACGAAGTTGAAACAAGGCAGTGATCAAGTCCGTTCTCATCCGGAGACCTGAACGACAGGCCGCCGATGAAATGCATATGGATTACTTGCGCATCGCCCTTTCAGCAGCTGTCAGCGCATCGATGAAGCCCTGACGGGAGAACAGACGCTCGGCATATTTCATCAGCGGAACGGCATCTTTGCCCATCTGGATTCCGTAATGGTCGAGCCGCCATAGCATCGGGGCGATCGCCACGTCCAGCATCGAATAATCGTCACCCAGCAGGAATTTCTGGGTAGCCAGTATCTGCGATAGCTGGGTCAGGTTGTCCCGCACGACTGCACGCGCCTTATCGGCAGCCTTGGGGACACCATGCTCGATTGCCTCGACCTGGCTGTATATCTCCTGTTCGAAACGGTGCAGGAACAAACGCGCACGGCCGCGCATGACGGGATCAGGCGGCATCAGCTGGGGATGAGGAAAACGCTCATCGATATATTCGTTGATGATGTTCGCCTCATACAACACCAGGTCACGCTCCACCAGCACCGGCACCTTGCCATAAGGATTGATTGCCGCGACATCTTCTGACTTGTTCATCAAGTCCACGTCAATTACCTCGAAGTCCATGCCTTTTTCAAACAGCACGATCCGGCAACGGTGGCTATAGGGACAGGTCGTCCCCGAATACAATCTCATCATAAAATTAAAAACTAACCTTTTACCAATTGGGTGCTATGCAAACGCATGCGCACCAGGAAGAAGCCGATAGTTGCGACCACCGCACTGACGACTATCGCCGCCAGGTATGGATAGGCCCCGACGCCGCCATGGGCACCGGCTATCCAGACATAGCGCTCAAATATCGTACCGACGATGATGCAGCATGCTACCGCCACGATCGCTTTGATATTGTGCCTGACGTACGGCATGGCCAGCGAGGAAAACGGGATCACCAGCTTCAGCGCGATTACCGACCACCAGATAACGGTGTAATCGCCATCCTGCATGCCATTCAGCCGGTCCCGTTCTTCCGGGATGTTGCCATACCAGAGCGTCAGGTATTGCGCATAGTAGGTATAAACCCACAACAGCGTAAAAGCCAGCATCATTTGCGCGAGGTAATTATACACAAACGGCTTGACCGGATTCACCAATCTGTTGCGGCTGTTCAAAACATAGATCCAGATCACCAGGAAAGACAGGAACATGCCGAAAAAGCTGACAAACTCCTGCATGCCGAAGATTCCGCTCTGCCAGCCCGGCACCATGAACATTTCAAAATCCCATGCAACCATCGTACCGTAGACCACATATACATAGGGCACCCAGCAGGCTATGGTGTGAAATCGCGCCGCATCCTCCGGGCTGCGCTCGCTGACTGCCTGACGCTTGACGAAAATCCAGTGTATCGTCATCGCCAGCAACATGCCGATGACTTCACGCCAGGCCAGGAAGGTGAAACCGTCCCACGAGGATACGACAAGTTTGTGTTCATGGGCCATTTTCACCCACGGAAAAGTCGCATCGGCGTTGACCAGCAATACGACCAGCAACACGAAGGCAAGCGGGAACAGGGCAAACAGGGAGCTGGCCAGAAACCGGATTTCATATCTCCAGCGCGCACCCGCCAGATGCAACACGGCAGATAGCGTCACCCCGCCGAGGGCGAGATAAAGCACCACCAGAAAATTTACGGTCAGAACCGACCAATTGCTGTATGAAAACATGTTGACCGTCTCCTATTTTGACTTCTGTGCAGCCGAGGCAACAGCGGGTATTCCCCTCTTTTGCAGCACAGCGCGGATGTAATCTATCACTTCCCAACGTTCGGTTGGGCTCAAATCAATCGCATAAATCGGCATCACCGCACCGCCGAACGTCATCATGCCGAAGATATAGCCATCGGGGTAATCCGGTGAATTCCAGGAATGTATGGTATTGCTGGAGGTCAGATTCCAGGGTTGCAAGATCAGTTTCTGGCCGACATAACCGTCACCGGTACCGGATTTGCCATGACATGGGACGCAATATATCGAGAACAACCGATGACCCATATCGACCGATCTGGCAGTGATAGGAACCGGGTTTTTCAGCTTGAACGCCGCATCCTTGTCCTTGACCTCGATCGAAGAAGTTGGCGTACCCGGAACAGGTACCGAGCGGCTCGGAAAAGGATACATGCCGGGATTGGCCGGGTCATAGCTTTCCTGGGGTTTGATGCTGATCTGGTTGCCCTGGTCCATGGACCATGGCCAGGCGAAAGCAAACGTCGGTGCAACCATTAATATAATTGCCAAGGATATCTTTTTCATTTCCCCGCCTCTTCCTGAATTTCCAGTGCCTGGTGTTTGGTGAAAATCGACTTCAGCGTGCCGCTTGCGGATTCTTCAGACTGGACCAGAATGCCGATCTGGTCTTCGGAAACCTTGGCGCTGTATAACGGCGAACGCCTGGCGGGCAAACCTGCACAAATCAGGAATCCAAGCACGGTGATATATACGCCCCCCAGAATGAACAATTCGTAGGTCAGCACGAAATCGGGGGGGAATGGAACGATCGGTTTTCCGCCTTTCATTTGCGCAAAGAAGTTGCCCTGCGAAGCCGCGATCAGCAGGAACATCAGCGCGCCCATGCCCACCGCACCGAACAGGGTAAACCACTGCACACGGACCGGCCTGTTGCCGAGGAACTCCTCCACCTCCGGATGCTCGATCGGGGACTTTACTATCATGTCTTTCTCGGCATTGAAGCCGTTGATCCCCAGATTGCGCAACTCGGTGACGACCTTTTCAGCCTCGTCAAAATTGGTGAATAACGCGAGTAAATGACGTTTGCTCATTTAGTGTGCTCCCTTCCCTGCTGCGGCAAGTTCGCCGGCGGCCTGTAGTTTTTTGGTTGCCAGACTGCGGTGATAGACCATTTCCTTCACTTCATACATTGATACCGACGGGAATATCTTGCAGAAGATCATGAACAGCATGGTAAACCAGCCGAAACTGCCGAACACGATGCCCCACTGAACCAGACTGGGCCACTGGTCGTGATCCCAGGTCCATGGGTAATAACCGTCCGCGAATGTCGGCGCAACGATCATCCAGCGCTCCAGCCACATGCCCAGGTTGAGCAGCAGCGACACCGCGAACAACACCGGAATATTGGTCTGGAAACGTTTGAAAACCAGAATCAAAGGAACGACCGAAGCACAGAAGTTCATCATCCACCAGAAAGGCGCATAGGTACCGGTGGCTTTTTCAAGCAGCAGGTGCTGGTCGTGCGGGTTATGCCCGAACCAGGCGGTGGCGTATTCGACCCACACCAGGTAGGTCCAGACCATCGCAATCGCGAATGTCAGGCGCACGATCTTTTTCAGGATCGACTTCGTCATGTATTCCTCAAACTTGAACACGTAGCGCAGGATCACGAACAGGGTAATGATCGCGGCACAACCCGAATACAGCGCTCCGGCCACAAAGTACGGCGGGAAGGACGTGATATGCCAGCCGGGTTGCTGCGACATCGCAAAGTCGGACGCCACGATGGAGTGCACCGACACGGCCAGCGGGATCAGGAAGCAGGCGATGGTCAGGTAAGTCATGCGGAAATTGCGCCACTGCCGGTCGGTTCCTTCCCAGCCCAGCGACAGCACGGTATACAGCTTCTTGCGCCAGCCGGAATGCATATTGTCGCGGCAGATCGCCAGATCCGGGATCATCCCGATGTACAGGAACAGAATCGACGAACTCAGGTAGGTAAAAATCGCCATCGCGTCCCACAGCAGCGGCGACTGGAAGTTCGGCCACACCTGGCGCATGTTCGGATACGGAAGGGCAAAGTAAATCTGCCAGATACGGCCCAGATGCACCGCCACAAACAGGCCGGCCGTCATCAGCGAGAACGTCGTCATTGCCTCGGCAAAGCGATAAATCGGCTTGCGCCAGTCGGCATGCATCAAGTGCAGGATCGCCGACAGCAGCGTGCCCGAATGGCTCATTCCGATCCAGAAGATGAAAGAGGCGATGTACAGACCCCACATGTGCGGATTGTCAAAATTGCCGACGCCCAGACCCATGGTGTACTGGTAAATCTCGCAGCCCACTGCAACGCCGACCGCGGCAATTGCGAGGAATAATATGACCCAGTACAGCTTTCTGGGATTTTCCAAGCTCTTGAGCACATCGGTATTGATTTGTGCCCAGGCGATGTCTTCGCGAATATCTTTCATCGTTTATTTCCTAGAGAAATTACAGTGATTAAGCCAATTTAAATTTCGGTTTCGCGCACACGTTGCAGATACATGATCGAGGGATAGGGCGCCAGAAATTCATATATCCGATAACCGCGCAGATCGCTGCCGCCCGGCTCCTCGTCCTTGGCCTGTTCATGCTTGTCCAGTTCTACCTGCTGGGCCCGCCACTGCTTGTGCACCCTGGATTCCGGGTCGACCAGATTGCCGAAACTGATTGCGCTGGTCGGGCATGCCTGCTGGCAGGCAGTCTGAAACTCGCCATCACGCACCAGACGCCCCTGGGTCTTCGCATCGCTTTCGGCGCCCCTGATCCGCTGGATGCAGAAGGTGCACTTCTCCATCACACCCTTGCCGCGCACCGTCACATCGGGGTTCAACTGCATGTTCATTTCGGCAGGCCAGACATTGTCGGTGGACGGGTAGTCCCACCAGTTGAAGTAACGAACCTTGTACGGGCAGTTCGATGAGCAATAACGCGATCCGATGCAGCGGTTATATATCTGCGAATTCAGTCCGTCGGGGGTATGGTTGGTTGCGCCCACCGGGCACACGGTCTCGCACGGCGCAGCTTCGCATTGCTGGCACAACATCGGCAGGTATCTCACTCCCTGGTCCGGAAACTCGCGCCCGTCATGGTCCCAGTAGCGCTCGATACGCATCCAGTGCATCACCTGGCCGTGCGCAAATTTCTCCCTGCCCACAACCGGCAGATTGTTTTCCGCATAACATGCCACCGCGCAGGCATTGCAGCCGCTGCATGCATCCAGGTCGATAGCCATCGCCCATTTGTACGGGTTGTGCGGCACGTCGCCATCCGGGTGGCGGTGGCGAAACTGCGAGTAATTTTCAAACAGGGTGCTGATCGACATTTTTAGATCTCCTTCGAAAGGTTTACTTTATCGGTGGTCATGCGCGGGACGATTTTCTGCCCTTCCTGATTCCCGCCTACCGGACCTTCATCCTTGACCACGATCACGCGCTCGCCCGTTTTGCTGATCTTGACCCGCGTCTCGTGCAGCGCCAGCTCGCCGGTTTCCTTGTCGAATACCATGTCCAGAATCTGGAACGGGTTCACGCCATAACCCTTCGCATAACGGCCCATCGCTTCATGGCCGCGCCCGAGCGGAATCGAAACCGCATCCGGATGTATCCCCGGGAAAAGGTATGCCTGCACTTTCACCGAACCGTTCCTGCCGGAAACTTCGACGATATCGCCCTCCTGTATGCCGAGCTCGCCCGCCTTTTTGGGATGTATCTCCATCCACGAATCCCACACGATCGTGGTCAGCGGATCGGGAGACTCCTGCAGCCAGGGCTGGTTGGTATTGCGGCCGTCGCGCAGGTTGGCATTCACGTGCGGAATCAGCTGGAACGGATACTGCGCATCCACCGCTGCCGGTTCCGGCAGCGATAATCCGGCCGCGCCGGACTTGCCTGACAAGGATGCATGTTTGGCGCCATCGAGCTTGATGATGCCTTTGCTCAGCGTCTCATTCCAGAAAATGTCGTTATCCGCCTGGTGCGCACCACCAAGCGCCGCCTTGTTCTGCAGCACAGCGGCGCGCAGATAACCATAGTAATCATCGAACGGCTTGTATTCCGCGGCGCTGCGCTGCTTGATCAAGGCCAGCAGGATATCGCCCATGCCGCGGGTATCCGCGTGCAATTTTTCCATCAACGGCTGGCGGATGTTGATTTGCGCATCCCCCGCCATATATTCGGGAACCTGCGTACCCCAGTCTTCCAGTGCGGAATCAAGCGGCAACACCAGATCGGCCTGCAACGCAGTTTCATCGAGGTATTGGGCAAACACCACCTTGAAATCAGCCTTGGCCATATTGTCCTTGAACTTCATCGCCGCAGGCGACGTGAACACCGGGTTGGAACCGTAACTGAACAGGACCTTGTACTTGCCCGCTGCCAACCCGTCATTCAACGCCTTCAAGGCAGCCGTGTTGCCTGTCAGCGGAGCCATTTGCGGGAAGGGCACGACGGCCGCCGCTTCAACCGTTTTGCCCACGTTGCCCAGCACGTGGTTGAGCAGGTTGATCGCAGCGGCATTTTGCGAACCGTGCGCATAGCCTTCTGCCGCGCTGCCCGCCAACACCAGACTTGGCGTGCGCTCCTTGAGGATGGCGGCAATCTTGTCGATCTGTTCGGCTGACACGCCGGTGTCCTTGCTGACGCGATCCTTGTCGTAACCCTTCACTGCAGCGGCAATATCACCGGGTATGCTGACGCCGTGCGCACCCAATGCGTTGATGATACCCAGCGCCAGTATGCCTTCCGTTCCGGGCCGAACCACCAGCCAGCGATCGGCATTCGCGCCGGTAATGGTCATCTTGGATTCAACCTGGATCAGCACCCCGCGCTGATGCCCGTCCGCCCCTTTGCGGAACTGCGCATATTGCTGGGAGAAATTCACCGGAGAAACCCATGCACCCAGGAAGTCGGCACCGAACGACAGCACCACCCTGGCCTTGCTGATATTGAAGCGCGGCATTTCAACGCCGTATGACTTCTTGTTTGCTGCTCGCACCACCGCCGGACCGATCGCCTCATACACAAAATGATTCTTGCTGCCGATGCTGTCCATGTAATTGCCCATCAGCACCTTGAGGTGGCCGCTCATGCCGCCGGTCAGGAAGGCAACTTGATTGCCGCTCACGCCCTTCAGCTTTTCGTCGATCAGCGCATAGGCTTTTTCCCAGGTGATCGCCTCGCCCGTATTGCCGGTACGCAATAACGGCGCGCGCACGCGGTCCGGGTTGTAGTGATTCTGCACGCCCGCCTGACCCAGGCCGCAGGTCTTGCCGCGATTAATCGCCGATTCGGGATTGCCTTCCAGTTTCAGCACGCGACCCTCGCGGATACGCCCGGTGATGCTGCAACCGGCATCGCACTGCGCGCAGGTGGAGTTAAAGTACACGCTGACACTGGGAATCATGTAGTCCTGGGTCTCCACATACGAAACCACTGTCTCCTTGCCGCTCTCGACCATGCCGTTGCCGCAGCCGGTCAATGCAACTGCCGTGCCTCCCCAGCCAAGCACTTTCAGGAAATCTCGCCGATCAAATTCGCTGTTCATCATCACAACCTCTCTAAACTATTTATGGCATACCGAACAGTCGTTCGGGCCCTGAGCCTTAAGAATGCCCGACGCATCGATAACCGGCTTGCGCATGCTGTACCAATATGCCTGATTGCCAATCGGCGTGCCGCCAGGAGCGGTTACCGGATGATTGATTTCATGGCAGGTGACGCAGAAACCCATGGAAAGCAACTTCTGGCGACGGGCCACCGTCATCGTTTTCACATCGCCGTGACAATATCCGCAAACTTCCTGGACCGGACGGTTCAACTGGAAGACGAAGCGCTGGATATGACGCTCGTGGCTGAATCGCACAAAATCCGGAAGATCATGCACTTTCTTCCAGGGGATGGCCTTCTTTGCATCCCAGTATTCAAACAGCTTCTTGATACGTGGCTTGTCGCGAACCGAGTCGATGCTCTGATGGCAGCCTATGCATTTTTGCACCGGCGGAATTCCCGCCACCAGGCTGCGTCTGGCATAGGTATGGCAATACATGCAGTTGATCTCCATGCCGCCCTTGTCGTGGTCACCTGCGTGGCGAAAGTGCGGAAATTCGATCGGTTGCTTGACCGCGGGACCGGTATTATCCGGGCCTTCGGCCCAGTATTTTGAAAGCCAATCGGAGAAGGCGGAACCTCCGCTATCAGACCTTTCCCTTGCGGCCTTGTCGATAGCAGAACCTTCAACACCGGGATCGGCTGGATTTGATTGAGGTGTGTCGGCCGCAAAGCTGATTCCTGCAGCAAAAAAACCCAGCAGCAAAAAAGACAAACGTAAGAATCTGTGCATCGTAAGGGCTCCCCCGGCAAACAAATGATCCCACACCGGCTTGCGCCGGGATGAATGAACAGGTAAATCGGATTATTTTTTGATGTATTGTTTCGCGTTTATAATTATTATCGATGTTTGTTTTTCTTGTTTATTCCGCAAAGACTGAACGCGGCGCGACAACACGGCCGAATAATGTCCAGTCTGAAAAATAAAGTCAACACGAAATATTCGCTCGCCTCTCAGGCACAAAAAAATAGTTATATTCCACACGGAATTACATTAACTGCTTATATACATTCAGAAACATTTCGATACATTTTCAAACCAGGATCATATCGGGCAGCACATCATGAATGAAGAACAGGCGATATTCGAGTTCTTTTCCCGGACGGAAAACCTGCCGCTGGCTCTTTCCGTTGCCGAACAATTGGACAAGCTTCGCGAGCAGATGAACAGCCGCTTTTGGCAGGAATTGCGCGCACGGCTCGACGCGTTGATCAAGGAACATCAATTGGCATGGCATATCGAACTCACGGAAGACAAAACTGCACCGGAATGTCTGGTCGGACTGCATTGCACTTTGAACGGGGATCAGCCCCCCTATCTTCGCCCGATGATGGAACAGCAGTTCAGCGGGGGGGAATGGCGAATATATTTTGGCCTGATCTGGAGCGCCGCTTCGGGCCAGTCGGGATTGGCTGCGGTGAACAATCTGAAAGCGTCCCTGCAAAAAGCCGGCTTCAAGAGCAATGAAAGCTTTCTTGCCTGGCAGTGGACCGCATTTCATCCGCGCCGCAAAGACTTCCTGCTCGGATATGCCCGCCACCCGGTACAACTGCTGGAGGATGTCGTGACAAAATTTTCATCCTTACTGATCGATCACCGGATTGGCATCGAGCAAGCCAATGAAATGCTCAGCACAGCCGCGTCTCGCAGCCTGTCTGCGACGCTTGAACAGTTGCGCGATGAATTGCTGGATTGACCGGGATAACTGGTTGCCGGAAATTCACACCGGATTGGGCTGATCGAAGAAGCGGTGCTCCAGACCGAACCGGTTTGCCAGGTGTTCACCCAGCGCCTGGATGCCCAAACGTTCGGTGGCATGATGTCCGGCTGCAATAAACGCAACACCGGTTTCATTGGCAAGATGATAGTTCTGTTCTGATATCTCGCCGGTGATGTAGGCATCCACGCCCTGCGCAATTGCTGCTTCAAAGTATCCCTGAGCACCGCCGCTGCACCAGGCTACCTTTCGAACATTCCCGGCTCCATCCCCGATGACCTGCGGCGTGCGCTGCAAATCATCCGCAATCTGCCGGGAAAATTGCGCCAGCGAGCGTGGCGGTATCAGCTCACCCAGCCAGACCATGTTCTGGTCTCCGAACCGGCCTTGCCCGGTCAGACCGAACAATTTCCCGAGTTGCGCATTGTTGCCCAGTTCACCATGTGCATCGAGCGGGAGATGGTAGGCCAGCAAACTCACATCGTGGCGCAACAATTGGGCAATGCGCTTTTTCCTGGTGCCGACCAGCGTGGCCTCCTCGTTGCGCCAGAAATATCCGTGATGCACCAGAATCGCATCCGCACCCCATTCGATGGCGGCATCAAGCACATGCTGCGAAGCCGTCACCCCGGTCGCGATGCGCCGCACCTCCGCGCGGCCTTCCACCTGCAAACCATTCGGGCAGTAATCCTTGAACAGGTTGGTTTGCAGCAGGCTTGCGTTATAATCGCGCAATTCATTTAGCAGCATGGCCATTCCCTTAAGATTAAATATATTCCAGCCAACGAATTCATCATAACATGCGTAAACACTGGCTTCTGTTTTCACAAACCGTCACGATCGCACTGGCGCTGCTGTTCATCATCCATACACTCAAGCCGGAGTTGCTGCCCAAAGCGGCACGCACCGGGGTGGTCACGCTGTATGAGAGCACGCCCCTGGCCGGCAATGCCCGGCCGCCGGCGATGGGCATGAGTGCGGCGGCACAAAAGGCCATGCCTGCGGTGGTAAACATCTTTACCCGCACCATCATCAAGAACCCGGTCAATCCCTTCATTGATGACCCGCAGTTCAAATTCTTCTTTGGCGACCAGTTCGACAGCAAACCGCAAACCAGTTCCAGCCTTGGCTCGGGTGTGCTCGTCAGTCCCGACGGTTACATACTGACCAATGAACACGTGGTTGAAGCCGCCGACCAGATCGAAGTCGCGCTGTCCGATGGACGCAAGGCCAAGGCGCATGTCATCGGCTCGGACCCTGAAACCGACCTGGCGGTGATCAAGATCGATTTGCCGGGCAGCCTGCCGGCCATCACTTTCGGGCATCCCGAACAGGCACGGGTCGGCGACATGGTGCTCGCCATCGGCAATCCCTTCGGTGTCGGCGAAACCGTGACCATGGGCATCGTCAGCGCGCTGAATCGGGACCACCTCGGCATCAACACTTTCGAGAACTTCATCCAGACCGATGCCGCGATCAACCCCGGTAACTCGGGCGGCGCCCTGGTGGACGGAAACGGCAACCTGATCGGCATCAACAGTGCAATCTATTCGCCGAATGGCGGGTCGCTCGGCATCGGCTTCGCGATCTCCGCCAACACCGCCAAAAAGACCATGGAACAAATCATCCTGCATGGATCAGTCACGCGCGGCTGGGTTGGCGCAGGCGTGCAGGAACTCACCCCGGAACTTGCCGAGTCATTCAAACTGGGTGACACGAAGGGAGTATTGATTACCGAAGTGATACGCAACAGCCCGGCAGCGCATGCGGGCATGAAGACCGGCGATATACTGGTTGCGATAAACGGCAAAACCATCGAAGACTCGAACGCGATGCTGGATACCGTGGCCAACATGGCGCCAGGAAAGATCGCCTTGCTCAAGCTGATACGCAACGGGACACCAATCGATTTGCAGGTGAAGATCGGCAGACGCCCTATACCCAAGGAAGAATCCGAGTAACGCAAGCGGCGCGAACTGCTATTCCGCCTCTGTTTCTTCCTTCGCCTTCTCTTCTTTCGACTCTTCTTCCCCGGGCCCGGATTTCTTGCGGCCTACCCAAACGGCAACCAGGATTCCCGCTTCGTAAAGCAGCCATAACGGCACTGCCAGCATGGATTGGGAAACCACATCGGGCGGGGTGAAGATCGCACCGACCACGAACGACCCGACCACCATATACGGCCGGATTTCGCGCAACTTTGCCACGGTGACGAAACCCATGCGCACCAACAGCACGACCGCCACCGGGACCTGAAAGGTCAGGCCGAATGCGACGAACATGGTGAGCACGAAACTCAGATACTTGTCGATGTCCGTCATCACCGCGACGCCCATCGGCGCGCTGGCGGTAATGAAGCCGAACACGATCGGGAATACCATGAAATAGGCAAAGGCCATGCCGCAAAAGAATAATGTCGTGCTGGCGATGATCAGCGGCCACACCAGGCGCTTCTCGTGTTCGTACAAACCCGGGGCGACGAACCGCCAGACCTGGTACAGGATATAGGGCAGCGAAATGAGAAAAGCGGCCATCAGGGCCACCTTGAGCGGCACGAAGAATGGCGTGGTGACGTCGGTGGCGATCATCTGGCCGCCTTTGGGCAGCTTTGATAACAGCGGCTTGGCCAGCAAGGTATAGAGCTTGGACGCGAACGGAAACAGGCAGACGAACACGATCAGCACAGCCACCACCGAGTTCAGCAGGCGTGTGCGCAATTCGATCAGATGCGCCATGAAACTTTCGCCTGTACTCATTCGGATTTGCTGATTGGCGGCGTCGGGGATGGTTTCTCATCCGGCGCGGTCTGATCTGCCGATGAGAGCTTTGCAACTGCTTCGTTGATTTCCTGCACTTGTTGATCCGCTGTCTGCGCCGCCTGTTTCATGGATTGCTCCAGCTCGCCTGCTTCGGCTTGCACCTTTTGCTGCAGCTGGCGGAACTCTTCAACCGCCATGTCGCGCTCGATGTCGGCTTTCACGCCATTGATATAGCGCTGCGCCCGCCCCCAGAGGTGGCCCAGGGTGCGCGCCACTTTCGGCAGGCGCTCAGGACCGATGACAACGAGTGCCACAACCATGATCACCATCAATTCCGAAATGCTGAAGTCGAACATCTATGCGGGCCGCAAACAGATTAAACGTTAGTGGTTTTCTTGTCCTTCACTTCGCCTTCGATGGTTTGCCCGCCTTCCTTGATCTGCTTGGCCGGTTCCTCTTCGGATCGCATGCCTTCCTTGAAGCCCTTGACTGCGCTGCCGAGATCCTCGCCGACGTTGCGCAGTTTCTTGGTACCGAAAACCAACACGATCACCAGCAACACGATCAGCCAGTGCCAAATGCTTAATCCGCCCATCTCGTTCTCCTTTTAAATTAATCGCGCCTCACCATGGGCGGGATGTTGCCTCCGCCGATCACGTGAATATGCAAATGAAATATTTCCTGCCCGCCGCCCTTGCCGGTGTTGATCACGGTGCGAAAACCGTTTTCCAGCCCCTGCTCCCTTGCCAGTCTTGGCGCCAGCAGCAGCATCTTGCCAAGCAAGGCTGCATGCTCGTCACCGGCATCGTCCAGTGTGGAAAGGTGCAGCTTCGGCACCAGCATGAAGTGCACCGGGGCGACCGGATTGATGTCGTGGAACGCCAGCACCTCGTCGTCCTCGAACACCTTGCGACACGGAATCTCGCCGCGCACAATTTTACAAAACAAACAATCGTTGTTGCTCAATCCCTGCTCCTGCTTTCCTTCTCGGCAATGCCCGACAACCCCTCGCGGCGCTCCAGTTCGTCAAGCACGTCCGCCGCGCTCAGCCCATGATGGGCCAACAGCACCATGCAATGAAACCACAGATCGGCGGTCTCATGCACCAGATGGTCCCTGTCACCCGTCTTGCTGGCGAGGATAACCTCGGTGGCTTCCTCGCCGACTTTCTTCAGGATCGCATCTTCCCCCTTGCTGAACAGCTTCGCAACATACGAGCTTTCCGGCGACGCCTGTTTGCGCCCCGCCAATATGCCGGTCAATCGTTGCAATATATCCTGTGCCATTATTCGCGAATCATCTTTTCGGGTTTTTATTTACCGGATTATCCGTCCGATAGATTTCCTTGGGGGATTTAATTACCGGATCCACCTCGACCCACTTGCCGTCCTCAAGCCGGTTGAAAAAACAGCTTTCCCGGCCGGTATGACACGCGATACCGCCCAGTTGTTCTACTTCCAGCAATATCACGTCCCCATCGCAATCAAGTCGGATTTCCTTGATTTTCTGAAAATGACCCGACTCCTCGCCTTTATGCCAGAGTTTTTTTCGCGAACGCGACCAGTATACCGCTTCGTTTTTTTGCCAGGTCAATTTCAACGCCTCGCGGTCCATCCATGCCACCATCAGCACGCGACCGCTGGCAGCATCCTGTGTGACTGCAGTCACCAATCCGTCGTCAGACCAGTTGACCTTGTTCAACCAAGCTTCGCTCATAGCCGCACCTCGATTCCATTTTTCGCCATAAATTGTTTGGCCTGCCGCACGGTATATTCGCCGAAGTGAAAAATACTCGCCGCCAGCACGGCATCCGCTCCGCCCTTTTTAATCCCGTCGACGAGATGCTGCAAATTCCCCACACCGCCGCTTGCAATGACCGGGATTTCCAGCGCATCGGTTACGGACCGCGTCAATGCCAGATCAAAACCGGACTTCTGCCCGTCCTTGTCCATGCTGGTCAGCAGGATTTCACCCGCGCCCAGGTCCTGCATTTTTTTTGCCCACGCCACCACATCAAGGCCTGTGGCCGTACGCCCGCCGTGGGTGAATACTTCCCAATGCGCAGGGGCAACCTGCTTGGCATCAATCGCCACCACGATGCACTGAGAACCGTAACGGCCGGCGGCATCGGCAACCAGTTGCGGATTGAGTACCGCGGAAGTGTTGATGCTGACCTTGTCGGCGCCGGCATTCAGCAGATTCCGCACATCGCCCACTTCGCGCACGCCGCCTCCGACAGTCAGCGGAATGAATACCTGCGAGGCGACCTGTTCGATCATCTTGAAAATGATCCCTCTGTCGTCCGAACTGGCTGTGATGTCGAGGAAGGTAAGCTCGTCGGCCCCCTGTTCGTCATAACGGCGCGCGATCTCAACCGGGTCGCCGGCGTCGCGCAGTTCGACAAAACTCACGCCTTTGACAACGCGGCCCGCAGTGACGTCGAGACAGGGGATGATGCGTTTCGCCAGCATGAGTCAGGGCGCCGTCGCTGTCAATTCGTCCGCCAGCGCCTGTGCAGCCTTGAAATCCAGCGTGCCCTCATATATCGCCCGTCCGGTAATCGCGCCGGTAATACCTTCGGACTGCACTGCGCACAACGCGCGAACATCGTCCAGGTTGGTGATGCCGCCGCTGGCAATCACCGGCACATGCAGCGGACCGGCCAATTCAACCGTGGCCGGAATATTCACGCCGGTCAACATGCCGTCGCGCCCGATATCGGTGTAGATCACCGCTTCCACGCCATAACCTTCAAAGCGCTGCGCCAGATCCGCCACGTCATGCCCGGTCAGCTTCGACCAGCCATCCACGGCAACCTTGCCGCCCTTGGCATCAAGACCAACCATGATGTGTCCGGGAAAGGCATCGCAGGCTTCATGCAGAAAACCGGGCACTTTCACGGCTGCGGTGCCGATAATGATGTAAGTCACGCCGATGTCGAGATAGCGCTCTATGGTTTCCAGATCGCGTATGCCGCCGCCAAGCTGCACCGGAATATCCGTTCCGACCGCTTCAACAATGCTGCGCACGGCTGCTTCGTTTTTGGGCTTGCCGGCAAATGCGCCGTTCAGATCGACCAGATGCAGGCGGCGCGCGCCCTGGGCCAGCCAGTGTTTTGCCATTGCGGCGGGGTCCTCGGAAAATACCGTGGCATCTTCCATCACACCCTGTTTCAGGCGCACACAATGACCGTCTTTCAAATCTATCGCGGGAATAATCAGCATGGCAGTAAGTTAATTATCTTAAGGATTCCATTGCACAAAATTTTGCAGCAGTTTAAGCCCGTCTGCCTGGCTTTTTTCCGGATGGAACTGCACCGCAAACAGATTATCCTTTGCCACGGCGCAGACAAACGAATGGGGATATTGGCTGGTAGCCTGCACCAGCGAGGCATCTTGCGTCTGCACATAGTAGCTGTGCACGAAATAAAAGCGCGCATCCTGCTCTATGCCATTCCACAACGGGTGTTGCACATGATGGACCTGATTCCATCCCATGTGCGGCACCTTCAGTTTGTTGCCCTGTGCATCGCGCATATTACTGGCAAAGCGCACCACTTTGCCGTGCAAAATCCCCAGTCCGGCAATGTTGCCTTCGTCACTGTGCTCGAACAGCATTTGCAATCCGATGCAGATACCGAGAAACGGCTTGCTGCGTGCGGCAAGCAATACGGCATCGCGCAAGCCGCGCGCATCCATTTCGCGCATACAGTCGGGCATCGCGCCTTGCCCTGGAAAAACCACCCTGCCGGCGTTTGCAATCGTTCCCGGATCATCGGTGACGACAATCTCAGCTGCAGGCGCCACCCTGCGCAAGGCCTGCTCGACCGAGCGCAGGTTGCCCATGCCGTAATCGACTACCGCAACATCAACCATAGCGACCATGATGGATTTATATTGTTCCCTTGGTGGAAGGCATTACGCCCACCATGCGCGGATCCAGCTCCAGCGCCATGCGCAATGCGCGGCCAAACGCCTTGAATATGGTTTCGGCCTGATGGTGGGCATTGTCTCCCGCAAGGTTGTCGACATGCACCGTCACCAGTGCATGATTGACAAACCCCTGAAAGAACTCCTTGATCAGATCAACATCGAACTGGCCAACATTGCCGCGCACGAATTCGCAATTGAATACCAGGCCGGGACGGCCGGATATGTCCACCACCACCCGCGACAGGGCTTCATCCAGCGGAATATAAGAATGGCCGTAGCGGCGCAAGCCTTTCTTGTCGCCGATCGCCTGATTGAATGCCTGACCCATGGTGATGCCGATATCTTCGACAGTGTGATGCGCATCGATGTGCAGATCCCCTTTGGCAAGGATATTCAGGTCCAGCAGCCCGTGCCGGGCGATCTGATCGAGCATGTGATCGAAAAACGGCAGCCCGGTATCAAACCTGGATTTGCCGCTGCCGTCCAGATTCAATTCGACGTTGATCTGGGTCTCCAGGGTATTGCGTGAAACTTTCGTGCTGCGCATGATTGGGTCCTGTGCGGATTGAATTATATTATTCTGCAAAGCTTAATAAACCGTTCGTTCTGGTTCCGGCATAACCTGTGCGTGGTTGTTGCCACTGTGTCAATTCCGTCCAGCCTTTGGCGGGTAACGGATTGCCTGACTTTGTTATTAGTGGCTTTACAACCACGGCCTCCGCCTTGGGGGGAAAGTTAATTACCGCCGAAACTCGCTGCTCATTGCGCAAACTCTCCTCCAATGCTTTTATGAATCGCTCGTTTTAGCTCCGGCTAACCTGAAGGTAAGCCTGCACTGAAACTCACTCTATTGCATGCATGCTTTCCTTTAGTGCGATCATAAACCGTTCGTTTTCATCCGGGGTGCCGACGGTCACTCGCAGGCAGTCTTGCAGCATCGGATGCGAGCCATGCAGGTTCTTGATCAGCACGCCGCGCTGCTTGAGACCGTTGAAAACGGCTACCGCATTCGCCACCCGGAACAGCAGAAAATTTGCCTCGCTCGGATAAACCTGCACGCCGGCGATTCCGTGCAGCTGCTGGTACAGTTTTTCCCGGTCCTGCCTGATTTGTTCCGCCTGCTGCAACAGCACCTCGTGATGTTCCAGCAACTTTGCTGCCACCACCTGCGGCAACACGCCGACATTATACGGCAAGCGCAGCTTTTCCAACTCCCCGAGCCACGCCGAGCTGCCCGCCAGAAATCCGAGCCGCAGCCCTGCCATGCCCAGCTTGGAAAAGGTGCGCATCACCAGCAGGTTCGGGTAATTCGCCAGGTGTGGAATAAAACTGTCGCTGGCAAATGCATAATAGGCCTCATCCAGCACCACCAGGCCGGGTGATGCAGCGATAATCTGAGCAACGGCTTCAGCCGGGAACAGGTTGCCGGTCGGATTGTTCGGATAAGCCAGGAACACGAGGGCAGGCTGTTCGCGGCGGATCGCCGCAAGCGTCGCGGGCAAATCCAGAGAAAAATCCCCGGCCCCGGAATTCGACGCCCCGGAATTTGACTTGAGGGGTACGCCCACATAACGCATGCCGGTGAATATCGCGATCATCCTGTACATCACGAACGACGGTTCAACGCTCAACAGCGTCGCGCCGGGCTTGTTGAGAGCCAATGCGAGCAACTGGATCAGTTCGTCCGAGCCATTGCCGAGCAATAACGCCATTCCCTGCGGCAAACCGGTTGCGGCGCGGATTTTGTCCTTGAGCGAAGCGGCGGCCGGATCAGGATAGCGGTTGATTGCCGCCGCCGCGACCGCCTCGGCGATTTCGGCGCGCAATGCGGGCGGCACCAGATAGGGGTTTTCCATCGCATCCAGCTTGATGAAGCCGGAGCTGTCCGGCACATGGTAAGCGTGCAGATCGAGGACTTCCTGGCGCAAAAACGCGCCAGCGAGAGAAGAAGCCGATATGGAAGACATGAAACAAATTCAAACGTAATTACAACACCCGGGAGCTTATCACATAAGGCGATATGTTAAATCCCTAAAAATCAGACTCATTCCTTCTTTCTACCTTCCTTCTTTCTGCCCCCCTTCTTTCTACCTTTCTTTTTTCTTTCGCTCTTCCGCTGTTATCCCGCAACTCGAAACACACATTCCCGGCCTGATTGCTGATCAATGCCAGCTGATAATCCAGTTGCTCAGCCCAACGCGAGGCTTGATACAACCCGATTCCAAAACCGTGTTCGGAAACGATCACACCGCGCAACAACTTGTCGGCAATGCGATCCGGTATCGCATCGCCGCTGTCGCAGACAACGATACTCAATGGTTCGAGCCTGATTTCGACCGTGATTGCAATATCGAAATTCTCCTGGCGTTTTCTCAGCGCGTTGTCGACCAGGTTGTCGATCACGCAATCGAACATCGCTACGGGAATGTTCTTGTCCGGCAAGCCATCAGGTTCGTGCCAGTTAATCTCCTGATACCGGTTGCGCAGCCGCAAGCTGCCCCACCATGCACTCAGGGCAAGCTGCGCAGAATCGTTATCCAGATGGGGTTGCTGCAGCTTGATCAGGGTTGCTTCGATGCGCTGGGAAAGCAGCGGAAGCTGTTGCTGCAACAATTGCTGCGCCCGCGGTTCGCGGTTCTGCGAGATGGCGGTAAGCGAAAGCAGCGATTGCAGCATGTTCTTCAGGTCGTGGGTGAGGCGCGATCCGGTCTCGTACACCGCCTGCAAGCGCGTGATGTCGCGCAGGGTCTGTTCGCGTTGCTTGGAGTGGTAAAAATAACCGATCAGTTGCACCAGCAGGTGTATATGCAACATCAGCGTGGGATTGAGTGATTGCCTCGCATACAGCGTCAGGCGCAAACCCCGCTCTTCGACCACTGCAGCGTGTTCGCTGGATTGTCCGACCTGGCCGTCTCCATCGGACGATTGCCATGACAGCCCCGAAAGCCATGGCAAATCAGCCAGCAAGGATACTGCCCTGTGCATGTAAGCCGCCGCATCGGGCTCGCGATGGACTGCCTCGGTCAATTCGGTAAGCCAGCTTTCGAACGGCGTGCCGACATTCAGCAGATATCGCGAGAACATCGCCTGCAGGCCGCTGAATCCGAACCGGGGGTTCCACAACACCCCGAATGCCAGCAATATGAATCCGATCAGGAACAGCGCGCGCAGCAGCGCGTCCAGGTAATCCAGCTTCCCCAAAGTCATGAATGCGAGACTGCCGAGCACCACCAGAGCCAGCAGCATGAACAGCAACAAGCTGTATATGAAATCCACTGTCCGGGCACTTTCGGCCAGTTCCTTGCTGGCCGGAAGTACCGTCATCGCCAGCAGCAAAAACGGCAGCACATAACGTATCAGCGTGCGTCCAACCTCGATGGTGGCCTGTGCGGCGAACAAATTGGGCACGACCCAGAGCAGCAGCACGGCAAGCAGATAAATCATCACCATCATGTACATCAAGCGTGCCCAGTGCTCGCGGAAGACAAATACGCGCGCGCCAACCAGGCCAAACAGTCCGGTCAGCCAGAACGCGACCATCCACCAGTTCAGGAAGAACAGTTCCGTAACCGCAGCCAGCGCGATCAGGATGAATACACTGATCCCCACTTTGCGTTCGCTGCGCCACAGCGGTTGCCAAAGCAGGAACAAACCGAAGTGGGTAAGCAGCAGCGGATGTATCCAAGGGCTCTGCACGCCGAGCAGCAGCGCACCGTGCAACAGCCACAGCATCGCCAGCAGCAACCAGCGGCTGTTGTGCAGATATTTCACCATATTCGGTGTCAGCATTTCGGCATTACCTTGTCAATATCTCGTCAACAAATTATCGATCAGACCGGAAATCGCCTCCGACCATCATGCCCGGCATTTCATCCGCCATCAACCAACCCAAGCCAACAGACTGATTTTATTTATTTCATTTCATTCCGACTGAAAAATTCTGATGAACTGTATAGTATTGGCACAGCAATTGCAGTAGAGTTTGCGCTGCTTAACGAAAGGAGATTAACACAATGAAACGCAATCAATCCGGCTTTACCCTGATCGAAATCGCCATCGTGCTGGTGATCATCGGCCTGCTGCTCGGCGGCGTGCTGAAGGGCCAGGAGCTGATCAACAGCGCGAAGGTGAAAAACCTCGCCACCGATTTCAAGAACGTGCCGATCTACATCTACGGCTACCAGGACAAGTACAAGGCCTTGCCCGGTGATGATATTAATGTCGGAATCCACCTAGGCGCCAGCGCAGTTCCTGCGACAACCACTGCAACACTAGGGAATGGGATTATCAATGGTACTTGGGATGCCACAACTACCGCCTCTGAATCCTATGTATTCTGGCAACACATCCGCATGGCCGGATTTGGTCCGGGGTCAACGGATACCAGTGTAGCCGCCTCCTATCGACCCACGAATGCAGTTGGTGGATTTATCGGTGTAACCAATTCGTTGACTGACAATCCGATCATCGGGATGGTCGGGACCTACATCGTCTGTTCCGATGCTATACCCGGCAAGTTCGCCAAGCAACTCGATACCACGCTGGATGACGGCAATACCGAAACAGGATCTGTTCAGGTAACTGCCGCTGGCACTTCATCTGGTGGTACATCAGTCGCAACCACAGCAATTGTCGATGACCAGACTTACCTGGTGTGCATGGGCTACTAAACAATCACCCGGCGTGACAAAAGCCCGCTGTTCGCAGCGGGCTTTTTTATTGCCCGCGCTCTATGTTCCTTTGTGCAGCAGTGACTCGGCAGCCTGCAACGCTTCCGGCAGGCCGAGCAGCACCAGGATATCGCCGGTCTTAAGCAGCATATCTTCGCTCGGCTGCGCACCATACACATTGCGCCGGCGCACCGCGTTCACCTCGACGCTCAATTCGGCCAGGCCAAGCTCGCCCAGTTTTCTGCCCACCGCAATGGAGTCGTCGTTGAGCCGCACACTCAGGAAACGCGGCTGCAAGCTGTCGCCCGCATCATCCCCGATACGGGGCGGTGCGGAAGTAGCCGTTGAACGCCGCGTAACGCCCCGCGCGATTTTCCTGCACGCGGTGGATCACGCGGTTCAGCGGCACGCCGGACAACAGCAGCGCCTGCGAAGCCAGCATCACGCTGCCTTCGGTCACTTCGGCGACCACTTCGGCCGCCCCGGCTTTCTTGAGTTCTTCGATATGGGTATCGTCGGCGGTGCGCACCACCACCGGCAGATCCGGGCGCATCTGGTTCACATGGTGCAGGATCTTGAGCGCGGAGTGTTTGTCGTCGTAGGTGATGACCAGTGTCCTTGCGCGCATCAGTCCGGCGGCCACCAGCACCTCGCGCTTGGCGGCGTCGCCGTAAACCACGCTGTCGCCCGCAGCCACCGCCTCGTGCACGCGGCGCGGGTCAAGATCGAGCGCGATGAAGCGGATATTTTCCTGTGACAAAAAACGCGACAGCGCCTGCCCGCTGCGTCCGAAACCGCAAATGATGATGTGCGCATCGGCTGCCATGGTTTTGACTGCAATCTGGTGTATCTGCAGCGCCCGGTCCATCCACGCCGACGGGGATATCCGCCGCACGATGGCCTCGGCATGCTGAATCAGGAATGGCGCGGCCAGCATCGAAACCAGCATCGCCGCCAGCACGTTCTGCATGACTTCCGCAGGCAGCAAATTCACACCGCCTGCCAGCGTCAGCAGCACAAAGCCGAATTCGCCGGCCTGGGCCAATCCCAGGCCGCTGCGTATCGATGCGCCCCAGTCTCCGGAGAACGCGCGCGCCAGCAGTGTCACCACCGCGGCCTTGAACGGCAGCAGGATAAGCAGTATCAGCAGCACCCAGCCGATTCCCGAGATCACATGATGCAGATCGAGCAGCATGCCGATGGTGACGAAGAACAAACCGAGCAGCACATCGCGGAACGGCTTGATGTCCTCCTCAACCTGGTAGCGATACTCGGTTTCGGAGATCAGCATCCCGGCGACGAACGCGCCCAGCGCCATCGACAGTCCGGCCAGTTCGGTGACATAGGCCAGGCCCAGCGTGAACAGCAGCACGTTGAGCATGAACAGCTCGGACGATTTCTGCATCGCGACCAGATGGAACCACGGGCGCAGCAGCCGCTGCCCGAAGATCAGCAGCGCGGACAGAACCAGCGCTGCCTTGAACAGCGCGAGACCGATGGTGAGATAGAGATGCTCGCCGCTGCTGGCGAGCGCCGGAATGATGATGATCAGCGGTACCACGGCAATATCCTGGAACAGCAGCACACCCATGATTTTCTGGCCGTGGGGCGTGCTCAATTCGGCCCGCTCGACCAGCATCTTGCTGACGATCGCGGTGGATGACATCGCCAGCACACCGCCCAGCGCCAGTCCGGCGCGCCAGTCGATCCCGAAGAACAACGAGGAAAGCATGACCAGCAGGATGGTGGCGACCACCTGCGCGGTACCCAGGCCGAACACCAGCCGCTGCATGCTGCGCAGCCGCGCCAGGCTGAATTCCAGACCGATGCTGAACATCAGGAACACCACGCCGAAATCAGCCAGATGGCGGGTTTCCGGCGCATCGGGTATCCAGCCCAGCGCATGGGGCCCGATCAGGATGCCGACCAGCAGGTAGCCCAGCATTGCCGGTAATTCCAGTATCCGGCACAGCACGACCACGCCCACGGCGACCGCAAGCAGTATCAGCAAAAGTGGCAAAGAGTTCGTCATGAAGGCTTGTAAAGCAACCTAGTCGGCATGCCCGGATAATGCACTAAGTTGACCGCGCTTTCAAAACTTCCTTGGCAAAACGGCAAAACTTCCTTGGCAAAACTTCCTGGCCAGAATCCTGCTGTCAAAATCTCTCCGCGCATCGGGCGCGCTGCTATAATCCGGCGCTTATGAACAAGAATCTATCCGCCACGCCCAACGCGCTGACACTCGCCCGCGAGGTGTTGAATATCGAAGCCGCTGCGGTACAGGCGCTCAGTGCTCGCCTTGATGAAAATTTCCTGGCCGCAATGGAGGTCGTGCTGCGCTGCGAAGGCCGGGTCATCGTGAGCGGCATGGGTAAATCCGGGCACATTGCGCGCAAGATTGCCGCCACCCTGTCCAGCACCGGCACCCCAGCCTATTTCGTGCATCCGGGCGAGGCCAGCCACGGCGACCTGGGCATGATCACCAGCGAGGATGTCTTCATCGCGCTGTCCTATTCGGGTGAAAGCGAGGAACTGATGACCATCGTGCCGGTCATCAAGCGGCAGGGTGCAAAACTCATCAGCATGACCGGAAATCCGGCGTCCAGCCTGGCCAGGGTTTCCGATGTCCATCTCAATGCAGCGGTGGACAAGGAAGCTTGCCCGATGGGGCTGGCGCCCACGGCCAGCACGACGGCGGCATTGGCACTGGGCGATGCGCTGGCGGTGGCATTGCTGGATGCGAAGGGATTCGGGGCGGAGGATTTTGCCCGTTCCCATCCCGGCGGCAGCCTGGGGCGGCGCCTGCTCACCCGTGTAAGCGATATCATGCGCACCGGCGAGCGACTGCCCATGGTAAGCCTGGATGCGACACTGGGCGACGCGATTCTGGAAATCTCGAAAAAGGGCGTGGGAATGACCGCAATCGTGGATGCGGAACAGCGCGTGCTGGGCATTTATACCGACGGGGATCTGCGCCGCACGCTTGCAAAGAAGCTGGATTTCAATGCCACGCCGGTACGCAGCGTGATGTCTGCCGATCCGCACCGGATCAACCCGGACAGCCTGGCGGCCGAGGCGGTGCAGATGATGGAACAGTTCAACATCAGCCAGATGCTGGTGGTGGATGAACAGAATAAACTGGTCGGTGCGCTCAACATGCACGACCTGTTGCATGCCAAGGTAATCTAGGCAATTAACCGGTTGCAGCAAAAATTCCGGCAGCCGGCGTTGCGTTTCACGCGCAATCCGCTATTCAGGGCACGGGCCTGTTTTTGGTTGGAGAAATTAATGCTGTTAAGCCGCTCAAAACTGATACGCCTGATCGCGTTCGATGTCGATGGTGTGATGACCGACGGCGGCCTGTTCTATTCCGATTCCGGTGAGGAATTCAAACGTTTCAATTCGCTGGACGGGCACGGGCTGAAAATGTTGCGCGCCAGCGGCGTGGAAGTCGCCATCATCACCGGACGGACTTCGCGTTGCGTCGAAGCGCGCGCAACAAACCTGGGCATCACGCATCTGTACCAGGGCGTCGAAAACAAACTCGAGACCATGATCGACCTGCTCGGCAAACTCAAGCTGCCCCCGGATGCCGCCGCCTATATGGGCGACGATGTGGTTGATCTCGCGGTGATGCGGCATGTCGGCCTGGCGATCAGCGTTCCGGAATCGCCGCTGCTGGTGCGCAAACATTCGCACTATGTCACCCAGCGCAGTGGCGGGCATGGCGCGGTGCGTGAAGCCTGCGAATTGATCATGTCGGCGCAGGGCAAGCTGGATGCCCAACTCGCCCCCTACTTGAAATGACGCTTGGCTCCCGTGTCCGTCCCTGGCTGCCGCTGTTACCCCTGCTTGCTTTGCTGTCCGCCACCTATTGGCTTAACCAGCAGGCGTTGCCCGGACCGGCGAAGCCGGAAAGCAAACGCCACGACCCGGATGCAATCGTGGAAAACTTTTCCGCGACCAGCCTGAATGACCAGGGCGTACCGGACTTCATCATGGCAGCAACCAGATTGATGCACTACCCGGATGACGATAGCACGACGCTGGATGAGCCGCGCATAACCATGCTCTCCCCCGGAAAGCCTGCAATCCATGCCAACGCCGAACATGGCTCGGTTTCCAGCAAAGGCGAAGATGTATACCTGCGCGACAACGTGAAAGTGCTGCGCGAGGCGAGTGCGCAACAGGGACAGCTTACTTTGCAAACCGAATACCTGCACGTCTCGCCGGACCAGAACCTGGCCGATACCGACCGTGCGGTAACGATCGTCGAAGCGCACAATATCGTGCATGCGACTGGAATGGAACTGGACAACAAGACACGCATCCTGAAACTGCTTTCCCGGGTCAGAAGTGAATATGTACCGAACAAACCATAAATTATCCCTGTGTGCCCTCCTGCTGCCTTTTTTCCTGCAGCTTTGGGTGCCATCCTGTTTTGCCGCCAGCGCAGACAGCGCGGAGCCGATGCATCTTGAGGCCGATCAGGTGATAATGGACGACGCGCAGCGAATCAGCACCTTCATCGGCAATGTGGAGTTGTCGCAGGGAACGTTGTTGATACGCGGCGACAGGATCGTCGTTACACAGGACAAGGAAGGTTTCCAGCACGCCATCGCGTATGGCGACACCGCCGAGTTCCGGCAGAAGCGCGAAAGGATGGAGGGTTATGTGGAAGGTTACGGAGAACAAATCGAATATGACACGCGCACCGGGATCCTTGAACCTTTACGGCAAGGCGCGCCTGAAGCGCAATCTTGATATGGTCAGCGGCAATCATATTGTTTACAACACCAACACCGAAATCTTCAAGGTGAGCGGAAAAAATGCAAACGCAAACAATGACACGTCGGAACGGGTACGTGCTGTGTTGCAGCCCAAAAGCAACATGACAACGCAGCCCGCATCTGGCGTCTTGCCCGCCTCCCCCGTTGCGAACCCGGCCCGGCAAAATGAGTGAACTGCGCGCGGTCGGCCTGAAGAAGAAGTACGGCTCGCGCACCGTAGTGCACGATGCATCACTGTCAGTCAGAAGCGGCGAAGTGGTTGGACTGCTCGGCCCGAACGGCGCCGGCAAAACCACCGCTTTCTACATGATCGTCGGACTGATTGCAGCCGATGGCGGAGAAATCTTCATCGACGACCAGAATATCACCCATCTGCCGATACACCGCCGCGCCCGTCTCGGACTCGGGTATCTGCCGCAGGAAGCATCCATCTTTCGCCGCCTGACGGTATCGCAAAACATCGAGGCCGTGCTGGAACTCCAGGGTCATAGCGATGACGGGCTGAAAAATCAACTGGACAAATTGCTGGAAGATCTGCACATCACGCATATCCGCGACAATCCAGCCATCAGCCTGTCGGGCGGCGAACGGCGGCGCGTCGAAATCGCCCGCGCACTGGCGACCGACCCGCGCTTCATACTGCTGGATGAACCATTCGCCGGCGTTGATCCGATTGCCGTGCTGGACATACAGAAAATCATCCATTTCCTCAAAGAGCGCGGCATCGGCGTGCTGATCACCGACCACAATGTGCGTGAAACTCTGGGTATCTGCGACCGCGCCTACATCATCAATGCCGGCTCGGTAATGGCGGAAGGCAAGCCTGATGAAATCATCTATAATGAGGGCGTAAGGAAAGTGTATCTGGGAGAACACTTCAAGCTCTGACGCGAAGGTACCCCGCACAAGAAACCACGCAATGAAACCCGCTCTCCAACTCCGACTATCCCAGCAACTGACGCTCACTCCGCAGTTGCAGCAGGCTATCCGCCTGCTGCAACTCTCCACGCAGGACATGCATCAGGAAGTCGCGCGTCTGCTGGAAGAAAATCCCATGCTTGAAGCCGCCGATGAATCCGGCCCTGGCATTTTCACCGCGGACGCATCATCTACGCCTTCCCAAAGCAGCGCATCCGCAGAGCAGGCCCAGACGACTAACACAGACGACCGTGGCACCGACGATTCAGGCCCGGATACTTTCGGCAACGAACCCGCCGACTGGAATACCGGCGGAGCCATGCGCAGCACGGACGACGAGGACGAAGTCATACCCGAACAGGCCGCCGAACAGGCCAGCCTGCGCGCGCACCTGCATAGCCAACTGACCACCAGCTCGATCGATGACAAAGACCGCAAGGTGGTCGGGATGCTGATCGATGCGCTGGATGAGAACGGCTATCTGGCCCAGGATCTGGAAGAACTGGCAGACCTGTTGCCTGAGGAACTCGAAATCACGCTGGACGATCTGGAAACCGCGCTGGTGCAACTGCAGCACCTTGATCAACCCGGCCTGGGAGCGCGCAATCTGGGCGAATGTCTGGCGCTGCAGCTCAAGGCATTGCCCGAGGACACGCCGCAGCGCGATCTGGCGGTTCGCCTGGTAAGCCAGCATCTCGATCTGGTCGCCGCGCATGACTTCAGCAAGATCAAGAAACTGCTGCGCTGCACCGACGATGAATTGCGCGCCGCGCAACATTTGATCACGGCATTGAATCCCAAACCCGGCACCGAGTTCGGGCAAAGCGTCGCCGATTACGTGGTGCCCGACGTGATCGTGGAAAAGCACAAAAGCAGATGGCGTGCACGACTGAACGCGGAAGCGATGCCCAAGCTGCGCGTCAATCAGATTTACGCCAATATCCTGCAACAGCGCTCCGACAAGAATGCTTCCGCAGCTTGCCGCACAATTGCAGGAAGCGAAGTGGCTGATCAAGAACCTGCAACAGCGCTTTGACACCATTCTGCGCGTCGCGCAAGCTATCGTGGAACGGCAGGAAAAGTTTTTCGAGCATGGCGAGATCGGAATGCGCCCGCTGGTGCTGCGCGAAATCGCCGACCAGCTCGAGTTGCACGAATCCACCATATCGCGCAGCACCACGCAGAAATTCATGCTGACTCCGCGCGGCATATACGAATTCAAACATTTCTTCGGCAGCGGCCTGGCCACGGAAAGCGGCGGCACCTGCTCTTCCACCGCGATACGCGAGCTGATCAAGCAACTGGTCAGCGCGGAAGATGCGCACAAACCGCTTACCGACAGCCGCATGTCAGAAATCCTGGCACAGCAGGGCATTGTCGTTGCCCGGCGTACCATAGCAAAATACCGGGAATCGATGCGCATACTCCCGGTGAATCTCCGTAAATCACTCTAAACATAAGGAGCACACCATGAACCTCCATCTAACCGCACATCATCTGGAAATCACGCCTGCCATCCGGGATTATGCGACTGAAAAGTTTGACAAAATCAAGCGCCATTTCGAAAACGTGGTAATAGATGTGAACGTGATTCTTTCGGTTGAGAAACTGAAACAGAAGGCCGAAGCGACCATGCATGTCAGCGGAAAAAACCTGTTCGTGGAATGCGAGGATGAAAATCTCTACACGGCGATCGATATGCTGGTTGATAAGCTGGAACGCCAGGTGCGCAGACACAAGGAAAAACTGTCCGATCGCCGCCATGACGATTCCGGCAAACACGCTGCAAACAAGTAACCGTCTGCGGCGGGCGAAATCCCGCCTCATATAACCGGCTTTCCATTATGAATCTGATCAGCAAGATCCTGTTGCCCGACAATATCCTGTTGGACAACGAATCCACCAGCAAGAAGCGCGTGTTTGAGCGGGTTGGCCTGTTGTTTGAAAACAACCAGCAGATCGCGCGCAGCCAGGTCTTCGACAGCCTGTTCGCCCGCGAAAAGCTTGGTTCCACCGGACTCGGGCAAGGCGTGGCAATTCCGCATGGGCGTATCGCCAAATTGCGCGATGCGACCGCCGCGTTTGTGATGACATCCCACCCGATTCCGTTCGATGCGCCGGACGGACAGCCGGTGAACCTGATATTTCGTGCTGCTGGTTCCGGAACGCGCCAACGATCTGCACCTGCAGATACTCGGCGAACTGGCACAGATGTTCAGCGACACGCAATTCCGCAACAGCCTGCTTGCCTGCAAGGACACTGGTAGCATCCATCAGCTGTTTCTTGACTGGAAAAGCCAGACATGAGCCAGGTCAACATCCGGCAACTGTTTGAAGACAAGCAGGAGCGACTGTTGCTGAGCCGTGTTGCCGGAGCCGATGGAACGGATCGCATCATCGACAGCGAAGAAGTGAACGCTTCGAACAAGGGACTGATCGGCCATCTCAACCTGATCCACCCGAACTGGGTGCAGGTGCTGAGCGATACCGAACTGGACTATCTGCGTGAACTGGACGCCGTAGCTCGCGAAAGCGCGTTTCGCCAGATCGAACAGCACGGCACGACTTGCCTGATCGTGGCCGGCACCAGCGACATCCCGCCTGAACTGATCAATTTCGCCAACCGGTCGCACATCCCATTGTTTGCCTCTCCCAAACCCAGCGTGCATCTGATGTGGCTGGTCCGCCACTATCTTGCCAAGGAACTGGCCGAATCCACCACACGCCACGGCGTGTTTCTCGACGTGCTGGGTGTCGGCGTGATGATCACCGGTGAAAGCGCGGTCGGCAAAAGCGAACTCGGCCTCGAACTGATCACGCGCGGCAACGGCCTGGTGGCCGATGACATCGTCGAATTGCATCGCATCGCGCCGGATACGCTGGAGGGCCGCTGCCCGGAATTGCTGCGCGATTTTCTCGAAGTGCGCGGTCTCGGCGTGCTGAACATCCGCACCATGTTCGGCGAAACCGCGGTGCGCCGCAAAAAGAGCCTGAAACTCATCGTGCACCTGCACGCCCGCCCGGCGGCGACCTGTCGCAAATGGAGCGTTTGCAGCTGAATGCCACGCACCAGGATATCCTCGGTGTGAACATCAGCACGGTGAACATTCCGGTGGTCGCAGGGCGCAACCTCGCCGT
The DNA here is from genome assembly GCA_963827265.1 of uncultured beta proteobacterium. GTDB lineage: Bacteria > Pseudomonadota > Gammaproteobacteria > Burkholderiales > Gallionellaceae > Gallionella. The sequence goes on along the minus strand of CAWHAD010000005.1, from coordinate 347,047 downwards.
ACTGGTGGAAGCCGCGGCGCGCAATTTTGTGCTGCAGCAGCGCGGCATCGACAGCATGCAGGAATTCATCTCGCGCCACGACCGCCTGCTTCTCAACGATTAGCAGGAGTCCGGTGTGCAGCTATTTCTGATCAGCGGCTTATCCGGTTCCGGCAAGAGCGTCGCGCTCAAGGTGCTGGAAGACAGCGGCTACTACTGCGTGGACAATCTGCCCGCCGACCTGTTGACTGCGCTGGTGGAACATCTGCAGCATGCCGGATACAATAATATTGCCGTCAGCATCGACGTGCGCAGTGCGAACAGCGTGCAGCGCCTGCCCGATCTGCTGCAGCAGATCAGGCAGCACGGCGTGGATGTGCATGTGCTGTTCCTGGATGCCCAGAATGACACGCTGGTCAAGCGTTTTTCCGAGACGCGCCGCCTGCACCCGCTCAGCGACTCCTCATTCCTGACCAACGACAAGACAGTCCGGACCCTGCCGGAATGTGTCAGCTACGAGCGTGAACTGCTGGCTGCAGATCAGCGACATCGGCCATCACATCGACACCACCGAACTCAACGCCAATGCGCTGCGCGCCTGGATCAAGCAATTCATCAAGGTCGACCGTGCACGCCTGACACTGCTGTTCCAGTCGTTCGGCTACAAGCACGGCATACCGCTGGATTCCGACCTGGTGTTCGATGTGCGCTGCCTGCCCAATCCGCACTACGACCCGGATGCTGCGCCCGCTCACCGGACGCGATGCCGCCGGTGATCGACTTCCTGGAAAACACCCCGGCTGCGCAGAAGATGTTTGGCGACATCCGCGATTTCGTGGAGCGCTGGCTGCCCAGTTTCGTCGCCGACAACCGCAGCTATCTCACCGTTGCCATCGGCTGCACCGGCGGGCAGCACCGCTCGGTCTACCTCGCCGAAAAGCTGGCGCGTCATTTCGAGCATCAGCAGCAAGTTCTGGTGCGCCATCGCGAACTGACGCAATAGATGATGTACAGGCAGGCCTTGCAGCACATCAAGCCCGGCGACTGGCTGACGCTGCTGCTCGGCGGTGCCATTGTCGTGGCACTCACGCTCAAGCTGTGGAGCGGCGATCTCGCCGACAAGGCCATCATCCGCAGCGGCGGAAAAATATTCCGCGAAGTACCGTTGTCGCGCGACCAGCAGATCGAAGTGCCCGGCCCGCTTGGGATCAGCATCATCAGCATCCAGAAGCGCAAAGCGCGCATCGCTTCCGACCCCAGCCCGCGCCAATACTGCGTGCGCCAGGGCTGGCTGCAACAGGCAGGCGAAATTGCCATCTGCCTGCCGAATCAAGTGAGTGTCGAATTGGCCGGCAGCAGAAGAAATATGACAGCCTCAACTACTGAGAATCAGGATCAAGGTGCAAGGGAAAAGGGGAAAGGGGAAAGCCCCGCTCCTGACTTGCCTTGTACTTCGATCAACTTGGATACGACAGCCGAAGACCACCACATCGCGCGCATGGCGGCGGTGGCGCTCGGCCTGACGGTGCTGGAAAGCGCCATTCCCTCTCCGCTGCCCGGAGTCAAACCGGGGCTGGCCAACATCGTCACGCTGATCGTGCTGGCCCGCTACGGCTGGCGCGCGGCGGCATGGGTGTCGCTGTTGCGCGTGCTGGCCGGCAGTTTGCTGTTCGGCAATTTTCTCGCGCCGGGATTTTTCCTCAGCCTGTCCGGCGCATTGTGCAGTCTGGTCGTGCTGGGCATGGCCCGTCATCTGCCGGTGCGCTGGTTCGGTCCGGTCAGTCACAGCATCTATGCCGCGTTCGCGCACATTGCAGGACAGATGCTGGTGGTATACCTGTGGCTGATCCCGCATGCCGGCATTGCCTACCTGATCCCGATCTTTGCCACAGCGGCACTGCTGTTCGGCACGGTGAACGGTTTGATCGCGGCGCGTTTCATGGATAATGAAAGCAGACCAAACCCGGAACCAAATCCCTAACGTTAGCCACAGAGAACATAGAGCTCAGCAGAGATGAAGCAAATCGATTGGTTATCATGCCAGTCACCAGTCGAGCAACTACGTCCTCTGGTTATGCTGCCGAGAACGACTGTCGCTCGTCACGTGGCAAACTGATTATATGAAAACCATCACCCTCGCCTTCACCGGCGCATCCGGCCTGCCCTACGGCATGCGCCTGCTCGAATGCCTGCTGCAAAGCGGACAGCGCGTGCATCTGGTGTATTCGCAAGCCGCGCAGATCGTCGCCAAGCAGGAACTGGATTTCACGCTGCCGAACCGCCCGCAGGATGCGGAACAGATGTTTGCGGAACGCTTCGGCAAATTCAGCGGCGAACTGAAAGTATTCGGCATCCAGGACTGGTACGCGCCGATGGCCTCCGGCTCCAACCCCGGCGATGCGATGGTGGTCTGCCCCTGCACCATGGGCACGCTGGGCAAGATCGCGGGCGGAATCAGTGATGATCTAATTAGCCGTGCCGCCGATGTGATGCTCAAGGAAAAACGCACGCTGATCCTGGTGCCGCGCGAGATGCCGTTCTCCGCGATCCATCTGGAGAACATGCTCAAACTGTCGCACGCCGGAGCAGTCATCATGCCGCCCAATCCGGGCTTCTATCATCATCCGCAGAGCGTGCAGGACATCGTGGATTTTGTCGTGGCGCGGATACTCGATCATCTGGGTATTGCGCAAACGCTGATCGGGAAATGGGGAGATAAATAAATCCAGGCGGCACGTTTCTGGTTTGCTCCGGATCCGGTTTGCAATGCCGCTTCGATCACGGCAAGATAGCCGAGTCAAACCTCGAGAAATCAATGCCACATGAATGAAATTCCGACCACCGCTTCGATAGCGTTCGTCCGGGCGATTGCGCTTCTTGTGGCACTAGGCCTGCCGGTTTTGTCGGGATGCAGCCCGGAAAAGCCGAACGGTATCTACCTGATCATCGACCTGGAAAACCCGGAGAACATCAAGCAATACACGGTGTTTAATCCCTATGACCACAGTGTTGATGTATGCAAGTCTACCGCCAAAGCGGCGATTGCCCAGTTGCTTGCGAGCAATCCCGCGGTGATACCCAGAGATTCAAAGATCAAGAGCTGGCGCTGCTCGCTGACACCGCCCGAGGATGGACGATAATCAACTCGGGGCGGGGCCTCATGAAACTAACCGCGACAGTATTCTTCCAGCAACGCCCTGACCGGCTTGGGAATCGCCGCCTGCAATGCGGTTTCCACATCCAGCCACACACTTCCCGCTTGTTGCACACTTTGCGGCCTGTGCGACAAGCGCAAACGCAGCGGAGTGATGTGCAATTTGAAATGGGTAAAGCTGTGGGTGAACGTTTGCAGTGACTCGCACCTATTCTCCGGATTGACTGGATAGCGGCTCGCCAAAATTGCATGTTCCGGACTGATCTTCGCGCCTGATCCCGAGACCATCCCGATTCCCTCCTTCGCGCTCCATGCCAAAGCCGCTGACTCATCCTCAAACTGCGGCGGACACCACAGACCGCCCCAGATTCCGCTGCCGGGGCGTTTCTCAAGCAGGATGTCGTGGCCGTGCAGCAACAGCAATAATGCAGTACGCTTTTCAGGTATGGCTTTGCGTAAACGCCGCGTGGGCAGCTCATCAACTCGTTCGCTTTGCAATGCGATGCAATCACTGTTTACCGGACACTCACCGCACTTCGGCTTGCTGCGCGTGCACAGCATCGCGCCCAGATCCATTTGTGCCTGAATGTAAACGGCGATGTCCTGTTCCGGCAGTCGCGCTTCGGCCTGATCCCAAAGCAATGCTTCCACCGCCTTTTCGCCGGGTGATCCGGCAATGCCGCAATGTCGCGCCAGCACGCGCTTGACGTTGCCGTCCAGTATCGCGCGGCGTTCGTGCCAGGCCAGCGCGCAGATTGCGGCGGCAGTCGAACGGCCGATACCGGGGAGTTCGACTATCTGTTCGAATGCGCGCGGAAATTCACCATGGTATTTGTCCGCGATAATGCGTGCCGCCGCATGCAGGTTGCGTCCGCGTGCGTAGTAGCCGAGGCCGCTCCAGTGCGCGAGCACTTGCTCCTCGGTTGCTGCGGCGAGTGTCGGGATGTCCGGAAATGCAGCAATAAAACGCTGATAATACGGAAGGACAGTGGCTACCTGGGTCTGCTGCAGCATGATCTCCGACAACCACACATGGTATGCGTCAGCGCCTTGCCACGGCAGGTCGTGGCGGCCATGTTTGCATTGCCAGCGTATCAGGCGTTGTGCGAAATTTGATGTCATCTATGAGATGCCCGGGTCGATCCCAGGTCGGAGCCTGGTGGCTTGATGCGAACGGATGCGCCTGCCGAATGAATGCAATAATGCATACGTTGCTCGGGTCAGCAGGCAATGACGATCCGGATGGATTCGGCAAATGGGCCGCTCATTTGAACAGGCCCTTCAATCCCTTCTTGAATTCTTCCTGGAGCTTGGCCTTGGCATCTTCTTTCACCTTCTCCTTTTTCTCATCGATTTTCTGCTTTGCGACGTCAACGATCAGTGCCCCGTAATCGACCTTGAATTTGAGCGCATCGAAGGGACCGCTCACATTCACCGGCAATGTTGCCGTCCTGCCCTGTGCACTTTTGGCAAACGCAGCCTTGGCGTTGTAGTTGAGTCTGTCATGGCCGATGTCGATGTCGCCGTTTCCGCTTACACGCAGCACGGTCGACTTCACTGTCAGGTCGTCGTTATGAGCCACGCCGTCATGAACCTTGAAATTGGCCTTGAACTCGCTGAATTCGGTTTTCTCGTTCTTGTCCACGCCCAATGTCTGCGTCCTGGTGTCCTTGCTCAGATTCTGCATGCCCTGAACCAGCTTGGCGAGGTTGATGCCCTTGATCGCGCCGTTCGCCAGATTGACCGACACGTTGCCGTTCAGCGCCTTTTTCAGCTCGCTGACGGTATTGCCCCGCGTGGTAAGGTCCAGCACGATATTGCCCCTGCCTTCGGCCAAATCGAGATTGGCGGCATCTTTCATCAAGGGTGCGACAGCAATTTCGTTGAGTTTCTGTTTGATGACGAAGCTGGGAGTGTGTTGTGCATTGATGCTCAGGCTGCCGTTCATGCTGCCCTGATACAGTTTGGCGGAGATCGGACTGAGATTCACCAGTCCGTCATGCGCTTTAACTCCCAGATGCAGCTGGCTCGATTTCACGTTCGCGACCTTGAGCGAACCGATGCGCAGGTTGCCGTCCAGATTCAGGGTGCGCAATGCAGACAGATCAAACGGCTGTTCGGGTGCCTTTGCCTGAGGCTGGCCCGCCTGGACTGATTTTTTCGGCAGGTACGGATCGGCATCGAACTTGTCGACGTCCACATCGAAGTTGATTGCCGGTTCGGCAAACCCATTTACCACTACCCTGGCCTTGATCTGGCTTTGCAACAGGCCGCCGGCGAAGTTGGCCTGTACGACCTTCTTCGCTGCATCGATATGTACGTTACCCTTCATCTCGCTGTTCACCAACTTGTTCGGCAGCTTGTCACCGGTGGCAGTCACCGAGATGCCAAGTTTGCTCAGGTCGAATTGCTGAGACTTGATATTTCCGGACAGTGGCGAGGCAAGTTTGATCCTGAACGCCTGCTCGGGCTGCTTCACATCGAGGTCCAGGCTCAGCGCACTGATCCTGAACGATTGCGCATTGCCTTCGATGCCGGGCATGGTCAGGTTTGCAGCAATATCTCCGGCGGCTCCGTTCAACTTTGCATCCAGCTTGATCCTGTCACTGGAATATTTATCCCTGGTCAATTGAAGCGACGGCGCATCCAGGGCGACCTCGAAATCGTCCTTGTCCTTCTTCCCGGAGGCGCTCAGTGAAAAATTCTTCGCCGCGAATTCGTCGCTGGCCAGATCCGCATTCACATCGCCGCCGGCCTTCACTTTGAGGTTGCCGATATCCAATGCCGTACCGCTGGCCTGCAATTTCAGACCGTGCAACTGATACTGCTTCTTTTCCGGATCCAGTGCCAGCGTTGCCTCAATTCGGGTATTGATATCCAGTTTTGGCTGATTGGATTGTATGGTTGCCGAAAAATCGATCTTGCTCGGCACCCCGACGGCAATGCGTCCGGTCCTGAGATTGAGATCCTTGACGGCGTATTTCGCGCCGCTGCTTTCATCGCGATAGCTGAGGCTGGTATTTTCCACGGACACAGAAGCGATATCGAATTTGAGCGGCGTGCCGGTTGCAGGAGCGATTTTCTGCTGCTGCGGTTGCTGCCCGGCTTGACCAAGCAGATCGTCGATATTGGTTGTTCCGTCCCTGTGCTTGACCAGTGCAGCCTTCAGGCCGCTGACCGCCACCTCGTCCACCACCACCTGCCTGCGCAGCAAAGGCAGCAATGCAAGTGAAACCCGCGCAGACTGGATCGCCGCAAATTCCTTGTCGCTCCTGAACTCCGACAGGGAGACCTTGCTCAGGCTTGCGCCGATATTAGGGAAGAAGGACAGCTTGATGTCGCCATCGAGACGCAAATTGCGCTGCTTGCTGTCCTTCACCGCCTTGATGATCTGCGCCTTGTAGTCATTGGGATTGAAAGTCGCGGCCACATAAGCGACAACAGCAGCGGCCACGACAACGACGGCGGCGATACCCAACAAACCGTATTTGAGGAATTTATTCATGCTCTACCCAATAAATAAGGTCACATTCAATTATTGCGCAAAGAGAACGCGTATTGGCCCGACCGGACCCCGAGGCTAGATTACCTTGGAATAGAGTGCGTGCTCCTGCCGCGTGCGCAAATACTTGTCGAACACCATGCAGATGTTGCGTATCAGCATGCGTCCCTTCGGGGTAACCTTGATCGACTGCGGTGAAATCACCAGCAACCCTTCGCGCTCGTAGTCGCGCAATTCATCCAGCTCGGTCGCAAAGTAGTCATCGAAATCGATCCCGTACGCGCTGCTGAAAGTTGCCTTGGAAAGTTCGAAGTGGCACATCAGGGCCTGAATGATGGCTCTGCGCACCAGGTCGTCCGGGTTCAATTCCATACCGCGCATGATGGGCAATACGTCCCTGTCCAGCGCATCGTAATAATCCGCGAGATCACGATAATTCTGGCTGTATGTCGGTCCGATCTTGCCGATCGCGCTGAGACCGAGCGCCACCAGGTCACAGTCCGAATGGGTGGAATAACCCTGGAAATTCCGGTGCAGCCTGCCCTGGCGTTGCGCAACGGCAAGCTCGTCTTCAGGTTTGGCAAAATGATCCATGCCGATGTAAACATAGCCCGCACCGGTGAGCTTTTTGACAGCCATGTCGAGTATGTCCAGCTTCACCTGCGGCGCGGGCAAGTCCTCTTCATGAATACGCCGTTGCGGCTTGAAGATGGTTGGCATGTGCGCGTAGTTATAGATGGATAAACGATCCGGGTTGGCTGCGATGACCCTGTCCAGGGTCACGCTAAAGCCATTCAGGGTTTGTTTGGGCAAACCGTAGATCAGATCGATGCTCACCGATCTGAAACCGTTTGCGCGCGCCGCCTGAATCACCCGCAGCGTTTCCTCTTCGCTCTGAATGCGGTTTACGGCGCGCTGCACCTCATCATCGAAATCCTGCACGCCGATACTGATCCGGTTGAAACCCACCTCGCCCAGCAGCGCGATGGTCTCCTCGCTTACTTTGCGCGGATCGATTTCAATCGAGTACTCGCCGTCTTCCACCAGCCTGAAATGCTGGCGGATCGCCTCCATCACCTGGCGGATCTCGTCATCGCTCAGGAAGGTCGGCGTGCCGCCGCCGAAGTGCAGCTGTTCCACGACTTGATCCGGTCCGAGCAGCATCGCCTGCATCGCCATTTCCTTGATCAGGTAACGCAGGTACTCGGCAGCTTTGCTCTTGTCTTTGGTTATTACTTTGTTGCATGCGCAATAGAAACACAGTGTGTTGCAAAAAGGAATATGGATGTACAGCGACAATGGGCGGTCAACGCCGCCAATCTCCCGCTTGGCCACCCATTGGCCATAACGCCCGGCATCGAATGCTGCAGTAAATCGATCTGCGGTAGGATATGAGGTATAACGCGGTCCGTTTCTGTCCAGACGGCGTATCAGTTCCTGGTCCACGATCAGTTGATTGGCCGATTGATCCATAAATCCTCCTTAACTGACGAGCATTATGCCAGCTAGCCACCCGAAAGACACCTGAACTTGCGGCGAATACTTGACAAACCCGGCATTGGCAGGCTTTACCGCCCCTGGACTCGCCTCATCCCATCCCTTTTAAATATCATAGTGTTGGATACAGCCAAAATCTGTCAATTTCACCTCCGCAATTCCGGATTACGGCCATAAATTAAATGTGGTTTAGTTGATCCATGTCAGTGCAGTGAAAATCGTTTGCAGTTATGTTTCCACCTGTTCCGCTACGGGCTGAAAAGCGATATTTCGCGGTTTCCACCTTGGCCAGGGGCAACACAGCCTGAGCGAAGATCATGTGGGCAGGATTCATTGCGAAGTTTGACGTCATGAAACCAGAAAAGATGCGATTCGGCAATCTTTTATTAGGTTTGCCGCAACACAAGAAGCGTCTGATTTGCCCGATATTTTGCGCAAATGACACGTAGTAGTCTTGATGTTATTATCATTTAAGCCCTTGAAATAGGGATTGTTAATATTGTTATCTTTCAGAGGAGAAGGAAATGCTTGAACCATATGACACTAATACCACCGATGTTATCGCCATGTATGTGGGTATATTCGTGTTTTTATTTGGCTTGGCTATTATTCTAATGAAAAAGAATTCCTGATTGGCTTGTCCTGCATTAGGTGCTGGTAATTAAAAAATTTTGAGTGGGGGAGGGGTACATGAGTAAATTATCCAATTTGGCGCTGGTAGGCTTGGGGGCAGTCGCCATGCTGGCTTTTTCAGTAGCAGGCTTTGCTGACGACGGTGTCGTTACTGCAAATCCCGCCAATGGAAAGAAAATTTTCGAAAATGGCAAAGGCGACAACGTTCCTGCTTGCGCGACATGCCATGGCGACAAGGCAATGGGGAACGATGCGATGGGAACCCCGAGGCTTGCAAATATCGGTTATGTGTACATCGTCAAGCAGCTGCACAATTTTGCAGAAGACAAGCGCACGGACCTGACCATGCAACAGATGAACGGTATCGCTAAAGGTTTGACCGACCAGGACATGCGTGACCTGGCATCCTATGAGGACTCCTTTCCATTGGAAAATCCCGAGCGTTCCGATCTCAACGATCTGAAATCCCAGGGCACGGTGGTGGGCGAAACGTTCAAGGGCAAGCTTCTGGTTCGCTACGGTTCGGACAAGGTATCCGCCTGCCAGACCTGCCATGGCTTTGATGGCCGAGGCGCGGATCCGGTTTTTCCAAAGATTGGCCACCAGAAATATGTATATCTGATCAATCAGTTGACACACTGGCGTGACGGTTCACGTGCGAACGATCCGAAGATGATGATGGAAAAGATCGCACAGAAACTGACTGACGATGACATCCACAATGCTGCGGCATATCTGTCACAGGCATCCGATAGCACGCCAGGCGACGGACTCGAAATTGAAAATGCAACTGTTTTGACTAACGTAAAAATCGTCAAGTAGGATATAGTTAACGTTATTGGGCATTCTTGCACACTCTCCCGCACCAATGTTTCGGTGCGGGAGGTTTGATGGAGACTGGTCTGCTTTGATCAGTCTTTTTTGCTTTGTGGGTCTCTGAACTAATAATGTTGTTCATGGTCTTCGTGTTTTAAACAAGATTGGTGATGATGAAAAAGGGTGAAAAGATTCTTTTTGGGGTAGTAGGGTTTCTGGTTGTGGTTACCGTGATTAACTTTACTGTATTGGAGAATGTCAGCCATAACTCGGACAAGCCGTTGTATCCCATTCTGACGCATTACGATTTTTCGCCTGCGGGCATGCGCGGTTACAGCATTTATGAGCATGACAATTGCTACGACTGCCACAAGGCAGTCGGCAGCGGCACCAGCATGGGAGTTACCCTGGATGGGCTGGGCTCAGAGCACGATGTGAATTATTTCTACAATTTCCTCAAGTATCCGGAAAAAACATATGGCGCAAGGACACTGGACCACGGCGCGCCTCCCAAGGATGCTGCTTATGTTTCATCCCTTCCGGATTCCGATCTGCACGACATCGCAATATTCCTGTCCGAGTTGAAATCCGACCAGGGTTCTTCGTCTTCCTTCGAACCGCCCAAAGGCGATTCCAGCTTCATTGATACCATGGTTGATATGTGGACACCTGCCGGCTGGAGAAGCAAGTACAGGGATATTCGCGAATGGATGAAATCAAAAACACAAAAGGACAAGCATGACGGAAAACAATAAATTGAGCCCTGCGCAAAACAAGGAATTCACCAGATATATTCTGCTGTTTGTTTATGCGTGCATAATTTACAGTATTATCGGCTTTTCCTGGGGTGCCATTATGGGAGGCGTACCCGCCTTCCGGCATTTCGTCGATTACAGCGCGCATGGCCGCCTGATTACCCTGGCGCACGGGCATATCAATCTGCTGGGCTGGGTCGAAATGGCGATATTCGCTTCTTTGTATTATGTGGTTCCGACCCTTTCACGCCGGTCAATCTACAGTTTGCGTCTGGTAAAGGTTCATTTCTGGATGCACAACTTCGGACTGATCGGCATGGTGGTATTTTTCTTTTCGGCCGGACTGGTAGGCGGCCTGAGCACCGGTCCGGACACCGAAAAGCTGGTCAGCCATCTGCTTGCTTTTGTCGGCATATTCGGAACGCTGGTTCTGACGGCAAACATCATATGGGGTTATAACCTGTACAAAACCACGGTAGGGTGGCAGAACCAGGCATGAACAAACGGCTGCTGCTATCGGCTTGTTGCGGGATCGTGCTGAGTTTGCTGGGCGGATGCGGCCAGGGCGGGCTATCCGCCGGCTTCACAGTAGGCCAGCGAGCGCCCAGTCTGCCAACCAAAACCCTGGCCGACGTAGGTGGCGACTTCAGCAAAATCACGACCTACCGGCAGCCTGACCCGCGCATGTACCAATATTCGATCGACAAGGCCCTGCTGACCGGCAAACCGATCGTGCTGGAATTTGCGACCCCCGGCCATTGCACCAATTGTGACGAACAACTCCAGGTGCTCAAGGCTATCCTCGACAAATACCAGGGGCAGATGATTTTTATCCATATCGACCAGTATGAAAATCCCCAAGCTTACAAAGCCTATCAGGTCATGGGAGATCCCTGGACGTTTCTGATCGACAAGCACGGCATTGTCCGCTTCGAGCGCGCGGGTGCAATGCTGTACGGGGAACTGGATATGGCCATCAAGAAGTATTTTCTGTGATCTGAAATCCAGTGTTTATTGCACAGCTAATTGAAAATTACAGGCTGCAGACTTATGGCTGACAGGAAAACAGCAGGTACGATTCAGATTGAACTGATTCGGGATCGCAAGGGAACAATATGGGATTTGCTGCTTTACATTCCAACGGTAGTTGCGCTTGCTTCGATTTCCGCAAGCTTCTGGTATGGCAATAATCACAACATGGGGTATTTGTTTTTCTTCCTGACCTGTTTCTTTTTCATAGCCGGATTCAACCGGATATTCAAAACACGTTTGATGCTGTTGCCGTCGGCGCCTATATCCATATCCGTAGACGAACAAAGTCTTGGCTTGCTGCAAAAAAGCGGCGTACGCGTTGACCTGGTCAAAAATCTTCGTTACTACCCCGACTATGCGGGCAAGTCATTTGGGGTTTCCGGCCTGGACGGCTCGGGAAAACAATTGCAGTTTGTGTTCCACCGGGGTCAGTTTGCAACCGCGGAACAGTTCGCTACCGTTCAGGATAAACTGAAACGCCACAAAAAATAACAGCAGGATGCCTTAAGTTTCACGGCGCCGTTGCCGTTATGACCTCCGTCCGGAACGTCTTTGAATCACATCCCAGGTCATGTATCCGATAACGCCCGCTACAATCAGGCACGCCAGAACGATAAGCTGCAACTCTGACTCCGGACTTACCAGTCCGCCTATGAACATGTGCACCGCATAACCGGTTATGAATAGCGCGCTGATCGCAACTATCAAATACATCAATATCTCGCCCATCATGCCATTTGCCCCCGCTATTTGGTTGCTGCGGACTCCTTGATTTCAATAATTACCCCGCCGCGCTGCAGCGCAACTGTTTCGACCTTTCCTGCATCCATCAACGCAAGGTTGTGTGAAAGCGAGTGATTCGCAGGATCCCGCGGATCAAACAGCAGATACTTTATGCCCTGCATCATCGTGAACAAGGTTTGCTCGTCCTTGGCGGCAGGTGGCAACGGCAACGTATCGCAGCGGCATGCCAGCATGGTCCGTGCCGGCCACTGACTGGCTATCCGTATCGGCTTGCCAGAAGGTGGATTTTGCTTTTGCTGATCACTTGCCATACTTTCAACATTATCGACGTATGCCTTGATCAGGCTGTCACTTGGCGCAAGCTGGCCGGCCAGCATGGCTTTATAGTGTGACTTGTCAATCATCATATATGTCGTGGAAATTGCCACAAACAGCACCAGAACCACTCCGCGCTGCTGCAAGAACCCGCCCTGGAATTCTGTTTCCTTGTGCAACAGCAAAGGCAGGCCCCAGTACAGGCATGTCACGAGCACAAACATACCGAAAGTTTCATCCCCGGTCAGCACTCCTATCGCCAGTGCAATGAGGAATATGCGCCCCAGAAAATCCGTCCATAAATTGCCCGCTTGCTTCCAGACTACCAGGAACAGGATAGCCAGAGCTCCGATTCCGCTAAACCAGCGGTCGGCTTCAAGACCTTTACTGCCGGCCGGCCCCATCAGCGTTGCCGACAATCCCCTGACTGGATTGGAAAGCCACGTAACATGACTCCACCCCATCGTCAGTACCAAAGCCAATAGAACGGTGAAAGTAATCCCGGCAAAGAAATAATGCTGCTGCTTTTTGTTGATCGGTTCCTTAAACCAGCGCCAGAACAAGGCCAGGGGATATGCGAACCCGGCAGGATGCAGCGTTATGCTCACCAGACACAGCAACATCTGCAGGAAATACCTTCCCCCGAATGCCTGGGGCATTTCGCGGTATTTCAGATCGGACCATGCACCAATCACGAAAGTAAACAGCAGGTAAGGACCGACCGAAATCGTGTCGATTTGACTATAAACCAGCGGGGAAATCAGCAGCAGACCGGTTGCCAGCAGCGCGCCTTCGGTTTCACCGCTGCGCCGGCGCCATGAATGAACAGCCCAGGCCGCGACCGCCATCACCAGGATCGTAAATATCTTTGCGGCCAGCAGATGGCCTGTCCACAAAAAACCGACCGGCGCAAGAAAAACAGCCCGGAAATCCGGGAAGCCCAAAGTAACAACCGAGCTGACCACATTGTCCACGACGGACCAGGTCAACAACAAAGCCTGTGCCGCACCCTCGTCAATACCGTAGGAAGACTTGTTCAACAACATCAGGCACGCACCCCCCCAAATCGTCAATGCGAGATACGCCCAATATCTTTGGGAAATTTGTGATAGCCAATTTTTCATTTTGAGTCAGTTCCTCATGGGAATTTATGCGAGATACTTAATAAGCAGGGACAACTGTCGACCCACTAGCGCTGAAATTGAATTGCTTGCCGCAATTGAGCGGTTGAGCGATGAAAACTGTCGATAACCGGGAGTTGGAAAGGCCAAGGCTGAATCCGGACCAGCGGAAGTTAATGATTAAATTCCGACTGATTTTATCAGCAAGTAAACCATGGCTGCAATTATTAAGTGCGGGCATTACATCAATACTTTCCACTAATTTTGTTACACTTTAATCAGTTGCATGCGTAGAGTGATTCCGCTAGACTTGCATGCAAAGGACGGCTGAATTTTTTATGAATGCCGCAGGCCTTTACCAATTTATCAATGTCGCGCAATCAAAAGGAGGGATGTACTATGCCAATCGAACTTTTAGTACCAATTTCAATTTTTCTTTTGGGGATGGTAGTTTCAGTAAGCCTGTCCAGTCTGGGAATTGAACGCGTCATTGAGGCAAACAAGTCTTAATCAAATTCTGCCAGATTACCAAGTATGCTTCGAAAGTGTCCGGCTGAAGCCGGGCATTTTCTTTTGTGGCGCCATAGAATCAGCGTAATTATTCTCAGTCGTCCAGATTAGCACTCGCCCGGCTTTTATTTCCCTATAATTTCAAACCTGTATCCCGGCATTCTATGCGACCAGATCCCCTGCACCGGCATCTTCTGAAATTTCTGCTGCTTTCGGCCTTCTCGTTTTTCGTCGGCACAATTCATGGAATGCTGCAGGTTATGCCTCCAATTCGGGCGTGGCTGGATTCGATTGGCAGTCCTTATGGCGGCCCTGGCCATATGATCGACCCGTTGGCCCATGCGCACATGAACCTGGTGGGCGGAGTGGTTTTGCTCGCGATGTGCGTTACTTTCTATCTGCTGCCGATATTTTCGGAAAGAAAAATATATTCAATCAAGCTGGTACAGCATACCTTCTGGTGGGTAAGCATAGGGGTCTACAGCTTTTACATCATCCAGATGACCTTCGGTATCTGGGAAGGCCTGCTATTGCACTCCCATCCCCAGGAAGTTGCTTCAGTTCATCACTATTATGGTTTTGCAGTCGCAATTTCCGGCACGATTATGGCCGTCGGGTTCTGCACTTATCTGGCCAATGTCATTTTGACCATGGTGGCCAGTTCGACCAGACACGAATAGATTTCCGGGCAGGATCAACCCGCCAACAGTTCAATCGGAAAGCGCAATATTTTCTGCTCTTTTCCCTGCTGTATGAGTACCCTCACTACCCCGTTCTTGTCCTCGCCTATGTCGATGGCACGGCGGTAAACACCGATATACCCGTCCTCGACTGCCTGAATCCACGGCGCCGATTCGGTTCCACGAAGGGACACGATTAAATCTCCTGCAGGTCTGCCGTGCGGGCCGGTGATGATAACAACGATTTCCGACATGCCGGCTACCGGAGGACTCGGGTGAGTTTCAATGCGCACGACCATGTTCTTCCAGTGTTGCGGTGGAATTGACGAGTCAGCGGCGCTATCACTGCAAGCGGCCAGCCCGATTGCAAACATACTGAATATGATTCCCAGAAATCGATTCACGATTTGGCCAGCAATCTGCACAGATCGAAATCAGGTCCGTTCTTAATCCTGTTTTTCATTTTTGTTTTCTTGTTTGCCTTCCTTATCCGAATCAAGCCTTCCCGCAGCTGCTGATCCGTACATATTTACCATGTACCACACGAATAATCCGGCTAGCGCGATATAAACAAGCGACCCCAGAAAACCGGGATCCTTTACCCAGTCAGTCCACTTCACAACCACGCCGGGGCGCAGACCCCAGAATGGGAAACTGAGACCGACACCAACCAGCAGTACTATCACCACCACCGCCCAGAACCAATAGGGGACATTCAACTGCGATTCCGGAATCTTCTCCACCAACTCCCAATCTTCCATGCCGCGCTTTTCCAGGCGCTCTTCATCCGAGGTGTAACCGAAATTATCCTTCCTGGGCTGTCCCCATTGCGGATTCTCGCCAGTCAATTCGGATTTCTCATCTTGCTGTTTCATCACAATATCTCCTATTCGACAAAAAGCTGGGCACCAAATCGTCCGGTCCAACCGTCCCTGGAACGCGCTACCACTACAAATGGATGCAGGCCATGCTGCAATTTGGGAAGTATCGAGAGCGTAATCGATTGCCTGCCGACCGTATTGAAATCGATCTTGTTTGAACTCAGCGTGTAAATATTCTGCGGCAAACCCTCTACAGCCAGTTGCAATTCTGCCGGTCGATATCGTTTGCTCGAAATTTCAACACGATATTTCCGTGCGGATTGATTCTGGTTCTCAGACATATACCCGACTGCAAGGTGGTAAGGCTGGTATGACCATACCCCCCACGCAAACATTATGATCCCGAGCGCTGCGAATGGCATCGTCCACCCGAATCTCGACAGCAGTGACATAGAATTATCCCGGAATTTGCGCAGCTTGCCGGATTCTCGCAGCCCCAATTCGAACCGCAACAAACCGGTGCTCCCTTTTTTACCCTTCAGGCTATTGCAGGCATCGATGCAGTCACCGCAATTGATGCAGCTATCGTAAATTTCTGTTTTGCGCGGGTCCAGTTTGATGAAGCAGGTCGTGACACAGTAATTGCATTTTTCGCACTCTGCCGCACGACTGGCATCGTAAGCCACATGCAATGTTTCCCTGGTTTTGAACGAATGCTGCCAGACCTTGTATACGCATGCGAAACGGCACCAGAAGTGACGCAGCACCGAAATATCGAGCAGGATTATCATCACCCATACCGTATAAATCCAGTACAGCGAACCGGCCAGCCTGGTATCTGGCCTGAACGTTATGAAAGACCACACTACGTCAGGCGGGTAGAAATACAACAACGGCACCAGCGCGAACAGCATCGAAGCTGACAGAAACGAGAGCCCAAGCAATAACCAGTTGATTACCTTGTTTTTTCCAGCCGATACTTTCGGAGCATCACCATTCAGACTGACTTCGGCCCGCTTGCCAAGCAGCTTGCGAGTCATGTGATTTGCCCATTCCGCCAGTGAATTCTGTGGGCAGGCCCAACCGCAAAAGACGGTTCCCGCTACCGAATACAACACGACCAGTGCACTCGCCAGCATGATCCACAAGCCGGATACCAGGAAGAAATCGGCAAACCATATTTGCCAACCCAATACCACCAATGCACCATGTTCCGGGTCGATGCGAAACAGACCCGATACCGGAATCAGTACCAGCAGCAGCAAAATTGCGATCTGGACAGTCCGTCTCTTCCAACGGAAATTGGGCGCACCCTTTCTTGCCCCGGTTCCGACTACCTTGACAGGGATGCTTGAGAGTGTCTTGTTGATTACGGAGGACATGTGTACCTTTTCATGCCTTGCCAGCTACATCAAGCTAGCGAATTATTCTCGCCTCAGCGTCCAGCGGTGATACGGCAAGCAGACTGAAACGGTAATGTTCCGCCTCCTTGCTGTTTCCCGCAGCCTGCTCCAGGTGCCAGAATGCGCGCAATGCACCGGCAAAGTTGGGGGAAACCTTGAGGATTCTCTGCAATGCTTCGCGCTCGCTCAATCCGTGTTGACTTGCTTCCGGCAGCGACTCCAGCATGTTATCAGCTAGTGCATCGGCAATCCAGTGATCTTGCGGGTTGGCCTGATATGCCATCCAGATCAGCTTGCCTGCTTTTTCGGGATCTCCCTGAATCGACGCAACCCAGGCCCGCACGATCAATTCCGTCGCAATGTAGGCGCGCCCGAACTGTTCCCTGTCATTCTTTCCGACTGCCAGTATATTCATCGCAGTATCCGCATCCGGACGGTGCTCCAGCATCCATGCCAATAACGCTGGCAAGTTGACGCTTCCATCATATCGCGCGCGCGGGAGACTGAATTCGATGTATGGAACCCATTCATCCTGGACTGGCCCGGCAGTCTCGGGAATCGGTCCCCAGTAGCGTCCCAGCCACGTCCAGGCGCCTTCTCCTCCTGTTGCCTGACCCTGTTCCTGCACAGTCAGCCGATGCAGATTTGCGAGCAACGCCCCTGTGCCCAGAAAGCGCTGGCGCGGGCCAACCATGGCCAGATGCATACCGTCCATGAATAACTGGGCATCGGGAAATACTTGCCTGAAGCTGCGCAATACCACCTTGAGAGATTGAATATCGAACTGGTTCAGGGCCAACCACTGGACAAATACCCCATCGGCATTCAAGTGGTTTCGCGCTCTCTGGAATTGTTGCACTGACAACAAAGCACCCATTCCTGCCAGATCGGGATGAAACAGATCGCCGACAATCACATCGTATTTGTTTTTCGAAGTGATCAGGAAGTGTCTTGCATCATCCCGTTTGGTCTGTGCCTGATCCATGATATTGCGGTTGACCGGCGCAAACCATGAGCGTGCGGCAACAATCGAACCTCGGGACAATTCGACCGCGCTGCGCTGCAAATCCGGAAATGGCGCTGACCCCGCCATCGAAATTCCGGTTCCCAATCCCAGAAACAGCACGCTACGAGGCGCCGGATGGAGCAGCAGCGCAAGTCTCGCCTGATCCATCTGAATTTCCACCGCACTCGGATCACTGGAAGCATCCATACGCTGCAGATCGCTCAACAGCACGCGTTGGCCATCCTGCTGCTGAATCACGTGCGTCATCGAAATCGCATCTTCATAAAGATACAGATCCCGGCTGCTGGATTCGATTTGCGGCAACAGATCGTGCACGGGAGGCATGCTGCGCAAATGCCACGCAACCATCACCATGACTGCAATTGCCAGCCAGACACGACGGGAATTGACCCACAACAGACCCAAAGACGCAATTGCAAGTCCGGCAATTGCAACCGTCCCGGTGCTGCCTATTGACGGGATGAGCAGCAAACATGCGATGACGGCTCCCGCAGCTCCGCCCAGGCAGTTTGCGCCGTATAGCCATACTCCGCTCGCCTCTGCGCTGGCAAACCGTCCAGCCAGCAATGGCAACCATGCGCCCAGGGAAAGGGTAACCGGAAGCGTGAATATTCCCAGTATCAGGGCTTGCGTCCAGGTCGCACCAAGGAAAGATTGAAACTGGCTGTGCTCAACCCATGCGGAAACAGCCGGAAGCAACCACAGGCCGGCCAGTACGCCAATACCGGTAACAAGCGGCAAGATTACGCTCAGCCATTGCCTGTGCACTCGCGGCAATAGCATGCTGCCAAGCGCAATTCCGAGCAGGAATACCGCCAGGATCACCCCGAGTACATATTCGGTGCGCAACATGATCATCCCGTACAGCCTGATCCAGCAGACTTCCAGCATGATGCTGCCGGCACCTATCCCTGCGTATATGATCAGCGCCGAAAACGGCGGCCGTGTTTGCTGGAATTTTATCGGAACATACCCGCCATGGCTGGCACGAATGAAATATGACAGTGCCAGTCCTGTTGCGCCAATTGTCACTCCAAGCAGGGCGACTGCCCTGACCGAATTGCTCCAGCCCAATGCTGACAAACTCCAAAGTGGGAACAGGGCGCCTGCCGCTCCTCCAACCGTGTTCAGGCCGTATAGTTTTCCCAGCGTTAACGGAGTTCGGTCTACCGCTTTCAGCACCAGCGCAAAACTCAAACCCATTGCAAATGCCGGTATCACCAGCAAGCACAGCGCTTCCCCTCCTTGCAGCAGATACCATTGCGCTAGCGTCAACCTGGTGGCAATACCGTTCATCCAACCGCTCATAACCTGTGCCATACCTGGCAACAGCAGGGAATAGAGTGCGATCGACATTTCAAGCAGCGCAAACCATGCCAGCGGCTTGCTGATCCGTATTGCCAACCTCACTCCTGCCAGACTGCCCAGTCCCAGTCCGATCATGAATGCAGCAATGGTCAGCACTACGCCGAAAATACTCACCCCGAACTGCATGGACAACATGCGCGCCCACAATACTTCATATGCAAGGCTGGTAAATCCGGACAGGCAGTAAAGAATGGCAACAACCCACCACCATGATTCCCAGCCTGGGAATGTGCGATCAGTACTCGGCGATTGATTGTAGGACATGAAAAATAGGTAGGCTATTGAGCAGTGGAACTGGTAATTCCCGAGGGAACCGGTTAGCTCCGCCCATTGAAGAATGGCGCAAAAAAATAATTAACGCTGTCCCGACAGGCGACTGACAAATGGAGTCAACGCTCCAGCTAGAATGGATAGAACCATACCAGACCGACTATCGCATGGACAATTGCCATCGTGACGCTGAAAGCTGCGAACACCATGTGCGGAACAAACACAGGCTTGCCGAATATTCCCATGGCTAGCCCCAACCCGCCGGTAATAATCACCAGCAAGATCACGGCCACACCCAGCAAAAACATGATCTGCTGCTTTTCCTTCAGCGGTATGGCTTTATCTCTTATATCGCTCCTGTGTTGCGCATTGAATTCCTGCAATATCTTTGCGCTGTCGCCTTGCGGCGGGGCATCCTGCGCATGTGCAGGCATGACTGACATGATAGATAGTGATCCAGCCAATATCACGCCGGCATAGCGCAGTACCAGCTTCCCGAATAGCAATTTTGATATTTGCAGCATTGAATACCTACTTCACAAATAGTTAATGGGTTCGCCATCCGCAGCTTCACGCTTGGATTTGCGCATCGCGTTTTTCCATGCCAGAACGGCCATCAGCACGAAAGGAACAAATACGCCCATCAGCAAAAAGATGAAGATATACCATGGCGTTTCAATGGTAACGTGCATGAAGCGGTAGCTGTCCACCTGCGCCTGAGCTGGCGAGGCTGCAACAGAACCGAACAGTATGAGGAAAGCCCTCGCCCAAATCTGGTTCATCATATACCTCCGTATCGTTTATTTTTTTAAATCGGACGCACAACGGAATCCGTAAAAGTCCGATGCAAAATTCGGCCAGGAATAATCACGATGATAGGTTTCCGTGGAAAAGGGGTCGCCCTTCCATGAACCGCCTCGCAACACCTTGTAATGCCGGTTGACCCGGACCATATCGGATACTTTCAAAGCTTGATCTTCGGCACTCAGTACACGGGCAACCTTGCCCTGAAAAACATCTGCAGAAGCATCCGTGCCTTTGTATGGAAGAAAGTCATCGGCAACCCACTCGTCGACGTTACCGGCCATGTCATATACGCCATATGGACTTACGCCGTTCGAATATGTCGTTACATCGGTCGCGGAGCCAACATTATAGTAAGTGTTCAATCGCTTGGGATCCATCTGATTACCCCATGGCCAGCGTCTTCCGTCGGTCCCGCGCGCGGCCTTTTCCCACTCCGCTTCCGTCGGCAAGCGTTTGCCTGCCCATTTTGCGTAGGCTGCCGCATCGTACCAATTGACCATGGTAACCGGATACAGTAATGTCCCCTGGTCGATTTTTCCGTTTTTCCAGCTCAATGGTGGCCGATGCCCGGTCGCGGCAACAAAGCGGGCATACTGCGCATTGGTCACCAGGTATTTGTCGATTTCAAACGCTTTTAATCTGACGGTATGCTCTGGGTGGGAAGCTGCATCGGCATTTTTGTAATTCGATCCCATCAGGAAATTCCCTGCCGGAATTTCGACCATGCTATCCAGCTTATTCCACTGGTCTTTGCTTAACAGCGCATCAGCCTCCGCAACGGTATATCCGACCGCCTGGTTTTTCCGCTGCTCATTTTCTTCATGAAGCACAATATCTTCGCCTTGCGCTCGGATACGGCTAGCCTCTTCTTTTAAATCATAGGTTGCCAGCGCACGCATTTCTCCCATCCGCATCGCACCCAATCTGACCACATGCAGGCTTCCGCCAATGATCACCAGTGATATGCAAGTGATCAGCGTGGCTGAAAGAAAGCGCTTTCTGCGCAGTTGCTCTTCCGGAGTTGGAACAACAGATTTGTGTTCCCCGGGCATTACGATTCCCTTGCTGCGACAGGTTGTTCCTGGTCGCCCTTCTTTGATCTTCCGTACACATTCTTGATCATTACCTCTCCTACAATTCCGCCAATTCCGGCTGATTCCATTGCCAGAATCACATACAGCCCCCACCAGCCCATCGGGTTCAGATTGCTACCGTGCGGAGTGCCGGTGACGTAAAGAATTTCTGCATAACTCAAGCTGCGTACAATCAGCGGTGGAAAATAGCACAACCATTTGCCGCCCATGCCGTATATCCAGGAAACGATAATTCCAGCCAGAAACGGCACAAAGAAAACATCCAGTATCCAGGCAAAGCTGAATGTCGATAATCCTGCAAATAATTCTATCTTGACCCCGAGCAGCCTGTCTCCGAAATGGTTCAGGGACATACCGATCATCAATGCAACCAACCCCCTGAGTAGACGGTTGTTCATTTCGTATACTCCTTACCGGTCAATTTTTCGTATTCCATTTTCCTGGTTTGCTCGAGGTACCAGTCTTTGACCTTCAGGCTTGCAAGATATTGTGCCAACAAATGACGGTCGCCTTCAGGCAAAGCTCCATAAGAAGGCATCTGATATTGCCTTTTCAGGCGTGTAGGCAATATCGACTGGGGATTGGGGGATGAAAGGTATGTAAACAGCCACGACTCGGTGCGCAATGAACCGATACCGTCCAGCATGGGGGCCGGAACGGATTCAAGTATGTCTTTCATTGTCCATAATGAATGACATTCCTTGCAGCCGTTTTGGTTGTAAATTTCAGTGGCCTTGATTGACACATCTCTTGTAGCCGTGCTGTAAAAGGGGATTTCCCTGTCATGCTTACCTTCGACATGCAGCAGCGATCGCACCACTCCTGATGCCAGAACCACGCCTATCAATGCCAGTACTGCTTTTTCTCCGCGTTTCATACGCCCAGCTTGTGCCTCTCCGCATCTTCTGCCAGATGCCGTTTGCGGCTCTCGATCTGTGAATTAATGACCGAACGGCTTTTCGCATATTCATCCGGTGTCATTTTGTCCTGGTCCTTCTCGTCAAATATCACGTATTTGATATCTTCATCAAATTGTTCGTTTTGCGCACCCCACCGTATCCAGTAAAGTACCGCAATGATAATCATTGCACCGATGATCAACCATAGATAGATGGTCCAGCCATCCGGAAGCGTTTCAAAAAAATTAGCCATAGTCGTGTTTCCTTTTCAAAGAGTCAAAACAGGATGCCACCCAGCATCTGCATCGCGGCAATTATTACCGCTACCACAACACCAAGTATAATTGCGCCGAATAATATGCTTTCTCCCAGCCTCGCCTTTTTGGGGCGATTTTTGTTGAACATCAACGCAATGATAATCCCGGAAAACAGCAATATGCCGACCATCAGGAAGACGAATATCCACTCGCTGAACTCCTGGCTGCGCATACCCTCGATGCTGAGGTCAAGCTTGGGTGATATTTCGGGATTAACCTGCGAGACAAGAAGCTGGATAGTGTTGATAAGCGTAAATGAGAATCGTCAACTCCTAATGCAAATATGCTTTGCTAAACAAAAATGCCGCGCCTTTTATTCGGCGAGGCATTTCATATACTTACCAATTACACTCAGTTAACCAGACCTTAGCTATACCAATCTTATATGCAATTATATTTGATTTACTTCTTTTCATTACGACGGTCGATAAATAGGGCATAAAAAATCGGAAAACCAAATGCCAAAGCGATTATCAGGGATATTGCGAGCGGGCCGTTATCAAGCTCAATCATTCCAGTTCCTCCTTAAAATTAAATTGATGTAAACCGGACTGGCCTTTGTTCGGCCAATCCGGCAATGATCAATGATTATGCCTTGGCTGCCAGGTTGACGGTGGCAGTCTCTTGATGAGTATCGTCACCCCAATGAAGAAGTAGCTCAGATAGAAAATGTCAATCAGGTAACCCTTGTCCCACCACGGCTGTTTCCGTATGACCGTTCCATCGGCGCGTTTGTTGCCTTCGAAATTGGCCATCACAACATGGTCACCGACAACTTCGTACTCGCTCAAATCCACGCCTTTGGCCATCAATGCTTCGATCTCGGGCTTCATGATGCGCAAGTCATCCATGGTTACAGGATGGCGCTCCAGCATGGCATCATTGCCCTTGCCACGATTCAGCTGGACGATTTTCATCATCGCCTCCTGGTCATCCTTGGCTGACATAACTTCCGGCAAACTCATTGCTTTTACGTAACCCTCGTAGATTGAGGCTTGGGGACGCTGGCCCCACAAAGGAAAAGTAACCGCAAATGCCGTGATCACGGTAAGTATGACCAACAGCACGACAGGCATGGGCAAACGATTGTTATCCTCCGTTATTCCACCCAGATCTTCCTTTTCCCACAGCACCTTATCGGCTTCATTGGTTCTTGCATCGCACATTGTGCGCAGCGGCTTATCAAAATTCCAAGACATGTCCTACCCCCTGTTATTTCAAGCTCAACATAAAATCAATCAGTCCGCGAATTTCGGAATTGCTGGCATAACTTGGAACATCGGGAGGCGAAACACGCTTGCCCTCAGCATACTCGTTATACTCTTCTCTCCATTTCGCAAAGTCGATCTTTTTGCCATCAGCATCAGTCTTGCCCCACAAATAGTCGAATCGCGGCATGATTGAATGCGG
The DNA here is from genome assembly GCA_963827265.1 of uncultured beta proteobacterium. GTDB lineage: Bacteria > Pseudomonadota > Gammaproteobacteria > Burkholderiales > Gallionellaceae > Gallionella. The sequence continues at coordinate 322,893 of CAWHAD010000005.1, read as the reverse complement.
CTGCACCAGGCGAGGATTGAAGAAGTGCATCATCATCCACTCCTTGGAGGAGTTGCGCGAACCAACGTGCAGCAAGTCGGGAGCCTTGCGATCGGAACCGAATGCAGTTGGCGATTCGCCATTAAAGTCGCCCAGCATCGGCGGAGCGCCGAATACCTGCCAATCCTGTGTTTCTTCGGGCAACAGTGTATGACACCACCAGCAGCCCTCGCGGATGAACATGGTTTTACCCTTGCCCGCTTCTGAAACATCCGAATCCTTGGCCACACCCATCACGTCAGCAGGCGTCCATCCCTTGGTCGCGGTCAGGTTATCAATGTAGCTGTACTGCTTCCCTTGATATGTACCCTTCGCCAGGGTGAACACTGCCCCGACATCTTTCTTGGCATCGTTAACATGTCCCTGCTGCACACTCAACTCCTGGATGCCTTCACCCAGAATCCTCGGATGCAGAACACCGGCCGGGAACGAAGTTCCCTTTTCGTAGACATAAACCTGCATTCCCCCGTCTATCGGCTGTTTGGTCTTCGGATCGACCTTCAGCGAAACGCCGAGCGGCTTGTTCTTGCCCTGCATCCACGGATCATCCAGATTGAATCCCGATTCGTGGCCTACCGCCAATTGCTTGGTAAGGGCAATATCCGTTGAGGACACTGACGCAATATTGATGCTCGGAAAAAACAAGGTAATTGTCATCGATCCGCCCAGCGCCAAGCCGAACAGTCTCGCTCCGATTTTATACTCCCTAAATCCAGCCATTCTTGATCTCCCTAAATTTTTCTTGGCTCAATATTAGCGTTCGTATGCCAGTTCATGAGGCAGACGACCCTGAGGTACAACAGTCCCTTTGCGTGCCGTCATCCACATGTTGTACAGCCACAGCACGTTTCCAGAGAACACCATGGTACCGCCCAGCCAGCGCGCGATCATGTAAGGATGCTCCGCAATGACCACGTCGATATAGGGAACCTCATATATTTTGCCCGCACCCTGAATCAGACCGGCAATCGTCATCGAAACCCAGTAAACGGTAAAGCCGATCAGCAACAGCCAGAAGTGCATGTTGGCCAGCGTGATGGAATACAGCTTACGCTTCAGGATTGACTGCAAACCGTAATAAACAGCAGCCGCTTCCAGGAAGGTCGAGAATCCCAGCAATGCCAGATGCGCATGTGCAACAATCCAGCCGGTTCCGTGGATGTACCAGTTAATGGCACGAGTTTGCTGGAATCCGCCCTGCATATTCAGCGGAATTGCCATCAGGCAACCGGTTACAGTAAATCGAACCTCGATATTCTCGACGAACATATACCACTTACCCTGCATCGTCAGCATGATGTTCGACACGAATGCAATCGCAGGAACCAGAATCAGCACACCCTCAACTGAGGCAAAAGACTTCAGCCACTCAGGCAGTGGTGCAGACATCAGGTGGTGAGCCGCAGGTGTTGAATAGAACACCACCACCGACCAGAAGTGCAAGTGCCCGATGCGATGCGAGTACAGCGGATTTCCCGTCACTTTGGGAATGGTGTAATAGGCAATCGCCGCAGCAACCGGGGTGATCCAGAGCCCAAGCACATTGTGCGCAAACCACCATGTCAGGTATGCCTCGGTCAGGCCTGTCAAATGGAAGAATTCGGGCAAATTACCGATCAGGAACACGATAATTACCATAAAGGTCGCTGCCGCAAAAAACCAGTTTGTCGTGTATATACCCTGGGTACGGCGATTCAGGATTGTCATCCAGACGTTTATACCAAGCGGAATAAAAACACAGGTAGCCAGGTACAAATCAATCGGCCACGGGAAGTCGGAATATTCACGGCCAGAGGTGATGCCAGCCCACAATACCGTCAGACCCAGCGTCAAACCCAGGTTCCACAGGAAGCAATTCCACAAGCCCAGTTTTTCAGACCACAACTTGTTGTTACCGAGCGCGGGAGTGATGTACATCATGGCCATGGCGAAAGCCATCGAAATCCAGCCGAAGATAACCGCCATCACGTGCACCTGGCGCATATGCCCGAAAGCAAAATATTCGTTGCCTGTCACGAAATCGGGAAATGCGAGCTTCGCCGCATTGAATGATCCCAGCCCGGTACCGATAACGAACCAGACTATGGACGAAAACCCGAAGAATACCGCCGCAGAACCAGACGGTATGTCCTCGTTCTTGGCAAATAGATATTTAAGCATGTACTACCCCTCCCTCAAATCGAATGAACACACTAGTGATGATTGGCTTCATTTTTTCTCTCATGTGGAACAATGATGTACCACGATAGCAACATACTCGAAAACGCCAACAGCACGCCAAGTGATCCCGCAATTAAAGCCATAACAACTTCCCCTTTAAAGAATAATAAATTTCAAACGAACAAGCCGAACGGCATCAAGTTCAACCGGCCGCCTGTTCTAATTTATCATGGCGAGTCAGACCCACCACCAGAATCACACAAAAAGCAAAACCGAATACAAACATCGCCCAATCTATGAAACCAGTGAATGTCGAAGGATTATAGGCTGTCAGACCCGGGCCACCCCAGTTCGCAAAACCGCCGCGCCCCAACAAGCACATCAAAGTTGCACCGAACACGCTACCATTCCCCATGCCAGTCAACATCCCGCCAATGATAATTGTCCAGAAGGATCGGGATGTAATCGACTTTGTACTCATGTAAAACCCCCTTTAAAGTTAATTATAATTAACACGTTATTTCGATCAGGCCAAAATTCTCATGAGAATCATGCATCTAATTCCTCCGAGCCCCACCAGCGTGAAATCTTAGCGTGAACTGTCCCATACACCGCGTAACATAACTGCAAACGCGTTACCGTGCACTGACATGGATCAACCAAACTAGATTTAATTGCAGGCCGCATACCCGATAAAATTGCTTGGGTACCGGATGCCCGAATACTTATCCGCGAGCAATGTTATCGAGACGTTCAAGATCGAGAAGTTGCACTTGCCGCCGCTCGGTAGCAAGCAATCCTTCGTTCTGGAAACGGGTAAACACACGTGAAACCGTTTCTTCAGTTATACCCAGATAATTGCCTATGTCGCTGCGCGACATGCTCAGATTGAATGCGGTAGGAGAGTAATTGCGCCTCCGGAAACGCTGCGACAAGCTAAGCAAAAAAGTAGCCAAACGCTCATCAGCACTCTTTTTTCCGAGCAAAAGCATCAATTCCTGGTTATCGAGGATTTCCCGGCTCAAAATCCTGAGCATCTGCTGGCGGATGGAGGGGATTTCCTTGCTGTAATACTCAAGCACTTCGATGGGAACCTCGCACACCATTGCGGTTTCCAGCGCCATCGCTTCGGTCGTGAAATAATGAGCTGCAATCGCGCCCAAACCGAGCAACTCGCCGGCAATATGAAAACCTGTAATCTGCATGCGGCCATTTTTTGTCAGCACATAGGTCTTGACGGAACCACTGCGGACCGCATAGATGGTACGCACAGGCTCATCTGACCTGAACAGCAATTCTCCGCGTTCGAACAACCTGCGATTTCTGACGATTGTTTCCGGCAAGCGCAAATCCACATCGGAACCGTTAACTTCCTTGCATAATCCGTAAATTCCGCAATCTTTGCAGATGATCGGCGAGCAGGAATCATTGTCTGCAGCGGGTGCAAAGACAGACTCGCTTGGCGTCATTCGTAAAATTGCCGTCATATTTTTCCTCGTCTGGAAGCACCGCACAAATACTATTGCAGCAATACCGGCACCATTGATGTTCAGAAGCAGAAATCAGCATCACTTTAACCGAAAAACCGGCCTGTAGCAATTCCGTCAAGCCTTTGCTTGGGCCAATTTCGATCGGATTGATCACTTCCAGGATACGCAAAACGGGTACTAAAAAAAATTGCATCTGAAAGATTTAAACTTTCACTGGGATGGCCTTTTTAAAGGCTATCAGATGTATTTCCCTTCCTGGCGCTAACAGTTCGCGTATACAATGAAGCATCATCACCAAAGCGGATTAAACCGCTCTACTACGACCGCGATTGTGTTCAATAATTAACCAAAGCACCCGATTAAGTTGTAACATTTTGTATCGGTTCCGGCTTGCAGATTTCCAAGGGTAGAATAAATCGAGTGCAGGACTTGGCATCGTACTCAAATGGCAAACACGATACTATCCAGCGGGGTTTGGATTACTCAAGCAAGAAATACTTTGACTGGCGGATTAAGCAGCTTTGCATATCGCCAATGTCCCTTCAGATGAATTCACAATAGGGAAAGGCCCGGGAAAGGTCAGCCATGAGCCCAGCAATTCGGACAGTCACATCTGAACAGTTGAGTGCGGTCATTGCGGGAGCCTGCTCAAAATCCAATCACCTTCTGCATGTCTTGCATGAGCTCCAGCGCCTATTCCATCATATACCGCCCGAAGCGGTCGTCAAAGTCGCTTCATTCCTTGCCTTGCCGCCCAGCCAGGTGGAATCTGTAGTCGAGTTCTATTCTTTTTTTTCCACGGTGCCGCATGGCAGATATGACATTCTGCTCAGCAACTGTACCAGTTGCGGATACATGGCGAACGGCCAAAATCTTCTGCAAATGCTCTGCGATCGATTGCATGTGCTCTCTGGCAAGACACGAGACGACGGATTGGTCAGCATAGACGAAACCTCATGCATCGGAATGTGCGATCACGGTGCCGCTTTGCTGGTCAACGGCAGGCCGGTCACCGGACTTGATGCCGGGAAAATAATGCGCATCGCCGATCTGGTTGAAACTGAAACACCGCTTGCAGATTGGCCTGCCGAATGGTTCAACGTCGGTGACAGTATCCGCAAAGACGGCTTGTTGCTCAGCAAGGATTTTACGGCAGGCACTGGAATGCGTGAGTCGCTTGTGCGCGGTATCGATAGCACACTGGCAGAAATCATCCAGTCCGGTCTGCGCGGGCGAGGCGGGGCAGGATTCAGCGCCGGCATGAAATGGAAATTCTGTGCTGAGGCCGAGGGTGCAACGCGCTATGTAATCTGCAATGCGGACGAAGGTGAACCCGGAACATTCAAGGATCGTATCCTGTTGCACAGCCATGCTGACGCAATATTCGAAGGTATGACGACATGCGCTTACGCAATTGGCGCAAAGCAGGGCTTGCTGTATCTGCGCTGCGAATACCGCTATCTGTTGCCTCACCTTGAAGCGATCCTGGCACGCAGGCGAGAGCAGGAGCTGCTGGGCAACAACATACTCGGACGATCGGGTTTCAATTTCGATATCGAGATCGTTGTCGGGGCCGGAGCATACATCTGCGGCGAGGAGTCGGCGCTGATTGAATCGCTGGAGGGCAAACGCAGGCGTACCGCGCAACCGCCCTCCCTTCCCGGTAACGCATGGCTATCTCGGACAGCCTACCGTGGTGAACAATGTCGAAACATTTGTCGCTGCCGCTTATATTGCCCTGTGCGGCAGTGCATGGTTCAGGGCAGCCGGCACCGAAAAATCCCCGGGCAGCAAGCTGCTTAGCGTCAGCGGAGACTGCGCGCACCCCGGCATCTATGAATACCCTTTCGGTGTCAGCATCAAGCGGGTGCTGGACGACTGCGGAGCTGAAGACGTGCTGGCAGTGCAAATCGGCGGCCCCTCAGGGACGCTGATCGGCAGATCAGGCTTCAATCGCATCATCGGCTTTGAGGATCTGTCGACGGGCGGTTCTTTCATGGTGTTTGGCCGGGAACGCGACCTGCTGGACGTTATCGTCAACTTTGCGCGTTTCTTTGCCCATGAAAGTTGCGGCTTCTGCACACCTTGCCGGGTAGGTACGACGCTGCTCAAAAATGCAATGACCAAGGTCGCAAACGGCCACGGCACGCAATATGACCTTGATGAAATGGAACGCATCGGTACGCTGATCAAACGCCGTTCGCATTGCGGCCTGGGACAAACTGCGGCGAACCCGATTCTGAACGGATTGCAGCGCTTCCGGAAAATCTTTGAACAGCGTCTGGCGCACGGCAATTTTGAACCGAGTTTCGACCTTGATGCTGCGCTTGAAGAAGCACGCCAGGTTACGCAACGCGATGATGCGGCAGCGCATCTGGAATAGCGGGAATGAAGTGATGGAAGAAGAAGCAAATTCCGCCCCAAACACCATCAATATCGATGGCAGGGAAATCCCGTTCGAGCACGGGCAGACCATCATGGATGCGGCATTTGCTGCCGGCGTCTATATCCCGCACCTGTGCCACCGCCCCGGACTCACGCCGCACGGCAGCTGCAAGCTGTGCACGGTCGATATCCGCAACAGGATCGCGGCATCAAGCTCGTCGGATCGCAGGAAACAGACAAAATTCACGGTCGATGCCGACAGCCGCAGCGTGTCGGCGTGCACCACGCCGGCCGCTGCCGGCCAGCAGATAAGCAGCAACACGCCGGCGCTGAACGAGGTGCGCAAGACCATCACCCAAATGCTGTTCATCGAGGGCAATCATCTCTGCCCGTCCTGCGAAAAATCCGGCGACTGTACGCTGCAGGCGGTGGCCTATCATCTGGGCATGCTGGACGGGCATTTCCCGCAGTTCTTCCCGCGCCGCGAAGTGGATGCCTCGCATCCGACCGTGATGCTGGACCGCGACCGCTGCATACTTTGCGAGCTGTGCGTGCGCGCCAGCCGCGAAGTGGACGGCAAGAATGTGTTCGCGATCGCCGGACGCGGTACCGCTGCGCACCTGATCGTGAATTCGCCCAGCGGCAAACTGGCTGACAGCGGTCTTGAAACCGGCGATATGGCGGTTCACATTTGTCCGGTTGGCGCAATCCTGATCAAGGAGCATGGCTATGAAGTGCCCATCGGACGGCGTACCTTCGACCTGCATCATGTCGGCGAAGTCGGGCTGGAAAAAGTCGTGCTGGCCAAAACAAGGCACACCGATGAATAAGATCAGGATCGCAACGACATCGCTGGCCGGCTGCTTCGGCTGCCACATGTCCTTCCTTGACATGGACGAGCGGCTGGTGGAATTGCTGGAACATGTCGAGTTCGACCGTTCGCCGCTGACCGATATCAAGCATTGCGGTCCGTGCGATATCGGACTGGTCGAGGGCGGGCTGTGCAACGCGGACAACGTGCATGTGCTCCGCGAGTTCCGCGCCAACTGCAGGATACTGATCGCGGTCGGGGCGTGCGCGATCAACGGCGGCGTGCCCGCGATGCGCAACCATTTCGATCTGCGTTCATGCCTGGAAGAATCTTTTCTGAACGGCGTCGGCATCGAGAACCCGCAGATCCCGGATGATGTGGAATTGCCGCTGCTGCTCGACAAGGTGCGTCCCATCCATGAAGCGGTGCACATCGATTATTACCTGCCGGGATGCCCGCCGTCCGCCGATGAGTTCCTCAGCGTGCTCGGCGACCTGCTGGCAGGCCGCGAACCCGCGCTGCCCAAAAAACTCATCCACTACGATTAGCGATCACCCGCCATGGCACAAGATTCCCAATCCGGTCTAAGGCGCGTCGCGATCGATCCGGTCTCGCGCGTCGAGGGGCACGGCAAGATCACGCTGATGCTCGACGCGGAGAATCATATCCATGAAGCGCGGTTCCACATCGTCGAATTCCGCGGCTTCGAGAAATTCATCCAGGGGCGTCCCTACTGGGAAGTGCCGTTCTTCGTGCAGCGTCTGTGCGGCATCTGCCCGGTCAGCCACCAGCTTGCGGCGGCCAAGGCGGTGGACCAGCTGGTCGGCGTGGAGCAACTTACGCCGACCGCATACAAGCTGCGCCGCCTGCTGCATTTCGGCCAGACCCTGCAATCGCACGCGCTGCATTTCTTCCATCTGTCGTCTCCCGACCTGCTGTTCGGTTTCGGCAGCGATCCGAAACAGCGCAACATCGTCGGCGTGCTGGACAAGTATCCCGATCTCGCGCTGAAAGGCGTCAAGCTGCGCAAGTACGGGCAGCAGGTCATCGCGGCGATCGCCGGCAAGCGCATCCATGGCACGGCGACAGTACCGGGCGGAATGAACAAGGTCCTCGGCATCGCCGAGCGCGACTCGCTGCTGGCCGATATCAAGGATATTTTGTCCTGGTGCCAGGACGCGGTCGTGCTGAACGAGCAGATCCATACCTCACATGCCGAGCACCGCGGCTTCGCCGCGATACGCAGCAACTTCCTGAGCATGGTCGGCAACGGCGGGGAACTGGAGCTGTATCACGGCGGCTTGCGCGCGCGTCGGGCTGATGGCTCCAGTTTGTTCGATCAGTTCGATTACCGCGACTACCGGCAGATCATCCGCGAAGAAGTGCGCCCGTGGAGCTACATGAAGTTTCCCTATCTGATCGAACTGGGCAAACAACAGGGCTGGTATCGCGTCGGACCGCTGGCGCGCGTGAACAACTGCGACTTCATTTCAACTCCGTTGGCGGAAACGGCACGAATTCGTTTCAAGGAGTCCGGCAACGGAAGATTCGTGCAGGATACCCTCGCCTACCACTGGGCGCGCATGATCGAGGCATTGCATTGCGCAGAATCGATCAACGACTTGCTGCACGATCCTGAGATCACCGGCAGCGATCTGGTCGCGGACCCGGGCGAAAAGCGCAGCGAGGGAATCGGCGTGATCGAGGCACCGCGCGGCACGCTGTTCCATCACTATCAGATCAACGAGGAAGGCCTGATAACAAAAGCCAACCTGATCGTCTCGACCACCAGCAACAACCAGGCGATGAACGAATCGGTGCGCTCGGTCGCCAACGAATATCTCGACGGCAACGAGCTCAGCGAGGGTTTGCTCAACCATCTGGAAGTCGCCGTGCGCGCGTACGACCCCTGTCTGTCCTGCGCGACTCATGCACTTGGCAAGATGCCGCTGCAGGTCGAGTTAATCGATGCAGACGGCACACTGCTCGATCGGCTGAGCAAAAGCGGCAATGGCGGGATCGAAAGGACAATCTGAGCATCATGGCGCAACTGCTGCTGTTCGGATACGGCAACCCCGGGCGCGGTGACGATGCGCTCGGGCCTGAAATGATCGCACGCATCGCACGGATGCAACCCGCCGGTGTCGAGTGCCAGAACGACATGCAATTGCAGGTAGAACACGTCACCGACCTGAATGGGTGCGATCTGGCGCTGTTCGTCGATGCCGACATGTCATGTGCCGAACCGTTCGAGTTTTCCGAAATCGCCGCAAAGAAAGACGACAGCTATACCAGCCACGCGATGAACCCGGCCGCGTTGCTGCACGCCTATCGCGAGGTATACGGCAATGATGCGCCGCCCGCCTTTCTGTTGCGCATACGCGGTTACGATTTCGGGCTGGGTGATCCGCTGACTGGCAGGGCTGCGAACAACCTGGAAGCTGCAACGCAGCTGGTTGTCGAATTATGCAATTCCTTCAGCCTGCTGACATGGCGGAAGAAATTGAATACAGGCTGTCCGGTGAATACAAGCTATCTGGCTATTCGATAGCCGAGGTGGATTTTACCCCGCCTGCGCGCCAGATCCGGCATGCGCCCTCATCCGACACCATGCACGGCCCGACCGGCGTGCGCGGCGTGCAGGCGGTGCCGAACAACTTGCACTCGTCCGGATAGATCTTCCCCAGCACCACGCGCGCGCAGTCGCAGCCCGGCGGCATCTCGCCGACCCGCTTGCGCCCTTCCGTTTCATATCCGGTGAATTTCCTGCGCGCATCGTGCGCGGCAAACTGCGCGTTGAGTGAAAAACCCGAAGCCGGAATGATTCCGATCCCGCGCCAGTTCGCGTCGCTGACATGCATCGCTTGGCTGAGTTGTGTTTGCGCGGTGGCATTGCCGCCGGGGCGCACCACCTCGGGATAACAGTTGTCGAGGAAACATTCTTTCTCAAGAAGCTGGCGCATCACCGAATAGGTCGCCGCAAGCAGCGACACCGGCGTGAAGCCCGCGACTGCAGCGGGGATCGCGTGCTGCTCGGTCACGAAAGCCCACTCTTCCGGTCCCATCACCGTCGCGACATGGCCGGGCGCGATCAGCGCATCGAAGCCTGGCTTGCCTGAATCAAGCAGCATCGCGACCGCAGGCCAGGTCAGCCGGCACGACAACAGCAGTGAAAGATTTTCCGGTATGCCTTCGAGCAGCATCGCCGCGACCGGCGCAGTGGTGGTTTCGAAACCCGCGACGAAGAACACCACCTGCCGCTGCGGATTTTCCCTGGCGATGCGCACCGCTTCCTGCGGGCTGGCTACCGGGCGGATATCGGCACCGGCAGCCTTGGCCTGCTCCAGCGAACGCGGCGCCGTTTTCGGCACATTGACCGGCACGCGCAACATGTCGCCGAACGCAACCAGGATCACGCCTGCATGCAGCGCCAGCTGGATCGCGAGGTAGACATCCTCCTCGGGGCACACGCAAACCGGGCAGCCCGGACCGGGGATCAGCTCCACACTTTTCGGCAGTGCACTGCGCAGCCCCGCCATCGTGATCGAACGCTCATGACCGCCGCACACATTCATGATGCGCACGCGTCGATTGGTTGGCAGCGTCCTGATCTTGTTGAGCCAGTCCTGTGCGTTGAGGGTCATGGTGAATCCCGGGAGACGCAATTGCCTACTATTCTACTCCGGTAATGTGATGGAACAACCACGAAACCGGACCATCTAAAAACGATGCTGCCGGACATCAACATCAAGCTGGTGACGCAAAAAAATAAAAATGACCGTAATTTGTAACTTTCTTCACAGACAAAAGGTTTGAATAAGCGTAACTTTATACAATTAAAATTAATTTTTAACGAGCCTGAGGAAATTCGGCTTGACGGTATATTAGAGAATGTTAATATACAGATAATTCGAATACTCACATTTCAAGACAAACATCATGCCCGATAAAACAAAACGATCGCACTTGTGGCAGGAAATATCCCTGACACTGGTCTTAAAAATACTCGTGCTGTTCGTGATATGGGCAGTCTGGTTTTCTGCCCCCGAAGGTGCGCGAATTGACGACCAGGCAGTCGCTTCCAAAATCCTATCCCAGCAACCCCAACAAGGAGCACGACCATGATGCCGTCCCCCGAACTCGTTGATATATCGCGGCTGCAATTCGCCGCCACCGCCCTGTACCATTTCCTGTTCGTGCCGCTCACGCTCGGACTTTCTTTCCTGCTGGTCATCATGGAGTCGGTTTATGTGATGACCGGGAGAGAGGTCTACAAGGACATGACCCGCTTCTGGGGGAAACTGTTCGGCATCAATTTCGCGCTCGGCGTCACCACCGGACTGACCATGGAGTTCCAGTTCGGCACCAACTGGGCCTATTACTCCCATTATGTCGGCGACATCTTCGGCGCGCCGCTTGCGATCGAGGGGTTGATGGCATTCTTCCTCGAATCAACCTTTGTCGGGCTGTTCTTCTTCGGTTGGGACAGATTATCGAAACAGAAACATCTGATGGTCACGTTCCTGGTCGCGGTGGGTTCCAATCTTTCCGCGCTGTGGATTCTGATCGCGAACGGCTGGATGCAGAATCCGGTCGGGGCAGCGTTCAACTATCACACGATGCGCATGGAAATGACCAGCTTCACCCAACTGCTGTTCAATCCGGTGGCCCAGGTCAAGTTCGTGCATACCGTCTCGGCTGGCTATGTGACAGCGTCGATGTTCGTGCTCGGTATCAGTGCATACTATCTGTTGATCGGCCGCGACAAGGCATTCGCGATGAGGTCGATCACGGTTGCCGCCGGCTTCGGTCTCGCCTCGGCGCTGTCCGTGATCGTACTGGGCGATGAATCCGGCTACACCGCGGGCGAAGTGCAGCGCGTCAAACTCGCGACCATCGAGGCGGAATGGCACACCCAAAAAGCGCCCGCCGCGATCACCGCGATCGGATTCCCGAACGAGGCCACACAACACACCGATTTTGCGATCAAGATACCGTATGCGCTGGGACTGATCGCAACCCGTTCGACTGACCAGCAGATCACCGGAATATCCGAATTGCGAGATGAAAACGAAGCGAGAATCAGGGACGGCATGCTCGCCTACGCGGCACTTGAAAAACTGCGTTCCGGCGACAGCAGCGATGCCACCAAAGCAGCCTTCGAAAAATCCAGGGACGACCTGGGATATGGACTGCTGTTGAAGAAATACACGCCCAATGTGACCGATGCCACCGATGCGCAAATCAAGATGGCGGCTCACGATACCATACCCAGAGTTGCCCCGATGTTCTGGACATTCAGGATCATGGTGGCCGCCGGATTCTTCATTCTGTTCATCTTTGCCGCCAGCTTTTACTACGTCGCCAAACGCAACATCGCCGAAAAGCGGTGGCTGCTGAAGCTGGCGCTGTACTGCATTCCGCTGCCATGGATCGCCGCCGAGATGGGCTGGATCGTCGCCGAATACGGGCGGCAACCGTGGACCATCAGCGGCATCCTGCCAACCAGCCTGAGCACGTCCAACCTCGAACCGTCCAGCGTGTATTTCAGTCTTGCCGGATTCGTCGGGTTCTATACCTTGCTGCTGGTGGCGGAGCTGTATCTGATGTTCAAGTATGCGCGCCTCGGCCCGCAAAGTCTGCATACCGGCAATTACGGAAACGCATAAGGAGACGAACATGATATTCGACTATGAAACGCTGAAATTGATCTGGTGGCTGTTCGTCGGCGTGTTGCTGGTGGGCTTCGCGATCACCGACGGATTCGATCTGGGTGTCGGTGCGCTGCTGCCGTTTCTCGGCAGGAATGACGGCGAGCGCCGCGTGATCATCAATTCGATAGGCGCAACCTGGGACGGAAACCAGGTCTGGTTCATCACCGCGGGCGGTGCGATATTCGCCGCCTGGCCCATCGTGTACGCGACCGCATTTTCCGGCTTCTATATTGCTTTGATACTGACGCTGTTCGCGCTGTTCTTCAGGCCGGTCGGTTTCGACTACCGCAGCAAGGTGGCGGACCCGCGCTGGCGTTCCGCTTGGGACTGGGGGCTGTTCGCCGGCGGATTCGTGCCCGCGCTGATATTCGGCGTCGCCTTCGGCAATCTGCTGCAGGGTGTGCCGTTCAGCTTTGACAACGATATGCGCGTTACCTACACCGGCAGCTTCTGGCAATTGCTGAATCCGTTTGGCCTGCTGGTCGGTGTGGTCAGCCTGACCATGTTGCTGATGCACGGCTCGATCTATCTGCAGATCAGGACCGAGGGCGTGATCGCTGAGCGCGCAAGGCGCGCGACCTGGATCACCGGGGCGGTGTTCATCCTGGCTTTCGTGATCGCCGGAATCTGGATCATGAACGGTATCGACGGATACCACATCATTTCGATGCTATCCGCCAATGTCGAATCGACACCGCTCGACAAGACCGTCGAAAAAGTCGCCGGCGCCTGGATGAACAATTACCACAACCATCCGCTGCTGTGGCTGGCACCGCTGCTCGGCATAGCAGGTGCGGCGATCGCAATCGCCGCATCCGGCGCGAAAAAAACCATTACGGCTTTCATCGCCAGTTCCGTGATGCTCGCCGGGGTAATCTTCACCGCTGGCATCGCGATGTTCCCGTTCATCATGCCGTCGAGTTCGGACCCGCGCAGCAGCCTGACCGTATGGGATGTGGTGTCCAGCCACTTGACGCTGCAGATCATGTTCTGGGTGGTGTTGATCTTCCTGCCGATCGTGCTCGCCTACACCTCGTGGGTTTACAGTGTGCTGCGCGGAAAAATCACGGTCGAAACGATTCGCGCCAACGACCATAACATTTACTGAAAGGAAAAAATCATGTGGTACTTTGCCTGGATGCTTGGAGTGGGACTTGCGATGGCTTTCGGCATCATCAATGTGATGTGGCTGGAGGCCGAATACTTCTGCAAGATCGAGCTTGAGGAAGCAAGAGCCGGAAAGCACTGAACCGATACGGGCATCTATGTCCCCAACCGGTTTGTGGCAGTTAATGTTGCAGTTTGAATCTGGATTTCATACAAGAGGTAAGAAATGGCACGAGTCGTAATTTTGGGCGCAGGTATCGCCGGGCATACTGTCGCCCGGTACCTGAACAAATGGGCGGGCACGCAGCACGAGATTGTCGTTGTGTCGCCCAATGCCAAATGGAACTGGATACCTTCCAATATCTGGGTCGGCGTCGGGCAGATGAAAGAAGAACAAGTCACCTTTGACCTGGCCGAGGTTTACGGCAAAACCCGGGTAGATTTTCGCCAGGCCAAGGCACTGTCGGTCAACCCGGAAGGAAATGCGGAAAGTGCCGCGCCATTCGTGACCGTCGAGTACACCCGTGCCGACAAGGCCGGCGAGCAGGAAAACATCAGCTACGATTACCTGGTGAATGCGACCGGACCGAAACTGAATTTCGGCGCAACCCCCGGACTGGGTCCGGAACACGGCCATACGGTTTCCGTTTGCACCGCCAGTCATGCGCTGGAAGCCAACCGGAAACTGCAGAAGGCCATCGATGAAATGCGCTCAGGCGAACACCGCACCATCGTCGTCGGAACCGGCCACGGCATGTGCACCTGCCAGGGTGCTGCCTTCGAATATATCTACAATGTGGATCATGAGTTGCGCCAGGCCGGGGTGCGCGACAAGGCGCGCATCATCTGGATCAGCAACGAATATGAACTGGGCGACTTTGGCATGGGCGGCGTGCATATCAAGCGCGGCGGTTATGTCACGAACGGCAAGACCTTTGCCGAATCACTGATGGTCGAGCGCGGCATCGAATGGATCACGCGTGCCCATGTAACCAAGGTCGAAGCCGGAAAAATCCATTACGAGACACTGGACGGTACATTCCACGAACTGGAATTCGATTTCTCGATGCTGATCCCGCCGTTCGCCGGGGTCGGCCTGAAGGCATACAACAATGCCGGGGAAGACATCTCCAGCCAGCTGTTTGCTCCCAATGGTTTCATGAAAGTGGACGCCGATTACACCCAGCGCCCCTACCTGGAATGGAGCGCCCGGGACTGGCCCAGGACGTACCAGTCGCCGGCATACCGGAATATCTTTGCGGTCGGCATCGCGTTCGCTCCGCCACACATGATCAGCAAGCCGATGCAGAGCACGAACGGCACGCCGATCAACCCGACTGCGCCCAGGACCGGGATGCCGTCGGCTGCGATGGCGAAAGCGGTCGCGATGAGCATCCGCGACATGCTCAACGGGGCCGACAAACCGACCCATACCGCATCGATGGCCGAAATGGGCGCGGCCTGCGTCGCTTCGACCGGTTCGGATATATTCAAGGGCACCGCGGCCACGATGACGGTGTTCCCGGTAGTGCCGGACTACGAGAAGTACCCGGATTACGGCCGCGATATCGACCTGACTTTCGGCGAGATCGGTTTGGCAGGACACTGGATGAAATACTTCCTGCACCATGCCTTCATCTACCAGGCAAAAATGAAGCCGGGCTGGTCGATTATTCCAGATTGATGATCACGGCATTCCGAATCGATAATTATCACCAAATATTTGAGGAGCAAGACATGCCGAACAAAGCAACCAACCGGGAGCCTTACCAGCAGTCATATTATCCGCCGGCCCCGACCGGATTTACCCGTTATATGCGCACTTCGCTGATATGGCAGAGCATCCGCTTTATCGTCATCAATTTGAAAATACTCAAACTGATGGCGAAATCGCATCATTGAGGCCTGAGACATCGGGGACAGTCCGGAATTGCTTGAAATTTCATCCCCGGCAAACAATCCATCCACGGTATATCCGTTTACACCTTACCAGTTGGCGTATCTTTCGCTGAGGATCAGATTCCAGTCTCAGGGAAATTCCCGTCCTCGGCTGGCTGATCCTCGCCGCCCGCCTGGCTAACCAGCATTTCATCGAGCAGCTCCCAGGTCGAGCGTGCTTCCTGTTCGGTCATCTTCTGCAGTGCATAGCCGACATGCACCATCACAAAATCATCCACCGCGACAGGCTCGTCCTGCAGCATGAACAGGCTGACATCGCGCATCACGCCCTTGGCCGTGCAGCGCGCGTTGTAGCCGTCGATCTCAACGATTTGCATCGGAATACCAAGGCACATGGCGGGAATTCCATTGAATGGAGTTTTGCAAGTCTACTCCTGATTGCAACAGCGATGCACCCGAAACATTTGGAAACAAGAGTAATTTACTCAGTTGAAGTTTCAGTATTACGGTGCTAAATTGAGACCGTCGTCAGCTCAAGGAAACAAGACCATGAGTGCGCTCGGCAAGACACCCCATAAAACGCTGATCCTCGGCATCGGCAATGTTCTGTTGCAGGACGAGGGTGCGGGTGTGCATGCGATTCGGCATCTTGCAGACAGGTTGCCGGAACACAGCGGCATCGAACTGATGGACGGCGGCACACTGAGCTTTTCGCTTGCCGGCGCGATCGAGGATGCTGAGCATTTGATTGTCATAGACGCCGCACAATTGGGCGGCGAGCCGGGAACGACTCGAATCTTCGAAGGCGATGCGATGGATGCCTTCGTCGGAGGCAACCGCAAACGCAGCGTGCACGAAGTCAGCCTGATCGACCTGCTGATGATTGCGCGACTTGCCGAACAACTTCCCGATCGCCGCGCACTGATCGGCATCCAGCCTCGCGACATGGACTGGGGCGAACTGCCCTCCCCCCCGGTCGCCGAAGCAATTCAACAGGCATGCGACCATGCCTTGCGACTCGCGGCGGAGTGGCAGTGTTGAAACCGCAAACCATACCCATCTACGCGCAAACCGAGGAAGCATATTCCGTTGGCAATATCCGCGCGCTGCTGGCTGAAATCGCTGCACGCCTGGAAAGCCTGGCGAACGACGGCACAGCCGGCAGCATCGACCTGAACAGCCTGCCGTTCGCGCCGGGCGAATACGAACAGTTGCGCCAGACGCTTGGACAGGGCGAGGTCTCCGCGCATATCGAGGCGATCGGTCCGAGCGAAATCACCGAGACGCGATACCCCGGCGTGTGGTGGGTCACGCACTACAACGTGGAAGGCGATATTGTCGCAGACATGCTGGAGATCGCGACGATCCCGGAAATCCTCATGAGCCAGCCCGATGACATTCGCTCCGGCCTGGCGTTATTGCACGTCCAACTTAAAGAAGAGGTTCAGCAATGAACGAGTTCGACAACCCCAGTCAAATAAATGCCAGTCACGAAAACCCGAGTCACGAAAACCCGAGCCACGATACCCGCGGTCATGAATACCCCAGCCATGAAACACTCGGGGCACAGCTCGCTGAGCAGGGCATCAGTCGCCGCGCATTCCTGAAATTCTGCGCCGCGATGGCGTCGCTGATGGCATTGCCGCCCGGCACCGCAACGGCAATCGCCGAAGCGCTGATCAAGGCCAAGCGCCCCTCGGTGATCTGGCTGTCGTTCCAGGAATGCACCGGCTGCACCGAGTCGCTGACGCGCTCGTATTCGCCGACGCTGGAGAACATGATCTTCGACATGATCTCGCTCGACTATCACCACACGCTGCAGGCCGCCTCCGGCTATGGCGCGGAAAAATCGCGCGAGGATGCGATGCAGGAATTTCTTCGGCAAATATCTGCTGGTGGTCGACGGCTCGATCCCGATGCATGACGGCGGCGTCTATTCCACCATTGCCGGCAGGACCAACCTCGACCTGCTGCAGGATGTCGCAAAAGGCGCGGCGGCGATCATCGCGGTGGGCACCTGCGCCGCGTTCGGCGGCATCCCGAATGCGAAACCCAATCCGACCGGCGCGGTGGCAGTGTCCGACATCATCAAGGACAAACCGATCATCAACATCTCCGGCTGCCCGCCGATTCCCGCGGTGATCACCGGTGTGCTGGCGCATTACCTGACTTTCGGCGGGCTGCCCGAACTGGACGAACTGGGCCGCCCGAAATCCTTTTACGGCGAAACCATCCACGACCGCTGCTATCGCCGCCCGTTCTACGACCAGGGCAAGTTCGCGAAGACCTTCGACGACGAGGGCGCGCGCAACGGCTGGTGCCTGTTCGAACTGGGCTGCAAGGGGCCGATCACCCACAACGCCTGCGCCACGACCAAGTGGAACGGCGGCACCAGTTTCCCGATCGAGTCGGGCCACGGCTGCCTCGGCTGTTCGGAGCCGCATTTCTGGGATGCGGGCAGTTTCTACAGCGCGCTGTCGATGCCGGCCAGTCCCTTGAAGTATGTCGCCGGCGCGGCAGTGGCCGGTGCGGCAGCGGGTGTTGCGGTGTCGATCGCGAATCGCATCAAGAAGGGAACAGCAAAGTCTGCGCATCAAAAAGCCACGATCGAAGACCTGGAGAAATAACATGGACGCTGACCTGTTTTTGACCTGGGTACGCAGCACCGGACTGAATATTGCGATCGGCATTTTTGTATTGGGTACGCTGTGGCGGCTGATCGAAATCTACTCGCTGGGGCGCAAGCCCGATCTCGCCGCGCCTCGACATCGCTCGGGGGCTTCGGGACTGCATACGATGTTCCGCCGCTCCGTACCGCCGCCGGGCATGTTCAAGCGTTCGGCGACCAGCTATGTTGCCGGTTATGTGTTCCACATCGGCCTGTTCGTCATCGTGTTCCTGTTTGCGCAGCACATCAAGCTGATCCAGGATTTGACCGGCTTGTCATGGCCCGGTCTGCCCTCGCAATTCATCGATGCCACCGCGGTGGTCACGCTGGCGACCATGCTGCTGGTGCTGGTGGAACGCATCAACAAACCGGTCAAGCGCTTCCTCTCCACCTTCGGCGACTATGCCGCCTGGGCGCTGACTTTCCTGCCCGGTGCTGACCGGCTATCTGGCATCCAGGCACCTGCTGCTGCCCTACACCGCTGATGCTGGCGCTGCACATCCTCAGCGTGGAACTGCTGCTGGTCTTCCTGCCGTTCACCAAGCTGATACACGTCTTCACGCTGTGGGGATCGCGCTGGTACAACGGCGATGCAAATGCGAAGAAGGGGGTGGCAGTATGAGCGCTTCACTCGACAAGGGAATCAGCGTCCTGAAGGAAATGATCGACGCGCCGATCGCCAGCTACTTCAGCAGCTGCGTGCATTGCGGCCTGTGCGCCGAGGCCTGCCTGTTCTACACCGAGACCGGCGATCCCAAGTACACGCCGATCCACAAGCTGGAACCGCTGCGGCGCGTGTACAAACAGGAATACACGCTGCTCGGCAGGCTGGGGAAAATGCTGGGGCTGTCCAAACCGGTCAGCGACGCAGAGCTGGAAGAATGGAAGCCGCTGGTCTATGACAGCTGCACCCTGTGCGGCCGCTGTTCGCTGGTCTGCCCGGTGGGCAACGATATCGTCTACATGGTGCGCAAGCTGCGCGAAGGCATGGCGATCTCCGGCCATGCTCCCGAAGGTCTGGTCGGTGCATCCACAGCGCGCGGTCGAGATCGGCAGCCCGATGGGCGTGAAGCTGCCCGCGGTCAAGGCGCAGATGAAACATGTCCAGGCAGGATACCGGCATCGAGATCCCGCTGGACGTGGAGGGCGCGGAATACATGGTGCTGATGTCCTCGATGGAAATCATCAACTTTCCCGAATACCTTGGCGCGATCGCGAAAATCATGAAGCAGGCCGGCAAGAGCTGGACGCTGTGCTCGGAAGCCTTCGAGGCCACCAACAGCGGCATCCAGATCGGCGTCTCCGACATTGCCGCGGTGCTCGTCCAGCGCATCGTCGACGGCGCGGAAAAGCTCAAGGTCAAAACCGTGATCAGCCCGGAATGCGGCCATGCCTACACCGCGCTGCGCTGGGAAGGCCCCAACCTGATCGGCCGTCCGTACACCTTCGAAGTGCTGCACATCCTGGAAGTGCTGGATGGTTTCCGCAACGAGGGCCTGCTCAAGACCGACGGGCTTCGAGGATGCGCTGCTCACCTTCCACGATCCCTGCCAGCTGGTGCGGCGCGGCGGCGTGATGGAACAGCCGCGCAAGCTGCTGAAGATGGTCGCGAAGAACTTCGTGGAAATGAGCGACCCCGGCAAGATGAACTGGTGCTGCGGCGGCGGCGGCGGCGTGAGCGCGATCGAGGAAGCCGAAGAATTGCGCTTCACCGCCTTCAAGGTCAAGAAGGCGCAACTGGAAGAGACCGGCGCGAAGACGCTGGTCACCGCCTGCGCCAATTGCCGCATCGTGCTGGAGGAAGGTCTGGAGCACTACCAGATGGACATTCCGGTGGTGGGACTGACCGAGATGATCGCCGATCACCTGACGCAAAGGAGAATGAAGGCGATGGCTATCAGCAACGACAGCGAATTTCAAGGCCGCACTGGACGGATCTGTCCCGTATCCGGCAGCGCCAGGTCGCCGCGAGCTTTCGCGGAAAACGTGCTTGCACTGTGCCCGGATGCCAGGGTGAAGGCGGCAATCGATTCAGCCAAGCGAGCCGACATTACTGACGCCGAACTCGCCGCCGCAGCCCAGCCTGCCAAAACAGCCAGCGTGGAAAGCTTTACCCGCTGCGGCCACGAGTGCAACTGGGACGGCCAGGCCGGCCACTTCGTCGCCGAAGCCGGGCTGGCGTGCGTCAAGCCAGCCGAGCCAGGTGGCAATCCGGCATGGGACGCGGCGATGCAGGCGCGTATGGCGCGCACCTGCGAGACCATCGCCACCGGCGCACGGCACCGACAACGCCGAAGCCGCAGCGCAATACCGCATCCTTGAAGAATTTCTCGAACAGTTGAGGCCACAGACATGAGCAAAGCACAAACCGTCGTCGTCGACCCGATCACCCGCATCGAAGGCCATCTGCGCATCGAGGCGGAGACCGATGCCGACAACCGCATCACGCGCGCTTCCAGCGCCGGCACCATGGTGCGCGGCATCGAGATCATCCTGCGCGGCCGCGACCCGCGCGACGCCTGGGCGTTCGCGCAGCGCATCTGCGGCGTGTGCACGCTGGTGCACGGCATCGCCTCGGTGCGCGCGGTGGAGGATGCGCTGAAATACGAAGTGCCGCCCAACGCGCAGCTGATCCGCAACCTGATGATCGCGGCGCAGTTCGTGCACGACCATGTGATGCACTTCTACCACCTGCACGCGCTGGACTGGGTGGACGTGGTCTCGGCGCTGAAGGCCGATCCCAAGGCCACCTCGACGCTGGCGCAGACCGTCAGTCCGTCCTATCCGAGATCCTCGCCCGGCTATTTCGCCGACGTGCAGAAGAAGCTCAAGACCTTCGTCGAAGGCGGCCAGCTCGGCATCTTCGCCAACGGCTACTGGGGCCATCCCGGCCTACAAGCTGCCGCCGGAAGCCAACCTGATGGCGGTGGCGCATTACCTCGATGCGCTGGCCTGGCAGCGCGACGTGGCGAAGCTGCACGCCATCTTCGGCGGCAAGAACCCGCATCCGAACTTCCTGGTCGGCGGCGTGCCGTGCGCGATCAGCGTCCATCCGCAACATCAGGGCCAGGGCAACGGCCCGCACTTTCGCGGCGGCGAAGCGGCCACCTCGCTCAACATGGTGGGGCTGGAAAACGTCCAGAACATCATCGAGCAGATGCGCGATTTCGTCGACCAGGTCTATGTGCCGGACACGCTGGCGATCGCCGGCTTCTACAAGGACTGGAGCACGCAGGGCGAAGGCGTCGGCAATTTCATGACCTACGGCGACTTCCCGGAAAAGGGCATGAGCGATCCGTCCATCATTCCTGATCCCGTCCGGCGTGATCCTGAATCGCGATCTGTCCGTGATCCATCCGGTCGACCTGAATGCCGAGAACCAGATACAGGAATTCGTCGCGCACTCCTGGTACGACTACAGCGTGGGCAAGGACAAGGGCCTGCATCCCTACAAGGGCGAAACCGAGCTGCAACTACACCGGGCCCAAGCCGCCCTACGCCAACCTCGACACCGACGCATCCTACTCCTGGCTCAAGTCGCCGCGCTGGCAAGGCAAGGCGATGGAAGTCGGGCCGCTGGCGCGCGTGCTGATGCTGTATGCGAAGGGCCACGCGCAGACCAAGGAACTGGTCGAACATGACGCTGAACAAACTCGACCTGCCGGTGACCGCGCTGTATTCGACGCTGGGACGCACCGCCGCGCGCACGCTGGAAACCAAGATCTTCGCCGATGCGATGCAGGGCTGGTACGACCAGCTGATCGCCAACATCAAGGCCGGCGATGTGAAGACACACAACGACAAACTGTGGGAACCGTCCACCTGGCCATCATTTGCGAAAGGCGTCGGCTACACCGAGGCGCCGCGCGGCGCGCTGGCGCACTGGATCGTGATCAAGGATGCGAAGATCGACAACTACCAGGCGGTCGTGCCCGAGCACCTGGAATGCCGGTCCGCGCGATGCGCAGGGGCAGGAAGGCCCTTACGAAGCGGCGCTGAAGGGCCACCAGATGCACGATCCCAAACAGCCGATCGAAATCCTGCGCACCATCCACAGCTTCGACCCGTGCATCGCCTGTGCGGTGCACGTGACCGATCCGAACGGTGAAGAGCTGGTCAAGGTAAAAATCAAATAAGCCATCAAGGAGAAATGCCATGCGCAATGCAAGCACAAAATTTCTGACCACAATTCTGTTGCTCGGTGCAAGCAGCACCGCGTTCGCCCACCCCGGCCACGATGTCTCCGGCTTCGCCGCTGGACTGATGCATCCGTACTCCGGCCTGGATCACCTGCTCGCGATGGTGGCGGTCGGACTTTGGGCTGCACAGGGAAACACCGGGAACAACGGCACACGCAAAGTCTGGCTGCTGCCCGCCACCTTCATGGCCATGCTCGCAGTCGGTGCGGGCATTGCCACCCAATGGCAGTCGTTGCCGCTGGTCGAGGCGGGCATCGCCACTTCCGTGCTGTCCCTGGGGCTGCTCATCATGTTGGCACTGCAACTTCCTGTCGCGCTCAGTGTGTCCATCACCGCGCTGTTTGGCCTGTTCCACGGCTACGCGCACGGCCTTGAATTGCCACGGTCTGCCGCGCCTGCGGAATATGCGCTGGGCTTCCTCGCCGCAACGGCGTCCCTGCATCTGTGCGGCATCGCGACAGGTCTTGCGATACGCAAGCATGATGCATTCCTGACCAGACTTGCTGGGCAGCGCGATCGCGATCTGCGGCGCTTACCTGCTCGCCACCGCCTGAAATAGCCCGGCTTTCGGGATACCCTGTGCAGGGCGATCTGTCCATCTCGATCTATCAGTCAAGGAGCTACAATCATGGCAGAGAACAAGAAAAGATTGGTTTTCATGGTCACGCATGGCCCGGAAAATCCCGAATTGGCAACAATCCCGTTCGTAATGGCGACCACGGCGCAAGCCTCGGACGTCGATGTATTGATGGGGTTTCAGGGCAACGGCGTGATGCTGACGGTCCAGGGCATGGTTGACCATGTGGCGGCCTCCGGCTTCCCGCCGCTCAAGGACCTGTTGAAGATTTATACCGAGGGCGGCGGCAAGCTGTATGTTTGCGGTCCGTGTGTCGGGTCGCGCAAGATCGCGCAACAGGACCTGGTTGACGGTGCCACCATCGTCGGCGCAGCGACATTCGTCGCCGAATGCGTGGCCCCCGCGACCAACGTGCTTGTGTACTGAGCCGGTTAACGTTTGTAGTGCCTTGAGCCTTGCGAGCCTCAAGGCCAATAATCTTGTCGTTCGATATTTTTTCACCGACGTTTTCGTTTAAAAGCTCATCACTGAACCACCGATGAAAAAATCTCCTGCGCCCATTCATCGCCTGGCACTGCGCGTGCGCGAGATCGCGCAGCTGTTCAACTCGCTGGATCCGACGCCGTTCCTTAACAAGGACCTTGATCCGAAAGCAGAGAGCTTCATCGAGTCATGGGCGTCCGGATTTGCACCGGGAGCCCGCTTTCATATCACCATTCACCTCGAGCAGTGGCCATCGGATGGCGACCCCACCGAGATGTTGAGCGGAGCGATCCACAACAACTTCTCCTACAAAGCCGAGCGTACGCGCACTGCGCTGAAACTTCTTCTGCAACTCGGGATCATGAACCTGATCATTGGCCTGATATTTGTCACGCTGTGCCTGCTGGCGGCCAATGCCATCAGGCAATTCGGCCCCAATGCCGGTTTCTCCATCGCGCGCGAAAGCCTGACGATCATCGGCTGGGTTGCCATGTGGCGTCCGCTGCAAACTTTTCTTTACGATTGGTGGCCGTTACAACGGCAGATACGCCTTTACCAGCGACTGAGCGATGCCCATATCCAGGTAATTCAGGGGAAATGACAGTTGCGTGGGATGGAGGATATTTTACTGTTAGCCCGATGAGTCTGTCTGGAATATCGGTGCCGGGTCGATAGCGTGGCCTGCTAAAATCAGGCTGAATTCATCACTGATCACCGGTTAACCAATGGATATGAAAGCTTTAGCAGATAATCTGGGGATTTCCTGCCTGGCAGAGCCGCTATTTCTTCAAGTCTTCATGGACGTCTTCGCGACCGTGCTGGCCAATGTCGTCTCCCACCTGCTGTTAAGGTATGCGGAGAAGCTATCCCGCCTGACATCGAGTCCGTGGAACGATGCGCTGATCCATGCGGCGAAAATAACGATAACAAGATATCCTGAATGCCGAGTTATTGGCCCGTGCCGGCCAACCTACCACTCACCCACTCTCACCCGAAGGTCAAAGATCAGCCGCCCTGGCGGAAATCCGGATACAGCAGCATGCCGCCGTCGACCGGAATGGTGATGCCGGTAATGTAGCTGGCCAGATCGCTGCACAGGAACGCAATCGCGTGCCCGACCTCGTCCGGCTCGCCGACCCGGCCCATCGGGATTTTATCGTCGAGATCGGCCAGCCCTTTCGGGTCCTGCCAGACATTGGCATTGATCGGCGTCTTGATCGCGCCGGGCGCGATTGCGATCACCCTGATGCCCAACGATGCAACTTCCTGTGCCAGCGTTTTGCTGAACATGCTCAGTCCCGCCTTTGCGCTGGTGTAGGCGCTGTAGCCCGCCCACGGAATGAACTCGTGCACCGAACTGGTGTTGACGATCACGCCGCGTCCCTGCTTGCGCATCCTCGCCACGGCTTCGCGTGCGCAGTAATAGGGGCCGAACAGGTCGATCTCGACCACCTGGCACCAGGCGGCGATGTCGCTGTCTGCGCACATCGCGCGCGGGCCATCCGTGCCGGCGTTGTTCACCAGGATATCCAGGCCGCCGAGCTGCTGGTCCACCTGCAGGAACAGCGCATCCACCTCTTCTTTTTTCGAGATGTTATCCAGCCGGAAAGTGTATGCCTTTACCCCGTACGACCTGATCACCGCCGCCACCTTTTCAGCGGTATCGGACTGGTAACGATAGGTAATCGAGACATCGGCGCCCGCCTGGGCCAGCGATTTGGCGGTCGCGGCACCCAGGCCCGAATCCCCGCCGGTGATCAGCGCCTTGCGGCCCTGCAATTCGATCGCAATCATCTGTTCTCCTTTTCTAGCCGGTAAGCTGCACTTCGTAATCCTGGCCTTCCCATGTTTCCTGCTCCAGCCAGAAGAACGTGAATTGAACCGTATCCCCGGCGTTAAGGCGGTCGAGCGGAAGATCGGCGATGTATACGCCCAGTCCGGTATCCCGGGTGTCGCTGTCCCGGACAGCTTTCCAGCCGTTGCTGCCCCAATGCACGCGGGCCGGCGCGCTGAGCGCAATGGTGAACTGGTTGCCCGCCCGGATGCGGCGCGGACGATAGATCGGACCCCAGATGTGATGGGTAAGGGCGGGCCGTTTACCCTGATAGCGTTTCCAGGTGGCCGCCGGCCGGTCCACCGGGTAACCCAGCGCGCGGCTGTAACACAGCTTGATGAATTCGCCGTGCGCCCAGACCAGCGGCATCGCCGATCCGCTCGGTTTGCCCGCTTCCAGATAATGCTCGGGTATCGCTTCCCAGTCCCATACCTGCTCCGGAATCAGGCCTGCCGGGCCGGTCATCGCTGCCATCGCCTGCAGATACGGGAGCGGATCTTCTCCCGACAGCAGCGCATAGTGGCCCCGTTCGCCGGTCAGCAGCGGCCAGCCGCGGCCGCGGCCGGTGCCATCGAAGGCGCTGCCGTCATTGTGTTCGCCGTAGCCATCTCCGTTGTAGCGGTGCCAGACCGGACCGTTGGGCGTTTCCGTCCTGAGCAGCTGGTCGACGACTTTCAGGCTGTCGAGAATGATCGTGTCGTCCGCTCGGCGCAGCCCGTAGCGGACCAGCTGCAGAAAGTCCGTCCCGATCTGTTCATCGGCAGGCAAATCCGGATCGCTGGCGCGGTTCTTGATCAGGATATGCTCAGACTGGGCGCCATCCTGCACCAGTGCATCCGCAGGCGCGGTGCGGATGTAATATCCGGACACCCCGACACGTCTTGCCAGCGGCGTGTCCTTCACCACCGTCCAGTCATCCAGCCTGGCATTCCAGTTGTCCGCGAGCAGCAATGCAAATTGCCGTGACTGCCCGTCGAGAAAAGTGCTGCCCTCGACCAGCGCCGCGATTGCGATCGCGAGCGTGAAGGTATTCACGCCGGGGTCTTCCTCCCAGCGGTCCTGGCCCGTGGCGGGGCCTTCGCGGGCAATGAAGGTGAGTGCTCGCCGCACCATGTCCGTGACCGGGATGCCGTTCAGTTCGCCCTGCTCGCGCAACGCGGAAGCCAACAGAACCGGGAAGGCCGCTTCGTCCAGCTGTATCCCTTGCCAGAACGGCGCACCGCCCAGCCACTGGTTCTGCAGCCAGTGACCGTCCTGCTGCTGCGTCGCGATCAGGTAACGCAGCACGTCGCGCGCATCATCGAATGCACCCATCGCGACCAGCGCGCCGGCGGTTTCCACCAGATCGCGGCACCACACCAGATGATAGCCGCCACGGCTCTGACTGCTTTCGCCCCAGGGTACCGCAAGGCTGGCCACCGCGGCACCGGCATAGGTCCGGTCCTGGTGTACCTTGAGTACCATGCCGGACAGCGCGAGCATCTCGCGCAGATTATCGGGCAGTTCGGGAAAACGGCACCCCGCCATCCAGGATTCCCAGACCCGGCATTGCGTGTCCCAGGCTGCCGAAAAATCGCCCATCAGGCTGGACACCGCAAGCGTCGCGGCCGCGCCCGGGCTGGTCCCGAGGCCGAGCGCCAGCGTGGCCTGGCGCGCCGTCAGCTCGCCCGTCAGGGTGACCGCACCCGGTCCCGCACTGTCGTACTGCCAGGTCATGCGCCCGTGCCGGTCGAAATCCTGCCAGCCGTCGCTGGCCTCCAGACAGCCCACCGAGCAACGCTGCCAGGCATCGGAACCGTCGTCAGCGGCCGCCGCCAGTGCAAGCCCGAAAGGCCCCTGCTCCACCAACAGCACGGTGCGGCCGTTGTGCTCCCCGACCTCTGCGAGATTGCTTTCCGCATCACCGCCGAGACGGGCTGCGAGCAGCGCATAGGTCCTGAGGCTGGCATCCCCATCCAGCCGATAGCGCAGCAGCAGCGTATCGCGCCGTTGCGAAGGACAGATTTGCAGCGTGAAGGTAAAGCGCGGATGGCGATGGACGACGGTGACGGCGGGAATGCCGGGCTTGGGCAGCGTCACCTGGTAGTCGCGATGGCGGCGCAGCTCGACCCAGAACCCGTTATCGTCCGCGATGATGAAGCCGAGGTCCCTGATCTGCGGAATATCGATGCGCGGGTAATAGACTTCCGTGACGATGCCCTCGGCGACCGTGAACCAGAGCCGCGAAGAGCCGAGACTGGTACCGACCATATCCTTGGCGGCTCTGGCCCAGGCAGGGTGGGGCGATGCGGACGACGGTGCTTTCATCGGGATTTTTGTTGGTTGTTGTGCCAGACAGACCGGGATGCGTCCGAAAGGTTCATACATTCGTCGAATAGCGGCCGGGATCGTCAGCTCAGCCGCGGAACACCCCGTAACGGTCATGCTCGAAGTGGTGGAGTTTGGCCACCGCGATCGCAGAGCGATGCAATCCGGCGATCCGGTACGCCGCCACCCCGGCCAGCGTGCCCAGCAATGGGCCCAGCCAGTACACCCACCAGGCATGCCATTCGCCGGAGACCAGCGCGGGTCCGAAGCTGCGCGCCGGGTTGGTGCTGGTGCCGGACACGTTCGCCTCGGCGCAGACCATCACCGCATACAGGAACGGGAAAAGTGCCGGCGTGTAATTCCGCAGGCGCCGGTGCTGCAGGAAGAAGAACAGTGCGATGATCAGCGCGAACGTGGTCGCGGTTTCTCCGAGCAACGCCCAGCCGTCGCCGTAAGCCGCACCGGGCAGCGTCGCGCCAAAGTCTATGCTGCGCCCCATCGCGCCCCACGCGAGCAGCGGCACCGCGCCGATCGCCGCGCCGGCAAGCTGCGCCAGCAGGTAACCCGGCACATGGCGCGCCCGCAGCTTGCCCATCAGCCAGAATGCCAGCGTAACGGCCGGATTGATATGCGCCCCGCTCTCCTTGCCGAGCGGCGACAATGCGATCAGCGCGCCGGTCGTGCCGAACAGGAAGCCGGTAATCAGCCGTCGCCAGCCTGCATCCGGAATGTAATCCACCACCGGACTGCCCTGGCCGAAAGCCAGGATCACGATCGACAGCCCCACCGCAACCAGCAGCGCAGTGCCGGCCAGTTCGGCGCCGTACAGCATCCAGGGAATGGATCGATCGTGTGTATTCATTAGCATATACTCGTAAGATCGACAGGCTACAGATCACGGTCAACGCAAAAGATTCAAACACGCAGCAACCTGTTCTGCAACATGCAGGCGACGGCCGGGACTTGCAGCCTGTTGCATGGGACAATGCACGGCATGGAAACGATACTATTCCCAAACAACATCGACCCGGGTAACACCGACCCGGATTACATTGACCCGGATTACATTGACCCGGACATCTCGTGCTCCGATTGCAAGGCCTGCTGCTGCAGGCTGGAAGTGCTGCTAATGGGCGAAGACGAACACGTGCCGGACGAACTGACCGTCCGCGATCCGTGGGGCGGATGGGTGATGCGCCGCCTCGCCGATGGCTGGTGCGCGGCACTGGACCGGCACACGATGCGCTGCACGATCTACGAGCTGCGGCCGCTGATATGCCGCGACTACCCGGCCGGCGGCAGCGATTGCGTTGAACAGCGCGCACCGCTGGCCGTTACCTCGGCAGCGTGAGCATGGGCGGAATCCGTCCATCCTTGATATTTGTTCCGCTTAACGGCACGATGCGCGGATGAATCCCGAACGTCCACATTCCGCAGGCGGCGCCCACATCGTAGCCCGGCGCTGGATGATGGGTGGACGGGTGCAGGGTGTGGGTTACCGTGCGTTCGTGTTCAACCTGGCGCAGCAATACCGCCTGAGCGGCGCGGTGCAGAATCTCACCGGCGAAGTACGCGTCGACGCGCAGGGCGAAGCCGGGCTGCTGGATGCATTCGCCGCCGCGCTGGTTTCCGCGGCACCGCCGCTGGCGCGGCCGCATGTCGTTTCCTGCCAGCTGATTCCGCTGCGCGAGGCTGGCGGTTTTGAAATCCTGCCCAGCGCCGAATCACCTTCATGCACAGGTGCATGTGCCCCCGGACAATTTTCTGTGCGACGAGTGCCGGCGCGAAATGCTGGATCCGGGCGACCGTCGCTACCGCTACCCGTTCATCAACTGCACCCAATGCGGACCGCGCTACACGCTGATCACGCGCATGCCCTACGACAGGCCGAACACCACGATGGCGGATTTCGCGCTGTGTCCCGCATGCCTTGCCGAATATGAGTGACCCGCATAACCGCCGCTTCCATGCGCAGCCATTGGCCTGCCCGGTGTGCGGCCCGCAGCTGAGATTCGTCTCTGTGCATCGGCGAGTCGATGAAAATATCGTCGGTGATGCGGCGCTGGCCGCCTGTATCGCGGCGATCAGGCGCGGCGAGACCGTCGCGGTGAAA
Organism: uncultured beta proteobacterium; assembly: GCA_963827265.1. Classification (GTDB taxonomy): domain Bacteria; phylum Pseudomonadota; class Gammaproteobacteria; order Burkholderiales; family Gallionellaceae; genus Gallionella. The sequence continues at coordinate 293,107 of CAWHAD010000005.1, read as the reverse complement.
GGCATAGGCGGCTACCACCTGGTCTGCGACGCGCTGAATCCGGCGGCCATTGCGCGGCTGCGCGCCGGCAAGCACCGTCCGCACAAGCCGCTCGCGGTAATGTTCCCGTGGCAGGGCGAAGACGGGCTGCAGCGCGTGCGCGCGGAGTTGCAGCTCGATGCGGCCGAGCAACAGGCGCTGTGCGATGCTGCCCGACCTGTCGTGCTGCTTGCCCGCCGCGCGGATTCAACGCTGCCCGACACCATCGCGCCGGGGCTGCGCGAGATCGGCGCGATGCTGCCCTACAGCCCGTTGCATCACCTGCTGCTGGATCGTTTCGGCGCGCCGCTGGTCGCGACGTCCGGCAATGTCAGCGGCGAACCGGTGCTGACCGACAATGCCGAATCCGAGGCCAGACTGGGCAAAGTCGCACAAGCATTCCTGCACCACAACCGCCCTATCGCGCGGCCGGCAGACGACAGCGTGCTGCGCGTGATTGCCGGAAAGCCGCGCATGCTGCGCGCCGGTCGCGGCATCGCCCCGCTGGAATTCGATCTGCCGTTCGCGTTGCCGCTGCCGCTGCTGGCGGTCGGCGGGCAGATGAAGAATACGATTGCGCTGGCCTGGGACAAACGCGCGGTGCTGTCCCCGCACATCGGCGAACTCGACGCGCCGCGCAGCCTGGAAATCTTCGAGCAGGTGATCGCGGACCTGCAGCAACTGTATGGCGTCGAGGCAAAGAAAATCGTTTGCGATGCGCATCCCGGTTATACAAGCAGCCGCTGGGCGGCAAAGCAGCAACTGCCGCTGCATCGCGTGTTCCACCACCATGCCCATGCGTCCGCGCTGGCATTCGAAGCCGGCCTGGAAAAAACCTGGCTGACCTTTACCTGGGACGGTGTGGGTTTGGGCGAGGATGAAACACTGTGGGGCGGCGAGACGCTGTCCGGCCGTCCGGGCGCATGGCGGCGCGTCGCCAGTTTCAAGCCGTTCCGGCTGCCGGGCGGGGAACGCGCCGGACGCGAACCGTGGCGTTCCGCTGCCGCGCTGTGCTGGGAAAGCGGCCTGGACTGGAGCTCTTCCGCACGCGACTCGGTGCTGCTGAAAAGCGCATGGCAGCACGGCCTGAATGCGCCGGCCACCACGGCCGTCGGACGATTGTTCGATGCGGCATCCAGCCTGCTCGGCCTGATCGATACCGCGAGCCACGAGGGACAGGGGCCGATGATGCTGGAAGCCGCGGCAACCCAGGTCGATGAATACGATGAAACCACAGCGACAGACCTGCCGCTGCACAAAAACGATAACGGCCTGCTGGTCGCCGACTGGACTCCGCTGCTGCATATGTTGCGCTGCGACGAAGTGCCGGTCGCAAAGCGCGCGATGCAGTTCCACCTGAGCCTCGCAAAGCTGATCGTGAAGCAGGCACAGCGCCTCCATGCAGATACGCGGTTCGACGCAGTGGGTTTGACCGGGGGCGTGTTCCAGAACAGACTGCTGGCCGAACTGGCGCTGCGGCAACTGGCCGCTGCCGGAATCGAAGCGCACCTGCCGCAACAGGCGCCATGCAACGATGGTGGCCTGGCGCTTGGCCAACTGATAGAAGCAGCTTCAAAAAAATATTAGTGATGCAGGAGCGGGCCATGCCCGCGAGAATTGGTCGCGGGCATGGCCCGCTCCTACAAATACTCGACGTTTTAATTTGGAACGAAATAACAGGTGTTCCCTGCAATCAAGGAATTTCAGTATATGGATGACACACATATAAGCCTGGCCCACGGCAACGGCGGGCATTACATGCGCGAACTGATCGAGGAACTGTTCGCGCGCCATCTCGCCAACCCGCTGCTCGACGTGCAGACCGATGCGGCGCGGCTGCCCGCGCTGGACGGCGAAATGATGGTCACCACCGACGGCTTCACCGTGCAGCCGCTGGAATTTCCCGGTGGCACCATCGGTTCGCTCGCGGTGCACGGCACCGTGAACGATCTCGCGGTGTCCGGCGCGACGCCGCATTACCTGACGCTGAGCGCGTTCATCGAGGAAGGATTCGAGATCGCGCAGCTGGAGCGCATCGTGATCAGCCTGGCCGATGCCGCGCGCGCGGCGAATGTCGCGGTGGTGGCGGGCGACACCAAGGTGGTCAGGCGCGGCGAAGGCGGCGGCCTGTATCTCTCCGACCACCGGCATCGGCGTGCGGCCGAAGCATTTGCAACTCGGTATCGATCGTATCCGGCCGGACGACGCAGTGCTGGTCAGCGGGCCGGTCGGCGACCACGGCATCGCGGTGATGCTGGCGCGCGAGCAATTCGGTTTGCAGGGCGAATTGCTGTCGGATGCGGCCAGCGTGCTGCCGCTGACCCAGGCGCTGCTGCCGCTGGACGGCCTGCGCTTCATGCGCGACCCGACGCGCGGCGGCCTGGCGACGGTGATGCACGAAATCTGCCGCGCGACGAAATTGCAGGTGCGCTTGCAACAGCCGGCGATCCCGGTGCGCGAGCAAGTCACGCGCGGTGTGCGAGATACTCGGCTACGATCGCGATGTACCTCGCCTGCGAGGGTCGCGTGGTGGCGGTGGTCGATGCGTCGCAAGCGAACGATGCGCTGGCGCGCTGGCAGGCACTGCCGCAGGGACGCGACGCCGCGATCATCGGCAGCATCAGCGAGGGACGCGCGCATGTGGTGCTGGAAACCGAACTGGGCGGCGAACGGATGCTGGAAGAACTGGAGGACGATCCGCTGCCGCGGATATGCTAGCTGCCGGCCAGCAAGAACAGATTATGCACGCACAACCAGCACGGGAATATCCGCCAACCCGCCTACCTTATGTGTAGTGCCGCCGAAAGGAGTGCGGATCAGGTTGCTTTCGCCGTGGCGCCCGACGACGATCAGGTCAGCCGATATTTCCTTGGCGGCGTTCAATATCTGTTCGAAAGGTTTCCCGACCAGAATGCGGCTTTGCGCATTAACTCCAGCTGAAGAAGCGATGGCGAGTACGTGACCTATTGTTCTTTCGGACATGGTGCGAAGGGTATCTGTTTCATGGCTGATCACGCCGACCAAAGTAAGCGGCAACCTGCACTGCCGAGCCGCCTGGGCGGCAACATGGGCAACATGTTCTGCGTTCGGCGAATTGTCGACCGCCGCCAGTATTCCGTGCGACCACATCTGTGCTTCACGCGGCACAAACAACACATTGCAGGGTGAATGTGCCACCACTTTGCTGACCATCTCGCCGACAAGCAGATTGGATAAAAAACTGCGTTTGCCTCGGCGGCGTATCACGATCAGGTCAGACTTGCGATCAACCGCTTCCTGCACGATCTCGCGATAGGGTTCCGCACCGCGCCTTGCGCTAACCTCAAGTTGTACGCCTGCGTTGGCTGCCGCTTCATACAGCATTTTGATCTTGTCGGCGGCTTCCTGTTCGGCATGCTCGGCAAGTTGCGGTGCAATGACTTCGTATTCAGGGTTGCTCAACACCGGCACCACCGCTGCAAGCGGCGTATTGCAGTGCCGTGCCAGATCGAATGCAACGCGCTCCGAGCCGCTGTCGAACTCGGTATGTTCAGTAGCCAGCAGGATGCGCTCAAAAGGATGGCTCATGTTTATTCCTTCAATCAATGCGTACTGAAGACACCCGATGCCGATAGCAGCAGAACGACTATTTCCAGAACGCAAATTGCGATATAAGTGGTATTTTTAGCTCTTCATGTAGGTAGGTATGATCGCCACGATGCAGGCGATAGAACTGCCGGACAGAATTGCGATGCCGAGCAGGCTGGCGAAATCACCTTTGCCCATCATGAACAGCCAACTCCATCCGGTTGGCGTGCCGGTTGCCTTTCAGATATTCATGCCGCGGACAGATTCCACAGGTGTGGCAACTGTTCCAGCGGGACAGATGCGGGCAGCCAGTTGAGCACATAGGCGACAAAGGAAGCAATCAGCACGATGAAGCCGGCCAGCGTAGTCCAGTGCATCACCATGGCGTAGGGCAACTGTTCCTCAGGTTGTTTGATTTCCGGTTCCATCATTACTCCTTAAATCCAGATTCCGAGACCTTTGAGCAGCGTGCGCACACCCGCAAACAGCAAAATGCCAATAACCAATCTGCGGATCACCGACGCCTTGAGTATGGTCAACAGATGCGCGCCGATACGCGCGCCTATCATCATGCCGATCACCGAAGGCACGGCAATGATGGGCAGGATCGCGCCGTTATCGAGGTAATACCATGTAGCGGAGGAACTGGCCATGGACAAGATCATGCTGGACGTGCCTGCGGCCACCTTCAGCGGCACACCCAGCAGCAGGTTCAAACCCGGCACGTTGGCCCAGCCCGCGCCAACGCCAAACAGCCCGCCGAGGAAACCGATAATCAGAAACAGCACCAGTCCTGCCGGGGTTCGGTGGATTTGCCAGGGGATGTTCTTGCCGGAGATCGTATCGTGGAATACGCCGTGGATACCCAATGCCTGGGACAATGCGTCGGGTTTCTGCACATGCGGAAACTCGGATTTTTTGGACAAGACCATCAAGGTTGCAATGCCGAGAATGGTGACACCCAGAGATGTTTGCACGACATTATCAGGCAACGCCAAACCCAGCATTGCGCCGCCAATGGAGCTGATGGAAGCGGCCAGTGCGAGCGGCATGGCAAGACGGAGATTGGCCATGCCAATTTTCAGCAGCGAGGGGCCGGCAGCCAGTGCACTGGCCATTGCCACCAGCAAACCGGCGCCGCGCACGAAGTCGAGATGGAACGGAAAGAAACTGCCGACGATAGGCACGAACAACACGCCGCCGCCAACACCAGCCGGCACAGCGAGCATGCCCAGAAAGAAGCACACCACGAACAAGGCCAACGGCCATACCCACCATGCTATCGAATCCGCACTACCGGACGCCAAATTTGCGGCTTCGGCAGGAAACGTCAATAACAGTAGTGCGACGGGCAAAAGTACGAGAAGGAAATTGAAATTTGAAGGTTTGTCTGCAAAATCTCGTTGTTTCATAATGCGCTTTTAGTTTGGAATTATGGATTCTGCGGATGATTTATCTGCCCGAAAAAGAACGAGCGTTCTACCAACAGCGCGACATGTTGCACTATATTCGCGAATAATTATAGGGTAAGTCGACGATAACTGGCCAGCGGGCGATGCCAGCTTATTGAAAAAGTTCTATGTTATCAGTATGATATCCAGGTGCGTCAGAGACGCACCAAGAAAAGATGAGCTACAGGATGGTATTTGCCTAGCGTTCCGCCTTAACTTGCATGGCGAAATATCCACCTGGTTCCGGAATAGGCAGCGATGTTGATACGCCGTGATTGAAAGAAAGCTATAGCCAAGCAACGCACGCAGATTGCTTGAAGTACAAGCCCCTCGCTACGCGAATGTCAAGTTAATGAACTCGTTTCTCAAGCAGTGCTTTTGCACCTTCCACATCATTCGCCTCACTCAGGGCGATGGCGATTTTCAGTTGCTCCTGCCTCATGAAAAAAGTGCGAAGCGCATGTATCAGGCCGGAGAAGAACGGCTCATGCAATTGATGGGATTCATGCATGGAAGCCGAATCGTAAGCTGATATCGAAGAAATTTTCACTTTTGCCTCCCGAATAATTCAGGTTAAACGTAAACCCGCAATCACAAGCGGCACTGGGCGACAATTACACCGGGTGTTACAGGGCACACAGCCACATCAACCTCTTGATGCGAAAATCATGTTACGACTGCCTGCGTTATAAGGGCGTCAACGATGCGTCAAGGGAGTGTTAAGGATGGATGTTTTTTCGAATTAACTACTAACGCTCATGGCAACTCGCCACTCTGAATAGTGCAACAGTAAATCTCCATGGACAGTTCCATTCCCTATCCCCGCACAGGTGAAATACGGGAACATGATCTTGTTACGCATGGTTCACGCTAAAGACAAATTGCGCTGAGGTGCCTTGCCCTTCGGTACTATCGATAATTGTTTCCCAGCCATATCGATCGCAAATACGCTTAACCAGCGACAAGCCGATACCCGAACCTGTACTGCCGGTCCCCCTGAAGTGTCGCTGGAATACCTTATCGATTTCTTCCTCGCGAATGCCAGTACCGGTATCGCTGATCGTAAGCTCATTGTCTTTTACCGAGATCGAAACGACGCCCGATGGCGTGTTCGTGAATGCGTTGCGAATAAGGTTTGCCACCACAATACTCAGCAGAGCGCGTTCAGCCACAATGATTGGATGTGAGTTACATACAAAATCCATCGAGGTCCTTTCACTCAGCAGATGCCGATTCATTTCAATAGCGGCACTGACGACTTCACATACATCGCAAGTCTGCACAACTGCCTCGTCAGTGTTTTCCCTCGCCATCAGCAACAAGGCAGTGGTCAGATTCACCATTTCACGGTTGGCGCGACCTATTCTTGCGATGCGTTCCTGCTGCCTATCATCCAATTGTTTGTCGTCTTCCATCAATTCAACGACACCTTGAACAATAGCAAGCGGTGTTCGAAGTTCGTGGCTGACGTCGCCTGTGAAATTGCGTTCACGGTCTATAAACGCACGCATGCGGTTGAGGTATGAGGAAAACACTTGCGCAAGCTGGCCGATTTCATCGTTTGAAAAACCCTGGGCAACAGCTTCTGCATCGTCTCCCGGGCTGGCTATACTGACGCGGCGCGCCAGCTCCGAAATAGGAGCAACTACGCGATAGGCCAGCCGACCGGCCAGCCACCAACTCACCCATGCCGAAAAAATAATCATGATGAGCGCGCCTGCCGCCAAATCAATAATGAACATTTCCTCGCGGTGGCGTTGGCGTTTCTCATTAAACAGCATGAAAATACGCTCGCCATTCCTGTCAACCACAGCAACACGATAAGGTGTGTCGTTCAATATCAACTGATGAACGCCCTCGCGCAGGGCAAGCAGTTCGGGTGAAATGTTTTCGCTGCGTTGATTTTGATTCAGCAGATAGCCTTGAATGCTGGCAGTTGAAGGCGGAAGCGAATTCGGATTGCGCTCGAGTCTGGATATATAGTCACCGATCTCCGCGCGCAACGTTTCATCCATCAGCCGTTCGCCGAGTATATGTGCGTCGAAGAGCAGGCCCATCGAAAGCAAAATACTGACCATTGTGCCGAAAATTGCAAATGTCAGAGTCAGCCTGAACCTGAGACTATAAAGAACACTAATCATCGCTGATCTGGTAACCAATGCCGCGCAAGGTTTTGATTAACGGTTTTTCGCCTTTTTTATCTACCGCGTGGCGCAAAATGTGCAGGTGCGCACGCAAGGCATCGCTGTCAGGCGGCGTATCGCCCCAGATGGCACGCTCCACATCTTCACGGGAAAGCACACGGGGCGATTGACGCATAAGAATTTCAAGCAGCTTTAGCGGGATAGGCGGCAACTCTATACTGCGCTCGCCACGAAACACCTTGAGTGTGCCCGTATTAAATGTCAAATCACCAACCTGCAGAATGCTGGTGCCTTCGCGCACCTGTGAGCGCCTGATCAGCGCCAACAACCGCACCTCCACTTCGCGTAATGAAAATGGCTTGACCACATAATCATCTGCGCCCGCTTCAAGACCGGCAATCTTGTCGTTCAGCGAATCGCGGGCTGTGAGCATCAGGATAGGTGTATTTTTCCCCGCATCCCGCAGGCGCTTGCACAGCGTCAAACCATCCATGCCGGGCAACATAATATCCAGCACGATCGCATCATATCGATTTGTGGAAGCGAAATGCAGCCCCGAAATTCCGTCTCCGGCAGTATCCAGAATATGGCCGCGTGTCTCGAAATAATCGACCATATTGGTCGCGAGATCGCGATTGTCTTCGATCAGAAGAAGATTCATGAACGTGTTGTCCAATGTCCGGATTGTCTGGACAGAAATATACGGATTTATTCCGATAAACTCTACAATTTACATATATTTCCAGCGCTCTGCACTAAAACAGCGTACGGACTCTTTGCATCTTTGCTGCTGAAAACGTGCAAACTTATGTTTGACGCAAAGTGTCTTGCGCTACGTCCCCACGCGGAGCAAGAGACGTGTGGTAGTGGTCGAAGCGTCACAAGCGAGGATGCGCTGGCGCGCTGGTAGGCAATCCCGCAGGGGGGCGAAGCCGCGATCATCGGCAGCGTCAAAGAGGGCCGCGATCAGGTGGTGCTGGAAACCGAACTGGTCGGCGAGCGATTGCTGGAAGAACTGGAAAACGATCCGTTGCCGCGAATTTGCTGAGCGTGGATTTGATAGATTGCGGCATTCCCTCGATAGGCCGCGCACCTTGCATATCGCCCTCCCGATACCAATGGTTCGCCCGGTTCGGCTGGCCACGCTGAACGGTACCTTGACCCCGCAATCCCTTGCACGAAAACCACCATCGACGATCAGTGTACAGGGCGGTTTTCCGATCATTCAGCGCCAGATCTACCGCCAGAAAACCCTTTCTCCGGCAGCACCGCTGCAAACGAGGTACAAATAATAATTGATCAATGGTGTTTTGATGTTATATTTTCACGCGAAATTTCGAATTCGATCAGCAGCCTGTGACCTACTTCAACTCGAAAACATACATGGAACAGCCGTCCGAAATTGGCAGATACCAGGTGATCAGACACCTGGGGCAGGGAGCGACCAGCACGGTCTATCTCTGCTACGACCCGTCGAGCGGGGGCGAAGTGGCTATCAAGGTCCTGAACCCCGCTATACTGAACGATCCCAGGACGGGCGCCATCCATAAAAAACAACTCCTCACCGAAGCCTCGCTGGCAGGCAAGCTGACCCATCCCCATCTGGTCAACATCCATGATGCGGTCATCGAGGATGATCAAGCCTACATCGTGATGGAATACGTTTCCGGCTGCACGCTTGAAAAATTTACGACCGCAGAAAATCTGCTGCCAATACCAGAAGTCGCGGAAATCATGTTCAAATGCTGCCGCGCACTCAACTATGCGCAGTTCAACGGTGTGATTCACCGCGACATCAAGCCGGCGAACATACTGCTGACCGAGGAGAACGACATCAAGATATCGGACCTGGGGGCAGCCATCATCCTGAATGCCGAGCACTCACAGGTGAGCAATATCGGCTCGCCGACATTCATGTCACCGGAACAGATCAACGGCGAGACGCTGACTCATCAGACCGACATCTATTCGCTGGGCATGGTCATGTATTGCCTGCTGGCCGGCCGGCCTCCGCATTCCGCAACCAGCCTTGCCAGCCTGTTTTACCAGATTCTGAATAACGACATCCCGCCTGTCAGAAGCATGAACCCGGGTGTCTCCGAACAGCTCGAAAAAATCATCTACCGCGCGACGCGCAAGAACAAAAATGACCGCTACCAGACCTGGAAGGAATTCGGCAACGATCTGGCGTCATGCGGCCGCCTCGAAATGTGCGAGACAAAAAGCCAGGATGTCGGCACACCGGAAAGATTCACCACGCTGCGCGGAATCCAGATGTTCAGGGAATTCTCCGATATCGCGCTGTGGGAGATCGTGCACATCGGCCAATGGGAGAAACATCCGGCAAGGTCCGTGCTGATATCCGAGGATGAAATCGGCGAGGACTTCTTCATCCTGATCGAGGGAACCGTCGGGGTCACGAAGGGCAAGCGCCTGATCAACCTGATCCAGAGAGGCGATTCCTTCGGTGAAATGGCATATATCAGCGGCAAGGCCATTCCGCGGTCTGCAACGGTGACGGCCAATTCGGATGTAACGGTGATGCGCATATCGCCGCAAGCGCTTGCCGCGACTTCCGAACAGTGCCAGACCCGATTCAATCAGGCCTTCCTGCGCACCATGGCGGAAAGGCTCAGGGCGGCGGATGACCGTTTCGCCCAGATCGTAAGCTAGCCGAATCGGCGCCGCTTGCAGACAGATCCCGGCATCGACTGGCGGCGATCAATGCGGCGACGGTCCTTGCGTGACCCTCACCATATCCCGGGGCCGGACCCACTTCGCGAACGCAGACTGCACATCGGCGGCGCTCAGACGGATATATTGACGCGCCGCAATCGTCGGTTCGTCGAGCGGCAGATCAAGTGCCCAGCGCCCGATCAATCCCTGGGCGATGCTGCCGGTGCTGCCCTCGGCGAGCGATATCTGGCGCAGCAGCATCGCCTTGGAGCGCTGCAACTCGTCGGACGTAACCGGTGATTTCTGCATATCCTCCAGTTCGCGAACGATGCTGGCGTGGACCCGGGATACATTTTCCGGATCGCAGGCGTATTGGATGAAATACAGTCCCCGGCTCTTGCCGAAGTCGAACGAAGAATCCACCGAATAGACGAGTCCAGCGTTCTTGCGCAGGTCGCGACTGAGGCGGGTTGAATAGAATCCGCCGCCCAGCACATTGTTGCCCAGCCGCAGCGCGTAAACATCCGGATTCGAACGGGTAACACCGACGGTTTCGGCGAGCGTCACGTCATCCTGGATACGGCTGGCATCCGGTACCGCGGTCGCGGCGGCCCGATTCGGTGGAACCGGCGGAAGCACCGTGCCGGGTTTGGGGCCGGTCGCGTGCCAGATCCCGAAATACTTCTCGATGACATTCCTGGCCGTATCGGGCGCAACGTTGCCGGCGACCACGATCACGGCAAGGTCGGGGCGAAAAGCGCGGTGATAATAATCGCGCACCTGGTCGAGCGTGAGTTTCGATACCGTGGACGGCTGCGCGTCGCGCAGGGTGGGATCGCCCTTGGGGAACAGCGTCATGCGCAAAGCCCTGCCGGCAAGATAGTCCGGACTCTTCAGCCGCCCGGCGACGCTTTCCGCAACTTGCCGCCTGACGATTTCGAAAGCCGGTTCCGGCAGTGCCGGCTGGAGCTCGTTGTCGGCCAGCAATTCGACGCCGCGCCCGAAATTTTCCTTCAGCACGCTCAACTGAAAATTCGTCCCGGCATGTTCGCTGGCACCGATCTGGTCGAGTGCACGCTGGAAAGCCAGGCGGTCGAGGTGTTTGCTGCCGTAGGAAAAGAGCTGATCAAGCACCGATGGCAGGCCTTCCTGACCCTTGGGAACCTCGAGTTCGGGCCGGTTCCGGATAAGACCCGAGACGGTGACGGTATCGCTGACATTCTCGGGTTGCACGATCAGGGTAAGGCCGTTGGGCAACCGGCTAACCGTCGGATGGACCGATGAAGGCGGCACGCTCAGCCGGCCCAGCGCCGCGCTCGCCCAGTCCGGCAGCGGTGTCGGCTTCGCTTCGCCGAGCGCGATGCTTTCCTGGCCGCCGAAGCCGCTGGCTGCGACGGGTTTGCCGGAACCGCGCGGGGTCAGCACCGCGACGACCGCATGGTCGAGATCGAGGTACAGGCGCGCGACCCGGTTCACGTCAGCCGGCGTGACCTTTTCGATGCGCGCGAGATCCGCTTCCGGGGAATCGAGTCCGTCCACCGCGACCGCTTCGGACCACACGGATGCCAGCCCCTCGATGGAGTTCTTCTCGAATTCGGCGGCACTGCGTTCCTGCAGCTTGGCGGCCGCAACCAGGTCGGCCGGCACGCCGTTCTTCGCGATTTCGGCGAGCAGGGTGCGCACTTCGCGTTCCAGTTTTGCCGCATCCCCGCCAGCCGGGAACGTCAATTCGGCCGTCGCGACAGCGGCCCTGGGCAGCGGATCGAATGAAAATCCGGCCGAGAATGCCTTGCCCTCGGGAACCAGTCCGTACAGCGCGCCCCGTTCGCTGTTGAGCACGTCGGCAAGCACTTCGAGCGCGGGGTAATCGGGGCTGTCCATGCCCGGCATGCGCATCGCGATCGCCTCCATTCCGTAAGGCAAGTCGCTGTTCAGCGTGAACGACTGGGCCTTGACCGGCCGGAAGTGCAGCGGCACGCGCGCCGGCAGGGTTCTGGCCGGTATGCTGCCGAACAATTTGCGTATCGTGGCGAGCGTCGCGGCCGGGTCGAAATCGCCGGCGACGACCAGGATTGCGTTGTTGGGCGCATACCACCGGTCGTGGAAAGACTTCAGCACCGCAGCCGTGGTCTTGTCGAACGACGGCTTGGTGCCCAGGCCGTCATGCGCATAGCTCGTCCCGGCGAACATCTCGGCGCGCAGCCGGGTGTACAGGATGTATTGCGGATTGGACAGATCCTGCGCGACTTCCTGTTCGATCGCGCCGCGCTCCTGATCCCAGTCCTTCTCGCTGTCCAGCACGCCGCGCATGCGCAGCGCCTCGACATGCAGCGCGACGTCGAGATCTTCCGACGGCACGGTATAGTAATACTGCGTCACCGTCTGGCCGGTTTGCGCATTGAAGCTGCCGCCCATCAGGCTGCCGATATTGGCCAGCTGGTCCGCGGACAGGCCGGGGCTGCCGCGGAACATCATGTGCTCCTGCGCATGGGCGGTGCCGGGAAATCCGGGCTGGGTCTCGTCGGCGCCGACCAGGTAGTTGATCGAGGTCGACACCACCGGTGCCAGCGTGTTGCGGACCAGGATAACGCGCAGTCCGTTATCCAGGGTCGCGCGAACCACATCGTGTGTATCCGCGGCCAGCGCTGCGGGTGCCGCCCAGACCGGCAGCAGGCCGCAAATCAGGACGAGGACCATGCGCCGGATGTTCCGTGCGATGGCGGTGCCAAGGATGATGTCATGCATAATTGAATTTCCCATTCCGTTTCGATAACCTTGTTTCGACAATTGCGCTACCGCGCTCCGTCAACCGCACCCACACCCGCACAGGCGGGATTGAAGCGCGCTATTTGACCACATTAAATTCCGGTCCGCATTAAATCCGGACTGGCCTGGCTGAGCAAATGCAGACAGCCGTTGGGCGAAAATGTTTCAGGGCAGCAAACAATTCCGGCCATCAGTACATGCGGTGCCGGAACAGCCAGCCGGCGATGCTGAATGCGGCGATACCGATCAGCGCCATCGGCCAGAACTGCGGGATCAGCAGATGGAACGGCATGCCCTCGAGGAACACGCCGCGCAGCACCACCAGGAAATAGCGCATCGGATCGAGCAGCGTGATGTCCTGCACCAGCGCCGGCATGTTGCGGATCGGCGTCGCGAAACCGGACAGGATGATGGCCGGCACCATGAAGATGAACGCGCCCAGCAATCCCTGCTGCTGGGTGGCCGCAAACGAGGAGATCATCAATCCCACGCCGACGCCGGACAGCAGGAACAGCGAAGATGCCGGTATACAGCGTGAACAGGCTGCCCAGCAGCGGCACCTTGAACCAGAGCACCGCCGCCAGCATGATCACGCTGGCTTCAGCCAGGCCGATGATGAAGCCCGGCAGCGTTTTCCCGATCAGGATTTCCACGGGCCGCAGCGGCGTGACCAGCAGTTGGTCGAATGTGCCCTGCTCGCGCTCGCGTGCAACGGACAGCGCAGTGACCAGCATGGTCACCAGCAGGGTCAAAATACCGACGATGCCGGGCACGAAGAACCAGCGGCTTTCCAGGTTGGGATTGAACCAGGCTCGGGTCTCGATGTGCGCGGGCGGCAGCGTGCCGTCATGGCTTGCGGCCCAGTCGCGGTTGAAGCGCTCGACCATCACGCTCACGTCGTTGATCGCCAGCATCGCGGTATTGGAATTGCGGCCATCGACGATCACCTGCAGTTCGGCCGGCCGCCCGCCGAGCAGGTCCGCGCTGAATTGCGGCCCGGCATGCATCACCATCAACACCTGCTTGCTGTCGATCAGCGGTGCGATCTCGCTCTCGTGGGTGATCTGCGCGACCTGGGTGAAACTGGGAGAGCCGTCGAAGGCGGCCAGCAACTGGCGCGATGCGGCACCGCGGTCCTCGTTGTATACCGCGAACGGCACGTTCTTCAGATCGAAGGTCGCGGCATAGCCGAACACCATCAACTGGATCAGCGGCGGGCCGATCAGCACCATGCGGCTGCGCTTGTCTTTCAGCAGCGTCAGGAATTCCTTTTTCACCAGTGCGAATATTCTGCCCAGCATGATTACTCCAGCCGCTTGCGCGCATTGCGCCAGGTCAGGCCGAGAAACACCGAGGCGAGGATCACCAGCCCCAGCGCGTTCGGCAGGATCACGCTCCAGACATTCCCGGCAAGGAACACGGTCTGCAGGATGGCGACATAGTAGCGCGCGGCGATCGACGTGGGTGATGGCCTGCACCACAGCTGGCATGCTGCCGATGTCGAAGATGAATCCGGACAGCAGGAAGGCGGGCAGGAAGGTGGTGATCAGCGCGATCTGCCCGGCGACAAACTGGCTGCGCGCCACGGTGGAGATCAGCAGCCCCATGCCCAGCGCGGTAACGAGGAACAGCGCGGACGCAGCGAACAGCACCCACAGCGAGCCGCGCAGCGGCACCTCGAACAGGAACAGCGCCATGCCCACGGCCAGCAACAGCCCGCCCATGCCCAGCATGAAATACGGGATCAGTTTGCCGAGGATCACTTCGCTCATCGACAACGGCGTGACCAGCAGCGCTTCCATCGTGCCGCGCTCCCATTCGCGCGACATCACCATCGCGGTCAGCAGCGCGCCGATCAGCGTCATGATCACCGCGACCAGCCCGGGCACCAGGAAGTTGCGGCTGCGCAGTTCGCTGTTGAACCAGACGCGCTGCTCCAGTCTGCACCGGCACATCCAGTTTCAGCCCGCGCTGCAGCGCGTAATGCTCCAGCCATTTGCCCCACGCACCCTGCACATAACCGGAAATGATGCGCGCGGTGTTCGCATCCACGCCGTTGACGATCAGCTGGATAGGCGCGCCGTCCTTCTGGCGCAACTGCCGAGCGAAATCCTGGCGCAACACCACGATCGCATTGACGCGGCCGGCCATCATTGCCTGTTCGGCATCACGCGTGTCCGGGTACAGCGCCGGTTCGAAATAGCGCGATTGGTGGAACGCGGCGGTGAAATCCGCGGTTTCCGCGCCGGGCTGCTCGACGACCAGCGCCAGCGGAATATGCTCGGAATCCAGCGACACGCCGTAGCCGAACAGCAGCAGCAGGAAAATCGGCATCAGGAATGCGATTGCGATGCTGCTCGGGTCGCGCACGATCTGCAGGAATTCTTTCCGGATCAGCCCGCGCAGGCGCATGCGGCTGCTCATGCCGCCGCCTCCCGTTTTTCGTGCGCGCGGATCAGTTCGACGAACGCATCCTCCATGGTCGGGGCTCGGCCGTTGTTCGGTGCGCACCTGCTGCTTGACGCTGGCCGGCGTGCCCATCGTCAGTATCTCGCCCGCCGCCATGATCGCGAGGCGGTCGCAGTATTCCGCCTCTTCCATGAAGTGCGTGGTGACCATCACGGTCACGCCCTGTTGCGGCGAGCGCATTGATGCGCGACCAGAATTCGCGGCGCGCCAGCGGGTCGACGCCGGATGTGGGTTCGTCGAGGAACAGGATCTCCGGCCGTGCATCAGCGCGCAGGCCAGCGCGAGACGCTGCTTGTAGCCGAGCGAAAGTTCGCCGCTGGCAAAGCCGGCAATATCGGCCAGTTCGAATTCTTCGCAGCGCCCAGTGATGCGCTCGGCGCCAGTCTGCCCGACAGCCCGTAGACGCTGCCGAAGAAGCGCAGATTTTCGGCGACGCTGAGGTTGCCGTACAGCGAGAATTTCTGCGACATGTAGCCGATGCGCGCGCGTGCCGTCGCCGCCGCATGGCGCAGGTCGGCGCCGGCGACGCGCAACGTGCCGCCGCTTGGCGGCAACAGCCCGCACAGCATGCGGAAGGTGGTGGACTTGCCCGCACCGTTTGCGCCGAGCAGGCCGAACACCTCGCCCTGACGCACCGCGAAACTGATGTTGTTGACCGCGTAGAAATCGCCGAAGCGGCGCTGCAGATTGTTTACCTCGATCACGGTCCTGCTATGGTCGACCTTTGCGCTGATCCGGGGCTCGGCTATCCTCGCGACCTGCACGTAGCCGGTTTTCTGCTTGAGCAACGCGACGAAGCAGTCCTCGAAACGCGGTTCCGCCGCGACGACTTCCGCGCCGCTTATCACCGGCGGCGTCTGATCCTGCATCACCACACGCACCTGGTCGCCGTGGATCAGTGCGTCGATCACGCCAGTCGTTTGCGCGATGCGCGATTGCAGCGCACGCTTGTCGATGCCGGCAGCTGAAATCTCGTAGCTTCGCCCGCGCATGGTCTCGCGCAACCCGGCAGGGTCGCCCTGTTCCAGCAATTTGCCCTCGTGCAGCAGCACCACTTCGTCGCAGCGCTCCGCTTCGTCCAGGTAGGCGGTGCTGAGCAGCACGCTGGTGCCCTGCTCGCGCACCAGGCGGTACACGATGTCCCACAGTTCGCGCCGCGACAGCGGATCGACGCCGACGGTCGGTTCGTCGAGCAGCAGCAGCGACGGTTGCCGCACCAGCGCGCAGGCCAGGCCGAGTTTCTGTTTCATGCCGCCGGACAGTTGTCCCGCCAGGCGCCGGGTGAACCGTTCCAGTCCGGCCATGTGCATCAGCTCTGCGATAGCGTGCCGGACGCGCCGCTTCGGGCACGCCCTGCAGGTCGGCATAGAGATCAAGGTTCTCCTGCACGGTGAGGTCTTCGTACAGGCCGAAGCGCTGCGGCATGTATCCGATCGCGCCTTGCACTTGCGAGCGACTCGGTTGTGGCGTCCATGCCGAGCACGCTGATGCTGCCTGCATCCGGCACCAGCAATCCGGCGGCAAGGCGCATCAGCGTGGTCTTGCCGGCGGCATCGGGGCCGACCAGGCCGGTGACCACGCCATGACGGACGCGAAGCTGACATCTTGCAGTGCCGGCACCTCGCGATCGCCGACGTGGAAACGCTTGGATAAACCGCTGACTTCGAGCGCGATCCGGTCAGGCGAGTTCGTGGCAGCAGAATCGGCCATCAGGGTGTCGGCGGCGGTCACGGCCGTCAATCCCCGCAGCGGTTTGCATCCGTTGCCGCAGTCGTTGCCGTATCCTGGCCCAGCGCTATGGTCACCGTGGCGGGCATGCCCAGGCGCAATTCACCCTGCGGGTTGCACACGAAGATTCGCACCTGGTAGACCAGGCTGCTGCGCACTTCGGTGGTCTCCACCGATTTGGGCGTGAACTCAGCAGTCGGCGAGATATAGCCGACCCACGCGCGATAACGCTTGCCGGGGAAACTGTCGGTGCCGACCTCGGCGCGCATCCCCGGCTGGAGTTTGCCGAGATCGGGTCCCTGCACATAGGCGCGCACCCAGACCGGATCGGTCAGCGCCAGCGTATAGACCGGGCGCTGCGGCGAAGCCATGTCGCCCGGTTCGAGGATGCGCTCCTGGATGATGCCGTTGTCCGGCGCGTATAGCGATGCATCGGCCAGCGCGTTGCGCGCAACATCCAGCGCGGCCTGGCTGGCCCTCATCATCGCTTTGGCCGCCGCGATGTCTTCCTTGCGCGGCCCCATCCGTACCAGCTTCAGCGTTTCCTGCAGCGACTGGTATCTGGCCTGTGCCGCATCGGCAGCGGCCAGCGCATCGTCCGCCTGCTGTTGCGCAACGAAATGTCTGCCAACCAGGTCTTTTTGCCGCAGATAGGTTTGTCTGGCATTGTCGGCGGCGATGAACGCGGCGTCGACATCGGCCTCTGCCTTCAGGATTTCCTCCGGACGGCTGCCTGCCTCGAGGCGTGCCACCTGCTGCTGCTGCGCCGCCAGTTGCGCCTGCTGCAGTTTGACATTGTTTTCAAGCCGCACCGTATCCAGCGTCGCAAGCAACTGGCCTTTCTTCACCGGATCGCCTTCCCTGGCCACCATCGTCGCAATCCGTTCCGAACTGTTGAACGCCAGCTGCACCTGCCTGATGTCGACATTGCCGTAGAGCGATAATGCATGATCGGTGGTTGATCCGTCGCGGGTGAAATGCCATCCCGCCGCGCCGACAGCGCCCAGAACGGCCGCAACCAATGGAACAAGTAGGATTTTTCGTTGCACTGTCATTAGCCCGGGAATTTGTTCAGTCCGATACGCGCACAGGGTGATTGTACATTTTCAGCGCGGGGAAATGTTGCGAACCGATTGCATATCGGCTACTGAGTGGTGGATTGGAACTTGGCAAATGGCCGTAAACGGCAAACAGCGAACTATCGTTATATCAGTTTAAAGGCGTAATAGCAGCAACAGGCTGTGTGGAACTTGCAAGGATTGACACTGTAAATATCCTTGATAAGGAAAAATTATTTCATACGGTTCCAGGGGGTCTATTTTTTCTTTAGTTTCGGCCTGATCAACTTATAGTGTTCAGTGTGTATACGCAGTATTGCGCCGGCAACCAGATGTGGAAATCCTTTTCGGCCGCTTCTTTCATCCACAATCAGCGTGTTGAGGTAATCCTGCAAGTCGACGGTACCCCACAGGAGTTCGATTCGATTGCCAATATGGGGAAATTTCTCGATTAACAATGAAACCTCGCCGGCAATTACGGCAGGAATTTTATTTCCGGGTAATGATTCCGGATTGGATATTTGTTCGATCATGGCTAGTAAATCACGTATACCTGATATCGACGTCGATTATGCATTGCCTGTGTTACGCGCTGATGAATCATCAGAAATGCCATAATTCATTGATAAGCTTTACCTGACACAATTGGACGTTTGTACGTCCTACCTTGTGCTGGTGTGAATTGGTAGCTGCAAGCGACATTACACGTATCGCTGCAAATTTACGGATTTGCCAAACGGATATTTGAGGTTCACCATTACTACTGTACCCGGGATCTGCCGATGAATTTCGGTGGGTATATTACCTGACAGGGGTTCGCCGTGCATGAAATGTCGATCGCCGAAAGCGTGCTGCAAATCATAGAGGACAAGGCGAGAACCGACGGTTATGCCAGTGTCAAAACGGTGTGGCTGGAGATCGGCCAACTGGCGGGTGTGGAAACCGAATCGCTGCGTTTCTGTTTCGATGTGGTAACCCGCGACAGCGTTGCCAAAGACGCGCAGCTGGAAATCATCGAAACCGCTGGACAGGGCTGGTGCATGGATTGCGCCCGCAATGTGGCCGTGACAGCCCGTTACGAACCCTGCCCGAATTGCGGCAGCTTTCATATCGAGGTGACGGGCGGCGATGAAATGAGGGTCAAGGAACTGGAGGTGGAATGATGTGCATGACATGCGGATGCGGAAAAGGCCAGACGCTGATCGGCGGCCATGCGCCGGCACGGCAGCGCAGGCCCGGCGAAGCTTTGCGTTTCCGCGCGCACCAGAACGAAGCGGCACATGAACGCGCGCCTGCCAACATGAACAATCATATCGACTTTGGCGCGGGCCCGGCCGGCGCGCATGCGCCCGGCATGAGCCAGTCGCGCATGGTGAAGATCGAGCGCGACATACTCGCCAAGAACAACGACTATGCCGATCGACAACCGCCGCTATTTCTCCGGATCACGGCATCTTTGCGCTCAACCTGGTCTCCAGTCCCGGTTCCGGCAAGACCACGCTGCTGGTGAAAACCATAGCGGCGCTGAACGGTAGCCCAGCCGCTCGCGGTGATCGAGGGCGACCAGCAGACCGACAACGACGCCGCGCGCATCCGCGCCACCGGCGCACCCGCGCTGCAGATCAACACCGGCAAGGGCTGCCACCTGGATGCGCACATGGTCGGCCAGGCCATGCAGCGGCTGGCGCTGCAGGACGACAGCCTGCTGCTGATCGAGAACGTCGGCAACCTGGTCTGTCCCGGCGGGTTTCGATCTGGGCGAGGCGCACAAGGTGGTGATCTTTTCCGTGACCGAGGGCGAAGACAAGCCGCTCAAATATCCCGACATGTTCCGCGCCGCCGACCTGATGCTGCTCAGCAAATGCGACCTGCTGCCGTCATCTGGATTTCGATGCCGATCTCGCCGTGGAGAATGCGCGCCGCGTCAATCCACGGATACGGGTAATCCGCATATCGGCCAGCAGCGGTTCGGGCATGGCGGAATGGCTGGAATGGATCGGCGCCGGCTGCCGCTTCGCTGCGGAAGCAACACAGAAGTCGCTTTGAGAAATCCTGGGACAGGTGGTCGCCCTATCCGCTTATTCCGTTCCTTTCGATACACCCCATTCGTTCGCACAGATCGCTTGCATGAATATTAATGACACGCATTACCGGCAAATACGCAGCGACCGCTTTGGGCTGAAACTGTTCCTGGCTGTGCTGATCGCGACAGCGGCAGTTTTTGCCTGGACCAGTTCCCATTACCAGCGGCACAAACTGGAAAAGGACACGTGGGTGGATGAGCGAGGCAAACTGCACGTACTCGGCATTGTCCTGGGCGAGAGCAGTTTGCGTGATGCGGAGATCGCCCTGCAAAGCCGCAGTGATATTGCACTCTATATTTACCCGGTAGAACACCCGAAGGCAGGCATGAAACTGGAGGCTTTTTTTCCGGCGATTGCCGACCACACCCAGGTGATTTTGCTGCTCGATGCCGCGCCCGGATTACTGAAAGAGATGCAGGCGCGTGCAACCATGCCACACATTTACCCCAACACCGTCGCGCGCAGCAACCTCGCCCCGCCTGACCAGCAACTCGTGCAAAATCTGAAGGTACGGGAACTGACCCTGCTGCCCAGTACCACGGTCACCCCGCAAACATTGACTGGCCGCTTTGGCACACCCGGCACAGTGACTCATCCGACAGCGGAAGAGACCCGCTACACTTACCCCGAAATCGGGCTGGAGGCCACGCTCAGCGCTGGCGAACCGAGCCAACTGCACTTCACCAATCCCGCCAAGGCACCGTCTCAAATGTGATGATCCATGCCGGTCACATGTGATGATCCATGCCCGGCATCGTGCTGTCATTGATGATCTCCTGGTGCCCTGCGCCGTGTTGCATATGCATGGTTCCATCGCGCAGCATCGTCATCACGCCCAGCAATACCACGATGACACCCGCAATGCGCAACAGATTGCCGCGCAATTCGGGCGTCAATTTTCGCAACAAGGCTGGCGCGAACAGCATGGACGGAATCGTGCCCAGGCCGAAGCAGAACATCAGCAGTGCTGCGCCGGCGCTGGCTGAAGCCAGTGCAAATCCCAGCGCGGCATAGACCAGGCCGCAAGGCAGCATGCCGTTGGACAGCCCCATCAGATACCAGCCGGACAGGCTGTCACGTTGTGCGACCCGGCGCGCCAGTGTTGCCAGCCCGATACGCTGGCTGACCAGCGCGGTGAACCGGCGCAAGGGGTCTGGCAGCCAGCCGGCCAGGTTCAGCCCGAAGATGATCATCAGCAACCCGGCGACGATGGCCAATGCCCTCAACAGCGGCCAGCCGCCGATCTCGCCCAGCATCGCCCCGGACAACCCCGCAACCAGGCCGAACAGACTGTAGGTGGTCACTCTCCCCAGTTGATAGATTATCAACCCGGGCCACCAGACGGCGGGACGGCTCAGGCATAACGCCGAGACCAGCCCGCCACACATGCCGATGCAATGCAGGCTGCCGAGCAGACCCATACTCAACATCAGCAACATCGATTCAAGCAATACCCTTCTCCCTGCGCCTGTCGTAACGGTGGCTCATCGTCATCCCTCTCCCCTGTCGTCTTCCATATCATCGTCATTCAGGATGCGGTGTGCCGGGCCTTCCATATCCTCGTATTGACCATTCTTTACCGCCCAGAAAAAGATCAAAACGCCGACCAGACCCAGCAGGATCATGCCGGGGATCAATCCGAAAATTACGTTCACCTGCCCTCCTTCAGCCGCTGTATCGAGTAACCTTCATTCGGCCGGTTCGCATCTGCCGCGACCGGTTTTTGCGGCAAGAATCCTTGCATCCGGTAACGGATCAACACGGCATTTCCGATCACCAGCAGCGAACTGATCGGCATCGCGATCGCCGCAAACACCGGTGTCACCCATGCCGCCATCGCGACCGGCACCAGGACTGCGTTGTATATCAGGGATAACCCCAGGTTCTGGCGGATCGTACGCAGCGTCTGGCGGCCGATCTCGATAGCATAAGGCACCTTGCGCAACTCACTGCCCATCAGCACCACGTCCGAACATTCCAGCGAGACATCGGTACCCGATCCCATTGCGATGCTGACATCGGCCTGCGCCAAGGCCGGTGCGTCGTTCACACCGTCGCCCACCATCAGCACGCGATGCCCCTGCTGCTGCAGCGCGATGATCTCGCGCGATTTGTCTTCCGGCAGCACTTCCGCGACCACGCGCATTTCCCCCAGGCGCTGCCGCAAATGTTCGGCGGCGCGCCGCGTATCGCCGGTCAACAGCGTGACGCCGATATCCAGCCCGCGCAACGTGTCGAGCAACTCGCGCGCGCCATCGCGCACCCGGTCTTCCAGGCACAGCACACCGACCATCCGGCCACCGGCTGCCAGCAGCACCGCGATCCCCATTTCCGCTTCAACCTGCCGTTGCAGCGCAGCCATGTCGTCCGGCAACGCAATGCCTTGCTGGTTCATCAGGCGCGCATTTCCCAGCCACACCGGCACTCCGTCGACATGGCCGCCGACACCCAGCCCGTCTAACGTCTTCAATTGTTCCACACCGGCAAAATCCAGGCCGCGATGCTCCGCTTCCCGGACGATCGCGCGCGCCAGTGGATGGGAGAAATTCCGCTCCACTGCGCCTGCATAGCGCAACAATTCAGCTTCGCCCGGCGGCGCATCTTCCCCGGAATCATTGGCGGCGACGAAAACGCGGCTCACCCTCATGCGCCCCTCGGTCAGTGTCCCGGTCTTGTCGAACACCACATGATCGATGTCGGACAATCCCTCCAATGCCTCGCCATTGCGGATCAACACACCCTGCCGCGCCGCAGCACCGGTAGCCACCACCACGGCCATCGGCGTGGACAAGCCCAGCGCGCAGGGGCAAGTGATGATCAATACAGCCGTGGCCGCCAGCAGCGCGATATCAAAATCGTACTGCAGCCAGAAAACGAATGTGGCCAGCGCCAGCAACAGGGTGGACGCGACGAACCACGGCACGATACGGTCGGCCAGCCGCTGCACTCTGGCTTTGGAACCTTGTGCGACCTCGACCAGATTGATGATGCGCGCCAGCATCGTTTCCGCACCGACCTGTTCGACCGCGATGGTCAGCACGCCTTCGCCATTGATTGTGCCTGCCGACACGCGGCTGCCGATGGTCTTGCGCAACTGCCGCGATTCGCCGCTCAGCATCGATTCATCCACGTGGCTGTCGCCGCTGAGAATGCGCCCATCCGCCGGTATCTTGTCACCCGGACGGATCAGCAGCCGATCGCCGACTGACAGCAAACGTACCGGTACCCGTTCCTCTCCGGTTTCTGTCAGGCGTGTCGCGATGCGGGGCTGCAATTCCATCAGTCTCAACGTGGCGGAAGAAGCATTGCGCTTGGCCATCGCCTCCAGATAGCGGCCTACCAGGATGATGAAAACGAAGGTAACCACGGTATCGAAATACACCTCGCCGGAGCCGTGCAGCGTTTGCCACAGCGAGTAGCCATAGGTGATCGTCGCGCCGATCGCGATCGGCAGATCCATCGTGAAGTGGCGCAGAGTCAGACCGCGCCAGGCCGAGGTCAGAATCGGACCGCCGGAATACAGCAGCACCGGCGTGGCGATGGCAAAACCGACCCAGTGAAAGAACTGCCTGTACTCAGCCTCGATCCCTGAAAACGAACCCGCGTACAGCGCAATGGAAATCCACATGATGTTCATCGCGCCGAAACCGGCGAATCCCATGCGGAACAACAGGTGCCGGTTGTAGCGCAGCACCCTACCCTCTGCGCCCTCCTGGTCGAACGGCACGGCCGCATAACCGAGATGCGCCAGACGCCGGATGATGCCCGACAGGGCAACGCGCGACGGATCCCATTGCAGCCACAAGCGCTGGCGCGCGAGATTGACCTCGGCGCGCACCACACCCTCAATACCCGCCAGTGCCTTCTCGATCAGCCAGACACAGGCGGCACAATGAATGCCTTCGACCAGCAGGTGTGCCTCCCTGCGACCATCGGGCAGCGCCCGCACAAATCCCTGCTGCATTTCATCAAGATCATACTGTTCAACATCTGCCGGCAATTCGGGCGGGGGTGCCAGCGTATTTTCCTGGCTGCGCAACCGCGCATAAAAACCATCCAGTCCGGAATCGTGGATGACGCGGCAAACCGCCAGGCAGCCGGAACAGCAAAAGTGTTGCAGCTTCCCGGCGACCTCGCCGTCGCATGCTGCAGCGCCGGCAACGGGTAGGCCGCAGTGGTAACAGACCGCAGAGGATTCAGATACCGGATTATTTTTCGACATTGATGCGTTGTGCCACGTCATACTGCTGATCGCCGGAACGGATCTGCGCGATCAGGTCCCATTTACCGGGCAAGGGAAAACGCAGCGTCGCAGCATAAGTGCCGCTGTCGACATAATGCAATTCCTGCCTGAAATCGCTTCCGGAATCATCGGGACGATAGACCAGCAGCATTGCCTGGCCCGAATTCATAGCACGTCCCTGATGATCCATGACATATAGCCGGTATTCCTGCTCCAGATTCATTTTGGGCTTGTCGGGCGCCAGCAGCTGCAACCTCCAGACATTGCCCGCCGCCTTCTCGCGCTTGATCTCTTCATGGAAATAGTTTTGCCCCTTTTCGTAATAGTCTTTGGCCACCAGATCCGGGGGAAACCAGAACGCGTAAATGATAAAGACCAGATTGACGCTGACCGTCACGCCCACCACGCCGAGAATCGCTCTCAACCAGGGACTCTTCAAATCGTTCTTCAATTGTTCGTTGATTGCCATCAATCGCTTTCCATCTCATCATCATGTTCATGCTGCCGGATAAATACCGATTCATATTCCAGTTCAATATTGTCGTCGCCCTCGGTCTCCAACTCGAATTTGACAGGCGTTTTATCATGTTTCAACAGCTCCGGTCTGGCACGCACCAGCACATGAAAGGGCACCAGATTAGCCGGGGATAACACCACCGGATCACCATCGTTGACCAGCACGGATTCCACCTGGATGCCCTCGACCCTGATCCTGACCGGGACATTTTTTCCGGTCTTGTTAACCGCCTTGATGGTGTATTTGTTCACCACACTGCCGTCGCTCATCTGGATGAACAATGGCTGACGCTCATGCAGCACGGTCAGTTGCAGCGGATCGATATGGGTCACCCCATAAAGGATGTATACGGTCGCCAGCAGGATGATGCTGCCGTATACGATCACTCGCATGCGCTTGTAGAAGGGTGGTTGCATCTCGCCCTGCATTTCCCTTTGTGACATGTAGCGGATCAGCCCGCGCGGCTTGCCCACCTTGTCCATCACGCTGTTGCAGGCATCGATGCACATTCCGCAAGTGATACAGCCTTCCTGCATACCTTCGCGTATATCCACGCCGGTCGGACAGACGCCGACGCACAGATGGCAATCGACGCAATCTCCGCGCGGGCTGCCGCCGCTCTTGCCACGCACCCGTCCGCGCGGTTCACCGCGAGGGGAATCATAGGTAGGCAATGTGGTGTTCTTGTCCACCATCACCGACTGGATGCGCGCATACGGGCACAACCAGAAGCACACCTGTTCGCGCATCAGGCCGGCAAACACGTAGGTTCCGAATACGAACGCCGCCATCACCACCCAGCCTATCATGGGTACTTGCAACGTCGCGTAATCATGCCAGAGCTGGTATATATCGGTGAAATAGCCCGCAAATGTGGCTCCCGTGATGATTGCGATGATCAGCCACAGCGCGTGTTTGAACAGCTTCAACCGGATCTTCCTTGCGTCCCAGGGCGCGGCGTCGAGTTTGCGGCGCTGGATCGGATTGCCCTCGATCTTGTCCTCGATCCAGGTGAACACATCAGTCCACACCGTCTGGAAACAGAAATAGCCGCACCAGACACGGCCCCCTACCGCGGTGACAGCGAAAAGTGTGATCGCCAGCTGGATCAGCACCAGCGACAATATCCAGATGTCCTGCGGCCAGATGGTCACCGCGAACAGGTGAAACTGGCGATGCGGCACATCGAACAGGATCGCCTGCTGGCCGTTCCATCGCACATAGGGCATGGTCAGGTAAACCAGCCAGGTTGAAGCGGCGTACCACTTCAGATTCCTGAAAAAACCCGGAATCCGCTTGGCATGGATAGTCTCGCCTCCGGTATTGACATGCCAATGCGCTGCGTCGGCATAAAGTGCATCGATGCTGGACAGCGTTTGCTCTTGCTCGGCCATCATGAACCTTTCAAAGCGATTTCACTTGAAACCCGAATCCTATCTATCGATGCGAGTAATATTCAAAACAAAAAGGGAGGCCTCGCCCCCCTGGATCAACTTGCGTTTGCCGCTATTTTTCTCCGTTATCTCTGGCCATGATAATCCTGAAAAAATGGTAGGCCAGGTAGCCAATCACCAGCAACGTCCCAACTAGCGCAATAACCACACCGACAACGACCGAGTCCATCTGTCTCTCCTGTATCAAGTCAGCGAAACCAATCCCGGAGGAGCGCGACAATAACTTGAGATGCCTATAGTCCGCCGCCGAATTCGTGCACCTTAACCGCCAGCATCTTGATGGTTTCCGGTTTCAATTTTCCGCCGAATGCCGGCATGATGGCTACACGGGTATCGGGTCCGTCCTGGTTAACGCCATAGCGTATGGTGCGCAACACCTCTTTGCGGCTCCCCCCGAAGCGCCAGATTGCGTCGGTCAGATTGGCCGCACCAGTACCCAGTTTGTTGATGGCCCCGCCCTTGGCGTTCGCGCCATGACATCCACCGCAACCGGAAGCATTGAACAAGGCGAACTGCTCCGGAGTCGCCTTGCCCTGAGAGGCGTCGATGACAAAATCGGCCAGCTTGTTGATGGTCGCATCGTCGAACATGCTCGCATGCGCGGGCATGAATCCCTGCCGGCCATTCGTGACTGTTTCCACGATCGTGTCGAAATCCCCGCCGTATAGCCAGTCGTCATCGGCCAAAACCGGGAAAAGGCCTGGCGCACCCTGTCCGCCCGCGCCATGGCAAGCAGCGCAGTTGTCTCCAAATACCGCCTTTGCAGCGGATTCGGCGAAGTTGCGCATGGCCGGGTCGGCCAGAATTTCCTTGCCGCTCATCGCGGCAACTTTTTTCATATACGGCGCCTTGACCGCCTCGTTTTCTGCAACGGCTTCCTTGTATTCCTTGATCATGGTCCAACCGAGTATTCCCTTGGTGGAGTCATGAATCAGCGGAATGGACGGATACAGGATGAAATATATTACGCACCAGATCCAGCTGGCATGCAGCGCAATCATCCACCAGCGCGGCGGCGGGTTGGTCAATTCACGAATGCCGTCCCATTCATGCCCGGTATCCGCACCCTGTTGCGGTTTATTGTGCTTGTCCATGTCCGGCCTCCCCGCTTGTGTCGTCGTCTTTATTTACAAAGTCACGATACTGTTCAAACTTGTCCCTGTTGCCGGGCTTGAAAACCCAGATATAGAGCGCGATCATCACCGCAGACAGCAGCAGGACGATCACCAGGCCCGCCCAGTCTGCATTCGTCATCAATTCCCAGTCGGTCTGGAAGTACCCTCTCAGCATCTCACTCACGGTAGTCCTTCCCTTCCTGGAATTTCACCATCGTGCCCAGCACTTGCAGGTACGCCACTACCGCATCCATTTCAGTCTTTCCATGCACGGCCGCCGCTGCTGTCTTGAAATCCGCTTCGCTATAGGGAACACCGACCGACCTTAGAGCGCGCATCTTTCGCTCGGTCAACGTATCGTCGATCACGGCGTTTGCCAGAAAAGCGTAATTCGGCATCACCGATTCCGGCACCAGCGAACGCGGTGCCTTCAGATGCTGGACCTGCCACTCGTTTGAATACTTGCCACCCACCCGCGCCAGATCCGGACCGGTGCGCTTGGATCCCCACTGGAACGGATGGTCGTATTTCGACTCGGCCGCCAGGGAATAATGGCCGTAGCGTTCTTTCTCGTCGCGAAACGGACGGATCATTTGCGAATGGCACAGGTAGCATCCCTCGCGGATATAGATATCGCGTCCTTCCAACTCGAGTGCCGAATAGGGACGGATACTGTCCTCGTCCTTGGTGAGTTTCTCCGTGACATTGTCGAGATAAAACAACGGCACGATTTCAACGATTCCGCCGATCGACACCACTATCGCGACCATGATGACGAGGCCCCAGATGTTTTTTTCAAGTTTTTCCTGGAATGACATGTCTGCCTCCTATGCTTTTGCCGGTGCGGCAAGCGCACTGGTTTGACCAGCACCACGAATCGTCATCACAACGTTGTAAAGCATGATCAACGCCCCCGCCAGCACCATCAATCCGCCGATCGAACGCAACACATAGTAGGGATGCATCGCGGCCACGCTTTCTGCAAAGGTATAGGTCAAATTGCCGTATTCGTCAGTGGCTCTCCACATCAGCCCTTGCATGATGCCGGACACCCACATTGCGCAGACATAAAACACCGTGCCGATGGTGTGTATCCAGAAATGGGTGTTCACCATGCTCTCGGAATAAATTCGGGTGTTCCACAAGCGCGTCAACAGATGGTAGATCGCGCCGATCGACACCATCGCGACCCAGCCCAGCGCGCCGGAATGCACATGGCCGATGGTCCAGTCGGTGTAGTGCGACAGTGCGTTGACCGTCTTGATCGACATCACCGGCCCCTCGAAGGTGGACATCGCATAGAAAGCCAGCGACACGATCAGGAAACGCAGCACATAATCGTCGCGCAGCTTGTTCCATGCCCCGGACAGTGTCATCAGGCCGTTGATCGCACCGCCCCATGACGGGATGATCATCGCGATTGATACGGCCGCTCCCAGTGAACCTGCCCAGTCGGGCAATGCGGTGTATTGCAGATGGTGTGCGCCCAGCCAGACGTAGCCGAACATCAGCGCCCAGAAATGCAGCACAGAAAGCCGATAGGAATAAATTGGCAGATTGGCCTGTTTGGGAATGAAGTAATACATGATGCCGAGGAATCCCGCTGTCAGGAAGAAACCCACTGCGTTATGCCCCCACCACCACTGGATCATCGCGTCCTGCACCCCGGAGAACATCGAGTAGGATTTGGTCAGCGTTACCGGCACCGCCAGCGAATTTACGACATGCAGGTAGGTAATCATGATCATCATGCCGAGGAAGAACCAGTTCGCGACGTAGATGTGCGACGTTTTGCGGTTGGCGATGGTCATGATGAAGTTGCCCATGTAGGACAGCCATACCACCGCGATCGCGATGTCGAATGGCCACTCCAGTTCGGCGTATTCCTTGCCCTGTGTCCAACCCATGGGAAACGAAACGACGGCGCCGACGATGATCGCATTCCATCCCCAGAAGGTGAACCAGGCCATCCTGTTGCTCCACAGCGGCACTTCGCAGGTGCGCTGCACGATGTAATAGGCCGTGCCCATCAGGGTGCAACCGCCGAATGCAAATATCACATCATTGGTATGCAGCGGACGAAGGCGGCCAAAGCTGAGATGGGGATCGATATTGAGTGCAGGGAACGCCAACTGCCATGCGATGAAATCACCAACCAGGGCGCCGACCACCAGATACAGCACTGCACAGAATGCGAACCATTTGACAATCTTGAAGTTGTAACCCTGATGCGCTATAGCGTTTTCAATCATGTCAGCCGCTCCCTTGAATTTGTATATCGATCAATAAATGTATTTTTTATATATTTTAGTTACATTTTGATACATCCTAATCCCATTGACAACAAAAGTACAAATATATTAATTGGATATCTTACTGAATCACTTGGGTATTTGGCACTGTTCCTGCCTGAGACCGGCTTGACTCCGCGCACCGATTCAACGAGTTACTCTCTTCACGGTTCAAATGGAATACTGCCTTGGCGAATAAAATTCGCGCCCATCCTTACAAGCGGGTGGCCCGCGTAACGGCCAGCCGCGATGCGGGAATAAATGAATGAATGATTGGCTGAAATGGATGGCTGGAATGAAACATCGCCGGCTGTCGCGGCTAGCCGCCGCGAAGCCGCAATTGATTACGGCCTGAACCCTGCTACTCCGGTATTGCCCCTGCCCGGCTTTTATCCCTGGTCGGATTTGGTGAGTTTGCCCAGCGACTGCTCGGCAAACATCTTGATCAGGTCGATGGGCATCGGAAACACGATGGTCGTGTTTTTGTCCGCGCCGATCACGGTCAGCGTTTCCAGATAACGAAGCTGGATGGCCTGCGGTTCCTGTGCCAGAATCCTGGCTGCCTGGAATAATTTTTCCGAAGCCTGCAGTTCGCCCTCGGCGTGAATTACTTTTGCGCGCCGCTCGCGTTCCGCCTCGGCCTGCCTGGCAATTGCCCGTATCATGGATTCGGTCAGGTCGACCTGCTTGATCTCGACGTTGGCGACCTTGATCCCCCATGCGTCGGTTTGTGTATCCAGCGCTTCCCGGATGTCGTTGTTCAGTTTTTCCCGCTCCGCCAGCATATCGTCCAATTGATGCTTGCCCAGCACCGAACGCAACATGGTTTGCGCCAATTGGCTGGTGGCATTGAGGTAATCCTCCACCTGGATGATCGCCTTTTGCGGCATCGATTACGCGCAAGTACACCACGGCACTGACTTTCACGGAAACATTGTCGCGCGAGATCACATCCTGGGTCGGCACCTCCAGTACCACGGTGCGAAGATCTACCCTGACCGACTTGCTGGATGCCGGGGATGACGATCACCAGTCCCGGCCCCTTTACCTTCCAGAAACGTCCCAGCGTAAACACGACGCCGCGCTCATATTCGCGAAAAATCCGCAGGCTGGAAAACGCCAGCAGGACGAGCGCCACAAAAAACATGCTGGCAAGACTAAGATTCCAAAACATATCATCCTCCATTTCGTTTTTGACTTCGAACAAAGCTATTCATTGCGCCCTTCTTCCGGCGCCACTTCCAGGATCAGCCCGTCCATCCGATCGACCCTGATCTTTTGTCCCCGGCTCAATGGCTGCTTGCTTCTGATGCGCCAGATTTCGCCATGCACCCGCGCCCAACCTTCCTTGCCGTCGAAGTCTTCCAGCACCTCTCCGCTGCTTCCGATCATTTCCTCGCTGCCGCTCACCACGGGCCGGCGCCGCGCTTTCAGTGCCATGCCGGCCACGAAGAAGATGAACAACGCGCTGGCAAGCGCAACCGGCACGATCACAGACCACGGTATGCCGATATCCCGGAATGTCGGTATTGATCAGCATCACCGAACCGATCACGAACGCGACGACACCGCCGATGCCGACCACGCCGAAACTGGGTATGAACACCTCGGCAGTCATGAACGCGAGTCCAAGTATGATCAAGGCCCAGTCCGGCATAGTTGACCGGCAGCATCTGGAACGCGAACAGCGCGAGCAGCAGCGAAATCGCGCCGACCACGCCCGGCAACACGAATCCGGGATTGGAAAATTCGAAGAACAGGCCGAATATGCCCGCCAGCATCAGCAGGTACGCAATGCTCGGGTCGGCGATCACGGTCAGCAGACGGCTGCGCCAGTCCGGCTCCACAGTAACGATGCGTGCTCCCGCCATATCCAGGGTGCGCTCCACACCCAGTACATTCACTTTGCGTCCGTCGAGTTGCCGCAGCAGGTCGGGCACGTCCTGGGCGATCACATCGATGACCTTGAGTTTCAACGCCTCGTCAGCGGACAGGCTCACCGCCTCGCGCACCGCCTGTTCCGCCCACTCGGCGTTGCGACCGCGCATCTGCGCGAGGCTGCGGATATACGCGGCGGCATCATTGATCTGCTTGTGCTGCAGCGTGGAACCGGGCATTGCGCCGGACGGATTCTTTTCCTTCTTCTTGTCCTTGCCGCCTTCCGGCTTATTATCCGGCTGGCCGTCGATGCCGCCGATGCCGATATTGATCGGCGTGGCCGCACCGAGATTGGTGGCCGGGGCCATCGCGGCGATGTGGCTGGCATAGAGGATATAGGTGCCCGCACTCGCGGCGCGCGCGCCTTCGGGAGCGACGAAAGCGGCGACCGGAACCGGCGAGGCAATGATCTGCTTGATGATCTGGCGCATCGCGGTGTCCAGCCCGCCCGGGGTATCCATCTTCAGCACCACCAGCTGGGCATGGTCTTCGGCGGCCGACTTCAGTCCGCGCACCACATAGTCCGCCGAACCGGGGCTGATCGCGCCGTCGACGGCGAGCACCATGACCGTGGGCTGGGCTGCAACCGCGCCGCCCGACAGGCCGAACAGCAGCAGGCTGAATAACAAAGTGCGCAGGATGGAAAGGCGTTCCATGAAGACAACTATAGGCTTTTTTATCCCATGCGCAAGAAGCCGGTCCTGCAGAAGAAACTGGAATCGGCCAGGCAACAGGCAATTTGCATTCTGAGTGGATGCCAGCGGCGATGATTTTCCCCAATTCCATCGCCGCCCCGGCCCTTGCGTAACCCGGCCTTTGGGCCGGAACCGATCCCGGTTATTTCCCTCTTGACGTGTGCAATTTTTACACTTAATATGCCTTTGTGTGCAATTTGCACACGCTTGTTGAAGTTGGAAAGCTACTGGATGAAGTGTCGGCTGGAATGGCCATCACGTTCCGCTTCAACCTAACTTCAGGAGATCACTGTCATGGAAAAAGCTCAAATGGAAAATGCATCACAAGCCAAATTGCAAAGTTCAACCCGGGAAAAGCTGGAAGAAATACTATACCCAGCAGGCCAAATTGCGGAAATCGCCATCCGAGCTGGATGTAATGGAATCGAAACTGGAAAAAGGCGAAAAACTGCCGGAAGACGACGTTAAATTTACCGCCGAACTCGGCTGGCTTAGCGCTGTAGCAGTAGCGATCGCTGCGGTTGCGGCAACCATCTAGTTGCCGGTCCGGATGATTTGCCTTCAACCAGGCAAACAGAAATCGATTAACCCGGAACAGGGTGGATAACCACCCTTTCCTTTTGCATCGATTTTTCTGGCGGCGAGTTATCCGAGATCCCGAACGAGGATATCCCGGACAGAACATCGTCTGTCGACCGAGGTAACCGGTTCAGGCCTTGACCCAGACCTGGCCCGCGTCGATCCTGACCGGGTAGGTGCGTATCGGCTGGTCTGCCGGTTCACAGCTTGGCTGGCCGGTGGCAAGGTCGAAATAGCTGCCGTGCAGCGAGCATTTGATTTTCCCGTCCTGGATGCAGCCGAGGTACAGCGAATAATCTTCGTGGCTGCACATTTCGTCGACGCAGTGCAGCGTGCCCGACGCGTTGCACAGCAGCAGGCGCTTGCCGCCGACCGCGATGCGTTTCATCTGCGCCGGTTTCAGCTCATCCGCCGCGGCGACCGCAACATATCCTTCCATCACGCCACCCGCTTTGCGGCGCGGCCCGAATCGAGCACCGCGCGGATCTGCGCGGATGCATCGGCGAGGCTGGCGGACTTCCCGACATGGTGCAGCACGATCGCACCCCCCAGCACCAGCGCATCGTAATAAGCGCCCTTCGTCCCCTGCAGTGCTTTCATCCCCGCTTCGGCGGCGACGCGCGCGGTGGCCGGAATGTCGATGGCGGCAACGATCTCGTCTTCGCCATCTGCGGCAGCAACCGAACCCGGCAACGGCACCGCGCGCACGTCCTGCCGGATGCCGAGTGCGACCGGATCGACCGCGACTTCGCTTTCGGGGCCCATGTCGTGATAGTAGAAATAGCGGCCGGCCTGGCGCAGCGACGGCACCACGCCGCCTTCCACGCCGCGAATAATGCACGCGCTGTCGAAACCGGCTGTGCGTGCCAGTTCCGCGTAAATCGGCGGATAGGGCTTGTGCACGAAACCGGTGATGAAGTGGGTCTTGTTGCGGCCGGCAATCGGTTTGGACAGTACTTCCACCGTGGTCAACACCGGGCGCTTGATGATCTGCGCACGCAATCCGACCATGCTGTGCAGTCCCGGATTGGATTGCGCCTGGTCGATGTAGGCCCAGCCCAGCGCCGGATCGGACAATCGGGCGGCGGCCTGCGACGGGGTCAGGTCTACCGGCACGCCGGCTGCCTGCAGGATGTGGCGTGCGCACACGCCATATTTCGGCCCCACCCGGTCCAGCCCGTGGCTGACCACGTGCACGCCCAGCTCGGCGAGCAGCGGGCCGAGGAACGGCGCGGTCGGCAGGCAGCGGTTGTAGCCGTCATACGGATCGCCGATATCGACGACCTCGTCGACGTTGGCCACGACGCGTCTGGTAGTCTCCAGCACCGCATCGAGCACGCCCTTGTTTTCGTCCAGCGTTTCGCGTTTCATGCGCAGCGCGATAAAAAAGATCGCGGCCTGCACCGGGTCGATCCTGTTTTCAAGGATGGCTTTGGTGCCGAGACGGGCTTCTTCGCGGCTGATGTCCTTGGAAAGTTCCGGACCGGTGGCGATGCGCTGGATGATGGAGCGCATCAGCAGTTTTGGATCGGATGGGCCTTGATCGGATGGAATGGGAGCGTTCATGGTTTTATGCGCTGTAAAAATATTGGAGGGTATCTATTCTACTGGTTTTGGCCGGGTCTACTGGTTTTAGCCGGGTCTACTGGTTTTAGCCGGGTCTACTGGTTTTGGCCGGGTCTACTCCTTTTGGCCGGGAATTTTTACCCGAAGCAGCAATCGCGTCCGTATTTGCCGATACGGTCGCTGCGCTGTGCAGCGCGCGTAATGATCGCGGTGCGATTGACCCACGGTGGTTAATCTCCGATGATGTCCACACTCGCGAAAATGGAGCGCATCGGATGGCAAAGAAAATCGGGATACTCACCTCCGGCGGCGACAGCCCCGGCCTGAACGCCGCGATACGCGGCGTCGGCAAGGCGGCCCTGAACCATTACGGGATGCAGCTGATCGGCTTTCGCGACGGCTTTCGCGGCCTGATGGAAAACCGCACGATGAAACTGAACGCGGGCAACCTGTCGGATATCCTGACCCGCGGCGGCACCATACTCGGCACCAGCCGCGACAAGCCGCACCGCATGCCGGTCGACGGCAAGATAGTCG
Organism: uncultured beta proteobacterium; assembly: GCA_963827265.1. Classification (GTDB taxonomy): domain Bacteria; phylum Pseudomonadota; class Gammaproteobacteria; order Burkholderiales; family Gallionellaceae; genus Gallionella. The sequence continues at coordinate 258,211 of CAWHAD010000005.1, read as the reverse complement.
ACATGACCGACGTGATCGTGCGCAATTACCATGACAACCATCTCGATGCACTGGTCTGCCTGGGCGGCGGCGGCACCCAGAAGAATGCGCTGCGCCTGAAAGCGAAGGGCCTCAACATCATCACCCTGCCCAAGACCATCGACAACGACGTCGCCCTGACCGACATCACCTTCGGCTTCGATACCGCGCTGGGCATCGCGACCGACGCGATCGACCGCCTGCACAGCACGGCCCACAGCCATCACCGCATCATCGTGGTCGAGATCATGGGCCACCGCGCCGGCTGGCTGGCGCTGGGAGCCGGCATCGCCGGCGGTGCTGACGTGATCCTGATTCCGGAAATTCCCTACGCGGTCGAGAGCGTCGCAGAAGCAATCCGCGAGCGCAGCCGGCTTGGCAAGAGCTTCAGCATCGTCGCGATGGCCGAGGGCGTGGTTTCGAAACAGGAACATGAAGCGCTGCTGGCTAAACAGAATGACAAGGACGCCGGCAAGCCCAGGGAAAACAAAAAAACGGAAGCAGAGAAATCCCAGGAATCGCAATATGCAGAGAAAACCGTGCGACTCGCCAAACAGCTCGAACTGCTGACCGGGCTGGAGGCGCGCGTCACGATACTCGGCCACCTGCAGCGCGGCGGCATTCCCTCCGCGGCGGATCGTCTGCTCGCAACCCGCCTCGGTACGGCATGCACCGAACTGATCAACCGCGGCGAATACGGCGTGATGGTCGCGGCCCGCGGCGAAGGGACCAAGCCGGTCAATCTGGAAGATGTCGCCGGCAAGGTCAAGACCGTGCCGCTCGACCACCCGTGGATACAGAGCGCACGCCTTATCGGCACCAACATGGGCGACTAGCTGCGCGATCAGGCCGAATTGAAATCCGGCACGGCCTGATCGGCTGCCGGTTCAACCTGACCGCTTGCGCATCACCTTCATCTGGGAATCAGCGAATCCGAGCTTGCGGTAAAAATCCAGCGCGGCTGCATTATCCCTGTCCGCCAGCAGGGTGACGCGTGTGATGCCTTGCGCTGTAGCCCAGACGAGCACATGCTCGACCAGCCGCCTCCCGAGTCCGTTGCCGCGCTGTTCGGCGCGCACGATCACGTCCTCGAGCAACAGCACGCGAGCCCCTTCAGCAGTGCTGACCGTGATCAGCGCGTTCGCCATGCCCAGCACACGTTCTCCGTCGCGCAACACGAACAAGCGGCCCAATGCCGGGTTGTCCAGGATCAGCCGCAAGCCGCGCAGTTGCGTTTCGCGGTCGGGTTTGAAATCGCTTTCCAGCGTGAACAGATCGGCCAGCAGTTCGGCGAGTTGCGGCAAATCTTCCGTAGTAGCAAAACCGATTTCAATCGCCATCCAGAAACTCCAGATACTTTGCCCACTGCATTCAAAACCGATTCTGCGAACACCTAACCAGCGACTTGGCGAGAGAAGTTTGCTCGTTTAGTCGAATGGCTGGTAGTTTCATCAGATAAAAACCACTACCGGCCTAAGTCCAGCATGGTCGTGAGCCGCTTGTTGAGCAACTTCAGGATGTAACTGAAGCTGACCGCGATTGCCGCCAAGGACGCCCATTCAAAGCAGGCGTGCAAAATGGCGGCAGTGCAATTTATCGACACCGATGTGAGCGTAATAACTGCGTTCCTTCGGGGGAACGCAGATCGGCTTCCCGGACGAACGATCTAGATTTTCAATCGGTCTACCGCCCTGTTCACCGTCTGATCGCTTTTGGCAACCTTTTCTGCCGCTGCCAGCATTGCTTCTTCGGCGATAGACTGCCTTTCGGGACTGAGCGACTTAGCCTCCTGGTATGCCTGCAAGGTCTGTTCGAATTTGCCATGTTGTTCGATGGATTTCTCTACCGCCTTGTGTATGGTATTCACGATGTTGTGAAGTTTCTCCTGCATCAAGGACAGGTTGCCCAGCAAACTACCCCGTCTTGCCTTTCCGATATTCACGTCCAGGTTCCCGGATGAAATTTCCGCCATAGCCGCACTGGCCAAGGCGGGATCACCGCCCAGCGGGGCGATAACCATGGACTCGATCAACAATCCGACCAGCACACTCAGCAACACTGCCAGCACGGCGCCTCCGCCGATAATAATCATCGCGGTTGTGATGGCGCCTTCGCGCAATTCCGATTTCGGATAAGCGGCGTACACCTTGTAGTTCCATCCTTCAACATTGCGCGAATCGACTTGCCAACCGGCGGGAACGGATTTGATGGTTGCCGCCGCCTGTTCGGAAGTGATGCCATTGGTGGTGAAACGAACTTTGCCGGTGGAATCCACCAATACCAGGAATCCGGTATTCAATATCTTGGCCTGTTGAATGGCCGTTTGAACCCCGCCTAGGGAAGCTGCATACCCGACGTAATAGATGCCGATCAATTTGTTCTCGCTGTTCATGATAGGCTGGTATGAGGTGAAAAACGGATTGCCAAGGATATCAACAACGCCTTCGAATCCCTGGGCTTTGACAAGAGAAGCAAAGGCCGGCCCGTTTGGATCCAGGACGGTTCCGACAGCACGGTTCCCATCCTGCTTCTTGACGTTGGTAGTGATGCGAACAAAAGAATCGCCGGACTTCGAAAAAATGGTGGCCGTGCCGCCAACCAGGTTGACCAGTTTGTCCACAATACGGAAATTCAAGGCTTGCTTCTCATCGCCGAAAGCAATATTTGGCGCGCTTACCCCGGGAACGATTTCCGTGGGGTCGCCGGCAGATGGCTTGCCGGTATTACCAGTCAATTCAAGCAGGACGTTCATTGCACCCGACGTTCTCGCCTTCATCAAGCTTGCCGATTCATCCAGCAGCCGTTGCACGGAATCCAGGTCAGACTGGACTTTTTCGGTTGCGGTCTTTTGTTGGGTCTGGTACGCGTTGAAAGCCAATGCCGCCGCACTCAGGGTAATCAAAACGATAGTAGGAACGACAACCGAGCCGATGATTTTAGTCTTGAAACTGATCGCCATTTTCTTTCCCCTCGAAGTTAACTTGTTAAGCTGTGGTTTGGTTGATCGCATGAACCAACGAGGTGAATTCGTCGGTCAGTTCTTTTCTCTGTGTAATGATCAGCTGGGTAATGGGTTTAAGCGCATTCCTGATGCCCGAGATGGACTCTGCATTCTGGATGGAGCGGGCAAATTCAGGATTGTCCGGAAAGTGATTAAGGCAAAAATCGCCCAGTACGAATTGGGCTTCTATAACATCGATATTATCGCCTAATCTCCATGTAAGGCTCTGGTTAGCCGGCGTATTATTTTTTGAGTTATCCATCCTCACTCCCCAAGTAAAGTCTTTTCATTGTGCCTTAATTTGGGATACGTATCCAAGCATTATATTTGGTCAAATTTTGGCGCACATTAACCATTAAATTCCTGATTTCGTGGTTAAGCCTGCATTCCCGGCAATTGATGAATTAAAGGCACAAATGACCAACCGTAGTCGTTTCGCAGGTTTGCCGCAGCAAATTTTTACCGATAATCAAGTGGTCAGCACGACACTTTTTGCCTGTGCAAAAACTTCCATACCGACTGCCAGATCGAGATTGTCACGCGATCGGCGCGTAATGCGCGACAGCAGCATGTTCGCATCGCCGACCGACATGCGCACGATCACCTTGTCCGGCCCCTCGTCGCGTATTTCCTCGATGCGCGCCTTCAGGATGTTATTGATGCTGGTACCCTGCGGTTGCCGCGTCGCGATGCTGACGTCGCGCGCCAGCACGCGCGCGCGCACCACGCTGCCGAACGGCTGATTCACCTTGCCCACCCACAGTTGCCCGCCGGGAAAATCCAGCCGCGTCAGGTGATATTTTTCGTCGTGCTGCGCGACCGCCGCCTCGATCACCGCGCCCGCATCGTCCAGGTGCGCGGTGGGCAGGTCGAGCCGCGCGAGAGTTTCCTGCATCGCGCCGCTCGCGATCACGCGGCCCTGTTCCAGCAGCACCAGATGGTCGGCCAGCCGCGCCACCTCGTCCAGCGCGTGGCTGACGTAGAGCACCGGGATATTCAGCTCGCGGTGCAGGCGTTCCAGGTACGGCAGGATCTCCTGCTTGCTGCCGGTGTCGAGCGCGGACAGCGGCTCGTCCATCAGCAGCAGGCGCGGGCTGGTCAGCAGCGCGCGCCCGATCGCGATGCGCTGGCGTTCGCCGCCGGAAAGTTTCGCCGGATCGCCGCGTGCGATCAGCCGATCCAGGCCCAGCCATTCGGTGACCTGCTCCAGGTGCACTTTGCGCTCGGCCGGCGCGATTCGTTTCAATCCGTATTCCAGGTTCGCGCGCACCGACAGATGCGGGAACAGGCTGGCCTCCTGGAACACGTAGCCCAGCGGGCGCTTGTGCACCGGCAAGAATTTCGCATCGTCCTGCCAGGTCTCGCCGTTGACGTGCAGCGAGCCCGCGGCGCGCTCCAGTCCGGCGATGCAGCGCAGCAGCGTGGTCTTGCCCGAACCGGACGGGCCGAACAATGCGGTGACGCCGACAGCCGGCGCGGCGAAGCTCGCATCCAGCGCGAAGCTGTCCAGCTTCAACTTGAACTGCGCGCGTATGCCATGTGCATAGCCCGGGGTCATCGCATCACCCTGGCCAGCCTGCCGCCGGCGAGATACAGGCCGAGCAGCACCAGGAACGAGAACAGCACCATGCTGCCCGCGAGCCAGTGCGCCGCGCCGTATTCCATCGCCTCGACATGGTTGTAGATCGCGACCGACAGCACCCGCGTCTCGCCCGGGATGTTGCCGCCCAGCATCAGCACCACGCCGAATTCGCCGACCGTGTGCGCGAACGCGAGAATGATCGCGGTCAGGAATCCGGGGCGCGCCAGCGGCAGTGCGACGCTGACAAAGCGATCCCACGCGCCGGCGCGCAGCGTGGCCGCGACTTCCAGCGGGCGCCTGCCGATGGCCTCGAATGCATTGCGGATCGGCTGCACCGCGAACGGCAGCGAGAACAGCACCGAGCCGACCACCAGCCCGGCGAACGTGAACGGCAGGGTGCCGAGGTGCATCGCGTTGGTCAGTTCACCCACCGGCCCCTGCGGTCCCAGCAATATCAGCAAATAGAAACCGAGCACCGTCGGCGGCAACACCAGCGGCAACGCGACCAGTGCGGCGACGACGCTCCGGTACCATTTGCGGTTGTGCGCGAGCCACCACGCCAGCGGCGTCGCGATCAGCAACAGCAGCAGCGTGGCGACGCCCGCCAGCTTGAGCGTCAGCCACACGGCTTGCAGATCGTCGGGGCCTAATGTGTGCATAGGGGTGCGTGCATGGTGTGGTCGGGTCTTGTCAGATCAGGGTGATTAAGATCAGGTCGATTAAGATCAGTTCAGGGCAACGCGTATCCGTAACTGCGGATCACCGCAGCCGCTTTGTCGCTCTTCAGGAAATCGAGGAATGCCTGCGCTGCCGCCTTGTTCTTCGCGCCGGCCAGCAGCACCGCGCTTTGCCGGATCGGTTTGTACATATCCGGTGGCACCAGCCACGACGATCCCGCGCTGACCTTGCCGTCGCGCATCACCTGCGACAGCGCAACGAAACCCAGTTCGGCATTCCCGGTCGCGACGAACTGGTAAGCCTGCGTGATGTTCTCGCCCATCACCAGCTTGTCCCGTATCGAATTCCACAGCGCCAGTTTTTCCAGCGTCTGCTTCGCCGCGATGCCGTAGGGTGCAAGTTTGGGATCGGCAATGGCCAGCTTTTCGTAATCGCCTTTGCGCAACACCCTGCCCTGGTCATCGACAAAGTTCGGGCTGCGCGCTCCACAACACCAGCTTGCCCAGCGCATAGACGAAACGCGAGCCACCGACTGTCAGACCTTCATCATCGAGACGCTGCGGCGTGGCCGTATCCGCCGCGAAGAATACATCGAACGGTGCACCGCCCTTGATCTGCGCATAGAACTTGCCGGTCGAACCGAAACTGAGCTTCACCGTGTCGCCGCTCTGCTGCTCGAACATGGCCGCGATCTGTTTCATCGGCGCGGAAAAGTTAGACGCGACCGCAGCGTTCACCTCTGCGGCAAACACCGGCGAACACGTCGCTGCGGAAAACAGGAGAACAGCAGCCAGAACATTACGTAGTTTGTGCATAATCATTATCAGTATCCAATTTAATGTGCGCATGATATCAAGCAAGCCGGGAACAGCGCACAATTGTTCCCATCGCCGCACACATTGGGTAGACTGCCGCCATGTTCTATATCGACCTTTTCGCCGCCCTGGACCGGCACAAAGTTGACTACCTGCTGATCGGCGGGTTGGCCGTATCTTTGCATGGTATAGAACGCGCGACCATGGATGTGGATATCACCGTCGCAATGAATCCGGACAACCTCGCCGCACTGATCGGTACAGCCAGGGAACTCAAGCTCGCGCCGGTGTTGCCCGTTCCCCTGGAATCGCTCAGCGATGTTGAATTGCTGCGCAAGTGGCATGCGGAACGAAATCTCGAAGCGTTTGCAATGCGCGCTCCCGAGCCCGCCGGCGTGACGCTGGATGTGTTGCTGTCCCCCCCTGTGGAATACGCCGGTATGTCCGAACGAGCCGTGATCTTCGACGTTGCTGGCACGCCTGTTCGCGTCGTTTCGATAGACGATCTGATTGCACTCAAACAGGCTGTCGGCAGGCCGATAGACCTCTCCGATATCGAACATCTGAAACGGGTCAAACCGCTATGAACCGACCTTTCCCGCCCGGCGACCGCACCTACTACGTCAGTGACGAACGGCTGAAGGCTTTCAAGCAGCTCACGCCCGAACAGCGCCTGAAATGGGTGGAAGAACTGGCAACCTTTCTGCGCTTGGCAAAACTCGGCACCACCAGGCCAGATGAAAATAAAACGCGGAGTTGATCTGACCGGGCGACTTGTACAATCTTGCGCTGGCGCTTTTATCCACAGAACCGGAGAATTCGGGGACAGCATAATTTGACCCAATTAAAAACGAGGTATTTCAGTACAAGTGCCAAGTCATACACCTCGAAGGTGCCTTTCCCATGATTTTTAGGGTGTCTACTTTACGTTAGCGCTTTCCACACTTATGAACGATCTTTCAAATCTCAACGAACCAAAATCCATTCAGGCCATATGGGCCGATACTCGCGCCGCTGGTTTCAAGATGGCGTCTGAACCTCTTACTTGTTCATTGCTGCGTACCTTGGCGACATCAAAGCCAGGCGGCCGTTTTCTTGAGCTTGGCTCCGGCACTGGGCTGTCTACCGCGTGGCTTCTCGATGGTATGGATTCAAAATCTCGCCTCACTACCGTCGATAACGATGAAAGTCTCCTATCCGTTCTTCGAAAAAATCTCGGCGAAGATCCACGACTGACGGTTGTTTGCGCTGATGGCGATGAATTTCTTCGGTCACTTAATGGCCAACATTTTGACTTTATCTTTGCCGATACATGGTCTGGGAAATATCGCCTCCTTGAAGAAGCGTTGGCGCTTGTCAGCCCCTCGGGGTTGTATGTCATTGACGACATGCTGCCCCAGCCCAATTGGCCGAAAGGGCACGCCGAAAAAGTCGCTCACCTCGTTTCAACGCTTGAGCATCGTAGCGATTTTCGTATCACCAAAATGTCTTGGGCAAGCGGGGTCATCCTTGCGTCCAAGCTCTAACCAATCATTCCACCGGACCTGCGCGAAAAGCCGCGCAGGCAGGTGAACCCAAACGTTATGCCGAAACGAACCGAGCCAGATAGAGGGGACGAACTGAGTACCGCCAAAAGCAATATGAGCTCGGCTGCCGTCTTGATCGCCGTGTGCTTCGGGCTTTTCATGATTCAGATCGATCTCACGGTGGTTAACGTGGCGTTGAGCAGCATTCAGGAAGACCTTCGGGTCGGTGTGGCGGGTTTGCAGTGGGTTGTGAATTCCTATGCCATCCTGTTCTCCAGTCTGATGCTGACTAGCGGTGATCTCGGCGATCTGTTCGGGCGCCGCAGGCTCTATATTGGCGGGGTCGTGCTGTTCGTGCTGGGTTCCGTTGTTTGTGCGACAGCGCCGTCCTATGAGGTTTTAGTCGGTGCCAGAGCGGTTCAGGGCATCGGGGCGGCGGCCGCGCTGCCCAATTCCCTTGCCATCCTGCGCCATGGTTTCCCCGATGCTCGGTTGCGGGCACGAGCCATAGGCTGGTGGGCCGGCGTATCGGGCCTCTCGCTCGTCGCCGGGCCGACCCTTGGCGGATTTCTTGTCGGGGCCTTTGGTTGGCGCTCCGTATTTTGGATTAACGTGCCAGTGGGAGCATTGGCCATTTGGTTGACTATGCAGGTTGTCACCGAGTCCTCCCATCCTCATGGGCGACGCATGGATGTGCCTGGTCAGGTTCTCGCAACCTCGACGCTCGCCAGCTTGATCTTCGCGGTTATTGAAGGCCAGCATCTCGACTGGGCGAGCTTTCCGGTGGTGGTGGCATTCGCATGGGCAATCGCATCCGGCGTAGGTTTTTGGCTCGTGGAGCGACACCAGGAGCATCCTATGCTGGATTTCCGATTTTTCCAGCAACCGACGTTTGCCGCTGCCAATGCCGCCTCGGGGTTGATGAACTTCGGGATGTTCGCGATGCTTTTCGCGTTCAGCTTGTATCTTCTGCGCATCTTGCGGTTGACTCCCGAGGCGGTGGGTATCCACTTGTTGGTCATGTTCATGCCTTTTGCCCTGAGCCTGCCGTTTGGCGGTCGTATCACCGGTCGTTTCGGAAGTCGATATCCAGCTGCAATCGGATTGGGTGCGGGTGCGGCGGGCCTGCTGTTGTTATCCCTCGTACTCGCCAGACCGGATGACGCCCTCATGTTCGGTTCGTTGCTGCTAATCGGCCTCGGTTTGGCGACGGCCACTCCGGCCCTGGTAGCCGCTGCTATCAGCGCACTGCCCCCAGAGCGCGCGGGAGCAGCCTCAGCAGTGAATAATACTTGCCGCCAAGCCAGCGGGGCTTTTGGCGTAGCTCTATTGGGAGGGTTGGCAGGTGCCGGTCAGTCAATATCAATTCCGGGCATTGGGACGGCAATCCTGGGAAGCGGTTTGGCGCTTCTGCTTGGCGCTTTTCTCTCTTGGCATTTTATCCATCCAGCCTAATCACCGCCTGGATAACGGGTGGCAACGCAAGCGTTATATGGATTCGTGGGGGGTGGAGCCGTGAGAAGAATTTCTATGTTTACAACTTGCCGCTTATGGCATAACCAGTCATTCCAGCGGACCGTCAAAAGCTGCGCTCTTGCCGCCCGCTGAACCCAAACGTTAGGGGTTTGATTTTACAGAGTAGTGGTAAATAATAAGGCCGTTGGAATGAAGCTTTCAGTGGAACTTGAAAATCACATTGCGGCATAGGCAAATAGTTTTACGCCAAGTTTCCTCCAAACTTGGCCATTGCTTCGATGACATCACGCAAGCCATGCCCCAATAATGTCAGCTCATATTCGGTAGTGGGCGGAACAGTCGGATAGACCGTGCGGGTCAACATACCGTGCTGCTCCAGCAAGCGTAGGCGAGCTGCCAATAAACGCGGGCTGATTCCAGACAGACTGCGCTGCAATTCCGAATAACGTTTCTTGCCGCCGATCAAATCGCGCACGATCAAGGTCGTCCATTTGCCATCCAGAATTTTCGCGGTTCGTTGCACCGGACATGCACCGTCGCAATCGCCTGTTAACGTGAGGGTTTGAACGGTAGCAAGAGTTTTTGTCTTCATCACTTCCCTTTCGGTAACTACTTCACAATGTGAATTGTAGCAATTATATTGCGTCTCCCACCAATTTTATTCAGGAGAACACGCATGTTCCGCATTGCATTGAGAGTCGTTGGCAGTATACAAATCGTATTGGGATTGGCCTACCTGCTAGCACCTAACGCGTTGCTATTGAAAATGGGACACAGTCTGCCCGCAGCTGATTTGCTCTATCCACTTGGCATGCTTGCCTCGCGCTTTCTGGCTTATGGCGTCGGGCTATGGATCATTAGCGACGATCCGGAGAAACACATTTTGTGGATACGCTTGATGGCATTCATTCAGTTGATCGACCTTGCTGTGGGCGTGTTTTACACCGCGACAGGCGCAGTGCCCCTTTCGCTTTCCGCATTCCCCATGTTTAACGCCATCTGGATTGGTTTGCTATTTGCTTTCTGGAAACCGGCCTCTGCAATGAAAGCAACTCACGCATGAAAAAAATTATTGGTTATCTGCAACTCATCTGTTTGATGAAATCGCCCCCGGCTTTATTCAGCCGATTATTCGGCTTGCCTTGGTACAGGAACATGCTGGAGCAATGGATTGCGCCGATACTCACGCCCGATGCGAAAGTGTTGGAGGTTGGCTGTGCCGGTGGCGATTTTTCCCGTTCACTCGCGGAACGAAACTTGAAAGTCTGGGCGGTTGACCGATCCACGTTGATGCTGAAAAAAGCGCAGCAGATGCCAAGCCCTGTGCAGTTCAAGCAGGCTGAAGCAACGGGGCTACCCTTCCCGGATCAATACTTCGATGTCGTTCTGGCAGCGTCTTTGATCAATGTGGTGGACTCACCCCGCGCCGTCCTCCCCGAGATGCGGCGCGTCTGCCGTGCAGGCGGCACGGTATCCGTATTAGTGCCCAATCGGTTATTTTCAGACGCGGATGCAAAACATTATCTCGAAGCAGAACAGCTAAGCGGATTTTCCGCTGCCGCATTTGCAACCTGGCATCGCTTGGGGCGGAAAATGGATGTGGATGTTTTGCACGGCTACTTCAATGACTGCGGCATGACGAACATTACAACCAAAAATTTGTTGGGCGGTATGGTCGTTGCAATGTCCGGGCAACCCAGCAAACTTGGCGAGTTCATTCCAAAGCCGGGACAATAAGTCGAAAAAGCGCTCCCGCTTTGTGGAAGCACACTTATCTGTTGATCGGCGGGTTTTTCTGATATTGTGTTTTTGGTGCAGCAGATAGGAGCGAGCAGTGCATATAATCAAACTCCTAACCCTACGCTCAAGCGGGGCTGCAAAAGTGCGACGCCACTTAACTTCGCTAGGCATTAATGAAGCCACCCTCTCTTAAAGGCGCACTTCTCGTTTTGGTTGCCGGTGTTGCCAGCACCCTTGTCTGGTCATATCTTTTTGCGTGCAGTGCTGTATTCCTCAAACCGCTGCTTAGTTCACCGCATATCAATTCCATTGGTCGCCTGACTGGGTGACCAATATATTCTGGTCTGTGTACTCGCTAGTGTGTGCTTCACTTTTCGTGTTTCCGCTGTGGCTCTTTATGCGCCGCACGCTGTATGTCTCGGCAGCCATTTTCATCAGTTCGTTCCTGGCGGCAATTTTTGTTCCCGTATTATTAAGCAATGCGCCTGTGCTTCTGGACGCATTGTTCGATGTCACACCGCTTTGGCTATTCGTTTCTGGATTTGTATTCCTGGTGTTTATGGCAAATCGCTACACGACAGAGCGTCATGCCTGACCCCTCGTTCGAGTCGTCACGCTGCGTTTGAAGGTTCCCTCCGTGCTGCGCGCTCCTGCGGCAGAACTGCATAAAAAATCCTCCTCGCCAAACGGCTCGCCCCCGTTTCAAATTCTGCAAAGCCCCTGATTGAAATTCTGAGATCCAGCATCCGCTGAACTTTTTCAGCTTCCGCTGCGTCAATTTGCGCGACCACTACGCGTGACCAACAATAATATTTTTTGATTTTGCAGCAGCAACGTCTTTGGGAGACAGGATAGATACATGTGCAATCGCCGCGAACTTCCCTGCCTGAACGGGCCTGCGGACAAGCGGACACAGGCATCGCGGCACTGCGCGACGCATGAATGAAACCGGAAATGCAATTCGTCCGGCCACTGAACACCAGCCCGCAACGCCGCCAAACATAACGATTTGCCCGGGGTCGCTATCGCAGCATCAGGAACAATTTTGTTACAAAAATTTACAGGAGAATAAAAATGGACAGACTTGTGGCTGAGCCGGTCAGCACGGAGAGCAACACCCTCATCACCTTCAAGGAACTTCGCCGTTACCTCAACACACAGATCCTGGGACAGGAAAGCCTGGTGGAAAGCCTGCTGGTCACGTTGCTGGCATCCGGCCACCTGCTGATCGAAGGGCCGCCGGGACTGGCCAAGACGCGCGCGATCAAGGCGCTGTCGCACGGCGTGCAATGCGACTTCCAGCGCATCCAGTTCACGCCCGACATGCTGCCGGCCGACCTGACCGGCTCGGACATCTACCGGCCCGAAGACGGCAGCTTCAAGTTCCAGCGCGGGCCGCTGTTCCACAACCTGATCCTCGCCGACGAGATCAACCGCGCACCGGCCAAGGTGCAGTCCGCGCTGCTGGAGGCGATGGCGGAACACCAGATCAGCGTCGGCATGACCACCTATGCATTGCCGCGGCTGTTCCTGGTCATGGCGACGCAGAATCCGATCGAGCATGAAGGCACCTACCCGCTGCCGGAAGCGCAGCTGGACCGCTTCATGCTGCACGCGGTGGTCGACTATCCGGACCGCGCGAACACGCGGCTGATCATGGAACTGGCGCGGCGCGAGGCGCTGGACGGGCGCGAATTGCCGCCGCCGGCGCGGCCGGTCGCGCAGGAAGCCGTGTTCGCGGCACGCCGCGAAATCCTCGGCCTGAACCTCGCCGCTTCGGTGGCCGACTACATCGCCGCGCTGGTCGATGCGACCCGGCGGCCCGACAGCTACAGCGGCAAGCTGGCCGAATGGCTGCGCTGGGGCGCCAGCCCGCGCGCGGCGATCGCGATCGAGCGCGGCGCACGCGCGCTCGCCTGGCTGGACGGGCGCGATTACGTGAGCCCCGAGGATGTCCAGGCGATTGCGCCGAACGCGCTCCGGCACCGGCTGCTGCTCGACTACACCGCACAGGCGCGCGGCGTCACCGCGCAGGACTGCATCGCCGAATTGCTGCAGAAAGTCCCGGCGCCATGATCGTTCCCGATCTGGCGGAACTGACCGCACTGCGCGGCGCGGCACGCGGACTGAGCCTGCGCGCGCGCCGGCCCGCGATGGCGCAACTGCAGGGCGGGCACCGCAGCGCGCAGCGCGGGCGCGGGCTGGAATTCGAGGAGGTGCGGCTGTATACCGCCGGCGACGATGCGCGCAACATCGACTGGCGCGTCACCGCACGGCGCGGACGCACGCACACCAAGCTGTTCCGCGAGGAACGCGAGCGCCCGGTGTGGCTGGTCGCCGACATTCATCCCGGACTCTATTTCGGCAGCCGCCGCCAGTTCAAGTCGTCGGTGCTGCTGCGCGCCGCCGCGATGCTGGGCTGGGCGGCGGCGATCGGCGGCGACCGCGTCGGCGCGGTGCTCTCGCTGCCGGCATCCGCGCCGCTGATCTTCCCGCCGCGCGCCCGCGAGGCCGGCGTGCTGCCGATCCTGCAGGCGCTGGTGGAATCACAGCCGACCGGACCCGGCACAACCACACCGGGCGGATTGCACGACGCGGTCGCGGCATTGCGCCCGCTGCTGCAGCCGGGCAGTCTGGTTCTGCTGCTCAGCGATTTTTCCGGTCTGGACGCCGCGACGGAGGACATCCTCGCGAGCGCCAGCCTGCACAACGATTGCAGGCTGTTATGGATCACCGACCCGCTGGAGCGCAGCGGGCTGCCCGCCGGAAGCTTTCGCGTCGGCCTGCCCGACCGCATCTGGTGGATGGACGGCGACCAGAGCCGCACCAGCTGGCAGCAGTCCTGGCACGCGCGCGAACAGCGCCTCGAAGATCTCGCGACGCGATTGAACCTGCCGCTGCACCAGCTGGACACGCAAGACCCGGTCACCGACAGAATGATCGCATTGCTGCGGGAGCCTGCATGGGCGGCGTGACACCGGACTGGCTCGCGCAACTCGCGCCCGAACATGCGCCGCCTGCGCCGGGGTGGTGGCCGCCGGCGCCGGGCTGGTGGATATTGTTCGCGCTGGCTGTGCTGGCGATCGCCTTCCTGATATACCGGTATCGCCACCCTGACCTGCGCCTGCAGCGCGCGGCGCTGGACCAACTGAAAGTCCTGGAAACCTCGCCGATCGACGACAAGGTGCTGGCGCGCGAACTCGAACATCTGCTGCGCCGCTATGCGGTCGCGCGCTTCGGCCACGAGTCGGTCGCGGGACTGAGCGGCGAAAAGTGGATCGCGTTCGTGATCGAACACGGCGGCAATGCATGGACCGCAGACGCCGGAACCAGCCTGCTGCGCGCGGCCTACGGCGGCAGCGTCAGTGTGGACCGCACCGTGATCCTGGCCGGCGCGCGCGCCTTTCTGAGGCGGAAATGATGCTGCACCTGGCCTGGCCCTGGATGTTGCTGTTGCTGCCGCTGCCGTGGCTGGTCGTGCGTTTCCTGCCGCGGGCAAACGCGCAGAGCGGCGCGCTGTTCCTGCCGTTTGCCGCATCGCTGTCGTCGGCCTGGGTGCCCTCATTGTCCAGGTATGCGCGCATGCGCAGCCTGCTGTTCGTGCTGGTCTGGCTGCTGCTGGTCGCAGCCGCAACACGGCCGCAGTGGCTGGACGATCCGCTGCCGGTGCCGACCACCGGGCGGCGGTTGATGCTCGCGGTCGACGTATCCGGCTCGATGGCGACACAGGACATGGCGGGCAACGCATCGCGCCTGAACGTGGTGCAGCAGGTCGCGGGCGAATTCATCAGGCACCGCGAAGGCGACCAGGTCGGACTGATCCTGTTCGGCACGCAGCCCTATCTGCAGGCGCCGCTGACCACCGATCTCGATACCGTCGGCCAGTTCCTGAATGAAGCCATGGTCGGCGTCGCCGGCCCGCAGACCGCGATCGGCGATGCGATCGGGCTCGCGCTGAAGCGCCTGGACAGCGAGCGCAGCGCCGGCAGGAAGGGCGAGATGGTGCTGATCCTGCTCACCGACGGCGGCAACAATGCGGGCATGATGGATCCGCTGGCAGCCGCAAAGATGGCCGCCAGCGCCGGCCTGCGCATCTACACCATCGGCGTGGGCGCGGCCGCGCAGCAGGGATTTTTCGGGACCAGCGGCAATACCGACCTGGACGAGGACACGCTGAAGTCGATCGCGCGCATCACCGGCGGCGAGTATTTCAGGGCGACCGATGCGGCCGCGCTGCAGAAAGTGTACGAGCGCATCGACAAACTCGAACCCAGTGCGGCGCGCGAGCAATGGTATCGCCCGCACCGCGAATGGTTCCAGTGGCCGCTGGGGCTGGCGCTGCTGTTCAGCATACCGGCGGCATTCATGCGGGGAAGGAAATAAGCTTGGCAGACTTCATCAATACTTTTCATTTCATGCGGCCGCTCTGGCTGCTGGCATTGCCCGTGCTGTGGGGGCTGGTCTACTGGCTCGCGCGGCGGCGCAGGGAAGACAGCGCCTGGTCGGGGTGCATCGACGCCGATCTGCTCACCAAGCTGCACCTCGACGAAGACCGGATCATCGGCATCAGGCCGTGGCCGCTGCTCGCGCTGGTGTGGAGCATTGCGGCGATCGCGCTGGCCGGCCCGAGCTGGGAGCGCGACCAGGCACCGGCGTTCCGCGCATCTGCGGCCTGGGTTTTCGTGCTCGATCTTTCGCCTTCGATGACGCTGACCGATGTCGCGCCCGACCGGGTCACGCGCGCACGCTACGCGCTGGACGACCTGCTGAATGCGGCGCATGACGCGCGGGTGGGACTGGTGGTGTTCAGCGACGAACCCTACACCGTGACGCCGCTGACCCAGGACATCGCGACGGTCAAGGCGCTGCTGCCGCCGCTGAAGCCGGACATCATGCCCAGTCCCGGCGATAACCTCGCGCCGGCACTCAGGCAGGCGGCCAAATTGCTCCAGCAGGGCGGCGCGAAGGACCAGCAAATCGTGGTGCTGACCGACGGCTTCGACGATCCCGCGGCCGCGTTGTCCGCCGCGGCAGGCATCAGGGCAAAACACATCTCGCTGAGCATCGTCGGCGTCGGCACTACCGGCGGCGCGCCGCAGCCCGGCGCGGGCGGCGGCTTCGCGCAGGACAAAAACGGCCGCGCGCTGATGGCCCGGCTGGACACGTCACGCCTGCAGCAGCTGGCCGAAACCGGCGGCGGCCGCTATGTCGATATCGCGCAATTGCCCGCGCTGCTGGCCAGCATGGAAAGCACTTACGATGCGCCGGACGGCGCGCAGGCAGTGCAAGGCGTGCAGGTCGCGCAGTGGCGCGACGCGGGAATCTGGCTGCTGCCGGTGCTGTTGATACTCGGTGCGGTGCTGGCCAGAAGGGACTGGCTGTGATGCGCTGCGCCGTGATGCGCTACACGCAATGATGGCTCTGCTCGCGATCGCGCTTCCGGCGCAAGCCGGTTCGAACTGGGAACGCCTGTGGTTCAACGCGGACCAGCGCGGCGAAAAGCTGCTGCAGCAGGGCGATGCCGGCGCTGCCGCGAGGGTATACAGGGACCCGAGACGCAGGGCCTACGCCGAAATGAAAGCCGGCGATTACCGGCAGGCGGCCAGCGAGCTGGGCCAGCTGCACGACAGCGATTCCGACTACAACCGTGGCAACGCGCTCGCGAAGCTGGGCGACCTGAAAGGCGCGCTGGATGCGTACGATGCCGCGCTGAAAAGCGACCCGAAAAATCATGACGCACAACATAACCGCGACCTGGTCGAAAAGGCACTGAAGCAACAACAGCCGCAGCAAAACGGTCAACAGAATGGCCAGCAAAAGGACAACAAGTCCGGCGGCAAACAGGGATCGAATTCGGGCGGACAAGGCAGCCAGTCCGGCAAAGGTGCAAACAACAGCGGCGCTCAGCAATCCGCCGGGAACAATTCTGCACCGACCGGAAAATCCGGCGGCAAGCCTGCAGGCGAAAATTCTGCCGCACAGCAAAATGCACAGCAAACGCGCAAGCCGGGTGCGAACGGAAACCAGGCACAGCAGAATCCGCAAAAGAATTCCGGGAAACAAAATCCGGGTCAGCAGGAAAACAACGCAAACGCGCAATCCGGTCAGGGCCAGAGCGGCGCGACTGCGGCCAACATGAAGCAGGCCGCAAAACCCGCCAACCCATCCGCTAACGGCCAATTCACGAACGGCCAGTCCGCCGACGAAGCTGCACAGGCCAAAATGGATGCGGCAGCCGGTCTCGCCGCAAGCAAACCCGGCGCGGCCGGAAACCGGATCGCCAACGCGGCGCCCGCCGGCCAGACGGCACCATTGAGCGAACAGCAGCTGTCGAAGGAACAATGGCTGCGCAACATCCCGGACGACCCCGGCGGACTGCTCAGGCGCAAATTCATGATCGAGTACATGTTGAGACAACAGAAGGCACAGCAATGACCAACCTCCATCGCCTCTTCCTTGCATTGATCTTCACCACTTTCGCGCTGCCCGCGCTGGCATCGGTCACCGCCTCGCTGGACCAGGATCATGTCGCATCGGGGCAGACCGTGCAGCTGCAACTGCAGCACGACGGCACCACCGACAGCCAGCCCGATCTCGGTCCGCTGCGCAACGATTTCGATGTGCTCGGCAGCAGCAGCGGCTCGAACGTGCAGATCATCAACGGACACATGTCCTCGCAGACCCAGGTCACCGTGCTGCTGTCGCCCAGGCACGACGGCAAGATCCGGATACCGCCGCTGCAATGGGACGGCCAGCAGACCGCGGCGCTCGAACTCACGGTGGGCGGCAGCGGCAATGCAGCAGCCGCGGGTCAGCCCGGACCAACGTCCGGCGACTCATCGCATATCTTTCTCGACCGCGACGCTGGACCAGAAGCAGCCCTACGTGCAGGCGGCCGACGTGCTGACGGTGCGGCTCTATGCGGACCAGCCGATCTTCCAGGCCAGCCTGGACCTGCCGGCCAGCAGCGATGTGCTGGTCGAGCAGATCGGCAAGGACACGCAGTCTACCGAGTTGCGCAACGGCCGCAGCTACCAGGTCGTCGAGCGCAAATACCTGCTGTTCCCGCAGCGCAGCGGCACGCTCAGCCTGGACGGCCCGGTGCTCGACGCGCAGGTGCAGGCAACCGGAAGCAACGACCCGTTCGGCAACGATCCGGCGTTCGGCAACCTGTTCGGGCAAATGCCGCTCGCGGGCATGCTGAATGCGACGCGCCCGATACGCCTGCATGGCAAGACCATCACGCTGGACGTGCTGAAGCGCCCCGCCGCTGCGACCGGCGCGAACTGGCTGCCCGCGCAGAATGTCACGCTGCAGGAAACCTGGCGCCCGGATACGGGTGAGATCCATGTCGGCGATCCGGTCACGCGCCATCTGCAACTGACCGCGCTGGGACTCACCGGCGCGCAATTGCCCGATCTGGGCGCGCTGATGCAGGTGCCGGACGGCATCAAGACTTACCCCGACCAGTCCGTTGCGAAAGATGCGATACAGGGCGACACCGTGCTCGGCACCCGCGACCAGGATATCGCGCTGATCGCGTCCCGGCCGGGCCGCTTCGAACTGCCCGAAGTGAAACTGAACTGGTGGGACACGGTGCACGACGTCCAGCATGTGGTCACACTGCCCGCGCGCATCCTCGATATCCTGCCCGCTGCCGGCGGCAGCAGCACGGCGACGCTGCCACCGCCAACGGTCGCAGCGCCGACCCTGCCCAGCCAGGGCGCAGCGACAGGTGCGCCGATCCAGGTTCATTTCGGCCAGGGCGCCGGTGCCCGGCCGTGGATCTGGCTCAGCGCGGCGCTCGCACTGCTCTGGGTCGGCACGCTATTCGGATGGTGGTACACGCGCCGCCGTACTCAGCCGGTGCAAGCTCGAAAAGACCAGCGAACCCAGGCCCGCCGCCGCGCCCAGCCGAACCAGCGCATTCAAGGCATTCAAGCACGCCTGTTTGAACAACGACCCGCATGCCGCGCGCAAAAACCTGCTGGCCTGGGCCGCGGCCGCGTGGCCGGACAACCCGCCGGCCGGGCTGAACGAACTGTCGCGCCGGGTCGGCGGCGGCGCACTGACCGAGGCGCTCAGGCAACTCGACCGCGCCTGTTATATGGATGACAACTGGCACGGGTCATTCCTTGCCAAACTGCTGTCCTCACCGCCCGAGCAGGCTAGTCCGCCGGAAAGCAGGGAACCGCTGCCGGCGCTGTATACATAGCTGCCCGGAGCCAATTCGATTTAAACTGCGGCGGCCGCGTGCAAGCGGCGTTAACATGCGGGTACCCGTTGCGCCCTAAAGGATCGCCCGGCAGGATCGCCTGACAGGATCGCGCGACAGAATTGCAAGAGACCCTTACCACGACATCTCCAGCGGAGGTCAGCATGGTTTTTCAAATCAGATCGATGCATTTCCTGTATGCCAGTGCGTGCGCCGTGCTGCTGCCGCTGGTCGCGATGCATGCGGCGCACGCCGACACGATCGTGTACAAATTTACCGGGCCGAACGGCGTGACGGTGTATACCCAGGTCCCTGCCGGAAAATCATCCGCCCGAATCGGTGACGACGATCACCATCAAGACCCTGCCGGCCGAACAGCAGCGCGCAGCAATCAGGATGCTGGATGCGATGCAGCGCGAAAACGATGCCGGCATCGAGAAACGGCGTTCGAAACTTGACGAGGCCGACCGGAAGGTCAATGACGCGATCAGCAAGCTGCAGCACGCAGAGGCGGAACTGCAGAGCGGCGCGGAGCCCACCGGCGCCGACCGGATCGGCAAAGTCGGCGGCGGAACCCGGTTGAGGGAATCCTACTTCCAGCGCGTGGAAAAACTGCAGCGCGCGGTGGACAAGGCAAAACTCGAACTTGAACAGGCATACCGCCAGCGCAACAATCTGCGTTAAGCGTCATTTATTCCGATACCGTACAATCAAACCCGAAATACAACAAAAATCTTTAGCCACAGAGAACACAGAGCGCACAGAGAAAAACCTAATTGCCGAGATCATTTCTTCCACCCAACAGGTGAAAGTGTAAACATGCAGGAAGCCGCTAATTCCTTGTGTTGCTTTGTATCTCTTGTATCCTGGTTTTCTCTGTGCGCTCTGTGATCTCTGTGGCCTGAACCTGGATTTGGGTTTGAAAATTCTGCAGCGTTGGTGACTTTGATATTTCACAGGAAAAAATGATGCCGATCTCTCTGGCGGACACCTACCCCCGGCTCGTTGGCGACATCGGCGGCACCAATGCCCGTTTCGCAATGCAGGTGTCCGCGGGAATGCCGATCTCCGAACCGGTTGCGCTGCATTGCCGCGATTTTGCCGCGCCGGCCGACGCAATCCTGCATTACCTCGAACAAACCGGACTGCCTCATCCCCGCTGGGCGGGACTGGCGATTGCGACCGCGATTTCGGGCGACATGCTGGCGATGACCAACAACGGCTGGAAATTTTCCATCAGCGAAACACGCAACAAGCTTGCGCTGTCCCATCTGCGCATGCTCAACGATTTCACCGCGCTGGCGCTCGCGCTGCCGCAACTCGGACCCGATGACCGGGTCCAGATCGGAACGGGAACCGCGCTGGCCGGAAAATCGATCGGCCTGATCGGTCCCGGAACCGGACTCGGCGTTTCCGGACTGATCCCGTCCGAGCACGGCTACAGCCCGATCGAGGGCGAAGGCGGTCACGCCACCCTGCCTGCGTTCAATGCCCGCGAGGCGGAACTGATCGCGCTGGCAAGCAGGAAATTCCCGCATGTTTCTGCCGAGCGACTGATCTCCGGTCCCGGCCTGGAACTGCTCTACGAAGTGATTGCGGAGTCGGGCGGGACAGCGAACGAAAAGCTGCCGGCCGACGAAATCAGCCGGCGCGGCGTTGCGGGCAGTTGCCCGGTCTGCAGGGAAACGATGGACACCTTCTGCGCGATGCTGGGAACCGTCGCTGCCGATGTCGCATTGGTGCTCGGCGCGCGCGGCGGCGTCTATATCGGCGGCGGCATCATTCCCCGGCTCGGGGATTATTTTGCGACCTCGCCTTTCCGCAAGCGTTTCGAGGAAAAAGGAAGGTTCAGTTCCTATCTCGCCCAGATTCCGACCTGGGTAATCCTCGCGCCCTGGCCCGGCCTGATCGGCGCCGCCAGCGCGCTGAACGAGGATGCCCAGAACATGATTTCCTGAGCGGCAGTCATGAGTCATGAACAGACATCAATAGAGTCGCTGCTACCTTCCGCTAATCGGCCTTAGCGGACTGTGGCAAGTTTCAGAAAAGGCTCTTGGTGCAGCTTGCTGGAATGTCCGCTTCCAGCTTTTCCGAACGTCACTTTCGACTCAATTGCTCAGCTAATGTACTTTGGAGTGCCGTTTCTTGGCACTTCGCGGCTTACTGGCTTGGCACTTGAATAGCACTTCAAACTTTTACCCTTTAGAAATTGGATTTCATCAGCGGGGTAACCATGTAGACCTGCAAGTGGGACAGTTCAGAGAGTGATAAGTCTCGTTTCAGTTCAACAATTTGTCGCACCGCCCATTGCACCCCAACTAACATTACAAGAACCAGTTTTAAATGTAGTCGCGGCAGCAAAAATGCAGTACATTGCACATTCATTATCCAACACCGAACAAACTACGTTAACGCCCCAGATGCCCCGCGTACGCCCACGAATTAAGACTTCTTCTGTCACGTTGCGTGACGACCCAGAGTTCAAGACAACCGCCAAGAAGGCGGTTGTTCATGATTGGTGCAGCCAATCAATCTGGTTAAGGTTTTGCGGCACAATTTCTGCAGGATATTAAACCTTTCCCCATAGACTGCCCTTGAAGGAAACATCATGACCAAACCCAGCAAAACCCTGAAGCCGAAGCAAGCTACTAATAAACCTGCGACTGCGATGGAAATTCATTTTTATCGGTCAAATGAAAAACCATATGGAGTATTCAGCAATTTGCACCGGACGCCAGTTATCTTCGAGGGCCGCGAATACCCTACAGCTGAACATGCGTACCAAGCAGGCAAGGCGAGTAAAGAAGACGTGCGTGAATGGATGCTTAGCGCCCCAACACCGTCGCTAGTTGCAATGGCAGCTCATGGCTTGTACTCGTGGGACATTGTTCCTTCCTGGTCAAGAATCAAATTTGACAGAATGCGGGGCGTATTGCGTGCGAAGTTTACACAGCATGAAGATTTGCGCACATTGCTGCTGTCGACCGGGAAGGCACGTCTGGTGGAAGCTGGCACGACAAACAACGCAGTCAACCGGTTGTGGGGTGAAGTGAATGGCAAAGGTCAAAATATGCTCGGCATTCTGTTGATGGAGGTGCGCGACGAGTTACGCAAGATAAAGGTGGCCAAGCCGAAGGTAATTACAAAGTTACGCAGGGCTGCAAACAAACCGAGAAGCAAGGCTACCTCGACTCCACGGAGTGTTGTCGCAACTGCATGATGCTCAAGTCTTCCGACAAATGACGACGCATTACAATAAAGAACTTGAGCAACTGCCTCAAACATACGGCTCGGCCTTGGCTGCCGATGAGAGTAATGTGGAACTCCTCAAAGCCGCGATCCGCAGCGCGAGTGAGTCGAGCGTCATTGGAGTTGGCTCAGGTGGTTCTTTTACGGTAGCGTCATTACTTTGTAACTTGCACGAAAAGTATACGGGGCGGGTCTCGCGCGCATCTACCCCGCTTGAGATCATCTGCAATCCGACGCTCGCATCGTCAAGCCCGGTCTTTCTAATTTCTGCCGAAGGCAAGAACCCTGACATTACTGAGGCCTTAGAACGCGCAAGGCGACACAGTGCGCGCACTATACACGTTCTCACTAACCGTAGTACTAGTCCATTGGTAGAGTGTGCGAAGAAATTTACCGATGTAAGCACTCATTTATTCGAACTTGTGAACAAGGATGGTTATCTCGCAACGAATAGTCTACTTCTTAATGCTGTATTGATTGCGCGGGTGTATGCGGAATTGAATCAATCAAAGGATAGCCTACCTGTCAACCTAACTGAACTACGTATTGGAGATACGACTATTGATCAATGGGTCAAGCAAGCGCAGCCTTTCATCTGTGAAGCTGTGGCGCGCGGAGCACTGACCATAGTCTATTCGCCTTTACTGCGTCCTATTGCCGCAGATTTGGAGTCTAAACTTGCCGAAGCTGCTATGTTGCATGTCCAACTCGCCGATCTCCGCTCATACGCTCATGGGAGACACCTTTGGCTAGCAAACCGGCCACAGGACTGTGCAGTTCTTGCATTGATTGAACCATCCTTGGGTAGCCTTTGGGAAAACATGTGCGCGCTTTTTCCACAGAACGTCCCAACATTGACCATGTCTTTGTCTAGTGCAGAGCCACGAGATCTGATTGCTGGCTTGGTGGCACAAATGCACTTGGTCGCCGCCGTTGCAGAGCTACAAGGTAAGGATGCTGGCGACCCAGACGTACCCCAGTTCGGGCGAGATTTGTATTATTTGAGCTTACTTACCGCTATCCCTCGTCCCGCTGAATCGTTTGGGGGCCCAGTAAAATCGAAATACGAAGTTCTTGGCGCGAGATGGCCATCTGAGTGCAAACAGGGGGCTATGCGGCGGGCTCACGAGGAATACAGGCTCAGAATTGAGCGCCAACAGTTTCAGGCTGTTGTCTTCGACTACGATGGCACACTGTGTAGCTCCCAACCAGCTGACAGGGGAAATCCACCTACCGCTTTAGTGCTCACATACATCGAGAGGTTAGTGAAAGCGGGCATCATTGTCGGTATAGCTTCAGGCCGTGGTGGGTCAGTTCAGGAACATCTCTGGAAAAGCCTTCCATTTGAAGTTAGCAGCAAGATTCAGTTAGGCATCTATAATGGAGGATGGGTCGGCAACGCAGCTACCTCCCCCCTTGCCAGCAAAGAAACAAGCGAGTTTTTAAGTCACGTGACTCGTATTGTCCTCAACCTACAAAAACAAGGTGTTCCGATCCCAAAGAAAGGGGTTAAAGCCACCCATCCGTATCAGGTTCGTGTTCTCTTTCGCGAAGGCATATCTACGGACTCAATGTGGTTCGTGATTGCCGATGCCTTGAGGCAAGCAGGACTAAATCCGTCGAGCATGGTGCGTAGCAAACACTCAATAGATATCTTGGCAGCAGGAATAGGTAAATCTCAACTAATCGCACATATCATCAAAAAATTTAGGATTGATCCATACAATATATTAACTCTAGGTGATGAGGGGGCTTGGCCTGGTAATGACTCCACTCTGCTAGAACATAAATATTCACTCAGTGTCGATATTCCTTCGCGAACACTAGATCGTGGGTGGAAGCTAGCACCAGCACATAAGCGCGACGTGGACGCAACACTTTGGTATCTTGAACGCATAATCGACAATGGCAACGGCCATTTCAAAATTACGTTTTCATAGATCACCATGAACAAGGACTTTTAGAAATGCACGATCAAAATGCGGCAAAATTACTCGCGCATGTTATGTCCTGGCAGGATGTAGGAGATGTGTCAGCTATTCTTGACCCACTACAATTACTAGCAGACTACAAATATGATCGCTATCAACAATTTGGACCGGGCCGACGATTCATTGAAAGCTTGGCACTATGGATCAACCAATTCATCACTCCGCAAGATCGGCAGAGCGCGCTTAATTTAGTATTAAATCGGCTGGTGTATTTTTCCGACGATGAGATGTCGCACTTAGTCCGAACTGCTTACCCTGATCTGATTATTCAAGAGCGCCTACGCATGGTAGCTGAAGAATATGATATTGCACCCCATCGTGTTGGCGAAATTTCGGGCCATCAACGCTTTACGGAGTTGCGCCTGAAGTCTCTTTACTTAGGATTGAGCGACGGCGCTCGAACTAACGAACTTCGCCGCGCCAGCTTTGGCGATATAAGTAACGAACAGATTTGGCAAGCTTATGAACTTGGAGAGGAAAAGGCCGAAGACATGATCATTGAACTTCAAAGATCATTAAGTGAGTCTGATCTAAAGCTTGAAATCGAGAATCCACGTTTTAACCTTGTTTGGTTGCTTGATGACTTCTCTGGTAGCGGCAATACTTATATTCGCTACGACGATGAGAAGAAGGCTTACAAGGGTAAAATCAAAAAGATTTATGAGCGTTTTGGCAAGGGCGACTTAGTAGATCCTCAGCACTATGAAGTATTTCTCCTATTATACGTAGCAACACGGCAAGCCATCGATCACATCGAATACTGGTCCGAGCGCTTTACATCAGACAATGGTTACAAGCCCCTGCAAGTCAGGGTAATATGTCCGATAGAGCCAGAAATATCCCTAACCAAAATGAGAAGCGCGGACATTGACGCACTGCTGAGTAATCCAAATTACACAGATGAAAGGGCAGCCGATAAACACTTCCGTGTAGGCGGTACTGATGATCCGAGACTTGGATTTGCCGGATGCGCATTACCTGTCGTTCTCTCTCACAACACACCGAACAACTCGATCTACATGCTGTGGGGCCCTGAGCACTATAAATTCTATGGCCTATTCCCGCGCGTTAGTCGCCACCGAGAATTCTAATGGCTTACAGTACAAACCCTTTTCTTGAGCGAATGTCCGAACGAGCGACATCGGATCAGGACTTTGTTCGGCTATTCTCGCCGAAGGTTCTTGAGAATTTGTCTGATGACGCCTTCGGCGGCGGGCTCCACATTTTCCGTAGTGCACCTGGTGCGGGCAAGACAACGCTATTGCGAGCTTTCACGCCTACCGCGCTCCGCGCTTTCTGGAATCCGCGCCGCCGTTCTCAAGAGCCGGGCGTAAGCGAGACGTTCCAGAAACTTGTGGCACGTGGTGTCCTTGAAAATGACGAGAACCCACCATTTTTGGGAGTCTTGTTGTCTTGCGCGTCCGGCTATGCAGATCTTCCGCCCGGCGAAGACCTGAGCCAAGGGCTTTTTCGGGCGTTACTAGATTGCCGTATCGTGCTTAGAGCATTGCGTAGTGTAGCGATGTTGCTTGGTAAATCACCTGATGAACTTGAGCACATTGAAATTGAATACGAAGGTGTTGCCCTCGATCTGAAGAATATACCTCGGCTCAGAAATGCTCAGGCACTGGTTGAATGGGCAGAGCTATATGAACAACGAGTCTATGCCAAGTTGGATGAGTTCACTACGTTGGTTTACGATAACATTCCTTCGCATGTGAGATTTGAAGGTGTACTGTGGTTGCAATCAGTCAAGTTTACCTACGAAGGAAGAACAGTTGCTCCTAAACGGCTCCTCATGATTGACGATGTGCAACTATTGCGCCGTATGCAGCGCAATCTGTTAATCCACGAACTTACCGTAATGCGTCCAAACATTCCGGTGTGGCTCGCCGAGCGAACCAAGGCCCTTGGTGAAGAACTGCTTTCTGATGGTGCACGTGAGGGCCGCGACCTGCATGAATACGATCTTGACGATATGTGGAGTGGCAACAAACAATTCGTTTCTTTTGCTCAAAACGTACTTGACAGAAGAATGGGTTATCAAGACATCGTTGCCTCGGGTTCATTCGGAATCTGCTTGAGCGGCGAACTGGTTTCCGGTAGCTTTCATAAAGAGATTGAGCGAGGAATCGCGCTTTTCGAGAAAGAGATGGAAGACCACCAGAAAAATGTTCGATACAGCGAGTGGTTGGCACACATACAGCAGCGCACGTCCGACCTTAGTATCGATAATCTGACAGAACTTTACGTAACACGCATTTTGCTTATACGCGACCAAGCTAAGAAGCAAATGTCCCTTGGACTACCACTTTCTGCAAATGAATTAGAGGAACGAGACAACTCTCAGGTTCGAGCTGCTGCAGAGCTTTTCATGCACAGGGAGCTAAAGATACCCTATTACTTTGGGTTTGAACGATTATGCGTGATGGCTACGAGCAATATTGAAGAACTGCTGTTTTTGGCTGCAGCGTTGTATGAAGGCCTTCGCGCGAATCAGGTACTTCGCAAACCGGATCCTGTCCTGTCAGCAATGGCGCAGGAAAAGTTACTGAAGGAGTGCGCCAAACGTAAGCGAGAGTTCATTCCAAAAAACCATACAGATGGACAAAGGGCCCAGCGGTTGTTGGATTCTATTGCCATTTACTGTCAAGAAAAAACATATTTGCCAAATGCGCCATATGCACCCGGTGTCACAGGGGTCAGGCTTTCTCGCGCGGAGCTACGCAAATTGACAGATAAGGCGCGCCCTTTGGGTGAGCCTGGATCTCACTTGGCACGCGTTCTTGCCGAGTGTGCTGCCGAGAACCTTCTTGTTCTCCGGCAGAGTGCAGCAAGTACATCGCGCGACAGTGGAACGGTTTTCTATTTGAATCGAACGCTCTGTACCCTTTATGACCTTCCACTTCAGATGGGCGGTTGGCAAGATGTAACCGCAGTCGACATGATTAAATGGATGGAACGCCAATTGACTCCAAAACAACCTCTCCTCGAAGTAATATGAAAATGCTTTGGGAGCATTACGTTTTCCGTCGAGGCAATGACGTTCACGATCTATGGGACTGTCTTCACGACAACCGTCCAATGCAAGTTCTATACATCGCAGGGCGTGGATTTGACGTTCGAGCGCAGACCGTAATGCGGGAGTATGTAACGAACTTGCAAAGTACTGGGCGATTAATTGTTAACGCTAAGTTGATTTTGATAGGTTTTAGCGGCTATGAACTCGAAGACGACGTTCGCGCACTCACAGAGGAAAACGCCGTTGCGCTCGAAACCATTTTCAAACCATTGGGGCCTTCAGAGACTATCACTATGGGTGGCTCCACATCGGCCGGAGATGATGATGTTGGAGCGAGTAATTTGTTGCGCGACGGTGTACAGCGCGTGCTGAAAGCAGTAACGAATTATACTGATATCATTTTGGACGTAAGCTCAATGCCACGTATGACGTATCTTGCGTTGCTAACAAGCTTGCTACAAAAACTGGTGCCTGATAAACAAATTAATAATGGCGATCCCCATCCTCTCGTGGCTAATGGCGTCAATTTTCAAGTACTTGTTGCGGAAGATGCTAGGCTCGACGGATCGATAAAGGCGGAAGATCCAAGCAACCAGTTGGTGCAGATACCCGGTTTCGCTGGCGCTTTTCATGCCGAGTCGATTAAGGATTGGCCTTTGGTATTGTTTCCTATTTTGGGTGAGAACCGGGTCAATCAACTTACAAAGGTACTGGCTTCCCCTGAGATAACCGATGAAGCAGAAATTTGTCCAGTTGTGCCACATCCATCGAAAGACCTTCGTCGCGCAGACAATCTCTTGGTGGAGTACAGGGAAGTGCTTTTCAAGAGCGGTCGGGCACCAACCAGCAATATCATGTACGTTCACGAGTCGAACCCATTCGAAGCCTATAGGCAGTTACTCGGTGCAATGCGGCGGTATCAGGAAAGCATGAATGTACTCGGTAATTGTCGGCTTGTGGTGACACCACTTGGTAGTAAGTTAGTCACAGTCGGTGCCGGATTGGCCTGTTTCGAAATGCGCCCCGCTGATGTAATGAAAGCCAAATATCGTGTGGCGGTGCCACTGGCTGAGCCTAAGCGCTATGTCGCTTCGGTTCAAGACCTCAAGGACTCCAAGCCAGAAATTTCGATGTTATTGTTGACTGGTGAGGCATACAGCTAGGCAGCCAAGCTAACGTCGCTAATGGACATCTAATCATACGTTTTGCGTTGTTTTACATACGCTCGGTCAAGAGGGAATACGCAATAGCTGCTTTGGGTCGAAGACTTGGAGGCGGACATTACAGCATGATGGGCCGACAGTCCTGTCAGAAAATCGCAACAGTCCGCTCAGGCCGAGAAGGAGGCGGTCGGGGTGCACAGCCTGAACTTTCCTATCGTGTCGATAGCGGACGGCCAAAACACGAAACTGGATATATCCATCCCTCACGGGACTGCCTGCGGCATCCTGCGCGAGCAGTGCTCGCTGGTCGAACCGGCGGGCTCGTCCACACATCCGCTCAACCAGATAAAAAAGGCACCCATGCGGGTACGCTCCGTATGTCGGCCTGTTGTTTCTAAAAGGCGGGATTGTTCGGCTTTCGCGTTGCGGCCGCGAAATCCTCATCCCTGCGGGACTGCCTGCGGCATCCTGCGCGAGCAGTGCTCGCTGGTCGAACCGGCGGGCTCGTCCACACATCCGCTCAACCAGATTAAAAAGGGCACCCATGCGGGTGCCCCTTTTAATCTGGCGGAGAGGGTGGGATTCGAACCCACGGTACGGGGTTACCGTACGCCTGATTTCGAGTCAGGTACATTCGACCACTCTGCCACCTCTCCGAAAGGCGCGCATTCTACCAGCAACCGCCGATTTGGTGCAGAATGATCGAATGCGGAACCCGACTCGATGCGTGCAAACCGTAATTGCCAGCTTGCTTCTGCTGCTGCCAGGCTGCGATCCACAGATCCCGCCCTGGAATGCCGGCAAGCTGGTGGTGATCGTTCCGGAAGCCGATCTCTGGCCGGAGTCGGAGTTTCAGCGCGAATTGGCGCGAATGTTCGCCGAGCGATTGAATGCGTCGCTGGAATTGATCCCGCTGCCGCAAACCGAAATCCCCGACGCGTTGCGCAAACACTTCGCGCATTTTGCCGCCGTTCCGTTTCGCAAGGAGAGCAATCCCGCCGGGCTGCAATTCGGCCCCGCCTACCAGAGTGTGCGCGAGGTGCTGGTCTGCAACAGGGACATCCCGCGCATCAACAGTCTTGCCGATCTGAAAGGCAAGGAAGTGATGGTTGCGGCCGGATCGGCCCACGAGACGGCGCTGCGCGAGGCACAGCGGATGAATCCCTCGCTGCAATGGATTACCGAGCGCGACCTGACCACCCAGGACCTGCTGGCCGAGGTCGGTGACGGCAGCCTGGATTGCGCCGCCGCGAATGAACTGCAGTTTGCCGATGCGCGCAACTATCATCCCGATCTGGTCGCCGAACTCGATATCGTGCCGCCGTCGAATCTGGCCTGGGCATTCCCGGGAAATGCCGATTCCGCGCTGCTCGACAAGGTGCAGGATTTTTTCACGGCGATCCAGCAGGACGGCACCCTGCACCGCCTGCTGGATCGCTATTACGGCAACAACAACCGGCTGGACAAAATGGATGCGGCCGCCTTCATCACCCGGACCAAAAACGTGCTGCCGCGTTTTCGCCACATGTTCGACGAGGCCGCCACGCTGACCGGAATCGACTGGCGATTGCTGGCCGCACTGTCCTACCAGGAATCGCAGTGGGATCCGCTTGCCACGTCATACACCAATGTGCGCGGCATGATGATGCTGACCGAAGACACCGCCGACCAGATGAAAGTGGGCAATCGCCTGAATCCGCGCGAAAGCATCACTTGCCGGCGCGAAATATCTGCAGCTGCTCAAGGAACAACTGCCCAGGCGCATTCACGAACCCGACCGCACCTGGATGGCACTGGCCGCCTACAACCAGGGCTCCAGTCACCTGGAAGACGCGCGCATCCTGACCAGGCGCGCCGGAATGAACCCGGACAGCTGGGCGGACGTGAAACGATGGATGCCGCTGCTGAACCGGCCGAAATATTACAAAAGACTGAAGCACGGCTATGCGCGCGGCGGCGAGGCGGTGATCCTGGTGGAAAGCATCCGCAGCTACTACGAGATGCTGAAACGGCTGGAACCCGAGAAGACCGAAGCGGCGCCGGAAGTTTCATATCGACTGGTCGCGCCGATGTCGATGCAGCGCTTGCTGCCCTGAGCCGACCTTCCCTTCATTCTCCCGCCCTGAGCTGATTCCGGGCGCGCAAACGATTCAGGGTGAAAGTTTTTCCTTGCCGCCCATGTAGGGACGCAGCACTTCGGGAATCACCACGCTGCCGTCGGCCTGCTGGTAATTCTCCAGCACCGCCACCAGCGTGCGGCCGACCGCCAGGCCCGAACCGTTCAGCGTATGCAGCAGTTCCGGCTTGCCCTGCGCGTTGCGGAAGCGCGCCTGCATGCGCCGCGCCTGGAACGCCTCGAAATTGCTGCACGAGGAAATCTCGCGGTAAGTATTCTGCGCCGGCAGCCACACTTCGATGTCGTAGGTCAGCGCGGCGGAGAAGCCCATGTCGCCGGTGCACAGCTTGACCACGCGATAGGGCAGGCCCAGCTTCTGCAAGATCGTTTCGGCATGGCCGAGCAGCTCTTCCAGCGCGGCATAGGACTCGTCGGGATGCACCATCTGCACCAGCTCCACCTTGTCGAACTGGTGCTGGCGTATCATGCCGCGCGTGTCGCGCCCGTAGGAACCGGCCTCGGTGCGGAAGCACGGCGTGTGCGCGACGAACTTCATCGGCAGCTGTTCCAGCGGCACGATCTCGTCGCGCACGATGTTGGTCACCGGCACTTCGGCGGTGGGAATCAGGTAAAAGTTCTTTGCTTCTTGCATCAGAATTACTAACTTGTCGATTAACTGCGATTGCCAGCTATTGGCACTATCGCAACCATACCTTTACCATCTGCGATAACGTGAAACAAATCCTCCTCAAATTTCGGCAACTGCCCGGTGCCGCGCATCGAATCGGCGTTCACCAGATAAGGCACATAGGTCTCGGTGTAGCCGTGCTGCTCGGTATGCGTATCCAGCATGAACTGCGCCAGCGCGCGATGCAGCCGCGCCAGCGGGCCCTTCAGCAGCGAGAAGCGCGCACCGGAAATCTTCGCGGCGGTCTCGAAATCCAGCCGCCCAGCCCTTCGCCGAGATCGACGTGATCCTTCACCGCGAAATCGAACTTGCGGAATGCTGCCGACCTTGCGCACTTCCACGATTGTCCGCCTCGGACTTGCCGACCGGCACGCTGTCGTGCGGCATGTTGGGGATCATCCAGCAGCAACTCCTGCAGCGTCTGCTTGCATCTCGCTCAAGCTGCGCTTCCAGCTTGCTTCAGCTCGTCGCCCAGATGTCGCCACTTCCGCCATGATCGCGGACACATCCTCGCCCTTGGCCTTGGCCTGCCCGATCTGCTTGGAAGTTGCATTGCGCTTGGCCTGCAATTCCTGGGTGCGGGTCTGGATGGTCTTGCGCTCGCTCTCCAGCTGCTCGAATGCTGCGACAGTCCAGCGCAAAGCCGCGTGTCGCCAAGCCGTGCCGCCACACCAGCCAGATCGTTGCGCAATAGTTGTATGTCTAACATCTCATCTCTCGCGTAGGGTGGGTAAGCTAATGCGTCCACGTTTCATGGTGGATACGCGCTTCGCGCTTATCCACCCTACATTTTCTTTTTTGCCGCTTCATCCAGCTCGCGCAAATGCGCCAGCTTTTCCGCAATCTTCGCTTCCAGTCCGTGATCGGTGGGTTCGTAGAAACTCACTTCCGGCATGTCGTCCGGGAAATAGGTTTCGCCCGCCGCATAGGCTTCTTCCTCGTTGTGCGCATAGCGGTAGTCCTTGCCGTAATCGAGCTGTTTCATCAGCTTGGTCGGCGCGTTGCGCAGGTGCAGCGGCACCGGGCGCGACTGGTCCTGTTTGACGAAAGCGCGGGCGGCATTATACGCGACATACCCGGCGTTCGACTTCGCGGCGACCGCCATGTACAGCACGGCCTGCGCCAGTGCCAGCTCGCCTTCGGGCGAGCCGAGCCGCTCGTAGGTCGCCGCCGCATTCAGCGCGATCTCCACGCCGCGCGGATCGGCCAGGCCGATGTCCTCCCACGCCATGCGCACGATGCGCCGCGCCAGATAGCGCGGGTCGGCGCCGCCGTCGAGCATGCGCGTGAACCAGTACAGCGCGGCATCGGGATTGGAGCCGCGCACCGACTTGTGCAGCGCGGAGATCTGGTCGTAGAACGCCTCGCCGCCCTTGTCGAAGCGGCGCAGGCTCTGCGGCCAGCGTGGCATCGAGGAACTTCACGTCGATTTTCTTTATTTTCGCGGTAAGCGCCGCGGTGTCGAGCTGCTCCAGCACATTCAGCAGCCGGCGCGCATCGCCGTCGGCATAGCCGATGATGCGCCCCTTCGCATCCTCGTCGAACGCGATGCCCTGCAGCACGACCTTGCTGGGCGCGATCGAAAAGCTGTCCGAGTTCCGTTTCCGACAACGGCTGCAGCACGTACACCTGCGCGCGCGACAGCAGCGCGCTGTTCACTTCGAACGACGGGTTCTCGGTGGTTGCGCCGATGAAGGTGACCAGCCCCTGCTCGACGAACGGCAGGAACGCATCCTGCTGCGACTTGTTGAAGCGGTGCACCTCGTCCACGAACAGGATGGTGTGGCGGCCGTGCTGCTGCAGCGTGAGCTCGGCCTGCGCGATCGCCTCGCGGATATCCTTCACGCCGGACAGCACCGCCGACAGCGGCACGAAATCGGCATCGAAGGCCGAGGCCATCAGCCGCGCCAGCGTGGTCTTGCCGACGCCCGGCGGCCCCCACAGGATCATCGAATGCAGCTTGCGGGATTCGAATGCGAGGCGCAGCGGCTTGCCCGGACCCAGCAGATGCGATTGCCCGATGACATCGTCTATCGTCTTCGGGCGCAGCCGCTCGGCCAGCGGCGCGGCGGGAGAGTGCGTTTCGAACAGGTTGCCGGTGCTCATAAACCGGGTGGCACTAATCTGTAAGAACGTCTGCACCCTTGGGCGGGGTGAACTGAAACTGCTGTGCCGGTATCTTCGGATTGCGCTGCATCGCGGAAAAACGCAGCACCGTCTTGTGCCCGAACATGTCGTTCAGTTCCATCACGACCAGGTCGGCCTGCGCGTTGAAGCCCATCCGTATCGTGTTGAAGCTGTGTCGTCTTGTCCGGCTTTCCTTTGGGCGTGGCCTGCAGCCATTCCAGGCCGTCGCGGCTGCCGTCTTCGGTCAGCGCAAAGCCGCGCTCGATCTCGTTGCTGCCGGAGAGCAGCGCGGCGGGGCTGCTGCCCAGCGCGGTATCCAGCTTCCTGACCGTGACCTGGTTCAGGTCGGCGTCGTACAGCCAGAACTTTGTTCCGTCCCCGACGATCAGCTGCTCGTAGGGTTTCTGGTAAGTCCAGCGGAATTTGCCGGGGCGCTGGAATTCCATGATGCCGGACGCGTTCTGGATCTGGTTGCCGTTCTGGTCCAGCACCTGCTGGGTGAAATTCGCCCGCGCGGAATGCGTCGTCGCGATGAAGGTCTTGAGCTTGTCGATTGCGCCGGCATGGGCGGCAAGCGGCACGGAAAAAAGCAACAGGGTCAATAATCTGATCATTCCGGTTTCCTGAACACTACTGTCTTTGATTGCAAGAAAACATTAGCCACAGAGAACACAGAGATCACAGAGAGAAACCAGCCCGCGTATTTGTATTTCTCTGTGTTCTCTGGTGTAACTACTAGCCAATCGGCTGAGCTGGCAAACTACGCCAGCAAAGTCGCTGGTTATGTGGCTGATTTTCTACTTAGCGGGCGCGATCACTTCGCGGTTGCCGTTGCTCTGCATCGGCGAAACGAGGCCGGCCTTTTCCATCTGTTCGACCAGCCGCGCGGCGCGGTTGTAGCCGATGCGCAGATGGCGCTGCACCAGCGAGATGGACGCGCGGCGGTTCTTCAGCACGATCTCCACCGCCTGGTCGTACAGCGGATCGGCTTCGCGCATCGAGGCTCGCGCCGCCGGCGCCGCCTTCCTCCGGCGATTCCTCCAGCGACATCCAGACGCCGTCGACGTACTTCGGCTCGCCCTGCGCCTTCAGGTATTCGGCGACGCGGTGCACTTCCTGGTCGGACACGAACGCGCCGTGCACGCGCTGCGGATAGCCGCTGCCCGGCGGCAGGTAGAGCATGTCGCCCTGTCCCAGCAGCGCTTCCGCGCCCATCTGATCGAGAATGGTGCGCGAGTCGATCTTGCTCGACACCTGGAACGCGACGCGCGTCGGCACGTTGGCCTTGATCAGCCCGGTGATCACATCCACCGACGGGCGCTGCGTCGCCAGCACCAGATGGATGCCGGAGGCGCGCGCCTTCTGCGCCAGGCGCGCGATCAGCTCCTCCACCTTCTTGCCCACCACCATCATCAGGTCGGCGAGCTCGTCGATGAACACCACGATGAACGGCAACTCTTCCAGCGCCTCCGGGATTTTCCGGCGTCAGCGTGAACGGATTGGTCAGCGGCTTGCCTGCCTTGATGCGCATCGCGGACCTTCTGGTTGTAACCGGCGATGTTGCGCACGCCGAGCGCCGACATCAGCTTGTAGCGCTTGTCCATTTCCTGCACGCACCAGTTCAGCGCGGATGCGGCCTGGCGCATGTCGGTGACCACCGGCGCCAGCAGGTGCGGAATGCCTTCGTACACCGACAGCTCCAGCATCTTGGGATCGACCAGCAGCAGGCGCACTTGCTGCGGCGTGGATTTGTACAGCAGGCTCAGGATCATGGCGTTGATCGCCACCGACTTGCCGGAGCCGGTGGTGCCGGCCACCAGCACATGCGGCATCTTGGCCAGGTCGGCGACCACCGGCTTGCCGGAAATATCCTTGCCCATCGCGATGGTCAGCGGGGAATCCATGTCGGCATAGACCTGCGAACTGAGTATCTCGGACAGGTGCACCATCTGCCGTTTCGGGTTGGGCAGCTCCAGCGCCATGTAGGCCTTGCCGGGTATGGTCTCGACCACGCGGATGCTGACCACCGACAACGCGCGCGCCAGGTCCTTGCACCAGATTGGTGATCTGGCTGCCCTTCACGCCGACGGCGGGTTCGATCTCGTAGCGGGTGATCACCGGACCGGGATAGGCGCCACCACTTTGACGTCCACGCCGAAATCCTTCAGCTTGCGCTCGATCAGGCGCGAGGTGAATTCCAGCGTCTCGGCGGAAACCACCTCGACCTGCTGCGTTGCCTGATCCAGCAGATGCAGGGGCGGCAGCGCCGAATCAGGCATGTCGGACAAACAGCGAGACTTGTTTTTCCTTCACGGCCCGCGCCGATTTGGCCACTTCCATCTGCGGCATCTCGATGTGGATCGGCTGGTGCTCCTCGACGCGTTTCTTTTCTTCTTCGACGAGCGCGACCCGGTCCTACAGTCGCCTGCATGCCGATGCGCCTGTCCTGGCGAGTCTGCCAGGCATGACGCACCCACTGGAAGGATGCCTCGATCCGTTCTCCCAGCCAGTCCACGAAGCGCAGCCAGGACAGGCCGCTGAACAGGCTGAAGCCGGCCGCCATCAGCGCCAGCAACAGCAGGGTCGCGCCGGTAAAGCCCAGCCCGCGCGCCAGCGCCTTGCCCAGCACCTCACCGAGCATGCCGCCGTGCACCAGCGGCAATGAGACCTTGAGCGTGTACAAACGCAAAGCTTCCAGCGCGCTGCTGGACAGCAGCAGCGCCGCAAAACCGATCGAGCGATACCAGCAGGGTGCGCTTGTCAGAAGATGCTGTCGACACGCAGCTGGTGGTATCCGGCCCAGACCCGCTGCAGCAGGAACAGCACGAACCACCATGCGGAAAAGCCGAACAGGTAAAACAGCAGATCGGAAAGGTACGCGCCCACCACACCGCCGGGGTTGCTGGTATGCGCGCCGGTGGCGCTGTGCGACCAGGCCGGGTCGGACGGGCTGTAGCCGTACAGTGCGACGGTGAAATACAGCGCGCAGGCGACCAGCAGTATCCAGCGCGTTTCGCGCAGCAGCAGAAGCAGCTTGTTGCCGGGAAGATCGCTTCTTGCTTCAGCCATGAGCGACACCGCCAAATCTCGAATGAACGGATCTCGTATGAACTGCAACGGGGAATTTACCGCCGGACTGCCGCAGCCGGGGCGGAAGGCAATCAGGCCGCATCCTTGCGGGATGCTGCAAACACCCGCCCGCCGGCGGAATTTTCATGAGGACTTTTTCCAAGCTGATCGAATATTGGTTGATGGACCCGTCCATGATACCGCAGCCGCTCAATACCCGCTTGTCAACAGCAGCCGGATATCATGCGCCAGCCAGTCCGCCGGCTCCATGTCCCCGGCCATCAGGCGCACCCTGCCGTGGGTATCGACCAGGTAGCCGAACGTCGAATGGTCCATGGTATAGCCGGTTTTGGTCGGATGCTTCTGGTAGGACACGCCGAAATTTTCAGCCGCTTCGGCGGTCGCCTTCGCGTCGCCGTACAACCCCAGGAACCGCGGATCGAAGGCGGGCACGAATTTCGCCAGCAACTCTCGGGTATCGCGTTCCGGATCGATCGTGACGAACAGGACCTGCACCCGGTCCGCATCCTTGCCGAGCAGGCGCAGCGTCTGCGCATAGCCGGCCAGTGTGGTGGGGCACACATCCGGGCAATGGGTATAGCCGAAAAATATCAGCACGACCTTGCCGCGGAAATCGCTCAGGCTGCGCGGTTTGCCGTTGTAATCGGTCAGGTGGAAATCCGCATGTTCGAACCGGTCGCCGACGGCGCTCGCATGGAAGTGGCCGGATGGCGTTTTTCCGCAACCGGCCAGCAGCCCGATCAGCAGCAGCATCAATAGCCGGATCGTGCTGTTTGTATAGCGCATCGTTGTTCCAATCATGGTTAAAAGGGCAATGCCCGGTCCGGTTTGTCCGCACCGGTCATTCGGTACGCGCCTTAATCAGAGGTTCCCTGGCTATTATAAAGCCGATCCAGATCGAGCAGCCCGGCTACATTGCCTGCGTCGGGCTGCGCGAAATGCGGCACGACCCCCAGCAGCGGCGCGGCGATGCGCTGCTGCAGCGCATCGATGTTCTGCTGCAACACAGGCATCTCCGCATCGAGCACGTTTGCCACCCAGCCCGCGAGCACCAGGCCGCGCGCGGCGATCGCGTCCACCGTGAGCAATGCATGGTTCAGGCAGCCGAGGCGCATGCCCACCACCAGGATCACCGGCAGGTCCAGTTCCTTTACCAGGTCCGCGCTGTCCTGCTCATCATTCAGCGGCACCCTGAATCCGCCTGCGCCTTCGACGATCACCACGTCAGCCTTTGCAGCCAGTTCCCGGTAAGACTGCATAATGTGGGAAAACCGGATAGTGACGCCATGATGCTGCGCGGCAAGATGCGGTGCAGTTGCAGGCTCGAAACAGTAGGGATTGATCTGAGCGTAGCCCGCGGTGACGTTGCCCGCGGCACGCAATTGCAGCGCATCCTCGTTATGCCCGCCGGCATCGCACCCGGCCGCACCCGCAAGGGGTACGCCGGCGGGTGCCCCGTTGCTGCGCAACGACCCTCCCGCAGCAACCGGCTTCATCCCGACCGCGCGTTTGCCCCGCGCGGTGAACCCGCGCAGCAGCGCACAGCTGATCAGGGTTTTGCCGACGCCGGTGTCGGTACCGGTAACGAAATAACTCAAGACAATACCCCCAAGCCACAGAGCACACCGAGATCACAGAGAAGTGCGGCAGTTTTTTCTGTGTACTCTGTGGCTAAATTGGTTTTCATCATTTAAGGAGAACCCGGGCTAATCTCTTTGCGGCGCCTTGCCGACGCCGGTGTCAGTACTGGTCACGAAATAACTCACGACAAAACCCCCAAGCCACAGAGTACACAGAGATCACAGAGAAGTGCGGCAGTTTTCTCTGGGTGCTCTGTGATCTCCGGATGTTCCGTGAAATCTGGGGCCAAATCGGTTTTCATGGTTTAAGGCGAACCCGGGCTGATTTTTTGCAGCGTCTTGCCGACGCCGGTGCCAGCGGCGAAACAGCTAAAGTCAAAACCCTCAAGCCACAGAGCGCACAGAGATCACAGAGAAGTGCGGCGGTTTTCTCTGTGATCTCTGTGTACTCTGTGGCCAAATCGGTTTTCATGGTTTAAGGCGAATCCGGACTGATTTTGTACAGCCTCTTGCCGACGCGGTGTCGAAGTAGCTCATTTCAATTTGAACGACGTCTTGATGATCGCGCGCCCGTCCGCTGTCTGTTTCGGCTGCGGCTTCCATGCATGGCCGTACACCACCTCGAAAGTCGCCGGCAGTTTACCGTTGCTGCGCATGCCCTCGTAATTTTCCACCAGGCTTTTCCACGCGGTCTTTCCCATCAGGCCCTGACCGCGTCCCGCGGTCGCATTGTGCGCGCCGATCGCCTTGAGGTCCTGCAGCACGCCGCGCACGTCGTCATAGGTCAGCGTGATGTATTCCATATCCATCACCGGCTCGGCAAAGCCGCTGTGCACCAGCATGTCGCCGATGTCGTGCATATCCGTGAAGCGGCTGAGATGGTTGTTCCGGTCGACACCGCTGAACGCCTGCCTCAGTTCTTTCAGCGTATCCGGTCCGAACGTGCTGAACATCAGCAGGCCCTCCACTTCAAGCACCCGGTTCAGTTCGGCAAACGTTGCCGGCAGATCGTTGCACCACTGCATCGCCAGATTGGACCAGACCATCCCGATGCTGTTCGCCGCCAGGGGCAGTGTTTCCATGTCGCCGCACACCTGCATTTGCCGGGTTCCGCCGAACAGTTTCTGCCACCATCCTGATGATCCGCGCGCGGCCATCAGCATGCCGCTGGCGATGTCCAGCGCGATCATCTGCGCGCCGGGATAGTGCTGCGCCAGGCGGCGCGTGCCCCAGCCGGTGCCGCTGCCCGCATCCAGTATCCGCGCGGGCTGCAGCCTGATGTATTCCAGCCGCTCCAGCATTCGCGTGCACACCTCGCGCTGCAGCACCGCGGCGCCGTCGTACCCGGCTGCCGCCCTGCTGAACGCGCGGCTCACTTCGCGTTTGTCGATTTCGTATCCGTTCATTTTATAAAACCTTTTTTGCCACAGAGAACACAGAGATCACAGAGAAATGCGGGTGGAATTTTATCTATGTACTCTCCGATTTTTTTGGCTGGCTGTTTCTCCTTAAGTTAAAACCCTTCTGTGACAGGGATCACAGAAACCACTGATAGCCCCCTGAATTTGTTTTTCTCTGTGTTCTCTGTGTTCTCTGGTGTAACTCCTGATATGACCACTAGCCATCTGACTAACCCAGCAATAGACGCTGGGCAAGTCATTGGTTATAGCCAATCGACTAAGCTGGCAAAATACGCCAGCAAAGTCGCTGGTTATGTGGCTAATTGCTTTTTCCTTCCATAAAATTTATCAATTCGGCTACAAATTTTTCTTTATGCGATAAAAACGGCGCATGTGCCGCGCCCCCGATCTCGACCAGCCGCGCATTCGGCATCGCCTGCGCCAGGTAACGGGAAGCCTGCGGCGGACTGAGCCGGTCGCGTTCTCCCGCGATCACCAGCACGGGTTGTTTTATTGCCGGCAATGCGTCGCGCAGATCCAGATCGCGCAATATTTCCAGCCCGCCGCGCAGCGCATCCGGATCCGGTTTGCCGCGGCTGGCGAGCCGCTCGCGCAACACAGCCAGCAATTCCCGCTCGCCTGCCGTGCCGCGAACCTGCAGCCCGAGGAACCGGCGCAGGGTCGCGCCGTGATCCTGTTCCAGATCGGCAGCGAACTGGCGCAGCGTGTCCTGTGGCATGCCGAACTGCCAGTCGCTGCGTTCGGCAAAGCAGGGCGTGCTGGTGACCAGCACCAGACGCCCGATCTTTCCGGGATCGCGCAATGCCCAGCGCATTGCGATCTGGCCGCCCATCGACCAGCCGCATACCGCGAGCGGTTCGTCGAACTGCGCCGACAACTGGTCGACAATCGCTTCCAGACCAAATGGAAAGCCAGGGTCTTCCTCCTTGTCTCTTGTCTCTTGTCTCTTGTCCCTGTCGATGCTGTAACCATGCCCCGGCAAATCAACCACCAGTACCGGGAAATGCCGCGCCATCGATTCGGCGACATCGCCCCACAGGCCACCGTGCATGCCCCAACCGTGGATCAGCAACAGCGGCGCGCCACTGCCGGCGTATGGATAGCGCTTAACGTGCAAGCCGGCCATTTAGTACTCCTAAAGTTGAGGCCGCCATACACGTTTCCCTCTCCTGTGCGTGTGTTGTTGAGGCTTTAGCCCCGTACAACCACGGCCTACCCCTTGCGGGTGCAATCCTCTGGGTGAAACAACTAGCCATTCGACTAGGCTGCAAACGACCGCAGCCAAGTCGCTGGTTATCCCGCAAGCGGGGAGAGCGAAGCGAGGGGGGCGTAGCCAAGCAAACGCATCGCTGCGCGAATTTCTTATCCCTGTGCAAGTTCATGCAAGGTTTCGATCAGGCGCGTGACCTCCGCCGCACGATGCGCGGCCGATAGCGTGATGCGCAGGCGTGCGGTGCCCTGCGGCACGGTGGGCGGGCGTATCGCCGCGACCCAGATGCCGCGTTCGCGCAATTTTTCGCTGAGGTC
Source organism: uncultured beta proteobacterium (assembly GCA_963827265.1). Taxonomy (GTDB): domain Bacteria; phylum Pseudomonadota; class Gammaproteobacteria; order Burkholderiales; family Gallionellaceae; genus Gallionella. The sequence continues at coordinate 217,186 of CAWHAD010000005.1, read as the reverse complement.
CAGCGCCGCCCGGTTGTCGCCGACCAGCAGCGGCTGTATCGCGGTTGCGGACGGCATCAAGTGCCACGGCAGGCCGCGCAGGCCGCTGCGCAATTGCGCGATCAGCTGATGCAGGTGGCCGCGCAAGCCGTCGCCCTGTTCGATCTGCCGCAGGCTCTCCAGCAACGCACTGGCCAGCGCCGGCGGTGTTGCGGTGGTGTAGACATAGCTGCGCGCATGGTTGACGAGTGTATCGATCACCGCCTGTTCCGCCGCGACGAACGCGCCGAACACGCCCGCCGCCTTGCCCAGCGTCGCCATGCAGATCACGCGTTCAGACGCGATGCCGAAATGCGCCAGCGAGCCGCGGCCCTGCGCCCCGAGCACGCCGAATCCGTGTGCATCGTCGATCAGCAGCCAGGCATCGTGCCGCTCGCACAACGCGAGCAATTCGGGCAACGGCGCGAGGTCGCCGTCCATGCTGAACACCGCATCGGTGATCACCAGCTTGCGCCCGCTGCCGGCCTGCTCCATGAACTGCGCCAGCTGCGCGACGTCGTTGTGGCGGTAGCGCTTCACGCTCGCGCGCGACAGCAGCATCGCATCGTTCAGCGAAGCATGGTTGAATTTGTCGGCGAACACCGTGTCGCCCTTGCCGACCAGCGCCTGCACGACGCCGAGGTTCGCCATGTAGCCGGTGGAGAACAGCAGCGCCGCGGGCTTGCCGACGAAGGCCGCCAGTTCGTGTTCGAGCTGGTGATGGGTTGCGCCGTGTCCGCTGACCAGGTGCGCGGCCCCGGCCCCGACGCCGTGCTGCTGCGCGCCCTGCTGCAGCGCCGCGATCAGCTGCGGGTGGTTGGCCAGGCCCAGGTAATCGTTGCTGCAGAACGACAGGCAGGATTTGCCGTCAACGGTGATATGCGGCCCCTGCGGGCTTTGCAGCATGCGGCGCTGGCGCAGCAGGCCCAGCGAGGCGCGTTCGTTCAGGTCGTTTTGTAATTCATTGAAAGGCATTTTTTGCCACAGAGCACACAGAGATCACAGAGAAACCCGCTCTGCCTTTTGTCTTTCTCTGTGCGCTCTGTGTTCTCGGTGGCTAATTGTTTTGTTCAGAAAACGGGTACATGCCCAGCTTATCCAGCAAGGCACGGTCGCGTTCGACTTCCGGATTGCCGGTGGTCAGCAGCTGCTCGCCATAGAAGATCGAGTTCGCGCCGGCGAGAAAGCACAACGCCTGTATCGCATCGGACATCTGCTGGCGGCCTGCCGACAGGCGCACGCGCGCCTTCGGCATGGTGATGCGCGCGACCGCGATGGTGCGCACGAAATCCAGCGGATCGAGATCCGCGGTTTCGGCAAGCGGTGTGCCTTCGACCTTGACCAGGTTGTTGATCGGCACGCTTTCCGGATAGGGATCCAGATTGGCCAGCTGCGCGATCAGGCCGGCGCGCTGTGTCAGGTTTTCGCCCATCCCGACGATGCCGCCGCTGCATACGTGCATTCCCGCCTTGCGCACCCGCTCCAGGGTATCCAGCCGGTCCCGGTAATCGCGCGTGCTGATGATCTCGCCGTAGAATTCCGGGGACGTATCCAGGTTGTGGTTGTAGTAATCCAGTCCCGCATCGCGCAACTGCTCGGTCTGCCTGTCGTTCAGCATGCCCAGCGTCGCGCAGGTTTCCATGCCCAGGCCGCGCACCGCCTTGACCATCTCGACCACGCCGGCCATGTCCTCATCGCTGGGCTCGCGCCATGCGGCGCCCATGCAGAATCGGTCCGCGCCGTTCTGTTTCGCGGCACGCGCGGCGGCGACCACTTCGTCGAGCGCCAGCATCTTCCTGTTCTCAACGCCGGTGGAATGGAATGCCGATTGCGGGCAATAGCCGCAGTCCTCGGAACAGCCGCCGGTCTTGATCGACAGCAACGTGGAAAGCTGCACCGCATTCGGGTCGAAATGCTCGCGGTGCACCTGCTGCGCGCGATACAGCAGGTCCGCAAAAGGAAGCTGGAACAAGGTCTCCACGGCGGCCACGCTCCAGCGTTGCGGCGCATCGCTGCCGGACGGCTTGGCGGTACGGATGAATTCGATAGTTTGTGTGTTCATAAAGATCAGTGTGTTGGGTATGATGTGTTGACTTCAATGACCGCCCTCCGCGGAGCGCAATCCGCCGGAAAGCGGAAACGTTGAACCCGGATTGGACAGAACCGCATCATCCTTGAAAGGACGATCGCTTGTCAATTTTAGCCCCTCATTTCCTGAACATACGCACAAAATTTAAGCGCGTGCTGCCGGCCCAGCCCTGCGTGCTGTGCGGCTGCATGAGCCATGACGGGCTCTGGTGCGCGGCATGCGACGCAGCCCTGCCCTATCTCAGGGCCCCGCATTGCCCGGTCTGCGCAATGCCGACGCCCGGCGGCGCAGTGTGCGGACACTGCCTGGCGCAGCCGCCGCTGTTCTCGCACACCCGTGCGGTATTCGGCTATGCCTTCCCGCTCGACAGGCTGATACAGGGCATGAAATACCGCGAGCAGCTGGCTTTGGCGCATGCGTTCGCGGAAAAAATGGTGCGGGGTATCGACCGGCACAGCCTGCCGGATTGCGTGATCGCGATGCCGCTGCATCCCGCCAAATTGCGCGAACGCGGTTTCAACCAGTCGCTGCTGCTCGCATCCACAGTGGCGCGAAAACTCGGACTCAAGCTGCTGACCCATGCCTGCCAGCGGGTACGCGACACGCCGCCCCAATCCGCGCTGCCATGGAAAGCGCGCAAGAAAAACGTGCGCAATGCATTTTCCTGTCAGATGGATCTGACCGGGAAACGGGTGGCACTGGTGGATGACGTGCTGACCACGGGCGCCAGCCTGAATGCGCTTGCCGGGGCCGTATCCAAAGCGGGCGCGATTGAGGTCAGTGCGTGGGTGGTGGCGAGGACATTACCCCGCTCTGACTGAAGCTTCCGCGAGCATGGGTCCGAAATATTTCGGGGAATATTCCCCGGTCTCCGGTATTCAGAGCCCTTTCAGCCTCTGCTGCACAAAGGCCTGCAGGTCCGGATTCAGTGTCCGGGTATTCAGCGCTTGCTGGAACGCCGCCCTGGCGTCGGCATTGCGCTTCAACGCCTGCAGCGAAATCCCGTAACCCATCAGCCAGATACCGTTGTTCGGCGCGATCTGCAGTGCGATCTGGTAATGCGCGATCGCTTCGTCGTTGCGGTTCTGGCGCTGCAACAGCGCAGCCAGGAATGCCTGGTAAGCGGATTCGGAACCGGCGTAGGGCAAACCCTTTTCCAGTGTTGCGGTCGCTTCCGCCACTGCGCCGCGCTCGACCTGCAAGCGCGCCAGCATCATCGCGAAGCGGGTTTGATCGGGCTTGCCATCCAGTCCCTGTTTCAGCAAACGTTCCGCATCCTTGCCGTGTTTCTTGTCCAGCAGCAAAGCGACCAGCGCCTGCCGCGCCGCATCATTGCCCGCATCAAGGCGCAACGCCGACTCGTATCCGGACATTGCTTCGTCGATGCGCCCCTGCTGCACCAACGCCGAAGCCTTGCGGAATTCCGCATCGGACAGTTGTTCGGGGCTGATTTGCTTGATCGGCAATGCGCCTTCCGCGGCTGGCGCGGCGGATTCGGCAACTGAAGTTTTAGCAGGCGGCGTCCTGTCGATCTTGACGGCTTTTTTCTTCACTGCCTTGCTTGCCGGCTTGCCTGTCAGTTTCCGGGCAGGCTTTCTTGTCATTTTCTGGGCCGGATTCCTGGCCGGATTCCTGGCCGGTTCCACTGTCGCATGCGGCAATGCGGCAGCGACTTTTTCTTTCGTATGAAGTTTCTCCGGTTCAAGTCTGGCGGTCGAAGGTAGCGGCACCGAGCTCAACTCGAAACTCAGCCGCGATGCAGGCATGGTGGCTGAGATGGCGCCCTGCACCGGCGCATCGGCCTGCGCAACCTGCTGCGCCGCCGGTTTCGCAAGTCTGTCAGCACCGGAACGATTGCCTGGCGCAGCCGTGTTCTGACTGCGCCCTGCGACGGCTGTCGTTGCGACAACCGGCTTGTGCGCCTGCATCCATTGCCACACCGCGACCGCGACCGCCAGCACCAGCGCGGACGCCAGCAGATACGGGCGGCTGTTCCGTGCGGCCTTTGGCACCGCGCGTACCATGGCCTGCTCCGCGACCTGATGCGCGCCGCGCTGCTCGAGCTGGTTAAGCATCTGGTTGATCACGCTCATGGCAGCCCCAGCCCCGGAAACCAGGTCCACGCAATACCCAGCGACACGGCCACCGCCGCAATGGTGAGGGCCACTGCCCACGGCAGCCAGTCGCGGTACACTTCGGGCGTGTCTGCCGCCGCGTCGCGGATGTGCCGGGCAAACACCCGCTGCCTGCCGTCGCTGAATGCAAGCATCAATGACTTGTGCGCAACGATATTGACCAGCCTCGGTGTGCCTCTTGTGATGCGGTGCAACTTGGCCACTGCGCTATCGCTGAACAATGTTTCGCCGCCAAAGCCGGCCACGGCCAGGCGATGGCGCAAATAGCGCTCCAGTTCATTCCTGCGCAAGCCCTGCAGGTCGTATTGAAAACTGATGCGCTGGCGCAGTTGCCGCACCGAATGTTGTTTCAGGTGTTCGTTCAATTCCGGCTGGCCGAACAGCACCACCTGCAGCAGTTTGCGCTTTTCGGTTTCCAGGTTGGTCAGCAGGCGCAATACTTCCAGGCTTTCCAGCGGCATTGCCTGTGCCTCGTCCAGGCACAGCAATGCGCGCTGGCCGTTGCGCGCGCATTCGAGCAGCGAGTGGGTCAATCCTTTCATCAGCTGGTACTGGTCGCTGGTTTTTTCCAGCGGCACGCGAAATTCTTCCGCCAGCGCCTTCAGCAGGCTGGCCGGTTCCAGGTAGGGATTTGGGATATAGGCGGTGATGAAGCGCGGCACGGGTGCCGCGGCAACGGCCTGATCCTGGGTGCCGATCGGCGTGGTGGATTGTTTGCCCTGGTTGATCGTGGCCAGGAATTTCCGGCACAGCAGGGTCTTGCCGTTGCCCACTTCGCCGGTGATCTTGATGAAGCCCTCGCCGTTGCGTGCCGCCACCAGCAGGGTATTGAGCGCTTCCTGATAGCTCGAACAGGCGAAGAAAAAGCTGGTATCAGGCGTCAGGTTGAACGGCGCTTCGCGCAAACCGAAGTGTTGCAGATACATATCTCAGGGGAACCTCAAGGGTTTGTTCCCTTTCCCATCATATCGTTGAACCGGTCGCGGCTGTGCACGATGTCATCCGACCAATCCTTGTCGTTGCCCACGATGGTCGGCTTCAGAAGGATGATCAATTCGCGCTTTTCGCTGGTCTGGTTGGTCTGGCCAAACAGTGATTTGGGCAGGCCCGGCAGGCCCGAGTTGTCGTTGCTGGAGGCCTGGCGCATCAAACCGCCGATCGCGACGATCTGTCCGTCGCGCGCGCGCACGATGCTGTCGGTCTCGGAAACCGAGCTGGAAGCCAGCGGCAAGCTGATCGACCCGGCGGTGGTGCCCAGATCAACAGTCTTGGTCACCGTGCTGACCTGGCTGACGGATGGATGCACATGCAGGATGATATCGCCGTTCTGGTCGATGCTCGGCGTGACGTCCAGCGCGATGCCTGAAAAGAACGGCTGCAGGGTGACGTTCGGTGTGCTGGTCGCGCCGATGCCCCCGGTCGTTGTCGTGGTCGAAACATTGGTCACGAAGAAATCATCCGTGCCGACCTTGAGCACGGCTTTCTGGTTGTTCAGCGTTGCAATCCGCGGACTGGACAACACGTGCACGTTGCCCTGGGACTCCAGGAAATTCAGCAGCGCGGCAAAGTTGCTGGTCTGAAATGCCAGCCCGAACAGCGAGCCCGCAGCCGCCTGGCCCGCGGCCGTGGTTCCTGCCAGGACCATATTTACACCCGGGGTAGCGGATAGCAGTCCGTTGGATAATGAGCCGGTAGTGGCGAGGTTGCTGCCGGGCGAGATTACGCCGCCCGAACTGAAGCTGTTCGGGTTGTTTCCGAACGCGGCCCAGTTCACACCGGACTGGAAGCTGCTGTTCAGTTGCACGTCGACGATCTTGGCTTCGAGTATTACCTGGCGATCGACGGATATCTGCGATGCCCTGAGGTAGGCGGAGACATTCCTCAACTCGTCCGGCATCGCGCGAACCACGATCACGCCGGACATCGGGCTGATCACGACACTGCGGCCCTTGCCGTTGCCGACGATCGCAGCCAGCGACCGCTGCAGTTCGCCCCAGAAATCGGACTTGCTGGACATGGTCACCTTGCTGCTTTCCGCCGAACGCTCCGTCGAGCCCTGGGTGGTGGTGGTCGTGGTGGTGCCGGGCGTCGCGCCCACCGGCGCGTCGGACACCGAACCCGAGGTAACCCTGAGCGACGATTCGCCGTCGCGTTGCGCAGTCAGGTAATTGACCTCGAAAATCCGCGTCTGCAGCGTCAGCGGCAGTATATAGATGCGGTTGCTGTCTATCCTGTAGTCGTAGCCATACATCTGGCGTATCGCTTCGAGCGCATCGAATACCGTGACGTCCTTGAGGTTCAGCGAAATATTGCCGCTGACTTCGGGGCTCAGCAGCATGCTGTAGTGTGTGCCTGCGACGATGGACATGAACACCTGTCTGGCAGGCACATTGTTCACCGTCAAATCGAATTTCGTGTCCAGCGATTTGCTGTCCGACTTGGGTATGCCCATGGCTAGCGGCGGGAGCAGCGCATTGTTCACCTCGTCCGGCTTGCTTGGTTGCGCGCGTTCCTGCACGGCCTGATTCATCTCGTGCTGTATCGAGTCAGCCACCTGACTGTTGCTGCGCGACGTAGCACAGCCCGCCAGCAGCAGCACCCCCAGCCATAACATTGATCTCATTTTTCCTCCTTCGGGTGCACGGACATAAGCTTTTCTTCTGCCGCCGGCTTCAGCTCGTGGTTCTGCGATGCGCTATTGTCTGCCGGCGATGGCTGCTCAACTTGCATCTCGTTACTGGATGATTCCATTTTCGACGACTCAGTGCCGGTGCTTTCCTGTTGTGAAATTCTGACCCCGGGGAACAGTTTCAGAATCTCCCTGTTTTTGCCGCGCTGCAGCACGACACTGCCGGGATTCACTTCCACCAGCCTGGCATTGCCAAGCTGCCCGCCCAGTTCGACGGTTTTACCGTCGATGATCGCCGCTCGGCGCGTGTCGGAAATGATGATCGAACGCAAACCGGACGATGATTCCACTCCCCGTCCATACCTCGCACCGGAAGACGTAATAACATCTGCCGGCGGCCGGGTCGGGTCGGGAAGATTTTCGGCATGCAGCGGCACTACCGCTGCAGACAGCGCGCAGAACATGCCGATCCCCAGCAGCGGCCGCCGCAAAGCGCCGCCGATGTTCCGTGTCATAAATTCCGTCCGCAGATATTTGATCATCACACCGCCAACCAGGTCTTATCCAGACTCAATGTGTACAGGGTCAGTGTAAACAGTGAATCGGGATATTTATCCACACTCAGGCTTGCTTCGCCCCAGAACATCTGCTCGGGCAGCTTTTCCAGCGCGGTGACGTACCTGATCAGATCCAGATAGCCGCCGCGCACCGTGATTTGCACCCCGTGTTTGTAAATTTGCCGTTGTGAGCCGGTCTGGCTGCCCGTCGTACCCGCCGCCGCTCCCTTCGGGGTCTCGATCAGCGGGCTCACCGGCAGGGTTTTCAGCTCGACCAGCTGCAGGCTGCCATTGTGATCCAGCACCTTTTTCAGCAGGTCCGCCATTTTGTCCGGTTCGATCAGCCGATCGGTACGGCTCTGCAGATAATTGTCCTGATCGTTCAGTTGCTGCTTGAGCTGAGCCAGACGATCGCGCAACGGCGAATGTTCACTGTCCCTTTTTGCCTGCACGATATTCTGCATCTGCGCCTGCAACTCCTTCATTTTCTCCTGCCGCTGCGCCACCTGTGACGACAGCAATTTCTGCTTCGCCAGCAACGGATCGATCAACAGCACATTGATCAGCGAAATCACCACGAAGGCAGCCGCAACAAAAATCATCGTGCGCTCGCGCAAGGACAAGTCATCGATCGCGGCGCTGGCGCGATCCCAGTATTGTTTCATTTGTCGGCCTCTTTTCCCGGGCTTGAATACAGGGTGAATTCGATATAACGGCGCGCCGGATCAGTCGCCTTGCTGCCTTTTTTATCCGCTTCATCGGCACCAGCCTGCTTCATTTGCAGGGTAGAAAAGGTCTTGCCCTTCATGATCGATTCCCGGCCCAGGTGCTGGATATAGATGGGCAGCAATTGCGGATTCACCACCCCGCCGCTCAGGCTGATCTGCGCAGCATCCCCGGTCACCTTGAAACCGGTCAGCCACAGGCCCTGAACCACCTGTCGGGAAAACGCGCGCATGTACTCCGAATATCCGGTGGTGTTGCCTATCGCGCCGGATTTCAGCGTCTCGATGATCCGGTTCTGTTCGGCCACCCGTTTGCCCATATCCTGCACTTCGTTCTGCAATGATTGCATCGCGCGCTGCGGTGAAAACTCCGCCATGAAGGCTGTCAGACGCGCCTGCTCGGCAATGTAGCGATTGTTGTTCTCGTCCGCCTGCCGCTTGAGCTGGCCGACCTGGTAAATCGCATAGCCATAGAAAAGCAGCGAGCCCGCGACGATCATGCCCAGCGCCTGCAGCATCGTCAGCAGCGAAAAATACTTCCGCTGCTTCATGAAAATCGGGTTGAACAGATTGATCTGCTGACTCATCGGCGCCTCACAGGACTCGGCTTTCCTGGCGCAGCGCCGCGCCCAGCGTGGTCAGCGCGCGCGCAACGAATTCGCTGTCTGCAAGCGCCGGCACCGCGCTGATGTCCATCACCTGCGACAGGTCCAGCTTCTGCACTTTGATATCAAGCTCGGAATCGAGGAATTCCACCAGGCCCGTTTTGTCCGGCACGCAGACCAGCACCATGTCGACCGGCAGCTGGTTGTACTGGCGGTCGAAATAATCCAGCGAGCGATGCAATTCGGTTTCCACCCTGTCCCGGTATTGCCGGCGCAAATCCTGGTCCGCATCCAGCAATTGCCCTACGCCAATTTCGATGCGGCGCGACAGGTACAATTCACCGCCGGCGGTAAATGTCATCAGGCCGCCATGCTCATCGAATGCCAGCACAACCAGCGCGCGGTCTTCGCGTTCGAACAGCGCGGCAATATTGCGCTGCGCCATTTCCGGAATATCGATCACATCCAGCCTGATTTTCGCTTCATCGAACAACTCGATGCGCTCCTGTATCACGCGGTTCGCCGCCGCGATCGCATACAGTGTTTGCGGGCGCCCCGAAGCGTATTTGCTGGCCGGGATACGAACCATGTCCACGGTGGCATCGTCGATGTGGTAGTTCAGACCGTCCTTGATCTTCCAGCGGACCGCCGTCTTCATCTCGTCGGTGGGCACATTGGGTGCATCGACCAGCAGCATCTGGTACTCGCCGGGCGACAGCAGCGTGGTCACGTCGTGGCCATCAATGTCTGCCTCGTGGCACAGTTTCTCCAGCACGGACTTGGTTATCGTCCCGGTCTCATGAAACTCGCAGCGCTCCACGCTCGGCATCACCCCGGCAATCTTGATGGTTGCCAGGTAAATCCCATGCTCGCCAAAGCCGATGGCAAACCAGCCGGCATCGCGGCTTTTGGGCTTGATCAAAGCAGGAAAAAAGGGAATTTTCATAATTAACGCGAAGGTAATTCAATAACATACTGGAGTCAATGACTTTTTACACCCCTTGCCCTGCCAATCCGCATCTCCCTCGCAAAATTTCAAATACGCTTCCAGGCGCAACATGCCCGTTAGATCGGTTGTCGATTATATCCATGATGGGGGTGGTGCTGCGGTGTATTTTGGACTCAACGGGAAGCGATATAACAGCACGTCAATAGTCTTCGCGCAGGTAAATAAACTCGCTCGGACCTTTGTACACGCCGAAAGTGGCCCGCCCGGCCTTGCTCGGATTGATTCCCGCGCCATTACTGCCGCCAAGCAAGTAACTCGGTGCGTTCAGGCTGATATCTGCGCTGCCGGCGATGCCGGGCTTGTTCAATGTAAAGGTATTCACCCCGCTTGCCACCGTCACCACACCCGGTGTGGCCACGCTGACCCCGCTACCCAGACCGCTCACGATGGTCGCGACGATGTTGCCTCCTGCCGTGCTGAGATTGGTGTTGAACTGGGTGATGCTATCGTTCGTGCTGGTCACCCAGCTTGTGCCATTCCAATACTGCACGGTGGCGGTCAACGGTAAAGGCAACAGCTCGGAACCGTTTGCATTGGATATCTTTACCTTGCCGCTCACCACCTTGACCCCGCCTTCGACAGAATTCGCCGGGATCGCGAGTCGCGAAGTCACCGAAGTATTCACCGCATCCACCGCCCGCAGGAAAATATTGGTGGGCGATCGTTGGCGAAGTCAGCAAAGGTGTAGGTTTGCGTACTCGTCGTGCCCACCCCGTGGTTAAATGCGGTGGAACGCCAGCGTACCCGCCCCCAGCACGCCATTGCCCGGATTCTGGGTTACCGTACTGCCCAATGCATCCCAGGCAGTTAGCGTGACATTGTTCGACAGGCCATACGCGCTGTGATAATTGCTTGTCGTCCCGCCCGCCAGATTTTTTGCGGTCACCTGCATACTGAACGGCTGTCCGGAATAGACGAACCCATTGTACAAAGCCGGACAGGCCAGACCGGTCGGGCAAGGCATCGGGAAGGTGGCCGTCGCAACCACGGCAGTATCGAAATGATCGGGGATGAACGCACCGACCGTCGCACTGGCGCCGGTCGCGATCAGGAGATTATTGAGCGCATCCGTGGTCGGCGTGGCAGCAGTACCGAGATAGCCGTAGGTATTGGTCAAGGTGGCGAGCAATGAAATGCTGCCGACTTCGCCCCAGCTCAGATTGTTCACGGTTGCGACGCCGTTCGGGATCATTCACCATTCCGCCTGCGCCAAACTCGCTACCGGGAATGATGTTGTTGCCCGGCGTCGGATTTGCGGCGCCGGGTATGCCACAGGATCGGGGGTGACCAGATTGGAAGTAAGCGTCACGCCTGCCGGTCCCGGTCGATTTCCCTGCCGAAATTGGGTGTGGCATTGCCGAGCGCATTCAGGGCAGTCACGGTTGCGCTGAACGCATTGCCCGCCTTGATCGGCCCGGCAGGCAGGCCGCTGAACGAAAAGGAATACGGCGCCACGATAAAGGATCCTGTACCGGTCATGCTCAGCCCCGCATCCAGCGAACCCGGTATGCCGGTGTAAGCGGCGCTGACGTTCATCTGTCCCACGTCGGCATATTGCAACGTCGGTGTGGCGGTACCGGTCGCATCGAAGGTCAGCGTGACGTTTGCGCCTGTCCCGTCGCAGGCGGCAGCCGCACTGCCCGATGCGTTCAGCGCGGTGGTCCCCCGACCCTGACCGGCAGGGTGCCGGTAGCAGGATTGCTGTAGGCGCACTTCAGGTTGACACTCTTGCTGGTATTCGCAAAGGCCGGCACGCACGACAGGCTGTTGTCGGCCTTTTTCACCGCCTGGACCGTGAGCGTGGAAGAACTTTCCGCAGACGTGATTCGGCGCGCTGACCAGGAAACCCGAATCGGATGACGTGAAAGTGCAACTCGGCGCACCGAAATTGCAGGTCGTCGCAGTCGCAGCAGCCGGAGAGCTGGTCGCGGAAAACACGGTCGTTCCCGGCGTGGTGACTTGCACATCCTTGGTGACCGTGCTGCTGCCGGCGGGAATGGAAAAACCGCTGCCGCCGGACCAGTTCACCGTAGTCGTGCCGGTCGCGCTCAGGGTGCCGGTAAGTCCGCTGGTAAAGGCCGTGGTGCATGCAGCATTGGCACAGGCCTTGATCGTCAGCGTGCTGGGTGTGCAGGTCAGACCGGTGCCGGACGGATGATCGATTTCAAGGTGGTCCGGGCCGCTGCCGATGATGGTGTTCGCGCAAACCTGGACCTGCTTGAATTCGTGATAGTTGGTCGAGCCACCGGTCGATCCGGTGAAGGAAACCAGCCAGTTGGTGGGGACAGCCGCTTGTCCGCTGTTTGATCCCTTGATGTCGAATTTCGGAATCAGTGTGTTATAGCTGGTGCCGGTGCCGGTGGTGTCAACTTCCACCGTGACATAGGCGTGCACGCTGTCGCTATGATCCAGCGTGACGCGGTAGCGATATGGCGTGGCGCCCGCGGCGCCGCTGGAGGGCGCCACGCCCGAGGCCAGGGTGCCGGTATTTGCGATCAGGTAATAACCCGTCGTGCCGCTGCCGCTGCCGCGGATGGAGACATTGCGGGGATAGAAACCGGCCGTGGTGTTGGCACCTGCGGGCGGGGTCCAGCCCGCGGGATAATTCTGGCGGCCCTCATTGGTATTGGGAAAGTTGCCATAGTCGTCGATGCCGGTACCCATCCAGCCACCGCCGAAGCCGTCGGGAGGGGTACCGTTGGTGTTCTGCGCATAGCCCAGAGAACCACCAAAGCCGCCTGTGGTGGAGCTGACGGACGCATCCGAGAAGGTCACTGCGATGCCGTCGGCGCCCGACCCGCCATACGAGAAGTAATCGAACGTCAGCACGACCTTGTTGCCGGCGCCGGGGAAGGTAGGCTTGAGCTGTGCAAAGGTGGCCTCGTTGCCATTGGTGTCGGTCAGGCGCAGGCGGTAGTCGCCGCCACCCACGTTGACGACCTGTGGCGTGAAGGAGCCAGAAATGGTTTTGACGGTCCACAGACTGGTATTCAGTGTGCCGCTGCTGAAGTTGTCGGTAATGCAGGTCAACGGCGCAGGAATCGTGTAAACCTGCCCGACAAACGGCATCGCAGTAGTCATGGCTGGGCTGATGCCCGTGACATTGGTCATGTTCAGTCCCAGCGTGCCATAGCCGCTCCCGGTGTTCGCGGTAACGGTCCAGGTGCTACCGCTGCCGCTTACCGAGGTAATTGTCGCCCCAGTCACGCCACCTGATTGAACCAGCGCAAAATTACCGGCCGCAACACCGGTCACGCTGGTACTGAACGTGACTGTCCAGGAAACCGCAGTGGCGGGACTGCTCGGGTTGCTGCTGGCCATATTGATCGAAGTAACGCCAGGCGTTGACGGCACCGTGTAATCAACGGTGATCGGCATGTAGTCCACGAATGCGGTATCCGTCGAGTTATACGGCCCGCGTATTGCGGCGAATGCAGCGCCGAAGGTCGAACTGTTGATATCTGCTGCAGTCCATGTATTACCCCACAGATTGGTTGCCCCGCCGTATATCACCTGACTGTTGGTACCGGGAAGGCGCGTCTGCGTCGCCAAGTCCATGGTTCCGAGAGCGCCAGTCTGATTGTTGTTTGCCTTGACCAGCACCATCGACTGGTCGCTCATGGTCTTGGCCGAATAGTCCCACACGCCGACCGTGATGCCGGTGATCGTAGCGCCTGCAGGAATACTGAACCCGTAGCCTGTGCATTTCAGGTAGTTGGTGATCTGCCCGTTGATGCCTGTCGCCTGTGCATAAGCATTATTCTGCGATACGACATTGGTGAGTCCGGTCCAGGGTTGAGTGCCGATGCTGGTGTCGTTGACACACAGCGTCGGGCTGCCTGTAACGGTTACTGCAGTGCTGCCATTCACCGTATAAGCCGCCCCGGTAACCGGAACCCCGCTCAGTGTATTTCCTGCACGGTCGGTGATGCCGGCAGCGCTGGTCAGGTTCACTCCCAGCGACCCGCTGCCGGTCCCGGTGCTGGCTGTCACCGTCCAGGTTGTGCCGCTGCCGGTGATCGACGTGATTGCGGACCCACTCAGTCCGCCACCCTGCACCAGCGCAAAGTTGCCCGCAGCAACACCGGTCACGGTTTCACTGAACGTGACCGTCCAGGAAACGTTTGCGGCACTGCTCGGATTTGCACTGGCCAGGCTGATCGATGAGACGGTGGGTGCGGTGTTGTCGACGATCACGCTGGCATTGAGCACCAGCGTGTTGCTGGCATTCGCGCTGCAGCCTGTGTTGCTGTAGGCGATGAAACTGGTGTTATAAGTGCCCGCCGCTGCCGGGGCGGTGATGGAATATGACAGTGTGCCCGTCGAGTTGTTGGTCGTAAAACTGACGCTGCTGTCGCACGTTACGGTTCCCGTGCCGATTTGCCAGCTGGTCGCATTCCAGTTTGTGTTCCCCACAGTCGAACCATTTACTGCGGCGGTAATGCTTCCGCCACCCTTGACGTAAACCGCGGCAGCCGGTCCCTGCACCGGAGTTGTGACGCTGAGCGTGGCGCTATTCAGTTGGAGTGACGCATGTACCTGTCCTGAAAATACCAGGCCGGCAACCAACAGTCCCGCGGAACACACCGATACCAGCGAACGCAACGAACGTGCTGTTTCAGTAATCAGGTTGTCCAGATAAACCAAATTATTCAAACCCCATTTCCCGTTTGATTCTTACAAATTTTTCAACGCCAGTGAATTATATAATCCGAATTGATGGTAACCAAACCCCCTGCCATCATTGATGGCGACCAGTCTCGGAATGTTCGCAACCAAGCCAGGTTATTGCCTATGCTGCCTTAATAATTTTCTCGCTGAAAAATAAATTCCTTGGTACCCTTGTACACACCGAATGTTGCCCGTCCGGCCTGGCTCGGCAGGTAACCCGGTACGTTCAGGCTGATGTCCACGCTGCCGGGCACGCCGGGCTTGTTCAATGTAAAAGCTTGCACCCCGCCCGTCACCGTCACCACACCTGGTGAAGCGATACTGATCCCGCTACCCAGTCCGGAAATGATGTTCGCGACGATATTTCCTCCTGCTGTGTTGAGATTGGTGTTGAATTGGGAAAGACTGTCGGTGGTGCTGGTCACCCAGTTGATGCCATTCCAGAATTGCACGGTGGCGGTCAACGGCAGCGGCAATAGCTCTGAGCCATATGCATTGGATATCCTGACCTTGCCGCTCACCACCTTGATACCACCTTCCACAGAAGTTGCGGGCGTTGTTCGCCGCGAGGAAACTGACGAATTTACCGCATCCACCGCCCGCAGGAATATATTTACAGGTGTCGAAGGCGAGGTTGCAAAAGTGTAGGCCTGGGTATTCGTTGCGCCCACACCGTTGCTGAACGCGGAAGAAACAAGCGTTCCACTCCCCAGCACACCTGAACCCGGATTTTGTGTGACCACGCTGCCCAGCGCGTCCCACGCAGTAAGGTTGACCGTGTTCGACAGGCCATACGTGCTGTGATAATTGGTTGTCGTACCGCCCGCCAGATTTTTTGCAGTCACCTGCAAACTGAATGTCTGTCCGGAATAAACGAATCCGTTGTACAAAGCCGGGCAGGTCAAACCAGTCGGGCAAGGCATGGGCGCTGTAGTCGTCGCAACCACTGCGGTATCAAAGTGGTCGGGAATGAATGCGCCGACGGTCGCACTGGTACCTGTTGGATTCAGGCCAGAGCCAAGATAGCTTGCGCTGGTCGGCCGGCCTTCAAAGTGATGCTGCCGACTTCGCCCCAACTCGGATTGTTGACCGTCGCCACCCCGTTGGCATCATTCCCCATACCGCCAGCGCCGAATTCGCTACCTGGAATAATGTTATTTGCCGGCGCCGGATTGGCGGCAGCCGGGTATGTCACTGGATCGGGTGTCACCAGGGTCGGCGTCAGCGTCACGCCTTCCGCTGATATTTCCTTGCCGAAATTTGGCGTGGTGCCGCCTGCGCTATTCTTTGCGGTGAGGTGGCACTGAAGTTGTTGCCTGCCTTGATCGGGCCTGTGGTGATGCTGCTCAACGAAAATGATGACGGTGCCGCAATGAATGTATCCGAGCCGACCATATTGATACCGCTCGCGGAATATTGTGCATTCAGCGTCATATTGCCCACATCGGCATATTGTACGGTGGTGGTAGCCGTGCCGGTGTTATCGAAATTCAGGTTTACCGCCTGACCGGTGGCATCACAGGACGCGGCGGCATTGTTTGCTGCGTTCAATGCCTTGCCGCCGACGCGCACCGGTAAAGTACCTGAGACCGGATTGGTGTATGCGCAGGCAAACGTGACCGCCTTGGTAACATTGGCGAATGCCGGGACACAACTCAGGCTGTTGGTTGGTTTCTTGACTGCGCTTACTGTCACACTCTGGCTTGTTTCTGATACGTGGTTAGGCACGTTATAGAGAAAACCCGAATCGGCAAAATTAAGGTTCGTATCGCAGGTCGTAAGGTAGGTGTAGTCCTGCGACACGCAACTTGCCGCCGCGCCCGAATGTTCGGTTCCCGTGCCTGCACTCCGGTTGATGTTCAGCGATTCGATGAAGGTATCCGACAGTCCGATCACGACACTGGATTCATTGCTGAAAGTGTAGTTACCCGTTCCGCCACCAGTATTATTGACCGGGTTGATCGAACCTCCCGCCACGGTCGACCAAGTACCGTGCCCCGTGCTTGTGGACATTTGCATGGTGGTGCCGGCAAGGGAGACGAGATTGTGGTTGACATCATGCGCCTCTATGGTGATGTTCGCCACGGCACCATTGCAGTTGACCAGTTCGCCGCCGTGAACAATATGTAAGTGATCCAGCGCAGCGCAACTGTGCGTCAACGCCATGTCTGCGGCAGCCTGGCTGGCATTGATGTCGATCGGGTAGATATTGACTTCGTCTATCGTGCCGTTGGCTCCATTAGGTGAGCCAGTGCTTGGCGTTATGCCCGAAGTGCGATTATCACCAATGTACAAGGTGCCGAGCGCTGCGATGTTCCCGCTGGTCGTCGAGTGGAAGGGTGTCGAGGTCAGGGTATACACCAGCAGCCCATCGAGGAATATCTGCTGTACCTTGATCGTACCCGGCTGAAGATCCAGCTGACGCCGACGTGATGCCATGTATTCGCGGCATAGGTGTAGGCGGTTGATGTTCCCGCCGTTCTAACCACGCCTGCGCTGTCGGTGATTGCGACGCAATGCGCCGGTGCTGCGTTTCATCAGGAAGAACGGCATCGCTGCAACGGTAGTTGCATCGAACAACATGGTATCGGCAGAATTCCATTTATTGGTGGAATAGTACCAAAAGTCCACCGAACCAATCTGCCGCCATTACTGGCGCGCCACTGGAGGATCTTGCGTTCGACGTTGACGGTAATACTGCGCCCATTAATTGTTGCCGCCGCAGGAATAGCAAAGCCATAGCCGGTGCACTCCAGGTATCGTGTAGTTGTTCCGTCAACTGAGGCCGTCGCATAGCTATTGTCGCTCGCAACCCCTTGGGTGGGATTCGTCCATGCCACCTATCCGGCACGCCTCTGCAACAGGTCGACGCGACTGCGGATGCTGTTACCGCTATCGCCCCGGATCTTGCGGAGTACTGTTACATCACCGCAGTGCTCATTCCGAAATCAAGCATTCCGTTGGAATAAACACGCACTCCTGAATAACTCACTCCGCAAAAAGTAAACGTGAAGCCGGCGGGAAACTCGATTTCTCCACAGTCGTCATCGCCGAGCGGATAGCTTGTCAGGCCGGTGAAGCGCCAGTTGTGTGCCAAGTCACACTGGTCGTGGCAGCAGAAGGCGTATCGTATGCGAATACATCGTTGCGGTATGCGTATGTCAAAAGCTGGCAACCACCGCAAGAATGGGTAAATGGGACCAGACTCGATTTATCCACAGAAGTACCGAGGTCAGACTTCCATTTCTTGCACATTCTTTGTACACGCACAGATTTCTCATATTCGCCTCTAGATTTCTACTGCGCAATCGTCACACTCATCTGCCGTTCGACATAATTCGGCGTTGCCGGTGTGCCCTGTTTTGCCGTCGAGGTCAGCTGGAACATGGTTACCGTTGCGCTTGCTTCGGAAGCTGCAGAACTGTTGCAAGCGACCGTCACCGAAAAAGCTGCCAGCGTATTCGGCATCGGGGCAAGCGTGGCCGTGCTCGCACAGGAATTATTCTGCAGCGCCTGGTAAGCGCCCCACTCTATTCCCGCGCGCGCAGCCTGGTACGCGCGCGAACCCAGCACATCCAGCGCGGCGCTTTGCTGCTGCGAGGTCGAAAGCGTGACTGCGAACGTGCCGAGCGCCGCAATCACCACCAGCAGGAAAATCGCCGAAATCAGGCTGAAGCCGCGTTGAGCAGATGCAAGGGGCATAACCAGCGACTTGGCTGGTGTTGTTCGCCAGCCTAGTCGAATGGCTAGTAGTCCTATCAAGGTACAAGGTGCAAGGGAACCCCTCTGAACCTTGCACCTTGTACCTTGAGCCTTGTATCTGATTTTGTTCATGGCACATTGCTCACATGGACGGCGCTGTAAAGCGTGACCGTCTCGCCGCTCTCGGTAATGCCGAGGTTCATCGTGACCAGACCGGCACGCTGCGCGACCACGAAAGGGTCATAGGCAAATCGGCAGCTGCTCACATTGGTGGCCAGCAGGGAACCACCGCCAGACGGTACCGTACCAAATGGTACCGTACCTATCGCATTCGCGGCAATGCTGTAACGGGTCAGCGTATGCGCGACCGGATCGCAGATGTAGCGCACCTGCTCGTGCACGATCTGGAATCGTGCGCTGGGCGAGTCGAACGGAAACTGGAAGGGCACGATATTCACGATGGACCCGACAACTGAACTACATGTCGTGCGGTTGCCTCCCGTATATGCATCGGCCGGTGGGATACCCAGGTTATAGACCACCACCTGGTCATTCACGGCGCAAGTCGGCATCGCGCTCGGCACACCCAGCACCTCGAATGAACTGTCGGATTTTGTGAAATCCAGTATGTCATTGGTGGCAGCTGTACCACCCGGCTCCCGGCGATAACGCCCGCCGCCGGTAGTCTTCGAGGAAATCGAGATAGTAGACCGTGCTCGTGCCGGAACCCGAAGTATGGACCTGCACACTGTTCGGCAACGCCAGGCGCACATCGCGCCCGATGCGGCGCAACGCGGTATCGGCAATGTCGGTCATGTCGGCACGGCGCGATACATCGATATATTGCTGTATCGGCGCCTTGAGAAACACCGCGACCATGCCGCCGATGATGCCGGTGATCACGATCACCATGATCATCTCGACCAGCGTGAAACCTTTAGATTCCCGCAAGGGTGGGCCGTGCGGTTCCGCAGAGATGCAGATCGCTAGGTGAAAGATACAAGTGACAAGGTTTGGCCTTATACCTTGGGCATTGATCCTGTTCATCATCATGGCACCGACCTCGGCGAGTAACGTGTACGGATACCCATCCAGCACGACGGGCAAATTATCAGGGCCGGTCACGGTCACGGTAATCATCAATGCGGTCGCGGAAAGCAACCCGACAACCTGCAGTTCCAACAGCAACCAGGCCGTGTAGCTTGCCAGCCCGCCGATGGCGTTGCCCGCGATATCAGTTATCGCAGCCCGGCGCATGCTGAAGCCGTTATAGTCACTACATTGTCATACGGAGGTCAGCGAGCCGCGAGTCTCGCCTGCTTCCGGTCCGAGCGGCAATTTGCTTTCGTCGTTAGGACCGTTAGTCCCACCCGTGCAGTCAGTCGAGGTGACTGCGCTCGGCGGCATTTACATCATCCGGATCGCAATAGGTGAACGGCATCAGTTCCACTTCCTCGAGCAGCGACTCGGCGATTGCCAGGGCCTGCTTGTGCACCAGCGGATCGGCGCTGCTCTTGGTCGTCACGTTCAGCACCAGCAGTATGCCCGCCAGCGCGACGCTGACGATCACGATGAACATGATCAGCTCGATCAGGCTGATGCCGAGCTGTCTATGGCGAGTGCACATAGCCGGTCTCGGCCTCGACGACAATGTTGTTGGTTGCGCCGCTTATGGTAATGATCTGCTGAACTCGGGGTTGAACCGAGCGCGTCAAAATTGAAACCATGACGGACGGAGAAAGCGTGATCGCCGCGGATGGCGTACTGATATTATTGGTGGCTTGCCCGGGTAGAACCAGATTTGTATCGCAGGCACTCGCGGTCGATCATCGGTTCAGGGTGACAGCGCTTGCAGTCATTGCCACGCAAACATTGCGATGCTGCGCGATCGCTTCCTTCTGCGCATAGCGCAACGTGGCCTGCACCTGATCGGCAAAGCCGCGCGACTTGAATACATTTGCGTCAAAAAATCGCGGGGCAACGAATACCGCCAGGATGCCAACGATAACCATCACCATGATCAATTCGATTAGCGTGAACCCGTGTTGAATATCGTCAATAAACGAACCGGACAGACGTATTTCATCTCGCGCACTGAACCTGCTTACTGAGGTCAACCTGATCATCTCGAAGCATTCTTGACTAAATTGCATGTTCTATAAACTTTCAGCAACTATACATGGACACATAAATTGTCATGAGTAAGTTGCTTAACAAAACACAGTCCAATAAAAAGGGAGGCCGCAGCCTCCCTTGATCACAACCATCATCTGATCCATGCACTTGTGTATGCACCAGAGGCGGACGCTGGGGTTGTTTTAGATACCCGCAACGATTGCAGTTGCAGTGGCACCACCATCGGTCTGAGTGACCACGCAGCTGTTGGAGCCTGCCACCAATGTTGGAGTTGTCGTAGTCGTGTAACCAGTTGGTATTCCGCCTTCCAAAATACCTGTCGAAGTACCAGTCGCTCCTATTGCGCTTTGGCAATTTTGACCGATAGTTACTACACCCGAGCCAGGATGAATAGATTGGACACCGTAATTGATCGTGCTGGCCGAATTAATTGCGCCAACCACCCCATTCAATGCAGCCACATTAGCATCACCCTTCAGGTTATAAAATTTCGGCAATGCAGTCGCAGCCAAAATACCCAGAATCACGATCACCATGATCAATTCGATCAAGGTAAAACCCGCTTGCTTTTTCATTCGACAAATCTCCTGTAGTTGAGGCCGCAGCCTCGAGTTATGGTACAACTTTCAATTCACTCGTTAAATGATTGCCGCAGCAAGAATTTTTACAAGCAAGGCTAACACTAAACGAAGTCGGATTTCGGCGCAACCCCCAGCCGACCGGCGGTCGCTTTATATCAACCAGCGGAACATCGCAACAAACAGGTAAATGCTCGCCAACAGCAGCAACCAGCCCACCCGCTGCGCATGGCGAGCAACATAACGATCCACTTCGTCGTGCGGCACATCGAGCACCTTGGTCGCGCGGCGCGTAGAAACCCACTGGTTAGCCTGTTCCTCGAAACCGCGCAACATGCTGGGACGCAGCCACATGAACAGCCCGACGATCAGCGCAACTGCACCGCCGACCAGCGAACACAGCACCAGCGCGTCCAGCAGGCCATCCAGCAACTGTGGCGGAAGCCACCCACCCAGGCGCTGCAGCGCGTACGCCTTGTCGAACAGCAAGCCAAAATACACAAGGATATATGTGGCTCCAGCCACGATCACGATGCCGGTTGCGCGGTGACGCTGATAAAACCAGTGCTCGATGCTGATACTGCGATCCAGCCAGCGGTTCAGATGCCGGGTTGTAACCCAGCGATTTGCGGCTCGACTGAGCCGTTCCACGATTTGCGGATTGAAAATGAGCAGCAAGCCCAGCATGATGCCGAGCAAGGCGCCCAGCAGCAGGAATATCGCCAGGTCTTGCCACAACAGCATTTTTACCTGCTCAGTCAGCATGTTTCATATTGCCAGGTTGAATGTCGGGTATTTTAATCAGAACCATGTGTAGGGCTCGACCGGTTCGAACAGCAAACCGGTCAGGTCGGCGGGTTCGTTTTGCAATGAAGGCAGCAGCGAAGCTGCATAGTTCAGCGCAACATGAAAACGTATCCATTTCCTGCCGTCCTTGCCCGGCCTGAAGTAGTTGCCCTCGCCCACCACATAGATCAGGTCGCGCGTCCTGAGATCGAACATCCAGCTGCCGGGCGGCACAGACAGCGGCGTGGGGTCATAAAACTCCCCGGCATAGTTATGCGGCGCTTTTTGCAGCAGGTTCATCGGATTGTCCAGTGCCAGGGCTGCGACGTCGGACGGCTTCCCGCGCGTCAATATCTGCCCGTATTGCATCACCAGCGCGCTCTGTATCGCCCCCGCAACCTGCTGCATGGCGGTCTTCTCGGCCTGCTCCTGGTAGAACATGAAGCGGTTCATGAATAGCCCCATCAACGTCACGATGATCGCGATAACGATGATGAGTTCGAGCAGCGTGAAACCTTTTGAGGCAGCAGGTGAACACCCGCAAGGGGTGGGCCGTGCGGTTCCCGCAGCATAAGCTGCGACCGCTACGCTCAGATGCAAGGTGCAAGGTGCAAGTTTTAGCCCTTGATCCTTGACCCTTGAATCTTGAACCTTGGGTCTTGAACCTTGCATCTTGATAGAACTACTAGCCATTCGACCAGGCTGGCGAACAACACCAGCCAAGTCGCTGGTTATGTACCTTGCACCTGAATTTGATTCGCTCATGAATGCAATGCCGCTCTGCCCAGGTCCCACATCGGCAGGAACACGCCCAGCGCAAGAATCAAAACCATGATGCCGAGCACCACGATCAGGATGGGCTCTATCTTTGCACTGAGGCTGGCGACCTCGTATTTGACTTCGCGCTCGTACATTTCGGCAACTTCGAACATCATGCCGTCCATGTCGCCGCTTTCCTCCCCGACGGCGATCATCTGCAACACCACTGGGTTGAATACTTCTGCGGCGACCGCGGTGCGCAGGATGCTTTCCCCGCGTTCCACGCCATCGCGCATCTGCTCGATGCGGCTGCGCATGAAATCATTGTCCACCACCAGGCTGACCACGTTCATGCCCTGCAGGATCGGCATCCCGCTCCGGAATGACAGCGCCATGCCGCGCGCAAAGCGGGACAGCGTGGCTTTGAGGATGATGGACCCGACCACCGGGAGTTTGAATTTGTATCTGTCCCATTTGTAGCGGCCATCCGGCGTGTTGATGTAGAAGCGCAAACCCGCGATCGTGGCGGCCAGGACCGCCAGCATGAGCAGCCAGTATTCCACCATGAAGCCCGAAAAGCCGATCAGCATTTTTGTAATGGTCGGAAGTTCGGCGTGAAACCCCGCATAGACTTTCGCGAAGGCCGGAATCACGAACAGGTTGATGATGATCATCGCGATCACCATCGCCGCAATCACGAAACTGGGGTAGCGCATTGCGGTCCTGATGCGCTCGCGCATATCGCGTTCGAATTCGAGATAGTCAAACAGCCGGATGAACGTTTCATCCAGCATCCCGGTCATTTCGCCGACCTGCACCATGCTGACATAGAACGGGCGAGAACACCTTGGGATGGCGGCGCAGCGCTGTGCTGAGTTCGCGCCCGCTGTCCAGGCTTTCGCGCAGGTCCTGAAGCAGCAACGAGAAGGTCGGGTTCTGCGCGGATTCCTGCAGCCCCGCCAGTGCGCGCATGATGGGTACACCTGACTTGAGCAGGGTATACATCTGGCGGCTGAACAGCATCAGGTCCATCGGACTGACCGGCTTCTCGGCAAGCCGGCGCTTGAGCCAGCCCTGCTTGCCGGATGCGCCGATGGCCAGGCCGCGGAACCGGGTAATTTCGACCGGCGTAATCCCGGTGTTCATCAGCTGGCCGGCGATAAACCCGCTGTCGTCGCCATCCAGCGTGCCTTCCACCAGGTTACCGCGGTCGTCTCGCCCCTTGTAGGCAAACAGCGCCACGCTAATCCTCTACCTGGTTGCTGATGCGCATCACCTCGGCGACCGTGGTGCGTCCCTGCTTCATTTCTTCCAGCGCGTGATCCATGATGGTCTTGCCGCGCAGGTGCCCGTGCGCGACCTGCAGGAAGTGGGTAGGGCTGTCGCGCCCGGCTGCCTCGACCATTTCGGCTCCCATTTCCAGCAGTTCAAAAACCCCCTTGCGTCCGTGATAGCCGGTGCCGTTGCAATGCGAACATCCGCGCCCGTGCAACAAGCCGCCCCACTGTTCGGGCTGCACGCCTTCGATCTTCAGCCACTCGCCTTCCTGCGGGGTCGGGATATGCGCTTCGCTGCAGCTTTCGCAAACGCGGCGCAGCAGTCGTTGCGCGAGCACCGCCTGCACCGAGGAGGCCACCATGAAGCGCGGCGTGCCCATATCCACCAGACGGAACAGGGTGCCGGCCGCATCGCGGGTATGCAGCGTGGAAAACACCAGGTGGCCGGTCATCGCCGCGCGCAAGCCGATCTGCGCGGTTTCCGCATCGCGCATTTCGCCGACCAGGATCACGTCCGGATCCTGCCGCAATGCGGAACGCAGCACGCGCGAAAAAGTCAGGTCGATTTTCTCGTTGACCTGCACCTGGTTGGTCCCGGGCAGACGGTATTCCACCGGGTCTTCCACGGTGATGATCTTCTGGTCCAGGGTGTTGATCTCGGCAAGCGCGGAATACAGGGTCGTGGTCTTGCCGCTGCCGGTAGGTCCGGTCACCAGGATCATGCCGTTGCTGCGTTTGATGATTTCGCGAAAACGCTTGAGCATGTCCGGCGGCATCCCCAGTTTGTCCAGGCCGATCATTCCGCCATCCTGGCGCAGCAACCGCATCACCACCGATTCGCCGTTTTGCGTGGGGCAGGTGGCGATACGCACATCCACAACCTGATCGCGCACCCGCACATTGAAACGTCCGTCCTGCGGCAGCCTTTTTTCGGAAATATCCAGGCCGGACATCAGCTTCAGGCGCAGCACCAGTGCCGGCGCGATCTTGCTGTCGGCTTCGGTTTGCAGGTGCAGCACGCCGTCGATGCGAAAACGTATCATCACCCGGCCTTCCTGCGGTTCGATATGAATGTCGGAAGCACGGATTTGCGAGGCATCGTCAAACATGGACTGCAACAGCCTGACCACCGGCGCATCCTCGGTGCCGACGCTCTCGGTCAGCGCGCCAAAATCCACGTAGCTGTCGCCAATGTCCTCGCTGAGCTCACGCGCCAGGCCGGTGATTTCGTCGGTGCGCCGGTATCCGCGATCGATGCTTTCCAGCAGTTGCCCTTCGGTGACCACCGCGATGTCGATTTCGCGCTTGACGATGCGCGTGATTTCATCGAAGGCAGTCAGGTCGGTCGGATCGGCCATGCCGACCAGCAGCATTCCGTTGCGCTCTTCCAGCACCATCGCGCGGAAGCGCCGCGCCTGGCTTTCCTGCAGCAGCCTGACCAGTTCGATGTTGATGTTGAAGTACTTGAGATTGATGTAGGGAATGTTGAGCTGCTTGCCGAGCGCCTCGGAAATGTTTTCTTCGGTGACGAAAGCATTGTCCACCAGCAAACGCCCGAGCTTGCGTCCGCTGCGCTTCTGCTGCTCAAGCACGAACTTGAGCTGTTCTTCTGAAATCAGTTTCTGCTGAACCAGTAAATCGCCTAAGCGAACTTTCTCCGGACGCGCCATAATTCTCCCCTGACGTAGATGTTTCTGCAACGCTGCGTTTGCAGTGTCGGAAGTTAGCTGTTTTTTATGATGATGACAAGGACTTAGCGCCTATTTTTTATGTTTCACGTTATTCTCTATCAACCCGAAATTCCACCGAACACCGGCAATATCATCCGGCTTTGCGCCAATACCGGCTGCACTTTGCACCTGATCAGACCGCTCGGCTTCACGCTGGAAGACAAACAACTGCTGCGCGCCGGACTGGATTACCATGAATTCGCCAGTCTGGGTGTGCATGACTCCCTGGCCGACTGTTTGGCGGCATTCGATCCGGCGCGCGTGTATGCGCTCACCACCAGGGGCCCGCAGGATTTTTACCGGTTGCGCTACCAGCCCGGAGACGCTTTCATGTTCGGGCCCGAGAGCCGCGGCCTGCCCGTCGAAGTGCTCGGTCAGTTCGATTCCCGGCAACGCGTGCGCTTGCCGATGCTGCCGGACAACCGCAGCCTGAATCTGTCCAACACCGTGGCTGTGGCGGTATTCGAGGCTTGGCGCCAGTGCGATTTTGCCGGTGCCCAGTGCGGTATTGCAGGCGCGCTGACGCGTTCCCGGGAAAATGAATAGAGCGCACCATGCAGCCGGCATGCCACCCTGCCAGTATTGCGTCACAAGGAGGTTAGATCATGATTTACCAGGGTAGCTGTCACTGCGGGCACATCGCCTTTGAGGTCGAGGGCGATTTGTACGCCGTGAAACAATGCAACTGTTCGATCTGCAGCAGGCTGGGCGCGCTGCGCTGGTTTGTGCCGCGCACACAGGTGCGCTTCATCACACCGGAAAGCAACCTCTCCGCCTACCAGTTCGGCAAAAAAAGCATCAAGCATCATTTCTGCGCGATATGCGGCTGCGCGACTATGGGCACCGGATCGCACAACGGCGTCGAGATGTTCAGCATCAATGCGCGCTGCCTTGAAAATGTGGATTTGTCCGCGCTGAAGATCAAGCCGGTGGATGGGCGCAGCTTCTAGGAACCCCTGATCGGCTAGCGCCTGAGGAATATTTCCAGCAGGTCGTTCAGGAATCGCTGCCCCAGCCGGGTCGGGGCGATGCGCCGGTGATCCCGGGACAATAGCCCGCGCTTTTCCGCCTCTGCCAGCTCGCGCTGCAAAGTGAGCAGCGGCAGACTGGTGCGCTGCTCGAACAGCGCGCAGTCGAACCCTTCGTTCAGGCGCAGCGCATTCATCATGAATTCGAAGCCGAGTTCGTCGCGACTGACCTCCTGTTCGGTTTGTACCGGTTCGCCCTTGCCGACCTGCTGCATGTATGCCTGCGGATGTTTGTAGCGCGCCTGGCGGATGATTTTGCCGGGAAAGCTGAGCTTGCTGTGCGCACCCGCGCCTATCCCGAGGTAATCGCCGAACTGCCAGTAATTGAGATTGTGCCGTGCGCGGTGTTTCGGCAGCGCGAACGCGGAAGTCTCGTAGTGCCGATAACCCGCAGCTGCAAGCGCTTCCTCAATGCGCAGCTGCATGTCGCTGCTCGCATCGTCGTCCGGCAATGCAGGGGGATTGTGATGGAACAGTGTGTTGGGTTCCAGCGTCAGGTGATAGCAGGACAGATGCTGCGGCTCGAACGACAGCGCGGTTTGTACATCCTGCACTGCTTCATCGACCGACTGATTCGGCAATGCATACATCAGGTCGAGATTGAGGTTGTCGAAATGAGTCTGGGCGATTGCTATCGCGCGCTTCGCCTCATTTGCAGTATGGATGCGCCCGAGCGCCTGCAAATGCGTGTCGCTGAAACTCTGGATGCCCATCGACAGCCGGTTCACCCCGGCCTCGCGATAGCCCGCAAAACGTCCCGCCTCCACCGTGCCGGGATTTGCCTCCAGCGTGATCTCCGCACCCAGGTCCAGCGGCAGCAGCATGCGCACATTGCGCAGGATCTCCGCAACACTCTCGCCGCTCAGCAGGCTCGGCGTACCGCCGCCGAAGAATACCGTATACACCTTGCGCCCCCAGACCAGCGGCAACGCCATCTCCAGATCGCGGATCAATGCGGCGACGTATTCCCGTTCCGGCAACGCATCGCGCGATTCATGCGAATTGAAATCGCAGTACGGGCATTTGCGCACGCACCAGGGTATGTGGATATACAGCGACAGCGGCGGCAGCGCCCGGAAATTCAGGGGCTGCGATTTCAGCGCGACGGGTTGTAGCGGGTGTGTGGTCATGGATGTTGGATTTGTACTGGCAGGGTGGGCACGTCTTTTGTGCCCACGCTGTTTGATATCCGCGTGGGCAGGTGAGGCTAGCCCACCCTACACTAGCTCATGGCGTCAGGAACCGGGGCAAACTTTCAGTTTCTCCAGCAATGCCCGCATTGCCTTGCCGCGATGGCTGATGGCGTGCTTTTCATCGCGCGTCAGTTCTGCGCTCATCCGGTTCAGCCCAGGCAGCCAGAACAGCGGGTCATAGCCGAAGCCTCCGTCGCCGCGTTCCGCTTGCGCGATTTCGCCGTGCCATTCGCCTTCCGCAATCAGCGGCTGTGGATCGTCGGCATGCTGCAGCAGCACCAGCACACAGTAGTAATGTGCGCGGCGGTCGTCCACGCCCTGCAATTCCCGCAGCAGCTTGTCGTTGTTGCGTTGATCCGATTTGGGTTCTCCGGCATAGCGCGCCGAATACACGCCGGGCGCGCCGCCCAGCGCGCTGACGCAGATACCCGAATCATCGGCCAGCGCCGGGAGCCCGCTCAAACGGCTGACATGCCGCGCTTTGGCGAGCGCATTCTCGATGAAGGTCACGTGCGGTTCCTCGGCTTCGGCTATGCCGAGTTGCGACTGGGTAAGCACCTCGATCCCGAGCGGCTGAAGCAGGAACTGGAATTCGCGCAACTTGCCGGGGTTGTTGGAGGCGATGACAAGTTTTTGCATTTAGCCGGTTCTCACAAAGTGAGCTGGAGCGCGCATGTTCCGGCTTCAATGTATTTAATCTGTCTCAAGCACTGCACGCTGCATCCCGATCAATTCGGTAATGCCGTTTTTCGCCAGTTCCAGCAACTCATCCATCTCGGCGCGGGTGAAAGGTGGCCCTCGGCCGTGCCCTGCACTTCGACGAAATGCCCGCTGCCCAGCATCACCACAT
The DNA here is from genome assembly GCA_963827265.1 of uncultured beta proteobacterium. Lineage (GTDB taxonomy): Bacteria > Pseudomonadota > Gammaproteobacteria > Burkholderiales > Gallionellaceae > Gallionella. Next base: position 188,709 of record CAWHAD010000005.1, on the reverse strand, counting down.
TCATGTCGGTGTCGCATGCCGAATCCTCGAGATAATCCAGGTCCAGCACCGGCGTTCCCTGGTAAATTCCGACTGAGATAGCGGCGATGAAATCCTTGAGCGGCGATTCGCTTGATCAGCCCCTTGCCGAGCAGGTGCCTGACCGCGTCATAAAGCGCGACGAATGCGCCGGTGATGCTGGCGGTGCGGGTGCCGCCGTCGGCCTGGATCACGTCGCAATCGATCTGTATGGTCCGTTCGCCGAGCTTGTGCAGATCCACCACCGCGCGCAGGCTGCGCCCGATCAGGCGCTGGATTTCCAGCGTGCGTCCCGACTGCTTCCCTTTTGCCGCTTCGCGGCCCATGCGTTCGCCGGTGGAGCGCGGCAGCATGCCGTATTCCGCGGTGACCCAGCCTTCGCCGCTGCCTCTTTTATGCGGCGGTACCTTTTCGTCGATACTGGCGGTACAGATGACCCTGGTATCGCCGCACTCGATCAGCACCGAGCCTTCGGCATGTTTGGTGTAGTTGCGTGTAATCCTGATTTGACGCAACTCGCGGGGCGATCTCTGACTGGGACGCATATATGTTTTCTCGATAAAAGGTTAAAGGAACAAGGTTCGTAACAAACTATGAAATCAGCCAGGACATGGCTGACCGGCGCGGACGAGTCGTGACTGGTTTCACTCTCACCCCAGCGCACCGCCAGGCCGGTCACGTTGTCGGAATGTCCTTCTTCGCGTATCAACGCAGTCGCAATCAGCTCATCCAGAACATCCGTAACGGAGCGGAAGGAAAATGCTTCGACCAGTTCCCGGTCGGTAAACGGCCCCCACAGGCCATCGCTGCCGAGCAGCAAGACATCGCCTGATTGCAGCACCACGGGTACCCCGTGTTCCATATAGAACACGTCTTCGATCCCGCCCAGGCAGTGGGTGATATGGTTGCGCTGCGGATGGACGCGCGCTTCTTCGGCAGTGATTTGCCCCGATTCGACCCACTGCTGCACCACCGAGTGATCGATGGTCCTGACCGCTACCTTGCCGTCGCGCAGCAAGTACAGGCGCGAATCTCCGGCATGTCCCCAGTACATCTTGCCATCCTGTATCAGTGCCGCGACGCAGGTTGTTCCGGGGAATCCGCCCATGTCCCTGTCGTGGGGAAGCTTCATGATGCGCTCATGCGCGTGCTGCATGGCCTCGAGGATAAACTTGTCGGGATCGGCAATACGCGGCTGCGTTACCCTGTGCAAACGATTCGACAAATGTCTCGATGGTCATGCCGGCTGCCAGCTCACCGTGCAAATGCCCGCCCATGCCGTCAGCAAGCACCAGCAGCAGGGTATCGTTACTGAAAACATAAGCGACGCGATCCTGATTGAATCTGCGATTGCCGATATGGCTGGCCTGGTGTATCGAAAAGTTCATGGTCAGGGGGAAAATTTCACAGAACGTAATCGTAATATAATGTTACGCATCAGCACAGCCTTTTATTCGAAAGCTCCTCGCCATGATATTCAGCATGACCGGCTACGCAACCGCCAGCACGGAACTCGACAGCGGATCACTGACGCTCGAAATCTGCGCGCGGTCAACCATCGTTACCTGGATATCCAGCTGCGCATGCCGGACGACCTGCGCGGCTTCGAGGGCATGCTGCGCGAAGCGATCGCTGCGCAATTGCAGCGCGGCAAGGTCGAGTGCCGCATCAATTATGCGGCGCGATCGGCACAATACGGCAGCACACTGAACAGTGCCCTGCTCGCAGCAACTGGTTGCATGGAACAACGAGGTGCGGGCCGCGCTGCCCGAAGCGCGCAGTCTCAGCGTGGCCGAAATACTGCACTGGAACGGCGTGCTCGAAACACCCGCCGCTTCGGCAGACGAATTGCGCGCTGCACTGCTCGACCTGCTGCAGAACGTGCTGCAGGAATTTTCCGCCGCACGCGCCCGGGAAGGCGAAAAACTCGGGAATTTCCTGCTGCAGCGCCTGGAAAAAATCGAGGCGCTGCGCACCGGCGTGATGCCGCATGTGCCCGCCGCGATCGCCGCCTATGAACAGAAACTGATCGCGCGGCTGCAGGAAGCGATGCAGAATGCACCAGAGGATATGTGGGATGAGCGGGTTCGCCAGGAAATCACGCTGTTCGCCAGCAAGATCGATGTGGATGAGGAGTTGTCGCGGCTTGCCAGCCACCTTTCCGAAATGCGCCGCATCCTCGGCCATGGCGGAGCGGTGGGCAAGCGGCTGGACTTCCTGATGCAGGAACTGAACCGCGAAGCCAACACGCTGGGCTCGAAATCGGTCGATGCGGAAGTGTCGCGCAGCGCGATGGAGATGAAGATACTCATCGAACAGATGCGCGAACAGATTCAAAACCTGGAATAAATTCACCAAAGTTTGGTACAAATTCACTGGAGCAATCGATGTCTGGAAACCTGTTCATCATCAGCGCCCCTTCCGGCGCCGGCAAAACCAGCCTGGTACAGTCCCTGCTTAAGCACGACCCGCGCATCGAACTGTCGGTCTCCTATACCACGCGCGATCCCCGCAGCGGCGAGCAGAACGGCAAGGATTATCACTTTGTCAGCCGCGAGACTTTCCTCGAAATGGCGAAACGCGGCGAATTTCTGGAAAGCGCTGAAGTCTATGGCAACCTGTACGGGACCTCGCAAACCTGGATCCGCCAGGAAATCGCCAGGGGGCGGGATATCCTGCTGGAGATCGACTGGCAGGGCGCAGCGCAAGTTCGTCGCCTGTTCACCGATTGCGTCAGCATATTCATATTGCCGCCCTCCCTGGCTGCATTGGAGCAGCGACTCAAGGGGCGCGGCAAGGATAGCGACGCGGTGATCGCAAAACGCATGGCGGCAGTACGCGAAGATGTCTCGCACGTCGCCGAATTCGATTATGTTATTATCAACAACAACCTGAACGATGCGTTGCAGGAACTCGCCGCTGTGGTGCTTTCCGCCCGGCTGCGCTGTAGCCAGCAACTGTCGCGTTATCAGGACCTTGATCAACCAGTTACAAAAACCGGAGTAAATCATGGCACGTATTACCGTAGAAGAATGTCTCGAACAAATCCCGAACCGCTTTGAGCTGACGCTGGTCGCCGCCTATCGCGCCCGCCAAATTGTCCAATGGCGCGGCCCACCTGGTGGAAAACAGCAAGGACAAACCCACCGTGATCGCATTGCGCGAGATCAGCGAGGGCAAGGTCGGCAAGGAAATCCTCAACCGCGGGCAGGCTTGATCCTGGCTGGATATTATCAACCCGATCCAGGCTCAGCTGAAACAATGCATGACCGACTCAGACCAACTGATAGAGGAACTCTCCGCCTATCTTAAACCGCAGGACGTCGAACACGTCCGTGTCGCGATAGAATTCAGCCGTGCGGCGCATCAGGGCCAGATGCGCCAGTCAGGCGACCCTTACATCTCCCACCCGATTGCCGTAGCCCGCATTCTTACCCCGCTGCACATCGATGCGCAGGCGATCGTTGCCGCGCTGTTGCACGATGTGGTCGAAGACACCGACGTCACCACCGAAGATGTCGCCGAAAAATTCGGCAAGCCGGTTGCCGAACTGGTCGACGGCCTGAGCAAGCTGGACCGTATCCGTTTCGAAACGCGCGAAGACGCCCAGGCCGAGAATTTCCGCAAGATGCTGCTGGCGATGGCGCGCGATGTGCGCGTCATCCTGATCAAGCTGGCCGACCGGCTGCACAACATGCGCACGCTGGATTCGATGGCGGTCGACAAGCGCGAACGCATCGCCCGCGAAACCATGGAAATCTACGCGCCGATCGCGAACCGCCTCGGCCTGAACGATCTCCACCACGAACTGCAGGATCTGAGTTTCAAATACCTGCACCCGAACCGCTACGCGGTGCTGTCCAAGGCGCTGCAGGTGGCGCGCGGCAACCGCCGCGAAGTGGTCGGAAAGATACTCGAAGCGATACGCAAGCGGCTTGCCGAGCATCATATCGAAGCGGATGTCACCGGCAGGGAAAAGGATATCTACAGCATCTACCGCAAGATGCAGAGCAAGTCGCTGGCTTTTGCCGAGGTGCTGGATATCTACGGCTTTCGGGTGCTGGTCAATGATTTCGATTCCTGCTATGTGGCGCTGGGCCTGCTGCATGGCTTGTACAAGCCGATACCCGGCAAGTTCAAGGATTACATCGCGATTCCGAAATTGAACGGCTATCAATCGATCCACACCACGCTGTTCGGTCCTTTTGGCACGCCCATCGAGATCCAGATTCGCACCCATGAGATGCACAAGATCGCCGAGGCCGGCGTCGCTTCGCACTGGCTGTACAAGAGCGGCCACGAATCGATCAACGACCTGCACAAGAAAACCCACCAGTGGCTGCAGGAACTGCTGGAAAGCCTGAGCCAGAGCAGCGACTCGTCCGAATTCCTGGAGCACCTCAAGGTGGACCTGTTTCCCGACGAGGTCTATGTGTTCACGCCCAAGGGCAGGATACTGTCGCTTCCGCGCGGCGCGACCGGCGTGGACTTTGCCTACAGCGTGCATACCGACATCGGCAACCGCTGCATCGCGGTCAAGGTCAACCACGAACTGGTGCCGCTGCGCACCGAGCTCAAGAACGGCGACCGCGTTGAAGTGATCACCGCCGCGCATGCCAAGCCCAATCCCGCCTGGCTGGGCTATGTCGCCACCAGCAAGGCGCGCAGCCAGATTCGTCATTTCCTGAAGACCATGCAGTCGGGAGAATCGGCGCAACTAGGCGAACGCCTGCTCAACCAGGCATTGCTGGCGCTGGGTGTCAAACTGCAGGATATGGACGAGGCGCACTGGAACAAGCTGCTCAAGGACACCGGGGTGAAATCGCGCCAGGACATACTTGCGGACATCGGTCTGGGCCGGCGCCTGAACATGGTGGTTGCCCGCCAGCTGGCCAGCATCGGCGAAGCGGTTACCAGTGAAACGGTGGCGAACCCGGTCATCACCATCCAGGGTACCGAAGGCATGGCGGTCCAGTTCGCACCCTGTTGCTGCCCGATTCCGGGCGACCCGATTGTCGGCGTGATCAAGCGCGGCCAGGGCCTGCTGGTGCATACCCATGATTGCCCGACATTGCGGCGAGGACGCAGCAGCGGCGAGCAATGGCTGGATGTCACCTGGGACAAGAACATCAACCGCGCCTTCGATGTCAGCATCAAGCTGCTGGTCGCAGACCGGAGGGGTGTGCTGGCCAAGGTTTCCGCGGCGATCGCCGAGGCAGAGGCCAACATCGAGAACATCAGCTTTACCCACGAGGGCGAATACTCCGGGCTGCATTTCACGCTGGAAGTAAACAACCGCGTGCATCTCGCCAGAATCATGCGCGCGTTGCGCGCAATTCCGGAAGTGGTGAGGATTATCAGGGTGAAGAACGCGGCGTAGTGACAGGTTCAAGGAACAAGGTCAAAGATAAAAGGAACCCTTGTTTTTCTGCTGCGGCAGCTGGAATGGATCACAGATGCAATAAGTTGTATAAGGCAATAAGTTGTATAAGTCAGGACTGAATCTGACACGCATTGTCAGAATGCATTAATTCTGAATACTGTTGCGCTTTCATCAAATCGAAAATCGGATTCCCCGTAAGCAGACGGGAGCGACAGGCAAATAGCGACCCTGAAGAGACAGATAGCTTCCTAATTTCGATGCCCGAAACCGGACGGTCGTGAAGTTCAGCAAGCGACACACAGGTGCCCCTCAAGATGAAACTTCTGAGCGCCTGCTTTAGTTCAGGTAGTAGACCTAAATCTGATGGGAGTTTGTGAACTGGCTGGACATGCTGGAATCCGGCGAGGTGAAAACCATACGCGAACTGGCGGCCCGGGAGGGAGTGGACAACAGCTACGTCAGCAGGATGATCAATCTGACCATGCTGCCGCCGTTGACGATCTCGCCAATTCTGGGCGACACGCTGCCGGACAACATCACGTTGCTGGAATTGGCATCTGACCCGCCGCTGGTGTGGTGAGTGGAGTGCATTGATTCATATCGTTCACCGTCGCTTGTCGCGGTGGGTGCGTGCCAGTGCGACGAAAGCGCGCAGGTAGTCGATCTCCGCATCCGTTTCGCGGAACCCCAGGAATATCTGCTTGGCCACGCCCTCCGGGCCAAGCTTCACCGGCGCGACATCGAATTTGGCGGACTGTTCTTCCACAAGCCAGCGCGGCAGCGCGGCGACACCGCGTCCGCTGGCGACCATCTGTAGCATGATGTCGGTGGTCTCGATGATCTTGTGACGCTTGGGCGCAATGCCGGCAGGGGTCAGGAAAAGGTTGTAGATGTCGAGCCGCTCGATAGCGACCGGGTAGGTGATCAGTGTTTCGTCGGAAATCTGCTTGGGCTGCACGTAGGCGGCATCGCGCAGGGGATGCTGCGGGCCTACGACCAGCACCTGCTCGTAATCGAATACCGGCTCGAAGGTAAGGCCGGCTTTATAGAGCGGGTCGGGCGTCACCAGCATGTCGATTTCATATGCGAACAGTGCGCCGATGCCGCCGAATTGAAATTTCTGTTTTACGTCCACATCCACTTCAGGCCAAGCGGCCAAGTAGGGCGAGACGATCTTCAGCAGCCACTGGTAGCAGGGGTGGCACTCCATGCCGATGCGCAAGCTGCCTCGTTCGCCTTTCGCGAACTGCTTGAGGTGTTCCTCGGCATGGACAAGCTGTGGCAGCAGCCGGTCGGCGACAGTCAACAGGTACTCACCCGCCTGGGTCGGGCGCAGTCGGCGTCCCTCGCGATGCCAGATGGCAAGACCGAGCTGATCTTCCAGTTTGCGCACTGTGTGGCTGAGCGCGGACTGGGTGAGGTGCAGTTTTTCTGCGGCGGCGGTCAGCGAGCCGTGCTGTTCGACGGCACGGATGATTTCGAGATGCGTGCGTTCCAAAATGCTCATGGGCAAATTAATGCATGAATAATTGTAATTGATACGTGAAATAATACCATTATTATTCATTGGTTGAATTGCATACCATGGACCCCTGTTCATATTATTAAGGCATCTACCATGGCAATCACCCATAACCTCGGCTTTCCGCGCATCGGAGCCAAGCGCGAACTGAAGCTCGCCCTCGAATCTTACTGGAATGGCCTCTCTTCCCGCGACGAACTGAAGGCTAAAGGCGCGGAATTGCGTCAGCGCCATTGGCAAGATCAGTCCGGCCTCGGTCTCGTGCCGGTGGGAGATTTCAGCTTCTACGACCAGGTGCTGGACATGAGCTTCACGCTCGGCAACCTGCCCGAGCGCGTGAAAGGTTTCCAGGGCGATGTGCTGGACAACTACTTTCGCGTGGCGCGTGGCCGTTCGGCTCAGTCGGCGGACGATCAGGCGCAGTGTTGCGGCGGGGTCGCCGCCGGCGAGATGACCAAGTGGCTCGACACCAACTACCATTACATTGTCCCCGAATTCACCCGCGCTACCCAGTTCAAGCTCGATGCCGCCTGCCTGCTGGCGCAACTGGCAGAAGCTCGCGCCCAAGGCGTCAAGGCCAAGCCGGTTATCGTTGGCCCGGTCACTTACCTCGCCATCGGCAAGTCCAAGGACGATAGCGACCGTCTGCTGTTGCTGCCGCGCCTGCTGATGGTATATGCGGAACTGTTGGAGACGCTGGCAGCACAGGGCGTGGAATGGGTGCAAATCGACGAACCCATCCTGGTCACCGAACTCGATGCGGATTGGCAGCATGCCTTCAACATCGCCTACCACCAGTTGAAAAGCTGCCGTGTCAAGCTGCTGCTGGCCACCTACTTCGGCCAGTTGCTCGAAAACACATACCTGACCGTGAATCTACCGGTGGCCGGGCTGCATGTGGATGCCATCAATGGTCGCGACGACATTCAGCCGCTACTCAACCTGTTGCCTGGGCACAAGGTGCTGTCACTGGGCGTCATCAATGGCCGCAACATCTGGAAAACCGATCTGAACGCGACGCTAGAATGGCTGGAACCGCTGGCCAAACGCCTGGGCGATCGCCTGTGGTTGGCCCCGTCCTGTTCGCTGCTACATGTGCCAGTAGATCTGGACAGCGAGCAGAAGCTCGACGTGGAGATCAAGTCCTGGCTGGCTTTTGCCAAGCAGAAGCTGGGCGAACTCTCCGTGCTCGCCACCGCACTGAATCAGGGGCGCGATGCCGTAAAGGCCGAACTTGCCGCTAACCGCGCCACCATCGAGGCACGCAGCAACTCGCCGCGCGTCAACAACCCGACGGTCAAGGCCGCTCTGGCCAAGATCGACGCGAAGCCCGGCCGGCGCCAAAGCCCCTACGCGCAACGCGCAGCCAAGCAGGCTGCGCTGCTGAAGCTGCCCAAGTTTCCCACCACGACCATCGGTTCTTTCCCGCAGACCGCCGAAATCCGATTGGCGCGCCGCCAGTTCAAGGCGGGCGAGATCAATGAGGCCGCCTACCGGTCCGCGATGCAGACCGAGATCGCGTGCAGCGTGCGAGAGCAGGAAGCACTGGACCTGGATGTATTCGTGCATGGCGAAGCCGAGCGCAACGACATGGTGGAGTACTTCGGCGAACAGCTCGACGGCTACGCTTTCAGCGAGTTCGGTTGGGTACAGTCCTATGGCTCACGCTGCGTGAAGCCGCCCATCCTGTTCGGCGACATCAGCCGCCCCAAGGCAATGACCGTCGGATGGATCAAGTATGCGCAGTCACTCACGACGAAACCCATGAAGGGTATGCTAACCGGCCCAGTGACCATCCTCAACTGGTCTTTCGTGCGCGATGACCAGCCTCGCTCGGTGTCGTGCAAACAGTTGGCTCTTGCCATCCGGGAAGAGGTGCTGGATCTGGAACAGGCCGGTGTGCGTGTGATCCAGATCGACGAAGCCGCACTGCGCGAAGGCCTGCCGCTGCGCAAGGCGCAATGGCGCAACTATCTGAACTGGGCGGTGGAATCCTTCCGCATCACCGCGAACGGTGTAGAAGATGAAACACAGATTCACACCCACATGTGCTACTCGGAGTTCAACGACATCATCGCGGCCATCGCCGACATGGATGCCGACGTCATCACCATTGAGACCTCGCGCTCTGACATGGAGTTGTTGGATGCATTCGACCACTTCAAGTATCCGAACGAAATCGGCCCTGGTGTGTACGACATCCATTCACCGAATATCCCGACAGAGCAGCATATGGTCGATTTAATGAAGAAGGCTGCCGAACGCGTGCCAGCAGAACGTCTATGGGTTAACCCGGACTGCGGGCTGAAGACGCGCCAGTGGAACGAGGTGATCCCCGCACTGACCAACATGGTCTCTGCCGCCAAGACCCTGCGCGCCACGGTAGGCTGATCTGCTTCACTTTAACTACGCACCGCATGAATGTGCATAATCAAAGCTACACTGGCATTGAGTTGCACACCCTGATCGGTGTGTATGAGTGGGAACGTGAGGCTCTACGGTCTCTCGTTTTCGACGTGCATCTAACTACGCTTGATCCGTTCAAGCTTTCCCGCACCAAAATTGCGACACAGATGACAGTCTGGCTCAAACCATGCCGCTACCGTTTGCCAGAAGCGCTGGCCGAGCATCTTGCCCGGTGCATGCTGCGAGAATGGCCTTGCTGTCGCGTTGTGATCGGTATTGAGAAGCCTGGTGCGTTGGGTGACCTTGCACGGTTGGGAGTACGGATTGCGCGCAGTGCCTAGTCTGAATACCTGGTGACTGCTTTATCTGGGTACAATTTTTACGTCGAACCGATCATCCAAGCTTGTCGAATATTTTTACGAAGGAACTTCTGCTTTGCAACCTGTAGCGGTCATTGAGTTTGCTCTATACGAACGCCTCTTCATGGCACGTATCGGAAGTCCACACCCTGAAATTCAACGCCGCAAAGCGGTCATTCGCGACTGACTTCCGGCATTCTTTCGAATGAATCGAACACTGTCTGTCAAATCAGTTCACGACGACTACAAACAGGATGCGCAAAGCTAAAATCAAACCAGGTCAAACAGCAGCACTTCCGCCTCCTTCGCCGCACTCAACTCAACTTTTTCCTCATCCTCATACATCAACGCATCCCCCGCAGCCAGCGCATGACCATTCACCTGCAGGCCACCACGAGCAACATGCAGATAAATTTTACGGCCGGCGGCAATCGGATAATCCAGTGTTTCCGCGCCATCCAGCCTGGCGGCTGACACGCGTGCATCCTGATGGATCAGCAGCGAACCCTGTCCGGCATCGGGCGAGGCCAGCAGGCACCAGCGCGCCAGTTTGTCCGCCTGCGGAAACAGCTTCTGCTGGTAGCCCGGCGCAAGGTCCTGCCGGTCCGGGATGATCCATATCTGCAGCAGATGCACCGCCTCGTCCGGGGAAGGATTCACTTCGCTGTGCTGCACGCCGGTACCCGCGCTCATCACCTGGACTTCGCCATAGCGGATATCCTCGCCGTGTCCCATGCTGTCGCGATGGCGCAATGTTCCGCTCAGCACATAAGTCAGGATTTCCATGTCGCGGTGCCCGTGGGTGCCGAAGCCGGTGTTTGGCTGCACGATGTCCTCGTTGATCACGCGCAGCGGACCGAAATGCACATGTTCCGGATCGCGGTAATCCGCGAACGAAAAGCTGTGCCAGCTTTCCAGCCAGCCGTGATGCGCATAGCCCCGCTCAGCCGATTTGCGCAGTACCTTCATATTCACCCCCGTAGTTTCTCAATAGCTCGAGCATTGCGCTTGCCTTGTCCAGCGTCTCGCGATACTCCGCAGCCAGCTCCGAATCCGCCACGATCCCGCCGCCCGCCCAGCACCGCACTTCATCATTCGAATAAACCAGCGTGCGGATCACGATGTTGCTGTCCATGTTGCCGTCGAAACCGACATAGCCGATGGTACCGCAATAGATGCCGCGGCGGTCCGGCTCCAACTGTTCGATAATCTGCATCGCGCGCAGTTTGGGCGCACCGGTGACCGAACCGCCCGGGAAACAGTCGCGCAGCACATCGATTGCATCGCGCCCCGCGGCCAGTCGGCCTTCCACCGTGCTGACCAGATGGTGCACGTTGCTGAAACTTTCGATCCCAAACAGTTCGGGTACCCGGACCGATCCGGCCGCGCAGCTTTTTCCGAGATCGTTGCGCAACAGATCCACGATCATCAGATTTTCCGCGCGGTCCTTGGGATGATGCTGCAGTTCCGCGGCGAGCCGGGCATCCTGCTGCGAATCGCTGCTGCGCGGGCGCGTTCCCTTGATCGGCCTGGTTTCGACCAATGCCGTTCTGCACGCGCAGGAAACATTCCGGCGAGGCACAGAGTATCTGGGTATCCGGCAGGTTCAGGAATGCAGAATAGGGCGCCGGGCTGGCTCGGCGGAGTCCAAGATAAGCACCCAGCGCGTCACCGCTGGCGGCCGCGCTAAAGCATTGCGCGAGATTGATCTGGTAGCAGTCTCCCGCTTTCAGGTAATCCTGTACCGACGCAAATGCACGGCTGTAGCTATCCGGTGTGAAGTTGGAAGCGATCTTGCCGTGCACGCGAAAATTGTCCGGTGGAAACGCGCTACCTTGCTGCAGGCGGTGAATTATCTGCGGCAGCAGTTGCGCCGTTTCCGGGTACCGCTGGTGCGAAACCAGACGTGCGGTATGTTTATGATGATCCAGCAGCAGCGCCCAGTCGTATATGCCTATCGCCATTTCGGGTTTCTGTTCCGCATCCCGGGCAACGCCCGGTTCGGCAATCGCCGGGCGCGCCAAGTCGTAACCCCAGACGCCCAGTGCGCCGCCGGCAAACGGCACATTCGCCACCGGCTGGATAGTCGCACCCAGTTCCTTGCGCAGCAGCGCGAACGGATCGCCGGCCATGGATGCAGCTTGCCGCAGCGTGTTGCGGGGATGCGCGGTCAGAATGTCATAGCGCGCCATGCCGCCGCTATCCAGCCATATCGCCCAGGGCATATCTGCGAGTGCAGCGAAGTAGCTTGATGCATCACGCTGGTAAGGCAGCTCGGCTGAATAGAAACTCATTGGATGTCGGGTGGGAAATATCGCCGCTACGATAGCATCATTGGAAATTCAGGGGGCAGTAAAGCCATCGCTTATCGGCCGAATTGCGATGAGAACAGAAAGCTGCATCAACATTGCGTTGATGAAATAAAAAGGCGCACGCACCAGTTAGTGCGCCCAAAAACTACCGTGGTAAGCCCCTATTGTCCGACAGCACTACCCAGACATCAGGGGCTCACTCCACAGCGATGCCACCGACTAGTTCGGCTTGCCGATTCCAGGTGTAGGAAAAGGCCATGTTGCAGCCGGACGTACAGGTGCCGGTGCGGAAGGTGCCGGTGCTGCTGGCTTGGCGACCGCAGGAGCTGCCGGTTTTGCAGCTGGCTTCTTGGCTGCTGCCTTTTTAGCTGCTGGCTTCTTGGCTGCTGCCTTTTTAGCTGCTGGCTTCTTGGCTGCTGCCTTTTTAGCTGCCGGCTTCTTGGCTGCTGCCTTTTTAGCTGCCGGCTTCTTGGCTGCTGCCTTTTTAGCAGCCGGCTTCTTGGCTGCTGCCTTTTTAGCTGCCGGCTTCTTGGCTGCTGCCTTTTTAGCTGCCGGCTTCTTGGCTGCTGCCTTTTTAGCTGCCGGCTTCTTGGCTGCTGCCTTTTTAGCAGCCGGCTTCTTGGCTGCTGCCTTTTTAGCTGCCGGCTTCTTGGCTGCTGCCTTTTTAGCTGCTGGCTTCTTGGCTGCTGCCTTTTTAGCTGCCGGCTTCTTGGCTGCTGCCTTTTTAGCTGCCGGCTTCTTGGCAGCTGCTTTCTTTGCTGCTGGTTTAGCTTTCTTCTTTGCTGCCATTTTAATTCTCCTTCAGTATTGAAAGTTAACAAACACAACACTTACGATTACTACACCTACACCTCCAGCCCGTACTCAACAGCGAGCAAGGGCTAAAGCCACCACCTTAAGTCCCGGTTGCCAGCCATGTGGGTGTCGGGTTTCAACCCGTTACACCTGCACCCCTGCGGGGATACCTGCCGGCATCAATTGGCTGTTACGCTAATCCCAGGACAGCGCGCCACCGGTCTGATATTCGGTGACACGGGTCTCAAAGAAATTCTTCTCTTTCTTCAGGTCGATCATTTCTGCCATCCACGGGAACGGGTTGGTCGCTCCCTGGATACAGCACATCCACACCGATTTGCTGGCAACGGCGATTGGCAATAAAGCGCAAGTATTCCTTGAACATCGACGCATTCAGACCCAGCACACCGCGTGGCATGGTGTCTTCGGCATAGGCGTATTCCAGTTCCACACCCTTCTGGATCAGACCGCGGACTTCATCGCGGAATTCCGCGGTCCACAGGTGCGGGTTTTCCATCTTGATCTGGTTGATCACGTCGACCCCAAAATTCAGGTGCATGGATTCGTCGCGCAGGATGTACTGGTATTGTTCGGCCGCGCCGGTCATCTTGTTCTGGCGGCCCAGCGCGAGGATCTGCACGAAACCGACATAGAAGAACAGGCCTTCCATGATGCAGGCAAACACGATCAGGCTGCGCAACAACTGGCGATCCGCCTCCGGGGTTCCGGTCTTGAATGCGGGATTGGTCAGGGTATCGATGAACGGCAGCAGGAATTCGTCCTTGGCGCGTATGCTCGGCACTTCATGATACATATTGAAAATCTCGCCCTCATCCAGCCCGAGGCTCTCGACGATATATTGGTAGGCATGCGTATGGATCGCCTCCTCGAATGCCTGGCGCAACAGGTACTGGCGGCACTCCGGATTGCTGATATGGCGATAGGTGCCAAGCACGATATTGTTTGCGGCCAGACTGTCCGCGGTGGTGAAGAAACCGAGGTTGCGCTTCACCAGCAGGCGCTCGTCGTCGGTCAGCCTGTCGCTTTTCCACAGCGCGATATCCGCAGTCATGTTCACTTCCTGCGGCATCCAGTGATTGGCGCAGGCAGCCAGATATTTTTCCCAGGCCCATTTGTATTTGAACGGCACCAGCTGGTTGACGTCCGATTGGCAATTGATGATGCGCTTGTCTTCCACACGGATACGGCCGGAAGATGCAGGCGTGTTCCGGACGGCTGGATCGACCCGCTTAGCCTCTCCCGCATTCGCGTACGCTTCCAGATTTGCAGAAGCTGCTTCGAAAGCGGCAGTGCGCAGCATGCCCATAGGTCATTCGTCGAAGTTCAGCATTTGTATTCTCGTTCGTCAAACATCTTCAGTCATCCTGACTGCAATTCGTATTCCGGTTGTGGCTCCGACTTAACTGCTGCAAGCTTAGCTTTCACCGCAATCCTGAGCATGCCTACTGACAGGCTTCGCACTCTGGATTGTCAATCGAACAAAACTGGCTTTCCTCCGCCTCGCCACGGTGGGCCGGAACCGCGTTCAGCGCACCGGCCTTGCCGGTGGATTTCTCCGCAGAGGTCGCGCCCATGGTGCGCAGGTAATAGGTGGTCTTCAATCCGCGCAACCAGGCCAGCTTGTAGGTCTCATCCAGCTTGCGCCCGGACACGCCGGACATGTAGATATTCAGCGACTGCGCCTGGTCTATCCACTTCTGGCGGCGCGAAGCCGCCTCGATCAGCCAGCTCGGCTCCACTTCGAACGCCGTTGCGTACAGGTTGCGAAACTCCGCGGGCATGCGGTCGATTTTCGCCAGGCTGCCGTCGAAATATTTCAGGTCGGCAATCATCACCTCGTCCCACAGGCCGAGCTGCTTCAGATCGGCCACCAGATGCTCGTTGATCACGGTGAATTCGCCGGACAGGTTCGATTTCACGAAGATATTCTGGTAGGTCGGCTCGATGCAGGCCGACACGCCGATGATGTTGGAAATGGTCGCGGTCGGGCGCAATCGCGATGCAATTCGAATTGCGCATGCCGTGCTGTCTTGATGCGGGCGCGCAGCGCATCCCAGTCCATGCTGGACTGACATATCCACTTCGACATAGCCGCCGCGCTCCTGGCGCAACATCTCCAGCGTATCCTGCGGCAGGATGCCGCGGTCCCACAGGCTGCCGCGATAGCTGGCATAACGGCCGCGTTCTTCGGCCAGCTCGGTGGACGCCCAGTAGGCGTAGTAACACACCGCCTCCATCGAACGGTCGGCAAATTCGACCGCCTCAGCCGACGCATAGGGTACGCGCAACTCGTGCAGGCAATCCTGGAAGCCCATGATGCCGAGCCCCACCGGACGGTGCTTCAGGTTGGAATTGCGCGCCTTGTCAACCGCGTAATAATTGATATCGATCACGTTGTCCAGCATGCGCATCGCGGTGTTGACGGTGCGTCGCAGCTTGTCATGATCGATCTGGCCGGCTTTCTCGTGACCCTTGCGGATACAGGTGCGCAACCAGATTGATCGAGCCGAGATTGCACACCGCGATTTCGCTGTCGCTGGTGTTCAGCGTGATTTCGGTGCACAGGTTGGAGCTGTGCACCACCCCGACATGCTGCTGCGGTGAACGGATATTGCACGGATCCTTGAACGTGATCCACGGATGGCCGGTCTCGAACAGCATGGTCAGCATCTTGCGCCACAGGCTGGCTGCCGGAACCTTCTTGAACAGCTTGAGTTCACCGCTGGCCGTCTTCGCTTCATAAGCCGTATAGGCGCGCTCGAAATCGGCGCCATACTTGTCATGCAGATCCGGGCACGTTGGATGGCGAGAACAACGTCCAGTCGCCGCCCTCCATCACGCGCTTCATGAACAGATCGGGAATCCAGTTCGCGGTGTTCATGTCGTGGGTGCGGCGCCGGTCATCGCCGGTGTTCTTGCGCAGATCCAGGAATTCCTCGATGTCCAGATGCCAGGTTTCCAGATAGGCGCACACCGCGCCCTTGCGCTTGCCGCCCTGGTTCACCGCGACAGCCGTGTCGTTCACCACCTTCAGGAACGGCACCACGCCCTGCGATTGCCCGTTGGTTCCCTTGATGTGCGCACCCAGCGCGCGCACCGGCGTCCAGTCGTTGCCCAGGCCGCCGGCATATTTGGCGAGCAGCGCATTTTCCTTGATCGCCTCGTAAATACCGTCCAGATCGTCGGCCACCGTGGTCAGGTAGCATGAAGACAATTGCGAGCGTTGCGTGCCGGAATTGAACAGGGTCGGCGTCGAGCTCATGAAGTCGAAACTGGACAGCAACCGGTAAAATTCCACCGCGCGCGCTTCGCGGTCTATCTCATTCAGCGCCAGCCCCATCGCGACGCGCATGAAAAAGGCCTGCGGCAATTCGATGCGCTTGCCTTCGATATGCAGGAAGTAGCGGTCATACAGGGTTTGCAGGCCGAGATAGCCGAACTGGAAATCGCGCTGCGCATCCAGCTCCGCGGCCAGGCGATTCAGGTCGAACTGCCCCAGGCGCGGATCCAGCAAATCCGCCGCGATACCCTGCTTGATGAAGTGCGGAAAATAGGTCGCATATCGCGTCGCCATATCCCCCGGGGCGATCTCTTCACCCAGCGTCTCGCTGCAAATGGTATTCAACAGCAGGCGCGCCGTCACAAAATTATAGGCCGGCTCCTTCTCGATCAGCGAACGCGCGGAAAGCACCAGACACTTGCGAACCTCATGCAGCGCAACACCGTCATACAAGTCCTTGAGCATCAGCTTGAGGACCTCGTCCGCCGAAACCGCGTCGCCCAGTCCTGTGCATGCATCCTGAACCAGTGCGGACAGACGCTCCATATCCAGCGGGCGCGCCTGGCCGTCCTCGCCGGTGACATTGATGACATGCACCGGCTCCTTATTCTTGGACTTGGCCCGTGAACGCGCGCGCTCTTCACGGTAAAGCACGTAGGTGCGCGCGACATCGTGTTCGCCGGAACGCATCAACCCCAGCTCGACCTGGTCCTGGATATCCTCGATATGCATCGTGCCGCCATGCGGCTGGCGGCGCATCAACGCCGAAACGACCGCACTGGTCAACTGCTCGACCAACTCGCGCACACGCGCGGACGCGGCACCCTGGCCACCGTTCACCGCAATGAACGCCTTGGTCAATGCGATTGAAATCTTGGACGGTTCGAAAACCACCACCGAGCCGTTGCGGCGGATTACCTTGTATTGATCGAATGGTTTGGAAGAAGCGGAAGTGGATGAGACGGGGTCGGGAACGTTATTGCCATGCTTTGGAGAGATTCGGAATGCTATCAGCAGCAGCATGCAACATAAACTTCTCCCTTGAAATCCTTGTTAAGCCATAAAACCAGGTTAAGCCATAAAGCCGGAAACCACTATATCTAGTATTTTTTTACAGCGGCCGAGCTAATTGTAGTAGCTAACAAAAATATTGCAAGCGAAAAATGTCCTGATGCATTCCTGCAGAAACTCACCGAGCACGAAATCATGATTGGCAAATGCCGGCAAGAAAGCGCGTCCAGTCGAAACTCGGGCCGGGGTCTGTCTTGCGCTGCGGAGCGATGTCGCTGTGTCCGGCGATGCCCCGTATCGGATAGGCTGCGCGCAATGCCCTGGTCAAACGATCCAGCGAATCGTATTGAGCATCGGTGTATGGCACTTCGTCCGTACCCTCCAGTTCGATACCCAGCGAAAAGTCGTTGCAGCGCAATGCGCCCTGCCAGCAGGATTCACCGGCATGCCATGCCCGCTGCAGACAGGGAACGAACTGGACGATATGGCCGTCGCGGCGCACAAAGAAATGCGCTGAAACCTTCAGTCCGGCTATTTCGCAGTAATAGGGATGCGCGGCCGGATCCAGCGTATTGGTGAACAGGCGCTGCACTGCATCGCCGCCAAATTCGCCGGGCGGCAGGCTGATATTGTGTATCACCAGCAGTTCGATCGCGCCGGCAGGGCGGTCATCGCAATTCGGCGACGGGATATATTCGCAGCCTGACAGCAGCCCTCCTTCATCGACGCGCATCGGCGCTTCAATCTCCTTCATCGGCGTCCGCGCCTTGCGGCCCCTTGATGCCAAGCCGCTCCATGCGATAACGCATGGTTCTGAACGTCAGCCCCAGCAACTTGGCCGCGGCGGTGCGATTGAACCTGGTCTGCTCCAGCGCTTCCAGCAGCGCCTGTTTCTCGACTTGATCCAGGTATTTCGGCAGCGGGTACTTGCTGCTGAGCGCGGCATTGTCCGACTGCTCATGCTCCACCGGCACCAGCAACAGATCGTCCTCCTCGATCTCGCCTCCGGAACATAGTGCGAACGCCCGCTCGATGATGTTTTCCAGTTCGCGCACATTGCCCGGAAAACTGTAGCCCTGCAGCGCGAGCAATGCCCGTTCCGAAAAGCGCACAGCCGAATCGCCGCGCAACCGCTCCAGGATCCGCTGCGCGATCTCCGGGATATCCTCGCGCGACTCGCGCAGAGCCGGCATCTGGATGGGAATCACGCTCAGGCGGTAATACAGATCCTGGCGAAAACCACCCTGCCGCACGAGTTCCGCGAGGTCGTGGTGGGTCGCACTGATGATGCGCGCATCCACCGCCTCTTCGCCGGTGGCGCCGATTTTGCGCACCCGCTTTTCCTGTATCGCGCGCAACAGCTTGACCTGCATGACCAGCGGCAGGTCCGCCACCTCGTCCAGAAACAGCGTCCCGCCGTGCGCCGCCTGGAAAAAACCGTCCCGATCCTTGTCCGCGCCGGTAAACGCGCCTTTTTTATAACCAAAGAATTCATTTTCCATCAGGTTGCCTGGTATAGCCCCGCAGTTCACTGCGATGAACGGCTGGTCATGCCGCGCGCCGCTCTGCACGATCAGCCGGGCGGCCAATTCCTTGCCGCTGCCCGATTCGCCGCTAATATGCACCGGCGCCTGGCTGCGCGCTACACGCTTGATCAGGTCGCGCACCTTCTGCATCGCGGGCGAATGGCCGAGCAGCATTTTGTCGCCGGATGGACCCGCTTGAGGTAATTTCAGCGCGGATTTCACCAGCGCGCGCAACTGGTCCAGCGAAACCGGCTTGCTCAGGTAGTCGAACGCGCCCGCCTTGAGCGCGGTGACTGCATTTTCCATATTCCCGTGCGCGGTGATCACCGCGACCGGCACATCCAGATTGTGCTGAGCGATATGCCGGACCACCTGCAATCCATCGCCGTCAGGCAAACGCATGTCGGTCAGACACAGGTCGAAATGCTGCGCCGACAGCTTTGCAATCGCGTCGCGCACATTTCCGGCACGATCAACCTGCAGCCCCATTTTGCGCAACGCCAGCTCCAGCAGTTCCAGGATGTCCGGCTCGTCGTCCACCAGCAGTACTACCGGCGTTTTAGCAATATCCTTATCTGCCATGTTCACCCATCCCGCCATCCCTGTTTACGTTTCCGAACGTTATGCAGAAACATGCGCCCGCCCGCGACTCGTCGGCATGATATTCCAGCCTGGCCCCGTTCGCCTCGCATAATTCCTTGGCAATATACAAACCCAGGCCGGTGCCCTCCTGCGCAGTCGTAAAGAAAGGTTCGAACAGTTTGCTCTGGTGTTCCGCGGAGATACCCGGGCCGTCGTCCTGCACCGCCAGCGTCACCTGCCCATTCTCCTCGCTCATCGCCAGCACCAGACTGCCGGGCAACTTGCGTCCGTAGCGCAGCGCATTGCGGCACAGATTCCACAGCACCTGGCGCAGGTGACCGCGATCAAAGGATATCTCCCCCGGCGTCATTCCAGCCAGCACCATTACCGCGGCATGCCGTTCCGCCAGGTCGAACTCTTCCACGAAAGTATGCAATATTGCCGCCAGTTCGAACACTTCGGGCTGCGCGCGATCGCGCCGGTTCAGCTGCATCACATCCTGCACGATCTGGTTGATGCGCTGCGTGTTATCCAGCACGATCTGCAGCAAACGCCGGTTCCTGGCATCCCCCTTTTCCTCCTGCAGCAGTTCCGTCGCATAGCTGATTGCCGACAGCGGGTTGCGCACCTCATGCGCGATATTCGCGGTCAAACGGCCAAGAGCCGCGAGTTTTATCTGCTGTGCCTCGGCGCGGATACGCCGCATATCTTCGAGAAAGATCACCGCGCCGTTGTCCGCATTGCCCTCGATCGGAACAAAGCGCACCCGGGCCTGTAATCCCACATCCAGTTGCAGCGTATCGCGGCTCGCGTTTCCGGTCTGTTTCCACAACGCATACTGCCCGAACAGGATAGGAAAGGTTTCCGCAAGGGCGCTATGGGGAGCGATAACCTTCCGCAACAATTGTTCGGCACCGGTATTCATTTGCAGGATCACGCCTTCCCCGTCCACCACCAGTACCCCGTCCTGCATATCGCGCATCACCAGGCGGTTTGCCTCGGCCAGGCTGACCAGGTCGCGGCCGCGCCGTTGCGCCAGCAACTGGCTGTCCACCGCGTATTTCGCCAGCGTGTGCGCGAGCCAGGCCACCGCAAAATAAGCCATGCACAGCAATCCGGCCTGCACAAACTGCGCCACATCGGCATTGTTGTAAAGCACCGCATAGGCGTGTTCCAGCAGCGTCGCAATACTCGCCAGTGCGGCGAAGAACAGGGTGATCCTGCCGCGGCTGATCAACCCGGCCGACGCCAGCGAAACCAGCAGCAGCAGGCCGATATTGCTCTGTATCCCCCCGCTGGCATGGGAAAGCACCGTCAGGCCGACAATGTCGGTGATGACCTGGCCTGCCAGCTGCCAGGTGAAGCGCGGCCACTGCAGCCTGAGCAACACCAGTGAAAATGCTGCGGCCGCCGCATACAGCAGACTTGCAACGAAAAATGTCCGCCAGTTGTGCGGCCCCAGCGACAACGCAGAGCCGAATACGCCGCCAAGAAATACAAAAATGCTGGCCAGCGTCAGCCGGTATAAATTGAAATATCGCAGGGAACGCCAGAAATCGACGGTGGGAGAATCAGCAGGCGGATGATCAGTCATCGTTCACGATACGCACTTGGATAGCGTCATGCACCGCACCCCGCTCATTTCCGGTACGCATCACGATGACCCGCACTGCAAAAAAAATTTCCACCGGAGGCGATGCTCTCGCTCCTGGGGATATGCACACCGCAATGCGCGCAGCGCACCATATCCTCGACAACCGGTTTATCCTGTCGGGGAACTTCCTTGCCGTAAGACCTGAGCAACCAGTAAACAGCTGCCCCGATCGCAACCAGCATTAACAGACGACTCATTCGAATTGACTCCATATGACAAATCCCGGGCGCCGGAACATACAGGTCATTATATTACGCAATCAAAGCCGCGCCTCCATCTGCTCGGCTTCCGCCATCAAATGGACCTGCCCGACAGACCGCTAGCCTGGTTTCGCTCCGGCGGGCCGGAACACCTTGCATTGCCCGGGATCCGATGCCAGGTAAGCGCCTTCTATCAGGTCGATGCAATAAGGGATGGCAGGAAATACCGCATCCAGGCAGTCGTCGATCGCCGAAGGTTTGCCGGGCAGGTTCACAATCAGGCTGTTGCCGCGTATCCCGGCGGTCTGGCGCGACAGGATTGCGGTGGGCACGAACTTCAGGGATGCGCTGCGCATCAGTTCGCCGAAACCCGGCATCATCTTGCTGCACACCGCCTCGGTCGCCTCCGGCGTCACGTCACGCAAAGCCGGACCGGTGCCGCCGGTGGTGACGATCAGGCAGCAACCTTCCACATCGCTCAGCTCGCGCAGTACCGCTTCGATCTGCGGCTGCTCGTCGGGAATCACTCTGGCAACCGCTTCCCACGGGCTGGTCAGCACGCGCGTGAACCACGCGCGTATCGCAGGTCCGCCCTTGTCTTCGTATTCGCCGCGGCTGGCGCGGTCCGACACCGTCACAATGCCGATTCGTGCAACACCCATACCCACTCCTTGAAAAATCCGGACTCTGCAAAACAGGCTTCCCGGTACGCTCACTTTATCATTCCCGGCGCCACGCGGAAAAGATCGATCGGGTTGCAATCCGGTTGCAGTCTGCGCAAGCGGGATTACTTGATATGGACAGTCGCCGGCCGGGGAACCGGGTCATCAATTTGCTGCGGTCAAATCCGTCACAACAAACTGGTTGCGGCCTGCACCCTTGGCCCGGTAAAGGGCCTCGTCTGCTGCTCCCACCAGCAAGTCGGGCTTGCTCCCCCTGGACGCTTTGCAGGTCGCGCAACCCATGCTGACCGTCAGTTTGCCGCCCAGCGGGGAGGCTTTATTCGGTAATTTTCCGGGCAATCAAACCGGCACCCTGCACACAGGTGTCAGGCAGCAGGATCACGAATTCCTCGCCGCCGTATCGCGCCAGCACGTCGGTAGAGCGCTTGATGATCCGCCTGAGCATGGAACCCATCATGCGCAGGCACTCGTCCCCGGCGGGATACCCATAGCTGTCGTTGTAGCGCTTGAAGTAATCGATATCAAGCATGATCAGCGACAGATGCTGCTGCTTGCGCAGTGCGCGCTGCCACTCGGCCTGCAACGACAGATCGAACTGGCGCCAGTTGCTGATGCCGGTAAGCCCGTCAATGAAGGAAAGCTGCTGCAATTGACGGATGGATCCCCAGCGCAAAAGCACTGTCGTGAATTTTCTGGAACACCTCCTGGCTGGCCACATCCACGACGCGGGACATGGTCCTGGTTTGCAAATCCAGTGCGGCATTATGAAAATAAAACGTGGTTATAAAAAGCGTCAGGATCGAAAACAGGCCCAGCACAACCAGAATGCCGACCGTAAGGGATTTCAGCGAGGGAATTCTGATGCTCATCTGATATGCCCGATACGGCACTATCTGGAGACCGGCAGGTATTTGGCGCTCCATTCCTGCCATCCGCCGCGAAACCAGTACACGTTGCGATAACCCCATTTCAGCGCCAGTTTTGCAGCTATGCTGCTGCGCCGGCAACGCTCGCCATTGCAGTAGAACAGCAACGGCATGTCTTGCCGGGGTGCAACCCGTTTCAGCTTGGCAGGAGTCATTTCGGTATCGGTGATATTGTGCGCCCCTTCGATATGGCCTTCCGCAAATTCATCTTTTCGGCGGGAATCGACCACGACCAGCTGCGGAAGCCTGTTTATCATGTCCACCACCTGTTCGGCGCTCACCCTGGTCACACCGGGAATTTCAGCCTGGACTATCGGTTGTTCCGCGAACGCGGACAGGGAACAACCCAGAAGAACACCGAAAAGGGAAACATGGGCTTTTTTCATGGCGATCCCCATTAAAAAATGCAGGCAAACAGGCCGGAAATCCGGAATGTCTGCTGGCCGCATAGCACACCGCGACTGTTAATACTCACCAGATGTGCCTGCGGGACGCCCATCTTCACTCCGCCCAGCTTGCATGTGCGGCAGGCAACTCAGCCGGTGCGAAGTGGGTACGCCGGGAAATATAAATTGCGGTCTCGGGACTCAAGCTAACAAGCGCGACAGCCAATGTAAAGCAAATTTACGTTTGCATGGAGCATCACGACTGGCCGCGGGCCGGTTTCGTCGTGCTCTTGCTTCTGCAGCCATCCTGATCGCGAACGGATCATTCACTGAATCCCGTATCGTCCTGATACACAGTGCCTTCCAGCAACTGCACGGTCACCATACTGTCCGCAGCCAGTCCCGTGCTTTGGGCGGGTATCACCAGCAATCCATCCGCCCTGGCCATCGACAGCAGCATACCGCTGCCCTGCGCACCGGTGGACGTGGCCGCGTAGCCGCTCGCTTCCTTCGCCAGCGTGACCCGGACGAATTCGGTGCGCCCCGGCTGATGCTTCACGTTGTGCGTCAGGCGCGCCGCCATGGTGCGCCTGAACAAACGCTCATGACCCATCATGCGGCGCAAGGCCGGCGCGACGAACTGCTCGAAACACACCATGCTCGATACCGGGTTTCCCGGCAAACCGAAAAACCGGGTGTGCGCCGTAACACCGAACGCGACCGGGTGCCCCGGCTTCATCGCGACACGCCAGAATTTCATCTGCACGCCGAGCGATTCGATGACAGGACGAACATAGTCGTGCACGCCGACCGAGGTTCCACCCGACACCAGCAGCACATCGAACCGGAGGCCGCGCTGCAGATATTCCTCCAGCTCGGCCGGATCATCGCGCGCGATGCCAAGCAGGTCCGGCTCTATCCCGAGCGCCTGCACCTGCGCCATCAGCGCATAGCTGTTGGAGTTGGGAATCTTGTCCGGGTCGACCGGATCGTCGATGTCTTCGAGTTCGTTGCCGGTAGACAGGATCGCGACGCGCGGACGCCGGTACACCTGCACCTGGGACTGTTTCACCGTTGCCAGCACACCGGTTACGCCGGGCGTGATTTCGGTGCCGGCTGTCAGCACCACGTCGCCGTTGCGCATGCCCTCGCCCCGCAAACGGATGTCGTTGCCGGGTTTGACCGCCGCATTGATCTGCACCACATCAGGATTTGCCTCGCGTAGCGAACCCGCGTCACTCTCTCCCGTCTTCGGGATAACCTCGACTTGGCTGCGGTTTTGGCAGCTTAGTCGAATGCTAGTTGTCTCATTCAGAGAGTTAGGAGAGAGGGCATCTCTTAACACAAGCTGTGTGTCTTCGACGCGTATCACCGCATCGGCGCCCTGCGGCACCGGTGCACCGGTCATGATCCGCGCGCACTTCCCGGCCTGCACCTTGCTGTGCGGCAGGTCGCCCGCCTTGATGTCCTCGATGACTTCCAGTATCGCGGGAATTTTCTCGAGGTCGGCGCTGCGCACCGCATAGCCGTCCATCGCCGAAACATCATAGGGGGGGAGATCGCGGTTGGCGCGCACGTCGTCCGCCAGCACCCGGCCCACCGAACGTTCCAGGCTGACCGGTTCGATATCGAGTTTGTGCACGCACTTGAGGATGCGCTGTTGCGCATTTGTTACTGATAGATGTTCCATCGCTTTATTCCGTGAATTCCAGTTGCCCATAGTCCTGACAGTACGAATTTACACCAATATCGCGGTAATGATGCGGATCTGATATCAGTGCCATCCTTACAGGCAAAAAAAACCGCCCGGCAGATAAACCTGCCGGGCGGTATCCAGCAAAATAGCCGGCTTAGTGGAAGAACAGCACCGATGCCTTGCTCAGTGCAAACCACACACCGATCAGGAACGGTATCCCGACCGCGAGCCAGGCAATCACCCCGCCTATCCCGAAACTGCCGCGTGCGGCGGTCTCGGCGGTGGCCGATTTGTGGGTCACTTTCTGCGTCAGCGCCTGTTCCTCGGCCAGTTCATCCGGCGTCATGAAATGCTTCCGATCCACCGGTTTGATCAACAGGTTGCAGATGAAACCGGCGACCAGCAGCCCGGCCAGGATGTACAGGGTGTTGTCGTAGACCAGGTTTTTCGGCACCCCGGCGTTGAGCTGCGCCTCGCGCAGGTTGGCGATCAGCACCGGGCCGATGATGCCTGCCGCGGACCAGGCGGTCAGCAACCGGCCGTGGATCGCGCCCACCATCTGTGTGCCGAAGATATCGGCAAGATAAGCCGGTATCGTGGAAAAGCCGCCGCCGTACATGGTCAGGATCACGCAAACCACCAGCACGAACAGGCCGGCAGCGCCCATGTGGCCCAGGGTCGGCATCGTGCAGTACAGAATGATGCCGAGGATGAAGAACGTGTAGTAGGTATTCTTGCGTCCGATCCAGTCAGATACCGATGCCCAGAACAAACGCCCCAGGCTGTTGAACAGGCTGATCAGGCCGACCAGTCCGGCGGCAGCGGCAACGATGGCCGCTTTCTGTTCGGGCGTGGCGGTCTCGTGGCTGGTTGCGCCGACCAGCAACGGCCCGAAGATGTCCTGCAGCATCGGTGAAGCCATGCCGATCACGCCGATGCCCGCGCTCACGTTCAGGCACAGCACACCCCAGATAAGCCAGAACTGCGGTGTCTTCCATGCTTTCGAAAGATGCACGTGGTTGTCGGTGATCATCGCCTTGGTCTGTGCATCGCTCGGTGTCCAGCCCTTGGGCAGCCAGCCGCCGGGCGCGGTGCGGAAACCGAATGCACCGGCGGACATCACGATGAAGTAAAGCAAGCCCATCGCAATCAGCGTTGCCGCCACGCCGGCACTGGCATCGCCATGCCCGAAGTTTTTCATCAGGGCCACCGCGATCGGCGCGCCGATCATCGCCCCGCCACCGAAACCCATGATCGCAAATCCGGTCGCCATGCCGCGGCGGTCGGGGAACCATTTGATCAGCGTCGAGACCGGGGTGATGTAACCAAGCCCCATGCCGATGCCGCCCAGTATTCCGCATCCCAGCCACACCAGCCAGAGCTGGTGCATCATCACGCCGACGCCGCCCAATACCATGCCGCCACCCCAGCACATCGCGGCGATGAAGCCCGATTTGCGCGGGCCGGCATGTTCCAGCCATCCGCCCCATATCGCGGCCGAAACGCCGAGCATGAAGATGAACAGGGTAAAGGTGACGCTGACCGCAGGCACGGTCCAGTTGCATTGTGTCGTGAACAGTTCGGCCATCAGCGACTGCTGCGTGCATTCGGTTGCAGCGTTACCCACCAGCTTGGTCATCGGCAACCAGAAAACCGAGAACCCGTAGGCCATGCCGATACACAGGTGTATCGCCAGCGCTGCGGGCGGAACCAGCCAGCGATTGAACGTCTCGCCGGCTATCGTACGTTCCTTATCTAATAATCCAGCCATATTTCCTCCTAATATTCTTATCTATATGGTTAAGGGAGTTATTTCAAAGTGCATCCACTGCGAACCGGTCAGCCCCCTCTTCTGCTCGGTGTAAACTTTGCAAGTATGTTCAATGCTGTGGCAATAATTTCCCGCGGTGGACGCGAATCGCGGAGACGACGATGGGCTTCAGGTCCTTGCCATTTTCGGTATCCACATAGTCCAGCAACTGGCTGCGCATGCGCGGTTCCCAGAAGCGTTGCAAATGTCCGGCAATGCCCTGCAGCGCCTCATCCTGTTCCGGCATCGCCTCAAAAAAAGAGCCGATCTGGTTCGCCATGTGTATCAGATTTTTCATGTCCATAATTTGTGGCGCCCGTCAATCCGATTCCCTGATTCTTTCACCATGCGCATACGCGACGAATTCATCGCCGCGCGCAAATGCGACCAGCGTCATGTTCGCCGCTTGCGCGGTCTTGACGGCCAGCGCGGTCGGTGCGGAAATCGCGATCAGGCTGGCGATCCCGACCGTCGCGGCTTTCTGCACCATCTCGACGCTGGCACGGCTGGTTATCAGCAAAAATCCCTCCTGGAAACTCGAGCCGCGTTCTGCCATCATGCCGATCAATTTATCCAGCGCATTATGACGGCCCACATCCTCGCATACCTGTTGCAGCCTGCCGTCGGGCGCGCTCCAGGCCGCCGCATGCATACCGCCGGTCTGGCGGTTGAAGGGCTGCAATTGCGCCAGATTTTTAAGTGCAATACGCAATGCCGGCACCAAAACCGGCACTCCGGCGGGTACAGCGGGAAGCGCCCTGAATACCTGCGCCAGGCTCTCTACACCGCACAAACCGCATCCGGTGCGCCCGGCCAGATTGCGCCTGCGCTGCTTGAGTTTCAAAAACGCATGGCCGGATATTTCGCAATGCACAGTGATGCCCAGCGGACTCTCTTCCACTTCCGCGCCGCGAAACTCCGCGCGCGTTTCCACGATGCCTTCGCTCAATGCGAAGCCCAACGCAAAACTTTCCAGATCACAGGGCGTCGCCAGCATCACCGCATGCGAGACCGCATTGAATTCCAGCGCGACCGGGACTTCGACTGCCAGACTATCCTGTTCCCGCGTCCAATGCCGGTCGCGCCAGCGTGAAATCGCCTGACGGCTGACGCTTTCGATTTCCGGCGCGGCCAGTTTCATGGTGTTATGCAATGGATTTACCCTTGACGGCAGTTTGTTTGGCCTTGCCCAGCAACTCGTGCTGCACCTTGCTGAAGCGGGTGTATTTCTTCTGCCATTCGGAAGGCCCGGTGACCGGCATCACCTGCACCGCGGTCACTTTGTATTCCGGGCAATTGGTCGCCCAGTCGGAATTCCCGGTGGTGATCACGTTCGCGCCCGATTCGGGAAAATGGAACGTGGTGTAGACGACACCGGGCTGCATCCGTTCCGACAGCTTGGCGCGCAATACCGTATCGCCGGCCCGGCTCTGGATGTTCACCCAGCCGCCGTCTTTGATGCCGCGTTCCTCCGCATCATGCGGATGGATTTCGAGGATGTCCTCATCATGCCACTGAACGTTCTCGGTGCGCCGGGTTTGCGCACCGACGTTGTACTGGGACAGTATCCGGCCGGTGGTCAGTATCAGCGGGAACTTGCGCGTGACCTTTTCGTCGGTCGCCACATACTTGGTGATGATGAACTTGCCCTTGCCGCGCACGAAATGACCCACATGCATGATCGGCGTGCCCAGCGGTGCCTCGTCATTGCACGGCCACTGTATGCTGCCGAGCTGATCGATCTTTTCGAAGCTTACGCCATGAAAAGTCGGCGTCAGGCGCGCGATCTCGTCCATGATCTCGGACGGGTGCGCATAATCCATACGGTAACCCAGCCGGTTTGACAGCTGTACCGTCACTTCCCAGTCGGCATAGCCCGCCTTGGGCGGCATCACCTTGCGCACCCGCGAGATGCGCCGTTCGGCATTGGTAAACGTCCCGTCCTTTTCCAGGAACGATGAACCCGGCAACAACACGTGTGCATACATCGCGGTCTCGTTCATGAAGATGTCCTGCACCACGATGCACTCCATCGCGGAGAGTGCGGCCGCGACATGCTGGGTATTCGGGTCGGACTGCACGATATCCTCGCCCTGGCAATAAAGCCCCTTGAAACTGCCGTCCAGCGCCGCATCGAACATGTTCGGGATGCGCAGTCCCGGCTCGGACAGAATCTCGACACCCCAGTCCTGTTCGAACAGATGCCGTGTGGTCGAATCGGATACATGGCGATAGCCGGGCAGTTCGTGCGGAAAGGAACCGATATCGCAGGAACCCTGCACGTTGTTCTGGCCGCGCAGCGGATTCACGCCGACGCCTTCGCGCCCGACGTTGCCGGTGGCCATCGCCAGATTCGCAATGCCCATCACCGCGGTCGAACCCTGCGCATGTTCGGTGACGCCAAGGCCGTAATAGATCGCGGCATTGCCGCCGGTCGCATATAAACGTGCCGCGCCGCGCACCAGGTCGGCCGGCACACCGGTGACTTCCTGCATCGCCTCGGGCGAATTTTCCGGCAGCGCGACAAAGTCGCGCCATTGCTGAAAAGCCTTGTCTTCGCAACGCTGCGCGATGAATTCGGTCGCCAGCAGTCCCTCGGTGACGATCACGTGCGCAAGCGCCGACAGCATCGCGACATTGGTGCCCGGTTTGAGCGGCAAGTGGAAATCCGCCTCGACATGCGGCGAGCGCACCAGGTCGATATGGCGCGGATCGATCACGATCAGCCTGGCGCCTTCGCGCAAACGCCTTTTCATTCTTGAAGCAAACACCGGATGGGCATCGGTCGGGTTCGCGCCGATCACCATGATCACGTCGCTGTGTTCGACGGATTTGAACGTCTGCGTCCCGGCGGATTCACCCAGGGTGCTTTTCAATCCGTATCCGGTGGGCGAGTGGCACACCCGCGCGCAGGTGTCGACGTTGTTGTTGCCGAATGCAGCGCGCACCAGTTTCTGCACCAGATAGCCTTCCTCGTTGGTGCAGCGCGAGGAGACGATGCCACCGATCGAGTCGCGCCCGTATTTCTTCTGGATGCGCTTGAATTCCGACGCCGCATGATCGAGCGCCTCGTCCCAGCTCACTTCCTTCCACGGATCGCTGATCTTGCTGCGTATCATCGGCTTGAGGATGCGATCCTTGTGCGTCGCGTAACCCCACGCGAAGCGGCCTTTCACGCACGAGTGCCCTTCATTGGCCTGGCCGTCCTTGTGAGGAACCATGCGCACCACTTCGTTGCCCTTCATCTCTGCCTTGAACGAACAGCCCACGCCGCAATAGGCGCACGTGGTCACCACGCTGTGTTCGGCCTGACCCATCTCGATCACGGTTTTTTCCTGCAGGGTGGCGGTCGGGCAGGCCTGCACGCACGCACCGCACGACACGCATTCCGAGTCCATGAACGGCTGGTCCTGTCCGGGCGAAACGCGCGACTCGAAACCTCGCCCTGATATCGTCAGCGCATAGGTGCCCTGGGTTTCCTCGCAGGCACGCACGCAGCGGTTGCATACGATGCACTTTGACGCGTCGTAAGTGAAATAGGGATTCGATTCATCCTTCTTGTCAGCCAGATGATTCTCGCCGCCGTAGCCGTAGCGCACTTCGCGCAACCCGGTGACGCCCGCCATGTCCTGCAGTTCGCAATTGCCGTTGGCCGCGCAGGTCAGGCAGTCCAGCGGGTGGTCGGAGATGTACAGTTCCATCACGCCCTTGCGCAGCGCCTGCAACTTCGGCGTCTGGGTGCGCACCTGCATGCCGCGTTCCACCGGCGTCGTGCAGGATGCCGGATAGCCCTTGCGCCCCTCGATCTCGACCAGACACAGGCGGCAGGAACCGAATGGCTCCAGGCTGTCCGTCGCGCACAGCTTGGGGATATTGACACCGCCTTCGGCCGCCGCGCGCATGATCGACGTACCCGCCGCGACGGTCACCTGCATGCCGTCGATCTCCAGCGTGACTTCCTGTTCCGAAATGCGCCGCGGCGTACCGAAATCCTTTTCGTTGAGTTGAGCTGTCATAATGATTTCCTGTGGCATGATGACCTCCTGCGGCCCCGACTTTATTTCGCGAGACCGAAGTCTTTTGGAAAGTGATTCAATGCGGACAGCACCGGATAGGGTGTCATGCCGCCCATCGCGCACAGCGATCCGTTCAGCATCGTGTCGCACAGGTCGCGCAGCAACGCGACCTGGCCCGGCCTGTCCTGGCCGGCAATGATCTTGTCCATCACCTCCACACCGCGCGTCGCGCCGATCCGGCACGGCGTGCATTTGCCGCACGATTCGATCGCGCAGAATTTCATCGCATAGCGCGCCAGTTTCGCCATGTCCGCGCGGTCGTCGTGAACGACGATGCCGCCGTGGCCGAGCACCGCCCATAATGCGGTGTAGGCCTCGTAATCCAGCGGCGTGTCCCACTGCGATTCGGGCAGGTATGCACCCAGCGGGCCGCCAACCTGCACCGCCTTGATCGGACGACCCGATGCCGAGCCGCCGCCGAAGTCATACAGCAGTTCGCGCAATGTCACGCCGAACGCCTTTTCGACCAGCCCGCCGCGTTTGATGTTGCCTGCGAGCTGGAACGGCAGCGTGCCGCTCGAACGCCCCATGCCATAATCCCTGTAATACGCCGCGCCCTTGTCCATGATGACCGGCACGCTGGCCAGCGAGATCACGTTGTTGATCACGGTGGGCTTGCCGAACAGTCCGCTGATCGCGGGCAGCGGCGGTTTCGCGCGCACGATGCCGCGCTTGCCTTCCAGACTTTCCAGTAGCGCGGTCTCCTCCCCGCACACGTAGGAGCCGGCAGCCTTGCGTACTTCCAGCTCGAAACGCTTGCCCGAATTCAGGATATTTGTGCCGAGGTAGCCGGCCTTGCGCGCAACCTTGATCGCCTCTTCAAGAATCAGGATCGCATGCGGATATTCGCTGCGCACGTAGATATAACCCTGAGTCGCCCCAACCGCGAGCCCGGCGATGGTCATGCCCTCGACCAGCAGCAGGGGATCGCCTTCCATCAGCATGCGGTCGGAGAAGGTTCCCGAGTCGCCCTCATCGGCGTTGCACACGATATATTTCTGCGCTGCCGGCGTATTCAGCACCGTCTTCCATTTGATTCCGGTCGGGAATGCCGCGCCGCCGCGTCCGCGCAGCCCCGAATCGGTGACCTGCTGCACGATGGCCGCGGCCTGCATGTCCAGCGCATTGCGCAATCCCCGGAATCCGTCGAGGGCGAGATAATCGTCCAGCGACAGCGGGTCGGTAATACCGACGCGCGCAAAGGTCAGCCGCTCCTGCTTTTTCAGGTACGCCAGCGCTTCGGTCGGACCCAGGCCCAGCGCATGTTTCCCGCCGTTGTGGAAATTTGCATCAAACAGCGCGGCCACATCATCGGGGCTGACCGGCCCGTAGGCGACGCGCCCCTGTGCGGTCTGCACCTCGACCAGCGGCTCCAGCCACAGCATCCCGCGCGAGCCATTGCGCACCAGGGTGAGGTCGAGCTTGCGCCGCGTCGCTTCGTTGCGAATCGCCTGTGCCACATCGTCGGCGCCGAGCGCCAGCGCTGCAGAATCCCGGGGCACGAAGATTCGGGTGCTCATGACCCGCCTCCGGTCTTGTTGAGCCCAATATC
Source organism: uncultured beta proteobacterium (assembly GCA_963827265.1). GTDB lineage: Bacteria > Pseudomonadota > Gammaproteobacteria > Burkholderiales > Gallionellaceae > Gallionella. Next base: position 156,511 of record CAWHAD010000005.1, on the reverse strand, counting down.
ATTTATATTATTCACAAGGCGGTCGAACTTTTCCGGGGTCACGCGAGCGTGCAAATCCTCGTCTATCATCATCGCAGGCGAGGTCGCGCACAGTCCCAGACAATAAACCGGCTGCAGCGAATATTCACCGGGCTTGCAGCTTGCAACCCGGTGTTCTGCATGTTCGACCAGGCGCTCTGCGCCCATGCTCTGACAAGCCTCGGCGCAGCAAATCTGTATCGTGTGCCGGCCCGGCGGGGTGGTGCGGAAATGGTGGTAGAAAGTGATCACGCCATGCACTTCGGCGCGGGAAAGATTCAGCGCGGAGGCGATCTGCGCGACGGAATCGGGCGGGATATATCCGAACGCATCCTGGATATCGTGCAATATCGGCAGCAGCATGGCCGGAAGACTTTGCCGCGCAGCGATGATGGAATCAACCCGCTGATGATTGTAGTTCAGGCTCATTCCGCGTCAGCTCCAGCAACCGGCTAGATGAGCTATATATGATATTTTAAACATGTATATGCTTTATAATTATCGCCGTGAACTATTTTTGTGATTGTTGTGCACTAATTAAGTTCCGGGAAACTAACACATCAGCCTCTCACCTCTCAATAGGTTATATATTACATATATGAATTTCGAAATCCATCCGGAATGGAGCCTGAAAAAGCGCAAGGGAAGCGCGGTTTCCCTGCCGTTGCTGCTGCAATTGCTCACCGCCATCCGCGACCAGGGCAGCATCAGCAGCGCGGCATCCGGCGCCAATCTTTCCTATCGGCATGCATGGGGAATCTTGCGCGAATTCGAGCGGGAGTTTTCCGCGCCGCTGTTGCAGAAGTCCAGGGGCAAAGGGACGGTACTGACGCCGTTGGCAGAAAAGCTGATCTGGGCCGACAAGCGCATCACCGCCCGCCTGACCCCGATTCTGGAAAGTTTCGCTTCCGAACTGGAGTCTATCCTGGCCAGCGAATCGGCCGCATTGCGCATCACCGCATCACACGGTTTTGCAGTCGAAGCGCTGATCAAACAACTCAACACAGACAATGTTCCCGTCGAAATCAATTACCGCAGCAGCCTCGAAGCGGTCGCGGCGCTGTCCCAGGACGAATGCGACCTGGCCGGATTCCATGTGCCGGTCGGCGAATTCAAACAAGCCGGCAAACCCTACCTGAAATGGCTTAATCCGCAGCAGCATGCGCTGATCCATCTGGCATATCGAACCCAGGGGCTGTTCATCGCGAAAGGCAATCCGAAAAATATTCGGGGCTTGGCGGATTTGCTGCGCAAGGACCTGCGCTTCGTAAACCGGCAAACCGGATCGGGCACCAAGATATTGCTCGAACTGCTGCTGGCCAAGGAAAAAATCAACCCCCGGAACATCGCCGACTATGACAGTTCCGAATTTACCCACGCCGCGGTGGCCGCTTATGTCGCAAGCAATATGGCGGACGTCGGCTTTGGCGTGGAAACCGCAGCAAAGCGTTTCGACCTGGACTTCATCCCGATCGCGAAGGAAAACTATTTTTTCGCCTGCAAGGCCGGCGCATTGAACCAGAACCTGCTGAAATCCACACGCAACATCCTGCACAGCGCAGCATTCCGCGACACGGTCAACGGGCTGGCCGGATATGACGGTACCCAGTCCGGAACAATCGCCACCTTCGAGGAAACATTTTCCTGACTGCGCGGACAGGCTATCCGTTCAACCGATCCCGCGCGGTTTCGATATCCCCGGGCGTATCCAGGTCGCGGAAACTGCGCAGCGCGGGATCGGCCGGCAACAGTTCCGACTCGTCCACATAGCGCACCCGCAAATTCTCCAGCAGCGCGCGCAAACTGTTTTTGCCGCCGCCTGCCAGATGCGCGCGCAGCACACCCATGCAATCTGCCGCATAAAACGCGGCCAACGTCTGCTGATGTCCCTGCACCACCGGAACGACGGCCTGGTAACCGGGACGATGGCCAGCCAGCAACGCAATCATCGCCGGCTCGATGAACGGCATATCGCAGGCCACCAGGAAGGCCCACGGCGTGGCGATCCGGCCCAGTCCGGCAGCCAGCCCGGCCAGCGGGCCGCCGCCCTGCAATCCTTCGCCAGCTTGCTCGTCGCAGACCTGCGGCAGGTCCAGGCCGGCGCGCGGCTGGCGAACGCTGACGATAACCTCGGGAAACAGCTGCTGCATCGTCACGATCACGCGCTGCAGTAACGTCCTTTCGCCGAGCAGCAAATTCGCCTTGTCGCTGCCCATGCGCTGCGAATCGCCGCCGGCCAGTATGATCGCAGTGCAGTCTTCTATCATGCCAAATCTCTAACTGGCCACAGCGTTCACAGGGAACACAGAGAAATCCGGTATATTCTCTGTGAACGCTGTGTTCTCTGTGGCATGTTCTTTTTCCAGAATCAACCTGCCTGCCACCCTAACATGAACTGGACGATGCCGCCGATATCGTCGAGCGCGAAATGCGGCAATTGCGGATGCGCCTCGCCGACATCGGTGACCATCGCGATCAGCCCGTCCTCGACCATGCAGCGCGGCGACGCAGTGCATGCGCGGCGCAGCACCTCGATCTTCACGCCGGCGGCGTGCGAGAAGCCCTCCGCCAGCACCAGGTCGGCCTCGCCAAGGAAACGCTGCGCCAGTTGTTCCGGCTCGCGCCTGCCGGTGCGCCTGTCGACCGCATCGGCAGGCGCATCGGCGACCAGTTGCAACTCGTTCGCGGTGACCAGCATGCTCATCACCGCGCCCGCCTGCTTGTAGCGCCAGCTGTCCTTGCCGGGCGTATCCAGCACCACCCTGTGGTGCGCATGCTTGATCGTGGCAACGCGCAATCCCCTGCCGCTCAGTTCGCGCAGCAGCTTCTCGATCAGCGTGGTCTTGCCGGCGCCGGAGTGGCCGACAAAGATGAATACTTTGGGCATTTATATAATCTCTGGTTCAGGGATGCGGGGTTACCCAGGCATCCCCCTGCGGCGTGATCTCTTTTTTCCAGATCGGCACGCGCTGCTTCAGTTCGTCGATCAGCCACTGGCAGGCCTGCAGTGCCGGCGCGCGGTGTTCGGCACCGGCCGCGATGAACACGATCTGGTCGCCGGCGCCGACCACACCGATGCGGTGCACGATGCGAGCATCCAGCAGGCCGAATTTCGCGATCGCGTCGTCGCGCAGCCGCCTCATCTCCGCCACAGCCATGCTGCCGTACGCATCGAAACTGATCTGCGTGACCTCGCGGCCTTCGGAAAAATCGCGCGCACAGCCGATGAACGTCGCGATGCCGCCCATCCGTTTCGAGCTGGCGCGCAGCGCAGCGATCTCCTCGTCCTGGGAAAAATCCTCCTGCTGGATACGCACCGCGTCTTTCATTTTAGCCTCGGCACCAGCAATTCAGCCACCGGAAAACTTGGACATGAACACCACCTCGCTGTGCTCGGCCAGCGGCAGCGACATGTCCTGCACCTGCTCGCCGTTCACCGCGGCGAAACACACGATCCCGAACGCCGCCGGATACTTTGCCTGCAACTGCGCGCGCAGATCCTGCAAACGCATCCCGGCGCTGAAGTCCACCGCCAACTCGCTGTTGCCGACGCGTTCCGCAACCGGCCCGAAGAACAGTACTTTTATCATGCGGTATCCTTTGTCCTTTTCCAGACCCCGCTCTTGCCGCCGTGTTTCTCTTCGAGCTGGATATGCTCGATGCGCATCCCCCGGTCGATCGCCTTGCACATGTCGTAAATGGTGAGCAGCGCAACGCTTGCCGCGCACAGCGCTTCCATCTCGACGCCGGTCTGACCGGCGCAGCGGGTGGTCGTGACCACCTTCAGCCCCACGCACCCGCCGGCATCGGGCTCCGGTATATCGCTGAACACCACCTCCACACCGGAAAGCGCCAGGGTATGGCACATCGGAATCATGTCGGCGGTGCGCTTCGCCGCCATCACCGCGCCGACATCGGCGACCGTCAGCACATCGCCCTTCGCGATGCTGCCGCTGCGGATCCGCGCCAGCGTCTCGGGCCGCATGCGCAGCACACCGCTCGCGATTGCGACGCGCTGCGTGCCGGGCTTGTCCGACACGTCCACCATGCGCGCCCGTCCCGTTTCAGAAAAATGCGTGAGTTCGGTCATTTGCCCACCTTCCAAATAGTGCCTGTATTTTATGAACCTAAAAACCTTAATTCAAGCCACAGAGTTCACATAACCAGCGACTTTACGAGCGTTGTTTGCTCGTTTAGTCGAATGGCTAGTTGCTACATCAGAGTACACAGAGAAAGAAACGGTTTTTTCATAATTCTGCCTGTTCACCCAAAAGGTGAATCAAAATTTCGTGATAACCTTTTGTTTCTCCTCTGTGATCTCTGTGTTCTCTGTGTCTCTGTTCTCTGTGCTGACTAAGTTTTTAAGGATGAATTGACACTGCTGCACGCACTGCATGCGGGGTCCTTGCCCAGCCTGCTGCGCGTGATGCTCATGTCCAGCGCGTTGATCGCGAGCAGTTTGCCGCTCAGGCCGCGTTCGATTCCGGCCAGCAGCTTGAGCGCTTCGGCCGCCTGGATCGTGCCGATGATACCCGTCAGCGGCGCGAACACCCCGGTGGTCGCGCAGCGCAATTCGGCAGCCGCGCTGTCCTCCGGGAACAGGCAGTTGTAGCAGGGCGCATTTGCATCGCGAAAATCGAACACCGCGACCTGCCCGTCGAACTGGATCGCCGCGCCCGACACCAGCGGCTTGCGCATGACCAGGCAGGCGCGGTTGACCGCATAGCGGGTCGCGAAATTGTCGCTGCAGTCCAGCACCAGGTCGGCCTGCCCGGCCAGATCGCGCAGTTGCGCCGCATCGGCGCGCAGATCCAGCGCAACGCAATCGACTTCCGGATTGATATCATGCAACGCGGCGCGCGCCGACACCACCTTGGGCTGGTTCACCGTGGACGTGCGGTGGATGATCTGGCGCTGCAGGTTGCTGAAATCCACCGTGTCGTGGTCGCACAGGGTCAGCCGGCCGACCCCGCTGGCGGCCAGGTACAGCGCGGCCGGCGAGCCCAGCCCGCCCAGGCCGATGATCAGCACCCTGGCGTCGAGCAGGCGCTGCTGCCCCTCGATGCCGATCTCGTTCAGCAGGATATGGCGGCTATAGCGCAGCAGTTGTTGGTCGTTCATCAATATTCAGGCTAAGCCCGATGCGCTACCGCGCGGGAAACCACCGGCCGTTTATTCTTTGCCGCCTGCCACAAATCGTAAGCAGCCTGTCCGCGCAACCAGCTTTCCGCGCTCGGCCCGCCTTCCGGTGTTGCCAGCCAGGCCTCGAGCCGCAATGCAAGATCAGCCGAAATTCCCGACCGCTGATTGATAACCCGCGACAGCTGGACACGCGATATACCGAGCTGCCGCGCGGCTTCTGCCACCGTCAGCCCAAGCGCGGGCAACACATCCTCGCGCAACGTCTCCGCCGGGTGCGGAGGATTAAACATGCGTGCCATTGTTATCTCCTTCAATGATAATCCTGATAATCCACAAGAATGGCATCTTCCCCTTCAAAAGCGAACGTTAATCGCCAGTTGCCATTCACCCATACCGACCAATGTCCGGCGAGCTCGCCGCTTAGAGCATGCCAGTTCCAGCCCGGCATATTCATATCTGCCGGCACACGTGCATCGTTCAACTGCCTCAGCTGGCGCGCCAGCTTCGCAGCATGAGCAGGCTGTATCCCGGCTTTACTGCCGCTGGCAAAAAACTGCTGTATGCCCTTGTGCCGGAAAGTCTTGATCATGGCAGAAGTGTATCTAATCTAGATACACCCTGCAACTTGAAAGCGTCCGAAGATTCATCCCCGCCAATGAAAAACGGGCATCCCCAAAAGCGGGAGGATGCCCGATGATGTATGCTGGCTTGGCGCAATTCAGTGATGCAGTATTTTCGACAGGAATTGCTGTGCCCGCTCCGAACGCGGCTTGTCGAAGAAGTCTTCCTTGGGCGCATCCTCGACGATGCGGCCCTCGTCCATGAAGATCACCCGGTCCGCCACCTTGCGCGCGAAGCCCATCTCGTGGGTGACCACCATCATGGTCATGCCCTCCTGTGCGAGGCCGACCATCACATCGAGCACCTCGTTGACCATCTCGGGGTCCAGCGCCGAGGTCGGTTCGTCGAACAGCATGCAGATCGGGTCCATCGCCAGCGCGCGGGCGATCGCGACCCGCTGTTGCTGTCCGCCGGAGAGCTGCCCGGGAAATTTTTCCGCCTGGACCAGCAGGCCGACCCGGTCGAGCAATTTCCGGCCGCGCTCGACGGCTTCTTCCCGGCCGCGGCCCAGCACTTTGGTTTGCGCGATGCACAGGTTGTCGATCACGCTCATGTGCGGGAACAGCTCGAAGTTCTGGAACACCATGCCGACATGGGCGCGCAGTCTGGAAAGATTGGTTTTGGGATCGCCCACCGAAATGCCGTTGACCATGATATCTCCCTGCTGGAAGGGTTCCAGACCGTTGACGCACTTGATCAGCGTGGATTTCCCGGAACCCGACGGCCCGCAGATCACGATCACCTCGCCCTTCCCGACCTCGGCCGAACATTCGGCGAGCACCCTGAAGCTGCCGTAATGCTTGCTGACATTCCTGATCGAAATCATGCGGGTTTCCTCTTCTGGAAGTGCTTGACCAGCTGCGATGCAAAAAAGCTGATAATGAAATAAACCGCGCCGGCGAACAGCAGCAACTCGACCAGCCGGCCATCGCGGCTGCCGACCTGGTATGAAACGCCAAAGAAATCGGCCAGCGAGCTGACGTAGACCAGCGACGTATCCTGGAACAGGATGATGCCCTGGGTGAGCAGCAACGGAATCATGTTCCGGAACGCCTGCGGCAGGATCACCAGCCGCATCGCCTGCGCGTAGCTCATGCCCAGCGCGTTGGCCGCAGCCATCTGGCCTTTGGACACGCTGCGTATGCCGGCGCGGATGATTTCGGAATAATAGGCGGCCTCGAACAGCGAGAATGCGACCATCGCCGAAACCAGCCGGGTATCGAAACTGCGCGGGATGTCGAGCAGCTTGACCAGCAGCGTCGGCACGATCAGGAAGAACCACAGCAATACCATCACCAGCGGAATCGAGCGGAACAGGTTCACGTAACTGGCCGCGAACCAGCCCAGCAGCTTGAATCCGGACATGCGCATCAGCGCGAGCAGCGTGCCCCAGACGATGCCGACCGCCACCGCGACCGCGGTGATCTTCAGCGTGATCACCATGCCCGACCACAGGTACGGCAGCGCGCCGGGAATCGAGCTCCAGTCGAACTCGTAGCCCATCAGTGCCCCCCGCCGATATTGCCGGGGACGCGTGCGTGCGCCTCGACCCGGTGCATCAGGATCATCACCACGGTATTGATCATCATGAACAGCACCGTCACCGCAATGAACGACTCATAGGGCTGGGCGGTGTAATCGACCAGTTGCCGGCCCTGCGCGGCAAGCTCCAGCAGGCCGATGGTGGAAGCCACCGCGGAATTCTTGAAGATGTTCAGGAATTCCGAGGTCAACGGCGGCAGGATGATGCGGATCGCCATCGGCAGGATCACATAACGGTAGGTCTGCGGCAGCGTGAGGCCCAGCGCCAGACCGGCATATTTCTGTCCGGCGGAAAGCGAATTGATCCCGGAACGGACTTGTTCGCAGACCCGCGCGCCGGTGAACAGCGCGAGGCAGAGCATCGCGGCCAGAAACTGCTGCAGGAACGGGTTGATCCCCTTGTACGCATCACCGATGGAAGCGGGCACGATCTCGGGCAGCACGAAGTACCAGATGAACAACTGCACCAGCAGCGGCGTATTGCGGAACACTTCGACGTAGACCGTGGCCATGCCGGACAGCCAGCGATTCGGAACGGTGCGGAACACGCCCATGAACAAACCGACGATCAGCGCAATGATCCACGCGGACAGCGACAGCGCGAGGGTGACCTCCAGACCGGACAGCAGCCAGCCCAGATACGTGGTGCGGCCGGACGGCGTATCGGCCAGGAATATGGCCCAGTTCCAGTGATAGTTCATGATCGGGTGATGACTCATTTTGGGTAGTAGGTCATGCCGGGTGATAACTCATGATTTGATAGCCCATGATTTGCTCTTGGGGATGCGCCCTGAAAAAAGCGATGGCCGGTCTTCCCGGCCATCACCTGATGATTCAGCTTTCCGTAGTGCACGACACTTCTTCACGCCATGAGCGATCCCTCTCCCCCAGCCCCTCTCCCGCAAGCGGGAGAGGGTGGCCGCAAGGCCGGGAGAGGGCGATTCTCATCATTACGGGAAAGCCGTGTCGTTCGGATGCTCGAACGCCGCCTTCATGTCATCGCTCATCGGGAAGTTCATGTTCATCCCCTTGGGCGGAATCGGCGACATGAACCACTTGTCGTAGATCTTCGCCGCTTCGCCGGATTTCATCACCTTGGCAAAGGTGTCGTCGACCAGCTTCTTGAACTGCGGATCGTCCTTGCGCATCATGCAGCCGTAGGCTTCGTTCGACATCGGCTTGCCGACGATGACCCAGTCTTCCGGGTGCTTTGCGTTGGCCCGCTGGCCGGCGAGCAGCGCATCATCCATCATGAACGCAACCGCGCGGCCGGTCTCCAGCGTCAGGAAAGCCTCGCCGTGATCCTTCGCGCTGATGATGTTCATGCCCATCTTCTTGTCTTCGTTCAGCTTGCGCAGCAAACGCTCCGAGGTCGTGCCGGCGGTGGTGACCACATTCTTGCCGGCCAGGTCGGCGAAGTCCTTGATGCCGGAATCCTTCTTCGTCAGCAATCGGGTGCCGATCACGAAGATGGTATCGGAGAACGCGACCTGTTTCTGCCGCTCGAGGTTGTTGGTCGCCGAACCGCACGCGATATCCACGGTGCCGTTCTGCACCAGCGGAATGCGGTTTTGCGACGTGACCGGCGTCAGCGTGACCTGCAGCTTGGGCAGCTTCAGGTCGGCCTTGACCGCATCGACGACTTTCATCATCAGTTCCTGCGAATAGCCGATCACCTGCTGCTTGTCGTCGTAATAGGAAAACGGGATCGAGGACTCGCGGTGTCCGAGCGCGATGGTGTTGGTGTCCTTGATTTTTTTCAGGGTGCCGGTGAGGTCCTGCGCCAGCGCGGCAGTGGAGAACAGCAAACAGGCCGTGATGGCCAACAAGCGATGAGTGATCATGGGATTTCCTTTTCGTTGGTTGATGGGGGCGTTTGCGTTACGGCACCTACCTTAGCAGATTAGCCTTGCGCTGCCAATCGCGTGGCGGGCGGTTGCGGATTTTCGAGTTGCGCAAACGGCTGCCCGGGAACGACGGACATGAAAAAACCCGCTGCGTTTCCGCAGCGGGTTTCAGGTGTTGCAGTCTGAATCTTTAACTGGCCAGGCCAGCGATCGATACAGATTTAGAACGAGTGAACCAGACCGATTGCCATCTGGTCAACCTTGCTGACGTTGTCTTCCTTGGCCGAACCGACATGCGCATAACCCCAGGTGGCCTTGCTCAGGTCGTACCTCACGCCCACACCATAGGCGCTATAGTTGTTGCTGACCGTCGTTTCGTGTTTGCCACCGCTCAACTCGACATAGCCTGCCAGCGTCGGGGTGAACGGAACATTGACGCCCGCGGTTTCGTAGGTCTTCTTGTCGGTGGTAGCAGTAGCAACAGACTGATCAGCTTTAACCTGGGCAAATTGACCGTACAGCTTGGCCACGCCGAAGTTGTAGTTGGCTGCCAGGATCGTGTCCTTGGTCTTGATGTCGCTGGTTTGAACAGCAACGAGTATTTGCCGTTGCCTCGGTGCTGCGATAGCCCAACGATACCGACAATGCGTCCTGGCTGTAAACACCGGTCGCTTCAAAACCATTGCCATATTTTACATCAGGTGTGCCATCTGCAGTGGTGGTGTTGTCCAGCAAAGCCAGCGAGCCGGTTATTGCGCCGAAATTGTGCACGGCAGCCAGCGCAACCGCACGGGCAGTCAGCGAGCTGTCCATGGTCACCAGGTTACCGACCAGGTTGGCGCCATACTGTGCGTCATTGCCGTAAACGATGTTGCGCAGCGGCGAGGACACTCTACCGGCGATCAGGTCGGTACCCTGGCCCAGGTTCAGGTCCAGGGCCATGATGCGGTCAGGACCGATAGATGTATTCGGTGTGAAACCGGAATGCAGATTGGAGCCAGTACTAGCAATACCAACGGCACGTACTACCGAAATCAGCATCAGCAGCCGGGTTGGAGGACAGGCCCATTTCCAGTTGGTAAGTCACTTTCATGCCATTGCCCAGGTCTTCGCTGGACTTGACGCCAACCTTGGAAGTCTGGTTCTGCGCTGAAAGAGACGCCGGATTCACCAGTCTTCGTACCAGCACCGAGAACAGTATTGTCAGTGTTGCTTACCGTACCAAAGCCAGTGTCCAGAAGGCCGTACACGGAGGTGTCAGCGAAAGCAGGAGCGGAAGCGAATGCGGCAGTGATTGCCAGTGCGATTAGTTTCTTTTGCATGTAAAACTCCTCATAGTTGTTTTGGTTTTATCGGCTGTCGTCGTAGAGGCGGCGGCCTATTGAAAACTCCCGATGTCCCGGGAATTCAAGTGGGCATTATCCACAACGAATCAGGCGCAGCAAGGTAAAACGCTGTTGTGTGGTATTTCTGCAACAAGCAAAAAATAAAGCGATACGATTAACAAAACTGCAATATCGGGCTGTTAATGAAAGCCCCCTGTTTCCTGCTTTCCGGCCCTTTATCCTGCCTCTTCAACCTTGCCCCTTCAACCTTGCCCCTTCAACCTTGCCACCTTGCCTCCTTGCCTCCTCTTGCCTCTTCATCTTGCCTCTTTCATCTTGATTTTTGCCCCTTGCCTCTTTCACCTTGCCTCTTGTACCTGTCGTTATCCCCCGATAAACGACATCTCCACTTTTTTTGCCGCGGGGAGTCCTGCGCCTTCCGTCGCGGCCGAGCGCAATTCGGAATACCGGTCGCGGCGCTGCTGCCAGCACGACGCGATCAGCCCGGCCGAGCTGTTCGTCGCTGGCGCCGTCGCGCATGGGCGCGCGCAGATCGAGCCCGCCGCCGGCAAACAGACAGGTATACAGCTTGCCGTCGGTCGACAGCCGGGCACGGGTGCAGCTGTGGCAGAACGCGCGGCTGATCGAGGCGATCACCCCGATCTCGCCGGCGCCGTCCGCATAGGCCCAGCGTTCCGCGACCTCGCCGCGGTAATTCGGATCGATCGGCCTGACCGGGTAATGCGCCGCGATCGTCTGCAGTATCTCCGCGGCGGTGACCACTTCGTCCATGCACCAGCCGTTGGTGTTGCCGACATCCATGTATTCGATGAAGCGCAGGATGATGCCGCCCGAAGCTGAATTATCGGCCCGGAAATGTTCGGCCCGGAAATGTTCAGCCATCGGAATGATCTCGTGATCGTTCACGCCGCGCTGGACCACCATGTTGACCTTGATCGCATCGAACCCGGCGCGCTGCGCGGCTTCGATGCCGCCCAGCACGGTCCTGACCGGCACCGCCGTGTCGCTCATGCGTTTGAAAGTTTCGTCGCTCAGCCCGTCCAGGCTGACCGCGAGCCGCGCCAGGCCGGCGTCCTTCAGCGCCCGGGCTTTTCCGGCCAGCAGCACGCCGTTGGTGGTCATCGTGACTTCCACCGGCTTGCCCGACGGCGTGTTCAATTTGGCGAGTGCCTCGACCAGCTGTTCGATGTTGCGGCGCAGCAGCGGTTCGCCGCCGGTCAGCCGGATCTTTTCGACGCCCAGCGCGACGAACGATGCGGCCAGCCGCTCGATCTCCTCGAAGCTGAGCAATTCGGCGCGCGGCAGGAACGGATGATCCTTGCCGAACACTTCGCGCGGCATGCAGTAGGTGCAGCGCAGGTTGCAGCGGTCGGTCACGGAGATGCGCAGATCGCGCAGCGGGCGCTGCAAAGTATCGCGCAGCGCGCCGGCCAGCTGCGGCGCGGCGCCGTTTGGCTGGTCGCCGTTTCGCAGATCGGGGTTTACAGTGGATTGCATCATCATTCCATCACTTCATAACAATAGTTGGTCAGGAATTCGACGATCGGCTCCTGCGCGATCAGCTGCTCGAACACCGCTGCGCCCTGGCGGTAATCCCCCGCGATGAAACGGTGCTCGCTGACCCCCTTGTCGATGATGGCCAGCGCCGGCGGAATCATCGCGCGCACCATGTCCAGGGTTACCTTGCGCCCGTCGTCGAGCACGCCGAGCGGACTGTGCACCCACTGCCACACCTGCGAACGGGAAATTTCGGCGGTCGCCGCGTCCTCCATCAGGTGGTGGATCGGCACGCAGCCGGTGCCGGACAGCCAGGCGCCGAGATAGGCGATCGCGACCTCGATGTTGAAGTGCAGCCCGGCTTCGGTGATCGGGGTTTGCGGCTCGAACCGCATCAGGTCGGCAGCCGTGGTCTGCACGTCCTCGCGCTTCTTTTTCAGTTGATTAGCCGCCGGCATCAGCCGGTTGAACACTTCCAGCGCGAGCGGCACCAGGCCGGGATGGGCAACCCAGGTACCGTCGTGTCCGTCCCTGGCCTCGCGTTCCTTGTCTTCGCGCACCTTGGCCATCGCCGTTTCATTTGCCGCGGGATCGGCCTTGATCGGGATCTGCGCGGCCATGCCGCCCATCGCATGCGCGTTGCGGCGGTGGCAGGTCCTGATCAGCAGCAGCGAATAGGCGCGCATGAACGGGGAGGTCATCCCGACCAGGCCGCGGTCGGCGAGTATGAAGCCGGGGATATGCCCGAACTTCTTGATGCAGCTGAAAATGTAATCCCAGCGTCCGCAGTTCAGTCCGGCGGAATGCTCGCGCAATTCGTACAGTATCTCGTCCATCTCGAACGCGGCCGGCAGGGTCTCGATCAGCACCGTCGCCTTGATCGTGCCGCGCGGAATGCCCAGCGTTTGCTGCGCATGGACGAACACGTCGTTCCACAGCCTGGCCTCGAGATGGCTTTCCATCTTGGGCAGGTAGAAATAAGGCGCGGTGCCGCGCGCCAGCAAGGCTTTTGCGTTATGAAAAAAATACAGGCCGAAATCGAACAGGCTGCCGGATACCGCAACGCCGTCCACCGTCATGTGTTTCTCGACCATGTGCCAGCCGCGCGGCCGGACGAACAGCACCGAGACTTTTTCATGCAGCCGGTAGGTCCTGCCGTCGGGATTCACATGAGTGATGGTGCCGGCCACCGCATCGCGCAGGTTGATCTGGCCCTCGATCACATTGTGCCAGGTGGGGGTCATCGAATCTTCCAGGTCGGCCATGTACACGCTGGCGCCGGCATTGAGTCCGTTGATCAGCATCTTGCGCTCTGCCGGGCCGGTGATTTCAACGCGCCTGTCCAGCAGTTCGGGCGGCACCGGCGCAATAGTCCAGTCGCCGCCGCGCACCGCTGCGGTTTCGGCCGGGAAGTCGAACAGCCTGCCCGCCTCCAGTTCGGCCTGGCGTTTGACCCTGCGCTGCAGCAGGGAAAGGCGCTCCGCGCCGAACTTGCGCGCCAGTCCGGCGATGAACGCCAGCGCCTCGGGCGTCAGGATGCGGGCCTGCTCGGGCGTGACCGGAATATTGATGTTGATGCCTGCAGGATAGGTCATGGTCATCTCTCCTCGTTACTTTGAATCCTGTAGGAGCGGGCCCTGCGTGTGTTGTTGGGGCTTTAGCCCCTTACAACCACGGCGTACCCCATGCGGGTGATGCCCGCGATCAAACAGTTCGCGGGCATGGCCCGCTCCTACAGATGTATGACTATAAATCTTACAGACAATAAACTCACCTGAAAGTGCAACTGCATCCAGGGCGAAAATCAATCATCAGGCGACGCGATTCTGCGGTGTTCCCGCCGCCCAGGCTTCGATATTGGCGATGAGCTGGTCCGCCAGCGTCTGCATTGCCGCCCGCCCCGACCACGCGATGTGCGGGGTCAGGATGAAGTTGGGCAGGTTCAGGTCCAGCAGCGGATGTCCCGCCGCTGGCGGTTCCTTTTCCAGCACATCGAATCCGGCGCCGGCGATGCGCCCGGACTGCAATGCATTCAGCAGCGCGGTTTCATCGACCAGCCCGCCGCGTGCGGTGTTGATCAGCAGTGCGCCGGGCTGCATCTGCGCCAGTTCCGCCGTGCCGATCAAGTGGCGGGTCTGCGCATTGAGCGGCAGGTGCAGGGTGATCACGTCGCTGCGCTGCAGCACCGTGTCGAATGCAGTGTAGCCGGGGCGGATGGCGGCAACGCCCTTGTGTTCGGCGATCAGCACCTTCATGCCGAATGCCAGCGCGAGCTGCTGCACCGCCTTGCCGATCGCGCCGTAGCCGACGATGCCCAGCGTCGCTTCGTGCAGGTCGCGCACCGGGTGGGTGAACAGGCAGAACTGCGATGACTTTTGCCATGCGCCGTTGAGCACGTCGGCGCGGAACGCGAGCAGGTTGCGGCGCAATGCCAGCATCAGCATGAATACATGCTCGGGCACGGTATGCACCGAGTAGTTGCGGATGTTGGACACCACGATGCCGCGTTCGCGGCAGCATTCGATATCGACGTTGTCGGTGCCGGTGGCGGCGACCGCGACCATCTTCAGCCCGGGCAATTGTTCCAGCGTTTCCCGGCGCAGCAATACCTTGTTGGTGATCACTATGCTGGCATCCCTGAGCCGTTCCAAAGTCTGGCCTGCCGCCGTTGCCGGATATTCTTCCCAGCGGTGATCGAATTTCGGGCGGCGGACATCGGCAATGATGCTGGCCGAATCGAGGAATACGATCTTTTCCATGCGTTTTGTCCTGACCTCAATCATTTATAAATTCTCAGAGGTTATAGAAACCTCCAGGTACAAAACCTCAAATCAGGCCACAGAGATCACAGAGTTCACAGAGAAAGCGAGGTATTCAAAAGCTTACGGTTTTGATCCGTTGTGGAATGCGCCGCAAGTTACCGGTTTGTGGATTTTCTCTGTGGACTCTGTGTTCTCTGATAAAACTCCTGGCCATTCGACTAAGCTGGCAAAGAACGCCAGCCAAGTCGCTGGTTATGTGGCTAACGGGTTTTTTTCCTGCCTGGAATTCAGGCTAACTGTCGCCCATGCCCGACATGCGCTTGACGACCTTGACTACCGCCGCCGAATCCAGGTCGGTGTCGCCGGTGCCCATCAGCGCATTCAGGTGCTGCGTGACCAGCGCCGCGGCGGGCAGCGCCACGCCCAGCTGGTGCGCGGTTTCCATCACGATGCGCATGTCCTTCTGGTGCAGGCCGACCTTGAAGCCGGGCTTGAAGTCGTTGTCCAGCATGCGCTTGCCGTGCACTTCCATCACCTTGCTGCCGGCAAATCCGCCCATCAGCGCTTCGCGCACCCTGGTCGCATCGGCGCCGTTTCTTTGCGCGAAGGTCAGCGCTTCGGCGACCGCTTCGATGGTCACCGCGACCACGATCTGGTTGCAGGCCTTGGCAACCTGGCCCGCGCCGTTTTCGCCGACGCGGACAATGTTCTTGCCCATCAGTTCGAACAGCGGCTTGACGCGCTCGAACACGCCGGCTTTTCCGCCCACCATGATCGAAAGCGTTGCGTTGATCGCACCGGTCTCGCCACCGGATACCGGCGCATCCAGCATCTCGACTCCCTGTTTCGCCAACCGTTCGGCAAACACCTTGGTCGCGGTCGGCGAGATCGTGCTCATGTCGACGACCACGCTGCCTTTGTGCGCACCTTTCGCGATCCCGGTCTCGCCGAAGATCACGCTTTCCACATCCGGCGTGTCGGACACGATCAGGAAAATCACGTCGGCATGTTTGGCGACCTCCGCCGGCGATGAACACGCGGTCGCGCCCGCGGCCTCGAGCGACTTCATCGCCTCGGGACGGCGCGCGTATACCCACAGCCTGTGACCGCCCTTCATCAGATTGCGTGCCATGGGGCCGCCCATGATGCCGGGACCGATGAATCCGATGTTCATAGTCATGATTGCCTCCTTGCAAACATTATATATGTCAGCCCAGCGTCGGCATCGCCAGCGTGGACACCTTCTTGTCCGACATCTTCGGGCCACCGGGTCGTGATCGCTTTGGTGCGGGTGTAGAAATACACGCCTTCCATGCCGTGCATGTGCAGGTCGCCGAACAGCGAGGATTTCCAGCCGCCGAACGAGAAGAACGCCATCGGCACCGGGATCGGCACGTTGATGCCGACCATGCCGACCTCGATCTCGTTCTGGAAGCGCCGCGCCGCGCCGCCGGAAGCGGTGAAGATTGCGGTGCCGTTCGCGTAGGGATTGCTGTTGACCAGCTTGATCGCCTCATCGAGGCTGGCGGCGCGCAACACGATCAGCACCGGGCCGAAGATTTCCTCCTTGTATATGGTCATTCCGGTGGTAACGTTGTCGAACAGCGTCGGCCCGACGAAGAAGCCATTTTCATGTCCCGCCACCTTGATGCCGCGCCCATCCGATGACCAGTTTGGCGCCTTGTGCGACGCCGCTGTCTATATAAGCCGATGATCTTGTCGCGATGCGGTGCCGAGATCACCGGACCCATGTCGACGCCCTTTTTGTCGCCCGGGCCGACCACCAGTTTCCCGGCCCTGGCCTTCAGCTTGGCCACCAGCGCATCGGCCACATCGCCCACCGCGACCACCGTGGAGATCGCCATGCAGCGCTCGCCGGCGGAACCGTAGGCGGCGCCCATGATCGCATCGGCGGTGAAATCCAGTGGAGCGTCGGGCATCACCACCGCGTGGTTCTTCGCCCCGCCCAGCGCCTGCACGCGCTTGCCGTGATGCGCGGCGGTCTCGTAGATATATCTGGCGACCGGCGTCGACCCGACAAACGAAATGGCGCGCACGTCCGGATGGGTCAGCAGCGTATCCACGGCCTCCTTGTCGCCGGGCACGACGTTGAACACGCCGTCCGGCAGTCCTGCTTCCTTGAACAGTTCGGCCATGCGCAGGCTGCACGAAGGTACCTTCTCCGACGGCTTCAGCACGAAGGTGTTGCCGCAGGCGATCGCGATCGGGAACATCCACATCGGCACCATCGCCGGAAAGTTGAACGGCGTGATGCCCGCGCATACGCCGACCGGCTGCAGCATCGAATGGCAATCGACGCCGCGCCCGACGTTCTCGGCGTGTTCGCCCTTGAGCAGGTGCGGCGCGCCGACCGCGAACTCCACCACCTCGATGCCGCGCTGCACCGAGCCCGCCGCGTCTTCCAAAGTCTTGCCATGCTCTTCGCTGGCCAGACGCGCCAGTTCTTCACGGTGCGCTTCGAGCAACTCACGGAACTTGTTCAGGATGCGGCTGCGGCGCAGCGGCGTGGTATCGCGCCATGCAGGGAATGCCGACTTGGCAGCGGCGATCGCCGCTTCAACATCCTCGCGGCTGGCCAGCGGCACCTGGCGTATCACCTCGCCGCTGGCCGGGTTGGTCACGTCAGAGAGACGCGCGCTGCGGCTCGCAGTGCGCTGGCCATTGATCCATAATTTCAAAATCGGTTTTGACATGCTGCTCTCCTGAAGTATTGCGCTTCCAGAATCCTGGAATCATCTTTGTGCAAGGGTGATATAACCGCAATTGGTTTCGCGTATCGTCATCGCGCCGACCGCAAAAGAAGACAGCAACTTTGTGGTGTGGTTGGCAGCGACATTGCATTCCATGCCATGAACGCCAGGCAAATCGGTCAGCGTGGTGAGGGCGCAATGTTTGTCTGCATGAGCCTGCGCCAGCGTGTCGGCATCCATTGGCAGATCCGACTGGTTGGCGCTGAAATGGAAGTGCCTGGAAAGAAAATCGAGGTCCTCCTGGAAAGCTACACACGTTACCAGCATTTTCGGCTTCATTTCGTACGATTTACCACAAACATGAGGCCCGCCTCACGCGCCAGGTGATTGGCATAAATAGAAGGGCTCGGTGGCGAGTTCTCACACCGCCGGCCTGCGACCGGCGGGAGCAGTACGCAATGCGCCGACCTTAACGATAGATATAGTCGGGTAACCACATGGCGATCTGCGGGAACATGTACACCAGCGTCATCGTGATAAACACCATGACGAGGAACGGAAACGCTCCCGCGAAGATCTGGTTCAGCGTCACATGCTTCGGCGCCACACCTTTGAGGTAGTAACACGACATGGCCATCGGCGGCGTCAGGAACGAGGTCTGGATATTGAGCGCCACGATCACACCGAAAAACACCGGATCGATGTTGAAGTGATGGAGCAGCGGCAGGAAGATGGGCACGAAAATGATGATGATCTCGGTCCACTCCAGGGGCCAGCCCAGCAAAAAGATGATGAACTGGGTGAGCAGCATGAACGTGACCGGGGTCAAATTGAGCCCCAGCACGAAGTTCTCCACGACTTGCTGGCCGCCCAGGTAGGAGAACACGGAAGAGAACGTCCATGATCCCACGAACAGCCAACACACCATCGCTGCCGTGCGGGCGGTCAGGAACACCGCTTCTTTCAGGCGCTGCCAGGTGAACTGCCCATAACCGATCGCGAGGATGATCGATCCCGCGGCGCCGAGCGATGCCGCCTCGTTGGGGGTGGCCAGACCGAACAGGATCGCCCCAAGCACGCCGAGAATCAGGAACGCCAGCGGGAAAAACGATGTCGCCAGCAGCCAAACGACTTGCCGCCACGGAATGTCGGTTTGCTCCTTGGGCAACTTGGGCGCGAGCTTGGGGTTAAGGGTGGCCCGTCCGATGACATACACCATATACAGGCTGGCCAGGAGAAACCCGGGGAAAAACGCTCCCGCATAAAGCCGCACCACGGATACGCTGGCCATGGCACCGTACAGGATCAGCATGATGCTGGGCGGAATGAGTATCCCCAGGCAACCGCCCGCCGCCACCACGCCGGCCGAGAGCTTGGTGTCGTACCCGGCCTTGAGCATCGCCGGCAGGGCGAGCAGCCCCATCAGCGTCACCACGGCGCCGACGATGCCGGTGGCGGTCGCGAACAGCGCGCAGGTTGCCAGCGTGGCCACGGCCAGCGAACCGGGAATGTGCTTCATGGAGACCTGCAGGCTGTGAAACAGCCGGTCCAGGAGATTGGAACGTTCCACCATGTAGCCCATGAACAGGAACAGCGGCACCGCAATCAGCACGTCGTTGGACATCACGCCGAAGGCGCGCTGTACCAGCAGCGGAAAGATATTGTCGCCCATGGCGTAATAGCCGAATCCCACGCCGAGCGCGATGAGCGTGAATGCAATGGGAAAGCCAAGAAAAATGATGGCGATGAACGCCGCCATCATCAGCATGCCAACTTGCGGATCGGTCATTTATGCGCTCCCCCATGATGCGGCTTGCCCTCGATTTCTTCGAGGATCTGTTTTCCCGTCATACCCGCCTTGGCATCCTCGAGGATCACCTTCTCCAGTTCCTCGACGTCGTGCTGGCGCTGTGGCGGTTTGCCCTCCCTGATGGTGATCACGCAACGGATCACTTCGACGATTCCCTGCAGTATCAGGAAAAACGCGGCCAGCGGAATGACTGCCCTTGAACGGCCAGATCGGCGGACCGTTCGGGCTGGACGCGCTATGCTCGTTGGCGAGATACGACATGTGAAAAAAATCGAACCCGGAGTAAAGCAACGCCAGCATCCCGGGAAAGAAGAACAGCAGATAGAGAACCAATTCGATGCTGGCCTGAACACGGACCGGCAACCGGCGGGAAACAAAATCGCCCCGCACGTGCGCGTTCCTCGACACGGCATAGGCCCCCGCCATCATGAACAGCGTGCCGTAACAGATGTATTCGGTATCGTAGGCCCAACCCGTGGGAGCGTTGAAAACGTAGCGCGCGGTCACGTCGTATACCGTGACAAAGGTCAGAATCAAGATGCTCCAGGAAAAGGTCTTGCCGACCAAGGTGCTCAGCTTGTCGATGTACAACAGGTATTGCTGCATTTCTCTCAACCCCCGCTGCCAAATGGATCAACTCAACCGTGCGGCACTACACCGCGCTAATCCGCGCCACACCGGTCCACAGTCACCAAAAAAAGCCTCCGCTCTTGAAGGGTTCTCTCCACAAGAGCGAAGGCCGGTCACGACTGAAAAATTTCTATGCTTTTTTTCCGAAGAAATGATTGAAAGCCATGTCATTCGGGGCTTCATACTTTGTCTTGAAATCGACGATCCGGTGCGCCCAGGCCTTCTGCGAGTCGATGACCTTCTTGAAGAACGGGTCGGCTGAAGACAACCTGTCGATCACCTTGTCCCAGGCCTTCAATTGCGCCTCGAGAATCGGCTTGGGCGTGGTGTACGTCTTGACCCCGTCCTTGTACAGCTTGTCGAGATCGTCCGGGTAGCGCTTCTCCCACTTCCACGACATGTCGGCGGATGCGGCCTCGGCGGCGTAGCGCAGGACGGCCTGCAAATCTTTCGGCAGGCTTTCGTATTTCTTCTTGTTGAAGATGATTTCGAAGCACTCCATGCGCTGATGGAAACTTTGCAGCATGTACGCCTTGGCCACATCCTGGAACCCGAGCGCCATGTCGGATGACGGGTTGTTGAACTCAGCGGCATCGATCACGCCGCGATCCATCGACGGAACGATGTCGCCACCACCCATGATCGTGACGCTGACACCCATTTCCTTCATCAGGTCCGCCGCCAGGCCGACAGTGCGATACTTTAGCTTTTGAAACTCGGCGACTGTCTTGATTGGCTTCTTGAACCACCCTAAGGGCTGGGTCGGCATCGGACCCGTAAGCCAGCCGACCACGTTGAGCTTGAGAATCCCCTGGGACAGTTCCTTGTAGAGCTGCCTCACCGTCGCCATAATGGAACCAGGCGAGCAGATCGTTCGCTTCCCAGCCGAAAGCCGGCGCCGTGCCGAACAGCGAATAGGCCTTGTTCTTGCCGTACCAGTAGGCGCATACGCCGTGACCGCCGTCGAGCGCGCCGCTATTGACGGCATCCTGCATCTGCAAGGGCGCCGACGACCGCCCCGGCCGGAAGCAGTTCCAGCTTCAGGCGCCCTTCGGCCATTTCGTTGACGCGCCGCGCATAGTCCTGGGCGTACTCGTGGAAGATATCCTTCGCCGGCCAGGTGCTCTGGAATCGCAGGGTGATGGGTTCGGCCGCCCGGGAAATCATCGGGAATCCCAGCGCCGCTACGCCACCTGCCGCAGCAGCTGCGCCGGTCAAAAACTTGCGTCGGGAAGTGGTGGCCGGGGATGTTTTGCCTTGCTTCTTGTTTTTTTCGCTCATTATGAACCTCCTCAAGTTTATGCATAAGGAAAAATACGATTAGTTAATATCAAATCAATATCAATATCCTGCTTACTTAAACCAATAGCTCTTTGGCTACTTCAATAATGACCACGAAATGAAGCTGATTTTTTCGTGTGATGAATGCTACTCCTCGTCAATGAAATTTACAAATATGCATTCAATAAGAGCTCTTCGAATTAAAGCCCGACCTGCGACACTCTCTATTAATATCCAGCCAATCTGCCATATACCATTGCCAAAGCCTGATCATCGCCGACATTGCCGGGGAAAATAACCACCGCCAAGTTACGGATAATGCGGATGGCGGATGGACAGCATACCTCCGAATAACCCGGTAGAATCTGTCCGGCTTGCTCTACGGCTACTGATGAGCCACGACACGAGGACGACATGGTGCAATTGAACTGGCTCACGGCAAACCAAGCGGCACAGGGCATCCGCGAAGGACTGTTCACTTCCGAGTCTGTGGTGCGTGCTTGCATCGAACAAATCAGGGCGCGGGAGCCGGAAGTGCAGGCATGGGCATATCTCGATCCTGAGTATGCCCTGGCGCAGGCAAAACGCGCCGATGATAGCCGTGCGGCAGGCAAACCTCTGGGCCTGCTGCACGGCGTGCCGGTCGGCATCAAGGACATCATCGACACCGGCGATATGCCGACCGAGGATGGCACACCCCTGCATGCGGGACGCAACCCCTGGCACGATGCGAAGGTGGTCGACCTGTTGCGCAGCGCGGGCGCGGTGATCATGGGCAAAACCGTCACCACCGAGCTGGCCACGCTCGCGCCCGGCAAGACGCGCAACCCGCACAACCCGGCGCATACGCCCGGCGGCTCGTCGAGCGGATCGGCGGCAGCCGTGGCGGCAGGCATGGTACCGCTCGCGATCGGCACGCAGACCAACGGCTCGCTGATCCGGCCGGCCGCCTATTGCGGCGTGTTCGGTTTCAAGCCGACTCGCGGCCTGATCTCCCGCCAGGGCATCCTGCGCCAGTCTGAGCAACTCGACCAGGCGGGCGGCTTTGCCCGCAGCATCGACGATCTCGCGCTGCTCGGCGAAGTACTGTCCGCGTACGATCCCGACGAGCGTGGCATGACACCGCGTCCGCCTGTGCCGATGCTGCGGCTATGCAGCGAGGAACCGCCGATCCCGCCCGCGCTTGCGCTGGTCAAAACGCCCTGGTGGCCGCAGCTGGAGGCCGACACCCGGGATGGATTCGATGAGCTGGTCGAACACCTGAGCGGCAAAGTCGGCGAGTTCGTGCTGCCCGACTCGGCCGCGGCGGTGCTCGATTGGCACAAGTCCGTGATGGAGGCAGACATCGCCGCCAACTACGAGGCAGACTACAAGCGCGGCGCCGACAAGCTGTCCGCGTCGCTGAAGGACCTGATCGCGCGTGGCCGCGAGGTGAAGGCGGTCGACTACATCAAGTCGCTGGCGCGCATCCCGGTGGTCACCGAAGCGCTCGACGAGATCTTCGACCGTTACGATGCGATCCTGACGCCCGCGGTCGCCGGCGCCGCACCGCACGGCCTCGAGTCGACGGGCAGCCCGATGTACTGCACGCTGTGGACCTATTGCGGCATGCCGGCGCTCAGCCTGCCGCTGCTGCATTCCGGAAACGGCCTGCCGGTCGGGGTGCAGCTGGTCGGGCGTGTCGGCGACGATGCGCGGCTGCTGCGCACTGCGCGCTGGCTGGTCGAATCCGTCAAGTAACCAACAGGGAAAGTGAGGAAGTCATGAAATTCAAAACGACAGCCGGCCTGATCGGCCTGGTGGCGGTGCTGTCCTTCCTGGCTGTGCCGGCGATCAAACTGCACAAGATCCCGCTGATTGCGGTCGCGCTGATCGGTGCGTGCCTGGCGATATACGAGTTCATCGAGGGACTGCGCAAGGACGAAGAGTAAGTCTTCAACGGGGATGCGTCCTGCATCCCCGTTCACCGATTCCGATCAATGATCGACGCGGCCCGATAAAGGCACGCAACGATACTGTGCCAGCGGCTAGTCTTTCGCAGCCAGTCTGCGATATACCGTGGCCAGCGCCTGATCGTCGCCGACATTGCCCGGGAAGATCACCACCGGCAAATCAGGGTAACGCGGATGATCAGCGGGACAGCAAACCACCGAACATCCCGGCAGGATCTGCCCGACGACGCGCGAGGTGCGCAACGCCAGCCCCGAACTCAACACGTCATTCGACGTGATCCCGCCCTTGCTGATCAGGAAGCCCAGGCTCCTGGGCAAATTTCTCACCACATCCATCAGAAAGGCGGAAACCATGTCGCCGAATGCCAGCCGCGCCGCCTGGTCGGGAAACGCCTTTTCCGTGCGGCTGGTAAACACCACCGGAGTCTCCCCTGCTTCGTGGCACTGTTCGCACTTGCGGATGATCTCGGCCAGCATCGCCTTGCGCCGTTCCGGCAACTGTCCCACTTCCACTTCGATCGGCACGACCCCGGGCATCTTGAGCAATTGTTCGAGTTGCGCGGTGGTTTTCCTGACGTGCGAACCGACGATCACCGCACCCGCTTTGCCGCCGCGCACATATTGCGCCATATCCTCTGCTGCGACCGGCTGGCGCGGCAAACGCGCCAGCGCGGTGAGCAGGCTGGCCGCACTGCGGAACAGAAAACGCTTGCCCTGCACGGCAGCCAGACGCAACTGATCGGCGAAATGATCCAGGTCCTGCTGGGTTTCCGCATCCACGACGCAGCACACGTTACCCCTCAGCCGCATCAGGCGCGGCAGACTGTCGCCGCGCACATCGCGCAACAGGAAGCGTTCGACTTCGACCGCCCTGATGCGCCCGGACGGTCTTTTCCTCGACGTAATCGGGCAAATAGCTGTGGTGGTAGCCGAACACCGAGTCGCGCGCAAATTCGGTTTCATGCACCGGCGTTTCCCTGCCGTCCACCATCAGGTAATGAATGCTGTCGCGGGTAATGCGGCCGCCTTCGAAGAACGCCGGAACCAGGAAGTGCGCATCGAACGCGCCGAGCTCCGCTGCAATCACATCGGTCTCGACCGGATAATGGCCGCGCAGCGTCGAATCCGATCGGCTGACCATGATCGGGTTGATGTCGTGTCCGTCCCGCCTCAGTTCTGCCAGTGCCAGTTTCAGGTTCCGGCAAACCTCGCGGGTGATATCCGCGGCCGGTCCGGCCGCCATGCCGCGGGTATTGGTCAGCACGAAAAACAGCGGCGACGCATCCATGATCGCCTCGCGCAGCGTGTCCTTGTCCCAGCGTGTCAACAACAGACAGCCGTGCACCGTTTGCGAGCCGGTCGGGTCATCGTCCAGCACGATGATTTTGGTTTCTGACATTATGAACTTCCTTAAACCTTAAATACTTTTCGTCCACGAAAGACACGAAATAACACGAACAAAGTCAAAAACCAAACACCAATTTTTGGGTTTTAATTTCGTGCTTTTGCGAGTTTTTTCTAGCGGAAAAATACCTGCCTAAACCGCTTCGTGTCTTTCGTGGACTAACGTTTTTAGCCCAGCAAAGCCTTGACGCGCTTGCTCATCGCGTCTGCAGTCAGGCCGTTGAAGTCCATGATCTCGGCCGGGCTGGCGGTGGTCTCGCCGCGCTTCCACGCAAAGGTGTCGCGCCTGGCCGCGCGGGTGCGCAACAGCACCGGCTCCAGCACCGCGCTCGGACCGCCGCTCACCGCCAGCAGCACGTCGCCGTCGAACAGCGCGTTGAAATGCGCGTCATCCATGAACTTGTTGTCCGGCTCGGATACGGTGTCCCACGAAATATCGGTCGGGCGATACAGGCGGCGCGGATTCACCACCGCAACGATGCGCACCTTGTAACCTTCCGCTTCCAGCTTGTCCTTCGCCTCGAACACCGGCAGGAACACCATGTCGCCGGTCACCGCGAACACCACGGTGCCCTTGCTGCCGCTGCCTGCTTTCGTAGATCGTCGCCGCGCCTTCTTCCACCGCGTGCCTGGCTTCATCGCACGCTCATGTAGACCGGCAGCGGACTCTTGGACGCGATGATCACCATGCACTTGTTGAAGCTGTTGGTCGCATATTCGTACGCTGCCTGGATCGCATTCGCATCGCACGGAAACAGCGGGATAGGTGTTGCCGTTGCGCATCTGCGCGGCAAAGTAGTTCTCGATCTCCGGACGCTGGTGCGTCCAGCCGTTGCGCCCCTGCTCCAGCGCGCCGGCGGTGAACATCGTCACGATCGAGGGCGTCTTGCGGCGCAGCTCGGCCATCGCCTGCGCGACCGTCTGCACGATCGGCCAGCCGTTGATCGCGAAACTTTCGTAGGACAGCCACAACGCGCGCGAACCGAACAGCGCCAGGCCGAAGCCAGACCGGCGCACGCATCCTCGTTCAGCGGCTCGTACACCTGGCCTTCCGGCTCCTGGTTGTACAGCGGATCGACGGTCGGATGGCGGATCTTCAGCGCATCGTTGATGTTCTTCATCGCCGATGCTTCGTTGCCGTCGGCATTGGTCACGACGAAACGCTTGTCTTTTGTGCCCACATAGGCGACCAGCGCGCCCATCGCGGTGGACGGCACCGCCTTCTCGCCCTTGGCGAATTCGTGCAGCGGCATCTTGCCCAGCGGGGCCAGTTCCAGCACATGCTCGGTCACCGCAGTCTTGGCAGCAGGGCCGCCGCCGGCACGCACGAAATTCTCGCGCACGATGGCCCATGCCTCGGGATTCAGCGCGCGGCGCTTCAACCCTTCGATCATGTGCGGCTTGTCCAGGCTGTCGGCCGGGTAAAGATTGTGCGACTTGGCGCCGACCGTATGCACGCCGGTACCCTTCATCTGCTTGATGATGAACGCGGTCAGCGTGCCGCCCAGCGCGGATTTGGCCGCCTTGTCCACGCCGGCCAGCACTGCGCGCGGCAAACGCCAGGCGCTGCTTGTGCGAGAAATACGAACTGTCCGCATAGGCGCTGGCCTGCTTGCTGTCGTCGAAATCCTTGGCGTCGACCAGGATCACTTCCTTGAAACCGTGGCCCTTCCAGTAGGCGATCATCTCCGCGTTGCTGAAGCGCGACACCATCGAATGATGTTCCTGGCTGTAGCCGTTCCAGATCAGCGTCGGCAGGAAGTTGGTGACCTTGGGATAGGCGGTGTTGAAGTGCATCATCGAATTGAGCACGTAGGGCTCGCCCATGCCGCCGTCGCCGATGGTGACCGGGAACAGTTTGCCCGGATGCAGCAGCGCGCCGGCCATCGCAAAGTGCTGGCCCTGGCCCAGCGGGCCGGCGGGCGCCAGCAGGCCCGGGAATCGCGCCGGACAGGTGGCCGAGCAGGCCATGCTTCTCGCGGAAGCGCGCCATCAGGTCGGTCACCGTCTTGATGCCCATCGCTTCCAGCGAAGTGTCGAGGAACATCGCGCTGTAGAAACCGGGCGCATGGTGGCCGACTTCGGTCACGATATTGGTGTGCCCCAGCATCACCAGTGAAGCATAAGCCTCGGCGCTGCTGGCGAAGCCGCCCGGATGGCCGGAGCCTTTTGAACCGCAGGTTTGCAGAGTCAGATAGCGCAGCGCATCGGCCATCAACAATGTCTGGTAGATCGCATCTGGCGCATGAGGATCGCTGATCGCGGACTGGCCCTGCTTGATCACGGCCGATTGGGCATGTTTGGCAAATCCCTCCCAAGGCGCACCGAAATGCTGAATGCCCGCACAATAAGCAGGGGTAGTTGCTACGCTGGTTGTCATGTCTTCGCTCCTTAAAAATGCTGCGACAAAAATGCTGCGACACAAAGGTTGACCATTGCGATGGTCACCGCTGGTATTGATCGTTGAATCAGGATTTGCACACAGCATAAGGCCTGTTGTACAATTTCGCAATACACAATCGTTTTCATAATACGAAATATGAAAAAAGAACCGAGTTCCATACAAGTCATCGACACGGATGGCGAATCTGCTCGATGTCATCGCAGACCACGAAGAGGCGGTGAGCCTGAAAATACTCTCGGCCGAGACCGGGCTTGCACCCCTCGACCGCCTTCCGCATCCTCTCGTCGCTGGCCGAGCACGGCTATATCGAGCGCACCACCAGGGGAAACTATCAATTGGGCGCAAAATTGATGCAGCTCGGCAACCGGGTCAGCGCCAGTGTCGATATCCGGAAAATTGCGCTGCCGCTGATGGAAAAGCTGCGCGACCGCCTCGGCGAGACGGTCAACCTGGCCGTACGCGAGGGAGATGAGGTGGTGTATATCGAACGTTCGCTGGCCAAGCGCATGATCAGGGTGGAACAGATCATCGGCAGCCGCGCACCGTTGCATGTGACCGCGGTCGGCAAGCTGATGCTCGGCGATCTCGGCGAAGCGGCCTGCCGCAGTTATGCCAAGCGCAGCAAGCTGCCCGCGTATACCGACCACACTTGCACCCGGGTGTCCGATTTGCTTGAGAATTGTGCCGCAGCAACCAGGCAGGGCTACGCGCTCGATAATGAAGAGGCCGAACTGGGCGTGGGATGCATCGGCACCCTGTTACGGGATGCCAGCGGCCAGGTCGTCGCCGGCCTGTCGGTATCGGCACCGATAGAACGACGGCGCGACGAATGGATAGAACTGGTCAAGGCAACCGGCGAACAGATTTCCGGACTGCTCGGCTACCACTCCGCATAACATTGCGCCGCCGATTGCGGCCACCCGGACGTTTCACCGCTGCATCAGATGTCGCGCATCCCACCCGAATCGGGTTCTATTTGCCCAGTCCCAGCTTGGCGGCAAGGCCGATACGCTGCAGCTTGCCGGTGGCACCCTTGGGGATTTCGGCCATGAACAGGATTTTTTTCGGCACCTTGAAATCCGCCAGGTGGATTTCCGCAAAGTCGCGCAGTTCCCGCTCGGTCAGATTGAAGCCTTCGCGCAATACCACGGCCGCTGCGACTTCCTCGCCCAGTTTTTCGTGCGGCATCGCAAAAGTGACCACCTGTACCACCGCGGGATGATGCATCAGCACTTCATCGATTTCCAGCGGAGATATATTCTCTCCTCCCCTGTTGATGATTTCCTTCAGGCGGCCTGTCAGCGTCAAGTATCCATCCGGACTGAGGGAGCCCTGATCGCCGGTGCGGAACCAGCCGTTCACGAAAGCTTCCGCATTGGCTTTCGGATTGTTCTCGTAACCCAGCGTGACATTTCCCCCCCGTATCACGACTTCACCGATCATGCCGGGCGCAAGCAATTTGCCGTCCTGATCCATGATCCCGACCTCAGGTCCGGCGGCGATCCCGACCGAACCGGGTATGCGTTTCGCGGGTGGCAGCGGATTGCTGGCCATCTGGTGGGCGGCCTCGGTCATCCCGTATGACTCGATCAATGGCGCATTGAAGACCTTTTCCAGTTCCGAAATGACCGTTGTCGGCATCGACGAGGAGGATGAACGTATGAAGCGCAGCGGGTTGCTTTCGATGATGTCCGTATTGTTCGCGGCACGCGCCAATATGGTCTGGTGCATGGTCGGGACGGCGGTGTACCAGGTCGGCCTGCACTCTTTCATCCATCCGAAAAACTTCAACGCGTTGAACCCCGGGGTGCAGAAAATCTGGCTGCCGACCGCCATCGGTGCCAGCACGCCCGCAATCAGGCCATGGATATGGAACAGCGGCATCACATGCAGCCCGCGGTCGTCCGCCGTCAGGTTCAGCGTTGCGCTGATGTTGCGTGCCGAAGCGGAGACATTCCGGTGGGTCAGCGGCACGATCTTGGGACGCGAAGTCGTGCCGGAAGTATGCAGGATCAGCGCGATGTCGTCGGCCTGCGCCATTCCGCCGTTTATGCTTGGCGGGCCGGCATGTGCCGTGTCCGTTATCGTGAAACTGCCCGCGCCATACTCGGGATGAGGCGTCAGCTCCAGGATCGCGATGTCCAGTTTCGCGGCAACTTCCCGCGCGGGTGTCTCGCTTCCTTTCGCGACAACCAGCGCCTTGGCTTTCAAATCGAGCAGGTAAAACTCGAACTCATCGGCACGATACGCCATGTTCAAAGGTGCAGCGGTGCAGCCGCTCGCGATCGCAACAAAAGCGGCGGCCATCTCGGGGCAATTGGGCAGCACGATCCCGACCCGGTCCCCCCTGCCGATGCCAAGTTTGTTGAGCGTGATCACGGTATCTTCGACAAGCCGGTCCAGCGCCTGGTAGGTCAGCGGCTTTGCGGCAGGCGCAGTGATCGAAATTGCGGCCGGTGTGGCTTGTGCATGGATCGCGATCATTTCCGGGATGGAGGTAAATTTTTTCATGATGGGCATATTGAGTGTCGTAATGGGTCGGGTTGCAGGATGGCCAAGGTTCAGGTCAGGCGCAAGGTTGCCTTGTGCTGCTGCAGATTTTTCGACAGCAGCGAAGTGAGCGCATAGACGGCGTCGATGTTCGGCGTCGGGGTTTCGGTGATCCGGCCCAGCTCGATGACCGAGCCCACCAGCGCCTCGAGTTCGATCGGCCGGCCCAGTTCGACATCCTGCAGCATCGATGTCTTGTGCTGGCCGACCGCCTGGGCGCCATTGATGCGTTTTTCCAGGCTGACCTTGAACTGGACGCCGAGCTTTTCGCCTATGGTCTGCGCCTCGCGCATCATGTTCGCGGCCAGTTCACGGGTCGCTGGAAACACGCAGATGTCTTCCAGCGTGGCGTGGGTCAGCGCGCTGATCGGGTTGAAGCTCAGGTTTCCCCACAGCTTCAGCCAGATCTCGGAGCGGATATCACTGATCACCGGTGCCTTGAATCCGGCCGCCTTGAATGCGTCACTGATCGCGCGGATGCTGGGCGTGTCGCTGCCGTCGATCTCGCCCAGCGTGAAGCGGTTTCCCTCGATGACCTTGATTACGCCGGGGCTGATCACCTCGCTGGCCGGATAGACCACGCTGCCGATCACGCGGTCGACCGGGATGTATCTGGCAATGATGCCGTCCGGATCGACGGACCTGACCGGCGTGCCCTGATAGCGCTGCCCCAGTTCGCCCGGCAACTTGTGGAAATACCACCAGGGTATGCCGTTCTGCATCGTGATGACGCGCGTATCGGCATGCATCATCGCGGGCAGGTCGGCGGCGACCGCGGCAACCTGGTGCGCCTTGAGCGCGAGTATCACCACATCCTGGACACCCGCTTCCGCAATCGCCGAGGTGGCCCTGATCGGCTGCGCGAGCAGTTCCTTGCCGTCTTCCTCTATCAGTTTCAGGCCGTTCTGCTGCACGGCGGCCAGATTGGCACCGCGCAGGATCAACGTGACCTCATTCCCGCTCAGCGCCAGTTTGACGCCGAGCATGCCGCCGATGGCACCTGCACCTACAACACATATTTTCATGGTCTTTATCTATCCGGGTTCAAGAAATGAAATGTTAATTCGCAGCCTGCTCTCCATAGCTGTTGCGCAGCGTCCCGATACCGTCGATATGCACCTCGACAACCGCCCCCGGTTTCATCGGCAATACGCCCAGCGATGTCCCGCAGGCAATCACGTCCCCCGGTTCCAGCGTCATGTCCTGGCTTATCGCGGACACGATCCTTTGCGGTGAAAATATCATGTCGCTGCATGGATAATTCTGGCGTTCCCTGCCGTTGAGCAGCGTCCTGACATTCAAGGACTTCCAGTCGAGTCCGGTCGCGATCACCGGCCCGATCACGCCGAAACCGTCGAAGCACTTGGCCCGGGTCCATTGCGCAAACGATGCGTCCCTGGCGATCAGGTCCAGCGCGGTGATGTCGTTGATGCAGGTATAGCCGAATATCGCCTGTCCGGCCTCATCCTCATTTGCGTTCTTGCATCGCCTGCCGATCACGATGCCCAGTTCGCCCTCGTAAACCACCCGCCCATCGTAGCCGACCGGCTGCGGAACGGCCTGTTCGTGCGCGCAGTAGCTGTTGGGCGTTTTGACGAAATACAGCGGCTCGGCAGGAATGGCCAGATTCTGCTTTGCCGCCTGGGCATGGTAGTTGTTCCATAACGCGATGAACTTGCCCGGACGACAGGGCAGATCGGGAATGACATCGGTCAGCGCGACTTCGGTGCCGGTTTCACGCGGTGCGGAAAACATTTCACCTTCGCAAATCCTGACCCGGTCGCCGACGACCTGGCCGAATCCCGGCTTGCCTTCCCGGAAAAAAGCGATCCACTGTGCCATATGGTTTACCTGGGCAATTTATTTTTAACGCGGTGAACGTTATCGATTATTAACAGGCGCCTGAGTATTGCAATTACGCTTTTGCCATGCTTGAGCTCCCTTTCTTCAAGCATGTAGCAGGATTCTCTGCTGCGTATATGGAAATAGCATATCACAATGCGTTCCGAGCTTAGAAGTCGTCATGAAATTACCTGCAGCAGACCGCAATCCACCCGGCAAACCACCTGCTGCGCACAGGAATATGTCGTTTTTTCGGCGAAAAATCCCTGATCGCTTCATGGGAAACTCGCCTTGCGGCCTGATTGACGAGCCGCCGCATCTAAGTTATAAGCTGCCGTTCAATCGCGCAAAATTGTCGCGAATTGGCGTCCCTGCAAGGACGTGATCCATGTATCAAACGAAGGGCGGTGTACGAAGAAGCCTGAATTATCACTGGTGAACATAACTCAACAAATAATACTTCAAGGGAGGAGTAGTCATGAGTACTCAGAGTGAAACTTTAGCAGGCAGCAACCATAGTTCAAGTACAAGCAATCGTTGGATCCAACTGGTACTTGGCATCATCTGTATGGCGATGATTGCAAACCTGCAGTACGGCTGGACCCTGTTCGTCAATCCGATGCACGACAAGATGGGCTGGACCAAGGCGGCCATTCAGGTCGCCTTTTCCGCATTTGTATTGACCGAAACCTGGCTGGTGCCGGTCGAAGGCTGGGCAATGGATAAATTCGGTCCCCGTCCCGTCGTGATGTTCGGTGGCATCCTGGTGGCGGCTGCCTGGGTGATGAATTCGATGGCAGACTCCCTCGAATTGCTGTATTTCGCGGCGGTTGTCGGCGGCGTCGGCGCCGGTTGCGTCTACGGTACCTGCGTGGGCAACGCGCTGAAACTGTTTCCGGACAAGCGCGGCCTGGCCGCCGGCCTGACGGCCGCCGGATTCGGTGCCGGTGCGGCGATCACTGTCATTCCGATCTCCAACATGGTGAAAACCGGCGGCTACCAGCAGGCCTTCTTCACCTTCGGCCTGCTGCAAGGCGCGGTGATCCTGGTGCTGGCGCTGTTCCTCGTCCGTGCGCCACTGAAGGCAGCCGCCACAGCCGTCAGCAAGGTCAATCCCCTGGCCCGTCACCACTACACGTCGAAGGAAATGTTGAAGACCCCGGTGTTCTGGTTGCTTTACGTCTGCTTCGTGCTGGTCGCCGCCGGCGGCATCATGGCCGCAGCACAGATCGCGCCAATCGCAAAGGACTACGGCGTAGCGGGACTGCCGCTGGATGTATTCGGCTCGACCATGCCGCTGCTGACCCTGGTCCTGGTGATGGACAACCTGTGCAATGGTTTCACCCGCCCGCTGACCGGATGGATCTCCGACAAACTTGGCCGCGAGAACACCATGCTGTTGATATTCACGGGTGAGGGCATTGCGATCCTGGGCCTGATGGAGTTCGGCCACGATCCAATCGGCTTCATGATTTTCGCGCCGATGATCTTCCTGTGCTGGGGCGAAATTTTCTCCATCTTCCCAGCGGTTAGCGGCGACACCTTCGGCACGAAGTATGCCGCTGCCAACTTTGGCTTTCTGTACACTGCCAAGGGCACGGCCTCGCTGCTGGTGCCGCTGGCCAGCGTGCTCAAGGCGTCCACCGGCAGCTGGGTGGCCGTCCTCTGGGTCGCCGCGATCATGAGCATCACAGCGGCCGTGGTGGCCCGGTTCGTGGTTTGCCCGATGCGCAAGAAAATGATCGACGGGAAAAATGAAGTCGTGGCCAGGCTCCAGCCTGCCTGAAACACCAGTCGGACCAGGATGCGGCCGATGGAACCATAACCATTGCCGCAATATTGCATGACTTCAATCCAGGTGCTCCGCCAGTCGGGTTATTGTGCTCCGTTGCAATAAACCGCCTGGCGGAATTCTGTGCACCAGAATTGCATACGTCATGGAAACCGGCGGATAGGTTTCCAGGCAATCCGACTTCACGCTGCGCAAAATGCCGTCCAGCGCAATTCAGCAACCCAGATCCAACGAGGCACCGTTTGAAAAACAGAAAATATTTGACGCTGGCAGATGCAAAAATCATCGCGGCAGCTTGCGAAAGCGAGGCATTACGCCAGAACTGGGCGGTCACCATTGCGATCGCCGACGATGGCGG
Source organism: uncultured beta proteobacterium (assembly GCA_963827265.1). GTDB lineage: Bacteria > Pseudomonadota > Gammaproteobacteria > Burkholderiales > Gallionellaceae > Gallionella. The sequence continues at coordinate 123,002 of CAWHAD010000005.1, read as the reverse complement.
ACACTTGCTGTGGCTGCAACGACTGGATGGCGCACCGTTGATCAGTATGGACATCGCCATCGGCAAGGCTCACACCTCCGCAATGGGGCGCAGGCCCACAAAATCATTCACTGACAGGATCGCCGGCGGTGAAACCTCGGTGCTGTCCATGCCCGGCGGGCTGACCTTCCTGGAAGGCGGCGAACCCATCATGATCGATGGCGAATGTGCCGGCGCCGTCGGCGTATCAGGGGTTAAATCGGGGGAAGACGCGCAAATCGCTCGTCATGGTATCAGCGCGTTCATCGAACAGTTGAACCGGACAAACGGGTAATGCTGAACCTGTAAACATCCCGACTCCGGTCTTGCCGGAAAGAATGGCGAAAGTTTCGGCACGAATAAATTGAAATATGAGAGCACTCCTGAAACAACTGTTTACCCTGCTGATACTGCTTTCAGTCTGCCGCATCGCTTATGCGGCAACGCAGTTTGGCACTGTCGATGACCTCTCGGGCAGCGCCAGTGTGACGGGGCAGTCCGGTGTATCGGTCCCCATCACTGTCGGCCGGAAGATATACGAACAGCAGACCATCACTTCCGGGGCGGATGGCGAGGTGCACATCGTCACGGAGGATGGCGGCATCATTGCCATTCGTCCGAATACCGTATTCCGCGTCGATCAATACAAAGCCGAGGGCAGTTCGCTCGACAGGATATTCATGTCGCTGCTCAAGGGGAGTGTGCGTTCCATCACCGGCTGGATAGGCAAGCACGACTATTCCGCCTATCGCATCACCACACCCACTGCCACCATCGGGATACGCGGCACGGACCACGAGACAACCGTGATCGACAACGGCGACGGCGACCAGCCGGGAACCTATGATACGGTCAATACCGGATCCACCGTATTGAAGACATCGCGCGGAGAAGTCGATGTGACCCCGGGGAAATTTGCGTTCACGCCGCGCGACCGGGCCGCGGCGCCCTATTTTCTTGCGCATCGACCGCGCTTCCTCGAATTCCGCAAGCTGAGGATCGAACAACGCATCCTGAAGCGCAAGGAATTCCTGCGCGGGCGGCTCGAACAAATGCGCGAACAGCGCATCAGGCAATTCCGGCAGATGCGGGGCCGGCGTGCCGGGCAAAGTGCCGAACGTCGGGGCGCGGCACGCGGGTACCGGCGCTTGGGCACAAGGCAGCGCGGGATGCATGCGGATACCGCTCGCATGCCCGGGCAGCAACGCATATTCAGGCGCGAAAGAAGGCGTGCGGAATAATCATCGGTGTATTGGTTCGCCGAATGTTATGGATACGGTTCCGCAAGCGTATAGTTAGGCACTGCCGCATCCGTTCCGGAAAGATGCAAATGCGTGTTGGATTTTTTGTCACTTGTCTGGTGGACACCATGCGTCCCCGCATCGGCTTCGCGGCGATCAGGCTGCTGGAAGCGGCCGGATGCGAAGTCGTCGTGCCCGCACAGCAAACCTGCTGCGGCCAACCCGGATACAACTCGGGCGACCGAAAATCCGCCGGGGCGATGGCGCTGAAGTTTCTCGCCGAATTCGAAACATTCGATTACGTGGTGCTGCCGTCGGGTTCCTGCGCCGGGATGATACGCGTGCATTACCCCGATCTGTTTCGCGACGATCCGGCGCTGCATCAGAGATTCACCGCGTTGGCGCAACGCACCCACGAACTGACCGACTTCCTGTTCAATATCGCCAGACTGGAAAAGGTGCCCGGCAATTTCAGGGGCACGCTGACCTATCACGATTCCTGTTCCGGATTGCGCGAACTCGATGTCTACAAACAGCCGCGCGCACTGCTGGCAACGATGCCTGGTGTAACCGTGCACGAGATGGTGGAATCGACCACCTGCTGCGGTTTTGGCGGCACCTTCTCGGTCAAGTACGGCGAACTGTCGACACGCATGGCCGACAACAAGTGCCGGCACATCACCGAAACCCATGCAGAAGTCATCGTCGGCGGCGACCTCGGCTGTTTGCTGAATATCGAGGGCCGCTTGCGCCGCAAAGGAGACCACCGCACCCGCGTGCTGCATGTGGCGGAGGTGTTGTCCGGCTTGGATCAAGAAGACCAATCTTAAAAATCGTAATTCTAGCCACAGAGATCACAGAGGACACAGAGATAATGCGGATTGCTCATATTTTTAATGTTCACTTAATTGGTAAGATTGCTCTCAACAGAAAGCAACCGTTTTTCTCTGTGAACTCTGTGTCCTCTGTTGCAACAACTAGCCATTCGACTAAGCTGCCAAAAGACGCCAGCCAAGTCGCTGGTTATGTGGCTAAATGTTTTTTCTAGGACGATGCAAAACACCTCCCTCCAATTCAAGAAACAGGTCACCATAAAACTGGCCGATGCAAAACTCCAGGACGCGCTGTCGCGCCTGCAGTCACGCTTTGTCGAAGGGCGCTCGGCGGTCATCAGCGAAATACATGACCTGCAGGAGACGCGCGACTGCTGCGGCCGGGATCCGTGACCGCGTGCTGAACGACCTCGAACACTGGCTGCTGCATTTCGAGCAACAGGCCACCGCGCGCGGCGCGATCGTGCACTGGGCCGAGACCGGCGAGGAAGTGAACCGCATCGTTGCCGGGATCGCTGCACAGCACGGCGTCAAAACAGCGGCGAAATCCAAGTCCATGGTCAGCGAAGAGTGCGGGCTGAACGACGCGCTGGAACTGGCCGGCGTCAAGGTGATGGAAACCGACCTCGGCGAATATATCCTGCAGCTCGCCCACGAAGCGCCTTCGCATATCGTCGCGCCGGTGGTGCACAAGAACAAGGAAGAGATCTCGGACCTGTTCGCGGAGAAACACCAGCTGCCGCGCAAGACCGGCATCGCCGAGCTGTGCCGCGAGGCGCGCGAAGTGCTGCGGCCGGCGTTCCTCAACGCGGACATGGGCATCTCCGGCGGCAATTTCCTGGTCGCCGAAACCGGCTCGGTGCTGATCGTCACCAACGAAGGCAACGGGCGGCTGGTGACCACGCTGCCGCGCGTGCATGTCGCGATCACCGGCATCGAAAAAGTGGTGCCGACGCTGGAAGACGTGACCACGCTGGTGCGCCTGCTGCCGCGTTCCGCGACCGGACAGTCGATCACCAACTATGTGTCGGTGCTGACCGGCAACAAGGGCAAGGAAGATCACGACGGCCCGGAACACTTCCACATCATCCTGCTCGACAACGGCCGCAGCAGGCTCATCGGCGGAGAAATGCAGGAGATGCTGCGCTGCATACGCTGCGGCGCGTGCATGAACCATTGCCCGGTGTACCAGAATATCGGCGGTCATGCGTATGGCTGGGTCTATCCCGGCCCGATGGGCTCGATACTCACACCGTTGCTGGGCGGCATCGAAAAATCCCCGGACCTGCCCAATGCGTCGACATTTTGCGGTGCCTGCGCGGTGGTCTGCCCGGTGAAAATTCCGTTGCCGGACCTGCTGCGCAAGTTGCGCGAAAAACAGCTGGAAATCGGCATGAAGTCGCGCCAGGAAACCTTATGCCTCAAGGTCTGGGCCTGGCTGGTGCTGCACCCGGCGATATACGCACTGGCGACCAGGGCAGCCGCGCGCTCGCTGAGCCTGCTCGGCGGAAAGGACAAACTGCTGCACACCCTGCCCGGCGCAAGCGGCTGGACCGATGGCCGCGATTTTCCGGCGCCGGCAGGCCGGACCTTCCGTGAAATGTACCGGCAAGGAAAACGCAAATGAACGCGCGCGACAAAATACTCGGCAGGATACGCGACGCCCAGGCCCGCCGAACAACGGGCGCGCATATGGAATCGATAAGCAGCCACCTTGCCCGGCATCCGCGCGGACCGCTGCCGCCAGCCCCGGATGATCTGGTCGCATGTTTCAGCGAGCGTGCGCTCAAGCTTTCCAGCGATGTGCTGGAATGCGGGCCATCTGGCGGAAGTACCGTTGCTGCTGGCGCGCTATCTGAACGAACGCCAACTGCCGATGCGCGGCACATGCTGGCCGTCTCTTGCCGAATTGCAATGGAGTGCGGCCGGACTGGAAATGCAGTCGCGTCCGGCCAGGGATGGCGACCTGGTCGGCGTTACCGGCGCATTCTGCGCGATTGCGGAAACGGGTACGCTGATGATGCTGTCGGGAGCGGAAACGCCTGCCACCACCAGCCTGCTGCCGGAAACCCATGTGGCCGTTGTCAACCCGCGCCGCATCGTCGCGACGATGGAAGATGCCTGGGATCTGCTGCGCAAGGAATTCAGGCAACCGCCGCGCGCGGTCAATTTCATCTCCGGGCCTTCGCGCACCGCCGATATCGAACAGACCGTCACGCTGGGCGCGCACGGCCCGTACCGGGTGCTGCTGATCCTTGCACCGCTTTGACTTGCTACTTTGCCTGGTCGGGGTGAGAGGATTCGAACCTCCGACTCCTGCGTCCCGAACGCAGTACTCTACCAGGCTGAGCTACACCCCGTTTTTGATGTTGCTAAAATCTACTACGCGATTCGTTAGCTGCGTTGCGCTGACCAGCGACTTGGCTGGCGTTTTTTCCAGCTTAGTCCATTGGTCATGTAGCGCGCCGTGCTCCTTGTTCTCGAACCGTTCGCTACGGTTTTTGCAGCATCAAACAAACTTGAATTTCTAGTATTGCCGTGTTGCGGCAAACTTTGCCAATTCTAGCAAACATTGCCTGTATTTAGAATCCGCCAGACCGGCGATCGCGACACATGCCGCATCAGCCTCGCGCATCGCCTGCTGGCGGGTGAAATCCAGCGCGCCGGTCGCACGGATGATCTGCAGCACCTCGGCGAATTTCTCCACATCCCCCTGTTCGATCGCGCTGCGCACGACGGCAGCCTGTTCTGCCGAGCCGTGCTGCATCGCATAGATCAGCGGCAGGGTCGGCTTGCCTTCGGCGAGATCGTCGCCGAGATGCTTGCCGGTCTGCTGCTCGTCGGCCGAATAATCCAGCACATCGTCCACCAGCTGGAATGCGGTGCCGAGATGCATGCCATATTCGGCGACCGCCAGTTCTTCCTTCTCGCCAACCTTGCCCAGTATCGCGCCGAGTCGCATCGCCGCCTCGAAAAGCTTGGCGGTCTTGCAATGGATCACGCGCATGTAGTTGGCGGCGTCGACATCGGCATCGTGGCAGTTGAGCAGTTGCAGCACCTCGCCCTCGGCGATCACATTGGTCGCATCGGCCAGCGTCTGCATCACGCGCATCTCGCCCACCTCGACCATCATCTGGAAAGCGCGTGAATACAGGAAATCGCCGACCAGCACGCTGGCCGCATTGCCGAACAGCGCGCTGGCGGTCGCCCGGCCGCGGCGCAGTTCGGATTCGTCGACCACATCATCGTGCAGCAGTGTCGCGGTGTGGATGAATTCGACTACCGCAGCCAGATCGTGATGATGTTTGCCCCGGTAACCGAAGGCTTCGGCAGACAGCACCACCAGCGCGGGACGCAAGCGCTTGCCGCCGCCGTTGATGATGTATTCGCCGACCTGATTGACCAGCACCACTTCCGAATGCAGCCGCGTGCGGATTACCCGATCCACCGCGGCCATATCCGCCGCGAGCAATTGCCTGAGGTTTTCCAAAAATGTGGGGTTTTCCATCAACACATCATTTCCTGAACTTGGGGAGCATGCCTGCAACCTGCAGATTCTTCAGGCATGCGATTTTCGCGGCGCGCATTGTCGCATAAAAGCCTTATATGGTCCTGACCGCTTTGTCCCCGCGCCACAAATACAATCCGATCAATATGCCCACCACACTCAATACTTCCACGTAATGCGCGGGTGCCAGCCGGTCGAGCGGCATCAGCATGCTAACCGCCACCGGGGTAAGTCCGCCGAACACCGCGTAAGCGACATTATAGGAAAAGGACAGGCCGGAAAATCGCACTGCCGGCGGAAAAGCCTTGACCGCGACACTCGGCACCACGCCGATCACGCCGACAAAGAATCCGCACAAGGCATACAGGCCATTGATGTTCTGAGGCGCGACCGACATCTGCTGATAGAACAGTCCCGAAGTGATGCCCAGCATCGCACAGCCGATGATCAGCACCCGCCCCGCGCCATAACGATCGGCCAACATCCCGAAGACCACGCAACCGAGACTCAGGAATAGCGTCGCGATACTGTTCGCCTGCAACGCAACGGCCGCGGGAATCGCGTACAACTTCTGCACCAGCGGCGGGGTCATCAAGATCATCACCACGATTGCGGCGGACAGCAGCCAGGTCATCAGCATGGTCAGGATTACGGCGGGTCGATGTTCGCGCACCACCGCTTCAGCGGCAACTCGTCCGCCAATGCCTGCCGCGCCTGCATCTCCCTGAACACCGGCGTTTCCTGCAGCCATTGGCGCAACCATGCCGCCATCAGGCCGAACAGTCCGCCGATGATGAACGGCACGCGCCAGCCCTGGCTGAGCAATTCGGCGGGAGAGTAAAGCTTGTTGATCGCGGTCGCCACCAGCGAACCGAGCAGGATTCCGCCGGTCAGTCCGGCCGTCAGCGTGCCGCAGGCAAAGCCGACATGACGCGCAGGCACATGCTCGGAGACGAACACCCATGCGCCCGGCACCTCCCCGCCGACCGCCGCGCCCTGCAGCACGCGCATCAATAGCAGCAACAGCGGCGCCCAGATACCGATCACCGTATAGGTCGGCAGCAAACCGATCGCCATCGTCGGTATCGCCATCAGGAATATGCTCAGCATGAACATCCGCTTGCGCCCGAGCAGATCGCCGAAGTGAGCCATCACGATTCCGCCCAGCGGGCGGGCCAGGTAGCCGGCCGCGAAGATGCCGAAGGTCTGCAGCTGGCGCAGCCAGTCCGGCATGTCGTGCGGGAAAAACAACTGCCCGATCACGACAGCGAAAAACACGAAGATCACAAAATCGTAGAACTCGAGTGCCCCGCCCAGCGCGGCCAGCACCAGTGTCCTGTATTCATTCCGGCTCAGTGTAGGCATATTTTTCATTCCCTGATCGATTCAAGCACAAGGAACGAAGTTTATTTGATTCAGGACGTCAGGACCAGAGCGAGCTGAACAAATGCTTCCATGCCCTGCGCGCTGGATTTCGACCGGCAATCCGGATTTTGTTTATCCGGATCACGGGCGAGGATAACAATTTGCGCACCCCCCTGTTTTCATGGATAATGCGCGCCCTTATGCAATACCAGAGTGCGTACACCCGCCGCACTAAACCATACGCAAGGAAAGATCATGAAAGCAGACATTCACCCAGATTACAAAGAAGTCACCGTGACATGCAGTTGCGGCAACAGCTTCAAGACCAAATCCGTGATGGGCAAGCCGGCCCTGCACGTTGAGGTCTGTTCCGAATGCCACCCCTTCTACACCGGCACACAGAAGATCGTCGATACCGCAGGCCGCATCGACAAGTTCCGCCAGAAATACGGCAGCAAGGCTTCGGCCTAGTCGTCATGCACGGGCAATCGTTTGCCGCTTGCCCGAAGGAATGGCGATAGTGCCAAACGGAACTTCGCGCGGCGGTTCCATCAAAAGGCAGCGTCAGCTGCCTTTTTTATTTGCAGCATTTCCACTCCGGCCATCGCCCATCGGATTTTAAGGAATCTGACGTATGTATTTCATCAAACCCACCGACCCCAATCCGATCACCCTCGCCAAAGCGGTGCTGCTCGGGTTGCTGTGCCTGATTTGGCTGGGTACCGGACTGGTCGGGCACGATCCCTGGAAGCCGGATGATGCATTCAGCTTCGGCGTTATCTATTCGATGCTGCATAACGGCGATTGGCTGGTACCCACCCTGGCGGGCGAGCCTTTCATGGACAAACCGCCGCTGTACTACTGGACTGCCGCGCTGTTTGCCAAACTGTTTTCGCCGCTGTTGCCGCTGCATGACGGCGCGCGTATTGCCAGCGGTTTCTATACTGCGCTGACGCTGTTGTTCGTCGGCCTCGCCGGGCGCAGGCTGTACGGAGAAAATCGCGGCTGGGCTGCGGCGATCATCCTGATCGGCTGTCTGGGCATGCTGGTACGCGCGCACCAGATGGTCACCGATCTCGTGCTGCTGACCGGATGCGCGATGATGCTGTTCGGCTTCTCGCTCAGCAGGGAGCAGTTCTGGCGGGCCGGCATATTGACCGGAACCGGCATGGGCATCGGTTTCATGTCCAAGGGCTTTATCTCACCGATCTTATTCGTGCTGACTGCGGCCTGCCTGCCGCTGTTTTTCCGGAACTGGCGCACGCGGCAATATAATCTCAGCATCGCTATTGCCCTGCTGTTCGCGCTGCCGTGGCTGACCGTCTGGCCGCTGCTGCTGTATCAACATTCGCCGCAATTGTTTTCCGACTGGGCATGGTCACACAACATCGGCAACTGGATCAAACACGCAAAAACCGGTCCCGGCAAGGATTCCCTCTACTATCTGGAAAACCTGCCATGGCTGGCGTGGCCTGCCCTGCCGCTCGCGGGCTGGATGGTATGGAAGTCTCGCAAGAAACTGGCGCAACGCGACGATTTGCAGTTGCCGCTGGTCAATTTCGTTGTGATGTTCATCACCCTCAGCCTTGCCGCCAGCACAGCGGATCTGTTCGCTTTGCCGATGCTGTTGCCGCTCACGCTGCTGGCGACCGCCTCGCTGTCGATACTGAAGCGCGGCGCGGCCAACGCGCTGGACTGGTTCGGTATCATGACTTTCGCTCTGATTGCGATCCTGATGTGGTGGGGCTGGGCCGGCTTGCTGCTGGATAATCAGGCCAAGATCACCCATTGGCTGAAAGACTTTCAGCCCGGCTTCGAACCGGAGTTGCATACCGCCCAGTTCGTGATCGCGATCATTGCCACCGTACTGTGGATCGTGATCGTGTGGCGGGTCGGGCGTTCGATGCGCCGTGCGACTTTGAACTGGGCGTCAGGCGTGACCCTGATCTGGATACTCGCGATGACGCTGTGGCTGCCCTGGCTGGACAGCGGGAAAAGCTATCGCGGCATGGTCGCCTCGCTGAAGCAATCACTGCCAGAACACTACCGATGTATTGCCGGGGAACGCCTCGGCGAGGGGCAGCGCGCGATGCTGTATTATTTCGGCAACATTCTCACCGAGCACGACTACAGGCACCGTTGCGATTTGCGCCTGATCCAGGGCAACAAGCTGTCAAGACCGCTGCTCGACGAAGCGCGCTGGGAAAAAATCTGGGAGGGCAACCGCAAGGGCGACAAGGACGAGCGCTACCGGCTGTACCGCCGCGTGGAAGGATCTTGAGACACGGGACCGGGACTCGATTGTGACCCAGCCAGGCTAGACCCGGCTTTTCCTGAACAGCGCCGATTGCGCGTGTGCCTGCAACCCTTCGCCGAATGCCAGCACGGATGCGATGTCGCCCAGCTTTTGCGCGCCCTGCAGCAGAGACCTGGATCAGGCTGCTGCGTTTCTGGAAGTCGTACACGCCCAGCGGCGATGAGAAACGCGCCGTGCCCGAGGTGGGCAGCACGTGGTTGGGCCCCGCGCAGTAATCGCCCAGCGCTTCCGACGTGTAGCGGCCCATGAAGATCGCGCCGGCATGTTTCAGTTTGGGCAACCAGACCTCCGGGTTCGCAACCGACAACTCCAGGTGTTCGGGTGCAATGCGGTTGCTGATGGTGCAGGCTTCGTCCAGGTCGGCGACATGGATCAATGCACCGCGGTTCTCCAGCGCGGTCCTGATGATGTCGCGGCGCGGCATTTGTTCCAGCAATTTGTCCGCGCTGGCGGCAACTGCCTCGATGAATTTCGCATCCGGCGACAGCAGGATGGCCTGCGCCAGTTCGTCGTGCTCGGCCTGCGAGAACAGGTCCATCGCAATCCAGTCGGGGTCGGTCTGCCCGTCGCAGATCACCAGGATTTCCGACGGCCCCGCGATCATGTCGATACCGCACACGCCGAACACGCGGCGTTTCGCGGCCGCGACGTAGGCGTTGCCGGGACCGACGATCTTGTCCACTTTCGGTATGGTCGCGGTGCCGTATGCCAATGCCGCGACCGCCTGCGCGCCGCCGATCGTGAACACGCGATCCACGCCGGCACAGATAGGCCGCTGCCAGCACCAGCTGGTTCTTCACGCCGTCCGGGGTCGGCACCACCATGATCAGTTCGGCGACCCCGGCCACCTTGGCGGGCAGCGCGTTCATCAACACCGAGGACGGATAAGCCGCCTTGCCGCCCGGCACATACAGACCGACACGATCCAGCGGGGTGACCTGCTGGCCGAGCAGTGTGCCGTCGGCATCGGTGTAGCTCCACGAAGCCTGCACCTGTTTCTTGTGATAATCGGTGACGCGCTTCGCGGCCTGTTCCAGCGCGCTGCGCTGCTCTGCCGGCAGCCCGTCGAACGCCGCGTGCAATTCATCGCGCGACAATTCCATCGCGGCAGCATCAGCCAGCGGCAGACGATCAAACTTGCGCGTGTATTCCAGCACCGCCGCATCGCCGCGCTTGCGCACATCGGCAAGTATCGCCGCAACGGTCGCTTCCAGCTTTTCGTCCGCGGTTTCCTCGAACGCCAGCAGTCCTGGTCAACTCGGCATCGAAGCCGGCAGCGCGGCTGGAAAGTTGTCTGATGTTCATGTTAATTCGCTCTGTATTTCCTGGTTGCGCTATATTTTTATCGAACGCGCGAACGCATCCAGCATCGGCTGGATCACGTCATATTTCAATTTCAGCGCAGCCTGGTTCACCACCAGGCGCGACGAAATATCCGCAATGTGCTCGACTGCCTTGAGGTGGTTCGCCTTGAGCGTGTTGCCGCTGCTGACCAGGTCCACGATCGCGTCCGACAGGCCCACCAGCGGTGCCAGCTCCATCGAACCGTACAGCTTGATCAGGTCCACATGCACGCCTTTTGCAGCGAAGTGCGCCCTGGCGGTTTGCACATACTTGGTCGCCACGCGCAGCCGGGCTCCCTGCCGCACCGCAGATTCGTAATCGAAATCATCGCGCACCGCGACCATCATGCGGCAACGCGCGATGTTCAGGTCCAGCGGCTGGTACAGGCCGGTGCCGCCGTGCTCTTCCAGCACATCCTTGCCCGCCACACCGATATCCGCCGCACCGTATTGCACATAAGTCGGCACATCGCTGGCGCGCACGATAATCAGGCGCACATCGGCGCGATTGGTCGGCAAGATCAGTTTGCGTGAGGACTCGGGATCCTCCAGCGCGTCGATGCCAGCTGCATTCAGCAACGGCATGGTCTCTTCGAAGATGCGCCCTTTGGACAGCGCGATGGTGATGGTCATCGGATTCAGGCACTTATGAAAGATGCACATTCTACCGCAAATGCAGCATCGATGAGCCTGTTGGCGTGGATCAGGTCAACTACGCGGCACCTTTTAATTATGGACAAACAGGACGTGATCGATTTTGAAAATCCTGGGTGTGACAGCCGCCCTGACCAGATCCTCGAAGTAAGTCGCATCGCCATCGTGCGTCTTGTCCCTGAACCCGGCCTTTTTTGCCAGTTCGCTTCTGGCAATAAAACATCCGATATCAATGGAGAGTCTGCCCGGCGATGTTTTGAACAGATTATAAGGCCCTTGCGGCCGTCCTCCCGGATTGTTATGGGAATGAATCATGTCGCAAAGCACGATGTCCGGAGGAGAGGGTTCTGCATGAATCGGCATGAACATGTACTCGAGAAACTTGGGGCAATAATAATTGTCGTCATTGGTTATCAGCACATATTCCGTATCCAGCGTCCCGATTCCGATGTCTCTCAATGAGTGTCCATAATCGTTAAAGCGGACATCGGAAAACCGGTAATCGAATATATCCGGGTTCTTGTTCCTGAAATCCTGAAGGATGCCTTCCATTTCGGCATCATAGCCATCGTGCAACACCAGCAGCTTGAAGTTCTGCAACGATTGCGCAAGAAAGGAGTGGATCAGTACCGGTATGTTTTTATACCTTTTATATGAAACACAAATTACCGTTATTTCCTTCATGTCTCACTCGCTGTTTCACGCCTGACCAATGGCAGTTTCATCACATTCATGTTCTCTGGAGCAGTTGGCTGCCTGACATATCTTCGGGCCAGTAATTCTATTTAATCCGCCTGATATTCGCCCCCAGCGCCGACAGCTTCGCCTCGATGTGTTCGTAGCCGCGATCCAGATGGTAGATTCGATCCACGATGGTCTCGCCCTGGGCCGCCAAGCCGGCGATGACCAGACACGCCGAGGCGCGCAAATCGGTCGCCATGATTGTTGCGCCCTGCAGATCGGCGCAACCCCTGATCACCGCGGTGTTGCCCTCGACATCGATCTGCGCGCCGAGGCGGCGCAGTTCCTGAACGTGCATGAAGCGGTTTTCGAAAATCGTCTCGACCACCATAGCGTTCCCCTCTGCTATGCAATTCATCGCCATGAATTGCGCCTGCATGTCGGTCGGGAAAGCCGGGTACGGCGCGGTGCGCACATTGACGGCCATCGGACGCCGATCCATTCTGAGATTGATCGTATTTTCCGCCAGTTGTATGGTGGCACCGGCTTCCTGCAATTTCTCCAGCACGTTTTCGAGAATATCGGCGCGTGCACCGGTCAGCGTGATGTCGCCGCCCGCAGCCGCCGCCGCGACCAGGAAAGTGCCGCTCTCGATGCGGTCCGGCATGACGCGATGGCTGGCTCCGTGCAATTTTTCCACGCCGATGATGCTGATGGTATCGCTGCCGGCTCCTTCAATCTTTGCGCCCATCGCAATCAGGCAATTTGCCAGGTCCACCACTTCCGGTTCGCGCGCCGCATTTTCCAGCACCGTTACACCGTCGGCCAGCGCTGCCGCCATCATCAGGTTTTCCGTGCCGGTAACACTGACCAGATCGAAAAATATTCGCGCACCCTTCAGTCGTTTTGCCCCCCTACCATGAGGTACCTGGGCGTGAATATATCCATGCTCGATATTGATCTCGGCGCCCATTGCCTGCAGTCCCTTGATGTGCAGATCCACCGGGCGTGAACCGATCGCGCAACCGCCCGGCAGCGAAACCCGCGCTTCCCCGAATCGCGCCACCAGCGGCCCCAGCACCAGAATTGCCGCACGCATGGTTTTCACCATTTCATAGGGCGCTTCGAGCTTGTCGATATCTGCCGCGCACAATTCCATCCGCCCGTCGCTGATCGCTATCGATACGCCCATTTGCTGCAACAGTCTGCGCATCGTCGCAACATCGTTCAGTTCGGGCACATTGTCGAGCTGCAGGGTGTCGCGGGTCAGCAGACTCGCGCACAGTATCGGCAGTGCGGCATTCTTGGCGCCGGAAATTCGCACCACGCCATTGAGGCGGCTGCCGCCCTGGATTGCCAACTTTTGCATGGATTACTGCTGGCTACGCCACTCTTGCGGCGTCATCGTTTTCATCGAAAGCGCATGAATCTCCGCGCGCATCCGGTCGCCCAGGGTCTGGTAAACCATCTGGTGGCGCTGCACCCGGTTTTTTCCGGCAAACGCCTCGCTGACCACCACGGCCTCGAAGTGTTGCCCGTCTCCGACCACGCTCAAATGCTCGGTCGCCATGCCTTGCGCGATGTTCTGTTGAATACTTTCCGGGGTTACCATAGATGATTCCACCATTTTTAAGTCGAAATAAACTGGACAAGGACAGAACGCCGCCCGTTGCCGGGCTTGCGCATGATACTAAAAACTGGCGTGGGATGCGCGCAACAGCCAAGGTGCCGCCCGCGAAAAGGATTCAATCGGATTGTTGCGGCAGCAGGTCGGCAACACCGTAGAGTCGCGCCAGGCTGAGCAAATCTTCGGGCAGGGCCTTCACACGCAAAGCATGCTGCATTTTCCGGGCGGCCCTGTTCCATCCCAGCAGCAAACTGACCGCTGCGGAATCCACGGATTCGACCTGTGAAAAATCGACCTTGAAATCTTCGTCGGCCAGGTGTTTCAATCCGGTTTCGAACAATGCCGGGACGGTAGCGATGTTCAAATTGCCCTGAACCACCATCCACCCGTCTTCGCGATCGATCACTGCGCCCCCGTTTTCATCACATTGACGTCCGTGGCCGTGGCATTCTTGTCGGAAAGCGTCCTGATCAGGCCATCGATACCGTCCTGCTGAATCTGCGATGCGAACGTGCCGCGATAGCTCATCACCATGCTGACGCCTTCAACGGATATGTCGAACACCTTCCAGCCGTCGGCGGACTTCTTCATTTCATAATCCACCGATGTCGGCTGCGAGCCCGGCTTGCTGATCACGGTGTTGACGGTCACCTCGGTATCGTCGGGCGCCATCCTGAGCGGTTTCACATCGATAGTCTGGTCACGATACACAGAAAACACCTTGGTGTAGGTGCGCACCAGCAAATCGCGGAATTCGGTGACCAGTGCCTGCTGCTGCTCGGGAGTGGCAGTACGCCAGTATCTGCCGACCGCCAGTTGGGTCATGCGCTGGAAATCGAAATGCGGCAATACCTTCGCGTCCACCAGCGCGATGGATCTTCTTCAGGTCGCCGGCCTGGATGTCCTTGTCCTGCTTGATGATCGCAGTGACTTCCCGCACGGTATTTTTTATCAGTACATCGGGCGCAACAACTTCGGCATGTGCCGCACCCAGCGTGCAACACATCAACGCACCCAGAATAATCCTATGTAACGCAGTCATGTTCTTTCTCATTTTGTGTGGTTATAACTAATTCTTGCTGGCGGGTTCCGTCGCCTTGTTATAGATGAATTTGCTGATCAGATCTTCCAACACCACCGCAGACTGGGTCTTCTTGATCTGGTCACCGTTTTTCAGCATCTCGCTGTCCCCGCCCGGAACCAGGCCGATGTATTGCTCGCCCAGCAGGCCGGAAGTCAGGATGCTGGCGAACGTGTCCTTGGGAAACTGGTAACGCTTGTCCAGGCTCATTTCCACATTGGCTTCGTAGCGTTGCGTATCCAGCGTAATCCCCGTCACGCGCCCGACCAGCACGCCCGCGCTCTTGATCGAGGCCTTGGGTTTCAAGCCGCCTACATTGGTGAAATACGCATGCACCTGATACGTCTCGGACATGTTGTAAGTACCCAGGTTCCCGACCTTCATCGCCAGCATCAGCCAGTGCGGCGACACCTGCCACCACAAATATACCCACCCAGAGATCCAGCGTCGTCCGTTCCATTTCCTAAGTTCCTCTAAACATGATTGCGGTCAAAATAAAATCCAGCATCAATATCGCCAGCGAAGAATGTCACCACCGTGCGCGTGGTCGCACCGGACACCCCTTCCGCGGTCGGCGGAGCATCATAACCCTCGAACAGCGCGATGATCGTCACCACGGTACCGAACACCAGGCTCTTGATCACACCGTTCAGGATGTCGTCGCGAAAGTCCACTGCAGCCTGCATCTGCGACCAGAACGAACCTTCATCAACGCCAATCTGTACCACACCCACGAAGTAGCCGCCGAACACACCCACTGCGCTGAACAGGGCGGCCAGCAACGGCATGGAGATCACCCCGGCCCAGAAGCGCGGGGCGACAATGCGCGCGATCGGGTTGACCGCCATCATTTCCATCGCGGAGATCTGCTCGGTTGCCTTCATCAGCCCGATCTCCGCCGTCATCGCCGAACCGGCGCGGCTGGCAAACAGCAATGCCGCGACCACCGGCCCCAGTTCGCGCACCAGGCTCAATGCGACCATGCTTCCCAGCGCCGATTCCGATCCGTAGCGCCTCAGCGTTTCGTAGCCCTGCAGTCCCAGCACCATTCCGACGAACAAACCCGCCACCACGATGATGATCAGCGACAGCACCCCGGTTGAAAACAATTCCTTGACGATCAGGTGGAAGCGCCGAAAGCTGGTACCCGAATACAACAGGGTCAGGAAAAAGAAGCGCGATGCCATGCCGATGCGCCATACCGCGTTGATCGAGCGGTGTCCGGTCAACCTGATCGCTTCCAGAAATGCTGGCCTCATGATGTCAGGTCCTCAAGTTCAAATCCTGGCGATAATCACCGCCGGGGTAGTGGAACGGCAACGGACCATCCATCTCGCCATGCACAAACTGGTGGACGAATGCCTTTTCCGAAGCGCGGATTTCATCCGCCGTGCCTTCCGCCACAATCACGCCATTCTCCATAAAATACACATAATCGACAATCTTCAAAGACTCCTGCACATCGTGCGTCACCACCACCGAAGTCGCCCCCAGGGCATCGTTCAGGCGGCGGATCAGGTCGCCAACGACCGTCATGGAAATCGGATCCAGTCCGGCAAACGGCTCGTCGTACATGATCAGCATCGGGTCGAGTGCTACCGCACGCGCCAGCGCAACGCGCCGCGCCATCCCGCCGGACAGCTCGGACGGCATCAGATCCTGCGTGCCGCGCAATCCGACCGCATGCAGTTTCATCAGCACCAGATCGCGTATCAGTTCTTCCGGACAGATCGGTGTGTTCGCGCATCTGGAACGCGACATTGTCAAACACCGTCATATCGGTGAACAACGCGCCAAACTGGAACAGCATGCCCATCTTGCGGCGCATCGCATACAGCGCATCCGGGTCCAGGTCGTGGATGATCTGATCGCCCACCTTGACATAGCCCCTGGTCGGCTTGAGTACCCCGCCGATATGGCGCAGCAGCGTGGTCTTGCCGCAACCGCTCAAGCCCATGATGGCAATCAGCTTTCCCTTCGGAAAGGTCATGTTGATCCCTTTCAGAACGGCACGCTTGTCGTAGGCAAAATGCAGATCGCGAATTTCGACCAATGCGGAAGAAGACAATATTCAAACCCGGAAATCCAATGGGCGCATTTTAAACTACTCGGTCGATAATCCCCAACTTATTGACCAAGATGTGAATATTCTTGCATTTCCCTATTGAGATTGGGTGAACTTGCCGTTATGCTCCGCCCACGTCAAGTATCTCTATAGAAAGATAAATGAACAAGTTATCTACACTTCCCAGCCTGATAATCGTAGATGATGACCCGCTGATTCGTGAAGGATTGGCGGTCTCGTTCTGCGACGATTTTGAAGTTCATCAGGCCGAATCACGCGTTGCTGCGATCGACTTGCTGCGCAGATTGTCACGCGCCCCGCAACTGGCGCTGATTGATCTGGGATTGCCGCCTGTCCCGCACCGACCCGACGAAGGCTTTCACCTGATCGCAGAACTGCTGGCACACTCGCCGACGATCAGGATATTCGTGCTGTCCGGCCAGGACGGGCAAAGCAACGCGCGGCATGCGCGCGCGCTGGGCGCGATCGATTTCATTGCCAAGCCCTGCGCACCGGAAAAAATCAAGAAATTCCTCCAGGATGCACTGAAGGTCCGGGACAGGACACCCGGCGACAGCGATCAGGATGATCATCTGCTCGGCCTCGTCGGGCAGACCCCCGAGATGCAGGCACTGCGCAGCCAGATCGTGATGTACGCAGCGATCCCGTTTCCCGTTTTGATTGAAGGCGAATCGGGCAGCGGCAAGGAACTGGTTGCCTCGGCAATCCAGAAACTGTCGGGCAAACCTGATGCACCGTTCAAAGTACTGAACTGCGCCGCGATTCCGCCCACCCTGATCGAACCCACGCTGTTCGGCTATTGCAAAGGTGCCTTTACCGGCGCGACCAACGCACAATCGGGATTCTTTGAAGATGCATCATCCGGAACGCTGTTCCTTGACGAGATCGGAGAACTGCCGCTGGAACTCCAGACCAAGCTGTTGCGCGTGCTGGAAAACGGCGAATACCAGCGCGTCGGGGAGACCACGACGCGCAAAAGCGGCGCACGCATCATCGCCGCAACGAACCGCAACCTGCGCGAGGCAGTCAGGGCCGGCACCTTTCGCGGCGACCTTTATCACCGCCTGAACGTGTTCTCGATCACTGTTCCGCCATTGCGCGAACTGGGCACGGACAAACTGGCCTTGCTGAACCATTTCCGCGCCTACTATTCGCGCCAGATCGGGCAACAACCCTTCGAACTGCTTCCGGATGCACTGCAAAGCTGGGAGCAATACAGTTTCCCCGGCAATACCCGGGAACTACGCAATATCGTGATCCGGCTGACGACAAAATTTCCGGGCATGACGGTCAACAAGATACAATTGCAGGAAGAGTTCGACCCGCTGGCAACCAGCGTACAAGTCCAGACAAGCGGGGCTTCAGCATCGATAATCCAGCAACTGCAGCAAGGCGAATTCAACCTGGATCGACAGCTGCGCGAACAGGAAGGCCAGTATATCGCCGCCGCGCTGGAACTGGCTGCGGGCAATATCAGCGAAGCCGCCAAGCTGCTTGGCATCAATCGCACCACATTGCACAGCCGCATCGGTGCGCATGAAAAACTCAACACACAGGACACAAACACATGTATCTAGAACACTTCGGACTATCCGAGCCACCGTTCAGAATCACGCCGGTCACGGTGTTCTTTTTTTCCGGCGCAAACCGCGGCGAGATTCTTGACGCGCTGATCTATTCCATTTCCGAGGTCGAAGGGATCATCAAGGTCAGCGGCGAAGTCGGCAGCGGCAAAACCATGCTGTGCCGGATGCTGCTGGAAAAACTTCCGGAGCACGTCGAGGCGATCTATCTGGCCAACCCAAGCCTGTCGCGCGAAGAAATGCTGTATGCGATTGCGGATGGGCTCGGGCTGAACATCAACGGCGAACGGGTCGGCATCATCATGCAGAACATCCAGAACAAGCTGGAGGAAAAAGCGCGCGAAGGCAAGCGCGTCGTCGTGCTGGTGGACGAGGCGCACGCGATGCCGCCGGACACGCTGGAGGAATTGCGCCTGCTGTACAACCTGCAGGTCGGCAATGCCAAGCTGATGCAGATCGTGCTGTTCGGACAACCCGAACTGAACGCCAAGCTCGATCAACCCAACATGCGCCAGCTCAAGGACCGCATCGCGCACCACTTCCATATGCAGCCGCTGTCGCGCAACATCCTGGAAAGCTACCTGATGTTCCGGATGCGCGCGGCAGGCTACCACGGCCCGAATATATTCTCGCAGGGCGCGCTCAAACTGATCGCCTCTGCGTCCGAGGGACTGATGCGCCGGGTGAACATCCTCGCCGACAAATCACTGCTGGCCGCATTCGTCGACGACACCTATTACATCAAACCGGAGCACGTTCAGGCGGCATTGCGCGACAGCGAACTCAACCCTTCCGCTTCCCGCTTCGGCAACAAGACTGCTGCTGGGTGGTGCGCCGGCTTTCGCCTGTTGCTGGGGCTGGCTGCATGGTGGCTGTTCGCAAAACCGCCGGCACCTCCGGCCGCTTCAATGCCGCCAGCAGCGATCGCAACACCGAATCAAGCGCCTGTGGCGGATTCTGCATCGGGGAAAACTCAAACGGCAGCTGCTCCCGAAATCGCCCCCAAGCCACCGGCCAAACCGGTAGCGAGTCCCGCCGAGAACCAGAAACCGAAGATCGCAAATGCGGCCGCGGTCACCGCGCTTGCCCCCCACAACAGCCCGCCAGTGATCAAGACTATCCTTTTCGATCAGCGCCTTGCGGCGGGAAAGCAATTGCTCGACCAGAAAAAGACAGTCGCCAGCATCCAGCTGTATTACAACGAAACCATCAATCCGGAGCGGATCGAAGGATTCCTGGAACGCGCGGACAAGCTCGGTGTTCTCCCGGAGATATACCTGCTTCCCGCCAAGCTTGGCGGCAAGAACGGGATACGCGTTCTCTACGGTGCTTACCCATCAGTTGATGCGGCGCACGAAGCGGTCAAGGATCTGCCTGTGCGTTACCAGAAAGCCTTCGCCACCTCGACTTACATCTTTTGAAAAGATATCGGCCGTAGCATATTGAGCAATAAGCAAAAAGCTGTTAGGCTACAGCGCATATCAAAGGGGAAAAGCATGCGTGCACGCAACATCGTTTATCTCTGTGCGATCGGAGTGATGCTGTCCGGCTGCGGGACCAAGCTGATAAAGCCCGCCGATCAGCACATGCAGCGGCCTGCCGCCAAGGCAGAGAACACCATTCCGCAACCCATCAAAGACAGCGTTGTGCTGCCGCCGCCCAAACCAGCCGATAAAATTGCCACCTACAGCGTGGTCGTGACCAACGTTCCCGCTCAGCAGATATTATTCGCGCTGGCGCGCGATGCAAAAGTCAACCTCGACATACAGTCCGGCATTGATGGAACCGTGACGATTAACGCAATCAACCAGACGCTGCCGGAAATTCTCACGCGCATCGCCCGGCAGGTGGATATGCGCTACGAACTGGACAACGGCACGCTGACCGTGCTGCCGGATACGCCTTACCTGCACAGTTACAAAATCGATTACCTGAACATGACGCGCGAAACGGACAGTTCGATTTCCAATACCTCGCAAATCGGCTCCGGCTCGACCGGAACTGCAGGCGCTTCAGCCAGCGCCGGCGGCAACAATTCTTCGCTCACTATCAAGGATGAATCCAAGAATCGTTTCTGGGATACCTTGACCCAGAATATCAAGGATATCCTGCACGAGACCGACAAGATACTGCCCGCAGGCTCCAGCGAAACATCCGTGCAGCAGATACGCAATGCCAGCAGCACCGGCACCGGAGTCCAGCCCGCCGCCGGCAGCAAGAAGTCTGCGCCCAAGGGGGGTATCGAGAACAGCCCCAACCCGGTCAATGTCGAAGAGGGTGGTATAACCGTTACCCGTCGCAGCACTTTCCGCGAGGCGGCCTCGGTCATCGCGAATCCGGAAAATGGCATCATCACAGTGCGCGCCACCGGGAAACAGCATGAAAAGATCCAGCAGTTCATCGACCAGGTCATGGCCAGAGCACAGCGTCAGGTCATGATCGAGGCGACTGTGGTGGAAGTAAAATTGAGCGATCAGTACCAGCAGGGCATCAACTGGTCGCGGCTGCTCAGCGGCAAGGTTGGCTTAAGCCAGGCTGGCATAACCAATTTCCAGCCGAGCACGAATAGTTTTGCTTCGACGGTTGGCGGGCTGGCGGTCACCTATATCAATCCTACCTCCAAATTCGGCAGCCTCTCCGCATCGGTGCAACTGCTGGAACAGTTCGGCAATGTCAAGGTGCTGTCCAGCCCCACTTTGAGCGTGATGAACAACCAGACAGCGATGCTGCGCGTGGTGGATAACGATGTGTATTTCATCGTCAATTCAACCGTTACACCGAGCACAGTCTCAGGTGGCTTACCAATCGTTGCGTACACGACCACCGTCAACACGGTGCCGATCGGCTTCACCATGAGCGTGACGCCACAGATCAATGATAACGACACCGTGTTGCTCAACGTTCGCCCGTCGATTACACGCTTGCTAACGCCAGCCAGTGACCCCACACCGGGACTGGCGTTCCAAAACTCCATTCCGCAAACTTCAACCCGCGAGATGGAGTCCATACTGAAAATCCAGAACAACCAGATCGCCGTTCTGGGCGGACTGATGGAAGACAGCATAAACAAGAACACCAGCGAGGTTCCCTTACTGGCACGCATTCCATTGCTTGGCAACCTGTTCCAGAACCGTGATGACATAACCTCCAAGACAGAACTGGTGATCTTCATTCGACCGGTCGTCATCAAAACTGCCAGTGTCAACGGCGATTTCGACGCGTTCCGCAAAAACCTGCCGGACCAGAATTTCTTTAATGAATCTGCCTACGGAAAGCCCTGAACATGAGCCTGCTACTGGACGCCCGCAAAAAATCCCAGCAAGCACAGGCCGGCAAAGGCGACCCTTCCGGATTTGAGCTCAGCCTGGAGCCGCATCCCGACACGACCACCACACACGAAACCCCGCCTGGCGCAGCAACGACAACCGGCGACCAGGCACGCCTTGCCGGACAAAACCTGTTCAATGCCAAATCCGGTTCTGCGCTGTCCGCGCGCCCGGGCTCCAACCGCAACCTGCTGATCGCACTTCTGGCAGGCGCGGTCGTATTGCTTGCTGCCGGAGGGGGTTACGTCTGGTACGCGATATCCCCGACCAAAGCCCGGCCGCCGCACCCCGTCAACATCGCTTCCACGTCGCAGAACAAACCCGCACCGGTGCCGCTGCCAGCTAAAAACGATCTGGTGCCCGGTATTGCATCTGCCAAACCTGCTCTGCCGAAACCGGTCAGGGCACGCAAACCGAGGCATGCCGCAACACATCTGGCCAGGGCAGCCATACCTGCCAACACAACCAGTCGGGTGCAGATCGTGCGCAGCACGGAACAGCCCATCGACCCGTTGCTGAACAACGCCTATCTTGCTTACCGCGCCGGAAAGCTCGATCAGGCGCAGCAACTGTATCTGAAGGCGCTCAGCCTGGATTCGAGCAATACCGACGGACTGCTCGGGATGGCCGTTATCGCCCAGCGTCGCGGCGATGACAACGTCGCGGCACACTATTACGCGCAGGTATTGACGCTTGATCCGCGCAATGCCGTGGCCAATGCGGGTATGTCCGCCCTGTCCAATGACGACAACAGCGAAAGCCGCCTGAAGATTCTGCTCAATGAACAGCAAAACTCTTCATCCCTGCATTTCGCGCTGGGCAATTACTATGCAGAACATGCCCGCTGGGCCGAAGCACAGCAAGCCTATTTCGACGCGTACAAATTGGCGCCCGACCGTGCTGAACTGGCTTTCAACCTGGCCGTCAGCCTCGATCGCCTTGGACAAAACAAGGCAGCCGCTCAATATTACCGGCGTGCGCTGCAGCTTGATCCCGGACAAATCGCGGACTTTGATCACGCAAAAGTTTCACAACGTATCGAAGCGCTGACGCACTAAATGTCTAATAACAAGAAGCAGGACAACCCGCCGCAACAGCTGGGACAGATACTGGTCGGCAAAGGTGTCATCAGCGACGACCAGTTGCGCATTGCCTTGCAGGAGCAGGGCAAGACGCACCAGCCGCTGGGCCGCCTGCTGGTTCGCCTTGGCTTTCTCTCCGAAGCCACCATCCGCGACGTGCTGTCGGAAAATCTCGGCCAGGAAAGCGTCGATCTTTCCACGGTCCTGATTGACTCAGCGGCACTGAGCCTGATACCAAAGGATGTTGCACGGCGCTATCAGCTGTTGCCCCTGTCGGTCGACCAGGCCACCCGCATCCTGACGCTGGCTGTTGCCGACCCGGACAACATCATCGCGCTGGACCAGGTACGCGCGCTGCTCAAGGACGAATACCGGCTGGCCACCCAGCTCGCCAGCGAATCGGACATTCTGCGCGCGATCGACCAGTACTATGGCTTCGAGCTCTCGATCGACGGCATCCTGCATGAAATCGAGCCGGGTGAAATGGAATACCAGACGCAGCAGTCCGGCGTCAACGAATTCAGCCAGCCGGTGGTGCGCCTGGTCGATGCGCTGCTGACCGAAGCCGTGCAGCGGGGCGCCTCGGATATCCACTTCGAACCGGAAAACAGTTTCCTGCGCATACGCTACCGCGTCGATGGCGTGCTTCGCCAGGTTCGCAGCCTGCACAAGAGTTTCTGGCCGGCCATGGTGGTGCGCCTGAAGGTGATGAGCAACATGAACATCGCCGAAACCCGCGCGCCGCAGGACGGGCGCATTTCGCTGCGCCTGTCCGGCCGGCCGATCGACTTCCGGGTCGCTTCGCATCCCACCACGCACGGCGAAAACCTGGTGCTGCGCATACTGGACCGGCAAAAAGGCATCGTGCCGCTGGACCAGCTTGGCCTCGATGATGCCGCACTCAACATGCTCAAGATGGTGATCGCCAAGCCCGAGGGTATCGTGCTGGTGACCGGCCCCACCGGCAGCGGCAAAACCACCACCCTGTATTCGGTGCTGAATCACATCAACACCGAATCGGTCAACATCATGACGCTGGAAGACCCGGTTGAATACCCGCTCGCGCTGATCCGCCAGACGTCGGTGAACGAATCCGCCAAGATGGATTTTGCGAACGGTATCCGCTCCATGATGCGCCAGGATCCGGATATCATTCTGGTCGGCGAAATCCGCGACCATCCCACTGCCGAAATGGCATTCCGTGCCGCGATGACCGGACACCAGGTGTATTCGACGCTGCACACCAATTCGGCGATCGGCGCGATACCCCGTCTGCTCGACATCGGCATCCTTCCCGACATCATGGCCGGCAACATCATCGGTATCGTCGCGCAGCGACTGATACGCATACTGTGCAAGGAATGCAAATACCCCTATACCCCGGATCGCAGTCGGAACGCAAACTGCTGGGACTCTCGGCCCAGCAGGACATCACCCTGTATCGGGCTGCCGGCTGCGAAGCGTGCAACCATCAGGGCTACAAGGGGCGCATGACGATCATGGAACTGCTCAAAATGGATTACGATCTGGATGACCTGGTTTCGCATCGTGCCAGTGCGCGCCAGATCAGGGAAGCGGCGCTCGAAAAGGGTTTCCGCCCGCTGGCGATGGACGGCATCCGGCGCATCCAGCAGGGCATTACCTCGCTTGCGGAAGTCAGCCGCATCGTCGATCTGACCGACCGGCTGAGTTAAACAGGCTGGAGGCCAAATGTCACTCTACTCCTACCGCGCAATAGATGATCTCGGCAAAACCCACCGGGGCTTGCAGGATGCCGCCAACCAGGTTGACCTGGAAATGCGCCTCAAGCGCAGCGGACTCGATTTGATCGATGCCAAAGTCGACACCGGCACGTCAATGGCGCGCGGCAAAATCAAGCGCCCCGAATTGATCACCTTCTTTTTCAACCTCGAGCAATTGACCCGAGCCGGCGTGCCCCTGCTGGAATGCCTTGCCGATTTGCGCGACACCATGAACGATCCCCGTTTCAGGGAAATCATCGCCAGCCTGGTCGAGTCCATCGAAGGCGGCAAAAAACTGTCCGAGGCAATGGCGCAGCACCCGGATGCGTTCGACAAAATTTTTGTCAGCCTGACCCATGCCGGCGAAGCAAGCGGGCGCCTGCAGGAAGTGTTCGAGCACATCACCGAATCGATAAAGTGGCAGGACGAGATGGCCTCGAATACCAAGACCATCCTGATGTACCCGGCATTCGTCGGCACCGCCGTGGTTGCGATCACGTTTTTCCTGATGATCTACCTGGTGCCGCAACTGGTCAGCTTCATCGTCGGCATGGGGCAGGAAATTCCGCTCCAGACGAAAATCCTTATCGCCACTTCGCATTTCTTCGTCAATTACTGGTATGTCCTGATTGCCGCGCCGATCGTGCTGGTGATCGCCGGAAAACTGCTCGTCTCCGCCAGCCCCGAGATGCGTCTGAGATTCGACGGATTCAAACTGAAAATGTGGGTGATCGGCCCGATCCTGCGCAAAATCATTCTGGCGCGTTTTGCCAACACCTTTGCAATGATGTACGGTTCCGGCATCAGCATCCTCGACTGCATCGCCAATTCACGGGATGTGGTCAACAACCAGGCGGTTGCCAAGAGCCTTGACGATGTCATGCTGGAAATCGAGTCCGGCAAGAACCTGACCCAGAGTTTCCAGAATACCGGCATGTTCCCCCCATTGGTAGTCCGCATGCTCAAGGTCGGCGAGGCCACCGGCTCGCTGGACAAGGCATTGCTGAACGTCAGCTACTTCTATGATCGTGACGTGAAGAGCTCGATCAAGAAAGTCCAGGTCCTGATTGAGCCGACCATGACCATCGTGCTGGGCGCATTGCTGGGCTGGGTCATGCTGTCGGTGCTGTCGCCGATCTATGACCTTATCGGCAAGATGAAAATTTGATACAGTCACTAAAAGGTACCTGTCTGCCGGCAGGAATTGCGGTTGATTCAGATTCCTCCAGCAACAACACGCCGGGGGTTGCAAAGCGGGGGCGGTGTACTTCATCTGTCCTGTATGGCCTGATTCGGGGTTAATGAGATGAAACAAGCACTACTACTATTCCTGAGTGCCGATCGCCTGCATGCGCAACTCATCGCGGGCAGAGAAACCGTGCTGCAGCGCGATTTCACCGACACCCCCGAGGGGCGCGATGGTTTTGCATCGGTATTGCTGACCGCCAAGTGTCCAGCCTACCTGCTGACCGACCTGATCGAAGAAGACTTCCGCCACGAAATCGTTCCGCACCTGATGGGAAGCAGCCGCGACGCGCTGTATCAACGCAAATTCGACCAGTTCTATCGCGGCACCCCGTTCCGCAAAGCCACCCTGTTGCAGCGCCAGAAGACCGGGCGGCGAGACGACGACATACTGTTTTCTGCGCTGACCAACCCTGGGCTGATCCTGCCCTGGCTGAACATCATGCTCGCGCAGCAAACCCCGCTCGCAGGGATCTATTCCGTGCCGCAAATCAGCGAGCCGCTGGTCAAGGACCTGGCGTCGAAACATCTGCTGCTGATTTCATGGGAAAAGTTTTCCGGACTGCGCCAGACCTATTTCAGCGACCATCAGCTGCAGATTTCCCGGCTTACGCCTGTCCATGCGGAGCTGACTTTCCAGGATGCGGTGGTCAACGAACTTAGCCGCACCTACCAGTATTTGAAGAGTCTGAGTCTGCTTCCGTCCGGGCAGACGCTCGATGTGCGCATCCTGTGCCATGCGCATGATCGCAGCGAATTGCAGAATAAATTACCCAATGACGTCGATGTGCGCTATGAATTCGCGGATATCGATGAGGCCGGCAAGAAGCTGAAGCTGAATCAACACTTCACCGATTCGGACGCGAGCCAGATTTTCCTGCAACAACTTGCGACCAACCGCCCCGGCACAAACTATGCAAGCGCCGAGCACACCCGCTACTACTCGCTGTGGCAGCTGCGCCGGTTACTCAACTGGGGCAGCGTGGTATTGATGTCAGCCAGCATCGTGTGGGCGGCCACCACGATCTGGCAAAGCGGCGTGAACTCGTCCGCCGCCAGTGAATTAACGGCCCAGGCGCAACGCCTGTCGCAGGAAGCCAGCCAGATCACCAAGAGTTTTCCCGTCGGCGACACGCCGGCCGCTGACATGAAGTCCAGCGTGTCTGTGATGCGCAAGCTCGATCAGTACGGCGCCGCCCCGCAAAACGTGCTGGCACCGATCAGTGCAGCACTTGACCATTTCCCGCAAATCGGAATAAACGAACTGGACTGGCACGAAAGTGCGGCCGAACCGGTTGCGGCCAAAACCCAAGCTGACGTTCCCGCACAAGTGATCATGCTGAAAGGGGATATGCAGGGTTTCGGCGACGACTACCGTGCCGCGCTGGCGTATCTGGACAGTTTCAATCAGGACTTGAGCCAGCGCGGATACCAGGTAACTGTGCTGACCAAGCCGCTTGATGTCAGCCCCACCGGCAGCATTGGCAACCAGAGTGAAACGGGTGAAAATAAACTCGCATTTTCCTTCAGGCTTGCATGGAGGCCGGCAACATGAAATTCTCCAGTTCCGACTTTCAACTGATGCGCTTGAGCTTTGCCGCGATAGGCACTTCCGTCCTGCTCAGCGGTGCGATCCTGTATACCAGCATCAAGTATGCAGACTACACCCTGAAAAACCGGCGTATCGCCCAGAGCCAGATGAACAACGCACGCAATCACCTGGCCATGGCACGCCAGGACCGGGACAACCTTTCCGATTATTCCAAGGAATATGACAAACTGAAAACAAACGAAATCATCGGCGACGACCACCGCCTGGACTGGATGGAAGGACTGGAGAAACTGCGCAGGCAGAATCTGGTGATCGACTTCCGCTACAACATCGCCCCGCAAAAAAACTATGCCCCCCAGCCTGCGCTGGACAGCGGCGACTTCGTCATCCATTACAGCGAAATGAAACTGCAGTTCGACTTGCTGCACGAAGGCCAGTTGCTGAATTTCTTCAACGAACTGAACCGCAAGATC
Organism: uncultured beta proteobacterium; assembly: GCA_963827265.1. GTDB lineage: Bacteria > Pseudomonadota > Gammaproteobacteria > Burkholderiales > Gallionellaceae > Gallionella. The sequence continues at coordinate 95,245 of CAWHAD010000005.1, read as the reverse complement.
AAGGGGCACTACCAGCTTGATGGCTGCAAACTGGAACGCGTCCCCGGCAGCGTGGATTCCGATTCGGGTCCCGGCGCCGGAACGAACATCAAGGCGGAATGCAGCGGTGGCTGGATCACGCTGAAGAACCGGAACGCACGATCATGAAATCCACGCTCAAAATAGGCCTGCTCGCGATCGGCCTGATCGCCATTCGGACTGCAACGACGACGCTCGCCGGTGCCGCCGAACTGGGGCGGCTGTTCTTCAGCCCGGAACAACGCGCCCAGCTCGACTACAGTTATGCACAGGCCGCCGGTCCGGAAAATAATAGCCACGTGCTGATGCTCAACGGCATCGTTCAACAGCATGGCGGAAAACGCACGGTCTGGATCAACGGCGTGCCGCAACAGGCCGGGAGCAGCAATGACAGGACGCCGGAAAGCCAGACAGTCCAGCTGCCCGGCAAAAAAAGCCGAGTCAAACTGAAGGTCGGTCAGCGCGTGTTGCTGGACACGCCCGCCAATCCGGACCTGAACGAAACACCGGACAACGTCCGGACAATAAATCATGTCCGCCAAACGCATTGTCCGTTTCAACATTCCCGCGGCCGACAGCGCGGCGCAGTCCTGATGATCATGCTGGTCATCATGATCGTGGGTATTGCCGCGATTCTGGTGAATTCGTTAACTTCTGCCTCGATTAAAACTGCCCGACAGGAAAAAACTGCTGCTGCGCTGGCCCAAGCCAAAGCCGCGCTGATCGGTTATGCCGTTACCTATGGCGACACCCACAGTCGGCCAAGTGCCCGGCTATCTGCCTTGCCCGGACTATGGTGGAGGCAATCCCGAAGGTAGTGCAGAACCCATATGCGGCAGCCAGGATGTCAGTGTCATCGGCCGTCTGCCGTGGGTAACGCTGGACGTATCCACGCTGCGCGATGGCGACGGTGAATGCCTGTGGTACGCGGTTTCCGGGACCTACAAGAACAACCCGAAAACCGGCCTGATGAACTGGGATACCAACGGACAATTTCAGGTATATTCACCTGACGGCACGCAGCTCTGCCAATCAGGTGGTTGCGGTTATTTTCGCTCCCGGCGCGACTCAGTCCGGACAGAACCGCTCGCCGGACGGCACCGCGCCGATTTGCGGCGGGAATTATACGGTGAGCAACTATCTGGACAACGACACCGTGACACATCAATCAACAACGCGGATGTTGCCACCGGAAAATTCATCCAGGGAACCAGCGGTGGCAGCGTCAACGACCAGATGGTGTTCATCACCCGCCAGGACATCTGGAACGCGATTCAGAAACGCACGGATTTCCAGCCCACGAATCCCAAATAATCCTCTGAAACTGATGACCCAGCAGGTTGCCTTATGTCTGGCGAATTTCGGCAAACACAATACATCCTCCAATGATAACTATAGCCTGCCCTGGGCTGCGCAGCTGACGCTCGGAGCAAATGCACTAACTGATTATTACCCCGACACCAATTATAATGATACGTCTGGTCTATTATGCCGGGCGCGTTCCTTATCTGGTGGGCACTGCAAGGTCCACTACCGGCAACACCTTCAGGCAATCTGATGACAACGGGCAGCTGTGGTGGCGCATGGGCAAACATCGATCCGTGGTGGAATAACTGGAAGGATCACCTGTTTTACGCGATCGGTTGATACATTCCAGCCAACTACCAACACGCACCAGTCCTGCGGTACCTGCGTTCATGTAAACGGCTCCGGTAATTATGCCGGTGTGGTCATGTTCGCCGGACCAAGACTCTCCATACAGACACGAAACGACAAAAGCGTCATCACGGATTACCTGGAATCCAACAACACCAATGTTTCACTTAACAGCCAGCAACGAGAATTATACTTCCTCATCCGCAAGCAGTACTTTCAACGATGTAGTATGTGTTATTAATGCAAGCCAACCTCTTACCGTAACCTGTCTATAACGGTGCAATCGAACAAATCATGAAACCTGTATTGCAAAGCGGATTTACCCTGATCGAACTGGCGATCGTGCTGATGATAGTCGGCTTGTTGCTGGGCGGCCTGTTGGTTCCGCTCAGCTGCGCAAATGGATCAGCGCAACATTTCGGATACGCAAAAAGCGATGTCTGAAATCAAGGAAGCAATCATCGGATTCGCGTTGGCCAACGGGCGGTTGCCGTGTCCGGCCGACCCTACCATTGCCACTGGTTCGGCCAACGCAGGAAAGGAGCGCACGACCTGTACTAGCACAGCCAATTCAACCGGCGTGCTGCCTTGGGCAACACTCGGGGTAAACGAAACCGATGCGTGGGGGAATCGCTATACCTACCGCGTTACGTCTGATTTCGCCGATGCCATCGCAAGCAGCACCTATGGCGGTTGCACGCCCAGCCCGATACCAACACTTGCATCATTTGGGTTGTGTTCCGTCGGCAATCTTAATATATGGTCATCTGCGGCTAAGGTGACCAATATCTCAGCTGCCGTGCCGGCTGTGATCATCTCTCATGGGAAAAACGGGGCCGGAGCCTGGACTTCACAAGGTACGCAGCGGGCAGCCAGCAGCGATGCAGACGAACTGGAAAATTCAGATGGTAGCGCCGATACCGACTACGTGAGCCATACACCCACATCAACTTTCGATGACCTGGTAGTCTGGATTTCTCCAAACATCCTGTTCAACCGCATGGTCGCGGCGGGCAAACTACCCTAAGCGCGCCGCCAGGTGGTGCCCGAAGCGCTGTCTTCCAGCACGATCCCTGCTTCCAGCAACTCCTTGCGGATACGGTCCGCCTCGGCATAGTTTTTGGCCTGTTTGGCGCAGTTGCGCGCTTCGATCTGAGCGTTGATCGATTCAGGAGTATCGAGATCGTTCCGCCCATATTTTTATTGAAGTGCTCCATCGATTTATTCATCTGCCCAGTTATTCTTCCTTGCAAGAATTCCAGAGGATCGCGCTGCAGCAAACCCAGCACGCCGCCCAGTGCCTTGAGCTGCGCAGCCAGCTGCTAGCAAATCGGATTTATTTACCTCGTTGGCCAGATCGAACAGCACCGCAACCGCCTCCGGCGTGTTGAAGTCGTCGTCCATCGCGGCCTTGAAACGCTTGCGCATGGGTGTTCGTTCCAATCGATACCGTCTCTAGTGTTCAGCGGCACATTCTCTGAGTGCCGTATACAGCCGAGTCAGCGCACCCTTCGCATCGTCCAGGTGCGCGTCGGAATAATTCAGCGGGCTGCGGTAATGCGCGCGCAGGATGAAGAAGCGCACCACCTCGGCATCGTATTTTTTCAGCACTTCGCGGATCGTGAAAAAATTGCCCAGGCTCTTGGACATCTTCTCCTTGTCGACATTGACGAAACCGTTGTGCATCCAGTAATTCACGAAGTGGCACTGGTGCGCGCCCTCGCTCTGCGCGATCTCGTTCTCGTGGTGCGGGAACTGCAGGTCCGCGCCGCCGCCGTGTATGTCGAAATGCTCGCCGAGCAGACTGGAGCCCATCGCGGAACATTCGATATGCCAGCCGGGCCGGCCCTTGCCCCACGGCGAATCCCATTTCACCTCGTCCGGTTCCTGCTCCCTGGCGTGCTTCCACAGCACGAAGTCGAGCGGATCATGCTTGCTGCCGGCCACCTCGACGCGCTCGCCGGCGCGCAGGTCCTCCAGCGACTTGCCGGACAGCTTGCCATAGCCGGGAAACTTGCGCACCGCGTAGTTCACGTCGCCATCCTCCGCCCGGTATGCCAGCCCGTTGGCTTCGAGTTTTCCTATCATGTCCAGCATCTCCGGCACATACCGGGTTGCGCGCGGTTCATGGTCCGGACGCAGCACGCCCAGCGCATCGGCATCCTCGTGCATCGCAGCGATGAAGCGCGCGGTGAGCGCATGGATGGACTCGCCGTTTTCCGCCGCGCGCTTGATGATCTTGTCGTCGATGTCGGTGATGTTGCGCACGTAATCGACCCGGTAGCCGGAAGCCTTCAGCCAGCGGTACACCATGTCGAACACCACCATCACGCGCGCATGGCCGAGATGGCAATAGTCGTACACCGTCATGCCGCACACATACATGCCGACCCTGCCCGGCACGAGCGGCACGAATTCCTGTTTGTCACGCGCCAGCGTGTTGTAGATTTTCAACATTCAGAGCCCCGGTTAAATCGATTTCAGATGCGCGTACCGGCATCGGAGGAATAATCCAGCGAAACATCTTACAATGCAGATGACCGAACAGCCTAGATTTATGCACAAATTTCCAGAGCCGCACCGATGAATTCCCGATCACAAGCCATACGGCATCCGGCAAAACGCGCTGTCTCCTTTCCGCCCGGCGGTGCCTGGCTATGCTACATATTATGCTGTGCCGACGGTACCCTCTATACCGGCATCACCAACGATCTGGCCAAGCGCCTCGCCGCGCATGATGCGGGCACGGCGGCGCGCTACACGCGCGGTCGCGGCCCGGTCAGGCTGGTGTTCGCGGAAGCCTGCGCCGGCAAATCTGCCGCGCTGAAACGCGAGATGAACATCAAGCGCCTGCCCAGGTCGGGCAAACTCGCATTGATTGCATCTGCTGCGGGGTAGTACGGTAATATGGCGTCAGCACTACACCGCCGAAAACCGGTAAAATGCGCACCTTTGCAACTGCCCGAACCGTCACATGCTCACCTTTGGCTCCGACACAACGCCCGCGAGCGGCATGAGTCTTCACCGAAACCCAAAAAAAGTTTTGGCTCCGACATAACGCCCGCGAGCGGGCATGAGTCTTCACCGAAACCCAAAAAAAGTTTTGGCTCCGACATAACGCCCGCGAGCGGGCATGAGTCTTCACCGAAACTCAGCCAGGGGCTGAGTTTTCAGCAAATCATCCTGACCCTGCAGAACTACTGGGACAAGCAGGGTTGCGCGCTGCTGCAGCCCTACGACATGGAAGTTGGCGCGGGCACCTCGCATACCGCAACTTTTCTGCGCGCGCTCGGACCGGAGCCCTGGAAAGCCGCCTATGTGCAACCTTCGCGCCGCCCCAAGGACGGCCGCTACGGCGAAAACCCGAATCGCCTGCAGCATTATTACCAGTTCCAGGTGGTGCTGAAACCGGCACCGGAAAACATACTCGACCTGTATCTCGGCTCGCTGCAAGAGCTCGGTTTCGACCTGAAAAAGAATGACGTGCGCTTCGTCGAGGACGACTGGGAAAACCCGACGCTGGGCGCGTGGGGACTGGGCTGGGAGGTGTGGCTGAACGGCATGGAAGTCACGCAGTTCACCTATTTCCAGCAGGTCGGCGGCATCGACTGCAAGCCGATCACCGGCGAAATCACCTACGGACTGGAGCGGCTCGCGATGTATCTGCAGGGCGTGGAGAACGTGTTCGACCTGACCTGGACCGAGGGTGTGACCTACCGCGACGTGTATCACCAGAACGAGGTCGAACAATCCGCCTACAACTTCGAACACAGCGACGTGGAATTCCTGCTCGGCGCATTCGGCAGCCACGAAAAGCAGGCCAGACACCTGATGGACCAGCAACTGGCGCTGCCCGCCTACGAGCAGGTGCTCAAGGCCGCACACACCTTCAACCTGCTCGATGCGCGCGGCGCGATTTCGGTGACCGAACGCGCGGCCTATATCGGCCGTATCCGCAACCTCGCGCGCAGTGTCGCCAGAAGCTACAAGGAAAGCCGCAGGCGGCTTGACCCGCCGTTCCCGATGGCGCCGCGCGACTGGGCCATTGATGCGATTGCGCAGATGGACGCCGAAAAGCTTATGGCCGGTCGCCCGAAGGAGACCGCGCAATGACGATGGCCCGTAACCTGCTCGTCGAGTTGCTGGTCGAGGAACTGCCGCCGAAGTCGCTGAAAATCCTCGGCGAGTCGTTTGCTGCAGGCCTGCACAAGGGGTTGTCGGAACGCGGATTCGTTTCCGGTTCCGCAAAACCGGCCGGTTTTGCGACACCACGCCGCCTGGGCGTATGGATTCCCGGTGTACTGGCGACTGCGGCGGATACGAAAATCTCCGAAGAGATCATGCCGGCCGCAATCGCATTTGACGCTGCCAAAAAACCGACTCCGCCCCTGATCAAGCGCCTGCAAAAGATGTTCGATGAAAATGCCGATATCGCAGGCATTTTGTCCTCGGGTGAATTCGTCATGAAGACCAAGGGCGGCAAGGAATATCTGTACCGGGACCGGATTGTGCAAGGCGACGCGTTGCATCACGGACTCGAAGGTGCACTTGAAGACAGCGCTTGAAGGATTGCCGATCGCCAGGGTGATGACCTATCCGAATCCGTCTGGAAACGGGTGGAAGACCGTGAACTTCGTGCGCCCGGTGCATGGGCTGGTCGCGCTGCACGGTAAAGACATCGTCCCGGTCAGCGCGCTGGGCCTGATTGCCGGACGCGAGACCCGTGGTCATCGCTTCGAGGCGCACAGCGCAACGATTGCAATCCGCGATGCCGACAGTTACGAAGCGCAGATGGAATTCGAGGGCGCGGTGATCCCGGAATTCGGCAAGCGCCGCAACGCGATCGCGCTACAGCTTGCCGATGCCGCGGCCAAAGCGGGCCTCAAGCCGATCGATGATGGTTCATTGCTGGACGAAGTGACCGCGCTGGTCGAGCGTCCCAATGTGCTGACGGGAACGTTTGAAAAGGAATTTCTTGAGGTGCCGCAGGAATGCCTGATTCTGACGATGAAGGCGAACCAGAAATATTTCCCGCTGCTGGATGCCAACGGCAGGCTCACCAACCGCTTCCTGATCGTGTCCAACATCCGCCCTGAAGATGCAAGCCTGGTGGTCGGCGGCAACGAGCGCGTGGTCCGCCCGCGCCTTGCCGACGCCAAATTCTTCTACGACAAGGATCGCAAGCAGACCCTCGAATCGCGCGTCGGCAAACTCGCCAACGTGGTGTACCACAACAAGCTCGGCACGCAGTTGCGGCGCGTGGAACGCATCGCGACTTTGTCCGGGACCATTGCGCGCATGCTGGGTGCCGACAAGGCGGATGCCGAACTGGCGGCGCGCCTGTGCAAGGCGGACCTGCTGACCGACATGGTGGGCGAATTCCCCGAACTGCAGGGCATCATGGGACGCTATTACGCGCTGCACGACGGTGAAGACAAGGTCGTGGCGGATGCGATCGAGGCGCACTACCACCCGCGCTTCGCCGGCGACACCCTGCCGCAGGGTGAAATCGCCTGCGCCGTGGCGCTGTCCGACAAGCTGGAAACGCTGGTCGGCATCTACGGCATCGGCCAGGTCCCCACCGGCGACAAGGATCCGTTCGGTTTGCGCCGCCATGCGCTGGGCATATTGCGCATCCTGATCGAGACGCCGATCGATCTGCCGCTGAACGCATTGCTCAAGACCGCGGCGGCAAATTTCCCGGAGGGCACACTGGCTGCCTCGGTCGCACAGGATGTCGAAGCCTTCATGCTGGACCGCTTGCGCGGCTATCTGCGCGAGCGCAATTTCGAGGTGCAGCACATCGAGGCGGTGCTTTACATGCTGAACGGACACCTGTACCAGGTTGTGCCGCGGCTGGAAGGCGTGCGCGATTTCGCCGCACTCGAGGTTGCAAAGGACCTGGCTGCGGCAAACAAACGGGTGCAGAACATCATGCGCAAGAACCGGGAAGAAATCGGCACCGATCTGGAAGGAGCGGCGCTCAAGCCCGGGCTGCTGACCGAATCGGCCGAACAGGACCTGTACCAGGCAATGATAGACATAACCCCGTTCGTGCAGGGCTACCTGGATCGCGGCGAATACGGAAAAAACCTGAAGGCACTGGTCACGCTCAAGCCGTTCATCGACGACTTTTTCGAGAAAGTCATGGTAATGTGCGACGACAAGCGCCTGCGCCTGAACCGCGCGCTGCTGTTGCAGCAGCTGGGCAAACTGATGAACCAGGTTGCCGACATTTCCAAACTGGCGGCCTAGGAACTCCGGAATAAACCAGCCATGAAGTTAATCATTCTCGACCGCGACGGCGTAATCAACCTCGATTCCGACCAGTTCATCAAGAAACCGGAGGAATGGAAACCGATCCCCGGCAGCCTGGAGGCGATCGCACGCCTGAACCAGGCCGATTACCGGGTGGTCGTCTCAACCAACCAGTCCGGTATCGGGCGCGGTCTGTTCGACATGCCGACGCTGAACGCGATCCACGACAAGATGCACAAGGCCTGCGCGCTGGCCGGTGCGCGCATCGATGCGGTGTTCTATTGCCCGCATACCGCCGAGAGCCACTGCAACTGCCGCAAACCCGGGACCGGGATGCTGGAAGAGATCGCCGAGCGCTATAACGTCAGCCTCGCCGGCGTTCCCGCAGTGGGCGATTCGCTGCGCGACCTGCAGTCCGCCGCAACGATGGGCGCGCAGCCCTATCTGGTGCTGACCGGCAAGGGCCTGAAAACCCAGGCGGCGGGCGGTTTGCCGGAAGGCACCCGGGTGTTCGCGGATCTGGCGGCTGTGGTCGCCGAACTGATATAGTTCCAGTATGCTGGTCATACGCTCACTGATCTTCCTGTTGCTGCAAATCGTCATCACGGCTGTCTTTTCCGCATTCGTTTTGCTCACTTTTCCCCTCGGCCGTTTGACGCGTTACCGGATCATCTCGCAATGGGCCAGGACGATGCTGCCGATATTGCGAGTGGTATGCGGCATACGGCATGAAGTGCGCGGCATCGAGAATCTGCCGAAACAGCCGTGCATCGTGATGTGCAAGCACCAGTCCGCGTGGGAGACGCTGGCGCTGCAAGTCGTCTTCCCCCCGCAGGTTTGGGTGCTGAAACGCGAGTTGCTGTGGATACCGCTGTTCGGCTGGGCGCTGGCGCTGACCAGCCCGATCGCGATCAAGCGCAGCGACGGCAAAGGCGCGATGAAACAATTGCTCAAACAAGGCAAGGAGAGACTGAAGCAGGGCTTCTGCGTGGTGGTCTTCCCCGAGGGCACGCGCATACCCTACGGCCAGCGCGGCAAATACAAGATCGGCGGTGCGATGCTCGCGGCAAGCACCGGCGTGCCGGTGATTCCGGTGGCGCACAACGCCGGCCGCCTGTGGGGGCGCAATGCATTCAGCAAGCACCCCGGCCTGATCACCATGAGTATCGGTGCCCCGATCGAAACCGGCGGACTCAAGGCGGAAGAGATCAGCAAGCGCGTCGAGACCTGGATAGAAAACGAAATCGAAAACCTTGCCCACTGATGCCGGTAACCTGCCCTGAAAAAGTTGCGTAAATTAACCGCCCTGCCCGCCGTAGAACAGCGCGCCGCTCTCCTCGCCGGCAAGCAGATCACCTATACGCTCAAACGCAGCGGTAAACGCCGCAGCATCGGCCTGCGCATCGACGACCGCGGACTGACGGTCAGTGTTCCGTTGCGCGCGTCGGAGAAATGGCTTAGCAGCGTGCTGCAGGAGAAGGCGCACTGGGTGGTGGAAAAACTGGACGGATGGCAGATGTGCAAACAGCCGGAGCTGCGCTGGCAGGACGGCGAACAGATCGATTTCCTCGGCGAACTGCTGGAGCTGCGCGTGATGGAAAGTCTGTTTGCCACCCCTGTGCAACGGCGCGGCGACAAGTTGTGGATATTCTTGACCGGCGACTGCGATGGCGCGCAGATCGAACAGGCGGTAGCGCACTGGTACCGGTGCGAGGCCGAACAGCTTTTCGCGCGGCGCGTGGCGCATTACGCGCCGCTGCTGAACGCCGTGCCGCGCACCGTCCGGCTGTCGCAGGCGCAAACCCAGTGGGGCAGCTGCACCGCGCACGGAGCGGTGCGGCTGAATGTGCAGCTGATCAAACTGCCGCCGCGCCTGATCGACTACGTGGTGGTGCACGAGCTGGCGCACCTGCGCGAGTTGAACCATTCACCCGCATTCTGGCGGGTGGTGGAAAGCGTCTGTCCCGATTATGCCAGCCTGCGCAGCGAGCTCAGGGCTGTCGCGATCAGATGACTTATAATCCGGCCAGTTGAATTTTCTTCAGGTGCAATCATGCGTTCCAGCTTTATCCTGCTCATCATCGCGATCCCGGTCCTGCTGCTGGAAGGCTGCGGACACAAGGGTCCGCTGATGCTGCCCTCGCCTCCGCCCGGGACTGCACAGAACCAGGAGATCATTGCGCCGGCATCCGGCGTGCCCGCTTCACGGCCAGGCGGCCAGCCATGAACGAATACTTCCATTATCAGGACGGCGCACTTTATGCCGAACAGGTCGCGCTGGCCGATATCGCGGCGCAGTTCGGCACGCCCTGCTACGTCTATTCCCGCGCGGCACTGACAGACAGCCTGCGCCAGTTCAGCGATGCGCTGCAGGGACGGGAACACCTGGTTTGCTATGCGGTGAAAGCCAATTCCAACCTGGCCGTGCTGAATCTGCTGGCGCGCCTGGGCGCGGGTTTCGATATCGTGTCCGCCGGCGAATTGCAGCGCGTGCTGGCTGCAGGCGGCGATGCAGGCAAAGTGGTGTTCTCCGGCGTCGGAAAAACCGTTGCCGAAATGCGCATGGCGCTGGATGCCGGAATATTGTGCTTTAACGTCGAGTCCGATGCGGAACTGGACCGCCTGGACCGGGTCGCCGCCGGCATGGGCAAGATCGCGGCGATCAGCCTGCGGGTGAACCCCGACGTGGATGCGAAAACCCATCCCTATATTTCCACCGGATTGAAACAGAACAAGTTCGGCGTGGCCTATGACGATGCCCTCAGGCTGTACCGCAAGGCGCGCGGCCTGCCCAATCTGCGCATTACCGGCATGGACTGCCACATCGGTTCGCAGCTCACCGAAACCAGCCCGTTCATCGCTGCCGCCGAAAAAATACTGTTGCTGGTGGACGCACTGGCCAAAGAGGGCATCAGGCTCGAACATCTCGATCTGGGCGGCGGACTGGGAATACGCTACAAGGACGAAACACCGCCGGCAATAGGCGACTATGTAGCCGGCCTGCTGGCGGTGCTGAAAGGCCGGAGCGAGAAACTGCTGCTCGAACCGGGCCGGGTTCTGGTCGGCAATGCCGGCATCCTGCTGACCCGCGTCGAATATCTGAAGCATGGCGAGGAAAAGAATTTCGCGATCGTGGATGCCGCAATGAACGACCTGATGCGTCCGTCCCTGTATGACGCCTACCATGACATATGGCCGGTGCAGCAGGAGCCCTCTCCTCAATCCTCTCCCGCAAGCGGGAGAGGAAGCGATCGAGAAAGACGATCTATGATCTACGAAATAGTCGGGCCGATCTGCGAAACGGGGGACTTCATCGGCCACGCCCGGGATCTCGCGATAGCCCAGGATTCCCTGCTGGCCGTGCTTTCCGCGGGTGCCTACGGAATGAGCATGAGCTCAAACTACAACACCCGTCCGCGTGCCGCAGAGGTGATCGTTGACGGTGCCCGCGTCCACCTGGTTCGCGAACGCGAGCAGCTGTCGCAGTTGTATGCAGGAGAAAAACTGCTTCCGTGATGTTGCAATTTCCGCGAACGATTTTCACGATATTTGTTGCACGTTTTTTTAAACGCCGATACAGTACCGGTGCCGCAATCGTCTATCGCTGGTGAACAGGGCGTTTGGGTGTGCAGTGAGTCGTGGTAATTATTCTAAATCCAATGGAGAATTAAAATGGCAACATCCAAAACCAAAAAACCCGCAGCCAAGAAACCCGCAGCCAAGAAAACCCGCAGCCAAGAAAGCCGCAGCCAAAAAGCCCGCAGCCAAGAAAGCCGCAGCAAAAAAAGTTGCAGCCAAAAAGCCCGCAGCCAAAAAGCCGCAGCCAAGAAAACCGTGCGCAAAGAAAGCTGCAGCCAAAAAGCCCGCAGCCAAAAAGCCGCAGCCAAGAAGCCCGCAGCAAAGAAAACCTGCAGCAAAAAAAGTTGCAGCCAAAAAGCCCGCAGCCAAGAAAACCGTGGCAAAGAAGAAACCCGCAGCAAAAAAGCCGGCAGGCAGGGGAATTCTGGGCGCTTAGTCGCTTTCTCACCGGGGGCGCGGTCGACCGCCTCGCCCTTTTCAACCGGCTGGAATCCAGCCCCGCTGTTCCGCACTTCAGTGCAGGGGTGTTTTCTGGGTGAGCGACACTTCAACATTCCTGCATTGCGGTATTCCCCGCAATCGGCGGCTGGCTGACCAGTGTGTCTGGCTGACCAACCAGTCCACAGAATTTACCGGCAGGAAAACCAACGGGCCGTTGCCCCGCTGCGTATCCACGTCCGCAAGTCCTTAAATCAGGAAAATCGTTGCCAGTCCCAGGAAGATGAAGAATCCGCCGCTGTCTGTAATCGCGGTAATCATCACACTCGAACCGATGGCCGGATCGCGACCGAGTTTTTGCATGACCAGCGGAATACCCAGGCCGACGGTCGCGGCCACCAGCAGGTTCAACACCATCGCACACGTCATCACGATGCCCAGCGGCACGCTCCGATACAGTAAATAGGCGAACAGTCCGGCAACCCCGCCCCAGACCAGGCCATTCAGACCGCTGATCGCCAATTCCTTTAAAAACAGCCTGCGCGCGTTTTCATGGGAGATCTGCCCCAGAGCCAGCGCGCGTATGATGATGGTGGTGGTTTGATTGGCCGAATTGCCCGCGATGCCCGCAACGATAGGCATCAGGGCCGCCAGCGCGACGAACTTTGCGATCGTCCCTTCAAACGCGCCGATCACCCGCGACGCAAAAAATGCGGTGAACAAATTCAGCGCCAGCCAGGTCCAGCGGTTCTGTGCGCTCTTCCACACCGACGCGAAAATATCCTCTTCCTCGAGCAGACCGGCAAAATTCAGCAACCCGGTTTCGGATTCCTCGCGTATGAAATCCAGCACCACGTTCACCGTGACACGACCGAACAGTTTGCCGTCCTCGTCCACAACCGGCGCGGAAACCAGGTCATAGCGCTCGAATGCCTGTGCGGCCATGTCAGCCTTGTCGTCTGGATGCAACTGGATGATATCGGTCAGCATCAGGTTGCCGACGATTTCTTCGGGCTCGTTGACGACCACCAGGTTGATCGGCAGCACACCCTTGAACTTGTCGTTGCGGTCAACGACGAACACCTGGTCGGTGTGGTCGGGCAGTTCCTCGAAACGGCGCAGATAGCGCGATACCACTTCCAGCGTGACATCTTCGCGCACATGCACCATGTTGAAATCCATCAGCGCGCCGACTGAATCTTCAGCGTATGACATCGCAGTCCGCAGCTGTTCGCGTTCCCCGATGGGCAGCGACTTGAACACGTCGCGAATCACGTTCTGCGGCAAATCCGGCGCAAGGTCGGCGATCTCGTCGGTGTCGAGCTGTTCAGTGGCCTCGCGCAGTTCTTCGCGGCTCATCGACTCGATCAGCGAATCGCGGACCGCATCGGACACCTCGATCAGGATTTCGCCGTCATTCTCCGACTTGACCAGGCCCCATACCAGCAAACGCTGCTCGATTGGCAGCGCTTCCAGAATGTAGGCGATGTCGGCGGGATGCATGCCGTCCAGCTTGCTCCGCAGTTCGGCGATATGCTGTTTGTGCACCAGGGTATCGAGCAGGGCGTGGCGGTCGTCGCGCGGCAGTTCCTGGCGATGGATCACTTCCTCCAGCAGCGCGTGCTTGTGCAGCAGCGCTTCCACCTGTTTCAGGTGTTCCTGCACATTCTCGGTGTAGTGATGTTCCTGGCTGGAATCGGTCATCGCGCATTTCCTGTAAAACGCGCGCTATTGTAAAGAAATCCCCCGACAGGCGCTCAGGGAATTTCCACGTCGTTCATGCGTGCGAGGATGATATCGGTCTTGCGCAGCAGGCCGGGAGCCTCGCGGTGATTGTCGTAATAGCGCGGGTTGGGCACCATCGCGGCAAGCTTGGCGGCCTGTTCTGCGGTGAGCTGCGACGCGCTCTCGTGATAATAATGGCGCGCCGCCGCCTCCGCTCCGAACACGCCGTTTCCCCATTCGATCACGTTCAGGTAAATCTCGAAGATGCGCTGCTTGTCCATCACCGCCTCAAGCATCAGCGTGATCACCGTCTCCTGCAGCTTGCGCCAGGGGGTGCGCCGGGTGGACAGAAACAGGTTCTTCGCAAGTTGCTGGCTGATGGTTGACCCGCCCGCGACGATCTTGCCTTTCCTGAGATTCTTTTCATAGGCCTTCTGTATCCCTTCCCAATCGAAACCGACATGGTCGACGAAGCGGGCATCTTCGGCAGCGATCAGCGCACGCTTCAGATTGTCGGAAATTCTCGAGTAGGAAACCCACTTTTGCCGGAGCTCGGCATCGGGATTCCTGTCCTGCATGATTTCCAGCCGGGTATCCATGAACGCGCTGCTCGACGGGTTGAATTTGATCCACCAGCAGACATGCGCGAACAGCCAGACCTGATACAGGAACAGCAGGGCAACAAGCAGCTTCACACTGCGCCAGAACCAGCGCATCAAAGGGCTTCGGGATTTATTCATTGAAATTTTCGCAGCGCCTCGATGACCGGCGCGGTTTCGGGGCGGACGCCGCGCCAGATGAAGAACGATTCGGCGGCTTGCTCGACCAGCATGCCGAGGCCGTCCGCAACCTTTGCGGCGCCGTGCTCGCGGGCAAATTTCATGAACGGCGTCTCGCGCCCGTACATCATGTCGTAGGCCAGTGCGCCGGGAGCGAAGACCGCCGGCGGCAGCGGAATCTCGCTGCCGCTCAGCCCGGCGGAAGTCGCGTTGATCACGACGTCGAATTGCTGGCCGGCGATATCATCCAGGCTGCCGCTCGAGACGATGGTTCGCAGCGAAGAGAAACTGGCCGCCAGCGCGCGGGCTTTATCCGCGGTGCGATTGGCGATGGTCAGTTTTGCGCCCGCCTCCGCCAGCGGCAAGGCAACCCCGTAAGCGGCACCGCCCGCGCCGATCAGCAGCACGCGCCGGTTATGCAGCGCGATGCCAAGATTGGAGCATATGTCCCTGATCAGTCCCGTGCCATCGGTGTTGTCGCCGAGGATTGCATCGCCGTCGGGGACGAACTGCAGCGTGTTGACCGCCTGCGCCGCTTCCGCGAGCGCCGAACGCTGCGTTGCCAGATTGTATGCCTCGAACTTGAACGGCACGGTGACATTGCAGCCCTTGTAGCCTTTCCCGCGCAGCGCCATCACCCTGGCGGCAAAGCCGTCCAGCGGCGCCTCGATCGCTTCATAGCTGATGTCCTGCCGGGTCTGCCTGGCGAACATCGTGTGTATCAGCGGCGACTTGCTGTGGGATACAGGATTGCCGATCACGGCATACTTGTCAGTCATATTTTAATGTGCGCAAAAACCCGATGCACGCATTGTAAAGAAAATCAGCCGGCTTTTCGCGGATTCAGCAACCATGCCGCAACAACCCCTGCTATGGCCATCGCCCACACCACCGTCGCGCCGCTGGGCAAATCCAGCCATGCTGACAGCAGCAGGCCGGCGGCATATCCGGCTATGCCGGTCGCGTATGCATATGGCATGCGCCGGCGGCCGGCGCGCCAGGTGGCCAGCGCAGGTACGATCAGGCTGGCGAACACCAGATACACGCCGACCAGTTGCACCGACGCGGTGACGGCCAGCGCGAACAGCGCGTAGAAACCCAGATAATGGGTCTTCAGCCTGCTCCACTGCCACAGCGCCAGCAATGCGGCAGTCAGGAATGCGGTGGCGATCAGCTGGCTGGTGCTGACCCACAGGATCTGCCCGACCAGCAGATCCTTGAGATGCTCGCCCGCATGCACGTCGTGGCTCATCAGCAGGATGCCGCCGCTGGCGGCAAGCACGAAAGTCAGGCCGATGCAGGCTTCCTTGACGTCGGCCAGGCGCTTCTCGATCCAGGCCAGCAGTCCCGCGCCGCACAGCGCGCTGGCGGCGGCGATCACCTGCACCAGCAGCGGTCTTTCGGTCAGATCGAGCAGGCCGGCAATGATCACGCCCAGCCCGGCGATCTGCGCGACCGCAAGATCGGCGAAGATCACGCCGCGCTCCAGCACCTTCATGCCGAACGGAATGTGCGTCGCCAGTACCAGCAGACCCGCGATGAACGCGGGCAGCAGGATACTCAACTCGATGTTGTTCATTTCAGTCCCGCCAGCAGACGTTGAATGGTGTCGTCAAACATCGTGAACAGGTCGGTCGCCTGCGGCGTGCCGCCCACGGTAAACGGCAGCATCAACCGCGGGTATATGCGCGCGCTCCGCGATCCATTCCGAGGGCCGCTCGTTCTGGTAGGCGGCGCGTATCACCATGCGCGCCGGATGCTGCTGCAATTCATTCAGCACTTTTCCCAGATAGGCCGCGCTGGGTTCCATGCCGGGCTTGGGTTCCAGTTCGGCGACCTCCTTCAGTCCCAGCCAGTCGTTCAGGTAGGGGAAGCCCTTGTGATGCACGACGATGGGTATACCCTTCAGCGGCGCGGCCTGCTTTTCCCATTTCGCGATCGCGGCGCGCCATTGCTGGTCGAACGCGGCAAGCTGCTGCTGGTAGTACGCGGTGTTGGCCGGGTCGAGCTGGATCAGCCGTTTGCTGAGCGCTTCCGCGATCGGCAGGAAGTTGCGCGCATCGGTCTGGATATGCGGATTCCCTGCCGCGTGCACATCGCCGTCGGCGCGATCCAGCCGGGTCGGCACTTCCAGCATCGTGACATATTTTGCCGCCTCGAAATGACCGGTGCTGCCGGGCTGGATCGTGCTGTTGCCGGATTCGCTGCAACACCACCGGCATCCAGCCGATTTCCAGTTCCGCGCCGGTGCACACCACCAGCTGCGCGCTGCGCGCCTTGGCGATCAGGCTGGGGCGCGCCTGCACCTGGTGCGGATCCTGCAGCGGGCCGGTGGCGGTGTAGATGCTCGGCCTTGTCGCCGGCGAGTTGCTGCGTGAGCGCCGCCCATTCCGGTTCGCAGGCGAACACGTTGAGCGCGGCGTGCAGCGTTGCCGACTCAGCAGCAAGCAGCAAAGAACGTACCAAGAATTTTTTTGGCTACGGCATAACACTCATCGCTCATGCGTAAGAGTTGGCCTGCACCGGAACTGCAAATTGTTTCGCTTTCATGATTTGTTCCTTTCGAGTTGTGCATATCAATACTGGTGCGCGCCGTGCGCGCCCAGGCTCATGATGTATTGCACGAACAGCTGGTTGTCCGGCCAACCCTTGCCGCGAATTGTCGTGCGCCAGTTGCAAGCGTATGCGCGAGAATTCGCTGGCGTTGTAATCCGCCATCCAGGTGAGCCGCGACGGGTTGAATGCGTAATTGCCGATGACGTTGCCGGCATTCAGCGCGCCCACCGACTGGCCGTACCCGGATCGAGCCGGTCATAGCGCAAACCGGTGCGCCAGGTCGGCATGAACTGGTACACGCTTTGCAGATACCAGCCGCTTTGCGTGACGGCATAGCTGTCGGTCAGTTGGCGCAGGCGTGTCGAGTCAGCAGGCCATTCTCCTTGCGCTGGAAATATTCGCTCTGCACCTTGAGGTAGCGCTCGCGGATATTGCCGTTGGGCGAATATTTCCAGACGAAATCCAGCCCCGCAGTCCGGCTGTCGCCGGTGAAGCTGTTGGTCACGTCGCTGATCGGTATCCCGAATGAATCCGGCACGGCATTGCTGACCGCGTTCTCACGCCGGGTCTGGTGCAGCGAAATCCCCGCGCGCCAGCTGTTGTTCGATGCCGATATCGTCACCGAAATGCGCGAACAGAACCCCTGCGCCGGTGCCGTTCTTCTGCCGGTTCGTGCCGGGGAAATCGAGACCGCGCCGACTTCGCCGCCGACTTCGATGAACATGTCGGTCGGCGCCAGCCATTTCAGCTGCATACCGTCCTCGGCCAACTGGTTGTCCCACAGCACGCGGTACACCAGCGGCTGGTCGACGAAATCCCAGACGTGCGAATGCTGATCGTTCAGGTAGCCGAGGCCGGAGAAGAACCGGCCGAATTTGAGATTCAGGCCGTTGCCGAGCGCACTGGTCTGCACGAAGGCATTCTCCACGCGATGCCGCCCTCCGGCGCCAGCGAGAACGTGCCGACACCGCGGAACAGCGGATCGATGTCGGCGGCGATGCCCAGCTCGGATTCCTGCAGCGAGAATCCCCGCGTATACCCGGTATTGTTGGCGCTCATCGCAAAACCGGTCACCGGAATCGCGGGATCGCGCTGCAGCTGTTCATAGGTGCCCGACAGCACCATCGATATGGCGGGGTTGAAACTGTTCACGCTGCTCGGCGGGGCGCTGCCGCGTGCGGGCGCCTGCACCGCAGCATCTTCGTCCTGCTGCAGACGCTGCTCCAGCCGTGCATTGCTTTGCTGCAACTGGCTGATCTGTTCGTTTATCGATTGCGGCCCGGTATCGTTCGCGGCAAGCGCGCCGGGCGGATTGGCCAGCAGCACGGCAACAGCCGTGCACCAGAATAAATTTCGGGACATGATGACTCCTGATCAAGCGTGGCAAGACCCCGCAAGCTGACGGCGGGGCATTTGAACGGGCTCAGGCGGAATCGGGCGGTCCGCGCGCCGCGAATGCGACGAACGTGGTGGAAACAAATGAAACGGGTTCGCTGCAGGGCAGCGTGTCGAAACTCTCGCTGCCGGCGAAACTGACCGGGCTGCTGCCGACCAGGCCGCCGATCTGCGCATAAGCCGCGCACTGCGCGCAATACTTGTCATGCGGCAAAGACTGGTCCGAGCCCTGCGACCGCTCGGGAAGTATGTGCGAAATGCCGTGCGCGAGGCTGCCCATCTGCGCGAGCAGCAGGGCCAGTATCAGCGGCAGTCCGGTAAACAGGGATCGTTGCATGGCGCGCACTCTAACCAACAAACCGGAACCGGGCAAGCGGCTATTCACTTTCCATCCGGTCCGACGAAGTGAACGACCAGGTGCGCGTGATGGTCAGGATGTCGGTATCCTTCGTGATGCTCGGCGGCAGCGGAGAAAACGGCGCGGCAAGTTTGACGATGCGCATCGCCGCGGCATCCAGTATCGGCTTGCCCGAAGACTGGCTCACATCGATGCTCTCCACGCTGCCGTCCGCGCGTATCGAGACGCTGAGCTGCAGTTTGCCGAAGATATGCTGGCGGCGCGCCTGTTCCGGGTAATTCAGGTTGCCGATGCGCTCCACCTTGATCCGCCAGTCCTCGATATATTGGGCAAACCGGTATTCCTGCGTCCGCGCGCCGATGAACTTGCGCCGCGGCAGCTTCTGGTAAGCATCCCAGTTCTTGTTGATTTGCGCTTCGAGGCGCGCCATTTCCAGCGCCTTCTGCACCAGTGCTTCGCCGTTGCCGGAGTTGTCGTTTTTCTGCTTCTTGAGTTCTTCCTGTACCGTGCTGTAGTCGCTCTTCATCACGGTCAGCATGCGCT
Organism: uncultured beta proteobacterium; assembly: GCA_963827265.1. Taxonomy (GTDB): domain Bacteria; phylum Pseudomonadota; class Gammaproteobacteria; order Burkholderiales; family Gallionellaceae; genus Gallionella. The sequence continues at coordinate 75,940 of CAWHAD010000005.1, read as the reverse complement.
TCGTTTTTGCCTCGAGCGCCGCAACGCGCTTGGCCTCCTGCTCGGGAGAAAAGCGGGGATCGTCGCTGATCGACGGCAGCGGGCTCTTGGCCTGGCGGTCTTCCTCGGTATTGCCGCCGCCGTCCAGATTGTGCTGGGCCAGCGCATCGGCATGGAAGGGCGTCGATTCCGATTTGCTGTTGACCAGCACCACCTGCAGCGGCTGGAAATAACCTGCCGCTTTGCCCGGATCGGGCATCACCAGCGCGACGCCGAACAGCAGGAACGCGTGCAGCACGATGGAAAAATACATCGAGAAGGAAAGTCTCGTCCTGAAATGCGACAAGACTCCGGTTGTCTTGCGGGTTTTCAAACGCTGTCCTCTATCGGCGCGATAAAGCGCGATTGCAGATTCAGGTCGAGCAGGTCGATCGCGACGACCGCCAGCTGCACCCGGCTGCCGGCCGGCAATTCCGGCAGCGACGGCACCTTGAAGACCAGCGGGATGTTGTCCAGCTTCACCAGATTCTCGCGCAGCACGATCGCGTCAACGAGAAGCTCGCGCAGCGATTCGGGAATCAACAATTGCTTTTCTCGTTCGTCTCCTCCCCCTTCGGGGGAGGATTGAGGAGAGGGTATGCGGAGGAGAGAGGAATTGACATCCCCGCCAGCCAGCTTGTCCTGTTCCTGCTGCAGCCAGCGCAGGCACCAGTAGCGCTCCATGCTGCGCTGGAAGTCGTTGTAGATGCCGTACATGGTATCGAAATCGCGCATCGTCGCGTACAGCGCGGAATCGTTTTTCGGGTAGGCGGGTTCTTCGCCGCGCAGCATCGCGATGATCTGGCGCTGGTTCACCATGTCCACGTAGCGGCGCAGCGGCGAGCTGGACCACATGTACTGCGCAACGCCCAGCCCCTGATGCGGTGCGGCGACCGTGCTCATCTTCACCTTGCCGTTCTGCTGGGTGCGGTAGATGCCGACGAATCCGTGCTCGGCAAGGTGTTTGCCCCATTCGCTGTTGACCAGGATCATCAGCTCGGAAACCACCTTGTCGATCGGCGAACCGCGCCGTCGCACCGTGATGCTGACCCGGCTGTTTTCGTTGACGGTGCCGTTGTCGACGGACGGCACATTTTCGATATGGAAGTTGTAGTCCACCTGCTGGGTGCTGTTGTCCGCCGGCTTGCCGCGACCGGCTTCAAGCTTCTGCACCAGTTTCCACAGCAGCGCGAGTTCCAACGCGTAGGGATAATCGAGTTTCCCGGCAGCCAGCGTGTCCTCGTTGAACAGCGGTTCCAGCGTGTCGTGGCGCAGGTTCGCCGCGATGTGGATGCGTTCGATGCGGCTCTCGTGGCCCAGTATCGCCAGGGTCTCGCCGTCGATTTCGTTGTACATCGACAGCGCCGGACAGACGCGGTCCGCGCAAAGCGTGAAGGTGTCCACCACGCTGTCCGGCAGCATGGTGATCTTCGCTCCCGGCATGTAAACGGTGGAGAGGCGCTGTGCGGCAATCCGGTCGCCGCCGGAATCGCGCGGGATGCCCAGTGCGGGTGCGGCGATATGCACACCGATGCGCCAGTTGCCGTTGGGCAGCTTCTCCACTGAAATCGCATCGTCGATTTCAGTGGTGGCCGCATCGTCGATGCTGAATGCCTGCACCCCGGACAGCGGCAATTCTTCCCATGTGCTCAATTCGACCGGCGGGAAGCCGGTGCCGTTCGGGAAATGCTCGAACAGGAATTTCTGCAGGTGGTAATCGTGCGTGGACGGCAGCGCGCCGCAGCGATGCATCAGGTGGGCAGCCGACAGATGCGTCGCGGCACAGGCTGCTTCCAGCGCTTTCACCTCGATCGTGTTGCGGTCCGGTTTGTAGAGCAGGTATTCGAGATGTCCGGCGAACTCGGCGGGCAGCTCGAAGCGCGTAAGCTGCTCGGTATAGCGCGCCTGCAACGCCAGCAACTGGCGTTTCTTTTCGGCCCCGGCCAGCGCGGCCTTCAGCACGTCGGGCGGCGCGGCGCGGTAGCGGCCTTTGCCCTTCTTGTGGAAATAGATCGGTGCGCCGTGCAAACACATCAGCACCGCGGCCGCTTCCAGCGCGCTCGGCGTATGGCCGAAATATTCGGCGGCGATCTGCTCGGCACCGAACTCTTCGGGCGGACAGCACTCCCACAGGAATTCCACCTCGATGGTTTGCGACAGCGCTTCGGCCTGCGCCATGAATTCGGCCAGCGCGGGCTGGGTGAAACGCAGCATCACATTGGCCGCCTTGACCTTGCTGCGCTTGCCGGACAGGGCTTCGATCTGGAGCGAGGTGGTGTTGTCGGCCATGATGCTGCCGACCTTGAAACTGCCGTCTTCTTCGTAAAGGATATTCATCGGGGGTGAGGCGAAAATGGTGGCGCAATTATACCCTGTCGGCGGCCGCTGACTTCACCCCGGAATCAGGCTTGACCGGGGGCGGCCGGTTGCCGGCCTGCCCGGACCGCCGGAACCGGATTTTGGCAACACCGCGAACCAAGGAGGTAGAATGACCGCAATGAACACGACTGCTTGCCCGACCAGCTGCAAATCGCGATACGCCGTGCCGGACCGATCCATTGCATGGTTAAGACTCGCTGCTGCGATATTCCCGGACAGAACATGACGGAAACCCGAATCAGCGAATCCCGGTTGAGGCTGAGGGCCTGGCTGACCCTCGGCTATACGCTGTTCATCATGTACGGCAGCCTGTCGCCCTTTTCCGGCTGGCACGATCAGGGGCTCGATTTCAGCGATGTGCTGCTCGCGCCAGTCAAGGAAACCTATACCGCGTTCGATGCCGTCATCAACCTGATGTCATACCTGCCCTTCGGCCTGCTGGTCGGCCTGACCGCGCGCGCGCGTTTCGGTGCGCCGGCGAGCGTCGCCTTCGGTCTGTGCGCCGGCGTGCTGCTGTCCGCCAGCATGGAGTACCTGCAGATGTATCTGCCGATGCGCATCAGTTCCAACATGGACATCCTGACCAACAGCTGCGGGGCGCTGATCGGCGCGATACTGGCGGTGAGCATCACTTCCTGGACCTGGTTTTTCTCGCGACTGACGCGCTGGCGCAACGAGCTGTTCCGCGATGGCAAGGAGATGGATTTCGGCCTCGCGTTGCTGGCGCTATGGGTGTTCGGGCAGGTCAACCCGTCGCTGCCGATGCTCGGCAACGTGTTTATCAGCGGCACGGCCAGCCAGCCATTTGTGCCGCCGCATCCCGCACCGTTCAACGAGCTGGAAAGCAGTGTCGTCACGCTGAACCTGCTGATGCTGGGCACGCTGCTGCTGACCCTGCTGCGCATGCCGCGCAACATCGTCACGGCACTGCTGGTCGTGCTGAGCATCGTCGCGCTGGTGAAATTCATTACCGCCGCACTGCTGCTGAAGTCCTGGGCGCTGCTGCTGTGGATCAACAGCGAGGCGGTGTTCGGCATGATGCTGGGGATAGTGCTGCTGTTCCTGGCGCTGTGGCTGCCGCACCGCACCGTGATCGGCTTCGGTGCTGCGGCAGCGTTGTGCGACTTTGCGATGGTCAATTTCGTGTTCGACGACAACTCGCCCTCGGCCGCAATGTCGATCTACCATTGGCATTACGGACACCTGCTGAATTACAACGGACTCGCGCAGACGATCACGCTGGTGTTCCCGCTGCTGCTGCTGTTCCACCTGTGGCGCGCCAGAAAAGTATAATCCCGCAAAGTATAATCCCGATATCCGCATCCATCCGCCAGCTGCCATGAATTATTTCGACAAGCACGTGTTTTTCTGCACCAACCAGCGCACCAACGGCGAAGCCTGCTGCAACAACCACGGCGCGCAGAAAGCCCGCGACTACGTGAAGGACAGGGTCAAGGCACTCGGCATCTCCGGCAGCCATAACAGGATACGCATCAACTCCGCCGGCTGCCTGGACCGCTGCGAAGAAGGCCCGGTGATCGTGGTTTACCCCGAGGGCACCTGGTATACCTATGTCGATGAAAACGATCTGGACGAAATCATCGAGGAGCACCTGAAGAACGGGCGCGTCGTGGAACGGCTGAAGATTTAGGAATCATGAATTTCCTGCCGCAGGCTGACAGCGTGCCAACACGAAAGCAGCCTGCGGCGATTCCAGGGCAAAAAGAATTCAAAAAATGATCAGTCATCTCGGGCGATATGAAATTATAGAAGAGCTGGGGCGCGGCGCGATGGGCATTGTTTACAAGGCCTATGATCCGCTGATCGAGCGATTCGTCGCAATCAAGACCATCAATCTCCAGGTGCTGTCCGAAACGGAACGGGCCGAATACGAGGCCAGGTTCTATCAGGAGGCCAAGGCGGCGGGACACCTGAGCCATCCGAATATCGTGACCATTTACGATCTGGGGGAAAGCGGCGACGTGGCCTACATCGCAATGGAGTTGATGGAAGGCCGCGAGTTGCAGGAAATGATTTACGGCAAAGGGCGCCTGCTGGTTACCGATGCGCTGAACATTGCAATCCAGGTCGCGGCAGGATTGTCCTATGCCCACCAACGCGGGGTCGTGCATGGCGATATCAAACCTTCAAACATCATGATCCTGGGCGACAATCATGTGAAAATCGCCGACTTCGGCATCGCAAAAATGGCTTCCTCGAAGGAGGCTACGCAAGGGAACGCGGTTTATGGAACGCCTCCGTTCATGTCACCCGAACAGATCCAGGGCAAACCGATCGACACCCGATCGGACATTTTTTCGCTCGGTGTTGTTTTATATTACATGCTGACTGAACGCTTGCCCTTTCCGGAGGAAGACATCAATCTGCTCATGAACCAGATCATTGGTGTTGTCCCGGAAAAGCCCAGCTCAGTGAACCCCGGCATTTCGGACGCGCTGGATGCGGTTATATTCAAGTGCCTTGCAAAAATGCCCGATGACCGCTACAAAAATGCCCATGAACTGGCCATCGATTTGCGTGCATGCCTTTCCGCATTGCTGCATACCAAAACCGTCCCGGATCATCATGTCACTTCGAACGTCAGATTCAAACGCTTAAGGAGTGTGGTCACCCCGCGGGGGTTCTCACGGACCCTGGTCGCCCATGGCAGCTATTTTGCAATTTTTACGATTGTTGCGATTTTCTTGATCGACATCGTTACACCTTCCACCATTCAGATGGAATTTCTTTATATATTTCCGCTGGTCGTGATCAGCTTGCATTGCGAGCGCATGAAACTGGTCAGCGGGGCGGTCATATTGGCGCTGTTGCTCCAGGGCATACACATTGCATTGGACACTATCCCGATGTCCTCAAAAATCATCAACGCGATAATGGTATTGCTGATCAATATCACGGTGGTCTTTGTCGCCAGAATCGCACGGGCAAACTTTATCGAGGTCGAACAGCTCTCTTCCTTCGACAGGTTGACCGGTCTGCGCAATCGGCTGGGTTTCGAGCTGATCACGGATATTGAAATAGACCGGCAAAAGCAGAGAAAAGCGGTATTTTCGTTCGCCTGTGTCGACATCAACAACCTCAAGGAATTGAATGAAACCGGGGGATATGCTGCAGGTGACAAGGCGATCAAGCTTGTCGCCCAGGTGATTCGGGAAAACATGCGGCAACTGGACACGCCGGCGCGGACAGGCGGAGACGAATTCGCGATCCTGATGCCGAATACCGATCCGGCCGAATGCGAGTCGTTCTGCAGGCAGCTGTCCCTGAAGATTGCACAACAGATGGAAGAGGCAGCGCTCCCGGTGTCGACCAGCATCGGCTTTGCGACCTTCGAAAAGCCGCCGGCATCGATATCGGAAGTTTTCGACCGATCCGAAAATGCGATGCACAGGGCCAAAGCAACCGGCAGGCCGGATGCAGTAAGCGCCTAGCGTATTTGCCGCAGCGATATTGAATACATGGAATCAGTACTGCCAGATAATGCTTCGACGATTGATGTCTCGGCGATACCCCTTCAATATTTGAACCGTTTTGCCACAATCCGGATACACATAGATAAATGCCAACCCTGAAAAAATTCGCGATCGCCGGCCCGGCCGGGAACCTCGAGGGCATCGCGCACCTGCCCGACGGGGAGCCGCGCGCGATCGCGGTGATCGCGCACCCGCTGCCGACCATGGGCGGCACGATGGACAACAAGGTGGTCACGACCCTGGCGAAGACATTTGTCGAACTCGGGTTCATTGCGCTGCGCTTCAACTTTCGCGGCGTGGGCGCCAGCGACGGGCGAATTCGACAGCGGCAACGGCGAGGTGGAGGACGTGCTGGCGATCGTGCGCCATGCGCAGCAGGAGTATGGCGACCTGCCGCTGATCCTGTCCGGTTTTTCGTTCGGCGGCTATGTACAGGCGCGTGCCGCGCTGCATCTGCACCCGCATCCGCACCGGCTGGTGCTGATCGCGCCCGCAGTGGGGCGATCCGTTCCTTCGTTCAAGAACAGTACGTCCATGCCGCCGGTGCGGCACGACACGCTGCTGGTGCATGGCGAACTCGATGAAGTCGTCGCGCTGGCCGACGTGCTGCACTGGGCGCGTCCGCAGCACCTGCCCATCGTGGTGCTGCCGGAGGCGGGCCATTTTTTCCACGGGCGGCTGAACCAGCTCAGGCAGATCGTGCTGCACGCGTTCAACGGACAGCCGGTATGAACGCGATAATCAGCGCACACAAGCTGCGCAAAAGCTATGGTGCACAGGTGGTGGTGGACGGTATCGACCTGTCCATCCGGCGCGGCGAATGCTTCGGACTGCTCGGGCCGAACGGCGCGGGCAAGACCACCACGCTGCGTCTGATGCTCGGCCTGATCGCGCCCGATGCGGGCGAATTGCGGTTGCTGGATCATGCCCGTGCCGCAGCAGGCGCGCGAGGCCCGGGTGCGCGTCGGCGTGGTGCCGCAGATCGACAATCTCGATCCCGATTTCACCGTCGCGGAAAACCTGCTGGTGTACGGACGCTACTTCGGCATCAGCGACACGGTGATCAATGCGCGCATGCCCGAGTTGCTGGAATTCGCCAACCTGACCAGCAAGCGCGACGTGAAGGTGCCGACGCTGTCCGGCGGCATGAAGCGGCGCCTGACCCTGGCCCGCGCGCTGGTGAACGATCCCGACGTGATCTTCCTCGACGAACCGACCACCGGGCTCGACCCGCAGGCGCGCCACCTGATCTGGCAGCGCCTGCGCGAACTGACCGCGCGCGGCAAGACCCTGCTGCTCACCACGCACTTCATGGACGAGGCGGAGCGGCTGTGCCACCGGCTCGCGGTGATGGACAACGGGCGCGTGATCAGTTCCGGCTCGCCGCGCGAACTGATCGCGCAGAACATCGAGCCGCAGGTGGTCGAGGTGTTCGGCGAACAGGCGGCTGCATGGGCCCGGCACCATGCGGCGCAGCATGCGCAACGCTTCGAAGTCAGCGGCGAATCGGTGTTCTGCTATGTGAACGATGCGCAGCCGCTGTTAGCGGAATTGCAGCAGCATCCGGAATTGCGCTACCTGCACCGGCCGGCCAATCTGGAAGATGTGTTCCTGAAGTTGACCGGCAGGGAGATGCGCGAATGAACCTGATCTTCCGCATGCTGTACGTGTTCGTCCTGGTCGCAGTTCCGCGAGCCGCTCGGCATCGGCAATTCGCTGAGCAGGCTGGACTTGCGCGTGCTGCCGAACGATCTCGACATCAATTTCCACATGAACAACGGCCGCTACCTGACCATCTGCGACCTCAACCGGGTGGACCTGTTCGTCGCGCAGCGGACTGCTGAAAGCGATGTTCAAGCGCAACTGGATACCGGTCATCGCCGAGCACACCATGACCTACAAGAAACCGCTGGGGCATGTTCCAGCGCTTCAGGTGAAACTGGAAGTGACGCACTGGGACGAAAAATACTTCTACATGAAACATACTTTCATCAGCGACGAGCGCATCGCAGCCGAAGGAACATCGAAGGGCTGCGTCTATGCGCGCGGGGTCGGCGTGGTCAGCCCGGCCGATGCGATCGCCGCGGTCGAACAGGACAGGCCGAAATGAGTAACCGGAATTTCGCATTGCCGCAATTCAGCCTGCGCTTCATCCCGATCTGGCGGCGCAACTTGCTGGTGTGGAAGAAAATGGCGGCCTCGTCCATCCTCGGCCATCTCGCCGATCCGGTGATCTACATGCTGGGTCTGGGCTACGGCCTGGGCGGCATGCTGCCGCAGATGGGCGGCACTGTCCTATATGGCATTCCTGGCCGGCGGAACGGTGTGCTACAGCACCATGAACAGCGCCAGTTTCGAGGCGCTGTATTCCGGCTTCTGCGCGCATGCACGAACAGCGCACCTGGGAGGCGATCCTCAACACGCCGGTCACGCTGGACGACATCGTGCTCGTCCGAAATCGTCTGGGCGGCAAGCAAGAGCCTGCTGTCCGGCGCTGGCGGTGCTGGCTGGTGATCTGGATGCTCGGGCTGTCGCATTCGCTGCTGTCGCTGTGGATCATTCCGCTCGCATTGCTGGTCGGTCTGAGCTTCGCCTCCCTCGGCCTGATCGTGACCGCGCTCGCGCCCAGCTATGACTTTTTCATGTACTACTTCACGCTGGTCGATCACCCCGATGATGCTATTATGCGGCGTGTTTTTTCCGGTCGACCAGTTGCCGCCATTGCTTGCAGAATGTGTCGTCCGTGCTGCCGCTGACGCATGCGATCGACCTGGCGCGGCCGCTGATGAGCAACCGCGTGCCGCCCGAATTCATGCTGCATATTGCGGTGTTGCTGGGCTATGCACTGGTCGGTTTTTATGTGTCGCTGGTATTGTTCCGGCGAAGGCTGTCCCAATGAGGATCTCATATGTTGTGGGTTAAAGCTTTTCACATCATCTTTGTTGTCAGCTGGTTCGCCGGCCTGTTCTATCTGCCGCGCATTTTCGTCAATCATGCGATGGCGACCGAACCGGCCGAGATCGCGCGGCTGAACTGATGGAAGGCAAGCTGTATCGCTTCGTCACGCCGATCGCGTGGCTCGCGCTGGGGTTCGGGCTGTGGCTGTGGCTGGGCTACGGTTTCAGCGGCGGCTGGCTGCATGCCAAACTCTTGCTGGTGCTGCTGCTGATCGGCTATCACTACTACTGCGGCAAGCTGGTCAAACAGTTCGCCGCCGACCGCAACACCCGCAGCCATGTCTTCTACCGCTGGTTCAACGAAATCCCGGTGCTGGTCCTGATCGCGATCGTGATCCTGGTCACCGTAAAACCTTTCTAGCCACAGAGCTCACAGCTAGTATTGCAGCCAGTTGAATGCCGTGTTTTATCTGATGCGCTGCCCTCTGTGTACTCTGTGCGCGTGAATCTTTTTCTGGATTTAACTGTATGCCTGATTTCTTCGCCCCCTGCCCGCGCGGTCTGGAAAAACTGCTGGCCGATGAGCTGGCCTCGTTCGGTGCGGCCGAAGTAAACCACCGATGGCGGTGTGCATTTTCCGGCGACTGGCCGCTGTGCTATCGCGCCAATCTGGAGAGCCGCATCGCCAGCCGCATCCTGTGGCGCGTCAAGGAAACGCGCTACCGCAGCGAGCAGGACATCTACAAGGCCGCATTCGATCTGCAATGGCAGCGCTGGTTCGATGTCAGCCACACCATCCGCGTGAACATCACCGCGATCAAGCTGTCCGCTGAAAAGCCTGGAGTTCATCACGCTGCTGATCAAGGATGCGGTGTGCGACAACTTCCGCGCGCACTGCAACGAGCGCCCCAGCGTGGACACGCTGGAACCCGGACATGCGCATCCACGTGTTCATCGAGGACGACAAGTCTGATGCTGTATCTGGACACCTCCGGCGACGCGCTGTTCAAGCGCGGCGTGCGCTCGCACACCAACATCGCGCCGCTGCGCGAGAATCTGGCGGCGGGCATTCTGCGCCTGGCGGGCTGGCAGCCCGGCATGCCGCTGCTCGACCCGATGTGCGGCAGCGGCACGTTCCTGATCGAGGCGGCGCAGATGTCGCTCAACATCCAGCCCGGCATCGCGCGCAGTTTCGCGTTCGAGAAGCTGAAGAATTTCGATGCGCCGCTGTGGAACGAGCATGCGCGAAGCAGGCGATCGCCGCGCAACTGCCGGTCGAGCCGCTGGCCCATCTACGGCAGCGACCTGTACGGCGACGCGCTGAAGGCCGCTGCGCGCAATCTGGAAGAGGCGGGATCTGTCGGAATGCGTGGAACTGAAACAGGCCAACGTGCTGGAAATCTCCGCCCCCGCAGAGCACGGCATACTGGTCGCGAACCTGCCCTACGGCGAGCGCATGGGTGAACTGGATGAACTGGCCGAGCTTTATCCGAAACTGGGCGATGTGCTGAAACAGAAATTCGGCGGCTGGACGGCCTACCTGTTCACCGCCGACAAGGCGCATCCTGAAGCTGATGCGTCTGTCACCGTCGAAGCGCACCCCGCTGTTCAACGGTGCGATCGAATGCCGCCTGCTGGAGTACAAGATCGTGTCCGGCAGCAACCGGCCCAACGCGGCCGGCAAGCAGAATCAGGCTGGGACCTGAACGGCGGCGCATCAGTCCAGTTGCATGTTCTCGGTACCGCTCATCACGTTCCGGTCAGTCGCGAGCTTGCTTTCCAGCTTGATGCGCAGGCGCAGGTCATTCACCGAATCTGCGTTCTTCAGGGCTTCCTCGTAGGAAATCTTGCCCGCTTCATACAACGTGAACAGCGCGCCGTCGAAGGTCTCCATCCCCAGTTCGCGCGAATGCGCCATAATGCCCTTGATCTCGTTCACTTCGCCCTTGAAGATCATGTCGGCAATCAGCGGCGAGTTGAGCATGATTTCAAACGCGGCAACACGCCCCTCTCCAGTCTTGTTCGGGATCAGGCGCTGCGAAATGAACGCCTTGACGTTCAGCGACAAATCCATCAGCAGCTGCGCGCGCCGCTCTTCCGGGAAAAAGTTGATGATCCGGTCCAGCGCCTGGTTGGCACTGTTCGCGTGCAGCGTGGCCAGGCACAGGTGACCCGTTTCCGCAAAAGCGACCGCGTATTCCATGGTTTCGTGATCGCGGATTTCGCCGATCAATATCACATCGGGTGCCTGGCGCAGCGTGTTCTTCAGCGCATTATGCCAGGACTCGGTATCCACGCCGACCTCGCGGTGCGTGATGATGCAATTGATATGATCATGCACAAACTCCACCGGGTCTTCGATGGTGATGATGTGACCGTAGCTGTTCTTGTTGCGATGCCCGATCATGCCGGCCAGCGTGGTCGACTTGCCGGAACCCGTCCCGCCGACCACGATCACCAGGCCGCGCTTGGTCATCACGATATCCTTGAGCACCGGCGGCATGCCCATCTGGTCGAGATCGGGAATCTTGGTGGTGATGGTCCGCAACACCATGCCGACGCGCTGCTGCTGCAGGAACACATTGACGCGGAAGCGGCCGATGCCGTGCGGGACTGATCGCAAAGTTGCATTCGTGGGTGGTTTCGAACTCGGCCGCCTGGCGGTCGTTCATGATGCTGCGCGCCAGTTCCTGGGTATGCTGCATGGTGAGCGCCTGGCTGGATACCGGGGTCATCTTGCCGTCGATCTTGAAGGCCGGCGGGAAGCCGGTCGTGATGAACAGGTCGGACGCTTTTTTGCCGATCATCCCGCGCAGCAGGTTGTGTATCAGTTCGGTGGCCTGGTCTCTTTCCATTGGATGCTCCTGATTTCCTGAAGCTGGTTAGCCGGGGAACGAGTCCTTGTTTGCCGCCTTGGAGCGCGCTTCCGCCGGGGTAATCCGGTTTTCCCTGATCAGCGTGGCCAGACACTGGTCCAGCGTCTGCATGCCCACCGCCTGGCCGGTCTGGATTGCCGAATACATCTGCGGCACCTTGGCTTCGCGGATCAGGTTGCGGATCGCCGGGGTGCAGATCATGATCTCGTGGGCCGCGACACGGCCTGCTCCGTCCTTGGTCTTCAGCAGCGCCTGCGAAATCACCGCGCGCAGCGATTCGGACAGCATCGCGCGCACCATTTCCTTTTCGTCGGCCGGGAACACGTCGATGATACGGTCTATGGTCTTGGCCGCCGAACTGGTGTGCAGCGTGCCGAACACCAGGTGGCCGGTTTCCGCGGCAGACATCGCCAGGCGTATGGTTTCCAGATCGCGCATTTCGCCGACCAGGATCACGTCCGGGTCTTCGCGCAGCGCGCTGCGCAGCGCATTCTGGAAAGACAGGGTATGCGGGCCGACCTCGCGCTGGTTGATCAGGCACTTCTTGCTTTCATGCACGAATTCGATCGGATCTTCCACGGTCAGGATATGGCCCAGTTCGTTCTCGTTGCGATGATTGACCATCGCGGCCAGCGTGGTGGATTTGCCCGAACCGGTTGGTCCCGTGACCAGCACCAGGCCGCGCGGATATTCGGAAATGGCCTCGAAACTCTTGGGGGCTTTCAAATCTTCCAGCGACAGTATCTTGGATGGGATGGTCCGCATCACCGCACCGGCGCCGCGGTTGTGCACGAAGGCATTGACACGGAAACGCGCAAGTCCGGGAACCTCGAACGAAAAGTCGATTTCCTTGTTCTCCTCGTAGGCCTTGCGCTGCCCGTCGTTCATGATGTCATACACCAGCGCGTGCACTTCCTTGTGCTCCATCGCCGGCAGGTTGATCCTGCGGATGTCGCCATGCACGCGGATCATCGGCGGCAGGCCGGCGGAAAGATGCAGGTCGGAAGCCTTGTTTTTGACGCTAAAGGCAAGCAGTTCGGTGATATCCATTATAATCGTCCCGGTTTGGTGTGGCGGGCCCGGCTTGAAGGCGCGTAGCCGCACGCATTTGAATGTTTTGCGGAATATATTTGCGTACCGGATTATGACAACAATCGCTTCCAACTTGCAAGCAGTGCGCAACGCGATTACTGCGGCCGCTGCCGAAGCGGGCCGTCGACCCCGGTGAAATCACTGCTGCTCGCGGTCAGCAAGACTTTTGCCGCCGGCATGGTGCGCGAGGCATACAACGCCGGACAGGCATGCTTTGCGGAAAGCTACGTGCAGGAGGCGCTGGACAAGATCGCCGCACTGCAGGACCTGGACATTGAATGGCATTACATCGGACCGATCCAGAGCAACAAGACCCGCGCCATCGCGGAAAACTTCGCCTGGGTGCACAGCGTGGACAGGCTGAAGATCGCGGAGCGCTTGTCCGAACAACGGCCGGCACATTTGCCCCCGCTGCAGGTCTGCCTGCAGGTCAATATCAGCCGCGAGAAAACAAAAAGCGGCGTGTCCCCGAATGAGGCAAGCGGGCTGGCCCATGCCATCGCAAAACTGCCCGGATTGAAACTGCGCGGCCTGATGGCGGTTCCCGCACCCAGCGACGAAACCGCCGCGCAGCGCCGGCCGTTCGCGCAGCTGCGCAAGCTGCGCGACGAGCTGAACCGGCAGGGACTGGAGCTGGATACGCTGTCGATGGGCATGTCGCATGATTTTGCCGCGGCAATCGCGGAAGGTGCGACTATAGTGCGCATCGGCACCGCAATTTTTGGTGCACGGAATTATGGAGCCAAAAATAACGGAGAAAGCTGAATGAATATCTGTTTTATCGGCGGCGGCAACATGGCAAGTGCACTGATCGGCGGCTTGCTCGGCAAGGGATTCCCCGCCGCAACAGATCGGCGTGGTGGAAATCAATGCCGACAACCGCGCGCGGCTGCAAGCGTGATTTCCCGGTGCATGTGCATGAAAGCATTGAGCAAGGGGTGGCCGGCAGCCAGATCATCGTGTTCGCGGTCAAGCCGCAGCAGCTTGGCGCAGTGGCGCGGCAGCTTGCCCCACTTGCTGACCGGGCAATTGCTGATCTCGATCGCCGCGGGCATCCTTGCGACCGACCTGGCAGCGCTGGTCAAGCAGCCAGTCTACGTCGTGCGCGCGATGCCCAACACACCGGCACTGATCCAGCAGCGGCATGACCGGTCGTGTACTGCGCTGCCCGCGGTCAGCGCCGCGCAGCGCGAACAGGCGCAAAGATATATCTGGCGGCGGTGGGTGATACCTTGTGGCTGCGAGGATGAAGCAATGACTGGATGCGGTAACGGCGATATCCGGCAGCGGCCCGGCCTATTTGTTCTATTTCATCGAGGCGCTGCGAGCAAGCCGGCAAGGAACTCGGCTTCTGCCGAAGATGCGCGCAGCTGAGCCTGGAAACTGCCTTCTGGGTGCGAGCAAACTGGCCGCGTCCGAAAGCGACGGAAGATCCAGCGTGCTGCGCGCGCGCGTCACTTCGAAAAACGGCACGACCGAGCGCGCGTTGCTGAGCCTGGACGCCAACCATGTTTCAGAACATATCGTCCAGGCCGCTCAAGGCCGCCGCGGCGCGCTCGCGCGAAATGGGCGATGAACTGGGGAAAGCCTGATGCTCAACCAGGCCATACAATTGCTGCTCGATATTTTCCTGCAGGGTTTCGCCGGCGTGCTGCTGTTCCGCTTCCTGCTGCAATGGCTGCGCGCCCCGATGCGCAATCCGCTCGGCGAATTCATCATGGGCATCAGCAATTTCGCGGTATTGCCCGCGCGCCGCTTCATTCCGCCGGCATGGAAACTGGACAGCGCAAGCCTGCTGCTGGCGCTGTCCGTTGAATTTGCCTATCTGGCCCTGACGCTTGCGCTTGACGGGTATCCGTTCGTGCACTTCCCGCTGCTCGGGCTGCTGGCATTGAGCGCGGTGAAGCTGTTCAAGATCAGCATCTATCTGTTGATGAGTGCGCTGGTTGCGCAGGCGATCCTGTCCTGGGTCAATCCCTTTACCCCGCTGGCCCCCCTGCTTGCGGCGATCACCCACCGCTTTCTGCGCCCGCTGCAGCGCGTGTTGCCGCTGGTCGGCAACATCGATTTGTCCCCGCTGCTGCTGCTGGTGATCTGCCAGATCATACTGCTGGTGCCGATCGCAATGCTGGAAAGCCTGGCGGTGCGATTGCTGTAAATGGCCCGCGGCGAACAGGCTGGCTGGTATCGCCGCAGCGGCGATACCCTCTCGCTGACGCTGCATGTGCAGCCGGGCGCAAAGCGCAGCGAAATCGCCGGCTTGCACGGCGATGCGCTCAAGATCAGGCTGGCTGCGCCGCCCGTCGAGGGACGCGCCAACGATGCGCTGCTGAAGTTCATCGCCGGCCTGTTTGCCGTTCCGCTGCGCGACACGGAGCTCAAACAGGGAGCACAATCACGACACAAAGTGGTGGCGGTTACCGGCAGCCGCATCGATCCGGAAAGCCTGTTGCCGGACAATTGACCCGTCAGGGCATAACGCGGATGTGAAATGGGAGGAGCGAAATGAAGGATACATTGCAGACGGGCATCAGCTACACACACAAGTTCGTGATACCCGAATCGAAAACCGTCCCCGCGCTCTATCCGGAAGCGGAAGAGTTTGCGGTGATGCCGGAAGTATTGGCAACCGGCTTCATGGTCGGACTGCTCGAATGGGCCTGCATCAAGGCAATCAATCCCCACCTGGACTGGCCGCAGGAGCAGACGCTCGGCACCCACATCGATGTCAGCCACGAAGCCGCGACACCGCCCGGCCTGGAGGTGACCGTGTCCGTCGAACTGGTCGCGATCGATGGTCGCAGGCTGGTATTTGCAGTGGAAGCCCATGACGGCGTGGACCTGATTTCGAGGGGACGCCATGAACGGTTCGTCGTCAATAAAGCGAAATTCGTTGCCAAGG
This sequence comes from uncultured beta proteobacterium, assembly GCA_963827265.1. Classification (GTDB taxonomy): domain Bacteria; phylum Pseudomonadota; class Gammaproteobacteria; order Burkholderiales; family Gallionellaceae; genus Gallionella. Next base: position 60,282 of record CAWHAD010000005.1, on the reverse strand, counting down.
TCGGCGAAAAAATGCGCGGCCACACATGAGCCATCCGTGGATCGCCGTGCCCGCCTTGCTGGCCGGAGCGCCGCGCTGTTTCGGTGTATGATCGTCCTGATGGATATTTGCGGTGAACTTAATCGCGCAAACATCGTCTTGTACTGGCTGACGGACTGCAACGCAATCTGTCAGCCAATGACATCATCGACATGGAACCTGATCAGATGAAAAATCTGCCGCATACCCCTGCAAACTTTCCCGATGCGCTGCGCAATCTGGCCGCCGCGGTCGCAACCGCGGCCGTCCTCGGTCTGGCATTGATGTTCTCGGCGGTGCTGGTCGCGGTGATTGTGGTCGCCGGTGTGCTGGGCTGGGGCTATCTGTGGTGGAAAACCCGCGAGCTGCGCAAACTGATGCGCAACCAACCGCCCGGCAGCGTTACGATGGATCGGGAAGTGGCCGGCAACGATGCGATCAGGGGTGAAGTGATCGAGGGCGAAGCGGTTCGCGTGGTCGACATCCCTGAAGAAAACATCAGGGACGAAAAGTAATCGCCGGTGAAATGCCCGGCAGCAGTCCGGTATATTCCAGAATTGCAACAGTGAAGGCCCGGCCCGGGCCGGCGCCGGCAATGGCATGCAAACCAGGCAGGAGTGCGGTGAACTATGCCCTGTAGTCCCGAGGTAATCCAGGATGTCTCGCTGTTCTCCCTGCTCGACAAGGAGGAACTGGCTGTTCTCGCCAGCCAGGTCGAACTGCGCCGGTTTTTGCCGCGCCAGCGCATCTTCAAGACAGGCGATCCGAGCAACCGCGCCTACATCCTGGTGTCCGGTTCGGTTCAGGTCTCGACCATCGATGATGACAACCAGATCGTGCTGCTGGACGAACCGATCAAGGGCGACATGTTCGGTTTTGCATCGATGCTGGCCCAGACGCCGCACCAGACCGACGCAACGGCGGTGCAGGAGTCCCAGTGCATCGAACTGGATCTCAATGACATCACCGTGCTGCTGCGCAACAAGCCGGACGCCGGGCTGGACATCATGAAAGTCATGGGCAGGCAGTTTCATGCCGCCGAGAAGCTGGTCCGGCTGCGCTCTGCGCGCAACCCGAACGAGGTATTTGAAGAATCCCAGACGCTGGGCGAAAGGGTTGCCGATGTCGTTGCGTCATTCGGCGGTTCCTGGAACTTCATCATCATTTTCGGATTTGTGCTGCTTGCGTATGCGCTGATCAACATCGAACTGAAGGGCAACGCATGGGATCCCTATCCGTTCATTCTGCTCAACCTGTTTCTGTCGATGCTGGCGGCATTACAGGCTCCCATCATCATGATGAGCCAGAACCGCCAGGACAAGAAGGACCGGCTCCGGAACGAACTCGACTTCGATGTGAACCGGCGTGCCCATACCGAAATCCAGGGGCTGGCCCGGCGTATCAACCTGCTCTACGACAAGATCGAGGATGTGGAAGAAATATTGCGCGGGAAAAAGTGATCCTTTCCCGATGCCCGGTCAAATTCCCGTCCCCGAACACATCGTCCCGTTTGCCCGTCCCGGCATCGATTTCCGCAGCGCAATCGAACGAAAATTCGCCACATGGCTCAAACCGGAGGCAACAAATAACTGTGCGAACCCGTTCCCATCACATCAACCAGACCAGGAGTGGCGAAATGAACAAGGACGCAACTAGAAAAATCGTATCGGACGACATCGATAATCTGCGGCAGAAAGCCAAATACTACGAATCGCTGCATCTGTTCGAGGCGGCGAAATATGCCCGCAACCTTGCCGCGAACCTTGAACTGGCGCTCACAACGATGCCCTCCGATGAGGACCAGCCGATTTCCTGAGACGAAACCGTAACTGCGCCGCAACTGCCGCGCAGAAGCGGGCTAATGCAGCGGACAGGTGGCCAGCGGTTTGTCGCTGCGGTACGGGGAATAGACCTGCAGCATCCATTGTGCCGGCAGACGGGCGGTCTGCTGCACGATCCTGACCGCGATCCCGGCGCAAACATTCCTGGCCACCTCGTCATCGTCATTGGCTATCATCACGTGCACGGTGCTGTCGCCGCTGTTGACTGCGCATTGGACGGCGAGTCCGGTGCGCTGGATAGCGGAACACAATCCGGACGTGTCGCCGGCTGCCTGTCCGGGACGGGCTGAACCCTGCTGCGAACGCCCGCACCCTGCGATCGCCAGGGACAGTACGAACAACGACAGCAGCAGGGTTTTGTTCGTCATCGGCAAATATTCCGGGATATCACGGCATCTCACATCAGAATCACGTCGTATTGTTCCTGGGTATATATCGTCTCGACTTGCATCGAGATCGGCTTCGCAATGAAGTCGGAAAGCATCGCGAGCGCCTGGGATTCTTCTTCCAGGAACAGATCGATCACCTGCTGCGCCGCGAGTATCCGGTATTCGCGCGCATTGAACTGCCGCGCTTCACGGAGGATTTCGCGCAGGATCTCGTAGCATACGGTCTGCGCGGTTTTCACCTCGCCCCGCCCCTGGCAGGTCGGGCACGGTTCGCACATCACATGCGCCAGGCTCTCGCGGGTGCGCTTGCGCGTCATCTCCACCAGCCCCAGCGTGGAAAAGCCGCTCACGGTGATGCGCGTATGGTCGCGCGCCAGGGATTTATTGAGTTCTTCCAGCACCGCATCACGGTGTTCCTGGCTGTCCATGTCGATGAAATCGCAGATGATGATGCCGCCCAGATTGCGCAGGCGCAGTTGCCGCGCAATGACCTGCGTCGCTTCCAGATTGGTCTTGAAAATGGTGTCGTCAAAACTGCGCAGCCCGACAAAGCCGCCGGTATTCACGTCGATGGTGGTCAACGCTTCGGTCTGGTCGATGATCAGATATCCGCCTGATTTCAGGTCGACGCGTTTGGACAGCGCGCGCTCGATCTCCTCCTCCACACCGTGCAGATCGAACAGCGGCCGCGAGCCGGGATAGTGCTCGAGCTTGTCGCTGGCATTCGCATTATAGGCTTGCGCGAATTCCAGCATCCTCTGGTAGGTGCTGCGCGAATCGACCAGGATGCGCCCGGTTTCCTGGCCGACGAAGTCGCGCAGCACGCGCAGGCTGATGTCGAGTTCCTGATACAGCAGTTGCGGGGCGCTGGCGGTTTCCGCGATGGTCCGCAGATTCCCCCACAGCTTGTCCAGATAGGCGATGTCGGCGACAAAATCCGGCTCCGCGGCCGCTTCCGCCACGGTGCGTATGATATAGCCGCCCTGATGTTCGGGCGGCAGCGCGGCCTGCAGTCTGGCGCGCAGCGCATCGCGCTGATCCACGCTCTCGATGCGCTGCGAAACCCCGATATGCGTTTCCTGCGGAAGGTAGACCAGCAAGCGGCCGGCGATGCTGAGCTGGGTGGACAGCCGCGCACCCTTGCTGCCGATCGGCTCCTTGATCACCTGCACCAGCAGGGTCTGTCCCTCGGACAACACTTTTTCGATCGGCTTCGCAGTCTCGATGTTGTGGCTGTTTTCCCAGATATCCGCGACGTGCAGAAACGCCGAGCGTTCCAGCCCGATATCGATGAACGCCGATTGCATCCCGGGCAGCACGCGCTTGACCTTGCCGAGATACACGTTGCTGACGATGCCGCGGCTGCTGCCCCGCTCGATGTGCAGGTCCTGCACCACGCCGAGTTGCATCACCGCGACGCGGGTCTCTTGCGGGGTGACGTTGATCAGTATCTCTTCGCTCATGATGATTGTGTCTGCGGGAATTATGGTGTCGGGTAACCAAAGTGATTCAGCAACTGGACCGTTTCGAACAGCGGCAAGCCCATCACGCCGGAATAGCTGCCGGAAAGGTGCTCGACGAATGCGCCGGCCTGCCCCTGTATCGCATAGCCGCCCGCCTTGTCGGCATATTCGCGGGTAAGCAGGTAGCGGCGGATACGCGCTTCGCTGAGTGTCGACGAAGCGCACCGTCGGAAACCGAAAGCGCGACTTCGATATGTTCGTCCAGGGAGACCGCGACCGCGCTCAGCACCCGGTGCTGTCTTCCCGGAGAGTTGGCGCAGCATGTCGGCCGCCTGTTCTGCGCCTTCCGGCTTGCCGAAAATCCTGCCATCCAGCGTGACCGTGGTATCGGCGGCCAGTACCGGGAACGACGGAAGATTGCGGAACCGGAGCGCGGCGTAACCCGCTTCGGCCTTGGCCTGTGCGATCCTTCTGACATAGCTCTCCGGCGGCTCGCCATCGTGTGGTGTCTCGTCCACTTCAAGATTGCGGCGCGGGTCGGAGCGCAGCAGCAGCATCTCGAAGTTGACGCCGATCTGCTTGAGCAATTCCCGGCGGCGCGGGCTTTGCGAGGCAAGGTAGATGCGTGACTGGGTAATCATGACAACAAGGATAACCCAAAATGTCCGGCACCTGCCCGAATACCGGACCGCAAACGCAACCATCGGGCTGGCCGGTCGTGATCGCGTTCGCTGGGGCTGCCGGAACCGGGCATGCTACTCGCGGTGATAAGGGTGGTTGTGCAATCATGCTGTGCGCGCGATACAGCTGCTCCGCAAGCAATACCCTGACCAGCGCGTGCGGCAGCGTCAACGCCGACAACGCGAGCAATTGCTGCGCAGCCTGCTTGACCGAGGCATGCAGGCCATCGGCGGCGCCGATGATGAACGCGACGTCGCCGCCTTCGCGCATCCATTCCTGCATCTGTGCGGCCAGCTGCCCGGTGGTTGGCTGGTCGCCATGTTCATCCAGCGCAATGCGCCGGCAATTCTGCGGCAGTGCGGCGAGGATGCGCCGCGCTTCGGCCTCCATGATCTGCGCGGTGGTCTTGCCGGTGGTGCGCGGCTCGGGCCTGATTTCCTGCAGCACAATCTGCGCCTCGCGCGGCATGCGCTTCGCATATTCGTTGAAGCCCGCCGTAATCCAGTCCGGCATCTTGTGGCCGACCGACAAGATGATCAGCTTCACAAGCCTCAAAACCCCGATTCAGGCCACAGAGGCCACAAAATACACAGAGGAATTACAAACGGATTATTCTCTGCGCACTCTGTGATCTCTGAGGCAAACACTGTTTCCGGATTCATGATTTTTCTGGCGCCTTGGCCAGCTTCGGCCGCGCCGCCTGTGCCTTGTTCCACAGCTCTTCCAGATTGTAATAGTCGCGTATCGCGGGCTGCATGACATGCACCAGCACCTCGCCCAGGTCCACCAGTATCCACTCGCCGCTTTCTTCGCCCTCGCGCCCGTAGATTTTTTCGCCGAGCTCCTTGAGCTTGACCACGACGTTGTCGGCAAGCGCCTTGGTCTGCCGGGTGGAATTGGCGCTGGCGATGATCATGCGCTCGAACATCGAGCTGAGTTTGCTGGTGTCGATCACGGTGATGTTCTGTGCCTTGACGTCCTCGAGTGCGGCGACGACGGCCCTGGTTTTTTCTTCAGTATTTAGCATGCTCGTATAAATGATGTTGATGAATATAATCGGCCACCTTGTTGGGCAGCAGATATCGGATGCTGCGATTTTCCGCAACGCGGCTGCGGATCAGCGTGGCGGAGATTTCCAGCTTGGGAATGGCCAGTTCGGCAATTCCGCCGGCCGGCTGTCCTGCCAGAGCATCCGCAGTGCACAGGCGCTGCTGGTAATGCCGGCGCAACGCCGGCGCTGCGCTGTGGATGCGGTCGTCCAGCGTAAAACCGGGGCGGTAACCGACCACGATGTGCGCCAGCTCGAACAATTGTTCCCATTCGTGCCAGGTGTCCAGTTGCAGGAATGCATCGCCGCCCATCAGCAGGCACAGCGGTTGGGTCGCGCCCAGCTCCGCGCGCAATTCGCGCAGCGTGTCCACCGTATAGCACGGCGAGGTGCGCGCAACTTCGCGCTCGTCCAGCACGAAGGCCGGCTGGTCGGCAATGGCCAGACGCACCATCGCGCTGCGATGCTGTGCGGATACCTGCGGCGCATCCCGGTGCGGCGGCGTGCCGGCGGGGATGAACAGTATCTGCCGCAGGTTCGCCAGCTCCAGCATCTCTTCGGCCAGACGCAGATGCCCGTAATGTATCGGGTCGAACGTCCCGCCCAGAATGCCGACAGGAATGCCGATTGCTGTTTTGTTCACCGATTGCAACGTCGGGATTGCGGCGCCGGTGATTACAACGCAAGCCGGCGGGTATCCGCCAGCACCTGGGAGAGGAACACGATGAAGCGCGCGGCAGCCGCGCCGTCGATCACGCGATGGTCATATGACAGCGACAACGGCAACATCAGGCGCGCGACAAAGGTGTCATCCTGGTGCATCGGCTTGATGATGGCTTTGGACACGCCGAGTATCGCCACTTCCGGCGCGTTGATGATCGGGGTGAAGGCCGTCCCGCCTATCCCGCCCAGGCTGGAAATCGAGAAGCAGCCGCCCTGCATTTCGGCCGCGGTGATCTTTTTCTCCCGGGCACGCGCGCTGATCTCGCCGAGTTCCCTGGCAATCTGCACGATGCCTTTCTTGTCCGCATCGCGCAGCACCGGCACCATCAGACCGTCCGGCGTGTCCACCGCCACGCCGATATGGAAATACTTCTTCAGCACCAGGTTTTCGCCGCTGGCATCCAGCGACGCATTGAATTCCGGAAATTGCTGCAGCGCAACGACAACCGCCTTCACCAGGAACGCCAGCGGCGTGATCTTGATGTTCTGCTTTGCGTATTCCGTGCCCAGTTCCTTGCGGAATGCGTCCATTTCGGTGATGTCGGCTTCGTCGAATTGCGTGATGTGCGGGATGGTCACCCAGTTGCGGTGCAGGTTCGCGCCGGAAATCTTCTTGATGCGCGACAGCGGCCGGGTCTCGATCGCGCCGAATTTCGCGAAATCCACCACCGGCGCCGCCAGCACCTGCAGCCCATTGCCGCCGGCAGCGCCGCGCGGTTGCGCGAGCGCGGTCTTGACGAATTGCTGCACGTCATCCTTGGTGACGCGGCCCTTCTCGCCGCTGCCCTTGACCTGAGCGATCTGCACCCCAAGTTCGCGGGCGAAGCGCCGTATCGCCGGGCTGGCGTGGGCTTTGCCTGCGGAAGGGTCGCTGTGTAACAGCGGGGCACCCGCCGGCGTGCCCCTTGCGGGTGCTGCAGGCATATCCGGAGCGGAAGCTTGAGGAACAGCAGGCGCGGCAGCAACCGGCTTGGCGGCTGCTGCGGGTTGGGGTGCAGCGGCTGCCGCCGGCCGCCGGAGCTGCGGCTGGCAGGCTGTGCATCCGGGCGCTGCCGCATCGCTGGTTTCCACCAGCAGGATCAGCGATCCCTGCGACACCTTGTCGCCAACCTTGACCTTCATTTCCTTGATCACTCCGGCATAGGGAGACGGCACATCCATTGCCGCCTTGTCGGTTTCCAGCGTCACCAGATTGTCTTCCGCACTGATCGTGTCGCCTGCCTTGACCATCACCTCGATGATGTCCACATCCTTGTAGTCGCCGATGTCCGGCACCAGTACTTGCTTGATTTCTGCCACGTGTATCTCCTCCCAACCCTAAACTGTCGTTGGGTTCGGTTTGTCTGGATTGATGTTGTAAAGCTTGATCGCCTTGCTGACTTCGGCGGCCTTGATCGTGCCCTCGTCGGCCAGTGCCTTGAGTGCCGCAACCGCGACGTAATGACGGTCAACCTCGAAAAACTTGCGCAGTTTCCTGCGCGTGTCGGAACGCCCGAAGCCGTCCGTGCCCAGCACCTTGAAATGCCCCTTGTGATCTTGGGGCAGGAAGGCGCGGATCTGGTCGGCAAACGCGCGCATGTAATCGGTCGCGGCGATCACCGGGCCGCTGCGCCCGGACAGGCACTGTTCGACATAGCTGACGCGGGGGTTGCTTTCCGGATGCAGCATGTTCCAGCGCTCGCAATCCATCCCGTCGCGGCGCAATTCGGTGAAACTGGTCACGCTCCAGATATCCGATGCGACGCCGAAGTCCTTCTCCAGCAATTCCGCCGCGGCGATCACCTCGCGCAATATCGTGCCGCTGCCCATCAATTGAACTTTCGGTTTCTTCCCTTCCCCTTTCTCCCTTCCCCCTTCACTGAAGAGGTACATGCCCTTGATGATGCCCGCTTCCGCGCCCTTGGGCATTGCCGGATGGGCATAGTTTTCGTTCATCACGGTGAGGTAATAGAACACGTCCTGCTGCTCGACATACATGCGGCGCATGCCGTCGTGGATGATCACCGCAAGCTCGTAGGCGAAGGTCGGGTCGTAGGAGATGCAATTCGGAATGGTGGCCGATATCAGGTGGCTGTGGCCGTCCTCGTGCTGCAGGCCCTCGCCGTTCAGCGTGGTGCGGCCCGCGGTGCCGCCCAGCAGGAAGCCGCGCGCGCGCAGGTCGCCGGCCGCCCAGGCCAGGTCGCCGACGCGCTGGAAGCCGAACATCGAATAGTAGATATAGAACGGCAGCATCGCCTTGCCGTGGTTCGCATAGGAAGTTGCCGCGGCCATCCATGAGGACATCGCGCCGGCCTCGTTGATGCCTTCCTGCAGGATCTGGCCGGATTTGTCTTCCTTGTAGAACATCAGCTGGTCGGCATCCTGCGGGGTGTAGAGCTGACCCTGCTGCGAGAATATGCCCAGCTGGCGGAACATGCCTTCCATGCCGAAGGTGCGCGATTCGTCCGGCACGATAGGCACGATTTGCTTGCCGATATTCTTGTCCTTTACCAGGATGCCGAGCAGGCGCACGAATGCCATCGTGGTGGAAATCTCGCGTTCCTCGGTGCCTTTCAGCAGCACATCGAACGCCTCCAGTGGCGGTATCAGCAGCGGCTCGCTGACCGGTGTGCGCTGCGGAACCACGCCCATCACCTTGCTGCGCTCCTTGAGATATTTCATTTCCAGGCTGTCCTCGGGAGGACGGTAGAAATTCAGGCTGGCAACCTGCTCGTCGGTCAGGGGAATATTGAAGCGGTCGCGGAATTTAAGCAGCGCTTCGCCGGCCATCTTCTTCTGCTGGTGAGTAATGTTCTGTCCCTCGCCCGCTTCACCCATGCCGTAGCCCTTCACGGTCTTGGCCAGGATCACGGTCGGTTGGCCGGTATGTTGGCTGGCTACAGCATAAGCGGCATATACCTTGCGCGGATCGTGACCGCCGCGATTCAGGCGCCAGATTTCGTCGTCGGACATATCGGCAACCATCTCCAGCAATTCAGGGTACTTGCCGAAAAAGTGCTTGCGCACATACGCGCCATCCTTCGATTTGTAGGTCTGGTAATCGCCGTCCACCGCTTCCTGCATGCGCTTTTGCAGCAGTCCGTTCTTGTCCTTCGCAAGCAGGCGGTCCCACTGGTTGCCCCACACCACCTTGATCACGTTCCAGCCCGCGCCGCGGAACACGCCTTCCAGTTCCTGGATGATCTTGCCGTTGCCGCGCACCGGACCGTCGAGTCGCTGCAGATTGCAGTTGACCACGAAGATCAGGTTGTCGAGTTTCTCGCGCCCGGCCATCGAGACCGCACCCAGCGATTCCGGTTCATCGGTCTCGCCGTCGCCCAGATAGGCCCAAACCTTGCGTCCCGCGGTCTGCGCCATGCCGCGGTGTTCCAGATATTTCATGAAGCGCGCCTGGTAGATTGCCATCAGCGGGCCGAGTCCCATCGACACGGTGGGAAACTGCCAGAAGTCGGGCATCAGCCACGGATGCGGATAGGAGGACAGGCCGCCGCCCTCGGATTCCTGGCGGAACTTGTACATCTGTTCCTCGCTGATGCGCCCCTCGAGGAAGGCGCGCGCGTACATGCCCGGGGAGGAATGACCCTGGAAATACACCAGATCGCCGCCATGCGTGTCGGTCTTGCCGTGGAAAAAATGATTGAACGCAACGTCGTACAGCGTGGCCGCGGAAGCAAAACTGGCGATATGTCCGCCCAGTTCGGACGAGTCGCGGTTTGCGTTCAACACCAGCACCATCGCGTTCCAGCGCATCCACGCGCGGATGCGGTGTTCCAGGTCCTGGTTGCCGGTGGAGCGCTGTTCTTCGCTGACCGGAATGGTGTTGCAGTACGGGGTAACCGGGCTGAACGGCATGCTTGCGCCGGAACTGCGCGCCTTGTCCATCAGTTGCTCGAGCAGGAAATGGGCGCGCTCCGCGCCTTCGTTTTCCAGCACTGATTCCAGCGCGTCCAGCCATTCCTGGGTTTCCTGCGGATCGTAATCGGGTAATGAAGCCATCGTTCCGTTCTCTCTGATTAACTCAACATAAATTTCAGGGTATCCCCTGTTCCGGGCAAGCGATTGTTTCCTGCTCGGTGACTATCCACTGGACTTTAACATCCGTCGGTTCCTGCGGGATTTGTACGACGATTTGCAGCCCGAAAGCTGCCGCCACCAACGCGGGCCGGGGTTCCATGCGCGCCAAAAGCTTGTCGTAATAGCCTCCCCCATAGCCCAGCCGCGCGCCACTCCGGGTAAATGCGACCCCCGGCAGCAGGGCGAATTCTACCTCATTTAGCCTGGCAAGCCGCTCACAGCGTTCGACGACTGGCTCGCGTATCCCCCACAATCCGACCGTCAGCTGGTTTTCCGGATCGTCCACCCAGTACAGGTCGAGCTGGTTGGTATGGTGGTTCACCCGGGGCAGGGCCAATTTCCTGCCCTCCGCCAACACCTGCCGGATCCAGATTTCACTGGCAAACTCCGCGCCGAAATTCATGTAGCCCAGCACCGTATTGGCTTGCCGGTAACTTCGGCAGCTGCAGCAAGCGCTCGCTGATCGCCGCGCTGCAGGCGGCACGCTCGGTCGGCGGGAAGCTGTTCGCGCTGCGCGAGGACCTGCTTGCGGATGCCGGCTTTGTTCATATGCGGCGGTGCCACGCGGATTGATTAACCCAGAAACAGGCGGTATGCCGGATTGGCGCTCTCGTCCCAGTATCGGTAACCGAGCGTGTCCAGAAAGGTCTTGAACGCCTTCTTGTCGTGGTGCGGCACCTGCATGCCGACCAGCACGCGGCCGTAATCCGCGCCGTGGTTGCGGTAGTGGAACAGGCTGATGTTCCAGTTGTGGCTCATGCTGTTGAGGAACAGCATCAGCGCGCCGGGGCGTTCCGGGAATTCGAAACGGAACATGATCTCGTCCCTGGCGTCGGGCGCGTGCCCGCCGACCAGATGGCGCAGATGCAGCTTGGCCATTTCGTTGTCGCTCAGGTCCAGCGTGGCCAGACCGTTGCGTTGCAGCTTGTCGACCAGATCGGCGGTTTCCGACTGGTCACGCACCTGGATACCGGCAAACACATGCGCGACGCTGGCGTCGGCGTAGCGATAGTTGAACTCGGTGATGTTGCGCTTGCCGAGCAGCGTGCAGAATTTGCGGAAGCTGCCCGGCGTTTCGGGAATCGTGACCGCGAGGATCGCCTCGCGCCGCTCGCCGATTTCGGAACGCTCGGCGACGAAGCGCAGCCGGTCGAAATTCATGTTCGCGCCGCTGGCGATCGCGATCAGCGTTTCGCCTTTCAGTTGTTCGCGCGCGGCATACAGCTTGGCGCCGGCGATGGACAGCGCGCCCGCCGGTTCGAGTATCGAGCGGGTGTCTTCGAACACGTCCTTGAGCGCCGCGCAGGCGGTATCGGTGTCCACCAGGATGATCTCGTCGACCAGCTTGCGGCACAGCCGGAAGGTTTCCGTGCCGACCTGCTTCACCGCCACGCCGTCGGCGAACAGGCCGACATGGTCGAGCGTGACGCGGCGCCTGGCCTTCACCGAGCGGTACATCGCATCGGAATCCACCGGCTGCACGCCGATGATCCTGATCTCGGGGCGCAATTGCTTGACATAGGCCGCCACGCCGGAAATCAGTCCGCCGCCGCCGATCGGAACGAAGATTGCGTGGATCGGCTGGGTATGCTGGCGCAGGATTTCCATCGCGATGGTGCCCTGTCCGGCGATCACGTCCGGGTCGTCGTAGGGATGCACAAAAGTCATGCTGCCTTGCTGCTCCAGCTCCAGCGCATGCTGGTACGCATCGGAATACGAGTCGCCGTGCAGTACCACTTTCGCGCCACGCGCTTTTACCGCATCGACCTTGATTTGCGGCGTGGTGGTGGGCATCACGATGACCGCCTTGCAGCCGAGCTTCTGCGCCGCAAGCGCCACACCCTGGGCATGGTTGCCTGCCGATGCGGCAATCACGCCGTGATTGAGCTGTTCGGTCGTGAGCTGCGCCATTTTGTTGTATGCACCGCGCAGCTTGAACGAGAACACCGGCTGCATGTCTTCGCGTTTGAGCAGGACCGTATTGCCGATACGCGCCGACAGATTGGGTGCGAGTTCCAGCGGGGATTCAATCGCCACGTCGTAGACGCGCGCGTTGAGGATGCGTTTCAAATAACCATTCATGATTTAAATTCAGTTGAAAAATACGCGCGAAGATTAGCATAAAAACACCGCGAAGCCCTTGCGACACAAGCGAAAATCGGTTCAAATGCCGCGCATGGAAGACATCAATCAGCATGGCGTGGTGATACAGACGCAGGTGAATTACCTGCCGGATCAATCCGATGAATCGGGCAACCGTTTCGTGTTTTCCTACACCATCACCATTACCAATCTCGGCCAGTCTTCAGCCAAACTCATCAGCCGCCACTGGATCATCACCGATGCCAACAACCATGTGCAGGAAGTGCGCGGGCAGGGCGTGGTTGGCGAGCAGCCCCTGCTCAAGCCGAGCCAGAGCTTCGAATATACCAGCGGCACGGTGCTGACCACACAGGTCGGAACGATGCGCGGCAGTTACCAGATGCAAACCGATGATGGCAAACAGTTCGACGTCGAGATCCCGCAATTCGTATTGAGTGTGCCGCGTGTCCTGCATTGATTCCAGCACTGATGTGATAGACCGCGATCCGAATCACCCCGCTGCAGCCGCAGGACATGTCAAAGGCGATAACCGCAAGCAGCCGGACTATCGTTTGCCGCGCTGGGCGCTGCTCAAGGCCGCGCTGATACCGCTGGCTTTCCTTGCCGCCTGCACCACGTCCCAGCCCGTAGCGCCTCCCGCCCAGCCTTACCCGCCGTTTGCGGTAAGCAAGTGGGAGATGCTGCCGGACTGGCAAACGATCGATCTGCAACCCGCCTGGGCCGCCTTCTGGCAAAGCTGCACCGCGCTGAAGAACAAACCGGGCTGGCAAACCGTGTGTACCCGCGCCAATCAGATGACTCAGCCGGACAACAGCGCGCTGCATGAATTTTTTGAACAGGATTTCACTCCCTACCAGGTATACAACCCGGACGGCACCTCACAGGGACTGTTCACCGGTTACTACGAACCGAAACTGTATGGCAGCCGGGTCAAGACCGCGCGCTTCCGCTATCCGCTGTACGGCGTGCCGGACGATTTGCTGACCATCGATCTGGGCGATGCGTACCCGCAATTGAAGGACTTGCGCCTGCGCGGGCGGCTGCAGGGTAACCGTGTCGTGCCCTATTACAACCGCAGCGAGATCGACAGCGGAAAAGCGCCGTTGCAGGGCCATGAACTGTTCTGGGTGGACAACGCGGTCGACCTGTTCTTCCTGCAGATACAGGGTTCGGGCCGCATCGAACTGCCGGATGGCAGCATGGTCAAGGTCGGCTATGCCGACCAGAACGGCTACCCCTACACTTCCATCGGCAAGAAGCTGGTCGAGATGGGCGGGATCAAACTCGAGGATGCCTCGATGCAGGGCATCAAGGATTGGGCCGCACAGCATCCCGACCAGATGGACAGCCTGCTGGAACAGAATTCCAGCTATGTGTTCTTCCGCGATATTGCCCGATACGCTGCCAGCCCCGCTCGGTGCGCTTGGCGTGCCGCTGACCGACCAGTACAGCCTGGCTGTTGATCCGCGCACCATCCCGCTGGGCGCGCCGGTTTTCATTTCCACCACTTACCCGAATTCCACCCAGCCGTTGAACCGCCTGATGCTGGCGCAGGATACCGGCGGCGCGATCAAGGGCGCGGTGCGCGGCGATTTCTACTGGGGCTTCGGCGCCCAGGCCGGCGCCCAGGCGGGGAGCATGAAACAGGCCGGCCAGATGTGGGTGCTGTTTCCGAAGGGCGCCGAACCGGCGCTCAGTCCATAGTAACGCTTTCCGGCTGCAGCAACCCGCCTGACTTCGCGGCTGCCCGGCCCGCAGTGTAACCGCGCACGGATTTCCCCAACGCAGCCGATTTCTCCGTGAAGAATTTCCCCTTGATATTCAATCTGTTCATACTGACGGACTAAAGACCACGTGACAAGTATGGCCATATAACCTAACTTCACCTCGCAGTCTGTTCATGGTTTTATATTCCGGCAAACCCATTCATTGAGATCGGTTCTGGTTTAAGACAGTACATCGAACCGGATCTTCCTGTCCGGCATGCACCCTGATCGTTGGTATAACGATTTCTTCCTACAATGGGAGATCGAATATGAGTGCTCAAAGTATCAGCAATACTTCTGCAAATAACCGGTCCGGTGACGCAATGGGCAGGTTGTTGATGATAATCCTGTCCCTCATTGCGGCAACGCCAATAATTATCGGCTTCTGGGCCTCTCAAACCGGCGGGGCACTATAGTTAAATAATGCCGCTTGGCAAAAAAATCAAAGCCGGCGATGAGCCGGCTTTTTTTACGGGCATGCAACACCGGTTCATGTTCATTTCATCGTCAAAACTGTCTGTCCTGCGTAAAATCAGGGTCCGGCATTCCAGCTGCATCCGGTTATTGCTCGCTGGCCGGATCGTGTTGAGTACGGACACTTGCGGCGGTCTGCCCAAACAGGATATTCCTGCTTTCTTCGCTCATCTCGGTTGGCTTCGAATAGGCCTGGGCGACTGCATAGGCTTTAATCGTTGCGGGTCGTTTGCTGATCGCGTTGAACCATCTCTTGATATTTGGAAAATCGTCGAGATTCTGCTGCTGAATCTGCCAGGGCACGATCCACGGATAGGCCGCTATATCCGCAACCGTGTATGCATCGCCCGCGATGAATTCCCGTCCATCCAGCCTGCGATCAAGCACGCCATACAGGCGGTTGGTCTCGTTCACATAACGGTCGATCGCGTAGGGAATCTTCTCCGCAGCATATCTGGAGAAGTGATGGTTCTGCCCGGCCATCGGCCCGAGGCCGCCGACCTGCCAGAACAGCCATTCGAGTGTGGTCTTGCGGCCGCGCAGGTCGCCCGGCAGTAATTTCCCGGTTTTCTCGGCCAGATATAAGAGAATTGCGCCGGATTCGAATACCGGCAGTGCCTCGCCTGCGTCCGCCGGCGTGTGATCGACGATCGCGGGCATCTTGTTGTTGGGACTGATTTTCAGAAATTCGGGCTTGAATTGATCGCCTGCCCCTATATTTACCGGGATGATCCGGTACTCAATACCGGCCTCCTCCAGAAACAGGGTGATTTTGTGGCCGTTCGGGGTGGGCCAATAGTATAGATCAATCATGGATCCTCCTTATTCAGTTTCTGTCACCGGTGGAAAATCGGCGGCTCATCCCGGTATTTCGCGATGCGCACCAGGCGGTAATCTGCTAATCGGTTATATGCACCCGGTCGCGGCCGCTGTGCTTCGCGGCCAGCAATTGCTGGTTGGCCAACTCGATGAGCATGGCTTCGGTGGTATCACGGTTCGGCACGTGGAAGATGCCGCCGATACTGATGGTGACCACGCCGTGCGGGGAATCAGTGTGCGGAATATTGAGTCCGCGCACGCGCTCGCACAGTCTTTGCGCGTAGAGGCGCAATACATCTGCGCTGGGGAAAAATGCCACGACGGCAAATTCTTCCCC
Organism: uncultured beta proteobacterium; assembly: GCA_963827265.1. Taxonomy (GTDB): domain Bacteria; phylum Pseudomonadota; class Gammaproteobacteria; order Burkholderiales; family Gallionellaceae; genus Gallionella. The sequence goes on along the minus strand of CAWHAD010000005.1, from coordinate 44,546 downwards.
GCCGTAGCGCGCAACGCAATCCGATGCGCGAATGAACGATTTGGCAATGCAATAGCCGACCATGCGCAGGCACTCGTCTCCCGCCGCCTTCCCGTATCGCTCGTTGAACAGGCTGAAATGATCCAGGTCGATCATCAACACCGATATCCCGCTGCGGATGTGCTGCGAAACATCCAGCAGGCCGGCAAAGCGCTTGTCGAAATAGCTGCGGTTGGCCACATCGACAAGCGTATCGTTATCGGCGGGCGTTTCCGCCTGATTTTCTGTCTGGCCTGTTTCCGTTGCATTTCTCAGGATGCCGATGAAGTGGGTCAGCACACCCTGCGCGTTATGCAGCGGAATAACGCCGAATTCGCCCCGGAACATCGACCCGTCCTTGCGGTAATTGCGTAACGTCACGACGCAAGCGGTACCTTTGGCGATCGCGGAGATCATTAACGCAATTTCGGGCTGATTGGTATCGGTTCCCTGCAGGATGCGGTAATTCCTGCCGATCACTTCGGCGCTGCCATAGCCGGTCAACCGGGTAAACCCCTCGTTGACGTAGCGCATCGGGGTATCGGGATGCTGTGCATCGACGATAGTGACACCCTCGCGCGCCGCGACCAGCGCATTGACGAGCAGGCTCTGGTTTGTGTCTGTGACGGGAATCATGACGTCCCTTGCTTTTCCTTCGGCGCGTTCAGGTTCTTTTCCAGCTCTTCCGCCGGCAGGAATCCCGGTGCCTGTATGCCGTTGCCAAAAATCAGGTTCGGCGTGCCGTTGACATGGAGCTTCTGGCCCAATGCCATTACTTTGTCGGTCTGGGTTTTGCATACCGCTTTTGCGGGACGGATTTTCTTCAGCATCCAGTCGTTCCAGGCCTTGACCGGATCGCTGGAGCAGAGCACGTTGCGCACGATTTCATGCGAACCCGGAAAGATCGGATACAGGTACAGATACAGCGTGACATCGGTAACGCCACTCAACTCCTTTTCCAGCCGTTTGCAATACGGGCAGTTCGGATCGGTGAATATGGCCAGCTTGCGCTTGCCGTTGCCTTTCACTTCTTTCACCGCAAGATCGAGCGGCAATTTGTCGAAATCGATTGCAAACAGCACGCGGCGGCGTTCCTCGCTCAGGTCGCGGCGGGTTTTTGCGTCAATCACGCTGCCGTCGAAAATGTATTCCCCCTGCTCATCGGTATACAGGAGCTGGTCGCCGATCACGACTTCATACAGCCCCGCATAGGGCGTCTTCACGATGTGTTCGATGTTGCCTATGCCGGGAAATTTGCTTTGCAGCGACTGGCGTATCTCATTCACGCCGGCATGAGCGGCAGACGACAGGATCAGCAGCAGCGCTGCGACGAGCGTGGTCAGGCTGGTTACAGATAAATTCTTCATTGGTTATTCTCGATTTGATTTTGGTTGCGGCAGTTTAATTCAAGGCGTGCTGCATCAGCATTTTTTTCAGCGGGGCGATGCGATTGACGGAATCCAGGCCGAAATTGCGCGCGGATCGCAACACCGGAATATCGTTATTGAACAGATGTTTCAACCCGTAAGTCGTCGCCTGCATGGTGTAGATGTCTTCCTTGCGCTTTCGTTCGTAGCGGCGCAGCAACATTGCGTCGCCGCAGTCGTTTTGCGCGCCGCGCTCCAGCAGTAACTGCGCCAGCTGGCGCGCATCGCGAAAGCCGGTATTCACTCCCTGCCCCGCCAGCGGGTGCATGTTGTGCGCGGCATCGCCGATCAGCGCGACGCGCGGCGCGCTGATGTGCGGCAATACCAGCAGGCGCAGCGGGAATGCGGCAGGTGGGGTGATGCGCTCCAGTTCGCCGAGGCTGTGCCGCGATGCGGCAGCGACCTGCCCGCACAGATCCTGGTGCGGCATTGCCAGCAGGCTGGCCGCCCGCTCCGGGCTGACCGACCACACCATGGAGACCCGGTTGCCCGGCAGCGGCAGCAAGGCAAGGATACCGTCCGTCTGGAACCACTGGTACGCGATGCCGCGGTGGGGCAATTCGCACGAAAAGTTCGCCACCACCCCGTGCTGCCGGTAATCCAGCGGCGCCGCGCCAATGCCCGCCTGCTTGCGCACCCAGGAGTCCCGTCCATCGGCGCCGACAACCAGCTTTGCATCCAGGGTGCGGCCGTCTTCGAGCGTCAGCATCGCGGAATCTGCGGCAAATCTGAGTGCTGAACAATGCGCCGGGTTTAACAGGGTCAGATTCTCCTGTTGGGCCGCCACCTGCCACAGCGCCTGATGCAGGGCGCGGTTTTCCAGGATGCACGCCAGTTCGGCCACGCCCATCTGATACGCGCTGAATTCCAGTTCAGCGCCGCTGTCGCCGAACACCCGCATTGCTTCCACCGACGCGATGCGGCCGGCATCCAGCAACGGCCAGGCGCCCGACTGTTCGAGGAAACGTCGGCTGCCCGGGCTGATCGCGTAAATCCGGTTATCCCAGTCAGCATCATCGGGGTCCGCATCGCTGGCCGGTGCGTTTCCCGGCATGAGCAAGGGCTGACTCTCAACGATCGCAAGCGACAGTCCGCTGTGTTTCAGCGCGGCGGCCAGACTGGCTCCGACCAGCCCCCCTCCTATGATCACGACATCGAATTTCATGCACAGAATAATAGCATGCCGCCAAGTTTCATTTATAATCCCACCCCCCCTCGCAATAACTCGCTATTAAAAAATCAGGATGCGCATCGGTCCGTACCAATTGACAAACAATCTCATCGTCGCGCCGATGGCGGGGGTGACCGACCGTCCTTTCCGCATGCTGTGCAAGCGCCTGGGCGCAGGCATGGCGGTAAGCGAGATGGTTTCTTCGAATTCGCTGCTGTACGGATCGGAAAAGACCAAACGGCGCGCCAACCATGAAGGCGAGGTGGATCCGATCTCGGTGCAGATCGTCGGCGCCGACCCCGAAATGCTCGCCCAGGCCGCGCAATACAATGTGGACAACGGCGCGCAAATCATCGACATCAACATGGGTTGTCCGGCCAAGAAGATCTGCAACGTGATGGCCGGTTCCGCGCTGCTGCAAAATGAACCGCTGGTGGCGCAACTGCTGGAAGCCGTGGTCGGCGCGGTCAAGGTGCCAGTCACGCTGAAGATCCGCACCGGCTGGGACAAACAGAACCGCAATGCGGTGCGCATCGCAAGAATCGCCGAATCCAGCGGCATCCAGGCGCTGGCCATCCATGGGCGCACCCGCGCCTGCGCCTACACCGGCGACGCCGAATACGACACGATCGCCGCAGTCAAGGCCAGCGTGAATATCCCCATCATCGCCAACGGCGACATCACCACCCCGGAAAAGGTCAAGTACGTGCTGGAGCACACCGGCGCGGATGCGGTGATGATAGGGCGGGCTGCGCAGGGCCGCCCGTGGCTGTTCCGTGAAATCAAGCATTTCCTCGACACCGGCGAACACCTGCCGGCCCCGCAGGTCGGCGAGATCCATCGCGTGCTGCGCGATCATGTGCATGAGCTGTATGACTTCTATGGCGAACACACCGGATTGCGCGTGGCGCGCAAGCATATCTCCTGGTACACCAAAGGACTGAGCGGCTCGGCACACTTCAGACATCATATGAACCAGCTGGAAACGCCTGATACACAATTGGCGGCAGTGGATGATTTTTTTGCGGAGCAATCGCAGCGTGGAGCAAGGCTGCATTACATCGAGGGACTGGCGGCATGACTGACTTGGTGGTGAATGAAAACGATATGGCGCGCTATGTGCGCAAAGCGCTCAAGGAATATTTCAGGGACCTCGATGGCGAAGACCCCTGCTGCGGAATGTACGACATGGTGATGTATTGTGTCGAAAAGCCGCTGCTCGAAATGGTGCTGGAACACGTCGGCGGCAACCAGACCCGCGCGGCGGAAATGCTCGGCATCAACCGCAATACCCTGCGCAAGAAAATGCTGCAGCACAACATCGAGTAACGCCGCAGGTTATCCGGCAGTCCGGAATTTTGTAATTCACACTGTCGCAGGCTTAGCCACATTTATCTTTCATCGGAATCATCATGTCAGCCATCAAACAAGCACTCATCAGCGTGTCGGACAAATCCGGCGTTCTCGAATTTGCCCGGGGCCTGAATCAACTCGGCGTAGCGATCCTGTCCACCGGCGGCACCGCCAAGCTGCTCGCCGACAACGGCATCCCGGTCACCGAAGTGGCGGATTACACCGGTTTCCCGGAGATGCTGGACGGGCGCGTGAAGACGCTGCAGCCCAAAGTCCATGCCGGCATCCTGGCGCGCCGCGACCTGCCCGAACATGTTGCGACGCTGCACAAGCACGGCATTCCGACCATAGACCTGGTGGTGGTGAACCTGTATCCGTTTGCGGCAACGATCGCCAAACCCGGTTGCACGCTGGAAGACGCGATCGAGAACATCGACATCGGCGGCCCGACCATGGTGCGCGCGGCGGCGAAGAACCACGGCCATGTTGCGATTGTCACCGATCCGGCCGATTACCCCTCCATACTGGCCGAGATGCAGGCCGGCAACGGATCGGTGCGCGATGCGACGCGTTTCGACCTGGCAAAAAAGGCGTTCTCGCACACCGCCGCCTACGACTCGGCGATCAGCAACTATCTCACCGCGATCAATGAGGACGGCAGCAGGGCCGCGTTCCCGGCGCAGATCAACTTCAATTTCGCCAAGGTTCAGGACATGCGCTACGGCGAGAACCCGCACCAGCAAGCCGCGTTTTACCGCGACCTCGTGCCGGTGGCGGGCGGCATCGCCGGCTACGCCCAGCTGCAGGGCAAGGAGCTCTCCTACAACAACATCGGCGATGCCGATGCGGCATGGGAACTGGTCAAGACCTTCGACCAGCCTGCCTGCGTGATCGTGAAACACGCCAACCCGTGCGGCGTCGCGATTGCTGAAACCGCGCTCGAAGCCTACAAGCTGGCCTATGCGACCGACTCCACTTCCGCGTTCGGCGGCATCATCGCGTTCAACCGCGAACTGGATGCCGACAGCGCGGCGCAGATTACCGCCAACCAGTTCGTCGAACTGATCATCGCGCCATCCGCAAGCGACGCGGCGCTCAAGGTCACGGCGGCGAAGCAGAACGTGCGCGTGCTCTCCGTGCCGCTGTCGAACGCGCACAATACATTCGACTTCAAGCGCGTCAACGGCGGATTGCTGGTGCAGACGCCGGACACGCTGAACGTGCAGGCAGCGCAACTCAAGGTGGTCAGCAAGACGCAGCCGAGCGGCGAACAACTGCAAGACCTGCTGTTCGCGTGGCGCGTGGCCAAATATGTAAAGTCCAACGCGATCGTGTTCTGCAGGAACGGCCAGACACTGGGCGTGGGCGCGGGGCAGATGAGCCGTGTGGACAGCACGCGCATCGCCGGCATCAAGGCGCAGAACGCCGGCCTGAGCCTGGCCGGATCCGTGGTCTCCTCGGATGCCTTCTTCCCGTTCCGCGACGGCATCGACGTGCTGGCTGAAGCGGGCGCAAAAGCGGTGATCCAGCCCGGCGGTTCGATGCGCGACGAGGAAGTGATCGCCGCCGCGAACGAACACGGGATAGCGATGGTGTTCACCGGTTTCCGGCATTTCCGCCATTAAATAACATTAGCCACAGAGATCACCGAGCACACCGAGCGGTCATCTGGTTTTCTCTGTGGTCTCTGTGTGCTCTGATATAACGACTAGCCATTCGACTAAGCTGGCAGAAGACGCCAGCCAAGTCGCTGGTTATGTGGCAAAGGGGTTGTAATGAAGATTTTAGTTATCGGTTCCGGCGGTCGCGAGCATGCGATGGCCTGGCGTCTGGCGCAGGGCGCCAAGGTTCAGAAGGTCTATGTTGCGCCGGGCAATGCGGGGACGGCGCTGGAAGACGGGATGGAAAATGTCGCGATCACCGCGATTCCCGAGTTGATCGCATTCGCGCAACGCGAGGACATCCACATGACCATCGTCGGGCCGGAAGCGCCGCTGGCGGCAGGTATCGTGGATGCATTCCGTGCCGCCGGGCTGAAGATTTTCGGTCCGACCAAGGCGGCAGCGCAGCTCGAATCCTCCAAGGATTTCGCCAAGGCTTTTCATGGTGCGCCACAATATTCCCACCGCGACTTACCAGACTTTCATTGATATAGATGAAGCGTTTGCTTACGTCGATAAGCACCACAAGAACGGCCACATCGTGGTCAAGGCAGACGGTCTGGCAGCCGGAAAAGGCGTGGTGGTGGCAGAATCTCAACTGGAAGCCAAATCTGCAATCAAGATGATGCTGGCGGACAATGAGTTTGGTAAGGCCGGTGCTCGTGTGGTGATCGAGGAATTCCTGAGCGGCGAAGAGGCCAGCTTCATCGTGATGGTGGACGGCAAGAACATATTGCCGATGGCGACCAGCCAGGATCACAAACGCTTGCTGGATGGCGACAAAGGTCCCAATACCGGCGGGATGGGCGCCTATTCGCCGGCGCCGGTGGTTACACCCGAGCTGCATGCGCGCGTGATGCGCGAGGTGATCCAGCCGGTGGTGCGCGGCATGGAAAAGGAAGGGATCATTTTCACCGGCTTCCTGTACGCCGGGCTGATGATCTCGCCGGACGGCGGCATCAAGGTGCTGGAATTCAACTGCCGCATGGGCGACCCGGAAACCCAGCCGATCATGCTGCGCCTGAAAAGCAATTTTTCCACCATCGTCGAACACGCGATCAACGGCACGCTGGACCAGGTGGAAGTTGAATGGGACAGGCGCACCGCGCTCGGCGTGGTCATGGCCGCCGCCAATTACCCGGACACGCCGCGCAAGGGCGACGTGATCACCGGCCTGCCCGATAAAAAACTTGCTGGCAAACTCGAAGACGCGCACGTATTCCATGCCGGAACCGCGCTGCAGGACGGGAAAGTGGTCACCAGCGGCGGACGGGTGCTGTGCGTGACCGCACTGGGCACGATGGTGAAGATGGCGCAGATGCGCGCTTATGAGATCGCCGACGGTATCCATTTCGACGGCTGCCAGATGCGCCGCGACATCGGCTATCGTGCGATCGCCGCCAACAGGAAATAGCTTTCCATCGGAACTGCAAATATTCTGGTTAACTGTATGCTGCGCGCACCGTCCCCGTATCGCCGCATCGCCGCCTACCTAAGACGCGGCGGCCTGATCGCGTATCCCACCGAATCGTGCTACGGGCTGGGCTGTGACCCGGACAACCGCCGCGCGGTGCAGCGCCTGCTCAGGCTCAAGCAGCGCCCCCAGCACAAGGGATTGATCCTGATCGCGGCTGACTATCGCCAGGTTGCGCGCTACCTGCATCCGCTCACGCCGGATGAACAGCAGCGGCTCAGAATTGCCGGTGCGCAGGCCGTCACCTACCTGATGCCGGCCCTGTCTTCCGCGCCGCGCTGGTTGCGCGGCAACCATGACACACTGGCGATACGATTGACCGCGCACAAACAGGCCGCGCAACTCTGCCGCGGCGTGGACAGCGCACTGGTGTCGACCAGCGCGAACCGCAGCGGGCAGCGCCCCGCAAAAACCTTTGCGCAGTGCCGCCGCCTGTTCGGGAGCAAGGTGTGGGTGTTGCCGGGCCGCGTGGGCAAAAACAGGAAACCTTCGACCATCGCGATGTGGGCTGATGGTAAAATCATCCGCAGCTAATCATCCGGGAAAATCATGAGTGGTTTCAATTCCGCAGCGGTCAGGGAATATCTGATCGAGCTGCAAGAGCTGATCGTCGACCGCATGGAGCAGGTTGACGGCAAAAAATTCCTGCGCGACAGCTGGGACCGGCCGGAAGGCGGCGGAGGCAAAAGCTGCATACTCGAAGAAGGCAATGTGCTGGAGCGCGGCGGCGTGGCTTTTTCACATGTCAAAGGCGAAAAGATGCCGCCATCCGCAACCGCGCACCGTCCCGAGCTGGCAGGCCGCCGCTGGGAGGCGATGGGCGTGTCGCTGGTGTTTCACCCGCGCAACCCCTATGCGCCGACGGCGCACATGAACGTGCGCATGTTCGTCGCGATGAAGGACGGAGCCGATCCGGTGTTCTGGTTCGGCGGCGGCATGGACCTGACCCCGTATTACGGTTTTGCGGAAGACGCGGTGCATTTCCACCAGGCCTGCAAGAATTCGCTTGCGCCGTTCGGTGCGGAGCTGCATCCCAAATTCAAGAAATGGTGCGACGAGTATTTCTTCATCAAGCATCGCAACGAGCCGCGCGGCGTCGGCGGGATCTTTTTCGACGACCTGAGCGCGCCGGATTTCGACACCGCATTCGCGATCCAGCAAAGCGTGGGCGACCACTTCCTGTCCGCCTACGTGCCTGTGCTGCAACGCCGCATGAACAACCCTTACACCGAACGCGAGCGGGATTTCCAACTGTACCGTCGCGGCCGCTATGTCGAGTTCAACCTGGTGATCGATCGCGGCACCATCTTCGGACTGCAGTCCAACGGACGCACCGAATCCATCCTGCTGTCAATGCCGCCGCTGGTAAAATGGCGCTATGACTGGAAACCGGAAAAGGGATCCGCTGAAGCGGAACTCTACGAAAAATTCCTGGTTCCAAAAGACTGGGTCTGATTCGCAGTCCGGACCCGTTCGAATTTTGTGCAGATCAACCGAACTGACCGGAGACTATCATGCAATCAAAAGACCATTGGGATAAGGTCTACACCACCAAGGCAACGAACGCGGTAAGCTGGTTCCAGCCGCATGCCGACACTTCCGTCGGCCTGATCAAGGCCACCGGCGCTGCGCTTGATGCATCGATCATCGATGTGGGCGGCGGTGCATCGACGCTGGTCGATGACCTTCTGGCGCTGGGCTATACCAATCTGACGGTGCTCGACCTGTCCGCGGCGGCACTCGCTGCGGCGCGCCAGCGCCTGGGCGGCAAGGCATCCGGCGTGCGCTGGATCGAAGCGGATATCACCCGGGCTAACCTGCCCGACCGCGAATTCGATATCTGGCATGATCGTGCCGTGTTCCATTTCCTGACTTCGCCGGAAGAGCGCGCCGCCTATGTGCAAGCCGTGTTTCGTGCCGTCAAGCCCGGCGGTCACGTCATCGTTGCAACCTTCGCCGAGGACGGCCCGAACCAGTGCAGCGGTTTGCCGGTCATGCGCTACCGTCCCGATGAACTGCATGCCGAATTCGGCGAGGCATTCACGCTGCTGAAACACGAGAAGGAAGCGCATCACACCCCGTCCGGCACGGTGCAGCAGTTTGTCTATTGCTATTGCCGCAGGGTCAATTCCTGAGTTTGAAACGATGGGCGGTAATCCGAAACCGCGCAGCGGTCAGGCGAATGCTTTCATGTGCGCTTGCCAACCACCCTGACTCCTGGTGGACAACATGCATCTACTCGAACAAGTCGCAATTTTCCTGCTTACCGCCGTACTCATCGTGCCGGTCTTCCAGCGCCTGAAACTCGGTGCCGTGCTGGGCTACCTGGTATCTGGCATGATCATCGGCCCGTGGGGTCTGGGGCTGATCGGCGACGTCGAATCCACGCTGAATTTTTCCGAATTCGGCGTGGTGCTTTTGCTGTTTCTCATCGGGCTCGAACTGGAGCCACGGCGGCTATGGACGCTGCGCAATTCGGTATTCGGACTGGGCGGTGCGCAAGTGGCCGCAACGGGACTGGCGATCGGCTTGCTTGCCGCAGCGCTCGGCGTTGCCTGGCAGGCGGCGCTGATCATCGGGCTGGGATGTGCAATGTCGTCCACCGCCCTGGTCATGACCTCCCTGTCCGAACGCGGGCAGCTCCTGGCACGCTATGGGAGGGAATCCTTTGCGATCCTGCTGTTTCAGGATCTCGCCGTCATCCCTTTGCTCGCATTGCTGCCGTTGTTGTCTGCCACTCACGGACACGGCACAAGCCAATGGCTGGGCGCGGTAAAGGGAATCGCGGTGATCGCCGTGTTCATCGCCGGCAGCAGACTGCTGATCCGACCAGCGCTCAAATTCATCGCCCGCAACCGGAGCCGTGAAGTCTTTACCGCTGCCGCGCTGCTGCTGGTGATAGGCACAGCGCTGATGATGGAATTGATCGGGCTGTCCATGTCGCTGGGTGCATTCCTCGCCGGTGTTTTGCTGGCCGACTCCGAATTCCGCCACGAACTGGAGGCGGACATCGAACCGTTCAAGGGTTTGCTGCTCGGCCTGTTCTTCATCGCGGTCGGCATGAGTGCCAACCTGACCCTGGTATGGCGCGAGCCGCTCACCCTGTTCGGTTTGGCGCTGGCGATGATGCTGGTCAAGTTTGCGGTGATGTATGCCATTTCGCGCGCAACCGGCGCAAACAACCTCCATGCGCAACATCTTGCCGTGGCGCTGGCCCAGGGTGGTGAGTTTGCCTTTGTGCTGTTTGCCGCCGCAACGGGTTTGGGTGTGTTCGACCCGGAAACTTCACAGTTGCTGATCATGGCCGTGACTGTTTCGCTGCTGCTCGCTCCCCTGCTTTTCGTAACGCATGATCGCATGATCTCGCGCTGGCTGGATCGCACCAGCACCCCCGAGTATGACGTGATCGACGGGCCGGGCAACCCGGTCATCATCGCCGGGTTTGGCCGCGTCGGACAAATTGTTTCTCGCGTATTGAGGATGTGCGGGATACCGTTTACCGCAATCGAAGTGAACTACCAGCAGGTCGATTTCGTGCGACGCTTCGGCAACAAGATTTATTTCGGGGATGCTACCCGGCTGGATTTGCTGATCTCGGCCAAAACAGGCAGCGCCAAACTTTTTGTGCTCGCCATCGATGATGTCGAAGCGTCGCTGAAAACTGCTGTGCTGGTCCTTGAACATTTTCCAGACCTTCCGATACTGGCGCGGGCACGCAACAGAACCCACCATTTTCAATTGCGCGATCTCGGGATCACAATGATCTACCGCGAGACTTTATTGAGCAGCATCGCAATCGCCCGGCAGGCTTTGCGCAACCTCGGGTTTACTGCCGCCGCAGCCGAGCGTGCCGCAACCCTGTTCAGGCAGCATGACGAGGCGTTGATCGAAATCCAGCATGCGGTTCACCAAGACGAGGCGCAGATGATCCAGAATACGCAGCTTGCCACGGAACAATTGAAGTCGCTTTTCGAAGCCGACACTGTCGGCCTGCTGCAGCAAAGCCCCGGAACAGCGGACGCGGCGCAGGAAGAACAAGCCCGGATTGGGCAGAATTCCGGCATTTGATGTTTCTTCCCTTGCCGCGGGCATACTTGGGCGTTGTGCTATGCTTTGCGAGTATGGTTTATCATGGTTTTCAATGAGGTTCTTACTTTATCTTTTGTTGCTGGTCACCCCGGCGGCACTGGCGGGTCAGCCGGCGAGTGATGCTAATTTTCTTGCCGCTCACGATGCCTATCTCGCCGGCGACAGCGCCAAACTGCGACAATTTGCACAGCGGCTGAAATCATCGCCGCTGGAAGTCTACGTCAGCTATTACCAGTTGAGTCTCGCGCTGAAGAACACCGGCCAGAAACCTGTCGCGGACTCCCTCGACAGCGCGGTAAAACAGTTCCTGTCTCGCCCGGAAGACACGCCGGTGATCGACCTGCTGCGCGGCGAATGGCTCAAGGTGCTCGGCGAAAAGCAGCAGTGGCATGAGTTCGATGCCGTATACCCGCACCTGCGCAACGGGGACAGCGAACTGGCCTGCTATGCGCTGCAATCGCGCCGCCGCAGCCAGGAAACGGAAGCGCTGCGCGGGGCGCGGAAATTATGGTTCATCGGCAAGGAGCTGCCGGATAGTTGCGACGTGCTGTTCAAGGCCGCGCAGTCCGCCGGCATCATCAGCAAACAGGATGTCAGCCGCCGGCTGCGCCTTGCCCTGGAAGCGAACAATGTGTCTTTTGCGATCCAGCTGTCCGCGCAGCTGGATGAACAATACGCTGGCCTGCCCGCGATGCTCAGAAGCGCGGCCGCGGATCCGGACCGTTACCTGAGAAAACTGACCTCGGGCGTTTTCGGTTCAACGAACGTCCCGGCGGCACAAGCGCCGGCCAGCGCATCGATCGGATCGCCTGCTGCGGGCGACGAAGCGCCCGTATCTGCAGTGGCTGCGGTGTCCGCGCCCGCTGCGACTTCGACCTTCCCGCCTTCCGCGGAACAGTTCGGCTGGCGCGATCTCTGGTCCCGGCTTGGCTTCGGCAGCAGTGCCGATACCGCGTCCGACTCAGCGACCGGATCCGCGCAATCCTCTGCCGGTGCCGACGGTTGCGATGGCCCCTGCACGGATATCTACGACGACGAAACCGTTCCGGTGATGGGGTGGAATCCAAGGCTGGCCGGCAAGGGCCAGCGCGTTGCGGCAATGTTTGCCGTGGAACGGCTGGCCAAGCAAAGCACCGATCTTGCCGCCGCGCACTGGGCGAAGATCGCCGGCTATTTTCCGCCGGCGGAGCAGCATTATTGCTATGGCCGGCTGGCCTACCAGGCGGCGCGCAACCTGGATGGACGCGCGCTGCAATGGTACCGGGATGCGTCGGACATGCCGCTCAACGAACAGCAATCCGCATGGCGGGTGCGCGCCGCGTTGCGCGCGCATGACTGGCCCGAGGTGCTGGCAAGCGTGAACGCGATGAGCACCGAACAGCAGCAGGAATCCGCGTGGCTGTACTGGAAAGCGCGCGCGCTGAAAGCGCTGGGCAAAACAGCGGAGGCGAGGAAGATTTTCGCGCCTTTGAGCGGCGAGTACAGCTTTTACGGGCTGCTTGCCGGCGACGAATTGTCCGGCACCGCGGTATTAAGCCAACCCGAGACGGTCTACAAGCCGGACAGCCAGGCCATCGCCGCAGTATCCGCGATGCCGGGCGTGCAACGCACGCTGGCCCTTTACCGCATCGGGATGCGCAGCGATGCGCTGGAGGAATGGCGCTGGGTGGTGAACAGCCTGAATGACCGGCAACTGCTGACCGCGGCAGAAATCGCGCGCCGCAACAAGATGTACGACCGCGCGATCGGTGCGGCGGACAAGACCGTCATCGAGCACGATTTCAGCATGCGCTATCCCGCGCCGTACCGGGCCGACCTGCAGGAGCATCTTCGCGAACACGGCCTGGACGAGGCCTGGGTGTATGGTCTGATGCGCCAGGAAAGCCGCTTTGCGACCAGCGCCAAATCGGAAACCGGCGCGGCGGGACTGATGCAGATCATGCCGAGCACGGCGCGCTGGGTGGCCAGAAAACTCGGGCTGAAGAGTTACCGCAACGCGCTGATCCACCAGCTCGACACCAATTTCCGGATCGGCACCTATTACATGAAATCGGTGCTGTCCAGGTCCGAAAACAATCCGGTGCTGGCTTCGGCGGCATACAATGCCGGACCGATGCGGGCGCTGCAGTGGCGCGGCGACAAACCGCTCGAAGGCGCAATCTATGCCGAAACCATCCCCTATCGAGGAAACGCGCGACTATGTGGAAAAGGTGATGAGCAACACCGTCTATTACGCCGACCAGTTCGGCGACCCGCCGCACTCGCTCAAACAGCGCCTGGGTATCGTCCCGGGCAAGTCCTCGGATAGCACGCCGTCGGGCAACCGCCAGGCCAGCACCGATGGCAACTGATGCAAAGATCTATTGCGTGGGCGGGGCGGTGCGCGACCGTTTGCTGGGGCTGCCCGTCCAGGATCACGACTGGGTGGTGGTGGGCAGCACGCCGGAAGCAGATGGTGGCGCAGGGCTTCCAGCCGGTCGGCAAGGATTTCCCGGTGTTCCTGCATCCTGACACGCACGAGGAATATGCGCTGGCGCGCACCGAGCGCAAGACTGCGCGCGGCTACCAGGGATTCGCCGTGTATGCCGCGCCGGATGTCACGCTGGAACAGGACCTGCTGCGCCGCGATTTCACCATCAACGCCATCGCGCAGGATGCCGACGGCGGCAAGACTGATCGATCCCTATAACGGCGTCGCCGACCTGCGCGCGGGCATACTGCGCCATGTCAGCGCGGCGTTCGGCGAAGACCCGGTGCGCATCCTGCGCGCGGCGCGTTTTGCGGCGCGTTTCGGTTTCGCCATTGCACCGGAAACGCTGCAGCTGATGCGCGACATGGTGGACAACGGCGAAGTCGATGCGCTGGTGGCGGAACGCGTGTGGCAGGAACTGGCGCGCGGCCTGATGGAGAAAACGCCGTCGCGTTTTTTCGAGACGCTGCGCAGCTGCGGCGCGCTGGCGAAGATCATGCCCGAAGTGGACGCGCTGTTCGGCGTGCCGCAACCGGAAAAATACCATCCCGAAATCGATTGCGGCATCCACACCATGCTGGTGGTGGACGATGCCGCGCGGCACGGCTACGCACTGGAAGTGCGCTTCGCCGCGCTGACCCACGACCTGGGCAAAGCCACCACGCCCAGGGATATCTTGCCGCGCCACATCGGCCACGAACTGCGCAGTGTGGAACTGGTAAAAAATCTTTCGCAGCGCCTGCGCGTGTCGGGCGAATGCCGCGACCTGGCCCTGCTGGTCGCGCGTTATCACGGCGACATGCATCGCGCCAAAGAACTGCGCGCCGATACCATCATCAAACTGTTCCAGTCGGCGGACGCGTGGCGCAGGCCGGAACGCTTCGCGCAGCTGCTGCAGGCCTGCGCCTCGGATGCGCGCGGACGCACCGGCCACGAAAATGATGACTATCCGCAGGAAGATTACCTGCTGCAACTGTTAAGCGTCGCGCGTGCGGTCGACGCGGGCGAGATTGCAAAGCAATGCCAGGACACGGGAGCCATTGCCGATGCAGTGCAGCGGGCGCGCACCGATGCGATAACCGGTCTGGTCGAGCAACAGCGCAACACAGGCTGACGCCTGGTTTACAGCAGGCGCGTCAGATCACCGTTGGCGAATCCGGACAACGGATTCGCCATCCCCTTCCCCAGTGCGATCACCTTGAACAGCTCGCCCATTTCGGCCGGGCTGGTCAGTTTCTGCAGCTGCGCCGAGAGCGGCAGATAGTCGCGCAGGTTTTCCGGCGAGGTATTCCCGAGCAAATCGGTGATGCCGCAGTTGATCAGGAAGAACGCCTGCGAGGTGTAGCCGAGCAATTCCAGGCCCGCATCGATGCCGCATTCCGCGATGTCGGTGAAATTCACATGCGCGGTGATGTCCTGCAGGCCGGGCAGGAAGAACGGATCGTCGTGCGCGTGATGGCGGTAGTGGCACATCAGCGTGCCGCTGCGGCGCTGCGGGTGGTAATACTCGCGCGCACCGAAACCGTAGTCGATGAACAGCATCGCACCCTGCTCCAGGCGTTTGCGCAGGCTGTTGACCAGCCCGCGCGCGGCGAGGCAGATTTCGCTGACGTAATCATCCGGCACGGCGATCTGCTGAGCTGCATGCAGCAAAGCCGGATCGCCGATCGCGCGCTCCTGCCAGATGAAACCGTGTTCGCCGGCAGCAACGCCGCGTTCGGTGATCGCGCTGTCGCGCCAGTGCAGCAGATGCACCGGCAAGCGCATCGAGCACCTCATTGGCGACGATCGCGCCGCTGAATCTGTTCCGGCAATGCATCCAGCCAGCGCACGCGGTCCAGCAGATGCGGCAGGCGTTCGCGGACCAGGTCTTGCTGGCGCGCGCGCAGGTCGGCGCTCACTTCGAGGATCGCATAGCTGTCCGGCAGGCGGCCGAGCTGCTCCAGTTCGGCGAGCATATCCGCCGCCAGTTTGCCGCTGCCCGCGCCCAGTTCCAGGATATGCGGCGCGCTGTCCGCGATGATCTCGGCCACCTGCCGCGCCAGCGTGCGTCCGAACAGCGGCGAGAGTTCCGGCGCGGTGATGAAATCGCCCGCTTCGCCGAACTTGTGCGCACCGGCCGTGTAATAGCCCAGCCCGGGCGCATACAGCGCCAGTTCCATGAAGCGCGAGAACGGAATCCATCCGCCCTTGTCGCAGGCGATGTCGCGCCGGATCGATTCGGACAGACGCTGCGCTGTGTTGCGCGGCTTCCGCGGCGGGCTGCGGGTAAAGTAGCGGGCATGGTCAGGTATAATTCCCGAAACAGCGGGATCGATCGGTAACGGGTTTAGTGGAGCACGAGTCTAATGGAACAGCGGATGCAAGGCAAAGTGGTATTGGTGACAGGGGGCGCAAAACGCGTCGGCGCGGCGATCTGCCGCCGCCTGCATGCGGCCGGCGCGCAGATTGCCATACACTACCGCAGTTCCGGCAGGAGGCGCTGGCTTTGCAGGACGAGCTGAATGAGCTGCGCCCGGACAGCGCGGCGGTGTTCCAGGCGGACCTGCTCGAACTGGAAGCATTGCCGGAACTGGTGCAGGAGGTCGTCACTGAAATTCGGCCAGCTGGATGCGCTGGTCAACAATGCGTCCAGCTTTTACGCAACCCCGCTGGCGGATATCGACGAGCAGCAATGGCACGACCTGCTCGGCACCAACCTGAAAGCCCCGCTGTTCCTGGCGCAGGCGGCCGCGGCCGAATTGCGCCGCCACCATGGCTGCATCGTGAACATCGCCGACATCCACGCCGAACGCCCGATGCACGGCCATCTGCTGTACAGCATCGCCAAGGCCGGCCTGGTCGCGCTGACCAAAGCGCTGGCGCAGGAAATGGCGCCGCAGGTGCGCGTCAACGCGGTCGCCCCGGGCGTCGATCGTGTGGCCGGAAACCGAGGCGTGGCTGGACGAGGAGCAACGCCGCAAGATCGTCGCGCATACCCTGCTCAAGCGCGAGGGCGAACCGGACGACATCGCCAGGACCGTCGCCTTCCTGATCCAGGATGCGCCCTACATTACCGGGCAGATTATTGCGGTGGATGGCGGACGCAGCGTCAACTTGTGAATCAAAAAATAAAATTTCAAGCCACAGAGATCACAGAGGACACAGAGATGATGCAAGTTCCGCATATTGTTTTTCTCTGTGATCTCTGTGGACTCTGATATAACTACTAGCCATTCGACCAGGCTGCCAAAAGTCACCAGCCAAGTCGCTGGTTATGTGGCAAACTGTTTTTCAAATTGATCCTGAAATGAACGACCTCACCCAACCCATACATCTTCGAACACCATTCGACCAACTTCAACCGCCTCAAGGGACGGCTGGAGCACATGGTCGGGCAGGCCATCGCCGATTTCAACATGATCGAGGAAGGCGACAGCGTGATGGTGTGCCTGTCCGGCGGCAAGGATTCATACACGCTGCTGGACATCCTGCTCACGCTGCGCAAGCGCGCGCCGATCGATTTCCGCATCGTCGCGATGAATCTCGACCAGAAGCAGCCGGGCTTCCCGGCCGATGTGCTGCCGGATTACCTGAAGAAGCTCGGCGTGGAATACCACATCGAAACGCAGGACACCTATTCCATCGTCAAGGCAGAAGATCCCCGAGGGCAAGACCACCTGCTCGCTGTGCTCGCGGCTGCGGCGCGGCATCATCTACCGGGTGGCGGGCGAACTCGGCGCGAACAAGATCGCGCTGGGTCATCACCGCGACGACATGATCGAGACGCTGTTCCTGAACATGTTCTTCGGCGGCAAGCTCAAGGCGATGCCGCCCAAGCTGGTCACCGACAAGGGCGACCACATCGTGATCCGGCCGCTGGCCTATTGCGCCGGAGAAGGACATCGCCCGCTATGCGCGCGGCATGGAATTCCCGATCATCCCGTGCAACCTGTGCGGCGCGCAGGAAAACCTGCAGCGCCAGAACATCAAGGAAATGCTCGCCGCATGGGAGCGCGAATATCCGGGCCGCAGCCAGACCATCTTTACCGCGATGCAGAGCATCGCGCCGTCGCATCTGCTGGATGGCGAACTGTTCGATTTCAGGAATATCCGGCCGGGCGACAAGCTGGCGGAAGGCGATACCGCATTCGACCCCGGTCTGTGAACGCCGCAAACAGCTGTTTGATGGAACCAGTCGAACGAAATCCGGTCTCTGCTCCGGGCTGTCCGGCAGCCGGCAGAAGATACACGGCCATTCGTGCCGTGAAATCCCTGTGATATGCTCGCCGGCGTCAGAAACAGAATTTATTTCAGGAGCAGCGCACTGTTTTCATTCCGGTTCCGTTCAATATAAAATGTACCGACCAACCCAGCATCGATTACCCTAAAGGAGTGAAGTTATGTCATTGCGCCGTATCGTTCCCGCCAGTCTATTCGCCATCGGCATCATGGCAACCTGCAGCACCACGGCCCTTGCGGACACCGTCGACATCAACCTGCGCGATACCAGCGCCCAGTTCCAGTACATCTCCTCGCTGGGCCGCGATCCGCTCGGCAAAACCAAATTCCATGTAGGGGTCCTTTATCGCAATCGCAACAACATGCTGGGCGATTTCGGCCTGGTTGTGCAGGACGAACTGGGTGACAATGCGCCCGGATTTTCCGTCGGTGTCGGGATCAAGGGTGTAGTCGCGAAGGTATCCGGCGACAGTTCCATCGTCAGCAGCACTACCGCGATGGCGCTGGGCGGGCTGGTACGCTATTCGCCCCCCGCGACCCAGCGACTCGGACTGGTCGGAGAAATATACCTGTCCCCGAATATCGTCACCTTCGGCGATGCGAACCGCTATGTTGAATCTAACGTAAGGGCGGAATACGAAGTCATCCCGCAGGCGGTAGCCTATGTCGGTTACCGGAGAATCGAATTCGGCATCAACAACCGGCCCAACGAAATCCTCGATGAGGGCGTCAATATCGGTGTAAGGATCTCGTTCTAGGCGGCAATCCTGCTAACCGGCTGCCACCGCGATCTTGAAGACCACCTTGCGTATGTAGCCACCCCGAGACGGTGGGGTGGAATCCCCTGGTGCGGGAGCAGCTGCCAAGCCACCCCTCCCGCAATCGGCCGGCTTCGCCGGTAACATGTCGCAACTGCCGCTGCTGACCAGCGGCGCATGCGCATCCTCGGGGAAGAAAATGCAGAAATGATCCGGCGGCGTTGCAATCCACGCCGCAGGTTGATCATCGAAGAACCGGATATCCAACGCGGCGTTGTAATCACCCGCCGGCTTGCGGCAATCAGGCAGTGACTTCCAGCCCATCTCGTCCACACCTTCCAGCACATACTGAATATCGATGTAACGGCGGTGGCATTCCAGCTTTGCCTCGGCCCGGGTCCTTCCCCGGTTCATGCTCGACGATCGCGAACAGATGGTCGCCGACGATGTCGTGGCGTCCCGGTGCAAGTGCGCGCAGGTCGGTATGGCGGATGTATTCGAATGCGCGAAAGAACAGCGGATGCAGTTTGCTGTAGCGGCCCGCGTTGGCGAGGTTGGAAAAGATCATGTCAAAGAAACCTCGCCACCATCCCTTTGGCAAACTCACCCTGCAAAGGTATCCGCACATGATGCCCGCTGCCCGGTGCAACGTTCAGCGCGTCGCCTTCGAGGCTGTGCATCTCGGTGAGTTCGACGATGCGGTTGCCGGAAGGATGGATGATCTCGAGTCTGTCGCCGACCTGAAAACTTATTCTTCACGTCGATCTCGGCGATGCCGTTGGCGCATGTCACGATGTCGCCGACATATTGCTGGCGTGAATTCTCGGAGTGGCCGCGCATATAGTTCTGCTGTTCGTGGGTGTGGTGGCGTTCGTAGAAGCCGTCGGTGTAGCCGCGGTTCGCCAGCGCATCCAGCGCGCCGAGCAATGACTAAGTTGAATGGCCGGCCCGCGACTGCATCGTCGATCGCCTGGCGGTACACCTGCGCGGTGCGCGCCACATAGTAGATGGATTTGGTGCGGCCTTCGACCTTGAGCGAATCGATGCCGATCTTGACCAGCCGTTCGACATGCTCCACCGCGCGCAGGTCCTTGGAGTTCATGATGTAGGTGCCGTGCTCGTCTTCCAGCACCGGCATCAGTTCGCCGGGATGATCCTGGCGCGAGATCAGGTACACACGGTCGGCCAGCGGATGGCGCGGTTGCGAACCGCAATCGGACAGCGCGCTCTCGCTCAGCGCCTTGTCGAAATCGAAATCGATTTTTTGGATGTCGCCGGTGCCGTTCTCTTCGGCATTGTCCACCTTGTAATCCCAGCGGCAGGAGTTGGTGCAGGTGCCCTGGTTCGCATCGCGGTGGTTGAAGTAGCCGGACAGCAGGCAGCGGCCGGAATAGGCGATGCACAGCGCGCCGTGCACGAACACTTCCAGTTCGATGTCCGGGCATTGCTGGCGGATTTCCTCGATCTCGTCCAGCGACAGTTCGCGCGACAGGATCACGCGCGTCAGTCCGAGCGATTGCCAGAATTTCACCGCCGCGTAGTTGACGGTGTTGGCCTGCACCGAAAGATGGATGGGCATTTCCGGCCAGCGCTCGCGCACCATCGCGATCAGGCCGGGGTCGGCCATGATCAGCGCATCCGGCTGCATCGCAATCACCGGTTCCATGTCGGCCATATAGGTCTTCACCTTGGCGTTGTGCGGCATCAGGTTGCTGGCGACGAACAGTTTCTTGCCGAGCGCATGCGCTTCCTGGATGCCGGTCTGCAGCTCTTCCAGCTTGAATTCGTTGTTGCGCGCGCGCAGGCGAATAGCGCGGCTGTCCGGCATACACCGCATCCGCGCCGAAGGCGTAGGCGGTGCGCATTTTGTCCAGCGTGCCCGCAGGCAACAACAACTCCGGTGTTCGCAACATGTTCATTACAAGCCCAAGCGCTTCCAGATTTCCAGCGACGGGCCGGCCTGGTTCAGCGTGTAGAAATGCAGGCCGGGCGCGCCGCCGGCGAGCAGTTTCTCGCACAGCTGCGTGACGACATCGAGACCGAAGTCCTGCACCGATTCGCACTGTCGTCGCCATAACCTTCCAGCGTCTTGCGCATCCAGCGCGGAATCTCCGCACCGCAGGCATCGGAAAAGCGTGCCAGCTGCGAGAACTTCACGATAGGCATGATGCCCGGCACGATGGGTACGGTGACGCCCAGCTTGCGGCATTCATCGACGAAGCGGAAGTAGCCATCCGCGTTGTAGAAGTACTGGGTGATGGCGGAATCCGCGCCGGCATTGATCTTGCGCTTGAAGTTGAGCATGTCCTCGTCGCGCGGATCTGGCCTGCGGATGGAATTCCGGATAGGCCGCCACCTCGATGTGGAAATGTTCGCCGGTCTGCGCGCGGATGAACGACACCAGTTCGTTGGCGTACTGGAACTCGCCGATGCTGTGCATGCCGGAAGGCAGGTCGCCGCGCAGCGCGACGATGCGCTTGATGCCCATGTCCTTGTAGGTGATTGCAGCAGTCGCGCGGATGTTCGTCGCGCGTGGAACCGACGCAGGACAGGTGCGGCGCGGCGTTGTGGCCCTCGGCCTTGATCTGCCGGATGGTTTCCAGCGTGCGGTCCTGCGTGGAGCCGCCCGCGCCGAAGGTGACGGAAAAGAATTCCGGCTTGAGCGGCGCCAGTTGCTTGCGCGTGGCCGCAAGTTTTTCCACGCCTTCCGGGGTTTGCGGCGGGAAAAATTCAAAACTGAAAAGTCGCGGGTCATTGGCAGTCTCATTTCTTTCTGATCAATTGTGCGGCTGCCGAAGACAGCGCCCAGGAAAAAATGCTGTACAGCACCGCGCCGAACACGCCGGACCAGAAACTGTCGACGACAAATCCGCGCAGCACCGAGCCGACGAACCAGAACATGCACCGTTGATGACGAAGATGAACAGCCCCAGCGTGAGCACCGTGACCGGCAGCGTCAGCAACAGCAGTATCGGGCGGATGCAGCGTATTGACCAGCCCGAGGAAAAGCGCCGCGATCAGCGCCGCGCCGAAGCCGTCCACATGAATGCCCGGCACAAAGTTCGCCACCGCGAGCAAAGCGAGCGCATTGAGCACCCAGATCAACAACAGCTGCAACTGCATATTCATTTGCTTCCTCCTTTGGCGGGCTTGGCCGCCCCTGCAACTTTCACGCGGGCCGCTTTTGCACGCAATGCCGAACCATATGCGGATTGGCACCAGTCGTGCATTTCCGCCGGCGAATCGAGGCTCGCGGGCGGCGCTGACCAATACGACAATTGCACGGTTCTGTTCCGGTTCTGATAAACGAAGGGGTGGCTGCCTGCCCGCTCGAACCGCGCCAGATTCTCCGCGTCGGTCTTGAAGAACAGTTCGTCTTCAACGATCAGCGCGAACATCAA
Organism: uncultured beta proteobacterium; assembly: GCA_963827265.1. GTDB lineage: Bacteria > Pseudomonadota > Gammaproteobacteria > Burkholderiales > Gallionellaceae > Gallionella. The sequence goes on along the minus strand of CAWHAD010000005.1, from coordinate 22,503 downwards.
CCCTTCGCGGTACAGGCCATAGCCCCCGAACATCCTGCGCGCCGGCACCTTCGCCCAGCCCGCCATGAGTTCCACCACATAGTTTACGAATTCATTGCGGGTAGCGGACATGGCGGGTCTGGCTTCGTCAATAGCGGTAGTGGTCGGCCTTGTACGGACCTTCCTTCGGCACGCTGATGTACGCAGCCTGCTGGTCGGTCAGCGTGCTCAGCTGCGCGTTCAGCGTGGTCAGCTGCAAACGCGCAACCTTTTCGTCCAGATGCTTGGGCAGTGTGTACACGCCGACAGGATAGTCCTTGTTGCGGGTGAATAGTTCAATTTGCGCGATGGTCTGGTTCGCGAACGAAGAAGACATCACATAGGACGGATGGCCGGTGCCGCAGCCCAGGTTCACCAGGCGGCCTTCGGCCAGCAGCAGGATGCGCTTTTCGGGTTTTCCGTTCATCGGAGGAAAGATCACGTGATCGACCTGCGGCTTGATGTTTTCCCACTGGTATTGCTTCAGCGAGGCGACATCGATCTCGTTGTCGAAGTGGCCGATGTTGCACACGATGGCCTGGTTCTTCATCTTCTTCATGTGCTCGTGGGTGATGACGTGGTAGTTGCCGGTACGGTGACGAAAATGTCGCCGTGCTCGCAGGCATAATCCATGGTCACCACGCGGTAGCCTTCCATCGCGGCCTGCAGCGCGCAGATCGGATCGATCTCGGTCACCCAGACCTGCGCGGACAGCGCGCGCAGCGCCTGCGCCGAGCCCTTGCCGACGTCGCCGTAGCCGGCGACCACGGCGATCTTGCCGGCCACCATCACGTCGGTCGCGCGCTTGATGCCGTCCACCAGCGATTCGCGGCAGCCGTACAGGTTGTCGAACTTGGACTTGGTGACGGAGTCGTTCACGTTGATCGCCGGGAATTTCAGTTCGCCGCGCTCGTGCATCTGGTACAGGCGATGCACGCCGGTGGTGGTTTCCTCGGTGACGCCCTTGATCGCGGCAAGACGCGTGGAATACCAGTTCTTGTCCGTTGCCAGCTTGGCCTTGATCGAAGCGAACAGACAGGTTTCTTCTTCGGAGCCGGGGTTGTTCAGCACGGATGCGTCCTTCTCGGCGCGCGCGCCCAGATGCAGCAGCAGGGTCGCATCGCCGCCGTCGTCCAGGATCATGTTGGACAACATTTTTTCGCCCCGCCATCCGCCCATTCGAAGATGCGGTGGGTATAGTCCCAGTATTCGCTCAGGGTCTCGCCCTTAACCGCAAACACCGGGGTGCCGGTTGCAGCGATCGCTGCAGCGGCATGATCCTGGGTCGAGTAGATATTGCAGGATGCCCAGCGCACTTCGGCGCCGAGTGCCTTCAGCGTTTCGATCAGCACGCCGGTCTGGATGGTCATGTGCAGGCTGCCGGTGATGCGCGCGCCTTTCAGCGGCTGGCTCCTGGCGAATTCCTTGCGGATCGCCATCAGGCCGGGCATTTCGATTTCGGCGATGGCCAGTTCCTTGCGTCCCCATGCAGCCAGGGACATATCGGCGACTTTAAAATCGGTGAATTGTTTTGCGGCAGCGTTCCCGCTTGTAGCAGAGTTCATAAGTTTGCTCCATTCATAAGTGGTTAATGAATGGGTGCGGTTGCTTCGTATGAACCACTGGCTCCGAGCCTGACGGGGGACTGTGTCTGTGTCCAGCCCCGCTGCAGCACCCCTCGGAGGGTGGTGTAAATCGTTGTGTGGGCGAATCGCGGTGTCGCGTGCTCGCTCACTTCTCGTCTATCTATACGATATGCCTCGTCGTTCGCTGATAAAACTACTAGCCATTCGACTAAGCCCGCAAGCGGGCAAGTCGCTGGTTATGCGCGGCTCCTTGCGCTTCATCCCACAAAACAAATTTCTAAACTGGACGAGCCGGAACAAATGTAGGTCGGGCTACGCCCGACCTGGTGGGCATCACCCGCAAGGGGTACACCGTGGTTGTAAGGGGTAAAACCCCAACTACACACGCAGAGCCCACCCTACAATTACTTCAACTTGCCGGCATCCTCGCGCAGCGCCAGGGCACGATCCGTGGCTTCCCAGGTGAAGTCCGGTTCTTCGCGGCCGAAGTGGCCGTAGGCGGCGGTGTTTTCATAGATCGGACGCAGCAGATCCAGCATCTGCACGATACCCTTGGGACGCAGATCGAAGTGGCGCAGCACCAGCTCGGTCATCTTCTCGTTGGAAATCTTGCCGGTCCCGTAGGTGTCGACCATGATGCTGGTCGGTTTGGCCACGCCGATCGCGTAGGAAATCTGCACCAGGCACTTGGTCGCCAATCCGGCAGCGACGATATTCTTCGCGACATAACGGCCGGCATACGCGGCGGAACGGTCCACCTTGGAAGGGTCCTTGCCGGAAAACGCGCCGCCGCCGTGCGGCGCTGCGCCGCCGTAGGTATCGACGATGATCTTGCGCCCGGTCAGTCCGCAATCGCCCTGCGGACCGCCGATCACGAAGCGTCCGGTCGGGTTGATCAGGTAGTTGATGTTGCCCTTGATCAGTTCCTTCGGCAGCATCGGCTTGATGATCTCCTCGATCGCGGCTTCGCGTATCTGCTCCAGCGTCATTTCCGGCGCGTGCTGGGTCGAGAGCACCACGGTATCGATCGAATGCGGCTTGCCGTCCAGATAGCGGATCGTGACCTGCGATTTCGCATCCGGGCGCAGCCACGGCAAACGCCCGTCGTGGCGCAATTCCGCCTGGCGCTCCACCACGCGGTGCGCCAGATAGATCGCCAGCGGCATCAGTGTCGGCGTTTCATCGCAGGCATAGCCGAACATCAGTCCCTGGTCTCCCGCGCCCTGGTTCAGGTAATCGTCGGATGCACGGTCCACGCCCTGCGCAATATCCGGGCTTTGCTTGTCATAGGCGACCAGCACCGCGCAGCCCTTGTAGTCGATGCCGTATTCGGTGTTGTCGTAGCCGATGCGCTTGATGGTATTGCGCGCCACCGTGATGTAGTCGACGTTCGCGGTGGTGGTGATCTCGCCCGCCAGAACCACCAGGCCGGTATTGGTCAGCGTCTCCGCCGCCACCCGCGCATACGGGTCTTGCGCTAGAATGGCGTCCAGAATGGCGTCGGAAATCTGGTCTGCAACTTTGTCCGGATGTCCCTCGGATACGGATTCGGACGTAAACAAATAATCGCTCATGGTTCCCAGTTCAAACTAAGAAAAATCAAAGGCGCGCATTGTATCAAATTGTCCGCCTGACCGCAGATGACCTCATTACTGTTCAAATCGATCTTTCGCCTGCTGTCCATCCTGCCGCTGCGCTGGCTGCACGCGCTGGGCGCGCTGCTCGGCCGCATCACCTACGCGTCATCCGGACAATATGCCGAACGAACACGGGAAAACCTGCGCCGGTCGAATCTGGCAGGCAATGAAGCCGATTTCGCCAGCCTGCTCAAACAGACCATCGACGAGGCCGGCAAGGGCATGGTCGAGTTGCCCTGGGTGTGGCTCAGGCCGTTCGAACAGGTCTGTGCAACCGTGCGAATCTGCAATGGGTGGGAACATGTCGAGGCAGCGCACGCGCGCGGCAACGGCATCATTTTCCTGACCCCGCACTGGGGCTGCTTCGAAATCACCAGCCTGTATATTGCGCAGCACCTGCCGCTGACCAACCTGTACAGCTCGCCGAAGCAGGACTGGCTGGAACCGTTGATGCGCAGCGGTCGCGAGCGCGGCAAGGCGCGCCTGGCGACCGCGGATCTCAGCGGCGTGCGCCTGCTGTTCAAGGCGCTGAAACGCGGCGAGGCGATCGGCCTGCTGCCCGACCAGGTGCCCAGCCAGGGCGAGGGCGAATGGGCGGATTTTTTCTCGCGCCCCGCGTACACCATGACGCTGAGCGGCCGACTTGCCCGGTCCAGCGGCGCAGCCGTATTGCTGGTGTATGCCGAACGTCTGCCGAAAGGCGCGGGATACAAGCTGAATTTCGAGCCGCTGGCGCTGGATTTTTCCGCATCCGTGCCGCTGCAAATCAATGCGGCGCTGGAACGCGTGATTGCAATTTCCCCGGCGCAGTATCTGTGGAGTTACAACCGTTACAAGATCCCGCCCGGTGTGGCGCCGCCCGCTTCAGGAGAGCCGACATGCTAGCCAGGCTGGGCGTCATCATTTTATGGCTGCTGCACTTCCTGCCATTCCGCGTGCTGGTCTGGATTGGCACCAGCCTGGGCTCATTGCTGTACCTGGTCGCCGCCGAGCGCCGCAGGGTGGGCGCCATCAACCTGAAGCTGTGCTTCCCGGACATGAGCGACGAAGCGCGCACGAAACTGTTGCGCGAACATTTCCGGATGTTCACCCGCGGCCTGATCGAGCGCTGCATCCTGTGGTGGTCCAGCGCGGAATACATCAGCAGCCTGATCCGCGTCGAGGGCGTCGAACATTTCGAGGCGATTCGAGGCAAGCCTGCGATTCTGCTCACGCCGCACTTTGTCGGCATGGATGCCGGCGGGCCAGTGGATCGCGCAGCATACCGACGCGGTATGCATGTACGCGAACCAGAAGAACGTCTACCTGACCGAACTGCTGCTGAAGAAACGCGCCCGCTTCCGCAACCAGCGCCTGTTTTCGCGCCAGCAGGGACTGCGCCCGATCCTGAAGGGAATGCGTGCCGGCATGCCGTTCGTCTATCCGCCGGACCAGGATCAGGGCATCAAGGACGGCGCGTTCATCCCGTTCTTCGGCGTGCCTGCCGCGACCATGACTTCGGTGCCGCGCATCGCGCAGATGACCGGCGCAAAAGTCGTGCCCTGCATCACGCGGCTGTTGCCGGGGGGCGCGGGTTATGTGCTGACCTTTTATCCGGCCTGGGAAAATTATCCGAGCGGGGACGATATCGCCGATACGCGGCGCATGAACGAATTCATCGAACAGCGCATACTGGAGATGCCGGAACAGTATTTCTGGCTGCACAAGCGCTTCAAGACTCGTCCGCCCGGAGAAGAGAGGTTCTACAAATGAAATATGCAGACCTGCGCGATTTCATCGCACAACTGGAAAAGCTCGGCGAACTCAAGCGCGTCACCGCAGCGGTTTCGCCGCATCTTGAAATGACCGAGATCTGCGACCGGGTGCTGCGCGCGCAGGGTCCGGCTGTGCTGTTCGAAAACGTCGCTGGGCACAACATGCCCGTCCTGGCCAACCTGTTCGGCACGCCGCGCCGCGTGGCGCTGGGCATGGGCGAAGAATCCACGGCGGCGTTGCGCGAGGTGGGCAAGCTGCTCGCCTACCTGAAGGAACCCGAACCGCCCAAAGGGCTGAAGGATGCGTGGGAAAAATGGCCGGTGCTGAAGCAGGTGCTGACCATGTCGCCGAAGATTTTGTCGAGTGCCCCTTGCCAGGATATCGTGTGGGAAGGAACTGATGTGGACCTGGGCAGGCTGCCGATCCAGACCTGCTGGCCCGGCGACGTCGCGCCGCTGATCACCTGGGGACTGGTGGTCACGCGCGGGCCAACAAGCCGCGCCAGAATCTCGGCATCTATCGCCAGCAGGTCATCGCGCCGAACAAGGTCATCATGCGCTGGCTGGCGCAGCGCGGCGGCGCGCTGGATTTCCAGGACTGGAAGAAGTCCCATCCCGGCGAACCGTTCCCGGTCGCGGTGGTGATCGGCGCCGATCCGGCCACGATACTCGGCGCGGTCACGCCGGTGCCGGACAGCCTGTCCGAATACCAGTTCGCCGGATTGCTGCGCGGCAGCAAGACCGAACTGGTCAAGTGCATCGGCAGCGACCTGCAGGTGCCGGCCAGCGCCGAGATCGTGCTGGAGGGCGTGATCCATCCCGGACGAGACGGCGCTGGAAGGGCCGTATGGCGACCACACCGGCTACTACAACGAGCAGGACAAGTTCCCGGTGTTCACGATAGAACGCATCACCATGCGCCATGACCCGATCTACCACTCCACCTACACCGGCAAGCCGCCCGACGAGCCGGCGATGCTGGGCGTCGCGCTGAACGAAGTGTTCGTGCCGCTGCTGCAGAAGCAGTTTCCCGAGATCGCCGATTTCTATCTGCCGCCGGAAGGATGCTCATATCGCATGGCGGTGGTCAGCATCAGGAAGCAGTATCCCGGACACGCCAAGCGCGTGATGTTCGGCATCTGGAGTTTTCTGCGCCAGTTCATGTACACCAAGTTCATCATCGTGGTGGACGACGACATCGACGTGCGCGACTGGAAGGAAGTGATCTGGGCGATCACCACCCGCGTCGACCCGGTGCGCGACACGCTGCTGGTCGACAACACGCCGATCGACTACCTGGATTTCGCGAGCCCGGTGTCGGGGCTGGGCGGCAAGATGGGGCTGGACGCCACCAACAAATGGCGCGGGCGAAACGCAGCGCGAATGGGGCACGCCTATCGTGATGGATGCCGCAGTGAAAGCGAAGGTAGATGCGATGTGGGGCGAACTGGGATTGTAGCCATCAGGGAAACAGCGTCCCAACGCCGCCGGTTTTTCCGGTGCCCGATCCGGATCAGAACGCTGCGCCCAGCCCGATCCTGACCGTCGTGTAATTTGTCTTGCTGTCCGGCTCCCAAGCGTACCCGCTGCCATACGGATACAGCGCGCTGATGCCATAGTTGAAGCTCGTGTATTCGACGTCCAGCGTTCGCGTGAATGTTTTGCACCAGTGCATAATCCGCTCCGGCACCGGCCTTGAACAGCGCGGAATTGCCGAGAGCGCCCGAGAATACGCCATTAACAACGATGTTCGATCCGAACGTACTGCCGAACATCGCACGGGCCGAAAGCACCAGCCGGTCTGCAGGCGTGTACTGGCCCAGCACGCCGATCCCGAAATAATTGTGGGTATACAGTTCACCCGAATTGACTCCCCTGTCCCATTCGTGATGGCCGAGTTCCAGATAGGGCGTCAGCATGGACTGGTCATTGACCATGAAGCCGGCGCCGTAACGTGCGCTGTAATTCGTCAGTGTTGCGCCGGAAGTTCCGATCACCGAACCATACGGCGTCGGCGGCGGACCGAGCAAGCCGCCCACATATTCGGTGTTGCCGCTGGCATGGTCGTACTCCGCTTCGATGTAGTCGTTGCCCAGCCACAGATCCTGCATCGTGGAGATAGCCAGCGCATAACCGGGCACGGAGCCCTTCTCGGTGTCCAGCGTTCCGGTCGGCGAACCCAGTATCCCGTTGCCGGTTTCGGTGTAATCGACATGCGTCGACACGAGCTGGAAGCCGACCTGGTTGTTGGCTGCCTTGATATCGGATGTGCCCGCAAAAGAAGCAGATATGCCGGAAAAGCCAGCGATTGCCATCAGCGCCAACAAGATTTTCTTCATGTTATCTGCTCCGGATAGTTGTTATTTCGCTGCGCGGGTTGGGAATGCACACCCTTGGCCTGACTGCTGCTGCTCAAGCAAATCAATAGAAATCGTAGACCACGCCCAGTGAAGCCGACGTCGCTTTCATCGGCGGGATGATATTGTCGAACTTCCCGTAGCTGTCAAACAATGCACGCACGCTGACTTGTGAATTTACATGGAATTGCCCACCCAAACCGATCAGCAGGTCGCTGTGTGTCCAGTGCCATATCCATTCGATGCGTCCGAATAGGTCTTCGGCATTGCTGGTCAGCCCGAGCTTGCCGATCAGGTCGAATTGCGAATTCAGCGGCAAGACGGCCACAGTCCCGCGAGCTGGAAAGAAGTAGCGGAGATCACCGCGGGACCGTAAACAGGATCTTTGTATTCGAATCGCCAAACATCGAATAACCCATTTCGACCGCAAATACCGGGCTGAAATAAAAGCCGCCCGCAGATGCGGATCACGTTGGGATTGGACCAGCCGGGCAAATTGCTGTAGGTGGCCGAACCAACATCGGCAGCGACATAATAAGTGCCGGTATTGTCGGCCAGCGCAGGAGCGGCCGCGAAGGCGGACAACAACAGGGTAGCAGCGAGTTTTTTCATGACAGATATCCCTCTTCATTTGGTACGGTCAAATTGCAGCAGCTGGCAGACAGACCGGTGTGCACAGGCGGATGAATCAGGCGCGCCAACTAGAACTTCACAATCGCGCCTATCGTCAGACCGCCATAGTTGTTCAAGTTCAGGTCGGCGGATACCTGTGGCGTGACCTCATACCGGGCACCGCCAATAATATACAACCCGCCGGAATCAGCGCCGATTCCGAACGGTTGTGCCGGGCCGCTCAAGGTCGAATTCAGCGTGATCAGTCCCAGACCCGCATAAGGCCTGATCTTGCTGTTGGTCTTGATCACCGGGCCAAAGTCATAGATCGCGGCCACGCCAAGCGCGTTGTAACTATATTGGTAGGTCCCCGCGGGGGTGCCGTAGGACCGCGAATAATTCTTCCAGAACACCTGAACCGAAACCGGCGCCCGGTTGGTCAGGTACGAGGAAACATCGAATTCTCCCTGGACGGCGAATACGCCGTCCCGATCAAATCCGTAATTGACCCCGATACTGTTTTTTCCTTCCGCCGCAATGGCGGGTGTGGCGATAACAGCAGATAACAACGCAGCGACAACGATTTTATTCATGACTTCAATTTCCTTTTTGATTGATTATGGTAAGACTGCCTGATTAAAAAGTTTTAATGCGCTCCCTGGCCGATACGGCTCAAGATGCAATAACGCCTTGTGCTCAAACTCATCCGGCATCCTGCTGCAGCCATTCGATCAGCGCATTTTGCGCCGGTTCCGCCCGCGCAGCGTTGCGGCCGTTGACGATGAACACCACGATCCACTGCCTGCCGTCGTGCGCCCTGACATAGCCCGCGATCGATTTCACCCCATCCAGCGTGCCGGTCTTGAGGTGCGCATATCCCGCGATATTGCTATCCCTGAAACGCTTTTTCACCGTGCCATCGATGCCCAGGATCGGCAGCGAAGCCTCCAGTTCGGCGTGGAACGGGCTGCCCATCACGCGCTGCAGCAGATCGGCAATATGCCGGGCGCTGATGCGGGCCTTGCGCGACAGACCGGCGCCGTTGTCCAGAACCAGCTCGGGGAAATGCAGCTGCTGCGTCGCCAGCCATTGCCGGATCACCGCAATGCTGCGCGCGACGTTCGCCCCCGAATCATCTTCCGTTGTCGCAGCAACGCCGGAAGCGGATTGCTGTAGCGCGGAAGGCTGCAAATCGCCGGCAATTTCGCCTTCATCCTGCCCGACCGGCTCTGGTTGCGATGCGGCTTCGTCTTCCGAATCTGTGATATCCCCGCCTTCCTGCCGGGTCTGCAGCGCGTCGGCCATCAGTGCCTGCGGCCCGTCATTGCTGTCCGCGGCCAGCAGGCCGTTCGCATCCGCCGTGTCTGCCATCCCCAGCGTCAGGAACAGTTGCCGCGCCATCGTGTTATTGCTGAATTTGTTGATGTCGCGTATCACTTCCGCCAGCGGCGGCGAAACATAGCGCGCGAACGGGGCCTCGCCGGCAGGCGCAATCCCGTCGCGCAGCCGGCCCTGCACGGTGCCGCCGAGTTCCTTCCATAATGCGCTGAACACCGCGAAGAAGTACTGGTCCTGCGGCAACAGCGAAAAATATTCGTCCGCCTCGCCGCAGCCTGCCGGGATGCGGCCTTCCAGCACGATATCGTGCCCTTCCAGATGCGCCTGCCAGGTGCCCGTCATGCCGCAGCGCAGCCGCGTTGAAGTGGTGATGCGGTTGACCACCGTGTATCCGTCCAGGTCGGGTTCCAGCAGCGCCCTGGTCGCGTGGCCGTCCGGGATCAGGTGCAGGTGCAGCGCGTTGAAATTGAGCAGCAGCGCGTTGGTGCCGACGTTGTAGGCGCGGGTGGGATCATGGTCGAATGCCGCCGGATCCTGTTTGACCGCCGCGAAATAACTGTGGTCCAGCACGATGTCGCCGCGTATCTCGCGCAGCCCGCGCTGGCGCAATTCATGCAGCCACAGCCAGAATTGCTCGACGGTCAGTTTCGGGTCGCCGTATCCCTTGAACACCAGGTCGCCCTGCAGCACGCCGTTTTCCAGCTTGCCGTCGAGATACGCCTCGGTCTTCCAGCGGTATGCCGGGCCCAGCGTCTCCAGTGCGGCGATCGTGGTAAGCAGCTTCATCGTCGATGCCGGGTTGATCGCGCGGTCGGCATTCAGGCTGACCAGCGGCCGCGATGCATCCGTCTGCTGCACCAGGATGCTGACGCCGGACAGCGGAATATGCGCGTGCCTGAGCGCCGCCCTGACCGGTTCGGGCAGGGTTGATGCAACCGCCCGGGTCGTTATCAGGCAGAACAGCAGCAGATTGAAAAGAAATAATCTCATGTGCTCAATTCATCGACGATGCGCAAGGTCCGATCGACCAGCAGATCCATCTCCGATTCGCCAATTATATACGGCGGCATGAAATAAATCGTGTTGCCGATCGGGCGCAGCAGCAGTTCATTTTCCAGCGCAAGCGCGAAGCAGCGCCGGGAAAAGTCGCGATGCCGGGTATCCACCTCGAAGGCCCAGATCATCCCGGTATTGCGCCAGTTGCGCACCGCGCGATGCTCGCGCAACGGCGCCGATATCCCGTTCAGGTACGCAGTCTTGGCGCGGTTCGCGGCAAGCACATCGTCGCGGGCAAAAATATCCAGCGTCGCAAGCGCCGCGCGGCAGGCCAGCGGATTGCCGGTATAGGAGTGTGAATGCAGGAAGCCGCTGGCCATCTCGTCGCCGTAAAATGCCCGGTAAATTTCATCGCGCGTCATCACCACCGACAGCGGCAGATAGCCGCCGGTGATCCCTTTGGACAGACACAGGAAGTCCGGGGTAATTCCCTTGCCGCCCTGATATGCCTGGCCCGCTGGCGAGAGGGGCCGGCGCCTGTTCGCAGGCGAACATCGTGCCGGTTCGCCCCATGCCGACGGCAATCTCGTCCGCGATCAAGTGCACCTGGTATTCGCTGCAAAGCTGCCGCGCGCGCTGCAGATAAGCCGGGTGATACATCGCCATCCCGGCCGCGCCCTGCACCAGCGGCTCGATGATGAAGGCGGCCAGCTGCGCATGGTGCAGCTGCAAATATTGCTCGAGCGCTTCCGCGCAGCGCAGCGCATAAGCCTCCGCGCTTTCGCCCGCCGCGGCGTTGCGCCAGTCCGGGCTGGGCACTGTGGCCTGCTGCCGGACCAGTTCGCCGTAGGCGCTGCGGAACAGCGCAACGTCGGTGACCGACAACGCGCCCAGCGTTTCGCCGTGATAGCTGTTTTCCAGGCTGATGAATCGCGTCTTGTCCGTTTTGCCGCTGTTGCGCCAGTAATGCGCGCTCATCTTGAGCGCGATCTCGGTGGCCGATGCCCCGTCGGAAGCATAGAAACAATGGCCAAGACCGGCGGGTGCGAGCTCGCGCAAGCGCTCCGAAAGCTGCACCACCGGTTCGTGGGTAAATCCCGCGAGCATCACGTGTTCCAGTGTTTCCAGCTGGTCGCGCAATGCGGCATTGATGTCCGGATTGCAATGGCCGAACAGGTTCACCCACCAGGAACTGACTGCATCCAGGTAGCGCTTGTTGTCGTAGTCATGCAGCCAGACCCCTTTTCCGCCCGCAATCGGCAGCAGCGGAAAATGCTCGTAGTGCTTCATCTGCGAACAGGGATGCCACACGGCCGAGAGGCTGCGGTCCAGGAGATTGGTATTGTTTTGCGGTCGATTCGTCATGGCCGGAATCATAGCGGTTTTTGCGGCTTGCGCGCGCCGCGAACTTTGGCTAGCCTGCATCATTCAGCTATTTACGGCGGAGCATTACCGTGCACATACTCATCACCGGCGGCACCGGACTGATCGGCAGGCAGCTTTGCAAGGCGCTGCTGGCGGACGGACATGCAGTGACGGTGCTGAGCCGCAACCCGGATACCGTTCCGGCAAAATGCGGGGAATACGTCAAGGTCATGGCCAGTCTGGACGAATGGCGGCCCGAGCGCAGTTTCGATGCGGTGATCAACCTGGCCGGCGCGCCGATCGTCGATGCGCGCTGGACCGCACGGCGCAAACAGGTCCTGTGGGACAGCCGGATAACGCTGACCGAAAACCTGGTGCGCCGCATCGCCGCGGCGCAGACCAGGCCAACCATGCTGTTGAGCGGCTCCGCGGTCGGCTATTACGGCAACCGCGGCGATGCGGCACTGGACGAAACGGCCTCGGCCGGCGCCGATTTCCCCGCCCGGTTATGCAAGGCCTGGGAAGCAGCCGCGCTGGCCGCGCAAGCTTCCGGCGTGCGCGTTTGCCTGCTGCGCACCGGGCTGGTGCTGAGCCGCCGGGGCGGGCTGCTGGGACGGATGCTGCTGCCGTTCAGGCTCGGGCTCGGCGCGCGCCTGGGCGACGGGAAGCAGTGGATGAGCTGGATACATATCGATGATTATGTCGCGATGCTGCTCGGTTTATTGCGCGACGAAAATGCCGGCGGCCCGTACAACATGACCGCACCGCAGCCGGCAACCAACCGCGAATTCACCGCAACCCTGGCAAAGGCGCTGCATCGCCCCGCTCGGTTCGCAATGCCGGCATGGTTGCTGAAGCCGGTGATGGGCGAGCGCGCCTGCCTGTTGCTGGAAGGACAGAAAGTGCTGCCCGAAAAATTCGCGGCAGCGGGTTATCGCTTTATTTTTCCAAACCTGCCGGAAGCGCTGGAGGACTTGCTTGGCAAGTAATTACTGCGGTTTATATTCATGGCGCAGCGCTTGCTCTGCTTTCCGTATCCCACCGTTTGTGGCATCCTTCGCAATCTACATGTTGTTACACGGAATATTCCGTCACTTTTGACAAAACCAGAGGGGCGGCCGGAGGAAGGCAGTAATGAAACGAGTTGATGATTTCCGCTTGCGCTTTGGCAAACGCGAGCTGGTGCCGATCATAATCGGCGGTATGGGCGTGGATATTTCCAGCCGCGAACTGGCCTGGGAAGCCGCCCGACTCGGCGGTATCGGGCATATTTCCGACGCGATGCTGCCGACCGTCACGGATCGTCTCGACAACACCAAATTCGTCAGCCACAAGCAAAAGCAATACAAGCTCAACGTCAAGGAAACCAACAAGGCGATCGTGCAATTCGACCTTGGACAGGTGGCCGAATCGACCCGCTTGCATGTCGGCAAGACCATGGAAGCAAAGCGCGGCGACGGCATGATTTTCGTCAACTGCATGGAAAAGCTGACCATGAATGCGCCGCGCGAAACGCTGCGCGTGCGGCTGTGCGGCGCGCTGGATGCCGGGATCGACGGCATCACGCTGAGCGCGGGGCTGCATCTCGGCTCGTTCGCATTGATGGAAGACAACCCGCGTTTCCGCGATGCCAAACTGGGCATCATCGTTTCCTCGCTGCGCGCCTTGCAGTTGTTCCTGCGCAAGAACGCCAGGCTGAACCGCCTGCCCGATTACATCGTGGTGGAAGGGCCGCTGGCCGGCGGCCACCTGGGCTTCGGGATGGACTGGGCGAAATACGACCTGCATACCATCGTGGCGGAAATCGTGGCCCACCTGAAAGCGGAGCAACTGGATATCCCGGTGATCGCGGCAGGCGGCATCTTTACCGGCAGCGATGCGGTCGAGTTCATTGAGATGGGTTGCGCCGGCGTGCAGGTGGCAACGCGCTTTACCGTTGCACAGGAATGCGGCATCCCGGAGAAAGTCCAGCAGGAATACTTCAAGGCGAACGAGGATGACATCGAGGTCAACATGATCTCGCCGACCGGCTACCCGATGCGCATGATCAAGAGCAGCCCGGCGATCGGCGCCGGCATACGCCCGAATTGCGAAGCGTTCGGTTACCTGCTCGATGCCAATGGCCATTGCGACTACATCGATGCGTACAACCGCGAAGTGGCGCTGCATCCCAATGCGAAGAAGATTTCCGTGAAGGACAAGACTTGCTTGTGCACTCACATGCGCAACTACGACTGCTGGACCTGCGGCCATTACACCTACCGCCTCAAGGATACGACCCACCGCAATCCCGACGGCACTTACCAGATCCTGACAACTGAACATATATTCAAGGACTACCAGTTCAGTACCGACAACAAGATCGCCCTCCCCCCGCAAAAATAAATTCCCGCCCCGCCCTTGAAATCGGGCGGGGTCGCCCCGATTGTTGGCACTCGCAGGCAGAGAGTGCTAAACTCCGCCTCCGCAATTTTTTAACCCCTTGTTTTAGGAGACATCAGTATGAAAATTCGTCCTTTGAACGATCGCGTAATCGTTAAACGCATGGAAGAAGAACGCAAGACCGCCTCCGGAATCGTGATTCCGGATGCCGCCACTGAAAAGCCGGATCAGGGCGAAATCATCGCTGTCGGCAAAGGCAAAGTAGGCGACGACGGCAAATTGCAGGCCATGAGCGTCAAGGTCGGCGACCGTGTGCTGTTCGGCAAATATGCCGGTCAGGCATTCAAGATGGACGGCCAGGAATACATGACGATGCGCGAAGATGACATCATCGGCGTGGTCGAAGCCTAACTAACACGAAAATTCAGGAGAAAATAACATGGCAGCTAAAGACGTAAAATTCCACGACGCCGCACGCAGCAAGATGGTGGTCGGCGTGAACATTCTGGCCGATGCGGTCAAGGTGACCCTGGGCCCCAAAGGCCGCAACGTCGTGCTGGATCGTTCCTACGGTTCCCCCACCATCACCAAGGACGGTGTATCCGTCGCCAAGGAAATCGAACTGAAGGACAAGTTCGAAAACATGGGCGCACAAATGGTCAAGGAAGTCGCTTCCAAGACCTCCGATGTGGCCGGTGACGGCACAACCACCGCGACCGTTCTGGCGCAATCCATCGTGCAGGAAGGCATGAAGTTCGTTGCCGCCGGCATGAACCCGATGGACCTGAAACGCGGTATCGACCAGGCAGTCATCGCCGCCGTTGCAGAACTGAAGAAAATCTCCAAGCCTTGCACCACCAGCAAGGAAATCGCGCAAGTGGGCAGCATTTCCGCCAACTCCGACACCGTGATCGGCGAGAAGATCGCTGCCGCGATGGAAAAAGTCGGCAAGGAAGGCGTGATCACCATTGAAGACGGACAAGGCCTGGAAGATGAACTGGACATCGTGGAAGGTATGCAGTTCGACCGCGGTTACCTGTCTCCCTACTTCATCAACAACCAGGATCGCCAGCTGGCAGTGATGGAAAACCCCTTCATCCTGTTGCACGACAAAAAGATCTCCAACATCCGTGACCTGCTGCCCGTACTGGAACAAGTCGCCAAGGCCGGTCGTCCGCTGCTGATCATCGCTGAAGATGTGGATGGCGAAGCGCTGGCCACACTGGTGGTAAACAACATTCGCGGCATCCTGAAGACTGTTGCGGTCAAGGCTCCCGGCTTCGGCGACCGTCGCAAGGCCATGCTGGAAGACATCGCCATCCTGACCGGCGGCACCGTGATCGCTGAAGAAGTCGGCCTGTCTCTGGAAAAAGCCACCCTGGCCGAACTGGGCCAAGCCAAGCGCATCGAAGTGGGCAAGGACAACACCATCATCATCGACGGCGCAGGCAAGGAAGATGCGATCAAGGGTCGTATCGGCCAGATCAACAAGCAAGCCGAAGAATCCACCAGCGACTACGACAAGGAAAAACTGCAGGAACGCAAAGCCAAACTGGCTGGCGGTGTGGCAGTGATCAAGGTCGGCGCTGCAACCGAAGTCGAAATGAAGGAAAAGAAAGCGCGTGTTGAAGATGCATTGCACGCAACCCGTGCAGCCGTTGAAGAAGGCATCGTTCCCGGCGGTGGCGTCGCATTGCTGCGCGCCAAGGTTGCGGTTGGCAAACTCAAGGGCGACAACCACGACCAGGACGCCGGCATCACCATCGTGCTGCGCGCGATGGAATCGCCGTTGCGCTGCCATCGTTGCCAACGCAGGTGACGAGCCTTCGGTGGTGGTGAACAAGGTGCTGGAAGGCAAGGGCAGCTTCGGTTACAACGCGGCCACCAGCGAGTATGGCGACATGCTGGCGATGGGCGTGGTTGATCCGACCAAGGTGACTCGCGTTGCATTGCAAAATGCAGCGTCCATCGCCGGCCTGATGCTGACCACTGCCTGCATGGTGGCCGAACTGCCGGAAGACAAGCCAGCTGCGGCGGCATGGGTGGCGGCGACATGGGTGGTATGGGCGGTATGGGCGGCATGATGTAATTGAACCTGCTGCGCAATTCGATTGCTGTGTTGCACTAAAAGTACGCAATCCGACTAACCTGGCTAAAGCAGGTGTGGAATTGTCAGCGCGGTGCTCACGTTCCTCGCCTACCCCAAATAGGTATGTCTCGGTCGTTGCGCTCCGTGCGCCTTGCACTCGAACCGCTCGCTACGGTTCAAATTGAAAATAACAAACCCCGCTTCGGCGGGGTTTGTTATTTGGCACTGTATCGGTATAATGCGCGGCTTCCCGAGTTGGCTGAACCTGTTCAATTTCGGCTTGGGTAAGCAAAAGCAGCAACGGCCTGGTAGCTCAGTCGGTAGAGCAGAGGATTGAAAATCCTTGTGTCGGTGGTTCGATTCCGCCCCGGGCCACCAGATTTCGCGTGCGACCGCACGCAAAATCAACCTGGTGGTTTTGGTTGAAATTTTCGCGTGCGACCGCACGCAAAATCAACCTGGTGGTTTTGGTTGAAAATTTCGCATGCGCAGCATGCAAAATTAATCAGGTGGTTTATGGTTAATTTTTCAAAGCTCGCAGCATTGCGGGCTTTTTTATTTCCCCTGATCCGCTTCAATTCCCTGCGCGTTCCCTCGATTCAATCCATCACCAGCACGGCCGCGCCGCGTATCCGGCCGTCGCGCAGACGCGCCAGCGCCTCATTGGCTTCCTCCAGGCGGAAGGTTTCCACTTCGGTCCTGATGTTCGCCTTGGTCGCGATATCAAGAAATTCCTCGCCGTCGCGGCGGGTGAGGTTCGCAACGGAGCGGATCGTGCGCTCGCCCCACAGGATGGAATAGGGGAATCCGGGAATGTCGCTCATATGGATGCCCGCGCACACCACGGTGCCGCCTTTGGCGGTGTGGCGCAGCGCCTCGGGTACCAGCGCGCCGACCGGCGCAAACAAGATCGCCGCATCCAGTTGTTCGGGCGGCGCTGCGGTGGAATCCCCAGCCCATGCCGCGCCCAGCTCGCATGGCGAAACGCTGCCCGGCCAGGTCGCCGGGTTTGGTGAACGCAAACACTTTGCGTCCCTGCCAGCGGGCGACCTGCGCGATGATGTGGGCGGCGGCGCCGAAGCCGTAGATGCCGATACGCTGCGCATCCCCGGCGGCGGCCAGCGCGCGGTAGCCGATCAGCCCGGCGCAAAGCAGCGGCGCGGCTTCCGCATCGCCGTAGCCTGTCCGGCAGCGCAAAACAATAGCGCGGTCGGCCACCGCGTATTCCGCATAGCCGCCGTTCAGCGTGTATCCGGTAAAGCGCGCGTCGTCGCAGAGATTCTCGCGTCCGCTGGTGCAGTAGCGGCAATGCCCGCAGGTGCGGCCCAGCCACGGCACGCCGAGCCTTTGGCCGATGGCAGAATCGTTCGACCCGATCGCCCTTCGCGACCACGCTGCCGACGATTTCATGACCGGGAATCAGCGGCAGCTTCGGTGCGGACAGCTCGCCGTCCAGTATGTGCAGGTCGGTGCGGCACACGCCGCAGGCGCGCACCTTGAGCAGGATGTCGTCGGCGCCGCATACCGGCAGCGGCAGCTCGACTTGCCGCAGGGCCGATCCGGGTGTTTCCAGAACCATTGCGCGCATGATGTACCCCTAATTTGTTACAACAAATTATCCTTGTTGTTCCGGCAACCTTCAACCCGCTACAATGCTGCATTCATATTGACCTGCCTGATATTCGCAGCTTCGCTCCAGATGGACACCGCCTCACCCGACACACCCGATGGCTTCGCCATCAAGACATCCGCGCTGACCCGGCGCTTCGGCAATCTGACCGCGGCGGACCGCATCGAGCTGCGCATTCCCTACGGGGAAATCTTCGGCCTGCTCGGCGCGAACGGCGCGGGCAAGAGCACGCTGATCAAGATGCTGACCACGCTGCTGTCGCCGACATCCGGCACGGCCGAAGTCGGCGGATACGACATCATCAAATCGCCCGGAGAAGTCCGGCGTCGCATCGGCTATGTATCGCAACTGGTGTCGGCCGACGGCGCGCTGACCGGCTACGAGAATCTGCGCCTGTCGGCCAAACTGTACGGGCTGCCGCCGGCGGAACGAAGCAAACGCATCGCCAATGCGCTGGAATTCATGGGTCTCACCGAGTCTTCGCACCGGCTGGTGCGCACCTATTCGGGCGGCATGATCCGCAGGCTGGAACTGGCGCAGGCCATGCTGCACCGCCCCGCGATCCTGTTTCTCGACGAGCCGACCATCGGGCTCGACCCGGTCGCGCGCCGCATGGTGTGGGATCGCCTGCTGAACCTCAGGCGCGACTTCGGCATGACGGTGCTGATCACCACGCACGACATGGAAGAAGCCGAGACGCTTTCCGACGAATTGGCGATCATGCATGCGGGCCGGATCAGCGTGGTCGGCAAGCCGGCCGAATTGCGCGCGGGACTCAGCACCGAACTCGGAAAGGAAGCGACCATGGATGATGTGTTCGTGCATTATGCGGGCGGCCTGCTGCACGAAAGCGGCACGTTCAGCGAGGTCGCCCGGACCCGCCGGACCGCCCAGCGCCTGGGCTGAGGACGACGAATGAAACGACTGATCCGCGAAAGTGCTGCAATTGTGCAGGTGGAAATGGTCAAGCTGATCCGCGACCCGACCGAAGTCATTTCCCGCGCGATACAGCCGGTATTGTGGCTGGTGGTGTTCGGCCAGGTGCTCGCGCAGGTGCGCGGCATCCACACCGGCCCGCTGAGTTACCTCGCGTTCATCACGCCCGGCATCCTCGCGCAGAGCGTGCTGTTCAGCGCGATCTTCTACGGCATCGCGGTGATCTGGGAGCGCGATCTCGGCGTGGTGCACAAACTGCTGGTGAGCCCGGCCCTGCGCGTCTCGCTGGTGTTCGGCAAGGCGGTCGCGGCGGGATTTCGCGGCACCTTGCAGGCCGTGGTGATCTACCTGCTCGCGATCGTGATGCATGTTTCGCTCAGGGGAGATCCGCTCGCGATCCTCGCGGTGCTGGCCAGCGTGATGCTGGGATCGGGCATCTTCGCGACCTTCTCGCTGATCATCGCCTGCATTGTGAAAACCCGGGAACGTTTCATGGGCATCGGCCAGCTGCTGACCATGCCGATGTTCTTCGCGAGCAACGCGATCTACCCGCTGGACATCATGCCCCCCTGGCTGCGTGTGGTCGCGCAGATCAACCCGCTCACCTACCTGATCGACGCGCTGCGCGGGCTGATGATCGAGGGCGGTGTAAGCGTGCACGGCTACGCGGTCGATTTCTCGGTGATGCTCGGTGTGTTCTCTTTACTGCTGTTCATCGCGGTGCGGCTGTACCCGACGCTGGCGGAGTGAGTTCACGTTTCCGTCGCCTAACTTTTCACCGGGCAACCTGTCCGAATTGACTATCCGATTCCGCCCCCGTATATTCCCGACCCATGAACACGCAACGACTCATCGCTTCAACATCCATCCTCTCAAAACGACTGTGGCGCGGGAAGCTATCCCGTTACCGCAGCACGCTCCCGTTCTAGCGCAATCACATAACCGGGCAACTGCGGGTCTGTAACAGTACTCGTTTGGCCGCACTGCCCCGCGTATACCCAGGACCCGCATCCCACAACCCCAGGGTCTGGATCATGCAAACTTCAACAACTACGGCAACTGGCGTTTCAATCAATCGCGATGTGGTATTCGGCGTCATCTTTGCGCTGCTCGCCGCGATCGGCTTTTCGGCCAAGGCGATCCTGGTCAAGCTGGCCTATCGCGACCATGTGGACGCGATCACGCTGCTCGCGCTGCGCATGGCATTCTCGGTGCCGTTCTTCATCGGTGTCGCGATCTGGTCGAAGATGCGCCACGCCACGCCGCTCGGCACACAGGACAAATTGCTGGTGCTCGCGCTGGGCCTGATCGGCTACTACCTGTCCAGCCTGCTGGATTTTCTCGGACTGCAATACATCACCGCGGGCCTCGAGCGGCTGATCCTGTTCCTGTACCCGACCATGACCGTGATACTCACCGCACTGATCTACAGGCGCCCGATCGGCGGCAAGGTGCTCGTCGCGATGGGACTGAGCTATGCAGGTATCGCATTGGTCTTTTTTCATGATCTTGGGCTGCACGATGCGGGCGTGCGCGAAGGCGGCAGCGTGGTGCTGGGCGGGTTTCTGGTGTTCCTCAGCACGCTGTCCTATTCCACCTACCTGGTCGGGGCCGGCCATGCGATCGCGCGGATCGGCGCGGCGCGCTTCACCGCCTATGCGATGGTGGTGGCATGCGCGGCCAGCCTGCTGCAGTTCGCCGTGACGCGCCCGATGAGCGCGCTCGATTTGCCGTTGCCGGTGTACGGGTTCTCGATCGCGATGGCGCTGTTCTCCACGGTGCTGCCGGTGTTCCTGCTGTCCTACGCGATCCGCCGCATCGGTTCCGGCAGCGCGTCGCTGATCGGCTCGATCGGTCCGGTCAGCACCATCGGCATGGCCTACGTCTTCCTCGGCGAGCAGCTTTCGCTGCTGAAAATGATCGGCTCGGCGCTGGTGCTGGCGGGCGTGCTGATTGTCAGCATCAGCAGCAAGAAGACAGGATAAAGAAGTGCGGGCAGCACCCGCAAGGGGTACGCCGTGGTTGTAAGGGGCTGAAGCCCCAACAACACACGCAGGGCCCGCTCCTGCAGGATAGGCGGTTAAACCGGAACACGAATTGGGTTAAACTCGCGCATCTATTAACCGCAACTCCAGATATATAGCCATGGCCCAATATGTAATGTCGATGCTCCGCGTGAGCAAGATCGTTCCGCCCAAGCGCCAGATCATCAAGGATATCTCCCTCAGCTTCTTCCCCGGCGCGAAGATCGGCCTGCTCGGCCTGAACGGCTCCGGCAAGTCCACCGTGCTGCGCATCATGGCCGGCGTCGACAAGGAATACGACGGCGAAGTCCAGCACCTGCCGAACATCAGCATCGGCTACCTGCCGCAGGAGCCGCAACTGAATCCCGACAACACCGTGCGCCAGGAAGTCGAGTCCGCATTGGGCGAGATCATGCAGGCGCAGAAAAAACTCGACGAGGTGTATGCCGCCTATGCCGAGGAGAACGCCGACTTCGACGCGCTGGCCGCCGAGCAGGCGCGCCTGGAAAACATCATCGCCGCGGGCGGTGCGGATTCCGAACACCAGCTCGAGATCGCCGCCGATGCGCTGCGCCTGCCGCCGTGGGACGCGGTGATCAAGAATCTTTCCGGCGGCGAGAAGCGCCGCGTCGCGCTGTGCAAGCTGCTGCTGGAAAAACCCGACATGCTGCTGCTCGACGAGCCGACCAACCACCTCGATGCCGAATCGGTGGAATGGCTGGAACAATTCCTGGTGCGCTTCCCCGGCACCGTGGTCGCGGTCACCCACGACCGCTACTTCCTCGACAACGCCGCCGAATGGATACTCGAACTCGACCGCGGCCACGGCATCCCGTGGAAGGGCAACTACTCGAGCTGGCTGGAGCAGAAGGAAGCGCGCCTCGAGCAGGAGAACAAGCAGATCGACGCGCACATGAAGGCGATGAAGCAGGAGCTGGAATGGGTGCGGCAGAATCCGAAGGGACGCCAGGCGAAATCCAAGGCGCGTATCGCCCGCTTCGAGGAACTCAATTCGATGGAACACCAGAAGCGCAACGAGACTCAGGAGATCTTCATCCCGGTCGGCGAGCGGCTCGGCAACGAGGTGATCGAGTTCAATGGCGTGAGCAAAGCGTATGGCGACCGGTTGCTGATCGACAACCTCAGCTTCAAGGTGCCGCCCGGCGCGATCGTCGGCATCATCGGCCCGAACGGCGCCGGTAAATCCACCTTGTTCAAGCTGATCACCGGCAAGGAAAAACCGGATTTCGGCGAGGTGAAGATCGGCTCAACGGTAAAAATTGCGCACGTCGACCAGGCACGCGATTCGCTGCAGAACGACAAGACCGTGTTCGACGCGATCTCCGGCGGCAACGACATCCTCACCGTCGGCAAATACGAAACGTCGGCGCGCGCCTACATCGGCCGCTTCAACTTCAAGGGCGGCGACCAGCAGAAGATCGTCGGCACGCTTTCCGGCGGCGAACGCGGACGCCTGCACCTCGCGCAGACGCTGATCTCCGGCGGCAACGTGCTGCTGCTCGACGAACCGTCCAACGATCTGGACGTGGAAACGCTGCGCGCGCTGGAAGATGCGCTGCTCGAATTCGCCGGCTGCGTGCTGGTGATCTCGCACGACCGCTGGTTCCTCGACCGCATCGCGACCCACATCCTCGCGGCGGAAGGCGATTCGCACTGGAACTTCTTCGACGGCAACTACCAGGAATATGAGGCTGACAAGACGTAAACGTTTGGGCGAAGAGGGTGCGAAGCCGAAGCGGATTCGGTATAAGCCGATTA
>CAWHAD010000004.1:0-8743 GCA_963827265.1 uncultured beta proteobacterium | reverse complement strand
ATGGTGGCCAGGCGCTTGGCCAACTGATAGAAGCAGCTTCAAAAAAATATTAGTGATGCAGGAGCGGGCCATGCCCGCGATGTATATTGGTCGCGGGCATGGCCCGCTCCTACAAATACTCGACGTTTTAATTTGGAACGAAATAACAGGTGTTCCCTGCAATCAAGGAATTTCAGTATATGGATGACACACATATAAGCCTGGCCCACGGCAACGGCGGGCATTACATGCGCGAACTGATCGAGGAACTGTTCGCGCGCCATCTCGCCAACCCGCTGCTCGACGTGCAGACCGATGCGGCGCGGCTGCCCGCGCTGGACGGCGAAATCATGGTCACCACCGACGGCTTCACCGTGCAGCCGCTGGAATTTCCCGGTGGAACCATCGGTTCGCTCGCGGTGCACGGCACCGTGAACGATCTCGCGGTGTCCGGCGCGACGCCGCATTACCTGACGCTGAGCGCGTTCATCGAGGAAGGATTCGAGATCGCGCAGCTGGAGCGCATCGTGATCAGCCTGGCCGATGCCGCGCGCGCGGCGAATGTCGCGGTGGTCGCGGGTGACACCAAGGTGGTCAGGCGCGGCGAAGGCGGCGGCCTGTACCTGTCGACCACCGGAATTGGCGTGCGGACTAAGCATTTGCATCTCGGTATCGATCGTATCCGGCCGCACGACGCAGTGCTGGTCAGCGGTCCTGTCGGCGACCACGGCATCGCGGTGATGCTGGCGCGCGAGCAATTCGGTTTGCAGGGCGAATTGCTGTCGGATGCGGCCAGCGTGCTGCCGCTGACCCGGGCGCTGCTGCCACTGGACGGCCTGCGCTTCATGCGCGACCCGACGCGCGGCGGACTCGCGACGGTGATGCACGAAATCTGCCGCGCGACGAAATTGCAGGTGCGCCTGCAACAGCCGGCGATCCCGGTGCGCGAGCAAGTCAGCGCGGTGTGCGAGATACTCGGATACGATCCGATGTACCTCGCCTGCGAGGGTCGCGTGGTCGCGGTGGTCGATGCGTCGCAAGCGAACGATGCGCTGGCGCGCTGGCAGGCATTGCCGCAGGGGCGCGAAGCCGCGATCATCGGCGGAATCAGGGAAGGACGCGCCCATGTGGTGCTGGAAACCGAGCTGGGCGGCGAGCGGTTGCTGGAAGAACTGGAGGACGATCCGCTGCCGCGGATATGCTAGCTGCCGGCCAGCAAGAACAGATTATGCACGCACAACCAGCACGGGAATATCCGCCAACCCGCCTACCTTATGTGTAGTGCCGCCGAAAGGAGTGCGGATCAGGTTGCTTTCGCCGTGGCGCCCGACGACGATCAGGTCAGCCGATATTTCCTTGGCGGCGTTCAATATCTGTTCGAAAGGTTTCCCGACCAGAATGCGGCTTTGCGCATTAACTCCAGCTGAAGAAGCGATGGCGAGTACGTGACCTATTGTTCTTTCGGACATGGTGCGAAGGGTATCTGTTTCATGGCTGATCACGCCGACCAAAGTAAGCGGCAACCCGCACTGCCTAGCCGCCTGGGCGGCAACATGGGCAACATGCTCTGCGTTCGGCGAATTGTCGACCGCCGCCAGTATTCCGTGCGACCACATCTGCGCTTCACGCGGCACAAACAAAACATTGCAGGGTGAATGTGCAACGACTTTGCTGACCATTTCGCCGACAAGCAGATTGGATAGAAAACTCCGTTTCCCTCGGCGGCGTATCACGATCAGGTCAGACTTGCGGTCAACCGCTTCCTGCACGATCTCGCGATAGGGTTCCGCACCGCGCCTTGCGCTGACCTCAAGTTGTACGCCTGCGTTGGCCGCCGCTTCATGCAGCATTTTGATCTTGTCGGCGGCTTCCTGTTCGGCATGCTCCGCAAGTTGTGGTGCAATGACTTCGTATTCAGGATTGCTCAATACCGGGAACACCGCTGCAAGCGGCGTATTACAGTGCCGTGCCAGGTCGAATGCAACGCGCTCTGATCCGCTGTCGAACGGGGTATGTTCAGTTGCCAGCAGAATGTGCTCAAAAGGGTGACTCATGTTTATTCCTTCAATCAATGCGTACTGAAGACACCCGATGCCGATAGCAGCAGAACAATTATTTCCAGCACGCAAATTGCAATATAAGTGGTATTTTTAGCCTTCATGTAGGTAGGTATGATCGCCACGATGCAGGCGATAGAACTGCCTGACAGAATTGCGATGCCAAGCAGGCTGGCAAAGTCACCTTTGCCCATCATGAACAGCCAACTCCATCCGGTTGGCGTGCCGGTTCCTTTCAGATAATCATCCGCGGACAGATTCCACAGGTGTGGCAACTGTTCCAACGGGACAGATGCGGGCAGCCAGTTGAGCACATAGGCGACAAAGGAAGCAATCAGCACAATGAAGCCGGCCAGCGTAGTCCAGTGCATCACGATGGCGTAGGGCAACTGTTCCTCGGGTTGTTTGATTTCCGTTTCCATCATTACTCCTTAAATCCAGATTCCGAGACCTTTGAGCAGCGTGCGCACACCCGCAAACAGCAAAATGCCAATAACCAATCTGCGGATCACCGACGCCTTGAGTATGGTCAACAGATGCGCGCCGATACGCGCACCTATCATCATGCCGATCACCGAAGGCACGGCAATGATGGGCAGGATTGCGCCGTTATCGAGGTAATACCATGTAGCTGAGGAACTTGCCATGGACAAGATCATGCTGGACGTGCCTGCGGCCACCTTCAGCGGCACACCCAGCAGCAGGTTCAAACCCGGCACGTTAGCCCAGCCCGCGCCAACGCCAAACAGCCCGCCGAGGAAACCGATAATCAGAAACAGCACCAGGCCTGCCGGGGTTCGGTGGATTTGCCAGGGGATGTTCTTGCCGGAGATCGTATCGTGAAATACGCCGTGGATACCCAATGCCCGGGACAATGCATCGGGTTTCTGCACAAGCGGAAACTCGGATTTTTTGGATAAAACCATCAAGGTTGCAATGCCAAGTATGGTTACACCCAGAGATGTTTGCACGACATTATCAGGCAAGGCCAATCCCAGCATTGCGCCGCCAATTGAGCTGATGGAAGCGGCCAGTGCGAGCGGCATGGCAAGACGGAGATTGGCCATGCCAATTTTCAGCAGCGAGGGGCCGGCAGACAGTGCACTGGCCATTGCCACCAGCAAACCGGCACCGCGCACAAAGTCGAGATGGAACGGAAAGAAACTGCCGACGATAGGCACGAACAATACGCCGCCGCCAACACCGGCCGGCACAGCGAGCATGCCCAGAAAGAAGCACACCACGAACAAGGCCAACGGCCATACCCACCATGCAATCGAATCCGCACTAACGGACGCCAAATTTGCAGCTTCGGCAGGAAACGTCAATAACAGTAGTGCGACGGGCAAAAGTACGAGAAGGAAATTGATGTTTGAATGTTTTTCTGAAAAATCACGATGTTTCATAATGCGCTTTTAGTTTGGAATTATGGATACTGCGGATGATTTATCTGCCCGAAAAAGAACGCGCGTTCTACCAACAGCGCGACATGTTGCACTATATTCGCGAATAATTATAGGGTAAGTGACGATAACTGGACAGCGGGCGATGCCAGCTTACATAAAACGCTCTATGTTATCAGTATGATATCCAAGTGCGTCAGAGACGCACCAAGAAAAGATGAGCTACAGGATGGTATTTGCCTGGCGTTCCGCCTTAACTTGCATGGCGAAATTCCACCTGGTTCCGGAACAGGTAGCGATGCTGATATGCCGTGATTGAAAAAAAGCTATAGCCAAACAGCGCATGCTGATTGCTTGAAGACAAACCCCTTGCTATGCGAATGTCAAATTAATGAACTCGTTTTTCAAGCAGTGCTTTTGCACCTTCCACATCATTCGCATCACTCAGAGCGATGGCGATTTTCAGCTGCTCCTGCCTCATGAAAAAAGCGCGAAACGCATGTATCATGCCTGAGAAGAACGGCTCATGCAATTGATGGGATTCATGCATGGAAGCCGAATCGTAAGCAGATATCGAAGAAATTTTCACTTTTGCCTCCCGAATAATTCAGGTTAAACGTAAACCCGCAATCACAAGCGGCACTGGGCGTCGATTACAGCGGGTGTTACAAGGCGCACAGCCACATCAACCTCTTGATGCGAAGATCATGGTACGACTGACTGCGTTATAAGGACGTCAACGTTGCGTCAAGGGAGTGTTAAGGGTGAATGCATGTTCGAATTAACTGATAACGCTCATGGCAAACTCGCCACTCGGAATGGTGCTACAGCAAATCTCGATGGTCCGTCCCTTCCCCATTAACTGAACTGGTGAAATACGGGAACATAATCTTGTTACGCATGTTTCACGTTAAAGACAAATTGCACTGAGGTGCCTTGCCCTTCAGTACTATTTATAATTGTTTCCCAGCCATATCGATCGCAAATACGCTTAACCAGCGACAGGCCTATACCCGAACCCGTGCTGCCGCCCCCCCTGAAGTGTCGCTGGAAAACCTTATTGATTTCTTCTCCGCGAATACCAGTGCCGGTATCGCTGATCGTAAGCCCATTGTCTTTTACCGAAATCGAAACGACACCCGATGGCGTGTTCGTGAATGCATTGCGAATCAGGTTTGCCACCACAATACTCAGCAGAGCGCGTTCAGCCACAATGATCGGATGTGCGTTACATGCAAAATCCACCGAGGTCTTTTCACTCAGCAGATGCCGATTCATTTCAATAGTTGCACCGACGACCTCACATACGTCGCAAGTCTGCACAACTGCCTCATCAGTGCTTTCCCTCGCCATCAGCAACAAGGCCGTGGTCAAGTCCACCATTTCACGGTTGGCGCGACCTATTCTTGCGATGCGTTCCCACTGCCTGTCATCCAATTGTTTGTCGTCTTCCATCAATTCAACGACACCCTGAACAATTGCAAGCGGTGTCCGAAGTTCGTGGCTGACATCGCCAGTGAAATTGCGTTCACGTTCTATAAACGCATGCATGCGGTTGAGGTAGGTGGAAAACACTTCCGCAAGCTGGCCGATTTCATCGTTTGAAAAACCCTGGGCAACTGCTTCTGCATCGTCCCCCGGGCTGGCCATACTGACACGGCGCGCCAGCTCCGAAATAGGAGAAACGACGCGGTAAGCCAGCCTGCCGGCCAGCCACCAGCTCACCCATGCCGAAAATATGATCATGATGAGCGCGCCTGCTGCCAAATTAATAATGAACATTTCCTCGCGGTGGCGTTGGCGCTTCTCATTGAACAGCATGAATATGCGCTCGTCATTCCTGTTAACCACGGCAACACGATAAGGCGTGTCATTCAGTATCAACTGATGAACGCCCTCGTGCAACGATAGCAGCTCGGGTGGAATGTTTTCACCGCGTTGATTTTGATTCAGCAGATAGCCTTGAATGCTGGCAGTTGACGGCGGAAGCGACTTCGGATTGCGCTCGAGTCTGGATATATAGTCACCGATCTCCGCGCGCAGCGTTTCATCCATCAGGCGTTCGCCGAGAATATGCGCGTCGAAGAGCAGGCCCATCGACAGCAAAATACTGACCATCGTGCCGAAAATTGCAAAAGTCAGAGTCAGCTTGAACCTGAGACTATGCAGGACACTAATCATCGCTGATCTGGTAACCAATGCCGCGCAAGGTTTTGATTAACGGTTTTTCGCTTTTTTTATCTACCGCGTGGCGCAAAATGTGCAGGTGCGCACGCAAGGCATCGCTGTCAGGCGGCGTATCGCCCCAGATGGCGCGCTCCACATCTTCACGGGAAAGCACACGGGGCGATTGACGCATAAGAATTTCAAGCAGCTTTAGCGGGATAGGCGGCAACTCTATACTGCGCTCGCCACGAAACACCTTGAGTGTGCCCGTATTAAATGTCAAATCACCGACCTGCAGAATGCTGGTGCCTTCGCGCACCTGTGAGCGCCTGATCAGCGCCGACAACCGCACCTCCACTTCGCGTAATGAAAATGGCTTGACCACATAATCATCTGCGCCCGCTTCAAGACCGGCAATCTTGTCGTTCAGCGAATCGCGGGCCGTGAGCATCAGGATAGGTGTATTTTTCCCCGCATCCCGCAGGCGCTTGCACAGCGTCAAACCATCCATGCCGGGCAACATAATATCCAGCACGATCGCATCATATCGATTTGTGGAAGCGAAATGCAGCCCCGAAATTCCGTCTCCGGCAGTATCCAGAATATGGCCGCGTGTCTCGAAATAATCGACCATATTGGTCGCGAGATCGCGATTGTCTTCGATCAGAAGAAGATTCATGAACGTGTTGTCCAATGTCCGGATTGTCTGGACAGAAATATACGGATTTATTCCGATAAACTCCACAATTTACATATATTTCTCCCACGCTCTGCACAGGAACATGAACGCCGACTCCTTGCATCTTAGATGCTGGAAACGTGCAAACTTATGTTTGGCACAAAGTTTCTTGCGCCACATCCTCATGCAAAGCAAAAGACGTGGCATTAGTCGACTTCACAAACCGATGATGTGCTGGCGCGCTGATATACAATGCGGCGGTCATCTGCGACATGGTCGCGGGTCGCGGCCATGTGGTGCTGGAAACCGAACCGGTCGGAGAGCGATTGCTGGAAGAACTGGAGAACGATCCGCTGCCGCGGATATGCTGAGTCCTGCCGCACCAGGCAGCCTTCACCGCCGGCAGATCAGCAAAAATATATAAACAAAATGCTCTGTTGATAGATTGATTGCAAAGGCGTAGCGTATCTTCCGCAAGCCGGCAACCTGGCTTTCCGGGCCCGGCGGCTTCAGACAGGCGGTGACCATGCGGAATCCTGACCTACCACGCCAATCAACCCGGTTTGCACTCGGCCTGTTCGTTCTGCTTGCACTGCTGATCAGCGGATGTCCGGGCGGAGGTGGGGATGCAACCGGCGGCGGGACTTACAATCCGCTGTGGGTGTCCATCGATACAACCGGCACCACCGTTCAGTCCGGTTCGGTCGACTTGCACGGAAGAGCCTATTGCGACAATTGCCCGGCTTCGGAAGTCGCGTTCGGATATTGCCCGCCCATTCTCGGCCCGCTCGACTCGGCAATTAGCATCGCATGGAAAAACCGCACCGCCGGCGTGACGGGAATTGCGGTCGACGGAATATACGGCGCCTGTTCCTGCCTGTTCTCCTATTGCTTCACCACTTACAGCCACCAATGGATGGCATATGCCGTACCGCTGAATATCGGCGCAAACCTGCTGGAAGTCAGCGCATCGAATGCGACGGGTGCATACGCAACCGATACGGTCATGCTAACGCGGATACCCGCGTCACCGGTCTCATTGTCGGCCGTCGCGGGAACCGGGGAGGTCACGCTAAGCTGGAACAGCGTTGCCGGAGCGACTTCATACAACCTCTACTGGTCCACCTCGGCAGATCTGGCGGTCAGCAACGGCAACCTGATCGCGTCGGCTACCAGCCCCTATCTGCACAGCGGACTGGTCGACAATGTCTCCTACTATTATCTGGTCACCGCGGTGATCGGCGGCTTTGAAAGCCCGCCGTCCGCCAGGGTATTCGCGACGCCGGGATGGAAAACCGGATTTGTTGCGCCGACCACCGCATCGACCGACCTGAGGACCACTTCCATTGCGACAGATGCTGCTTCCGGCGTCCATCTGCACGATGCCTATAACCAATGCACGCATTACAGTACCAATCCCAGTTCAGAAATCACCTACTGTGACGCATACAGCTATTTCAACGATTACATCACCGATGCGACCGGTTCATGGGTCATGCACACGATCGGCCCGTCCCCCTATGTCGATGCGCACATCGCAGTCGATTCCGCCGGTGACGTGCATGTCGGCTATGCCGGCTTTCAGGGCGTCATTCATGCGATATACGCGGGCGGTGCATGGGCCGCCGAAACGGTCGATGCACAGGGCTGGTGTGGATCTTCGCTCGCGCTGGATGCGGCGAACAGGGTGCATGTTGCGTACTATGCAAATCCAGTTTCGTCATCGGAGTTAAGGTATGGCACGAATGTATCCGGTACCTGGGTGCATCACACGGTCGACCTGTTCATCCGGGATATCGGCTGCAGCATCGCAGCGGCGTCTCTATCAATCGCGGTGGATACTGCCGGCGCTGCCGAAATCGCGTATGCGGGCAAATATCCCGATTACGGACTGAAGTACGCGACGAACCGGAGCGGCGCTTGGACCACCGCGACGATCGATAGCGGCTATATCCCGAATTTGTCCGCCGCACTGGACGCGAATGGAAGGATGCATGTCTCCTATGCCGACAACACCCATCAAATAAAGTACGCGCATCAGGATGTGTCGGGAGCGTGGGTGATCGAGGTCATTGCCCCCGGTTCAGGTGACAATCCGTCTCTCGCACTGGATGCATCAGGCCATGCGCACATCAGCTATGTCTCTTCGCTGGATGGCAGCCAACTGATCTATGCGAGCAATGCCGCCGGTTCATGGCACTTCGTGCCGATAGGCGTTGCCGACTTCGCCGCGACTGCAATCGCACTTGACCCTCTGGGCAAGGTGCATATCAGTTACTTCAGCGGCGGATGCCTCAGATACGCAACCAACAAATAGACGCATGAACGGGAACGCGCGCCCTTGGGTGCAGGCGGGTTCCGGATCATTCTGCGCCAGATTTACCGCCAGAAAACCCTTTCTCCCTCAGCACCGCTGCAAACGATGTACAAATAATAATTGATCAATGGTGTTTTGATGT
>CAWHAD010000003.1:0-20996 GCA_963827265.1 uncultured beta proteobacterium | reverse complement strand
CCTCGAGAAGGGCTTTTTCTTTGGGAGAAGCCCGCAACACGCGGGCTTCCGGGCGATCCCAGTATTCTCAGTCCGGCGGTTGGAGGCCAATTTCCACGTTCTTCCATGGCGATTCTCTGTTGGCTATTTCCGCAGTACCACTTTGTCTGTCCGGGCTGCAGATCACCATCATTCCTGTTGCTTGAAATAAAACAGGCCCGCGTTGCGGGCCTGTTTGTCGTAATTGGATCCGGGTGAATTAGACGTTCACACCCAGCAGCTTGCGTTGCTCCTCCCGGCTCTCCGGTAACGGCACCATACCGATCAATCGGTCTGCGCTTAATTCGGGGGAGGAGCGCCCTGAAGGATTTTCTGAACAATGCCAGGATCGAGGAATGCGAGGTGGCGTTTACGTCTTCTCGCCTCTCTTTTGAGAAGGCGTTCTGAGCTCCATTGGAACTACGATCTTTGCCCTGGTCCAGGTTTGGCGATTTTTTTTACGCTAAATCTCAGCTTCAGCCCTTTTAATCTGGCGACCATTTGCTGAGTTTTTGGCTGTCAGTGTTCTCTGGATTTCGATACCAGTAGCTAATCCTTGCAAGATTTGCTCCTTTGCTTCACCATTCATTTGTGCGATGCGATTCTTCATGTCGGACATTATTTCATCCCACGGCAACGCTGCGAGTTGTGCCGCCTTAACTTCATAGTCGTCAATAATTTTTCCCAGCACGCTAACAGTTAGTTCGTTTCTATCATCGTTTATTTCAGTATAGGCCATACTGTACGCCGCAACATCCAGCAATTCATCATCGGTGACATTGCGTCCAATTAGCTCTGCTTTGTACTCTGTAAATAGAAGCCTGGTATCCTTCGTTCCAATTCCAAATGCCAAATCGGGTTTAAACGCCCTGTCAACAATGTCGATATTCATTACACTCTCCTCGGAGTTTCTGGTTCGGCGAATCACGCCCGCAGGCTTGAGACTCTCCGTTGGAACTGCGTTCTTTCCCCAGGTCAAGGCTCGGGGTATTTGTCTGCTGATATGTCGATTAAACTGTTGGCGGAGTAGACATGGCTTCAGCCAGCACTTTCTGCGACTCATCGATTCTGCCACACTCTACAAGGTATTCGTAATAGGCGGCAAGAATCCTTCCGCAGGAGGGATGTCGAAATTCTCCTGTTTCCAGATCGAAAATCAAAACATTTTTGCTGTCAACATCGGATTTGATGTGATATCGAAAAACCGCATTTTGCATAAGTTCCTCACTGGACAATTTGTTTGATCAAAAATTCCGCTCGATTAGGTATTCCCGAGACCAGGCAGCTTCCGGCTTCATGAAATTGACATCAGGATTTTGTGCATCTTCTACTATGCGGGGAATCTGGAATAAGGTCGGCGAGAACCAGCGATACGATTTTCGTTTCGTCAGCAAGGTTGCACTATCACCCTTATGGCATATTTCCCTGCGTAATTCAGCAGAACGAAATGTAAATTATTCAGGCAGATGTTGCCTAGCCGGTTTATTGCCAGGAAGGGCTGACCGCAACGGCTGAGGAAACCAAGCTGCGGATTGAATTGCCCATTCTTTACCAGCTGGACTTCAGAAAGTTCCGGTAACACTTTGGAAACATGCTGCCAAACCAGATCCCTCAGACTATAGCCAAAGAGTTTTTCGCCAGCTTCGCTGCAATCGCAGATCATGCCACGTTCGTCCACAGTCAGCGTCGGGGGCTCTTGCCATTCAGCGTTGGAGGATGGATGCATTTCGATTACTGGTCCGGCTTTCTTGGATGGGTTCATTCAGTGCTCCTTGAAAAAAGAAGGGCCTAACAGGTCTGGATGTGGAATGAAAGTGCATGCTAAATATTCAAAGCAGATCAATAAGCACTTACAGCCACTTGCTCGTAAAACATCGCTATAGCGAGAAATCAGACTTTGAGCATCACTGACAAGTTCCATTAAACTTTTGTTGCATTCAGCGATGCAACGCCAGCAATCAGCAAAATAAAATTGATTGATTTACTGCGTTCCTGGAAAGTAAACTGGACCTGAGAAATCTCTGGTCGGATCTGGGTTTTAGTCGCGATGGTCTTGGCTTTGAAGTGGGGCACGTTTATTTTTTCTGTATCTGCGCTTCGGCTTGTAGCCAATCCTCCAACTCATGGCCGGGCGCAAATCCTCTTTTTTCTGCAAGAAAATAAGCAGCCTCTTCTGTCATTAGTCTAGTCTGCTCCTGCATTGCATTTACTTCATCAGGAATACCAGACCGATTTTCATCGGGTGAGGTAATAACAAGCTCCCCCATAAAGCGGCGATAGTTCCTGACTCATGATGTTTTATCCTTGTTGAAGTGCTTTCAAGTTAGCAAAAGCTTGTTACAGAATGAATACAGTGATTCATTAATTTGTTTGTAACAACACTATTGGAAAATCTGGTTACGTAGCGTAACAAGCAAATGTTCAAGTCTGCTATGGCCGGAAAGTAACGGGCGGCTGCTATTTTCGATGCACATCCGGCTTTTTCAGCGACCCTGGTCTTATTGCCCCGGATTTGACTACAAGGCAGGAGATTTTGATGGGGACTTGGTCTTGACCGGGTTATTCCCTTCTTCCGTTGCCTTCAAACCATGCATGGCATCGGCGACGTCACGCCGCGGTAGTGCAGGGTGGGCTCAGAGGTTCGCGACCTGGTCGAAGCCGAACCACACGACCGCGTAGTAGAGGACCGCGAAGACCGCGTTGCTGACCGCCAGCGGCAACCAGATCCGGCGCATGTCGACGCCCAGCCAGCGGAGCGCCACCAGGATCGGCTCCTGGCCGACCACGGCGCAGCCGAGGGTGAGGCCGCCCCAGACTCCCCACCTGTTGGCCAACGCCACGCTCCTCGGCGTGCGCATCCGCGCGACCCACCGGCCGATGAAACCGATCCGCGTGCTCTCGCCGGCGAGCCAGGCGACGACGAGCCCCTCGATGTAGCCCGCCACCGCGACCACCGGCAGGAGGACCCACGGGTTGTAGTGCGCCGCGATGCCCACGCCGACCGCCGCCGATGGCCCCAGCACCAGGTTGGGGGTCATCGACAGCCCGACGATGGAGAGCCCATGTCCAGAAGGTCGTCACAAGGATAGGAAATTAATCCGCATGAATTGAAGTATCCATGACCGCCGCACTCCGGTCAATGCCACATGATTTGTTTAATTCCCACTTCTCTGTTGGCTGGTAGCAAATTCGCTGTTAACGGGAATTTGCTGGGACTGGTTGGCAGTAGACTGCTCCGACCGCCAGCAAGTCTGAGTCCTTCCCTGTGAAGCGCTTTTTCTTTGCGGGATGCCCGCACAACGCGGGCTGCAGGGCGATACCGATATTTTCTGGTAAAGAAAAAAATCCCCAGGCATGGCCCGGGGATAAACGTAGTTCCAACGGAGAGTCAGAACGCCTTCCCAAGGGAGGTGTATTGGAAAGTCGTTAACATTTGCTTGTTACGCTACGTGACCGGATTGTCCAGTATTGGTGTTACAGGAAAATTAAATATCCGGATGAAGACTTTAGTCTTGTCCTGATCCTGGAATGCACTAACGCAGACCGTTCGGCCTGACAGGTTCGGTCAAGTGAGCGCTCGCGCACTTCTTCTTCGCCAATACCAGGCCACAATCGCAATCATCGCAAGGACAAACACGATTATGTCAGTACTGAAACGGGCGGCGAAATCGAGTATCGATGGCAGATAGTCGCCGAAGAAGTAGCCCACTACGATGAATTGGCCGATCCCGATCATGATGCCGAGAGTGTTGAATCGGAGAAAGGTGGAGTAGTCCAGGCGGAACACGCCGGCCATGGCGGGCATCACCCAGGATAGCGGGCCGCTGAGGCGCGCCGCGAAGACGGCTATCGCGCCGCGACGCTCGAAGAAGACAACGCCGCGCCGGAAATTATCGTAATGAACCAGCCTGCCGACACCGGACAGTGTGCCAGGCGATCAAACAGCGATGAACCAAAACGCCGGCCCAGCCAATAACTGGCGTTATCGCCGAGTATTGCTCCCGCATAGAGCACGGCCAGCACGGCCCAGACATTCAATATCCCCATGCCGGCCAAAATGCGCCCGCGATAAAGAACACCTCGCCCAGCACAACCATGGAAATCGGGATCAGGGTCTCGAAGAATGCGCCGAGAAACAGTATCGCATATGCAATCTCGTTGCGCGCCCTAGGACGGCGGTCATGTGTTCGAGAGCGGCGAGATCAACGAATGACATCGTACTTGCGGTTGACCTTGAAACGCAGCGGCAGCAAGGCCTGATAAGTCCAGCGCAAACTCAGCCGCAGGTAACCGTTGCGAGTCGAAGCGCCGCGTCGAGGTAGTCACCTGGTCGGTGGGCACGAAGAAGAAACGCCCGTAGCGACTGCACTCCTGTATGAACATCAGGTCCTCGGCAAAATTCAGGTCCTCGCGAAAGCGCACGCCTCGTGCGATCTGGGTGCGTGCGACCTGGATGGAAAACGAGGTTCGGGTCAGGCGATGGATGTAATCGTAAGCCGCGAACCATGAGCGCGCATACAAGCCGTTGCCGGACTCCGGACGCACACTTGTCGTGCCCACGCTCAGGCCATTCTCGCCGCGGCGGTTCAGCCAAGTATTGAGATGCTGCAGGAAATGACGTCCGAGCCGGGTGTCGGCATCGCAGAACACCACCCATTCGGATTCCGGCGTGAGGTTGTCCAGGCCCACGTTCTTGGCATGCGACACGCCGCCCTCGTGGATCGCGACGATACGGATGCGTCCGTCCACCGGCCTGTTGGGCGATCCGGTTGGCGATGCTCAGCGTCGCATCGGTCGAGCCGTTCTCGACCACGACGATCTCGTAACGATCGACCGGATAACGCTGGGCGAGCAGGCACTGCAGGGTCGCCTCGATCTCGGCCTCCTCGTTGTAGGCCGGCACGATGATGGATATGAAGTGCCGGTGCATCAATTCCTCGATACCGTCCGTGATGCGGCGCAGCGACTCGTCTGTCTTCCACGGCGGCTCGAACAAACGCGTCTGTTCGCAGGCCTGCAAGGCCGGTACCCAGATCCAGACCGGCCTGCTGCGTGCGGGCAACATAGTAATGCTGGCTGCCCAGGTAGGAAGCCAGGTACTCCTGCTCGGTCTGGTTCGGCGTCGGGATCAGCAGCGCGCGCTTGTCGTGCTCGACCAGGTCCATCACCGTGGTGTAGCCGGCGCGCGAGACAATCATGCGCGCCCGGTTGAACAGTTCCTGGCGCAAGTCGCCGCTCGCCACGGCGTAAATTTGCAGATCGTCGCGGCGGTAACGGTCATAGGCAGACTCGTCTCCGCCGGCATTACCCAGCACGAATACTTTTTTCCCCGGCAGGCTGCCCGCCTGTTCGAGCAGGTCGCGCACGAACGACTCCTTGTGCTCGATCAGGTAGCCGCTGATCACGAACAGGCAATCGATGTCCTGCTCCAGGTCCAGATGACGGTATGAAGACAGAATGCCGATATAGCGATGCGGACAGCGGTGCAGCGCGCGCGAATGCGCCAGGTGGCCGGCCAGGTTCAGGCTGGGGCCGAAATAATCCGGAATGAACAGCATGTCGAATTTTCGCAACGCCGCGACATTGATGCTCTCCGTCAGCCAGGAGGTTTCGCGCAAGCCCTTCGGCGGAACGAAAGCAATCTGGTGCGACAGGATGAACGAAGGGGTCCAGCGGCTGTGAAATCCATATTTGCCATCGCTGAAGATGAAGTCATAGTCCGCCGCGATGGCCTGCACCTCGCGGTGCTCGCTGCGGATCAGGCGCCAGGTTTCCAGCAGGTCGATGAACAGGTACCAGTACAGCCGCCAGCCCGTACCGCGCTCCAGTGGCGGATAGTCGGTCATTTCCCGAAACTCGACGCCGGGTTCCCCGGCCAGTTCCAGGCGCAGGAAGGACAGCGCATTGCCGGCAGAAACCACGGTGATCGCATAGCCGCGCCGAAGGTACTCGCGTATCACTACCAGCGTACGGGTGGCGTGGCCGAGACCCAGCGAACTGACCGCAAACAGAGCTCGGCCGGTATCACGGGTTGCATCCGGATTATTTGCAATAGGACTATTTGACAGGGATGACTGCGATGGGGAAACAATACCCTCGGTTGAAATTTCGGCGGCGGCTGTGCTTGAATAAGTTTTCATTACGCGCGCACCTTGCCAAGCCAAGGTTACAAAATGATTACAACATCCGAAATTATGACAAAAGATTTAGATAATGACGGGGTCTTCCATCATTGTTAAGGACAAGGTGCAATTTCCCGTTATGGGAAGCCACTGATGGCAAGTCGTTAAAACAAATTCCGAAAAGCCGTTCCCTGAAGTATGCGGTGGGGCGATTTCTTCAGGTCTCAGGCGTATTCTTCCTCGCTGTCATATATTTCAGCAACTTCATCGTCGGCGTTTGGATCGCCGAGCAGCGAATAATTAAATACTGCATGACCATGAAATAGCTCATAGTCGATATGGACAGGATCTTCCTGGCTTTCTGTCTGCGTAATGTTGTATACGGAGTTTTCACCGTCTTCTCCGGTCGCAATGACAATGGATGCGCCATATGCGTGTTCAGTAATTGATGCGGTCATTTGTATTCTCCTCGCGGTCGTCTGATCGACAAAAGGGAAACTAACAGCCGGGGGTGAAGATTGTGTTACCGAAATATATAGTCTGGTTGTCTGCGTAAAAAGGGATTTTGATTGCGAGCTTCAGCGACTACGACGCCGACATGCAAATGTAACAAGTTGGATCTATATTGTTGTCAGGACCATCCGGCAACTTCTGGAGAACTTGAATGAATGAAATCCTGCAATACTTGAAAGCAAACGGCGAAAGTTTTGATGCCGAAATTTCAGAAGCCGTCGGTCTATCACTCTCGAATACCCATTATTACCTGTCGCAACTATATGCCAATGGTCAAATCGTGGTTTGCCATTCAATCCGGTTTAAGGATGGTCAGCAAATCACAGGTATACGTTGCCGGATAACCGGGTATACCCCCCCGGGTGCGGTGGGAATGAAGATGAAGCCTTCTGAAATATATTAATACGAACGTCCAACGTCAACTGGTAATTGGCCAGAACAGATCGAGCCCATTTTGATTGATCTGAATTTCCGGCTATAAGTCGAGTGCAACTGCAATTTGCTACGATCAATAGGATCAGATAAATGAATCAGAAAAACTGGTCAATTATCTGCAACAGTATTTGTAATTGTCTTCCAATGAGTCTGTTGCCAACCAGGCTGAATAATCAATCGTTCTGCGGCAATGTGTAAATTTCGTATCGATTTTTGCCATTCTGCTTGGCAACGTACATCGCATTATCGGCAGCCTTAAGCAAGGGCTCGAATTCTTCCGCATGAAACGGGTATCCTGCGATGCCGATGCTGGCTGAAATGATGGAGATGATCTTCTTTCCAAATTCATAGGGCGATTTCAGGATTTCCAATATCCGTTCAGCGATCATGATCGCCCTTTCGATGTCCGATTCGAGCAAAATCACAACGAACTCGTCGCCACCGAGGCGGGCGGCAGTATCGCCTTCCCTCAGGCAGGAATGCAGGCGTTCAGCTACCTCCTTCAGCAGCCGGTCACCAATAGCATGGCCGTGCGTGTCGTTGACGAGCTTGAATCCATCAAGATCGATAAACAGCAGGAAGATTGGCCGCAAGGTCCGGTTTGATACCGAAAAACCCTGATTCAAACGGTCCATCAGCAATGTCCGATTGGGCAGCCCGGTGAGTTGGTCGAAATGAGCCAGGCCAAAAAGGTGTTCCTGGTTGCGGCGGGTCATTTCCTTGAGCAGGTCATAGCCATTGACCATCCCGAAATATTTCCTGTCCTGCGTGATGATAAATCCGCTCACCATGTGTTCCATGCCGGCAGCCATAATGATGTGCGAGATGTCTTCAATGCTGGTGCTCTTGTCAACGATGATCGGTGCATCATCCATGATGGAAGAAATCGGTTTCTTGCCTTTTAATTCTTTGGTGTATTGCTTGCTGAAATATTCAGTGAGCGTCTGCCGGACGATCAGGCCGATCGGCCTGTTTTTATCACTTACAACAGGAAGCGCATAGAGCTTGCTGTCATTGTGAAACATTTCAAGAACGCTGATGCAGTTTGTAGATTCATGCACGGAAGGAATGTCTCATGAGCAGCAGTTCCACCGTTGCGTTGAAATTGATTTTTGATTTATCTGCCATGAATGATGGTTCAGCCAGAATTTAACTGGCGGTTTATTAACGATACATTTCAGGAAATCAGATTAAAAGTTTTACATCAAGATGGCCAGGAAAATTTTGGCACAAATTCAACCTTGTCAGAAAGTGATTGACGCATCGATCGGTTGCCTGCAAACGGAAGCAGGAAAACAAAAAATGCTTTACCGGCTCATTGCTGTCATGAATGAATAAGGCTAGCGAATTACCGTTTCATATTTGTTATGAAAATGTGGAAGTATTAATACAAGACAGGGGTACCAGCTAGAAGCTCAGTTTCCCGGAAATACAGGATGGACTGCTAACTGTCTGATGAGTCACCCGCCAAATATGCTTCCAGAATATGGCGATAAATCCGGTTAATCCCAGGCTGAACAGGATCAGTGCCCATGCAGGGAGCTCCGGTAGGCAGATATCGAGCCTGGAATAGTTGGCTTCTGCGCCTGTGTAGATTGTATGCCTGGGCGAAAGACTCGATTTCGGTCGACCGTCCAGGCTGTTGGAATACTCGTTCGGTATTTTTGTCACCCAAGAAGTCTATTTCGCTTGCCGGACAGCTTCGAAAGCTGTTGCATCATTTACGTAAAAAGTTTTCTGGGGAATTATAATGGAGTGCTCGAATGAATTAGGGTTGCTGAACGAGATTGGGCTAACAAAAGATGTAAAAATTGATTCGCCTTCACCCGCTGTTGCATTACCGGTCAGTGAAATCGCAAGGACGCACAATAACGACGAAAGCATACCGAGCAAGGCTTGACTATCTTTCATGGTTATTTCCTTTTCAGTCCTGAAAACCAAAGGAGTGGGATTGTGGGCGGATTGTGGGCGGGTTATATGAAGATAATACGACAAAAATCTGGCCTGGCATGGACCGTTCGGACCAGGTTGTAAAAATGACCAGGCTTGCTGACGAACCGATGGCACGGTCCGTCAGGTCGTATTTCGGGAAGAATTGCCGATTGGAAGTTTCCGGTTGCACCGTTGTGTTCGTGCCGCTCCTGCTGCCAGCAACATCGCCATAAGCACCATACCCCATTCCGGCAGGGTGGGCACGTCATTGTTGTCGTATCCGCTATTGGTGTTGCTTCCGGCACTGACGGTGACCTGGATTGCAGACGTATTGTCTGCCATGTACGGGTCCGGAAGATCGGAAGTCGCCGCAACAGAAATGATCGCCGAGGCATCAGCCGCATTCCACATGAGCTGCAACGGCAACGAAGTTTGCGCCACGTTCGCCAGCGTTCCGGCATTGCAGGTGACGGTGCTGCCGGCAGCGGTGCATGCAGCGGTTCCCGGCACGAAACTCGAACTCGCCGGCAAGGTGACGGTCGCCACGACATGCGTTGCGGCTTGCGGGCCGGCATTGCTGATCGACAAGGTATAAGCCGATGCGGATCCGCTGGTGCCGGTGGCTGGGCCGGTGATGCCGGCTGCCAGATTCGCCGCGGCGGCGGTATTCAGGCTCCAGTTCAGCGTTGCGGTTCCGGCTGCCCCGTTGGCGCCGTCCACGGCGATCTCGTATTCCGCTCCGGGCTGCACCTGCAGATACATGCCGCTTGCGCCGTTTGCCGAGCCGTCGTTGTCATTGGCGGCGATCGCCGTCAGGGTGCTGACGCTGCTTCCGGCATACGCGGCCAGCAGGGTATCGAAACTGCTGCCGTGCGTATCCACGCTCAATTGCCCCGCCGCAGTCGCGGTATATGCCCACCACACCGAATGTCCTCCGGGATTGCCGGCGTGATCCGGCTCCCCGGTTTCCTTTGTGGCGAGCAAATTGGTTCCAGACGTGCTGCCGCTGTTGCCGCCCAGCGCGATGCGGTTGGCAAATGCGTCATTGGCCGGGATTGCCGCCGCGAGCAGGTTGAGCCGCGGCGTGGCGATGCCATTGCGCGGATCGGTGATCATCACGCCGCTGCCGGTCATGCGTGTTTTGGTCTGAATCAGTGTCTCGGCTGGAAATGCAGCGCGGAGCACCGCAACCGCGCCGGCAACATGCGGAGAGGCTTGCGAGGTCCCGCCTTCCGTGATGCCGGCAGCCGTGATCAGCGCGCCGGGCGCCAGCATGGTCAGGAAACTGGCGCTGTCCGAAAAGCAGGTGATCTTGTCCGCCGCGGTGGTGCTGTCGGTGCAAAGAGTGCCCCATGTAACGCCATTCGGATAACCCTGGCTGGCAAGATTGCTGTCGTAGACCGCCCCCACGGAAACAATGCCCGGGGTGCAGGCAGGTTTGTTTAGTCCATTGGTGTAAGCATCGTTGCCGGCAGCGGCCACAACGGTTATCCCGGCATTGACCGAGTTGGTCACCGGTGTGTAGAACGCATTTCCCCCCTGGCATGGCGCGGTGTTTCTGGTTCCGTCGCCCAGGCTCATGTTGATCGCGACGATGTTGTAAGCAGTGCGGTTGGTGATTGCCCAGTTGATCGCATTGATAATGTCCGAGGTCAGCGCAGATGTCCCCGAGAATGCGTTGAGCATCGCGATTTTGCTGCCGGGTGCCACACCCAGCACGACCGCGGATACGTTGGTGCCGTGCGTGTTGTCCGTGGTCCCGGTGCCGAAAAGCTGCGAAACGACAACGTGGCATGCTGCGGGGACCCCGGGCGAAGTGCACGGACCGAACGCGGCGTTGGTGTAGTCGATGCCGTCGTCGATCACCGCAACCGTGCTTCCTGCGCCGGTTTCGCCGGCGCTCGCCACGGCAGGCTGATTGATCAGCGGCAGGCTTTGCGCCAGCACCGGGTGCAGCGCATCGTTCCAGTACACCGCCTTGATTTCCGGCCTGGCCAGCAAGGCGTTCAGCGCCGCCAATGAGTGGAAGCGCTTGAAGGCCATCGGCAAATGGCTGTAGTCGGCGAGCTGCTCGATATCCGGACGGGCCGCAGCATGGTCGACCCCTTCCTTGAGCGTTTTGTAGCGGCCGGCCTTGTAGGAAAGGATGCTGTCGTCGTCGATATGCCGTTTGGTGCGCTGGCGCATCGCGGCCGCATCCTGTTCGATTGTTGCGGCCTGGTATTCGACGATCAGGTCAACCGGCTGCCCGGCGTTCAGCCGGCTCAATGCCTCTGCCGGGGGTTGGGCGCTAAAGGCGGCAATGCTCCACAATGCACAAGCCAGCGCGGCGGCAACGCGGAACAGGCGGGATGCGTCCGGCCATGTCGGCAAGGAAAATTTTTTTGAAAAACTGAGCATGCGAATTGGGATGTGAGCCCGACAATGCCAATTGACCAGACAATAGGAAGCCACCAACTTGCGTCTGGTAACTCAAGCTGGGTACCCGTAAGTATTCGAGCAAGTTAATGGCCGAATGTGACAGTGTGAGGAAGCGCCGCCGGCAAAAAATAGCCCGTATGGCCTATTGCGAAACGATTGCCGGCTGCGTTCCGGAAAGAATAAGCGGCTGCAAACCACCGCCATCATTGCCGCAAAAATAGACAGGGCAGGGCGGCCCCCGCCATTCAGGAAATTCATCCAACCGGCCAGGAAAGAAAAATCATCGGACGGGAAATTGGCCATCATCAGATCCTGCACGCTGCCCAGCAGGACCAGCGGTACATCGATCATTTCCACCAGCAGCAGCAATGACAACGCGCAGCCAAGTCGCGCCATTCTTTGCAGCGGAGCGGTTGCGGGCCACGCGACGGCCAGGCTAAATATCAGCAGCGGATGCTGCAGCGCATGCCCGGCCAGGGTCGAACACGAGATGCTGATGCCGGGAGGAATCACGTGCGCGCCGATCACGGAATATTTGCTGAGCAGCGACAGCATGAACACGCGCTCGCCGTGGCTGTCCCCGAGCAGCAGGCTTTGGAGCCGGTAATCCTGCGCCAGATGGCCGAGTTCCCAGCGATACAGCGGAAGCATGAAGCTCGCGTATGCACTGCCGAAATGGAGCGACAGCGCGAGCAGCACCAGATAAGCCAGCACGAACAGCCCGGCCGATTCAAGCAGCGTGCGCCGGTTCATCGTCTGTCGCCGCCCTGTTGGCTGTTTGTGCCCACCACAGGAAAAACAGGGAACACAGCACGATGATCAGGCTGGGTGCAATATAGCCGTGGATCATCTCGAACCAGCTGCGGTTTTCCCGGGCGGCAAAAAACAGCACAACGATGCGCGCCTGGTTGAGGCAATAAACAAGGACGGTACCCAGCAGCAAACCTTTCAGCTTGCTCCGCCATGATGCCCGGAATGCGGCGATTGCGGCGGCCAGCAGGAACAGGGTTTCCGTCCCCTCGCAGCCATTGAGTATCGAAAGCGATCCGTGCGGCGACAGGATACGCTGGCCGCTGGCCACGGCATGCTTGTCCGGGTCGATGAAATTGATCAGTGCGGTGCTCGGGTAAACGGTCGCCACGTCGATGACGAGATGCTCCACCAGACCGTCGCGGCCGGCCTGATAGGAAAATTGCAAAACGCAGAAGGCGAACAGGAACACCAGCGCAAAGCGCAGTTCCCGGCCGGGCACGAAATAAGTTCTGGTTGGGAGCGTAGGCATTATTGGGGATCGCTCCATGTCAGGCAGGGTGCGATAGATTCAACCGGGCGGATTGGCATGCATCAATTATGAATAATGAGTGTTA
Source organism: uncultured beta proteobacterium (assembly GCA_963827265.1). Taxonomy (GTDB): domain Bacteria; phylum Pseudomonadota; class Gammaproteobacteria; order Burkholderiales; family Gallionellaceae; genus Gallionella. Next base: position 8,188 of record CAWHAD010000003.1, on the reverse strand, counting down.
CAGCAATTTGACCTTGTTCAGCTTGTCGGATTTTCAACACGATCGGGTTATTGCAATTGAGATATCAAACGGCTGTTGTTATTCAATTCATAAATCAGTAATGAACAAATGTCATGCTTGCCGATTGAATTCGAAAGATGAAATCGGGTATCGGCGTGAGTTACTGTTTGTTCAGCAGCGAGTGTATATTAACTGGCGCCAAAAAAACGGGGGCGATAGCGGCCCTGCTGATTGCGTTGAACCCGGTGTTTGCCGATCAATTCGACACGGTGAACTATAGCGCGACTGCGGGCATCAATTACGACAGCAATATTTTCCGGTTGCCTTCCTGGGTTGATCCGCAAACGGTGCTGGGAAAACCGGGCAAGTCCGATGCGATCAGAATGATCTCTGCGGGTATCAACTTCGACAAAAAATATTCCAACCAGGAGCTGATATTCGGCGCGAACGTGACCAACAACAGCTACAACACGTTCTCGAATCTTGACTATAACGGCACCACCTATAAGGCCGCCGCGAATTGGAGCCTGACCTCCAGATTGAACGGTGCTTTGAGCGCTGACCGCTCCCAGACCCTGACAAATCCAGCCAATATTCAGACCAATGCCCGCAACCTGAATACTGTGGACAACCAAAGACTGAATGCGGACTGGTGGTTCCAGAGCGATTGGCATTTGCTTGCGGGCGTCAGCAACAGCGGGTCAACAAGCACAGTATCGACGATCAACAGTTTGAGTTCGACCTCCAGAACAACCGAGCTGGGCCTTAAATATCTCCCGTCAACCGAAAGTTCGGTTACGGTCACGACACGCAACATACGGGGAACCAATAACAACATTAATCCCTATTATCTTCAGCTGATCGACTCCGGATACACCGAAAGGCAGATTGCCCTGCAGATCAACTGGCAGCTGACCGGCAAGTCAGTTTTGACCGGCGATTTGACAAGGCTGAAGCACCAGTATCCGGTGTTTTCCCGGAACGACTATACGGGTACCCAGGGCAATGTCAGCGACATATGGACTATTTCGGACAAGACGCGTTTGGTTACGTCATTCAGCAGGAGCATCAGCAGCTGGTATGACACCTACAGCAGCCATTTTGTGACTGATACCATTTCGCTGGCGCCCAGTTGGGAGATCAGTTCCAAAACCAGTATGCACTTGTCGTTATCAAAGAGCAGGTCGGACTATGTCACCCCGATCGTTGCCAACGCGAGCGCGCGTCGCGACGATAACCAGTCGATCGAGGTCGGGATGGCCTGGTCGCCGCAGCGATCGCTGTCGTTCAGTGCCTTGCTGGAACATACATGGCGCGCTTCAACCTATTCGTTTTATGAATTCAGTGACAACCTGGCAAGCCTGTCCGTAACGGGCAGCTTCTGACACTTTGTATCTGTCAGGGCGGAGCATCAGCCAATCGAGCTGTACATTTACTGCAAAGCCTTCCATTCCTGCTTTAACCCAAGTGCAACAACTGGCTTTAACTGAAGTGCAACAACTGGCTTTAACTGAAGTGCAACAACTGGCTGATTGACATCGAAATACCACAGTTGCCCGGATGAACGGCGGATCGGACAGCAGGCAAGGATGCTGCGGGCGGATCAATGGTCAACCAGCATCTTAGTCATCAATCTGTAATGCAAATGTTTTAACTTGCCGGAATGCTTTGGTTAGGCGGTCTTGTGCGGGCAAGCAAACCATGTTTGCATACATTCAAATGATTAACCAATCCGGTACTGTCCAGGAAATGACAGCGTTATATATTTGCTTAATTTAAGTATAAAGAGGGTTTATGAATACCTTGACGCGCAATATGTTTGCAAACAACCAGCAGCGGTTACCCCTGATTACCGTCCTGATAATCGCAACCGTTCTGGCCGGATGCGGCGAAAAAGCTAAAAGCTCCCAGGTCGCCGCCAAAGTCAATTCGGAAGAGATAACGATCAGCCAGGTCAACAGCGCCTTGAGCAGCATGCCGGTCACGCCCGGAATAACCCCGGATCAGGCGAAGCAGGAAGTGCTGGATAATTTGATCGTTCAGAAATTGGCCGATCAGGAGGCAATCAAGGCGAAGCTCGATCGTTCCCCAGCGGTCATGCAGGCAATCGACAATGCCAAAAACACCATACTGGCGCGCGCCTACATGGATCCGATTGTCGGTGCGGTCAGCAAGCCCACTCCGGAAGACGTGCATAAATTCTATACCGGGCATCCTGAACTGTTTTCGGAACGCCGCATTTACGATTTGCGCGAACTCGATGTCGAAAACAAGCCGGAACTGGCTGCATCGCTGCGCGACCAGGTCAGCAAGGGCAGCAGCCTGGACGAAATCTCCGCATGGCTGAAAGGCAGGGACATTACCTCGAAGATCCAGTCTGGCGTCAAATCGGCCGAGCAGCTTCCCCAGGAAATCGTGACCCGGTTGAGCAAGATGTCGGCGGGACAGATGATGGTTATCGAACTGAACAAATCCATCAGCGTGATTCAAATCAAGTCGGCGAAAGTCGAGCCTGTCGAAGAGGCAGCTGCATCCGCCGCCATCCAGCAATACCTTTACAACGAAAGCAGGAAAACGGCGCTGGACAAGGAAGTCAAGCTGCTCAAATCGACTGCCAAGATCGAATATGTCGGCGAGTTCAGCGAAAAGAAACCCGCGGAAGTACTGCCGGTGAAGGCGGCCGCGCAGACCGGCACCGACGATCTGGCAAAAGGCGTGGCGGGCCTGAAGTAATGTCGGGCAGAGGTTCGGTCCGCCATTGTTGCAGCCGTGGTAGCCGTTATTGTGTTTCAGCCATGATAGAACAGGGCCGCCATGAATCGCCGAGCACTGCTGCGCCTGCTGCTATTCGTCTGGCTCGCCATGTACGGCGCACTGGGCCATGCCGGGACAGAAAACGATTATCAGCTTGGGGATGGCGATATTGTCCATATCAGTGTTTTTCAGAATGCCGACCTGTCCATCGATGCGCGCATCTCTGAAAGCGGTGTCATTTCCTATCCGCTGATCGGCAATGTCGGGCTGGGGGGATTGACGATCGGCGCGGCGGAACAAAAGATCACCAGGCTGTTAAAGGAAGGTGGATTTGTCCGGCAGCCGCAGGTCAACATCCTGGTAAAGCAAAACAACGGCAACCTGGTTTCCGTACTTGGCCAGGTCAACAGGCCGGGCCGCTATCCATTGGAGACTTTCAACATGAAAGTCTCGGATATTCTGGCGATTGCCGGGGGCATTTCACCCGGCGGTGCGGACTCGATCGTGCTGGTCGGAATGCGCGATAACAAGCCGATCCGCAAGGAAATCGATATCGATGACATGTTTCTCGGAAACAAGATGGCCGAGGACATCGGCGGCGCGATGGCGCATACGCTGTTTCGCGGCAAGGTGCACGTGGGTTACCTCGCAGCCATCGTCGCCGCCTCGAACGCGGGCGGATCTGGCAGCGTGGTCGGCGACACCACCACCACCATGATGTGGATCACACGGGGTGAGCCCGCCAGCAGTGTTCCACGCCTACGTCGCGGCGGCAGTGGCGCTGGTGGTGTGCGGGATAGCCGCGGCCCTGCAGCAGCACAGGTATTCGCCGATCATCAAGCACGAGCACAGCAGCATCCACATCGACTGGCCGCGCGTCGGCATCGTCGCACTGATCCTCGTCTGCGCCATCGTCACCAACGTGATCGTCAACGTCGAGTACAGCGAAATCTCCGACCGCTTTCCGTTCATCGGCGCGGCGGTGTGGGTCGCGATCCTGCTGAGCGTGCCGCTGCGGAGGCCGGACTGGGAACTGCTGCCGGAGGCGACCAAGGGCACGATCTTCCTGCTGTCGCTGGTGACCTGCGCTTCGATGATGCCGGTGGAAGCGCTGCCGCCTGCGTCCTGGCACTCGGCCTTCGGCCTGGGTTTCATCTCGGCCGTGTTCGACAACATTCCGCTTACCGCACTGGCGCTGAAGCAGGGTGGCTTCGACTGGGGCATGCTCGCCTACACCGTCGGCTTCGGCGGCTCGATGATCTGGTTCGGCTCCAGTGCCGGCGTGGCGCTGTCCAATATGTATCCCGAAGCGAAATCGGTCGGCAACTGGGTGAAGCACGGCTGGCATGTCACGCTCGCCTATGTGGTCGGCTTCGTCGTGCTGATGCTGACGCTGGGCTGGCAGCCGACGCCTGAGCGCGGCCACCGGCCCGAAGCGGGCGCGCCTGCCGCCCCCCCTGAACGCGCCGGCGGCGCCGGCGAGCGCGGGGAATAGCGCCGGCGATTCGGAGCGCTCGCAGCTACCGGGATACTAGCTCGCAATCCCCGCGCACATGCTGTCGCTTGCGGCGGCGCGCGCGGCTCAGCCGGACTCAACTTGAGTCATCAGCCAGCGCGCGGTGCGCAGCAGGCGCGCATCGTTCCCGCGGGCCCCCACCAATTGCACGCCCAGCGGCAGGCCGTCGGCGCCTTGCAGCAGCGGCAGCGTGATCGCCGGCAGGCCGCACAGCGTCCACAGCGTGCAAAACGCCGGAGATCCGGTCGATGCGAGGCCCAGCGGCGCGGTGCCGGCCGTGGCGGGAGTCAGTATCGCGTCGCAGCCGCGGTCGAACAGCTGGTCGAGCGCGCGGTTCAAGTCGGGAACCTGGTCCAGCGCCTTGTTGTAGTCCAGCGCGCGTACCCTGCGCCCGCGCTCTATCTGAGCGCGCAGCGCCTCGCTCAACTTGTCGCCGCCCTGGCGGTACTCAGACTCGTAGTTCTTGGCCAGATCCGCTTCCATGATGGTCTGGTGCCATTTCCATGCATCCTTGAACGCGGCCGGCAGCTTGAACTCCTCGACGCGTTCGCCCAGACGCGCCGCCAGTCCGGCAAAGGCCTCCCTGGCATTGCGCATCGGCCAGCTTCCACATCGGCGTCTTGACGAAGGCGAGCGTCGGCGGCACCGGCGCTTCCTGCATGGCGGTTTCGCGCAGCAGCGGCCGCGCCAGCGCCCGCGTATCGGGATCGTTTTGGTCGAAGCCGATGAGCTGCTCGGCCAGCAGGGCAGCGTCCTCGACGCTGCGCGCGATGACGCCGATCTGGTCCAGTGGGCGCGACTGCTTCAGCACCCCGTACCTGGAGACCAGGCCGAAGCTCGGCTTGTAGCCGACCACGCCGCAATAGGCGGCCGGCCGGATGACCGAGCCGTTGGTCTGGGTGCCGATCGCGAGCGGCACCATGTGCGCGGCCACGGCCGCGGCCGAGCCGCTGGAAGAGCCGCCGGGGGTGTGCTCCGGCTTGTGCGGGTTCCGGGTCTTGCCCGGCGAGTAAGTCGCGAGCTCGGTGGTGACGGTCTTGCCCATGATGATCGCACCCGCCGCCCGCAGCATCGACACCAGGGTCGCGTCCGCGGACGGCGCGCGCCCCGCGTGCAGCACTGTCCCGTTCTCGGTCGGCATGTCCGCGGTGTCGATGATGTCCTTGACGCCCACCGGCAGGCCGTGCAAGGGTCCCAGCGCTTTGCCTTCGCGCCGGCGCGAGTCGGCGGAGCGCGCCTGGCGCAGGGCGTGCTCCGGATCGATGAACGCCCAGGCCTGCACGCGCTCCTCGTCTGCCTTGATGCGCGTCAGGCAGGCCGCGACCAGTTCCTCGGAACTGATTCTGCCCTCGGCCAGCGCGCTCGCGGCCGCGGCGGCACCGAGCAGGGACAAATCCATGGATGTTTGCATATTCATCGATTAAGTCAGGGTCTGCCGACATTCAGCACATGAACGTCTCGCGCGACGAATGTCGACAGACCCTAGCACGATCCGCCGAAACCGACAATGAGGGCTGACCGCCTGTCTGCCCGGACGTGCTCCTGGCGCCCACAGCGCTGCGAACAGGGCAATTTATGCAGTAGCCCTTTTCACTTGCAGTAGAATCGGCTCACCATTATTTGAACGCAAACACATGACACAACTGATCGAAAGACTGCGCGCCCTGGTCGGCGACGCCGGGCTTATCACCGATCCGCAGGAGGCGAGGCCCTACGCCACCGACTGGCGCAAGCGCTATTTCGGCAAGCCGCTGGCGGTGGTGAAACCGGCATCGACCGCGGAAGTGGCGGCGGTGATGCGCTGTGCGCCGAGACGCGCACGGCAGTCGTGCCGCAGGGCGGCAACACCGGCCTGTGCGGCGGCGCCACGCCGGACGCGGAGGCGCGCAGATCGTGCTCAACCTGTCGCGCATGAACCGCATGCGCGCGGTCGATGCGGTCAACAACACCATGACCGTCGAGGCGGGCTGCGTGCTCGCCAATGTGCAGCAGGCCGCAGCCGAGGCCGACCGCCTGTTTCCGCTGTCGCTCGCGGCCGAAGGCAGCTGCGAGATCGGCGGCAATCTGTCCACCAATGCCGGCGGCACCGCGGTGCTGCGCTACGGCAATGCGCGCGATCTGCGTGCTCGGGCTGGAAGTGGTGCTGCCCGACGGGCAGATCTGGGACGGCCTGCGCGGCCTGCGCAAGGACAATACCGGCTACGACCTGAAGCAGCTGTTCATCGGCGCCGAGGGCACGCTCGGCATCATCACCGCGGCGGTGCTGAAGCTCTTTCCGCAGCCGCGCGCCCGCGCCACCGCGCTGGTGGCGCTGGCAGAGCCCGGCCAGGCGCGCTGCAGCTGCTGTCGCACATGCAGCGGCGCCTGCGGCGACCGCCTCACCGGGTTCGAACTGATGTCGGCGTTGTGCCTCGCGCTGGTGGCCAAGCACTTTCCGGCGACACGGCTGCCGTTCGCGCAGCCGCATCCCGCAGTACGTGCTGCTGGAGCTGTCGGATACCGCGAGCGCCGCGAGCCTGGACGCCGCCTTGCACGAAGCGCTGGCCGAGGCGAGCGAGCGCGGCCTCGTGCTCGATGCCGTGGTGGCCGCGAGCGAGGCGCAGGCCGCGGCGCTGTGGGCGCTGCGCGAAAACATTCCCGAGGCGCAGGTGCACGAGGGCAAGCAGCATCAAGCACGACGTGTCGGTGCCGATCTCGCGCATCGCCGAGTTCATCGCCGTCACCGACGCCGAACTGCAGCGCGCCTTTCCCGGCGTGCGCATGGTGACGTTCGGCCACCTCGGCGACGGCAACCTGCATTACAACATCGCGCCTGCCGGCAGGCGGCGACGAGGACGCATTCATGGCGCGCGCGGGCGAGGTAAGCCGCGTGGTGCACGACAGCGTCGCGCGCTTCGCCGGTTCGATCTCGGCCGAGCACGGCCTGGGGCAATACAAGCGCGACGCGATCCTGCGCTACAAGTCGCCGCTGGAGATGGAACTGATGCGCAAGATCAAGGCGGCGCTCGATCCGCAGGGCATCATGAATCCGGGCAAGGTGCTGTAGCGCCGCCATAGCCGGCGCCCGCTGCCGGCGCCGCGTCAGGCATGGGCCTCGCGCGAGCGGTCCCAGAGATTGGGCAACAGGCGGTTGGCGTAGCCCGACACCAGCGCGTGCGGCTCGCCGGTCGCAAGCGCGAATGTGCGCCGCATGAGCCCGCCGATATTGCCGCCGAACACGTGGATGCTGACCGCCGCCTGGTCGTGCCGCTCGTTCGCAATCACATGGATGTCGCCGACGGCGGGGGAGGCGACCTCGATGTCGCCCGCGCGGCACAGATGCTCGCCGGTCTTTTGCATCGGCGCCCCCTCGCCTTCGTGGCGGTATTCGTCAAAGCGCTCGGTACCGCGCAGGATCCCCATCAGGCACCATACGGTGTGGTCGTGCACCGGTGTTTTCTGCCCCGGGGCGAGCACGAAACTCACCACCGAGAAGCGCCCCAGCGGATCGCAATGCAGCAGATATTCCTGATGCTGCGCAGTATGCGCCGCGGCGAATACATCCGGCAGCCAGTCGTCGGACGCGATCAGCTGACCCAGCAGCTCGCCGCCTTCGCGCAGCAGCGCCAGTTCGTCGCGGCCGTGGCGCTGCACCAGGCCGGTCATGCCGATGACGAATTCGCGCAGGCGAAAAATGTTCTTCAAGGATTTTGCGCGCGCCCAGGGTGCACTGGCATTGGGTCCGGCAACGTCCGGCGCGCGGCCGATTTCCCGCCTAGACCGTCGCCTTGCGCATGCTGCGCTTGAGCTGGTGAATCTGGTCCAGCGCCAGCTTCAGCGCCTTGCGGTCATGCGCCGCCAGCGCCGCGTCGCGCTTCCCCTTCCATTCCTTGATCCTGGCTTTGACCGCGGCTTTATCGATGCCCTTGACCTCGTGAT
>CAWHAD010000002.1:0-215154 GCA_963827265.1 uncultured beta proteobacterium | reverse complement strand
GAATACAAAAATGCAACGATTAATAACTTCAACATACCAGTGCAAACGGGAGGAAAAGTTAAGTGAACATTTCCCAAACAATATTTGGGTGTATGAGCACGGGACGGTGCATCGCGCGAACCCTCATTTGCGCATTGGGATTGGCATTCATCGCGCCGGCAGCGTCCTTCGCGGCGGCGGCGCCAGCAAACCTTTGAATCGCCGCAGGCGGCTGTCAGTGCGTTGATAAAGGCTATAAAGGCGAACGACGAACCCGCATTGCGCGCGATCTTCGGCCCGGAGGGCAGCAAACTACTCAGTTCGGGCGACGCGGTCGCCGACGAGCACAGTCGTGCGACGTTCAGCAAAGCTTACGACGAGGCCAACAAAGTAGTGATTGAAAGCGAAGCGCAAGCGATCCTCCTCATCGGAAAGGATGAATGGCCGATGCCGATCCCGTTGGTGAAGTATCCTGATGGCTGGCGATTCGACACGGTCAAGGGCAGGGATGAAATACTCAAGCGGCGAATCGGCCGCAACGAACTCGAAACGATGCAGGTATGCTTGGCGATCGTCGATGCGGAACGCGAGTATGCGACGCGGCACCTCGACAGCGATGGTGTTCCGGTCTATGCGTCCCGGTTCACCAGCAGGCCGGGCAAACGCGACGGATTGTATTGGCCGACTCAAGCGAACGAAGCACCGAGTCCGCTCGGTGCGCTGCTTGCGAACGCTGCCGATGAAGGATATGCGCGCCGAGGCGTATTGCAGCGCGAGCCCTATCACGGTTACTACTACCGCATCCTGACCGGCCAGGGAGAAGATCCGCCGAACGGTGCGCGAGATTACCTGGTTAAAGGCAAGATGATCGGCGGGTTTGCTGTCATCGCGTATCCGGCACGTTACGGCGCATCGGGAGTCATGAGCTTTCTTGTCAATCACGATGGTGTGATCTACCAGAAGGATCTGGGTCCGAATGCAAAAACCGTCGCAGCAACGATCACGACATTTAACCCAGGAGCAGGCTGGAAAAAACCCGAGCAAAAAAATTGAAACATAGTTACGCGCAAGTATCACGATGATCGTCGGCGCAACCTTGTGTGGCGGGTTGTTGGCAGGGGCGTTTACAGCAAGGGGCTGCTGGCGCCGGATGTCAACCTCCCGGATACTCCGTTTTGCCGGAGCTTTCACTCAACTTCTGTCGATAGCCGACTATTGCGACCGGCAGCAGTGTGCCAATTCTCGCACTCCTTACTTCTATAAATCAAAGGCCGCCTGGAACCAAGACGCAAACAATGGATTCTCATTGCAATCAAGCCAGACACGATGGCACTATACCCATCGCCACGATAAACCGAACTGACACCAACCATGAGAAAGAAGCACGCCCCTGAACAATATGCGGCCAAACCCAAAAGTGTGGTCGCGAAATTGAGTATCACGCCCCCAAGGCATCCTGCGCTAGGCGTTGCCAAGGTGTTGGTTAGCTGGATGGAAAGGGGTGGAGTACCACCCAGCATCATCCTGTTGCATGGGCTTTATTTCGCTCGTAGCACGGAAGATGATGGGCGATCGGTGGACACGTATCGCCCCCACCTCAAAATGCAGGACTACGACAATGGCCATCTCGGCCATACTGGATGCACCTCGCAGCCAAGCCGATAAAACTCAGGTGATCGCTGCGTGGCTTCAGTCGGTCTGGGTGAAGAAAGCCGTAGGAACACCTCGTATTACTTCATCTAAAAAGGAGCATAGAAAATCCGCCTTTCCCAGGAAGCCGGTCAGTCCACCAACAAAAACAAAAAACCTATCCTGGACAAAACCCACGATCGGGGTCAAAGGGAAACGATCGAAAGCTTGCTAATAGGGAAGTTTCAACATTCCGCCTATTGAGCATATTTTTCATTCACGCGTTGCCGATAGACGAGGCAACCTGGATTTGCATGCTGCCATTCGCTTTTTCGGCCATGCTGGTACTGGAAGAAGGACGCAAGACCTGGATGCGTAAAAGTAGTATGGACACGTGACAGATAATGCTTGAAAAATGGGAGAAAATGATGACTCAGGAATTTGAAGATATAAGAATCGTATCAATGGATGAAGGATAATATCATTGGCCTAACCCAAGAGTTACCATGTATAACATTGTGCTAAACCTTTCTGGTTCAGCACCATATGAATGGGCAACCTATTTCAATCAAAGGTGGAAGCAGCATATTTATATGGGAAAGGCGAGCGCTACGGTATCGGGTAGAAAGCTGCAAATTTATTGCGTTCCTGATGAGCTTGGAAAAGGAACACATGCATGAATTGAACAAAATCATCTTTGAAACGAACAATGCCTATAGAATTTTCCTGACTGCGCGGATTCAACAGGAAGCAACGCGGAAAGCCCGGAAGTTGCTGAAAGAGATAAATTAAAATCCATTAAGAACAAACTCAATTTCTAATGAAAATGCTCGGGAAGATTGGCTAACAAAAAAAGTCATTGGATATATTATGTAACAGGTCCAAGAATGACAACGTACAGGGGATATCTATAATGAGTCGGACGATCTTGAAAGTGCAAGTCGCTGTGCTCGCAATTGGCACGGGGTTTTCGTGGATTACGCTCATCGTCGACTACCGCCGTTTCTTCGCTTCAGGCGGGCATGTTCTGCATTTCTCCGGATGTGTCGTTACAAACCCTATCATCACTCCCTGCTTTTATGGTGCCCTAGCTTTCCTCGCTGCCTGCGTGTCGGCGTTGACCATTTTGCGATCCACCCCGGAGGCTTATTAAAAAGCAACGCGGCCTCCAGTTGCTGCTGGCCGCAGGAACCATCTTTGCCTGGGGGAACTTCGCCTATGAGGTGTATCGCTATATGCAGCCGAAGCCAGCCGCATCCGCTTTCAGTTGCCCGGCCGGCGAAGTAGCCATCAATCCGTTGATGACGCCTTGCTTCTACGGCGCGCTCATTTTTCTCACGGCACTCGTCGTGTCCGTATTCAATTTATCCCGTACCAACCGCTGAGATCAGGTTCTTATTTTAAACAGGCCCGATGCGTTGCATTTCCGCTGTCGCGTGGTTTGAATTATTGACCCGGATGCAGATCTCCACTGACCGCTTCCATAATGGCAATCCAAATGCCAAAAGATCGGGTAAGTGCCCATATCTGCCGGTCGGGATTGTCATTCCGTTTGTGTGGTGACACGATGTGCCGATGAATAAAATCTTTCTTCAACCTTGTTAGGTATCACAGCGACATAACGCGATCATGATCTTTAAACTGGCCGCCGAAGCTGTTCTACTGAGCCATCTGGCGTTCATCGTGTTCGCCCTTTTGGGTGCAGCAATCGCGGCGCGTTGGCGCTGGATCATCTTTGTTCATCTTCCAGCAGCTGGATGGGGATTCTTCGTTGAACTGACAGGTCGCATTTGTCCACTCACGTACCTGGAGAACTACCTTCGTACCAGGGCAGGCCTATCGGGTTACACAGAAAGCTTCATTGAACACTATATGCTGGCAATCATTTATCCTGCTGGCCTCACCAGGGAGATTCAGTTCATACTTGCGACTGTGGTAGTTGTCGTGAATATCGCAATCTATGGCTGGTTATATTATTATTGGTGCAGCTCGCAAGGAAGCGATACCTAGCGCCTTCATGAAGGCCTGCCATCTGGCAGCGTAGTGGCAAGATGCCACAGAGTGCCAAAGCCGGCCATCGATATGATTCTTCTACAGTGAAAAAATCATTGAGCCTGGAGTCCCGTCATGAAAATCGATTCCACCGAATTCGGCAGCGTCACCATCAACGGCAAAATATATTCGAACGATATCCTCATCCGCATGTCCGGCGAGGTGGCAAAACGCAAGAAGAAGCTTTCCAAGAAGTATTACGGCACATCCCACATTATCTCGCGCGATGAGGCGAAATTCATTCACGAAAAGGGCTGCAAAACGTTGGTTGTGGGTGCAGGTCAGTATGGTAACGTGACACTGTCCCCGGAGGCCGCTGAATTCTTCGAGCATCATGATTGCCGGGTGATTTTGCAGCCTACGCCAGAGGCCATCGAGACTTACAACAAAACCAAGGACAAGACCAGGACCATTGGCCTGTTTCACGTCACCTGTTAGGCGATTGCCGCCCCCCAATGCCTTCATCCCCGCTACGTGTGCTGCTGTCTTCCTGGTCCTGGCTTTCCTGATCGGTTCCGTCCTGGTCGGACTGATCAGCATTGCCTTCGCCAAACTAGGGCTTTCACCGGACCCGGCCTACCCGCTACTGATGCGCACACTGGTCGGTAGCCTGCGGCAAGGCGCACGCGACAGGATTTCGACCAGCCTGTGCGATGTGTGCGGCACCAGGCATGGGTTCCGGAATCGTTTCCGGACTGGCAACGGGCGCAGCACTGGGTACGGAGATGGTGGCGGGCGAAGAACTTGCCCATCATTTCCTGGACGGCAATAGCGGCAGCACCAACGCGATGCCGCAGCCGCAACCGATGGATACCGCCTGGGATACACAGGCCGACAATATGGGCGGTAACGATTTCGGGATTGCCGGCAACACTTCCTGGGATGACAATTCCGGCTTCGCGGACATATCCGGCGGGGATGACTGGTCCTGATATGGATAGAGCGAAGAACCCGTTTATAGCAGGCTGACCCGTGGTTATATTCGCAGAACATCAGCCGATCAGCATGCGCTTCCTGTTCCATAATATGGAATTCCCTGATATCATGCGCGGCCTTGAGGAAATGCGGTTGCGGAAGATATTCCTGAAATGGCGTAATTTGCAGCTGTGCTTCTCAGGTAGCGATACATCCAAATAAAATTTGCATCAGAAATAGAAATAAAAATTTGACGAACAGCAACAAGTTGCTGTTCGCCCGAGAGTCAACAAGTTAGTGCGCGCCCGTAGCTCAGCTGGATAGAGTACTTGGCTACGAACCAAGGGGTCGGGCGTTCGAATCGCTCCGGGCGCACCAACAAAATAAAGGGCTAGGCAGAAATGCTTAGCCTTTTTTCATTCTAAGCCGAGAAGATAAAACTGGGCACTAAAAGCCGGACTTGACTAATAGAGGCCTTGTGTCAAATTCGGACCTTCACGCCTATTCGATTGACGGTTAGCCGCTTAGCGGCTGTCAGGGGAGATACACTGGATTAATCCACAGAAATCCGGAATTGGCGGCTTTCAGCTGTTGCCGGTTCGTATTGGACTCTTAACGTAAGTTCAGTCTTGGAGTTCATTCCCTTGTCAGCCACGACTTTCAATATTTCATCTGATTTCAGATGTACGAAATATCCGTCGGCAGTATGTTCCACATTGGTATAAGCCAGATTTCGCCATTGTGGATACTCTGGTGCATTGGGATGTAACCAGTTAGCAGTCGAATGTACCCATTGCACCCTGGCGGTACATGGTCTGGTAGATAACGGTTCTTCTGGTAACTGGATGCTTATGTTTTCGGGCATCTTTTTCATAAAGCCAACTGTTACTTTGTGGTCCGCGGTTCTAAATCTATTCTTCTTTTCAGGTATTTTTGCTTCTACAGGTATAACAACTTCGCTGGAGCAGAAGACTTCGCGTGGGCGTTCCTCTGAAATTCCCCTGACGTATACCAATTCAGAGTAAAAATTATCGCGCATCTGTTCCGGGATTACTGACATCATGAATGAGCCGTCTATGACTATTCCCTGAGGGTAGGCAAATTCGTTGAGTCTCGAGGCCAGATTGAGTGTCTGTCCTGAGTAGTCGACGACCTCATGATCTGAATACAGACAGAATGCTGTCCCTCTCGCGATACCGAATCCGAGGGAGTCGGGCACTGTGTAGTTAATCATGGAGTCATTTTTCATCATGGTTGGAAAGTCCCGAACAACTTTCATGCAGTTGGTAAGGACCAGATCAGCAAGATCATGCAAATTATTTTCGGAATATTTGAAGAGAAGCAGCATGCCATCGCCGGTCGATTTTGCGAAATCGGCATTTACAAAATACTCTTCCAGCAGTTTCACAAAAAAGCGTTTGCTAAACATTGCAATATCGGGTGCTTCATGATCTTTGCTGAAGCTGGAAAAACCCCGGATATCGCATACAACAACAATGACAAAATCAGAACGGCCATTAGCATTCTTGAACTTGTTGATCAATTCGCTGAGCATGGCTGACTCCCTTCGCGAAGTTGAAATGACCGATAGATTCGGATCTTCAACTCAGGGTGGAATTATTGCTTTGCAACACGTAGCAAGTGCTGGTTGAGCTTCATGGCAGTTATTTTAGCCTCAATCGGCTTGTATCGAAAGCAGCAGTTTGGCCAGACTAAATGACCTCCTAAATGCGGAGCTTCAATGGAGTAAAACCACCTCTCGCCAGTGCCCGGATTTATCGCTCCGGGCGACGATCAGAACACCCTGAGTCTCAGCTGCAGTGAAATCGCCCCATGCAGCCGGTTCTGATAACTCGGTATCAGCAGCAGGGTTGCGCCGACATTTTTGTAATCGATGCCGATCGTGGGTATGGCTGCGAAAAACCAGCCGCCATCCAGCATCTGTGGGTAGCCGTCGATCGCCCCTGCGAATGCACCAAGACGAACCGGACCCACTCCAATGGGTTGCCAATGCCAGACGAGGTAGTGCGAGGTATACCGGTCGCTGTTATAAAACGCGCCAGCCATGATCGAGCTGACCGTCGAATAGCGGTATTCCGCGCCAAGCCCGAAATTCCGGCTGTTGAATCCCTTGTCGCGCTGGAAATGGTAGGAATAGGCGCCGGCATTCAGCCACAGTTCGCTGGCCGGCTTTGATTCGATGACCGAAAAAATTTCCGCTTGCGATGTCAGTGAAATGAAGACCAGACTGATGCCGGCCAGTATTTTTACAATAACGTTTAAACGCATTTCTCGGGTCTGGAATAGCGGGGGCTCACATCATAGCCCATGCGGGTTTCAGCTTGTTCGGGTTTGCGGCAGAGTGGCCAGTCTGTCTTCTGTGCAATCAGCAAACCTGGACCGGGCTTGAACCGGCTGGATTATCTGCTGCCAGACTATGTGTCCGGTAACTGATACGAGCCAGTATTACCGGTCAGGGAATCGCAGCAACCTGAAGGTTCGCTATCCCCTGCAGGTTCGTTATTGCTTCGAGCCATTCCGGAGCAGTTGCTCCTCGAACTGCTGGTCCGCATACTGTATATGCGCAAGCACCCGGGTAAACGGCCAGTGCTTGAACCAGTCGGTGAACATTTCCTCCCCGAGGTCGGCCAGCTTTCCTTTCAGATGCTGCGCATCCTGCATCAGCTGTTTGTGCTTGTCCTTGTGAAATTCGACGTCGGTATATCCGGAATTGACCATCAGTCGTTCTTCGGTCGCAAAATGAAATCGGGTATATGCGATGATTTCATCTATGATCAGAAAAATGTCATCCCGCGTCTTCCTGCTTTTTACAGCATCGTTCAATGAGTTCAGCATGTTCACGAGAACCTGATGTTGCTGGTCTATTTCTGATACATCGGACATCGCCATTTTCAACCTCCTTCACGAGTGGATAGAGCTAACAAAAATCAGGAATGTCGCAATTTCGAAATGATTACAGCATGGACCAGAACCGGGTGTTGTGCATCCATATAATATGACGGAAATTGCAGGTGTTATATTCCGGGAATATGTTCTAACTGGCTGATTTTTGACCGGCCAATCTAATTATCATCGATCCCCGCTACCGCTGTACATGTCATCCTGTTCAGATGCACGTCTTTCCCTGGCTTCGCGCTCGATCTGTTCGGCTATTTTCCGGACCTTTCCCCGGCGTTGTTCGGCCGCATCGGATTTCAGCGCAATGCTGTTTTCGCCAAACTGGACCTGCCTGAGGAAGCGGAAGCCGGAAAGCATCAGCGCGGTGTCGCCGCTGCGGAACTAGTCGGATTCCTCGGCAGGCAGGTCGTACACGCTGGTGAAACCCTCGCTTGACAGGTCTGTTGCCATGTATGTATCTGTCATTTATGCCTCGTGTTAATAACGTCTGGAGCGATGGCGGGCGTATTTCCTGATCAGCAACGTCATTATCCCTCAAAATCTGTCTGATTCCAGCATGTGTTGAGCTAATGCGTCAACCTGCGGCAAATCTCCGCAACCTTGCAGGGCAAGCGCGCCACATCATCTACCACTGTGTAATGGGCCGCTCCGTAAAGATGGGGCAGGTAGTCGCGCGCTTCCCGGTCAACGGTGATGCAGAACGGCCGGATGCCGGCGCGTGTCGCCTCGAGCAACGCACGCCGCGTGTCTTCGATGTCGTAGCGGCTGCTTTAAGCCGTGAGCCCAATGGCCGAGGAGCGGTCTGCTCCCTCATCGGCCAAATCTGACCTAAGGCGAACAATCAATTAAGGTCTGCGCCGTCCCAAAAGCGGTTGGTCGGACTGGGTAACTGTTTCCCCTGAAAATTTAAATAATGGCTCATTTAATTTTAGTCTTCCCGGTTCCGCTCTTACCGCTTTGGCTGGGGATGCAATAAGTCAATGCCAGTTATTTGCTCGCGGCATTCGCGCTGCAATATGTTGGTTTAATCCTGGAACGCTGGTTCTTCTTCGCCCAGGCCAATCATCCGCAAAACCTCTACTGCCAAACTGTTTAAATCAAACACGGCTATCCTTGGCAAAGCCAGGGGCAGCGTATTTGACCCCTTATACGCTATAATCTCTCGTCCTATTTACAATCAATTGATCAGGGTAATAACTTGGCATCGAATAAAGCACGCGCCCACTTCACACTCAGTGGTTATCATTTCAATCCTGATGACATCACGCGTCTGCTTGGCATCGAACCTACCTCGGTTGATGCATCCGGCGCGCACAGTGCCCTGGATAAACCCGTGATCAGTTCATGGGAGTTATCAACGGAAACGATGACGGACAATATTGACGTTTATAAAATGACGGACATCATCATTAAAAAAATAGAACCGGCCAAGGAAAAAATCCTGCAAGTAATTAAAAGCCACAACTTATCGCCCAGAATCGGCGTGGTACTGGTGCTGTCTGTTGATAAAGGTGAAACCTGTCCGGATGTGGGTTTCGGCGCCAGAACGATTCGTTTTCTGGCCGATATTGGCGCTTTTATTAATGTGGATTACCAGCTTTCTGAGCGTATTTAAGCTTTAGAGCACTTTATATTAAAAAGAAAAGCACGCTATAAAAGCGTGCTTGTCATAAACCAAATCCAGGCTTGAGTTGTTTAGCGTTATCCGCGCGGCCTTCGATCATCTATCCCTTCGATCATCTAACTCTTCGATCATCTAACAAAGTGCCGCGCAGCTGATTGCCTAAATATTCTTGTCAGGGCTTCTTGGGAGTGGTGTATGGAACTTCTTTCTGGTGCGGTTCCCAGATAGTTTCATAGCCAACAAAAAATTGTCCTGGCGTAATCTCTTTCTGACGAGTTGTCACGTGGAATGCGTGGCCATCTGGAACCTTGGGACGGGTAAAAGGCTTCTTGTCATCACTCATAATCATATCTCCTTGCTGGTTGAAAACGGGAGGAATTTCAACAGGGTTGCCAGCCCCTCCCACTTAACTGGCTGAATTATACTATCTAGCGCGTGTAATGTCCCTTCTTTGGAATCACATGGCGCACGCCGCCCTGGGGATTCTCGACATCACCCTGGTAGCGCGGAATGATGTGAATATGGACATGGAATATACTCTGCCCGGCCGCCGGTCCTACGTTAACGCCGATATTGTAACCATCAGGCTTGAATTCCTCGTCCAGTCGCATGCGCTCCTCGGTGATCAGCCCCATGCAGGCATTGACCTCTTCGGGCGTCAGGTCGAAAAAGCTGGCTACATGGCGACGCGGGATAACCAGGGTATGGCCCGGGCTCACCGCGTAGGTATCACGCGCACTGTAAGCAAGTTCATGCTCCAGTGATACGCCACGCGGATCTTTGCAGAACAGGCATGGATCGTTCGGATCCCGCTTTTTTTCCGTTTTTTCTACAGCCGACAAACTTCGACCCCCTTATCAGCGGCTTGCGCTATTGGCAAGCGCCAGCGATCTTGCCTTATCCATTTGCTCCTCGCAATGCCTTAAACAGAGTGGCTGAAGGGCTTGCGAAAAACATTCGATAATGACTTCAAACTCATCGGCCACTTCTTCTGCAAGCCCGGTATCGTTTGTTAATTCTGCCAGTACATTCTGTGCTGTCGTCTTGTTTACCCTGCATAGTACCGCCAGATGAATAGGAAGTTGCTGCTCCATACTGACCGTTAACGCCTTTTCATAAGATCTTATAGCTTCCTCCAGGCGTTCAGGGTTTTCTTCTGTCTCACCGAGATGATGTAATACAGCAGCACGGTTATTATGTGTAGCGGTTAACTCTAATGCATAATTATCCGCATCGAGTACGGCAAGCGCATTTTTATAGGCAACAACGGACTTTTGAAATTGACGGTTACCTTTAAGCAGTTTTCCGTACGCATGGAAAGTATCTCCAAGCTGATGCATCGTAAACATCCAGTCTTCCGGAGACTCATCTCGCGTCCAAACCAGCAAAGCATTGGTATAAGCATCTACAGCGATTTTTAACGGCTTTGTAGCATCAAGCAGCCGACCAAGCGCCTGGTTAGCCGTGCCCAGGTTATATTGCGTAGCTGCCCATTCCAATGGTGAGTTTTCCTGTCTGAACTCCTCTAATGCATTGCTAAAACACTGAATGGCCCGTTCAAACAATTCAGCATCTCTCCGCTGCTGTCCCAGTGCCGCCAGAATGTTTCCGAGATAATTCTGAGTCTCAGCCCAGGCCAATGGCTCCTGATCGCGGCTTATGTTTGGAGGGGGGGCTGTCAGCGATACCTCAAGCGCCTCGCGTAAACTCTCAAAAATTTTGGAACTGAAACGGTGCTGCTCATAATTCCCCCGTGTGTAAAGAAAATTATCCGCTACAGTAACTTTGGTATCCGGAACAGCCGCTGCGGCCACCTCTTCACTCAGCATGCCTATAGAATTTGCTATTGCACGCTCCAGAGCCCTGTTCTCAGGATAAATTAGGTAATTAGTTGAGAATTTCATTTTGCCCGGTCGAGTATTTCATTTAAGTCAGGATCGGCGCCGACCGCTCCGCCAAGCTCGATTTCTTCCTCGGTAGCTTCACGTATAGACAAGACTTCCAGCATGAAAGTGACTTCTCTGCCGCAAAGGGGGTTATTGCCGTCGACAGTTAATGTCTTGTCATCGAATCGGGTAACGATAAAGTTTCTGGGCTCACCCTTTTCATTTTCCATGGTGATCGTCATACCAATTTCCCGATATTCTTCCGGGACATTTTCTATTCGATCGGTAAATACCAGTGATTCATCTCTCTCACCGTATAACTTTGTAGTGTCTACTGGCACTTCGATGATATCGCCAACTTTTTTACCGTACAGTTCCTTTGTCACTTCTTCAGACATTACATCATTCACACCATGAACATAAGCCAGCGGATAATCTACAGTAACAAGTATGTCACCGGTTTTGTTATCGATGACTTTATAATTTAGTTCAACGAATTTTTCGTCTTCAATTGTATCTGACATGACTGGAAGGGCCTGATTAATGATAAAGTTTTCTTAGAACAGCGTAGCGCCGAAGATTCTCACCTTGTCCCTTTCATAACCCAGCACCAGTCTGCCCAGCCATTCACTTTTATTTTTTTTGTTTATCACTTTATATAAAACAGTGACATATTCTCCACGGCGTATCATGCCAAGATACGAATAATCTTCTGACAGGTTTTTCGCAAGGTCGCTTCTCGCAAACTGCTTACCCATTTCAACCTCATTGGCACCCGCAATAAAAGAGCTCGAAAAATTACGCGTGAAAGCACCGTAGTTTCCTTCATTAGAGTACTTGATAAGATCAGCCCACATCGGGTTGGCCAACTCTAAAATCTCTTCATCTGTTTTTTCAATAATATTCATAAAATATCTCACCTTAAAAAAACATGTGCTTTCATAGATTTTTCATAAGCGATGATTCACACTCTTGCTGAAATAGATAAAAAGAGGACCAACATAAAATATGCCGGTCCTCTTTAATACACTGACAAGTTATCGCAAATATATATTCGCAGGCCTGATTTTACAAAACCGGTAAATCAAGCCTGCATTTGCTTAGTGCGCTTCTGGCGGCGCTTTCTCTACATCACCTACCAGGTGGTAGAGCGGTGCTTTTTCCATCGTGTACTCACCCGTCTTGGGATCACGACGAGAAACTGTCAGTACGTGCCAGTTCTTATCATCCAGCTTCATTACATCACCACGGTAGTAGTAACCCGGCCAACGTGTCTCCTTACGGAACAGCGTATGCTGGAATACACTCTCAGAAGTAAGGAAACGATGTTTCAGCTCCCATGCACGCAGCAGTTCATGGATATCTGACGCAGCAACCTTTTCCAGATCTTCTCCCAGAATCGACATCTTCTTCAGACCGATGTTCAGGAGTTTGTCGTTGGTCATGTAGTTAACACCAAAACCACCACAGTACTCATCCATCATCTTCTGCAAACGATCAAGACCCTGTCTCGGATTGATGAAGTTAGGATTAACGGTACCGGCAACCACTTCATTACTGTAAACACGGTAAGTTTCCATGGGCTTGTAGATCTGTTCCTTACGACGATTGATCTGAGCGTCAGAAACACGGATGCCCTCTGCTTTGCCATCATCAATATATTTACAGGCAGCCTTGGCAGCCAGACGACCTTCAGTGAACGATCCTGATGAGAAAGCGTGCGGTGTACCGCCAACCGCATCACCCGCACCGAACAGACCTTCAACGGTCGTCATGCGGTTGTAGCCCCAGAAGTACTCCGGTGGAGATACGTCTTCAGGGCCTGAACACCAGGCGCCGCAACCGGTAGCATGTGAACCCATAACATAAGGCTCAGAGGTCGTCAGCTCAGGGTTTTCATACTTGGGATCAACGTCTGTGGCTGCCCAAAGTACCGCCTGACCAACAGTCATGCCCAGGAAGTTGTGCCAACCGATCTCTTCAAGATGAGGGTCCTGGAAGGCTTCCATGGTGACCATGTGAATCGGGCCACGACCGGCATTAACCTCGTTGATTATTGCGTGGTTACGCAGACAGGTCGGAATGGGACGATGAGTTCTGTGCGAAACTTCCGGGTCCAGGTATTCTTTGCCTACCATTTGCTGAAGTGCCGGGAACCACTTGGACTCATACTCTTCACCGTAGCCATTCTGGGTATAGGTCTTGAGATGCAGGAAGTAGGCACCGACCGGACCGTAACCATCCTTGAATCGAGCCAGTACGATACGGTTTTCCATTTGTGTCATCTTTGCACCGGCTTCGATCATCAGGCCATATGCAGAACCCGAAGACCACGGTGCGTACCAGACACGACCCGCACCTTCACCGACAGAACGCGGCTTGAAGATGTTGGAAGCACCACCGGCACCACAGATAACGGTCTTGGACTTGAACACGTGGTAGTTACCCGTGCGAACATTAAAGCCCACGGCACCGGCAACACGGTTTTCTTTGGATTCATCCATCAGGAGGTGGGTCACACAGATGCGGTTGAAAACCTTGTCCGCTGACTTCTTGGCTGCTTCAGCAACGATAGGCTTATAAGATTCACCATGAATCATGATCTGCCAACGCCCTTCACGCAGAAACGAACCCTTCTTCTCGTTGCGCATGATGGGAAGACCCCACTCTTCAAAGTTATGCACAGTGGAGTCTACGTGGCGTGCCATGTCAAACAGCAAGTCTTCACGCACCATACCCATCAGGTCGATACGTGCATAGCGCACATGATCTTCGGGATTGTTCTCGCCAAAGCGTGTACCCATGTAACAGTTGATCGCATACAGGCCCTGGGCTACCGCACCAGAACGCATGATGTTTGCCTTTTCGGCGATGACGATATTCTTGTCCCGACCCCAATATCTTGCTTCAAATGCCGCACCCGTACCGCCCAGGCCCGCACCTACAACCAGGATGTCGATATTGTCTTCAATAATTGTCTGGTAGCTCATTAGTATTGCACCCCTTCCTTAATTTCCAAGCCATTGGATTCCAGTGTGTGTAACCCACCTTCATCCATGCGGATGTATTTAGGCTCATTAAACAACAGTTGGCTGTCTCGCATCTCCTTGCTGGGAGCAGGCTGATCTGCCAGCTTGGGAATATGCTTGCCCCAGGGCTTGGTCGTGATAGGTGCCAGCAGCTCCATGTCTTTCTTGCCGTTACGGAACTTGATGCGCCACGCAATCGTGCCTTTTTCCTCATCACGGAGCACTCGAACACTGTGTCCAAGTGGTGCAAAGTCGGCATAACCGCGAACATCAATCGCCTGGTGTGGACATGCTTTTACACAGGAATAGCATTCCCAGCACATACTAGGTTCGATGTTGTAAGCACGACGCAGCTTTTTATCGATGTGCATGATGTCAGATGGGCAGATGTCAACGCATTCTCCACAACCATCACAACGCGTCATATATACAAAAGTTGGCATAATATATTCCTCTATTTCTTATAGATAATTAGTCAAGTCAGTGTTAGTAGTGGTTTGGTCTTTCAGCCTTGATACAAAGCCCCATGTTTGGCGGGTTCTTTCCCATATACATAGGGATATCCGGAAACTTTCGCTGTACTTCAGGATCCGTCAAATCATAGTCAGGAGGCAAATTCTCTCTGGAACCATCGGCCCTGGTAATTTTTTTCTGGTAGGCCGCAGCGGGCTTAAAGAACATGTGAGCAAACTTGGACCAATAAACGCCGCCAAAGAGAACAGTGCTTGACAGGATGAACAAGGCAAAGAATATGGTTAATCCACCGCCGGTAAATGACCAGATTAATGCGAAAGTCGAGGTGGCAAGAAGCGAAAGAATAAATAAATCCGCACGCTCGAACCGAAACCATGGAAGGCCTTCCGCAGAGACATCAACGCGGATAGAAAACCAGAACCAGTATCCACCAACGGCCAGCATCAGTGCACCGATATGCCATAGCTGTGGCAGCAGGGCAGGTGTGGGCGTTGCCGGCGTGGGATAGCCAAAAATCATAATCGCGGTAGTCACAACGAAAATAATGGTTCCGTACATGGTCAACAGATGGGAAAGCCTGCGCCTTGTATTGCTGAATTCGCCGGAAGTTAATATTTCTTTTGCCAGCACTGAAGCGGCAATCGCTGCTTTTTCTCCACCACCCACTGACCGTTTTGCGCTTTTCTGCGCTTTTTTCGCATTTTCGAAAAAGTACTGCGCGCTTTTCTTATGCATCATGTCAAGTATTGTCCCGACTATGACCAGCAGGACCATCAGGACGATATACCCCTGCATGTAGACGGTTGGAATTGATGCCGATAGTTCGGCAAAGGGGTTGCTCGTGAACATTAGGTTCTCCTCAAAAATTTCAGACGCAAAATTAACCTTAAATCGGTTGGCCGTCGAGTATAGAAAAAGTAACCCCCACAAAAATTCTTCACCCTACGAACCTACCACCATTACTTTCCTACCACCATTACTTTACTTAATCAACCCGAACAAAAATTGGTAAAAATGGGGGTCAAAGAAGAGCTTCCCCTCTCCCCGATAAAACTACTAGCCATTCGACTAGGCTGCCAAAAAACGCCAGCCAAGTCGCTGGTTACAGCCCTCCCCCGTGTGCGAGGTTGTTGCCGCTTCAGCGGCTGTACAACCACGGTCTACCCCCTGCGGGTGCAAAGGGGAGGGGGTGTTTTCTAGCGTGCAGAGTGACCGCTGAGTTTTACTTCCACTTTTTCATTTTCTTCGATACTTGCGTAATAGGCGCGCAATATTGCCAGTACCTCGGGCCGGCTGAATTCAGCCGGTACATCGGCTCCTTCGGATAGCCATTTGCGCAACTTGGTTCCGGAAACCAGCAAGCGGTCCTTCTCGTCGTGCGGGCAGGTGCGCGCCGATGCCATGCCGCCGCACTCGTAGCACCAGAAAGTCCAGTCGATCTTGAGCGGCTGGGTTTCCATCGACGCTTTCGGAATCTCGTCGAAGATGTGATGCGCATCGAACGGGCCGTAGTAGCTGCCGACGCCGGCGTGATCACGCCCGACAATCAGATGCGAACAACCGTAGTTCTGGCGGAACAGCGCATGCAGCAGCGCTTCGCGCGGGCCCGCGTAGCGCATGTCCAGCGGGTAACCCGCCTGCACGATGGTGTTCTTGACGAAATATTTTTCGACCAGCGTGCCGATGGCTTCGGTACGGACGTCGGCGGGGATGTCGCCCGGTTTGAGGTTGCCGAGCAGCGAGTGGATCAATACGCCATCGCAGATTTCGATCGCGATTTTCGCGAGGTATTCGTGCGAGCGGTGCATCGGATTGCGCGTCTGGAACGCCGCAATCTTGCTCCAGCCCAATTCTTCGAACATATCGCGTGTCTGCTGCGGCGTCATGAACAGTTCGCCGTACTTCTGATCGAAACCGCCAAGGGACAATACCTTGACCGGACCGGCGAGGTTGACATCGCCCTGTGCCATGACCATTTTCACGCCGGGATGTTCGATGTCGACCGTGTTGAACACGGTGGCGCATTCGTGCGCCTTGTCGATGGTGTATTTTTCGGTGATGCGCATCGTCGCCAGAATGCTGCCGTCTTCCGGGTCGATCAGCGCAACTTCGCTGCCGGTCTCGATGTCGTTTGCAGTGAGGAAATCGGTGGAGAGGGTGATCGGGATGGGCCAGAATATCCCGTTGGCCATTTTCATCCCGGCGCATACGCCCTGCCAGTCGGGAAAGGACATGAAACCTTCCAGCGGGGTGAAACCGCCGATGCCCATCATCACCAGGTCGCCTTTTTCGCGGGAGCTGATTTTGATGCGACGCAAGGTGCGCGCTCGCTCCAATTCGTTCGCAAGCGCTTTCCCTTTGAGCAGCAAGGGTTCAAGGTTGCCTCCACCATGCGGTCTTACGAGTGCCATTTTGTTTCTCCCTAGAGTTTGTATTTCATCCGGATCAACGGTAGGGGTATGCTAGAGCTTTAGAGGTCTGACTACGATACCCCTAATGGGTTATACACCAATAGCTCATCACGGCTATGGTTGGAGTCGGGTGCAATTACGGATACTATCGCACCTGCACAGATCACGCTTATTCCTACTTGCATAGTCGGAATTCAACACTCAACAATCGATGGAATTCAATGGATACCCATAACTTCGGAGACTCGCAGAGCACGATTGCTCCGCTTCACGACCCGCTTTCCCCTCCGGTGCCGAACGCAAAGAACGAGGTGCGCAACACGACCTGCTACATGTGTGCCTGCCGTTGCGGTATACGCGTCCATCTGCGCGACGGCGCGGTGCGCTATATAGACGGCAATCCGGATCATCCGCTCAACAACGGGGTGATCTGTGCCAAGGGCAGCTCCGGCATCATGAAGCAGTATTCCCCGGCGCGACTGACCAGGCCGCTGCGCCGCAAACCCGGGACAGACCGCGGTGCAGGAGAATTCGAGGAGGTCAGCTGGGAAGAGACTTTCGATATCCTCGCCGAGCGGTTGGGCAAGATACGCGCCACCGATCCGAAGAAATTTGCGCTGTTTACCGGACGCGACCAGATGCAGGCGCTGACCGGAATGTTTGCGCGCCAGTTCGGCACACCCAACTATGCCGCGCACGGCGGTTTCTGTTCGGTGAACATGGCCGCCGGAATGATCTACACCATAGGCGGCTCGTTCTGGGAATTCGGCGGGCCGGATCTGGATCGCGCCAAGCTGTTCGTGATGATCGGCACGGCAGAAGACCACCATTCCAATCCGATGAAGATCGCAATCTCGAAATTCAAACGCGATGGCGGCCGTTTCATTTCCATCAACCCGATACGCACCGGCTACTCGGCGATCGCCGACGAATGGGTGGGCATACGTCCCGGCACCGACGGCGCGCTGCTGCTTGCGCTGATCCACGAGATCATCGCGCTCGGTCTGTACGATCGCGACTTCCTGGTGCGTTACACCAATTCGGGCCAGCTGGTGAATCTCGACGACGCGCATGACGAATTCGGCATGTTCGTGCGCACCGAGGTGCCGGAGGAGGAGGGTTGTTATGACCCGCAAAATAAATTGTGGTGGGACCGCAATACCAACAAGCCGGTGATCACCCACACCGAGGGAGCAGACCCATTCCTGTTCGGCGAATTCAAGCTGCCCGACGGCGTGCCGGTCAAACCCGCGTTCCAGTTGTTGCAGGAACGGGTAAAAGATTACACGCCGGAGTGGGCAAGCGGCGTTACCGGCATTCCGGTCGGGACCATCCGCCGTCTCGCCTACGAGATGGGCATCACCGCACGCGACCAGAAGATCGAATTGCCGATCGCGTGGACCGACTCATGGGGCAAGGAACACGACAGCGTTACCGGCAATCCGGTGGCTTTCCACGCGATGCGCGGACTGGCTGCGCACTCCAACGGCTTCCAGACAATACGCTCGCTGGCGATCCTGATGACACTGCTGGGCACCATTGACCGTCCCGGCGGATTCCGCCACAAGACACCGTTTCCGCGTCCGATCCCGCCGTGCGCACGCACGCCGAATACGCCATTGGCGATCAAGCCGAACACGCCGCTGGACGGTATGCCTCTGGGTTGGCCATCCGATCCGGACGATCTGTTCGTCGATACGGACGGCAGCCCGGTGCGCATCGACAAGGCATTCTCGTGGGAATATCCGCTGTCGGTGCATGGCATGATGCATAACGTGATCACCAATGCATGGCGCGGCGATCCGTACAAGATCGACACGCTGCTGATCTTCATGGCCAACATGGGCTGGAACTCGACGATGAACACCGTCGAAGTCAGGAAAATGCTCAACGACAAGGAAGAGAACGGCGAGTACAAGATCCCGTTCATCGTGGTCTGCGATGCGTTCCATTCCGAAACGACGGCCTATGCGGATCTGATCCTGCCCGACACGACTTATCTGGAGCGCCATGACGTGATGTCGATGCTGGACCGGCCGATCTCCGAGTTCGACGGCCCGGTGGATTCGGTGCGCATTCCGGTGTTGCCGCCGACCGGCGAATGCAAGCCTTTTCAGGAAGTGCTGATCGAGCTGGGCTCGCGGTTGAAGCTGCCCACCTTCGTCACCAGGGAAGGTCAGCGCAAGTATCGTGACTATCCCGATTTCATCGTGAACTGGGAGAGCGAACCCGGTTCCGGCATCGGATTCCTGGCGGGCTGGCGCGGCAAGGGCGGCGAGAAATCCCTGGTCGGTGAACCCAATCCGAAGCAGTGGGAAATGTACGAAAAAAATAACTGCGTGTTTCACTATCAGTTGCCGCCGTCTTATCAGTACATGCGCAACTGGAACAAGGGCTATCTGGAATGGTCGCAGCGCAACCGCATCACCCGCTATGGCGAGCCCATCCTGATCCACCTGTATTCCGAAGTGCTGCAGAAATTCCGTCTGGCCGCACAAGGTCGCGGTATCACGCGCAAGCCGCCGGCACATCTGGCCAAGCGCATTGAAAACTATTTCGATCCGCTGCCGTTTTTCTACGAGCCGCTGGAAACCCAATCCAGCGACAACATCAAGTATCCGCTTGCGGCCGTGACCCAGCGGCCGATGGCCATGTACCATTCCTGGGATTCGCAAAATGCCTGGTTGCGCCAGATCCACACGCACAATTATCTGTTCGTGAATCCGCTCGCCGCACAGGATGCCGGTATTGCCGACGGTGGCTGGATGTGGGTGGAATCGCAATGGGGCAAGGTGCGCTGCATGTGCCGTTATTCCGAGGCGGTGGAGCCGGGCACGGTGTGGACCTGGAATGCGATCGGCAAGGCGGCGGGTGCATGGAGTCTGTCGCCCGACGCGAACGAGTCGCAGAAGGGTTTTCTGCTGAATCACCTGATCTCCGAGGAATTGCCGGTCAATCCCGATGGTTCGCGCTATTCCAATTCAGACCCGATCACCGGGCAGGCCGCCTGGTACGACGTAAGGGTGCGCATCTATCCGGCCGAAGCCGGCGAGCCGGAGCAGACCTCGCCGCAGTTCGAACCGATGAAGGCTGTGCCGGGCATGGGAAAAAGTCCCAAGTGGTTCGCCTATTTCGGCGGCGTCAAGGGGGGCGACAAATGACCCAACTCGGACCTGCTGGAATGAAGCTCGCATGACTCAGCTCGCTATGACTCAGCTCGGACCTGCTGGAATGAAAGGCTCGCTATGACTCAGCTCGCCCTGGTAATCGATCTCAACGTGTGCGTGGGCTGTCATGCCTGCGTGACCAGTTGCAAGGAGTGGAATACTTCCGGTTCGGCCGGACCGCTGTGCGACGAGAATCCCTATGGTGCCGATCCGACCGGCACCTTCTTCAACCGCGTTCAGACATTCGAGGTTGGTCAATATCCGAACACCGAGACGGTGCATTTCCCGAAATCATGCCTGCATTGCGAGGATCCGCCGTGCGTGCCGGTGTGCCCGACCGGCGCATCCTACAAGCGCAAGGAAGACGGCATCGTGCTGGTCGACTATGACAAATGCATAGGCTGCAAGTATTGCTCGTGGGCCTGTCCTTACGGCGCGCGCGAGCTGGATGAAAAGCAGCAGGTGATGAAGAAATGCACACTGTGCGTGGACCGCATCTACGATACGACACTGCCGGAACGGGACCGCAAGCCTTCGTGTGTGCTGGCCTGCCCGACCAGCGCCCGGCTGTTCGGGGATGTGCATGATGCGGAATCGGTGGTGTCGAAGGCGATCCGCGAAAGCGCCGGTTATGCGCTGATGCCGGAATGGGGCACCCATCCTGCCAACCATTACCTGCCGCGCCGCAAGACCAGCCTCAAGATACACGAGGATGAGCTGGAGCGCGTCGATAATCCGCTCAAGGTCGACGGCAAGCTGCCCAAACCGAAAAAATCCGATCCTACCCTCGATGATGTCACGTCCTGGTAATTTCCAACGATATAGCTATGAAACCAGCATTCTCAGTCATCTTTCTTACCACCCTGATCGGCGTCGGCCAGGGGCTGTTCCTCGCGCTGTACACGCAGCAATCCTACGCGCTGTTCGGCCTGCTGCCGCTGCAGAACGATGCGTTCTACGGCTATGGCAGCATGCTCGCGCTGCTGTTCCTGATCGGAGGGCTGGCCGCTTCGTTCTTCCATCTCGGCCATCCGGAACGCGCCTGGCGCACGGCAACCCAGTGGCGCACCTCATGGCTGTCGCGTGAAGTGATTGCGCTGCCCGCGTTCATGGGCGTGGTGTTTGTGTATGGCGTGACGCATCTGCTGGATTTCAGGCCGGTGCTGGTCATCCTGCGCGGCGGAATGCCGGTCGATCTCAGCATCGTGTCGGGCGGCATCGGGACCGTGCTGGCCTTTGTGCTGTTCGTCTGCACCGCGATGATCTATGCCTGTCTGCGTTTCCTGCGCGAATGGCATACGCCGCTGACGGTGATCAATTTCGTGCTGCTCGGCGGCGCCTCGGGATTCACGCTGGCCGCATTCTTCGCGACTTTCTTTGCGACCAATTATTCACCGACGCAGGCAAGCTTCTTTGCCTACTGGGCATTCATCATCACCCTGCTCGGGCTGTTCGGCCGCAGCACCTCGCTGTGGCGCAATGCGCGGCTGCGCCCGACATCGACCGTGCAAACGGCGATCGGCATCAAGCATCCGAAAATCGTGCAAAAATCACAGGGTGCAATGGGCGGCTCGTTCAACACGCGCGAGTTCTTCCATGGCAAAAGCGCTGCATTCCTGCGCGCGATCAAGCCGGCATTCCTGGTGTTCGCCTTCGTGATTCCGCTGCTGCTGCTGTTCATCTCGCTGTCCTACCCGGCTGCGTGGTTGCTCGGCACAGCCTTCGTGCTGCAATATGCCGGGCTGCTGGCCGAACGCTGGTTCTTTTTCGCCGAGGCGAATCACCCGCAGAACCTCTATTATCAAGGGGTGTCGTGATGTTCAAGCTGCGAACGGATGAAATTACCATATCGGAAATATCATTTTGTCTATAGTTACAGCAAGCCGCACAGCCTGGCTTAACAAGCTATTCCCGTTCCTGTCCTGGCGGCGGGAATTCAACCGCGAGACGCTCAGGGCCGATTTGATCGCGGGAATCACGGTTGCGCTTGTCGCTATCCCCCAGTCGCTGGCTTATGCCCAACTGGCCGGTGTGCCGGCCTATTTCGGCTTGTATGCAATCCTCGTCCCGTCCCTCATCGGCGCATTGTTCGGCTCATCCCGGATACTTTCTACCGGACCGGTGGCAATGACCTCGTTGTTGACGGCTGCGAGCGTCATTCCGTTCGCCCACTGGGGATCTGAACAGTTTTACACCGCCGTTGTGCTGATGGCATTCCTCTCCGGCGTAGTGCAGATCATCATGGGGCTGGCACGCATGGGGGTGCTGCTCAATTTTCTGTCGCATCCGGTGTTGATGGGATTCATCAATGCCGCGGCCATCATCATCGGGCTGTCGCAACTTGCGCCACTGGTCGGATTGTCGTTGCGTAACAGCCAGCACTTTCTTGTGGACATAGCCCATATCCTTGCCCATATGGATGAGATGCATTCGGCTTCGCTGATCTTTGGCGTGTCTTCCCTGGCGATCATGCTGGCCTTGAAGCGTTACGCGCCCAAACTGCCGGGTGTGCTGATTGCCGTGACACTGGCCACGGTTGCGAGTTATCTGGTCGGCTTCGAGGTGATGGGGGGCAGGGTGGTTGGCGAGGTGCCGCAGGGCCTGCCGGCGTTCAGCTTGCCTGAATTGAACTGGGAGACCAGTGTTTCACTTCTGCCCATGGCTATTGTGATTGCGCTGGTCAGTTTCATGGAAGCGATGTCCAGTTGCAAAATCATCGCCATCAAGACCCGCACGGCCTGGGATGAAAATCAGGAACTGATCGGTCAGGGACTGGCGAAGATCGCCGCATCATTCAATCACACCATGCCGGTGAGCGGCTCATTCTCGCGCTCTGCACTGAATCTTTCAGCGGGTGCGAAAACCGGGTTGGCCTCTATCTTCACTGCGTTAGCGGTATTGCTCACGCTGCTGGTGCTGACACCGCTGCTGCATCAACTGCCCAAGCCGACGCTTGCTGCGGTGATCATTCTGGCGGTGATTTCACTGCTCAACTTCAAGATATTCCGCGAAGCGTGGAATGCAAGCAAACGGGACGGCATTGCGGCAGCGTCAACCTTTGTCGCGACACTGCTGTTCGCGCCCAATATTCAGTACGGGATACTGGTCGGAATGTTGCTTGCGCTGGCGATGTTCCTGTTCCGCACCATGAAGCCGCGCATTGTTCTGCTGGGGCTGGACGAGAACGGCGAACTGCAGAATGCGGAAAGATACAGTCTGCCGCAATTTCATCCCGAAGTGGTGGCAATCCGTTTTGACGGGCAGCTGTATTTCGCCAACGTGAATTATTTTGAGTCCTCCATCCTCTACCTGATCAGCAACGATGCGGATATCAGATATGTCATGGTGGATGCAAGGGGAATCAACGGACTTGATGCCTCGGGTGTGGCGATGCTGCGCGAACTTGTGACACGGTTGAGGGGGAACGGGATATCCCTGATATTTTATAATATCAAGCTGCCGGTGCTGGAAGTGATGCAGCGCACCGGACTGCAAAATGATATTCAGGACAAAAATATCTTCCCTTCCGAGCGGAACGCTTTGACAGACATAAAGGGGAGACTCGAGGCGGCATCCGTTTCCTGATCCGTTTATCGTCGGGTATCACATATTTCTCCGCAAGAAAATACAAAAAGATCCAGCTTACACGGTGCAGGCCATCAACAGGATTGCACGCACTGCGTGGGTGGAGACCATCATGGGCGACGATAAAAATGCCGTGCTGGCTGTGCAGACACTGCGCAACTCCACCATGGCTGCGACATTTCTTGCGTAAACATCGGTGCTTTTGATTATCGGGGTACTGACACTCAGTGAGCAGGGAGACAAGTTGGAGGCGCATTGGCATGCGCTGAACATGGTGGGTTCAATCAATCCGATGCTGTGGATGGTGAAACTCCTTGTGCTGTTGCTTGACCTGTTTGTCGCATTCTTCGGCTTTTCCATGGCAATCCGCATATACAATCATGTGGGCTTCATGATCAATGTGCCGGTCAGGCTGAATCACAAGATGATCACGCCTGCGCATGTGGCGACCCATCTCAATCGGGCCGGTCATTTCTACAGCATGGGCATGCGTGCCTATTATTATTTGGTGCCGATGGTATTCTGGCTGTTCGGCCCGCATTTTATGCTTGTTTCGACCATTGTCCTGCTGCTGGCTTTATACCGCATAGACCGGGCGCCGAAGATCATGGTGCTGAATTACAGCGATACCGACTAAATATTTCAGGCGTGGCGATTATCCGATCAGGGCAGTTTCACCAGCGCCGGTGATCCGGCGCGCAATGGTTGCTTGTTCGGGAATAGCACATCAACCGGGTATACCGCCCCCTCCTTGGTCTGGATTGGCTCCAGCCCCAGCGTTCTGATTTTCCCGGTGTAGTTCGTTCCGGCGACGGTCACGGTCACGGTCTGGCCGGTTTTCAGGCTGTCGATTTGCGGCGAGGGCAGGTCTATGCGCGCAATCATCTCGCCCGACCTGGCCAGCGTCAGCAGCATCCGCGGTTCCAGCCCGGCGGCTACGCTCAGCCCGGGCTCGGCGTCGCGCAGGATCACGACCGCATCGAACGGTGCGCGCAGCTGGGTATCGTCCAGCGCTTTCCGGTCCTGCCGCAACTGCGCCTGCGCTTCGGCCAGCATGGACTGACTCTTCACCAGGCGCAGCTTCGCCTGATCGAGTTCCGCGGTGGCAACCACCGTGCGCTCATGCAGATCCTGCACACGGTCCAGATCGCGCTTTGCTTCCTCCGTTTCGGCCTTGTAGCGGGTGATTGCGGATTCAGTTTCGGCCACGCTGGCCTGGTAGCCGGTGCTGTCCAGCGACAGCAATACCTGGCCTTTCCTGACATGGTCGCCCACTTCGACATTTACCGCCTTGACCACGCCGGATACCGGCGTCGAAAGTTCCACCCGTTGCGACCACTGCAGGGTTGCCGGCACATCCGCCGCCCACAGCACCTGCGGGAAGAGTGCGGCCAGGATCAGCGCTATCCAATTTTTCATTTCATGTTCCCCCTGGTTGTTGCAATCTCACTCAGCGGCTTGCCCAGCAAAGCTTCCAGGCGTGCGAAGCTCAGTGCGAGTTGATACTCGTTGCGGCGGGTGCGCAGCCTGGCATCCGATGTTTCCGACATCGATGTGCCGAGGTTGCTTTTCAGCTCCATTTCATACAGGCCGCGGCTGCGTTCCAGCCGGAGGTCACGATACTCGGTGTATTTTCGGGCTGCGTCGCGCGCTGTGCCCTGCAGCCGGGTGATATCCAGGCAGGTCTCCAGCAGCGCCTGGGTCAGATTCATTTTCAGCTTTTCGGTGCCGGCCTGCAGCTTGTTGAAGTGCGCCATCTCGCGCGCTACCCGGGAGTCGGAACGATTGCCCTGGTACAGCGGCCAGGACAGGATCAGTCCTGCGCTGTAGTTGTTGCGTGTCGTCGCAGCTCGGCTGTAATCGGCCGCCTCGATTTCGGCATCCAGTGTCGGGCCGGTTTCTGCGCGCAGCGAAGCAATGCGCTGCTGTGAGGAAGCCAGCATTTCCTGTTGCGCATGCAGCCGGGGATTGTTGTTCAACATGATCGGCAGCAGGGCTTCGTAATCGGGGAGGGCACGCTGATTACCCGGCAGTTTCGGGTCTTCCAGATCGCCCGGCAATACCCCGGGGCGGTTCATCGCATTGGCCAGCATTGCGCGTGTGAGCCGCTGTCGCTCCGCACTGGCATTACGCTTTAGCAGAATATCCTGATAGCGTGATTCAAGCTCGGCCAGCTCGACGCTGGATATCTGTCCCTGTGCCAGCCGGTCTTTTCCCTGGTCGTAATTCACGTAATACACCGCCATCAACTCGTTATCCACGGTGTACTGCATGTCGGCCAGCAGCACGTCGAAATAGCGCGCCATGATTTCCAGGCGGCGCTGGTCCAGCGTGGATGTCAGATCGGCCTCGCGCGCCTTGAGCTCGTATGCGGCGGCCAGTTCGGCGTCATCGCTGCGCCCGAAATCATAGATCGTCTTGCGTGCGGTCAGGCGTATGCTGTTGTCGCTGCTGAAGTCAGGCACGCCGGCTGTGGGACGGCCGCTGCGCAAAATGCCTTCAAGATCGATCCGGGTATCCCGCAGCGAGCCGGCGATATCCCGATCTGCCGCGGCACTGTCCCGGTCTGCTTTGGCCATCAGCAGATCAGGATGAGCCGAGTCGGCCGCATCCAGTGCATCTTTCAGGGTGAGCGTGCCGGCAAGGGCAGGGGTGCAAACAACGGATAGAAAAATCAGGCAGCTGATGCGGCTCAGCAAAAGCAGGCCGCAGGGTTTCATTTCGCCAGTTGTCGCTTGTAGGCGCTGAACGACATGGTTTTGCAGGCGCCCTCCGCCACGCATTTGCCGAGCAGCATGAATTCATTCACGTCGAATGCGGTTCCGGGGAAGCGCGTGATCAGGTTGCCGTTCAGGTCGAAAAAATCGAATACCGGCGTTCCGTATACGTGATGATCCATGCTGAACGCTTTTTCCGTGGTTTCGGTTCCCTTGAAATCCTGCATCGGGAGGCTGCCGCGGATGTCCACCGTAAAAAGCAGAAAGTGCTTATGGTAGTAGTCTTGCACTTCGCTCTGGTTGAGGATGGTGTGTTCCATGCGGTAGCAGAACGGGCAATCGGCCTGCTCGAACATGATCATGATGCCTGTCTTGCCGGCTTGCTTTGCGTTGGCCAACTCGCTTTTGAAGTCGCCAAATTTCAAATCGAAGAAGTACTGTTCGGCATCGCGCGTTTCGGCAAAGACTGTTCCCGTGCAGATTGCGAACAACAAAGCGGCAAAAAAAATTTTCATGGCCTCATCCTGTCGGATTCACTTGAACCATACTCGAGCGAGGTTGCCCGGATTGAATGTTGCTTGGACGCCCGGGACAACAGACGGTTCAAGGCACAGCCAGCCAGTCCGATGTCCCGGATGCGTTCAGGAGTCGACGATCAGGCTTCCCGCATCATGATACGGTATTGTATCTTCATCGTAATGGCCGAACCGGCGACGATAGCTGCAAGCGCGAGAAAGGAGCCAAGCGACAGCGTAGACACCCCGGTGATGCCCTGGCCTATCGTGCAACCCATCGCGGTAACGCCGCCGAATCCCATCAGTGTGCCGCCGATGATATGGTAGAACATGTCCTGAGCCGACGAAAACGCCTCCCAGCGGAAAGATTTGGTGATCAGCGCGTACAGGAATGAGCCGATGCCGACACCGAATATTGTCGCTACGCCGAAAGTGACAATGTTCGAAGCATCGGTCCAGTATGCCCAGTATTCCAGGGTGTAGGCGGTCGGTGCGACAAAGGACATCGATTCCGCCAGGTGGGAATTGGTGCCCAGATAGGTCATTTCCAGCGTATCCGGATTTTCTCCAAAACCGAGGTGTCCGGTCAGATACCAGCCGCCGATGATGAGCAGGCCGACCACCAGTCCGGCCAGATTGTTGTCCAGGCTTTTGCGGAAGCTGCTGTCCTTGAATACGAAGATCAGGATCGCAACCCCGATCACGACGGCCAATCCCAGCTGCAGGGTTTTGGGCGATACGCTGACCAGCCCGGACAGCAACGAAGACAGCGTTTGCCCGTGGTCGAACTGCAGCGTGACTGCAGGCGCCTGCAGCACTTTCACGCGGAATTCGCCCAGGATCCCTCTCAGCGTCACCAATGCGGCAAAGCCCAGATAGATGAACACGACGACCGATCTCAGGTTGCCTCCGCCGACACGCACCAGCGTTCTGTTGGCGCAACCGGAGGCGAGCGTCATGCCGACGCCGAAGCACAGTCCTCCGACAATATAGGCGAGCCACGGGAAGTTGCTGCCGGTATAAATGGTCTTGGACAAATCCAGATAACCGTTATACGCGAGCAGGTTGGTGCCGATCATTGCCACCGCGATGGCGAGCAGCCAGGCGCGCATGCGCCCCCAGTGCCCCATGTTGACCACGTCAGATACTGCACCCATGGTGCAGAAATTGGTCTTGTTGGCGATGAAGCCGAATACGATACCCAAGCCAAATCCCCACCAGACGATGGTTTTGATCACAACTGATGCATCCATATCAATTTACCCCGAAAAGATTGTCAAAAAATTATCAAGCATTAACCCAAGATACCGTGTTCGCGTCCTTGCACGCTGCAACGGCACATTATGCGATTCCGTCGTTGTTATCGACGCCGATCAGTTTCGGCAGGTTGAGCTTGCGCGGCGTGATCGTTTTCTTGTCGCGCAAGTAGCCGGACACGACATCCCAGATCGGTTCGCCGGTTGCGCCTTCGCCCACCGGCGCCCATCCGGCAACCTTGTATTTCTTGTTCGGGTCGAGCGCCTTGCCATTCAGCATCATGTTGTTGATGCGCTTGCCGATGGTCTGGCGCAAATCGCAGGTATAGCTGATGCCGCCGACACGTACCATATCCCCCCCTTGTTGCATGTAGGGATCGGCGTTGAACAGGTTGTCGCAGACGTCTTCCATGATGGCCTTGATGGTTGTGCCGGTCATCTCGGTCAGTGTTGAATAGGGATAGGTGATCGCGGTCTGGTCCATCACGTGTTCCATCGTGATTGCCTCCCCGGGCAACAACGACGTGCCCCAGCGGAAACCCGGCGAGAACGCCGCATCCGCACCTTTGACTTCCATCAGCGCGTCCAGGATCAACTGGTCGAAAGTGCCGTTGAAATTGCCGCGGCGGTAAAGCGTACCTTCCGTGATGGCCAGCTTTTCCGCGAGCTTGGCCTCGTAAGGCGCGCGCACCCTGCTGATCAGGGACGCCATTTCTGCGTCGGGTGCTATCAGGTTCGCAAATACCGGTAACAGCTTGTATTTGATGTCGATGACCTTGCCACCCTTGACATCGAAATCGATCACGCCGAGGAACTTGCCGTTGGAACCGGCATTGCTGACCAGGGTTTGTCCGCCGGCATTCTTGACGATGCTGGGAACGGGTACGCCGTCGTGGGTGTGTCCGCCCAGGATCGCGTCGATACCGGTGACCCTGGTTGCCATCTTCAGGTCCACGTCCATGCCGTTGTGGGACAGCAGCACGACCACCTGTGCACCCTTGGCACGCGCTTCGTTGACGACCAGTTGCATGTTGTCGTCCTGGATGCCGAAGCTCCAGTCAGGTGTCATGTATCTCGGATTGGCGATCGGCGTGTAAGGGAAAGCCTGGCCGATGATCGCGACCGGAATTCCGTTGATCTGCTTCATCACATAGGACGGGAAAACCGGGTCGCCGAAATCGTTTGTTTTGATGTTCTGCGCGACGAAGTCCACCTTGCCCTTGAAGTCGTTGTCAACGACGTGCTTGACCCGGTCCGCACCCAGCGTAAATTCCCAATGGCCTGTCATTACATCTACACCCAGCAGTATGCCTGCGTCCACCATATCCTGACCCTTGGTCCACAGTGCAGTGGCGGAACCCTGCCAGGTATCCCCGCCATCGAGCAGCAGGGAGCCGGGTCGGCTGGCACGGATTTTCTTGATCAGCGTCGCCAGATGGGCGAAACCGCCGACCTTGCCGTAGGTGCGGGCCGCAGCATCAAAATCGAGATAGGTGAATGCATAAGCTTCGGGTGATCCCGGCCTGATGCCGTAATACTTGAGCAGTTTTTCGCCGACCAGATGCGGCGGCCTGTTCCTGCTTTGTCCCAGGCCGATGTTGACATTCGGTTCGCGAAAGTAGATCGGCAGCAACTGTGCATGGCAATCGGTGATGTGCAGCAGGGAAACATTGCCGAAGGGTGGTAATTCGTAGAAATTGGCTGCATTGCCGGCGGAGAGCGCTGCACGGCTGTTCAATGCAAAGCCCGAGGCTGCCGCTGCTGCCAATATCTGCATAAATTCGCGGCGGTTCATGGACATGACGGCACTCCTGAAAGAGATTTAATACTGCAGAGATTTTGAAGCACGGATTAACACGGGTTGCCCGTGTTAATCCGCTGCAAAGCTAGTTGGTCTTACTTGCGGAATACCGGAGTCAGCATGGGCAGTCCGTTGCTCATGTAAGTCAGGAAATACTCGAGATTATTGTATTCCTCGCTATCTGCTTTAAGCGGCTTTGCACGCATGTTTTTCTGGCATTGCTTGAAACGATCTTGCAAGGTAACGATATCCGTGCCGCCGCGGAATTCCGGCCAGTGTGAAGCCTGGCCGACCATCATGGAAAGCTGGTCGCTGCGGATGAATTTTCCGGCGCTCTGGACGTGGCAGCTGGCGCAGGAAAAATTCAACTGGCCGTTGCGCGTATAGTAGTACTTCTTGCCTTTTTCGTAGGCTGCCAGTGCACCCTTGCCGTTTACCTTCACGTTGACTTTCATCCCATCGGACAGGCTACGTGCGTAAGCAGTCAGCAATCCCATTTTCGAGCTGCCGTATTCCAGCTCTTCTTCGCCGTTCTTTTTCAGGCAGGCGTTGATGGCATTTTCGAAAGTGACCACGTGTCCGGCAGCGTTGTCGTAATAGGGGTAGTTGCCGGCTGCATTCTTGCCGCCATATTTAAAGCAGGAAGAAAATTGTTTGCCATTCTTGAACGGCGTTTCCCACATGCTCTTTCCCTTGTCCAGATCGATGGCATAGGGCGGGAATGCCATGATGTCATCGTACTGGGCCTTGGCGTCCGGATTCATGGCCAGTGCGCCAAAGATATAATCCTGGAACTTGATGTCCGGAAGAATCTTCTTGTAGTATTTGATCAAGGCCGCGCGGTCTTTTGCAGGGCTGGCATACACAGAGAAACTGGCGCCGAGCAGCAGCAGTGCCAATATGGTAATAAGTTTCTGTTTCATATCGTACCTTCCCCTTGGTTGGTAGAATCAAATGTTCTCAAGTCCTTGCCGTGGATCAGGCAACGACCGCTTCGCCATCAAATTTGGCTCCAAGATTGTCAACCGCGTTGACAGCAATCTTGTCACCGGGCTTTCCGCCCTTGATCCTGAACCCGATAAAAGGATTCTGGGCAATGCCTACACCCCACTGTGCATCAATCACGGTTTTGCCGTTCAGCGTCGCTACGACCTGATTGATAAAGTGGGCCGGGATCAGTTTGCCGGTTTTGTCCTTCATCAGCCCGGTATCCATTGGATGCTGGATCAGCACTTTTACGTCGACCGCATCGCCTTCCATCGTCGCACGCATTTTCATTGCTTCAGCCATGTTGGTATCCTCTTAAAAATTGTCAAATCGTACAGATCAAGTTGAATTCTCTAATCAACCAGGTTCGATCAGCCGCCGCAGCCGCCGATCGTGACTTTCACTTCCCGGCTGGCGATGTAATTCTTGCCGCCCGCTTTTACCGCCACCCTTACCAGCGAAGTCTTGGCCATTTTGACGCGTGTGGCAATGTACGGCTCGGCTCCATTCATGAACTGGAAGTCGGCAATCATCGGGGCAGGATTCTTGTCAATGAAGATTGCCATGGAAGTGGTTCCCGGAATGTTGCTGGTGGCAGCTACCGGCACCACAGCGCCGTTTTCTGCGATATCGGGTGCCTTGATCATGATGTCGCTGCTCTCGGCGGCTCCGTCGTAACCGGCATTCTTCAACGCTGCGGGAAGTTCCTTGGCAGTGAAGGCAAGGCTGTTCCACGCTGCGGCAAAGACGGTCACGGGTTTGAGCAGCCCGGCTGCGAACGCTGCTGCAACCGCCCCGACGGAACCTGCGTTTTTCAGAAACGTTCTACGCAATTGATTCATATCATACCTTTCAGATTAAATTTAAATTTGGCTCAAAGACCCTGTACGTAATCGGTAACCAGATCGATTTCTTTCTCAGTCAGTATCTTGTTCCTGCCAAATGGCGGCATCACCGAATCCGGGTTGGCGACGGTGGCATCCCATATCTGCGCGCGCAATTTGGCGCGATCGGGAAAACGCTGTTTCATGTTCACCAGAGGAGGGCCGATATTGCCGGCTGCTTCGGCCTTGGGATCGCCCGGTATTGCATGACACGCGAGGCAATTACCTTTCTTTTTATCGAATAGCCAGACTATGGCCATCTGCCTGTTCTTCCGCAAAAGCCATGCTTGCCAAGCCCAGAGAGGCGATCAGGGAAAACAGAATAGTTGTTTTGATGCGCATTAATATTTCCTCCTCGTTTTGAATTTATGACTTGCAAAAAAAAACTTACATCATTCATGCAGGCATTGCAAGAAATTATGGTTATTATTATCCGGTTTTTAATATTACTGTTTTTTAATATTGTCGTTGATAAGGCTTATCTTGTTGTTTTGTTGATTGAAGCCTCAAACCCTGACGTAGTCCCATCCTTGATGCAGGCGTTTGTCGATTTCCTCTACCGCTGAATGAGTAGACCCGGTGTGCGGCAGAAGCTTAACGTTTATACCCTGTTTCTGCAGCTTCATGATGGTTTGCTGGCATGCCAGCAAATCGAGATTCGGGTATTTTGCCTTCATCATGGCAATGCGCTTTGCATAAGGCGATACATCCGATCTCAGCAAATCCATGCCGCTGCCGTTGGCGAGAATTTCAACATTGACATGCCGATTTTCCCGCTTGTACAAACTCAGTAAACTCTCGGTTTCATCCAGAGCAGTCTTGAGTCTGACCGGGTTGGAATTGCTGACGTGAACGATGATGTTGCCGGACTTTTCAATTAATTGGCTGCCTTGTGCTGTTTCAAACAGGCGCATCAGCTTCGGGTCGCCCATCGAATGCGAACCCCCGAACATAACCCAGCCCGATCCCAACCCCAGCAACAGCATCAGCATGCAGGTCGCCAGTCTGGGCAGGTTTTGAAAGCGGGGGATTTGCCACGCACCCGGACGCTTATTCGGCGAAATTTTATTGTCCGGCGGCATGTGGTAGGCATGCATAACCATTTCCTTCAGGCCGCGCAGTTCGCAGACGCGCTCTTTCAATGCATCGTCCCGGCCGATGGTGATAAACATTTCGCCTGTCTCGTGCGGCGCGAGTTCACCATCGACAAAGGAATTCAGTAGTTCATCGGAAATATGCTGAGGTTTCATCATACGACCCTCCGTATTTGACGGGTCTGTGCCGATTGTTGCGGGGCAAGTTCCTGCAATAGTGTCTTTAACGATTGGCGTGCCCTGCATAAACGACTCATTACCGTGCCGATCGGAATTGCCAGAATACTGGCAACTTCGATATATGGGAAGCCTTCCAGGTCAACCAGTGTCAGTACCTGGCGTTGACCCATGGGAAGTTGGGCGACCGCGTCCCTCACCCGGGAAACGACCTGGGATTTTGAGTGGTCGTCTTCCGGGGTGATTTGTGTAGCGCAGTGGTAATCCTCAAGTTCATCTATATCTTCCATTTCCCTGTGTTGCCGAAAATGGTCGCGCCAGCAGTTTGCCAAAATGCTGAATACCCAGCTATTGAACAGTTCCGGATCGCGCAATTGATTGGTGTTTTTCAATGCCTTGACCAGCGCCTCCTGGACCAGATCGTCTGCGAGCGCGGCATTATGACTCCAGGAATAAGCGACACGGTACAAATTTGGCCGTATAGCTTCAAATTTTTTCTGGAATGTATCTGCACCGCAGAGCAGGGAGATTATGTTCATCTAAAACGCTCCAACTGGAATAGACAGGATTTTAAGGAATATTGCATGGCAGTACATATGACGCAATAGCT
Source organism: uncultured beta proteobacterium (assembly GCA_963827265.1). GTDB lineage: Bacteria > Pseudomonadota > Gammaproteobacteria > Burkholderiales > Gallionellaceae > Gallionella. The sequence continues at coordinate 181,443 of CAWHAD010000002.1, read as the reverse complement.
TTCAAATTTATTCCATCATTTTTTTAAAAAATGATTCAGGGAATAAAGCACGACATACCGGCGTCAAACAATCGCAGCGCCCATAAAAACAACAGAAAAATAATTCAACAACCGGAGGAGACATGGCATGAAACGAATACTTCAACTCTAGGCTTCACGATACCACGCAACAAACCGATATGCACGCTGTTGTTGGGGGCTGCTTCCCTCTGCACGTGCATCACCACACCCATCAAATCTGGAGACTAGCGATGTTAAAAAAAATTCAATCATTACTTTTTGTCATGATACCTCTTCTCATGATGTCAGTTGCCACACCTGCCCGGTCGGCTGAAGAGTCCTTTGCAGATTACAAGTATGTCCTGCAAATGAGCGATATGGATCCATCCAAGCAAGCGCTCGTTCTGAACAATGCATCAAATCTGCTTGAAGCCTATCCACCCGGTGCGGTACAGGTGGAGATCGTAGCCTACGGTCCCGGCCTGCGCCTGTTGTTTGCCGATAACGTTAATGCTAAACGCGTTGACTCGCTTTCCCAGAGCGGCGTGAAATTCTCTGCATGCGGAAATACCCTCCATGCCATGACGAAGTTGCTTGGCTATGAACCGAAACTCAATCCGGATGCCACGGTGGTGCCTGGCGGTGTCGTGCGTATCGGTGATCTGGTCAGAAAAGGGTATGTCTATATTAAACCCTGAGATTCATTGATACGACAGTGGCGAGGCTTGGCCATCTGTTTGTATCGCAGACTCAAGTCTGGTTTTAATTTACGCAACTATTACTAAAAAACAGAGGAGTAATAAAATGGGAGTCAGCAAACTATTCAAGCGCACACTGATCAGCGCTGCTATCACACTCGGTTTCGCAACAGCAGGCACGGCTAACGCACTTGACTGGCTGATGCTGCAAGGCACCGAACCTGCTGCCGCTTCGGTCCCCGCGCATGTCTTTGGCTTCGTCGAAGCGGATTTCATGAAGGATTACAGCAGCGCCAACGCCACCGGGAATGTTTATGTGCCACCCAAGTTGCTCGGCCCCAATCTGGATGCACAATCAGGTTTCAATGTCCTGCATGCCCAGGTCGGTGTGCGTGGCACGGGTTTTCCGCTGGATGACCACATCAATTATTTTGTGTTGACAGAACTGGGCAATGCGGCAACAAATTATACCAGTACTGGATCTACCGGTCCCGCGCTGACCGATGCCAGCGTCACCCTGAATTACATCAAGGGCGCCCGTGTCCGTGTCGGACTGTTCAAATATCCCGGTTCCGACGAGGGTATGCAGAGCACGATTGCAACGACCTATATGGACTTTTCCGAAGCCACCAATGCCCTGCTGCTGGAGCGTTTTCCGAACGCGACATATACGGCGAACATAGCACCCGCAAGCCTCACTTCGCTTCAGGCGAGCGGCGGCGCTTTGAACGGTTTTACCAAACCGGCCGGTGGTTTCCGCGATTCGGGTGTCCAGGTGTTCGATAGTTTTGACATGGGCAAGGACTGGAGTTTGACCTATGCGGCAATGGTCGGTCAGGGCAGCGGCATAGAGCTCAGCAACCTCGATGGCAGATATGATACCTACCTGTATCTGGCAACCGAAAAGAATCTTGCCAGCACGGGCCCGGCGGATGGCCTGAAATTCTATGTCTGGAGTCAGTCGGGCCAGCGCCTTGCGGATGTTACGGGTGATGCAGTTGCCAACCCCAAACTCTACAAACGGGATCGCTCCGGCTTTGGCGTTGATTATATGGCCAGGCCATACCGCGTCTCGTTCGAGTACATCAGCGCCGATGGCATGATCTTTGAAGGCCCGGACAAGCCCAGCTATCTTTTTGTCAGCACCAATGGTTCGACTGCGAAGGCCAACGGCTGGTATCTGGACGGCGGCTGGTACGTTCCGGGCACCAAGTGGGAGCTGGATGCGCGCTACGACACGGTAGATTTGAATACCGGCGCTACCGACGAACACAAGTTCTCCAAAACGTCATTGGGCGTGAAGTACAACTTCAACCCCTTGGCTCATGTCACGTTGAACTATGAACTGCGTGATTTCAAATGCACCGCATCTACTGTGCCATGCACCAACGCCAACAAAAACCTCAGCGGCGTGGGCAACAAGGTCGGCGTGCGGGTAACGACTGCCTTTTAAGAAAATAACGGTATTCATTGCAATTCCCCCTGCCCACCAGATCGTCTGGTGGGTTTTTTTCGATAGCAAAATTCCGGCCCATCCCGGGTAGGGGGTTACAGGGTATTCGAGACCCGCTGTTCGTCCGTGAAGCGGTATCGTTGCAGTACAATGAATTTTTACGTGGCAAGGAGAGGACGATGTTTAGAATTACACTGATGGCAACGCTGCTGTTCGCCGGATTGGTCCAGGGCGCGCTGGCGGCGGGCGATTACATGGTTGTTTCGACCAAAGCGGGCAATTTTCAAGACGTCAGGGACGATGTCGAAATGGCGATCACAGACAGGGGGATGGTGGTCAATAATGTTTCCCATATTGGTGAGATGCTGGAACGCACCGGCAAGGATCTGGGGGACGGAAAACAGGTATTCCTGAAGGCTGAAGCGCTGGAATTTTGCAGTGCCGTGGTGTCGCGCAAGATGATGGAGGCCGACCCGGATAACATCGTGTTTTGCCCCTACGTCATTTCGGTTTACGTGGTGCCCGGAAAGCCCCGTGAAGTGCGGATAGCTTACCGCAAGCCGCAGATAACCGGTTCTCCCGCTTCGAGGCAGGCGCTCAAGGCTGTCGATGAACTGCTTTCAGGCATCGTCAAGGATGCGCTGCAATAATTCTGTCACGTCCCGGATCGTGTTCAAGCATCAGCATTGATTGAAATGAAGGGAATTCAAAGTAATTTATTTGCGCCATCAGGTAATGGCGTGCGGTAAATCGTCCTGAAACGCCTGTCGTCGGGAGCGTAATCGGATCGAGCGGAGTTGGTTCCTGTTCGCGTCCATTCTTAACATTAATCACAAGGAATAAAAATGAAATTGATGCCAAACGTTGCGCTTATTCTTTCCGTTTCGACTCTTGTTGCTGCCGGGTTGCCTGCAGTTTCAGCCTGGGCGGATACCGTACCTCAGATCCATATCGATGTCCCGGTTACGATCAAACAGGCAAAGATTGTTTTCAATATGGACCATACCGCCTTCAACGGTGATATGCCTGTCGGTCTCAAACATATGACTCTCGTACTTAAACGTTTTCATCAGCCAGGTAATACGTTGAACCTGGTCGGTGTTTTTCACGGGGATGGGGGATATATGCTGCTTAACGATGAAGCTTATAACAAGGCGCGCAAAATCAGCACCGGGAATCCCTACAAGAACACGGTCGAAGAGCTGATCAAGCAGGGTGCACAGATCGAGGAATGCGGCGTAACCATGAAAGCGAACAAGTGGGGCAATGAAAACCTGTTGCCCGGTGTGAAAGTGAATGCCGGTGCGATCGGCAGGATCGTGCAACTGGTACAGGAAGGTTATGTCATGATCCAGCCCTGATCCAGTCTTGGCGAATGCCGGATTCGCAGGGCAGGAAAACCGAAAGAGGGCGCATATTGCGCCCTCTTTTCGGCCTGACTTTATTGAAGTAAATTCTGTCTTGTTGTGAACAAAAGATAAATTCATCCTGTACTTCAAGGATGGGCATGGCAATTATCGAACGATTTGCCGAAAACCGATCGGCAAATATTATTTGGGTTCTGCTTCTGCAAGACGCTCCTCGAGCAGTTCCAGCGTCAATGTGCCCGGCTTGATCTCGCCGTCCTCGAAAACCAGGGTGGGGGTGAGGTTGATTCCGAGCGCTTTCGCCTGCATGGAAATTTTCGTCAAAGCTGACGTATCGCATGCCTTATCCATTTTTGGCTCCACACCTTTCAGCATATGATCCTCCCAGGCCTTGAGCCTGTCGGGCGCACACCAGATTGCATTGGCTTTTTCTTCTGAACCGGGCAGGATCGGATACACGAAAATATAAACCGTCGCATTGGTCAGGTTGACCATCGCTTTTTCCAGCCGCTTGCAATATGGGCAATTCGGATCGGTGAATACCGCCATCCTTCGTTTGCCATTGCCTTTCACGTTCTTGATCGCCAGATCCAGGGGCAGGGCATCGAAATTGATTGCATACAGCTGCTTTTCTCTGTCTTCGGTCAGATTCCTGAGGGTATGCATATCGAGAATGTTGCCGGAGAAAAGATAGGTCATCTGCTCGTCGGTATAGACCAGATGGTCATCAAACACCACTTCATACAAACCTGAATAGGGTGTTTTGCTGACGCTGATGATCTTTGAATAGGGGAATTTCTTTGCCATCCCGGTTCTGATGGCGGCTTCGTCGGCGAAAGCCGAATTGACCATGAGCAATGCAAGTAGTACAAAACAATAAAATGATTTCATGCCTGGTTCCTGTGACACCTTGTTATGGTTGATCGCCGGGTTTATCAGTTTCAGGTAACCCCAAACGGTTGCGATTTGAATTTCGTTCGGTGATCGCTGAACAATTACAGGGTAAATCTGTTTGCCGCCTGTTGGAATCAGGATTCTACTTTATTCTCCAATGCGCTAGACGATTCCCGCTAACATGCATTTACCTGAGCCGAAAAATGGCGTAATTTGCACTACCGTTAATTCGGAATTTATTGGGAATCATTTTCTTTTTGAAGAATAACCCTAACGGGTTATTCCATAAACTCTAAGTGGGTATGGACACTGGTTGGCCCCATATTCCTATAATGTTCCGGCAAATTTGTAATACGTGCGTAACACTTTTGTGAACTTTAATCATTAGAACCAATGCGAAATTGGCGCCTATTTTATTAACCTGCAGGAGATGAAGATGAACTTTGACAAAGAATTTGATGCGAGCGGCCTGTCCTGCCCATTGCCTATCCTGAAGACCAAAAAATCACTTGCTGATATGGCTTCCGGACAAGTACTCAAACTGATTGCGACGGATTGCGGCGCTGTCAAGGATATGCAGGCATTCGCCGATCAAACCGGCAACAGCTTGCTGTCGACCGAGGAAGCAAATGGCGTTTACACTTTTTACATGAAGAAAAAATAAGGCAGTATTTCTTCCGATCATAACCATAATTTAGGGGGGTAAACATGAGCAAGAAAATGGCGATCATCGCCACCAAAGGCACGCTGGATATGGCCTATCCACCATTCATCCTGGCTTCGACCGCTGCTGCATTGGGTTATGAGGTGCAGGTTTTCTTCACCTTCTACGGACTGCAATTGCTGCGCAAGGACTTGTCCAATGTGATGATCAGCCCGCTCGCCAACCCGGCGATGCCGATGCCGGTGCCGATGCCGGTGTTTGTTCAGATGCTGCCCGGCATGGAATCGATGGCAACCATGATGATGAAGCAGAAGCTCAAGAAGCATGGTGTTGCGTCGCTTGAGGAATTGCGCAGCCTCTGTCTGGAGGCCGAAGTGAAATTCATAGCCTGCCAGATGACGGTCGATCTGTTCGAATTCGACAAGAGCGAATTCATCGAGCAGTGCGAATACGGCGGTGCCGCGATGTTCATGGGCTTCGCGGGCGATACCGATATCTGTTTGTTTGTTTAGTTGCAGGGGAAGTAACGGGGGTTCATTTATTATAATTAACGAGGAGAGAAGCAATGAAACTGAATAAGATTGTCGTATCGTTGTTGTCCGCCGGCGTGATGGCGTCACCGCTGCTGGCACATGCCACCAACGGTTATTTGCCGACCGGCTATGGCGTAAAGAATGAAGCGATGGGCGGGGCGAGCATCGCGCTGCCGCTGGATTCCTTGGCTGCTGCCAACAACCCGGCCGGGATGGTGATGGTCGGCGATCATGTTGATTTTGCGCTGACCTGGTTCAAGCCGAATCGTTCCTCTGAAATCACAGGCAATATCTGCGGAGCCGGCTGTTCGGCGGATGGTACTTATGACGGTAATGGCAGGAGCAACTTCTTTATTCCTGACTTTGGCTACAACAAGATGATCAGCTCGGATACCTCGCTGGGCGTCTCTGTTTTTGGTAACGGCGGCATGAACACCCAGTACAACACCAACCCATTCGCTTCTTTTGGGGCCACTGGCAACCTGGGCGATTAACCTGTCGCAACTGTTTATCGCCCCGACCTGGGCGAAGAAAATCAACCCGACCAATGCCGTCGGTGTCTCGCTGAACCTGGCCTACCAGATGTTCAGTGCGACCGGGATAAATGGGCCAATGTTACCTGGGTTATCAAGCAACCCAAGCGCCTTGAGCGATAAAGGCACTGATACATCCACCGGTTACGGCATAAGGGTAGGTTGGACCGGCGAAGTGACTCCTGACGTGACACTGGGTGCGACTTACCAGAGCAAGACCAAGATGGGCAAGTTCAGCAATTACAGCGGACTGTTTGCCGAGCAGGGCGGTTTCGACGTGCCGTCCAACTATGGTCTGGGTATCGCGGTTAAGGCTACACCGGCAACCACAGTTGCGTTCGACGTAGAACGTATAAATTATGCGGACGTCCCCTCTGTTGGAACTCCATTTACAGCTGTACCTCCATCTTTTGGCGGAACAGGCCCCTACCTCGGCGCATCCGACGGCCCAGGTTTCGGCTGGAAAAACATTACCGTCCTGAAACTTGGGGCAAGTTATGCATACGATTCGACGCTGACGTTGCGTGCCGGCCTGAATCATTGCGACCAGCCGATACCGGACAACCAGACCTTGTTGAATATGCTGGCTCCGGGTGTGGTACAGAATCACCTGTCTTTGGGTGCGACCTGGACACTGGCCGACAAGTCTGAAATATCGGTGGCCTATGTTCATGCCTTTAGCCAGACCGTCAATGGCGCCGGTTCTATCCCTCCTCAGATGGGCGGAGGAGAAGCAAACATCACCATGCATGAAGACTCGATCGGCGTTTCCTACGGCTGGTAATCGCTGGGCAATGTGAAAGTTATAATAGCCTCAAGCCCGCCATCGTAACGATGGCGGGTTTTTTTATCGGCGGGAATTGCTTTCTGGAGCGCAGTAATCAGCTTGCCGCGATCCGCTCATGGTAGCGGGCGCGATACATCAGGCGCGGTGCCGTCGCGTCATCCTCAAACGCAGCGCGGTCGTGCAGCACGTTGTTGCACAGCAATCCCATGCCGGGTTCCAGCCGCAAGCGATGGATGTGCGGCAAGTCGGAAGCGAGCAGTTTTTCCAGCGCGGCGACAGCCGCCAGCGTGGCCGCATCCTGTTTCCATTCTATGCTGCGGGTGCGGGCGGTATAGCGCATGTGCAGCGCGCCGGTCGCCGGATCGACCGAAAACACCGGGCCGGCCTGCGCGCCGCGTGCCACACCCTGTTCATCGGTGCGTTCCGGTATCGTCATCGCATCCGCTGCGGACAGCGCGCGGATGAAATCGGGATTTTCATCGCGCAGCATCAGATAGGCGATCTCATGATCCATCAGGCGGTTTTCGCCGCCCTGTCCGGCGCTGTGCACGCAGTGCAGGATCATGCCGCGTATCTGCCGTTCGGGGGGATTGTAATAGCCGTCGGTATGCCATTTGATCGCGCGGTCGGTATAGGGGATATAAGCCTGCCGCAGTCCGTCTTCGGCACATACGGTGACGCGTGTGATGCCCTGTTCTCCCGCGAGCCAGTTCGCATCCAGGCCGGCCAGCCCGAACTGCAGCCCGAACTGCTGCACGGCCTGTTCATCAACTTGAGCGTTTCTGCAGGCGTAAATGACCATGTTGCTGCGTTGGCAGCGTTCCAGCAGCGCGGCATGTTCGGCTTTGGTCAACGCACGCGGATCCCCGATCTCGACGATCAGTTCGCTGGAGTCGGTGATGGCGTGCGCCAGCTTGTGATCGCGCCACTGTAAATAGGCAGAATTATTGTTCAGGTCAAATGGATTTTTCATTGATGCTGAAAAAAGCGGTTAGCCACAGAGAACACAGAGTTCACAGAGGAAAAACAATTGCTTGTTATAAATATTGACCATATTCATCAGGTGAACCGGAAAAGTAGATGGGATCCGTTTCATCTCTGTGTCCCCTGTGTTCTCTGTGGCTTGAATTGCGGTTTCCGGGTTAAAAGATTCCTCAATCGCCGCTGGTGACTTTGCGGATACGGGTCTGTGGCGGTTCCTTTGCGAACAGGTTCTTCATGGTCTTCTCGACCATGTCCACAGCATTGGGTGCTTCGATGCTCATCATCTGGTCGACCACCCATTCGACATCTTTTTCATCCATGACTTCACGCATGCAGAACGCAAGGTAGCGGGTGAATGCAAATTCGGGACCATCGACTCCATAGCGGAATTCGGCATATTCACCCGCGCGCTGGTTGAGTTTGTCGATGAACAACTGCTTGAAATTGGTGATGTTGTCATCCAGCAGGCGGCTCTGGTTTTCTGTCAGGGTTTCGGCAACGCGGTTGGCCAGCGTGCTGGTAAACGCGTAGCGGTCGTCGGCGGACAATTGGCGATGGGCGACGCGGTCAGCCACCTGGACCAGGAATATCAGGAATTCGGTGATGAATGAAAAATATTGCGGGCCGATCGCGATTTCGAATTTTGCACTGCGGGTATTCTTCAGCGCGTTATCGGCGATGCGCCAGATGGTGAAGGCCATAGCGCCGGCGATCTCTTGCGGTGTCTTCTCGCGTTCACTCTTGAACCATTGGCTTTTGATGCGCATGTCAGGTGGGCCGGTCGTTCCGGTCAGCCCTTTTTCAGGTAAAACTCATACTCGCCTGCAGCGGCCTCGATCGTGCTGACGATCTTGACTCCGGTCGATTCCGCCCAGCCGACGATGTCGGAACGGATGCCGGGGCAATTGCTGATCAGTTTCAGGATTTCTCCGGACTTCATGCCATTCAACAGTTTTTTTGCTTCCACGATAGGCCCCGGGCAATGCACGCCGCGTATATCGAGTACCACATTCGCCTGTTGCGAAATTCCCTTGCCCTTCATCAGGTAATAACCGGTGCCGCCATCCGGCATCGCTTCTGTTCTCAAAACCTTGTTGTGGGTCTGCTCAGCCCATGAAAAAAGATCATCCCTGGTACCCGGGCAATCTGAAATCAACAGCAGGATTTGGTCCATTTTCAGGTCGTCGACCACGCGCTTGGCGCCCAGCAGGGGAGCCGGGCAGGTCAGGCCGCGCATATCGAGTTTGACGTTGGCGTGCAATTCTTGAGTACTCATGATAGATGTCCTGTTAGTCCAGAAATATCGCCGTTCTAGTATCCGCCCTTGCCATAAGGCTGCGGCAGACCGGCAACTTTTGCACCCTGTTTGGCCGGGCCGGTCGGAAACAGATCATACAGGGCCTTGCTGTCCGCTTCGGGCCAGAATTCATTGACGCCCTTCAGCATATTGCGGAAATTGGGGGTATGTCCATTTTCGCGGTATTCGTTGCGCATGAAATTGATGACTTCCCAATGCCTGGGCGTAAGCTCGATACCTTCGGCTGCCGCGATAATGCTGACAATTTCCTCGCTGTAATCCGGCTCCAGCAAGTAGCCGTCATCATCGGTTTCGAGTTCTTTTCCTGCTACGGTATAGCTCATCTCTGATCTCCATCATAAAATAAAAAATGCTTAATCTTCGCTTAGCCCGGTAATAACTTTATAAGGTATGAAAATACCACAACCAAATTGACGGTCAACGCCGAGACCGGCGTATTGCAATAAGAGCGATGCTTCGGGTTTCAGGTCATGCAAAACCAGGCTGTAACCCTGAATGGATCGCTGTCCGTTGTCGACGGTGACGCGCTTGCCGCAGATCAGTTTTCCTGCAATGCCCAATGCTTCCATCTGTTCCCTGATTTCATCGACGAAAAGTACTTCATCGCTAGAGCCGGTGACAAGGTGCGAGTGAATGGTGGGGTAGGGCTGAATCTGACGCGTCTTCGCTTTCCCCAGTCGCAAGGCACTCCCGGATATATCGAATTGCTTTCCCGTCAAGCCCGTCATTACCGATTCGGCTAGCGTTGTCGGTATGCGAATTGCCAGCTTGGAACGTTTGGCAAGCAGGATACCCTGACTGTTGATTGTTGACTGTAATGGCAGAACGCCAACCGGCTTTTCATCCGCGAGCCAGGGTAGCTGACCCAGCAGTGCATTCCAAAGCGCAGAACGGTATGTGACGGGCAGCGTTTCACCCTGAAGCTCGAACATCAGGTCGATCATTTCGGGGGGCATCTTGTCAGTCATTTGTTTGCGGCTTCTGTGTCTCGGCCCAGTCTTGCATAACGCCTGCCCATTGCCGGGCGGTGGCAGGGTCGATATCGAAAATGGTAAAACGCTTGCCTTCCCGGATACGCAGGCGCAACAGACTCATCCCGCCTTCTGCGTGATCTATCTGTTGCAGTTCGATTTCCTGGCCACCCAAGGGGACCCTGAGTTTTGCCAATTCGCTGATAATCGCCATATTATTTTCCAGTCGCCCGGTTCGTTGATAACGCTCACGGGCATATTCCGAACGGAACTTGTTCGAGTTATTAGTCTATCGCTAATGTGCTTGATTTTGAAATACTACTTGGGGAAGCCAGGCACTACCCATAAGGGTTATAGAAGATAACCGCTAAGGGTGATGGATTGGTTCCGCTCATATATCGTAGTATTCTAATACACTGCAAGACATGGACAGGCCATTGCGGTTATGTCCAGACAGATTATACGTTCCCGCCTCTGCCGGGTCATTAAATCGTTTGCCAGCAGTAAGCTCCAGGCAACGCGACAAAACAGGAGAATTGTTATGGCTAAGAAGATGCATGATACCCCAAACCTTGATCAGCTTGAGTCTGGTCAGTGGCCCAGTTTTGTGACCGGCTTGAAAGAGTTGGCCAAGGATAAAGACTATGTTGTGGATTTGCTGGGACAACTCGAAACTTCTTACCGGACCAAAAAAGGGTACTGGAAAGGCGGCACCGTCGGCGTGTTCGGCTATGGCGGCGGCATCATTCCGCGCTTTACCGAACTCAAGGATGAAGCCGGCAAGCCGATTTACGAGGACTGCACCGAATTCCATACCCTGCGCGTGATGCCCCCTCCCGGCATGCACTACGATACCGATACGCTGCGCAAATTCTGCGATATCTGGGAAAAGCACGGTTCCGGCCTGATTGCGTTCCATGGCCAGTCCGGTGACATCATGTTCCAGGGCGCTACCACCGAGAATGTGCAGCATGCCTTCGACGAAATCAACGAGATGGGCTTTGACCTCGGCGGCGCCGGTCCGGCAGTGCGCACCTCGATGTCCTGCGTGGGCGCGGCGCGATGCGAGCAGTCCTGCTACGATGAAGCCAATGCCCAGCGCAACGTTCTCAACACCTTCCTCGATGATATCCATCGTCCTTCCCTGCCGTACAAATTCAAGTTCAAGTTCTCCGGTTGCCCTAATGACTGCATGAATTCGGTGCAGCGTTCTGATATGGCAGTGATCGGGACCTGGCGCGACAACATTCGCACCGATGAAGCGATGGCCAAGAAGTGGTTCGCCAAGCATGGCATGGACGAGCTGGTTAACGACGTTGTGGCCCGTTGCCCGACCAAGACCCTGCAGCTGAAGCAGATCAAGGATGTCAGGAAGGGTTCAAGCATCTCCAGCGTCGCGATCAATGACACCCACGCGATCGAGATCGACAACCATGATTGCGTGCGTTGCATGCATTGCATCAATGTGATGACCGGTGCATTGGCGACCGGTGTAGACAAGGGCGCAACCGTGCTGATCGGCGGCAAGAGCACCCTGAAGATCGGCGGCCTGATGGGTACGGTGATCGTTCCGTTCATGAAGCTTGAGACTGAAGACGAAGTGCAGAAACTGGTCGATCTGGGGCAACGCACCATCGACTTCTTCGCGGAAAACGCACTGGAGCACGAGCGCACCGGGGAGATGATCGAGCGTATCGGCCTGATCAATTTCCTGGAAGGTGTGGAAGTCGATGTTGATCCGAACATGGTCTCTACCCCGCGTACCAATCCGTATGTTCGCACCGATGGCTGGGATGAGGAAGTTGCCAAGATCAACGCCAAAAAGCAAGCCGCCTGAGTCGAGGAGATAAAAAATGAATCAAGCTGTCCAAGAAAAGCCGGCTGCCAAGCGCAAGCCGAAAGAAACCGGGGTGCCGGACAACAAGAAGTATCTGCACCCGCTGATGGTCAAGAACTACGGCAAGTGGAAATATCATGACCGTCCCCGTCCCGGCGTGCTGCATCATGTCGCGTATAGCGGTGACGAGATATGGACTGTGCGTGCCGGCACGCAGCGCCAGATGGACGTGGGTACGATTCGCTTGCTTTGCGATATTGCAGACAAGTACGCGGAAGGCCACGTGCGCTTCACGATCCGCTCCAACATCGAGTACATGGTGTCCAAGGCGGAGAAGGTTGACCCGCTGATCGCCGAACTGGAGAAGCATGGCTTCCCGGTGGGTGGCACCGGCAACTCGATTTCGATGATCGCGCATACCCAAGGCTGGCTGCACTGCGACATCCCGGGTACCGATGCATCCGGCGTGGTGAAGGCCCTGATGGATGAACTGATCACGGAATTCAAACGCGAGGAAATGCCCAATCGCGTGCACTTGTCCACGTCCTGCTGCGAGATCAACTGCGGCGGCCAGGCTGACCTGGCGATCATCGTTCAGCATACCAAGCCGCCCGTGATCAATCATGATCTGGTCGCCAACGTATGCGAACGGCCGACAGTGGTTGCGCGTTGCCCGGTTGCGGCGATACGCCCGGCTATGGTGAACGGCAAGCCTTCGCTGGAGATCGACGAGACCAAATGCATGTGCTGCGGTGCCTGCTATCCTCCCTGCCCACCGATGCAGATCAACGACCCGGAGTATTCCAAGCTGGCGATCTGGGTTGGCGGCAAGAATTCCAATGCGCGCGGCAAGCCGACTTTCATGAAAATGGTTGCGTCCGGCCTGCCCAACAATCCGCCAAGATGGCCTGAGGTCGGCGAGGTCGTGAAGCGGATATTGAACGTGTACAAGGATGATGCCCGTCCATGGGAACGCATGGCAGACTGGATAGATCGTATCGGCTGGCCGCGCTTCTTCGAGAAAACCGAGCTGCCGTTTACCAAATATCTGATCGACGACTGGCGCGGTTCGCGTTCCACGTTCAATGCTTCCACACATATTCGCTTTTAACCGGGAGTTGGCTGCATGAAATTTGGAATTGTCGTTAATGAGGGGCCCTACCAGCACCAAGCCAGCGATTCCGCCTATCTGTTCTGCAAGGCGGCGATAGAAAAGGGCCATGAAGTCTGGCGCGTGTTTTTCTATCACGATGGTGTGAACAACGCATCGAAGCTGACCGAGCCGCCCCAGGATGACCGGAATATCGTGACTCGCTGGGGTAAGCTCAACGAAGAACATGGAGTGGATCTGGTCGTATGCGTGGCGGCGGCTTTGCGTCGCGGCATCAAGGAGGAAAATCTGGCGAAGGGCTTCAGGATTTCCGGCTTGGGACAAATGGTTGAAGCGGGTGTCAAGACAGATCGCTTGATCGTGTTTGGTGATTAGGGAGAGCGGGAATGAGTGATGTCAAGAAATTCATGTTTGTAAACCGCAAAGCCCCTTACGGCACGATCTACGCGCTGGAATCGCTTGAGGTGGTGCTGATCACCGCCGCATTCGATCAGGATGTTTCCCTGGTATTCCTGGATGACGGTGTGTACCAGCTGAAAAAGGGCCAGCAGACCAAGGGCATCGAAACCAAGAATTTTTCGCCTGCCTATCGTGCGCTGGAGGGTTATGACATCGAGAAGCTGTATGTCGAAAAAGAGTCCATGGAAGCGCGCGGCCTCAGCGAGGAAGATTTGCTGGTGGATGTGACCGTGCTGGGCCGTGCAGAAATGGGCGAGTTGATGGACCAGCAAGACGTCGTCTTGAGTTTCTGATGAAACAACTGATGAAACAACTAGCCATCCCACTACGCAACCAGAGGACGGTTGCCAAGTGGTTGGTTATAGCCATTCGACTAGGCTGTCCAACTACGCCAGCCAAGTCGCTGGTTATAGGGAGAATCTAAATGCTGCATATCATCAACAAATCACCACTGATGAACAGCGCACTTGACAGTTGCCTGCGTGTTGGGCCATCCGGGGATATCTTGCTCATCGAAGATGCGGTATATGCTGCCACAACCGGCAACGCATTCGAGAGTAAAATGCAGCGAAGCGATGAAGCGTTTCAAGATCCATGTGTTGCAGCCTGATCTTGATGCTCGCGGACTTGGCGGATCGCATCATCGCGGGAATCATGCCGGTCGATTACGGTGGCTTTGTCGAGCTCACCACGACCAATAATAACTGCCAATCCTGGCTTTAACTTTAATTGATATTTAAGGAGAACTAACATGTCCACCATCGAAGTCGCTGGCAAAACATATGAAACCGACGAAGAGGGCTATCTGGTCAATCTGGCGGACTGGAACAAGGATATCGCCGAGTACATCGCAAAAACCGAAAACGTCGAAATGACCGAGCAGCATTGGGAAGTCATCAATTTCCTGCGCGAGTATTTCGAGGAGTACCAGATCGCTCCGGCGGTTCGCGTGCTGACCAAGGCAATAGGAAAGAAACTCGGCGCCGACAAGGGCAACAGCGAGTATCTCTACGGTCTGTTCCCGTATGGTCCCGGCAAGCAGGCTTGCAAGATTGCCGGGCTGCCAAAGCCGACTGGTTGCGTCTGATCCGGATGTTTAACGGATAGACTACATCTGACTCATGATGAGCACCTTATTCGCAATCCTGTTCTACTTTGCCACTTTGGTTTTTGTTGTGGGTTTGTTGTATCGTATCAGCGTATATACCCGTACTCCGGCTCCGCTGAAGATTCCCACCACACCGGCGCCAACTTCAACCGGCGGGGTGGTTTTGCGGATGACGCGCGAAGTATTCCTGTTCGAGAGCCTGTTCAAGGCAAATCTGTGGACGTGGATTCTGGGATGGATGTTTCATGTCAGTCTGGCCCTCGTCCTGTTGCGTCACCTGCGCTATTTCACCGAACCTGTCTGGTCCTGGGTCGCGTTCATACAGCCGTTCGGCATGTATGCGGGCATCCCCATGGTGCTCGGAGTGGCGGGACTTTGGGCGCGACGCATCTTCGTCGAGCGTATCCGCTACATCTCCACTCCGTCTGATCACCTGATGCTGGTGCTGATCCTGACGATCGGTCTGTCCGGCCTGATGATGAGATTTGTGGTTCACGGCGATGTGATTGCCGTGAAGGGGTTCATGCTCGGACTGATGCATTTCGATTTGCAGACTCTGCCTTCGAATATCTTGCTGTACCTGCACCTGTCATTGGTCGCGCTGCTGTTGATGATCTTTCCGATCAGCAAGCTGTTGCATGCGCCCGGGTTGTTTTTCTCACCCAGCCGCAATCAGGCCGATGATTCGCGCGAAAAGCGCCATATCTCTGCCTGGGCTAAAAAACTGGAATCAGAGAGTTAGCCATGGCTGATATCACCGCACCCGCCTACCGTGTCTTTCCGATCATCCCGGTTTTGAAACCGGGGGCGATGGAAGGAAGCGGCCCGTTCGTCTCCGGCGAAAAAATGAACGAGGCACTGGGTTTTCCCGGCAAACTGGTCGACGATTGGCATGACAAGGCCATCGCCAAAATGGGTGACTTGCTGGGCAAGTATCGTTCGCTCAAGGTCTATATGGACTCCTGCGTGCACTGCGGAGCGTGTTCAGACAAATGCCACTACTTCATCGGCACCCAGGATCCGAAGAACATGCCGGTAGCGCGCCAGGATCTGATGCGCAGTGTGTACCGGCGCTATTTCACCTGGCCCGGGAAATTATTTCCGAAGCTGGTCGGCGCGCGCGACCTGACCCGCGAAGTGCTGGACGAGTGGCACAATTATTTTCACCAGTGTTCCGAATGCCGGCGCTGTTCGGTGTTCTGTCCTTACGGTATTGATACCGCCGAAGTGACGATGGCGGCACGCGATATCCTCGATTCCGTCGGCTACGGCCAGAAGTACGATATCGAAATCATCGGCAAGGTCCACAAGATCGGCAACAACCTCGGCCTGCCGGGCCCGGCGCTGATCGATACCATGGAAGGGCTGGAAGAGGATGTGAAGGAGGCCACCGGTATCGACGTGCGTTTCCCGATCGATGTCAAGGGCGCGGAAGTATTGCTGATCACGCCTTCGGCAGATTTCTTCGCCGAGCCGCATATCGACAGCCTGATCGGTTATGCCAAGGTTTTCCACGCGACCGGAACCAGCTGGACGCTGTCCTCGATGTCATCCGAAGCTGCCAACTTTGGCCTGTTCATCGGCAATTACGAGCAGTTGCGCAAGGTCGCGCTGCGTATCCGCCAGGCCGCGCTGGAACTGGGCGTCAAGCGTATCGTGGTCGGTGAATGCGGCCATGCCTGGCGCGTCGCCTACAGTTTCTGGAATACCCTGAGCGGCGTGGGCGAGGGCGCCGATCCGGACGACAAGTTTGCCCAGATGCTGCAGAAGCAGCTCGATCACCGCTACAGGCAGCCTACCCATATCTGCGAATTTACCTGGGACCTGATCGAACGCGGCGCGCTGTCTTTCGACAAGGAAGCCAACGACAAGCACATCATCACCTTCCATGACTCGTGCAACGTGGCGCGTGGCTCCAGCATGGGAGGTTATCCGGGTGGTCAGTTCGACATCCCGCGCAATATCATCAAAGCGGTGGCCAATCATTTCGTCGAGATGGATCCGGACACCACGCACGAAAAAACATTCTGCTGCGGCGGCGGCGGCGGATTGCTGACTGATGATTTGATGGATTTGCGCGTGAAGGGTGCTTTGCCGCGTATGGAGGTATTGAAACAGGTCGCGGATGAACAAGGGGTCAATTTTTTGGCGGTCATCTGCGCCATCTGCAAGACCCAGTTCAGCAAGGTCATGCCGATTTACGGATTCGACAGGAAAATGGTTGGCGGTGTTCACCAGTTGGTCAGCAACGCGATCAAGCTGGGCGGGAAATAACAATTAATTGGAGGCTGGTAATGTCAACAACAACTGAAACTACTCAACCAAATAACGTTCCGCCGCTATAAAGACGGCGACAACAAAGTTGGCCGCTTGAACGAAAAGATCCTGCAGGCGAGTTTTTCGCACAAGTGCCCGACCTATATCCAGTCCACGCCGCCATGCCAGGGAAGTTGCCCTGCCGGCGAGGACATCCGCGGCTATCTGGCCATCGCGCGCGGCACCGAAAAGCCGCCGGTCGGCGCCGATGGCAAGCCGGTCATGCCCTGGCAGGAATATGCCTTCCGCCGTTTGACCGAGGCCAATCCTTTTCCGTCGGTGATGGGCCGGGTTTGCCCTGCACCGTGCGAAACGGGCTGCAATCGCAATGCGCTGGAAGACCATGTCGGCATCAATTCGGTGGAGCATTTCCTCGGCGAATATGCGATTGCCAACAACCTTGCCTATCACACCGACGCAAAGCCCACCGGCAAGAAAGTGGCGGTTATCGGCGGCGGACCGGCCAGTCTGTCCTGCGCCTATCAGCTTACCCTGAAGGGGCATGAAGTCACCGTGTTCGACGAGCACGAACATCTGGGTGGCATGATGCGCTACGGCATTCCGGGTTTCCGTACCCCGCGCGAAGTGCTGGATGCGGAGATCAAACGCATCATCGATCTGGGCGTGAAGACCCGGATGAATTGCCGCGTGGGCACGGACATCACCCTGGAGCAGATCCGCAAGGATTTCGATGCCGTTTTCCTTGGGATGGGCGCACAGGCCGGACGTGCGTTGCCGCTGCGAGAACAGCGCCGCACCCAATGTGGTGACTGCGACTGCCTTCCTGAAGGCCTTCAACGATGGCCGGCTCCAGCATGTCGGCAAGCGCGTCGTGGTGGTCGGCGGCGGCGATACTTCGATCGACGTTGCAACAGTCGCGCGGCGTCTCGGCCATCTTGAGGAATCCAAGCCGACCGATTTCGAGCAGGCCATTGCAGGGCAGATGGCGCATGATGTGGCCGAAATTTCGGTCAAGCAGGGTGCCGAAGTGACGCTGACTTCGATCTTCGCCATCGACAAGATGCAGGCCAACAAGCACGAAATCGAACAGGCGCTCGCAGAAGGTATCGCGATACGCGGCGGTCTTGCTCCGATCGGCATCGTGCGCGGCGCAGACGGGCGCGCCACGGCGTTGCGCGTCATGCAGTGCGAGGCAAAGCTGGTCGGCGGCAAACTGGAGATCAAGAACTCGAGGGTACCGAGGAGGATATTCCCGCAGACCTGATCGTGTCCGCGATCGGCCAGGCGGTGGACTTCACCGGGCTGGAGGAATTCAACAACGGCAAGGGTGCGGTCTCGACGGATCGCAACTATCTGGTGGCCGGACAGAAAGGCGTGTTCGCCGGCGGCGACATCATACGCCCGCATCTGCTGACCACTGCGATCGGCCATGGCTCGATCGCGGCAGATGGCATACACAATTACCTGCAAGGCAAGGATCTGGAGAAGCGGCCCAAGATCGATGCGCACCAGTTCGACCTGATGCGCAAGATGATGGAGAAAGGGCTGGAGGTCAAAGAGATCCACGAACCGCTGCGCGGAACATATGCTTCCAATATTGCGGTGCACAATTTCGACGATCGTTCGGACCGCTATGTGATTCCGCACGAAAAACTGTTTCTGGGTCACTTTTCCATCGTTGCCCGCAACAAGCGCAATATCATTACGCTGGACAAGGAAACAGCGCTGGGAAACTTTGAGGAGCGCCTTGGCGTCTTTGAAGAACAGGAGACGGTTGCCGAAGCCAAGCGTTGCATGAGCTGCGGCATGTGTTTCGAGTGCGACAACTGCGTGGTGTACTGCCCGCAGACGGCCGTGTTCCGCGTGAAGAAGAATCAGGCGACCCTCGGTCGTTATGTGGATACCGATTACAACAAGTGCATCGGTTGCCATATTTGCGCGGATGTATGCCCGACGGGGTATATCCAGATGGGCCTGGGCGAGTAATCAAAATGCTCAAGTTGATCGCGCTGCTGGCTGCTTTCCTGATCTGTGCGCCTGCCGGCGCAACAGAAAGCTACGGCATGCCCAAGCTCGATATCGGCAAGGGCGGGAAATGTGTTGCGCCGACCGAGTGGATGCGCGTGAATCACATGAAGGTGCTGTTCAAGCAACGTGATGAAACAGTCCACCAGGGCATACGCGAGGAGCAAGTACAGCCTCAAGAACTGCGTCGAGTGCCATGCCAGTCTGCGCGACAACAGTGTGATCGGACGCCCCGACAGCTTCTGCGAAGGCTGTCACCGTTACGAGGCGGTCAAGATCGATTGTTTCGAATGCCACTCCAGCAAGCGAAGCACCGCTTTGGCCCAGGAGGAGTCAAAATGAGTGATACCAACGAGCAGCGCAGGCAATTCCTGAAAACATCGGTCGGGGCGGCGGCAGTCGCAATCGCTCCGGGAATGTTGATGTTCGACATGGCGCACGGGGATACCGAGCCTGTTTCGAGCAAAGTGCGCTGGGGCATGCTGATCGACACGGCGAACTGTGCAGAGCTGCGACAAATGCGTGAAAGCCTGCAACAAGGAGAACGGCCTGTCCGGCGGATTGAGCCCGACCGATTCGCAATGGATACGCAAGGTCGAACTCAAGGACATGCGCACCGGCCGGCAGCTTGCGCTGCCGATGATGTGCCAGCATTGCGCGGAGCCACCGTGTGTCGATGTCTGCCCGACCGGTGCATCTTTCAAGCGTGCCGACGGCATCGTGCTGGTGGACAAGCATCTATGCATCGGTTGCCGCTACTGCATGATGGCCTGCCCTTACAAGGCGCGGTCCTTTGTGCATGAACCGCTGCACGACCAGAAACCCGATGTGCCGCGCGGCAAGGGCACCGTGGAAAGCTGCACGATGTGCGTGCAGCGCGTGGATGCAGGGAAAGAACCCGCCTGTGCCGAGGCATGCCCGAACAAGTCCATCCTGTTCGGCAATCTCAACGACCCGGACAGCGAGATAGCCAAGAAAATCCGCACGGTGGCATCCACTCAGATACGCGCCGATCTGGGGCTGGATACCGGCCTTCGTTACCAGGGAATATAAAAATAATGGCCAACCATTCTCCACTCCGATTCAAGACCAGACTGTATTACGCGTTGCTGGCCGCGGGCGGTCTGGTCGCGATGATGGGGCTGTATGCGGCTCACATGATGGAGACACACGGTCATATCATCACCGGAATGAATAACCAGATCGTCTGGGGCATGCCGCACGTGTTCGCGATATTCATGATTGTCACGGCGTCCGGCGTACTCAACATAGCCTCCATCGGCTCGGTATTCGGCAAAGCCGTGTACAAGGGTCGTGCGCCCCTGGCTGGCATGCTTTCCATAGCCCTGTTAGCCGGAGGACTGGCCGTGCTGATGCTGGACCTTGGCCGCCCGGACCGTATTATCGTTGCTGCAACCCATTTCAATCTGACCTCGGTATTTGCGTGGAATATTGTGCTGTATAGCGGGCTGTTCACATTCGTCGCCATCTATACCTGGACCTTGCTGGAGCGGCGCATGAATCGCTGGATCAAGCCAGCCGGTCTCGTCGTGTTCGCCTGGCGCATCATCCTGACCACCGGCACCGGCCTGATCTTCGCATTTCTCGTCGCACGCCAGGCTTATGCTTCGGCAATATTGCCGCCAATGTTCCTTGTCATGTCCTTCACCTGGGGACTGGCAGTGTTCCATGTTGTACAGTCGACGATGTATACCTGGAACAACAGGACTTCAAGATCCGGTAATACTGCATCGCATGAAGAATCTTCTTGGCATCTTTGTGCTCGGGACGCTTTATCTGGTCGCGGTTTACCACCTGAGCAATCTTTATTTCGCCAAACAGACTGCCTTCGAGCATTTCATTCTGGTCAGCGGCGGTATCTATCCCTGGATGTTCTGGGTTGGCTATGTGGTACTGGGAAGCCTGCTGCCGCTGCTGCTGATCTATCATCCAGGCCTGGGTAAAACAAAATTTGTCGTTCTCGCTTCACTGATGGTCATTCTTGGGCAGTTTCGCGCTGCTCTATGTGTTCATCATCGGCGGGCAGGCCTTTCCGCTGGATATTTTCCCGGGTTATGAAGTTACCAGCACCTTCTGGGACGGACAGATCGGTCAGTATCAGCCTTCACTTTATGAATTCCTGCTGGGTTTTGGCGGCCTGGCTATTGCTTTCCTGATTACCACTATTGGTGTCCACGCATTGAATTTCATGCCGCCAGAGCAAATCCCGCAACGAGTATAAGAGGTCAACCGATTAATTTTGCCATGTATCGGATGTTGATCTCAGCAGCACACAAGTCTTCCGGAAAAACGATGGTCAGCATAGGTTTGTGTGCCGCATTGAACAATCGCGGGCACATCGTCCAGCCTTTCAAAAAAGGACCCGATTACATCGACCCGATGTGGCTGGGACAGGCTTCAGGGCGCGCCTGCCGCAATCTTGACCCGTATCTGATGGAGCGCGACGATATCGTCGCCACCTTTTCCCGCCACAGCAAGGAAGTCAACCTCGTAGAAGGAAACAAGGGGCTGTATGACGGACTCGCGCTGGATGGCAGCAACAGCAACGCCGCATTGGCAAAATTGCTCGACCTGCCGGTGTTCCTGGTGATCGATGCGCGCGGCATGACGCGCGGGATCGCGCCGCTGATACTCGGCTATCAGGCTTTCGACCGGGACGTCAACATAGCCGGCGTGATACTCAACAATCTTGGCGGCAGCCGGCACGAATCCAAACTGCGCAGCGTGATCGAGCACTACACTGATGTGCCGGTTGTCGGCGCGGTCCATCACGACGAGCGGCTCAGCATCGAGGAGCGCCATCTCGGCCTGATGCCGAGCAACGAATCGCATGTGGCATCGGCAAAGATCATGCAGATAGGCGAAGCCATCTCCCGGCAGGTCGATCTGGACAAACTGCTCGCATTGTCGAAAAGGAAACCACTCAATGTTCCGCACAAGGCAGAAGTGAGTCCGCTTGTCTCTGGTGACAAGGTGCGCATTGGAATCGCGCGCGACCGTGCCTTTGGTTTTTACTATGCCGACGACCTGGATACGCTGGAAGCGGCGGGTGCCGAACTGGTGCCGTTCGACACCTTGCGTGACGCCCGGTTGCCGGCTGTCGATGCGCTGTATATCGGCGGCGGCTTTCCCGAGACCTGTGCTGCCGAGCTGGAGGCGAACACTTCATTGCGCGAAGCGATCAGACTGGCCATCGAAAATGGCATGCCGGCCTATGCCGAATGCGGCGGCCTGATGTACCTGTCGCGTGGGATTGCATATCAGGGGCGCACCTACCGGATGGTCGGCGCGATCCCCGGGGATGTGAAGATGCATGACAAACCCGTCGGACGCGGCTATGTCCATCTAAAGGAAGATGAGGAACATCCGTGGCCGCGTCCCAATACCACAGCCAGGCAGATCAAGGCGCACGAATTCCATTATTCCAGTCTTGAGAATCTTCCGCAGGACAGCCGATTCGCTTACCGTGTGGAGCGTGGATACGGCATAGACGGAAGCAGGGATGGCCTGGTTCTGCACAATCTGCTGGCATCCTATACCCACCTGCGCAGCATAGGCAGTTGCTACTGGGCCACCCGTTTCGTCTCCTTCGTCCGGCGACAGCGGGAACAACAGCATGCCGGCACCAATTCAGCAAACGAGAAAGCGCAATGACACAACCATGCTACCAAGCGGCCATCGCTGCCATAGACCAGGCCAATGCGGAAGACCCGAACCGGGAAATCCGCCGACGGCAAGGCGTATCCGAAGGAATTGCTTTATTCACAGCGCATGACCGAGATGCAGGAGCGCTATATTCCCGATGCATCGGAAGCGGTGAAACTCGCTGTGCGCGCGCAGCATATCCAGCGCTGGAAAATTCCGCGCAGCAGCTATCCCATGGACAAGCAGGGTTACCTGCAATGGCGCACCGGGCTGTACAAGTTTCACGCCGATGCTGCCGGGGAAATCATGAAAAAGGCGGGTTATGACGACGAAATGATAGACCGTGTCAGGAAAATCGTGGGCAAGAAGGGATTGAAGGTCAATTCCGAGACACAACTGATGGAAGATGTGGTCGATCTGGTGTTCGTCGAGCATTACCTGACCGGTTTTGTCGCGCAGCACCCGGAGTACGATGAAGCGAAATGGATACCGATCATACGCAAGACCTGGCAGAAGATGTCATCGAACGCCCATGAATTCGCGCTTTCGGGCAACATCAGGCTGCCGGAGGCGCTGGTACCGCTGATCCTGAAAGCGGTGAAGTGATGGATTATCTGCCGATTTTCGCCGATGTCCGCAACAGGCTTTGCCTGGTGGTGGGCGGCGGCGAAGTCGGCAAGCGCAAGGCGGGCGTGTTGCTTGAAGCCGGCGCGAAGGTGCGCGTTGTCGCGCCGCAAATCGAGCCCGCGCTGGCGGAACAGCCTGGCGTTGAGGCAATCGTCTCCCGTTTTGAAGCGCGGCATCTTGAGGGCGTGATGCTGGTCATCGCTGCTACCAGTGATCGCGGTGTCAACCGGCAAGTTTCCGAGTTGGCGCGGGCGCGCAACATCCCGGTGAACGTGGTGGACGATCCCGAATTGTGCAGCTTCATCATGCCCGCCATCATGGACCGTTCTCCGCTGATGGTGGCCTTCTCCAGCGGCGGTGCTTCGCCGGTGCTGACACGATTAATGCGCGGCAAGCTCGAGACCATGATTCCGCAGAACTACAGCAGACTGGCCGGATTCGCGGAACGTTACCGTGAGCAGGTCAAACTGCGCGTCACCAATCCGGCAAAGCGCCGCATCTTCTGGGAAAATGTGCTGGAAGGCGTGATCGCCGAAAAAGTGCTGAGCGGCGATGAACGCAGCGCGGAAACGATGCTGCTGCAGATGCTGGAGAGCGAGGACAATATCCAGCGCGGCGAAGTCTATCTGGTTGGCGCAGGCCCGGGCGATCCGGATTTGCTGACGTTTCGCGCATTGCGTCTGATGCAGAAGGCCGATGTGGTGGTTTACGACAATCTGGTGACCAAGCCGATCGTCGACATGACGCGGCGCGATGCAGAGCGTATTTATGTAGGCAAGAAACGTGACGATCACACATTGAGGCAGGAACAGATCAATGAACTGCTGGTCAGGCTGGCCAAGGAAGGCAAACGCGTATTGCGTCTGAAGGGTGGCGACCCGTTCATCTTCGGGCGGGGCGGAGAGGAAATCGAGACCCTGGCAGCGGAAGGAATTGCTTTTCAGGTCGTTCCGGGAATTACCGCAGCTTCCGGAGTTTCTTCCTATGCCGGGATTCCATTGACGCACCGTGATCATGCGCAATCCTGCGTGTTCGTCACCGGCCACCTGAAAGACGGCAGCATGAATCTCGACTGGGAGGCGCTGGCCCGCCCGAAACAAACCATCGTGGTTTATATGGGTCTGCACGGGCTGGCAACGCTTTGTGCCGAACTCGTCTCCCATGGTTTGTCCGGCGATACGCCTGCCGCAATCGTGCAACAGGGCACCACGAAGAATCAGCGTGTCATTACCGGCACACTTGCAACGCTTCCCGAAAAAGCGGAAGTAGAACAGTTGCATGCCCCGACTTTGATCATCGTCGGCGGGGTCGTCACGCTCAGGCAAAAATTGGCCTGGTTCAATCCTGAAAATCCAGAACTAACGAAAAGTTGAAATCCGTACTTAAACGCGCTGTGGGGGAGACCATGATGAACAAACTGTTACTAAATAAATTTTTAATATTGGCATTGCTGTTATTGGGCATCAGCAATGCGCTGGCTGATGATGTCAAATTGAAACCATTCGTGCTTGCCTCAAGGGGCACTGGAACGATTGCAGAGAAAACCGATCAGGCGAAAGCGGCCCTGACCGCCGGCGGATTTACCGTGGTAGGCGATTATTCGCCTTATGCCAATGCCGAGATACTGATCGTCACGAACGACGAGCTGAAAAAAAATGCCGCCGATTCGGAACATGGCGGATTCGGCGCGATACAGAGAGTGGCGATTACCAAGGTAAATAGCGAAATTCAGTTGAGCTATACCAATCCCGTTTACATGGCAAATGCATACCGCATGAAGGGCGACCTGAGCGATGTTTACGCCAAAATGGCCAGCGCGCTGGGCAAGGTCGAAGAATTCGGTTCGGCACAGGGCATGACAGCCAGTCAGGCGCGCAAATATCATTACATGTTCGGCATGGAATATTTTAACGAACCGAGTGTGCTGGCCGAATATCCCAGTTACGAAGATGCTGTCAAATCGGTGGATGCAAAGCTGAGCGACAACAAGAACGGGGTCAGCAAAGTCTATCGCGTGGATATACCCGGAAAGCAGGAGTCTGTATTTGGCGTTGCGATGAAAGCGCCGAGCGAAGCCGACAAATACATGGATGACAAATACATCATGAGTGAAATCGACTTCCATGATGTCAGATCCACCGCACATCTTCCTTACGAGGTGCTGGTATCGGGCAACAAGGTCTATGCGCTGTATGCCCGCTTCCGTATCGCGATCAATTTTCCCGATCTGAGCATGATGGGAAAGAACAGCTTCATGAACATCATGAGTACACCGAACGCAATTCGTGATGTGTTGCAAAAGACAGTGGGAAAATAACAGCAACACGGTTTTTGAATATTGATCAGGAGAAGGTAATGTCTGAAAGCAATAAATTGGGTGATTCGAAACGGCGCAATTTCCTAATCAAGGTGACCTCTGTCGTGGGCGGGGCGGGAGCGGCGGCGGCGTGCATTCCATTTGTCGCCAGTATGAATCCGAGTTCGGATGTGCTGGCCAAGGCCACGACTGAAGTGGATCTGTCCGGGATTCCGGTTGGCGGCGTGCACACCGTTGCCTGGCAGGGCAAGCCGGTATTTCGTGTTTCATCGCGACCCGGAAGAAATAAAGGCGATGGAGGCTTCGGACGGCGGATTCGATCCCGAGCCGGACGGCAAGCGGGTGATCAAGCCGCAATGGCTGGTCGTGATCGGTATCTGCACCCATTTGGGCTGTGTCCCTAACAAGGAGGGACCGGGATGGACTTGCCATTGCCATGGCAGCCAGTATGACGACAGCGGACGGGTCGTGCGTGGCCCGGCACCGCGTAATCTGGCGGTGCCGCCATACTACTTCGTGTCGGACAGCAAGATTCTTATCGGCCAATCTAAAGCATAAGAGGCGACCATGACAAACAAAATCATTCATTGGATAGACCGGCGTTTCCCGCTCAGCAGTTTCGTCAAACATGATCTGACCGAATATCCAACCCCCCGCAATCTCAGTTACTGGTGGAATTTCGGATTTCTGGCCGGTTTCGTGCTGGTGCTGCAGGTGGCCACCGGTGTGTTCCTGGCCATGCACTACAAGGCGGATGTCACCTTGTCGTTTGACTCGATACAGCACATCATGCGCGACGTGAATTACGGCTGGCTGTTGCGCTTCATGCACGCCACCGGTGCGTCGGCATTCTTCCTGGTGATCTATATCCATATGGCGCGCACGCTTTATTACGGATCGTACCGTGCCCCGCGCGAGCTGATGTGGTGGACCGGGCAGGGATTGCTGCTGATGCTGATGGCAACCGCTTTCATGGGCTATTTGCTGCCGTGGGGACAAATGTCCTTCTGGGGTGCGACCGTTATCACCAATCTGTTCAAGGCCACGCCATTTTATCGGTGAACAAGTGGTTGCCTGGTTGCGCGGCGATTTTTCCGTTGGGGATGCAACACTGACGCGCTTCTTCTCGCTGCACTACTTGTTGCCGTTCCTGATCCTCGGCGGCGTGGTGGTGCATCTGATCGCGTTGCATACCGTCAAAAGCAGCAATCCAAGCGGCATCGATCTTGCAGCCAAGGACAACATCCCTTTTCATCCCTATTTCACCAGCAAGGACTTCTACGGTCTGGGTATATTCCTGATCGTATATTGCCTGTTTGTATTCTTTTTCCCGAATAGCCTGATGGAGCCCGCCAACAATATACCGGCCAATCCGATGCAAACCCCGACGCACATCGTTCCTGAATGGTATTTCCTGCCCTTCTATGCGATCTTGCGCTCGGTGCCGGACCTGGTCGGCGGCGTGGTCGCGATGGGACTGTCGGTGATTGTGTTTTCCTTCATGCCCTACCTGGACCGTTCCCGCATTCCTGGCGGAGCGTATTACCGTCCCTGGTATCGCATGATGTTCTATATATTCGTGGTGGACATGCTGGTGCTGGGATATGTCGGCTGGAACCCACCCAGCAATCAGACCATCTTGCTGGGCAGAATCGCGACGATAATTTATTTTGCGCAGTTTGTGCTTCTTCCGTTCCTTTCCAAGAAGGAGGAACGATGGTTGATCCAGCGAGGACTTCCCCCCGAACTCAAGGAATTGATGGCAAGCGATGCCGGGGAACGAAGCCAAATGCAGCCGCACCGTCGCAGTGGAGACAGCAAATGAAAAATCTGATTGCCTTGTTGTTATTGTGTTGTTCTGCTTCACCAGTATGGGCCGAAGAAGCATCGCTTGAGCATATCAAAGTTGATACCGATCTTCCCGCAATTGCGCGCGGTGTCGACGACCTGATGAACAACTGCCACAGTTGCCACAATCTGAAATACGTCACCTATCTGGATCTTGCCAAACTGGGCATCGACAGGCAAAAGATCGACGGATGGCGCGGCGACCAGCCGCTCGATTCGCCGCTTACCGGCCTGATGTCCGACGAGGCAGCCATGCAATCCTTCAACCTGGTACCGCCGGACCTGAGCCTGATGACCAAGGCACGCGAGGGCGGGGCGGACTACGTGTATTCCTACCTGCTGGGCTATTACAGCACGGCTGACGGTGTGGTCCACAATCGTATTTTCCCTGCAACCCATATGCCCGACCCGCTCGGAATGAGCACCACGACAGATCATGCGGCGCGGGAACAGATTAAGGCAACGGCCCATGACATCGTGTCATTCCTTTACTGGGCGGCTGACCCACATGAACAGGAGCGACACAGGCTGGGTTATTATGTAATCGGATATCTGCTCATACTGACGTTGTTGCTTTACTTTGTGAAAAAGCAGATCTGGTCGCGTCTGAAATAGCCGATGCCGCCGGATGTAGCCCAGCCGCGTCATCCGAGCCGCAGAGCAAGGAATGGAAATCCTGCAGGCAGCGATAACTATTTATTTCTACTTTTAAGGAGCAAATGATGAAAAGCTTGACTTTACTTGGCGGTGTTATTGTTGCGCTGCTATCTGTTCCTGCTCTGGCTTCAACCGTCGAGATGAAGGGCGACATCAGCTACAAGGATGATGTCTTTCCCATCCTGCATGACTATTGCCTGAGCTGCCACCAGCCGGGAGGCAAGGGCTTTGAAAAAAGCGGGCTGGATATGAGCACCTACCAGAGCCTGATGAAGGGAACCAAGTTCGGTTCCGTGATCAAACCCGGTGACAGCTTTACCAGCATCATCATCCAGGTGATCGAGGGGCGTGTCCATGAATCCATCAAGATGCCGTTCGGCATGAGCGGCGGCCTGGCCCGGGACAAGATAGAGATACTGAAGAAGTGGGTTAACCAGGGCGCCAAGGATAATTGAGACGCGTAAATTCGCAATCATCACAAAAGGAATATTTAATGTCTGCAGGGTTAATTGAAGCGGTCAAGGCGGGCGACATCGATGCTGTCCGCGGCTTACTGGCCGCCGGAGCCGATGTGAATTCGCGCGACGGCGAGGGTTCCACATTGCTGATGCTGGCTGCCCATGCCGGTAATCTGGCTATGGTATCGGCGTTGCTTGAAGCCGGGGCTGAGGTCAATGCAAGCGATGAACGCGGCTGGACTGCGTTGATGAAAGCGGCATATAACGCGGATCTCGACCGGGGGTTTGCCGATGTGGTGCAGGCGCTGATCGATGCCGGGGCAAATGTGGAAATGCCGATTGGCTACGGTATCCGTCCGCTGATGCTGGCGGCGGGCTACGGTGAAACCGCGGTGGTCGAAACGCTGCTGAAAGCGGGTGCCGATGTCACCGCGCGCAACGAGGGCGGGTTGACTGCGCTGATGATGGTGAAGCAGAAGCACTATGTCGACGTGATCAACATGCTGCATGAAGCGGAGCGCGATGCCGGCGTCGGCGAGGGCAGTTGCTCTTCCAAGAATGCACCCGGTTCGAACGTGATTACGTTCCTGAAACCGCCCGGCAAATCCTGACCGGTCCAATTCCATTGAGCCTGTTCCGTACCAATTATTGGAAGAGATGAATGCCTTACTACGTATACAAGATAGTTGAAAAACCGATCCGGCAACTGGAAAAGCTGGAGCAGCATGATGCGTTCCGCGATGCATCGAATCGTGCCAAACAGCTGCGCAGCGAACTTCCCGGCAACGCGGTGTGCACGATCAAGGTGATCTTTGCCGAAACGGAACTGCACGCCGAAGATCTGCTTAACCAGATACGCGAAGCCGCTCCGAATCCGCAGGATGATTAGGCAGAAGCCATGGATGAAGCAGCCTATCGCCAGGCGCTGACATCGGCATTTCCGCGTAATTGCCCGTTTGAAAAATCCATCCTGACCCGTTGCGCGGCTTGTTCGATGGCCGCGAAGCATAATATCGCCGAGCGTGAACTCGTAGCCTGCAACGATGCGGTTGCGCATCAACGCTGTAACGCATTGCGTGATCTGTTTCGCCACAGCTTCGCGTTTGCTCTGGGCAAACCGCATATCGAAGGGCCGTTGCCGCATGCCCAGGAAATGCGGATACAGTGCGGCGGCTTGAAAGGGCTGCAATTCGTGCTGGATGAAAATACCGAAGTGAGCGATGTTGCCGCTCTGCTGGAGCGCGCGCTGCAGCGCTTTGGTAATCTGGCTGATTTGCCGTTTTCGCTGATTGTTCAGCGGGCAAATGATTTATACAAACGCAGATAGTTTTCAACACGGGCAGCGGAATTCTGCCCAACACCGGAGCAAAGCAGAATCATGTCAGTGCAACCCACCGAAATAAAGTTACACCAGCAGTCACGGATACTGGAAATCACTTTCAGCGACGGGATCTGTTATCAACTACCCAGTGAATTCCTGAGGGTATATTCGCCTTCTGCCGACGTCAGCGGTCACGGTCCCGGACAGGAGGTGCTGCAGGTGGGCAAAAAGGAAGTCGGTATTACCGCGATCGTTCCGGTTGGCAGTTATGCAGTGCAAATCGATTTCGATGACGGCCATGACTCCGGTCTTTATACCTGGGAATATCTTTTTAAGCTGGCAAAATACCAGCCCGCATTGTGGCGGGATTATCTGGATCGCGTGGCCGCTGCAGGAGCGAGCCGTGAACCGCTTCCGGGATCGAAAAAATAATTGCAAATAATACCTGATAAATTTAGTCAACATAGTTTAAAATAATAACTTGAGCCTTTAATCTGAACCAGGAGTGAGTGATGAGTTTTAGCGAAACAGATGTGCAAAATGCATTGAAGAATTTGATCGACCCGAACACCCAAAAAGATTTTGTCAGCGGAAAGTCCGTCAAGAACATCAAGGTCAGCGGCAACGATGTGTCGCTGGATATTCTGCTAGGCTATCCGGCCAAGAGTGTGTGGGACGAGATTCGCGCAATGGTTGAATCGCATCTCAAAGCGGCGTTGCCGGGCGCAGGCAAGATCAGTGTCAACGTGAGCAGCAAAGTGGTGCCACACGCGGTTCAACGAGGTGTAAAGCTGGTGGAAGGCGTGAAGAACATCATCGCCGTGGCAAGCGGCAAGGGCGGCGTCGGAAAATCGACAACAGCGGTCAATCTGGCACTGGCTCTGGCTGCCGAGGGCGCCCGCGTCGGGGTTCTGGATGCGGATATCTACGGTCCTTCGCAACCCACCATGCTCGGGATTTCCGGCCAACCAAAATCGGTTGATGGGAAATCTTTGGAACCGATGATGAATCACGGCCTGCAGGCCATGTCGATCGGCTTCATGATCGATGGTGAAGACACGCCCATGGTCTGGCGCGGTCCGATGGTGAC
The DNA here is from genome assembly GCA_963827265.1 of uncultured beta proteobacterium. Taxonomy (GTDB): domain Bacteria; phylum Pseudomonadota; class Gammaproteobacteria; order Burkholderiales; family Gallionellaceae; genus Gallionella. Next base: position 150,440 of record CAWHAD010000002.1, on the reverse strand, counting down.
GCAGGCGCTTGACCAATTGCTGCACCAGACGCGCTGGGACAATCTGGATTACCTGGTGGTGGACCTGCCGCCGGGCACCGGCGACATCCAGCTGACGCTGGCGCAAAAGGTGCCGGTCACCGGCGCTGTGATTGTCACCACACCCCAGGATATCGCGCTGATGGATGCGCGCAAGGGCCTCAAGATGTTCGAGAAGGTCGGCATCAAGATCGTCGGCATCGTCGAAAACATGAGCACCCACATTTGCTCGAAATGCGGCCACGAGGAACATATCTTCGGCGCGGGTGGAGGAGAGAAGATGTGTGCCGATTACAACGTGGAATTTTTGGGCGGCTTACCGCTGGACATACGTATCCGCGAACAGGCGGACTCGGGAAAACCGACGGTAGTGGCCGATCCCGATGGGAAACATCGCCAAGACCTACAAGCAGATTGCGCGCCGAATCGCGGTCAAGGTGGCGGACATGGCACAAGATCACAGTGCGGCGTTCCCGAAGATCGTGGTGCAGAGTACCTGAGGAAGGGTGCGGCATCGCCACACCTGGTTTCGATCAAATGAAAAGCGCGGCAAGTCCGCGCTTTTGAATTATTCGTAACGTTCGAATCTGTGTTGAAAGTGGAGTTATACGTTGTCTCCATGCCATTCTCATTGCGGATACAGTGTTCGCATGCACGACGTGAATCTTTTCTGAAGATCGTGATTGGCCGATACATCCATAGCGTAACGTCTTGCTGCCTCTCTTATGTCAACCGCCATGGATTTCAGATGGATATGAACCCTATGCGTATACCTGCACGGCCACGGTGGATCGTTCGTTAGTGTTCCATCTTCGCCGGCTATTCTAATCGCGGGGCGCCGCGCATCTGCTAGCACTTTCCAGGTGATTCGACGCCCATGGCCTGGCCCAGGCTTTTGGTCACGCCAAATACCGCTCGCGATACCACGATGCGCGACCGAATTTCTAAATGCCTCGAAAAATATACGCACTGCATCCTCATGATAATCAGGCTGCGGCAAATATGTTTGGGCCCAAGCGGCGACGTCGCGCCACCCTAGGCCATTAATGCGACCGCAATGCATAGCAGTTAGGTACTCAATGGTTCCGCAGCAGGCGGCCAATGCAGGGAAGTAGGCGTGCGTTGATCCCCACCGTGTATTAGACGGTATCGGAGTCAGACAGATTTGAATGTCCTTTTCAAAGCCTGCGAGGCGCGACAAAACAAAATTACTGGCGAATGCGCCAGTGTCATTGACACTTCCCCGGTGAGGAACTCGACTCATTCTGTAGACAACGTATAACGTAAAGCAGACGGCAAAATCGCCGGATTTTCTGGAACAGCAATTGTTTGCATGAAGCACGGCATCATTTGCGCTTCGCATCCTTGGGTAATTCTACCCGCTTGATCACGCCGCCTTCCGACAGCAACACATGGTCGCGCTGCACTTCCTTGACCGTGACACCGGGCTCGACTTCCGCGTTGGTTCTGACTGTTTGCGGTTTCTTGCCGTTTGCCGCCAGTATTGCAACACTTTCTGCCGGATCGCTCGCCATTACCACGCCCTTCAATTGATAATTGCTGGCAACGACCGCTTTGTTATGGCCGCCCAACAGGCCTGCCGCCGCATCCAGGTTCGGACCGGCCTGCAGGGTTTGCGGCGGTGCCGCAATCGCGCGCAGCGGCGGTCTGAACAATTGCATCGCCCAATAGGCAGCCGATGCGCACAAGGCGATGAACAGCACAAAACTTGTGATAAGTGGCCAGCGTTTCATTGTGTTCCTTCCCTCTCCCCAACCCTCTCCCGCAAGCGGGCGAGGAGGCAATCGAATCGCAGCGCGATTTTTAAATTAACGAACCAACTGGTTGATCTCGATAATCGGCATCAGCACGGCCAGCACGATCAGCAATACCACCACGCCCATCGCCAGTATCAAGGCGGGTTCCAGCAGGCTGGCCATGGTCATCGCACGTCGCTCCAGATCCTGCTCCTGCGCGTTGGCGGCGCGCTCCAGCATCGCCGGCAATTCCCCGGTGACTTCGCCGGCGCGGATCATGTGTATCAGCATGGCCGGGAAGTGCTTGTGCGCCGACAGCGCGCGGGCCAGACTGACCCCTTCGCGCACATTGTTGGTGGCTTCCTCGACCTGCGCGCGCATCGCGACATTGGTCAGCGTGTCGCGGCTGGTCTGCAACGCGCGCAATATCGGCACGCCGGAGCCGGTGGTAATCGCCAGTGTGCTGGCAAACCGCGACGTGTTGAGGCTGCGCTCGAATCTTCCATACATCGGCAGATCCAGCAGCCTGCGATGCCAGCGCATCCTGATTGCAGGATTTTTCAACGCACGGCGCCAGGCAAAACCCAGCACTATCACCGCCAGCAATACGATCCATCCGTAATGCCGCACGAAATCCGAAACGTCCAGCATCACCGTGGTCAGGAACGGCAATTTCTGTTTGGTATTGGCGAACACCGACACGATCTGCGGCACCACATAGGTCAGCAAAAAGATCACGATCAGAAACGCCACCACGGTGACGATCGCCGGATAGGTGAACGCGAGCTTGACCTTTTGCACCAGCGCATTGCGCCGTTCGATGTAGTCGGAAAGCCGCGACAGTACCCGCGCCAGCTGGCCGATCTGCTCGCCGGATGCGACCAGTGCGCGATAGATGTCGGCGAAGTCGCGCGGATGGCGCGCCAGCGCATCGGACAGCGATGCGCCGCCGATCACTTCGGCCCGTATCGACGCGATCAGGTCGCGCGTGTAGTTGCGCTCTGCCTGCTCCAGCAACGCGGACAATGCCTGCTCCAGCGGCAGGCTGGCTTCGAGCAGGCTGGCCAGCTGGCGGGTGAACAGCGCGAGTTCGACCGTGGAAAGATGGTCGCCGAATGCACCGCGTTTTGTCGCTCCGGCAGCGTCCAGCTGGGACTCGATGGCGATGACCGTGAGCGGAACCAGACCCTGCGCGCGCAGATCGGAACGCGCGGCACGGGCGCTGTCGGCATTGACCACGCCAGTTTTGCTGGCGCCTGTCGCATCGACTGCTTCATAACTGAATGCTGGCACGATGCTTCCTTAACAATTAATCTTTAGTCACACGCAGCAACTCCGCCTGCGTCGTCGTGCCGTCAGCCAGCCAGCGCTCGCCGTCTTCGCGCATGGTGCGCATTCCGTTTTGCTGGGCGACTGCGCGAATTTCGGCTTCCGAAGCACGGTTATGGATCTGCGCACGGATTTGCTCGGTGGTCAGCAATAGTTCATATACGCCGACCCGGCCCTGATAGCCGGTGTGTCCGCACTTGTCGCAACCGACCTCGTGCCAGAATTCTCCGTCCTTGCGTTTGCAGTGCTCGCACAGTTTGCGCACCAGGCGCTGCGCGACCACGCCGAGCAGTGTGGACGACAGCAGGAATGGTTCGATGCCCATGTCGAGCAGGCGGGTGACCGCGGCGGCGGAATCATTGGTGTGCAGGGTTGCCAGCACCAGGTGACCGGTCAGCGAAGCCTGCACCGCGATCTGCGCGGTTTCCAGGTCGCGGATCTCGCCGATCATGATGATGTCCGGATCCTGCCGCAGGATCGCGCGCAGCGCCTTGGCGAATGTCATGTCGATGCGCGGGTTGACCTGGGTCTGGCCGATGCCATTCAGTTCGTATTCGATCGGGTCCTCGACCGTCAGGATATTGGTGCGGGTGTCGTTCAGCCGCGACAGCGCGGCATACAGCGTGGTGGTTTTGCCGGAACCGGTCGGCCCGGTGACCAGCACGATGCCGTGCGGCTGTGAGATCAGCCTGTCGAATTGTGCCAGCACCTCCGGGCTCATGCCCAGATTGTGCAAGTCCAGCCGGCCCGCTTCCTTGTCGAGCAGGCGCAGCACCGCGCGCTCGCCGTGACCGGTCGGCAGTGTGGAGACCCGCACGTCGACCGGCTTGCCGCCGACGCGCAGCGTGATGCGGCCGTCCTGCGGCAGGCGTTTCTCGGCGATGTCGAGCTGCGCCATGATCTTGATGCGCGATATCAGCGAGGCATGGATCGCCTTCTTCGGCCTGACCACGTCGCGCAGGCTGCCGTCGATGCGGAAGCGCACCACCGAAACCTGTTCGAACGGCTCGATATGGATATCCGATGCCCCTTCGCGCAATGCCTGCGTCAGCAGCGCGTTGATCATGCGGATCACCGGCGCATCATCGGCGGATTCCAGCAGGTCTTCGACCGCCGGCATGTCCAGCATCAGCTTGTTCAGGTCGAGATCGGATTCGTATTCGTCGATGACCTGCGCGGCATCGCCACCCGAACCGGCATAGGCTTTGGCGATGGCTGCGTCGAGCTCGGTGCGCGGCATCGATTTCAGCCTGACCGGTCCGAAACAGCGGCCCACTTCCGCGATTGAAGCCGGCGCGGTCGCGTCTGATATCCAGACTTCGACAGCACCTTCCGACGCGCTGTCGCGTTGCGCCAGCAGCGCGTTGTCGCGGGCGTATGAGTAGGGGAGCAGGCGAGCATCCGTCACGGCGTTACTCATCGCGAATCGCTACTGCGGCGCAGCAGCGGGAGGCTGTTGCGGTGCGGGCTTCTGTGCTGGTGTCGGTGCTGGGTTCTGGGGCGTGCCGGTCGGCGCGACAGGTTCAGCCTGTTTGTACAGCGGGCCGCCGACCATGCGGCCGTCCTGCAGCGGCGGCAACTGCGGCCCTTCGCTCGGGAACGGGAGTTCCCCTTGCCCGGTGATTTCAGAACTGCGGATGTAATCGTAGCGATCCGCAGCCAGGTTCACGTTCTGTTCGTTGGTGCGTATGATGGTCGGCCGCAGGAACACCATCAGGTTGCGTTTGACGTGGTTTTTCGTCTTGTAGCGGAACAGTCCGCCGATGATCGGAATGCTGCCCAGCAGCGGGACCTTCTCGACGCTGTCCTGCATGTTGTCGTCGATCAGGCCGCCCAGCACGATGATCTGCCCGTCGTCCACCAGCACGTTGGTATCGAGCGAGCGCTTGGTGGTGGCGAGTCCGGCGCCGGCGGTGTTCACGGAACTGTCGATACCCGAAGTTTCCTGGTAGATCGCCATCTTTACCGTGCCGCCTTCCGATATCTGCGGCTTCACGCGCAGCGTCAAACCGATATCCTGGCGCTCGACCGTCTGGAACGGGTTGACAGTCGAGCTGCCGGCCGAAGCCGCGGTGGTGTACTGGCCGGTAATGAACGGCACATTCTGGCCGACGATGATCTTCGCTTCTTCATTGTCCAGCGTGATCAGATTGGGCATAGACAGGATGTTGGCGCTGCTGTCCGACTCGAGTGCATGAGCCAGTGCGCCCAGACCGGTCTTGTTGAACAAGCCGAGGGTCAGGCCGTTTCCCGGCGGCAGTATGGAACCGGCGGCATTTGCCGCGGCCTGGCTGATCAGATTGTTGCCGCCGCTGTTGAAGCCGGTCAGCGCGCCGACGCGGGTGGTACTGTTGGCATCCCCGGACAGGCCGGCCCATTGCACGCCCAGCTCGGCTGCCTTGGTCGCCGACACTTCGACGATCAGCGATTCGATATAGACCTGGGCGCGGCGCGCATCGAGCTTGTCGATCACGTTGCGCAAGTCGCGGTAAACCGGTTCGCTGGCGGTGATGATCAGCGTATTGGTGGTCGGGTCGGCCTGGATGAATCCGGCTGAGCCCCCGCTGGGCAGCGATGTCCTTGCGAGGGTAAGAGATGACGGCGCCGACGGCGATGCAGATGCCGCATTGGTCACCGAAGTGTCCGACGACACCACCGCGCGCAGGGTTTGCGCAAGTTTGGTTGCTTCGGCATTTTTCAGATAGACCACATGCACATTGCCCGGCTGTGCGGTCGGCTGGTCCAGCTTTTCAATCAGCGCTTTTGCGAGGTCAGCGCGGGGTTCCGACGGTGCGCGCACGATGACCGAGTTGGTGCGCGGATAAGCCAGCACGCTGATCGCATTTGCAGCGGGGGTTCCGCTGGTCTCGAGCAGCCGGTTGACCATCACCGCAATATCGGCTGCGACAGCATAACGGACGGGCACCACATCCAGTTCCTTGTTCTCCGGGCCGTCCAGCGCTGCGATGATCTTGCCCAGCCGCACCAGGTTGTCGGCGTAATCGGTGATGACCAGCGAGTTGCTGCTCGGGTTGGCGTTGATGGTGTTGTTGGGTGAGATCAGCGGACGCAACACCGCCACCAGGTTGGCGGCCGATTCGAAATTCAGCCGGAATACCTCGGTTGCGATCTGGTCGCCGCGCACTCTGCGGCCGGCATTGGACTGAAACGGGCCTGCCTGAAGCTTGGCTTCCGCTTCCGGCACCACTTTGCTGTAGCCGCTGCCGCTGACGATGGTGTAGCCGCGCAGGCGCAATACCGACCCCAGCAACTGGAGTGCCTGAGCCTTGGTGAGCGGCTTCTCGGATACCAGGGTGAGCGTGCCTTTGACCCGCGGGTCGATGATGAATGTGGTTCTGGTGTAATCGCCGACCGCCGCGATCACCGATTCGATATCGGCATCGACAAAATTGAGCGTACCCTTGTTTGCGCTGCCATCCCTGTTCGCCGCTATATTTCTGTTCGTTGCTTTATTCGTGTTCGACCCATTATTACTGTTCGACCCATTATTACTGTTCGAATGGGCCGCTGCATTCGCGGCAGGGATTGGTTGGGTGCCGGAAACTCCAATTACCGCGGGCTGGCCGGCTGTGCTAATTTCCTCAGTGTCGTCCTGCGCCAGCGCCTGATGCAGGGTCGCGGTTGCGAACAGCAGGATGATTGCGGCACCGCAGCAGCGCCGAGCTGTTGATTGGAGTGATCCTGATAATGTTCCGCTGTCGTGCAATTTATATTTTTTCATTTGAACTCTAGCGCAATAACGTCTTTGCCGCCGATCTGGCGGCGCTGTCCCAGCAAATTCAGAAAATTTGCCAGCCTCTGTTCCTGTCCTGCCTCTGCCTGCGCGGTGCCGGAAAACTGCAGGCGGCCGTTGTTAAAGTTGCCCGAGCCGCTCAACAGCATCGGCCCGCTGATGGTCCTGAGTTTCACCTCAGCCTGTGTTCCGTGCCAATCCAGCTCCAGATCATAGCTGCCCAGCGGCTTGACTGCAGACATCCGGGAACCGATACCATTCATTTCGAGATGCATCGTCCCGGCAATCCCGAGTGTACCGTGCTGCCGCGTCAATTGCAGTGTTTCCCATGACAGTCGCATCTGGCCGGACGGCTGTATCGTGTTCAGCGGTGCACCCAGTGCAGCCAATCGTTCTGCGGGTAGCAGCATTGCCCCCGGGCTCACCGTCCATTGCTGCCAGTTGCCTGTCACGGTAACCGGCTGTGACAGTACCGCATCATTATCCAGTTCGGCATTGACCTCACCCAGCAATACCGAAGGCGACAACCGCCACGAGAAGCGTCCCGGCAACAGCGGCGTCAGCGGATCATCACCGCTGGGTGCACCGCCGATGAAGGCCGAACCGCGCCACAATGTGCCATGCGCATCTCCGAGCGTCAAGCGGCCCGCGGTTTGCTTTTCAACCATCGCGGATATCCAGTCGGCAGGAAAAAACACCACCATGGTAAGCGCGATGCTGATCGTCCCTGCCAGCAACCATATTGCGAGGCGGCGCATGATTAATCCGCCATTTGCGATGATTGCATCAATCTGTCCCCGCCCGGCGCAACGTAATCGTCGCATTGACCTTGTCGGGTTGCGGCAGCGCAACGATATCGGCATCGGTGACCGAAAGCAAAGCGGTCTTCTGCATGTCGTCCAGCCAGAATAGCATGCTGGCAAAGGATACCGAGCTGAGCTGGATCTTGGCAAAATCACCGTTCAACAGCACGTCCTGCGCCTTCAGGCTGTTGCGCGCAAGCGCAGCTTCGATGCCTTCCCGGGTCATTGCGGCGGGCGGCACAGCGGGCGTTGCCGATAGCAGTGAGGCCTGCTTTGCCATTGCGCGCAGTTGCGCCACCTGCTGGCGCAACACGGGCAAATCACTGTTCAATTGTTTGCGGCCGGCCAATGCGGGATCGACCAGCACGGAGTAGGCCAGACCAAATGCAACTACCAGTGCTGCCAGCGCAAGCAGGGTCCGCTCGCGCACATTGCGCGCTTCCCAGAATTCGGCAAAGGCCGGACGGTAGCGATTGATCAGGTCGGCAAGATTCATTTCGTGCTCCTGATTTGCCAGACGACAGCGCCCGCTTGTCCGGCTGCCGAGTTGGGTGCGGCCAGCGTGAGCGTGAGGTTGCGCTTTGCCAGCGCTTCGCGCATTTGTTTCATCGGCGGATTATCGGCTGCTTTCAGGCGCACCGACAGGCTGCGGTCGTGATATTCGATCGCGGTGATTGCGCCCGATTTTCCTGCCACAGCGGCCCAGGCCTGGCCAAAGGCAGCGGTGATCGCGGCAAAATCGTCCGGTGCGGACTGTCCCGAGTTGTGCTTTGCAATCGCGATTTTCTGCTGCATTTGCGCGATCGGATCGAGGATCACGGATTCCTTGGGGTAAGCCGACTTGTAAATCTGGATCATCGCGGCGCGCAATGTGCGGGATTCGCTTTTCATCTTCCACCAGCTGATATTCAAAGCGGCTGCATTGACGAGCAGAACTGCGGCGGCCAGCGCCAGCGGCCAGCGCCACGGCTGCCAGTCGATACTCCGGGATATTCCCCTGCCCAGCCCTTGCATCAGATCCAGCGTCGCGGCGTCGGCTCCGGCAATCCAGCGCGACCAGTTGTCGGATAGGACGCTGATGCGCGTGCCCAGTTCAACCGATTCGTTGACGATTTCCTGATAAGCGCGCACCCAGGGTTGCGGCACATACAGCGTGACCGGCGCCTGGGGAACCACTGCGCATAAAGTCCGGATGACTTCCTGCACCGCGGACCGATTCTGTTCCGCTTCCCCGCCCTGGTTAGTCGCAGGCGTGATCGCCAGGCCGATACCTTCCTGTTCCGCCAGGCGCAATGCCATGTCGATCACGGTATTTTCACCGGCGTCGTTCCGATCGAGGATGGCAGCGGTCACGCTGCCCGGTTGCTCGCCCGGGCAGGGCAGGCACAGTTGCGCCGGGATAGCCGATAGATGGCGGGCACCGAGCGATATCAACGCGTTGGTCAGCATGTCGAGCCACTCGCGCTGGACCACTGCAATGGTGCGCATTCCTTCGGATACGCCGCCCGCGACCATAACGCATTCCGAGGTGTCGGCTAGTAGCCTTTCTTCCACCAGATTGGGCAAGACTGCTTTCAGCCGGGCAGCGGAAAGCGGCGGTACCTGCAAACGCAGCAAGGTCACATCGCTGGCGCCAAGCAGCAGCACCACGCGCTGGGATTTGGCGACGACATCGGCCAGATCCGCAAGGTCCGTCGTGCCCTCGCGTTCGATTGTGCCGCCATGCGAAACCAGTGCAAACGGACAGGACAGCGCAGGCCAATGCGGCGCGATGTCGGCAACAGCCCTGGAGGGCAAGCGAATATAGAGTGTGCTCAAGGATTCTCGCTAATCGGTTCAGTATTCCCGAATCCAGATCAAATTGGTGTTAATGCCATTGCGTTCGATCAACGTCTGAATATCGGATTCGGCACGGTTTATACGTACTTTACCATTGACCAGAAAGTAATTGGTCGAAACCGACACGTTTGCCACGATCAGCTGATTTGCGTGCAGCAGCAGCATGAAATCACCGGGATTCCGGAATGTCGCGGTGTTGCGGCTGGCCACCAGCGCTGCGGCGTCTGAAAGCGAAAGCGTGCTGATCGCGGCCAGTACTTCGGCAGGAGCGGTGTTCACGTTGACCGGGGTGGCTTGCGGCAGGAAGATCACATCGTCCCTTATCCTGTTCAGCATCATTGCGGTGAAGCCCGGTACCGCAAGCAAATCGTCCACCTGAGTAAGATTCATCGGCAGCGGAGCAGACTGATCCGCTGCATTTGCATCGGGTTTTTGCTGGGCATCCGCAATCAGGTCTGCCGTTGCCTGCGCGAACGACGGATCGATGCCTGCATTCTTCAGCAGATTTGCGAATGCGGCGACCTCGGCAGGATTGATGGTTCCGCTGGGGCACAGGTTGGTCAGGTTAAAGCGTGCCTGCGCATCGCTGATGCTGCCCGACAGTGTTGCATTGGCGGCATCGGAAGCGGCAAGGCCATCATCGACGTATTGACCGAGTCGTGTGTCGGCGAGCGGGGTGGCCCAGGGCTCGTCCAGCGTATCGACGCTCGAATACTTGGCGTCCTCGCGCAGGATCAGGCCGGCCCAGTCAAGCGCGCCGCGCAGTATCCATTGCTTCTGCAACTGCAGGCGCTGGTTTTCGATCGAACGCACCTGAACTTGCTGCTGCCAGAACAGGCTTGCGACGATGGTGATAGCGAGCGTCGTCAGCAACAGCGCAATGATTACCGCGACACCGCGTTGCCGGTGCGGCAGGGCCGGGCGCATGTTCACACCGCCCCCAGCAGGAATATCTTCTGCATGTTGCCATCGCGCCCGCGCAGCTGCAGAGTGACCTCCAGTCCGGTGGCTGTTGACTGGGTCGCAATCGGGCTCCCGATCGTTATCGCTGCATCGGCTTTGGTGCGCCAGCCGCCGTTGATCCACAGCCGCATCGTCATATCAGCCACACCCGATTGCAGTACGACCGGCGGGTTTGTCTGGGTGTCGTTGACGGCGTTCTGCCAATAGAAATCCAGTTGCCGCAAATCGCGGGTTGCAGGCGATTCGCGGCGCGTCAGCAAACCGTCATTGACCCGATAACTGATCACCTGCAGGCGGGACGGCTGGTTGTCGGCATAAACGGTGCGTGCCATCGTGAGCTGACCCTGGCCGAGCACGAGCGGAATCCTGCCGGACAGGACCGAGCCACTGGCCAAATGTGTGCAATCGCTTTGCAACTGCGCGAAGGTGAGCTGCATTCCCCGTGTCTGTTCCAGATCGCTGGTGAGCGCGATGCGCGCCCGCACGATGCTGTCCAGCCCGCGCCAGCCGAGCACTGCGACGAATCCGAGCACGCTGATCGCGACCAGCAACTCGACCAGTGTCAGCCCCGATTGCGCCCTGTTTCGCCGCTCACGCATTGGGCACCACCTGGTCGAGCTTGATGATGCGCCGATCGGGATTGTCCGCGTCGAATACGCTGACTTCAACACGGCGGAAGTACGGATTGGGTGTCGTGTAGACATTTTCTTCGCAGACCAAATGCAATTCGCCCTGGTTGCAATTGAATCGGCTTTGGCCCAGTGCCGGCCATTCATGGGCAAGACGAATCCGGGTAAGCTGGTTCTCGGCTGACCAGGTCGCCATCATCGCTACGCGCAAGTCGGCACTGTTCTGCGTCAGGCTGCCAACTGCCCGCAGGCTGGCGCCGAGCGCGGTCCCGATAATCACCAGCGCGACCAGCACTTCGAGCAAAGTGAAACCTGAGTTGCGATGATGCGGGGAGCGCTTTGACAGGCGAAGATGATGATGCATTTTATTCGACGACAAAATGCCCGATCCCGTCGGCACGGATCGCGACCTGGTTATCACCGACTGCTAGCGTCATTACGAAAGGGGTGCTGACCGGTTCGCGGCCGAAGATGATGCGCAACGGCGTGGTTTGATCCGCTGAGGGCGGGGTGATCGTCAATATGACCGGTGTGCGTTTGAATTTTCGCTCGCGCAGCAAGTCATCCTGCTTGAGCGGCAGCCATTCATTGTTTTCGAATATCAGGAAGCGGTATCCGTCGGGATCGGCTTCGAACGCGATCGGGCGATCACGAACGATCGCCTCATCGCGAGCCGATTGCAGTAACAGTGCAATCCGCTGCGCATCGTTCTGCAAGACCTGGCGCTCGCTCGGCATTGCATTGAACGAGACCGCACCGAGTGTGATGCCGACAATCACCATCACCACCAGCAGTTCAAGCAGCGTGAAACCTTGCGGCAGATGCCGGAAGTTCTGGCTTCGGTGGGCGCGATCCGGCCCTTGTGAATAGGACGGAATTACAATTCCCACGAGCCGATATCGGCATCGTTGCCGACACCTCCAGGCTGGCCATCTGCGCCCAGTGAGAACACATCGACTTCACCGTGGATACCGGGAGAAAGGTACTGGTATGGATTGCCCCACGGGTCCTTGGGAAGTTTCTCGATATAGCCGCCGGTTTTCCAGCCATCGGCGGCAGGGCCTGTGGTCGGTTTGGTGACCAGCGCCTGCAGACCCTGCTCGGTGGTCGGGTAGCGTTGATTATCCAGCTTGTAAAGTTTGAGCGCCTGCATGATCGTCGCGATATCCTGCTTGGCCGCGATGATGCGCGCATCGTCGGTGCGCCCCATCAATTTGGGAACGATCAGGGCGGCCATTATGCCCATGATGACCACTACTACCATGATCTCGATCAGGGTGAAGCCGCGCGAGCGCGCTGCGCTGTGATGGCGATATGAAATGACAAGATTGTTTTGCATGAGTCAGGGATTGGAAGGAAAGTGAATGTAGCGCTAGTATAAATCCGAATTCTGGATTATGTACCAACATTGATTGATATAGGCATTTCAATGCCGACGACGGAAATTGCTGCAGATCGATGTCTGACGAACAGGGACGGACTATTCATTTCATTGTAAAACCCGCCAACGGTATTATAATGCCGGTCCCTGAACAGCGTCCTGCAGAAACGCCGGGCGATGTCTTGATTCATTCAAGTGCGGCATCGCCGCACTTTGTATTTCAGAAAAGAAAATATGCCCGTTATTACCTTGCCGGATGGTTCGCAGCGCAGCTTTGCGCAGCCAGTGACAGTCGCCGAAGTCGCGCTCAGTATCGGAGCCGGTCTGGCGCGTGCCGCGCTGGCCGGGAAAGTGGACGGCCGGCTGGTGGATACCTCGTATCTGATCGAACAGGATGCCGCGCTGGCCATCGTCACCGACAAGGATGCGGATGGTCTTGAGATCATCCGTCATTCCACCGCGCATTTGCTGGCTTATGCGGTGAAGGAACTGTTTCCCGATGCGCAGGTCACCATCGGCCCGGTGATCGAGAACGGCTTCTACTACGATTTTTCCTACCATCGCCCGTTCACGCCGGAAGACCTGGCCGCAATCGAAAAGCGCATGGCCGAACTTGCCAAAAAGGATATTCCGGTGACGCGCAAGGTGTTGCCGCGCGACGAAGCGGTAAGCTATTTCAAGGGGATCAACGAACATTACAAGGCCGAGATCATCGCTTCGATTCCGGCGAATGAGGATGTATCGCTTTACACCGAGGGCGACTTCACCGACCTGTGCCGCGGTCCGCACGTGCCGTCGACCGGCAAACTCAAAGTCTTCAAGCTGATGAAGCTGGCCGGGGCATACTGGCGCGGCGATTCGAAGAACGAGATGCTGCAGCGAATCTACGGCACGGCCTGGGCGAAGAAGGAAGAACTTGATGCCTATCTGCATCAAATTGAGGAGGCCGAGAAGCGCGACCACCGCAAGCTGGGCAAGCAACTGGAATTGTTCCATATGCAGGACTCTTCTCCCGGCATGGTGTTCTGGCATCCCAAGGGCTGGACGCTGTGGCAGGAGGTCGAACAGTACATGCGCCGCAAGTTCATCGAGCATGGCTACCAGGAAGTGCGCACCCCGACCATCATGGACCGGGCTCTGTGGGAGAAATCCGGGCACTGGGAAAACTATCACGACAACATGTTCACCACCGCGTCGGAGAACCGGGATTACGCGGTGAAGCCAATGAACTGCCCCGGCCATGTGCAGATCTTCAACCATGGCTTGCACAGTTATCGCGACCTGCCATTGCGGCTGGCGGAGTTTGGCTCCTGTCACCGCAACGAGACGTCCGGTTCGCTGCACGGCCTGATGCGGGTGCGCGGCTTCACCCAGGACGATGCGCATATCTTCTGCACTGAAGAGCAGGTGCAGTCCGAGGTGTCAAAGTTCATCGTGATGCTGAACCAGATATACCGGGATTTTGGCTTCAACGAGGTGCTGGTCAAACTGTCCACGCGCCCGGAAAAGCGTGTCGGCTCGGATGAAACCTGGGACAGGGCCGAGGCCGGCCTGGCTTCGGCGCTGAAACAGAACAATCTTGTCTATGACGTCCAGCCGGGCGAAGGCGCGTTTTACGGCCCCAAGGTCGAATTTACGCTGAAGGACAGCCTGGGCCGATTGTGGCAGTGCGGCACGATACAGTTGGACTTCAACCTGCCGGTGCGTCTGGGCGCCGAGTTCGTGGATGAGGACAACAGCCGCAAACCGCCGGTGATGCTGCATCGCGCGATACTCGGGTCGATGGAGCGCTTCATCGGCATCCTGATTGAACACCATGCCGGCGCTTTCCCGCTCTGGCTGGCGCCGGTCCAGCTGGTGCTGATGAATATTTCCCAGGCGCAGGAGGAATATGTGACCCGAGTTGCGCGGGAATTGCGTGCCGCCGGACTGCGTATCAAACTGGATTTGCGTAATGAGAAGATTACCTATAAAATACGCGAACATAGCTTGCAGAAATTACCCTATCAGCTGATTATCGGCGATAAGGAAGTGGAAGGAAGTTTGGTGGCCGTGCGAACCCGCGGTGGTGAGGATCTCGGGCAAATGACGCTGGAAACTTTGCTCCAGCGCTTGCAAACCGAAATTAAAACCGGGTAGCGCGGCTTAGTATTGTCTAAACGGAGATATTGCAATAGCACAAGATAAATCGCAGCGCATGAATGAGATGATTACCGCACCGCAGGTGCGGCTCATTGGTGTCGAAAAGGAGCCCCTCGGGATCGTAACCATCGCAGAAGCATTGCGTATGGCCGATGATGCAGAACTGGATTTGGTGGAGATTTCACCGTTAGCCGATCCACCCGTGTGCCGTATCATGGACATCGGCAAATTCAAGTATGCCGAAAGCAAGAAGCTGCATGAGGCCAAGCTGAAGCAGAAGCAGATTCAGATCAAGGAAATCAAGTTCCGGCCGAATACCGACGAAGGCGATTACAACATCAAGCTGCGCAACTTGATCAAGTTTCTGGAGGATGGCGACAAAACAAAAGTCACGCTGCGGTTTCGCGGCCGTGAAATGGCCCACCAGGAGATCGGCATGCGACTGATCGAGCGTGTAAGGGCGGATCTGGCGGAGTATGGTGTGGTCGAACAGTTTCCGAAGATGGAAGGCCGGCAGATGGTGATGGTGCTGTCGCCGAAACCTGCTGCCAAAAAGAAGGCTGACTAAAAGTAACGAATAATTGTTGACTCGACAGCAAAGGGACGGTCGGGTTGATGCAGCAAACAGTCCCGATAAAAAGTGGTGTATGGGTATCAAGCTTTTCCATAGGAAAACACCTGGCATCACAACTTAAAGGAAGAATCATGCCCAAGATGAAAACCAAAAGCGGAGCAAAAAAACGCTTTGTCGTTCGCGCTGGTGGCAGCATCAAGCGTTCGCAAGCCTTCAAACGTCATATCCTGACCAAGAAGACCACCAAGAACAAACGTCAATTGCGCGGTATCACCGAGGTCCACGCAACCAACGCAGCATCGGTTCGCGCCATGATGCCTTACGCATAAGGAGCAGACCATGCCAAGAGTAAAACGTGGCGTTGTAGCACGCGCAAGTCACAAGAAGATTCTGGACCTGGCCAAGGGTTATCGCGGCCGTCGCAAGAATGTCTACCGTATCGCCAAACAGGCGGTGATGAAGGCCGGGCAATATGCCTATCGCGACCGCCGCCAGAGGAAACGCCAGTTCCGCACCCTGTGGATCGCCCGTATCAATGCGGCAGCGCGCGAGCAGGGCATGACATACAGCGTATTCATGAACGGGCTGAAGAAAGCCGAGATCCAGGTTGACCGCAAAGTATTGTCGGATATCGCTGTGTTCGACAAGGCTGCGTTTGCACAACTGGTGGTGCAGGCTAAAGCCGGCCTCGGCGCTTAATCACGATCGCTGAAATAAAAAGGAGGCTTACTGCCTCCTTTTTTGTTTCCGGTGTCCATTTGGGATATTGGTGACCAATTTTCCGGAATTAGGGATGGAAGAACTACAACAAATTCTCGACCAGGCTGTGCAGCAGTTTGCGCTGATCAGCGACGAGGCCGAATTGGAGCAGGTCAAGGCGCGCTATCTGGGCAAGGAGGGCAGCCTGACCGTATTGCTGAAAGGACTGGGCAAGCTGTCTGCGGAAGAGCGTCCCGCTGCCGGTGCGCGCATCAACCAGGTCAAGCAGGGTATTGAAGCTGCATTGCTGCAGCGCCGCGAAGCGCTGCAGCAAAACAGGCTGGCGCAAAAGCTGGCGGCAGAATCGCTGGATGTGACCTTGCCCGGTCGCGGGACAGGCACCGGCGGATTGCATCCGGTCACGCGCACGCTGGAGCGCATCGAACAGCTGTTCCATTCGCTGGGCTTTGCGAGCGCATCCGGTCCCGAAATCGAACACGATTTCTACAATTTCACCGCGCTGAACATCCCGGAAAATCATCCGGCGCGTGCGATGCACGATACGTTCTACATTGATCCGCAGCACGTCTTGCGCACCCATACCTCTCCGGTGCAGGTGCGCTATATGGAAGACCATCAGCCGCCACTGAAGATCATCTCCACCGGCCGGGTATACCGGGTCGATTCCGATGCCACCCATTCCCCGATGTTCCACCAGGTGGAGGGGCTATGGGTCGATGAACATATCAGTTTTGCCAATCTCAAGGGCGTGGTCCAGGATTTTTTGCAGTGCTTTTTCGAGCAGGACGATTTGCAGGTGCGTTTCCGCCCCTCATTTTTCCCGTTTACCGAACCGTCTGCCGAAATGGACATGAGCTGGAAAGGCGGCTGGCTGGAGATCGGCGGCTGCGGCATGGTGCATCCGAATGTGCTCAAGCACGTCAACATCGACAGCGAAAAATATCTTGGTTTTGCGTTCGGACTGGGGGTCGAGCGCCTGGCGATGCTGCGCTATGGCGTAAACGACCTGCGGCTGTTTTATGAAAGCGATTTGCGCTTTCTCAAGCAATTCAACTGAACTGAGAACATGAAATTCTCCGAAAACTGGTTGAGAACCTGGGTCGATCCGGACCTGTCCAGCGAGGCGCTGGGCCATGTGTTGACCATGGCAGGCCTGGAAGTCGAGGCGCTGGAGCCGGTGGCACCCGCGTTCAGTCATGTGGTGGTGGGCGAAGTGCTGGAAGTGGTCAAGCATCCCAACGCGGATCGCCTGAACGTTTGCCAGGTGAACGTCGGCGAAGCGGCTCCGCTGAATATCGTGTGCGGTGCGGCGAATGTCGCAATCGGCGTGAAAGTGCCCTGTGCGCGCATTGGCGCGGTGCTGCCGGGCGACTTTATGATCAAGCAGGCCAAGGTGCGCAATGTCGAATCGTTCGGCATGCTGTGCTCCGAAAAAGAACTCGGCCTGGCTGAAGAAAGCGAAGGCCTGTGGCTGCTTCCAGACGATGCGCCGGCTGGAATATCGCTGCGCGAGTATCTGGAACTGAATGACAAGCTGTTCACGCTGAAGCTGACGCCGAACCGCAGCGATTGTTCCGGCATGGTCGGCATCGCGCGTGAAGTTGCCGCACTGACGGGCAGCGAACTCAAACCGCTGGATATCCGGACTCAGCCGGTCACCTTGCCCGAACAATTGCCGGTCAGCGTCGCGGATGCGTCTGGTTGTCCGTTATATTGCGGGCGCCTGGTGCGCGGCGTGAACGCGGCCGCCGCAACGCCAGATTGGATGTTGCGCCGCCTGGAGCGCGGCGGCTTGCGCGGCATCAGCGCGGTGGTGGACATCACCAACTACGTGATGCTGGAAATGGGGCAGCCGATGCATGCCTTCGATGTGGACAAGCTGTCCGGCGGTATCACGGTGCGCAGCGCGCGCAAAGGCGAGGCGCTGACCCTGCTCAACGAACAGAACGTCGAACTGGATGAAGACGTGCTGGTCATCGCCGATGATGCCAGGGTGCTGGCGCTGGCCGGCATCATGGGCGGGCAGGGCAGCGGCGTTGAAACGACCACGCGGGACGTGTTCCTGGAAAGCGCATTTTTCCATCCCGATGCGATCGCCGGCAGGGCGCGCCGCTTCGGACTGGCTACCGACTCATCATTCCGCTTCGAGCGCGGGGTGGATTTTGCCGCGACCCGTCAGGCCATGGAGCGCGCCACCCAACTGCTGCTGGAAATCTGCGGCGGCAGCGCCGGCGCGATCAGCGAGGTGCGCGGCCAGTTGCCGTCGCGTCTCCCGATCACATTGCGTCGCTCGCGCGTCGCCAGGGTGCTCGGCATCGCGCTGGATAACCAGCAGATCGCAACCCTGTTAAAGCGACTGCAATTCGACTTTACCGCCAACGGCGACGATTTCCGGGTAACGCCGCCGAGCTTCCGCTTCGATCTGTCCATCGAGGCCGATTTGATCGAGGAACTGGCCAGGTTGCACGGTTATGACCAAATCCCGGCGCAGGCGCCCGAGGCCGCCTTCAGCGTATTGCCCTACAGCGAATTGCGTCGCCCGTTGACCCAAATCCGGAATTTGCTGGTGGCCCGCGATTACCAGGAGATCGTCAGCTACGCCTTTCACGGATGCGCAGGTCGAGCGCGAGTTGTGCGGTAACGAGCATCCGGTCGCGCTGCAGAATCCGATCGCCAGCAATCTGGCGGTGATGCGCAGCAGCCTGATCGGCGGTCTGGTCGGCGCTCTGCGATTTCAATCTGAACCGCAAGCAGTCCCGCGTGCGACTGTTCGAGGTCGGCGCATGTTTTGCGAAAGCGGATGATGAATATGTCCAGAGTCAGCGCCTGTCCGGTTTGAGTTACGGCGATGCCCAGGCGGAGCAATGGGGGGTGTCCGCCAGACAGGTGGATTTCTTCGATGTGAAAGCGGACGTGGAAGCCCTGTTCGCGCCACAGGTTGTGCGCTTTGTTGCCGCATGCCACCCGGCACTGCATCCGGGACGCTCCGCGCAGATATATTGCGGCGAACAGATGATCGGATGGCTGGGCGAATTGCATCCGCACTGGCAACAGCAATATGACCTTCCCCGGGTATGCCTGTGGTTCGAGATCGACCTTGATGCGCTGACCCGGACCCGGGTACCGCAGATGAGCGAGATCGCCAAATTCCTCCCGGTGCGCCGCGATCTGGCTGTTGTGGTCGACGAGGCAGTCACGGCACAGACCTTGCTTGATGCAATGCAGCAACGCTCCGCACCCTATGTGACCGAGCTTGCGCTGTTCGACGTATATCGTGGAAAAGGCGTGGAGCAAGGCAAAAAAAGCCTTGCATTCCGAGTGTTATTACAAGATACTCACAAGACACTCTCGGAGTCGGAAATTGAACCAAGCATCGCGCAGCTAGTTGAAACCCTGCAAGAAAACGGTGCGCAGTTACGTATGTGATCCCGGAATGACGGGATATGGAAAAGGGAGCAATATGACAACAACATTAACCAAGGCTGAACTGGCCGATCAGCTGTTCGAAAAAGTGGGCCTCAACAAGCGCGAAGCCAAAGACATGGTCGAAGCCTTTTTCGAAGAAATCCGTTTACAACTGGAACAGGGCAATAGCGTAAAGCTTTCCGGTTTTGGCAATTTTCAGCTTCGCGACAAGCCGCAACGCCCCGGACGCAACCCCAAAACCGGCGAAGAAATCCCGATTACCGCACGCCGTGTCGTGACCTTTCATCCCAGCCAGAAATTGAAGACCATGGTGGAAAAGTCCTATCATGGAAAACCACAAGCCTAACTCCGAATTACCTCCGATACCCGCAAAACGCTACTTCACCATCGGTGAAGTCAGCGAATTGTGCGGGGTCAAGGCGCACGTGCTGCGTTATTGGGAGCAGGAATTCACCCAGCTCAAGCCGGTCAAGCGCAGCGGCAACCGCCGCTACTATCAGCACCATGAAGTGATGCTGATTCGACACATCCGCGATCTGCTGTACGGGCAGGGCTTCACCATCAGCGGTGCGCGTAATCTGCTCGACCACGAGAATCAGGCTGAAAGTCACCAAAAATCCAAAACGAATGCGTTGAACGTCGATGCGCTTCGTCACGAAATCAGGGAAGTCATTTCCCTGCTCGGGGCATAAGGCAAACTTCAAGGAATTGTTGTCAGGTGATTCCTAGCGGATTAAAGCTGAATGCGGCCTTGTTCCACAGGCGCATTAGCGGAACGACTTGTCTTCGTTGCTGTTTTGCGCTTGTTGTTCGACAGTAAACAGCACTGCAGCTTTGACCCTGGAAGACAGGTTGAGTTTGGTCAGTATATGCCTCACATGCTGCTTTACAGTGTCATAGCTGATGGAAAGGGTTTGCGCGATGGCCTTGTTGCTTTCTCCACGAGACAATAGCTGCAGTATTTCGCGTTCGCGGTCCGTGAGCAGCTTGAGAGAATTCTTAGGTTCGTCTTCGGGTTGATCGCCGCGCAGCATCTCGATCATTTTGATTGTCATGGTTGGGGCGACTACCAGTTCTCCCGCTGCAACCCTGCGGATGGCATCAACCACATCCTCAGGCGCCATGTCTTTCAACAGATAGCCGCGCACGCCAGCTCGTATCGCATTCGCCAGATCGGCTTCAGAATCGCTCATGGTCAGGATAACGGCAGGTGTCGCGCAACCCTCTTTGCGGATCTGCTCCAGCATGGCCAGTCCGTCAAGCGGTTTCATCCGCAGATCCATGATCAGCAAATCGGGTTCTTCATTCAATAGCACCCGCAATCCCTCGATACTGCCGGTTGCGCCAAGGACCGAAAAACCATAGCAATTGCCGAGCAATTCGCTCAATCCGCTGCGGCACAGGTTTTGATCGTCTACCAGCACAACATTCAACTTTTCATTCATTCACTTCTCTCCAGTCTGAACTCGGCTCGGGGAAATATAATCTGACGCGTGTCCCGACACCCTGGGAGCTTTCAACCATGATCTCACCACCGATACGTTGCGCGCGCTCACGCATGATTTTCATGCCATAGTGTCCTTCAACAGGCAAAAAGGTACAACCTCCACTGCCGTTGTCATCAATGGTAAAAACATAATATCCATCAGATAAATCCACAACCATGCGGGCATTTGTGGCGCCAGAATGTGTGGCTATGTTTGCAAGGGCCTCTTGGACTATATGGGATACCTGTATCTCATATTCAAGAGGTAGATCGAGCTTGGCAACCAGATTGATGTATTCGAGTTCGATGTCATGCCGTTGACGGAATTCTTCCACGATTGCTCGCAGGGCATGCATAAGGCCGGCTGGATCCACAGCGCAGCGAAAATCCGTGATCAGTTCACGAACAGTCTTCTGGCTGCTTTCCAGTGCTTCATCGATCTCGTGCGCATATTTGGCGACCATGTTTGCATTCAGCGTTCGTATCGACTCAAGCAACATGCTTGTCCGCATTCGGGTGTATACCAGCGATTGCGCCAGGGAATCATGAATTTCGTTCGCGATAGCTTGCCTTTCGGCGATCAGTTCGGAGCGGCTGGCCTCGCGGCTCGTTTGATTCTGTTCGACAAGGGTGCCGAGCAGGTCCGCGAAAGACTGTACCCTTTTTGAAATATGTTCAAATGCCCCCTGTGGCTCGCTGAAAAATAGTGTAATTCTTCCGACTGGTTTTTCCGATGAGTTTGGGTTTCCAATCGGTGCAGTGATCAACGATTGAATCTTACAACCGGAATTGAGGCAGTCAGGCCGTTTCTTGCATGTGCTCAGGTCGGTGGAATATATCCCGCGGCCGAGCGATGCCTTGCAGCTTGTTTCACAATTCAATGCCAGGTCACTGCCGAGTTTTAGCAATTCTGCAGGTAATCCGACCGAGCTGAAAAATTGGTGGGTCTGACCGTGCGCTGGAAGTATCCGGGCAATACCGGAGTCTGCATTTACAGTGCTGATAAGAGTCTCCAGCAGCTTTTCAACTACCGATCTGAAATCGTCCGAATGCGGTACCGCTGGCTGAAGCGATCGATTTGCAGCAGAATCCTCACCATTTCTCGGGGACGAGAAATGGAAGTCGCTGGACCACGAAAATTCATCGTGTACCGTATTCAGCAGTGAGTTAGTTTTTTTGCCCATATATTCGTCATTGCGCCTGATAAATTACCGGTTTCCTGTATGCAGGTCAGGCGGTTACCGGGTCGTGAAATATCATGTAACTATATACAAATATGCCGATCCTTTGTGTATGACAGAAATATGCTGGTCACTTCCAAAAATCCGCTTCGGCCATCATGAGAGTATACCCCTCATTCGGGTTATATCAACGCTACCCCGTTAAGGTTATAGACATTAAAATCGCTCAACGCGTTTAATGAATCCATTGAAAATAATTTAATTTGTTGAATTAGTGGAAATTTTTTGTGTTCTTACCATCCGTATTCCTTGAACAATGAAAATCTGCATCGTTTCCGACAGTCATGATCGTGCAGAGCCGCTTGCAGCGGCTATCGCCAAGGCGCAGACGAGCGGAGCACAGGCAGTCATACATTGCGGAGACCTGATTGGAGCGAATACCCTGCGTAAGTCTATCAAACTGAATATCCCGCTTCATGTTGTGCACGGCAACAATCTTGGCGACCAGATTGCGATGCACAGATTGATGGCAAAATCAGGCGGATTACTTATCTATTACGGGCAGGATGCAGAGCTGGAACTCGGCGGTCGGCGCATTTTTGCAACTCACTACCCACACTATGGTCGGGGCATGGCCTGCACCGGTGATTACGATCTGGTTTGCTGTGGCCACAGCCATGTCGCGGAGATCATCAGGCAACCCAACATCAGGGGCGGTCAGACTTTGCTGGTCAATCCCGGTTCTGTTTCCGGCATCGGCGCGCCCAATGTGGATGAGGCATTTACCTGGATATTGGGCGATTTGACCGATATGACATTCGAGATTCATACGCTGAAGCATTGACCATGTATCCGGCTTGTCGTATTCAGTTGCATCGCTAAAAGCTAAAAATCCAAAGGAGGTTCGTGTGACGACTTCAATTGTAACCAACCAGCCATCCTTGTAGTAGGAGGCGGGAAAGACGGCATAAGCTTGGCAATTCAGTATACATTTTGTAACATTTGCAATATATTGGGATCGGGAAAGGAGGAGCTAATTATAATAGTTTGAAATTAAAAAACTTAAGCTGGTATAGCACGAAGTTCTATATACAAAAAGCAAGTCAGCAACCATTGAAACAAAATCATTAAGGGAGGGTTTCGTAATGGAAAAGACTCAAGATGCTTGGAACGAAAGTGGAGAACCGCAGAAAGTCCGCAGTATGGGATGGAAGGAGCTGTGGCTTAAAGAGGACTGGTGGGCGATCTATCTTGGTTTAGGTATTATTGCAGTCGCCTACCTGTTTTTTGCAAACGGCTCGAGTATTAAATGGATTGCCATCACGCCACCGGCCAAGTGGACAGATTTCTCTGTAGTTACACAACACTTTGCTGACCACGCAGTCCAATATATCGCCCAATTCGTCATGTGGTCGGTCGTCTTTGGTATCAGTATAAAAGCGCTCAGGTTCAAGCTTTCGGAGTTCTATCCGTCGTTCCTGTTCATCTATATTTTTTCAATCATCATTTTGGTGGTTGGACAAAACAAATCAGTGACCAACCTCAATCTCGAGCCTCCTTTGCTTGCATTGCTGCTGGGGTTGATCATTTCCAACTTCATTGGCACGCCAAAGTGGATGGATACCGGTTTTCGGGTTGAGTTCTACGTCAAGACCGGTATTGTGTTGCTCGGTGCCACTTTGCCGTTCACTTTGATCGTGTGGGCCGGACCAACCGCGATTGTGCAGGCATCCATCGTATCGATTACGACGTTTTCAGTGATCTTTTTTACTGCCACGAAAATGGGGCTTGACCGTCGTTTAGCGGCTACCCTGGGTGCCGGTGGCGCGGTGTGTGGCGTATCCGGTGCGATTGCGATTGCTGGTGCCGTTGGCGCCAAGAAGGAGCACGCGCCGATCGCGATTTCCCTGGTCATCGTCTGGGCCATCGTGATGATCTTTGTGCTTCCACTCGTATCCAAGTCCATGCATTTGCCTGTCGGTGTGGCCGGCGCATGGATTGGGACATCCGAATTTGCCGATGCTGCCGGTTTTGCCGCTGCGAGTACCTATGACGGTTACGCAGGTCAGCCAGGTATCGCCGGCAATGCGGGGGATGCAGTTCAGGCATTCACCTTGATGAAGGTTGTCGGTCGTGACGTATGGATCGGTATCTGGGCTTTTGTTCTCGCCTTGATCGCCACCACTCGTTGGGAAGTAAAGACGGGAACGAAGCCAAATCCCGCCGAAATCTGGTGGAGGTTCCCCAAATTCGTTCTCGGCTTTGCTCTTGCTTCCATTTTTGTGACACTCGTTGCCAGTCACTATGGTGAGGCAGTTTACGGTAAAGTGGTTAAACCGGAAATGGTGATCCCCATCCTGAACCTGCGCACATGGACCTTCATCTTCTGCTTTTTCAGCATTGGACTGACCACGCGTTTCCGTGAGCTCGTGAGTGCAGGCAGAAAGCCATTGATGGCATTTACTACCGGCGTGGTAGTCAACGTCATCCTAGGCTTTGTCCTGTCTACAATCGTGTTTGTGGATTATTGGTCGAATCTGAGCCACCACTGATCCACCTGCCCGTCCCGACGAGTCAATGCTCGCCAGGGACGGGATTCTCACTTGCCAAGGAGATTTGACGATGGCCCAATCCAGTGGCGCCGAATGTTGTTTCGGTTGTACGCACTTCAGTAATTCACCGGAGTTCATGGAAAGGATTTATCCTGGGATCAAAACCATGAGTTCGGGGCATGCATCAGTGCGCAAAGACGATGGAATCTGCTCCCTGCACGATCTGTATCTGTCGGCGGATGCGCATTGCGATCAATACTCCGCTGAAGGTACGGAAAATGGTTAAAACGATGACGCAGCTTCGTAGGATCGCTGTTTGATTCCATACATTGGTGTTTTTTTCGGCGAGCTGGCATGGGGATTACCTAAACAGACATAAAGTGCCTATAATTTGGCCACAGGCAAAATCACCCGGAGTTCACAGACCACCATGCAACACATGACACCCAAACAGGCATTTGATTTCCTGCAGGCGAACCCGGAAGCTGTGTTTATCGATGTGCGCAGCGAGATGGAACATATGTTTGTCGGCCATCCCAAGGGTTCTATCCTGATCCCGTGGGTCGATGGACCTGAATGGGATATCAACCCCCATTTTGTTTCACAGGTAAAAAAAGCCGCCAGCGTAAATCGTCCGGTTGTGCTGATCTGCCGCTCAGGTCGCCGTTCGGTGGATGCCGGGTTGGCACTGGAGCAGGCCGGGATTGCAGAAGTGTACAACGTGCTGCACGGTTTTGAAGGCGATCTGGATGAAGGGCATCATCGAAATTCCCATAATGGCTGGCGGTTCGAAGGACTGCCTTGGGCGCAAACATGACCATTGGCACAAACATTCCCGATTTTACCGAAGCAGAACAGAAACCGTTTCGGGCATATTGTACGAGCGTTAAGGCAAACTGGTTCCGATGCAGTTGGTGGACAGCGAACTTCAGTTAGATGAGCTATCCGATGATCTGACTGTGTGCCCGACCATATATTGGGCTGAGCGAGGTGCGCAATTCGTGGTATGCAAAGTGGCACCCGAACGTTTCCGTTGCCAATTCTTCTATTCCGAGACCGAACAATATGGCGCCGGCCATGAAAAATACGACAACCTTGGTGACGGTGTCGTGACCCTTCGGCAGGTTCAATCCGATCACGAGCGGCAAATGGCCAATATTTCGGCCGGCGCCACGCTGCCAAGGACGATGAAGATCATCACGGCCCGGTGATGATCTGGTTAAAATCCGATTTGCCCGGGTCAATTCCGGCCCTTCAACCCGATTGACAGTGCCTACCCTGAAATCTGCAAGCTCGCGCAACAATCCGCCAGCCGTCCCGTATTTTCCATCGGTAAATTTCCAGAATACGATTCCAATCACGGTAAAATCGATGCTATCTTGCAGGATCTTGCGGGAATTTGTGCGGTACACACTAACCGGCTGGTCAGTTGGGTGCGCGTCTGTGGTATGCCGCGACTCGGCTTGTCCAACCCGCACCTTCATCCGGGGCCAGGATGCCAATATTGTGCTGCGACTGTTTAATTTCCCGGCAAACAGGTTCACAGCCGTCCCGGAATCCAGTAAAGTGCTATCCCGTTCCTAACTATAAGAGCAAAAACATGAGTGAAAAAGGACAGCAACTACAAGACCCGTTTCTAAATATGCTGCGCAAGGAACATGTTCAGGTTGCGATTTATCTGGTGAATGGCATCAAGTTGCAGGGCCAGATCGAGTCGTTCGATCAATACGTGGTGCTGTTGAAGAACACGATCACCCAGATGGTATACAAACACGCTATTTCGACTATTGTTCCTGCGCGCGCGGTCAGCATTGCCCACGAAGATACTGAGTAATGCATCAACAGCCTGTCGGCTTGGAAGGCGCAATATTGGTCAGTATTGATTTCGGCGATGCTGCCCATAGCGAAAGTCTGGCAGAACTCGGCTTGCTGGCGGAAACAGCCGGTGTGCGCGTATCCGCGATCGTCGAAGCCAGGCGACAGCGACCGGATGCGGCTTTGTTTGCCGGTAGCGGCAAAGTGCAGCAAATCGCCGAACTTGTCGAGCAACTGGATGTACCGCTGGTGATTTTCAACCATGACCTAACTCCAGCGCAAATGCGCAACCTGACCGCAAAACTGAATGCGCGCGTGATCGACCGGACCATGCTGATCCTGGATATATTCGCGCAGCGCGCGCAAAGCCATGAGGGCAAGGTGCAGGTGGAACTCGCCCAACTCAAGTATCTTGCAACGCGCCTGGTCGGAATGAACCAGGACATGGGACAGCAGAAGCACGCCGTTGGCGCGCGCGGTCCCGGGGAAACCAAACTGGAGCTGGACCGGCGCAAGCTGGATAACCGGGTCCAATTCCTGAAGGAACGCCTGAAGAAACTCAAACATCAACGCGGTATCCAGCGCCGTGCGCGGATTCGCCATGATGTGTATTCAGTTTCCATCGTCGGTTATACCAATGCCGGCAAATCCACGCTGTTCAACCGCCTGACCCGGGCCAATGTCTATGTGGCAGACCAATTGTTTGCAACACTGGACACCACTTCGCGCCGCATGTTTACCGAAGAAGCCGGCGAGATCGTGGTTTCGGACACAGTGGGTTTCATCCGCCACCTGCCGCACTCACTGGTTGCTGCATTCCGCAGCACGCTTGAGGAAACGATGCAGGCTGATTTGCTGCTGCACGTGGTCGATGCCAGTAATTCCCTGCGCGAAGATCAGATCGCGGAAGTAAACAAGGTGCTGGGCGAGATCGGCGCTGCGGACATTCCGCAGATTCTGGTATACAACAAGATCGACCTTCAGGACGCGCCGGCCAGCGTGCAACGCGACGATTATGGTAGAATTGCTCGCGTTTTTCTGAGTGCAAAAAGTGGCGCGGGTATGGATGGTTTGCGGATGGCCTTGAATGAGGCCAAAGCCATGCGCCATGCTTCCGAAGCAGTTGCGAATAACATTAACCAATCGAGCGAGTGACGAATATGGGATTGAACGATCCGCAATGGGGCAACAAGAACAATGGCGGCCCGCCTGATCTGGAAGAGTTGTTGCGCAAGCTCAACGCAAAAGTATCTTCCCTGATGGGAGGCAAGGGCGGGACGAGGAAACCGGGAACCGGTGAACCTCAGGGATATACCGGCGGGGTCGGATTGATCATCGGGATTATTGTGCTGATCTGGCTGGGAAGCGGATTCTATATCGTCGACGCGAGCCAGCGCGGCGTGGTGCTGCGTTTTGGAAAACTGTCCGAAACAACCATGCCGGGACCGCGCTGGCACTTGCCGTACCCGATCGAAGCGGTGGAAATCGTCAATGTGAGTCAGGTCAGGACGGTGGAAATCGGTTATCGCGATAACGTCAAGAACAAGATACTGAATGAATCGCTGATGCTGACTGATGACGAGAACATCATCGATATCCAGTTCGCGGTTCAGTACTTTGTGAAAGATCCCACCGATTACCTGTTCAACAACCGCGCGCCGGATGAAAATGTGCACCAGGTCGCCGAAGCGGCGATACGCGAGGTGGTCGGCAAGAGCAAGATGGACTTTGTGCTCTATGAAGGCCGTGAGCAGGTGACGGCAGAAACCACCAAGCTGATGCAGAATATCCTTGATCGCTACAAGTCGGGCATCCTGATCAGCAAGGTCACCATGCAGAATGCACAGCCGCCGGAGCAGGTTCAGGCATCCTTTGATGATGCGGTGAAAGCCGGACAGGATCGGGAACGGCAAAAGAACGAGGGCCAGGCATATGCCAATGACGTAATACCGCGTGCCAGCGGTGCGGCCGCCCGGTTAACCCAGGAAGCCGAGGGTTACAAGCAAAGCGTGATTGCAAATGCAGAAGGCGATGTGAGTCGCTTCAAGCAGATACTGGTCGAATACGAAAAGGCGCCTGCGGTTACGCGCGAACGCATGTATCTGGACATGATGCAGCAGGTGATGAGCAATGTCAGCAAAGTGATGGTCGACCAGAAGAAGGGCAACAGCCTGCTTTATCTGCCGCTGGATAAATTGCTCGAAAGAACTCGAGCAGGCAGCACAGGCGCCGATGTCCAGCCTTCCCCGAAATCAGACACCACGCAGGGTAGCGACAATGCTGCAGCACAAAATGCGCGCGATTCACTGTTAAGCCGCGACCGGGAGGCACGCTAATGAACAAGAAAATTGGCAACGTGTTAATCATTGCGGCGATCGCATTAATACTGCTGAGCATGAGCATGTTCGTGGTGGATCAGCGCCAGAATGCGATCGTGTTCCAGTTGGGTGAAATTGTCAGCGTCAAAACTTCCCCTGGCCTTTATTTCAAGCTGCCCCTGGTGCAGAACGCGCGCTTCTTCGATTCGCGCTTACTCACGCTGGACACCGGTGAGCCTGAGCGATACATCACGGCCGAAAAGAAGAACGTGATGGTGGATTCTTTCGTCAAGTGGCGCATTGCAGACGTCAAGCAGTACTACATCAGCGTCGGCGGAGATGAAATGCGCGCTTCAACACGTTTGATGCAGACGATCAATTCCAGCATGCGCGAGGAATTCGGCAAGCGCACCATACATGATGTGATCTCGGGTGAGCGCGACCAGATCATGCAGGCCGTACTGCAGAAAACAGAGGCTGATGCCAGCAAAATAGGCGTTCAGGTGCTGGATGTGCGCCTCAAGCGTGTTGACTTCCCGACCGAAATCAGCGATTCGGTATACCGGCGCATGGAGGCCGAACGCAAACGGGTTGCCAACGAGCTCCGCGCAACCGGTTATGCGGAGAGCGAAAAGATACGCGCCGACGCCGACAAGCAACGGCAGGTGATTCTGGCCGAGGCTTATCGCGGAGCACAGAAGATCAAAGGTGAGGGTGATGCGAAAGCGTCCGCGCTGTATGGCCGTGCGTTCAGCCGCAATGCAGAGTTCTACGCCTTTTACCGCAGCCTGGAAGCCTACAAACAGAGTTTCAAAAACAAGAGTGACGTGATGGTGCTTGACCCAAGCTCGGCGTTCTTCAAGTATCTGAAAGATCCGGCCAGGTCCGGGAAATAGTGTGCTCACGTACTGGTTGCTCGGTCTGGCGATGATGCTGATTGTCGAGGGAATGATACCCTTTGTGTCGCCCGCATTGTGGCGCGACACTTTCCGGAAACTGCTGACGCTGAAGGACGGGCAATTGCGCTTCGTCGGTATGACCGCCATGCTGTCCGGAATAATTTTGCTTTACTGGATCAAATGATGCAGAACTGGCTGCTCCCGGAACATGTTGAAGACATGCTGCCCGACGAGGCATGGAGCGTCGAACGGATGCGCGCACAGATCCTCGATCTGCTGCGCAGATCGGGGTATCAGCTGGTCGCGCCGCCGTTGCTGGAGTATGCCGAATCGCTGCTGATTGATGGCAGCGACGACATGAATTTGCGCACCTTCAAGCTGGTTGATCAATTGAGCGGCCGCACCCTGGCATTGCGCGCTGACATCACTCCGCAAGTCGCGCGCATCGATGCGCATCTGCTCAATCGTGAAGGCGTGGTGAGGCTATGCTATGCCGGGAGCGTGCTGCACACCCAGCCGATCGGTCTGACGCGCACCCGCGAGCTGCTGCAGATCGGCGCCGAGCTGTACGGGCACGGCGGTCTGGAAAGCGATCTGGAAATCCAGCAGCTGATGCTGGAAGCGCTGGCGCTGGTTGGGATCGGCGCTGTACATCTTGATCTCGGCCATGTTGGCGTGTTCCGCGCGCTGGTGACACATGCCGGGCTCGACAGGGAGCTCGAAAGCGGACTATTCTCGGCGCTGCAGAACAAGGACAGTGCAACCCTGAAAATGTTGACGAGCCCGCTGGACGCGACTCTGCGCAACGCATTGCTGGCGCTTCCTGGCATGTATGGCGATTGTTCCGGCGTGCTTGCAAAGGCGCGCAGGCTGCTGCCGGATTATCCGGGTATCGCCGCAGCGCTGGACGACTTGCAGAACATTTCCTTGAAGTTGCGGGCGCCGGTTTCCAGGGTCGGGATCGATCTCGCAGATCTGCGCGGCTACCATTACCATAGTGGTATGGTGTTCGCCGCCTATCATGCAGGCAGCCATGACGCGATCGCGCTGGGCGGGCGCTATGACGACCTGGGCAGGAGCTTTGGGCGTGCGCGTGCCGCAACCGGATTCAGCATGGACCTGCGCCAGTTGTACCGACTGTTGCCGCCTCAACCGGCAAGGCTGGGTATATGCGCACCGCATGCAGACGATGCTCCATTGCGTGAAAAGATTAGACAATTGCGCGCGGCGGGCGAAATCGTGGTGGTTGATTTGCTCGGTGTTTCACGGCTGCGCGGAGAATTGCAATGCGACCGCGTGCTGGTGTTGCGCGACGGCGCCTGGCAGGTCGTTGCGCTTTGATTTTGAAAATACGGAAGAATACTGATGGCTAACAATGTGGTGGTAATCGGAACCCAGTGGGGTGATGAGGGCAAGGGCAAGATCGTCGACTGGCTGACGGATCATGCGCAGGGCGTGGTGCGTTTCCAGGGTGGCCATAATGCAGGCCATACGCTGGTGATCGCCGGCAAGAAAACCGTGCTTCACCTTATTCCTTCCGGCATCTTGCGCGATCATGTGATGTGCTATATCGGCAACGGCGTGGTGCTTTCCCCTGCCGCATTGCTCAAGGAAATGGATGAACTGCAGCAGGCCGGTATCGATGTCTATAACCGGCTGAAGATTTCAGAAGCCTGTCCGCTGATATTGCCCTATCACGAAGCGCTCGACAAAGCCCGCGAATTGGCAAAAGGCGATGCGAAGATAGGCACCACCGGGCGCGGTATCGGCCCGGCATACGAGGACAAGGTGGCGCGCCGCGCGATCCGGTTGCAGGATATATTCTTCCGTGAACGCTTTGCCGCCAAGCTGGGCGAAGTGCTGGACTACCACAACTTCGTGCTGAAGAATTATTTCAGCACCGAAATCGTCGATTTCCAGAAAGTGCTCGACGACACGCTGGCGCTGGCGGAACGCATCAAGCCGCTGGTGATGGATGTGCCGCGCGCGCTGTATGAAGCCAACCAGTCCGGCAAGAGTCTGCTGTTCGAGGGCGCCCAGGGCGCATTGCTGGATATCGACCACGGCACTTACCCGTTCGTTACCTCAAGCAACTGCATTGCCGGGGCAGCCTGTGCCGGCGCGGGTGTCGGTCCGCAAATGCTGCACTATGTTCTGGGCATCACCAAGGCCTACACAACGCGGGTCGGTTCCGGCCCGTTTCCGACCGAGTTGTATGACGCGATCGACAAACGCGACCCGATCGGAGAAGGGCTGGCGAAGCGCGGCCATGAATTCGGTTCCACCACCGGACGCGCACGCCGCTGCGGCTGGTTCGATGCGGCAGCATTAAAACGCTCCATACAGATCAACGGCGTGTCGGGTTTATGTGTTACCAAACTGGACGTGATGGATGGCATGGAAACCGTGCGTTTGGCTGTGGGCTACCGCATCAACGGCGTGGACAGCGACATATTGCCGGCTGGTGCGGATGCGCTGGCGGATTGCCAGGCAGTCTACGAGGAGATGCCCGGCTGGCGCGAAAGCACGCTGGGTGCGCAGCATTATGAAGATCTGCCCAAGGCAGCGCGCAACTATCTGGAGCGGATCGCCGAAGTCTGCGGCGTGCCGGTCGACATGGTTTCGACCGGACCGGACCGGGATGAGACGATCGTGTTGCGACATCCGTTTGAGTAGCCCGGCCGTCCGGTCCGGGTATTGATGCGATGGCTGGAATCGCGATTATGATCGTTCTTGTGGCAATGGCCGGCAGCTGGCTTCCTTCTACCCCCAGTATCGCGAAATGCAGATCCGGTTCTGGAAGTATCTGTGGGGCCGGAAAATATTTCGAATCAACGATAAACTTGTTTCAGGCCTGGCCTGGGCTGCCTTGATTGCGGATTCCGCACTGGCAGTCGGCGCGCTGTTGCTGCTGTGGGCTGCCGGACATTTAAAATGATGCCCAACCACCCGGAGAAGGAAGTCGGTACGGCCATTGGTGTAAAATGATGCGCAGTTTCGAATTGCCCGAGTTTAAGCAATCGCGCTCTATCGGACGGCATTCGTGCCCTTGCGCAAAACCCGCAGGCATTTCACTTGTTCAGGCCACGAAATGAAAAATGCCCGCTTGCGCGAGCCGATTCATGATTTGGTGCCAAGAAGAGGATTCGGCCACACGGGCGCCACCCCGGCATTTGCTGCACCCGCTGGGGGTACGCCGTGGTTGTAATTCCGCTAAAGCGGCAACAACCACGCTGCATCGGATGGAATTTTGATCTTTGGCGTGAGTCCTGGCGCGAAACACGCAGGTGTTTCGCTGTTCCGGGCACAAAAAAGGAAATGGCCCGCTTGCGCGAGCCATGTCATGATCCTGGTGCCCAGAAGAGGACTCGAACCTCCACACCTTGCGGCACACGGACCTGAACCGTGCGCGTCTACCAATTCCGCCATCTGGGCTTTTTGCTGAAGGCGCGCAATTTAATTGTTAAAGGATACATTGTCAATGAAAAATAAAAAGAATATTCGCCTCCAGGACCCGTTTCTGGAGCGGGAACGCGAAAAATACGAACTGCCGCTGCCCAGCCGCGAGTTCATCCTGCAGGTACTCACCGACCAAGGTGCGCCTGTGGCTGATGAAGAACTGCTTGGTATATTGCAAATCGCAAAAGATGAAGAGGATCTGTTTTCGCGCCGTTTGCGCGCGATGGAACGCGACGGCCAGATCATGCGCAATCGCAAACGCGCGATCTGCGTGGTGGACAAGCTCGACCTGGTCAAGGGCAAGGTGCAGGGCCATCCGGACGGCTTCGGTTTTTTGATCCCGGAAGACGGCAGTCCGGACATGTTCCTCAGCGAGAAGGAAATGCATCAGGTGCTGCACGGCGACGTGGTGATGGTGCGCCAGAGCGGTGTGGACAGGCGCGGCCGTCCCGAGGCGAAGATCGTAGAAGTGCTGGAACGCGCCAATAACCGCGTGGTTGGACGCCTGTACGAAGAACACGGCATCAACTTCGTGGTCGCCGAAAACCGCCGCATCACCCAGGACATTCTGGTCGCACCCGGCGAATCAGGGGGTGCCAAGGTGGGACAGGTGGTGATGCTGGAAATTATGCAGCATCCCGACAAGCATGCGCAGCCGATAGGCCGCATCGTCGAGGTGCTGGGCAACTATGCCGATCCGGGCATGGAGATCGAGATCGCACTGCGCAAGCATGACCTGCCCTATGAATTTCCCAAGGATGTCGAAAGGCAGGCCAAGGCGATCTCACCTGTCGTCTCGCCGCATGATTGGGCGGGGCGGGAAGACATCCGCAACCTGCCGCTGGTCACGATAGACGGCGAGACCGCGCGCGATTTCGACGATGCGGTGTATTGCGCGCCGGAAAAAGGCGGCTACCGTCTGGTGGTGGCGATTGCCGATGTCAGCCACTATGTGCAGACCGGCGACGCGCTGGATCGCGAAGCGATCCTGCGCGGCAACTCGGTGTACTTTCCGCGCCGCGTGATCCCGATGTTGCCGGAAGAATTGTCCAACGGTCTGTGCTCGCTGAATCCGCATGTGGACCGCCTGTGCATGGTGTGCGACATGCACATCAGCAGCAGCGGCGAGATCGAAAAATATCGCTTCTACCCGTCGGTGATGCATTCGCAAGCGCGATTGACCTACAACCAGGTTGCCGAGATGCTGGCCGAACCGGATGGCGAACTGGCCAGGAGCAACGCGGCGATCGTGCCGCATCTTGCAACATCTCCATCATTTGTTCAAGAAGCTGTTGAAGGCGCGCGAGAAGCGCGGCGCGATCGACTTCGAGACGGTCGAGACGCAGATGATCTTCACCGACCAGGGCAAGATCGAACGCATCGTGCCGGTGGTGCGCAACGACGCGCACAAGCTGATCGAGGAATGCATGCTGGCGGCCAACGTCAGTGCGGCAAGTTATTTGCAGGAACATGGGCACACCGTGCTGTACCGGATACACCAGGGGCCGACACCGGAGAAACTGGAAGCGCTGCGCGAATTCATGAAGGAATTCGGTCTGCAATTGACCGGCGAAGATGATCCGCAGGCAGCCGATTATTCCAAGCTGCTCAAGCGCATCAAAGGCCGTCCCGATGCCGGGCTGCTGCAAACCGTGATGCTGCGTTCGTTGCGCCAGGCGAAGTATGAGCCGGAAAACATCGGCCACTTCGGTCTGGGCTACGATGCATATACCCACTTCACCTCGCCGATACGCCGCTATCCGGATCTGCTGGTGCATCGCGCCATCAATGCCGTGCTGCAGGGCAAGAAATATACGCCTGCGCAGAAGTGGGCCGAACTGGGTGCGCATTGCTCGATGACCGAACGCCGTGCCGACGATGCGACGCGCGATGTCGAGGCATGGCTGAAATGTTTCTATATGCGCGACCATCTGGGCAGCGTGTTCACCGGATCGGTTTCGTCGGTCACCAGCTTCGGCATGTTCGTGTCGCTGGACGATCTGTATGTCGAAGGTCTGGTGCACATCTCCGAACTCGGCAAGGATTATTTCCAGTTCGATGCCGCCAAACATCAATTGCTCGGCGAACGCACCGGTCAGCGCTATCGCCTCGGCGACCGCGTACAGGTGCGCGTCGTCAAGGTGGATATGGAAAGCACCAAGATCGATTTCGTGTTGCATGAACTGATCCAGACTTCGGGACATGGGACCGCCGGAGAAGGGCGTACGACGGCCAGGAAGTCCGCGTCTGATAAGCACGCCAAGGGCAAGAGCAGGGAAAAGAAACACCATGGCTGATCTGCGGCTGATCTATGGTTTTCACGCGGTCACCTCGCGCATCCGCCAGAATCCCGATGGCGTGCTGGAAGTCTATCTGCAGGCACAGCGCCAGGATCCGCGCATGCGCGACCTGATCAAGCTCGCCGAAGCCAGCGGCGTGCGCATTATACCGATCGAGGCGAAACGCCTCGACGGCATGGCGGGAAACGCGCGCCATCAGGGTGTGGCTGCACGCGTCGATGCCTCGCGCCGGGTGCAGCATCTGGAAGATGTGCTGGACACGCTGGAAGAGCCGCCATTGCTGCTGGTGCTGGATGGCGTTCAGGACCCGCACAATCTCGGTGCGTGCCTGCGCAGTGCCGATGCGTTCGGCGTGCATGCAGTGATTGCACCGAAAGACCGGGCGGTCGGCATCACCGCGACGGTCGAGAAAGTTGCCTGCGGTGCGGCGGAAACGGTTCCTTACATCACCGTGACCAACCTCGCGCGCACGCTGCGCGATCTGAAGGAGCGCGATATCTGGGTGGTCGGGGCGGCAGGTGAAGCCGATCAGGATTTGAACAGCTTCAAACATCAACGTGCACTGGCATGGGTGCTGGGCGCCGAAGGCGAAGGCCTGCGCCGCCTGACCCGCGAAACCTGCGACGAACTGGTGCGCATCCCGATGCTGGGCAGCGTGGAAAGCCTGAACGTCTCGGTGAGCGCCGGCATCTGCCTGTTCGAGGCGAGACGGCAACGGAAGGGTGGCGGTTAATCCGCCGGGCACCCACCGGCGGTGCAAACTCCGTCCAGTCTTTGACTGGAAACGGATTTGCCTACCCCTGCGGTGTACTCCTTGCGGGTGCAGCGGAAGGGTGGCGGCTACCCGGTAGTCAAGCATCGGTATCTTCTTCGGGCGTAGAATATCACCTGCATATAATCTTTCATGCCGAGTACTACCCTGTCAGTTGTCGGATAATTTCAGGAGGTAGCCATGATATTTCGTGATCGGGAAGATGCCGCGAACCGGCTGGTGGAAGCGCTTGCCCAATATCGCGGCCAGAATCCGCTGGTGCTGGCCATTCCGCGCGGCGCGGTGCCAATGGCAAAAATAATCGCCACCGCACTGGGCGGTGAACTGGACGTGGTTCTGGTGCGCAAACTGCGCGCACCGGGCAATCCCGAATTCGCAATCGGTTCGGTCGACGAGACCGGCTGGACCTATCTCGGCGACTATGCCGGGCGGGTGGGCGGCAGTGCCGAATACATCGAAGCCGAGAAGGAAGCGCAGCTCAAGGTGATGCGCGAGCGGCGTGCCAGCTATACGCCGATACGTCCGCCGCACGACCCGTCCGGACGCATCGTGATCGTGGTCGACGACGGGCTGGCCACCGGTTCCACGATGATTGCCGCTCTGCATTCACTGCGCGCCAGGTCCCCGAAAAAACTGATCTGCGCGGTACCGGTGGCGCCGCCCGATACGCTCGCCAAGGTGGAACCCTACGCCGACGAGGTCGTGTGCCTGAGCGCGCCGGCGATGTTCTATGCGGTCGGCCAGTTCTACCAGTCCTTCGACCAGGTCAGCGATGCAGAGGTGATCAGGCTGCTGGCCTGAGCCTTGCAGCCTGCACGTCAGAGATAGCGCGCGAACCAGTCCGCCGCACTGTGGGCCGCCTGCTGCAGCGTGCCGGGCTCTTCGAACAGATGGGTCGCGCCGGGTATCAGGACGAGTTTCTTGTCGCAGTTCAGCAGCATCTCCGCCTGCTGGTTCAGCTCGATTACGCCGTAGTCGGCTCCGCCAACGATCAGCAGTGTCGGCGCAGTCACCCGACGAAGTGCAGCTTCACCGGCAAGATCCGGTCTTCCACCGCGCGATACGACCGCAGCAATCCTGCTTTCCATCCTGGCAGCGGCCTGCAATGCGGCCGCCGCACCGGTGCTGGCACCGAAATAACCGATGCGCAGGCTTTCGGTATCCGGATTGGTGCGCAGCCATTCGGTCGCCGCGACCAGGCGCGAGGTGAGTAGCGCGATATCGAAGCGCGTCTCATACACCTGATCCTCTTCCCGCGTCAGCAGGTCGAACAGCAGCGTGCCGATCCCGCGCTGCTGCAACACTTCGGCGACATAGGTGTTGCGCGGGCTGAAGCGGCTGCTGCCGCTGCCGTGCGCGAACAGCACCACACCGGTTGCGGACGGCGGCAGGTTCAGTTCGCCGTCGAGTTCGACAAGTCCTGCAGATATATGTACGTTGCCCATGTTGTACCTCCCGTCAAGAATGAAATACGGTGCGGAACGGATATGCCGGCACGTGGGGGTACCGGTCTGGACTGATGATGCTATTCATACTGGGTAAGACTAGCGTAAATCCCGGTGTCATCATGCATACAGTCGGGGTTTACGGGTATTAGTGTATAATTTTTTCGGCCTGTTTGCCTGATCGAAATACCGTTTCAAACGCTGTTATTCATTCTGGTGAATTTGCGCGGACGGCAGGAATGACGGCCGGAATTTTCACCGCTACCGCATTTCTTCATGTCGCACAGCCGGAACACGCTTCAGACTCAGCGCGGTAATATGTTCCCTGGCAATTTTGGGGGCAACCAGCTTCGGAGAAAACTTCGGGATCAGGCGGTTCGATCCTGTCGTGGTGTTACCGGGAATCTTGACTGTAAAGCATCGGATTACTATGCCTCTGGATTTCAGGAACTACGATACGGAAAATTTTTACGATGAACTGATCGATTCATCCGGTGTTCCTCGTCCCGGTGCCCGGATTTTGGTCGAGCGCATCGAATCGTTGCCGGATGGCGACATCATTGCCCGCCAGAAAGCGGCTGAGATTGCCATGTACAACATGGGCATTACCTTCACGGTCTATGGCAGCGATGAAGGTACCGAGAAGATCTGGCCTTTCGACATTGTTCCGCGCATCGTGGAAGCGCGCGACTGGGAATATATCGAACGCGGCTTGAAACAGCGCATCCATGCGCTGAATCATTTTCTGGACGACATCTACCACGAACAGAAAATCCTGAAGAACAAGGCCATACCATCGGAAATCATTCTTTCAGCCGCCTCATTCCGTCCCGAATGCATCGGACTTGATGTGCCGCGCGGAATCTGGTGCCACATCACCGGTACCGATCTGGTCCGGGACGGTGATGGACAGATGTATGTGCTGGAAGATAACCTGCGCTGTCCGTCCGGCGTATCTTACGTGCTGGAAAACAGGCAGGTGCTAAAGCGAACATTGCCGGCGGCGTTCGAAGCCTCGCGGGTCAGGGCCGTCGACGATTATCCAGCCCGATTGCTCGAAACGCTGCAGTTCCTCGCGCCGGATCATGTTTCGTCTCCGACGGTTGTGGTGCTGACCCCCGGAATGTACAACTCCGCCTATTTCGAGCATTCGTTCCTTGCCCAGCAAATGGGCGTGGAACTGGTTGAGGGAAGCGATCTGGTGGTGATGGACGGGTTCGTCCACATGCGCACCACGCGCGGATTCCAGCGTGTGGATGTGATCTACCGCAGGATCGATGACGACTTTATCGACCCCCTGGCATTTCGCGCCGATTCCGTGCTGGGTGTGCCCGGTTTGATGGACGTTTACCGCAATGGCCGGGTGGCGCTTGCCAATGCACCCGGCACCGGCATTGCGGACGACAAGGCGGTGTATGCCTACCTGCCCCAGATCGTCAGGTATTACCTGGGCGAGGACATGATCCTGCCCAACGTGCCCACCTTTATCTGCGCTGACGAGAAAGACCGTGAATACGTGCTGGCCAACCTGGACAAACTGGTGGTCAAGGCCACCAACGAATCCGGTGGTTACGGCATGCTGGTGGGGCCGCATTCCACGATAGCACAACAGGCAGAATTTGCCGGATTGATCAGCAAAAATCCGCGCAACTATATCGCCCAGCCAACCCTGTCGCTTTCCCGCGCGCCGGTACTGGTGGATGATCATTTCGAGGGCAGGCATATCGATTTGCGTCCCTACATACTCTTTGGCAAGGATATTTATGTGCTGCCCGGCGGCCTGACCCGCGTCGCGCTGAAGAAAGGCTCGCTGGTGGTCAATTCCTCGCAGGGCGGCGGCAGCAAAGACACCTGGGTGCTTGGTGAATGAATGAAATGAATTCGAGAGGGAGTAAACCGGTATGTTGAGCCGTGTCGCAAACTCGATCTACTGGATGAGCCGCTATCTGGAGCGTGCGGAAAACGTTGCGCGTTTCATCGATGTCAATCTGAACCTCACGCTGGACATGCCTGCAGAGATCGGCGAGCAGTGGGCTCCGCTGGTAAATACAACCGGAGACTCGGAGCTGTTCAGCAAGCGTTACAAGGTGCCCACGCGCGAAAACGTGATGCATTTCCTGACCTTCGATCGGGAAAATCCGAATTCCATTCTGAGCTGCGTGCGCCATGCGCGCGAGAATGCGCGATCGGTGCGCGAGGTAATTTCTTCGGAAATGTGGGAGCAGGCAAACCGCTTCTACCTGCTGGTCAAGGATGCTTCGAAGAACAAATCACTGCCCGAAAACCTGCACGACTTTTATGCCTCGGTAAAACTGGAGAGCCATCTGTTCGACGGCATCACCGAAGCTACCATGTCCCATGGCGAAGCCTGGCATTTCCTGCAGGTGGGTGAATTGCTGGAGCGTGCCGACAAAACGTCGCGCATCCTTGACGTGAAATATTACATCCTGTTACCCGATGTGCAGGCCGTCGGCACCGCCATCGACAATATCCAGTGGGCCGCATTGCTGAAATCGGCGAGCGCGCTGGAGATGTACCGCAAGCATTCCAAACAGATCGACCCGACCAAGGTGGCCGATTTCCTGATCCTGAACCGCGACTTTCCGCGCTCCATCCTGTCCTGCCTTGACCGAGCTGCGCATTCGCTGCATGCGATCACCGGTTCGTCCGAGGATGCCTTCAACAACAAGGCCGAACAAGGTCTGGGCAGGCTGCTTGGAGAATTGAATTACACCCAGATCGACGAAATCATATACGACGGGCTGCATGAATTTCTCGATAAACTGCAATCCAGGCTGAACCGGATAGACGATGCAATCTTCGAAACCTATTTCACGCTCAGGCCGTTAACCGGAAAAAACACCCATCTCACCCAGGAACAGTAAATCAACATGACATTCTGCGCCGCAATCAAGATTCAGGACGGGCTTATCGGAGTGTCCGATACCCGCATTACTTCGGGTTCGGTGCGCACCACCGCGCGCAAGGTGACCATACATCAGCACGGAAAGCATTCCATGTTCCTGATGACTTCGGGATTGCGTTCGGTACGCGACAAGGCGCTGACTTATTTCGAAGAGGTGGTGGAAGAAAAGGACACCTATTTCGACAAGCTGTACAAGGCGGTAAATTCGTTTGCGGAACAGGTGCGACGGGTGGCCGAAGAAGACCGGGAAGCGCTCAGGAAAAGCGGGCTGGATTTCAACCTGTACTCGATCGTCGGCGGCCAACTGGAGAAAGACAAGGAGCACAAACTCTACATGCTCTACCCGGAAGGGAACTGGGTGGAGGTACCGCCGGGATCGCCTTACTTCCTGATCGGCGAATCGAGTTACGGCAAGCCGATCATTGACCGTGTCCTGCGCTATGAATCTTCGATGGAAGTGGCGCTCAAGGTGGCCTATCTCGCTTTCGACTCCACCCGCATCAGTGCGGTAGATGTCGATTTTCCAATTGATGTTGTACTGTACAAGCGCGACTCGTATGAAATTGCCCAGCATCGCTTTCAGCGCGAGGATCTGCAGCATTTGCCTGAATGGTGGCAAGAGCGTTTGCGCAAGTCGGTGGAAGAAATGCCCAACGAATGGGTGAATGTCGCCATCGACAAGCTATTGTCAAAAAAATAGCGCACTGCGATGCTGTTCGAGATAAACCACCGCACCCGTTATCATTACAGCTTGCCAGTATTTTTGGAGCCCTTCACCGTCAGGCTCCGCCCGCGTTGCGATGCGAGCCAGACCCTGCGCAGCTACCCTATCGACGTTACCCCCGTTCCCGGTGGTTTGACCCATTGTCTCGGGCTTTACGGAAACAACGATGAAACGATCTGGTTCGGTGGTTTGCATGATGATCTGCTGATCGAAGTCCACACACTGGTGGAAACCCATCACGGCAACCCGTTCGATTTTTTTTTCACCGATCCGGACGCGCTGATCTTGCCGCTTGAGTACCAACCGCAACTTGCCCGGGTGCTGGGCCATTATCGGGATCGCGACAGTGACCATCCCATTTTGGCCGAATTTGCGCAGGAAATGATGCAGGCGTCCAAACACGAAACGATCCCGTTCATGACCATTCTGGCGGAAGCGATATACCGGCGCCTTGAGTATTTGCTGCGTGAACAGGGCGAACCTTGGACTCCGCAGGAGACATTGAAACAAGGGAGGGGGTCCTGCCGCGACTTTGCGATGCTGTTCATCGATATCTGCCGCAGTGTCGGGATCGCCGCCCGTTTTGTCAGCGGGTATTGCCTCGGCGACGCAGCTGCAGGCGGTGATATGCATGCCTGGGCGGAGGTATACCTGCCGGGCACCGGCTGGCGCGGATTCGACCCGAGCCGCGGTTTGTCCGTCAATGACGATTACGTCGCGGTTGCCGCCGGCCAGCATCCCCGGCATGCCGCACCGACCTGGGAAACTTCAGGGGGGAGGCGGCATCTTCGATGGATGCAAAAATGACCATGAGTGTAGTCGGGAACGACGCAGCCACTGGTTGAGGTGGCTGGTGTTCAAACCATGCTT
This sequence comes from uncultured beta proteobacterium, assembly GCA_963827265.1. Classification (GTDB taxonomy): domain Bacteria; phylum Pseudomonadota; class Gammaproteobacteria; order Burkholderiales; family Gallionellaceae; genus Gallionella. The sequence goes on along the minus strand of CAWHAD010000002.1, from coordinate 108,358 downwards.
TTCATCATCACCGGGATGCGACGCGCCCCGAACGACTTGCTGAATTTCTCGTAACGTCCGGCGAGCTTTGCGTTGCATTCAGGACAATGCCCGTCCGGCGTAACACGATACTGTTCGATCTCGTACCAGTCGCGCACGATCAGGCTGCTGTTGCAGGACGGGCAATGCGTGGTATCCCCCGCGCGGTTGTGCACATTGCCGGTATAGACATAAAGCAGCCCTGCTGATTTGGCGATATTACGCGCCTGCACCAGAGTATCCGGGGGGGTGGCGGGAATACCGGTCATCTTGTAGTCGGGATGAAACGCGGAGAAATGCAGCGGCACGTCCACGCCGAGTTCCTTCGCGATCCATTCGCTCATCTTGCCGATTTCGCGGGCACTGTCGTTGTAGCCGGGGATCAGCAGCGTGGTGATTTCGAACCAGACGTCAGTTTCCTGTTTCAGATATTTCAGCGTGTCCAGCACCGGTTGCAAGTGCGAGCCGGTCTGCTTGACGTAGAACTCGTCGGTGAAGGCTTTCAGGTCCACATTGGCCGCATCCATCTTCGCGTAGAAATCGCGGCGCGGCTGGTCGTGCATATAGCCCGCCGTCACTGCGACAGCCTTGATGCCGAGCTCATGGCAGGCGTCGGCCACGTCCATCGCGTATTCGGCGAAGATCACCGGGTCGTTGTAGGTGAACGCAACGCTCTTGCAGCCGAGCTGTGCCGCGGTGCGCGCGATCGCTTCCGGCGTGGCCTGGTCGGCGAGCTTGTCGAAACTGCGCGATTTGGAGATGTCCCAGTTCTGGCAGAATTTGCAGGCAAGGTTGCAGCCGGCAGTGCCGAACGACAGGATGCTGCTGCCGGGATAGAAATGATTGAGCGGTTTTTTCTCGATCGGGTCGACGCAGAAACCCGAGGAGCGGCCGTAGGTGGTCAGCACCATTGCATCGCCGATGCGTCCACGCACGAAGCATGCGCCGCGCTGGCCTTCGTTCAGCTTGCAATCGCGCGGGCACAGGTCGCACTGGATGCGCCCGTCATCCAGCTTGTGCCAGTATTTGGCCGGATACTGTTCGACGATGCTGATAGGCTCATCCATGGCGGTATCCCTTAGTGTGACCGGCCAATTGCTGTTCGGATTCGCTCCATTTGGACACGGTATAGCGCGACAATTTCACGCCTTCCGCCCAGAAATCATCGGGCAGCCCGGCCTTGCGTCTGAGCATCGCGAGAAAATCGCGCGGTTGTGCGAGGTTTTCCCAGACCTGCGGCAGGAAGGTGCTGCGATACCTGCCATACTCGAAAATGATGCCGTCCACGCCTGGCCGCATTTGTGCCAGCGCATCGGCTTCTCCGCGAACCAGCATTTCCTGCGATTCGGAAAGCAGCGAAACTTCGACGGTGGTGACCTCGAGCTCTTCAACGGTCAGCGGCGTGAAACGCGGATCGCGCAGCGCGGCGGACACGGCGTTGCTTTTGAGGTCGGCGAGCAATGGCCGATGTGCCTGCAGCGAGCCGATGCAGCCGCGCAACTCGCCGAATTGCGTAAGCGTGACGAAACATGCGCCATGCTCGGCCAGCCAGGGTGCCGTTTCATCCGCCGCGCAGGGCACGTTCAGCGCGCGCGTGATTTCAGCGCGTGCGATGGGCAACAGGATATTTCCGTGTTCGCTGTTCATCGCTGCTCTCCTTCTTCGGTAAAGGCGAACGATGCGTAGCCGACCACCCGGTCGCGTGTGCCGGCAGTGTCGCCGGAGTTGCGCAGATCGAGCAGATGCGGAGTCAGATGGTGCTGCTTTGCCGCGATGATCAGACCGCTGACCGGAGTGCCACCGCAGGCGCGTTCGTGCGCGATGGGCTGGTGCAGCTTCAGGATGGACTGTGCGGTTTCATTGTCCATGCGTTGTGCATCGTTATAGTGCAGATAGTGCGACAGGTCGGAACTGATCACGACCAGCGTTTCATCACCGCCCCATATGGTCTCCAGCACTTCTGCGACTTCTTCTGCAGTGGCCATGCCGACCGCCAGCGGCAGCAGCTTGAAATCGACCAAGACACTTTGCAGGAAGGGCAGTTGCACTTCCAGCGAATGTTCCAGTGCATGCGCCTCGGCGCTTACGGTAACCTGCAGCAGACGTGCAATCGCGGCGGCGGCTGACGCGTCCAGCATGACCCTGCCCAGCGGCGTGTCGAACGCATCCACACCCGGCAACGCCAGGCCGCGCACCGCTACCCGATGGGTCGGTCCGAGCAATACAACACGCCGGATTTGTGCCGCATAAGGGCGCAAAGCCGCGTACGCGGTTGCGGCGATCGCGCCCGAATAGATGTAACCGGCGTGCGGCACGATCAGCGCTTTCGGCGCCAGATCGAACTGGCGTGCCCGGGCAAGCAACTGCTGCACCTCCTGAGCCAGGCGACGGTTATCGTCCGGATAGAACATCCCTGCGACAGCTGCGGGACGGATTGATGACATAACGACCTCCATTAATTTCCAGAGAGGTATATGAGGGCGATTCCGGCTGTATCAAGAACGCAAACATGCAATGCCGTTGCAATATGCATGGAAACGAAGCGGATTGTAGTGCTATAGCCTGTAGTCGCGCCGTTCCGGCGGACCAAATCGCGAAGAAATCAATTTTTGGATAGCCATGGATACAGTCAGTTCGGGTCAGGTTGTGTAATTTAAGTCACATACTTATTCAGGTCATTTGAATATGCTGACCATTGAAAGACTCAAACAGGCAAGCCTGTTAAGCGCTGCCGGTTTGGGGTTGAACCTGCGGCGCAGGGTTTCGCGTCAATTTTCGTCAATTTTAAGGAGAGGATCATGTTTGAAAAGAAATTGGTAATTTCTGCATTAATGGGTTCATTGATGTTTGCGGGTGGCTATGCCATCGCGGCCGACCAGGATCAGACACGTTTGCAGGACCAGGACCAGACCCGCCTGCAGGAGCGCGATTTGACGCGGGACCGGACCCGGGATCAGATACAGGACCGGACCCGTGACCGGATCTACGGCAGCCAGCTGATGACCAGGGAAGAACGCAACCAGTACCGGAAGCAGATTCGTGCCGCTAAAACCGCCGAGGAACGCGAACGGATCCGTGCTGAACACCATGAGCGCATGAAAGTCCGTGCGAAGGAGCGCGGCGTAACCCTTCCGGATGAACCGCCGGCAAGAGGGGGCATGATGGGTCCAGGTGGAGGCATGGGCGCGGGCGGCGGCATGGGCGCAGGCGGCGGAAATCGTTGAGCGGAATTTACGGGTGGTGCGATAGCAGGACGAGTGGATTGGAGTTTGCTGATCCAGCGGTCGATGCTGACAATCCAAAACGCCAATCCATAACGCCAATCCATAACGCCAATCCATAACGCCAATCCATAACGCCGATCCGTAACGCCGATCCGTAACGCCGATCCGTAATGACGGACAGGACGGCTTGCGGCGGGTTTAATCTCGCTGCAACGGTTCGCCGCATCTGCTATTTAATCGTACGACGAGCCGAAGGCGATTACAGCATGAATCATAAACTGCTGAAGCTGATTCTGGTGGGTGTTCTGGCCAACGCAGCGGTATTGGCATGCTCGGGTGCATGGGCTGCCGATGCAGGTAATTTCAGCGTGGCCTCCGGATTTGACTACAGTTCCGGCAAGTACGGATCGGCCGATACCACCGACATACTCACCATCCCGGTTGTCGGCATCTACAGTTCGGGCCTCTGGATGTTCAAGCTGACGGTTCCGTATGTAAGGATTACCGGCGTCGGGGGCGTTTTGCCCGACGGCAGGCGTGTCAAAACACCGAGTGCGACCGCAAACACCCGGAGCACGACCCATTCCGGATTGGGTGACGTGATTGCGGCGGCAAGCTACAACCTTTATGCCGGAAGCGACGACGGCTTGCGTGTTGACCTGACCGGAAAGATCAAATTCGGTACCGCGGACACATTGCTTGGCACGGGCAAGAACGACTATGCGGCACAGGCTGACGTGTATCAGAGTTTCGATGGATTTACCGCAATGGGCGCGCTGGGTTACGCGGTTCTGGGCAGCCCCGCCGGTGTCGACATGAACAATGTGGTGTACGGAGTGCTGGGAGGCTATTACCAGATGACCGGCCACACGGGCGGCGGACTCGAAATGAGGATTGCCCAGAAACCATCAGCTATCGGCGCGGAGCAGCGCGAACTGACCGCCTATGCAATACATCGCATCGACGAAAACCTGAAGATCCGGGGGTATGTGCTGAAGGGGTTTGCCGATGGAAGCCCGGACAGCGGATTCGGGGTGCTGCTCACCGTGGCGCTGTAGCACGGCACGATACATCCGTGCCGGCAGGCTGCGATTATCCCAGCAGCTGCTTTACGTGGTCGCGTTCCTCGATCAGTTCCCCGTAGCTTTCTTCCATGTGCTTGTGCCCGAGCGAACTGATCGACAGTCCCTGGACGATTTTGTAATGCCCGTTTTTGCAGGTGACCGGGAAACCGTAGACCACGCCCTCGGGTATGCCGTAGCTGCCGTCGGACGGCACGCTCATCGTGACCCAGTCGTTGTGGTGCGAGCTGAGCATCCAGTCGTGCATGTGCGAGATTGCCGAGTTCGCCGCGCTGGCCGCGCTGGATAGCCCGCGCGCCTCGATTACCGCCGCACCCCGCTTCTGCACGGTCGGGATGAATACACTTTCCACCCAGTCCTGGTCCGGCAGCAGCTCGCGGACCAGGCGTCCGCGAATCTCCGCGTGATCGAGATCGGGATATTGCGTGCCGGAGTGGTTGCCCCAAACGATCATCTTCTTGATGTCGCGTATCGGCTGGAACAGCTTGAGACCGACCTGAGCGATCGCGCGGTTGTGGTCGAGGCGCATCATCGCGGTGAAGTTGCGCGGGTCGAGGTCGGGCGCGTTCTTCATCGCGATCAGCGCATTGGTATTGGCGGGATTGCCGACCACCAGCACCTTGACGTGGCGCGCGGCATGTTCGTTGAGGAGTTTTCCCTGCGTGGAGAAGATCGCGCCGTTGGCTTCGATCAGGTCCTTGCGTTCCATGCCCTTGCTGCGCGGGCGGGCGCCGATCAGCAGCGCGATCTCGGTATCCCTGAATGCAACTTTGGGATCGTCGGTGATGATGATTTGCTGCAGCAGCGGGAAGGCGCAATCTTCCAGTTCCATCATCACGCCGCGCAGCATGGGCTGGGCCTGCGGCAAGTCCAGCAACTGCAGGATGACAGGCTGCTCCGGTCCGAGCATATCGCCATTCGCGATCCGGAATAGTGTCGCATAGCCGATCTGGCCTGCCGCGCCGGTGATGGTGACACGAACGGGTGCTTTCATGGCCTGCCTCCTGCAATTATTTCGCACATCATAAATCTTTTGGCGATCTTGCGCACATTCCGGCGCGAATGATGCTGTCTTGATGTATACACGGCCGAACGTTAGCCGGGCATGACCGGAACTTGAGCAGCGCGGAAGCAAAGCATGGCGAAGGTTTCAAGCCAGGGATGTCCGGGCCGATTGAAAATTACTTCACGTGATTGATTGGATCAGACAGGCACGTTGCCGTCCACTCTCCAGGTCAGGTAGATCGCGCCGGCCGCGAATGCGAGCATCAGCATGCAAAGCAGCTGGATACGCATCCGGACCGACCGCATCGGCAGCGGAGCGGCTCTTTGTCAAGCAGCTTGCCCATGCCAGAAGCACGATTTTGCGTGCGGCGGTGAACGGCAGCATGGTGAAGTCGCTGGCGAGGTATAGGGTGACGGCAAATCCGGCGATGATTGCGAGGCCGCTCAAGTTGATACGCCGGAATAATAATGCGGTAATCAGCGCAACGAGGAAAGGAACCAAGCCGGCCTGCACCGCTGGATTATTGAGCAGCTCCTGAAACTTGACCTCCGGTCTGATCGTGTAACGGGCAGGAGTTCACCACTGTTGAAACGGGCAGCAATCTGTCCGGACAGGTCGTCAAATCTGTGTCCCAGGTTGCGACCAGGCAGCTCTTGATTTCCGGGGATTAGGTCCCAATATCACGCGGTGCGGGGATATTTCATCGTATCCCACCCATTCTGTCCGCATACTGGAGGCGTTCATGAAACGGATTTTCCTGTTTATTCTGACCAATCTGGCCGTGGTGTTCGTGATCAACATCACACTGCGGCTGCTTGGCGTCGATCGCTGGCTGAATCAATCCGGCGGCATCAGCTTCACCGCACTGCTGGTGCTGTCCGCGGTGATCGGCTTTGCCGGCTCACTGGTTTCGCTGGCCCTGTCAAAATGGTCGGCAAAGCGCATGGTCGGTGCGCAGATTATCGATATCAATTCGGTTGATCCGACCCAGAGATGGCTGGTTGATACCGTGCGCCGCCATGCCCAATCTGCCGGTATCGGGATGCCCGAAGTCGCAATTTACGATGCGCCGGATGTAAATGCATTCGCCACCGGCTGGAATCGCAACGATGCGCTGGTTGCGGTGAGCACCGGGCTGCTGCGCAACATGAACAGGGAAGAAGCGGAAGCGGTGCTGGGACACGAGATCAGCCATGTCGCCAACGGCGACATGGTGACCCTGGCGCTGATCCAGGGCGTGGTGAATACCTTCGTGATATTTTTTGCCAAGCTGTTCGGTTTCTTCGTGGATCGTGTGCTGCTGAAGAACGATAGCAGGAACGGTATCGGCATCGGTGCCTTCGTTGCGGAAATTGCGGCGCAGCTGGTGCTGGGTGTGCTGGCAAGCATCATCGTGATGTGGTTCTCGCGCCAGCGCGAATTTCGTGCCGATGCGGGCGGGGCAAAACTGGCCGGCCGGGAAAAAATGATCGCCGCACTCGAGCGCCTGAAGGTCAATCATGAACAGGCCAGCCTGCCGGAAAAGATGGCTGCGTTCGGTATCTCCGGCGGGCATGCCTTTTCCAGGATATTCATGACACATCCGCCGCTGGATGAGCGTATTGCTGCGCTGCGCAACCGGTAAAACCGGGGTTCGCTGAATCGCCGGCGCATGCCATGCCGGCCGGTTCGGGCAATCATCCGGTGTCGAGTCTGTACGCCGAACAATTATTGAATTATGGTATCCGCTTAACCGACTATAATGGCCAGTCACTCACTGACAGGATTTCCGCCCGATTATTGTGGAGGCAGCATGGCAATGAAGCACAGGGGTTGGATGAAGGCGGCGATCGTTCTGGCTGCGCTGTTCCTGTACGGTTGTTCTGCCGGCGAAAAAATAACCTGGGTATACCAGGCAAAGGATAATCCCGGCGCCTGGAACGACAACGATTCACGCCAGATTGCCGACGAAATGGTTCGCGATTCGCTCGCGAACGGCTGGACCGATCGCTACAGCCTGTCCTTGAGGAAGATCCCGGTCGTCGTCATCGGCAACATCCGCAATCTTTCGCATGAACGCATCAATACCAATCGGTTTGTCTATGACCTCGAGCGTTCCCTGGTCAATTCCGGCCGTGTGAATGTGGTTGCGTCGCTGGGCGAGCGCGGCGATCAGGGTGAACAGCAGGCCGGTACGGACAGCAAATCCGCCGAAGCAGCCCGGGATGAAATGGGCAGGGAGGCGGGTGCGGATTACAAGCTGATCGGTTCGATCAATTCCCGCGTCGATGCGTCGCACAGCGTGCTGGTTCGTTACTACCAGGTCGATCTCACCTTGCTCAGCCTGGCCGACAACCGGATAGTCTGGACCGGCGAGAAAAAAATAAGGAAGGAAATCGGGCCGGACAAGTCGCACTAGCACGATTCGAATATTTCAGGCTCCGTCTTTGCAGAATGCCTTCGGCCGGGTGAATCCGCGTTGCGCTATTCGTCGTCCAGATTGTAATTCGGACGCGGCGGTTTGCCGTCGTAGGTCATGCTCCTGCGGCGCAGCAGGTAACTTTCGCGGATGAACTGGTAGGGGTCGATCATTGCTTCATCCAGTACCTTTTCCTGGTTGAGGAATGCAGCACGGTGGCTGAGACCCCTGAGCATGTAGGATAGATTGCGTGCGCGCATGTTGCTCATTTGATATAGCGGGCTGGCAAAGCCGTCGCCGTATAGTCCGGCGGTGTCTCGCAGCGTGCTTGGTCCCAGAATCGGCAACACCAGGTAGGGGCCGTTGCCGATGCCCCATTTCCCCAGGGTCAGCCCGAAATCCTGCTGGTGCTTCATCAGACTGCCCTGTGACGCAACGTCTATCAGGCCAAAAACGCCCAACGTGGAATTCACCACGAAGCGCATCCCGTCGGAAAACCCCTGCTTCAGCTTGAATTGCAGCAAATCGTTGGCAGTGACATCGACATCGTCAAGATTGGAAAAGAAATTCGATACCATCGCCTTGACCACAGTGGGCATCGCCGCCTGATAGCCGCGTGCGACGGGCTTGACCACCGCCTTGTCCAGCGTGTCGTTGAATTTGTAGATCGCCCGGTTCATCGGTTCGAGCGGGTCTGCCGGATTGGTCGGCCGGTTCGACGCACAACCTGCCAGGAAAACGGCTGCAATGACGATGATGGATCGTGTGATATTCATGTAAATTTGCTGCACTGGATGGGGTGGGATTATACGGGTGTAATGACAGTCGATGCTATGGCGTAAGTGTCGGTGCAGGTGCGGAAAGTTCGCCGATATGAAAGCTGAATTTTCCGCTGCTGCGCTCAGCGAAGTAATGTTCCAGGCTGAAACGCACCGCGCGAAACGCAATGTCATCCCAGGGAATTTCAGCCTTGCTGAACAGTTTCACTTCCAGGCTTTCCTGACCCGGGCCAAAATCCAGGTCCAGCAGTCTGGCGCGAAACAGTATGTGAACCTGGTTGATATGGGGCAGGCTGTACATCGAATACAGGTCGCCTATCGCAATGCGGGCATTGGCCTCTTCCAGCGTTTCGCGGGCGGCAGCTTCGGCGATGGTTTCGCCGTTTTCCATGAAACCGGCAGGGAGGGTCCACAGACCGTGGCGGGGTTCGATGGCACGGCGGCACATCAGAACTTTGTCCTGCCATTCCGCAAGGGCGCCGACGATCAATTTCGGATTCTGGTAATGCACCTCGCCGCAGCCGGTGCAAACATGGCGCATGCGGTTGTCGTCGGGCGGGATGCGCAGTTCGACGGGGGCGCCGCACAGGCTGCAATATTTCATCGTGAACTCGTCAAGAAAAGCGCGCTACCGGGAACTGTCACTGAGCTTGTCCGTCGTCGCTGCAGCCTGCGGGAAATTCATGTTCAGCACCCGCTGCGCATCGTCGCGCAGCTTGTTCAGGCCGAGGACACCATAGCCCTGAACCAGCATCTGCAGCGCATCCTTTACCGAAGGCGAGTCCGGATATTCCGTCAGCACTTCCCTGGCGCGGTTGACTGCGGCAACTTCGGCTCCCCTGCGCAGGTAGTATCTCGCGACATGAATTTCATACTTCGCCAGCGAGTCGAGCAAATACTGCATGCGCAACCTCGCATCCGGCGCGTATTTGCTGGACGGAAAACGCGTCACCAGATCCTTGAAGGCATCAAACGAATCGTGTTCCGCCTGGGGGTCGCGTTCGGTTGGGTCCTGCTTGAATTTGAGGCTTAACGCGCCGATGTCGGGATTGAAATTCGCCAGGCCTTTCACATAGTATGCGTAATCGACGTGCGCGTTGTTCGGGTACTGCTTGATGAAGGTATCGGCGGCCGAGATCGCCGATTCCGGATCGTCCTGCCGGTAATAGGCGTAGGCCAGATCGAGCTGGGCCTGCTGTGCGTAACGGCCGTAGGGATACCGGGATTGCAGGGATTCGAGCTGTTTGACCGCCGATTCGAAGTCGTTCTTGTCGAGTTTTTGCTTGGCTACCTGGTACATTGATTCCGCAGTAGCCGTTTTATCCGAATCCTGGGCATCGGGCTTTGATCCGAACATGCTGCAGGCGGTTAACGTAAATAGCATGAATACGGCTAATATAGGGCGCATGACAAATCCACAAAAAAATTTGCGCAATTATACCACCCGAGGGGGCGGCGGGATTGCTCGGAATGCGGACGCAACCGATAAGAATGGAAATTCCGCGGCAGCCGAACAAACAGAGGCGGACAGCAATGTGCTGCACCTGACCGTTCCCGGCGACAGCGGCGGCCTGCGTCTGGACCAGGCACTGGCCAGGCTGTTTCCCGAGTATTCGCGCAGCCGGCTGCAGGAATGGATTGCCTCGCAACAGGTCAGGCTGGACGGCGAATTTGCGACCGCAAAACAGAAAGTCTGGGGAGGCGAAACGCTGGAAGTGCTGCCCCGGGCGCATCCCGCCGACCAGCCTTACCAGGCCGAGGATATCTCGCTGGACATCGTTTACGAAGATGCAGCCTTGCTGGTGATCAACAAGCCGGCCGGGCTGGTCGTGCATCCGGGCAGCGGAAACTGGGAAGGCACGTTGCTCAATGCGCTGCTGCATTACGCGCCGCAGCTGGCCGAGGTGCCGCGCGCCGGGATCGTGCACCGGCTGGACAAGAATACCAGCGGGTTGCTGGTCGTGGCCAAGACCATACCGGCGCAGACCGCGCTGGTGCGCCAGCTTCAGGCGCGCAGTGTGCAGCGCGAATACCTGGCCCTGGCGTATGGCGAACTGGCGCGCGCCGGCAAGGTGGATGCGCCGATCGGGCGGCATCGCACCCAGCGCATCAGGATGGCAGTTGTGGAAGACGGCAAACCCGCGGTCACCCACTACCAGATCGAGGAAAAATTTCCGGGTTGCACGCTGCTGCGCTGCAGTCTGGAAACAGGCCGCACCCACCAGATCAGGGTGCATCTGGCGAGCATCGGCCATCCCCTGGTGGGCGACAGCGTGTATATCAAGGGCCCGCAAAAGTGCGCGCCGCAATTGCGCGCATTGCTGACCGGATTCCCCCGCCAGGCACTGCACGCGACACGGCTGGCGCTGGAGCATCCGGTCAGCGGCGACAGGGTGGAATGGGAAGTGCCGCTGCCGCAGGACATGCAGACACTGCTGCAGCAAATCAGGGCATCCGTGCGTGAACCTTCGTGAACACCTGATCATTCCGGACTGGCCCGCGCCGGCCAATGTGCGATCCCTGCAGACCACCCGTGCCGGCGGCATCAGCAGCGCGCCCTACGACAGTCTCAATCTCGGCGACCATGTCGGCGATGCGCCGCTTGCGGTCCAGCGCAACCGCATGCAACTCAACAGCCTGCTGCCGAGCGAACCGGTGTGGCTGAACCAGGTGCATGGCACCACGGTCGCGAACGCGGACGGGGCAAGCTGCCTGCCGCAGGCCGATGCCTGTATCGCGCGTCACCGCGCGGCAGTGTGCGTGGTGATGACCGCGGACTGCCTGCCTGTGCTGCTGTGCGATACGCAAGGCAGCGTGGTTGGCGTCGCGCATGCAGGTTGGAAAGGGCTGGCGGCCGGGGTGATCGAGGCCGCCGTGAATTCGATGGATGTTGATCCGGAAACCGTCATGGCCTGGCTGGGCCCGGCCATCAGCCAGGATGCATTCGAAGTCGGCGACGAGGTGCGCGCGGCGTTCGTCGCGGTGCAACCGCAGGCCGCATCGGCATTCGTTGCCGGGCAGAGCGGAAAATGGTTTGCCGACCTGTATGCGCTGGCGCGTTTGCGCCTGAATGCGCTGGGCATCACCCGGGTTTACGGCGGCGGCAGCTGCACCTTTCGCGAGCGTGAACGTTATTATTCCTATCGCCGCGACGGAGCGACCGGACGCATGGGAACGTTCATCTGGCTCGAGTAACCGGGGCGCAGCGCCAAACTGATATAATTTGCGCCTTATTTTTCCGGATACCCCCGGGCGCAGTGGCCTGAAGTTCTACACCTGCCAACTGCATCCGGCTGCATAATCGTTGCGATGAAAGAACATTCCATATCCAGAGTCGGTTTCGTGTCGCTCGGCTGTCCGAAAGCGACCGTGGATTCCGAGCACATCCTCAGCCGGCTGCGCGCCGAGGGCTACCTGATTTCCGGCAGCTACCAGGATGCCGACCTGGTGGTCGTGAACACCTGCGGCTTCATCGACAGCGCGGTGGCGGAGTCGCTGGATGCGATCGGCGAAGCGCTGGCAGAAAACGGCAAGGTGATCGTCACCGGCTGCCTGGGGGCCAAGGGCGATGTGGTGAAACGGACACACCCCGCGGTGCTCGCGGTGACCGGTCCGCATGCAGCCGACGAGGTGATGGAGGCCGTGCACCGGCATCTGCCCAAACCGCATGATCCGTTTGCGGACCTGGTTCCGCCGCAGGGAATACGCCTGACTCCGAAACATTTCGCCTACGTGAAAATCTCCGAGGGCTGCAACCACCGCTGCACCTTCTGCATCATTCCCAGCCTGCGCGGCGACCTGGTCAGCCGCCCGGTCGGCGATGTAATGCAGGAAGCGCAGAATCTGGTCAACGCCGGCGTCAAGGAATTGCTGGTGATCTCGCAGGACACCAGCGCGTACGGCGTGGATATTAAATACCGGACCGGCTTCTGGGGCGGCAAGCCGCTCAAGAGCCGGATGACCGAGCTGGCCGCCGCGATGGGCGACCTGCGAACACCGGAAGGGGAGCGTGCATGGGTGCGCCTGCATTATGTGTATCCGTATCCGCATGTGGACGAAGTGATTCCGCTGATGGCGGCGGGGAATATCCTGCCTTACCTGGACATCCCTTTCCAGCATGCCAGCCAGCGCATCCTTAAACTGATGAAGCGGCCGGCCAGCAGCGAGAATGTGCTGGCGCGCATCAGGCAGTGGCGCGAAATCTGCCCCGACCTGACCTTGCGCAGCACGTTCATCGTCGGCTTCCCGGGCGAGACCGAGGCGGAATTTACGGAGCTGCTGGATTTTCTCGAAGCAGCCCAACTCGATCGCGTCGGCGCATTCGCGTATTCGCCGGTGGAAGGCGCAATCGCGAATGCGCTGCCCGGCCATGTACCGCCCGAATTGCAGCAGGAACGCCTGGAGCGGCTGATGCTGCTGCAGCAAGGCATCAGCGAACAGCGCCTGAAGCGCAAGATCGGCAGCACGATCAGGGTGCTGGTGGATGAAGTCGACGACGAGGGCGCAGTTGCGCGCAGTTCCGCAGATGCGCCCGAGATCGATGGCGTGGTGTTCATCGACAACGGATCGCAATTGAAAGCGGGCGATTTTGTCGACGTGAAAATCACCGATTCAGACGAGCACGACCTCTGGGCCGAGGCCGTCCGGTAGTTTCAGCGCCCGCCGGGCAGGCTTATCTTTTCGTCGAACTTGCGGCAGAAACGGTCTTGCTGCCGGGATAACCGCTTCCCGGTGGAGGCATGCCGTCGATCATGTCCATGTCGCTCTTGAACTGCTGGCGTTCCTGCGGCGACATGTTCTTGAAGTGTTCGCGCATTTCCTTGCGGCGTTCTTCGCGTTGTTCCGGCGACATGCTCTTCCAGTGTTCCTGAATTCTGGCGCGTATCTGATTGCGTTCTTCGGGAGACATTTTTTCCCAGTGTGCGCGCATTTCCTCGCGTTGTACTGCGTCTGCGCTGGGCGAAACTGCAGACCGGGCACCCGTCATCGCCGATGTGTCGGCAGCCAGCGCATTCAGGCTGAACCAGGCGGCGAGCGCGGCCATCAGCATCGGCATCCGGCCAATTCCTGACGGCCGGCCTGGCGATCTTTTTCGGGCCGGTGAAATGTCGGGCCGTTCCACGGTTGTTGCGGCGGGTGGTGGTGCTGGAACGTCAGGCAATTTATACATATTTACTGCTTTTTCCGGGAATATCGGATGCCCGTCATTGAGTTCCGTGCATGGTAGAACGTGCCTGTAAGTAAAGTGTTTTAATTCGCGGCAAAGTTGTAAATATTTGTTTCAGCCTCTCAACCGCTCGCTTCAAGATGTGGCTTCTGTGTATCATTCGGGGATGACGATTCCACAGCGTATTCTGATTGTTGATGACGATGCCCGATTGCGCGAGCTGTTGTTGCGCTATTTGTCCGAGCAGGGCTTCGAGACCAAGGCGGTTTGCGACGGCAAGTCGCTGGATAAGGCGTTCGCGCTGCGGCGCTACCACCTGCTGGTGCTGGACCTGATGCTTCCGGACGAGGACGGTCTGGCGATATTGCGGCGCTTGCGCGGTGCCGGTGAGAACGTCCCGGTGATACTGCTCACCGCCAAGGGGGATGAGATCGACCGCATCGTCGGGTTGGAAATGGGCGCCGACGATTATCTGCCCAAGCCGTTCAATCCGCGCGAACTGGTGGCGCGTATCCATGCGGTTCTGCGCCGCAAGGGATCCCAGCCGGTCGGCGCACCCGAAATCGAGGAGAAGCGTGTCGCCTTTGGCGAATGCGAACTGGACCTGGCGACGCGCGTGCTGACCAGGTCCGGAGGGCAAATCCCCCTGTCTACCGGCGAATTTGCGCTGCTCAGGACCCTGGTGCTGCATCCGCGCCAGCCGCTTTCGCGCGACAAGCTGATGGAGCTTGCCCGTGGTCGGGATCACGATCCGTTTGACCGCGCCATCGATGTGCAGGTGTCGCGCCTGCGCAAGCTGATCGAGCCCGATCCTGCCAAACCGCGCTTCATCCAGACAGTGTGGGGACACGGTTACGTGTTCGTCCCGGACGGAGCCAGTCCTTGATTCATTTGCCGAGGTCCTTGCTGGCGCGGTCGTTTTTGCTGATTGTTGTTCTGATCGTGCTGTCGCTAGTGGCTTCGGTGGTGATATTCCGCCATGTCCAGCAGGAGCCCCATGCGAAACAGATGGCGCAGCTGGTCGTGTCCGTCGTCAACCTGACCCGTGCCGCGGTGCTGTCCGCAGCGCCCGAGTGGCGTACCGCGCTGCTCGCCGAACTGGCCGGTTCGGAAGGGCTGCGACTGCACATGGCGGAGGACAGCGATGTGCTCAAGCCGCTGCCGAAACGACCGGAAGAAATCCACCTGATGGTGCAGAAGGTGCGCCAGAGTCTGGGCAGCGAAACGCGATTCGCGTCCGAACGCAACGGCGAAGAAGCGCTCTGGGTCAGTTTTTTCATCGGCCATGAAGAATTCTGGATTGCGCTGCCCAAGGATCGTTTCGAACAGCCGGTATCCGAGGTGCTGCTGCCATGGAGCCTGTTGGTGTTTGTGATGGCGATTCCTGGCGCCTATTTCACCGCGCGCCAGGTTGCCCGTCCGCTGAAGAAAATCGCGCACGCCGCAATGCAGGTTGGGCAGGGAAGCTGGCCGCAGCCGTTGCCGGAAAGCGGCGCGCAGGAAATCGTTACGGTATCGCGGGCCATCAACCAGATGTCTGCCGATCTTGCGGCAAACGAACGCGAGCGAGCGCTGGTGCTGGCGGGCATCTCGCACGATTTGCGTACCCCGCTGGCCCGGGTGCGGATCGCCGCCGAATTGAGCGCGGACGAATCGCTGCGCGAAGGGCTGGCTGCAGATGTGGAGCAAATGGATGCGGTGATTCAGCAGTTCCTCGACTATGCTCGCCTCGACGAAAACGAAGCAAGGGTGCAGAAGAACCTGAAATTGCTGATCCAGGAGGTCGCGCAGCAATTTTCCGCGCATGCCCGGTTGCTGACGCTTGAATTGCGCGACGGTATTTCGATTCCGGTAAGGCCGCTGCTGTTGAAGCGCGCGCTCAGCAATCTGCTGGATAACGCGATCAAGCACGGCGGGGGCGAAATCACCGTGCGGCTGTGGCGTGAGGAGGGCAAAATCATGATCACGGTTGCGGATCGCGGCAGCGGCATCCCCCACGCTCAGCATGCAACGGTGAAACGCCCATTTGTGCGGCTAGAATCCGCGCGCAGCAATTCGACCGGATCGGGGCTGGGTTTGGCCATCGTCGAGCGCGCCGCGCGGTTGCACGACGGCGATTTCATCCTGGCTGACAATGTGCTGGGAGGCCTTGTGGCCAAACTGGTGTTGCCCATGCCCGTAAATTCCACTGCCATGAGCAAGTAGTTACCTGATGTTCATTTCACTGGCTGAATCCCCGGCGGTAACGAGTCTTTCAGGAACTTCGCCAGATTTTCCATGGTGGGGGTGAAGGGTGAGCGTCGCCGCCAAACCAGCCCGATGGTGCGTGATGCTCCCGGGGAAGCGAGCGGACGCAGCGCGACACGGGTACCCATGTCATGAGATTGCATGCCGGCCAGTGCCGGCATCAATGTGACCCCCAGTCCCATGCCGACCATCTGGCGCAGGGTTTCCAGACTGGTCGCGCGAAACTCCTCATTTTCGAGTCTCTCCAGACCGCAAGCCTCCAGAGCCTGGTTGCGCAGACAATGTCCTTCTTCCAGCAAAAACAGCCCGGCATTGACCAGTTCATCGATATGCACCTCTTTTGCAGCGGCCAGGGGATGATCGGCGGGCACGGCTGCCAAAAACGGTTCGCTGAATAGCTCGATGATTTCCATGGCGGGGTCATCGGCGGGCAAAGGCAGCGCCAGCAGGCCCGCATCCAGTTTTCCTTCGGTCAGGTGGGCAAGTATGTGCGGGGTCATTTCCTCCCGCAGCAACATCCGCAATTGGGGAAAGGTTTCATGTATCAATGGCAGCGCATGGGGCAGGTAATAAGGTCCCAGCGTGGGTATGACGCCGAGATGAATGGCGCGGACCATAGGATCTTTGATTTGCCGGGATAGTTCGCAAATACGGTTGGCTTCTTCGATGATGCGCCTGGCAGAATCGACTATTTCATGGCCGATGGGTGTGAGGGCCACACTTTTCAGGCTGCGATCGAACAAGATAATGCCAAGATAATCCTCCAGCTTCTTGATCTGGGTGGACAGCGTGGATTGACTGACGAAACAGGCTTCGGCTGCATGACCGAAGTGTCCCGCATCTGCCAGTGCCACTACATAGCGCAATTCCTGCAGGGTCATCGTCTGCCTTATATAAAATTGATTAGTAGACTCCATACGCTTCATTCAATACACCGAGCAGACAAGGTTCTGACTGACATTGTCGATTTCGGGGCGACTTATTGGTATTGGTATGCAAGATTACGGGTGAACGTCAGATGCCCCGGAAAAGCTGAAACCCGAATTGCCCGTCTACGATGGGTTTGAACCCGCATCTTTTAAAAACGATTTCAGGTCGACCGATCGAATTTTAATTATTTTTCATATTATGAATGAGTGTAACAATTTGTACGATTGATTATCTGAATGGATTCGATTTATAAAATCTTCAACATTGCCTGTCCCTGCAAATTCTTGCAGTTTCCTTTATTTACCTGCCTGCCGGGGCGTAATTGATTTCGTCAATGAGCCTAATTCAAACAATCCGTTAGATTAACCATAACGCTTGACCTTAAATCCCCGCTGCCGGAGGGGTGGTGTAACTGCATGTAACAACCATCGGCAGAATGGATTGCAGAGTCTTGAACAAGACGATGTGATCCTTAATACCTGGCAAGCTTTACCGGGTTAATTCTAATAACGAGGAGAACAGTAATGACTGACTTTGACAAGATAAGCAGGAGAGATTTTTTTACGATCAGCGGCAAAGCCGGGCTGGCTACCCTGGCGGCAACTGCGATGGGTGCCAATCTGGGGATGGTGCATGTGGCTGAAGCGGCAGGCATGGGCAAGGGCATCGTCAGCCCGTTCCGGTTTGCGATCATTACCGACTCGCATCTTTACGATATCGACAACCATAGATTTGATAGTCAGTTGTCCGATGCGGTCGACAAGGTCATGAAAATGAATCCGCTCCCCGATTTCGTGGTTTATACCGGCGATATTGCCCAGAATGGTACGGATACCCAGTTGAAGAAGGGAATCAAGATTCTTTCCAAACTGACCATGCCGATCCACTACATTCCGGGTGAGCATGACTGGTATCTGGACATGGGAAAGGCATGGCGCGGCCATTTCGGCAGTCCGACCTGGTCCTTCGACCACAAGGGGGTGCATTTCATCGGCATGAACTCGATCTTGCTGCATGATTTCTGGACCGCCTCCGGAATGTCTGCAGAAGAGCGAATGAATATCGTGACTATGCTGGAAAGCCCGATCTGCGGACCATGGGGGGTGCGGGAAGAACAGCTTGACTGGCTTAAAAAGGATGTGAAGAAACTCAGTCCCGATACGGCAGTGGTTGTCTTTACCCATTCTCCGCTGTGGGATTATTACCCGCGCTGGAATTTCCAGACAGAGGACGCTCCCGAGGTTCGCCAAATCCTGTCGAAATTCGATCGCGTGATGGCATTCCATGGGCACGTGCACCAGACGGTCTACAACAAGATCGGCAATATGTCCTCCATCGGGACGATTTCCACCTCCTGGCCGTGGCCTTACCCCGACGTCAAGCTCAAATATCCCTGGTCGCAAATGCTCCGTTCGGATCCGGCCAATTTCGAGGATGGTGAAGGCGCTCAGCATATCGATCTGGAGAGCAACTTCACCGGCGTGATGCAGTATGAGCCGTTCGGGGATATGTTGACCCAGCACATGAAAAACGGATTCAAAATCTAAGGAGGGACGAGAAATGAAACTGAATACTGAAAATGTCGTTGTGGGATTGATCGTTCCTGTTGCGTTGCTTGCGATGCTTGCAATCAAGCCTGCACTGGCCAGGGAGCCGTATGACAAGGCTGATCTGGCAGATATGCAGAAGCAGCTGTTGACGGCGGTGAATCAGGGTTATGAGCTTTGGCACGGCAGCAAAGCAACAATGAGTACCAATGGCCTGGCTTGCGGCAACTGTCATCCCGATGCGGCCGGAACAAATCCTCAAACATTCCCCAAGTTCCAGGCTGATCTGGGCAAGGTCGCTCCAATCCGGGACATGATCAACTGGTGCATCACGGTAGTGCAAGGGGGAGCCGCGCTTGGTGACGACAGTCCGGAGATGGTGGCAATGGAGGCCTATGCATTCAACATGTACCGCGGCCGGCAAATTGATCCCGGCCTGGAGACTGCGCAGACTCCGCCCGATGTGGCGAAATCAGGGCGCGGTTATCCTTGGAAGGGTTCCGGTATCGGTTACGACACGGGCCCAACCGAATACGCTACCCCGCATTACGCAAAATAATAGCGATAGCCGGGATTGGTAATCAGCGCAAGGTAAATGCCGATATGTTCCGTTCATGGCGGTTGCTGAACCATGAACGGAACAAATCTTCGGCAAATAAACGTCGGAGTGCAAAGATGAAAATAATACGATTCCTGATCGTACTGTTGCTGGGAATTTTGCCAGTCTGGTCAGCCGCATGGGCCGAACAGACATGCGATAAGACTTTTCCGATGTCAGCGCCGGTTAAACGCTTCATCGACAACGGCGATGGCACCCTGACCGATGTCGAACCGGATCTGACCTGGATGCGTTGCTCGCTGGGGCAGACCTGGACCGGCACAAGCTGTGCCGGCACACCGGTTACCTATTCCTGGCAATCTGCGCAGGATGCGGCAGACAAGCTTAACCGTGAGGGAGGCTATGCCAACCATCACGATTGGCGCGTTCCGAAAATCGCGGAATTGGCATCGATCGTAGAGCGCCAGTGCTTCAACCCGCGGATCAATCTTGCGCTGTTCCCGGGCACGCCCGCTGTCTACTTCTGGACGACCACCTTGCGACCCGGTTCGGCCAAAGATGATCCCTATGCGTTTGCGATCAGCTTTGGTTCGGAAGGCCCCATGCATATCAACAAGGAAAAGATGCTCTACGTTCGTCTGGTAAGCGGTGGCGCGCCCAGATGACGGCCATGAATAAACCTGGGCAAAGCTAACCGGTCTTGAAGAATGCCACTGCTTCCGTCTCATCCCGGGTGCGCTTCATCGGCGGCAGGCTCTGCCAGATGCGCTTGCCATAAGGTTTGGTGATCAGGCGCGGGTCGCAGATCATCAGCACGCCGCGGTCGGATTCGTCGCGTATCAGTCTTCCCGCACCCTGCTTCAGCGTGATGATCGCGCGCGGCAACTGGTATTCCATGAACGCGTTGCGTCCCTGTTTGTTGAGTTGCGCGATGCGCGCCGCCAGCACCGGATCGTCCGGCGGCGCGAACGGCAGCTTGTCGATGATCACCAGCGACAACGCTTCGCCGCGCACGTCCACACCTTCCCAGAACGACTGGCTGCCGAGCAGCACCGCATTGCCGTGGTCGCGGAAGCGTGTCAGCAATTCGTTGCGCGAGCCTTCGCCCTGCAGCAGCAGCGGATAGTTCCAGCCGCTGCGGTCGAATTCGGCGCAGCAGATTTCGTAGGCGCGCTGCATCGCGCGCAGGCTGGTGAACAGCAGGAACGCGCGGCCCTTGCTGGCCTCGATCAGCGGCATGCGCTGCCTGTACCACCGCCTCGGTGTAGCCCTCGCTGTTCGGCTCCGGCAGGTTCTGCGGCACATACAGCAGTGCCTGTTCGGCGTAGTTGAACGGGCTGTCCCAGCACGCGGTGCTGCGCATTGAGCAAGCCCATCTCGCTCTGGTAGTGCGAAAAATCCTGCTTCACCGCCAGCGTCGCGGAAGTGAATATCCACGCGCGCGCGCTGCCGCTGATCTGCTTCGCGAAGATTTCGGCGATCGACAGCGGCGTGGTGTTGAGCTGCAGCGAGTGGTGGAAGACTTCCAGCCAGCGCACCCGGTCGGGTTCGTCGCCCTTTTGCCACTGGGCCAATTGACTGCACCAGGGCCTGCGCGCGCTGCCAGCAATTCTCCAGTCCCTCGCTGCGCTCCGCCTGCTTCTCCAGCAATCCGGAGAGCTGCGTCAGCTTTTCGCCCAGCGTCTTCAAGCGCGGGCGCGAACTCCTTGAAATTCTCCGTTGCGATGGCCGGCATCCGGCCTTCCTTCTTGAACACCAGCCGCAGGTCGCGCGCGGCCTTGTCCAGTTCGTCGCAGGCCTTCGGCAGCGGCGCGAAATCCTTCGCGCCGAGTCAGCTGCTTCGATGCGCGTATCGCGCGCCAGGTCGAGCAGCTGCGTGGTGGAAAGGCTCTCGCCGAAGAACAGGCTGGCGGTCTCCGGCAGCTGGTGCGCCTCGTCGAAGATCACCGTGTTGCAGGCCGGCAGCAGTTCCGCCACACCCTCGTCGCGCAGCATCACATCGGCGAAGAACAGGTGATGGTTCACCACCACGATGTCCGCCTTCATCGCCTCGGTGCGCGCCTTGAGCACGAAGCATTCCTTGTGGTTGGGGCATTCCTGGCCGAGGCAGTTGTCGCGCGTCGAGGTCACCTGCATCCAGATCGGCGCGTTCTCCGGCACGTCGGCCAGCCCGCTCTTGTCGCCGAGTCGCTGACCTTGGCGTAGTTCTTGATCTTGCCCAGATGCTTGATGTCCTCGCGCGTCTTGAACAACCCGTCCGATTCGTGCGCGCCAGATGATAGTGGCACACATAGTTCGCAGCGCCCCTTGAGCAATGCCACCGACACCGGCGCCTTCAGCGCATCGCGCACCATCGGCAGGTCTTTCTGGAACAGCTGGTCCTGCAGGTTCTTCGTGCCGGTGGAAATGATCACCTTGCCGCCCGCGAGCAGTGCCGGCACCAGATAGGCGAAAGTCTTGCCGGTGCCGGTGCCCGCCTCGACCACCAGGATCGCGTTGTCGCGTATCGCCTCGGCGACCGCCAGCGCCATCTCGCGCTGCTGCGCGCGCGGACGGAACGACGCGACTTCAGCGGCAAGCGGGCTTTGTTCGGAAAAGAAACGTTCGACTTCGGCGGACACGATGGGGACGATGTGATTTACAGCCGTCATGTTATCCCAAAGCAGCTTGCGCTGCGATTTTTGAGTGTAGAATTAAGCCATGCACTTTAACGGGAGTTGCCATGCTGGACGAACTGAAATTACCCAAGACACTTTCCAAACGGCTGGAGAAAATTGCGGCGATTACCCGTGTCAATCCCGAGTCTATTCTCAAAACGGCACTCAAGGATAAGCTCGACTATCTGGAATGGAAGGAAAAAGCCATCGCCGAAGGACAATCCGACCTTGATAACGACAGAGTGGTAACCACCGCGCAGATACGTGAATCGCTTGCCAAGCAACGGGCGCAACGTGCCGCAAAGAGCAAAAAAGCGGCTTGAATGGTCGCTTCGTTCCGGGCGCGACTTGCTGGCGATAGACGCCCACATTTCACCCGACAACCCTGTCGCCGCTGAACAAGTAGTTGACTACATCATCAGCCAGGCCGAGCTGCTCACCCGTTTTCCATTGACGGGACGGATACCCAAACCGGGCGCGCCGCGCGAACTGGTTTTCACCCGCTACCCATACAACCTCATCTACCGGGTTACCCGCACCAAGGTCAGGATAGTCAGAGTCATCCACCAGTCGCGGCTATATCCGTAGCAGGTCATAAAGACAAATTAAGAATCGCGTTGTCGCGTATCGCTTCGGCGACCGCCAATGCCATCTCGCGCTGCTGCGCACGCGGACGGAACGATGCGACTTCATCGGCAAGCGGACTTTGTTCGGAGAAAAAACGTTCGTCTTCGAGGGACACGTTGAGAGAAATTAAGTGATATGGTTATTTGCTGAGGCCAGCGTTATAGTGCGGTGGCAATTTTACGCGAGGGTGTGTGCGAGTGGTGAGAAAATAACGCTAGCAATTTAATTTTGAGAGGCTGCCACATGGACGATGAAAAATACGCCAAAGAGATACGAAAGACAGGTTTCGTTCTTGAAAACAAAGTTGGAGGCATGCTACGTCGTAGTGGCTGGACAGTTATTAGCAATAAATATTATGAAGATGATTTCGAGGGCAGCGTTCGGGAGATCGATCTGTTGGCATACAAGGTTTCAAAAGTTCAGCATGTCAACGTATACACAACGATGCTAATAAGTTGCAAGAAGAGCGACGCTGATATTTGGGCTCTCCTTGCCAGAAGTATAAATCTTAAAGACCCAAATTCTGATTGGTGGCCACTTCACGCTTGGAGCAACGATAAGGCTATTGAGTATGAACTGTCCAAGTCGGGGATGGCAAAAAAATATCATGATGATGTCATTAAGCTCGGCGTTAAAGAGGTACTTTCGTTGCCAGAATACGAGGTTTTTGCTTTTCAGGAAATGAATCGCGTTAGTGGTGCACCACATAATGATAAAAATATATTTGGAGCTGTAACGTCCCTAATGAAAGCTCAGGCGTATGAGATTGGAGCTTTGTCACACAGAAAGAAGGAGCCGTCTGTTTATCAATTCAATTTAATTTCAATAATTGAATCTGATTTAATCAGGATAAATATTGATGGAAACAATATTTCGCAAGAAGTAATTGACAGCGAGCACTATATTTCTCGCTACATAATAAAGAAAAGCGAATCGTTTTCTAGAATACGGTTTGTTGCAGCCTCAAGTTTCAAAGAAAAGCTTAATGATTATGGGCGGCTTCATGAAGCAAGCTGTAAATGGTTCGACAACACATTAAATGCTTTTTATGATGAGATATTGAAAGACTATAAGCGAGTCAATGTGTTAATTGATGAGTTTAGGTCAAAGGTTGGATGGTCAATATACTGGGTTGTAAAGCAAGAGTTCGGAACGCAAATCAATAGGGAAACTATTTCTTTGTGGTGGGGTAAGAAAGGAAAATATGCCGAGGTTGCTTTGATGGATGATACGGTTGTGGTCGAAAGCTTGAACCGTAATTCTGAACTCAAACAGAAAATATCGGCGGCACTTAAAGAGGTATATCGCTACTCTGGTGAATTTAAGTTTGTAGTTGATGATATTCCTTTCTGATTAGCGACTAATAGGCAAATAGGCTAATCGGATTAACCGGCAGCATCAAATTTCCTTTGACGAAAGGAGTGTTGAGATGGCTAAAAAATCTTTTCCATTGTCCCACGTTTACCGACTGCTGGAGCCGGGGCCGGTGGTGCTGGTGACCACTGCGCACAAGGGCAAGACCAACATCATGACCCAGTCCTGGCACACGATGATGGAGTTCGTGCCGCCGCTGGTGGGCTGTGTGATCAGCGGCCGCAACCACAGCTTCGATGCGCTGGTCGCGACGAGGGAATGCGTGATCAGCATCCCGACGGTGGAGCTGGCGAAGCAGATGGTGGGCATCGGCAACTGCTCGGGCAGGAAGGTGGACAAGTTCAAGAAGTTCAAGCTGACGCCGCTGCCTGCATCGCAAGTGATCGCCGCCGCTGATCGCCGAGTGTTACGCCAATCTCGAATGCAGGGTGGCCGACAGCCGGCTGGTGAACAAGTACAACTTCTTCGTGCTGGAGGTGGTCAAGGCGTGGATCGATCCATCAATAAAAAATCCGCGCACCCTGCATCACCAGGGCAACGGCGTGTTCATGGTGGGGGGCGAGACGATCAAGCTGCCTTCCAAAATGGCGTGAGCGATGATGCGCTATCTGATTGCATGGTTCGTAATGCTGCTGATCGCCATGGTAAATGGCGCGCTGCGCGATCTAACCTATGGCAGGCATGTTTCCGAATTGCCCGCGAACCAGATTTCCTGCCTGAGCGGCATCATGCTGTTCGGCTTTGTGTTTTATCAGTTCGTGCGGCGCTGGCCACCTGCTTCATCGCGGCAGGCGATATACATTGGCTTGTTATGGATGGCGCTGACGGTGGCATTCGAGTTCCTGTTCTTCCATTATGTTGCAGGACATTCCTGGGAAGAATTGCTGGCGAACTACGATATCGCGCATGGCCGTCTGTGGCCGTTGATCCTGCTGTGGGTGGCGTTTGGACCCTATGTCTTCTATCGTCATTTCAAAATGCGCACATGGCAGCAGATTGCCAAACGATAAAATGAAGCAGAGAATGGCAGCTCGTTGACCGGCGCAAACATCATGCCGGACTTATTTCATGGCAGGTTTCAACCTGCGTCTGTGTCTCTCAAAATTCCTCGAAAGGAGAGCATCATGAAAATCGGTATCCTTGGTTCGGGTGTTGTGGCGACTGCGCTGGCCGCCGGATTCATCAAGCACGGTCATGAGGTGACGCTTGGAACACGCTCTCCTGCCAAACTTGCCGAATGGGCGGCAAAGAATCGGCAGGCCAGCATCGGCAGTTTCGCCGATGCTGCAAAGTTCGGCGAAGTGGTGGTATTGGCGGTCAAGGGCTCGGCGGCCGATGACGCGCTGCGGCTTGCGGGTGCCGGAAACATTTCGGGCAAGACTGTCATCGATACGACGAACCCGATCGCCGATGCGCCACCGGCCAATGGCGTACTGAAGTTTTTCACCAGCCTCGACGAATCCCTGATGGAGCGCTTGCAGCGCGAGTTTTCCGGTACTCGCTTCGTCAAGGCATTCAATTCCGTCGGCAATGCATCCATGGTCGACCCGCAGTTCAAGGGCGGCAAACCGACCATGTTCATCTGCGGCAACGACGAAGCGGCGAAAAAGATCGTGAGTAATATCCTCGACCAGTTCGGATGGGAAACGGCGGATATGGGCAAAGCCGAGGCAGCCCGCGCCATCGAGCCGCTATGCATGCTTTGGTGCATACCCGGCTTCCTGCACAACGATTGGGTACACGCATTCAAATTATTGACCTAGCCGAGGTTCAGTATCGAATTATTCAGCAACATCCTTCAATAAATTTACAGGAGATGCGATGATTTATTTTTCGCGCATTGCTGTCATTCTTCTTTCGATTGTTTTGCTCAGCGCATGCGGCTCGGTCAAGGTGGGCCGGGATTTCGATGTCGGCGTATTCACGGCCAAGTTCGAGCAGGGCGCCACCACACAAAGCCAGGTGCGCGCCTGGCTGGGCGAACCCGCAAGCGTCGGGATCAGCATGGCCAGTGATGGCAAGCGTTATGACGAGTGGGATTACTACTATGCCGAAGGCGAACTGCCGGACATGAGCAAAGCCAAGGTGAAAATCCTGCAGATCAAGTTCGACAAGCAGGGCAGGGTGAGCAGCTATAACTGGACCGCATCCCGGCAATAGGGATTGCCGGACCGGGCAGGCCTGGACCTGTCCAGCCCGGTGCTGCGATTTTCTGCCCGGTGCGTATCAGGGGCGAATGTATGCGTAGCCGTGCTGTTGCTTCTTGATGATTTCAACCACGCCCGACGGGACGTAGCTGGTATTCGGCAGCATGTCGGCTTCGGTCAGTTTCATGTTCCGCATCGTGTTCTGGCAGGCCACGATAGCGATACCCTCCTTTTTCGCGTCGGCGACACGGTTGCCGACGATGGAATCCATCTTGAGCATGCCGATGCCGGGGCCGTAGGCGACGATCTCGATGGCAACCTTTTTCGCGCCGAATGCCTGTTGTACGTTTTTCGCGTTGTTGAGCGCGAGGTTCCATTTGCCGGCATCTGCATCGCTGACCTGTATCACCAGCCGATCCTTAAGGGCATGCTTTTCAGCGGCGACCGCATTGTATGATGCCAGCGACAGCGAAACCGCGAATATCGCAGCCAGTATCCTGAAGTATTTCATATATGATTTCCTTGTGGAGTTAGAAGTCGGGTTTGTAAAATGGCCAGGGCATCCCGAATACAGTCATCATCAGCATCATGCGGTTCGGGCCAATATTTCTGTGCCATGGTTGAAACGATTCTAGCATGGCAACCCGGCCGTCCAATTGAATCATCTTGTGGAGAAATTTTCTTACTGAAAGCGGCTGAGCGATGAAAATACCTGCAATGAAATATGGCTCCGTAATGCCGGGGTGGACCTGGCTGGTGATCCCCACGGCGCAGGGTGGCGGCTGATGCAAATCCTGGTGGACGCTGATGCTTGCCCGAAAGTCATCAAGGAAATCCTGTTCCGTGCGGCGGAACGCAGGAAAATCCGGCTGACGCTGGTCGCGAACAGGATGCTGCATTGCCCGCCGTCGCAGTTTATCCGGGCGATGCAGGTGCCCGCAGGTTTCGACGTCGCCGACTACCGGATCGCCGAGCTGGTCGAGCCGGGTGACCTGGTGATCACCGCGGACATTCCGCTTGCCGCCGACGTGATCGGGCGGGGCGGCCATGCCCTGAATCCGCGCGGGGAATTCTATACCCGGGATTCCATCGAGGAAAAATTGACCATGCGCAACTTCATGGATGCATTGCGCGGCAGCGGAGTGGAAACCGGCGGTCCGCCCGTATTGAGCCAGGGGGATCGCCGCGGCTTCGCGAATCAACTGGACAGATTCCTCGCCAAACAGATCTTAATCCGGGCCAAACAGAACTGAATCCGGAACGCGCGGCGCTGCTGGCAGCGCCGATTGAACTGGCGTAAGATTTGCGTGTCAATTGCGGAGCGAAGGAGCACAAAAATGCTGCAATATTTCCGTAATCCCCTCGTCTATCTGGTACCCGTTGCGCTGTTGCTCGCGTCCTGCGCAACAACACAACTCACCTCGGTCTGGGAAGACCCGTCCTACCAGTCTCACCCAGCCAAAATACTGGTCATCGGCATGGCCAGGAGCCCGCTCAACAGAAGGCTGTTCGAGGACGAATTTGTCCGCCAGCTGGAAGCGCACGGCACCGCTGCGATTGCGAGCTATACCGTCATGACCGATGCGCAGCAGGGCGACCAGGCGGTGATCGCGAAAAAAGTGGCCGAGCTGGGCGCGGATGCGGTGCTGATCACCCGGCTGGTCAGCAAGAAAGTGGTGCAGGTCTATGTTCCGGGCACGCCTTATTACCCGCCGCCGTTCTACGATACCTGGCCGGACTATTACGCCTACGGTTACCGCTACCTTTACACGCCGGGTTATATTGCCAACGACGAATATGCAGTCATCGAGACCAACCTGTATGATGCCAGGACCAACAAACTGATCTGGGCGGCCTCGTCGGAGACCGGCATAACCGATACGAACCAGAAACTCATTCATTCCTATATCGGGGTGATGGTGAAGAACATGATCGGGCTGGGACTGCTGGGCAAGTAATCGCCGCAACGCAAGCACTGCGTCCGTTTGTTTTGGTGTGCCGCACAATTCGCAATCAATAACAGACATGGCAAAACCAAAAACGATTTACTCCTGCACGGAATGCGGCGGGCAGGTATCCAAGTGGCAGGGGCAGTGCCCGCATTGCGGCGCGTGGAACACCCTGGTGGAGAGCGTCGCGGAGGTTGCGGCGAGCGGCAAGAACCGCTTCAACGCGCTGGCTGCGACCGGCAAGGTGCAGAAGCTCGCCGAGGTCGAAGCCGCAGAGGTGCCGCGCACGACCACCGGCATCGTCGAGTTTGACCGCGTGCTGGGCGGCGGCCTGGTGCAGGGCGCGGTGGTGCTGATCGGCGGCGACCCCGGCATCGGAAAATCGACCTTGCTGTTGCAGACGCTGGCGCATCTTTCCGCTCATAAAAAAGTGCTGTATGTCAGCGGCGAGGAATCGACGCAGCAGATCGCGCTGCGCGCGAAGCGGCTGGCACTCGATGCCCACGGCATGCACCTGCTCGCCGAAATCCAGCTGGAGCAGATCCTGGCAGCCATTGCTGCCAATAATGCAAACGAAAAGCCGGACGTGGTGGTGATCGATTCGATCCAGACCGTGTATTCCGAACAGCTGACCTCCGCGCCCGGTTCGGTGTCGCAGGTGCGCGAATGCGCGGCGCAACTGACCCGCGTTGCGAAGAGCAATAACATCACGATGATACTGGTTGGCCACGTCACCAAGGAAGGTGCGCTGGCCGGTCCGCGCGTGCTGGAGCACATCGTCGACACGGTGCTGTATTTCGAGGGCGACACCCATTCCAGTTTCCGCCTGGTGCGCGCTTTCAAGAACCGCTTCGGCGCGGTGAACGAACTCGGCGTGTTCGCGATGACCGAGAAGGGCCTGCGCGAAGTCAGCAATCCGTCCGCGCTGTTCCTGTCCCAGCACGGCGCGCAGGTCGCCGGCTCCTGCGTGATGGTTACCCAGGAAGGCACCCGCCCGCTGCTGGTCGAGATCCAGGCGCTGCTCGACGAAGCGCATTCGCCGAGTCCGCGCCGTTTGTCGCTGGGCCTGGAACAGAACCGGCTCGCGATGCTGCTGGCGGTGCTGCACCGCCATGCCGGCATCGCCTGCTTCGACCAGGACGTGTTCATCAACGCGGTGGGCGGCGTGAAGATCACCGAGCCGGGCGCCGACCTTGCGGTGCTGCTCGCGATCGTTTCCTCGCTGAAGAACAAGCCGCTGCCGGAAAAAATGGTGGTGTTCGGCGAAGTCGGCCTGGCCGGCGAGGTGCGTCCGGTGCAGCGCGGCCAGGAACGGCTGAAGGAGGCCGCCAAGCTGGGTTTCACCCATGCGATCATTCCCAGGGCGAATGCGCCAAAGCAGAAAATTGCCGGCATGGAAATCATCGCGGTGGAACGGGTCGAGGAAGCAGTCAACCGGATGCGTTAGGTTTACAGCGAAAGGAAAGCAATGGGCAAGACGCGTCTGGAGGCGTTCAGCGACGGCGTGATCGCAATCATCATCACCATCACGGTGCTGGAACTGAAAGTGCCGCACGGTTCGGATTGGGAAGCATTGCTGCCGTTGCTGCCGGTGTTCCTGAGTTACGTGCTCAGTTTCGTCTACCTCGGCATTTACTGGAACAATCACCACCACATGCTGCACACGGTTCAGCGCGTCAGCGGCGGGATACTGTGGGCGAATCTGCATTTGCTGTTCTGGCTGTCGCTGATTCCGTTTGTGACCGGCTGGATGGGCGAGAATCATTTCGCCGCATTGCCCACGGCGCTATACGGCGTGGTGCTGCTCATGGCCGCAATCGCTTACTGGATACTGCAGAATTTCATTATCGCGGCAAGCGGAGGCAAAGAGTCGCTGCTGGCCAAAGCAGTCGGCAAAGATCGCAAGGGCAAAATTTCACCATTGCTGTATGCCGTTGCGATACCGGCGGCATTCTGGAATCAGTGGTTGTCCGACGCGATCTACGTAATGGTTGCGGTGATCTGGCTGGTGCCGGACCAGCGTATCGAGCGGATCTTTGCCGAATGAAAACGCCCGGTCAGCCGGGATGATAATCGGGATTTGCAACGTTGAACGAACGGCTCTTTGTTGTGCAGTTTTCGGTAACGCGTTAAAGTGCAGTTACAAAAAATAATAATTCTGGAGGTACATCGATCATGATAGTTACCGTGCTGGCGGTGCTGGCGATCTTCGTTCTGCTGGCATTTTTCCGGGCTTCGATCACCAGCTGGGTGCTGGCGATCATGGTGGTGGTGCCGGTGATCGCAATCATGGCGCGCTTCTCGGACAACGTGCTGATCGTGATCGGCGTCGCGCTGGTTTTGTTCATCGTGTTTTTCGGCATCCCGTTCATGCGCCGCAATGTGGTCAGCGCGGCGGTGTTCAAAATCTTCCGCAAGGTCCTGCCGCAAATTTCCGCCACCGAACAGGAAGCGATCGATGCCGGCACGGTTTGGTGGGATGGCGATCTGTTCGGCGGCAATCCGGACTGGGGCAAGCTGCTGGCGTTCCCGAAGTGCGGCGTGAACGAGCGGGAACAGGCCTTCCTGGACAACGAAGTCGAGCAGCTGTGCGCGATGCTGGACGACTGGGACATCACGCACAATCGCGCCGACCTGCCTCCCGGCGTCTGGCAATTCATCAAGGACAAGGGCTTTTTCGGGATGATCATCCCGAAGCGTTACGGCGGGCTGGAGTTTTCCGCGCAGGCGCATTCGGCAGTGGTGAGCAAAGTCGGCTTCGCGCAGCGGCACCGCCGCGGTGACGGTGATGGTGCCGAATTCGCTCGGACCGGCCGAACTGTTGCTGCACTACGGCACCGAAGAACAGAAGGAAAAATACCTGCACCGGCTGGCGAAGGGGCTGGAAGTGCCCTGCTTCGCGCTGACCGGGCCGTTCGCCGGATCGGATGCCGGCGCGATTCCCGACTACGGCATCGTGTGCCACGGCGAATTCGGCGGCCGGCAGGATGTGCTGGGCATCCGCCTGACCTGGGAGAAACGCTATATCACGCTGGCGCCGGCAGCCACGCTGCTCGGGCTCGCGTTCAAATTATATGACCCGGAACACCTGCTCGGCGGCGAAACCAGCCTCGGCATCACACTCGCGCTGATTCCGACCGACACGCCGGGCGTGCAGATCGGCCGCCGCCACTTTCCGCTGAATATCGCTTTCCTGAACGGCCCGACGCAGGGCAGGGACGTGTTCATCCCGATGGATTACATCATCGGCGGCACGTCGCGGGTGGGGCAGGGTTGGCGCATGCTGATGGAATGCCTGGCGGCCGGCCGCTCGATCTCGTTGCCGGCCAGCAGCATCGGCGGGATGAAACTGGTCGCGCGCGCCAGCGGCGCATACTGCCGGGTGCGCAAGCAATTCAAGATGCCGATCGGCAAATTCGAGGGCGTGGAAGAACCGCTGGCGCGCATCGGCGCGCACACCTACATGGTCGAGGCGGCGCGCCGCTTGACCGCGCTGGCAGTCGATCTGGGCGAAAAGCCGTCGGTGATCTCGGCGATCATCAAATATCACTCCACCGAGCGCTGCCGCGTGGTGATCAACGACGCGATGGATGTGCACGGCGGCAAGGGCATCAGCCTCGGGCCGGACAACTACCTGGGGCGCTTCTACCAGCAGATGCCGGTCGCGATCACCGTGGAAGGCGCGAACATCCTGACCCGCACGCTGATGATCTTCGGCCAGGGCGCGATACGCTCGCATCCCTATGTGCTGAAGGAAATCGCCGCGGTCAACGACCACGACCGCAACCGCGCGCTGCACCAGTTCGACGACGCGCTGTTCGGCCACATCACGTTTGCATTGAGCAATGCCGCGCGCAGCCTGGTGTTCGGTCTGACCGGCGGGCGCGGCATGGCAACGCCGCACGGCAAGGAAACCCGGCGCTACTACCAGCAGCTGACGCGCTTTTCGGCCGCGTTCGCACTCAGCGCGGATATCGCGATGGCCGTGCTGGGCGGTGCGCTGAAGCGGCGCGAAAAAATCTCCGCCCGGCTGGGCGACGTGCTGAGCCAGCTGTACCTGTGCTCGGCGACATTGAAACGCTTCGAGGACGAAGGCAGGCCTGCCGAGGATCTGCCGCTGCTGGACTGGGCGATGCAGGATTCGCTGTTCCAGATCCAGCAGGCGTTCGACGGCGTGATCCGGAATTTCCCGAACGCATTCATGCGCCAGCTGATCAGCGCGCTGGTGTTCCCGCTGGGCCGGAATCTCGCGCCGCCATCCGACCACCTCGGGCACCAGATCGCGACGCTGCTGATGCAGCCCGGCGCGGCGCGGGATCGTCTGACGGCGGGTATCTTCATTCCCGGCGACGAACAGGATGCAATCGGCGCGCTGGAAGCGGCGCTGGCCAGCACGCTGGCCTGCGAACCGTTGCAGGCTCACGCTGCAGCAGGCGCGCAAGGACGGCAAGCTGAAGGCGCTGGAAGAATTGTCGCGGATCGCCGAAGCGCGCGACCAGGGTCTGATCAGCGCGGAACAGGCGTTGCAGCTGGAGCGCGACTATGCGCTGCGCCGCAAGATCATCATGGTGGATGATTTTGCGCCGGAGCATTTGCGGGCCGCGGTTCAACAATAATATCGGAGTCAGTGCGATGAACAACCTGCGCGGCAAGACGATATTCATCACCGGATCGAGCCGCGGTATCGGACGCGAGATCGCGCTGCGTTGCGCACGCGACGGCGCGAACGTGGTGATCACCGGCAAGACGGCCGAGCCGCATCCCAAACTGCCCGGCACCATCCACAGCGTGGCCGCAGAGGTGGAGCAAGCGGGCGGGAAGGCGCTGGCGATACAGCTGGATGTGCGCGACGACGCGGCAATCCAGGCGGCGGTCGAGCAGGCAGCGCAGCATTTCGGCGGCATCGACGTGCTGGTCAACAACGCCAGCGCGATCAGCCTGACCCCGACCCTGGAGACGCCGGCCAAGCGGCTCGACCTGATGTGGGACGTGAACATGCGCGCGACCTTTCTCGCTTCGCAGGCCTGCATCCCGCATCTGAAAAAGGCGGCCAATCCGCACATCCTGACGCTGTCGCCGCCGCTGAACATGGATGCGAAATGGTTCGCGCCGCATCTGGCCTACACGATTTCCAAATACGGCATGAGTCTGTGCACGCTGGGCATGGCGCGCGAATTCGCCGCGCACGACAGCGCCGGAAAGGGTATCGCGGTGAACTGCCTGTGGCCGCGCACCACCATCGCGACGGCCGCGATCGAATTCAATTTTCCCGGCGCGGTGCTGCGCGCCTCGCGCAAGCCGGCCATCATGGCGGATGCGGCGCACCTGATCCTGACGCGCGACAGCGGCGGCTGCAGCGGAAATTTCTTCATCGACGAAGATGTGCTGCGCGAAGCGGGCGTGGAGGATTTCGCGCACTATGCGGTCGAAGCCGGGACGCCGCTGTTCGGCGACCTGTTTCTTGATTGAGAGGACGGACATGCCCGGCCGGATCGAGCAATACATCAAGCCGGAACAAGCGGTCACGCTGCACGGCCTGTTTCTGGAACGGGTGAAACGCACGCCGGACACCCTCGCTTACCGTTATTTCGATATTCACCGGGAAACCTGGCTGGACCTGACCTGGGCGCAGATGCGCGACCAGGTGGCGCGCTGGCAGGCGGCGCTGCTGCGCGAGAATCTTGCGCCGGGCGACCGCGTCGCGCTGATGCTGCGCAACTGCCCGCAATGGGTGATGTTCGAGCAGGCGGCGATGTCGCTGGGCCTGGTCGTGGTGCCGCTGTATACCGTGGACCGCGCCGGACAATGTGGCTTACATCATCAACGATGCAGCAGCGAAAGTGCTGCTGTTCGAGACCGGCGAGCAATGGCAGGCGATGCGCAGCGTGCGCGACCAGCTCGGCTGCGTGCAGCGCATGGTCAGCCTGGAAAAAATCGCCGGACGAAATCGACGAGGCAGACGAACCGCGCCTCATCCATGCAGCGGAATGGCTGCCCGCCTCGGCGATGCTGCAGCCGGAGCGTCCGCGCAATCGCGACGAACTGGCGACCATCATCTATACCTCGGGCACCACCGGCAAGCCCAAGGGCGTGATGCTGTCGCACCACAACATCCTGTACAACGCGTACGCATCGCTGATCACCTTCAAGGAAGGACTGGACAGCACCGACATCTTCCTGTCCTTCCTGCCGCTGTCGCACACCTTCGAGCGCACCGCGGCTATTACATGGCGATGATGGCCGGCGCGTCGGTCGGCCTATGCGCGTTCCATTCCGCTGCTGGCCGACGACCTGAAAATCATCCGCCCGACCGTGCTGGTCTCGGTGCCGCGCATCTACGAGCGCATCTACGACGCGATCCACGCCAAGCTGGAGGAAGGACCGCCGCTCAGGCACAAGCTGTTCACGCTCACCGTGGATGTCGGCTGGGACCGCTTCGAACACCAGCAGGGCCGCGCGCCGTGGAAGGTGAAATTGCTGCTGTGGCCGCTGCTCAAGAAAATTGGTCGCGGACAAGGTGATGGACAGGCTCGGCGGGCGGTTGCGGCTGTCCGTCAGCGGCGGCGCCGCGCTGCCGCCCAAGGTGTCGCGCCTGTTCATCGCGCTCGGCCTGCCCCTGGTGCAGGGTTACGGCATGACCGAGACCAGTCCGGTGGTGTGCGTCAACCGCGTCGAGGACAATCGACCCTCCACCGTCGGCCAGCCGCTGGAAGGCATACGGATACGCATCGGCGAACAGAATGCGCTGCTGGTCAAGGGACCGTGCAACATGCTGGGCTACTGGAACAATCCCGAGGCGACCGCCGCGATGATAGCCCGGGACGGCTGGCTCAATACCGGCGACACCGCGAGCATCGGCGCAGAGCGGCCACGTCACCATCACCGGCCGGCTGAAGGAAATCATCGTGATGTCCAACGGCGAGAAGATGCCGCCTGCCGACATGGAAGAGGCAATCATGCGCGACAACCTGTTCGACCAGGTGATGGTGTACGGCGAGGGTCGTCCGGTGCTGCTGGTGCTGGCCGTGTTGAATCCCGACAAATGGAAAGAACTCGCGCAGCAGATCGGTGTGCGTCCCGACATGCCGGAAGCGCTGCATGACTCGCGCGTCGAACAGCGGGTGCTGGGTCGCATCGCGGAACAGATCAGGGAATTCCCGGGCTATGCCAAGGTGCATCGCGTATTGCTGCAGACCGAACCGTGGAGCATCGAGAACGGGTTGATGACGCCGACGCTGAAGCTCAAGCGCGCCCGTGTGATCGCGCAATTTTCCAGTCAGATCGATCAACTTTACGAAGGACGTTAATCTTGGATGACCATCCGTACACCATGCTGCCGCAGCGCGAACCGACCATACGGGTCGCGGCGATGCCGGCGAACGCGAATTACACCGGGGACATTTTCGGCGGCTGGCTGATGGGCCAGGTCGACATTGCGGGCAGCATCCCGGCATTGCATCGCGCGAAGGGGCGGGTCGTCACGGTCGCGGTGAATTCCTTCGTGTTCAAGCAACCGATCTTCGTCGGCGACCTGGTCAGTTTCTATACGCAGATCGTCAAGGTCGGCACGACTTCGATCACCGTCGATGTCGAGGTGTATGCGCAGCGCGACCCGGTCAAGCCGACCTGCGTGAAGGTGACCGAAGCGACGCTGACCTATGTCGCGGTCGGACGACGACCGCAAGCCGCGGCCCGTGCCGCCGGAAGAGTGAATCAGGAACAACATTTGCCACAGAGATCACAGAGATCACAGAGAAATGCAAACGACTAAAACAGGAACCTGATTTATCTTCGCAGCAATTTCAGAGTAAAGCTGACAATCTCTCTGTGTGCTCTGTGTTCTCTGTGGCTTGAATTGAGATTTTTTTGGTTGGGAAGACGCGAGTCTCTCGAACGAGCCGGACCTGTGAATCGTACTGGAGAAAAAAATAATGACTCAAAATTTCGTGATCCGCAAAGTTGCCGTGCTCGGTGCGGGTGTGATGGGCGCGCAGATCGCCGCGCACCTGGTGAATGCCAATGTCGAGACGCTGCTGTTCGATCTTCCCGCCCCGAAAAATGGCAAGGGGGAGGGCGATCCTGCCCCCTCTCCCAACTCTCCCCCGCAAGCGGGAGAGAGGGACGCTGGCTCGCTACGCAAGGCTTCGTTAAACGGCATCGTGAACAAGGCGCTGGACGGGCTGAAGAAGCTGGAGCCCAGCCCGCTGGCCAGCCCGTCCCGGCTCGCGTTCATTTCGGCGGCGAATTACGGGCAGCACCTGGACAAGCTGCGCGACTGCGACCTGGTGATCGAGGCGATCGCCGAGCGCATCGACTGGAAATCCGACCTGTACAAGAAAGTCGCGCCATATCGTCGGCGCGCATGCGATCTTTGCGACCAACACCTCCGGCCTGTCGATCAACAAGCTCGCATCGGCGTTCCCGGAAAACCTGCGCCACCGTTTCTGCGGCATCCACTTCTTCAATCCGCCGCGCTACATGCACCTGGTCGAGCTGATCCCGTGCACCGGCACCGATACCTTGCTGCTCGACCAGCTCGAGGCATTCCTCGTCTCCACGCTGGGCAAGGGCGTGGTGCGCGCGAAGGACACGCCCAACTTCATCGCGAACCGCATCGGCGTGTTTTCGATGCTGGCCACCAAGCACCACGCGCAGGCGTTCAACCTCGGCTTCGACACCGTGGATGCGCTGACCGGGCGCTATCTCGGCCGTCCCGAAGAGCGCGACGTTCCGCACGCTGGACGTGGTCGGCCTCGACGTGTTCGCGCACGTGGTCAACACCATGCGCGAGAACCTGACCGACGATCCGTGGCACAAGCATTTCGAATTGCCGGGCTGGTTCAACCGGCTGGTCGACCAGGGCGCGCTCGGACAGAAGACCAAGAAGGGCGTCTACCAGAAGATCGGCAAGGAGATCCGCGTGCTGGACCTGCACACCGAGGAATATCGCCTGACCGAAAGCGACGTGGACCATGAAGTGAAGGAAATCCTGCGCGAGCGCGACTGGGCGAAGAAGCTCTCCGGCCTGCGCAACAGCCAGCATCCGCAGGCGAAATTCCTGTGGGCGACGTTCCGCGACGTGTTCCATTACTGCGCGCTGCAGCTGGAGAACATCGCGAACAACGCGCGCGACCTCGACTTCGCGGTGCGCTGGGGATTCGGCTGGGACAACGGTCCGTTCGAAATCTGGCAGGCGGCAGGCTGGCAGCAGGTGGCCGGCTGGATCGCGGCCGACATCGCGGCGGACAAGGCGATGTCCGAAGTCCCGCTGCCGGAATGGGTGACCGACCCGACCCGCACCGGCGTGCATACCGCGCAGGGTTCCTGGTCGCCGGCCACGGTCAGCTACCAGCCGCGCTCGACGCTGCCGGTCTACCGCCGCCAGCTGTTCCCGGACCATCTGGTCGGCGAACATGTGCGCTATGGCGAGACCATCTTCGAGACCGACGACGTCAGGATGTGGTTCACCGGCGACGATATCGCGATCCTCAGCTTCAAGTCCAAGATGCATGCGATCAGCAACGAGGTGCTGGACGGCATCCTGCGCGCGATCGACGAGGCCGAGGCGCATTTCTCCGCGCTGATCATCTGGCAGACCGAGGCGCCGTTCTCGGCCGGTGCGCACCTGCTGCAACTGATGCAGGGCGTGCAGGAATCCGCCGACCAGCCAAGCGGATTGTTCGACAAATTGAAGGGCGCGGCGAACCGCGTGAAATACACCGTCGCGGGCGGCGGCGGGCTGGGCCAGGTGCTGAATGCGGCGACCGGGCAACGTGCCGCGCGTCGAGGAAGTGATCGCGAAGTTCCAGCATGTGTCGCAGCGCCTCAGGTATGCGCAGGTGCCGACCATCGCGGCGGTGTACGGGCTGGCGCTGGGTGGCGGCTGCGAATTCCCGCTCCACTGCACAAGAATAGTGGCCGCGCTGGAAAGCTACATCGGACTGGTCGAGGTCGGTGTCGGCGTATTGCCGGCGGGCGGCGGCTGCAAGGAGATGGCGATGCGCGCGGCGCACGAGGCACGCGGAGGCGACATCTTCCCGCACCTGAAGCGCTACTTCCAGCAGATCGCGATGGGCGAAGTCGCGAAGAGCGCCGAGCTCGCGCGCGACATGGGCTACCTCAAACAGTCGGACCGCATCGTGATGAACCAGCATGAATTGCTGCACGTCGCGAAGCAGGAAGCCCGCGCGCTCACCGCCACCGCCTGGCGTCCGCCGCTGGCAGCCGCGCCAGATACCGGTGGCCGGACGCCCCGGCATCGCGACGCTGAAGGCCGCGATGGTCAACATGCTCGAAGGCGGCTTCATCTCCGATCACGACTACGACATCGGCTGCCGCATCGCCGAGACGATGTGCGGCGGCGACGTCGAAGCGGGCAGCATGGTCGACGAACAATGGCTGCTCGACCTGGAACGCAAGAACTTCATGGAATTGCTGGCGACGGAGAAGACGCGAGAGCGGGTGGAGTACATGTTGAAGAACGGGAAGCCGTTGCGGAATTAGGATGTTAATCTTTAAAACTAAGAGTGACTACCGATTTCCTTTTTAAAGAGGATTTATCATGAACAAATTTATTGCTGTTTTGCAGCTGATTTTTAGTTGTTCACTGATTTCACCGTTGCTCAATGGCTCAAATGCTCATTTACTCAATGCAAATTCCGCTTTTCGCCATCTCGCGCCTTGTTCTGCCATCGCTCGCTACGTTTTTCAGTAAAATCTCTTTGAGGTGATTTGATGTTTATTGGTATTGATCGAATTCTGAAATGTGTTTGAGGGAAATAATTACTCGGTGCTCATATTGTCTGGCCATCACCTATGCTGACACCGCAAAATTGATATTGGCTTCTGATAATCAAGTTCTGCCGGAACGTATGATACTTTACTAGCTATTTATTCAAAGATACTTTGATCCTGTCACTAGAGTTGACGTGGAAGGTTTTATAGAGCAACCAAACTCAACCTGAGATGCTGATTTCACCCAATGTTTTTAGCGGACAGTTTTATTCAACGAAGACGCGTTTACATTTTTTCCTGCCAAAATCAGAAATCCCAGCATTCAATGATGCAAGTCAATCCCGTAGTTGTTTTGGGCATACGGACGAATGCGATTGTAGCTTCATGGAAGATTATCATTCATCCACAGAGAGTGGATTTATACAAATGAAATTGTCGTGACACTTAAAGGCGAGACAAAGTCTGGGAGGCATTGCCAGAAATTGATCTGGATGCTCGTTCCTGACAAGAATGGTTTGGTACAGGAAAAGTTGGAAGCCTTACTGATGATGTTTATCGCAGCTGGTTCTGAAGTCATTGCAGATCGAGCGCGTGAAGCTGCAATTGCGATTCTGAGTGGCATTTGCAAAACGAAGGCATTACAGATGCATTGGTAAAGATTTAGGTGCGCTGACTGATTTACTTGATAAACGAAACGGTAAACGAATGATAAGAGCTACGACCCAATACCACCAGGCTGGAACATAAAGATTGGTTTACCAGGAACATTGTCAGTCGGAGCTCAGTATTGCACTGAATTCGGCAAATGTAAGTTTGTTGCAGACGATATTGTTGGTTTAACCATAGGCGGAACTGCAGTTGAGTATACAGGGTTGTCAGCAGATGCCCGATGCTGAACCATGCCAAAGCCAGAATACCAGTGGAGGTGCTTGCTATGGCCAGTACCGGAGTCCCCATTGTGCGTCTGAATGGGATAAATTATGCGGTAAGCGGTATGAACTGGTATAAAAACGAGCCTGATGGATCTTATTGGTGGGCCAGTGTCAGTCATCTATCAGGAGTAAGCTTGCCGTTACAGATGTATCACCCGACATTCCCAGATAGCCTAATGGAGTCAGCATCACAATTATTTTCTCAGGTGGTAACGTCAGGTACAAACAGGAGATGCAAGAAAAATGGTAATGCAGCCATACAACGGCAGTTGCCACTGCGGCGCGATCCGGTTCTCGTTCGAGGCCGAGCCGATCACGCAAGGGGATACGCTGCAACTGCTCGTTCTGTGCCAAACGCGGAGCCATGATGCAGTCTGGTGCCGGGGGAGAAATTCAAGATCGACGCGCAGGAAGGCGCGCTGAATTTTTACCAGTTCGGCAAAAAGCAGGCGAAGCACTATTTCTGCAAGACCTGCGGCATCCACACCTTCAGCGAGACGACCCGGCGTCCGGGGCAATACATCGTGAACCTCGGCTGCGTGGATGGGGTGGACACCTTTGCGCTGGAGACGACAGTGTTCGACGGCAAGAATCTGCTTTAAGTCTGGTAGGGTGGATAAGCGCAGCGCATCCACCACGCTATGAGACAGGAATTTAATTTTGGTGGATGCGCTGCGCTTATCCACCCTACGCGATTCCGCCTGATATGTGGTCAGGTTCGAATTATTTTTGTGACGATAGCAGATCACAATCAAATTCATGATCAGATAGTCTTGCCATGACCGCATTGCGCTGCACACAAAAGCTATTGAACGCGATGAAGGTGAGGCCTTCTTCGCCGCCTCCGCCGGGGCGCAATGTGTTGGGGGATTGGTCGATGAATCTGTTGCACGTTCGCCCGGTCAAGCTGGTTCTGGCAGTAAGCGAGCATGACCGCTTTGCCCTGGTGCTGGAGGCTGCGCCCTACGCCACATTGCAGCAGCGATTTTCCGATGCATTGTTTGCGCAACTGCTTTTTATCGGCGTACCGCCCGACGTGGCGCGACGGGAGTGCGATGCCATGCAACCTGTGACGATCACGGCGACCATGCCTTATGCCAATCGTTTGAGCATTCAGGCCAACCTGAAGGATTACGCCTGGGTGGCGGAATATATGCTGGAAGAGCGCGGTATGCCGATTGCGCAAATCAATGCACGGCTGGTCGATCACATTCTCGGCATCGACGGCAAATTGCAGTTTCCCTATGAACGTGTGCTTGCCGCACTACGATAGCGGCCATTGCCGAGACCTGTTAAGAGTGCTATCCTGAGTACCATTAAATGGAGGGTTAATTATAATGGCACATGTGATTCTGGCGGAAACGACCGCCAGTGTTTCCGAGTTGAAGAAGAATCCGATGGCGACGGTCGCGGCCGGGGAAGGATTTCCGGTGGCGATCCTGAACCGCAACGAACCGACTTTCTATTGCGTTCCGGCGAAGGCGTATGAGGCGCTGATGAACAAGCTGGAAGACATGGAGCTGAATGCCATCGCCGATGCGCGCCTGAAGGACGGCAAGAAGCTGGTCCAGATCAAGCTCGATGAGCTATAAGCTGGCTTTCCATCCCGACGCGCTGGCGGAGTGGCGCAAGCTGGATACGACGGTGAGCGAGCAGTTCAAGAAGAAGCTGGCCGAGCGCTTGCAGCATCCGCGTGTTCCTGCAGCCAGGCTGGCTGGACACAAGGATCGTTACAAGATCAAGCTGCGCAGTGTGGGGTACCGTTTGGTATACGAGGTGCGGGATACCGTGTTGCTGGTGATCGTGGTTGCGGTCGGCAAGCGAGAGCGCAATGCGGTTTATCGCGTGGCGGCAAAACGATAGCGAAAGCAATCAGGAAATGTATACACAGGATGTAAGCCAGGCCGATTTCGAGGAACAGGTGGTTGAGGCATCGTTCAAGCAGCCGGTGGTGATCGACTTCTGGGCGCCGTGGTGCGCGCCGTGCAAGGTGCTCAAGCCCATCCTGGAAAAGCTGGCCGACGAGTATGGCGGGAAGTTCAAGCTTGCCAAGGTGAATTCGGACGAGAACCCGGAAATCTCGGCGCGCTATGCGGTGCGCGGGATACCATCGGTGAAGGCGATCGTGGACGGCAAGGTCGTCAACGAATTCACCGGCGCGCTGCCGGAGAGCGCGGTGCGCGACTGGCTGGACAAGATCATCCCGAGCCCGGCGGAGGAGTTGCGCCGCGAAGCGCAGCAGCTGGCCGCTAAGGGCGACGTGGACGGTGCGCTGCAGCGCCTTGCGGAAGCCACCGAACTCGACCCGAACGACGAATGGGTGCGTGTGGATGCTGCGGAATTGCTGCTTGCCCAGCACAATGCGGAAGGTGCGCAGCGCCTGCTCGATACACTGAAGGATGTTGACATCCTGAAGGATGCGCGCGTGCTGCAACTCAAGGCGCAGGTCAGGCTGGCGGAGATGAAGGCGGAAGGCGACAGCGAAGCAACGCTCGCCGCCGCGGTCAAAGCGAACGAGAACGATCTCGAGGCGCGGCTCAAGCTCGCCAATGTGCTGATCGCCGCGAACCGTGTGGCCGAGGGGATGGACCAGCTGCTGGAGATCGTACGGCGTGACCGGAAGTTCAAGGACGACATCGGGCGCAAGACGCTGCTCGACGTGTTCAACCTGCTGGGCGGGCAGGGCGTGCTGGTCGCCACCTACCGGCGCAAGCTGGCGGCGCTGCTTAACTGAGCGGCAGAACGGGCTGCATGAAATATCTCAAATCCGAATTCCCGATTGCCATTGCGCTGGCGGTGCTGGCGCTGGGCTTTTTCCTCGAGCATGCTGCCGTGGAGCAGGGCGGGATGTGGTTGTGGGGCCTGCTGCTGGTGATACTCGCAGCCATCATAGCCGTGGCGTTCCGCATCAGCCATCATGCCGAGGTGCTGGCGATCCGTCTGGGCGAGCCGTACGGGACGCTGATCCTCACGCTCGCGGCGGTCTCGGTGGAGGTGGTGATCCTGGTGGTGCTGTTGTCCGGCGAGCCGAATCCGACGCTGGCGCGCGATACGGTGTTCGCGGCGGTGATGTTCGACATCAACGGCATCCTCGGCCTTGCGGCGATCGTCGGCGGCCTGAAACACGGCCAGTCCAAATACAACATCTCTTCGGCCAATTCGTATATCGCGATGTTGATCGTTGCCATCGGCATCGGCATGTTCATTCCCGATTTCGTGCCGGACGAGAAATGGAAGATCTACTCGGCTTTTTCCATCATCATGATGGCGATCATGTACCTGGCCTTCCTGCGCCTGCAGACGGTTGAGCATCGCAGGTTTTTCGAGTATTCGGCCGACATGGAAGCGGAGTTGCATGACGAGGCGCATAGCCCGAATGCGCTGCATGTCGCGGTGATGACAGGTGCGATCGTGCTGGTCGGACTGCTTTCGGAGGTGATGTCGGTGCTGCTGGATGCCGGGCTGGCAGGCAGCAGCCTGCCCAGGACGATCCCCGCCGTGCTGGTGGCGCTGATATCCGCCAGCCCGGAGATTCTCACCGCGCTCAAGGCTGCGCAGCAGAATCGCATGCAGACCACGGTCAACATCGCGCTGGGCGCTTCGCTTGCCACCGTGCTGCTTACCCTGCCGGTGATCGAGGGCATTGCGCTGTTCAGCGGGGATCGTATCGTGATGGCGCTTACGCCGGTTCAGGCCGGCATGCTGCTGCTGACATTCGTCGCGGTGATGAACAACCTGCACGACGGCGAAACCAATGCCATCGAGGGCATCAGCCATTTCGCGCTGTTTGCGGGGTTCATCGCGCTGGTGATGCTGGGAATGGCCTGATGATGGTTGCCCGTTCAGGCAGACAGGGTCGCGCCGCGTTATTATGTGGAGCGCTGGATATGCCATTCGAATAAAATGAATTTAGTACGACAGGGGAATGCCATCAGCAGACCCATTCACCGGAGGTGTATATGAGCAAACCCATTCATCGGAGGTGTATATGAGCAAACAGGTCCAGGAAGCCTACATCGTTGCCGCGACGCGCACGCCGGTCGGCAAGGCGCCGCGCGGGATGTTCCGCAATACCCGTCCCGACGACCTGCTCGCGCATGTGCTGCGGAGCGTGCTGGCACAGGCGCCGTCGCTTGATACCGCACAGATCGCCGATGTGATCGTCGGCTGCGCGATGCCGGAAGCGGAGCAGGGCATGAACGTCGCGCGCATCGGGCTGCTGCTGGCCGGGCTGCCGGTCGGCGTGCCGGGCGTGACGGTAAACCGTTTCTGCTCGTCCGGCCTGCAGGCGGTCGCGATGGCCGCGGACCGGATACGGCTCGGCGAGGCGGACGTGATGATCGCGGCGGGCACCGAGAGCATGAGCATGGTGCCGATGATGGGCAACAAGATCGCGTTCAATCCGGAGATCTTCGCGCATGACGAGAATCTCGGCATCGCGTTCGGCATGGGCATCACCGCCGAGAAGGTCGCC
Source organism: uncultured beta proteobacterium (assembly GCA_963827265.1). Classification (GTDB taxonomy): domain Bacteria; phylum Pseudomonadota; class Gammaproteobacteria; order Burkholderiales; family Gallionellaceae; genus Gallionella. Next base: position 64,507 of record CAWHAD010000002.1, on the reverse strand, counting down.
GAGCGCTGGAAGGTGTCGCGCGAGGCGCAGGACGCGTTCGCGTTGAGAGCCACCAGCGCGCGATCAACGGCGACCGCGAACGGCGAGTTCAGGGACGAGATCACGCCGTATCCGATCGCCGAACACGCGCCCGATCTGGCCAGCCGCGAGGTGAAAATCACCAGCCGTGATGCGACGCAGGACGAAGGCCCGCGCGCGGACACTTCGCTGGAAGCGCTGGCGAAACTGAAAACGGTGTTCGCGCAGAAGGGCTCGGTCACCGCGGGCAACAGTTCGCAGATGTCGGACGGCGCGGGCGCGGTGCTGCTGTGCAGCGAGGCCGCGCTGAAGCGCTACAACCTGACGCCGATCGGCCGCTTCGTCGGCTACACGGTGGCCGGCGTGCCGCCGGAGATCATGGGCATCGGCCCGAAGGAGGCGATCCCGCGCGTGCTGAAGCAGGCGGGACTGAATCTGGACGACATGGGCTGGATCGAGCTGAACGAGGCATTCGCCGCGCAGTCGCTGGCGGTGATCAACGATGTCGGGCTGGACCCGGCAAAGGTGAATCCGCTCGGCGGCGCGATCGCGCTCGGCCATCCGCTCGGCGCGACCGGCGCGATCCGCACCGCGACGCTGCTGCACGGGTTGAAAAGGCGCAAGCTGAAATACGGCATGGTGACGATGTGCATCGGGACGGGCATGGGGGCGGCCGGAATTTTTGAGGCTTTGTAGGAGCGGGGCGTGCCTGTCCTGAGCTTGTCGAAGCGGCCCGCGAAGAAAATAGTTGTGTGTAAAAATGGAGCTGGTCGCGGGCAGCACCCGCAAGGGGTACGCCGTGGTTGTAAGGGGCTGAAGCCCCAACAACACACGCAGGGCCCGCTCCTACAGGACAAGGGTCGGGCACGAACAATATCCTGATGATTCATCCGGACTGAAAGAACAAAAATGAAAAAAATATTGTTGCTGGTCTGTTGTTTGTTGCTGAGCTATAACGCGAATGCGCTGGAAGTGGCGGGCGTCAAGCCGGCGGACAGCGTCACGCTCGGCAACCAGATGCTGGTGCTGAACGGCGCGGGTTTGCGCAGCAAATTCTTCTTCAAGGTCTATGTCGCGGCGCTGTACCTGCCGGAAAAGCAGACTTCCGCGGATGCGATCATCACCGCCGACGAGCCGCAGCGCATCGCGCTGTACATGCTGCGCGACCTGAGCGGAGAAGCGGTTCATGGATGCGTTCATCGAGGCGATCGAGGCAAACCACAGCAAGGCGGAAATGGCGATGCTGAACGACCAGATCACGCAGATGAGCAACATTTTTCATCTGGTCGACGATGTACACTCGGGCGACCGGATCACGATGGATTATGTGCCCGGCATCGGGACGCAGATCAGCGTGAACGGCGTTACATACGGCACAATCGTCGGGGAGATGTTTCACCGTGCGCTGCTGAAGATATGGATCGGGACGCATGCGGTGCAGGCCGATCTGAAAGCGGCATTGCTGGGTGGAAAATAAGTGATCGAACCGCAAAAGCTGAATGCCGATTGTCACTGCGGCAGAATTGGATCGGGAAGCGCTGCTGCAGGCTTGCCGGGCGCAGGGCGAAGCCTGGCATGGTCTGGTGACGGAGCGTTGCCCGTACCTGTTTGCCGAAGTGCCGGTATTCATTTCCCCGTCGCAATTGCGCAAGATGTACGAGGTGATTGCGGCGGTCGAGCGGGTGGTCGGGCTTGATGGCTGGCTGGCGTCTGGCGATGTGAAACAACCGAAATCCAAAGGCGTGTTCTTCGGCTACGATTTCCATCTCAACGAGCAGGGCGTGCACCTGATCGAGATCAACTCCAATGCGGGCGGCGCGTTTTCTCAACGAATTTCTGATCGCCAGCCAGCGCGATGCAGAGATGCCCGGCAAAACCGCTGCGATCGAGAATCTGGAACCGGCGTTCGTGGCGATGTTCCGCAACGAATGGCGACTGGAACGCGGCTCGGCGCCGTTCAGGAATATCGCGATCGTCGATGAGAATCCGGAACAGCAATATCTCTATCCCGAATTCCTGCTGGCCAAACGCATGCTGGAACGCGACGGGCTGACGGTATATATCGTCGATCCGGTGGCATTGAAATTGCACGAGGACGGCTTGTACTTCGGCAAGGAAAAGATCGACATGGTGTACAACCGCCTGACCGATTTTTCGCTGCAGCAGTATCCCGCGCTGAACAATGCATACCAGAGCGGACGGGTGGTGTTGACCCCGCATCCATACGCGCATGCGAAATACGCGGACAAGCGCAACCTGGCTCGCTTGACCGACGAGCAGTGCTTGCATGCGCTGGGAACGGCCGAGGCCGACATCGCAACGCTGCAAGCCGGCGTGCCGCACACCATTATCGTCAGCGCCGAAATGGAAGAAGCGCTCTGGACCGACCGCAAGGGCTTGTTCTTCAAACCCCACACCGGATATGGCAGCAAGGGCGCGTATCGCGGCGCAAACCTGACCAAGCGCGTGTTTGGAGAGATCGTGCAGGGCGACTATGTCGCGCAAAAGCTGGCTCCGCCGGGAGAACGTGCGGTATGCCTGGCCGGGGCCGACCCGCTGTCGCTCAAGTACGATGTGCGCTGTTATGTGTATGAGGGGCAGATCCAGCTGGTGGTTGCACGGCTGTACCAGGGGCAGACCACCAACTTGCGCACGCTGGGCGGGGGGTTTGCGCTGGTGCGTGTTGTAGAATGACGCGCAGCGATTCTTGATTCACCTGATCTTCACGGGGACATATTGATGCTTTTCACTTTTCTCGCGATCGGAACCGGCGCCGCTTTCGGCGCATGGATGCGTTGGGGGCTGGGGTTGTGGCTCAACCCGGCGCTGCCGGAACTGCCGCTCGGAACCCTGGCGGCCAATTTGCTTGGCGGCTACCTGATCGGTCTCGCGGTCGCATTCTTTTCGCACTATCCGGGCCTGTCGCCGGAATGGCGCCTGCTGATCATCACCGGCTTTCTCGGCGGCCTGACGACCTTCTCCACCTTTTCCGCCGAGACCGTCACGCTGCTGTTGCGCGGCCAGTACGCGTGGGGATCGGCGATCATCGTTGCGCATCTTGGCGGATCGCTGCTGATGACCATACTGGGCATCCAGACTTTCAAGATGTTGCAAGCATAATACTGGGGGAGCACGAACATGAACCTGCTTTCGTTTTACACCACCGAAAAACAGCATCACTCGGATATGCCGCTGTATGAATGGCTGCTCGAGGAAGCACGGGCAATGGGCGTGCATGGCGGTTCCGCTTTCCGCGCGATCGCCGGTTTCGGACGGCACGGCCGCATGCATGAAGAAACCTTTTTCGAACTTGCCGGCGAACTGGCGGTCAAGGTTGAGTTCGTGCTCGACGATGCGCTGGCCGAACAGCTGATCGAGCGGATACGCCGCCTCAACATGGATCTGTATTATCTGAAACAGCGGGTGGAAACGGGCACAGCCTGACATACCGGGCGGGTCGGCAAACAGGCGCTTGATTATTGCAAAGGAGCGATCATGAAAGAATTACTGTTGGCGATGTCGATGTCGATCTTCTGCCTGGGCGGGCCCGCAGCGTACGCCGCGGTGCAGGGCAGGGAAGTGGTTTATGAAGCGGATGGCACGAGGCTGAAGGGATATATCGCCTACGACGATTCGATCAGGGGCAGGCGTCCCGGCGTTCTGGTGGTGCACGAATGGTGGGGGCAAAACGAATATGCGCGCAAACGCGCTCGCATGCTGGCGGAACTGGGCTATACCGCGCTCGCGGTCGACATGTACGGCAACGGCAAGGTCGTCGACAATCCCGATGATGCGGGCAAGCTGGCCGCTGAGGTATACAGCAACGTGCCGATGGAAATGGCGCGCTTCGAGGCGGCGATGCAATTGCTGCGCAAGCAGGCAACGGTGCAGCCCGACGAGATCGCCGCGTTCGGCTATTGCTTCGGCGGCAGCGTGGTGCTGAACATGGCGCGCATGGGCGAGGACCTGAAGGGCGTGGCGAGTTTCCACGGCGGTCTCGGCACCGCGAACCCGGCGCAGCCCGGCGCGATCAAGGCGCGCATCATTTCATTCAGCGGCGATGCCGATCCGACCATCGGGCCCGACAAGGTCGCCGCATTCAGGCAGGAAATGGAACATGCCGGCGCAAATTTCCGCGTGGTCACCTATCCCGGCGCGAAACATGCATTCACCAATCCGGCGGCGGATGTGCTGGGCAAGAAATTCAACCTGCCGATCGCCTACGATGCGAAGGCCGACAAGGATTCGTGGGAGCAGGCCAGGGTATTCCTGCGCGAAGTGTTCGCGGCGAAGTAACAGCGAAGCTTACTTGCGTTTGAATATCGCCGACCCGGTCCAGGGGTCCACATTCAGCAGGCCCAGCACCTTGCCGTCGCTCTTCCCGAGCAATACGGCCTGGTCCTGGTATTTGGCACGCAGCGGAACAAAACCGATGTCCGATTGTTTCCGCCCGCTGGCCTGCTCCGAACGGTCGATTTCCGCGACCATCCCGGGGTTCAGCTGCTTCAGTTCGGTTATCGGCTTGGCTGCGCTTCCCTCGACCGTCCCGTACTCGCCGTACGGCATGTAGTACTGCGGAAACTGCGGCAAATCCTTGCCCTCCATTGCGCTGAACACCAGCTGGTTTCTTTCCTTGATATCCGACGGCAATTCCGAATACACGTAAACCGGACCGGTCAGCGGCAGCGACCGGTAGGCCGGATATTTTGCCCGCGCAATATCCTGTTGGCTGAGCATATTGGCGGTGATCAGGTCGAACGAGCCCTTGCTGAAAACCACGAATACCGGGCGCGCGTGGAACAGCACGCTCATCCCGTAGATCAGCGCCGCGGATTGCAGCACCGCGATCACCGACAGGTCGAACCTGAGCGCCTTGCGGCTCTTCAGCGGGTTGAAGATGAGCAGCGTGATCAGCGGCCCGAGGGTCACGTCGACGCCGAGCAGGATCAGCAGGAGGTGTTTTCCGCCGAGCGCCGAGAAAAACGGCGGCTTGTACCAGAGCAGCAGCATCAGCGCGACCACGGCTGCGGCAATGGCTGCGCTGATCGACAGGTGGATGAGAAATGCTTTTTGTCTGGAAATGTTCGGTCTTGAAATCATACTGAATTATATTCCGGCCGGGAGCCGGATAGATCAAATATCGGTTCCAATGTCTATTCTAGCAGCATACCGGCCGGGTCTTCACGCCGGGCCCGGTTCTGCACACCGGCCCTGGGTCAGCCGGGCAGGTGCCGGATCCGGTTTCGGCAGGAATCGCCGTTACGCGACGAAGAAATCCTTGACCTTGTTCATCCACGACCGGGCGCGCGGGTTGTGGCGTTCGCTGTCCTTTTCGTTGATGTCTTCGAATTCGCGCAGCAGTTCCTTCTGGCGATCGGTCAGGTTCACCGGCGTCTCCACCTCGACGTGGCAATGCAGGTCGCCATGGCCGGAACTGCGCACCCCCTTGATGCCCTTGCCGCGCAGCCGGAATATCTTGCCGCTCTGGGTTTCGGCCGGGATCTTGATCGTTGCCACGCCATCGAGCGTGGGAATCTCGATCGAGCCGCCGAGCGCGGCGGTGGTGAAGCTGATCGGCATTTCGCAGTGCAGGTCGTTGTGGTCGCGCTGGAATACCGCGTGCGGCTTGATGTGTATCACCACATACAGGTCGCCGGGCGGCCCGCCGTTCGCGCCGAGTTCGCCCTCGCCGGAGAGGCGGATGCGGTCATCGGTATCCACGCCCGCCGGAATCTTGACCGACAGTGTCTTGTGCTGCTTGATCCGTCCGTTGCCGTTGCAGTCCTTGCACGGCGAAGTGATCATCTTGCCGGTGCCGTGACAGCGCGGGCAGGTTTGCTGGATCGAAAAGAAACCCTGCTGCATGCGCACCTGGCCATGGCCGGCACAGGTGGAGCAGGTGGTCGGGCTGGTTCCGGGCTTTGCGCCGGAGCCGTGGCAGGTCTCGCATTCCGCCATGGTCGGGACGCGTATCTGCGTCTCGGTGCCGCGCGCCGCCTGTTCCAGCGTGATCTCGAGGTTGTAGCGCAGGTCGGCGCCGCGCTGCACGCTGCTGCGCCCGCCGCCGCGTCCGCCGCCGAAAATATCGCCGAAGATGTCGGAAAAATCGAAACCCTGTGCGCCGGCACCGAACGGGTTGCCGCCCATCCCGCCGGACTCGAATGCGGCATGGCCATGCTGGTCATAGGCGGCGCGTTTCTGCGCGTCGCTCAGTATCTCGTAGGCTTCCTTGGCTTCCTTGAAATGTCCTTCGGCATTCGGGTTGTCGGGATTGCGGTCCGGGTGATGCTTCATCGCCAGTTTGCGATAAGCCTTCTTGATATCTTCTTCGGACGCATCGCGGTTGACGCCGAGAACTTCGTAATAATCTCTTTTTGACATATTCGGTGACTAAATGCTTGTGATAAATGGAACACGTAAAAGGCCGGAAGCCGGGATATACCCGGCATCCAGCCCTCAGCTTTAATAGTACCTTACTTCTTTTCGTCTTTCACTTCGGTGAACTCCGCATCCACCACATCGCCTTCGTCCTTCTTCGCTTCCGAACCGGATGCAGCGCCGGCATCATTGGCTTGTGCCTTGGCCTGTTCGGCCGCGTACATCTTCTCGCCGAGCTTCTGCGCGGCGGTGGCAAGTGCCTCGGCCTTGGCTTCGATGGCGTCCTTGTCGTCGCCCTTCACGACTTCCTCGGCTTCCTTCAGGGCGGACTCGACGGCGGTCTTTTCGTCAGCGCTCAGGTGGTCGCCATATTCCTTCAGCGACTTGTGCGTGGAGTGGATCAGCGAGTCAAGCTGATTGCGCGCAGTCACCAGTTCCAGCGCCTTGCGGTCGTCCTCGGCGTGGGCTTCGGCATCCTGCACCATCTTGTTGATTTCGGCTTCGCTCAATCCGGAGCTGGCCTGGATCTTGATCTTGTTTTCCTTGCCGGTCGCCTTGTCCTTCGCCGACACGTGCAGGATGCCGTTCGCGTCGATGTCGAACGTCACTTCGATCTGCGGCATACCGCGCGGTGATGGCGGAATGTCGCTCAAGTTGAATTGCCCCAGGCTCTTGTTGCCGGAAACCACTTCGCGCTCGCCCTGCAACACGTGGATGGTCACCGCGCTCTGGTTGTCTTCGGCTGTCGAGAATACCTGCGATGCCTTGGTCGGGATGGTGGTGTTCTTCTTGATCAGCTTGGTCATCACGCCGCCCATGGTTTCGATACCCAGGCTAAGCGGGGTTACGTCCAGCAGCAGCACGTCCTTGACTTCGCCCTGCAGCACGCCGCCCTGGATCGCCGCGCCGACGGCCACGGCTTCGTCCGGGTTCACGTCCTTGCGGGCTTCCTTGCCGAAGAATTCCCTGACCTTTTCCTGCACCTTGGGCATGCGGGTCTGGCCGCCGACCAGGATCACGTCGCTGATGTCGGAGGTGGATACGCCCGCATCCTTCATCGCGATCTTGCACGGCTCGATGGTGCGCGCGATCAGGTCCTCGACCAGGCTTTCCAGCTTGGCGCGGGTGATCTTCACGGCCAGATGTTTCGGGCCGCTTGCATCCGCGGTGATGTAGGGCAGGTTCACTTCGGTCTGCTGCGCGCTGGACAGTTCGATCTTGGCCTTTTCCGCCGCGTCCTTCAGGCGCTGCAATGCCAGCACGTCCTTGCGCAGGTCGATGCCGCTTTCCTTCTTGAATTCGTCGACCAGGTAGTCGATCACGCGCATGTCGAAGTCCTCGCCGCCGAGGAAGGTGTCGCCGTTGGTGGACATCACCTCGAACTGGTGCTCGCCCTCGATCTCGGCGATGTCGATGATGGAGATGTCGAATGTTCCGCCGCCCAGGTCATACACCGCGATCTTGCGGTCGCCTTCCTGTTTGTCCAGGCCGAACGCCAGCGCGGCCGCGGTCGGTTCGTTGATGATGCGCTTGACGTCAAGGCCCGCGATGCGGCCGGCATCCTTGGTGGCCTGGCGCTGCGAGTCGTTGAAGTAGGCAGGCACGGTGATGACCGCTTCGGTCACCGATTCGCCGAGATAGTCTTCGGCGGTCTTCTTCATTTTCATCAGCACCTGTGCGGAAATCTCCGGTGCGGAGAATTCCTTGTCGCGCACTTTCACCCAGGCGTCGCCGTTCTTGGCCTTGACGATCTTGAATGGCACCATGGCGATGTCCTTCTGCACCATCTTCTCGTCGAAGCGGCGCCCGATCAGGCGCTTCACGCCATACAGCGTGTTGGTCGGGTTGGTGACGGCCTGGCGCTTGGCGGGTGCGCCGACCAGCACTTCGCCATCTTCCATATAGGCAACGATGGACGGGGTGGTGCGAGCGCCTTCCGCGTTCTCGATCACCTTGGTCTTGCCGTTTTCCATGATGGCCACGCAGGAGTTGGTCGTGCCCAGGTCGATACCGATGATTTTTCCCATGATGCTTTCCTTTCTGTTAAGTGCTCAATTATTCAATTCTGCTGCTGCCTTGCCGCCTAACATCAGGGCGGTACTGGATATTTCAAGTGCTTGGGGAGAAGAGATAAGGGGGAAGGGATAAGGGTAAAACCAGCACACCTTATATTCGGAGAGGCGGTTTTACTCTTCCCTCTTCTCCCTTTACCCTTCCCTTTTTTATTCCTTGCCTTTGGATACCATAACCAGCGCCGGGCGCAATATCCGGTCATTCAGCGCATAGCCTTTCTGCATCACGCTGACCACGGTGTTGGCGGGCTGGTCGCTGTCCACCATGCCGATGGCCTGATGCTTGTGCGCATCGAATTTCTCGCCGACCGGGTTGATTTCGCTGATATTGAATTTCTCGAATACGCCGGACAGCTGCTTCAGCGTCAGTTCCATGCCGCTCTTGAAGCTCTCCACCGTCGCGGTTTCCACCGCCAGGCCGGCTTCCAGGCTGTCCTTGACCGCCAGCATTTCGTTGGAGAACCGCTCCACCGCAAACTTGTGCGCCTTGCTGACATCATCGGCTGCGCGGCGGCGGATATTCTCGCTTTCGGCCTTGGCATACATCCATGCATCATAGTGTTCCTGAGCCTTGCGCTCGGCTTCCTTGAGCATTTCTTCCAGGCTGGGCATCACTTCGGGTGTGCCTGTTTCCGGTGCCTGGGTATCGTTTTGCGGGTTGGTTTCGTTGTTTGTTTCGTTCTGTTCCATGCCGTTCTCCAGATTTCGGTCTGGAGGTTATGGGGACTGGTTTTCCCGTTTCAAGAGCAACAGCGAAATTTATTTCCCCCATGAGATAATGCGCGCCGTTCGATAGCTCCGTTGCCATGTCCCCTTCCAAAAACTATTACTGGCGCATTGCCGGATTCTATTTTTTCTACTACGCCTTCGTGGGGATGTTCGCGCCCTACTGGAGCCTGTACCTGAAATCCATTCGCTTCGACGCGATCGAGATCGCCATCCTGATGTCGATACAGCCGGTGATGCGCATGATCGCGCCGAGTATCTGGGGCTGGCTGGCCGACCATACCGGCAAGCGGCACGCTGGTGGTGCAGATCGCCGCGTCTTTGAGCGCAGCGTGCTACCTCGGCGTGTTTGCGACCACCAGTTTCTGGGGCATGTTCCTGGTGCTGGCGCTGATGAGTTTTTTCTGGAGCGCGTCGATGCCGCTGGTCGAGGCGACCACGCTCACTTACCTCGGCAAGCACAGCGCCCGCTATGGGCGCATCCGCTCCTGGGGGTCGGTCGGCTTCATCGTCTCGGTGGTGGGGCTGGGTTATGCGTTTGACTACATCGCCATCGCCTGGCTGCTGTGGGCCGGCCTGTTCTGCGAACTCGGCATCCTGATTTTTGCCCGGCAGATTCCCCCCACCGAAGTGCTGGCGCATCACACCGATCACCAGCCGGTCAGGCAGATCGTGCTGCAGCCGCAGAGTGCTCGCGCTGTTCAGCGCCTGCTTCCTGATGTCCGTCGCGCACGGGCCTTATTACACGTTTTATTCGATTTACCTGGTCGAGCACGGCTATGCGAAGAGCGCGGTGGGCGGGTTGTGGGCGCTCGGCGTGATCTGCGAGATCGGCGTGTTTTTCCTGATGCCCTGGCTGGTGCAACCGCTTCGGGTTTACGCGCATCCTGCTGGTCAGTTTCGGTGCCGCTGTCGTGCGTTTCATGCTGATCGGATGGGGCGTGGATTTTCTGACATTGCTGCTGATTGCGCAGGTGCTGCATGCGGCCACCTTCGGCGCGTATCACGCTGCGTCGATGGGGCTGGTACATGAATTCTTTCAGGGAAGGCATCAATCCAAGGGCCAGGCGCTGTTCGGCAGCCTTACCTATGGCGCGGGCGGCATGCTGGGCGGCCTGGCGAGCGGCCCGATCTGGCAGCACTATGGTGCGAGCGTGCTGTATACCTGCAGTGCGCTGGCGGGGCTGCTGGGATTGCTGCTGATCTGGTGGAAGCAGGGCATGTCGGGCGCGCAGGGGTGATTCCGCGCTGCATGCATCATGTCATTTTGATCGGGTAATGCCTTCTGTCGCCGGAAAGCCGTCGTTCCAGCAGATCCGGATAGCGCTGCGCGGGATTTCTTCTCCGGTCGCCGTTGCGTTTGCGCCGGTCTTCGATTTGCTGTTTCCGGTCGGCCGTTTCCGGGAAGACGCGGTCGGAACCGGGTGTCTTGGGCGGGGTGCGCTGCAGCATGCCGATGTCTGCCCCGTGGGCAATCACATATTCGGCAAACAGGATATTTTTTTCGATTGCCTCAATGTACAGGTTCTGTCCGTTGAAATGCTTCTCGGCCAGATGATAGGCGCCCTTCAGGGTTTCATTCATGCGGTTTTTGGCGCTTTGGTAGAAATTCGGCGTTTTGATTACCAGATCCTGCGGTGAAGAGAAGATCACCTTCTTGTTGCCTTTCGAATCGAGTTCCTGGGCGAGGCCGGCCAGCACGAACTCCTTGTACAGCCGGTCATGGCATTTTTCGAGGTAACACCGATCCGCCATCTGCGCCAGGATGTCTGCCGAGGCGACCATGTTGCCGATGGCCCGGAAATTCTCGGGAACTTCGATGCTGTCTACCGGAACTTCATACCCGGTAAAGTGCACCACCTTCGCCGCCATTTCTGCGAGGTTCCCCATGCCGATCTCCTGCAGATAGTGTTTCAGCAGTTCCGCGCTGCGTGACACGTGGATCAGCGTGAATTCGGCGCCTTGCCGGTCTTCCTCGCTGCCCCGTTTGCGCAGGTAGCCGCTGTCGTGAAACAGCGCGATCAATATGCCGAATACAAACAACTCTGCACCCAGCCCGCCGCCGGATTTGTGCAATCGCTCATGGCCGTCCATCAAACGCGCACTGGCCAGCGTAACGTCGAGAATGTGCTGCAAATCGTGATAGCCGGTATCGCAGGGGGCAAACAGCGGATCCTTGCCGCGATAGAGCTGCGAAATATGATTGAACGCATTGCGCAGGATGCTGGAATTGGCGCCGGGAAAGAGATCGAGAAACAGGTTTTCCACCGCATCGCCGACAATGGCGTGGTCGGTCACATTGACTGTGTTGGCCACGTCAAAGTTGTTGCGACGGAATTTCAGATCCTTGTTTTGCATGCCATATGCTATCACGAAGCCGGTTCGGCTTTATGTTTCAGATGAGTTCTGGTAGTCAGGCATTGTGCAGGAATTCTCAGGTCGATGCAGGGTATTTTTCGGCCCGGTTTGCGACAATATTGCCGATGATTCACCCGGAGCAGCCGTCAGGCTTAATGCCAAGCCGAAGCTGTTATGGCATAATCTGCGGCTCTGAAAACGCGGTCAGGCAAGCGAAATATCATGAAAGCGCAAACACTTTACGACAAACTCTGGAATGCCCATGTGGTGCGGCAGGAAGCCGACGGCACCGCGTTGATCTATATCGACCGTCATCTGGTGCATGAAGTGACCAGTCCGCAGGCATTCGAAGGCCTGAAGCTGGCCGGGCGCAAGCTCTGGCGCGTATCTTCCATTCTCGCTGTGGCCGATCACAACGTGCCGACCACTGCGCCGGGCGCAGGGTATCGCCGATCCGGTTTCGCGTTTGCAGGTGGAGACGCTGGATGAGCAATTGCGCCGAGTTCGGCGTGACCGAATTCAAGATGTCCGATGTGCGCCAGGGCATCGTGCATGTGATCGGGCCGGAGCAGGGCGCGACCTTGCCGGGCATGACGGTGGTGTGCGGCGATTCGCACACCAGCACGCACGGCGCGTTCGCCGCGCTGGCATTCGGCATCGGCACGTCCGAGGTCGAGCACGTGATGGCGACGCAATGCCTGCTGATGAAAAAATCCAAAGCCATGCAGGTCATGGTGGAGGGCGCGCTGGGCACGGGCGTCACCGCCAAGGATATCGCGCTGGCGGTGATCGGCAAGATCGGCACGGCGGGCGGCACCGGCTTATGCGATCGAATTTGCCGGCAGCACGATACGCGGCCTTTCCATGGAAGGGCGCATGACCTTGTGCAACATGGCGATCGAAGCCGGCGCGCGCGCCGGCATGGTCGCGGTGGATGACACCACCATCGACTATCTCAAGGGCCGTCCGTTCGCGCCGCAGGGCGAGATGTGGGACAAGGCGGTGGCCTACTGGCGCACTTTGCACAGCGATGCAGGCGCGCAGTTCGATCGGGTGGTCAAGCTGGACGCCGCGCAGATCAAGCCGCAGGTGACCTGGGGCACCTCGCCGGAAATGGTGGTGGCGGTGGATGGGCGCGTGCCCGATCCGGCGACCATGAGCGATGCGGTCAAGCGTGAAGCTGCCGAGCGCGCGTTGGCATACATGGGCCTGAAAGCGAACACGCCGATTGCCGAAATCAAGATCGACAAGGTGTTCATCGGCTCCTGCACCAACTCGCGCATCGAGGATCTGCGCGCCGCGGCGGCGGTCGCGCGCGGCAAGCACGTTGCGGCGAATGTGAAGCTGGCGATGGTGGTGCCCGGTTCCGGTCTGGTGAAGCGGCAGGCCGAGCAGGAAGGTCTGGACAAGATATTCATCGAGGCGGGTTTCGAATGGCGCGAGCCGGGCTGCTCGATGTGTCTGGCGATGAATGACGACAAGCTCGCGCCGGGCGAGCGTTGTGCCTCGACTTCCAACCGCAACTTCGAGGGGCGGCAGGGGCAGGGTGGCCGCACCCATCTGGTCAGTCCGGAAATGGCTGCGGCGGCAGCGATCGCCGGGCATTTTGTTGATGTGAGTGAATTAAATTAGATTAAGGAGCGATTGATGAAAGCAGCAGCGTCATTGGTATTGGCAGTTTTGTTTCTGGCTGGATGCAATACCATGGAAGGGTTGGGCAAGGATATTCAAAAAGGCGGTACTGCTTTGGAAAAGGCGGCTGAAAAGGATAAGGCGGCAGAAAAGCAATGAAAAAATTTACCGTGCTGAACGGGTTGGTTGCGCCGCTGGATCGGGCCAATGTCGATACCGATGCGATCATTCCGAAGCAGTTCCTGAAATCGATCAAGCGTTCCGGTTTCGGCCCGAACCTGTTCGACGAATGGCGCTATCTGGATCACGGCGAGCCGGGCATGGACAATTCCAGGCGTCCGCTCAATCCCGGATTTCGTGCTGAACCAGCCGCGCTATCAGGGCGCGCAGATTCTGCTGGCGCGCGAGAATTTCGGCTGCGGCTCGTCGCGCGAGCATGCGCCCTGGGCGCTGGAGGATTACGGCTTCCGCGTCGATCATCGCGACCAGCTTTGCCGATATCTTTTTCAACAACTGCTTCAAGAACGGCCTGCTGCCGATCACGCTGGCATGCAGAACAGGTTGACGAGTTGTTCAAGGCGGTGGCCGCCAATGCCGGGCTACAAGCTGGTCGATCGATCTGGAGCAGCAGACCATCACCGCGCCGGATGGCACGGTGTATCAAGTTCGAGGTGGAGGCATTCCGCAAGCATTGTCTGCTGAACGGTCTGGACGACATCGGCCTGACCTTGCAGCATGTGGACGAGATCAAGGCGTATGAAGCGAAGACACCGCGCGGCGCAGCCGTGGCTGTTTGCGTGAATTGAATTCTGCTAAATTCTGACTGGGAATAACAACAAATGAAAATCGCAGTATTGCCGGGTGACGGCATCGGACCGGAAATTGTCGCGCAGGCGGCGAAAGTGCTGGAGGCGTTGCGCAGCGACGGCTTGAAGATCGAGACTGGAATATGCGCATATCGGCGGTGCCGGTTACGATGCGGCGGGCGATCCGTTGCCGGAAGCGACGCTGAAAGCTGGCGAAGGCATCCGATGCGGTGCTGCTCGGCGCGGTGGGCGGTTACCAGTACGACACGCTGCCGCGGCCCAATGCGTCCGGAGCAGGGCCTGTTGCGCATCCGCAAGGGGCTGGGCTTGTTTGCCAACCTGCGTCCGGCGATGGTGTATCCCGAACTGGTCAATGCATCCACCCTGAAGCCGGAGCTGGTATCCGGGCTGGATATCATGATCCTGCGCGAACTGACCGGCGACATCTATTTCGGCCAGCCGCGCGGCATACGCACGCTGGACAACGGCGAGCGCCAGGGCTTCGACACCATGCTCTACAGCGAGTCGGAGATCCGCCGCGTGGCGCATGTCGGCTTCCGGATCGCGATGAAGCGCGCCGAAAGAGGGCACGGGAAGCTGTGTTCGGTGGACAAGGCCAATGTGCTGGACACCAGCATGTTCTGGCGCGAGATCGTGACCGAAGTGGCGAAGGAATATCCCGGGTGTCGAGTTGTCGCACATGTACGTGGACAACGCGGCGATGCAACTGGTGCGCGCACCCAAGCAGTTCGACGTGATCCTGACCGGCAACATCTTCGGCGACATCCTGTCGGACGAAGCCTCGATGCTGACCGGTTCGATCGGCATGCTGCCGTCCGCTTCGCTGGATGCGAACAACAAGGGCCTGTACGAGCCGTGCCACGGTTCGGCGCCGGACATCGCCGGCAAGGACATCGCCAATCCGCTGGCGACGATCCTGTCGGTGGCGATGATGATGCGCTACACCTTTGCGCGCGAAGACATCGCGCAGCGCATCGAGGCGGCGGTGCGCAAGATGCTGCAGCAGGGTTTGCGCACCGCGGATATCGCCGAGGCGGGCAAGCAGAAGATCGGCACAGCGGCGATGGGCGACGCGGTCGTTGCGGCGCTGTAAGAATTAATTTCAGAGAGAAAAATCATGGGCAAGCAATACGACGTATGCATATTGGGCGCGACCGGCGCGGTGGGCGAGGCGATGCTGTCGATACTGGAACAGCGCAAATTTCCGGTGCGCAATCTTTATCCGCTGGCATCCAGCCGTTCGGCCGGATCAACCGTGAATTTCAAGGGCGAGGAACTGACCGTCATCGACGTGGAAGGATTCGATTTTTCGAAAACCCAGATCGGCCTGTTCTCCGCAGGCGGGAGCGTTTCGGAGAAGTATGCCCCGATTGCGGCGGCGGCCGGTTGCGTGGTGATCGACAACACCGCGCACTTCCGCTATGACCGCGACATTCCGCTGGTGGTGCCGGAGGTGAATCCGCATGCCATCGCGCAATACACGAATCGCGGCATCATCGCCAATCCGAACTGTTCGACCATACAGATGCTGGTCGCGCTGAAACCGATCAAGGACGCGGTCGGCATCGCGCGCATCAATGTCGCGACTTATCAGGCGGTGTCCGGCACCGGCAAGGAGGCGATCGACGAGCTGGCCGAACAGACCCGCGCGCTGTTCAATCATAAGGATGTCGAAGCCGAGGTGTACCCGAAGCGTATCGCCTTTAACGTGCTGCCGCACATCGATGTGTTCCTGGAAAACGGCTACACCAAGGAAGAAATGAAGATGGTCTGGGAGACCCGCAAGATCATGGAAGACGACTCCATCCTGGTCAACCCGACTGCGGTGCGTGTGCCGGTGTTCTACGGCCACTCCGAAGCGGTGCATATCGAGACGCGCAAAAAGATCACGGCTGACCGAAGCGAGAGCCTTGCTGGAAAAGGCTCCCGGCGTTGTGGTGATGGACAAGCGCGAGCCGGGCGGTTACCCGACCCCGATCGAGGCGGCGGGCAACGACGCGACTTACGTCGGGCGTATCCGCGAAGATATCTCCCATCCAATGGGCCTGAATCTGTGGGTGGTGAGCGACAATTTGCGCAAGGGAGCGGCCTTGAATAGTGTGCAAATTGCAGAAATTTTGATTGCGAAATATATCAATTGAGCCATAATGCGAAGCATATTATTAGCTTGTGCTGATAACTCTATGATGTTATTTTATATTCTCTGACGGAAAAATATGGTGTGGGTGATCGCGTGCACAAATCACTGGTGAAACAACTGGCCCTTCCGCTATATCGGCAATCGCCGCGGACCAAGCGGCTGGCTATACTGAAACTGTTCGGTATTGCTGCCGCATTGATGCTGTCTGCAACCGCTTCTGCAGTGGGTCTGGGCGGGATCAACGTGTCATCCGCCTTGGGGCAAACACTCAAGGCCGACATTCAGTTGGCCGACATCAGCAAGAACGAAAAAGACAGCCTTTCCGTACACCTTGCTTCACCAGATGCCTACAAGGATTCCGGTCTGGAATATCCATACGGCAACAAATTCAAATTCGAGATTCAAACCCGTGCAGACGGTCAGCCTTACATCAATGTGAGCAGTTCACAACCGGTCAACGATCCGTTTGTAAGCCTGCTGGTTGAATTGACCTGGTCCGCCGGCAAACTGACCAGGGAATATACCTTCCTGCTCGATCCTCCCGGTTATCAGCCGTTGCAGCCTGCGCCCGCGCAGGTGCAGGCTGTTGCGCCAGTTGCGCCGGCACCCGAATCGGCCGCATCCGCAGTAACTTCAGAGCCGGCTGTATCTGCGGCCGCGCCCGTTGAGCAGGAAGCCGCTGCGGCTCCCGGAGCTGTTCAGGTTCAACCGTCGGCACAGGAAGCATCTGCCCAGCAAACAGGCCAAGCCGGACCGCAAGCTACGCTGAAGCCGGCGCAGCAGGCTGCTGTTGTGGAAGTTGATGAATTGCCGAATAAGGAATGGCTTGAGGTTCAGCGCGGCGACACGATGTACAAAATCGCCAAAAAATACAAACTCGCTGATATGGATCTGGACCGCATGCTGGTTGCACTGTATCGCGTGAATGCCAAGAAGTTTGACGGCAAAAACATGAACCGCATCAAGGCAGGCAAGATTCTGCGTTTGCCGACCGAGGAAGAATATGCGCGTGTGACGCAGTCCGAAGCGAAGAAGGAAATTCATGCGCAGGCAGCCGACTGGAATGCATACAGGCAGAAGCTTGCCAGCGCCGCTCCGCCAGGCAATCAGACCCAGGCCACTGAACAGGTCGCAACCGGCAAGATCAGCAGTTCGGTCGCCGACATGGCGCCGGTCGCCAAAGAATCGGCCAAAGAGGTGTTGAAACTTTCCAGGGGCGAAGCGCCGGGAGACCAGCTTGGCTCCGGTGCCGGCGGCAAGTCCGCTTCCGGGCAGGCTGGCAGCAATGCTGCCCAGGAAGATGCGATAGCCAGGAAAAAGGCTTTGCAGGAAGAGCAGTCACGTGCCGCGATGCTGGAAAAGAACATCAGCGACATGCAGCGCCTGAACAAATTGAAAGTTGAAACCGCAGCGCTGGCACAGGCGCCAGCTGCAGCGAAGACTGCGGTCAGCGAAGTAGCGGCAACCAATACGGTCAAACCGGCTGCTGAAAAGCCGGCCGCCAAGCCGGCGCCGGCAGTCAAACCCGTGCCGGTAGCCAAACCGGCGCCGAAAGCACCGGTTGCCAAGCAGAAGGCCAGACCCGAGCCATCCCTGCTCGACCAGATTCTGGATGAACCGCTTTATCTGGAGGCTGGTGCGGCTGTATTGCTTGCATTGGCTGCTCTGGGCTACTTGGTATTCCGGAGAAAAAAGTCCTCAAGGCAGTTCGGTGACGAACTGCCTGAAGATGAAAGCGAAATTACCGGCCGCATGGCAGCGCCGGTTATACCGTCCCCTGACACCGGCGACTTTACCGTTCGGGCAATCACCACCCAGGTAAACGAATCCCCCCAATCGGACATAGTCGATCCAATCAGCGAAGCAGATCTGTTCCTGAATTTTGGCCGTGATGTCCAGGCCGAAGAAATTCTGAAGGATGCACTGCAGAATGCCCCGGGCAATCCACAGATATTGATTAAATTGCTGGGGATCTATTCGAACCGCAAGGATGCCAATACCTTCACCGAATACGCACGGAAGCTGCAGGATTCGGGTGATGACGCCGCGTGGCAGCAGGCGGTTCAGATGGGCCGCAAACTGGAACCGAGTAACCCGATGTATGGCGGCGGTTTCAGGTCGATGGAAGACACCGGCAGCGCAACCGTGCAGGTCCCGGTTTTCAATCCCCAAGCTTTAACCGAAAGTGCGCCGAAGTCGCAATCCTCGGCGCTCGATTTCGATTTCGGCCAGGGTACGCCATCGAATTCATCCGATGTTTCGCTGGAGCAGAGCATTTTCGGTAGCGGTGAAACGACCTCGGTCATGTCGGATGAAGACAGGTTTGCCACGACGATGACTGAAATGGACTTCGACATCACATCCGACAAGACCCTTTCGCCAACGGCTGCCGCGGGCGGCGGAATGGATTTCGACATCACTTCCACGAATCCTGCGCTGCCTGCCGATGGCGGACCGGAAGAAACGGCGGCACGGTTCGACGATCTGGTTTTCGAAACTTCAGGCGGTTCCGCGTTTAAACCGGAGACGGCCAAGCCGGCGACCAAAGCTCCCGAACCTGATGACGGCGGATTGGCATTTACACTGGACTTCCCGGTCGGGGATGCAGCTGAAAAGCCGGCACCTGCACCAGCCGCTGCAAGCAGCTTTGCGGATATCAACCTGAACTTTGACGATATTGCCGAGCCGTCCGGATCGGCCACAGAAAGCAAAAGCGACAACTGGGAAGATGTCTCAACGAAACTCGATCTGGCCAAGGCATATCAGGAAATGGGCGATGCCAGCGGGGCGCGAGAAATCCTCGAGGAAGTCATGCGCGAGGGCGATGCCGAGCAACGCGAATCAGCGCAGGCGATTTTCGAACAACTCGGTTGATCATGCATTTATTTCGCGGCGGCAGCTCAGGACTGGGCTGCCGTTTCCTTTTGAAGCGGGGTTACTGAATGAATTTTCATCCTGCCGCACAGATCGTGACCTGGTGCCTGCTGGTCGCGATATTGCAATCGCTGGCGCCCGCCATGCTGCTGCCAGCGGCAGCATTGATTCTGGCGTTGGCATTGTTGAATTCGGCCCGCAAGCTCGGCCAGTTACTGCGCCGGACCCGCTGGATCATGCTGTCATTATTGCTGGTCTACGCCTGGAGCACCCCGGGGCAGCTGCTTTGGGAAGTGCTCGGAATGTTCAGCCCCAGCCGTGAGGGGCTGAGCGAGGGTGTGTTGCAGCTGGCCCGTTTGCTGTGCGCTTTGGCCGGACTGGCGATACTGCTGGACAGGTTGCACAGGCAACAGCTGATCGCCGGCCTGTATACATTATCAGCACCGCTGCGGCTGATCGGCGTGTCGCGGGAACGCTTCGCGGTGCGGCTGGCATTGACGCTGCATTATGCCGAGGTCGCGATGGTGGGTAAGACCCGCACCTGGCAAGACAGCCTGCGCAGTCTGTTCGAGTCGCCCGGCGACACCGGAAAGCATCTGGAGCTGACGCTGTATCGATTTGCATTTCGCGATGGATTGCTGGTCGGCTTTGCGCTGCTGCTGTTGTACGGAACATACCGATGAGGATTGCGCTGGGTGTTGAGTACGACGGCTCTCCATTCTTCGGCTGGCAGAGCCAGGCTGGCGGCAGGACGGTGCAGGACACGCTGCAACGCGCGCTTGGGCAGATTGCAGGGGACCAGAATTCGGGTGACCAGGTTGCAGGGAACCTGAAAAGTGGTGACCACGGAACTGCCGGGCCGGTTTCCGTGATTGCGGCGGGACGCACCGACACCGGCGTGCATGCGCTGGAACAGGTTGTTCATTTCGATACCCGGGTCGAACGTCCCCTGAGCGCATGGGTGCGCGGCGTGAATGCGCTGCTGCCGGACAGCATCGCGGTGCGCTGGGCGCATCCCGTTCCGGATGAATTCCATGCGCGCTTTTCGGCGCACGGCCGCAGCTACCGCTACCTGCTGGTCAACCGCGCGGTGCGTCCGGCGATCCAGGCGGGCAAGGTTGGCTGGTATCACGCGCCGCTGGACCTGGCGGCGATGCAGGCCGCCGCGCAATGCCTGCTGGGCGAACATGATTTCAGCGCGTTTCGCGCGGTGCAATGCCAGGCCAGGTCGCCGGTCAAGCATCTTCACCGGCTGGATATCCGGCGCCAGGGGGAAATGCTGATATTCGATCTGGACGCCAACGCCTTCCTGCATCACATGGTGCGCAACATCGTTGGTTGCCTGGTGTATGTGGGCAAGGGAAAGTATCCGCCGGAATGGCTGGCCGAGGTGCTGAATGGCCGCGAACGCAGTCTTGCTGCGCCGACCTTTTCACCGGATGGTCTGTATTTGCGCCGGATCACCTACGATGAAAAATGGGGGCTGCCGCAGCTTGCGGAGGAATCGGACTTTTTTCCGGTCTGTCAGCCTGTTTCTCCAAAGCGATCGCCGTAACGATTGTAGATCGCCCTGAGCAGAAACGGCGGCAGCAACGTGGTAAGCGCGATCACGATGATCGTCGCGGCGTAGACATTATCGGCCAGAATGCCGTTCACGCGGCCAAGTTCGGCAAAAATCAGGCCGACTTCGCCGCGCGGCACCATCGAAATCCCGATAGCCCAGCGCACTTGTGCAGGCTCGCGCAAAAACAACGGGCCGGCAATCTTCCCGGCAACGGCGACCAGGAACAGGCTACCCGCAAAGATGTATACGAACGGAGAATTCCAGTCGACCTGTCTGAGGTTGAGGGACAGGCCAACCACAACGAAGAAAATCGGCGTGAACAGGTTGATGATAGGCAGCATCTGCTTTTCCACCTGTTCGATGAAGCCGGGACTGCCGTGCATTGCCAGACCGAACGGAAGAAAGAATCGTCGCGACAGGGCCAGGCCGGCGGCGAATCCGCCCAGCAGTTCCGGTGCGCCGATCGCATGCGCCAGCCAGGCGAAAAACAACACCAGCGAAACGATGGATGTGGGAATCAGTCCTGGCAGTTCACTCGCGTTGTCAAAGTGCTGGTGATGGCCGACATCAGTTTTGCGGCAGCAGGCGCCAGCACGAAGAACAGCACCACGAATAACAGCACTTTTCCGCTTTCCGTGAAGTTGATATTGCCGCTGACCGAGAATTCATACAGCAGCGCGAGCAGCAGGATGCCGAGGATGTCATCGATCACCGCGGCGCCCAGGATCACTTGCGCTTCATGGCTATGCTGGCGTTTGAGATCGGACAACACGCGCAGGGTGATGCCGATGCTGGTGGCGGTGATGGTGCCGGCAACAAACAGGGAAACGATCAATTCCAGGCCAAACACCCGGAAGCACAGCACAAACCCCAGCACAAAGGGCAGCACGAAGCCGCCCAGCGCCACGGCAAAGGATTTGGCGCCGGCGCGCACCAGTTGCATCACATCGGTTTCCAGACCGACTTCGAACAGCAGCAGGATGATGCCGATCTCGGCGAGCAGGCGGAACGTCTGTGCGGGTTCTATCCATCCCAGCAAGCTCGGGCCGAGCACCACGCCCGCCAGCAATTCGCCGATCACGGAAGGAAATTTCAGGCGTACAGCAAATTCCGCAGACAAGCGCGATGCGATCAGGATGCCGAGCAGCTGGAGCAGGAAGGTTTGCGAGTTCATTCTGTATCGGTCGTTGTCAGTTTCAGGAACAGGCGTGTTGCGCCGGGTTGGTCGGACAGGTCCCAAGCTATTCCTGTTGAACAGGGGAGTCGATATCTGACTGCATCGGATCTGACGGGAGCAAACGACCGGGGTTCATCACCAGTGTTCCGGATTTGGTCTGCAGCCGTAATGCTTTACAATGCCGTTCTTCCCGATACCCCTGAGTTTATCGTCAACATGACCCGAATCAAAATTTGCGGCATCACGCGCGTGCAGGATGCGCTTGCCGCTGCACGCAGCGGGGCGGATGCGATCGGCCTGGTGTTCTATGAACCCAGTCCACGCCATGTCACGATCGCCCGGGCCAGATTGCTCGCTGCCGCGATACCGCCATTCGTGTCTGTCGTCGGTCTGTTCGTCAACGCCGAGCCCGGCCTGGTGCGCGAAGCAATGGCCGGCGTACCGCTGGATTTGCTGCAGTTCCACGGTGACGAGACACCGGAATATTGCGCGCAATTTTCGCATCCTTTTCTGAAGGCGATACGCGTCAATGCCGGGGTGGATTTGCTACAATGCGCGACCGATTTTCGGCGTGCCAGGGGATTGCTGCTGGATGCGCATGTGCAGGGAATGCCGGGCGGAACCGGAACCGCGTTCGACTGGGCCTTGATACCGGAAAGCCTGCCGTTGCCGGTGATCCTGTCCGGCGGGCTTGACGCGGAAAATGTCGCGGCGGCGATCACGCAAGTGCGGCCCTATGCGGTGGACGTGTCCAGCGGTGTAGAAGCTGGCGGCGTCGAGTCCGGCAAGGGAATCAAGGATGCGGCGAAGATCGCCGCATTCATCAATGAGGTCAAGACGAACAGATGTACAACTATCCCGATAGCACCGGCCATTTCGGTCCCTACGGCGGCATTTACGTTGCCGAAACCCTGATGGGTGCGCTGGATGAGCTGAACCAGGCCTATGAGAAATACCGCAACGATCCCGAATTCATCGCCGAACTGAATTTCGACCTCAAGCATTACGTCGGCCGCCCCAGCCCGATCTATCATGCCAAGCGCTGGTCCGAGCAACTCGGCGGCGCGCAGATATATCTGAAGCGCGAAGACCTCAACCATACCGGCGCGCACAAGATCAACAACACCATCGGCCAGGCTTTGCTGGCCAAGCGCATGGGCAAGAAGCGCGTGATCGCCGAGACCGGCGCGGGCCAGCACGGCGTGGCGACCGCGACGGTGGCGGCGCGCTACGGCATGGAATGCGTGGTGTACATGGGCGCGGAAGACGTGAAGCGCCAGGCGCAGAACGTGTATCGCATGAAGCTGCTCGGCGCGACCGTGGTGCCGGTGGAAAGCGGCTCCAAGACGCTCAAGGATGCGCTGCAACGAGGCGATGCGCGACTGGGTCACCAACGTCGAGAACACCTTCTACATCATCGGCACCGTGGCCGGCCCGCATCCCTATCCGATGATGGTGCGCGATTTCCAATGCGTGATCGGCAAGGAAGCCGTGGTGCAGATGCCGGAGATGGCCGGCCGCCAGCCGGATGCGGTGATCGCCTGCGTCGGCGGCGGCTCCAACGCGATGGGCATGTTCTATTCCTACATCGATGTGCCCGGCGTGACAGCTGATCGGCGTGGAAGCGGGCGGGCACGGCATCGCCAGCGGCGCAGCATGCCGCGCCGCTGACCGCCAACAGTCCGGTCGGCGTGCTGCACGGCAACAAGACCTATCTGATGCAGGATGAGAACGGCCAGATCATCGAGACGCATTCCATCTCGGCCGGACTGGATTATCCCGGCGTCGGTCCGGAGCACTGCTGGCTGAAGGACAGCGGACGCGCCGAATATGTCGCGATCAACGACGACGAGGCATTGCGCGCGTTCCATGACCTGTGCCGCTTCGAAGGCATCATCCCGGCGCTGGAATCCAGCCACGCGCTGGCGCATGCCGCCGAAGATCGCGCCGACCATGGGCAAGGACAAGGTGCTGCTGGTGAACCTGTCCGGCCGCGGCGACAAGGATATGAAGACGGTGGCGCGTGCGTCGGGAATGCGAGATTCCAGGAACCATCATGTCGCGCATACAAGCCACTTTCGACAAGCTCAAACAGCACAAGCGCAAGGCGCTGATCCCGTTTATCACCGCGGGCGATCCCGATCGCGAAACTCACCGTGCCGCTGATGCATGCGCTGGTCGAGGCGGGTGCGGACGTGATCGAACTCGGCGTGCCGTTCTCCGACCCGATGGCGGACGGCCCGACCATACAGCGCGCATCCGAGCGCGCGCTCAAACACGGCATGTCGGCCTGCGCGATGTGCTGGACATGGTGGCCGAATTCCGCACGCAGCAATGCCGCCACGCCGGTCGTGCTGATGGGCTATGGCAATCCGATCGAGGCGATGGGCTGGGAAACCTTTGCGAAACGCTGTGCCGAAGTCGGCGTGGACGGCGTGCTGACCGTGGATTTTCCGCCGGAAGAAAGCCACGAGGCGTTTGCGCATCTGCGACGCAGCATGGCATCGACCCGATCTTCCTGCTGGCGCCGACCACCAACGATGCGCGTATCGAGCGGGTCGCCAAACTGGCGCGCGGCTATGTGTATTATGTGTCGCTGAAGGGCGTGACCGGTGCGGGCAATCTCGAATCTGTCCGCCATCGCAGACAAGATTCCGCAGCTGCGCAAGCATATCAAGCTGCCGATCGGCGTCGGCTTCGGCATCCGCGATGCGGCGACCGCGCTGGCAGTGGCGAAGCTGTGCGACGGCGTGGTGGTGGGCAGCCGCATCGTGCAGGAAATCGAGAATTCGACCGGCCAGAATGTCGTTGCCAACGTGAGCAAGCTGGTCAAGGAATTGAGACAGGCCGTCGATAAAGCCTAAAGGAGAATTGCCATGAGCTGGTTCCAGAAATTATTGCCGCCCAAGATCAAGCGCCGCGAAGGCGACTCAAGAAGAACGTGCCGGAAGGCTTGTGGCACAAATGCCCGTCCTGCCAGGCGGTGCTGTATCACTCCGACCTGGAAAAGAACCAGAGCGTTTGCCCCAAGTGCAACCATCATCACCGCATCACTGCGCGCACCCGTCTGGATCTGCTGCTGGACAGCGAAGGCCGTTTCGAGATCGGCGCGGAAGTGCTGCCGGTCGACACGCTCAAGTTCAAGGACCAGAAAAAATACTCGGAACGTCTGGTCGCGGCGAAAAAGAAGCACCGATGAGGACGATGCGCTGGTGGTGATGCAGGGCAGCATCCATGCGCTGCCGGTGGTTGCCGCCGCATTCGAATTCACCTTCATGGGCGGTTCGATGGGCTCGGTGGTGGGCGAGCGTTTCGTGCGCGGCGTGCAGGTTGCGCTGGAACAGAAATGCCCGTTCATCTGTTTCTGCCGCCAGCGGCGGTGCGCGCATGCAGGAAGGCCTGCTGTCGCTGATGCAGATGGCCAAGACCTGCGCCGCGCTGACGCAGCTGAGCCAGGAGCGGCTGCCGTTCATCTCGGTGCTGACCGACCCGACCATGGGCGGCGTCTCCGCCAGCTTCGCCTTCATGGGCGATGTGGTGATCGCCGAACCCGGCGCGCTGATCGGCTTTGCCGGCGCGCGCGTGATCCAGCAGACGGTGCGCGAAACCCTGCCGGAAGGCTTCCAGCGCGCGGAGTTCCTGCTGGAGCACGGCGCGATCGACATGATCGTCGACCGGCGCGAGATGAAGCAATCAACTGGCGACGCTGATCACGCTGCTGACCAAGCAATCGGCGGTGGCGGAGATCGAAGCGGCGTAGGGTGGGCACGTCTTTGTGCCCGCGCTGATTTTCGCA
This sequence comes from uncultured beta proteobacterium, assembly GCA_963827265.1. Classification (GTDB taxonomy): domain Bacteria; phylum Pseudomonadota; class Gammaproteobacteria; order Burkholderiales; family Gallionellaceae; genus Gallionella. The sequence goes on along the minus strand of CAWHAD010000002.1, from coordinate 38,945 downwards.
CCGCGTGGGCATAACCAGCGACTTGGCTGTCGTCTTTTGACAGGTTAGTCGAATGGCTAGTAGTTGCATCAGATGAAGCCTTACCCACCTTACCATGATACCCAATTGAAATATGCCTAACACACTGGCCGACTGGCTGACCTACCTCGAATCCCTGCACCCCAAAACCATCGCGCTCGGCCTGGAGCGCGTGGCGCAAGTCAAACAGCGGCTGAATCTGCAACCTGATTTTCCGGTCATCATGGTCGGCGGCACCAACGGCAAGGGGTCGGTGTGCGCGATGCTGGAATCCATCCTGCATGCCGCCGGATACCGTGTCGGCTGCTACACCTCGCCGCATCTGCTGGACTACAACGAGCGGGTGCGCATCGCGAAACAGCAGGCGAGCGATGCGGAGTTGTGCGCGTCGTTTGAGCAGATCGAACAGGTGCGCGGTGACATTTCCCTGACCTACTTCGAATTCGGCACGCTGGCCGCGATGCAGTGTTTCATCGCACAGCAAGGTGGAGGTTGCGATCCTCGAAGTCGGGCTGGGCGGCAGGCTGGATGCGGTGAACGTGTTCGACAGCGATTGCGCGGTGATCGCCAGCGTGGACATCGACCACACCGAATACCTGGGCGATACGCGCGAGCAGATCGCGTTCGAGAAGGCGGGGATCTTGCGCAAGGGCCGCGTGGCGATCTGCGCGGACAGCGATGTGCCGCAGGCGATATGCAGCCATGCGCAGCAGATCGGCGCGGAGCTGTGGTGCATAGGCAGGGAGTTCGGCTTTACGCCGCACCAGGGGCAGTGGGATTATCGCGGCAAGACGGGTTCACGCAATGCGCTGCCCTATCCCGCGCTGCGCGGCGCATACCAGCTTGCACAATGCCAGCGCGGCGCTGGCGGCGCTGGATGTGCTCAAAGACCGCTTGCCGGTCAGCATGGAAGCGGTGCGGCGCGGACTGGTCGAAGTGCAACTCGCCGGGCGCTTCCAGTTTGTGCCGGGCAGGCCGTCGCTGATCCTGGATGTGGCGCACAATCCCCATGCCGCGCGTTCGCTGGCGCAGAACCTGGCCGCCTGCCGCCGTGCCCGCATACCTGGGCGGTATTTGCGATGCTGAAGGACAAGGATATGGCGGGCGTGGTGGCGGCGCTCGATCCCCATGTCGACACCTGGCTGGTGGCGGGGCTAGACACACCGCGCGGCGGCGACCCCGGAACGGCTTGAGAGCGTGCTGGAACAAGGCCGGGTGCGCGGCGAGATCATAATCTGCAAAAACATCCCCGATGCGCTGCGTTATGCCTGTAACGCGGCAGGCGAAAATGATAGAATTCTGGCCTTCGGATCGTTCTATACGGTGGCGGAAGTGATGGCCGCAAAGCGATAGTCCAATTCCCGGCAGGCAATTAAACAGGCGAGAGCAAAGCATGGCAAAACAACAGACGGAAGATGAACTGAATCTCAGGCGCAAGGCGCGCCGCCGTTTGATCGGTGCAATCGCACTTACCCTGGCAGTGGTGGTGCTGTTGCCGATGGTGCTGGACAGCGAACCGAAGTTTACCGGCAGCAACATCGACCTGAGCATACCCGACCCGGATAAAGCCGGCGCGTTCGTTCCCAAAGTTGCGATCCCTGAGGCGCAAACGCCTTCTGTCGATTCGCGCGTGGCAACCGGTTCGACCCCCGCTGTCAGCACGCCGGACAAGGTCAAGCCGAATGCACAAAAAAAACCGGACAATGTGAAGCCCGGTAATGTTAAACCAGGCAATGCCAGTCCAGGCAAGGTCAAGCCGGTACCGCAAAAGCCGTCAGAAAGCATGCCGGCAGGTACAGGTTATGTTGCGCAGGTAGGGGCATACGCAAATGCGGACACTGCCCAGGAGGAGTTCAACAAGCTGAAGCAATGGGGTTTCAAGGCGTACACCGAAAAAGTCGGGGCCAATATACGCGTGCGCGTCGGCCCTTACCCGGATCGTGACCAGGCGGAGAAGGTCGCCAAACTGCTGGAAAAGCACGGCCTGCACCCGGTTGTCGTCAGTAACAAATGAACGGACTGGATTTTGTCGTCATCGGGATATTGCTGCTTTCAATGATACTCGGTTTGTGGCGCGGCCTGATTCATGAGGTATTGTCGCTGCTGGGCTGGCCGATTGCGATAATACTGAGCAGATTATCCGCCGCCAGCGTCGCCCCGCTGATACCGGTTGCGCAGGAAGAGATGCGTGTCACGGCGGCCTATGTGCTGGTGTTTATCGCCGCATTGATTGCATGGGCCGTGGTGTCCAGGTTGATCGCCAAGCTGCTGAATGCGATCGGACCCGACTGGGCAGACAGGGCAATGGGCGGTTTGTTCGGGGTGATGCGCGGTGTATTCGTTGTGCTTGTGCTGTCCTGGCTGGCGGGATTGACCCGGGTTCCCGAACAGCACTTCTGGCGCGCTTCGCTGACCGGCGGCATGCTCGAAGCCATGGCCCTGCCGACCAAAGCGTGGCTGCCGGGCAATATCGCGCAACGCATCCATTACCGGACTCGCAGTTAATTTTTTGGGATAGAAAAGCATGTGCGGATTACTTGGATTGATTTCGCATTCACCGGCCAATCAGCTGTTGTATGACGGCTTGCAGGTATTGCAGCATCGCGGCCAGGATGCAGCCGGCATCGCGACCGTGGAGGGACACACCTTCCACCTGCACAAGGACAACGGGCTGGTGCGCGACGTGTTCCGCACGCGCCATATGCGTTCGCTGCTCGGCAATGCCGGCATCGCGCATGTGCGCTATCCGACTGCCGGATCCGCGGTGGATCACAACGAGGCGCAGCCGTTCTACGTAAATTCCCCGTTCGGCATCGTGCTCGGCCACAACGGCAACCTGACCAATGCGGACGAGTTGAAGCAGCAGTTGTTCGCGGAAGATTTGCGCCACGTCAACACCAATTCCGATTCCGAAGTGCTGCTGAATGTGCTGGCGCATGAGTTGCAGATCAAGTCCAAACAATACCGCCTCGATGTGCAGACCATCTTTGCGGCAGTGTCCGGCGTGCATCGGCGTTGCCGCGGTGCCTATGCGGTGGTGGCGATGATCGCCGGCTACGGTCTGCTGGCGTTCCGCGACATTTACGGCATCCGTCCGCTGGTGATCGGCGTGAACCAGACCGCCAAGGGTGCGGAATACCTGGTTGCATCGGAAAGCGTCGCGCTCGATACCCTGGGTTTCAAATTCCTGCGCGACATCGCGCCGGGCGAGGCGGTGTTCGTCGATTTCGACGGCAATCTGCACAGCCGGCAATGCAGCGACAAAGCCAGCCTCAATCCGTGCATCTTCGAATACGTTTATCTGGCGCGTCCGGACTCGGTGATCGACGGTATCTCGGTGTATGAAACGCGCCTGTACATGGGCGAATATCTGGCCGACAAACTCAAGCGCAGCTGGAGCAAACCGACATTGACGATATCGACGTGGTGATCCCGATCCCGGATTCCAGCCGCCCCAGCGCGTTGCAATTGGCGAACCGCCTCGACATCCCGTTCCGCGAAGGTTTCGTGAAGAACCGCTACATCGGCCGCACCTTCATCATGCCGGGGCAGGCGATGCGCAAGAAATCGGTGCGCCAGAAGCTGAATGCCATCGGCGTCGAATTCAAGGACAAGAACGTGCTGCTGGTGGACGACTCGATCGTGCGCGGCACCACCAGCCGCGAGATCGTGCAGATGGCGCGCGATGCCGGCGCGCGCAAGGTGTATTTCGCTTCCGCCGCGCCGCCGGTACGCTTCCCGAATGTGTACGGCATCGACATGCCCAGTCCGCAGGAGCTGATCGCGACCGGGCGCAGCGACGAAGAAATCTGCCGCGAGATCGGCGCCGACCGGCTCATCTACCAGGATCTCGATGATCTGAAGGCGGCGGTGCAACAAAGCCAACCCGAAGATCAACAGCTTCGATGCGTCCTGCTTCGATGGCGTCTACATCACCGGCGATGTCAGCGCCGATTACCTGAACCGGGTCGAAGCGCTGCGCGGCAGCGGGGCAGCCAACCCGCCGATTGAAGATGACCAGCTGGAGCTGGATCTGGCGGTGAGCGCCACATCGATGTGATGGCATCGTTGACAGGTGCTTGACGTCGTGGCAAGATGACAGGGTGTTAACTTTCAGACCTGCGCCGATTTGAGGATCAGCTTGCGGGCGCATAATAAATACGGCTAAAGCGTGGGAAACCCGGTTTAGCGCAAGCTATCCGGGTTTTTTGTTTTGAGGGGCCATCATGTCTGAATCAACCTATCAGCCGGAAACGCTGGCAGTGCATGCCGGCACGGTGCGCAGCCAGTTTGGCGAACACAGCGAAGCGTTGTTCCTGACTTCCAGCTTCGTGTTCGAGAATGCCGCACAGGCGGCCGCGCGTTTCATCGGCGAACAGCCGGGCAATATCTATTCGCGCTTCACCAATCCGACCGTCACGATGTTCGAGGAGCGGCTCGCCGCGCTGGAAGGCGCGGAGCAATGCGTTGCGACCGCATCAGGCATGTCGGCGATACTGGCCTGCGTGATGGGCGTGCTGAAGGCGGGCGACCATGTCGTCGCTTCGCGCAGCCTGTTCGGCGCGACGGTGAACCTGTTCAACAACATCATCAAGAAATTCGGCGTCGAAACGACTTACGTTTCCGCCACCGATGTCGCGCGAATGGAAAGCGGCGGTGCGCCCGAACACCAAACTGTTTTTCCTGGAGACGCCGTCCAACCCGCTCACCGAAATCTCCGACATCGCGGCGATTGCGGCGGTCGCGAAGAACTGCGGCGCGCTGCTGGCGGTGGACAACTGCTTCTGCACGCCGATACTGCAGCGCCCGCTGGAACTGGGCGCGGACATCGTGATCCATTCCGCGACCAAGTACATCGACGGGCAGGGGCGCGTGCTGGGCGGTGCGGTGCTGGGCAGCAGGAAGAATCATGGAAAGCGTGTACGGGTTCCTGCGCACCGCCGGTCCGACCATGAGCCCGTTCAACGCCTGGGTGTTCCTGAAGGGCTGGAGACGCTCAAGCTGCGCATGGATGCGCACAGCGCCAATGCGCTGGAACTGGCGCGCTGGCTGGAAGCGCAGCCGAATGTGGCGCGGGTTTTCTATCCCGGGCCTGCCGTCGCATCCGCAGCACCAGCTGGCGATGAAGCAGCAGAAAACCGGCGGCGGCATCGTGTCGTTCGAAGTGAAGGGCGGCAAGGATGCGGCCTGGCGCGTGATCGACAACACCCGGCTGCTGTCCATCACCGCGAATCTGGGCGACACCAAGACCACGATCACCCATCCGGCCAGCACCACCCATGCGCGCATCACGCCCGAGGCGCGCGCGGCGGCAGGCATCACCGACGGGCTGATCCGCATCGCGGTCGGTCTGGAAGCGGTGGTCGATATACAGAACGATCTGGCGCGCGGCTTGGGTAACTGAAGTGAAAGCAATGAAGCCACAGAGAGCACAGAGAGAGACTAGGGAAGCAATTGGTTTTCTCTGTGTTGTCTGTGATCTCTGATGTGACCACTAGCCATTCGACTAAGCCGGCCAATGACGCCAGCCAAGTCGCTGGTTATGTGGCCAATAGGTTTTGAATATGGACAAACTCGCCGCACAAGTCGGAGTACTGCTCAAATCGCACGGCATGATGCTGGCGACAGCGGAATCCTGCACCGGGGGAGGCGTCGCGCAGGCGATTACCGAGGTGGCGGGCAGCTCGGCCTGGTTCGAGCGCGGCTTCGTGACCTATTCCAACCTGTCCAAGCAGCAGATGCTGGGCGTGCGCGAGAGCACGCTCAAGCAGCACGGCGCGGTGTCGGAGATGACGGTGCGCGAGATGGTGGCGGGTGCGCTGCAACACAGTTCGGCGCAGGTGGCGCTGGCGGTCAGCGGTATCGCCGGCCCGGACGGCGGTACAGCCGAAAAGCCGGTCGGCACGGTATGGTTCGCGTGGGGATTGAAGGACGGCGAAACTCGCGCGCAACGCCTCAACTGGATGGAAATCGTGCCGAAGTGCGCGCCCAGGCAGTGAATATCGCGCTGCAAGGCATCGCCGATCTGCTGAATAACAGGACCGAAATTGCCTGATTAAATAAACAGAACGAACGTTCTGTACAAATATAAAATGATGTGCCACAATTCGCCATCGACTTCTGAAAGGGAATAAAAATGGACGACAACAAAACAAAGGCACTGGCAGCGGCTCTGAGCCAGATTGAAAAACAGTTCGGCAAAGGCTCGATCATGCGCCTCGGCGAACATGAGGTGGCGCGGGATATACAGGTCGTATCCACCGGTTCGCTGGGACTGGACATCGCACTGGGCGTGGGCGGCTTGCCGCGCGGCCGCGTGGTGGAAATCTACGGCCCGGAATCATCCGGCAAGACCACGCTGACCCTGCAGGTCATCGCCGAAATGCAAAAGCTGGGCGGCACGGCGGCGTTCATCGATGCGGAACATGCGCTCGATCCGCAGTACGCGCAGAAGCTGGGCGTGAAGGTCGAAGACCTGCTGATCTCGCAACCGGACAACGGCGAACAGGCGCTGGAAATCACCGACATGCTGGTGCGATCCGCCTCGGTGGATGTGGTGGTGATCGACTCCGTTGCCGCGCTGACACCGAAGGCCGAGATCGAGGGCGAAATGGGCGATTCGCAGATGGGCCTGCATGCGCGCCTGATGTCGCAGGCGCTGCGCAAGCTGACCGGCAACATCAACCGCTCCAACACGCTGGTGATCTTTATCAATCAGATCCGCATGAAGATCGGCGTGATGTTCGGCAATCCGGAAACCACCACCGGCGGCAACGCGCTCAAGTTCTACGCCTCGGTGCGTCTGGACATCCGCCGCATCGGTGCGATCAAGAAGGGCGACGAAGTGATCGGCAACGAAACCCGCGTCAAGGTGGTGAAGAACAAGGTCGCCCCGCCGTTCCGCGAAGCGATGTTCGATATCCTGTACGGCGAGGGCATCTCGCGCGAAGGCGAAATCATCGACCTGGGCGTGCAGCACAAGCTGGTCGAGAAGTCCGGTGCCTGGTATGCCTACAAGGGCGAACAAGATCGGCCAGGGCAAGGACAATGCGCGCGAATACCTGCGCGAGAATCCCGAGATCGCGCGTGAAATCGAAAACAAGATACGTGAAGCAGTAGGCGTGGCACTGCTCGAACCCGTTGTTAAAACGCCTGCCAAGGCCGCCGACAAGGCCGGTGAAAAGGCCGGGGCAAAAGCGGGCAAGGCCGCCGAGAAGCTTTTGGCCGGGCAAACGGATGAGGAAAAAGCCTGAGGTCAGTCTGCGCGCACGGGCTTTGCAATACCTGGCCCGCCGCGAATACAGCCGTGCCGAGCTGCGCGGAAAACTGTTGCATCATGTTCAGTCGGACGAAGAGTGTGAACAGGCAAATGATCCCTCCGGCCTGACCAATCTGGATGCGCTATTGGATGACCTGACCGAGCGCGGATGGTTGTCCGATGAACGCGCTGCATCTCAACTGGTACACGCCAAACGCAGCCGCTTCGGCACGCAACGTATCACCCACGAATTGCGCCAGAGAGGTATCGCGGAAGAATTGATCAGTGCTGCGTTGCCGGAATTGAAAGACAGTGAACTGGAAGCGGCAAGGGTAGTGTGGCAAAAGAAATTCGGCACCACACCTCAGGACGAAAAAGAGAAGGCGAAGCAAGTCCGCTTTCTGCAATCGCGAGGGTTTGCGATGGATGTCATTTTCAAGGTACTGCGACTTGATGAATAGATTGATTGGTTTTCGGTAGCATTACTTTTCAAGCACTATGACTACCAAATATTGTTAGTCATAAACCAAGGGAGGGGGAATGGATACTGATAAGTCACTGGAAATCATTTGCGCTTTGGCTAATGGCGTTGATCCAAACACCGGTGAAGAATATGCTGTTGACAGTCCATATCAGCATCCCCGGACAATACGAGCGCTGTTTATGGCAATACAGGCATTGGAGCGAGCAAAGAAAGCTGACGACCGACAGCGACGGCTCCCAAGCAATGCTGGCAAAGCTTGGGTAGATGAAGAGGATCGCCGATTAGTTGCCGCTTTCGACTCCGGCAAAACGACCAAACAACTTGCTGAAGAATACCAAAGAACAGAGAGTTCAATCCGCTCAAGGCTGATTAAGCATGGCAAAATACAAGTATAGCCAGGCAATGAAATCGCGTAGCACCGGATGCTTTACGATTAAGGGTGCAATGCCCGTTGCCCTTCGATAAACCTGGGGCAGGGTTTTTGCGCCCTGCACAGCCTGCCTTCTTTCCCATCCGTCGTGTAGCGACTAGAGTCGCCCGTGGTATGATGCGCGCCTTGTTTATAAGAGCATTTGATACTCAGGGTGTGCAATGAAAAGCAGTGAAATCCGCCAGAAATTCCTGGACTTATTTCGCCTCCAAGGGACACACCATCGTTGCCTTCCAGTTCGCTGGTGCCGCACGAAGATCCGACGCTGCTGTTTACCAATGCCGGGATGAACCAGTTCAAGGACGTGTTCCTCGGTTTCGACAAGCGTCCTTATACCCGTGCAGTCTCTTCGCAAAAGTGCGTGCGCGCCGGCGGCAAACACAACGACCTGGAAAACGTCGGCTACACCGCGCGCCACCATACCTTCTTCGAGATGCTGGGCAACTTCAGTTTCGGCGATTATTTCAAGCGCGATGCGATCAAGCTACGCATGGGAATTGCTGACGGATGTTTACAAGCTGCCCAAGGACAAGCTCTGGGTCACGGTGTATGCCGAGGACGACGAGGCTTACGACATCTGGACCAGGGAAATCGGCGTGCCATGCCGAGCGCGTGATCCGCATCGGCGACAACAAGGGTGCGCGCTACGCGTCCGACAACTTCTGGATGATGGGCGACACCGGCCCGTGCGGTCCGTGCACCGAGATATTCTACGATCACGGCGCCGACATCTCCGGCGGACCGCCCGGTTCGCCCGAGGAAGACGGCGACCGCTACATCGAGATCTGGAACAACGTGTTCATGCAGTTCAACCGCGACGAGCACGGGGTGATGCATCCGCTGCCCAAGCCTTCGGTGGATACCGGCATGGGGCTGGAGCGCATCTCGGCGGTGTTGCAGCATGTGCACAGCAACTACGAGATCGACCTGTTCCAGGCGCTGATCTGCGCGGCGGCCCGCGAAACGAAATCCAACGACCTGACCAACAACTCGCTCAAGGTGCTGGCCGACCATATCCGCGCCTGTTCCTTCCTGATCGCCGACGGCGTGATTCCCGGGCAACGAAGGGCGCGGCTATGTGCTGCGCCGCATCATTCGCCGCGCGATCCGCCACGGCTACAAGCTGGGTGCGCGCGCCGCGTTCTTCCACAAGATGGTGCCCGACCTGGTCGCCGAAATGGGGGCTGCCTTTCCGGAACTGGCCGCAGGGCAGGTGCGCGTGATGGAAATTCTCAAGCAGGAAGAGGAACGCTTCTTCGCGACGATCGAGCACGGCATGGCGATACTCGAAGACCGACCTGGCCGAAATGGAAAAGCTGGGCACAAGGTATTCAACGGCGAGACCGCCTTCAAGCTGCACGACACCTTCGGTTTTCCGCTCGACCTGACCGCAGGACGTATGCCGCGAACACGGCATTGACGGTTGATACCGCATCGTTCGACGCGGCGATGGCGCAGCAGAAGCAACAGGCGCGCGCGGCGGGCAAGTTCAAGATGGCGGCAAACCTGGAATACGCCGGCCCGGCGACCGCATTCCACGGCTATGAGATGCTGGAAAGCAAGGCCAACGTGCTGGCGCTGTACAAGGACGGCGTGTCGGTCAACGAACTGAATGAGGGCGAACTGGGCGTGGTGGTGCTGGACGACACGCCGTTCTATGCCGAGTCCGGCGGCCAGGTCGGCGACCGCGGCGAACTGCGCAGCGTGCACGGCATCTTCGCGGTGGAAGACACGCAGAAGATACAGGCCACGGTGTTCGGCCATCACGGCGTGGTGAAGACCGGCAAGCTGACGGTGGGCAACGGCGTCACCGCGCGCGTGGACGTCGCATGCGCGCGGCGCGCACCGATGCGCAACCACTCGGTCACGCACCTGATGCACAAGGCGCTGCGCGAAGTGCTGGGCAGCCATGTGCAGCAGAAGGGCTCGCTGGTCGATCCGGACAAGACGCGCTTCGACTTCGTGCATACCCAGCCGATGACGCGATGCGGAGATACGCAAAGTGGAAGCCATCGTGAATCGCGGAAATTCTTGCCAATGCCGCAACTGCAGGCGCGCGTGATGGCGATCGAGGATGCGCAGAAGACCGGCGCGATGATGCTGTTCGGCGAGAAGTACGGCGACGAAGTGCGCGTGCTGGACATCGGTTCGTCGCGCGAGCTGTGCGGCGGCACGCATGTCAAGCGCACCGGCGACATCGGCCTGTTCAAGATCGTGGCCGAGAGCGGCGTGGCGGCCGGTGTGCGGCGCGTCGAAGCGGTGACCGGCGAAGGCGCGCTGGCGCTATGTGCAGCAGCAGGAGCGGCAGTTGCAGCAAGTGGCCGATGCGGTGAAGGCGCAGCCGCAGGAAGCTGCTGCGCGCATCGCGCAGATTCTCGACAATGTGAAGACGCTGGAAAAGGAACTGGCCGCGCTGAAATCGAAACTCGCCAGCGCGCAGGGCGACGACCTGGTCAGCCAGGCGGTGGATTGCAACGGCGTCAAGGTGCTGGCCGCCCGGCTGGAGGGCGCGGATGCGGCGGTGCTGCGCGAAACCCTGGACAAGCTCAAGGACAAGCTCAAGATCAGCCGCCATCGTGCTGGCTGCGGTGGCCGATGGCAAGGTCAGCCTGATCGCCGGCGTGACTGCCGATCTTACCAGCCGCAGTCAAGGCGGGTGAACTGGTGAACTTGGTAGCGCAGCAGGTTGGCGGAAAGGGCGGGGGGAGGCCGGACATGGCGATGGCGGGAGGTACTAATCCTGCTAATCTGCAAGCCGCCTTGGCATCTGTTCCAAATTGGGTCAAGGAGAAGTTATAAGCAGGCGGTACGCAACCAGAACATCCTGCTGCAGCCTTGGTTCCTTTATACTGGTTGGAGCAAGCTCACACATAGGGGGCGATACAGGTGGACACTGGCCGTTGCAGCGTGTTGCTGGTTGATGTCGAATTGGCCCAGATTGATTATGCTCGCCTTGCCGCGGCTGCTGCCTGCCCCGAAGTGGATTTTTCAGCAGTGGATGGCGGCGATGCGGTGCTGGATTGGTTAGAAACCGCTTTGAAAAATCAGCAGCAGATGCCGCAGATCATCCTGCTGGATTTGAAGTTGCCGAAACTGGATGGGCTGGCGGTACTGCGCAAATTGCGCGGCCATGCCGTTACCAGCGAAATTCCTGTCGTGGTATTTTCTGCCGAATATACGCAGGATGAAGTGCTGATGAGTTACAAGGCCGGAGCGAATACTTTCGTGGCTAAACCAGTTGGCGTTGCGGGATATGCCGAAATCTTCCGTCAGCGTCTGGCGCACTGGATATATCCGCAGCAGCACAATCCGATTCCTGCCGTGAAGGATGGCCCAGCGGAGCAGGCCTGAGCGCCCCCCCGGCTAGAACGGCAATTTCAGGTGTGGCGCAGCTTGCAGGAATATCCTGCGGAAGTCGTCCTGGATACGCTGCAATGCATTCGCGCTATCCGCTTCAAAACGCAGCACGATCACCGGTGTGGTGTTGCTCGGACGCGCCAGTCCGAAGCCGTCGGCGTATTCGACGCGCAGCCCGTCCAGCGTGATGATTTCCTTTGCATCGGTAAACCTGGCGGTCTGCTGCAGTTGCGCAAGCAGCGCGTGATTCTCCCCTTCGGCGGTGTGTATGTGCAGTTCCGGCGTGCAGATCGCATCCGGCAATGCATTCAGCGGCGCGCTGGGATCCTGCACCTTGCTCAGAATTTCCAGCAGGCGCGCTCCGGCTGTAAAGACCGTCGTCAAAGCCGTACCAGCGTTCCTTGAAGAACACATGGCCGCTCATCTCGCCGGCCAGCAGTGCGCCGGTTTCGCGCATCTTGGCCTTGACCAGTGAATGCCCGGTTTTCCATAACGTCGGTTTGCCGCCGTGTTTGCGTATCCAGCCGAACAGGTTGCGCGTGGATTTGACGTCGAAAATGATTTCTGCGCCGGGATTGCGGCTTAACACATCGGCGGCGAACAGCATCAGCTGCCGGTCCGGGTAGATGATCTTGCCGTCCTTGGTGACCACGCCGAGGCGATCGCCGTCGCCGTCGAACGCCAGGCCCAGTTCGCTGTCGTTGCTGCGCAGTGCCGTGATCAGGTCGGCGAGATTGTGCGGGTCGGACGGGTCGGGATGGTGGTTGGGGAAGTGTCCGTCCACTTCGCAGTACATTTCATCGACGATGCAGCCGAGTTCGCGATACAGGTTGGCGACATAGGCGCCCGCCACGCCGTTGCCGCAATCCACGGTGACGTGCATCGGCCGTGCCAGCCTGATGTCGGAGACGATGCGCGCGACGTAATCCGCGCTGATGTTGCGTTTGCGTGTAGCTGCCGTTGCCGTGCGTCAGGTCTGTCCTGTTCGATGCGGGCGCGCAATTGCTGGATGGTTTCGCCCGACAGTGTTTCACCCGCCAGCACCATTTTCAGTCCGTTGTAATCGGGCGGATTGTGGCTGCCGGTGAGCATCACCGCACAGTTGGTCTGCAAATGGTACGCGGCGAAATACACCATCGGTGTGGGAACGCAGCCGACATCGATCACGTTGATGCCGCTTTTGCGGATGCCGCGCGCCAGCGCGGCGATCAGTTCCGGGCCGGACAGCCTGCCGTCGCGCCCGATCGCGATGGCTGTTCTGTCCGCGCGCGATGGCTTCCGAACCGATCGCATGCCCGATGGCTTCAACCACTTCCGGTGTCAGTGTCCTGCCGACGATGCCGCGTATGTCATATGCCTTGAAGATTTCTTTCGGTAGATTATTCAGCATGAATTTGTTTCCGGATTACCGGGTATTACATTTTCTCGATCTTGTTCCAGACCAGATCAGGAGTGAGTTTCATCATGCAGTTGAAATGCCCGAGCGGACATTCGCGCTTGAAGCAGGGACTGCATTTGCAGATCGAGTTTGACGACCTCGGCATTGGGTGAAAGCGGCGGCGTGAATTGCGGGCTGCTGGAGCCGAACAGCGCCAGCATCGGGCGATTCAGCGCGGCGGCGAGATGCATCAGACCGGAATCATTGCTGATGACCAGTTCTGCGCAGGACAGCAACGCAATGGCATCGGCCAGGTCAGTGCTGCCGCACAGGTTGCGGCGTTGCGAATTGCCCAGCGAGACGATTTTGTCGGCAATTTCCCTGTCCTTGGCGGACCCGATCAGCCAGATTGCAAAGCCATGTTTCTGGAGGCGCTGCGCGATCTCGGCGAAATAGGGTACGGGCCAGCGCTTGGCGGGGCCGTATTCGGCTCCGGGACAGAACACGGCAATCGGCTGATCCGTTGCCAGTCCCAGTTTGTGCAATACCTCATCGCGCTGGGCTGCGGAAATTTCCAGCCTGGGGTTGGCAAGTGGGCGTGGTATTGCACCTTGCCGGTCTTCGGCGAGTTGTGCAAAGCGTTCCACCATCAGCGGCAAGCGTTTCTTGCTGAGTTTGCGCGCATCGTTGAGCAGTCCGTAGCGCAGTTCCCCGACAAAGCCGGTGCGCAGCGGTATCTGTGCAAAAAAGGGCACGAGTGCCGATTTCAGCGAGTTGGGCAGCACGATGGCCTGATCGTACTGCGCGGCGCGCAAGCTGTTTTCCCAACCGATAGCGTGCGCCCAGTCTCAATTCGCCATGCGGGAAAGGGTTGATGATGACTTCGTGGATCTCGGGCATCGCACGCAGCAGAGCGGCTGTCCAGGGCGGGGCAAGCACATCGATCCGGCATTCCGGATGGCGTTGCCGTAGGCGCAGCAGCATGGGCTGCATCAGCATGGAGTCGCCCACCCAGCTCGGACCGATGATCAGGATTTTGTGCATTTGTCTTTAAGGTCTGGCCGGCGCGAAACTAACCGGCACGGAATTTAGTGATGCGCTTTGGGAAGTTCGCCCTTGAATTTGTACAACGTGCCGCAATACGGGCAGCGTGCTTCACCGCCATGATCCAGCGGAATCATCACTTTCGGATGCGCGTTCCAGACATTCATGTTCGGCATCGGGCAGGCAAGCGGCAGGTCTTTCGCGGTGACTTCGATATATCGCTGGGTGATGTCCTGTTTGTTCAAGATAAGTCTCCCAATGCTGCGTTAAATATAGCTCAGCCAGCCGGTGTGCTGCGGGTCCTTGCCCGCGACGCAGTCAAAGAATGCCTGCTGCAGCCTGGCGGTGATCGGGCCGCGCGATCCGCTGCCGATGGTGCGGTGGTCGAGTTCGCGGATCGGCGTCACCTCGGCAGCCGTGCCGGTGAAGAAGGCTTCGTCGGCGCAATATACTTCGTCGCGGGTGATGCGTTTCTCGATCGATCTCGATCCCCATTTCCTTGGCCAGCGTGAAGATGGAATCGCGCGTGATGCCTTCCAGGCAGGAGGTCAGGTCGGGAGTGTACAGCTTGCCCTTCTTCACGATGAAGATATTCTCGCCCGCGCCTTCGGCAACGTAGCCGTCCACGTCCAGCAGCAGGGCTTCGTCATAGTTGTCGTTGTCGACTTCCTGGTGCGCGAGTATCGAATTGGTATAGGTCGTTACCGACTTGGCGCGGCACATGTTGACGTTGACGTGATGGCGGGTGAAGCTGGAAGTCTTGACGCGTATGCCCTTTTGCATGCCGTCATCGCCCAGATAGGCGCCCCACGGCCATGCCGCGATCGCGACGTGGGTGGACAGCGGTCTTGGCGGCGATGCCCATCGCTTCCGAGCCGTAAAAGCAGATCGGGCGGATGTAGCAGGATTCCAGCTTGTTGGCGCGCACCACTTCGAGTTGCGCCGCGATGATGGTTTCCTTGTCGTACGGCATCTTCATCTGGAAGATGTGCGCGGAATTGAACAGCCGGTCGGTATGTTCCTGCAGACGGAAAATTGCAGTGCCCTTGGCGGCCTTGTATGCGCGCACGCCCTCGAATACGCCCATGCCGTAATGCAGGGTATGGGTCAGCACGTGGGTGGTGGCATCGCGCCAGGGCACGAGCTTGCCGTCGTACCAGATAAAACCGTCGCGGTCGGACATCGACATAATGGTGTTCCCTTTAAGATTAGCTAGTTTTCGAAGCGCGCATTTTAGCCTTTTCCCGCAGACTTATGAAGCTGCGAAAATTAAAATTCGGCATCACCGACTTGATTTCTTGTCGGTTAATTCGGTTATGATTACAGCATATCGTGAAATATGGCCTATGGTTCAATACGCGGATATCTCTTCCAGTCATAACAAACATGCAAATTAACCCCTCAGTCAGCGAAGCAAAGCCATACGAGCAAGAGGAGAAATTGCACAAGGATTTGCTTATCTTTGCCTGTGCCTTCATGAATCTTGCGGTTGTGCTGTGGCTGGCGATCTATTGGGTAATGGGAATACATTTCTCGACCAATGTCCCGCTGGCCTATCAGCTGATTTCAGTTGCCTCGCTGGTGTACTTTTCAAAGTCCAGGAATTTCGAAGTATTCCGCTTTATCCAGTTGAGCCTGTTCCTGTTTGTGCCCTTCATCATGCAATGGAGCATCGGCAGCGCAGTCACTGCCAGCGGCGTGATGCTCTGGGCGTTGCTCGCGCCGATCGGTGCGCTGGTGGTTTCGGGCTGGCGGGATTCGATTCCCTGGTTCTTCGCGTACATGGTGATGACGGTGATATCCGGCGGCTTTGACTTCTACCTCGGCAACGGGGACAGCAGCGGGGTCGCGATGAAAACCATCGGTTTTTTCTTTGCGCTCAATTTTGCCGCAATGTCATCCATCATCTACTTCCTGGTCCGCCACTTTGTCGTTGAGATGGAAAAGATCAAAACACAGCTCGATCAGCAGCATCAGCTGCTGGCCGAAGAGCAGAAGAAATCGGAGCGCGTGCTGCTGAACGTGCTGCCGAGCAGCATTGCGACCCGGCTGAAGAATGACCATCAGGGCCTGATCGCGGACGGGCATGCGGATGTGACGGTGATGTTCGCCGATCTGGTGAATTTCACCCAGCTGACCGAATCGCTGTCTCCGGAGCAGATGGTTGGTTTGCTGAATACGATATTCTCCGGTTTTGACCAGCTGTGCGAGAAATACGGCCTGGAAAAAATCAAGACGATCGGTGATGCCTACATGGTGGTGGGCGGACTGAATCGCGCCAATTCGAATTACACCAACGACATTGCCAACCTGGCGCTGGAGATGCGCGACTTTGTGATCAAGCATCCCGATCTGGTTCCTTTCAAGCTGAATATCCACAGCGGCATCGCCACCGGGCCGGTGGTTGCCGGCGTGATCGGCACCAAACGCTTTATCTATGATCTGTGGGGAGACACGGTGAACATTGCCAGCCGGCTCACCGATGAGGCGGTAGAAGGCGTGATACAGGTTGACAAGACAACGTACAACCGCATCCGCTATGACTATGATTTCGAGCCGCCGGCCACGATAACCGTCAAGGGCAAGGGCGAGATGGTCATGTATCGGCTTGTCGCACGCAAGATCGGCGAAGCCTCGGGCCGCTATATCGCTTCTTCAGGCAGGTTCGGCGCCGCTGCTGCTTCCGCCAAGCAGACTTCCCCATAAAACCCCGCAAGCGCGGGTATCAATCTTGTCCTGTTCGATACGGCACGGCGATATGCTGTTGAGCCGCATGCTGTGCTGTATCTGACGCAGTTCGCGGTACAACTGGCGGACCTGTTCGGCCAGTTCATCCGGGATCAGCCCGAGTTCCCCGGCGAGTTTGAGCAATGCCAGGTTGCCGGCGTTGGCGCATAGCTGCGGGTGTTGATGGGCAAAGGCCAGCACCAGATATTGCACCATGAATTCGATGTCCACCATGCCGCCGCTGTCATGCTTGATGTCGAACAGCCCGCTGTTATTGGGATGGCCGTCGTGCATTTTCTGGCGCATCGCCAGGATGTCCTCGCCGCAGCGTCGCCAGGTCGCGCGGCTGGCAAAGCACTTGTTTGCGTATCTGCTCGAATTCCCCGCCGACCCGGAAGTCTCCGGCGCTGAAACGGGCACGCGTCAGCGCCTGATGCTCCCAGACCCAGGCATGTTTCTGCTGGTATTCTGCAAACGCCGCGATTGTGCTAACCAGCAAGCCGCTGGCGCCGTTCGGGCGCAGGCGCAAATCGGTTTCGTACAGGCGTCCCGATGAAGTGTAGCTGCTCAGCATCGTGTTGATGCGCTGCGCCAGCCGTGCATAGTTTTGCTGCGCATCCGGATGGTCATCGTCATACAGGAAGATCAGATCCAGATCCGACGCATAGCCCAGTTCGCGCCCGCCCAGCTTGCCATACGCGATGATTGCGAAAGCGGGATCGTCGCGATGCCGTTTGCGCGCGTCGCCCAGCTCAGCTTCAGCACATGGCGCAGCATCAGGTCGGCCAGATCGCTCAGGTGGTCGCTGAGCGTCTCCAGCGGCAGCAGTCCCTGCAGATCCATCGCCAGCAGGTGGAAGGTCTGTTCCTGCTGGGTGTGGCGCAGCACGTCCAGCTGCCGCTCTGCATCGTCCGCGCAGTCTTCCAGCCGGGTTTGCAGTTCCTGGTTGATCTGCTGCCACTGTGGCGGCTGGTATATTTCGCGCGCATCCAGCAATTCATCCAGCAGCGCAGGGTGCATGGTCAGGTACGCGCCGGCCCAGCTGCTGGCGGCGATGAGCCGGATCAGGCGCTGCAGGGCCTGCGGATATTCGGCCAGAAAGGCGAGATACGAGGCGCGGCCGCTGATGCCTTCGAGAAAGGCCAGCAATCTGGAAAGCGTCGCATCGGGGTCGCTGTGCCGTGCGCTCAACGCGATGAATTGCGGGATCAGGCGGTCCAGCCTCTGCCTGCTTATTTCGGGCAGATGCTGGTAGCGGCCGCCGCGGCGCAATTGCAGCAGGCGCTGCGCGCTGTTCTGTATGTCGTGGTAGCCCAGCTTTCCCAGCGCCGCAGTCAGTTCGTCGGCAGCGATTCCATCGTGCCACAACTGCATGTCCTGTTGCGCTACGGCCGCATCCTGTTGCTTTGCCGCTTGCCCAATCAAAGGTGGGCTGGAATTCAGCAGTTGTTGCGCACCGAAAATCAATTCGAACTGCCGGCTGACCAGCGCGCGATGGCGATCAAGCTCGTTCAGGAATGCGGCGTAATCAGCGTAACCCATTGCATAGGCGATAATTTCGCAGTCTTCAGGAGTTTCCGGCAATTCCTGGGTTTGCTGATCATCCAGATACTGCAGGCGGTGTTCCAGGTTGCGCAGGAATACATAGGCCGCATCCAGTGCGGCCACTTCCTGCGATGACATCTGCGCGTTTTCGCCGAGCCGTTGCAGCACGCTGCGGGTCGGGCGGATGCGCAGACGCGCATCGCTGCCGCCGCGTATCAGCTGGAACACCTGTGCGGTGAATTCGATCTCGCGTATGCCGCCCGGCCCGAGCTTGATGTTGTTGAGCCGGTTGCGGCGCTGCACTTCCTGGCGGATCTGTGCATGCAACTTGCGCATCGAATCGATCGCGCCGTAGTCCAGGTATTTGCGGTACACGAAGGGTCGCACCAAGCGGGACAATTCGGCTGCCTGCGGACTCGGCCGCTGCGGATCCTGGGCTGGCGAAATCACGCGCGCCTTGATCCATGCGTATCGTTCCCATTCGCGGCCCTGGCTGACCAGGTACTCCTCCAGTGCGGCGAAGCTCGTCACCAGCGGACCGCTCTCGCCATACGGGCGCAAGCGCATGTCGACGCGGAACACATAGCCGTCGGCAGTATGTTCGCTGATCATGTTGATCAGCCGACGTCCAAGCCGGGTAAAGTACTCATGATTGCCCAGCCTGCGCGAGGGTAACGGCTCAGCCGTTGGGTACCCCGCGGCGTCCTCCTGTGTCAATTCCGTCCAGCTTTCAGCTGGTAACGGATTGCCTGACTTTGTTATGCGGGGGCTGCGCGGGCCGGCGGTTTCGCCGTCTTCCGGATAGACAAAAATCAGGTCGATATCGGAGGAGACATTCAATTCACCGCCGCCGAGTTTGCCCATCGCGATGACCAGCAAATCCTGCGTTGCAGCGCCGGCATGGTCGGTTGGAGCCCCGAACTGCGCGTGCATTGCGCTGCGTCAGGCAGGCGTATGCGCGCTGCACGCACAATTCGGCCAGCGTCGTCATCGATTGCATGACTTCGTCCAGGCCGGCCATGCCATTCAGGTCGCGCAGTATCAGCTTGACCATCACCTGCTTGCGCAAGCGGCGCATCGCGCACGCCAGCCCGGTTTCATCGTCCAGGTCCAACCCGGATTGCTGCAGCAATTCCTGCATTTCCTGGCCGTTGCACGGCGCGGTGAAATTTTCCTGCAACCATTCCAGCAACTGCGGGTCTGTGTCGAGAGTCCTTTTGGCGTAACGGCTGCAGCGCAAGGTTTTCTGCAGCAGATCAGGGAAGGCCAAAGTAGTTGAGTTCACGATATTCATCGGCTCATTAAGTTAGAATACGAATTGTCGTCCAATTATAGGTTTTAGCCAGTCTTTCCGGCGCATTTGCCCTCTGGGTTATTCAATGTTGAATTCGCTTCCTGTCCGTATTATCTGGCACAGCTTGAACTGGCTGTCGCGTCTGATTGTTGTTGCGTCGGCGGTTTCCGCCGTTCTGGTCGCATTTTCGATCATGGCGCTGCGCTACTGGCTGTTGCCGAATATAGAGCAATATCATGACAGCATCACATACTCGTTGTCGGCCGCGATAGGCAGTCCGGTCACGATCGGAAAGATACAGGGTGAGTGGCGGGGATTCATGCCGCGACTCAATCTTTCCGATGTGCAGGTTCTGGATGACCATCGGCAGACCGCACTGGCGCTGAAGCGCATCGACGGCAGCCTGTCCTGGATGTCGCTGCTGACCGCCGAAATTCGCCTGGCCAGCCTGGAGATAGACAGCCCGGAGCTGCTGATACGCCGGGATGCGGAAGGAAAACTTTATATCGGCAACCTGGTGCTATCCAGAAAAGGCGAAAACAACGACATATCCGACTGGTTGCTGCACCAGTCCAACCTGGTCGTGCGCAATGCGCTGATTGTCTGGATGGATCAGCAGCGCGATGCGCCGCCGCTGGTGCTGCAACAGGTAAACCTGCGCATCGCGAACTTCTTCAACAGGCACCGGTTTGCGCTTCAGGCGCTGCCGCCCGCAGACCTGGCAACCCCGCTGGATGTGCGCGGAGAGTTTTACGGTGCCAGTTTCGACAATCTGTCCGGGTGGCGCGGCATGCTGTTTACCCGGCTCGATTACACCGACGTGACCGCATGGCGACCCTGGCTGGATTTGCCCGGTCAATTCAGCCAGGGCCGGGGGGCGTTGCGCGGCTGGCTGGGTGTCCATGATGGCAAGGTTACCCAGTTTACCGTTGATATGGATTTGCGCGATGTGATTACCCGGCTCGGCGCAAATGTGCCTGAAATGCGCGTGCGCGAACTGCGCGGCCGCGCCGCATGGCAGGAACTGGAAGGCGGCTTTGAAGTTTCCACCAGGCATCTGGCTTTGCACCTGCAGGACGGGCTTGATTTCCAGCCGACGGATTTCTATTTCCGCACGGTCAAAGGGGACCATCGTCAGATCTTCGGCAGCCAGACTTCAGGCGGAGAGATTAGGGCCAATCTGCTCAGTTTGAAGAATCTCGGCGCATTGGCAAAATACCTGCCGATGCGGGACGATTTGCGCGCACGTCTGGATGCTTATTCGCCCACGGGGAAAGTGAGCAACCTGGATGCGCAATGGCAGGGTGAATCCGGCAACCCGAATAATTACCGGATCAAGGGACATTTCGAAAATCTCGGCCTGAACCAGGTCGGCAACATCCCCGGCTTTACCGGTTTGACCGGGGATGTGATTGGCAGCGAGGCAAGCGGCAGGCTGAGCATCAATGCGCACGCAATGGTCGTCGATGCACCGGGTGTGATGCGCGAACCGCTGTCGTTTGCGACCCTGATCGGACAGGGATACTGGCAGCGCAAGGATGGCGAGTTGTCGGTCAATGTCGATAACATCGCGGTTTCCAATGATGATCTGGCAGGCAATTTGTACGGCAGTTACCGGACCCAGGCCGGCACACTGGGCGTGCTGGATCTGACCGGCAGACTGACGCGCGGCGATATCCGGCGCGCTGCCCGTTATACCCCGCTGGTCGCGCTGCACGGGCCGGCCAGCGACTGGCTGAATGGTGCGCTGAAAGCCGGTCATACCGAAGACTTCCGCATACGCATCAAGGGCAATCTGAGCGACTTCCAGAACGGCGCAACACGGTGTTTGCAGCCATCCGGCGAGGCTGATCGATATCCGGCCGGCACCTCGCCGGAAATTCGCCCGTGCTTCCGGCGTTGCCGCGATCTCCGCTCCGCTGCCGCTACAGGGTGCGGCAAGCGGCGTTGCCGCACCGGAGCAAAAGGCCGGCTGCGCAAGATCGGCCGGCGCGGGTCGCAGCAAGGACGTGCTGTTCGAAATCGACGGCCACGCACGGGATGCGGTGCTGGAATTCGACAAGAACTGGCCGCGCATCGAGCATATTTCCGGCGAGTTATTGATACGCGGCAACAAGCTGGTCGTGGAGTCGCCGTCAGCGACGATACTCGACACGCAACTGCGCAACGTTACCGTCACGATACCGGACATGATGAGCAAGGATCAGTCGCTGGAAATCAAAGGCGAGGCAACGGGCGCAAGCAGTTCGTTCCTGGAATTCGTACAGAAAAGTCCGGTGCGCGGTTATATAGACGGGTTTACCGACGGTATCAGCGCCAGGGGGAATGCACACCTCGATTTGTCTTTGCGCATCCCGCTGTCGGGAGAAAACCCTGTCAAGGTTACCGGAACGATCAGGGTGCAGGACAACGATATCGACCTGGGCAAGGAAGTGCCGATTCTGCACAAGACTCGTGGGAAACTGGAATTTACCGAAGCGGGCATGCATGCCGACGGCGTGTCTGCGGAAATACTCGGCGGGCCTGCCACCATCAATGTGAAGAGCAGCGAAGATGGTAAGGTGCATGCCAATATCAGGGGACGCAGCAACGTCGAACTGTTGCGCAAGACCGAGCCCTATCCCGTGCTGGATTACCTGCACGGCAGCACGGACTGGGATGCCGACATCAACGTGGTCAAGAAGTCCGCGCAGGTCGTCCTTACATCGAAATTGCAGGGACTGGGTTCCAGCTTGCCGGCGCCGTTTGCAAAGACCGCCGGCGAGTCCATGCTGCTGCGCGTGGAACGCAGCCCGGTGATGCTGCCGGCAAAGCCCGTCAAACACTGTGTCGGCGATTGCCCCAAAACCGAGAGCGTTCCCGACCCGGAGCGTGACGTGATTACTGCCCGGCTCGGGAATCTGCTCAGTGCACGGCTGGAGCGCCAGAACCAGGGGGGGGCGATGGTGGCCAGGCGCGGTGTGGTCAGCTTCGGCGCCACGGACAAGTCGCAGCCATCAACGATTGCGCGGAAATCATTGGGCGTCCGGCACGGCCGGAATGATGGTATATGGCTGGTCGGCAGTCTGCCTGAACTGTCGCTGCAGGGCTGGGGCGGACTGGCGGGCTCTGCGGGGAAAACCGCCGCAGCCGGCGGTTCCGGAGTTGCCGCCAGCCACGCTGCAAAATTACCCGGATCGGCAGCCCGGGTGGCCGGTGACGGGACCAGGCCGGTCATCGCGGGAGCAAATCTGCATATCGGAAAATTGAGCGGCTACGGCCAGCATGTCGGCGCTGTGCATGTTATCGCGACCCGCCGCGGCGATGGTCTGGCTGCACGGCTTAACGGTGCCGGGCTGAAGGGGGAAGTGGTATGGGAGCCTCACGGATACGACGCTGGCAACATGTTCCGCGCACGATTGAGCAGTCTGCAATTGTCGGGTGACGAGCAGTCTTCTTCGTTGCCGGCTGAAGAATCTGTCAAACCGATTCTGCCGGCCAAACCTGCCGATTCCGGACAGGCTGACAGAACAATACCCGGCGATATTCCGGCGCTGGATATCTCGATCGAGAACCTGCTGGTCAAAGGAAAACACATCGGCCGCTTCGAGTTGATCGGGCATCCCGAGGGCAGTGACTGGCTGATGCGCCGCCTGAATATCACCAATCCGGACGGCAGCCTGGTTGGAGACGGCGTCTGGGGCGATGCCGAGGGACAGCAGAATACCCGGCTCAAACTGATGCTGGACATCAGCGATGCCGGAAGAATACTCGCACGCTCCGGTTATCCCAATACGGTCAAAGGCGGCAGCGGCAGGCTGACAGCAGACCTGTCCTGGGCAGGGTCGCCGGACAAATTCAGCTTCGCCACGCTGGATGGCTCGCTGAATCTGGATGCCGGCAAGGGCCAGTTCCTGAAAATGGATCCGGGGGCCGGGAAATTGCTCAGTGTGCTCAGCCTGCAGGATTTGCCCAAGCATATCGCGCTGGGTTTCACCGACGTATTCAGCGAGGGTTTCCAGTTCGACAATATCAGCGGT
The DNA here is from genome assembly GCA_963827265.1 of uncultured beta proteobacterium. GTDB lineage: Bacteria > Pseudomonadota > Gammaproteobacteria > Burkholderiales > Gallionellaceae > Gallionella. Next base: position 15,391 of record CAWHAD010000002.1, on the reverse strand, counting down.
AATGCCACCATCAAGGACGGTATCATCAAGAGCGAGGATTTCCGCATTATATGGATCATCCGCGAAGGTGACGATGAAAGGCGATGTGGACCTGAACAATGAAACGCAAAATCTGCAGGTAAGGATATTGCCGACCCTGGGCGACAGCGTATCGCTGATCGGCGCGTTTGCGTTCAGCCCGGCGGTCGGGATCGGATCGCTGATCGTGAACAAGGTTCTGGGCAATCCGCTCGATAAGTTGGCGTCATTTGAATACAATGTGACCGGGTCATGGCGTGATCCGGACGTGGTCAGGGTAAGCCAGGCCCCGGTTGCATCAAAACCGGGCGTATCGAAACCGGGTAAACCGGAAAATTAGGAAGCAATTATGTCAGCAGGTGAATCAACACAGAAACGCATCGCGGCGCAGGTCAACGCATTCAAGGTGGCGGCAATCCAGATGGCTTCGGGCCCGAATGTCGAGGGCAATCTGAGCGAAGCGCGCCGCCTGATCGCCAAGGCCGCCGCGCAGGGTGCGCGCCTGGTGGTGTTGCCGGAATTTTTCGCCATCATGGGCATGACCGAGCAGGACAAGGTCAAGGTGCGCGAGCAATCCGGGTCAGGGGCACGATCCAGTCTTTCCTCAGCGAAACCGCGCGCCAGCACAAAATATGGCTGGTGGGCGGATCGATCCCGCTGGCGGCGAGCGCGCCGGACAAGGTCAGGAATACCTGCCTGGTGTTCGATGAAAACGGCAAGCAGGTGGCGCGCTATGACAAGATTCATCTGTTCAACCTGGAACTGGGCAACGAAAATTACCACGAGGCGAACACGATAGAGCCGGGCAACCAGGTGGTGGTGGTAGACAGCCCGTTCGGGCGTATCGGCCTGGCGATCTGCTACGACCTGCGCTTCCCCGAACTGTTCCGCTCGATGAAGCGATGTGGACATCATCGTGCTGCCGTCCGCATTCACCGAGACCACCGGCAAGATGCACTGGGAAGTGCTGGTGCGCGCGCGCGCGATCGAAAATCTGGCCTATGTGATCGCCGCGGCGCAGGGCGGCTACCACGTCAACGGCCGCGAGACGCACGGCAACAGCATGATCGTCGATCCGTGGGGCAGGGTGCTGGATCGCCTGCCGCGCGGTTCGGGCGTGGTGATCGCGGATGTGAATCCCACCTACCAGGCCAGCCTGCGTGCAAGCCTGCCCGCGCTGACGCACCGGATAATATTCAATTGTGATTGACAGGGAGAACACCGGAATGGGTACCACGCTGCAGAATACTCCGTTCGATACGCTGTTCGCGACCGCACAGCAATCGCTGTTGCTGCCGTACTCGATCGAAGCGCGCGACCTCGAGCAGGTGTTCGCGAGCATGATGGCGCACCAGCTCGATTATGCCGATCTGTATTTCCAGTACAGCCGCGCCGAAAGCTGGTCGCTGGAAGAAGGCATCGTCAAATCCGGCAGTTTCAACATCGACCAGGGTGTCGGTGTGCGCGCGGTGAGCGGCGAAAAGACCGCATTCGCCTATTCCGACGACATCAGCCTGGCTGCGCTGGACAGCGCGGCGCAGGCAACGCGCGCGATTGCGCGGCAGGGCGGCACGCAATCCGTGCCGTCATCCTCTGGGCTGCACCACGGATCGCGCCGCGAAATCTATCTGCCGCATGATCCGATCGCCAGCCTCAAGGACGCGGACAAGGTCGCGCTGCTGGAACGTCTCGAACGCTATGCGCGCGCGCTCGATCCGCGCGTGGTGCAGGTGATGGCGGGCCTGGCCGGCGAATATGAAGTGGTGATGGTGGCGCGCAGCGACGGCCTGATGAATGCCGACATACGGCCGCTGGTGCGCCTGTCGCTGCCGTCATCGTCGAGAGCAACGGCAAGCGCGAACAGGGTTCGGCGGGCGGCGGCGGGCGTTTCGACTACGCCTATTTCGACGATGCGATGCTGCACCGCTATGCCGCAGCAGGCGGTGCATCAGGCGGTGATCAATCTGGATGCGCCGCCCGCGCCGGCCGGCAACATGACCGTGGTGCTGGGCAACGGCTGGCCCGGCATCCTGCTGCACGAAGCGATCGGACACGGTCTGGAAGGCGACTTCAACCGCAAGGGCAGTTCGGCGTTTTCCGGCCGCATCGGCGAGCGCGTCGCGGCGGAGGGCGTGACCGTGGTGGATGACGGCACCATGGCAAGACGGCGCGGTTCGCTGCAGATGGACGACGAAGGCAATCCGACGCAATGCACCGTGCTGATCGAGAACGGCATCCTCAGGGGCTATCTGCAGGACACGCTGAACGCGCGGCTGATGGGCGTGCCGGTAACCGGCAACGCGCGGCGTGAATCGTTTGCGCATCTGCCGATGCCGCGCATGACCAACACCTACATGCTCAACGGCGACAAGAATCCGGAGGAGATCATCGCCTCGGTCAAGCACGGCCTGTATGCGGTCAACTTCGGCGGCGGGCAGGTGGACATCACCAGCGGCAAATTCGTGTTCTCCACCGCCGAGGCCTACATGATCGAGGACGGCAAGATCACCCATCCGGTGAAAGGCGCGACGCTGATCGGCAACGGTCCGGACGTGCTGACGCGCATCTCGCATGATCGGCAACGACATGGCGCTCGATCCCGGCGTCGGCACCTGCGGCAAGGAAGGCCAGAGCGTGCCGGTCGGCGTGGGGCAGCCGACGGTGCGGATAGACGGGCTGACGGTGGGCGGGACGGCCTGATCCGGATACTGGAATCCGGTTATCAACCCGGGGCGTACGCCTGCACCACTTCCGTTCAATGCTCGCGTCGCGTTGACGGGAATGCCTTCAAGCAAGCCCCTGCAATGCAATTATCAATGGCGCAATCCGCTACGATCATGGCGCCCTACTGTATAATTCGCCGGCTATGCAGATTCTTCGCGGACTTTATTCCCCAGACCACCAGCCTGTTGCGCTCACCATCGGAAATTTCGACGGGGTGCATCTGGGGCATCAGGCATTGCTGGACGAATTGCGGGTGGAGGCAAAGCAGCGCGGCCTGCAAACTGCGGTGGTGATCTTCGAGCCGCATCCGCGCGAATTTTTTTCACCCGCAGCAGGCACCGGCGCGGTTGACCAGCCTGCGCGAAAAGCTGGAACTGTTTGCCGAGGCCGGTGTGGACCGCGTGCATGTTTGCCGTTTCAACACGCACTTTGCGCAGATGGGAGCGGAAGATTTCATCAAGGTGCTGCATCAAGAACTGCATGCAGAATACGTGCTGATCGGCGACGATTTTCGCTTCGGCAGCGGGCGCACCGGCGATTTCGCGCTGATGGAAAAGATTGCTTCCCGGCATGGCTTCGTTGTGCAGGCGTTGGCGAGCGTGTTGAGCGACGGGGTGCGCATATCCAGCACGGCGGTACGCGCGGCCTTGCTGGCCGGACAACTGGGCGAGGCGAAGTCCTATCTGGGGCGGCACTACAGCATCAGCGGGCGGGTGGTGCACGGTGACGGGATGGGGAAAAAGCTCGGGTTTCCCACCGCGAATATCCAGTTGAAGCACAATCGCCCGCCGCTGTCGGGTATCTTTGTGGTGCAGGTGCATGCCGAAGGCCTGGGCGTATTGCAGGGCGTGGCCAGTCTGGGTGTGCGCCCGACGCTGAAGCATGATGCGAAGCCGGTGCTGGAAGTGCACCTGTTCGAGTTTGCGCAGCAGATTTATGGCAAGCATCTGCGCGTGGAGTTCTTGCAGAAGCTGCGCGACGAAGAAAAATATCCCGATCTGGAAACGCTGACGCGGCAAATCGCGCTGGATGTGGAACATGCAAAGAAATGGTTCGAACAACATGACTGATTATCAACTGATTCAATATGACCGATTACAAAGCCACGCTGAATCTGCCCGACACCCCGTTCCCGATGCGCGGCGACCTGGCCAAGCGCGAGCCGCTGATGCTGGCGCGCTGGCAGGAACAGCAGCGCTACCAGGAAGATCCGCGCCGCGAAGAAGGGCAAGCCGATGTTCATTCTGCACGACGGCCCGCCCTATGCGAACGGCGACATCCATCTCGGCCATGCGGTCAACAAGATACTGAAGGACATCATCGTCAAATCCAGAACGCTGGCAGGCTTCGATGCGCCTTATGTGCCGGGCTGGGACTGCCACGGCCTGCCGATCGAATTGCAGTGTGGAGAAGAAACATGGCAAGGCGATTCCGCCCGCGCAATTCCGCGAGCTGTGCCGCGACTATGCGACGGAGCAGATCGAACGACAGAAGAAAGATTTCATCCGCCTCGGCGTGATGGGCGACTGGGATCATCCCTACCTGACCATGGATTTCAAGACCGAGGCCGACATCATTCGCGCGCTTGGCAAAATCCATGAACGCGGCTATCTGTATCAGGGCTACAAGCCGGTGAACTGGTGCCTGGATTGCCAGTCCGCGCTGGCCGAAGCGGAAGTGGAATACGAGGACAAGGTCTCCGCCGCGATCGACGTCGGCTTCGAGGTGAAGGACAAGGACGCACTGGACAAGGCATTCGGCGTTTCGCTGCCGGGCGATGCGAAAGTGTATGCGGTGATCTGGACCACCACGCCGTGGACCCTGCCCGCGAACCAGGCGGTGTGCGTGCACCCGGAACTGCAATACGACCTGATCAGGACCGAGAAGGGTTATCTGATCCTTGCCTTCGATCTCGCGACACAGTGCCTGGCGCGCTATCAGTTGGGCGGCAGCAATGACCGCGGCGACGGCATGGCGGCCACCTGCAAGGGCGCGGCGCTGGAAGGATTGCCGCTGCAGCATCCGTTCTACGAGCGCATCGTGCCAGATCATCTGCGGCGACCATGTCACGCTGGAAGCGGGTACCGGCCTGGTGCACACCGCACCGGCGCATGGCCTGGACGATTATGTCGTCGGCCAGAAATACAATCTGCCGAACGACAACCCGGTCGGCGACGATGGCAAGTTCATCGCCACCATGCCGCTGAGTCGGCGGGTTGTTCGTGTGGAAAGCCAATGATGTGGTGATCGACGCGCTGCAAGACCAGCGGACATCTGCTGCATCTGGAAAAGATGCAAGCACAGCTATCCGCATTGCTGGCGGCACAAGACGCCGATCATCTTCCGCTCCACGCCGCAGTGGTTCATCGGCATGGAGAACATCGGGTACAGCGGAACTGAGGCCGTTGAACAACTTGTCCGGGAAAAGCGTTCCCACTCCGGGATGATGGAAAAAAGCGATGGCGTGACGCTGCGCGACCTGGCGAACAAAGCGGTCGAGCAGACCGAATTTTTCCCTGCCTGGGGGCGCGCCCGCCTGGAGGCGATGATCAAGAACCGTCCCGACTGGTGCGTGTCGCGCCAGCGCAACTGGGGCGTGCCGATGCCGTTCTTCGTGCACAAGGAAACCGGGCAGTTGCATCCGCGCACGCCGGAATTGCTGGAGCAGGTCGCCAAGCTGGTCGAGCAGGACGGCATCGAAGCATGGTTCAGCCTGAACTCGGTGGACCTGCTGGGTGCGGAAGCAGAGCACTACAGAAAGCTCACCGACACGCTGGATGTGTGGTTCGATTCCGGCGTCGACGCACTGCTCCGTGTTGCGCAAGCGCGATGAGCTGGCCTATCCCGCCGACCTGTATCTGGAAGGCTCGGACCAGCATCGCGGCTGGTTCCAGAGTTCGCTGCTGACCGGCTGTGCGATCGACGGGCGCGCGCCTTACCGGCAATTGCTCACGCACGGCTTCATGGTGGACGAGAAGGGCCACAAGATGTCGAAGTCCGGGCAACGGGATCGAGCCGCAGGACATCTGCAATCACGCTGGGTGCGGACATTCTGCGCCTGTGGATCGCGTCGACCGATTATTCCGGCGAAATGTCGCTGTCGGAAGAAATCCTGAAGCGCGTGACCGACAGCTACCGGCGCATCCGCAACACGCTGCGCTTCCTGCTGGCGAACATCGCCGACTTCGACCACGCTATGCACGCGTTGCCGGTCGAGGAATGGCTGGAAATCGACCGCTATGCGCTGGCGATGACGCAGAAATTGCAGGACCATGTGGTTGCAGATTACGAGCGCTACGAATTCCATCAGATCGTGCAGAAATTGCAGATTTTCTGTTCCGAAGACCTGGGCGGTTTCTATCTCGATATCCTGAAGGACAGGCTGTACACCGCAGGCGTCGATTCAAATGCGCGCCGTTCCGCACAAAATGCGCTGTATCATATTACCCGCTGCCTGGTGCGTTTGATTGCGCCGATAATGAGTTTTACCGCCGAGGAAGTGTGGGCGGTGCTATGCGGCAATGATGATGACAGTGTTTTCGCTGGGGAATGGCACGTACTGCCCGATGCGGCTCTGGATGAGGATATGCATAACTCATGGCTGGATGTTCGAAATATCCGCGAAATGGTGAACAAGAAGCTGGAAGAACAGCGCGAAGCGGGCTTGATCGGTTCAGCGCTTGCCGCCGAAGTGGATGTATATGCACACGGAGATTCATATATATCACTGAAACGACTCGGTGACGATCTGAGACTCGTTTTCATCACATCGCGTGCCACGGTTCATTTGCGAGAAGGCGGCCCGCTGGAAATTTCCGTCAGCCCCAGCCGGCACGACAAATGCGAGCGTTGCTGGCATTACCGCGAGGATGTGGGCGCGGATGCCAATCACCCGACACTTTGCGGGCGCTGCGTCAGCAACCTGTACGGCAGCGGCGAGGTGCGCAACTATGCCTAAACTCCTTGTCGATAAATTCAGGAGTTTTGCATGATGTACAAATGGCTTTCTTTGAGCGCATTGGTCATCGTGCTGGACCAGTTGAGCAAGGCATGGATCATCGGTCATTTTGCCTATGGCGAAACATTGACCGTGTTCAGCCTGTTCAATCTGGTGCTGGCGCATAACACCGGCGCGGCATTCAGTTTCCTGAACGATGCGGGCGGAATACAGCGCTGGCTGTTCAGCTTCATCGCGATCGTCGCGTCGGGGTGGATAATCTGGCTGTTGCGCAAACACAGCGCGCAGCTGCTGTTTGCCGCGGCGCTGAGCATGATACTCGGGCGGTGCATTGGGCAATCTGATCGATCGTCTCAGCGTACGGTTATGTGGTGGACTTCCTGTCGTTCCACTGGGACGAACATTATTTTCCGGCATTCAACCTGGCCGATTCCGCGATTACCTGCGGCGCGTTCCTGTTGATTCTGGACAGCGTGATGAAGGAGAAGAAACATGGAACTGTTGCTGGCTAACCCGCGCGGATTCTGCGCCGGCGTGGATCGCGCCATCGAGATCGTGGAACGCGCGCTGGAACTGCACGGTGCGCCGATCTACGTGCGCCACGAGGTGGTGCACAACCAGTTCGTGGTGGACGGCCTGCGCCAGCAAGGGCGCGATCTTCATCGAGGATCTGGCGGACGTGCCGAGCGGCAGCATCCTGATCTTCAGCGCGCACGGCGTGTCGCAGGCGGTGCGCCACGAGGCCGAAGCGCGCGGATTGACGGTGTTCGACGCGACCTGCCCGCTGGTCACCAAGGTGCATATCGAAGTGTCGCGGATGCGCGAGCAGGGCAAGGAAATCGTGATGATCGGCCACGCCGGCCACCCCGAAGTGGAAGGCACCATGGGCCAATGTGAAGATGGGAGCAATGGCGGCATGTACCTGGTCGAATCGCCGGAACAGGTCGCCGGGCTCAGGGTGAATGACGAGCAGAATCTCGCCTATGTCACGCAAACCACGCTGTCCGTCGACGATGCCAGCACGATCATCGCCGCGCTGAAGACGCGTTTCCCGTTCATCACCGGCCCGAAGAAGGACGACATCTGCTATGCGACGCAGAACCGCCAGGATGCGGTCAAGATGCTGGTCAGGCAATGCGACGTCGTTGTTGTGGTGGGTTCGCCGAACAGTTCGAATTCGAACCGCCTGCGCGAAGTCGCCGCGAATGTCGGGGTGCCCGCCTACCTGGTGAATGACGCCAGCGAATTGCGGCCGGAGTGGTTTGCCGGAATTTCGCGGGTTGGCATCAGCGCCGGCGCGTCCGCACCCGAGGTGCTGGTGCAGGGTGTGATTTCGCGCATGGAAGAGCTGGGCGGGGAAAAAGTCGTCGAACTGCAGGGCATCGTCGAGAACGTGGTGTTCCCGTTGCCGAAAACGCTGATCCCCGTCGTTGTGAAATCCTGAACGCGCAATCGCGGCCTACATTACCCCATGCATACGGATTTCCTGATCGGCGGCGGCGGTGCGGTCGGTCTGGCATGCGCACGGATTCTGCTGCAGGCCGGATATCGCGTGACGCTGGTCGAACGCGGTGAAGTCGGACGGGAAGCATCCTGGGCGGGTGGCGGCATCCTGTCACCGCTCTGCCCGTGGGATTACCGCGAACCTGTCACACGTCTCGCGCTGCGCGGGATGGAGATGTTCGGCGAGGCGGCCGCAGCGTTGCATGCCGCCACCGGCATCGATACCGAATACCAGCGCAGCGGCATGCTGGTGTTGCCGCCTTTTCAATCCGCACTTGCCGAGCAATGGTGCGCACAGCATTCCTTCGCGCTGCAGCAGGTCAACCTCGCCGACTATTTTCCCGGTATGCGGGGTGCCGGTATGCGGGGTGAAGGAATGCTGTTGCCGGATGTCGCGCAAGTGCGCAATCCGCGCCTGATGCAGGCGCTGCGCAAACATGTGGAAATGCTGGGCGGGACGATACTCGAACACCGGGAGGTTCAGAAATTCGAGATCGCGGGGGAACGCGTGGTCGCACTGCATACCACGCAAGGCAGGCTGACGGCCGATGCCTATATCGTTGCGGCGGGCGCGTGGAGCAGGGCTTTGCTGGGCGAACATGCGCTCAACATCGACATCCGCCCGATACGCGGACAAATATTGCTGCTCAAGTTCGATGCACCGCCGTTCCGGCAGATCCTGCTCAGGGAAAATCTTTATCTGATCCCGCGCCGCGACGGGCACGTGCTGGTCGGCAGCACGCTGGAAGACGTCGGTTTCGACAAATCGATTACGGCGGCGGCGCGCGACGATCTGCTAGGCCGCGTGCGGGAACTGTTTCCGGATTGGCGCGACAGCGAACCGGTGCAGCATTGGGCCGGTTTCCGCCCGGGTTCGCCCGACAATATTCCCACCATCGGCCGCCATCCGGAGCTCGCCAACCTTTACGTGAACAGCGGTCATTTCAGGTATGGCGTGACCATGGCTTTCGCGAGTGCGGAACTGCTGCTCAATGAAATCGAGGGCAAGTCCCAGCCTTTCAGTGTTGGAGCATACCGCTGGCACTGATGCGAGTGTCATTTCAGTGTCTGTATGGATAGCCTGAATTTGCAAATGATTGAGGATACGGGCATCGTCCCCTATAATCGTCCCCGTTTTTTGCTGGAGTAGCTCAGTTGGTAGAGCAACGCACTCGTAACGCGTAGGTCGGAGGTTCGATTCCTCTCTCCAGCACCAGATAATCAAGGGGTTACACTTTGTGTGGCTCCTTTTTCATTGTTCGGCAGACCATAATAGAGTGATGTCGAGCTATGCGATGAATGATCGCGGCGACAAATTGTGGGTCATTGCCGAAGCTGACAGGTCATTTACTTGTTTGCTGCTTCCTGACGAATAATAGCGTGGAGTAACAGATATTATCATTGGCTAAGTACCATTTTGACACTGCGGACTGTCGAAATTCCCGATAGCTGATGTTCAGAGCACCTATGTAGCCGACTTGGGCGGCTCATAGTTTGTTGGGCATCTTCGATGATTTCACTCAATAAGCCCAGTCTTCGCTGGTGGAAATATAATGTTTATCTATATCAAACCATGATTGATATACACTTGCTGTACAAATTCGACAACCTGCTGTGACAGAATATCTTTTCGAAGGAAAAAGCCGTGAGTGGCTTTTGGAATCTGCCACCGGTGCGATGATCATCATCGATAGGAAGGCCGGGTGATCGTCGCCAATTCCACCATCGAACAACTCTTCGGCTACCGGCGCCATGAGCTGATCGGAAAATCAATGGAGATTCTGCTTCCGGAACGCTTCCGGCAAATGCACCACTATAATGAATGGGCTTTAGTTAATTGGACTTAAAATCTACCGGACAGCGGTGACATATGCCAATGAAATTGTCCATCGAACATAAGGTACTTACCGGCTTTGCCGTGGCGCTGGCTATTCTCGCCACCATCGGCTGGCTTGCCTATCAGTCGACCGTGAGCTTCATGCACGCGTCCACCCATGCCATGCACAGCCAGGAAACCATCACCGCCCTGGAAGAAATCTTCTCCCTGACGAACCAGGCGGAAACCCGGCAGCGCGTCTATCTGATCAGCGGCGACGAACGCCATCTCGCCCCGCGGCGTGGCTATATCGACCGCATACACCTCCTGCTCGGCAAGGTCCACAATGCCACCGCCGACAATCCCGGCCAGCAGGCATTGCTGCACCGGCTGAACGAGCATATCGAGGCACGTCTCGCGCTTCTGGAAGAGGTCTTGAAGGTGCGGCGCGAGCAGGGCTTCGGGCAGGCGCGCCTCAAACTGATGGCAGACAACGGTGAGCGGGAAATGGATGCCATCCATGAAACAGTGCAGCAGATAGAACAGGGAGAAACCGCCCGATTACAGCAGTGGGAAGATGCTTCCCGGGCAAATGCCGACCGGATGCTGACCATTTTCTTTGTGGCACTGGTTTCTGTAGCCATTTTTTTCGGCGTGCTGTTTCTGTTCATCGTTCGCGAAATGGCCGAGCGCAAGCAATCCGGAGAGATGCTGCGCGAAAGCGAAGCACGCATGCGGGCTATCTTCGACACCGCCGTGGGCGGCATCATCACCATCGACGAACGCGGAACAGTTGAACGTTTCAACCCCGCCGCCGAGCGCATGTTCGGCTACACCGAGGACGAAGTAACAGGCAAGAACGTATCCATGCTCATGCCTTCCCCCTATCACGAGGCGCACGACGGTTATCTCGCCCACTACTTACAGACCGGCGAGAGAAAAATCATCGGTATCGGCCGCGAGGTGGTGGGGCTGCGCAAGGACGGCACAATTTTTCCGATGGACCTGGCAGTAGGCGAAACGCGCCAGGGCGAACGCCGCATGTTCACCGGAACCGTGCGCGACATCAGCGAGCGCAAACAGGCTGAGGAACAGCGGAACCGTCTGTTACAGGAGTTGGAGAGCGCCAACGAGGAACTCAAGAATTTCGGTTATGTGGTATCCCACGACCTCAAGGCCCCATTACGGGCCATCGGCTCGTTGGCGGACTGGCTTTCCACGGATTACGCCGACAAGTTCGACGATGAAGGCAAGGAGCACATGCGACTGTTGATCAGCCGGGTGCGCCGCATGGACGGACTGATCGACGGCATTTTGCAATATTCGCGGGTGGGTCGGGTAAAAGAAATGGCCATCGCGGTTGATCTCAACCAACTGGTGCGGGAAGTGATCGACCTGCTTGCCCCGCCAGAAAATATTGCGGTCAGTATCGGGAATTCCTTGCCGACCGTCATGGCAGAGCCGACCCGCATCCAGCAGGTATTCCAGAACTTGCTCTCCAACGCCATCAAATACATGGATAAACCCGAGGGCGAAATTCGCATCGCCTGTGTCGCCGAGGGCAGGCAATGGAAATTCAGCATCACCGACAATGGCCCGGGCATTGATCAGCAACATTTTGAAAAAATCTTCCAGTTGTTCCAGACGCTCGCCCCGCGCGACCGCGTGGAAAGCACTGGCGTCGGTCTGGCGCTGGTAAAGAAAATCGTGGAAATGTACGGCGGACGCATCTGGGTCGAATCCACAGTCGGTCGAGGAAGCACCTTCTTTTTTACCCTGCCGCGTACCTCTAAAACTCAAATCTCAAGCAAAGGAACACTAGCATGAAAATCACCAGCAAGCCCATCCTCCTGGTGGAAGACGATCAAGTGGACGTCATGACGGTCAAGCGCGCCTTAAAGGATATCCACGTCACCAACCCGGTGGTGAATCTGGAAAATGGAGAGGAAGCCCTGAAGTACCTGCGCGATCCTGACAGCGAGAAGCCGTGCATCATCCTGCTCGACCTCAACATGCCGATCATGAACGGCATCGAGTTCTTGCAGGTGGTGAAGCACAACACTCCGCTGAAGCGCATTCCGGTGGTCGTGCTGACCACGTCCGATGAACAGCAGGACAAGGTAAACAGCTTCAACCTGGGGGTGGCCGGCTATATGGCCAAGCCGGTGGATTACCGGCAATTCGTCGAGGTCATTCGCACCATCGACGCCTATTGGACCATCAGCGAGGTGCCGCAATGACCAAACCGCAGATCCGCGTACTCGTCGTCGAGGACGACCTGACCGACCGCATGGCCTGCCGCCGGGCGCTGGCGCAGGACCCGGACCACGAATTCGTTCTGTCCGAAGCCGAAACCGGCCGGGAGGGGCTGCAACTCGCCCATGCGCAAAAACCGGACTGCGTTTTGCTCGACTACCATTTGCCCGACCTGAATGGTCTGCAGTTTCTGGCCGAGCTGAGGAATGATCTGGGCGAAATCCCGGTGCCGGTCATGATGCTGACCGGCTCCGACAACGCTGCGGTCGCGGTCGAGGCAATGAAGCGCGGCGCGCAGGACTACCTGGTCAAGGATGTGAACCGCCAATATCTGGAACTGCTGCCCGCTGTCATTCAGCGCGTGCTGCGCGAGCGGCGGTCGCTGATTGAAAAGAAACGGGCGGAAGAAAATCTGGCCCAAGCCGAAGCGAAATACCGTATCCTGGTGGAGCAGATTCCCGCCATCACCTACACCACCGCGCTGGATGCGCCTGTTAAGTTGCTGTATATCAGCCCTCAGATTAGCCAGCTTGGTTTTCCCCCCGAGGAATGGCTGGCCGATCCGGAAGGGCTGCTAAAGCAGATTCACCCGGAAGACCGACAGCCTGTGCTTAAAGCGATCTTGCACGTTTATGAGAGCGGTGAGCCAATGCGTTGCGAATACCGCCTGTTCATCCGTGGAGGCGAGGTGCGCTGGTTCCTGAACGAGGCGAGCCTGGTGCGCCACGAATCGGGCGAGCCGTTATTTCTGCAGGGCGTTCTGGTCGATATCACCAAGGACAAGGAGACCGAAAAGGAACTGCATCTGCATCGCAGGCGACTCGAGGAACTGGTCGCCAATCGCACGATGCAGTTCGAGAAACAAACCGCGATACTCGAGTCGGCCAACGCCAATCTCGCCAACAAGCTTGACGCATGCACACAGGCCGGGAGCGCGCTCAAGAAATACGCCGATCAGTTCGCGGACCTCTACCACAATGCCCCCTGCGGTTACTACTCGCTCGACCCGGACGGCGTGTTCATCCAGATCAACGACATCGGGCTCAAGTGGCTTGGCCGCACATGCGAAGAGATCGTGGGCAGGATGAGGTTCAGCGATTTGCTCACGCCCGCGAGCGGCAAGACCTTCCTGGAAAGCTACCAACGCTTCAAGGAATGCGGCTGGCTGCGTGATGTCCAATTCGAAATCGCGCGCGCGGATGGCACGAGCCTATCCGTGTTGTTGAACGCCACCGCAATCAAGGACGCGGCTGGCCGCTTCGTGATGAGCCGCTTCATGATATTCGACATTACTGGCCACAAGCGTGCCGAGCAATCTATGACACTTTGAAACACGGTAAATCAAATAACCGCATTAAACATCGGCAATTTGCAGGGTTCGTGAGTATCCCTTGGCACAAACCGGCAGGTCATAACATGAAATAGCCCAAAAGCTGCCGGTCACCATAGACCGTATAATAGCGGCATCAGAGTGGTATCAACAGCCTGGACCTGTGGAAAGAACGTAGTTCTAACGGGAGGTCTCAATCCTGCTGGCGTGATTCCCATTTTGTAACACTGAAAGGAGTGAAATGAATATCGACATTGTTGACAGGGCGTTTAAACCCGACTTGGCATTTGGGATTGGAACAAAGGATACCAAGCTTCTTTTTACAGAGTACAAAGCAGAGTTAATTGCGGCGCAATGTCACCGATGATGAATTGCTGGACGTAGCGGCATACAGTATGGCTTATACTGAAATTAATGACGATAGAAACGAACTAACTGTTAGCGTGTTAGGAAAAATTATTGACGACTATGAAGTTAAAGCAGCACAACTCGCGGCGTTGCCGTGGGATGAAATAATATCCGACATGAAGAATCGCATCGCACAAATGAATGGTGAAGCAAAGGAGCAAATCCTAAAAGGATTAGCTACGGGTATCGAAATCCAGAGAACGATGACAGCCAAGAACTCAGCAAATGGTCGTCATAATAAAAAGGCGGAAGCTGAGATTTAGCGTAAAAAAATCCCAAAGCCCAGACGTGGGTAAAGAACCTGGTCCCGATGGAGTTCAGCACGCCTGCTCAATGGTGTGAAAAGCAGACAGTAACAATCACTTGTTACCCTACTAGGCCAAGTCAATGTGCCGAAGAATGAAAATTTTTTTGGCGAAAGATTGCCTCGACATACGCTTGATCAGAAACGGTATGCGAAGTGAATCTGGTTAAAATCAACACCATTATTCGGTTTCTTGATGTTGCCGTTTGACAGATGCTGGAAGCGATAACCCAGATCAAACTGGCGATGCTCGCCAAGGCTCACCCCGAAACCCAGAGTGTCCCCGAACTGGAAAGCCGTGCTGAAATTGCGCCCTGAGTATATAGATGAGAAGTCGGGGAGATCAGATGCATACCAACCCCCGCCCTCCAGATACGGCGTCATGCCTGAACCCGCCTTTTGTGCCAAGCGAAACACCGGCGTAATCCCTATATCGGTAATGGTCTGGTTATTGGCGTCAGGTTTGTAGCCGCGCCAGCTGCCCAGCGACGCCTCCCAGAAGCCGGTCACATGCCAGTCACCATCATTCAGCCAACTCTTATGCCATTTCCACAGCGCCCCACACGATACATGTCTACCATTGACAAGGATGATATTACTGAGGCGTCTCCCAGTCCATATTCAATGAAAACACCATCCACGGCATATGCATGTGCTGCCATCAAAGAACAGGAACATCAGCATGAACAGATCTTTCATCGATGCTCCGGCAATCAAAATAGAAGTGAGGGGATTGGCATAGCCAATCATGGCGATATTGGACTCAAACGATTTAATGACGACTTCCAGTCAGCGTCCGCTCATGGCACTGAGCGGAACCCCATAGTATCAAACACGCTGCCCGAAAACTGCCTGTCACCATAGCCTGTATAATTGCGGCTTCAGAGTGGTATCAACTTTTCGATAGAGAGTGCCATCAAAATTGATATCACTATAAATTGACAGGTGCTACACGCTGCTGAATATGCGAGGGAATACGCTGGTGTCGAGTCCTCGTAACGCGTAGGTCGGAGGTTCGATTCCTCTCTCCAGCACCACGAAATAAGGGGTTGCACATTGTGCGATCCTTTTATA
>CAWHAD010000001.1:0-4045 GCA_963827265.1 uncultured beta proteobacterium | reverse complement strand
GATCAAACGGCATGCTGGATATAGGGTGTCCATCCGCTGCCGGCTGTTCCGGTTCCGGAACCGCCTGAATTTCACCACCTGGGGAAACCTGCGATGCGCTATCCGCGCTTGATCTTCCTGACCTCGCTGGCGATGATCGCATTCGCCAGCAACTCCCTGCTGTGCCGCGCCGCACTGAAACATACCGGCATCGATGCGGCCAGCTTTACCGCGATACGGCTGGTCTCCGGCGCGATCATGCTGTGGCTGCTGGTCAACATCGGGCGCGGCAACAGCACAGGCCGCGGCAACTGGCTTTCGGCATTTGCGCTGTTTGTGTATGCAGCCGGTTTTTCCTATGCCTATGTCGGCCTGCCTGCGTCGACGGGTGCGCTGCTGCTGTTCGGTGCGGTGCAGGCAACGATGATCGGCCATGGCATCCGTGCGGGGGAACGCCTGCTGAAACTGCAGATGATGGGCCTGGTGATCGCGCTTGCCGGACTGGTCGGACTGTTGTTGCCGGGTCTTTCCGCCCCGCCGATGTTCGGCTCCGCAATGATGCTGGCTTCGGGGATCGCTTGGGGCGTGTATTCCCTGCGCGGCAAGGGTGCGGGCGATCCGCTCAGGGTGACCGCCGGAAATTTCATGCGCGCAGTTCCCTTCGCGGCCGCATTGAGTGTCGTGATGGCAGGACGTTCCTCGCTGGATAGCGCCGGTTTCTGCTATGCGTTAGCGTCGGGGGCGTTGACCTCGGGTGTCGGCTACTCGATCTGGTATACCGTGCTGCCAGCACTGAAGGCTTCCAAGGCGGCGACCGTGCAGCTCAGTGTTCCGGTGATCGCGGCGCTGGGTGGTGTACTCCTGCTCGGTGAACCGATTACTTTGCGATTGCTGCTGTCGTCGCTGGCTATTCTTGGCGGAATCGCGCTGGTGATTCTGGAGAAACAACAGGCCGAGCGTGTTCCGAAAATTGCGGCCGAAAATCGACCTGCGCAGGAAAAATAAAAAGACCAAGCAGTTTCAGCGCGTGGAGAGATGTATTACAGTCGTAAATGTACGCATCGGCAGCTGACAGATTGCCTTCACCTTGCCTGTATTAATCTGGCCTTCAACGTTATTCAGCGGATTCCTTGTTTTGCGCCTGTGTCTGCTCAGGTTCTGCGGCATCCCCGGGAATTGTTGTTGATCTCCTGGATGGGGATATCGAATTCAGTCCGGTGAATAGTGTTCGGTAAACAAGAAATGCGATTGAAATCGGGATGGCAAGCGCGAAAAAAAGGATCATAACTTTCAAATATCCGGCAATTTCCATGGTTGAATTCTCCTTGAAGTTAAAGGCGATTGACATCAATCAGCAATTGAACGTTCAGTGTCCAGCATAAGTTCCGATCCGTAATGCTTTCAGCATAACAAATAATATATCCCCTAAGCGGTTGCAAACATCTTGATACAAATATCTTGATACAAATATATTTTGGTAAATGTAATTCGCCTGTATTTTTTGCGGTCAAAGCTTTAGTATTGGCGAAAAAGGCGGTGCACAACACTGTTACCGGTATTTTGATTCAGGCGCGGCCCCGCAAGACGTCAATCCTGGTTACCCCAACAAGTATTTGAAACCTGCAATCCGATTCAGGGATCTTGCAGCCTTTTGATAAAAGTGGGGTAAGCCGAAATCAGGCTCATTGACGGAATTCTGCGATAAATCGCAGAAGACCGTTCACCAGCGGAAAGCATTTTCATTTTGACATTATCATTGGGAGATCGACCATGAATTCGACTGCTGAAGCACTTGGAATAGGAATGCTCATCGGTGTAGTCCTGTTTCTCGTATGCCTGCTGCTGGGCTGGGTAGACAAAATGACTGCGGCAATGAGCCGGCTGTTCAAATAGGGAAACTTATCGCCAGCCTGTCCCGCCTGCCGGGATCCTGTTCATCCGGATCCTGCCGAATGTGCGCAAATCACCTTGATCAATAGCAGGGCATTCGAATAGTTTGCCCATCGCGAAGCGGTGGCAAACCGGAATCGGTTGCCGGATAATCGCCCTGCCGATAAACAACGCCTGCAAAATACCGGGTCCGTTAACATGATCCTTGTGAATTGTTAGATCCCTGACGCCGTGAACCCGTCCAGCCCATCAGATTGCGATGTCAGCGCCCGTATTGCGCGCCTGTTCGTGTATCCCGTCAAATCGTGTGCGGGCATAGAAGTTCAGGATTTCCTGCTGACCGATACGGGTCCGGAATACGATCGGGCCTGGATGGTGGTGGATGCGCGGGGCGCATTTGTCACGCAGCGCGAGCACCCATCCCTGGCGCTGGTTCACCCGCGATTGTCCCCCGACGAACTGGTGCTGAGTGCGCCGGGGATGCGTGAGTTGCACGTCGCGCTTGATCGGATGATGCCACCTGCTTCGGTAAGGGTCTGGGATGACCAGGTTCCCGCCTTCGATACGGGTAACGAGGCCGCGCAATGGTTCACCGATTTCCTGGCCAGGTCAGAAAACCCGGGCCCGGGACTGGATCAGAACAATTATCGACTGGTGCGATTCGATCCGTTGTACCAGCGTGCCTCCAGTCTGAAGTGGACAGAAGGTGTTACGGCGCTCAACCAGTTCAACGACGGATTTCCGATTTTGCTGCTCAGTGCTGCATCTCATGCGCAATTGAATGAGCGGCTGGTTGCTGCCGGACATTCCAGTGTGGGCATCGAACGATTCAGGCCCAATGTGGTGCTGTCGGGACTGCAGCCCCACGAAGAGGACCTGCTGGGTGTGATCCGCGTCGACGCAGGCGGCGAACAGGTATTGCTGAAGCCGGTCAAACCCTGTCCGCGCTGTCCCATCCCGAATGTCGATCCGCAGACGGCCAGGAGCAGCCCTGAAGTCGGGGACATCCTGCAAGGCTATCGGCGGGATGCCCGGCTGAATGGCGCGGTGACATTCGGCATGAATGCCATCATGCTGCGCGGAATCGGCGCCACTTTGAGAGTCGGGCAGAACGTATCGGCAGACTTTGATTTCGAGTGACTGCAGTGCAGCAGCCGTCCGATCCTGCCATTTTGCAGCCCGAACAAAAAACCGGGCAACCTGGCACCTCAGCACAAATCTGCCGGCCGTAAAAATTTCATTGTAAACTGCCGCCGTGTCCCGCAAGTGGAGCCGGAAAAATGCGAATAATATTTCTCATTATGATATTGCTGCCATCAACCGCGTCTGCATCCGACTGGGTTGAGTTGGTCAATACGCCGGAAGCGCGCGTAATGCTCGATAAGGCCAGTATCGAAAACTTCGATGGCGGTGCCAAAGCCTGGCTGAAGTTCATCTACCGTAAAGAGCAGCCCGGCCAGACCATTACCCAGGCCAGACCGTTCGATAATTCAGTCAACCATTATTATCTGGTTTGCAGCACCCGGCAGTTCCAGGTACTGCAATTGACGGTATTCCACAAAAAGGACAAGGTCGGCTCCTTTCAAGCGAGCCTGGATTTGAATAATCTTATTGACGCCAGCCCGGGGACGGGCGTGATGTATCTTCTCGACAGGCTGTGCCCGGGCAAACCGCCTGCGACCCGTTAGCATCATCCATCAATTGTTGTTTACCATTTGCCGTAATCGTCAACATTGATCGAACAAGCTGATGACTAATGCCGAGGCGAATGCCTTCTTTGCGCGCACCTGGCCTGTGTATGACCAGATCGCCGAACACAATTACATGTCTCACCGCGAGATATATGCAAACGTTGCCCAACTGTTGAAACAGCGCAAGGATCGCAACAAATACCGGCTGCTGGATCTGGGTTGCGGCAATGCCCGCTTCCTTGCGCCGTGCCTGGTGCAATCACCGCCAACGCACTACCAGGGCGTGGATATGTCGGACACTGCGCTTGGCGAAGCAAAAATTGCCTCGGCGAGCTTCGTTGGCCGGTTGAACTGACGCAAGGCGATCTGCTGGAAGCCCTGGAAGCGACGGATCAGCAATGGGATGTCATCTTCACGGATTCGCGCTTCACCACCTGTCGCACGATCAGAAAGCCCGTTCGTTCGGAGCCGCCGGACGATGTCTG